>CAWUEX030000001.1:0-18972 GCA_963921305.4 Rhodospirillaceae bacterium
CTTCGACTCCTGCGATTGACGTTGGCCGCAACAAAACGAGCGCAGGCCCGCCGAACTCGGACGCAAACGGGTCCTTCCTTGAACCCGTCAGGACATCGAAAAAAACTTCGACTCCTGCGATTGACGTTGGCCGCAACAAAACGAGCGCAGGCCCGCCGAACTCGGACGCGAACCGGTCCTTTACCGAACCCGAAAAGAGAGGAAAAAGCCTTAATTCCTGTGATTGAGTGCCTGTTTGTGCACGCCCTTGTGTGTGTGTGTGTGTGTGTGTGTGTGTGTGTGTGTGCACGTGCATGCATTAGGGTTAGGTTTAGGGTCATGGTTACAGTTAGGGTTTGGTTAAGGGTTAGGGTTAGTGTTGGGCTTGAAGATTGTGATCAAAAGTGGATTTAGATTTAGGGCCAGTGTTTGGTTTGGTGTTGGGTTCAGGGTCAGGGCTAGGATTGGGTTTCAGGACTGAGGTTGGAGCTAGAGTTAAGGTAAGGTTTAAGGTTAGAGTTAGTGTGATGGTTAGATTTAAGGGTTAGGGTTAGAGCTATGTTAAGGATTAGGGTTAGGGTTAGGGTTAGGGCTAGGGTTGGGTTAGGGCTAGGGTTAGGGTTAGGGTTAGGGTTAGGGTTAGGGTTAGGGTTAGGGTTAGGGTTAGGGTTAGGGTTAGGGCTAGGGTTAGGGTTAGGGTTAGGGTTAGGGCTAGGGTTAGGGTTAGGGTTAGGGTTAGGGCTAGGGTTAGGGCTAGGGTTAGGGTTAGGGTTAGGGCTAGGGTTAGGGCTAGGGTTAGGGATAGGGTTAGGGTTAGGGTTAGGGCTAGGGTTAGGGCTAGGGTTAGGGTTAGGGTTAGGGTTAGGGCTAGGGTTAGGGCTAGGGTTAGGGTTAGGGTTAGGGCTAGGGTTAGGGTTAGGGCTAGGGTTAGGGTTAGGGTTAGGGTTAGGGTTAGGGCTAGGGTTAGGGTTAGGGTTAGGGTTAGGGCTAGGGTTAGGGTTAGGGTTAGGGCTAGGGCTAGGGTTAGGGTTAGGGTTAGGGTTAGGGTTAGGGCTAGGGTTAGGGCTAGGGTTAGGGTTAGGGTTAGGGTTAGGGTTAGGGCTAGGGTTAGGGCTAGGGTTAGGGCTAGGGTTAGGGTTAGGGCTAGGGTTGGGGTTGGGGTTAGGGTTAGGGTTAGAGTTAGGGCTAGGGCTAGGGTTAGGGCTAGGGTTAGGGTTAGGGCTAGGGTTAGGGTTAGGGCTAGGGCTAGGGTTAGGGTTAGAGCTAGGCTTGGGTTTAGGGTTAGGGTTAGGAGTTAAGGTTAGGGTTAGGGTTAGGGTTAGGGTTGGGGTTGGGGTTAGGGCTAGGGCGACGATCGGGGTTAAGGTAAGAGTCAGAGTTAAAGTTAGGGTTAGGGTTAGGGTTGGGGTTGGGGTTGGGGTTCGGCTTGGGTTTAGGGTTAGGGTTAGGGTCAGGGTGAGGATTAGGGTTAGGGTTAGGGTTGGGGTTAGGGCTAGGGCGACGATCGGGGTTAAGGTAAGAGTCAGAGTTAGGGTTAGGGTGAGGATTAGGGTTAGGGTTAGGGTCAGGGTTAGGGTTAGGGTTAGGGTTGGGGTTAGGGTTGGAGTTAGGGTTAGGGTTAGGGTTAGGGTTAGGGCTAGGGTTAGGGTTTAGGGTTAGGGTTAGGGTTTAGGTTTAGGGTTAGGGTTAGGTTTAGGTTTAGGTTTAGGGATGGGGTTAGGGTTAGGATCAGGGTTAAGGTTGAAGTCAGGGCTAGGGTTAGGGTGAGGATTAGAGTTGGGGTTAGGGTTAGGTTTAGGATTAGGGCTAGGGTTTGGCTTAAAGTTAGGGTTTGATCCAGCATTTTGTTTAGGGCTAGGGCTAGGGACCCGGGTTCTGGGTCTGGGATAGGAACAGAGTTGAGGTTAGGGTTAGGATTGAGGGTTAGGTCCGAAATTTTAGGGTCAGGGGTTTCACTTAGGGTTAGGGTTAGAGCTAGGTTTGGGCTTGGGTTCCGGGTCAGGACTACGATTGGATTTAGGTATACACTTAGGAGCTAGAGTAGGGGTAAGGCTAAGGAAGATGACATGGAAGGTCAGAGGGATCCGGCCTTTGGCATGCCCCTTTCATTGGGGTCTGGAAAGGGTCAACGGAAGTTCGAGTCCCGTGCCGGACGGAGGCAATCAAACGTGGGCCGTTTGAAGCGTGTGCCAGGGTGGCTGGCTTGCCTGCCAGCGCTTCATTGCCATCAGGCCATTGCATGGACATGCAGACGTAATGGTGATCTTAGACGTGACCCTAACTGCAAGCTTTTTTCCCGAGTCACACCTCAACTCTTAGCAACAGTGCCAGCAAGAAAGATCTTTACATTGACCAAATGTCTTTGCAATTGAATCAAACAAAACGATTTTTTTATAATTTATGTCTTTTATTGCAGATAAAATCTTAATGTCAATCAATATTTTTTCATCTTGCCTTTAGATTAGATGACCATTTGAACCTTTTTGAGTTTTCTCAGCTCCAGTTGCAATTCATTGATATTGCTGGGTCGCGTCTCTGGAATCTTGTTCTTTTTAAGCAATTACGGGCATTTTCACTTGGATTTAGGTCTCGCAAATTACCGGGCTGTCTAAAACATGGATGTTAAGAAATTTTGTCACCATCTTTGAGTCGTGAGCTGGGGCACCATCAGGCATGAAATGGTCACAGTGATAAATCCTTTAGAATGTGCAAAGATGCTTCTTTAGAATGTTGATGCAAATGCTTCCTTTCATTGTTACAGTTTTCTTTTTTTGATAAGAAAGGAAGTACAAACCAGTCCGGCCCAGGTTTCCACTGAAAGCTCCACACACCATTACACTGCCAGGGTCTTTCATGGAATTTGAACCGTAAATTTTGGGTTATATCGTGATGCACCCACTACTCGGACGACGCACCATCTTTGGGACTCCCTCACAATTGTAAAAGTCCTCTCATCACTAAACATCGCTTTTAAATACTCTGCAGCAGCTGTCCAATGTCGATGTTTCTGGCAAGAGTCGAGCCTTTTCTTTTTTATTGCTGCAGTGAGCATGGGCGTCTTGGCTGCATGACGACCTGGTAGACCAAGATCCTTCTAGAGTCGATGACGAATTGTCTTGGTTGAGGTGTTGTGGTGCTTGTTTTTTAATTCAACAGCACTTCTAGACCAATATCATGATACTTCATGCTTCAAAAGCTTATCCGTTCTTGGTGAGGTCTTCTCAGAGCACGAGTTCCTCTTCGATAGATATCATTTCGGCTGCTAACAACGCAGCTGATCTTTACAATTGAAAAAATGCCTCTCTCAAGACCCAAATATCTCTGGCTACAGCAATCACAGAATCTATCTCCCTTCTCTAACAATGTCAAAACACGAAAATTTTCATTTTCTTTTCACCTATTTTCGTCTCTCAGATCAATTTTGCAAGACCTCGAAATTTCAATAACAAAAAAATTTTGCCCTATTTCACCGACCTGCTAATTGACCAAGCTGTAAAAACTATACCAAGTCCGCACAACAATGGGTATGCGGCGGCGGCGGTGAAGCATACCATGACATAAGTATAAGCTTACATAGCCAGCTCTTAACCCTAATGTTCCTCTTTTCAATCGCTAGCCCTATCAACCGTCTGTCTGTCCCTTGCACATTGGCTCTTTGCCTTTGATTGTTGAGCACATTGTACCTTGGGCAGACAGGCAGGCAAGCAGGCAAGCAGGCTCGCTTGATCCTTATTGGTTTTTGTCTGTCTTGAGATTGACTGAGACCGGGGATCCCTTGATAGTTTGATCTTGAACGGCGACTTTTGGCTTTGCTTTTCCCTTAAGTTGAGTTTTGGCAGGCCACGATCCTTCTCCGAACCCTCTCAAGAGATAGGCTCTAGGCTATATGCCAGAGCCTATCTCTTGAGAGGGTTCATTTTTTTGGCCGCGCCAGCAAAAAATTGGCCCGCAAACCTGGGTGCGAAAAACCCGACCCTTTCCCGAACCCGACCCTAAAAAATAAAAAAAACGCGGCAAGCGAACCTCGCCGCTTGTGCCCCACCACCTGCCTCTCTCCTTCAGGCAGGCAGCTGGGACACAAGACCACGAGGCACGCTTTGCCGCTGGCCGAAGTCGATCGCAATCTCTTTCGACCACACTCGTATCGAATCATTGTCTTTCCTCGATCAGCTTCTGCCCCACCACCTGCCTCTCTCTCTCTCCTTCAGGCAGGCAGCTGGGACACAAGACCACGAGGCACGGTTCGCCGCTGGCCGAAGTCGATCGCAATCTCTTCCGACCACACTCGTATCGCATCATTGTCTTCACTCGCCACAAGTCGGCTGCCGCCGACTCGCGCACGATCTCATTGCTTGTCTTTGTTTGCTACTGCTGCTGCGACGCCCCGACGAGCTTTGCCTTCGCGGCCGACCAACCAAGGCGACCCGCGACCTCGGGGGCGTGCTTCGTTCGTTCGTTCGTTGGACGATCTCGTTGCGATGATCCTTCCGCAGGTTCACCTACGGAAACCTTGTTACGACTTTTACTTCCTCTAAGCGCTCGAGTTCGATCGCCTTCTCGGCCGCACGCTCGCCGGACGCGCACGCGCGAGGCGCACGCGACCGTGGACCAGCGCCGGCCGATCGGACGACCTCGCTAGGACGCTCGATCGGTAGTAGCGACGGGCGGTGTGTACAAAGGGCAGGGACGCAGTCGACGCGGGATGATGACCCGCGCCTACTGGGAATTCCTCGTTCGAGAGAAACAATTGCAAGTCTCTGTCCCGATCGCGATCGGGGTTTCTCGGATCGCCCGGGCCTCTCGGCCCGGGTGACGGCATCGCCGGCTTCGCCTCGTGGACGACGTACCGGACGGGCAGCGTCGCTGCTCGCTGTCCCGACCATTGTAGCGCGCGTGCGGCCCCGGACATCGAAGGGCATCACAGACCTGTTATCGCTCGATCTCGTGCGGCTTTCACGCCGCCCGTCCTTCTGGGATTAGCTCACTGCGCGATTCTCGTTCTCGCTTGGCCGCGCCGCTTCGTTGCACGCGCCCCAGGACGACCGACCGAGGCCGGCACGACCCGGGAACACGCGCTCGGGCGCGCCGAGCAACGAGCAAATTCGAGTCTCGTTCGTTATCGGAATCGACCAGACGAATCGCTCCACGGACTAAGAACGGCCATGCACCACCATCCGCCAAATCGAGAAGGAGCTTTCGATCTGTCAATCCTTTTGCCGTCCGGGCCGGGTGAGTTTCCCCGCGTTGAGTCGAATTAAGCCGCAGGCTCCACTCCTGGTGGTGCCCTTCCGTCAATTCCTTCAAGTTTCAGCTTTGCGACCATACTTCCCCCGGAACCCGGACACTCCGGTTTCCCGCAGGGCGCCGCCACCTCGACCTGGTCGACGCACCTCGCGCGGAGGTGCGCCTTCTAACGTCCGAAGGCGACGACGCGGTCGGCATCGTTTACGGTCGGAACTACGACGGTATCTGATCGTCTTCGAGCCTCCGACTTTCGCTCTTGATCAAAGAAAACGTCCTTGGCAGACGCCTTCGCTTCGGTTCGTCTTGCGCCGATCCACGAATTTCACCTCTCCCGGCGCAATACGAATGCCCCCGTCCGTCCCTCTCGATCATTGCCACGCGCTATCGTGTTCGGCGCCAGCGGCGAAGCCGCGGCCTTCTTCCTTCGTTCCGTGCGACATCGTTCTGGGTCTTGCGCGAGCGCTCGCGCGCCCGCGTCGCGTATTCGACCCGCCCTGATGCACTTCGATTTGGTCAGGGCAAAGCGCGAGCCGACCGTCGACGCGCCCCAGCGACCCCGCCGTGAAGCGGGGCCACCTTTGAGCGGCGCGCCCGTCGACCGCGATCGTTGGCCTCTTGGCCGGCGGCGGCGCCGGGAAGCGTCCCGGACGCGCGCGCGCCCGCGATCAAAAAGCCTGCTTTCGACTACGAGCTTTTTAACCGCAACAGCTTAAGCATACACTCACGGAGCTGGAATTACCGCGGCTGCTGGCACCAGACTTGCCCTCCGTTCGATACTCGCAACGGCCGCGCGCCTTTGACAACGCGCGACCGAAGCCGGTGTTTTTCGCCGAGCTCATTGCGATCGCCGACGCCCGTTAAGGCCCGGCGCCGCTATTTTTCGTCACTACCTCTCAGAGTCTGAAGTGGGTAATTTGCGCGCCTGCTGCCTTCCTTGGAAGTGGCAGCCGTTTCTCGGGCTCCCTCTCCGGAATCGGACCCCGATTCCCCGTCACCCGTAAGCACCTCGGTAGGCCGAGACCGTACCGACTACAGTTGATAGGTCAGACGCTCGAATGGTTCGTCGCCGATCGGCAAAGGATCGGCGATCTGCTAACAGTTATCCAGAGTCGCCACGGACGACGGACCACGTGAGACACGCAGCCCGGCCGACGCAATGGCTGATAAATGCGCGCCTCCCGGCAAGCGGCGGCGCCTTTTTGCACGTATTAGCTCTAGATTTTCCAAAGTTGTCCGCTTCGACGACGCTCGCGCCCCGTCGCACGACCACGTAAACCACGACTGATTTAATGAGCCTTTCGCAGCCTCGTCGCTTGCGCGACTCGTGCTTGCACTTGCATGGCTTAATCTTTGAGACGAGCATATAGCTACTGGCAGGATCAACCAGGTAGCGATTTCATTCGCTTTTTCTCTCTTTCGAGCGCCGGCGCTTTCATATGCTCTCGACCTTTTCTGGCCCGATCGCCTGGCCCGGGGGTCGTGGAGCACGCTCGACTGCTCTTCTTGCTTCTCGATCGACTTCGGTCTCTCGCCGGTTTCGCTCACGTTTGGCTGCCGGATGCACGGCGAGGCACATCGGGCGCGTTCTTTCTCGGCTCGCCGCTAGCGAGCAAGGACTAGCAGAGATCTGGCTGGCCTTTTTTGTTTCAAGTTCGGCGGGATCAGAGGCCACAATCGGAGCCTATCTCAACGCTTCGCGCACGCAACGGCGCTCAGGCGAGAACGATACCCCGGCCTCCCGGTCAGTGCGCCAGAGATCTCTGGTTCGTCGATGCTCATCCGCGGTTCGCTGTTGCGAAGCCCGGCCCCCGAAAGGGCCGAGCGACAAAGGTTTCTGCACCGAACTTGCACCGAGGCGCAAGAACGGCTATCGGTTTTCTCCCGTCGGAGAATGCCACGACGTTGCTTTGCGGTGGAGAGCCGCGCTTACTTCGGCACGGATTCCGGCTTAGAGGCGTTCAGCCGTAATCCGGCGGATGGTAGCTTCGCGCCATCGGCCCGTCGACCGAGCACGCGCACCAATTGTTCGAGGCCGCGGTTCCTCTCGTACTGAACGGCTTTACCGTTTCGGCTCTCCTTTTCGTCAACGAGTACTCGTTTCTTATTTCGACTTTGTCGTCGATCGGTAGGGTAAAACTAACCTGTCTCACGACGGTCTAAACCCAGCTCACGTTCCCTGTTGGCGGGTGAACAATCCGACGCTTGGCGAATTCTGCTTCGCAACGGTAGGAAGAGCCGACATCGAAGGATCAAAAAGCGACGTCGCTTCGGACG
Source organism: Rhodospirillaceae bacterium (assembly GCA_963921305.4). Taxonomy (GTDB): domain Bacteria; phylum Pseudomonadota; class Alphaproteobacteria; order Rhodospirillales; family Rhodospirillaceae; genus CAWUEX02. Next base: position 7,498 of record CAWUEX030000001.1, read on the forward strand.
CTTGGCCGCCACAAGCCAGTTATCCCCGCGGTAGTTCGTCAAACACCTCTCGCCAGACGCCCTCTGACGGCGTCTAAGCGCTTTAAGAGCGAAAGGATCGATAGGCCGCGCTTTCGCGGTCGACGTTCGTGCTGAAGACTTCGATCGAACGGGCTTTTGCCCTTTTGCTCTGCGCGAGGTTTCCAGCCTCGCCGAGCCCGTCTTGGGATACCTGCGTTACTCTTTGACAGATGTACCGCCCCAGTCAAACTCCCGGTCTGAGAGCGTTCGTCGTAGACGTCAGGAGCCGGACGCGCGACGCAAGCGCCGCCGCCCGATGCTCGCTCGTTCACTTTCGGTTCGATTTCGTGCTTTCGACGTTAGCAGAGACGCGATCGGAGTGGTGGTGTTTCAACGGCGGCCAACGGATCAAGTCCGCGACCTACCACTTGCTCTATGCCTCCGTCGCGCCTTCACGATCTCATGCATTAGACTAGAGTCAAATTCAACGGGGTCTTCTTTCCCCGCCGATCGGGCCAAGCCCGTTCCCTTGGCTGTGATTTCGCTAGACAGCAGTCAGGGACAGTAGGAATCTCGTTCATCCATTCATGCGCGTCACTAATCAGGTGACGAGGCATTTGGCTACCTTAAGAGAGTCATAGTTACTCCCGCCGTTTACCCGCGCTTGTTCGAACTTCTTCACTTTGACATTCAGAGCACTGGGCAGAAATCACGTCGCGTCAGCACCGTTCGCCGGCCTTCGCGCTGCTCTGTTTTAATTAAACAGTCGGATTCCTCTTGTCCGTTTTCAGTTCACGATTCAATGCATTTTGCCCGCACTTCCGCCGAGCGCCCTGCCCGCGCGCAGGCCGCCGAGCCGCGATCGGCCCCCCGACGAGCGGGGGGCGTCTCGCCGCGTCGGCGGCCGCACACGAGCGAAGCGGGCGCGGCTCTTCGTGCGAAGCCCATCTCGAGAGCCAATCCTTGTTCCGAAGGTACGGATCTGTTTTGCCGACTTCCCTTGTCTGCATTGCTCGATATCGGCCAGAGGCTTCTCGCCTCGGAGACCTGATGCGGTCGTTCGGTACGTGCTCGCGCGAGATTGTCCTGCGCTTGCTCGGATTTTCAAGGGACGACCGGAACGCACCGGACGGCGTCCAGAAGGACGTCGCTTTTCGGCCGCGCCGCCCACCCCGTCTCCGATCGAATCGATTCGGGGGTCGGCGTTCATCTGGCGACCTTACCAAGAAAAGATAGCTCTTCCCGGGGTCCCGGTTCGTCGTCTCCGAGGGCGTTTGCGTTGCCGCCTGGCCGGGTCGCACAGCGCCCGCCCGCCGACGCGCGAGGCGTCGAGCGAAGCGGGGCGCGTAAGCGCGGCCCGGCAAATCTCCGCGTCGAGGCTCGGGAATCGACGCCCGATTCCCTTTCGGTCGGCCGCGGACCCGTTGGCGTCCGCGCCTCGTTTCGATGCCTTCGCCTTGCCCTCGGGCGCGGCTAGGCCACAATCGATCGACGTTCGTGTGGAGCCCTGCTCCGCTTCGGCCTTCGAGGGCCTCGCTTGAATGTTTGCTACTGCCACCGAGATCTGCGCCGCCGATCGCTCCAGCCCGGCTCACGCCAGACCTTCGACGCGGATCGGCGCGCCCGCCTACTCGTGCTCGCCTGCTTCGAGCAATCGCTTTTCACTTTGCGTTTTCCTTGTCATATCGTCAGCACGGCGGGGCACGGGCCCGACGCTCGAGCGCCATCCATTTTCAGGGCCGATCGATTCGGCAGGTGAGTCGTTACACACTCCTTAGCGGTTGCCGACTTCCATGGCCACCGTCCTGCTGTCTCTACCGATCGACACCTTTCGAGGGTGTTCTGATGAGCGTCGAGTCGGGCGCCTTGGCCCCGCTTTCGGTTCATTCCGCATCGCCGGTCCTGCTTACCAAGAACGGCCCACTCGGCGCGTTCTGCATCTTCGCCCCGGGCCCGATGGCCCGGCGACGTCGAGTCGGAGGGTTCCTTCAAGCAACCCGCTCCGATCAAATCGTTTGCCAATTTAAAGTTCGAGAATAGGTCGAGGTCGCGTCGTCCCCGATCGTCGCGTTCTAGCGCGACGCCTCTGATCGTTCGCTTTACCAGACACGATTCGCACAATTTCCGCGCCGGCTATCCTGAGGGAAACTTCGGCGGGAACCAGCTATCAGAAGGTTCGATTGGTCTTTCGCCCCTACGCGCAGGTCGCGCGATCGATTTGCACGTCAGAACCGCTTCGGCCCTCCACCGGTCTTTCGACCGGCTTCAGCCTGCCCAAGCGTAGTTCACCATCTTTCGGGTCCTGTCTCGTGCGCTGCGGTCGAAGGGGCGCCGAAGGCCCCTTCACTCTCGATGCGGCGGCAGCGCGCGCCTCTCGATCGGCCGGTTGCCCGGCCGTTGCTTCGTTTGCCTTCGCTGTGCATTGCGGCTTTCGCTTTTCCTTTCGGCGAGCCATCTGCTCGCGCACGCGTCAGACTCCTCGGTCCGTGTTTCAAGACGGGTCGTCGGGGCCAAGTCGACAGGGTCGCTGACCCCGGCGTGCTTGTGCACGCCCGGTATCCTCGGCCCGAGCTCGAACCTCCGGGGCACGGGCCGCCGCGCACGCGCCAACCCGAGGGTCGGCAACGCAATCGCGGCTTCGCGGTCCGCGCGACTTCGATCCGAGTCGGGCCGGTCACGACTTTCTTCGACCGGCGTACGCCGTGGCGCGCCCGTGAAGGGCGCCACGACCAGCCGGGGACGAACGCAGACTCGCCCGCACGCTTGCTCTGGCGCGACTTCGGACGGTTTCGCGTTCTCTTTCACTCTCTTTTCAGAGTGCTTTTCGACTTTCCCTCGCGGTACTTGTTCGCTATCGGTCTCGCGATCTGTGTCGAGCCTCGGATGGGGCGTACCACCCGTAAAGCTTCGGGCTGCGTTCTCAAACGACCCGACTCTCGGGACGACGAGCAGACGGGCGGCTACGGTCGCGCGCGATGCGGGCCCGGCACCCTCGATGGGCCGCATCCGTTCGGGAATCGTTTAGCGCTCTTTCACCGCCCGGCGTCGTCGACATGCCGTCGTCCCACACGCCACAACTCGACGACCGGCCCCGAGGCCGGCCGGATTCGGCGCTGAGCTCGTTCGATCTCGGTTCACTCGCCGTTACTCAGAGAAGCCCGGTTGGTTTCTTTTCCTCCGCTTAGTGATATGCTTAAGTTCGGCGGGTCTTCTCGTCCGACCTCAGGTCCTTCTCGGTCGTCTCGATTCGTTCATTTTAATACGCTCATTTCATTGTCTCGTCAACGCGACATCCGAGCATCCCGAGTGTTGAGCGCGAGGCCCCGTGCGTATGTACGTGGCTTTCGCACTCGCCAACACAGGCGCCGGGCCGGTTGAGCGAGAGCAGCATCGCCTGCTGCTGCTTTCATTGCAAGGTTCTCGTTTCGGGACCCTGAGGCGGTCGTGGCATCGCGCGAGCGCTCGCTTCGCCGATGCCGAGATTCACGTTCAGATCGTCGACGATCGATGGTCTCTGCAGTTCACGTCAGTTCTCGCACTTCGCTGCGTCCTTCATCGACTCGCGAGCCGAGTGGTCCACCGTCAGAAGCGTTAACACGTGGGTGTTTGCCGTGCTTTTGCATGTCTCGTTCTCCCGACCTTTGTTATCGATGCGCGCCGCTCGAGTGCTCCCTCTTATCACAGCGCGTGCTTTTGGCCATGCCCGACGGGAGCCTTCGGGTGACCGGCACGCGCGACCTCGAGCGCGGCTTTCCTTGTCTCGTTTGTTCGTTCCATTTTGATCTCGTTCAAGCGCGCACGCTTCTTGCTTTCAAATCGGCGTCGCGTCTTTGCATCGTTGCTGCTGGGCTAACACAGCTGCGCTATTTCGAGCGCTGTTCGCATTCTCGGTCAGCTAAGCTTTGCTCGCTTGCTGCTTGCCTTTTGCATCGTTTTTCTCGCTTTGTCACTTGACGATCATGCCACCGTGCCGAACAGCTTCTGGGTCTGCTCTGATGGCCTTGCCGTCGGGAGCCACCGAGCCATAGCTCAGCTTGTCCGGTCCCCAAGAATAGTGAAAACGAAGTATACAAACCGTTGCGAAGTTTTCCTTTGATTTCTTGCTTTTCATATAAGATTGAGAAGAATTGCGGAACGGTGTGCGAAGAAAGCTGTTTTTTGGACTTTAACTTTTGAGCTCGTTCTTCCAAACGACTCGCCAATTGACCTTGCGCCGAAAAAACCTGGGGTCAAGCCGGCCGAACTCGGACGCCAAGCCGGCCCTCTTCCGAACCCGACATCGGAAAAAAAACTTCGACTCCTGCGATTGACGTTGGCCGCAACAAAACGAGCGCAGGCCCGCCGAACTCGGACGCAAACGGGTCCTTCCTTAAACCCGTCAGGACATCGAAAAAAACTTCGACTCCTGCGATTGACGTTGGCCGCAACAAAACGAGCGCAGGCCCGCCGAACTCGGACGCAAACGGGTCCTTCCTTAAACCCGTCAGGACATCGAAAAAAACTTCGACTCCTGCGATTGACGTTGGCCGCAACAAAACGAGCGCAGGCCCGCCGAACTCGGACGCGAACCGGTCCTTTACCGAACCCGAAAAGAAAGGAAAAAGCCTTAATTCCTGTGATTGAGTGCCTGTTTGTGCACGCCCTTGTGTGTGTGTGTGCGTGTGTGTGTGTGTGTGTGTGTGTGTGTGTGTGTGTGTGTGTGTGTGTGTGTGCACGTGCATGCATTAGGGTTAGGTTTAGGGTCATGGTTACAGTTAGGGTTTGGTTAAGGGTTAGGGTTAGTGTTGGGCTTGAAGATTGTGATCAAAAGTGGATTTAGATTTAGGGCCAGTGTTTGGTTTGGTGTTGGGTTCAGGGTCAGGGCTAGGATTGGGTTTCAGGACTGAGGTTGGAGCTAGAGTTAAGGTAAGGTTTAAGGTTAGAGTTAGTGTGATGGTTAGATTTAAGGGTTAGGGTTAGAGCTATGTTAAGGATTAGGGTTAGGGTTAGGGTTAGGGCTAGGGTTAGGGTTAGGGTTAGGGTTAGGGCTAGGGTTAAAGTTAGGGTTAGGGTTAGGGCTAGGGTTAGATTTAAGGGTTAGGGTTAGGGTTAGGGTTAGGGTTAGGGTTAGGGTTAGGGCTAGGGTTAGGGTTAGGGTTAGGGTTGGGGCTAGGGTTAGATTTAAGGGTTAGGGTTAGGGTTAGGGCTAGGGTTAGGGCTAGGGTTAGGGTTAGGGTTAGGGCTAGGGCTAGGGTTAGGGTTAGGGTTAGGGCTAGGGCTAGGGTTAGGGTTAGGGTTAGGGCTAGGGTTAGGGTTAGGGCTAGGGTTAGGGTTAGGGCTAGGGCTAGGGTTAGGGTTAGAGCTAGGCTTGGGTTTAGGGTTAGGGCTAGGGTCAGGGTTAGGGTGAGGATTAGGGCTAGGGTTAGGGTCAGGGTTAGGGTTAGGGCTGGGGTTAGGGTTAGGGATAGGGTTAGGGTTAGGGTTAGGGATAGGGTTGGGGTTGAACTTGGGGTTAGAGTTAAGGTTAGGGTTAGGGTTAGGGTTAGGGTTAGGGTTGGGGTTAGGGCTAGGGCGACGATCGGGGTTAAGGTAAGAGTCAGAGTTAAAGTTAGGGTTAGGGTTAGGGTTGGGGTTGGGGTTGGGGTTAGGCTTGGGTTTAGGGTTAGGGTTAGGGTCAGGGTGAGGATTAGGGTTAGGGTTAGGGTTGGGGTTAGGGCTAGGGCGACGATCGGGGTTAAGGTAAGAGTCAGAGTTAGGGTTAGGGTGAGGATTAGGGTTAAGGTTGAAGTCAGGGCTAGGGTTAGGGTTAGGATTAGAGTTGGGGTTAGGGTTAGGTTTAGGATTAGGGCTAGGGTTTGGCTTAAAGTTAGGGTTTGATCCAGCATTTTGTTTAGGGCTAGGGCTAGGGACCCGGGTTCTGGGTCTGGGATAGGAATAGAGTTGAGGTTAGGGTTAGGATTGAGGGTTAGAGCTAGGTTTGGGCTTGGGTTCCGGGTCAGGACTACGATTGGATTTAGGTATACACTTAGGAGCTAGAGTAGGGGTAAGGCTAAGGAAGATGACATGGAAGGTCAGAGGGATCCGGCCTTTGGCATGCCCCTTTCATTGGGGTCTGGAAAGGGTCAACGGAAGTTCGAGTCCCGTGCCGGACGGAGGCAATCAAACGTGGGCCGTTTGAAGCGTGTGCCAGGGTGGCTGGCTTGCCTGCCAGCGCTTCATTGCCATCAGGCCATTGCATGGACATGCAGACGTAATGGTGATCTTAGACGTGACCCTAACTGCAAGCTTTTTTCCCGAGTCGCACCTCAACTCTTAGCAACAGTGCCAGCAAAAAAGATCTTTACATTGACCAAATGTCTTTGCAATTGAATCAAACAAAACGATTTTTTTATAATTTATGTCTTTTATTGCAGATAAAATCTTAATGTCAATCAATATTTTTTCATCTTGCCTTTAGATTAGATGACCATTTGAACCTTTTTGAGTTTTCTCAGCTCCAGTTGCAATTCATTGATATTGCTGGGTCGCGTCTCTGGAATCTTGTTCTTTTTAAGCAATTACGGGCATTTTCACTTGGATTTAGGTCTCGCAAATTACCGGGCTGTCTAAAACATGGATGTTAAGAAATTTTGTCACCATCTTTGAGTCGTGAGCTGGGGCACCATCAGGCATGAAATGGTCACAGTGATAAATCCTTTAGAATGTGCAAAGATGCTTCTTTAGAATGTTGATGCAAATGCTTCCTTTCATTGTTACAGTTTTCTTTTTTTGATAAGAAAGGAAGTACAAACCAGTCCGGCCCAGGTTTCCACTGAAAGCTCCACACACCATTACACTGCCAGGGTCTTTCATGGAATTTGAACCGTAAATTTTGGGTTATATCGTGATGCACCCACTACTCGGACGACGCACCATCTTTGGGACTCCCTCACAATTGTAAAAGTCCTCTCATCACTAAACATCGCTTTTAAATACTCTGCAGCAGCTGTCCAATGTCGATGTTTCTGGCAAGAGTCGAGCCTTTTCTTTTTTATTGCTGCAGTGAGCATGGGCGTCTTGGCTGCATGACGACCTGGTAGACCAAGATCCTTCTAGAGTCGATGACGAATTGTCTTGGTTGAGGTGTTGTGGTGCTTGTTTTTTAATTCAACAGCACTTCTAGACCAATATCATGATACTTCATGCTTCAAAAGCTTATCCGTTCTTGGTGAGGTCTTCTCAGAGCACGAGTTCCTCTTCGATAGATATCATTTCGGCTGCTAACAACGCAGCTGATCTTTACAATTGAAAAAATGCCTCTCTCAAGACCCAAATATCTCTGGCTACAGCAATCACAGAATCTATCTCCCTTCTCTAACAATGTCAAAACACGAAAATTTTCATTTTCTTTTCACCTATTTTCGTCTCTCAGATCAATTTTGCAAGACCTCGAAATTTCAATAACAAAAAAATTTTGCCCTATTTCACCGACCTGCTAATTGACCAAGCTGTAAAAACTATACCAAGTCCGCACAACAATGGGTATGCGGCGGCGGCGGTGAAGCATACCATGACATAAGTATAAGCTTACATAGCCAGCTCTTAACCCTAATGTTCCTCTTTTCAATCGCTAGCCCTATCAACCGTCTGTCTGTCCCTTGCACATTGGCTCTTTGCCTTTGATTGTTGAGCACATTGTACCTTGGGCAGACAGGCAGGCAAGCAGGCAAGCAGGCTCGCTTGATCCTTATTGGTTTTTGTCTGTCTTGAGATTGACTGAGACCGGGGATCCCTTGATAGTTTGATCTTGAACGGCGACTTTTGGCTTTGCTTTTCCCTTAAGTTGAGTTTTGGCAGGCCACGATCCTTCTCCGAACCCTCTCAAGAGATAGGCTCTAGGCTATATGCCAGAGCCTATCTCTTGAGAGGGTTCATTTTTTTGGCCGCGCCAGCAAAAAATTGGCCCGCAAACCTGGGTGCGAAAAACCCGACCCTTTCCCGAACCCGACCCTAAAAAATAAAAAAAACGCGGCAAGCGAACCTCGCCGCTTGTGCCCCACCACCTGCCTCTCTCCTTCAGGCAGGCAGCTGGGACACAAGACCACGAGGCACGCTTTGCCGCTGGCCGAAGTCGATCGCAATCTCTTTCGACCACACTCGTATCGAATCATTGTCTTTCCTCGATCAGCTTCTGCCCCACCACCTGCCTCTCTCTCTCTCCTTCAGGCAGGCAGCTGGGACACAAGACCACGAGGCACGGTTCGCCGCTGGCCGAAGTCGATCGCAATCTCTTCCGACCACACTCGTATCGCATCATTGTCTTCACTCGCCACAAGTCGGCTGCCGCCGACTCGCGCACGATCTCATTGCTTGTCTTTGTTTGCTACTGCTGCTGCGACGCCCCGACGAGCTTTGCCTTCGCGGCCGACCAACCAAGGCGACCCGCGACCTCGGGGGCGTGCTTCGTTCGTTCGTTCGTTGGACGATCTCGTTGCGATGATCCTTCCGCAGGTTCACCTACGGAAACCTTGTTACGACTTTTACTTCCTCTAAGCGCTCGAGTTCGATCGCCTTCTCGGCCGCACGCTCGCCGGACGCGCACGCGCGAGGCGCACGCGACCGTGGACCAGCGCCGGCCGATCGGACGACCTCGCTAGGACGCTCGATCGGTAGTAGCGACGGGCGGTGTGTACAAAGGGCAGGGACGCAGTCGACGCGGGATGATGACCCGCGCCTACTGGGAATTCCTCGTTCGAGAGAAACAATTGCAAGTCTCTGTCCCGATCGCGATCGGGGTTTCTCGGATCGCCCGGGCCTCTCGGCCCGGGTGACGGCATCGCCGGCTTCGCCTCGTGGACGACGTACCGGACGGGCAGCGTCGCTGCTCGCTGTCCCGACCATTGTAGCGCGCGTGCGGCCCCGGACATCGAAGGGCATCACAGACCTGTTATCGCTCGATCTCGTGCGGCTTTCACGCCGCCCGTCCTTCTGGGATTAGCTCACTGCGCGATTCTCGTTCTCGCTTGGCCGCGCCGCTTCGTTGCACGCGCCCCAGGACGACCGACCGAGGCCGGCACGACCCGGGAACACGCGCTCGGGCGCGCCGAGCAACGAGCAAATTCGAGTCTCGTTCGTTATCGGAATCGACCAGACGAATCGCTCCACGGACTAAGAACGGCCATGCACCACCATCCGCCAAATCGAGAAGGAGCTTTCGATCTGTCAATCCTTTTGCCGTCCGGGCCGGGTGAGTTTCCCCGCGTTGAGTCGAATTAAGCCGCAGGCTCCACTCCTGGTGGTGCCCTTCCGTCAATTCCTTCAAGTTTCAGCTTTGCGACCATACTTCCCCCGGAACCCGGACACTCCGGTTTCCCGCAGGGCGCCGCCACCTCGACCTGGTCGACGCACCTCGCGCGGAGGTGCGCCTTCTAACGTCCGAAGGCGACGACGCGGTCGGCATCGTTTACGGTCGGAACTACGACGGTATCTGATCGTCTTCGAGCCTCCGACTTTCGCTCTTGATCAAAGAAAACGTCCTTGGCAGACGCCTTCGCTTCGGTTCGTCTTGCGCCGATCCACGAATTTCACCTCTCCCGGCGCAATACGAATGCCCCCGTCCGTCCCTCTCGATCATTGCCACGCGCTATCGTGTTCGGCGCCAGCGGCGAAGCCGCGGCCTTCTTCCTTCGTTCCGTGCGACATCGTTCTGGGTCTTGCGCGAGCGCTCGCGCGCCCGCGTCGCGTATTCGACCCGCCCTGATGCACTTCGATTTGGTCAGGGCAAAGCGCGAGCCGACCGTCGACGCGCCCCAGCGACCCCGCCGTGAAGCGGGGCCACCTTTGAGCGGCGCGCCCGTCGACCGCGATCGTTGGCCTCTTGGCCGGCGGCGGCGCCGGGAAGCGTCCCGGACGCGCGCGCGCCCGCGATCAAAAAGCCTGCTTTCGACTACGAGCTTTTTAACCGCAACAGCTTAAGCATACACTCACGGAGCTGGAATTACCGCGGCTGCTGGCACCAGACTTGCCCTCCGTTCGATACTCGCAACGGCCGCGCGCCTTTGACAACGCGCGACCGAAGCCGGTGTTTTTCGCCGAGCTCATTGCGATCGCCGACGCCCGTTAAGGCCCGGCGCCGCTATTTTTCGTCACTACCTCTCAGAGTCTGAAGTGGGTAATTTGCGCGCCTGCTGCCTTCCTTGGAAGTGGCAGCCGTTTCTCGGGCTCCCTCTCCGGAATCGGACCCCGATTCCCCGTCACCCGTAAGCACCTCGGTAGGCCGAGACCGTACCGACTACAGTTGATAGGTCAGACGCTCGAATGGTTCGTCGCCGATCGGCAAAGGATCGGCGATCTGCTAACAGTTATCCAGAGTCGCCACGGACGACGGACCACGTGAGACACGCAGCCCGGCCGACGCAATGGCTGATAAATGCGCGCCTCCCGGCAAGCGGCGGCGCCTTTTTGCACGTATTAGCTCTAGATTTTCCAAAGTTGTCCGCTTCGACGACGCTCGCGCCCCGTCGCACGACCACGTAAACCACGACTGATTTAATGAGCCTTTCGCAGCCTCGTCGCTTGCGCGACTCGTGCTTGCACTTGCATGGCTTAATCTTTGAGACGAGCATATAGCTACTGGCAGGATCAACCAGGTAGCGATTTCATTCGCTTTTTCTCTCTTTCGAGCGCCGGCGCTTTCATATGCTCTCGACCTTTTCTGGCCCGATCGCCTGGCCCGGGGGTCGTGGAGCACGCTCGACTGCTCTTCTTGCTTCTCGATCGACTTCGGTCTCTCGCCGGTTTCGCTCACGTTTGGCTGCCGGATGCACGGCGAGGCACATCGGGCGCGTTCTTTCTCGGCTCGCCGCTAGCGAGCAAGGACTAGCAGAGATCTGGCTGGCCTTTTTTGTTTCAAGTTCGGCGGGATCAGAGGCCACAATCGGAGCCTATCTCAACGCTTCGCGCACGCAACGGCGCTCAGGCGAGAACGATACCCCGGCCTCCCGGTCAGTGCGCCAGAGATCTCTGGTTCGTCGATGCTCATCCGCGGTTCGCTGTTGCGAAGCCCGGCCCCCGAAAGGGCCGAGCGACAAAGGTTTCTGCACCGAACTTGCACCGAGGCGCAAGAACGGCTATCGGTTTTCTCCCGTCGGAGAATGCCACGACGTTGCTTTGCGGTGGAGAGCCGCGCTTACTTCGGCACGGATTCCGGCTTAGAGGCGTTCAGCCGTAATCCGGCGGATGGTAGCTTCGCGCCATCGGCCCGTCGACCGAGCACGCGCACCAATTGTTCGAGGCCGCGGTTCCTCTCGTACTGAACGGCTTTACCGTTTCGGCTCTCCTTTTCGTCAACGAGTACTCGTTTCTTATTTCGACTTTGTCGTCGATCGGTAGGGTAAAACTAACCTGTCTCACGACGGTCTAAACCCAGCTCACGTTCCCTGTTGGCGGGTGAACAATCCGACGCTTGGCGAATTCTGCTTCGCAACGGTAGGAAGAGCCGACATCGAAGGATCAAAA
>CAWUEX030000002.1:0-3678196 GCA_963921305.4 Rhodospirillaceae bacterium
AAAAACAAATCTCCCTCCCCTAGATGGGGAGGGATAAAGGGAGGGGTGACCAAACTTCAGAAAACGCGCTTTGGCCGCAATCCCCCCACCCCAACCCCTCCCCACGGGTGGGAGGGGCTTTAAGTTGTGTGCGCAGGTCAGGCCTTGCGGCCGCCGAAGATGAACCAGGCGCCGCGGCCGTGAATCGGCGCGGGTTCCTCGCCATTGACGATGCGCTGCCATTTATCCGGCGGCGTGGTCGGCAGGTCGGGGATGGTGGTTTCGAAGCTCTCGTCCGGCGCAAAGCCGGCCTTGGCCATCAGCTTGGACGGATCCTGGGAGCGGAAGTTGCGGTAGTTGGGCTCGTTGTTGTGGCGCGTGTCCCAATCGAACATGAAATTGAGAAACGGCTCGCAGGATTTATGCGGTGGCAGTTCGACATGGACCATGATGCCGCCGGGCTTCAATACGCGGTGCGCTTCCGCCAAGAGACGCTTTGTGGCAGGCACGGCGATCTCATGCAGGACGAAGCTGGAGACCACCAGATCAAAGGAATTGTCGTCGAAGTCAGTGGCTTCGGCGTTCTGTTGGCTCAAGTGCATTTTCACGCCCGCCTGCTCGGCCTTGGCGTGGCCATACCTGAGGCTCGGCGCGGCGATGTCGATGCCGTGGAGCTCAGCGCCCGGATATTCCTTGTTGTAGGCGATGAGGTTGCTGCCCCACTGCGTGCCCATATCTAGGATCGCCTTGGGCGAGAACTCCGGAAACTTGTGTTTCAGCCAAGCGGCAACGGAGTAACCGACGAAGCCGAACTCCCGCGCCGGATTGATGGCCGGGCCGGAGTGGCGCGCGCCGAGCAGAAAGCCCTGGGCAACGTCGTCTTCCGTGAACTCGGTGTGATAGCCGCCGGGAATAAGATGCACGTCCAGCGCGGTAACGTAGTTAGGCGTTTCGAACGCGGGATCGAGACGCAGGGTGCCGCCGGTGGGCTTGGCCGCAGTGATGTCACGCACCACGTCGATCATTTCGGGGAGTTGCCGTTCCACCGCCGCCTGCTTGGACTGGGACAACATCTCCTGGGCGTTGTAGCGCAGCGAACTGTAGGTTCGGTAATAGAGATTGCCTTCAATGGCCTTGGAAATCTCATGGCCCGATTGCGGCACCTCGCCATGCTCGGCTTTGAGCTGGGGCTCGACGTGATCCTCGTATACCTCGCGCAGACCGTAGCGCACGTTCATCATCAGATGATTGTGCAGCTTGGCGATGTAGCGCGTGCGCACGTATTCATCGTGGGTCTGCTGGAACAGAGTGTCGATAGGTGTATCAAGCGCGGGATTAACGGCGGTGTCGGGCATGAGCGGACTCGGAGATTGAAATCGGTCTGGCCGGTTTTTAGCAGGATCGGCTGGCGCCGCAAAGGGTGTCCCTGCGGGGGCCAGCGCCCTGAATTGCATGGCTTTTTCAAATTAAGAAGGACACAGTTGACTAATACATAGGAGTCCTATACATAAGTATCGAAAGGAGACGCCATGACGCCGAACGACCACATTGCCATTGCCTTCGCCAAGATCGGAGCCTTCCTCAGGACCCAACAGTGGCGTGCGGCGGAACGGCACGGGCTAACCCCGACACAGATTCAGATCTTGCTTGTTCTCAATGCCCGGGGCGCGGTCAGGATTTCTGCGCTCGCGCCGGAACTCGGAATCACCCAGCCAACGGTCAGTGACGCCGTCGCGGCCCTCGTCAAAAAGGGACTGGCGAACAGAGAGAGCGACCCGGACGACAGACGAGCCGTCCAGCTCAACCTGACGCGTGCCGGGAAAAACCTGGCGGCCGAGTTGGACGGGTGCCCACCGGCCCTAGACGACGCGCTAGAGGCGCTGGTTGAGGATCATCGCAGCGGCTTGCTTCGTCACCTTTCGCTGGCGGTCGCCGGCTTACAGCGCAGCAATGCTATCCCTGTGCAGCACATGTGCGTCACCTGCCGGTTCTTCCGGCCCCATGCCCATCACGATGAGGCACAGCCTCACCATTGCGCGTTCGTAAACGCTCCGTTCGGCGACGTTCAATTGCGTCTGGAATGTGGTGATTACGAAGCCGCACAGGAGGCGGATGCGGACACTGCGTTTTCACAGTTTTCGTCACCGCCCCGTGCGCCCTAAGCGGATGCCTCGCCCGCGGCAACGGACGAGGCATCCTGTGTCAAACCCGACTCTGAAAAGACAGGAGACTTAAAGATCATGACATACAATGCAATCCAACCTCAAACATGGACGAAACCACGGGTGTGGGAGGGCTTAGCGTCGGCCTTCTCGGGTGGCGTTCGCACCTCACTTTTTGCCGGCGCGATTTGGGCGGCTGCCGCAGGCAGCGACAGCAGTGTCGCCCTCGCCCATGGGCCCCATAGCGGAGGGATTGCCGCACCGGCGTCGGAAACCGCTGCCGCGCCATTCGATATTATCCACGCCAAGATATCCACCAGCGGCAATGTCGCACTCTTCCATATGGGGGTATCCGGCGCGGCGGGCACGTCCGCTCCGGCGGTATCCGGCAAACTCGCCGGCAGCGACGTGTTTTCTTATGTCTGGCCGACCACCATCGATACTTATGAGGTTGGCTTCGAACACGACGCAGGCATATTGGCCCTCGCCGTGACGTCGCATCCGGACTTCGACGATACACCGCTCTACGATGAAAATGGCGACGGCGATTTCGGCAACGACGGCAATATTTGGCACAGTCACTGGGTCGTGCTCGGCCCGGATGAAACGTGTGGGCCTGGTGCACTGAAGGTGATCGATATTCCTGAAGGAAACAAACCGCGTCTGCCCAAGACGTGGCCCGGTCTGCCGATTCTGCTCGACAGCCCGGGTTGGGACCCGGCCATCCAGGGTGACACAGTCGAGGTCCGCGTTCCTTTTGACGACATCGCTGTCGTTGAACAAGCAGCCTATGATGGCGTCACCGCTGGCCTGCGCGTGAATGAAAGCGTTCATGCACCCCTGCTCTGCGTCGTCGATGTGTTCGACATAGCGTCGGGAGACCTGAGCCTGCCCGGACACGTGAATCAATAACGGAACCCGGCGGCGGCAAGGCTGCCGCCGGGCCCCCGTCCTGAACGGAGAGCAAAAAGCAAACGATGAAAACGACTATGAAATCAGTTTTGGCGATCCGCCATGTCGCGTTTGAAGACCTCGGCGCCTTCGCCCCGGTGCTGCGGAACGAAGGTTTTGACATCCGCTTCTGCGACGTGGGCCGTGACGACCTTGATGCCGTCGCAGCGGAGGCCGACGATGTGGTGATCGTGCTCGGCGGCCCCATCGGCGCTTATGACGAAGACACCTATCCCGTTCTCAAGACGGAATTGCAGTTTCTCGAACGGCGGCTTGAGTCAGGCCGCCCGCTTATGGGTATCTGCCTCGGTGCCCAGCTGATCGCGCGAGCTGCGGGCGCGCGGGTCTATCCCGGGCCGGACAAGGAGATCAGTTTTGCGCCGCTTACCTTGACCGATGTGGGGGCAGCGTCTTGTCTGGCCCCCTTTGCCGACGCGCCCATGACCCTGCATTGGCATGGCGATACCTTCGACCTGCCGGACGGCGCGGAGCGTCTAGCCTCGACCGCGCTATATGAAAATCAGGCGTTTTCCCTTGGGCCCAACGTTGCCGGATTTCAGTTTCATCCAGAGGCCGATACCGCAGCCATCGAACACTGGCTGATCGGACACGCGTTTGAGCTAGCGGCCTCCGGAATCGACATCCCGCGCCTGCGGGCCGAAGCGTCCCAATACGGTGCCGAACTGACCGGCAAGGCACAGCGCGTTATGTCTGCTTGGCTCGCCGGGCTAAAACTTTAGCCGGCGGCGCGCAGGAATTCTTAGACCGAAACCTGGCCGGATAGGGCGACCGGCAGCTTGCGCACCTTCTCGCCGGTGGCATCGTAAATTGCCGCCGTGAGCGCCGGAGCGATGGCCGGCAGGCCGACCTCGCCCATGCCGCCGGGATGACCGCCCTGGGCGAAGATATGGGTTTCAATGGCGGGCGGTGTTTCCGCCAGGGTCATCAAGCGGTAGTCGTGGAAGTTGCTCTGCACTACACGGCCCTCTTCGACATCGATCTTGCCCCACAGCGCCGCGGACAGACCGTCGATGACCGAGCTTTCCATCTGGGCTTCGACGATGGACGGATTGACCACGGTGTGCGGATCAACCACCGAAACGACGCGGTCGACGGTTAGTTTGCCGTCCGCCGAAACGGTGACCTCGATCACCTGACCGATAATGGAGGCGAAGGCTTCAAGGAAGGCGACACCGCGCCCGCGCCGGGCACCCGGTTCTAAGGCCGGCGCAAGTGGCTGATCCCAGCCGGACTTCTCCCGCAGTTCGTTCAAAACATTTACGAAGGTTGGCTTCTCGGTGAGCAGCGAAATGCGGAACTCGATGGGGTCGCGTCCGGCGGCCTCGGCCACTTCGTTGATGAAGGCCTCCTGGTAGAAGCCGTTGTGCGACATCGACACGCTGCGCCAGTTGCCGTTCGGCACCGGGTTCTGCTCGGCATTGAGGGCCAGGCGCTTCGCCGGGAAGCCGTAGGGCGAATTGCTCATCGGCATGATCATGCTGGCATCGTTTTCCGCGTCCATCGGCGCGAAGGTGCCGTTGCGGTCGTTGAAGTCCTTGCTGACCGGCTTGCCGACGATGACGAAGTCGAGCGCGGTCATGTCGCCGTTTTCATCCAACCCGGCGCGGAAGCGCGCGGTGGTGGCCGGACGATAGGTGTCTTGCTGGACGTCTTCCTCGCGGCTCCAAGTCAGCTTGACCGGCGTGCCCGGCATTTGCTTGGCAATGTTGGAGACCTGACGGACGAAATCATAGTCCGCGCGGCGGCCGAACCCGCCGCCCATGAGGGTGGCGTAGACGGTGACGTTTTCCCGCTTCACCCCGGCGGCAGTGGCGGCCTGGCTGGCCGATTGACTAATCGACTGGCTAGGCGACCACACGGTGATAGAACCATCTTCCGGGTCGTCGGTTTCGGACTCTTCGTATACCGCTGTGCAGCCCATGGGCTCCATGCAGACGTGCGCGAGATACGGCGTTTCGTATACCGCTTCGACGGTCTGCACCGCAGAGTCCATGGCGGCGGCGAAGGTTTCGTCTTCGTTGAGCACGTTGACGTCAGCTGCGTCGAAACGCCCGGCATAGTCCTGCAGCGCCTGGGTGGAGTCGAAGCGTTCGCCCTCAGGTTCGTTCCAGTCCACCGCGAGTTCGAGCGCGCCTTGCTGCGCGGCCCAGGTGTTCTCAGCCACCACGGCAACGGCATTGTCGGCGGCTTTCACAGCGGTGATGACACCTGGACGTGAGGTGACGCTGTCGATATCGAAGGACTTTACGGTCGAGCCGAACACCGGCGCGTGCTTTACGGCGGCGTAGACCATGCCGGGCACTTGCACGTCGATGCCGAATACGGCGGAGCCGTCGACTTTCATCGGCGTGTCGAGGCGGGTAAGCGGCTGGCCGATGATCTTGAATTCGGTTTTCTCCGGTACGTCCATGTCATCGGGTGGCGTGAACGCGGCGGCGGCTTCCGCCAACTCGCCGTAGGTGAGCTCCCGTCCTGACTCGGCATGAATGACACGGCTTTTGTCAGTCGTCAGGTCCCGCATCGGCACGTCGAGTTTTTCGGCGGCGGCCTTCAATAGAATCTCGCGCGTGGCTGCACCGGCCATGCGCAGATAGTTGAAATTGCCGAGCACGGAACTAGACCCGCCGGTGATGATCAAACCCACCAGGGGCGTGACGCTGTAGAGCGCGTTGCGGGTCATGTCGGCGGCGGGGCCGGGCGACATGAAGAACTTAGGAATGGCCTCGGCGATGACAGCGGAGCCATAGTCCTTGTCGAGCGGCGAGAGCTCGAACATGACATCGTTCCAATCAGCATCGAGTTCCTCGGCCACCATCATCGGGATCGCGGTGGTAACCCCCTGCCCCAATTCAGCCTGCGGCACGGCAATGGTGATTTTGCCGTCCGGACTGATCTTCACATAGGCATGGAGGACGTAATCGCCCGGCGTGGTGGCAAACTTCTTGCGGGCGTCGCCGTCCTTGAGGCTGTCGAGCCCATAGGCGATGGCGAGACCGCCACCAGCGGCAAGTCCGGATACGATGAGGCCACGGCGCGAAAACTTCATGGGTCAGTCCCCGTAGATGACAAAAATTGGCAGTTCTGTGCCGTATCGGTAGTGCCTGGGAGGCCAGAGCGCAACACAATTTGGGGTGAGACGTGCACCGGGTGGGCAGTGACAATAGGTTCGTCACGCGGAGACGCGTTCTTGGCGGGTCCCGGGAGGCCAGCACCTATCAAGCTCAGACCTAATTTCTCAATTTTTAGGAGTTTGCCGGGAGGAAGCTCTTAATAAGTGTATCTTTCCACCAAATTTCAATTAATTGTGTATTCCTGTAAAACAATTTTAAATTGAACTCCCCTCAGTCGCGCTTTACGGTTTTCGCATCGCACTTACTCGGGGGAGGGGTACACGATGGGACGCCGTAAACAGAAGGCGTCGGGAGCCAGCCGGGCTGCCGATGTCACCCGTCACGCATCGCCAATTCGCAACATGCTGCTTGTCGGCGCATCCATAATCGGGCTCAGCGCCTGCGCCGATATTCCGCCACAGTTCCGCGTCGATACCGGCGCCCAGCCGCAGTATGAGGACAAAACAGTCCGCTTCCGGACGACTTATTACTTCCGGGTGTTCGATCTGTGTGAGGGCAGAAACGCAGACGGTTCAATTGTTCAGAAAAACATCGCTGAGGATTTTCAGTGGGATCAACCGGTGTTTTATCGCAATGATCGCGGTGAACCGCTCCGTCTGGAAAAAGATTCACTCTATCGCTTCACAATGACGGGTAAGGCACTCGCCATCACAAACAAGATCCACTTCGAGTCTGGCACGCTCAAAGCGTCGCAGATCGAGCCCTTCGGATCCGATGTCGAATTCGATCCGGACAGCGGGCGCTTCTTTTATCAATCTCAAGAAGCAACGCAGCTCGAAGCCGCTCAGAACCTAAGCTACCGCAGCATCGACCGGCTCAAAGGGTTGCTCAAAGACGAGATGCTGACAGATTTTGAGCCCGACATTCACGCGGCAATCCAGCGCGAGATTGCCAACATTACCCGGCGGTCGTCAGAAGGACAGGTCGCGGTGGCGAGCGCATCCTCAGCGTCCGGTTCGACCCCTACAGAGTCGCCGACACGTGTCCAAGAAGCCGTTAATCACGCCCTGTCGGCGTTCAACACCCTGACAGGCGCCGAACAGGCAGCTTTGAATCTCACGTCTCCGGCCCCGCGCTGGCCAACCGGCATAGGCTTTTCCAACCCGACCAATATCAATTGGTCAAATGCGACGAACCGCACCGTTGAAACGACTTTGACGAATCTGATCGCCGAGTTCCGTGCCTCGGCTGGCGAGACAGACCAAGCCGTCCGCCAGGCCAGCAACTTCGTCAGAGATATCTTCCCTAAAGTTTTGGCGGCAGTCGACGCGACGGTCGATCAAGCCCGCCAAGATCACGAAGCCGCAAAACAAGCGTTGGAGAAAGCAGAAACCGAACTCGAAGAGCTTGAGGCTAGAAACGACAACTTTGTCAAAGCAAAGGAAGAAAACGAACCAAAGATTCTTCCAGCCAAGCAGACCGTCGCCGACAGGATAGCTACGCTTACGACTGCTGCCTCGAACCTGAGAACGGCTCAGTCCACCAAGGTCGGCGCGGATGCCGCTGTCGATCAAGCGCAACAGGCGTTGGCCGCTGCCAACGAAGCATCGAGAAAAGCGGTTGAAGCGCGGGATGCTTTGGTAAACGCAGATGACGCGGCGACCCAAGCGGCAAACACGGCCGTGACGAATGCCCGAACGGCAGCTGACGCAGCGCTGACCAATCTTCGGGCTGAATCAACCAAACAAGTCGATGCCGGCACAGCTCTTGGCAATGCAAACACGGCTTACACGGAAGCATTGACGACATGCAGGTCGGCAGACAAAACGCTGGACGACTTATATGAAGCGATGGCCAAGTCCGCCGTCGAGAACAAGATCAACTGGTCTGACCCGAACCCTCAAATCAGACGCTGCGATGGAACCGACCGGCCAGCAAGCTCGTATAGCGCATCCGGCTCAGGCTTCGTCGATCTCAACAACCTCATACTCGGTATTGCCGCGAAAAAAGCAGAAATAGAAACAGATGCTGATGCGACGGCCGCTGGTGAAGACGGCGGTCTAAAACAGATTGTCGAAGACAGCGAGACCGCCCTGACCGAAGCAGCGGCGCGCCGGACCGACGTAGAAATGGCCTCAGGTGAGGCGGAAGACAAGCTTAAGGCTAGCCCAACTACAGCATCCAGCGGAGGTGCGTGCGAACCAGGCTTCGAGCGCCGCCGCGGGTTCCAGGTGATGGGACCGGAAGGTGTGCGCACGTTTAATCAGGATGAGCGCCTCATCATGGCAATGTCGTCGAGCGCCGATCCCCTCATCGAAACTTTGCAAGAAGTCTCGTCGCGTGTTCTGCAACGGCGCAGCGTGGAAAAAGAGTCGCTCCTGCCGTTCGCGCAGGAGCGAATCAACATACGCGATGCACAACTTGAACTCCGCACGCTTGACGACACCTCCAAGCCAGCTTCGGATGCCGCCGGCGCCATTGCCAAGGTGCTCACCGCCTTCGATAAGGAGGCTGCACAATGACCTGCACCATTTCAGTCGCCTTCAAGAAACGAGTATGGGCCGCCACGGTCGGTGTCGGTCTGCTAACCGGCCTCTCGGGATGTGCCGGAATAACCGAGACCAGCGGCGCCGCCTCCATGCGCATCGATATCGATGTCTATCAAGGTCCATTGTCAATGGAACCAGAGGTCCAGTGGGGCGCGCTCTACGGTCAGGTCGAAGAGGGCCTACGGCGTTTGGATCAGATCATCTATGCGACGGCGTGCGTCAAACGTTCCGGTGTGTCGTTGTTCGATTCCGGATACTGCCCGCAAGAAAAAGTCGGTCTGATCCCGGACGGCTACGCGGACTTAGAGGGGCAACTAGAGCAACCTGCCATCATCTGGGACGAATATAGAATTCATCCGGACGAAGAGTATTGGCCGATCAATGCCGGGCGGGTGAAGTTCCTGTGCTCGGCTCCAAACTGGATGGCTAAAATCAAAGACGACCTCGCTCGGGCAATGACTTTGGACGCCTGTGCCATACGCAACCGGCTCGAACTCACTTTTGATTTCGTCTATAACTGGGATGCAGCATACAACGAAGCAATCTTCGAACTGTCATCGCGAGAAGTCCGTGAGGCAGCAGCTAGAGAGGGCTTCACAGATCCTTCCACAATTGAGGTCACGTATACCGCGATAGAAGAAGATGAGAATGGTGTACGACAAGCTAAGGAACGAAAGATTACGGTCGCTGCTTTAAGACCGTTCCTGTCCACTGTACTCGCCGACGTTGCCGCCGTAGCGGAGGAAATGCGTGTGTTGTCAGTCTACTTGGCAACCAGCCATGTCGGGCACGCTTCACGCGATCGTAGAATCCGCACAGCCTTAGTTGACTTGGCAGCATTTACGTCGGAGTACGGCAACGCGCTCCGCTCCCGTGCTGACGCTTTATTGAAGCAAGCCGATGGCACGGACCGTCGCGAACTACCTTTGTCAGTTCAACTGCGCGAAGCGAACCCAACCGCGTTTCTGAACCTGTATGTGTGGAACAACGCCCAGAATGGCCGGGTTGCCGGTGAAATTGGCCGCGGTGGATCCATTGCGGACCGTGTCCGCGTGATTAACCGGCTCTATACAGACGAAGCCTGGACACGGATCAACACCGCCTATGCGTCCGGCCAGGGCGACGTCAGTATGGCATTCGTCAAGGATGACATCGGCAACTGGGGGCTCAAGAGTTTCGACAACGACCCGACATCGCTTCTACGGGCATATCGGTCTGTGGGTAAGGCGATGGCAGGCGCAGCGATTACATTGGCGAGTGGCGGTCAGGTTGGTTCCTTTTCGACAGGCGACGAGGCACTCAAGAATTTGAATGCGTCCCATTCGGCATTGTTGCTGGCGGAAAACATCGCCTATGGCGGGGGTGCGGAAGTCACGGTCTCACAGGAGAACAAGTACCTCACGCGTATGCATACCACCGTGGCGCGTAGACTGACGGACCTTCAGAAGGAATACACGGCAGAAGCGGCAAAACTGGTAACCGACATTGATTCTGTCAAAGAAGATCTCGCGAAGGCGCGGGACAGGGTCGCGCAGGCCGAACGCAGCATCGAGGAGCTTGATCGCACACGCCCAAAGGAGACGACAGGTAAAACCGCTGAAGGGTTGCGCGCCGAAAGCCTGGCGTTGACCAGCCGCACGGACCAGACAACGGAAGACGAAGAGCGGGCGCAAGCAGAGATAAACCGCAACAATCAGGAGATTTCACAAAAGACGGCCTTGCGCGATTCCGAGCAAGCAAAAGTGAACGAGATCGACCGTGAACTCACTCCACTAAAAGCATCACAACAGAGGATTCTTGCTTTAGGAGATCAAGCCACACCGGACCAAACTACCGAACTCGGGCGTTTAAACACTCAAGTTCAAGGTCTTGAGACCCGCCGCGCCGGCCCGGCCGGGGAAGTCGACCGCCTGAACGCGCAGATCGAAGGCCACCGCACCGAGGTGGCTGAATATCAGCGCATTATCGACAACCGCAAAAAAAGAGAAGGCGAGTTGGAAGATAGGGCGCAAATCCTATCCAATGATGCGAAGACAGTTCAGGACATCGAGGATGTCATCGCTAAGATCCGTCGCGACACGCTCGCACCGGAAGAGGAAAAAGTAAAAGAGCTTGAAGCGAGATTGGCGGCGTTGGAGAAGCGCCAAAAATCGGGGCTTTATGAGGAAGCGTTAAAGCGCGCGCAGGACATCATCGATAACCACGATGACTTTGTGGCAGACCTCGAAGCCCTGGTGGTAGAGGAACAGACCGAGACTCCGTCCGCAGAATTACCCCTCAATGAGCCGGATGGCGATGTACCTGGCTAGACCTCGCGCTTACTCCGCCGCTGCGGGCTGAGCCTGGTGTTCGCCCGTTTTGAGGCGCACGAAGATGGATAGAACCGCGACCAGAGCATTCAGCACGGCCATGTAGAGGAATGGCGTCTGGTAGCTGACGGCACTGAACAACTGGCCGCAGACCCAGGAGTGGATCAACACGCCGAGCGCCCCGCAAAAGCCCATGGTGCCAAAGACTGCGCCACGCACCCGCCCGGGCGCTTCCTGGCCGACCAAGGCCGGACCTGAGACCAAGATGCAGGCCTCGCCCGCCCCGGCGGCGATGACCACGGCGTAAATCCACGGCGACGTGAAGGGATTGCCTGCCAGGGAGAGGGCAAAGTAGCCGGCGGCGGCAACGCCCATAGAGAAGGCCAGCACGGAGACGCGGTCGAAGCGGTCGACCAGAAAGCCCATCACGGGCATGAACATGATCATCGCCAACTGCGAGATGCCAAACAGCATGCCGCCGCGCGCCTGCGCCTCTGCAATGGACACACCGGAGTCCGTGCCGGTGGCGACGATCCACAGCGTGAGAAACGTCGTCATGACGATGAGATCGCCACGCGAGACGAAATAGGCCACGCCGGCGATGCTGAGGCGCGGGTTGCCCCGAGTTGCGGCGATCCCCTTCTTCAGCGTTTCCATCAGGGAGTCTTTTTCGACGCTTTTGTCGGGCCGCCCGTCGCGCAAGCCGAACCAGGTGATCACCGCAGCAATACCCGCCAGAGCGGCCATCAGCCAAAAGGTGTAGGTGCCAGCGGTAACGGTGTCATAGCCGCGTTCGGACAAAAGCTTGGGAAGCTGGGCAAAGCCGAAGGAGGCGATCAGCACCACGCCGAACCCGGTGATCACACCGTTGATGCTGATCATTTTGCCGCGCGAGGCGTTCTGCGGATAGTCGCCGATGATGGTGCCAAGCATCAGCGTGCCGGCGGCGAGGCCAACTCCCATGAGAACGCGTGCGGCAACGAGCATCGCCGGCGTGCTGGCCAGAGGCAAAAGGAGGCAGGCCATGCACACCAGAATGAAGGCGCTGGTGAACACCGGCACCCGGCCGATCTTATCGGCCAGCGCGCCAAAGGGCAGCACCAGCAGCAAAGCAAGAATCTCAATACCGACGGTGAGGTTGCCGACGAATGCCCCCTGCTCGGATGTCGACATGCCCAGATGACCGGTCAGCAAATAGGGCAGCAGGACGCCGATGGAGGTGACGTAGACGATGGTCATCATCGCGGAGAAGAACAGCACCAACACGTTGCCGGGCACGATGCCGGGTGTCAGCCAAATCGGGCCGAGGCGGCGCTGACTGCGGTCAATCTCGAAAGCCGGTGGCGCCATAGGTGCGAACTCCCCCTCGCGATGCAGACGTCATCTTAGGGGCCCTCTTGCTGTCAGGCGAGGCAAACCAGGCGCTGTTACACAAAAAAATTTGCCTGCGGCCCGAAGTCCCGTGGCGCCGTGACAGGCCTTGAACACTTGGTATAGGCTGTGCCCAGTATTGGTTCATAAAACCACACTTCAGGGAGCAATTTGATGTCAGACGATAAGACTTTTGCGGATGAAATGCTGTGCGATGAGAGGTGTTTTGCCGCCGCCCCCCTCACACGCCGCGAATTTGGCGCGACAGCCGCCGCGGCGGGCCTTGCGACAACTGGAACGGCGTTCGCCGCTGGACATGAGGTGGTCGAGAAAGACGTGATGATCGAAACGCCGGATGGAATGTGCGACAGCGTGTTCTTCCATCCGCCTGAGGGCGCGCACTCCGGCGTGCTGTTGTGGACCGACATTCGCGGTCTGCGTGAGTCATTTCGTCAAATGGGACAACGCATGGCCGATGAAGGCTATGCAGTACTGGTGCCAAATCCGTTTTACCGCCATGCCCCCGCCCCGTTCCCGGGCCCGGACTTCAGCTTCCGCGAAGACCGCGAGATGATGATGCCTGTGATGGGGCAACTGGTCGCGCCGGGTGCCGCTGAGCGCGACGCCGAAGCTTTCATCAACTGGCTTGATGCGCAAGATCAAGTCGACAGTTCCAAGAAAATGGGCACGTCTGGATATTGCATGGGCGGCCCCTTAACCATGCGCACGTCGGGGCTTCGACCCGATCGCATCGGGGCCGCTGGATCCTTCCATGGCGGCGGTTTGGTGACGGACAGAGACACCAGCCCGCATCTGCTCATCCCGAAAATGAAAGTGCATTATCATATCGCTGTCGCCGCGGACGATGATGCGCGCGCACCCGAAGACAAGCACGTGCTCCGCGCGGCCTTCGATGACGCGGGCGTCCCTGCCACGATTGAAGTGTATGAAGGGGCCAACCATGGTTGGTGCGTCCCTGACAGTTCTGTCTACAACGAGCCCCAAGCCGAGCGGGCATGGGCAACCTTGATGGATACGTTCAAGGCCGGTTTGGCTTAAACATCAAGCCGCGCAGAACTCAGAACTGAGGTACCCCCGCCGCACCATCGCGGCGGGGTTTTTTTATGAGCGGTGCTGTTGAAGAGTCGCACGCACCCCGGCACACGGACCGGCCCACCACCTTTCGGACGAATCACGCAGAGCATCGCTGCGAAACAGCCGGACCGACGGATACCAGGGGCTGTCGGAGCGGTCGAGCAACCAAAACCAGGGCGAGGCAAAGCCGGTGGGGAGAAGAACCCACGTCTCGACGCCCAACGCGCCACCCATGTGCGCGACGGAGTTCGACGTTGTGACGACCAGATCCATTGCCGCGCACTGGGCGAAGGCGGCTTCGAGGTCTGCGACGGCATCGACATCCGGATCGACGAAAATGTCTATCCCAGTTTGGGCCGCCAGAGTTCTGATCTCCCCCGCGTGATCGCCGTACTGAAGACTGACCAGGAATCTGTCGTCGCCAGAAACAGCGCTCGCGAGATCGGCGACGGGAAGCGATTTGCGGGCGCCGAAATCTTCGTTCTTGCTGAACCAGGACAGACCGACGATGCGGCGGCCTTGGGCCAGTGTCTCGTATTTCTGGCGCAGTGCTTCAAGACGCTGAGGGTCCGGCGTGACGAATGGACGTGAGTC
Source organism: Rhodospirillaceae bacterium (assembly GCA_963921305.4). GTDB lineage: Bacteria > Pseudomonadota > Alphaproteobacteria > Rhodospirillales > Rhodospirillaceae > CAWUEX02. The sequence continues at coordinate 14,103 of CAWUEX030000002.1, forward strand.
AGCGCCTTTCTCCAGACCTTCGAACCATGCGGTTGTGAGTTCAAGCGCGGGGCACTGGAAATCAAACTGTATCGCATCTGCAACGACCTCATCGTGCGCATCCCAAGGCACCACGTTCACGTGAGGCAGACTGCGTTGCACGAGAGGCACCATCCGCTGCGAGCACTCGAAGGTCACAGCTGCCGCGTCTTCCATCGTGTGCGCCAGAGCCGCCGTCGCCAACAGTTCCTCGCCGAGCCCTTGTTCGCTCCAAGCCAGAATAGAGGCGCCCCTCAAAGGCTCGCCGCTCCAATACCGGGGCGGTGACGCCCGGCGTGCGCCCTTGGCGGCGTCGATCACTTGGAACCGGGCTTCATAGTTGCGCCAGCCGGCGGACCAGTCGCCACGGGTCAGATAAAAGAGACCGGCCTGATAGCGAACAGGCGGAGCATCCGGCTGAAGTGTGAGCACGCGAGTGAAAGCCTCCGCTGCCACATCATGGTCATCCAGGTCATGAGACACCGTGGCGTAGGTCAACAAAGCTTTCGCGTGATCGGGTTGGGCCGCCAGGACTTTCTGTAGGGTTCGCACAGACTGTGCATAGGCGCCGGTGTGCTGGTAGGCGACGCCGAGGTTGTAGGCAGCTTCTGTAAAGTCAGGACGTCCGTCGAGAGCTTTGACCAACAGCGGAATGGCGCTGTCGTAATCGCCAAGCTGGCTTAGCGCCACACCACAGAGATTGAGCGCATCCGGATGGCTAGGCGCTTTGTCTAAGACATGCCGATAGCCCTTGACTGCCACCGCTATGTCCCCTGCCTTGTGGCTGGCCACGGCTTGCTGCAAAAGGTCTGATATAGATGGCTCGGACACGATGGCTGGGTTCTCGTTAGATAGACGTGGAATGAAGTGCCCTATGCTAGCAAATTATCGGCGGGTTGATATCGCATGCTGACCAGGAAAGACGGTTGCTTTCTCGGAACACGCAGGCAATAAACCAGGCTCACCATGGGGAGTCTGTCAGTGAAGTTAACGCCACGCCGCGACCGGATCATGCCGGGCAAGGACACAAAGTTCAAAAGTGCCCGGTCTAAATTGACGTATCAATCCGCCCTTAAGTTCGTCCACAAGAGTCTCGAGACCTGGAACGCGCCAACTGAGGACGCCGCGAAGAAGTGGCTGGCTGAAAGCCATAAGAAGTTTCCCAATCAGTATGAGCCGGACGCTCACTGGGATGAAGCGGCCGGCCGGGAGTGGAACAACTGGTTCAGTTGGGGCCACGACCACAACTTTGGGTTCGGCCAAAAGCGTGAGGGTTCGATGACGACCCGGCATGTCGAAATCGCCGCTGAAGCGATTTCTTGGGGCATGCTGCCAAAATCCCTGTCCGGCAAAACCGTGCTCGACGTGGGATGTTGGACCGGCGGCGATCTATTGCTGCTCGCCGCAATGGGGGCGGACGTGACGGGACTGGAAGGCGATCCCATCTCGACCAAAGCCGCCCGGCACTTGTGCAAGCAAGTGGGGTGTGACGCCGAGATCATCAATGCCGACGTGTACGAAGACCGCAAGGCGTGGAAACAGAAATTCGATCTCGTCTACTGTACCGGCGTCGTTTACCACGTCAGCGACCCGGTGCTGATGCTGCGCATTCTGTTCGGCTACCTCAAAGTAGGCGGCAGTTTGATCATCGAAACCAAAGCGCAGGGGGGCAAATCTGCAACGGCTTCCTACTCGGGAACTCTGGAAAAAGGCTGGAACTGGTTTGCCCCAACGCGGCAAACGCTGGGCCGTTGGTTCGTCGATGCCGGGTTTAAGCAGAAAGATGTGATCGTCAACAAGCGCACGAACGGCCGACTGCTGGCCTGCGCCAAGAAGGCGGCCGCGGCAAAGATGCCGGACAGCAGTGGGTTATCGCGCCCCGGCTCATGGCTCTGCGGCGCGATTTAGATAAGAAGCCGGATTAGATATAGGTCCAGCCACGGTAAGTACGTCCTGGCCCGCGCCCCGGAAGCAACTCGGGCAAATCGGTTTCAGCGGCAACTTCAGTGAGCACTCGCTCGGCCTCGCGGATAACCTCCTGCTCGTCCCAGATGGTCGAGCGGCCACCCTCAAGCAGCTTACGTCCATCGACAAAGACGGTGTCGACGGCTTCAGTCGACCCGGCCCAGACGAGAATGCCAAGCGTGCGCAGATCGCGTTGGGTGGGGCGTAACGTCGCCCGGTTGAGATCGGCAATGACGCAATCCGCCGCCTTACCAACCTCAAGACTGCCGGTCACGTCATCCATGAACAGAGTTCTCGCACTGGCGAGCGATCCCATTTCAATTACGGTTTCCGCCGTGGCCCAGTCGCGTTCTTCCGGCGCGGGCAGACCTTCGCGTTGTTCGCGCAGGATCGCCAAGTTCTGAGCGAAGATGATATGGCGCATCATCTCGAAAATGTTCTGACTATCAGAAATCATGGGGCCGTCCGTGCCCATCCCGGGTGTGACGCCGCGGGATAGAAAATGGTGCACCGGCAGGCCGACAGCATCGAACTGTCGCAGGATCGGGACCAAGCCGACCCGGCAGTCATGCTTGACCATGATGTCGTATTCATGGACACGCACGTTAACGGCCTTTCCGGCATAGAGGGGGCGTTCGAGCACCCCGTAGTCCCGGTAATACTCGACCTGCCCGCCCTTGTAGCCGCGCGCTTCAAGCGCCTTGCCACCGGTATTGTCGGTCATATCAACGTCTAGGCGCATGCTTTTCGCGGCACTGAGCTCGGCGATGCGGCGCATGTCCTCAGGATCAGGTAAATAGCGGTAGTTCAGAATTCCGGCGGCGACCTCAATCCGCGAAGAGTCGAATTTAGCGCGCAAGCGGTCGATTTCCTTAAACCCTTCCTCAACAGTTTCGCGCCCCGCTTCTACGACCGCGTCGCTGTTAACGATGCAGCGGGCGAGAAAGCCACGCAGGCCGGCATCGGCCACGGCACGCCAGATGCCATCAACGGCGTCCGGCCGCTGGTTGGTAAATTGCTCATCGTGGGTGGCGGTATATCCTGAGCGGATGAGATCGAGCATGTGCAGCCGAGCGAGATGGTAACTGCGTTCCTCGTCGAGCCGGTCCACCACCATGGTCTGCTGGTTGATGAGAGCTGCGATGGCGGCGGGGAAATCGGTCACAGGCCAGCGGTCATCATTAAAACCACGGAAAAAGACCTGAATGAGGTGATTGTGGGCGTTGGCAAACCCCGGCAGGACGACCTTGCCAGAACAATCGATCGTCTCAGCGGCTTGAACCGCACAGTCTGACATCTTCCCGATGGCACTGATCTTGCCGCCGCGGAACGCGACATAGCCGTCTGTGAACACACGCCGCTCCGGGTCAACCGTCACGACATAGGCGTTTTTCAGAAGGGTATCGGCGGGCTGGGACTCTGACATGGGCTCACTGGCGGCAGTTAACGAGGTCCGGCACGTCAATCATGTCTGATTGAGTGACGGAAGGCCATGCCATTGCATAACCCCACCTCCGTCTTGACGGATATCAAAGCCCCAGTCGACGCGCGAGGTTAGGTTTAACCATCACTTTCATTATGGAGACCGGCCATGGCCTTACATACGATCCGTCTGGAACTCGCCCGCACCCCGGACCATCCGGAAGGCAATCCCAACCATGGTTATGAATTTCATGCTCCATTGACTGCGGATGGCCATTTAGACGCCGCTCAATGGGACAAGGACAAGGAGCTCTGCACTGTGCGGAAGTTCGAGGACGACCTGGAAGAAGAACACGGAGTACTCATCTATGGGCCGGAGTCAGGTTGGGCGTTCTCTTACGTGCCGGACCGCGAGGATGACGACGAACCGGTGTTTCGCTTGGGCAATCACATCTTGAAGCCCGGGGAATACGTGTCCATTACCGAACACGACGACGTGCAGCGTACGTTCTTGGTGAAACAGGTTGACGCCTATCTGTCAGCCTGATTGCCAGCTTGCCGAGGCCGCTTTTTTTGGCCACGTGAGGTGTGGACCGAACCTTTAATATGTCACCTCAGAGGAGCCATAAACGCTCCGTAGCGCGCTGAGTCCTCGAATTCCGAAAATATGCGGAAACGCGTCTTGAATTTTGCACGCCACCAGGTGGGCCCTTCGATGGTGAGGTGAGGATTGCGGCCGTCGGGCAGGGACTTGATGGCTGGGATGGTATCGACGAAGAGAATGGCCGCAACTTTGGTTTTTTCCAAAATATCATCGATCACGTTATCCAGAAGTTCGGGCTCTATGTGCTCTAGAACACTGAATGAATAGACGACGTCACATGCCGGCGGCTCTTCCGACCATTTCACCACCGCAGGGTCGTATCCGTAGAACTCTATTTGATCAAAATGTTGCTTTGCCTGCTCTAGTATGACGCCCTTGCCGCACCCGTAGTCCAGAATCGTCTTTGCTTTCGCCTCGCGTGCGACATCACCGATGATCTTGAGCCTGCTGTTAATGACCACCTCCGATATCCCAACTCCATATCCCGGGTCTTCGTGAAGCTGTTGATTCATCCGAAGGTAGTCTTCGGTTATCAATTTTTTTGACATCCGAGTTTCCTTTTTGGGTGGACCACATGCCTTGGCATAGACGTAAGGTCTGCCTGGGTAAATAACCAGCGCCCCTTATCCGTGATCGCGGGTGTCGTAAGAGTCGACCACGAAGGCTTGTCCGGTCGGGCCGTAACAGTGGCTTTGTATCGCTTTCACTTTGAAACGATCCTGGATCTCGTCCCACGCGCGGCGTTCACCGAGCTCCGGTGAGGATGCCGCGCAATGGTAGTCATCAAAGTAAATGAGAGCGCCGCTGGATACGTGCGCCTTGGAAAACAGCGGCACGAGCACATCCATAGTTGACCCGTAGAAATCACAGTCAACGTGCACCAACGCGAACTTAATTGCGGCGTCGAGCTTCGGAACCGTATCCTTAAACCAGCCTTCATAAATTTTGATGCGGGACTCGTCGACAAACTGGCTGCACTTCGCACGTAACTTTTCGGGGCCGAAGACCTTATGCTGCCCGGCGCGCCAGTCCCCTTCGACGTAACTTGGGTGCTTGCGATCCGGCTCTGCTGTGGCGTCTGGAAGCCCTTCGAAACTATCAAACAAATGAAGGCGTTTTTGATCCGGGCTCTGGCGCCCCTTACGTTCATAATGAATGCGTTCGGCTTCAGAAATTCCCAGTGCCAGCGCCTGTGCCGAATTGGCCGTCATTGTCCCGAACTCGGCCACATCGCCGGATATAGCCCTGGAATAAGCCCGCATCACAGCGAGAAGCATTTCACCTTGGATGATCTCCCGGTCCCATTGAGCGGAGAGTTTACTTTTCGCCATACATCAAACTCATTCTTGAAAGCGGCCGGGCTGCGCGGCACGGAGACCAATCACCGTACGTGGGCTGGGATCATGGCCTATCGCCTCCCGAAAAGCTACGCCATGGCGGCCTCCAACATGCGTGCACAGCCTACATTCGGGATGACGCAGGTCAGCGCCCATTTATAGATTTGATGAGGTGCCTTTTTAGACCACGTGACGGATTAACGTGTCAGCACATGATGCCGGCACGTTCGGTCTCACAGAGGGGAAGGTCCGTCGGCCCCTTAATGACCATGTATTGTGCGCCGGGCATGGTGAGCCGTTCGCCCGTCTCAGGCTCCAAAAACGCCTCTAGGAAGTCAGCCGTCAGCAGCTCGTCCGGGTCGGCGTGGAGCCGCGCGATATCGCCGTCAAGCCCGGCATCACATGGGGTATCCACTTCGACAAGGTCGCCCTCGCCTAACCCACCGTCCCTGGACCGGAAAACACGGAGAACCTCACCGCTGACAAGACAAGACCCGGGGTAGGCCTCCGGAAACTGCACGGCAGCGACGGTCATCTGGACGTGATAAGCGGCACGTAACCGAATACCGTAGTTTGGCTCTGGTGCAGCGTTGCCGGGGGCAACGCCCAGAGCCGCAGAAATGAGCACCCAGACTGCAATTGTATTTCGCGTGCGACCGGCATGCATAGCGTTCTCCTTTTCGGTCCTTCCATAAACGCTAATGACATACAGGCTTGATGTCTTTGATCGTGCGCAATTCCGACAGCTCGAGCGCATCGCAGGTGCCCAGACATTTCCAGCCGAAACCTGAACACTCTTGCCCTAGCAAAGCACGCGGTGAAAAATGCCGCCTCATCTTCGTTTTAGAGCCCGCAGCAGCCGTGTCCAAAAAAGCATCCATACGGGAACAAAAGGAAGCCGCGCGTCAGGAGACGCGCCGGAAAGCGCGTGAAAAGGCCAGAGGTGGGCCGCGCAAGGGAATTGGCGCAATTCTCAGTTTGTCCCTAGCCACAGGCGGTTTGACCGCCCTATCCTTCTACGCGACGTTAAATGCCGCTCCGAATATTGGGATCGTCATTGACCCTCAACTGCAACAGCTGATCGTGATTCTGGCGTTTGCGATTAGCTTCCTCCTCGCCTTCCTAGTCTTCATCAACAAGCATCATTCGTTCGCTGAATTATCCGAACGGAGGAAAAGCAAGAAGTCGAAAGATCAAATCAAAGCTCCAAAGCAAAAGTTTGGCGGCACGTTGGCTGTTAAAGGTCTGCGGTATGAAAAGGTGTTCGACTCCGAAACCGCCCGCAAGGTGGCGGCGCCCGCTTCTCTGGATGACGGAGCTGCATTCGACGTTAAAGCCGAGCCCAACAGTTCAACAGATACTCTAGGCCAGACGGCCTCACCTTCGAAGCCAAACCCGGACGCCGCCACCGAAGGGCCGGACGACAATCCAGACCGATTTGTTGCCCAAGACCGCCTGGAGATTGTGCTTGATGATTTGAAGCGGGCGATGATGGCGGTCTCTACAATGCTGAATGGCCGCAGCATGCCGCTCGATGACTTTGCCCGGTTTGGCCTCAACCTAATCTTTGCCGGAATCTGTGCGTGTTTGACTAAAAAATACACGCTCGAGGCTACGGAAGGACAGGGTCTCTTGAGCAGGCTCATGGAACTGACGGGTTCGGACAGCGACGCAGCGAAGAGATTCTCCGACAACATCAACACCTACGGGGAAGTCGAGGTGTTCCGAGGAATGATCGATAGCGGCGGGGCTCTGATGACCGAGATGCTGGAGTCGCCGGATGGTGATGGGTCCGGAATGAGCTACGCCTTTGGTGCGTTACTGCACGACTGGGAGTCAGCGGAAAATCCTCCTGCCCTGCCGTCTGAAAGCGTGTTCCTGTTCACCGAGATCGTCGGCTTTAGCGGATTGGTCGACGAGCTAGATAACGCCGCAATCAAGCGAGTCGTCAGCCAGCACGACGGCGCCGTGCGCGACGCGCTCTCCCGTTTCTCGGGTGAAGAAGTGCAGCATACCGGAGAGGGCATTCTCGCGCGGTTCGACGATGCACGGGCTGCGATTGATGGCGCGGTGGATATGATACAGAACACGGACCTGTTCAGCCGTCAGAACCCTGAAGTCGGGTTCGATATGCGGACCGGCATTCATATTGGGGAGGCGGTCGAGGACGGCGGCCGTTTTGTGGGAAATACGGTGAAAACAGCAGCACTGGTCTGCAATGAGGCCGGCGGCAGCGAAATCTGGGTCAGCTCCGATGTCTGGTCCGCCTGCCCCGCCTACGCAGACGACCTACGGTACTGCGGTGAGTTCGTGCTCGAAGAACTGGGCGAAAGCAAAGAACTCTACATGATGTTGTGGGAACCGTTGGTGGATCCAAAGAACGCCAAAGTAGACTACAAAGACATCGGCAAACGAAAATGAAAAAGCCCCGCCGGGATAGCGGGGCTCGATCAATTTTATCTCGATGGAAGCGCTCGTCTTAACGCGAGCAGAACTCGTCTTTTATTGCGAGTAGAACGCCCCCGTTAACGCGAGTAGAACTCGACCACGAGGTTGGGTTCCATCTGCACCGGGTACGGCACGTCGGCCAGCTGCGGGATGCGCGTCAGCGAGCCCTGAGCCATGTTGTGATCGACCTGGACATAGTCAGGCACGTCACGCTCAGCAGAGTCCATGGCATCAAGGACGAGGCCCATGGTCTTGGCTTTGTCGCGCAGTTCAACCTTATCGCCGATCTTCACCATGTAAGACGGGATGGTGACCTTCACGCCGTTGACCTTGACGTGGCCGTGGCTGACCAGCTGGCGTGCAGCGAACACGGTCGGCACGAATTTCATGCGGTAGATCACGGCATCGAGGCGGCATTCAAGAATGCCGATCAGGTTCTCCGAGGTGTCGCCGGCGCGGCGCACGGCTTCCTTGTAGTAGCGCAGGAACTGCTTTTCGGAGATGTTGCCGTAGTAGCCCTTGAGCTTCTGTTTGGCCATGAGCTGCACCCCGAAGTCCGAAGGCTTGCGGCGGCGCTGGCCATGCTGTCCGGGGCCATATTCACGTTTGTTGACGGGGCTTTTGGAGCGGCCCCAGAGATTGACGCCCAGGCGGCGGTCAATCTTGTACTTGGATGCAATCCGTTTACTCATTGTCTAACACCTTGTTTTTAGGTTGTTTTTGTCCCGGTAGTCTTACCACCCGGCGTTGCCGCCGCCAGTAAGCGGGGTGATGCACCACCCGCATTCCCGGAAATGAAGGGCGCGGTATACGGGAAAACCCCTGCGAAGTCAATGGATTGCCCCAGGTCTGGGCGCCTTGGCCAGCGGGTGAGCACGAGCCTCCTAGCCCTTCTTTTTCCAGTCGTACTTGCGGTCGTGGTCCTCGCGCCGGCCGTAGCGCAGTTCGGTGACGACACCGTGCAGGGTACGAACCTCCTGCTCCGTCAGGGCGGCGCGCTGAAGCAGCGTGCGGATGGCCAGCACCATGCTGGGGCGTTTCTCGGCGACACGGAGGAAACCGCTGTCGTCCAGTTCGTGTTCGAGGTGCTCGAACAGCAGATTGAGCTCGTCTTTGGTGGCCGGCCGGGTCTGACCGTAGGGAATGACCTCCGCCTCGGAGTCTTGCGTTGCCTGGAACCACTCGTAGCCAACGACGAGTACCGCCTGAGCCAGATTCAGCGAGCAATAGACGGGGTTGAGCGGCGCTTCGATGATGACGTCGGCGAGGCCGATATCTTCGTTCTTCAAGCCCGATTTCTCGCGGCCAAACAACACACCGAGTTTCAAACCCGAGGCCGCACGGGAGGCCATCTCCGTCGCGGCATGGCGTGGCGTCCACACGGTTTTGACGCTGTCCCGTGGGCGCGCCGTCGTCGCCGCAACGAAGTTGAGGTCGGCGATGGCATCTTCGGTGCTCTCATACCGGCGCGCACTTTCAAGCACATTCACCGCGCCCGATGACGCGGCGATGGCTTTCTCCGACAACCAATCCTGGCGCGGGCGCACCAGTCGCATGTCGGTCAGCCCGCAGTTGTACATGGCACGGGCAGAGGTGCCGATGTTCTCGGACAGTTGCGGCTGCACCAGAATCACCGCCGGCCCTTCCGGCGCAACGGCGGATTTAGTGCTATTGGTACCGGACATGGCGGGTCAGGCCGTTTCGCCCTGCAGGCGCTTGAGCACCCGTTCGCGGCCCATCAGCGGCAGCAGGGCGTTCAATTCTGGGCCATGCCCCAGACCCGTGAGCGCCAGACGCAGGGGCATGAACAGCCCCTTGCCTTTGCGGCCCGTTGCCTCTTTGACGGCGGAGGTCCACGCTGACCAGGTGTCTTCCGACCAGGTGCCGTCCGGCAGCAGTTTGGCGGCCTCGGCCATGAAAGTGGTGTCCTCGATCGACGGCGCCAACGGGCGGAAGCAGATCGCCCACCAGCCGATGGCATCGCTGAACAGCTTGAGATTGCCGCGCACGGCCAGCCAAAACGCCTCACCATGGGCGTCCATGGTGTCTTGCTCCGCCCCCAAATCCGCCAGCCGCGGCGCGGCCGCGGCGTAAGGCATGTCATGCAGGACCTTGGCGTTGAGGAACTCGAGATCGTGGGCGTCGAACTTCGGTGTCGCCCGGCTGAAGCGGCCGATATCGAAATCAGCGATCATCGCCTCCATGTCCGCATACACTTCAATCGCATCGGAACTGCCGAGACGGGCGAGCAAACTGGCAACAGCCAGCGGCTCAATGCCGTGCTCTCGGAGGTCTTGAAGTCCCAAGGACCCGGCGCGCTTGGACAGCCCCTCGCCGGACGCGCCGATCAGCAACGGGATATGACCCCAGGTGACGGTCGCCCCTGGGGAGACCGCGTCCATCATTTCCAACTGGACGGCGCCGTTGGTAACGTGATCTTCCCCGCGGATGATGTGGGTCACGCCCATGTCGATGTCGTCAACAACCGAGGGCAATAGATAGAGGAACGTGCCGTCCTCGCGGATGACCACCGGATCGCTGACATTGGCGGTGTTGTAGGTGACATCCCCGCGCGCCATATCGGTCCAGGTGATCTCTTTTTGCGCCAGTTTAAAGCGCCAATGCGGCTTACGGCCCTCGGCTTCAAGCTTGGCTTTGTCGTCATCTGACAAAGACAGCGCAGCGCGGTCATACACCGGCGGCTTGTGCTGAGCGCGCAAGCGCTTGCGTTTAAAATCCAGTTCCTGCGCAGTTTCATAACAGGGATAGAGTAGACCAGAGGCTTTGAGCTTCTCCGCCTCTTCTGCATAGCGGTCCATGCGGGCCGATTGGCGTTCCTCCCGGTCCCAGGCCAGTCCGAGCCAAGTCAGGTCTTCGCGAATGCCCTCGACGTATTCTTCCTTGCTGCGTTCGGCATCGGTGTCGTCGAGACGGAGAATGAACTCCCCGCCTTGAGCGCGGGCAAACAGCCAGTTGATCAAGGCCTGACGGACATTACCGACGTGCAGGCGGCCTGTAGGGCTCGGGGCGAAACGGACAATAGCGGTCATGACTGCTCTATCTGGCCTTGTGGGGCGCGTCCCCGTCAAACGCATTGGTGATGGGATAGCGGTGGTCGCGGCCGAACGACAGGTGGCTGATCTTGACCCCCGGCGTGGCCTGACGCCGCTTATACTCGGCCAGACGCAGCAAACGCCAGACCCGGCGGACATTTTGCTCGTCATGGCCGGCGGCGATCATATCCGAGATGCTCATGGCATTTTCAATAAAGCCCTTAAGAATAGTATCCAGCTCATCGTAGGGCGGCAGCGAGTCCTCGTCCTTCTGATCGGGGCGCAACTCCGCCGTCGGCGGTTTGGTGATGATGCGCTGGGGCATAACCGCACCCGGCGGGCCGAGCGCCCCTTCTGGCTTGTGATGATTGCGCCATTCGCTCAACGCTGTGACGGTGGTCTTGTAGACGTCCTTGAGGACTGAATAACCGCCGCACATATCGCCGTAGAGGGTGGCGTAGCCGACGCTGACCTCGGATTTATTGCCGGTGGACAGCACCATCTTGCCGAACTTATTAGATAGAGCCATCAGAGTCAGACCGCGGATGCGCGACTGCATGTTTTCTTCGGTGGTGTCCGGCTTCGTGCCAGCGAAATGCGTTTCAAGCATGCCGCCAAAGGCGGACATGGCCTCGCCGATGCCGATGGTATCAAGCTGCACGCCGAGGTTTTTGGCCAAAGCCGCTGCGTCGTCCAGACTGTCCTGCGACGTATAGGGCGACGGCATCATGACGCAGTGTACTTTGTCCGGCCCGAGCGCATCGACTGCAACCACCGCGCTGATGGCGCTGTCGATACCGCCGGACAGACCGAGGACCACACCGGGAAAGCCGTTCTTGCCGACATAGTCACGCAGGCCCAGCATCATGGCCTGGTAAATATTCTCAAGCCGGTCGGGCGCAGGCGTGATGGTGCCCGGCGCGCACGTCCAACCGTCAGCGTCTTTGGACCAAGAGGTCAGAGTCAGGTTTTCCACCCACCAAGGGGCCTGCACGGCCAGACTGCGATCCGCGTTGAGTACGAATGACCCGCCGTCGAAGGCCAGATCGTCTTGGCCGCCGACTTGGTTGACATAAACGAGCGGCAGACTTGTCTCGGTTACACGGGCGACGCCGTGAGAAATGCGGACGTCATCCTTGTCCAGCTCGAACGGCGAGCCGTTGGGCACGATCAACAGTTCCGCCCCGGACTCGGCGACGGTTTCGGCCACGTCTTCGAACCACATGTCCTCGCAGACGAGAATGCCGAGGCGCACACCGCGCAGCGACACCGGCCCCTGCGGCGGCGCGGACTGAAATACCCGCTTTTCGTCGAACACACCGTAATTCGGCAGATCGTGTTTCAGACGGATCGCTTTAATCTCACCCTCATCGAGCACCAGCACTGCGTTATAGCGCTCGCCCTCGACACGCCAGGGCGCGCCGATGATCAACGCCGGGCCGCCATCGCCGGTTTCACGTGCGAGATCTTTTGCGGCGGCCTCGATGGCGTCAAGAAAGGACGGCCTGAGTACCAGGTCCTCGGGCGGATAACCGCTGAGATTCAGTTCCGAAAAGACGACAACATCCGCACCTTGCGCCGCCGCCTCGGCCCGCACTTTACGGATGAGATCGGCATTGGCGCTGACCGCTCCGACGGTCGGATTGGTTTGCGCCAGCGCAATGGTGAGGCTGTCTGTCATCAGGGCCCGTATTCAGCGGCGCCGGCCGCGCACGCCGTTACGACGCGACGGCGGCTGCGGCGGAGGCTTGACGCTCCTGCTTCAGCATCTCGGCCACCAGGAAAGCGAGCTCCAACGCCTGATTGGCGTTGAGACGCGGATCACAATGGGTGTGATAGCGGTCGCCCAGGCTGGCTTCGGTGATCGCCTGCGCGCCGCCGACACACTCGGTGACGTCTTGACCGGTCATCTCGAAGTGAACGCCACCGGCATGACTGCCCTCGCTGCGATGCACTTCAAAGAAGCTGCGCACCTCTTCCAGAATGTTGTCGAAGCGGCGGGTCTTATAGCCGGTTGAACTCTTTTCCGTGTTGGCATGCATCGGATCGCACGACCACACGACGTTCTTACCTTCCCGCTGCACAGCCTGAATGAGGCGCGGCAAGTTATCGCGCAGCTTGTCGGCGCCCATACGCGTGATGACAGTGATCCGCCCGGCTTCGTTCTTGGGATTGAGCGTGTCGATCATCTTGAGCAAGTCGTCGGTGTCCATCGCCGGCCCCGCTTTGAAACCGATGGGGTTGTCGACGCCGCGCAGGAACTCAACATGCGCATGGTCAAGCTGCCGGGTGCGCTCGCCGATCCACAGGAAGTGGGCCGAACAGGCGTACATCTTCCCGGAGGTGGAATCCATGCGGGTCATGGCTTCTTCGTAATTGAGTAGCAAAGCTTCATGCGACGTATAGAAATCCGTCTCGCGCATGCGCGGCACGGCATCGCTGGTGATGCCGCAGGCCTCCATGAAGGCGAGCGCTTCCTGAATGCGGTCGGCGAGATCCTGGTAGCGTTCACCCTGGTCGCTGTCGGCAACGAAGCCGAGCGTCCACTGGTGCACCTTATGCAGGTCGGCATAGCCGCCCTGGGAGAACGCCCGCAGCAGATTGAGCGTTGATGCGGACTGGTTGTAGACGCGCACCAGGCGCTCCGGGTCGGGCTCGCGGGACTCCGGCGTGAAGTCCATGCCGTTGACCATGTCGCCGCGGTAGGACGGCAATTCCACGCCATCGATGGTTTCGGTCGGCGCCGAGCGCGGCTTGGCGAACTGACCGGCCATGCGCCCCAGCTTGACGATGGGCACGCCGGCGCCGAACGTCAGAACCACCGCCATCTGCAGAAGCACTCGGAAGGTGTCGCGGATGTTGTCGGGATGAAACTCGGCGAAGCTTTCCGCACAGTCGCCCCCCTGCAGCAGAAAACTGCGGCCATGGGCAACGTCGCCCAGCGCCTGCTTGAGGGAGCGGGCTTCACCGGCAAATACCAGCGGCGGATAGCCCTGTAGACGCTTCTCGACGTCTGCCAAATGAGCGGCGTCGTTGTATTCGGGCACCTGGACGATCGGCTTCGAGCGCCAGCTTTCCCGCGTCCATGCGGATGTCATCGCAACCTCTGTGGTCTATTGCCTAGTCAGAATGGTGCGATATAGAGACTTAGGCGTTGAAATGCCAGGGTTTTACAGGTTTTTGCCGGTGAATCGGGGCGATTCGGGCGATTTTGAGGGCCTCTGGTGATCACCGCACGACCCGGCCGAGGTAAAACCGGCAGCGGATCGTCAACCGGTTTGACACAACGCAAGGACCCGGGCGGTCTAGTCGCTCAAATTAACGAGGGTAGAGGTCAGGTAAGGGGGAACCCAAAACATGGGTAAAGACGTACTGGGATGGCGCAAAAAATTCGGGGTGATCGGCCCGTCGACCAACACAGTCGTTCAGCCGGATATGGAGGCTATGCGCCCGCCCGGCGTGACCAATCACTACAGCCGGATTTATACGCCGAACGCCAAGGCGCTGGACGATGAGTCCGCCTGGAATGCGACTCAGGTGATCGCCGGCAACGTGGTCGATGCGGTGAAAAGCATCATCACCTGTGAGCCCGATTATCTGGTGATGGGCATGTCGGCCATCACCTTCTTCGGCGGCAAGAAAGGCGCGGAGGAATTCGCCGAGAACATCGAAAAAGAGTCCGAAGGCGTGAAGTGCAGCATCGGGTCGCTGTCCTGCACGGCGGCGTTAAAAGCCTATGGCGGCGTGAAGCGCATTTCGTTCCTGTCGCCCTACTACCCGATCAACAACAAAGAAGTGCGGCAGTACTTCACCGATGAGGGCTTTGAGGTTGTCAACGACGTCCCGCTGCGCGCCAAGAGCTGGACGGGGATCGCCGAGATTACCGAAGAAACACTGCGGGAAACCTTAAGTGAGATCGACGCAGACGATGTCGATGCGCTTGTTCAGGTCGGCACCAACTGCAGCATGGTGCGGTTGGCCGCCGCGACGGAACTGGTGCTCGACAAACCGGTCATCGCCATCAATACCGCGACCTACTGGCACGCCTTGCGCGCTAGCGGCATCGACGACAAAGTCTACGGACTAGGCCGCCTGCTGGAGGAGTTTTAACGGCTAAACCTCGTCCGAGTCCGGCACAGCATCCCGCATGGTGACGAACTCTTCCGCCGCAGTCGGGTGAATACCAACCGTGGCATCGAATTGCGCTTTGGTGGCGCCGCATTTCAGCGCAACGGCCAGCCCCTGAATGATTTCCGGCGAGTCGTCACCAACCATATGACAGCCAAGGACCTTATCGGTCTCCTTGTCGACAATAAGCTTCATCATGGTGCGTTCGTCGCGGCCTGACAGGGTGTGCTTCATGGGCTTGAAGGTGGATAGGTACACCTTGATCTTGTGGTCCGCCCGAGCTTGCTGCTCGGTCAGCCCAACGGTACCCACCGGCGGCTGGGTGAATACCGCGGACGCGATATTCGTATAGTCCAGGGTCATCGGATTATCGTTGAAAAACGTTTCGGCGAAGACCCGGCCCTCGTTAATGGCAACCGGGGTCAGGTTGACCCGGTTTGTCACATCACCAACGGCAAAAATGTTTTCGACGTTTGAGCGGTTCCACTCGTCGACGGGGATGGCGCCCTTCTTATCGGTTTCGACGCCGGCTGCCTCAAGGCCCAAGTTGGCCGTGTTGGGAACACGCCCCGTCGCGTACATCACCGCATCAGTCACCATTTCCTCGCCGCGGTCGACCATCACAGAAAGCTTACCGTCCGCCATCTTTTCGATTGAGCGGACGACGCAGTCACGATGAATCTTGATGCCTTTCTTCTCCAACTCCTCAGCGACGGAGCCACTGATGTCGCTATCGAACCCACGGAGAACAACACCCGATCGGATGAGCACGTCGACCTGACTGCCAAGCGCCTGAAAAATACCGGCGAACTCCAGCGCGATGTATCCACCGCCGACAATGATGATGCGCTCGGGCCGTTCCGGCAGGTCGAGTGCTTCGTTCGACGTGATGACA
Source organism: Rhodospirillaceae bacterium (assembly GCA_963921305.4). Classification (GTDB taxonomy): domain Bacteria; phylum Pseudomonadota; class Alphaproteobacteria; order Rhodospirillales; family Rhodospirillaceae; genus CAWUEX02. The sequence continues at coordinate 29,973 of CAWUEX030000002.1, forward strand.
TGCTCGCGGCCGGGAATATCGGGGATATATGGCCAGCCACCGACGCCAATGAGAATTTTCTCCGCCGTGATGGACTTGCCACCCACCTCAACTGTGTGAGGGTCGGTCAGCACGCCACGGTCTTCAACCAGGGTCACACCGGCGTCGTGCAGCATGCGGTGGTAAACCCGTTCCAACCGGTCGAGTTCGGCGTTCTTGGCCGCGATCATCGCCGGCCAGTCATGACTTGTGTCTCCGACCGACCAGCCGTACCCCACGGCGTCTTCGAAGTGTTGGGCGAAGTGCGACCCGTAGACGAGGAGTTTCTTGGGCACGCAGCCGCGCATGACGCAGGTGCCACCGACGCGGCTCTCTTCCACCACAGCGACGCGCGCGCCATAGCTGGCGGACAGGCGGCTGGCGCGCACGCCACCGGACCCTGCCCCGATGGTGATCAGGTCATAATCGAACTTAGACATGGAAACGGACTTTCGGTTGCGAAAAGCTTTACTGGCTGAAAGCCCTTAGCAGACCCGGTGGATAGACCGCAACCGGTGGCGGCGGCGGCGCGCCACCGATCCGCTGGCCATCGGGCGGTGTGGAGCCGTCACCCAACTTGCGGAGGATGATCTCAACGCGGCGGTTTCGGTCCCGGCCCTCAATGGTGAAGTTGGAATCCACCGGGCGGGTGTCACCAAAACCGTGTGCCTCTAAGCGCGAGCCAGCGATATTGTTGACGGTCTGGAAGTGGCGCACGACGGATACCGCGCGCGCCGAGGAGAGATCCCAGTTGTCGCGGAACCGGCCCGACGATTGCAGCGGCGTATTATCTGTATGACCAGCGACGATGATCTGGCCATCCACGGTTTTCAGAACTTCGGAAAGCCGGTTGAGCGAGGCAAAGAAAGAGTCCGTGATCTGATCGCTGCCGGTGCGGAAGCCGACCTCATCCGGAAACGTGATGACGATTTCTGAGTAGTTCTTCTCGACATCAACGAGACGGCCTTCCATCTCGCGCTGGAGCGCCATCTGGATGAGGCCCAAGGTCTGGTCCATATCTGCGGACGCCTGCTCCTGCGCCTCGATGGCATCGCGCAGAGAAGCCAGTGCCATGGACGCCAGCGCTTCTTCCTGAGACTCGGAGAGTTCTTCTTGCACGCCGGGATCGGACTCGAACCCGCTGCGTGAGTCGAAATCCTCCTGTTCCAACACCTCATCTGTCTGGGCCAACTCACCATCATTGGAGCCCTGACTGGCGCCCGTGGTGCTGGAGTTCGGAGAAGACAGAGTGGGAATGGGAACGGGCTGGATGTTCGAGGCGTGCTCAAGTACGGGGCTGCCGATGAGCTCGACCACACTGGAGAGCATCCGTTCGCGTTGAATACCAAAAGCGTCTTTCAAAGAGCCGGACACCTCGTGAAACTTCTTGATGTCCATGATCGAGAAAGACAGCAGCAGGATGAAGAAACAGACCAAAATCGACATCAAGTCGGCGAAGGTCGTGACCCACTTGGGCGTTTCAGCGGATTTAGCCATGACGGCGGCCCTTACTTCCTGGTCTCAGCGCGGCGTGTGAGTGCGTATCTCTTAAACATATGAACCGGTGGCGGAGGACTCAAGGCCCCGTGCACCCGCGCCCTTGTCTAGCGTTCGTCGGCCCGGCGCTGATCTTCAGGCAAGAATGCTGAGAGGAGCTGGTACATAGAGTCCGGATTCTGCTTTTCGGCGATCTGATTCACGGCCTCAATAACCAGGGAACGCTTGGTGTACTCGACCTGGGCTTTGGACGCGAGTTTGTCAGCGATGGGCAAACAAACCAGATTGGCGATCAGCGCGCCGTAAAGTGTGGTGAGCAGCGCCACGGCCATGGCCGGGCCTATGGACTCCGGATCGTCCATGGTGCTGAGCATTTGCACCAGACCGATCAGGGTTCCGATCATACCGAACGCGGGCGAGGCATCGCCCATAAAGCGATAGATTTTTTCACCTTCTTCCAGGCGCTCGACCAATAGGTCGCGGTCACGGCCCAGGGCATGGGTAATAAACTCGGGTTCCAGGCCATCGCAGTACATCAGCGCACCCTTGCGCAGGAAGTCATTGTCGATGGGCGCATTCTCAAGCGCCAGCTGGCCCTTGGTGCGCGACAGTTCCGCCAGTTCGACGGCCTCGTCGATGAGACCAACCGGACTTTCAGAGTCTTGCTGGAAGGCGTTCGACGTTCCGAGTTTCAAAGCATTGAGAACATCGGCGAGAGGAAAGCGGATGAGCGTACCGGCGATGGTCCCGCCGAACACGATCAGAATACTGGGAATGTTGACGAACATGCCGGCGCTGCCGCCGAACAAGATGGCGAGCCCGACAACGGACACGCCGGCCACGATTCCTAAGATGGTCGCTAAATCCATACGCTCAGCACCCGACAAACCGTTCCCATGTGGTTCTCATGTGGCCGTTTCAGTCAACCCGGCCCGATTTTATGGAACTAGACGGTTGTTCTCCCCTTGGCGACACCCGTGGGCCTGCTGTTCACGCCAGGTAAGCTAGGCGCAAGGCAGACTCCGTTCAATACCCGCGAAGTGTAGTCTGTGATAGTTAACGAATCCTTTGGATTCAAGGGCTTCGCGTGTACTTGGCGAATGCGTTGGGAGGCCTTACAGGGTGTAACGGGCCAAAAATGCTCACTCTACGGTCACGCTCTTAGCAAGATTACGCGGCTGATCCACGTCCGTGCCTTTCAGAACCGCTGTGTGATAGGCAAGCAGCTGGACCGGAATGGTGCACAACAGGGGCGAGACGAAGCTGTGGGCGGCCGGCACCTCAATGACGTGGCTGGCCAAATCATCCAGCCGCTCGCGCCCGGGGGCGTCCGTCACGGCAATGACACGACCACCGCGGGCCACCACCTGCTCCACATTGGTGAGTGTTTTCTCGAACAGATCGTCAGACGGGGCAATGACGACGACGGGGGTGTGCTCGTCGATCAAGGCAATGGGACCATGTTTGAGTTCGCCCGCGGCGTAGCCTTCCGCGTGAACGTATGAAATTTCCTTGAGTTTGAGCGCGCCCTCGAGGGCGATGGGAAAGTTTGGGCCGCGGCCCAGGTAGAGAACATCCCGCACCGGAATGAGCGTTTGGGCAATCGCATAAATTTGTGAGTCCAGTCCGAGAATCTCGGACACCTTGGCCGGTACTTCCGACAGAGCGTTCATCAACTCCTGCTCGCGCGCCTTATCAATCGTGCCGCGCTGCACGCCGAACGCGATGGCCAACGCGGCAAGAACGGAAAGCTGAGTCGTAAACGCCTTGGTCGAAGCGACGCCGATCTCCGGTCCCGCCAGGGTCTGCACGACGATGTCCGACTCCCGGGCGATCGCACTTTCAGGAACATTAACCACCGACAGGATGTGCTGGCCGTGCTCCTTGCAGTAGCGCAGTGGGAACAGCGTATCGACGGTTTCTCCCGACTGGGAAATGAACAGGCCCAGGCCGCCTTCCGGCAGCGGTGGCGTGCGGTAGCGGAACTCCGAACCGATATCAACGTCCACCGGAATGCGCGCGAGATGCTCGAACCAGTATTTGGCGATCAGGCCCGCAAAATAGGCGGTGCCGCAGGCAACGATGGTGATAGAGGGAATCTTCGCCGGATCAAACGGCAGTGCCGGGAGGGCAACCGCACGCGATCCGGGATTGATGAACGCGGACAGCGTATCTCCGATCACCTGCGGCTGTTCATGAATCTCCTTGAGCATGAAATGACGGAATTCGCCTTTACCGATCATCGCGCCTGACATCGCCGTCTGCCGCACCGGGCGGTTGACCAGATTGCCCGCGCCGTCCCGCACGGTCATGCCGTCGCGGGTGAGAACCACCCAATCACCGTCTTCGAGGTAGCAGATCTTCTCGGTCATGGGCGCGAGCGCCAGGGCATCGGAACCGAGGAACATCTCACCATCGCCGAAGCCCACGGCCAGCGGGCTGCCGCGGCGGGCGCCGATGAGAATGTCTTCGCGGTCGGAAATCAAAATGGCCAAGGCATAAGCGCCGACCAGACGGCTAATAGCAAGGCGTGCGGCTTCCTCGGCGTCGTGCCCCTTGTCCAGATAGTGCGACACCAGATGGACGACCACCTCCGTGTCGGTCTCGCTCTGGAAAGTGTCGCCCGCCGCTTCAAGCTCTTCGCGCAGGGCCTGGAAGTTTTCGATAATGCCGTTGTGAACGACGGCGATGCGGCCATCGCTGTGAGGATGAGCGTTGGTTTCATTGGCCACGCCATGGGTGGCCCAGCGCGTGTGGCCGATCCCGAGGGTGCCCTCGATGGGCTCCTCGTTCACCAGGGTTTCGAGCTTGGCGATCTTGCCTTCGGCCCGGCGGCGATGAAGGGCGCCACCCTCAATTGTTGCGATGCCGGCGGAGTCGTAGCCGCGGTATTCCAACCGGTGCAGGCTTTCGATCAATAACGGCGAAACAGGCTGAACCCCGATGATTCCAATGATTCCGCACATACTTTCTAGCTTTCAGCCTTGCTGTCTTTGATTGCTTTGCGCTGCTCGCGGTAGCGCGCTGCCATGCCGTCGCGGTTCTTTTGCGGCGCATCGGTCACCGCAATGGCATCAGCCGGAACATCTTTTCGGATAACCGCACCTGCCCCGGTCACCGCACCGTCGCCAATGTTCACCGGTGCAACGAATACGGTGTTTGACCCCACTGAGACATTTTCACCGATGTCGGTGTGCGACTTGTTGAACCCGTCGTAATTGGCCGTAATCGTTCCGGCGCCCACATTGGCGCCTTTCCCCACCCTGGCATCACCAATGTAGGTCAGGTGATTGACCTTCGCCCCCTCTTCCACCCGGGCGTTTTTCACTTCGACGAAGTTGCCGATGTGCGCGCCGTTTTCCAGGGCCGCGCCGGGGCGGAGACGGGCGTAGGGTCCAATAGTCACATGGTCTCCGATTACGGCCTGCTCAAAATGGCAAAAGCCTTTGATGGTGACGTGACTGCCGATGGTGACGCCGGGGCCGAACACGGTAAACGGCGCGACTGTTACGTCGGTGCCGAACTGCGTATCAAACGAGAAAAAGACACTGGCAGGATCCCGCAGGGTGACCCCCGCCGCCATGGCCTCCCGCCGGTAGCGATCTTGGATCAGACTTTCAGCCGCCGCCAAATCAGCGCGGGTGTTGATCCCGGCGAGCTCCTCGACGCTGCCCTCGACAAACTGGCAGGTCTCTCCATCAGCGCGCGCCAGAGAGACGATATCCGTCAGGTAGTACTCGCCCTTGGCGTTGTCATTTTTCAGGGCCTTGACCCACCGTTTCAGATGCGGCCCGGACACGGCAAGCACACCTGAGTTACGTAATCCGACGTTCAGTTCATCGGGCGATGCATCCGCCGCTTCGACGATCCGCTCGACGTGGTCTCCATCCGTGATGACACGGCCGTAAGCTCCCGGGGTCTCGGGGCGGAAAGCGAGCAAAGTGAGCGCGGCGCCGTCTTGGCAGCGCTCGATCAAACGCTCAAGCGTTGCTGATGTGAGCAGAGGTGTGTCGCCGCACACAATCAGAACGATGCCCTCGGCGGAGTGACCACCCTCGAACGCCGTGCGCACCGCATGGCCGGTGCCCAAGCGATCCCTTTGCACCACAGTCCGGTGGGGCGCGAAGCGGTCTGCACGGTCTTCAAGTTCCGGGCCGATGACCAAGGTGGCGTCCTCGATGCCGGCTCCTTGCAGGGCGGCGCGCACATGATCCACCAAAGGCCGCCCCGCCAAGTCGTGCATCACTTTGGGACGGTCCGAGCGCATGCGCGTGCCCAGTCCCGCAGCCAGGACAATGGCGGATGGGCTGGATTGGGTCATAGGGCATCCCGGAACAAGATCGAACTGAGCGGCATGGCAGCGGCGCCAAGGTGGGTGCTGACAATGCCACGGCGGATGCTGGGGATAAAGGTCAACAATGGCGGAATTGTGCGCCTGTCCGGCTACACGCCAACCCGAGAGGTCGCTTGACGGGTTCCGGCCCGCCCCGTATACACCCGTCCTCCCCAGAGAAGGTTCTCATAGGGCGATTAGCTCAGCGGGAGAGCGCTCGCTTCACACGCGAGAGGTCACTGGTTCAATCCCAGTATCGCCCACCATTCCTGTTTTCAATTTCTGCGCACGTCACGCGATGTCGTATTTATCGCGCATGGCCTCCACGGATGAGGTGATGAGCGTTTCCAAAACGTCCAAATCCACATCGGCGAGCGTGTTGATGTACAGGCAGGACTTGCCTGTCTTGTGCTTGCCCAAGCGCTTGAGCAGGCCCGCATAGCCGCTGAACCCCGGCATGATGTAGATTGTCATCGCCGTTTTGCGCGGCGAAAACCCGATGACGCAAAGCTCGCCTTCCCGGCCACTCTCATATTTGTAGTGATACTTGCCGAAGCCGACGATGGACGGCCCCCACATCTTCGGTGCCCATCCGGTGATGCGCTTCATCAGCGCGTTGAGCACTTTCGCGTCAGCTTTGCGGGTGGGATGGTCCACCGCGTCGATGAACGCCCGCACACTGGCTTGGGTTTGTGTCGTTTTGTTTTTCGACATGGCAGCGAACACCTGGGCCGGACGTGAAACTTAGTTGCTTGTATCAGCCTGTTTGGAATCCGGCCCGCTGTCAAATAGCCAAGCAAGAACGAGCATCGCGCACACCGCACCGGCGCATTGGGCGACAATAAATGCCGGTGCGTGGAGTAGCTCAATCCCTGAAAATGTGTCGGTCAGAGTGCGGGCGATGGTGACAGCGGGGTTGGCAAAGGACGTCGACGCGGTAAACCAGTATCCGGCGGTGATGAACAGACCGACGGCATAGGGCAAGGCCTCGGGCCGCCAGCGCAGACACCCAAGGATGCTCGCCAGCAATCCGAACGTGGCGACGAATTCGGAGAGCCATTGGGCGCCGCCGGTGCGCACCTTTACCGAGGTTTGCATCAACGGCAGATCGAACATGGCATGGGCAAGGAGAACGCCTGCCACACCTGCGGCGATCTGGATGGTCACGTAAGCGGCGGCATCTCGCGGGCCGATCATGCGCTTGAGCGCGAACACAAGGGTCACGGCGGGATTGAAATGAGCGCCGGACACAGAGCCGAAGATCAGAATCAGCACGACCAGAACACTGCCGGTGGCAATGGCGTTGGCCAGGAGCGCGAGGCCGTCGTTACCGCCGGAAAGTGCGTCTCCCATAATGCCGGAGCCGACGACCGTGGCGAGGAGAAAGCCTGTCCCGAGAGCTTCAGCAGCCAAGCGCTTGGTCAGGGGAAAGGCGGGAATGTCGGACACGAGACGAATACGTTAAATGCTGCCGATGCCGTCCAGGCGCTGCTGCAGCGAGAGACGGTCGAGGCGATCCATGGGCAGGCTAACAAATACACTGATGCGGTTGCTAAGCTGGCGGAAAGCCTCAAAGAAAGCGTGCCTCTTGGCGTCATCGCTGCCCTCCACCGCGGCGGGATCAGGCACACCCCAATGAGCCGTCATCGGCTGACCTGGCCAGACCGGGCAGACCTCACCGGCCGCGTTATCACAGACCGTAAAGACGAAATCGAGCGGTGGCGCACCTTCTGCTGCGAACTCATCCCAGTTCTTGGACCGTAGTCCTTGTGTCGAGAAATTTTGCCGTTCGAGCAGTTCGAGCGCCCAGGGATTGACCTGCCCGACCGGTTGCGAACCTGCGCTGTAGGCCATGAATCGCCCCTGCCCTTCGCGGTTCAGCGCACATTCCGCGAGAATGCTGCGGGCCGAGTTGCCGGTGCACAGAAAAAGGACGTTGTAGGGCCGATCGGGCGACATGGACGCTCTTGGCAGTGGGCGGGGTACACGCGGTGTGGAGATGTAGCAGGTTAGTCTTGGTACACTTGGAGCGCGAAGAACAAGAGAATATTTCGTGACATTTAAGGGGTTGGCCTAAGCCGTGGGCAAATCCGCACGAGACTCCAGGCCGTAAAGAATTCAATGACGTCTTCCCCAATCATCGTTTGGTTTCGCCTCGACCTGCGCGTTGCCGACAATCCGGCCCTAAATGCTGCGGCGGATGCGGCCCAGCCGGTCATTCCCCTCTACATCTTGGATGAAGAGACAGATGGGATACGTGCCATCGGTGGGGCATCGCGATGGTGGCTGCATCATTCATTGGCACGTCTTGGACGGTCGCTAGAGGGCCTCGGGTCACCAGTGGTGCTTCGCAAGGGACCAGCTAAAGACATCCTCAAGACCATCGTCGAAGAAACCGGCGCGGCGAAGGTGGCTTGGAACCGGCGCTACGAACCGGGAGAAATCGCGCGCGATACGAAAATTAAAGAGACTCTTCAAAATGACGGCGTTGAGGTTGAAAGTTTCAATGGCTCACTGCTGAACGAGCCATGGCACATCAAAACCAAGCAAGGTAAGCCGTACCGCGTCTTCACCCCGTTTTACAAAGCGGTGATGGAAAAAGGCGGCATCCATTCCCCGCTGCCCGCGCCGAAATCTCTCACCGCACCGGATAACGCTCCAAAAAGCGACGACCTCGAAGATTGGAACTTGCTGCCAACGAAACCCGATTGGGCGGGTGGATTGCGGAATATGTGGCAACCCGGCGAGGCCGGGGCGATGGAACGGCTGGAGGATTTTTTGGATGGCCCCGTTGGCAGCTACAAATCTGACCGGGACATACCGGGTAAGGACGGGACGTCGCGGTTGTCGCCATACCTGCACTTCGGAGAAATCAGCCCGCGGCAAGTCTGGAATCGGACCGTCGCGGTGGAACAGTCCGCCGGCACCGAGACCTTCCTGAAAGAGATTATCTGGCGGGAGTTTGGCTATGTGCTGCTGTATGACAATCCGCAGATGCCGGAAGAACCGCTTCAGGAAAAGTTCAAATCGTTTCCGTGGAAAGATAACGTAGATCATCTGAAAGCCTGGCAGAAGGGCCGGACCGGCTACCCCATTGTCGACGCCGGCATGCGCGAGTTGTGGCACACCGGAACCATGCACAACCGTGTGCGCATGATCGTCGCGTCCTTTTTGGTGAAACACTTGCTGATCCACTGGCGCGACGGCGAAGCGTGGTTTTGGGACACGCTGGTGGACGCCGATCTGGCCAGCAATACGGCAAACTGGCAGTGGGTGGCAGGATGTGGCGCCGATGCAGCGCCTTACTTCCGCATCTTCAACCCGATGACCCAGGGCGAGAAATTCGATCCCGACGGCACATATGTGCGCCAGTGGGTTCCAGAATTACGGGACCTGCCGGATGAGGTGCTACACGAGCCTTGGACAGCGAATGACGAGGTGCTGGACGAGTCCGGTGTGACCCTCGGCAAAACCTATCCCAGGCCCATCGTCGATCACAAAACGGCGCGGCAGCGCGCGCTGGACGCACTCGCCACCCTCAAAGACGAATAACCAGACTGTCTAGTCTTTAGACTGTTCCGCCGCGGCGGCGCCTTCCAGCGATTTGGACAAGAGCATGTAAAGCTTGCCCATGTCAGACGTTGAGAAGGTGGTGGTGAGCACCTCCGCGCGGTCCGTTGCGCGGGCGTGCTTGATCATCGCCGAGTACTCTTTGAGATAGCGCATGACGAAGCCGCGGAACTTATCATCGGACTCATACTTCTTCTGAATAGCGGCCATTTTCTGGCGGCTGAGCGTCTTGGTGATATGACGCAGGAACACCGCCTGGTCACCTTTGTGGTAGCGCTTCCACAATTCTTCTTCCACGGACGGCTGGAAGATGCGGGCGATATCGACCGAGAGCGAGTGCAGTTGTTCAATCACATAACCCGTGTTCTCAAGGAACTTCGCGGTTTGCGCCTTCTCGTGCGACTCATCAAGCTGCTTGGCACTGGCCGAAGCCTTACCGGCTGATTCAAGCAGGTCGTCGACCTGGCGCTTGAAGGTATAGCCGGCTTTCGCCGTCTGATCGGTGATCTCATTGCTGGCATCGACCAGGCTCTCGGCGTGCTTACGCAGCGTCTTGAGCACCACTTCCACGCGCGCGACCGCTTCGTCGGCGGATTTGCCGAGATTCTGCAGTTGCTGGCGGAACCCTTCGCCGGTCTGACGCACGCCTCCGGCGATGCGCTCTGACGTGTGTCCGAATTCATCCAACGACGTGCGCATTTGCTCGCTGGCGACCCCCACCTGTGCCGCGCCGCGATTGGTCGCGTCCTCGAAATCGAGCATGATTTTCTGCAGGCTGTCGCGGAAGGCGGTAACCCGCGCTTGGGCATCGTCGGCCGTGGCGTTGATGTCGTCCGAACGCTGGCGCAGGCCGTCGCCAACTGCCCCCATGCGTTCGCTCGCCTGATCAGCAGCTTTATCGAAGGTTGTCGCATGGTCCTGGAACATGGCGGCCGCCTGCTCCATCTTCATGCCGGCGGACGATGCCGCGGTTTGCAGTGAGTCCTTGGATTGATCGAGCGCATCCAACGATTTCTTGAGCGCATCCGTGACTTCGCTTGTGGCAGAGGACAGCGCGTCGATCTCGCCACTGATTTCACGGCAAGCGGAACGGGTCTTCTCAACCGACTGATCGGCGGCATCGATGGCTTTTTCCGCCGTGTCCTCAAGACCTTGGCGAATGGCTTCAAGCTCTTTGGTGATGCGCGCACTGGCCTGCATCAGCTCGGACGCGTTTTGACTCAACACATCAGACATGTTGCGGACGTGGGACAACACTTGCTCTGACGTGGCGCCCATCTGCCGCGCCTGCTGTGCCATTGACGTCTCGCTGAGTTTGACGTGAGTGGACAATGTTGTTGCCGCGGTTTCCAGCTCGTCGTTCTGGCGGCGCAACGTTTCGCGGATGCTTTCCGCCTGGGCCGCCGCCCGTTCGGCGCTGGAGGACAACTGGTCCGCATGCTCGCGCACGCGCACGCCAACAGAATCGATTTTCTGGATCACCGTGTCAGAGGCGGTGCCCATGGCCTCAGCCCGCTCAATGGCGATCTCCGACGCCCGGTCCAGATCCGACGTCGCGGACTTAAAGCGCTCGGTAACGACCTTGCTCTTGTTCTCAAAATCTTCTGCCGACCGGCCCAAACGCGATTCAACCGTGGTTGCGGCGCCATCGACGGCTTCGGCCTGCTGTTTGATCATGCTCTCGACAGCGCGCAGCCGCGAGACCGCATCGTCGGATGCAGACGACAATTCTTTGGTTTGAATGGATAGCGCTTCTTCGACGATCTTAACGCGGGACAGCACCCGTTCCATGACTTGGTCAAGTCCAGCGGTTTGCTGACCGAGACGGGTATTGACCTTGGTCGTCAGGTCATCAATCCGGTCGCCGGCAGAGGTCAGCTCGGCCCGTTGCTTGGCGAACAGTTCGTCAAGCGCACCAGCCTGAGATTTAAACGCGTCAACGATGGTGCCAACAGTACCTTCGACCCGCTTGGCAACTTGTTCAACTTCCTCGATGTGCTTGGCCACGGCTTTGGCCATGTCTTCGGCATTGCCCTTGGTCAAGGCGTTAGACCGTTCGAGAGTTTCTTCCTGCTGAGCCACCTGCTGGGCAATGGCTGCAGACAAGCCCTTGGCCCGCTCAGTCGCGGTGTTGAGGCTGGCGACCTGGGACTCCAGAGCCTGACTCATGGTGTTCACTTGAGCCGTCGTCTTTTGTGACGCCGTGCCAATGAATTCATGCTGGCGGCGGAGCGCATCTTCGATCTTGTGATTAACACCGGCGGCGCCGTCGATGGCAGCCTTGAGTTTGTCGACTTGCTCGGTCACTGCGGCGGCAGAATTGGTCGCGCCGGTTTCAAGCTGGCCGGTTACGGTCGATAACTTGTCTGTGCTGCGCACCAGCCGAGCTTGCAGGTCCGTCAGGCGTTCGGAAACGGACTCGCTAGCAGCGGTCAGGGCATCGACTTGGCGCTGCAAGGACTCCGTCACCGCCTCGACATTTCCAGCTGCATCATCTGCGGGATACGTCAGCCGGGCGAGATGTTCACGTAGCGCTCTGCCCTCTTGGGAAAACTGCCGGCCGCGATCGATAAACGCGATCAACAACCAGAGGAACGCGATCGGCATCAAACCCACGGCGAACAGCCCGCCGAACTCCGGCGGCAACAGCAAGAAGAGTTCGTTCCAGCCCAAGGTGCGGGTGACATAAAAAGAAAAGATGCCAAGCCACACAAGACTGAGGGCGATCCCAACTGCGATCGGTTTGTTGGCCGTCGCCCAGGATAACGGCTGGACAGGTGCGAGCGAGGTCTGGGCCGATGCGCCAGGTGCTTGAACCGCCGCCGAGGACGTGCCGGACGTTTTGGCAGTGAAGGGCGATCCGCCCTTATCCCAAAAGCGGGTCAGGTTGAGCCGCGACGAAGATTTCGCGGCCGCGGCGGTGTGTTGTCCATCCTTGGACGCGCCATTTGGGCGCGAACCGGAAGCGGCGCGGGCGGTCTCCGCGCCTGATTGTGCGTCATCGGCCATGTGCGGCTCTTTTCTATATGTGCGAGTTTCCCCAACTCTCCGGCTGAGGTTATCCACAGATTATTAACAAAGTCTTCCATGGAGCCAGCAAAAAACGTGTCTTTTGAAGCATTTGATCACCAATCTAGGGCGACAATTGAAATTAACAATAATTGTAGTAATTATATACTTGACAAAAGTGAGGCCTGACCTAAAATGGCGGAAATACAAGGATTTCTGCCATGGATATGTCGAACCCCATCTATCACGATAACAAGAAAGCTCGTGAGCATCTTGAAAGCCTCCGTTGGCCCGATGGCCCCTGGTGCCCCCATTGCGGCGACACGGAAAGTTGTGTCCGCGTAAAGGGCAAATCAGCCCGTCCCGGCCTGCACTATTGCAACTCATGCAAGGGCCAATTCACGGTCACGGTCGGCACCCTGTTTGAGCGTTCTAAGGTTCCCCTGTCCAAGTGGCTCCTGGCCTTTCATTTGATGGCTGCCAGCAAGAAAGGTGTCTCGGCTCACCAGCTTCACCGCATGCTAGGCGTTACCTACAAGACGGCTTGGTTCATGGCTCACCGTATCCGTGAGGCCATGCGCGAGAAGGCAGACGAACCCCTGGGCGGCGCCAGCAAGACCGTAGAGGCCGATGAAACGTTCATCGGCGGCAAGGCGAAGGGCAAAGGCAAGAAAGGCGGCTATACTCACAAGGAAGCCGTTGTCTCACTGGTAGAGCGTGGCGGCAAAGTTCGTTCCGTCCATGTACCCAAGGTCAATGCCAGCACGTTGAAGCCTGTCCTATACACGCAGATCGACAGGGCGTCCCGTCTCAGCACAGACCAAGCGAAGCACTACAAAACGGCTGGCCAACAGTTTGCTAGCCATATCTCCGTGGACCATTCCATCAAGGAATACGTTCGCGGTGACGCGCACACCAATACGCTCGAAGGCTACTTCGCAATCCTCAAGCGTGGCATCGGCGGCGTGTACCAGCATGTGAGTGGAACACATCTCAAGCGTTACTTGGGTGAGTTCGATTTCCGCTACAACACGCGTCAGATGTCAGACTTTGAGCGCGCCGATCTCGCCCTGCAAGGTATCGAGGGCAAGCGCCTGACATATCGGCGGACTACTGGCGGGGCACGACCCTCGGCCCACTAGGCCGAAAAGCGCCAAGACTCAGGATTGGGAATATTGGTACGATCTCTCCCGTAAGTAGAACGGGAGGGATTCATGGCTGACTCATCCAAAAATGACGGTCGCAAGGTACTCGCGGTTACTCAAGGCGGCCCAATAAGACACGGAGAGGCGGTCAGGTTTGACTTAAAGTTTGAGGATGGTCCAACAGAACAATTCAACTCTGACTACCCGCATTTTCAACAAATCGTTTCGCAATGAGATGCTGAGGCGCGCAAACACGCCTCAATCAGATCCCGAACCACCAACTGATCTGATCCGTCGCTTTCTTGATAAAGTAGACCAGAATCCCACAGAACCTGGGTTCCAGCCTGAATCATCTCAGGAGTGACCTCGATATTGCATTCCTGAGAGGGTTCTTGGCACATTTACGCATTATAACAAATTTACTTAATTAAAGCACCGGCCTGTCATCCGCAGTATTCTGCCGAATCATATTTTTTTCAAGTATATAGTTACCATAATTGTTGTTAATACGACCGCAACTTGATAATTTATGGGTCCATTTCAAGGACTCAGGGAACTAAAGCCATGACCCTCGGTGCCCGCGTCCGGCAGTGCCGCCTAGCTCTCAACTGGAGCCAGGCAGAACTCGCCCGGAGAATAGGCGTGAAACAGCAGTCCATCGACCAACTCGAATCGGGCAAGGTCAGCCGGCCCCGATATATCGTGGAACTGTCAGAGGCTTTGAACGTGCCGTTGGATTGGCTACGGCACGGCAAGGGTCAGGTCCACCTGTCCAAACCGACCGCGGGCCGGGTCGATGCCCCACCCGCATGGGCGTTCGAGCCCGAAGTGGGACGGGTGACCGATACATCGGACGACACTCTGACGTTTGAACTGAGCGGCGATGCTTACGCGTTGGTGCCGGTTTACGATGCCCGGGCTTCGGCAGGCCCCGGGGCGCTGAATGCTGACACGCCGCAACCCTTGTATCACAACGTGTTCCGGCGGGACTGGCTGAAATCCGTAACGGCGTCCGGACCGGAAGACCTAGCGGTTATGCGGGTAGCCGGTGACTCAATGTGGGACACCCTCCAGGATGGCGACTATATTCTGGTCGACCGCGCGGTGCGGCAATGCACCCGGGATGGACTCTACGTCATCCGCTATCGCGATGACGACGAGGTGATGGTCAAGCGCCTGATCCGCGAACCCAGTTCCAAGCTGCTAATCGTAAAAAGCGATAATACGAATTATCCGTCCCAAACGAGCCGGCAGGACGGCGATTTGGAGGTTCAGGGCAGGGTAATTTGGCTGAGTCGCAGTATCGGCTGACCCAAAGGCAGAGCTGCTCCTAGATTCGAGTTCCGGGCCCCTATCCGGTACAGGTTTCGCGGGAAATCCCACTAAATTTCTGAAAATCGTTTTCTTTAACAAATAAAGTTGTATACTTTCCTTGTTAAATCAACAAGGAAAGACGCATGGCCTTTGACCCTTCCGACCTAACCGTCCTGGCGTACGCGGACGGATACACCTTATGGCATTACCTTACCGACGACCCCTCGGCTGAAACCACGAAGCCAGGATATTTCGAGTCCGCGCGGGAGGTGTTTCGGAACAATGACCGCATCGAGGTCTTCGCCAGTGACGAAACTTATGACGCTGTGGTCACAACAGTGGGGCGGATCCGGCTGCGGCGTTCATAGTGAAAACCGCCGGGAACCAGACCCTGCGCTTCGACGGCCCGGCCCCGTCCTGGACGACGCGCACACCGGCGCAAAGGGCCCGGGAACTGGCATCGGCGCGCCATCTCGTCACGCGCCTAACGGCAGCAAAACCCGGAGAAAGCGGGGCAAAAATGGAAGAAAACGCGCGTTTCTGGCCGCGTACTTGAATGCCCTCAAGACCTTGATTTAGGTCCGGGCCAGTTCGGCCGCCGCGTTAACCTTGGGCGACTTGCTTCCCTTTAACTTCGACTGCGTTGTGAGGACGCCCCGTGTTGGAGAGGTGGGCGTGAAGTTCCCGCACACAGTCGCTGCCGGTTCTAACACAAAGGAAGGGGAAAATGCCGTGAATGATGCAGGCCAAGCCCGCCCAGATCATACGGAGGCCAAATCCTGTGGCGAACAGCAGGTGCTGAAAATATGTCTCGTTCACGGATTCTGGGTGCTCACAAAACAAGCGCTTGAGACCAGACATGCAAACCTCCCTAATTATTAGGAAGATTGTAGCCGTTTTTTAGTAAAAATAGTTTGCGATATCGTCGCGCTTATTGGACAATTATGAGTAGATGGTTCTAATTTTTATCGATTAGGAATAAATACATCCTATGGATGACAAGGACAAGAAAATACTCGAGCTGCTCCAGGAAGACGCGATGATGCCCGTCGCCGAAGTCGCCAGCCATGTCGGTTTGTCGACCACACCCTGCTGGCGGCGCATTCAAAAACTGGAGGAAGAAGGGGTTATCCGCAAGCGTGTCGCGCTGCTGGACCGCCACAAACTCAACGTGGGCGTCACTGTTTTTGTCGCGGTCAAAACCCGGCATCACGCGATCGACTGGCTAGACCGGTTCAAAGACGCCTTAGAGACCATTCCGGAAGTGGTCGAGGCGTACCGTCTCTCTGGTGAGATCGATTACCTGTTGCGCATCGTCGTGCCCGATATCGCGGCTTACGACGCCGTCTATAAAAATCTGATCGAAAAGGTCGAGTTTTCAGACGTGAGTTCCAGCTTCGCGATGGAAGACATGAAGTTCACAACGTCGCTGCCGGTGAATTACGTTTAGGCGTCTTTGGCCTTGCCCTCTGGCCCTGAGTCATACTTGGTGTAGAGGGCCTTCAGAATGCGATCGAGAAACTTGCCGCGCCATTCTTCTCGCGCTTTAGCTTCTTCATCGGTGGGGCGGTAGGCCTCAACATCCTCTTCTGAATACACGCCGTGCTGCGCCGCGAGCCGTTCATGGGTATCAAGACGGTCCCGCATGACCGAAATCTCGGAGGCAAGCTCCATCACCATAGTGATTAGGCGATCAATATTCGGATCGTCGAAGAAGTGCGGATTGCGGCCCTTGATATTCGGATCGATACCGAGCTCTGCATCACCTTTTGGCATTGTCATTCTCCCGTACTGAAAACCGGCTTACTCTGCAGCGTGCGTTCCGTCCTTTGATGGCGCGAACGGATCACCTTCGTCAATCGGTGTGTTTTGCGAAGACCCGTCTTCGAACGATTTTTGCTGTTTTTGCCATGCCGCAGCATACGCACCGTCCCGTGCCAACAACTCATGGTGCGTACCACGCTCGACCACCTGCCCCTCCTCCAACACGAGAATTTCGTCTGCGTCGATGATGGTGGAAAGCCGATGGGCGATCATCACGGTGGTCCGCCCCGCGCTCACCTCGGCCAGATTGGCCTGGATTTCTTTCTCGGTATGGGTATCGAGCGCCGAGGTCGCCTCATCAAACAACAGAATCGGGCTTTGCTTGAGAATGACACGCGCAATCGCCACGCGTTGCTTCTCACCACCTGAAAGTTTCAGGCCGCGCTCGCCGACCACGGTGTCATAGCCATCGGGCAAGGATGCGATAAAGCCATCAATGTGAGCCATGCGAGCTGCTGCTTCTATATCTTCAACACTTGCGCCTGGCTTGGCATAGGACAGGTTGTACTTCAGCGTGTTATTAAACAGCACCGTATCCTGAGGCACGATCCCGATGGCCGCGCGGAGAGACTCTTGACCGACATCAGCGATATTCTGGCCATCGATTAAGATTTGCCCGCCGGATAGGTCGTACATACGGAAAAGCAGTCGCCCGATTGTCGATTTACCCGACCCTGTCGGCCCGACGATGGCGACGGACTTGCCCGCCGGCACATGGAACGAAACGTCTTTGAGAATAGGGCGCCGCGGATCGTAGGCAAACGTGACGTTCTCAAACTGGATCGTCCCGCCCTGCACCGCCAAGTCCGTCGCATCCGGTTTATCTTGGACCTCTGGTACCTCATCCAGCAGGTCAAACATCTTTTCGAGATCGACCAGCGCTTGCTTGACATTGCGATAAACGAAACCGAAGAAGTTCAGCGGTTGCGCCAACTGCAACATGTAGGTGTTGACCATGACGAAATCGCCCTGAGACATGGTGCCATTCACCACACCCAGTCCGGCCATCACCATCAAAATCGTTACACCGATAGAGATAATCGCCGCCTGGCCGATATTCATCAACGCCAGGGAGACCTGAGTCCGCACTGCCGCGCGCTCATATTGGCCCATAACGGTGTCATATTCTTCGGTCTCCAGACGCTCGTTTCCAAACGCCTTGACCGTCTCGTAGTTTAGGAGGCTGTCGATGGCACGTGTGTTGGCCTGGTTGTCGAGCTGATTCATCTCGCGGCGGAATTTGAGACGCCACTCGGTCGTGAAGACCGTGAACAAAACATAAATCAAGACGGTCACGAATGTGACGGCGGCGAACCAGCCGTCAAACGCACCCCATAGGATGATCGTGACCAGACCGACTTCGAACAGTGTGGGAAACAGATTGAACAGGGTGATCGACAAGAGGCTTTGAATCGCGATGGTGCCGCGCTCAATCGAGCGGGATAAACCGCCGGTCTGACGCTGAAGATGAAAGCGCAGCGACAATCGGTGAAGGTGCTCGAGAACCGCCAGTGCGGATTTGCGAATGGCGCGCACCCCGACCTTCGCGAAGACGGCGTCGCGGACCTGGCCAAACGCCAGAGAGAGCAAGCGCGCCGTGCCATAGGCCAAAATGATCCACAGCGGCAGGGCGAGCAGGTCACCCTCAAGCGCGTCAACCGCGAGCTTTAGAAAATAAGGGACAAAGACATTTGCGACCTTGGCTGCGACGATGGCGAGAAGCGCGAAAACAACCCGGCTCTTGATATCCAGATCGCCGCGCGGCCACAGGAACGGCATAAGCGAGCGAAGGACCTCGAAATCGCTGCGCCGGCGCGATGTATCCTCTGGAATAGGGCTTTGGGCCTGTCTCACCGCATACGTCCAGGTTTCGGGAAAAGCATTGGGTGCGCTTGTTGCATGGGCGAGGCGATCTTATCAATACGTGGGCAAGAATTTGGCCAAATGAAAAGGGCGCGGCAGAGACCGCGCCCCTTAAGACCAATTGTCTCGTGTTCTTAGGTGTTATGCCGTTACCGGACGGGCCCCGGTTTCAGGCAGAATGACTTCGCCTTCGCTGTAACCAGCGACATCGGCATAGAGATCAAGTTCGGCGTAGAGTTTCTTCGGCTGTACATCCGCTGCCACGTCTGCGCCCGTCTGTTCCTCAAGCTGTTGAGCTTTTTCGTACAGAGACTGATCCTCAGGCTCGAAATCACCGGACGGACCAACCTCAACAGAGTCTTCGTCGTAAAGCTTACGCTGTGACGGATCCTCGTAGAATTGGCCGGCTTCCGACTGGGCGACCTTGTCATAGAGCTTTTGTTCGCCGGTACCGTCTTCGTAGAAGCGGCCGGCCTCAGCTTGATCTGCTTTATCGGATAGCTTTTGCTGGACTTCAGGGTCAGACGCAAATCGTCCGCGCACCACTTCGACGCCATCGCCAAAGAATTTCTGTTCGACCGGAGCCCCATCAGAGAAGACGCCCGTACTCGCGGCTTCAATCGACCCAAAGAGTTTCTTGGGCACAGCCCCGTCCTCGTCCGGACCACCGGTTGAGACTTGGGCATCCTGGAAAATCTTCTTCGGAACACTCGCATCGACGCCGTTCGCGCTGCCCTGCGCAACCGCTGGCGAGACTGACGGCGTGGGCTGACTGGCCGCTTGAGCCGAAACCTGTGCGATTTCGGCGCGCTGAACCTCTTCCGCCACCGAAGGCCCGTCGGAGCGGGCCACACCGCGTGCGGCGTAGGTAAAGACAGAGTCGCGGGCCCGGGCGGCACGCTGCGACTCAAGCAGGTCCACACGGCCATCGGCATTGTTGTCGAACCGCTGGACCACATCGAGCGTGGCGACAACCTCTGCCGGACGGCGGCCAACGTCAAAATCTTTGAGCTCGACTTTGACCGCATCGGCGCGGGGCGCGGATTCAGATTTGGACGGACGGCTCGCGTCTGCCGCGTCAGGTGCCTTTGCCTGGACTGGCTGAGACTGCGGCGACGGCTGGCGGCGCGGCTCGGACTGCGCGTCGTCCGCCTTCGGCGCGCGCGCAACTGCCGACGGCGCTTGAGCACCCTTAGGCTTCAACACTGGATTGGAATTGGATGACGTGTCTGCTTGTGAGCCGGACACGTTAATAGGCTTTTGTTGCCTCTCGGCTACAAAAGCTTGCTGCAACGATGCTGCTGTATTTGTCACGACTTCGGTCATGGCCATCGCCCTTTCTAAGCGACGTGATTTCTTTTAGACCGCTTCTGCGTCACCGTCTTTTATGGACCTCGGATTCAGCAAATACAATAAAAATCAACAGAAAATTGAGGGATTTCAATGGTTTCGAGTCAAATATGAAAACCTCAGGAGTCCAGCCCGCCCATCAGTAAGTATTTGATTTCCATATATTCTTCTAGACCTTGATAGGATCCCTCCCGGCCCACTCCAGATTCCTTAACACCACCGAAGGGTGCCACCTCCGTCGAGATAATGCCCTCATTTATGCCGATCATGCCGTATTCCAGCGACTCGGCGACGCGCCAGATGCGGCCGATGTCCCGGCCATAGAAATAGGCTGCGAGACCGTAAGGTGTGGCGTTGGCCATTTCGACCGCTTCCGCTTCGTCGGAGAACCGGAACAACGGTGCAACCGGACCAAAAATCTCCTCCTGAGCCAGATCCATATCCGGCGTGACTCCAGTCAATACAGTGGGTTCGTAATATGTCCCCCCCAGCGCATGAGGCTGTCCGCCGATGACTGCGGTCGCTCCGGCGGCGACGGCACCGCTGACAAGGCTTTCGACCTTATCCAGCGCCGCCTTATCGATCAGTGGACCCTGATCGACGTCTTCGGTCAGTCCGTTGCCGACTTTGAGCCCGCGGACGGCCTCGGTCAGCTTTTCCGCAAAGGTGTCGTAGACCCCGTCCTGAATGAACAAGCGGTTGGCACAGACGCACGTCTGGCCGGTGTTGCGGTACTTGGACGCCATCGCGCCCGCCACGGCGGCATCGATGTCGGCGTCATCAAAGACGATAAAGGGCGCGTTGCCGCCAAGTTCGAGCGAGACGTTCTTCACAGACTCAGCACATTGAGCCATCAGGCGCTTACCGATTTCAGTCGATCCGGTGAACGTAAACTTCCGTACGTCTTGATGACCGGTCAATACGTCGCCGACAGGGCGAGCCTCGGATGTTGGGACCACGTTGAACACGCCCTTGGGCACACCAGCGCGTGCCGCGAGTTCCGCCATAGCGAGCGCGGACAACGGAGTCTGCTGCGCCGGTTTGACGACAAACGTGCACCCTGCAGCAAGTGCGGGACCCGCTTTGCGCGCAATCATGGCGTTGGGGAAATTCCACGGCGTGACAGCGCCAACCACACCCACAGGCTGTTTGAGCACGACAATACGTTTGCCGTTTTGGTGATGGGGGATAACGTCGCCGTAGGCGCGCTTGCCTTCCTCGGCAAACCATTCGATGAAACTGCCGCCATAAGCGATTTCGCCTTTCGCCTCCCTAAGGGGTTTCCCCTGCTCTGCCGTCATGATGGCGGCGAGATCATCCTGATGGTCCATCATCAGGTCGAACCAACGGCGCAGTATCGCGGCACGATCTTTGGCCGTACGGCCACGCCAGTCTGGAAGCGCCTTGTGGGCCGCAGTCACGGCGTCTGTCGCATCAGCTGATCCACAGTCCGCGACTTCAGCCACGGTTTCTCCCGAAGCAGGATTGGTAACGGAAAAGCGTTTCCCTGCGGCCGCCGGACGCCACGCGCCATCGATGTAAGCGTCCGGGCGAAGAAGGGAGGGTTCTTTTAAGTCCATGGATCAGCTCTTTATATTTGCTTGAGTCGAGGGAGCCAGTGCTACCGGTTGCGGCCGTGGTATTCCGGATTGGGCATCATATCAACCGCCGTCGCCACCCGATTGGACATATTGTAGAAGCCCGCCGTGTCGGCGATGTCGAAGATCTCATCGTCAGAAAAGCCGGCGTCACGCAGGGCCTGACGATCAGCCTCTTCGATTTTGCTCGGCTCTGCCGTCATCTTGTAGGCGAAATCGAGCATGGCTTTTTGCCGCGGCTCAAGGTCTGCCACCCGGTAATTAACCGCCAGCATTTCCCCAAGTTCCGGATCACCGGACAGTTCCCGCACGGCCTGACCGTGGGCAACAACACAGTAGAAACAATGGTTGGTCGACGACACGACAACCGCGATCATCTCCCGCTCCAGCTTGCTCAGCCCGCTGTCACCCAGCATCAATTCGTTGTAAAACGAGACGAAGGTCTTAAGCTTTTCGGGCCGCGACGCATAAGACAGAAGAACGTTGGGAACCAGACCGAGCTTTTCTTGGCAGACACGGAGATACTTCTTCATCCCGTCATCGAGGGTTTTATCTAGCTCTTTTTGACTAGGTGTCTTCAAAGCCATGACGTGGGATGGCTGGGGCATCGGGCGACCTCCGGTGTAAGAAGATGTCTCTAAGGTTGGTGGCGCAGAGGGTAGCACGATGCCGTTGTTTTCACTCAAGGCAATCGAGCCAGTGGACCTGACGACGCTGACGCGTCCGAGTTCACCCAACAGCACGTTCGTTGCACCCCCGGATTTCAGCAGGGCGCGCCGCGATGCGGAGGCGCCGCTATTCGCGTGCAATTGGACCCGGTTGGCAGAGGCGTGGGATCGGGCCGTGACGACCTTTCCACGCACCGCGGAGCACAACCGGTCCAGTGACGGCCGACAACGGACTTACGTGCAGCGCACTGCCCTGATGGGGTATCCCGATGTGATCACGATTGAGTTTGTCGCCCTTGAGGACAACCAGTCCAGTGTGGCCATCTACAGCCGATCTCAGTATGGCTATAGCGACTTTGGCGCCAATAGGCGCAGAGTTAACGCCTGGTTGCGGAGCCTGACAGAGACCCTGAGCGCTTCCGAAGGCCCATGAACTGGTCTCCTAGGACCGTTCACACCGTTTGCATCAACCACCGGATTTAGTTACACCAGGGCCGTTTTCGGCGCGGGATTGTGTGGTCTGGCGCCGTTTGGACCCTTTTCGCAGAGCAACCGGCCATGACATCGACCCGACAGGACAGACTCGCCCAGCTCAAAGACGCCATTGCGTCACGCATTCTGGTTCTGGATGGCGCGATGGGAACGATGATTCAGTCTCATAAGCTGGACGAAGCCGGATTCCGAGGTGACCGGTTTAAGGATTGGGGACAAGACCTCAAAGGCAACAATGACCTGCTGTGTCTGACCCAGCCCGAGATCCTTGCCGACATCCACCGGGAATACTTAGAGGCAGGGGCTGACATTTTAGAGACGAACACGTTCAGTTCGACGTCCATCGCACAAGCCGACTATGGCCTGCAGGATTACGCGCGGGAACTCAATGTAGAGTCGGCGCGGATTGCGCGTCAGGTGTGTGACGAACAAACCGCCAAGACACCGGACAGGCCGAGGTTCGTGGCTGGCGCGCTCGGTCCGACGAACCGGACGGCGTCGATCTCACCTGACGTGAACGACCCAGGAAAACGCAACGTCACATTTGATGAACTGCGCGAGGCCTATCAAGAGGCTGTGGAAGGCTTGATCGAGGGTGGTGCGGACATCCTTCTGGTCGAGACGATCTTCGACACCCTAAATGCCAAAGCAGCCCTATACGCGATTGAGGATGTCTTTGAAGCCATCGGTGAACGCCTTCCCATCATGATTTCAGGAACGATCACGGATCAATCGGGACGGACCTTGTCGGGCCAAACCGCTGAAGCCTTTTGGCACTCGGTGCGGCATGCAGAGCCCTTCACGGTCGGCTTCAACTGCGCATTGGGCGCAGAGCAGCTCAGGCCCTATGTGGCGGAAGCTTCGCGCTTCGCCGATACGAACGTGTGTGTCTATCCGAATGCGGGCCTGCCCAATGAGTTCGGGGAATATGACCAAACGCCGGAAGAGATGGCGAACCTGATCGGCGCGTGGGCCGGCGATGGATTGCTAAACGCGGTCGGCGGCTGCTGCGGGACGACGCCAGATCATATCCGCGCCATTGCCCAGGCCGTCGCCGGCAAAACGCCGCGGCCGATCCCCACGGCGGAAAAGAAGATGAGGTTGTCTGGCCTCGAGCCTTTCGCGTTGGCCTCATGACCGAACGCGCGGCGTCCTCCAACTTCATAAACATCGGCGAACGCACGAACGTTACAGGATCAGCAAAGTTCAAGAAGCTGATTCTCAATGACGATTTCGAGGCGGCGCTGGATGTCGCGCGTCAGCAGGTTGAGAACGGCGCCCAGATCATCGACGTCAACATGGACGAGGCGATGCTGGATTCCGTGGCGGCGATGACCCGGTTTCTGAATCTGATTGCGTCAGAGCCAGATATCAGCCGCGTGCCCATCATGATCGACTCCTCGAAGTGGAGTGTCATTGAAGCGGGCCTCAAGTGCGTTCAAGGCAAGGCGATCGTCAACTCGATCAGCCTGAAGGAGGGCGAGGAACAATTCTTCGAACAGGCGCGCAAACTGAAACGCTATGGCGCTGCCGTCGTGGTGATGGCGTTCGATGAACAGGGCCAGGCCGATACAGCGGACCGGAAGGTCGAAATCTGCACCCGTTCCTACGAACTGCTGACCGGAAAAATCGGCTTCCCACCTGAAGACATCATTTTCGATCCGAATATCTTCGCCGTCGCCACCGGCATTGAAGAACACAATCGTTACGCCTTGGATTTCATTGAGGCGACGCGCCGCATCAAGGAAACGTTGCCGCACTGCCACGTATCTGGCGGCGTCTCGAACATTTCGTTCTCGTTCCGCGGCAACGAACCGGTGCGTGAAGCGATGCACTCCGTGTTTCTGTACCACGCCATCCGCGCCGGTATGGACATGGGTATCGTCAACGCCGGACAGCTCGCCGTCTATGAAGACATTCCTGAAGACCTGCGCGAGTGCGTCGAAGACGTCATTCTCAACCGGCGGGACGACGCCACCGATCGCTTGCTTGAAATCGCCGAGCGGTTCCGGGGAGAGGGCAAAAAGCGGGAAGTGGATTTGTCCTGGCGCGAGAAGCCGGTCAACGAACGCCTCACCCACGCCCTGGTCAACGGCATCACTGACTTCATCGAGGAAGACACCGAAGAATCGCGGCAAGCTGCCGAAAAGCCACTTGACGTCATCGAAGGACCGTTGATGGACGGCATGAACGTGGTCGGCGATCTGTTCGGCGCGGGTAAAATGTTTTTGCCTCAAGTGGTGAAAAGCGCGCGCGTTATGAAAAAGGCGGTCGCGTATTTGATCCCTTACATCGAAGAGGAGAAGGCCAAGAATCCAAGCGCCGACTCCGGATCCAAGGGCAAGATCATCATGGCAACGGTGAAGGGCGATGTGCACGACATCGGCAAGAACATCGTCGGCGTGGTGCTTCAGTGCAATAACTTCGACATCGTCGACCTCGGCGTCATGGTGCCAGCTGAAAAAATTCTTGCGACAGCCAAGGAGGAGAACGCCGACATCATCGGACTGTCGGGGTTGATCACGCCGAGCCTCGATGAAATGACCTATGTGGCAAGCGAAATGGAACGCCTGGGCATGGATACGCCTCTGCTGATTGGCGGGGCGACCACATCCAAGGTGCACACCGCTGTCAAAATATCTCCGAAGTACACGGGTCCAACCGTATATGTGACGGATGCGTCACGCGCCGTGGGTGTTGCCAGCAATCTGTTGTCCGACACGAACAAGACTGACTATGTCGAGTCTGTGAATGCGGATTATGCCAACGTGCGGGACGCCCATGAACGCGGCCAGCGGACGAAAAAGAGGCAATCCATTGCGGATGCCCGCGCCAATGCCCTCAAACTGGATTGGCGCAGTTATGAGCCGCCAGTGCCCAAGGCGCTTGGCCTAACGGTATTCGACGACTTCGATCTCGCGGAACTGACGACCCGGATCGACTGGTCGCCGTTCTTCGCGACATGGGAAATCCGCGGCACTTATCCCGGCGTTTTGAGCGATCCGAAGGTCGGCGACACCGCACAAGAGCTCTACAACGATGCTCAAGCGATGCTGCAAAGGTTGATCGGCGAAAAGTGGCTCACCGCAAAGGCTGTGGTGGGTTTATGGCCGGCCAATTCCGTCGGCGACGACATCGAGATCTATGCCGACGACAACCGGTCTCAAGTCATTCAGACGTTTCACACGATGCGGCAACAGATGCCGCGGCAGGGCAATGATCGCGCCAACCTGGCGTTATCAGATTTTATCCGCCCGCGTGAAAGGGGAGAGGTGGACTACTTGGGCGGATTTGTCGTGACGACGGGGCACGGCACCGACGAACACGTCAAAGTTTTTGAGCAAGCCCATGATGATTACAACTCCATCCTGCTGAAAGCGGTCGCAGATCGCCTCGCCGAAGCCTTCGCAGAGCGCCTTCATGAAAAGGTACGGACCGACCTTTGGGGCTATGCGCCGGAGGAGTCTCTGAGCAACGACGAACTTATAAAAGAGACATACCAGGGCATTCGCCCCGCCCCAGGATATCCCGCGAGCCCCGATCACACGGAAAAAGCGCTGCTGTGGGAGACCTTGGACGCGGAAAAGCACACCGGCGTTCGCCTCACCGAAAGCTTTGCGATGTGGCCAGCGGCATCGGTGTCAGGTCTCTATTTCGCCCATCCGGACAGCCGCTATTTCGGTGTCGGCAAGATCGAGAAAGACCAAGTTGAGGATTACGCGCAACGCAAAGCTATGGACGTGAAGACAATGGAACGCTGGCTGGCGCCCAACTTGAATTACGATCCGGCAGGCTGAGCCGGACGCGCCCTAGCTAGGAAAAAACAGCACGAAGAAAACCAGGATCGTGCATCCGGACCCAATCACAGCGCCGCCTGTGACGGAGTAGAACCGCCCGGCCGGGCCGAGGACACTGGCGATCTTGAGATCGGCCAGCCATTTGAGCACCCACCCAGCCATAGCGCCAGCAAGCACGCCGACGGCGATCATGCCCCAGCCCGTCAGCCCGGTTAGGATAAAGAACGCAGCGATGACGAAGGCAAGAAAGCCGCCCACGCCCATCGCGAGGGCCGCGAGCGGGACCTCACGCAAAGCGATTGACGACCACCGGATCGCCCGCCAACCACGGACGGAAGACCGTACAGATTTATCGTGCATATTGGTGAGCCAACGCACTGCGAGGCGTTTGGCTTCTGCTATCGCGGCAGCGCGATCACTAGCCGTGTTTTTCGAGACGGCGGCGACCACCTTAAACGGGGCATCATCGGCGGCCTGTCGCAGGACCAACATATGACCCGTCAACGTATCTGGGGCGATGACAAATGTTGCGGCATCGTCATGGCCACGCGCCAGCCACCACGTCTCTTTCTCGGCTTCTTCCCAAATAAGATAAGCGGACGGTTCAGAGGTGTGCGGAGCGGTATCCGTCATGACGGACAAGCCAGCGGGGTATCAGGAATGCGAAGAGGCGGCAGGAAGCGAAAAACGCACGACGCAGCCTGCGCCGGGCTGCGAGTCAATTGAGAAATCACCGCCGTGACGCCGGATAAGATTGCGGCAGAGACGCAGGCCCAAGCCGGAGCCCAATTCGCCCCCCGTCCCTGCTTTGGACTGTGCGGGCGCTCCATCGACAAGCACACGGACCTGCTCATCGCCCATTCCCACACCTGTATCTGCAACTTCGACACAAATACGCCCGACATCCGTTTCATCTTGAGTAGCGCGGATGGTGATCCTGTCACCTGACCGGCAAAACTTCACCGCGTTGTTGATGAGGTTCCGGAGAACCGTTTCGACCATATCACGGTCGGCAGAGACGTAAACGCTGCGCATATCAACGTCAATCAGAACTGACTTCGCGTCAGCCAAGCTTCGCAAAGGACGGATACCATCTTCAAGAGCACACGCCAGGTCGAAGTCAATCTGCTTGAGGGGCAGCATCTCGCTTTCCGACGCCGCCCATTGCAGAAGTGTGTCCAACAACTGGCTAGTGTTCTGTGCGGCATCGGCTATGAGATGACTATATTCCCTCACCTTCTCTGGCGTGAGTTCTACGGCGCTCTCCTGGAGCAAGGACGCAAAGCCGATGATTTGATTGAAAGGTGTCTTCAGGTCATGACCAATGATTGAGAACAATTGGTCTTTCGCGGCGACGACACTTTCCAGGTCTCGTTTGGCACTTTGCAGTTCGTCTTCGCGGCGAACCCGGGTTGTGATGTCTTGCACCGTCGCGATGTAGCGCTGGAGATCGCCGTCATCACTGACAATCGGGCGACCGATTTCCCGGAAGAATCGAATCTCACCAGATACATCGCATCGATACTCGGTTTCGTAGGACTCAACGGCACTGATTTGCCGGCGTACTGTTTCAGCGTAGGCAGTAGCATCTTGTTCGTAGATATAACGTGCGAATTCGGTTGGGTGTTGGACCGAACGGACAATTCCATGTTCCGTCGTACCGAACATCTTGGCGAGGTGATCAGAGCAAAACACAATGCAGCGATTGTCCGGATCCCAAACCCAATGCCCGATGCCCGCCACACTGGCTGCGAGGTCGAGCATCTCCTTTTGATCGCGAATGGCCTGCAACGTCTGGAACGCGTCAGTGACATCCGTAACAACGCCGAACATCGCGATGAGCTGGCCTGTTGCTGAAACCTCTGGCTGACCTTTGGCAATGATGTTGCGGACGAACCCACAGGGCGTGACGATGCGTGCATCAAACTCGAATGAGCTCTTTTGCTCCGTCGCCTGACGCAAATGCGCCTGCACGCGATCACGGTCCGAGGCATGGAACTGATCGAGAAAGGACTGAAAAGTTGGGCTGAAGGTCGCGGCGTCTTGGCCATAGATCAGGTAAACCTGATCAGACCACGTCAAAGCGTAGGTCTCTGTCTGCCAGTACCAATGCCCCATGTTGCCGACGGACTCCGCCAGCGACAGCACACGTGCATCATCTTCAGCATCTTTTCGGTGCTTTGACACCTTTTGTTCGGCAGCTTCTACAAGCATCCCTGCCGGTCCCATCCCCATGTGAACGTATTTCGAGCGGTAACATTAGTTTGGACTAAAAAGTAAATGTGCGGTTACATGATGTCCACCAAAAAGTTTGTCTCGTTGATAAGAAAACTTTTACGTGTATTCCCCCCTTTCTCAAGCCGGGTTAGAAGAATTTCAGTTGTCACGAGGTCTAAGGCGCGTTGATGCCTAAAATTTGGCGCCGAATATCGTTTGGATGGGCAGGCTTTATCGCCTTGTTTTCCCTGTTGCCAGCGGAAGCCGCGGTGTCCTCAGGGTTTGGCGACAAGATTGAGCACTTTGGCGCGTTTGCGGTGCTGGCGGCAGCCGCCCGCTTCGGCTGGGCGCATGAGGTGTGGTGGCGGTTGAGTATCGTGCTCCTGGCCTCCGGGGCTGGGATTGAACTCGCCCAATTCTTGTCACCAGGGCGGCACCCCGATGGTCTGGACTGGACTGCCGATGCTGTTGGTGTCATTGCCGGTCTGATGCTGGGGCATATCGTTCGACAGCGACTGACTTAGTGGTTTATTCCGGCTGGTCTTAGCGGCGCGTAACCCGAGAGAGCAAGGCGCTCTCGTTCCTCTTGCGCCCCCCTGTCAGGCCTGTTAAAACCCCGCTCCTTCCGCAGATCGCTGCCGTTTTTGGCGGCGCACTGTGGAGCGCGGTAGGGGGTGTAGCTCAGTTGGTTAGAGCGCCGGCCTGTCACGCCGGAGGCCGCGGGTTCGAGTCCCGTCACTCCCGCCATCGCGCTAACATTTCCCGGTCTGTTTTGAGGGCTTGAGCTTTGCCGCTCCGGCCCTTTTTCTATACATACCTTTGCCTGACCGATTTCGAGATTTTGCCGGAGACCCCGCCATGACCGAAGCCAGAAACGTCGTATTTGTCAGTGCGGTCCGGACCGCGATCGGGACTTTTGGCGGCAGCCTCAAAAGCCACACGCCGACAGACCTCGGCGCGGCCGTCGTTGCAGAAGCCGTGAAACGGGCAGATGTGTCGCCGGACTCAGTTGAGTCGGTTGTGTTCGGCAACG
The DNA here is from genome assembly GCA_963921305.4 of Rhodospirillaceae bacterium. Taxonomy (GTDB): domain Bacteria; phylum Pseudomonadota; class Alphaproteobacteria; order Rhodospirillales; family Rhodospirillaceae; genus CAWUEX02. Next base: position 59,701 of record CAWUEX030000002.1, read on the forward strand.
TGGTTCAAACCAACACGCGCGATCCTTATCTCGCCCGCGTTGCCGCGATCGAAGGCGGGCTACCCAAAGAAACTCCGGCCGTCACGGTCAACCGTCTGTGCGGCAGCGGCTTTCAGGCGGTGGTATCAGCCGCCCAACAAATCTTGCTCGGCGACGTCGACACCGCGATTGCGGGCGGTGCGGAATGTATGAGCCAGGCGTCTTACATGGTGCCGGCCCAGCGCTGGGGCCAGAAAATGGGCGATGCGGCGATGGTCGATACCTTGCTGGGGGCGCTGAACGATCCGTTCGGACACGGCCACATGGGCATTACGGCGGAAAACATTTCGGACCAGTGGCAGATCGATCGCGAGACCCAAGACAAGATCGCTGTTGAGAGTCACCGGCGCGCGGCCCATGCGCGAGCGGAAGGGCGCTTTCAAAGCCAAATCCTGCCGGTCGAAGTACGCAAAGGCAAAGAAACCGTCGCGTTCGATCAAGATGAACACATTCGCGCCGACGTCACCTTGGATAGCCTAGGCGGGTTGCGTCCCGTTTTCAAAAAAGACGGATCGGTGACCCCCGGAAACGCATCAGGCATCAACGACGGGGCAGCGGCTCTGGTGATGATGGAGGAAGGCGCTGCGGGCCGCAGCGGCGCGAAGCCGATGGCGCGTCTGGTTGGATATGCCCATGCGGCGGTTGAACCTTCGATCATGGGTATCGGGCCGGTGCCGGCGGTGCAGCGCTTGCTCAAGAAAACCGGGCTCTCGATTGAAGACATGGATGTGATTGAGTCCAACGAGGCGTTTGCCGCACAGGCCTGTGCGGTTGCCAAAGACCTCGGCTTCCCGGAAGGCAAGACCAACCCCAATGGTGGCGCGATCGCGCTCGGCCATCCCGTTGGCGCGACGGGCGCGATCCTGACGGTCAAAGCGATCTATGAGCTACAGCGTATAGGCGGAAGATACGGCCTGATCACCATGTGCATCGGCGGGGGCCAGGGTATCGCCGGGATTATTGAAGCGATTCACTGACATGCGGTCGAGATAGCGCGCCTTCGGTTATTGGGGTTCAGGAATCGTGTGATACACCTTGCCAACCGACGCGGGGTCGTCGAACGCGGCGACCAGTAAGCGCGCCACCTCCGCCCGGGGAATACTTTTAACTTTGATCGGCTGTCCTTCTTCGACAATGGCTCCAATCCCGGTCGCCGGTTCATCCTGAAGCCCCCCTGGCCTGATGATGGTGTAGTCCAGTCCGCTGTCGCGGATGTAGTTCTCTGCCGTGGTCTTACGGTCGAGGCCCGCACCGAGAATCCACTTCACATAGAACGGCAACAGGTCGCGGCTCTCTCCGGCCCCAAGCGAACTCACCATGAGGATGCGATCCACACCCGCGGCTTTGGCCGCATCGGTGACGTTGATGGTACCCACGTCATCGACCGGGCTATCGCCTCTGCGGCTGCCGAGAGAACTGATCACCGCGCGGAAATCATCCTGACGAAACGCATCTGCCACCGACTGCGCATCCAAGGCATCACCCACCGCAAACGTCACATTTAAGGGCGTGAGTTGCGACCGGTCCGATGTCGGACGAACGAAAACCGTAACCTCCTCGCCACGGCCCGCGAGCAGCTTGACGATTTCCAGTCCTGTTCCCCGGGTGCCGCCAAACACCAACACGCCACCCTCATCCGCCAAAGGTGCGACGCGCTTGAGCTTGTTCATCTCGTCGCTTTCGGTGCCCCACACCACCTGCCCTTCAGCGTTGAGATAGCGGCCGAGAAACCAATATTCGTCAGGCGTGATGCGAATTTTGTCTTCGGCGACCATGTCTTCGCCGCTGCCAGGATTTTCCATGCGGCAACTGCCGAAATCCATCGGGCCTGAAATGGCCTGCCCGCCGGGCTCGAGAGTCAGCTTGAAGTCGCAGCCATCGCGCCAGGTAAAGTCATCCAAGGACAGGCCGTCCAGGACGGACGGATCATTGTGGACGTTGACGAACTGATCAGCATCTTTGAAAGCGAGTTCCCGCTGGTGGACTTGCCCGGTGGCATCGTTGACGTAGAAATGAAGCAGACCTTTGCGCGTGACCCACTCGGGGTCATCGCTGCCGTCCATCGACGACTGCTGATAAACAAACACACCGTCGGCGAAATCCACTTCGACCGGTGCGAACAATTGGTACATAAGGCGGTGTTGCAGATTATCGGGCACCTCATTCGCAAAATCCCGCTCGACCTGCTCTTCGCTGGAGTACCGCCCCGTCACCCAGGCTTTCACCGAGGACAATATCTGTGCGTTTTCCTCAGGCGTTTGCGCCCGCACCTCGGATCCGAACACCAAATTCATGGTGAGCACAGCCACAGCCAAGCCGACGACGAAAAAGACGATGCGTTTCTTGAAACTCACACTGGCCTCCCGGACGAACGCTATTCCCCTACCTGCAATTTTGACCCGATCCGAGCGCTGAGTCGAGACATAGCTCGCACCCGGATGCATCCGGATTGCGTAGGCTGTATCTGTCCCGTAGCCTGAAGACACTTGCGAACTCGATATTGGAAGACCCTGGCTATGTCGCGAAAAGCTAACATGGGGCAGTTGATCACGGTTCTTGTGTGTTTAAGCATGACACACGCGAGCCTTGCCGAAGAGTTGGAGAAAACCTCCAAGACCATCGACATGCCGCTCGACCTTCCAGCAATTGCGGAGGTGGATGCGCTGGATGACGAAGACGCGGCGATCCGGCGGTTTTTTCTGACTAGCCAGGGCATGCGCGGCCAAACCGTACCCATCGAAAGCACGTCGGGTTGGTTCTGCACCCTGAGCCAAGCCACCCACACCATGCTCGACTATTGGCCAAACCTCGATCAATGGGTCTTTCAAATCGGGTTCGATGAAGCCGCGGAACTCACCGCAGGCGGCCTGGCCACGTGTCATCGCTTAGCGCAGTAACGGAGAGATGGACGTGCGCAAGAAACCAACAACACGCCGGACAGCACTGTCCGTTTTGGCAGGGGCGCTGGCGGCGCCAACATATCTTCGCGCTCAACCCCGGACCTGGACGGTTGCGATCGCAGGTGCGACCGGCCGTACAGGACGGCGCGTTGCGACTGAGGCCGCCGCGGCTGGATACCGCGTGCGCGGCCTCACCCGGAACGCGGCGCGGGCGGAAGGCAGCAATCCGGCAGTTGATGAATGGGTGTCGTGCGACGTGCGCAACCCATTGGATATCGCCCGGGCACTAGACGGCGCTGATGCCGTGATTTGTTCCATCGGCTACACGCAATTCGCAGGCCCCAATGGCGGGCAGTTCGTCGATTATCTCGGTGTGCGGCATCTTGTCGACCGGGCGAAGGACAACAAACTTCGCCACTTCACCTTAATCTCTTCGGGCTCAGCCGGGCCCGCGCGCGATCAGACGCGCAACCCGCTGTTCGGATACGTCGGGTTTTGGAAAACCAAAGCGGAAAACCGCCTCAAAGAAAGCGGCTTGCCCTATACGATTATTGGACCCGCCGGTCTACTGGATAATCCTGGGGGACAATGGGCGATCCGCGCGATGACGCGGCCGGCGTACATCACCCTGCCCATGGCGCAACGGCGGGTCGACATCGGCGATGTGGCCACCGTTGCTGTCGCAAGCCTGCACGACGAAGTTCTCATGGGAAAATCGTTCGCCCTTCTCAATGACGACGGGCCGCCGGACTACGACTGGCGGCAGGATGTGGCCGCCCTTGGACCGGAAGGCCCGGCCTAGTCCGGACTTAGATCGACTATAAGTGGGAGACCGGCGTGGAGACCGCAGTGTCGTCCATCTGCTCGAGCAGGTCGGCCTGAGTGAAGACTTTCGGTAATTCGCGCCGGAAAAAGTAGCGGCAGGCCGCAAGCTTGCCGGCGTAAAAGTCGGCTTCCTCGTCGGCGGCGGATTGACCACATGACACGGCAGCGATGGCTTGGCGCAGCCACATCCAGGCAATGACGACATGACCCAGCGTGTCGAGGTACAGCGTCGCGTCGGCAAGAGCGCGCCGGATGTCCTGATCCCGCACTGAAATCAGCGTAGCGGTTACGGCTTCGATCCGCGACACCGCGCTTTCCAGAGCCCCTGCCTGCTCGGCATGGGTGTTGGAGTCTTTGGCTTGGACGATTGTCTGTCGGATTTCACCGGTCAGGGCGGTAAACGCCGCGCCGCCTTGCATGACAACCTTGCGGCCCAACAAGTCGAGGCCCTGAATGCCGTGGGTGCCCTCGTGAATGGCGTTGAGGCGGTTGTCGCGATAGAGCCGCTCGACCGGATAGTCACGGGTATACCCATAGCCGCCGAGCACTTGAATGGCATGTTTATTGGCCTCGAGGCAGAACTCCGACGGCCAGGACTTCGCAATCGGCGTAAGAATATCAAGCAGCAGAGTGAGACGCGCCCGCTCGTCTTCGCCGGTTGCCGTTTTCTGTTCGTCGACCAGCCGGGCGCAGTACAAAACGAGCGCCAACGCGCCCTCAACCGCAGACTTCTGGGCCAGCAACAGACGCCGCACATCGGCGTGCTCGGCGATCATCACTGGGGTACTCGCGGGGTCTTTGCTGTCCGGATGGCGGCCCTGCGGGCGCTCCTTTGCATATTCCAGGCTCGCGCGATACCCGGCGTAGCCGATGGCTGCCGCGCCGAGCCCGACGCCGATCCGGGCCTCGTTCATCATGTGGAACATGTAGGACAGGCCTTTGTGCGGCTCGCCGACCAGGTAGCCCCAGGTGTCTCCACCTTCGCCGAAATTGAGGAGCGTGTTGACGGTGCCCCGGTATCCCATCTTGTGATTGAGACCGGCCAAGGCGACGTGATTGCTGTCCCCAAGGCTGCCGTCGTCGTTGACCCGCCGCTTGGGCACGACGAACAAAGAGATGCCTTTGACTCCGGGAGGGCCGCCGGGAATCTTGGCGAGGACCATGTGCACGATGTTTTCGGCCAGAGTGTGTTCCCCGCCGGAGATCCACATCTTGGAGCCGGTGATGTGGTAGCGCCCGTCGTCTGCCGGCTCGGCTTTGGTGACGATATCGGTGAGCGACGACCCCGCCTGGGGCTCTGATAGACACATGGTGCCGAAGAACCGGCCCTCAACCATGGGTTTGAGAAACGTTTCTTTCTGCTGGGACGAGCCGAACGCGGCGAGCATGTTGCCAGCACCGATGGTCAGGAAGGGATACGCCGTGGTCGAGATGTTGGCGGCCGAAAACAAGGCCTGACAAGACTGTCCGATGACCATGGGAAGCTGCAAACCCCCGGCATCGGCATCAAAGGTCGCCCCCATGAGGCCGGCATCGATGTAGTGATGCAATGCGGCCTGGACTTCGGGGATTATTTTGACACCCGTGCCATCGAACGTCGGTTCCGTAGCATCCACCAGGGCGGCGTGCGGGGCGAAATGATCACGCGCGATGGCGTCCGCTGTGTCCAACACGGCATTGAACACGTCACGGTCGTGGTCCGCATATCTCGGGGTTTTAGTCAAACGTTCGACGTCGAGAACGTCGTACAACAGGAAATGAAGATCCCGCAGCGGGACAAAAGTATCGGCCATGTGCGGCTTTCTCAGAACGGATCGTTGATGAGGACGCCGCCATCGACAACAAGGGTTTGGCCCGTGACGAACTTGGCCGCGTCGGACGCCAGAAACACAGCGACTGAGGCGATATCTTCGGGCTCTCCCAACCGGCCGAGAGGTGTGCGTGCGGCGAAGGCTTTGCCCTCTTCCCCTTCCCACAAGGCGCGGGCAAAGTCCGTCTTGACCAAGCCGGGCGCAATGGCGTTCACACGAATGCCTTCGGCGCCAAGCTCGACTGCATAGTTGCGTGCCAGTTGGGCGTCTGCGGCCTTGGACATGGCATACGCACCAATGTTCCGGCTGCCCGCCAAACCTGCAATGGACGACAAAAGAATGATTGAGCCCTGGCCGCGCTCTTTCATCTGTGGCGCGACTAGATTGATCAACCACACCGGTCCTTGGATATTGGTTGAAACGATTTTTTCCATCGCCCGGTCGTCAAGTTCGCTCATCGGACCGTAGGCAGGATTGGCGGCCGCATTGCACACCAGGATATCGACCGGGCCCAACTGCGCCGTTGTCTCTTTTATCAGGTTCGAGACCTGAACTTTGTCGGAGACGTTGCACGGCACCGCGATGGCCTTGCCACCGTCCGCCGCGATTTCCTTGGCAACAGCCTCACACGCCTCAGCCTTGCGGCTGGTGACCGTCACTTTAGCCCCGGCCTCGGCCAACATACGCGCGATGGAGCGGCCGATGCCACGGGACGAGCCGGTGACGATGGCGACTTTCCCGGACAGGTCAAAAATATCCACGATCAGTCCTTTGCGGTGCGGGCGAGATCATACTCGGCGAACGTCTGTCCATCGTCTGCCAGCTTGACCAGAAGGGGCGCGGGCGTCCAGTACCCATAGCCGTCGCCGAAGCGCTGGGCGAAGTCCTTGAACGCACCGCTGACAGCCTTCAAGCCAATGGTATCGGCGTAAAACATCGGTCCGCCGCGATACGCTGGAAAACCGTATCCGGCGGCCCAGACGACATCAATATCGCTGGCACGTATGGAGATGCCGTCGTCCAGCAGCTGTGCCCCACGGTTGATGAGCGCATACAAACACCGGGCCAGGATTTCGTCTTCGGTGATGTCATCGCGCTGAGGGACATTTAGCTTAGCTGCTGCCTCGCGGATCATCGTAACGGCTTCATCGTCTTCAGTGCGCGTCCGCCCATCCGGGTAGCTGTAGAAGCCTTTCCCCGTTTTCTGGCCAAACCGCCCGGCCGCATTCATCAGATCGCCAGGCACGCAGTAGCGTGGATCGTCGGGCAAGAGATGTCGGTTCTGATCTCGGGTGAGAAAGCTGACATCCTGCCCAGCCAAATCCATCACCGCGCAGGGCCCCATGGCCATGCCCCAGGCCTCCAAAGCGCCATCCACCTGGGCCGGCGTCGCCCCTTCGAGCAGCAGCATTTGCGACTCCCGCACGTAGTCCTCAAGCATGCGGTTGCCGATGAACCCGTAGCCGACGCCGGACACGACGGGCGTTTTGCCAATACGCCGGCCAAACGCCAACGTTGATGCGATGACCTCTGGCGAGGTCGCATCGCCGCGTACCACCTCAAGCAGCTTCATGATATTCGCGGGCGAGAAGAAATGCGTGCCGATCACTTGGCTGGGACGGGGCGTCGCCGCTGCGATGACGTTAATGTCCAGCGTGGATGTGTTGGTCGCAAGAATAGTATCCGGGCGGCACATTTGAGCCAGTTCGGCAAAGATCTGTTTTTTCAGATCAAGAGACTCAAACACCGCTTCAATAACCATGTCAGCATCTTTGAGCGCTTCAAGAGACTGTTTGCCGGACAGGTTCGCCAACCGCGCCGCGCCGTCTTCGGCGCTGACGCGGCCACGTTGAATATCTTTTTCAAGCGTTGTCCTGATACGCCCAAGACCACGCTGTAGTGCATCCTCGGAACTATCGATCAGGATAACCTTCAACCCGGCCCCAAGCATAGACAGTGCGATCCCGGTTCCCATAGTTCCCGACCCAACCACACCGGCGGTGGCGATATCTTGAACCGGCGTATCCTTAGCGACTCCCGGAATTTTGAGCGCCGTGCGTTCGGCAAAAAACAGATGGCGCTGGGCCTTCGATTGGACGGAGGCTTTCAGCTTCACCGAGCTGGCCCGCTCTTTTTGCAGGCCTTCGGCAAACGGCACCGTACACGCCCATTCGACAGCATCCACGCAGGCCTGCGGCGCTTCAAAGCCGCGGCGTTTTTTGGCCAGCTGAGCGCGTGCTGCGTCGAAACCATTATCAGGAAAGTCTGCGAGGTCCACGTCACGGGATGAGGTGGGTGTAGGTACGTCGCCAGCAGCGATACGCTTGGCCAGCGCGGCCACTGCCGCATCCACGACATCTCCCTCGGTCAATTCATCGATAAGGCCGAGTTGGTGGGCTTCCTCGGCCGTCATGTGACGCCCCGACGTGATGGCCTCAAGGGCCGCCGCGGCCCCGATCAGACGCGGCAACCGCTGGGTGCCGCCCGCACCCGGAATGATGCCCAAGTGCACTTCGGGTAGACCGACCCTCGTGCCCCGCCGCGCGACGCGCAGATGACACCCCATGGACAGCTCAAGTCCACCGCCCAGAACGGTGCCATGCAGTGCAACGGCCACCGGCTTGGTGCTTCGTTCGATGCGATCGATGAGGTCGGGAAGCGTCGGATCTTTGGGCGGGTGATCGAACTCGCGGATATCCGCGCCGGCGGAAAACATCCGCCCTGCCCCCGCGAACAGGATCGCTGATACCCCCTCATCAGCTTCGGCCTTTTCGACCTCCGCCAGAATTGCCGCCCGTATCGGCTGACCCAGTGCATTCACCGGCGGATTGTCGATTGTAATGACGGCGACGCCATCGCGTGTCGTACAGCTGAGCGGCTTGGTCATGGAGATACGATAGTCCGGTTGAATGAAGTATGGGCTGGGTGTGTGCGGGCGTTATAGTGGAAGATAGGGACCCGTTCAAATAGCTGGCGGCGAGAGGCCTCTGACCCATGCATCATTCCATGCGTCATACCGTACATATTTTGTTGTCGAACGATCCGCCACGCCCGCTGGCATCAGTTCTTCTGACGATTTTTATCACCTGCATGATCGTCATCAACGTCGTCGCCGTGATTTTGGCGTCGGTCCAGTCTCTTTACCTCGAACACGAAATGATCTTTTCGCTGATCGAATTGGTGTCAGCGGTGGTCTTCACCGGTGAATGGTTCCTCAGGATGTGGAGTTGCGTGGAACGCCCGGACTACGCTGAACTTCCTCCTCACAAAGCGCGATTGAAATTCGCGTTCTCGCCGCTTGCAATCATTGATGTCATCGCCATCGTGCCGCTTTACCTCGCCATCTTTGACGTGGTGAGTGCGCAAAGCCTGATCGCCTTACGGCTTCTCCGCCTCCTGCAATTGGTCAGGTTTTTCTCACCGCTCGTCGTGTTATGGCGCGTTATCCGGACAGAGGGTCCGGCAATGCTGGGGGCCATTTTTATCGTCCTGGTACTGATCGTTATCGCGGCGAGCGGGATGTACCTCGTCGAAAGGGATGTGCAACCGGAGGCGTTCGGCAGCATTCCTGCAGCCATGTGGTGGGCCGCCGTGACCTTGACGACGGTCGGCTATGGTGATGTCACGCCCATCACAGTTGTCGGGCGCGTCATCGGGGTCGCGATCATGATCTTGGGCATTGGGCTGGTCGCCCTTCCCGCCGGTATGCTGGCATCGCGGTTCTCGGAAGAACTGCATAACCGCCGCGAAGAGTTCCGCCACCGTGTGGATATGGCACTGCAGGACGGTGAGATGGACGAGAGCGAGCTTGCAAGCCTCAAAGCAGCACAGCACGAATATATGCTGACCGAGACTTCAGCCAATCAGATCGTGTCGGAGGAGCGGAAACGCCGCAGACATATCTGCGCTACCTGCGGGAAGACTGTTTTATCTTAAAGGCACAGACGGACTTAGTGTGAGTCGGCGAGCACGTTCATACCCGCTTGAACGGCCGGTCGCTTCGCAATCCCGTCGGCCCACTTTTGGATGTTCGCATAACCATCTAGTCCGCCTTCGAGCCGCGCCGCTGATGTCGCCGCGACCGGATAGGCATGAATATCGGCGATGGAGTATTCGTCGCCGGCCATATACGCGCGTCCATCCAGGTGGGTGTCCAACGCGGCCAGCCCGCGATGCGCTTCCGACAATGCACGCTTCAGGGCCGCCTCGCCGCCGTCCGGCGCAATCACCGTGAACCAAAACTGAGCCGAAAACGCCGGTGCAATGTTGGCCGAGATCGCACCCATCCACATATGAATTTCCGCCTGGGTCGCCAGGTCGCCGGGGTAGAGCATCCCCGCCTTCTCAGCCAAGTAGAACAGAATGGCATGCCCTTCGAACAGCGTCACCGGTTTGCCATCCGGCCCATCATTGTCGATTAGCGCAGGCACACGGCCAAACGGGTTCTTCTTGCGGAAGTCATCCGTCAAGTGCCCACCGCCCGGCAGGTCAACGGCGTGCGGTGTATAGGCCAGCCCGGTTTCTTCCAGCATGATGTGGACGCGTTGGCCGTTGGCCGTCGGCACGGAATAGAGATCGATCATGGCACCTTCCTTGGCTTTACCCGGGCACCATAAATCAATAGACCTAGGGACGTAAGACGTATGCCTGTGATTCGGAGTGACACGTGAACCTGCGGAAAAGTTTTCTGTTCCGATTGCTCGTTTTGATCCTGAGCCTGGGCGTCGCACCAGTGCAAGGCGCAGTCGAGCGCATTGATATTTTGGAACGCTCGCTGGTCGCCGACGGCGCCTCCTTCGGTGCCGTCGGGCCTTACGTCCGGTTGTCCGGGCACCTCACGTACAGCGTCGATCCTCAGTCAGAATTCAACACCGCGATTCATGACTTAGAACGGGCACCGCAAACCCAAGACGGAAAGGTCGTCTTTAAAAGCGATTTTGTCCTCGTCATGCCGTTTGATCCTGAGCGGCGTAATGGCCGGCTGATTTATGACGTGACCAACCGGGGCAATATGACGATCCTGTCCCGATTGAACAACGCGACCGGCCGGGGCGGCGCGCGAACCCGCGAAGACATGGGCAACGGCTTCCTAATCGAGCAGGGCTACTCGATCCTATGGACCGGGTGGAACTGGGACGTGATACCGGGTGCACAAAACCTGACGATCGATCTGCCCGTCGCCGTCAACCAGGACGGCAGCGCGATCACCGGCCGGATCGTGACTGAAATTGCACCGTCGTCACCTATAGCGAGCGCAAAGCATGTCGGCATGGGCGCCATTGGCTACCCGCCCGCGAACCCAGACACCCCTGATGCCCGCCTGTCAGTGCGCGGCCCGGGTGCTGAGCGGTATGAGCTGCTCCCCCGCACGTCCTGGAGCTTGACGCGGTTGGACAACGGTATCGCCGTGCCCGACCCGGCTTGGATTACGTTGAGTGAGGGATTTGAGCCCGGAAAAGTGTACCGGCTTGAATACACCGCCAAAAACCCGCGCGTGACCGGCCTGGGGCTGGCCGCCATCCGCGATGCCATGTCGTTCTTCCGGTTTGAGCGCGGCGACTCTAGCGGCACCCCGAACCCCTTTGTTGCCAGCGGCGGTGCATTGCCGCAGGCGGTCATTGCGTACGGCATGTCTCAGTCGGGACGCGTGCTGAATACGCTTCTATGGGAAGGCCTGCATGTCGACGAGGTGGGCCGCATGGTGTTCGACGCAGCTATGATCGATATCGCCGGTGGCGGCAAGGGAAGTTTCAACTTCCGCTTCGCGCAGACCACCCGCCACTTCAGCCCCGATATCGAACTGGACTTTCCCACCGACTTTTTCCCGTTTACCACCTCAGAACAGACGGACGATGTGACAGGAGAGACAGGCAGCCTGTTGACCGAAGCTGAGCGGTTGAATGCGGTGCCGAAGCTGTTCATCGTCAACACCTCCACCGAATACTGGGCAAGGTCGGCGTCCCTAACGCACACAGCCACCGATGGGACAGCGGACATTCCTCCGGCATCGTCCGCTCGTATTTATATGATTGCAGGCGGACAGCATGTCACCGGGACGTCATTTGAGCGGGGCACCCTGGTCCATTGCCGCAACCCCTTGGACTACCGGCCCATCATACGCGCCCTGCTCTCGCATCTGGACGCCTGGGTCACCCTAGACCGCGAACCGCCCGAGAGCCGCTATCCGAAGATTGCTGACGGCGGGCTTTTGCCGGCGGAGCAGTATGTTGCGGCATTCCCGGACGCCGCTTTCCTGAGGACTCCCAACGCACCGCTCTTTCCGCCGCGCCTTGATCATGGCCCGCGATTCGCCGGCGAAGGCATCGCCACAGTGGTTCCGCCGGACCGGGGGCAGCCCTTTGCGGCACGGGTTCCCGCGCCGAATGAAGATGGGATTGATACGGGCGGCATCATGATGCCGGATATCAGCGTTCCTCTCGGTACCTATGTGGGCTGGAACCCGCAAAACGCGGAAACCGGCGCGCCCGAACGGCTGTCTCGGTGGTTTGGCAGTTTTATCCCCTTTGCCCGCACAGTCCCGGAGCGCACCGCCCAGGACGACCCACGCCTCGCGATCACCGAACGGTATGCGTCACGGGATGACTTCACCGCGACGTTTGCCGAGAAAACGCTCGAACTCGCGGCAGAGGAGTTCATTCTCGGACTGGACATTAACCCGATGATCGAACGCGCGAGTGAGATGTACGACCGTGTGATGGCCCAGGTTCCGACCGAGGAAAGCTGCGCGTACCTGGCGGTGCCGTAGGAGCGCGACCTCCTAGAGTGTTTCCGTGAACCTGAAAGGCGCACCAATATGCTGCGCCGCAAGCTCGTCGTCTTGCATAACGACTTGACCACGCACGATGGTCGCCGTGGGCCAACCGGTCACCGTTTGCCCGTCGTAAGCGGTCCATCCGGACTTCGAAGCAATCCAATCGTTGGTGATCGTGCGTTTGGCCTTGAGGTCGACGAGGGTGATGTCGGCGTCATAGCCAAGGGCGACCCGCCCCTTACCCGCCAATCCAAAGACGCGCGCCGGTCCGGCACTGGTGAGATCGATAAAGCGTTGCAGCGAGAGACGGCCAGCGTTGACGTGATCCAGCATGATCGGCACCAGCGTTTGAACGCCGGTCAGCCCGGAGGGGCTTTGCGGATAAGGCCGTTGCTTTTCTTCCAGAGTGTGCGGTGCGTGATCGGACCCGAGGCAATCGACGAGACCGTCCCGCACCGCCTGCCAAAGTGCCTCACGGTGACGGGACTCGCGGATCGGCGGATTCATCTGCGCGAGCGATCCCAGCCGTTCGTAGGCTTCCGGCGCCGAGAGCGTGAGATGTTGCGGCAGGACCTCCACCGTCGCGACATCGCGGTGGTCTTTTAGAAAAGCCATCTCCTCCGCGGTGGTAATGTGAAGGGTATGCACACGCCGACCGGCTTCGTGCGCCAGGCGCACCAGCCGCGTTGTCGCCCTCAGCGCGGTCTCGACGTCGCGCCACTCGGCATGCATCGCCACAGGCGCGCCGCCTTTCACCAGGCTGGCACGTTCCTTCAGGCGCTCTTCGTCCTCACAATGCACGGCCATCCGGCGGCGGCCATTCTGAAGAACCTTTAAGACGTTGTTGTCGTCCGGAACCAGAAGCGTCCCAGTCGACGAGCCCATGAACATCTTCACCCCGGATACGCCAGGCAGGCGCTCTAGCGTGCCCAACTCCGTGACGTTCTCCGGACTGGCGCCGACAAAAAAAGCGAAGTCCACCCAAGCCCGCCCGAGCGCACGGGTGATTTTGTCATTGATGGCCTCTGCCGTGGTGGTTGGCGGGTCGGTGTTCGGCATTTCGAACACCCCAACAACGCCACCTAAAGCAGCGCCACGGGTTCCAGCTTCAAGATCCTCTTTGTGCTCAAGACCGGGTTCACGGAAATGGACCTGGCTGTCGATGACCCCCGGCAGCGCGGTCAGCCCCGACGCATCAATCTCTGTTTCAGAAACGCCACGCAAGTGCCCGAACCCGGCAAAGCGGCCGGCCCGAACTCCGATATCGGTTTCCACCGGCCCGCTTGGGGTCCACACGGTCGCGCCAGCGATGACCAGGTCAAACCTGTCAGCCACTTAAACTCCTTGCCGCGCGGGGACGCGGTCAGTTCGCATTCAGGACCTCATACACATCGCCGTGCGAGGCAACACCCACCATATGACATTGATGCCAGAGTGCATAGAACAGCACCATCCAGGCCGCGAAACCGGTTTGGGGCGTCACGGACTGAAACAACCCGCGCACGGCTTCCTCGTCGAAAGCGTGCTGGACCCCAGGCTGGGCGGCCACCGCGTCCGCAAGCGCAGACCCATGCGCCTGAAGCCAGGACGCCACGGGCACGGTGAAGCCCCGCTTGCGGCTGAAGGGCGCCGCCTGAGGCAGATGGCGATCGAGCCAACTCCGCACGATCCACTTGCCGAGACGGCCCCGGACTTTGGCCGAGTCAGGGAGGTTAAGACCATACTGGGCGACGGCTTCGGCCAGAAACGGAACACGGCCTTCAACCCCATGCGCCATCAAACAGCGATCGACCTTGCACAACAGATCGTCCGGCAGCCAATGGGCAATATCAAGCAGTTGGGCGCGCTGCAGCCTTGACCAGTCCGCCCCTGCCAGGGACCGTTCCGTTGCGGCAATGTCGTCGCGCCAAACCTGATTGCTTCGGTCCTTGAACAGCGATTCCGGCAGGCGGTGACGCCGCCACGGCGCTTTGCGGAAGGGCCACGGGCGGCTGGCCGCGCGGTAGCGTCCGTAGCCGCCGAAGACTTCGTCGCCCCCTTCCCCCGTAAGGACGACCTTGACGTCTTTGGCTGCGGCTTTGGCCAGCAAAAACGTCGGCACAACGGCATAGTCCGCGACCGGGTCATCCAGGGCCGCCGCGATAGCCGGTAAATGTGTGATAAAATCATCTTCGGCGATCATGATTGGCCGATGATCCGCGCCCACCGACTGAGCAACGCCAGCCGCTAGTGCCGTTTCGTCGTGCACCTCTGGTGAATCAAACGCGGCGGTATAGGCGATGACCGGACGTGACTCCAGTTGGGCCATGGCCGCAAGAAGCGCCGAAGAGTCGATCCCTCCGGAGAGGAACACGCCGTAGGACACATCGCTACGCCGATGACGGTCCACGGCTTCAAGCCAGAGTGCACCGAAGTCCGGGAGATTAGCCTGCGGTAAGCCGCCGGTTTTTGAAATCACGGTTCTCTTTGACCGTGACATGATTTCACCGGATTTGATGACGAGAGTTTCACCGGGCGCAACGCGGGTGACGCCGGTGATTGCCGCAGCCTCTCCCGACACAAACTGAAGTCCGAACAGCTTTTCGCGCGCCGGCGCATTCTCCTTGGGCGCAATCAGGCCCGCTTCGACAAACGCCGCCGGTTCAGAAGAAAACCAGAAGGCATCCGGTGTGTCGGCAATGTACAGCGGCTTGATACCAAAGGGATCGCGGGCCAGAACAAGGCGGTCTTCCACCGGATCGTGCAGCGCAAGCGCATACATACCTCCGAGGTGGTCGACAAATCTAAGTCCGTAGCGCCGATAGAGATGCAGGATCGACTCGTTGTCGCTGCCGGTTTTATACGGTTCGTCCCTCAGGGCCTGCCGTATCTGCGGGTCATTATAGATTTCGCCGTTGGCCACCAGCGCAATGCCCTCACTAGACACAAAAGGTTGGGCTCCAGTCTGCACGTCGATGATGGCAAGGCGCGTATGCACCAGCGCCGTTTGTTCGGAAACGTGCAGCCCGTCGCCATCGGGACCCCGGTGACGCACGGCGCGCTGCAATTTTTGAAGAACATCAGTTGGCGGCGGCGAGCTATTCTTGCTCATACCGCCTGCAATTCCGCACATATCAGTTAACCGCCCGCGGAACTTTCAGGTGGGCTTTCAGGTAGAGAATCACTTTCAGGCAGAGGTTCATCTTTCGCCGCCGCAACAGACTTGAATAGATCAAGATACTTCGGCGCGACCAGCGAGGTGGTGTAGGACTCTGCAAACGCGTTCGCCCCGCCGGATGCAATCCGGCCTGAAAAATCAGGATCACGCAGCACCCACTTGATCGCTTCCGACAAACTGCGCACATCGGCGATCGGGACCAGCACGCCGGTTTCCCGATGCTTGATCAAGAGCCCTGGCCCGACGCTGTCAGCAGCGATGACCGGCTTGCCACTTGCCCAAGCCGCCAAAACCAACTCACCAATATCGTCCTGCCGTGATGGGCAAACCACCAGATCAGCCGCGGCAACCAGTTGTGGCGCATCGTGCCGCCATCCGACAAACCGGGTACGCGGTTTAATGCCGAGCTCCAGAGCTGTCTCTTCGTACTCCTGCCTTTTGGAGCCATCACCAGCGATCCAGAGATACAAGCCGGAAATTCGCGCGACAGCTTCCATCAACACGTTTATTCCGTGCTCGGGCTCAAGCCGCGCGACAACGACCAACAGCTTCGCGGTCTCAGGTGTGAACCACGTGTTGCGATCAATTGCGTGTATTTCGTTTGGTGCAACTATGGGCAGCAGAGTGGAAATCTTATCTGCCGGCCACCCTGCCGTGACGACACGCTCTGCTCTCTGGGCCGTCAGCGTAAATAGATGGTCGCAAAATTGATACTTTGCGGGCACGAAGTCATTGCCCACGTAGCCGAGATGCTGAGCCGGCTGGCTCTCGATCAAAGCGGACACGTCCGGCGTCCAACTGACGATAACGTCCGGACCGAATGACGATATTTCGTTTTGAAAACGTCGCTTGCTCGAGAAATCGAACCGCTTGCGAAAAGGCAACTGGATAGGCTCCAGTCCGGCCGTCTTGAGACGTGCCGCCCGTTCCGGATTGGCGCGAATGACAATGCGCTGGGCCACGTCATAGTGCGCAAGCGCCGCAACAGTCCGCTCGAATGCGGTTTCCGTCGCGCCAAATTCCTCGCCGGACATGGCATGCAAGATATTCATGGGCTTAGCACGCAGTTCCCCTGTTGCGATTTTGGGCCCAGCCACCCCCACCTCAGCCAGAGTCCAGTATCGACAAGAAACCTTATACCAGGGACTGCGCTATTACGCCAAAAGAGCGGTGACGGCCGCGGCAACCGGCTGCACTTCGAGCGCTTCAAGACTCGAGGATTGAGCGTGGAAAGCCGCTTCGACGACATGAACATGCGCCCCCCAGGGCCGATAGAGATCGGGGCGGGTCGGACCAAAGAGAGCAACGGTGGGAACACCCGTAGCAGCGGCGAGATGGGCCATACCAGAGTCGTTGGCGACAACCACCCGGCAGCGCGAGAGAACGGCCGCAACCTTGAGAAGGTCAGGGCATCCGATGAGGTCGATAACCGGCACACCCGGTAACGCATCACGCATTTGCGTGAGGGCTGGGCGGTCTGCCTCGGCCCCGACCAGAACTACCGGCGCGCCAGGCATTGCCCCGCCGTCAGAGACTAACGCGCGGGCCAAGTCCTCGAACTTTTCCCGCGGCCAGGTTTTTTCCGGCCGGGCAGCAACCGGGCAAAGGGCCAGCGGACGGGAGGCGTTCCTTAATATATCGTCCGCGGCGCGATGATGGGCGTCGGCCAGCCACAACGAGGGCGCGGCCGGTGGGCTCACGTCAAGCAAACGACTCAGGAACGCGACACGATGTTCGGTTCGATCATCCCGCTGGAGCCTGAGGCGTTGATCGGCGCTGACAAAATACGACACCAGCGATCGGCGCAGATCGATAACGAGGTCCCACTTCGTCGGCCTTATTTCTCTCCACAGGTCAAACCAGTGGCGCCCATACGGTTTTTTCTCGACGACAACCACGCGCTCCAGACCCGGAACTTGGGCGAACAAACTCTCGGCAAGTGGTCCGCAAGCCACCGTGACACGCGCGTCCGGGTTCTCGCCAATGATGTGATTCAACAGGCCGGTTGAGATAACGGCGTCGCCGATGCGCGTTGCGGTGATGAACAGGAGACGCATGGCGCCTTGGCCGTTAAAGCCAGAGTTGAGACACGATGTTCGCAGCCGTCGCCCAGGTCTGCCGACGCTCTACGGTCGATGCGTTTTCGTGCAATGACGTATACACCCCGCCATCCGTGAGCAACTGCAAAGCAACATTGGCAAAGGCGTCATCGTCGGGAACGACAAACCCGGTTTGGCCGTTATCGATGGCATCCTCGACCCCGCCCAGATTCTTAGCGACGGCCGGCAAGCCTGAGGCCTGGCTGTCCCTGAGAGTCCAACAGGCATAATCCCGCGGGTGGCCGGGATAAAGATGCACACGGGCCCGGCGGTAGGCCTCAGCCATCGCCCGGTCGCCCTTCGGCGAAGACACCTCGACATTGAGATCCCCGCACGCACGCACCTGTTCGAGCACGGGGTGAATGGCCTCGGGCACTGCTTCGCCGCTCATGCCTTTGTTGAGCACGGCGGAGTAGATGGTGAGCTTGGCATCTTTGAGTGTGGGATGAATGCGATCCCGCCACATATCAAGGATCGACGACAACCCATGCATGGGATGGGTGGTGACGATAGCCTCCGGCGCTGGCAGTTCGGGCTCGGCCTCTTTTTCGTCCGGCTCCTCGACGGGAATCACCGGATGATTTGCGTCGGGATACGTCTCCGCGTCGGTCTTGTCCGCATAGAACGCCTTGTTTACGCCCGGCGGCGCGACGACCGCCGACAAGCGCCCGCCATAGGCCGCCGCTTGGCGTTCGGTCAGGAACAACAGGTGTGGCGCATACGACGCCAGCAGGTCTGAGTTTTGCGCGTTGCCGAGATACTTGGGATCTCCCGGCACAAGCAGAATGCGCGAGTCGACGCGGCGGACCTCGCCCAGGAGGTCCGGGCGGCGCAGCGCGATGAGAACGTCCGCCTCGCTCGGACGGGCGTTATCCAAGGGCCGCCAGCGCGCACCTTCAGCCATGAGAGCGTGCTTGCACCGGTTCATCACGGTGACTGTATGCCCCGCCTTGGCGAGGGCACCGGCCAGGGCAGCAAAGGCCTTTTCCGCCCCGCCGAGCGGTTTGGTCGCGGCGGTAAAACCGTCGAAGGGGACAGAGTCGTCAAACATCACGATATTCATAGCCGCGGGTTATACCCGCCCCCGCGCGAAAGTGCCAAGCAATCAGCGCGGACGTCCACCCCCCTTGCCCCTTACGGGCAACGCACTAAATTGCTAGGGACCCTACCGACCCCAAGGCTGTCCTCCATCGTGCCTAACGCCTCGTTTTCTGTTCTGACCCACCGCGCCGTTATCCGGATATCCGGAGACGACCGCGTATCGTTCCTGCAAGGGCTGGTATCGAACGACGTGGAACCGACCACAGGGGGACACGCAGTTTGGGCGGCGTTTCTCACCCCCCAGGGAAAATTCCTGCACGAGTTCATGATTGCTGCGGAGGGGGACTCTCTCCTCCTCGACTGCGAGGCGGCACGGCGGGATGACCTCATGACGCGCCTGAGCCGATTCAAACTGCGGGCGAAAGTCGAGATCGTGGCGGAGGACTCCTTCGCCGTCGCCGCCGCATGGTCGGTTGAGGGCGCACCTGAACAAGGACAATGCGGAGCGTTGGAACCGGGTGTGGTGTTCGGTGACCCGCGCCTACAAGAGTTAGGCGCGCGTCTAATCGCACCGCCCGAACACATTCAAGCCTGGTGTTCAGATCTTGGCGCAATAGAAGCAGACGGCGCGGCCTATGACCTGCATAGAATTCAGCTGGGCGTGCCCGACGGCAGCCGGGATATGGAGGTCGAGAAAGCTCTGCTGTTGGAAAACGGCTTTTCGGAATTGCACGGCGTCGACTTTCAGAAAGGGTGCTACATCGGCCAAGAGCTGACCGCGCGCACCCACTACCGTGCCTTGATCAAGAAGCGGCTGCTGCCGGTGGTCATTGAAGGTGGCGACGTATCACCCGGAGCCCCCCTCACTGCCGATGGCAAAGACGCCGGCGAAATGAAATCCTCGATCGACGGCTTTGGACTGGCGTTTGTGCGTCTGCCGCAGTGGCGTGCCGCGCCTGAGGGTGTGCTGGATGCCGGTGGATCGACAAAGGTGCGTCCCATACCGCAAGCGTGGATGACCCTGCCTCAAGAAGAGGAGGCCTAGCGCATGATCGCGAAACCGCCCTTGATGGGATTGGCGATGGGGTTGGCGATAGGTTTCGTGCTGTTAAACACTGCTAACGCCATGGCGGATACGCTCAAACCCATCGCCGTGATCGGCGCCACGGCGCGGTCGGCTCCCGCCATCATCGAACTGGCGCTTGATCAGGGCCGGCAGGTCGTTGGCCTGGCACGGTCGCCAGACCGGATCACCGTCACCCACCCCAAGTTCCGGGCGGTGAAGGGCGATGTTTATGATGTCGACAGCCTGGCTGCGGCGCTGAACGGCGACGAGGTGGTTATCTCTTTGGTTGGGCCGTCTTATGTGCCGGGCGAAGAAGTCACGTCGGTCGACCTCTATTCCGTCGGCACCGCCGCGATCATCACCGCGATGCGGCGCCAAGGAAACAAGCGCCTGATCGTTGCCAGCTCCGGCGGCGTGGAGGCGATCCCGGAGTCCAAACCCACGTCAGACAATTTCGCTGAAAACTTTGTCTGGCTCAAACGCGGCCAATACCAGGATATGCAGCGCATGGAGCGCATCGTCGCCAACAGCGACCTGGAGTTCGTCATCATGCGGCCGCGTGGTTTCCGCGAGGGGCCGCGCCTGAACAATCTGCTGATCGCCGATGGCATGCCGACGCCAAACCCAACAAGCGTGCTCAGCTATGCCGACTTCGCGGCGCTGACCCTGTCCCTGGTGGACGGCGACCGCTACCTGAACCGCACCATCGGCATATATACCGACGTCCTCGCCGGTCAGTAGACGCCCGCGCTAGCTGTTCAGTGCCGCCTGGGCCGCGGCGAGACGGGCGACCGGCACCCGGTAGGGTGAGCAGGAGACGTAGTCGAGACCGATCTCTTGGCAGAAGGCGATGGAGTCGGGATCGCCGCCGTGCTCTCCGCAAATACCCAGCTTGATGTCGGACCGTGTTTTGCGGCCCCGCTCGGCAGCAATGCGGACGAGCTCGCCGACGCCTTCCCGGTCGATGGTGGCGAACGGGTCGCGCTCGTAGATGCCCTTACGCGTGTAGACTTCGAGCACCGGCGCGCAGTCGTCCCGCGACATACCCAGCGTGGTCTGCGTGAGGTCGTTAGTGCCGAAACTGAAGAACTCAGCCGCCTCGGCGATATCACCTGCTCTGAGCGCCGCCCGGGGTAATTCAATCATGGTGCCAACAACATACGCGACTGAGCTTCCCGTTTTCTCGAACACGTCTTGCGCCGTCTCATCAACCACCGCCTTCATCAAATCCAACTCGGCTTTTGTGCCGACCAGGGGAATCATGATCTCAGGCAGGACAGCGTCTCCGTCCTTAGATACTTCGATGGCGGCCTCGAAGATGGCCCGTGCCTGCATGGCGTAAATCTCCGGATAGGTGACACCCAACCGGCAGCCACGATGACCCAGCATCGGGTTGAGTTCGCTGAGGCGCTCTAAGGCATTGGTGACGGTCTCGACGGAAACACCGGCGGACTGTGCCACTTCCGCGATCTCGGCTTCACTGTGGGGCAGGAACTCATGCAGCGGCGGATCGAGCAGGCGCACGGTCACGGGCAAACCCGCCATGATCTTGAACAGCTTGATGAAGTCGGCGCGCTGATGTGGCAGCAGACGGCTGAGAGCGGCGGCGCGCCCCCCTTCATCAGCGGCCAAAATCATTTGGCGCACGCTTATAATCCTGTCGGAGTCGAAGAACATGTGCTCGGTGCGGCAGAGGCCGATCCCCTCCGCGCCGAACTTACGGGCGGTCTGGGCGTCGACCGGCGTTTCCGCATTGGTGCGCACTTTGAGGGTACGTATGCCGTCGACCCACTCCATCAAAATGCCGAAATCACCGGTCAATTCGGGTTCGATGGTCTTAACTTTGCCGACAAACACTTCCCCAGTTGAGCCATCCAGCGTCACGATATCGCCCTCGTAGAGCATCTGATCGCGCACTTTGAGAAATTTGTCTTTGGCTTCGATCTGAATTTCGCCAGCGCCGGATACACAGGGCGTACCCATACCGCGCGCCACCACGGCCGCATGACTGGTCATACCGCCGCGCGAGGTGAGAATGCCCTCGGCCACATGCATGCCGCCGATATCCTCTGGACTAGTCTCCCGCCGCACGAGAATCACTTTCTCGCCGCGCTTGACCCAATCCTCGGCCTCTTCCGCAGTAAACACGATCTTGCCGGAGGCGGCACCGGGCGACGCCGGCAGGCCGCGCGACAACAAGTCCCGAGGGGCGTTGGGGTCGAGCGTGGGATGGAGCAACTGATCGAGCTGCGCCGGATCGATACGCGCAACCGCTTCCTCGCGGGTGATTAGCCCTTCATTGGCCATGTCGACCGCAATTTTAAGCGACGCCTTAGACGTGCGTTTGCCGTTGCGGGTCTGCAGCATCCAGAGTTTGCCCTTCTGGATAGTGAACTCCATGTCCTGCATGTCGCGGTAATGGCGTTCCAGCTTGTCGCGCACTTCAACGAGTTCGCGGTACATCTCCGGCATGGACTCTTCCATGGCCGGCAAATCGGACTCCTGAGCTTGTTTGCCTGCAATGGTGATCTGCTGGGGCGTGCGGATACCGGCAACCACATCCTCGCCCTGCGCATTGACGAGATATTCGCCGTAAAACTCGTTGGTGCCGACGGACGGATCACGTGAAAAGCAAACGCCAGTGGCACAATCCTCACCCATATTGCCGAACACCATGGACTGCACGTTCACAGCCGTACCCCAGGCATCGGGAATGTCATGCAGTTGGCGATAGGTGATGGCGCGCTGGTTCATCCAGCTGCCGAAGACCGCGCCGACAGCACCCCACAGCTGATCCTGTGGGTCTTGCGGAAACGGGGCTCCGCTGTCCCGCTCAACAGTCTCTTTGTAAGCTGCGACCAGCTCTTTTAAGTCATCGGCGGTCAGATCCGTGTCGAGGTCTATACCTTTGTCGTCTTTGGCGAGGTCGAGCAATTCCTCGAAGTTGTAGTGATCGACGCCGAGCACCACGTCGGAATACATCTGAATGAAGCGGCGGTAGCTGTCGTAGGCGAAACGCGCGTCACCGGACTGTTTGGCCAGGCCTTCGACCGTAACGTCGTTGAGACCCAGATTAAGAACCGTATCCATCATGCCCGGCATGGACGCGCGCGCGCCGGAACGTACCGACACCAGAAGTGGATTTTCCGAATCGCCGAACTTGGCACCGATGATGTCTTCGATGCGGGACAGCCCGGCGTTGACCTGGTCTTTCAGATCATCGGGATAGGCACGGCCATGATCGTAGAAGTACGTGCAGACACCTGTGGTGACGGTGAAGCCTGGCGGCACTGGCACACCGATGGAACTCATTTCCGCCAGGTTGGCGCCCTTGCCGCCCAGCAGGTTCTTCATCTTCGCATTGCCGTCGGCCTCGCCGTCGCCGAAGAAATAGACCCACTTGCCCTCTTCGCCTTCCGACGCTGCGCCGTTTCCGGGGTAGAGATCGGGCCGCAAGTCCGACCGGCTGACTTTGCCCTCGGTCGCCTCTTCCACCGCGATCACCCGCTCTGCCGGTACGCGGTCCCACTGGCTGATCGCCTGCGGGGTGACGTTGATGGCACGGGCCAGGGCGGCCGTTCCACCGGCGGCGCTGATGGCTTGTTCCAGGGCTGTATCGCGCATGAGGGACTCTCCACAGGGGGCAATGTAAGCTATCCAAGAACATGTAAGCTCAGGCTTGCTTACGTAAGTTCGGCGGAAGACTTACTTACATATGTGGGAATTTGAAAGTCCTGATATGGCGCAAATAGCTGGTTTTGCGCTGAATCCCAGGATTCTAGGCTTTCGCGGGATGTAAGGTGTAAGGCGTCTAGCCCTCGATTTTCGAGAAATCAGCGACTTGGTCCATCGCCCCGCCGATTCGGGCGAGAAGGCCGAGATTGGCCGCGCGCTCCTCAGAGTCCACAGCGTTGACCGTGACCTTGTCGAAGAACAGATCAACCGGCGCCCGCAGCGCAGCGAGCGCTGTCATCGCCGCAGCAAAATCTTCGGCTTCCACGTGATCGCTGACCGAGTTCTCTTTCTCCGCCAGCACGCTTACCAAATCCTGCGCCTCAGTGGCCGAAAGAGCTGCCCGATCAAGGTCTGCACCGTCAAAGGAGCGCCCGTCCTTTTTCTCTTCGATGCGGACGATGTTGGCGGCGCGCTTGTAAGCTGTCAGCAAGTTCGCGCCGTCGTCGCTGTCGAGGAAACCTGCCAGCGCCTCGACCCGGCGGATGAGACGGACCAGATCGTCCTCAGTGCCGAGGGCGAACACAGCACTGATGAGATCGTGGCGCATGCCGCGCTCTTTGAGGTGAACTTTCAAGCGATCGGCAAAGAACGCAAGAAGATCGGAGATGACGTCAGGCTTCTTCGCCTTGAAGGCACCGCCATACGCATCAAAGGCCACCGAGAAGACGTCTCCGAGGGCCAGGCGCAAATCATTCTCCAGCACCAGGCGGATAACGCCGAGCGCT
Organism: Rhodospirillaceae bacterium; assembly: GCA_963921305.4. GTDB lineage: Bacteria > Pseudomonadota > Alphaproteobacteria > Rhodospirillales > Rhodospirillaceae > CAWUEX02. Next base: position 83,871 of record CAWUEX030000002.1, read on the forward strand.
GCCCGCCGCAAAGCGTAGGGGTCTTTCGAGCCGGTTGGCTTTTGGTCGATACCGAAGAAGCCGACTAGGGTGTCGATCTTGTCGGCCAGGGCGACGCAGACACTGACCGGCGCGGATGGACAGGAGTCCGACGGCCCGAGCGGTGAGTAATGCTCGGCGATGGCGTCGCACACCGCACTGCCCTCGTTGTCGTTGCGGGCGTAGTAGCGGCCCATGAGGCCTTGCAAGTCGGGAAACTCACCGACCATGCCGGTGGACAGATCCGCCTTGCACAAGTGTGCGGCGCGGCGCACGTCGGCAACATTCGCGCCGTCGAGGCGTTCGGCGATGGTGACCGACAGCGCTTCAATACGCGCGACCTTGTCGGCCATGGTGCCCAGGTCGGCCTGGAACACCCGTTCCTGAAGCTTCTCGACGCGCGAGGCCAAAGGCTGCTTGCGGTCGAGGTCCCAGAAAAACTTGGCGTCATACAGGCGGGCGCGCAGCACCCGCTCATTTCCCGCGACGATCGCTTTGCCGCCATCGGGGGTCTCCATGTTGGCGACCACCGCAAAGCGGTTGGCGAACGCGCCGTCCTTGGTAGCCAGCGTGAAATACTTTTGGTGCTTGCGCATGGCCGAGGTCAACACCTCGGGCGGGACGTCCATGAACTCGTCATCAATGGTGCCGAGCAAAGGGACAGGCCATTCGACCAGCCCCGTGACTTCTTCAAGCAGACCCGGGTCGTTAGGCACTTCCAAGCCTGCGGACGACGCCAGGGCGGCAATCCCCTCGCTGATGAGGCGCTGACGCTCTTCAGGATCGGCGATCACCTTGGCGTCGCGCAGTTTGGCGACGTAGTCCTGCAACGCCTCCGCCGAAATCTCGCCCGGCGCGATGAACCGGTGACCCACGGTCGTGTTGCCTGCCGCAATACCAGCATAGGACACCGGCACCACCGCGCCGTCGAACACGCAGAGCAGGCTGTGCAGCGGACGGACCCAACGGGTGTCACCGGACGCCCAGCGCATCGATTTCGGCCAGGGCAACGCGGCCATTGCGGCTTCAAGAACATCCTTGAGCACGTCAGCCGTGGGCCGACCCTTGCGCTCAATCACGGCGAAGTAAAACTTACCTTTGGGCAGCTCGCGCACCTCGGCGTCATCGACCGAGGCAAAGCCGTTGGCCTTGAGAAACCCCTGGATCGCCTTGTCCGGCGCATCAACGCTCGGACCTTTGCGCTCCTCGGAGGTGTCGGGTTGAGCCGTGGGCAGACCCTCGACGGACAGAGTCAAACGTCTGGGCCCGGCGAAACCTTGAATGCCCGCACACTCAAGCCCGGCGCTTTTCAGGCCGTCGGCAACAAGCCGGCGCAGATCATCTGCCGCGCGCGACTGCATCCGCGCCGGAATTTCCTCGGACAGAATTTCGAACAGGAGATCAGCCACCGGCGTCTCCCGCGTTGTCACCTTGGCTGGCCAGCCATGCCTCGCAGCAGGCTTTGGCGAGCGCGCGGACACGGCCGATGTAAGCCGCCCGTTCGGTCACGCTGATCACCCCCCGCGCATCGAGCAGGTTGAAGCTGTGGCTTGCCTTGATGCAGTGGTCGTAGGCAGGCAGCGCCAGATTGTTCGACAGCAGCGACTGGCACTCCGCTTCCGCATCTTCGAAGTGGCGGAACAGCATGTCGGTGTTGGCATGCTCGAAGTTGTGGGCGGAGTACTCCTGTTCCGCCTGCAGGAAAACATCGCCGTAGGTGACGCCCTCGTCGTTGAAGTCGAGGTCATAAACCCGCTCTTTCCCCTGCACGTACATGGCCAGGCGTTCGAGGCCGTAGGTGAGTTCCACCGCGACGGGGGAACAGTCGATGCCGCCGACCTGCTGGAAGTAGGTAAACTGGGTGACCTCCATGCCGTCGCACCAGACTTCCCAGCCGAGACCCCACGCCCCCAGCGTCGGGCTTTCCCAGTCGTCTTCAACGAAGCGGATGTCATGGGCTTTAGCGTCGATGCCGATGGCCTCAAGGCTTTGCAGATACAGCCCCTGAGAGTCCGCCGGAGAGGGCTTCAGGATAACTTGGTACTGATAGTAGTGCTGCAGCCGGTTCGGGTTTTCGCCGTAGCGGCCATCGGTAGGACGGCGCGACGGTTGCACATAGGCCGCCTTCCACGGTTTCGGACCCAAGGCGCGCAGGGTCGTCGCCGGATGAAAAGTGCCCGCGCCCATTTCCATGTCGTAGGGCTGGAGAATGACGCAGCCCTGCGCCGCCCAGAAATTCTGGAGCGTCAGGATCAGACCCTGGAAGGATGAGGCGCTGGCAGGCGGCGCGGCCATGACAATTGTCCGCAGACGGTTGAAAACGAGTTTGGATCAGATGCCCATGACGGGCGGGCGCAAGCTACTCGGCGAATCGGTGGGAATCAAGGCTAGCCCTGCATTGGACAGTCCTTGGCGGGGCGGCCACAGCCCGGATTGGACCCCGCCGCGACATAGGCGCCGCAGGCGGGACAAGCAGAGAGGTCCTCAACGCCCTGGGTGCGCGCCTTGGTGACGTCCTCGGCTGCCTCGCGCGCCGCATCGACGCGGGTTTTACGCTTGGCCCCGCCATCGCCAATCATGTTGATCTTACGGTAAAGCCACCAGACCGCGAAAACTGCGACAGCGGTGAAGACCAGTTTTGAGAGGCTTAATCCGAACATCGCCGCGGCTGCCCTCCTCTACAACCCGTAGCGCGCCCACAGCGCGCGTTCTTCCGCCGCCGCGATCAAATCCTGTGCCCAGGCTCCTGACCGGGGCAACATCGCCTGGCCGCCGCCGAGGCGGCGCTTGAGCCACCCGCCCTGGCGCTGGGTCGGCAGGAAGCGGACTTTGTCACCCAGCTTTTCGCGCAGGACCGTGCGCATGTCACCGAGACCGTCGACCAAGCCTTTCTTGATGGCCTGTTCGCCGGTCCAGATGTCTCCATTGAACAGAGTTTTATCCGCGCCTTTGAGTTTGCCGCCACGCCGGTCTTTCACATAGGCCTTGAACTGGCCGTGGATGTCTTTCTGCAGCGCATGAAGTTTCTTGACGTCTTCAGGATCTTCCGGCTCGAAGGGGTCGAGCATGCTCTTGTTGTCGCCCTGGGCGTAAATGCGCCGTTCGACCCCGATCTTCTCCAGCAGGGCCGGGAAACCGAAGCTGGCCGAGATGACGCCGACCGATCCGATAATGGACATCGGGTTGGCGTAGATTTCATCCGCTGCGCAGGCGAGCCAGTAACCGCCCGATGCGGCCACGTCTTCCGTAAAAGCGTAGACCGGCTTCTCTTTCTCCTCGGCAAGCTGGCGAATGCGGGTGGCGATCAGCGCGGACTGAACGGGAGAGCCTCCTGGCGAGTTGATCTGCAAAGCGACGGCATCGACGTTGCGTTTGGCGAAAGCCCGGCGCAGGGCGCTCTCAATAGAGCGGGCCGACAGCGACTGCCGGGCAAGACCGCCAAGACCGATCGCCCCTTGCAGGCGGACCACAGCAACCAGCGGGACATCTTTGCGGACAAAGGGGCCGCCGACGCGGCCGGCAAATTCATTAAAATGATCAAGTATGGCCATGTCTCACCATAGACGGGTCTGGGTCCGAGGTTAAGCAGGCGCAAAAAGCGGCGCGCCATCGCGCAACACCGCGTCTGCCTCAGCGGTATATGTGTTCTCAGCCGTGTGTAACACAAGCCCGGCGTGAACCGTGGCGGGAGAACGCCGCTCTTTCCGCGCGGTGACGACGACACGGCTGGCTGCCCGCCCGGCTTTGGGCCACAGCGGAAAGACATTGACCGCACCACAACCGGTCAACGCGGAGATAATGTCGGCCAGGCGCTCGGCGCGATGAATGACGGCGAACAGGCCGTCCTTGCGCAGCAACTGCACGCACGCGCCGATCCATGCCTGCAAAGACAGATCAGTGACCGCGTAAGGCGTTTCGCCGTGGGGATGCGGCCTGACCGTGCCGCGCTGATAGAACGGCGGATTGGTCATCACCGTATCGAACGGCGCGCCGAGATCCGCCGGTGGCTGGGCCAGATCACCGCAGACGATGCTGGCGCGTGAGCCGAGTTGGTTCCCGCTCAGGCCTTGCCTCGCCAACGCCGCATAGGGTTCGTGCAGCTCAAGCCCGACGCCTGAGACAGCATCCAGCCGGGTAAGGACACAGAACAGCGACGCACCGGTGCCGCATCCCGCATCAAGAACGCGCTCACCCGGATCGGCATCGACAGCCGCGGCAAGAAGGACAGGATCAATGGCAGCGCGGTAGCCAGACGCGGGCTGGATGACGGTCACCCGGCCGCCGAGCAGACTGTCTCTGGTTGTCCCGTCAGACAAAGTAATCGGGGCAAAGCGCCTGCGCGACCGACAGGGCAGAGGCGTGTTCCTCGGGCCGGACCATCAACCGTCGCGGGAACGGATCGATCCCGGCGTAGGTGCTGGAGATATCGCCATCGAATTCAAAGACCTCGATCCCCTCGGCGGACAGGGCGGCCTTGAGCGCCGAAATGACGACCAGATCGGTGGTGCGTAAGAGCTCCTTCATGGCGCCGCACCCTGGGGCGAATGCGGAAAAATGGCAAGAGTTATGGGGTTTTGTGGCGCTTGCCCCGGCGCAGGCGGGTCCCTATGCTCGGCCCGCTTCACGCGGACGGGTGTGACGGCCCGCCGCAGGGTTTTTGGCAAGGGACGCAGAGACGTGGCGACAGTCGTTCAATTCGACAACCGGCGGGCAGGCGCATCGGAGCCGCTGGACGCTCTGGTAGCGCTGGTTGAGGACGACCTGAAAGCGGTCAACCAGACCATCATCGATCGTATGCACAGCCCGGTGGCGCTGATCCCGCAACTGGCGGGGCACATCGTCGCTGCCGGCGGCAAGCGCCTGCGCCCGCTGCTGACGCTGGCCGCCGCCAAGATGTGCGGCTACGACGGTGCACGCCACATCAAGCTGGCCACCTGCGTCGAGTTCATTCACACCGCCACTCTGTTGCACGACGACGTGGTCGACGACAGTGAGCTGCGCCGCGGCCGCTCCAGCGCCAACGCGCTGTGGGGCAACCAGCCGAGCGTGCTGGTCGGCGACTTCCTGTTCAGCCGCGCCTTCGAGCTGATGGTCGAAGACGGCTCGTTGAAGGTGCTGGAAATTCTATCGCGCGCCTCGTCGGTCATCGCCGAGGGCGAAGTCCACCAGCTGATGACCACCAACGACACGGAAACCAGCGAGGCGCAGTACCTCGACGTGGTCAAAGCGAAGACCGCCGAGCTGTTTGCCGCCGCATCGCGCATCGGCGCGGTGGTGGCCGAGCGCCCGGACGTGGAGGAAGAAGCCCTGCAGGTCTACGGCCTCAACCTGGGCATCGCCTTCCAGCTCATCGATGATGTGCTCGACTACTCGGCCAAACAGGCTGAACTGGGCAAGACCATCGGCGATGACTTCCGCGAAGGCAAAATCACCCTGCCGGTGATCTTGGCGTTCCGCCGCGGCGATGACGAGGAGCGCGCCTTCTGGCAACGCTGCCTCGCCGACCTGGAGCAAGGTGACGCGGAACTGGACCGGGCGCTGGAGCTGATGGACAAGCACGGCAGCCTGACCGACACGGTGCACCGGGCCGAGCACTATGGCGCCGTAGCCCGCGACGCCCTGGGCATCTTCCCGGACAGCCCGGTCAAGACCGCGCTGCTCGACATCATCGATTTCTGCATCCGCCGCGCCTATTAGCGCCCGCCTTGCGCCCCGTCCCGCCGGGCGCTATACACCCTCGCGCGCTGCGGCCCCAAGCCGCGTCGGCGCAGCACGGACGGAGTGTAGCTCAGCCTGGTAGAGCACTGTCTTCGGGAGGCAGGGGCCGGTGGTTCGAATCCACTCACTCCGACCACTTAGATCAATGGCGGTCGGGCGAGCGTGATCCGGCCGCGCGAGACCCCCAAAAGAATTTTCCGGCGAAAAATCGAGGAACGAGCCCATGCACGCCACCGGTTTGTGCGGGGCCGGTCTGGATTCGGCAACGAATTCAGGGGCTTACATTCGAGTCAAACGAGCCCATGCACGCCGCAAAATGACGAATTTGTCCGTATGTATGGGTAGATGCAGGGGCAGGTTCGCGGGCGCTGCTCAGACCGGTTTGATGACCCTGAAGCGGGCGGCACCTGCGGCGGCTGTTAACGTCAGGACACGCGGTCGAGGATTTCCACCGCGGCCCGCTCACCGGACTCCATGGCAGATTCCATACCGATCTCCAGCCGCCGGGTATGTTCGCCGGCAAAGTGAATGCGGTGGTGCGGCTTGATCATGTCTTGGGCAAAGCGGGTCACTTGGCCGGGGAAAAACGAGTGGCGGAACCCGCCCACCAGAGGATCATCAGACCAGGAGTGAACGGCAACGACCGCATCGCACGATGCGAGAGACTTGGCATTATTGAACTAAATAAAGGACGCAATGAGTGGTGTAAGCGACACACAAATCGTACGTTCTATCTTTAGTTTTAATTATATAGATGTTCTCATTGAACAAACTCCACCTATTCAAAAGCTCATATCAAATAGGAGCTTTCAGCAAAGCTACATGGGATACCTTAATGGAGCGAAGATTAGGATCGGCCCTAAATTGGACATAGAATTGAGACTTTCTGGGAAATAGATCACTGAGACGATGTCAGCTATTTTGGACTTTCCAGATAGTTTATCCGCACATAATAGAACTATTTTTCCACGTTTGATAAAGGTTAGGAGGCACACTAGTGGCAACTAATCCGGATTCTGAGCTGAGACAAATACTCGACAAATTGTGGCGAAACAAAAATAAAGATACCGTCGCAAGTGAGCTAATCAATATTGCTAGCGATGACGCGCTGTTGATATTAGCCGCCTTTGATTTTGTTGTTGAAGCAGGCGTCTCTGCTACGAAAATTGATGCTAAATGCTCGCCTAAGAAAGTTACTCTGCAATACAGCTCACCTATTAATGGTATGGCCGAAATATCTATATACGCTGAAGATGGGCTCCACCTATGGCGCAAACCATTGACCAGATTGCCGCCGCTTCACCTAAAATCGCAAATAGATTTGGGCACATCAGAAGACCTGAACCTCGAACAGCTGTTTCAATTGACACAATACGCAAGGGACTACGCAGACAGTGTGATTATGTTGCCAGGGGAACAGCGAAAAAGAAGAATAGAAATTCTACAAAAAGATTTCAAATTTCCGATAAATCAGATTCAGAATGCGCTGGTCCATGCGCATCCCTTTACAAACTTACTATAGAATACAAACCAAATGATTTTCGCTTTTGAGGGAATAGACGGTTCGGGCAAAGCGACCGCACTTGAACTTGTCTCACAAGAACTTCGCGCTCAAGGAATAGAACACCTGAAGCTGAGCTTTCCACGTTACGACGATACGCTCAGCGGTTCACTGATAGGCAAATACCTCAATAGTGCCTCGTTACAACTATCACCCTATTTTGTTGCGAGTGCTTTCGCAATGGACAGGCATGAAAGCAGAAATTTGCTTATTGCTGACGTCCCGGTAGTTCTCTGTGATCGATACATCGCCTCAAACATTGCGTTCCAGGCGGCACGCTTCTCCTCTGAGCGTGAAATTGATGAGTACATCGCATGGATTATCGATCTGGAAGTGGGCCGTTTAGAAGCACCCATACCAACTATGAACATTTATTTTGATATCGAACTCGAAGTTGCTGAAGAGTTAATAAAGCGCAAATCGAAAAGATCATACACGGACCAGGAGTTCGATAAATTTGAACGCGACCGAGAATTTCAACGCAATGTCAAAGCTGTTTATGAAAAGCTAATTAACGAGAACACTTGGTCTCATTGGCGCAAGATCTCCGTTTCTGCCGATAGAAAATTGCGGCCCCCAAAAGAAATTGCAGCGGAAATAACTAACCTAATCATTGAGCAGATAAGCTATGCCTGAGAGTTTGTCTTCTGGAGAACGAGAGTTAATCAGTGAGCTCCAAAAGACATCGCTCTCTTATGAAGCGGCCATTGCTATAACAGTTTTGGTTGCCAGAGAATATTCCAGACCAAAATCAGACCTGATTGCTACTCTCCGGTTCTACCCCGGCCTGGAGACGAAAGCAAACGCAGCAAATGCGGTAGACGAACTACTGGAAAAGAACTTTCTCGTCACCGAAAATTATCAAGGCCGAGAGATAACTGGCATTACCAGTGATGTGAGAGCCAAGCTAAAGGAGCTGCTGCAAAAAGGCGACGGGTTCGAAGAAGAATTACTAAAGCTGCGGCGTAATAACGACAGCTATGTAAAAGTCGTCGGACCTTTGCGCGATTCAATCTCATATTCTTCTTATGAGGACCTTCTCCGAACAGCGCGCGACCGCATCCTAATGCCGTGCGTGATGACTGACCCCGAAGGCCTCCAAAGCGTCGAAATATTAACGAAGAGGGCTGGGCAAAACGTAAAAGTTCAAATCCTTGCTGCAACCCCAAAACTCGCCTCAAAGCTTAGGGGCGCAAGCCAAGAGGCTATCTCCAAGGAAGTCGCAAAAAAGTGGTCAGATATCGCAAAGAAACACCCAAACATTGAGTTTCGCATCACTGGAAATACTGAGGATCTATTGTTCGCCACATCGATTTTAATTGACGATGATGTGTTGCGCCTAATCCTTCACGATCCATTCCACGAGCGTAGCAAAGAAGGGGTTGTTATCCAATTCAACTCAAAAGGTGCAAATAGACTGAACGCGATTGCTGACTTTGAACTACGCTTTACCAGGGCGTGGAAAAGGTCACGAGAACCTGGCGCACTCGGGTGGCTCAAATGGTTCATTTTGGATTTAGTACCTTTTTCGCTGGCCGCTCTTTTCTTTGGCCTTTCAATCCTCGCGTACTCGTTACCCGAGAACATCGTCTGGCTCTACACGAAGCCAGTTAAGGAATTTGCACAAACGTCACTACCATCAATAGCAACAACATCTTTTATTTTTGGTTTCTTCCAAGTTCTTAACCGTTTCAAAATAGGTCGCTGGCTTAAAGAAAATGTGATTAGGCGCCACGATGACTAGATTTATCAAGGCTCACTGGGAATGTTGGCAAGATTGCAATCTACATTGTGCGTTTTGTTACAGAATGAAAGGAGAGCCATTAGAGACGGCCGATGCCATTCAGATGCTGTCTCAAATTCAATCTGTCGGCTTCCGGGACATCGCTTTTGTGGGGGGCGACCCTTCTCTACGGACCGATATTGGTGAGCTAATTACCGAAGCTAAAAGGCTAGGTTTCAATGTCGAAGTCCAAACAAATGCCCATTTATTTGATCGTGCATTTAAAAATTCATTCTCTGACATAAGTTTGTTCGGCTTTTCTCTCGACGGACCAACCCCACAAATCCATGACACGATCAGGGGCACCAAAGACAACTACAGGCGTGTAATTGATGCGATTGAAGATTGTGAGGCGTCACAAAAATCCTATGTAGTACGAACAGTGATTAATCGAATGAATTGTGAGCAAGCATCGGACATCGTAGAAATTCTGAACACCAAGAAGTATATTAAGAAATGGTCGCTTCTGGAGTTTAGTCCTATTGGAGAAGGCTTCACCAACAGGGAACGGTTTGCGATTGATAACGAACTATTCAAAAGTGTCGCGACGCGCATTAAGGACGAATGCGACATAGCTGTAGATGTTTATGAGAACTCTAAGAAGGGTGGCACGTATTGTTTGATTAAGCCGAATGGCGACGTGTATGGAACCACTGATGGGTTCGAAGGTGTGGAATTTCCGTCTGTGGGAAACGTGATAACCGATGGAATTGAGGCGTGTTTGGAGAATTTAAATTTCTCTGAGACAAATCATATAGATCGCTACGACACGATGTTCTCTTAAGCGTCAGGACACGCGGTCGAGGATTTCCACCGCGGCCCGCTCACCGGACTCCATGGCAGATTCCATACCAATCTCCAGCCGCCGGGTATGTTCTCCGGCAAAGTGAATGCGGTGGTGCGGCTTGATCATGTCATGGGCAAAGCGCGTCACTTGGCCGGGGAAAAACGAGTGGCGGAACCCACCCACCAGGGGATCATCGGACCAGGAGTGAACGGCGACGACGTCCATGCGGCCTTTGAGAGATGGGCGCTATACACCCTCGCGCGCTGCGGCCCCGGGCCGCGCCAGCGCAGCACGGACGGAGTGTAGCTCAGCCTGGTAGAGCACTGTCTTCGGGAGGCAGGGGCCGGTGGTTCGAATCCACTCACTCCGACCAGTTTTCAGCCGTTTTTAGCCAACAGGGGAAACGTTGCCCTGTGGATACATCGCGGGCAAACCAACATATCGGTGACATCAAGAGCCGAACAGCGGCCCGTCAGATCCGGTGCGGCGCTCCTCCTGCTCTCGTTCGCTTAGCACATCTTGCCACGTCGAATAAGCGCTTCGGACCATCGCGTCGAGTTCAGCAAAACTGAACAATTCGACGTCATCGTCGAAGTGGAGAATGGGATCGCGTGAACCCTCTTTCGAGTTCTCGAATTGTACTATCAAGAATCTTACATCGGCATAGTCAGGGTCAGCGGCACGAATACGCTCATGCATGACCGAGAACGCGAACCTCCGGCCCACCTCAGTAAGCTTCTTTGTACGGCGAGGATCAAAAAAGGCCACTACTGGGCCATTATCGATACTTAGAACCAACTGAGACCAGTATGTAACCTTTGCCGACATACCCAACGCCAATGGCAAAAATTCTTGGCGACGTCCCACCAATTCTTTAGTTGACGCGTAGTTGTAAAGCCCTTCCGCAACCGCAAGGTTCGCCTTCTCCTCGCTTTCCGAGCGCTTACAGAGTCGCTCAACGCTCCTCTTTACGGTCTCCCAAGGTGTGCGAGGAAGTTCCACCAACTCCCCAGCTTGAACGTTCAGAATATCCAATATGTTTTGGCGAAACGGCCTGTATGAGTGGGGCGGTATACTGAGCTTCATGCTCTCCAGAGCCCTCCGCATTTGAAGGGATGGCATCGGCGCAATACGCGCCAAATCTGATTCAGGTAAACGGCGTAACTTCGGTTGGCTCATTCGTTAGATGCTCCGATTTGATGCTGACTTTATGATATTTGAACCGTTCTAAAATAACCTCATCCGGTATGCGCAACCCAAAGGCGGTTGATGTTCTTGCTTTGTTTACAACATACCACCATGGACCATTGTTTGCATGGGATATTGCCCTCAAATGTCCTGCGCCCATATCTCCATACATTGAAACGACGCGTCGAACGCTCTCTACTGCCGTTGGATCTGTCACCTCTGGCAATTCCACGCTCTGGCCACTAACAGGATCATGCCCTTTTCCGCGGAAAGTTATCTGACTAGCTCCCGCTGTCTTGAAAGATGAATAGGCTGCAGGGTGGACAGGGCCGTGCTCCCATGCTTCGAAGTATCCAGAAATTAGCGGCTTTCCGGTCCTTGATAGGTAAATCCCATGCGAAAAGTAGAGAAGCTTTTGCAGCGCCAAGTGCGTAATCGGCTTGTTCTGCTCGTCAGCAACATCGAGGATTAAGTTACAAGCGCTCCTCGGATCTGCGGCTGACATCGGTAACACTTCGGATGGGGAAACGTCCTGGGTCATAGTGACAACAATCCACTTTTCAGGTAATCTTCTGATCACCTGGTGTTGCCGTCATAACACTATGGATGACCGGGACTGGTACTCCCGCTCATCAAACTACATTGTAGCATTTTGGGGCGCTCGTTTCATTAGGCAATCACGGCCTCGCCCCAGTTATCCACAAGAAAAATCAGCATCAACTTGTCGCCCGCCAGAGGGTGACAACCCATTGTCCAATCACCGCAGACTAGTTTGTGGTTCTATGGGTTAGCGCTCTGCATCTCCCGCGATCCCCTCGGTTATCCCCCTGCAACGCAGGTAAAAATATGCTGTCCAGGGTACTTTGGCGCGCCGAAAAGGCGCTGAAAACTGCCAACTCGCAGCTAACGTTCAAAACTCGGGAGGCAGGGGCCGGTGGTTCGAATCCATTCACTCCGACCACTTAAATCAATGGCGGTCCAGCGGGCGTGAAGCGGCAGCGTCCGCCCCCAAAAAACTCTTCCGGCGAAAAATCGAGGAACGAGCCCATGCACGCCACCGGTTTGTGCGGGGCCGGTCTGGATTCGGCAACGAATTCAGGGGCTTATATTCGAGTCAAACGAGCCCATGCACGGCTGTTCTTAACCGTGAACTGGTAAATATCAGGAGGCTGCGGTCCGGACAAATCCGCCGGACCGCCCTCCCCCAGATGCCGGCGATCAGGAGCTGCGCGTGGCAACCACCGGCATCATCTGATCGCCCCAGGCCGCGCTGGCGTGGTAGCGGCACGAGCGTTTGATCTCGACGGTCAGGCCCATCTCGACCGCCGAGGCGACCGCCCGGTTGAGCTCTTCCAGTGCGGTGCTGATGTTGCTGAGCGCACCGTCGGCTTCGTTGCCGGTTGAGATGTCGCGGGATGGCTGCTTTCCAATGGCGTTCATGGTGATGACTCCTGTGTGGTGTTGGCCTGTGTAAGGGTTCGTGCTTATTCGGCGGCAAGCACGGGCGCCGGTTGGAACTGATCGGTTTCGGTGGATTCCGCCATGGCGGTGGTGGTCGACAGCCCGCCACTGATGGCGTTGGACACGGCATCGAAATAGCCGGTGCCGACTTCGCGCTGGTGGCGGGTGGCGGCGTAGCCTCGCTCCTCCGCCGCGAACTCGGCTTGCTGAAGTTCCGAATAAGCCGCCATGCCGCGGTCGCGGTAGCCGGAGGCCAGTTCGAACATGCCGTAGTTGAGCTGATGGAAGCCGGCCAGGGTGACGAACTGGAACCTGTAGCCCATCGCGGCGAGCTCTCTTTGGAAGCTGGCGATGGTGTCGCGGTCCAAGTTGGCTTCCCAGTTGAACGAGGGCGAACAGTTGTAGGCGAGCATCTTGCCGGGATATTGCGCGTGGATCGCCTCGGCAAACTGGCGCGCTTCGTCCAGGTTCGGCTTCGACGTTTCCCACCACAGCAGGTCAGCGTAAGGCGCGTAGGACAAACCGCGGGCGATGCAGCTCTCCACACCGTGGCGCACATGGAAGAAGCCTTCCGGTGTTCTGTCGCGGTCCTCAATGAACGGACGGTCGCGCTCGTCCACATCGGAGGTGAGCAGCTTGGCACTCTCGGCGTCAGTGCGCGCGATGATCAGAGACGGCACGCCCATGACGTCAGCCGCAAGCCGTGCGGCGACGAGATTGCGGATGTGCTGTTGCGTCGGCACCAGAACCTTGCCGCCCAAGTGGCCGCATTTTTTCTCGGACGACAGCTGGTCTTCGAAGTGAACCGCAGCGGCGCCCGCCTCAATGTACGCCTTCATGATTTCAAAGGCGTTGAGCGGTCCGCCGAACCCGGCCTCGGCATCGGCGACAATGGGAGCAAACCAGTTGCGGCTGGCGCCGCCTTCGGAGTGCTCGATCTGGTCGGCCCGCTGCAGGGTGCGGTTGATCTTGCGGCACAGCTCCGGGCCCGAGTTGGCCGGATACAAACTCTGGTCCGGATACATGGCGCCAGCGTTGTTGTTGTCCGCGGCAACCTGCCACCCGGACAGGTAGATCGCCTTCAACCCGGCGCGGACCATCTGCATGGCCTGGTTGCCTGACAGCGCCCCGAGGGCATGGACGTAGGGATCGGTATGCAGCAAAGACCAGAGGGTGTTCGCCCCCTCCTCCGCCAGGGTGTGGCGGATGGCGACCGAGCCGCGCAAGCGGGCGACTTCCTCTGGCCCGTAGGGGCGTTCGATACCATCAAAGCGTCCTTGAGGCGCGGCGGGAATCAGATCTGAAAACGAAGTGGTCATGGTGCGTGTCTCCTAGACGCTGGGGGTAACAATCCGGTCGTAGGCCGGAAGTGTGAGAAAGTCGGGAAAGTCGTTACCGGTCGCAGCGGCGAGAAACAGCTCGACGGCTTCGCCGTAGCGGCCGGTGGTCATGACGTCGGTGCCGCGTTCTGTGGATAGACCGTCCAGCTCGGCGCTGAGCAAGTCGCCGATTAGATCACGTGTGATGGTGCGGCCGTCGTCCAAAGCCACGCCGTGTTTGAGCCACTGCCAAATCTGGGCGCGGGAAATCTCCGCCGTGGCGGCGTCTTCCATCAGGTTGCCCAGCGGCACACAGCCGGAGCCGCGCAGCCAGGCCTCAACATATTGCAGGCCGACCCGGATGTTGGTGCGCAGACCAACTTCGGTGATCGACCCCTCGGGCACGGCCAGCAGATCGGCTTGGGTGACCTCAACGTCATCTCGGGTTTTTGCAATCTGATTGGGCTGCGGCATTTCCGCATCGAACACCGGCTTGGCAATACTCACTAAACCCGGATGTGCGACCCAGGTGCCGTCATGTCCGTCGCGTACCTCGCGTTCCTTGTCCGCCCGGACCTTCGCCATCGCCGCGTCGTTTTGGGCAGCGTCGTGCTTGATCGGAATTTGCGCTGCCATGCCACCTATGGCGTGGGCCTTGCGCCGGTGACAGGTTTTGATGAGCAGCTGGCTGTAGGCGCGCAGGGCCAGGCTGGTCATGGTGACCTCGGCCCGGTCGGGCAGCACAAACGCGCGCTGATTGCGGAACTTTTTGATGATCGAGAAAATGTAATCCCAGCGGCCGCAGTTGAGGCCGACGATATGCTCGCGCAACTCGTGGAGGATTTCGTCCATCTGGAACGCGGCCAGGATGGTCTCGATCAGCACCGTCGCTTTAATGGTGCCGCGGCTCAGGCCAAGGGTATCTTCGGCGTGGCGGAACACATCGCTCCACAACCGGGCCTCAAGATGGGACTCCAGTTTAGGCAGGTAGAAGTAAGGCCCCGTGCCCCGGCCACGCAGCGCATCATAGTTGTGGAACAGGTAAAGACCGAAATCGAACAAAGAGGCGGACATCGGCGCGCCGTCGATGAACACGTGATGCTCTTCCAGGTGCCAGCCCCGGGGACGCACGATGAGAACGGCGGTGTTGGCGTTGAGCGCATAGCGCCGCCCTTTGGCGGTATCCTCGAATGAGATGGTGCGGTTAACGGCGTCACGCAGATTGATCTGTCCGGCAATCAAGTTTTGCCACGTGGGCGACAACGAATCTTCGAAGTCGGCCATGAACACGCTGGCGCCGGAGTTTAGGGCGTTGATGGTCATCTTACGGTCCGGCGGGCCGGTGATTTCGACCCGGCGGTCCTGCAGGTCCTCCGGGATACCAGCAATGGTCCAATCGCCAGTCCGCACATCTTCCGTCTCCGGCAGGAAGTCGGGCAGCCAGCCCTGATCGAGCCGGGCTTGAATGTGTCTGCGCTCGGCGAGCAGGGCGCGGCGGCGATCGCCGAAGGTGCGCTCCAAACCGGCCAGGAAGGTCAGTGCGGCGGGCGTGAGAATGTCGGCTTGGTCGGGCGCCGCTAAGGCGTTGACCTCCAGCCCGTCGATGCCCAGTCCTGTTGCTGTCATGTGGTTCATGGAGTCGCCTTTAACTTTGCTAACCGAATACCCACATGCTTTACATTGCGGCGCAACAAGTCCATAACTTATTGAAATTAAAATGTAATATTAATCATGATATGTATGAGACTATGTGTAAAATTGTAAATGTTGTAAAAAACGCGGCCCATGACGGGCGGGGAAGACACTGATGTCGCAACAGCTTGGCCAGAAAGTCTTTGCCGGACCGCGCATCCGCCGTCTGCGCCGCGACCTCGGCCTGACCCAGACACAGATGGCGACGGAGCTGGGGATCTCCCCAAGCTACCTGAACCTCATCGAGCGCAATCAACGGCCTCTGAGCGCGCAACTGCTGATTCGCTTGGCGGAGAACTACGACATCAACCTGAAATCGCTGGTCAGCGAAGAAAGCGGCCGGGTGCTCGCCGAACTCAAAGAGATTTTCTCAGACCCGGTGCTCAAAGGGTTCGACATCGGCGATCAGGAGCTCATCGACCTGTCCGGCTCCAGCCCGGTGGCGACCAGCGCGATGATCTCGCTGTACCGGTCCTACAGGCAGCTGAGCGAGCGGGCCGAAGGCATGACCGAGAAGTTTACAGCGGGCGATGGCCAGCGCCAGCAGGACAGCACACCCTTTGCCGTCGAACAGGTGCGCGACTTTTTGTCCGAGCATCAGAACCACATACCGGCCCTGGAGCAGGCCGCAGAAACCCTGTGGACGGATGCAATTGAAGACGAGAACGCCGACGATGTGATGGGTGCCCTGCGCCGCCATCTGCGTGCCCAGCACGACATCGAAGTGAAAATCATGCCGGTTGATTTTATGGCGTCGTTGTTGCGCCGCCTCGACCGGCACAGCCGGCGGCTGTTCATTTCCGAAGCCCTACCCGCGTCGGCGCGCACTTTCCAGATCGCCCACCAGATTGGGCTGCTTGAACACCGCGAGCTATTCGACGAAATTGCCGCGACGTCAGATATCGAATCCGACGAAGGCCGACAACTGCTGCGCAATGGCTTGGCGAATTACTTCGCGGGTGCGGTGATGATGCCGTACGAGGCCTTTCTGCGTACAGCGGAGCGCACCCGCTATGACATCGACATACTTGGCCGCCGCTACTCGGCCAGCTTTGAACAGGTATGTCACCGGCTGACGACTCTGCAGCGCGCGGGAAAGAAGGGCATTCCCTTCTTCTTCCTGCGGGTGGACCGGGCCGGCAACATTTCAAAGCGCTTTAGCGCGTCGACCTTCCACTTTTCGCGCTACGGCGGCACCTGTCCGCGCTGGAACATTCATGAAGCTTTCCGTGTTCCGGGACGGATCATCACCCAGGTGATCGAGATGCCGGACAGCACCACGTACTTCGCACTGTCACGCACCGTGTACGGCGTCGGCGGCACCTTTCATATGCCCGCGCCCGAGTTCGCCATCAGCCTGGGCTGTGAAATCGGCTATGCGAACAAGCTGGTGTATTCCGACGGCCATGATCTTTCGGCAAAGGACTCGTTCACACCCATCGGATCCAATTGCCGGCTGTGCGAGCGCACCGAATGCACCCACCGCGCCTTCCCGCCGCTGAACCGGGCCATGGCGTTCGACCCCAACCGCAAGGAAACGGTACCGTTTACCTTTGCGGAGTGAGGCGCTTGGTGTGCGGGTGAATATTCAACGCGCGTCGCCGAACCGGATAAGATCGTAAGGAATACCGCGCGGGGTGAGCTCAAGGCCACGCACATTGGGACCAGCAGCCGCGTACTCGGAACCAGTGACCAGCCACATGGCCGGCGCGATCTCGTGCATCACCGCCATCAGGTTTTGCAGTTTTTCGCGCCGCCGGTCTGGGTTCATCTCAACGGAGATCGCATCGAACAAGGGTTGGGTTTCGGGCGCGCAGAAGAACGGCTGCGCCTTGTAGCAGCCCGAGTAAGTCTCGGCGCGGACGGCATCGAAATAGGCCCCGTTGTCCCACCCGAGCGAAAACGCGTCGACATCACCCCAGTCGTTGGTGAGGAAGGACGTCAACCAATTGGCGTAGGGAATGGCACGCAACTCCACCTGAACACCGATGGCCTGCAGGTTTTGCGCGACGACCTGATAGACAAGGTCGACGTTGCCGGTCACGGCTGAGACCTGAATTTTCAGCTCGCGGCTAAAATCGTATCCGGCTTCCTCGAGCATCTCCCGCGCGCGATCCGGATCGTAGGGCCAGGGCTCGACGCCGGGATTGTAGCCGTTAACCATGTAGGCTGCGCCCTGCCCGGCTGCGACCGCTGATCCGCGGTAGAGCTGGCTGACGATCATGTCCCGGTCGATTGCGAGGTTGAGCGCTTGGCGGACCTTCTGATCGGCAACTGGAGAGGACTCGTTGCCGATGACGCGGAACGCGAGACCGATGACGGTTGGATTGACCCGCTGAAAAATCTGAAATTGCTCGCCGGGCAATAGCTCAACGTCATCGATGCCGAGTTGCTCGGCGACGTCAACCTGACCGGACCGGAGCGCCTGAACCCGGGTAACCAGGTCCTGCATCAGATAAATGGTCAACGTCTCAACTTCCGCAGGCGCGCGCCAAGAGTCGGGGAACGCCTCGAACTTCGCCGCGCCGCTAGTGCTGCCCCATTCCGCCAAGCGGAACGGGCCGGTGCCGATAGGCTCTTGGGCGAAGCTCTCAATACCACGATCCCGCAAGGCCACCGGCGGAACGATCCACAACAGATTGGCGCGCCGGTCGAGAATGGGGTCCGGCAATACGCTCTCAATGGCGACGGTCAGCGGATCCAACGCCTCGACTGCGGCAATGTTTTGGACTTCCGACGCGGTGTAGAGGCGCGAGCCTTCTTCGGTCTTGAGAAACTCAATCGAGGCACTCACGGCTTCGGCCGTGAAGGGTTCGCCATTTTGGAACCGTACGTTTGGTCTGAGCTGGAAAATCCAGCGGGTCGGCGAGACGGACTCCCAACTCACCGCCAACCCCGGCGCAACGCTGCCATCCTGCTGAACTTGGGTCAGAGTATCGTACAACAGGGACCAGATGCCCACGCCAGGCTGAGAGGCGGCTGTGAACGGAATGCCACGGCTCGGCGGGATGGCCGTACGGGCGACACGCAGCGAGTCTGCCGCCGCTGAATACGCCGCGAACAACAGTCCAGCGGATAGGGCGCTCAGGGCCGCGAAGCGAAGAGCAGAGGGCATCGGTTAGGTCAGAAACTCGCGCATGGCGGCGGCGATCTGATCAGACCCGACATCGAACACGTCGCGGTCGAGTTCGGGCAGCTCGACGATGCGAACATCCGACAACAGGTCTGCCGCCCGCAACGAAGACTCAAGCAGTCCCTCATGCGGCTGTAAGATCAGGGTAGGCTGTTTTATCAGGGGGAACCGGTCGACGAATTCGTAGGTCCATACACTCTTGTAAGGCCACCAGTAGCGGTCCAACGGTTTCGCTTTTTCGACAAAAACCGTCGCCGCCCGCTGCAATGGCACGCGCTGATCACGCTGACTGACGACAAAGGTCCAAAGCCTTTGGATCTGGCCCATGATGTCTTTGCCGTCCTCGGTGATACGTGGACGGGCTTCAATCGCCTCTAATCGCTCTTGGCGCTCGTCCTCCGTACGGTAGGGAATGCCTGAGATCACCAGGCGCCCCACCCGCTGCGGTTCGGCGATCGACAATTCCGCGGCCAGCAGTGTGCCGGTGTGAAAGCCGAACACATCGACGGGTCTCTCGGCTCCGAGGCCGAGGTTGGTCATACCGTCAGCAAACGCCGCGGCGTAACCGGGCATGTCCTGAGGCTCCGGCGGCCAATCGGACATACCGTTGCCCGGCGTATCGAAGGCGTAGACCTCACGGTCGGTCGCCATCTCGCGAATGAGCGGTTCGTATTCGACCGACGAAGACGGGTTTTGGTGCAGCATAACCAACGTGGGTTTGTCACTGGCGCCACCCGCCGGCGTGCCATGAATGTAGTGCAGCTGCCCGAACCGGCAGTCTGTGTATCCTCGCCTCATTGTCATACGCCCCGTCTGCGCGCGAACAGATGCCGCTCGGCCACCTGCGGCGGCAACACCGAGTGCCGAGCTGGTCAGGGAAATCAATCGCCGTCTATTGAGAATTGCCATGCGGCCCCGCAGTCCACCTTAGCGATTATTACCCGGCGGCGGGTCGAACGCAAAAAGCGGTCCGCACCAATACCAAACCCGTTTACAGAGTGAATTAGGGGACGCGGGTGAGCAGCACTTCAGAGATTTGAATGGCGTTGAGCGCCGCGCCTTTGCGCAGGTTGTCGCCGCTCACGAACAGCGCCAGGCCGTGAGGCACCGTGGAGTCCGTGCGGATGCGTCCGACATAGACCGGGTCCTGCCCCGTTGCGGTAAGCGGATTGGGTACCTCGGTGACCACCACCCCCGGCGCGGCGCGCAACAGATCTTCGGCCTGCTCCGGCGACAGCGGACGCTCGAACTCGGCGTTGATCGACAACGAATGGCCCGTGTAGACGGGCACGCGCACGCAAGTGCCTGACACCGGCAGCTCCGGAACCTCCAAAATCTTGCGCGTCTCATCGCGCAACTTGATTTCTTCTTCCGTGTAGCCGTCTTCAACGTAAACGTAGTTCAATGGCACCACATTGTGGGCGATGCGCACCGGCCACTTCTCGCCCGGCGGAAAGTCGATGGCGTTGCCGTCGTGCGTCAGCAGGGCGGAGTCCTCTGCCGTGCGGCGCACCTGAGTCTCTAACTCCTCGACACCGGCAAGGCCGCCACCAGACACGGCCTGATAGGTGCTGACCACCATCCGCTTAAGGCCGGCTGCGGCATGCAGCGGCTTCAAGGCCGGCATCGCCGCCATGGTGGTGCAATTGGGATTGGCGATGATGCCTTTTGGGATGCTGTCCAGCGCATGCGGATTGACCTCGGATACGACCAACGGTACGTCGGGATCGCCACGCCAAGCCGACGAATTGTCGATGACGATGGCGCCGGCCGCCGCAACTTTGGGGGCCAGGACCTTGGAGGTCGACCCGCCTGCAGAGAAAAACACGATATCGAGGCCGCTGTAGTCGGCCTGTGCCGCGTCTTCGACCGTCACGTCTTCACCGTTCCACGGCAAGGTGCTGCCCGCAGACCGCGCCGAGGCAAAGTAGCGCATGGACGCCGCCGGGAAGTTCCGCTCGGCCAGAATCGAGCGCATCAAGCCGCCGACCAAACCGGTCGCGCCGACCACGCCGACCCGCACGGCGGCGGGATCAAATGTGAGGTTCGCATTCATGTTCGTGCTCATGGCGGGGTTGGTACGTCCCCTGCCCTCAGAAGGCAAGTAAGAACGTCAGGTGGCAGACGCTGTTGCGGGGTCTTCCGCCTTGAGAATCTTAAAACCCGTGGCAGCGTAGGTCATCGCAATCACCGGGCTGGCAAGATTGAAAATACAGAACGGCAGATACGCGAAGGTGGGCACACCCAGTGTCGCCGCCATGAACGCCCCGCAGGTGTTCCAGGGCACCAGGACCGACGTGACGGTGCCGGAGTCCTCGACCGCGCGGGACAGGTTGACCGGATCGAGCCCCTGCTTGCGGAATTCTTCAGCATACATGCGGCTGGTCAGCACGATGGACAAGTATTGGTCGGAGGCAACGGCGTTGGTGCCGAGCGCGGTCAAACCGGTACCCGCCACCAGACTGCCCGGCGACCTCAGGCGCGAAATAATGGCGACGAGAAGGCTGCGTAAAGCCCCGCTGCGCTCCAGCATGCCACTAAAGAACATGGCGCTGACGATCAGCCAGACAGTGGTGAGCATGCCGCTCATGCCGCCGCCGGAGAGAAGGTCATCCAGAACGGCATCACCGGTTTCGGCAGTGAATCCCGACGCAGCGACCATCCAATACGTCTCGATTTGCGCCCACAGGCCTGTTCCATCGCCAGCCGCGCGCTGAAAGAGCCCACCGAGCACGGCGCCGATCACGGCCGAGATGAAGATCGCAACGAAGGCCGGGACGCGCTTCATACCCATGGCGAGCATGATCAGCAGTGGCAGGAACAGCACCGGATGGAGAACGAAGGTCTGTGAAATGGTGCCGCGCAGGTCTGCGATGTCGGAAGCCTCGGCGGCATCGCCCATAGTGAAGGTGACTGCCGTGAAGAACAGGAGAGCGAGGAGGAACGCCGGCACTGTCGTCCACAGCAGAAAACCGATGTGTTTGAACAGATCCGTGCCCGACAAGCCCGACGCCAAGTTTGTCGTATCAGACAAGGGCGACATTTTGTCGCCAAAGTACGCACCGGAAATGATGGCGCCGGCGGTCATTTCCACCGACAGGCCCATGGCCGCGGCCAGCCCGATCAGCGCCACGCCGATGGTGCCGGCGGTCGTCCATGAACTGCCGATGGCGACGGAGACGATGGCGCAGAGCACCAGCGCCGCGACATAGAAGATCGACGGATTGAGAACCAGCGAGCCGTAGTAAATGATAGTGGGTATGATTCCCGCCGCCATCCACACCCCGATGAGCGCGCCGACAGCCAGGAGAATGAGGATGGCAACAAGCGCGCGTGAGATTGAGGCAACCGCCGCTTTTTCCAGCGTACGCCACGACAGGCCTTGGCGATGCCCGATCAGGGCCGCAACCATGCCGCAGGACATGAGCGCGATCTGGGCCGGGCCACCGATGGTGTCGTCGCCAAAGGTGGCCACCGCCGCAGCCAGCAGCAGGATCAACAGGACAATCGGAATAAGCGCGACGGCCAGCGGCAGGACCGGTGACTCTAAGGTGACGGCAGGTTCGTCCACGGCTCTCCCCTAGCCCGTTCGAAACGCGCCGCTATAGTACACAAAATTGTACACATAAGGGATCACCAGGGCGAAAGAGGTGGACGGCTATGAGACTCCCCATCGTGTTAAGCGTGGCGTGGGCAGTGAGCGCAGGCATGGTTGCCGCGACAGCGCACGCCCAGAATACCTTTCAAGACTGTGCTGACTGCCCGGAGATGGTGGTGGTTCCGCCGGGCACGTTTGTCATGGGTCAGCCGGAAAGCGAAAGCCAGAACCGCCGCTTCGGCTGGGGTGGTCCGCCCGTGCCGGTGAAGATTTCCGACGCGTTTGCCATCGGCCGAACGGAAGTGACCCGGGCTCAGTTCAAGGCGTTTTTGGATGAGACGGGATATGAAATGAGCGCCCCCTGCGGCACGGTCTGGGTTGCCTTGGTGCAAGACGAGTTCGGTGAAGACGCGCGGCCAACCTGGCAAGACCCGCTTTACCCCGGCGGCATGAAGCCTGATGACGACCATCCGATGATCTGCATCGGTTTTCCCGATGCCCAGGCCTATGTGACGTGGCTCAACACCAAAGCTCAGGACGGGCGGCGCTATCATCTGCCGTCCGAAGCGCAGTGGGAGTATGCGGCCCGCGCGGGCACCACCGACGTGCGGCCGTGGGGCGGCGCGCTGGAGGAGTCCTGCAGCTACGCCAATATCGGCGACACCGCGTATGGCGCCGCAATCGGCAGTGAGACGGTCGACTGCACCGACGGCTATGCCTTCACCGCGCCGGTCGGATCGTTCCCGCCAAATGGCTTCGGCCTATACGACACCATGGGCAACGTGTGGGAGTGGACCGAGGATTGTTGGGTCGACGATCACACCGGTGCGACATTGACCGCAGCCCCGGTGCGCGAAGACACCCACGGATACGAAGGCGGTGATTGCACCAAACGGGTAATGCGCGGTGGCGGCTTTTCATCGGAGGAATGGTATGTGCGGGTGACCACGCGGGGCGCCGATCCGGTGCCGCGCACGCGGCTGGTCTTGTTGGGCCTGCGTGTGGCCGCAGACCTGGTCGAAAACGACTAGGCCGTTTGGGTGTTAGACGGAGAGCTGTTCAGCGATCGTGCCAGCGAGTTCGCCGAGCGGTGCGACGTAGCGGTTCTTGAGCTCGGCATAGGAAACCGCGGAGGGGATGTAGCGCATCGTCAGCGCGCCCAGAAACACCTTGTCGCGCAGAATGGGCACGGCCAGCGCCTTTTCCAAACTGCCGGCGCGGTGATGAATACAGAAGCCGCCACCGCGTGTATCTTCGATGCTGCGTTTCACCCGCGACACATCGAGCGACCCCTGCTCCGTTTCCAACAGACGCAGATAGGTCTCACGCTCCTGATCAGAGCAGTAGGCCAGGAACACCATACCGCTGGCTGTGTCGAACACGGGAATACGGAAACCGAGATTGTAGCGTTGCAAGGCAAGCGGACTGGTGTGGTCGGTGTTGTAGCGCACCACCATGTCGAGGCCGGACGGTGTGGTCAGCACCAGCGGCCAGGTGAGGTCTTCTGAGGCAGCGGCGATGGCCTCAATGGCGGACTCGGTTAACGCCGACCAGCGGTCGTAACCGTGCGACAGACGGGTGACCTGTTCCGTTACTTCATATGTCTTTGATCCTTCATGCCGCCGGATCATGTCTGACTCGATCAGCGTTTCGATCAAGCGCACCACGGTGGCGCGCGGCAGGTCGACCCGGCGCGCCACTTCGGACGCGCGCATAGGTCCGCTGGCGCTGATCTCCGTCAGCACCTTCAACCCGCGCACCAACGAACGATTGGTGCGAATCCCTGATTCGGTTTTAGCCATTAGCCCGGCCCATCCCCAGCCTGTGGCACAACATGTCTTCCTTTGAATTTATCCCCGGACTACGGCGCGTTGTCAAAGCGCTGCTTCGCGTCTTTGATTAATCCGTAAAGAGAGTCTGCGCGCGGCCCCAGGCTTTCAAGCAGCTTCGCATGAACCGGGCGTGTTACATCAGCCCATCGCCTTCGTTGATCGGGCGATAACATTGCCACATTCGTCCCGGCCGTATCCGGCAAAGCATCGAGTACGCCCGCCGTGTAAGCGCGGCTGCGTTGGCGAAAGTCCCGCGTGTCGCCATAAGCCGTGACCAATAGCGCCTGGTTTTCCGCCGACAGCGAGGCGTACCAGTCGCCATTGGCGAGCATCATGCCGGTATCGTAGGCGTGGCGCGTCAAGGTAAAGACCGCGACCTCGGGCGCCATACCTCCGGTGACGAAGCCATAATCGCTCGTTATACCTCCTTCAATCAAACCGGTTTGCAGCGCCGGAACAATCTCCGGATAGGGAACATAAATTGCGTCTGCCTCCAGCACCTCGGCTGTCAGACGTGCGGCATCGGTGGGCGGCGTGCGCAACTTAATGCCACGCACCCGATTCGGATCGGTGAAGGAAACAGGCCCGTAGAAGCCCAGCCAGCCGCTGTCGATCCAATGCAGAAATACGACATCGCGTTCAGCGAAGGCAGCGCGGAAGTAGTCCGGCAGGACGGTATCGTAGATCCAATCCATCTGTTCGGGCGTGTCGAACAGGAACGGCAGCTGCAGAACGGCCAGCTCGGGCACCAATGACGTCGCCCCAGCCAAGGACGGCGCGGCCATATTCAGCCGCCCCCGGCGCATGGACTGGATCATGGTTTCTTCGGACCCCGCTTCGCCGCGGATCATCATTCTGAGCGCAAGGGGTGGTGCACTTTTAGTCTCGACGTTCCCGATGAAGACATCCCACTGTTCATCGGTGATGGTGCCTGGAAACGTGATACCGGCAACAGTGACCTCTTGCTGCGCCTCAGCACGCTCCAAGGCCACCGCCAGAGCCAAACACCACGCCATCAAAATCGATATCGCTTTCCGCATGGCGCGACCGTAGCATGGCAGACGCCACAGCCAAATGACTGACCCATTCACCTCAAAGGATTGGCGCTGACGTGATCACGCACGTGATTCAATCTGCATCGCCTGACGCGCGACCCGAGTGGCTTGCGCGGTGTCTAGTGTCGGTTAAGACGTGGGCGCGCGACCGGGACTGGACCTACTCGTGCAGTGGCGACGACCTGTTCGAGTACGTGCCCGGAGAAATATGCGAAAAGTTTGCCCGTCAGAAACCTTTATTGGCGGACATTGCGCGTCTGAATTGGGCACGGCGTTTGTTCGATGATAACGCCAACCTTGAACGGGTGATTTGGATGGATGCCGACGTGATTATCTTTGCGCCGGATAAAGTTGAGATCGATCCGAGCTGGGACCTCGCCGTTGGCCGGCAAGTGTGGATTCAGCCGGACGGTCAGGGCGGCCTGAAAACGTACCGGCAGGTTCACAATGCTACCCTGGTCATACACCGGGACTCACCCGCGCTGGACTACCTGCGGCATGCGGCGATGAAGATCGCCGCGCAGCATGACGGCCCAGCCGCATCACAACTGTTGGGCCCCAAACTTCTCACCGCCCTACACAACATCACGGCGTTCGATGTGGTGGAAAGTGTCGGCATGGCCAGCCCGCTTGTCATTCGCGATATTATCTCTGGTGGTGGTGATGCGTTGACGCTGTTGCGGAACGGCACGAATGGGGATCTCGGCGCGGTTAATTTGTGCGCGTCGTACCGCGGCCGGAATATCGATGGCGTCCACTTGAGCGACGCGGATTTCCTGACGTGTGTCGAGAGGCTATGTGCCGCTAAGTCATTATAGGCCACACCGCCCGGAACAGGAGCCCGATGTCGCCGTAGGCTTTTTCGCGCCTGTATTTCCTTCCAGCCAGGGTAGTCGGCCAGTATGATGTGCGCCATAAAACGTGATCGCGTAGACCAATCAGGGAGTACCCCATGACACGCTTTGCCACCATCGCGGCGGCGGCCGCACTGTTTCTCACCAGTCCGGTGCAGGCCGGCGGCTTCGATCAAGAGCTGTTTGACACCTGGCTCGACATGCGCACCGGCGGCGGTGAGACCGATGTGTACTGGTATTCCGAGGGTCTACTGAAATCCTTCCCCGGCGGCGAGACCATCGCCGAGATGGTGGGCTTCGACACCTCCACCCTGATCCGCGATCCCGATGACCCAACCAAAGCAACTCAACTGTCGCGCAAGATTTTCTATTGGTTCGACGCCGAGACCGGTCAACGCCTGGACCGGGAGCCGATTTCCTACGAGTACCAAGTAAAGACCTACGAGCTGGACGGCGACGAAATTATTTATTCGGTCGAGTCCCGTGCGGGCGATCGCGTGTCCCACGTGCCGGCGCAGAAGAATTACAACGTGAAGCAGGTCGATGGCACGCTGTGGTTCAACTACGCGGTGTTCATTCAACGCGGCTCCGGCAAGTTCGAGAACTCGGACTTTTATATTCTACCGGGCGACGATCTGAGCGACCGGGAAAAGTACCAGCACAGCTGGGTGTCCTACGGCGTGGGGCCGATCATGTCCAACGCCGTGGCGTGGCGGTATACGTCATTCGAAGACATGCCCGCGCGCATCCGCGACATCGTGCGCGAGGAAGCGCCGCTGTGGCTCAACCCGCCGCGCTCCATGCAGGAAATCAAAGACCTGCGCGAACAGGTGCAAACCGCCAGCGCGGACTAAGTCGGGCAGATTAGACGAAGTAGTAGCCTGACTTGATCAACGGCAGTTTGCGGATGCGGTCTCCCGACGCGGCGTAGACCGCATTGGTGAGCGCCGCCGCAATGGGGGGCAGGCCGGGTTCACCCGCACCGCCCATGGCCGCACCGGAGTTGATGATCTCGACTTCGATGTTGGGCGCCTGAGCGATGCGGACCATGTCGTAGCCGTCGAAGTTGCTTTGCACGACGCGGCCGTCCTCGATGTTGATCTCGCCGTAATAGGCAGCGGACAGACCGTAGGTGATAGAGCTTTCCATCTGCGATTGCACGCTTTTAGGATGCACGGCCAACCCACAGTCAATCGCACACCACACGTTGTGCGCTTTGATGTCCTTGCCGTCGATCGAGACTTCCATCACTTGAGCGACGATGGAGCCGAAGGATTGGACCAGGGCGACTCCCAGGCCATGCCCCTTGGGCAGCTCCCGGCCCCAGCCCGACATCTCCGCCACTTTATCGAGGGCCGCGACATAGCGCGGATTGGCGGCATGTTCCCTGCGGTAGGCGAGCGGATCGGCCCCGGCGACATGCGCCAGTTCATCGATCATCGACTCGCCGAAGAAGCCGTTGTGACTGAACTGCACCGAGCGCCAGGCGCCAATGGGCACCAGCAATTCCGGGTGGTGATAGCTGAAGCGGGCGTTGGGCACACCGTAGGCTTCTCCCGTCAGCCAGCCGGAGGCGAAACGCCCGACCCGGGCCTGCAGGGCCGGATTGCCACGGCCAAAGCCGGCGACGGCGGAATCCTCGGCCATGGTGACGTCCATGGCGACAGGTTTGCCTGACGCATCTACACCGCCGCGGAACCTGACCTTGGCGCGGGGGCGATAGTAGCTGTGGCGGGTGTCCTCTTCGCGCGACCACACCAGCTTGACCGGACGGCCCGAGGCTTTCGACGCATGGGCGGCCTGGGCGGCGAAGTCGGGCTGCAACCGCCGGCCAAAACCGCCGCCGAGCTGCGGCGTGTAGACCATCACGTCATCGAGCCCGAGGCCGAGTGCTTCAGCGACGACCTGCTGCGTGCGGGTTTGCACCTGTACGGGCGCCCACACCTCGGCGGAGCCATCCTTCGCCCGGACGGTGGCGTTCATCGGCTCCATTGGGGAATGCGACAGATAGGGCACTTCGTAGTCGGCTTCGACCACGGCAACGGCAGACGACAACGCGGCATCGGCATCGCCATTCTCGACCCCGACTTGATTGTCCTCGGTGATGCCGCGGTCCAGCGCGGCTTCGATCGACGCATCGTTTTCCGCCGCGTTGGGGCCGAGATCCCAGTCCGGCTCGAGACGCTCCAATCCTTTCAGTGCGGTCCAGTAGCTGTCGGCCAACACCACCACGGCATTGTCGAGCGGTACCACCTGCGACACGCCTTTGACCGCAAGGGCGGGCGCGGGATCGACACCGCGCAACGTGCCGCCAAAGACCGGGCTTTGCATCACCGTGCCGATGAGCATGTCATCGACCTGAATGTCGATGCCGTAGACGGCGCTGCCGTCGGTCTTCGATACGGTGTCGAGCCGCTGCGGAGATGTGCCAATGAGGGTCCACTCTGATGGATCTTTGACCGACGCACTTTCCGGCGGCGTCAGCTTGGCAGCCGCTGCGGCCATGTCTCCATAAGTCGCGCTCTTGCCGCTGGCGTGAGACAGCGTGCCTTGGTCCGCGACAACCTCATCCATCGCGACACCCCAGGCGTCAGCGGCAGCCTGGCGCAGCATGTCGCGAGCGGTGGCACCAGCCTGCCGGAACGCATCGAACCCGCGTGAGATGCTGGAACTGCCGCCGGTGACCTGCGAGGGCGGCGCGCCGGGAAAGCCTTCGGCGCGGTACTCGGGCAAGGACGGCGCGTGTTCGACCCGCACGTCCTGCCAATCAACGTTGAGTTCTTCGGCGATGAGCACCGCGACGCCGGTGTGGGTGCCCTGCCCCATTTCCGTCTTCGGCGAAATCACCGTGACGATGTTGTCCGGCGAAATACTGACGAACGCATTGACCTGTCCATCCGACGTGATGCCAAACGCTTTTTCAGCGAAGCTGCCGCCGGGTACATGGAAGCCGAGCAGGAGCCCTCCGGCGGTTCCGGCGAGAACGGTACGGCGTGAAACGCCACTCGAAAGGGGACTGAGATCGTTGGGCATTGTGCGGTCCTCCACTGCGTTTGGGCGATGGTAGGCCAACCGCGGAGGCGGCTTCAAATGTCATTGGCATGACATCGATCCAAAACTCACCGAGCTTGCACCGGACGGCGCAAGCGTCCATGGTTTCGCGCAGATTTCCGGCGCTTTTTCTGGAGCAGCACGTTATGAAATATCTCCACACCATGGTTAGGGTGACCGACCTGGACGAGTCTCTCGACTTCTACTGCAACAAATTGGGGCTGAAAGAGATTCGCCGCATGGACCACGAGGGCGGCCGCTTTACCCTGGTGTTCGTCGCCGCCCCAGGCGATGAAAGCAACGCCATTGAGTTGACCTACAACTGGGATCCGGA
Organism: Rhodospirillaceae bacterium; assembly: GCA_963921305.4. Taxonomy (GTDB): domain Bacteria; phylum Pseudomonadota; class Alphaproteobacteria; order Rhodospirillales; family Rhodospirillaceae; genus CAWUEX02. The sequence goes on from CAWUEX030000002.1 coordinate 113,255, forward strand.
AGAGTACTCAGGCGGACGCAACTTTGGTCACGTCGCCTATGCGGTGGACGACATTTACGAGATTTGCCAGCGGCTGATGGACAAAGGTGTGACCATCAACCGCCCACCGCGCGACGGACGCATGGCGTTTGTACGCTCACCGGACAACATTTCGATCGAACTGCTGCAAAAGGGCGACGCTCTGCCAAAGCGGGAACCTTGGGCGTCAATGGAAAATACCGGCGAGTGGTGAAACCGCTACGGGATTAGTGGATAAGACTGCCGTAGGGCAACGCCGAAACGTTCTAGTGCAGGTTGGCGTCGGCGGGCTTTGTCTGGCTGAGTTTGCCCAGCAGATATTCGAGATCGTCGCCCTCGAACTCGGCGTCGGCGCATTCGTACTGGGTGAGAATGCGTTCGATGACCCTGCGGCTGTACCGCTCGGCACTCTTCGGACCGTTGCCCAGCGGCGTTTCATCGACGGTGCGCACGGCGATCTTGATGGCCGCGCAGTAGGCCGCCGGCAGTCCTGCCCGCTGACACAATGTATCAAGGCCGGACCCACCGGGATCATGAGCAAGCAAACGGGTGTTGGGCAGGGGAATACCGGCCAATGTTGCCATGGCCTGCTCGAAAAATTTCAAGTTGCCGAGACAAATCGCGCGCAGCACCAAAGACGGCGTCAGACGATCATTTTCACCGAGCTGGGTAATCAAGGCGGTGATTTCCTGATCGCTGGCGCCGATCGTCAACCCGGTGGTGACACGCTCTGAACTCTGCAGAATGATGTCGGACAGCAGATCGGGTGACACCTGATGGCGCGCCAGCAATTCACCACGAAGATGATCGGCCACCAAGGTGACGGGGCGCTCGGCGACTGTGAGCGGCAAGGCCGCGCGCTTAACAAGGCTTTCCTGCACCCGTTCAGCCGCGCCAAAGCGCTCCACCGCCAGATGCATGGAGGGATCAGTGATGTGCGCGCCTGGGTTATCGATGAGCCTCTCGACGACCGCTTCGCCGCCATTTTCCACCAAAGCCGCCGACACTTCCGCAGACACGGTGGTCCGGCCGGCAATGGCGGCCTGTTTCGCCTCACTCTGCGACTTGACGATTTCGATAAGATCGTCGGTCGTAAGAACTTCGCTGGCCTCGAGTACGGGCAGGGCTACGGATTCAACGTCACGTGCCAACGTCATGGCAACGTCGCGCGGAAGCAGACTGCTGGTGCGTAGATTTTCCGACAAAGCCTCGCGCACTTTAATCGCGGTGTCTTTGGCAAGGAGCCGGAAGATATCCTGGGCGAGCGCTTTTTCCGTCTCGGTCAGTTCCGCTTGGCTGGTGCTTGAGGCAAGTTTCGCTGCCGTCTCCGCACGGGTCGCGCTTGAGGCATCGACAGCCAATCGCTGCACGTCGTCGAGACTTAGACCTGTGTTGGACAAGAGCGACATTTTAAGTCCGATCACCACAGTGGAGGCCTAGACCAGAAGACCGGAGGCCGAGTTCATCTTTAGGTTGCAAAACGACTACCATTTCTCAGTTAGAATACCCTAAACGCGCCTGAAAACAATGCTGATAATGCGCAATAATAGCTGTTTTGAGACAAAACGGTCTACTTTTACGCGTGTTAGACGGCGTGATTCGGATATAAACGCACAGGTAGAAGGATGAGTTGCCAGTTTATGGGAGGCGCCGACGCTGCCGCCATATCACCACAAAAAGGAGGGCAAAGGCTGGGAGATAGAAGATTTCCTTCGCGACCCGGTCGGCAGCCCGCTCAACGGCAAGGATTTCCCAATCAAAGTCGAGACCCGCATTTTCCGCAGGTCCGGAAAATGCCAGATCATCAACGAAGAGACGGCCGCCCTCATCGCGCAAGGCCAGACCGGCCTGATCCATAAGCCGGGACTCGGCATCTTGAGAGCCTTCGACAGGTCCAAGCGTGAGCACGACGGTGCGTTGCTCAAGGTCGCCGTCGAAGTTCTGCCCTTCCGCGAACAGGCGTAATTCACCTTCGGCCGGGATGGTTGGGATCACATTCATCACCTCAGTGGGCGGAATGCTCTGATACGGCGGCGACACCTGATCGAGCCAGAAGCCTGGTCGCAGCAAGGTGAAGGTGACCAGAAGCAAGACTGCGCTTTCCCACAACCGGCTGCGCACGACGAAGTAGCCTTGCGTCGCCGCAGCGAACACCATCATGGCGATGGTGCCGACGATAAACATGGCGACGCCCTGCCAGAACGTGACGTCAATGAGCAGAAGATCGGTGTTGAAGATAAACAGGAAGGGCAACAACACGGTGCGCAGGGAATAGGCAAAGGCGGTGACGCCCGTGCGGATGGGATCGCCACCGGAGACCGCCGCAGCGGCGAAGGACGCAAGCCCGACCGGCGGTGTCACGTCGGCCATGATGCCGAAATAGAATACGAACAGATGCACCGCGATCAGCGGCACGATGAGTCCGCTCTGCGCCCCGAGTTCCACCACCACCCCGGCCATAAGGGACGACACGACGATGTAATTGGCAGTGGTGGGCAGGCCCATGCCAAGAATCAGGCTGATGATCGCGACCCAGATCAACATGAAGATTAGGACGCCACCGGAGATAAACTCGACGAACTCGGCCATCACCTGACCAATGCCCGTCAGGGTCACCGTGCCGACGATGATACCAGCGGCGGCGGTGGCGACGGCGATGCCGATCATATTGCGCGCACCGGCAATCAGGCCAGCCAGCACATCCATCCCGGACTCATACCAAAGCGCCTGTGAGATTTGCTGCCCCCGGAACACGGCTTTCAACGGTTTCTGAGTGGCGACAATGACGATCATGAAGAGGCAGGCCCAAAAGGCCGCCAGGCCCGGTGAGGCCCGCTCCACCACCAGGAACCACACCAAGACGATGATGGGCAGCGCGAAGTAAACCCCGGTCGGGGCAACGTCACTCACCTTGGGGAGATGAAAGTCTTCCTGGTTGGGGTCATCGAGCGGCAGATCGGGTGTCGCCGCCGCCCGGCGCACGAGCAAGATATAGGCCACAACTGCAAGCACAGCGACGAGAAACCCAGCCGCACCCCCCGCCGCGCCCTTGAGCCAGTCGACACCGACATACATCAAGCCGAATGTCAGCGCCGTGGCGGCAAAGCCAAACAACGCGCCGCCGAGTTTCTGCACAAGCGTGCGCGTTGGTCCCGGCGGTTTCGGCAAGGTCGGCATGTTCTGTTTCACCGCTTCGAGATGGACGATGTAGAACAACGCGATGTAGGAAATCACCGCCGGCAAAAGCGCGTGAGTGATGACCTGGGTGTAGGTCATGCCGACAGAGTCCATAATCAGGAATGCCGCCGCACCCATGACTGGCGGCGTGAGTTGCCCGTTGACCGAAGAGGCGACCTCAACGGCGCCGGCCTTCTCTGACGTAAAGCCGACACGGCGCATGAGCGGAATGGTGAACGTGCCGGTTGTGACGACGTTGGCGATCGACGAGCCAGAGATTAATCCGGTCAGGGCGGAGCCCAAGACCGCTGCCTTAGCGGGACCACCGCGCAGGTGCCCCAACAAAGCAAAGGCGAGCTTGATAAAGTAGTTGCCTGCTCCGCCGGCCTCCAACAGCGCGCCGAATAGGACAAATAGAAAGACAAAGCTTGCCGAGACCCCGAGGGCAATGCCGAACACGCCTTGGGTGGTTAGCCACTGGTGAGATAGCGCCCTTTCGAGAGACGCACCCTTCCAGCGCACCACCTCCGGAAAGAAACTCTGATCGCCGAAGAAGACATAAACGAGAAAAACACCGGCGACGATGGTCAAAGCCGGACCCAAAGCGCGGCGCGCCGCTTCCAAAAGCACAATCAGGCCGGCCCCGGCCGTGACCAAATCCATCGTCGTCGGCAGCCCGGGCCGCGTGGCCAGGGCTTCGTAAAACAAAACGTGATAGCCGGCGCAGAAAGCGCCGATGAACGCCAGCACCCAGTCATAGAACGGGATGCTTTGGCGGGCAGCCTGTGAGGTGATGGGGAACGCCAGGAACGTCAGAAAAATGGCGATGGCCAGGTGAACCGAGCGGCTTTCCGTATCGTTCAGGATGGGAATCCAGCGCCCGACCATGAACGGCAGAGGCGAGGCGATCCACAGCTGGAACAAGGACCACACCAGCGCGATAGTCAGGATAATACGGCTCGGCCAACCCGGCGGGTGACGGCGGCCCTGTTCAAGGTCTGCCGCCATGTCATGAGGATCGCCCGCGGACGACGCAGATGCGGAAGACACGGATGGAGAAGACTGGGACGGTGTCGGAGACTCAGTCACTCAACGGCCTGAAGCAGTGGAATTGGCAAAACAGGTCGCAGTTTAGTCGACCCAACCCCGTTCCCGATAGTAGCGCAGGGCCCCCTCGTGCACCGGCGCAAACAAACCGTCAGAAACCATATCTTCAGGCTCGAGCCGCTCAAAAACCGGATGAAGACGCCGGAAATCATCGAAGTTATCGAACACCGCTTTGACCAGCACGTACACCACGTCGTCCGGCACAGTGGCCGAGGTGACAAACGTCGCGCGCACACCGAAGGTGGGCACGGGATCAGGATTACCCCGGTAGATGCCGCCCGGCAGTTCGCGCGCACGATAGAATACGTTGCCGGCCAACAACGCATCGACCCCCTGGCCCGTAACGGCGACCAAGCGAGAGTCACACGCGGTGGTGGCCTCTTGTATAGACCCGTTGGGATGGCCGACGACGTAAACGATGGCATCGACTTTGTTGTCACACAGGGCTTGCGCTTGCTCCGCTGCTTTAAGTTCCGACGTCAAAGCGAACGCATCCCGGCCCCAGCCGATCGCGTCAAGCAGCACATCGGTGGTGTTGCGGCCACCGGAACCCGGCGGACCGATGTTGACGCGTTTGTCTCTTAAGTCTTGAAACGTGGCGATGCCAGCGTCTGCCCGTGCCAAAACCGTGTAAGGTTCAGGATGGACCGAAAACACCGAGCGCAGATCGGCAAACGCACCTTGGTCTTCAAAATTGGCCAGACCGTTGTAGGCGTAATACTGCACATCTGCTTGCGCGACACCAAAATCCAATTCACCGGCACGGATGGTGTTGACGTTGAATTCCGAGCCGTCCGTGGACTCCACCGAACAGCGGATACCATGCTCGCGGCGGCCTTTGTTGATCTGACGGCAGATGGCGCCACCGGTGACATAGTACACACCTGTCACGCCACCGGTGCCGATGCTGATGAAGTTATTCTGCTGAGCCGCAGGTTCGTCCGGTGCGCTGACGAGGGCGAAGGCGGCGCCGAAAGCGGCCAACATTGTCTTGAGTCCGGTCATGAAACGCATTGATCGGTGCTCCACATATCTGAAAGGCGCTGCGGCAGGGCCGGTACGCGGGCGATAAGCCGATAGACCATAGAGATTGGATGTGGCCTTTCAAGGGCGAAGGCGGATTATCATACCGGCCTTTTCTGAACAGGAGGGCCCTCTGGGCAGGGGACCGCCGCGTTGCTATGGTCAAATCTTCGTTTCACGACCTGTCTGAACAGCGCAATTCTGTGCCATGAATCTAAAAGATCACGTTCGCCAGATTCCAGATTTCCCTAAACCAGGGATCAATTTTTTCGATATTTCGACCTTGATTGGACATCCAGAGGCCTGGAAAACCACGATCGACCGCCTGAAGACCGACTTGGCGGGGTACGCGCCTGATTACGTTGCCGGGATCGATGCCAGGGGTTTTCTTGTTGCGGCCCCATTGGCGATTGCGTTGGACTGTGGCGTGTTGATGATCCGCAAACCGGGCAAGCTTCCCGGCAAGACGGTGTCGCACGCTTATGAGTTGGAATACGGCACCGACACGGTTGAGATTCAGGACGACGCCTGCGCGCCGGGACAAACAGTCGTGGTGGTCGACGATCTGTTGGCGACGGGCGGAACCCTCTCAGCGGCGGTCAAACTGCTCAAGCAATCAGACGCGAATGTGGTTGCCGCAGCATGTGTGATCGAACTGACCTTCCTGAGCGGCCGGGACAAGCTCGACGTGCCCTGCCACACCCTGCTGCAATACGACAGCGAGTAGCGTCATTCCTTAGGGGACGGCCCCTAGGCGGCGGCCCCTAGGCGACGGATTGCGCCCCCTGGCTGTCGAGGGCGTAGCCAGCCGCACGCACGGTACGGATGATGTCGCCCTTGCCATCGACGTTCAGCGCCTTGCGGAGACGCCTGATATGCACATCGACCGTGCGCGGTTCGACGTAGATGTCAGGGCCCCAAACCGCATTCAGCAGTTCTTCGCGCGAGTACACTGTCCCTGGACGTTCCATCAAGAACTGGAGCAGACGAAATTCGGTCGGGCCGAGATGGATGTATTGCCCGGCCCGCGTGACGCGATGGGCATCGAGATCCAACACGACGTCGTCGTAAGCCAGCTGCCCCTTGGACTGGCTTGGCGAGGACCGGCGCAATAAAGCACGCACCCGCGCCAGAAGCTCCGGCATGGAGAACGGCTTGGTCATGTAGTCGTCCGCGCCGACATTGAGGCCACGGACTTTGTCGGTTTCTTCACCCCGCGCCGTTAGCATAATGATCGGCGTCGACCGGGTGTTCGTTTTCCGGCGCAGTTGACGGCATACCTCGATGCCGGACATCCGCGGCAACATCCAGTCCAGAATAATGGCATCGGGAACCGTCTCCTCGGCGACGGTGATCGCTTCTTCGCCATCTGATGCCTCGGTCACCTTAAATCCCTCTTTCTCGAGGTTATAACGCAGCATGGTGACCAATGAGGCTTCATCTTCAATGATCATGACGGTGGGTTTCATCGTGGACTCTCCAATGATGTCGTGAATGCATCGGCATCTTGTTCATGAGCCTCCGCAGCGGAACTCTTCTTGGGACGCTCGGCCGAAATTGGCTTTCCCGCCACCAAGAATTGGATCGTTTCGGCGATGTTGGTTGCGTGATCACCGACGCGTTCCAGATTCTTAATCATGAAAAGAAGGTGGGTGCAGGCTGGGACGGTATCGGGTTCTTCCAACATGAGCGTCATCAGTTCTTGAAACACACTCGTGTGCATTTCATCGACGGCCTCATCTCCGCGCCATACATCATGAGCCTTCTCAACATTCTGCTGGACGTAAGCATCGAACACAGCCTGCACGTTGCCACGCACGAGGCGAGCCATCTCAATGACACCACCCACAGGCCGGACCTGGGGAAACTGATTGACGATCTGGGTGCGCTTGGCCACGTTGGCGGCGTAATCGCCAATCCGCTCGATATTGCTAGAGATCTTCAACGCACCAACAATGTGTCTTAGGTCTGCGGCGACAGGCTGACGCAAGGCCAGCAAACGAACAACAAAGGCGTTGATATCCGTTTCCATATCGTCGAGCTCTGAATCACCATCCACCACCCGGACGGCAAGTTCGGAATCCCGACTCTCGATTGCGGTAATGGCCGACGCCAGTTGCGCTTCAGCAACCCCGCCCATCACCGCGATGCGATTGCTGAGAGTCTGCAACTCTTCGCTAAAGGATCTGACGATGTGGAGATCGTCCTTAGGTGTCATGAGTGCCATACCTTAACGAACACCATCAACCGAAGCGGCCGGTGATGTAGCCCTGAGTCAATTCGTGTTCCGGGTTGGTAAAGACGGTTTCCGTATCACCGCACTCGACCAAATACCCGAGGTGAAAAAATGCCGTGCGCTGAGAAACACGCGCCGCCTGCTGCATCGAGTGCGTGACGATAATGATGGTGTAATTCTCGCGCAGGTCGTCGATCAACTCCTCGATCTTCGCGGTGGCAATTGGATCAAGCGCAGAGCACGGCTCATCCATCAGAATAACTTCTGGGCTCACGGCAATGGCGCGAGCGATGCAAAGACGTTGCTGTTGGCCGCCCGAGAGGCTGGTGCCCGGCGCATCAAGACGGTCTTTGACCTCTTTGAGCAGGCCGGCCTTCTCCAAGCTGGAATGGACGATCTCGTCTAGATCGTCCTTGTCGGTCACCAGGCCATGAATGCGTGGCCCATACGCAATATTCTCGAAGATCGACTTTGGAAACGGATTGGGCTTTTGAAAAACCATGCCGATACGCGCGCGAATCTGCACCGGATCAACGTTCTCATCATAGATGTTTTCATTGTCGAGGGTGATGCGTCCTTCGACCCGGCAGATGTCGATGGTGTCGTTCATTCGATTGAAACAGCGAAGGAATGTCGACTTGCCGCACCCTGAAGGTCCGATAAACGACGTTACCTGCCGTTCGACGATATCGATGTTGACGTCAATCAACGCCTTTTTTTCAGCGTAAGAAACCGTGACATCGCGCGCTGCCAACTTCACTGGATCCGACGAGACCAGTGGTGCGCCTGCGGTGTCTTTGACGGGGGAAACTTCTTGATTCATGCTTTACAAATGCCCCTTACCAGCGCCGCTCGAACTTGTTGCGCAACCAAACGGCTAAGCCGTTCATGAAGATGAGAAACGCGAGAAGCACCAGCACAGCGGCTGACGTGCGCTCGACAAAGGCGCGCTCCGGCGCGTCCGCCCACAAGTAAATCTGAACCGGCAGCACCGTGGCCGGGTCCATCGGACCCTGCGGAATATCGACAATAAAGGCGACCATACCGATCATAAGCAGCGGCGCCGACTCACCCAGCGCGCGGGCCATGCCAATGATGGTTCCCGTCAGCATCCCTGGCATCGCCAGCGGGATGACATGATGCATGATCACCTGGAGCTGCGAAGCGCCCAGGCCCAGTGCCGCTTCCCGGATGGATGGCGGCACCGACATCAACGCCGCGCGGCTGGCGATAATCACTGTCGGCAGTGTCATCAAGGACAACACCAATCCGCCGACCAGCGGTGCTGATCGGGGTAGGCCGAAAAAGTTGAGAAACATTGCCAGGCCCAGCAAACCAAACACGATTGATGGCACGGCAGCCAGGTTGTTGATGTTGACTTCAATAATATCGGTCAAACGATTCTTGGGCGCGAACTCCTCCAGGTACACGGCAGCTGCAACGCCGATAGGGAACGACAGCACCAGCGTGATCAGCAGCGTATAGAACGATCCGACGACCGCACCCCAAATGCCGGCCAGTTCCGGTTCCCGGCTATCGCCCTCCGTGAACAAGTTGGTGTTGAACCTAAGATCAACCAGTCCGTCATCGTCCAGACGATCAAACCAAGCGATGCCCTGATCGGAAACGCGGCGATCGCTTTCGGGCACGTCGCGGGGAATGTTGCCTTTGGCCAACTGATCAATATCGGCGGACGCGGGCACAGACACAGATACCGTCTGGCCGATGAGCGACGGATCACCCATCACCATTTCCCGTAACGTGAAGGGCGCCCCAGAACTGAGCAGGCGGTATAACTCGCGCTGGTTACGGCGGCCTGATACCTCTGGGAACATGTCGCGTAGCGTTTGACGGACCAGGGTTTGATAGTTGGCCGTAGACAGCGTTTTTTGATCACGCGTTCCTGCGGGATCAATGACGTCTTCCACCAGCACAATCTCAAGCGTGACATAGGTCTGTAAAAAAGCCGGCAGACCACGGGCACCGATGGTGACAAACAAAAGCGCAAGCATCCCGATCGCTACGGCAAGTGCGACGATACCATAGGCCTTAAAAATACGCTCTGACCGGTAACGGCGTTTGAGGCCGGCGTTGACGATTTCCGTTGTCCGGTGCGTCCGGACGGTGGGCGGGGACTCAGACATCACATTCTCGCTCATTCATACTGTTCCCGGTAACGCCGCACCACGTGCAGAGCGATAACGTTGATCACCAGCGTGACACAGAACAGCACAAGCCCAAGCGCAAACGCCGCAAGCGTTTTCGCACTGTCAAACTCCTGGTCCCCAACCAAGAGGGTAACGATCTGTACGGTCACGGTCGTCACGGCTTCCAATGGATTGGCGGTGAGGTTTGCAGCCAGTCCTGCAGCCATCACCACGATCATGGTCTCGCCGATGGCGCGGGAGATCGCCAACAGGATTCCGCCGACAATACCGGGCAACGCAGCGGGAAACACAACGCGTTTGATGGTTTCGGATTTCGTTGCCCCCAGGCCGAGCGATCCCTCGCGCAATGACTGCGGCACAGCGGTGATCACATCGTCCGCCAAAGACGACACGAACGGAATGATCATGATGCCCATCACCAGACCCGCCGCCAGCGCGCTTTCGGACGCGACATCAAGGCCGAGCGATTCCCCGAAGCGCCGGATAAATGGAGCGACGGTCAGAGCCGCGAAAAATCCGTACACCACCGTCGGGATGCCGGCGAGAATTTCGAGCAGCGGCTTGAGCACGGCACGCACGCGCTGATCCGCGTACTCCGCCATGTAGATCGCAGCATAAAGGCCAACCGGCGTCGCGACACACATGGCGATGAAGGCGATCAGCAACGTGCCCGCAAACAAGGGCACGGCGCCGAACGCGCCGGAGGAGCCGACCTGATCGGCCCGCAGGGCGGTCTGTGGACTCCAATCGGTCCCGAACAGAAACTCAGTGAAGGGCACCTTGCCGAAGAACCGGATGGTCTCAAACAAGAGTGAAAGCACGATGCCAATGGTGGTGAGGATGGCGATGAGAGAACACACCACCAGCAGGCCCGTGATGATGCGTTCAACCCGATTGCGGGCACGAAACTGCGCCGCGATCCGCGTGCGCGACAAAAGAAGCGTGCCAATCGCGGCGATCAAAACCACCACCACCATAGCCGCGTCACTGATGGTCTGGACCGATGAATACCAGTCGGCAGCGGCCTTGATACCTGGTTCATCACTGGACGAGATCCCACCGGTTGCCAAGTTGGTGATGTTGGTAATCAGCAAGCTGCGCTCAGCCTCGCTGATTCCGTCAAACAACTGAGCAAAGTTGCTCATCATCAAGCCGGTGATGATGGCGTCGTCGAATGCAATCCAGAACGCGAGAATGACAACAGCTGGCAGGAACACCCAGAGGGCAACGTAACCGCCGTAGTAGTTGGGGAGCGAGTGGAGAACGCTAGCCTGACCGCCCGAAGCCCTTAAAGCTTTAAGGCGCCCCGAATAAAACCCAAAGGACGCCAAGAGCAGAACCAAAATGATCGCGACTGTAAAGCTCATGCTGTGAAGCTCAGGGCACCCTATATCAGACGGCGTTCGCGTTGCTCTAAACGCCGGAGCCCGGCCGAATTGTCATGCAAGAGGCCGGACCTGTTTGAAAAGTAAAGGCACCCTGGAAAGCCAGGGTGCCCGTTAACATTTACATCGTCAGATTTGATAGACTCTCTGTCTCCTGCCGAACCGTTTCCCGGTCTTCGTCGGGGAGCGGGATCAAACCCTTATCGAGAAGATAACCATCCTCACCGGACGCCCGGTCGCTGACGAATTCCGCCAAATACTCTTCGATGCCTGGCACGACCCCGACATGAGCTTTCTTGACGTAGAAGTAGAGCGACCGCGAAACCGGATACCCCCCTTCTGCAATGTTTTCGAAGGTCGGCTCGATACCGGCGACGGTTGCGCCGCGCACCTTATCAGCGTTTTGATCGAGGAAGCTGAACCCGAAGATACCGAAGGCAGCGGGATTGGCGCCGAGTTTCTGAACGATCAGATTATCGTTCTCACCAGCTTCGACGAAACGTCCGTCTTCACGAATGAGGTGACAGGCCTTGCCTTCGAGCCCGAGGTCGGCAGCACCATCGATGCCTTCACAGCCAGCTTCCATAGCCAACTCGACAAAGGCATCACGGGTACCGGATGTCGGCGGCGGGCCGAGAACTTCGATTTCAGCATTGGGCAGCGACGGATCGATGTCGCGCCAGTTGGTGTAGGGATTGGCCACGAGCTTGCCGTCCATCGGAACCTCTTTCGCCAAGGCCAGGAACAACTGCGGCAAAGTGATATCGAGTGCCGGGCCCGACTTGTCGTTGGCAAGTACGATTCCATCGAAGCCAATGCGCACTTCGGTAATCTCTGAAACGCCGTTACTAGCGCACAACTCGACTTCACTGGATTTGATACGGCGTGACGCATTGGTCATATCCGGGGTGCCGGTGCCGACGCCCTCACAGAACAGCTTCAATCCGCCGCCGGACCCGGTGCTTTCAACGATGGGCGTTGCGAAGGATGTGGTACGGCCAAATTGCTCGGCGACCGCGGTCGAGAACGGGAACACCGTTGACGATCCGACGATGCGGATTTGATCGCGCGCGCTGGCTGCCGAAACGGCACCCACCGTTAATCCGAGCGCAATAGCGAAAGCTGTCTTTTTCATCTAAATCTCCACCTCAGGGACTGTGCGGCTGATGTTCTGAGTGCCGCATTCTGATTTACGCACGCGCCAACCTATTCACGGACAGCGTCACGATTGTGACACTTATATTAAAGAAATATGACACCGCGTTCGCGACAATATTACAGCCGGGCTCTAGGACAAAACCGGAAGATAAACCGTTGAAATAATGAGATAAAATATTTTTCTTTATGAGCCGCGCAAGGCGAGGATGTTGGCGGCGTAGTCCTGATCTCCGGCGAAAACCGCGCTGCCCGCCACCAACACATCGGCGCCCGCCGAAATACAGTCCTGGGCGGTCTTCGCGTTCACCCCCCCATCAACCTCAACCTCGATTGGACGGTTGCCGATCATGTCTTTTAAGCGGCGAATCTTGTCAAGCTGAGAGGCGATGAAACTTTGCCCGCCGAACCCAGGATTGACGGACATCACCAACACCAGATCGACCTTGTCGAGGACATATTCGATGGCGTCGGCCGGTGTCGCCGGATTGAGCGACACACCCGCTTTGACATTCTGAGCACGCACCACTTGAAGCGTGCGGTCCAGGTGGCGGCTGGCTTCTGCATGCACGGTGATGATGTCCGATCCGGCTTTAGCGAAGGCCTCGATGTAGGGATCGACCGGCTCGATCATGAGGTGCACGTCGAGCGGCTTTTTGGTGTGGGGACGCAGCGCCGCAACCACATCGGGCCCAATGGTAATGTTGGGCACAAAGTGGCCATCCATGACATCGACGTGAATGTAGTCGGCACCCGCCGCATCGACCGCGCGGACTTCTTCACCGAGGCGGGCGAAATCCGCGGATAGGATCGAAGGTGCGATCTTGACTGCCATCACGCGTGTGCCTGACTCACTCTATAGCCTGTGGCTAAACCCTGGACTTAACCGCACTGCACACGGCGTCAGCGGTAATCCCGAAGTGTTTATACAAATCACCGGCGGGCGCGGACGCGCCAAACGATGTCATGCCAATAGCTGCGCCGTCCGGTCCAACATAGCGGTCCCAACCAAAGGTCGCGCCCGCTTCGATGGAAACGCGTGGCGCCGCGCCCAAGACCTCGGACTTATAAGTTTCGCTCTGCTCTTCGAACAATTCCCAACAGGGCATCGATACCACGGCCACTGGAATGCCGTCCGCCTGTAATTTAGCCTGCGCATCCATGGCAAGGCTCACTTCAGAGCCCGTGGCCAAGAGTGTCGCGCGGCGCTCGCCCTCCGCCTCGGACAGCACATAAGCCCCTTTTGCGGACAAGCTTTCGCCCGTGTCGGTCAAACGAAGCGCGGGAAGGTTTTGCCGGCTGAGCGCAAGAATGGAAGGACGGTTGGACTGCGCCACGGCGATGGCCCAGCACTCAGCCGTCTCGACCAAATCAGCGGGGCGCATCACCAACACATTGGGCATCGCCCGCAGGCTGGCCAAATGCTCGATGGGTTGGTGGGTGGGCCCGTCTTCGCCGAGCCCGATGGAATCGTGGGTCATGACATAAACAACCCGCTGTTCCATCAGCGCGGACAGGCGGATCGACGGGCGGCAGTAATCGGTAAACACCAGGAAGGTGCCGCCGTAGGGAATAAAGCCGCCATGTAACGCCATACCATTCATCGCGGCTGCCATGCCGTGTTCGCGCACACCCCAGTACACGTAGCGGCCCGAGAAATCCTCAGCGCTAATCGGCGAGGTCGCGGCGACCTTGGTGTTGTTTGAACCGGTCAGGTCGGCCGATCCGCCAACCATGTCCGGGACCGCCTCGGTCAATGCCTTGAGCACTGCTTCGGAGGCTTTACGGGTCGCCATGGTCGGCTGATCTGCGAGCGCGGTCTGTATGACTTTGTCGATGGCGCCTTCCCACCCAAGCGGCAAGTCACCATTCACGGAACGCTCGAAGGTTTCGCGCACGTCCGGCGCCAGAGCATCGAACTTGGTCTGCCAATCACCATGCGCTTTTGCGCCTCGGCTTCCGGCGCGGCGCCACGCCGCGAGCACGGGCTCCGGAATGTCGAACGGCGCACTGGACCACCCGAGGGCATCGCGGGTCGCAGAGATTTCGTCATCGCCGAGCGGCGACCCATGGGTCTTGGCCGTCCCTGCCAGATTAGGGGAACCGAAGCCGATGGTGGTGCGGCAGGCGATGAGCGACGGCGTGTCTGTGCCCTTAGCGTTCTCGATGGCCGCAGCGATGGCGTCCGGATCATGGCCGTCGATCGCCTGGACGTCCCACCCCGAGGCTTTGAACCGCGCCATTTGGTCATCGGAGACCGAAAGATCGGTCGGCCCGTCGATGCTGATCTTGTTGTCATCGAACAACACGATCAAACGGCCCAGCTTGAGATGGCCCGCCAGGGATATGGCCTCGTGACTGATGCCTTCCATCAAGCAACCGTCACCAGCGATGACATAGGTGTAGTGGTCAACGATATCGTCGCCATACCGGGCCGCCATCATGCGTTCAGCCAAGGCCATGCCAACAGAGTTGGCGATGCCCTGCCCGAGCGGACCGGTGGTCGTCTCAGCCGCCGAGGCATGGCCGTATTCCGGATGCCCCGCCGTGCGGCTGCCCAGTTGGCGGAAGTTCTTCACTTCCTCCAGCGGCATGTCTTCAGCGCCGGTCAGATACATCAGGCTGTAGAGCAGCATCGACCCGTGGCCGGCGGAAAGAATGAACCGGTCGCGGTCCGGCCAGCGCGGCGCGGCAGTGTCGAATTTCAGAAAGCGGGTGAACAGCACCGTGGCGACATCCGCCATGCCCATAGGCATCCCCGGATGTCCGGAGTTGGCCCTCTGGACCGCATCGGCGGACAGAAAACGGATGGCATTGGCCATTTCTGCGTGGGTAACGGGAGGGGATGTATCGTTCATGGAGGCCTTGATTCGGAGGGCTTCGGACAAAGGATGTGCAGTGCGGCTGCCGCACGGTGTTGGCGGACGTTTTGGCCGACCAAGCCCCGGATTGCAAGGCCGGAACCGGGGACGTTAGGTGCCCTCACGCTCTGGAACCCCCCTCGATTTCCAGCCCCTCCCTGTAAAACTGGTAATTCGCCTTCCCCTGTGACTTGGCGTGGAACATCGCGACGTCGGCATTTCGCAGGAGCTGCTTATCGTCGTCGGCCTGATCCGGATACATGGAAATGCCGATGGACGCCGAGATTCGCCCTTCCTGACCGTCCAAATCGAAGGGCTCGGTGAGGGACTCGAGGATACGATTAGCGACCACCACGGTGCTGTCTATGCTGTCAATCAAGGGCATGATAACGGTGAATTCGTCACCACCGAGGCGGGCGACGGTGTCGGATTCACGCACACAGATGCCGAGGCGGTCCGCGGTCTGTTTGAGCAGCAGGTCGCCGGCATCGTGACCGAGGCTGTCATTGACCGCCTTGAACCCATCCAGATCAATAAACATCAAACCGATTTTTGTTTTGGTGCGGCGGCTTTCGATTACAAGCCGGGCAAGACGGTCCATAAACAGCGCGCGATTTGGCAGTCCGGTGAGCTGATCGTAGTTGGCCTGATATCTGATTTGCTCTTCATCGAGCTTGCGTTGGGTGATGTCGTTCAAGATGGTGACGTATTGCTGCACCTCACCGGCCTTATTTTTAACGAGTGACAGCGCAAGACGGGCGGCGAAGCGCTCGCCCTTCTTGTTTTTACCCCACTGTTCCCATTCAATCTGACCGGACTTTTCCAGATCAGCCATTGTGTCGCGATAGATTTTATCGTCGAAGAAGATAACGGAACGGAGGAGTTGCCCGTGCACGTCCTCCTCGGAATACCCGGTCACGTCTGTAAAAGCTTGATTGGTCTTGGTGACACGTTGATTGGCGTCAGCCACCAACAAGCCCTCAGACGTGTGCTCAAACACGGTTGCGGCTAGACGCAGTTCCGATTCCGCCTGTTTGCGCTCTGTGACATCGCGGAACGTCAGAACATAGCCGCTGACCCCGGCCTTCTCTTGAATAGGAGCGATAGCATATTCGGCGTCGAAGGACATGCCGTCACCGCGGGCCAGTCGCGCCTCTTGGTCGACATAGTAGGGGCCGTTTTCGAGTTGCGGCTTGAGGTCCAGTGGCTGGCCGGCATCGGGGTGACCCGCACCGAACACGAACGCGCCGTCGATGGTCATCGTTTTCAAAGCTGAAAGGTCACGGTCGAGAATCTCAGCGGCGGTCGGGTTGGCCATGGTAATACGGCCATTCGGAGCGATGCTAACAATGCCCTCGTTTGCTGCTTCCAGAATCTGCTGGGTTTGACGGGAGAGCTTGCGCAGATCAGCCGTGCGTTCGGAAACTTCATCCTCCAAGCGAGCGGCATAGATCTTTTGCGCCTGCTCGGCCTGCTTGCGGGCGCTGATATCGCGGACAACGGCGGTAAATAGAGAATCGGCCCCCTGCTGGAGGGCGTTGACGTTGATCTCGGCGGGAAACTTTTTTCCATCCGCGCGCGCTGCGTTGACTTCACGTGCCTTGCCCAGCACCGCCTCACCAACCTCGACCGTTGAAGGCCCGAGTTTGGGCTTGGCTGCTTTCCCCGAGGCTCCCTGAGCGGTCCAATCGGGCACGAAGGTGTCAAACGGTTTTCCCTGAACGTCACCGCGACGCACGCCGAACAATGTTTCGGCCGCAGCGTTGAACGACCTGATGATACCACGCTCGTCGATAGACACGACGGCATCCGCTACCGCGTCCATTACGCCTTTGAGACGCTCCTCGCTCTCCAGCACAGCTTGCGCGGCACGAATGCGGCGCGTGACATCGCGCAATTCCACCGCGACGGTATCGTCACCTTCCGCGCCGAACTTCCAGGCGCGCGCCTCAACATCGAAGACCTCTCCTGTCTGACTGAATACCTTTATCAGTAGACGGTCATCGGTCTCAGACTCGCTCGCGAGAAGCCCTGCTGCCCCCTCTTCCACCGCATCTTTGAAATCAGGATGAACCAGTGAGAGAAACGGCATGCCGATGAGGCGGCCGCCATCGTCGCCAAGTTTTTGCAGGCCCGTCGTGTTTACAAACGCGACGACGCCTTTGCGCAAAATCAGGAAACAGTCCGTGGATGCCGCGACCAAATCCCGATAGCGGCGGTCGCGCGGGTTACGAGGTCCAGCGGCGACCGCATCGGGATCGGCTGCATTTGCAATGATCAAGGTTCGCGGCACCGACTTGCGAGACTTAAGCTCGAGCGCTTTAACGTCGGCGGCCCATTGGCGCCCATCAACACCAACAAGAATTAGTCGCTTCGGGGCTTTGCCTTTCACCAACGAGGCAAGGCTTTTGGCGAACTTCTTGTTTTCTTTAGAAGCGACGAAGTTCGCGAAAGGCTGCCCGACCGGCGACGTTTTTTTTGGAAAACCGAGCAAAACCAGTCCTGCCGGGTTGATATCGACGATGTCAGTGCCGTCGCACGCGCAGACGAGATCAAAGGACAGTCTGTCTATGTCAGAGAGAACCGATGCCGCCGAGGCAAGTGTCTTCTTCGCAGGTGCAGCACGTTTTTGAGGACGTACATCTTTGCTCTTCTTATTACGTCCAGGCATCACATCATTGCCGTACTTCGGAGAATCCCCAGGCCGCTTCGTATCGGTGGCGAGAGTTTAGCGACCACCCCGCGGAAAGCCTAGTGCAGCCAAGCCGCAGTGAAGCAAGAATCGGTGCGATTTGAGCGCAAGATGGCAGTTAATTTTCTTTGACCCACGATCCGGGGTCCTCTATTATAGTTTCGATTAAAAACTAATAGGTTGAGCACCGCTTAGGAGCTTTCGACGATGCTGTCCCTCGCCACATCCCGCCCCGCTGCCAAGCGGCGCCTCAGTATCATCCTCAACGGACGGACCATCAGCACACACGACCATGGCATACTCAAAATCTCTGCCCGCCGGCAGCACGCTCATGAGACGTACAGCTCTATAATCGCCGTTCGGCCCTGCTCAGGCCCATTTTTTGTAGAGGCGAAACCCCAGAAGAAGCGCTAGCACCGCCGCGTAAATAATCGGCTGGGTATAATCTGCCTTAATCATCATGAAATAGTGAATGACGCCGAGGATGGCCGCTGGATAGACCAGCCGGTGCAGGCGGCGCCATGCACGCCCGCCCATTCTTTTAACCATGCGATCCGTCGATGTTATCGCCAGCGGCAATAGCATGAGAACCGCGAGCATACCGAGCGTGATGTACACCCGCTTGACGATGTCCTGCCAAATACCGGTCCAGTAAAAGAACTGATCAAGGCCGATGTAACTCGTGAAGTGCAGCACCACATAAAAGAAGGCGAACAGACCGAGCATGCGGCGCAGGCGGCCAATCGCATTTATGCCGGTGACAATCCGGAGCGGTGTCACCGCCAGGGCAATAAGAATGAACCTGAGAGCCCAGTCACCAAGATCACGGGTGATCGCTTCGATAGGATTGGCGCCGAGATCACCGGTCACAGCCCGCACGATCAGGATCGCCAAGGGCAAAAGGCAGACGGCAAAGACACAAGGTTTCAGCCAGCGGTCCGGCTTGTGGCTCTGAGGTTTCGGTGCAACGTTCTCGGGATCAGCGGTATCGATCATAGCCCTACCCGTGTACCTTAACGCAGGTCCGATAAAAAGGCGGCATGCGCGGCGCGGCCAGGATGCGCCGGGATGCTAGGGGGCAATATGGAAATCGACAAATCCTGTCACAAATTCGGACCGGTCTGGCTGTCCCAGGGTGTCACCAAAGGCAACACCTGGTCACTTTTGTACGGCGCCTTTTTCACCATTGGCCTTCTGACCTTCGTTGGCATCGGCACGCCATACGTTTTGACCGAGATTTTGCAAGCGCCGACGGATACCCAGGGTGCCATCAGCGGCAATCTGGTGTTCTGGACGGAAGTGGTCACCTTGCTGCTGTTTGGTCCGGTCGGTCTGGCGGCGGACCGTATTGGCAGAAAGTCCGTCTACATATTCGGGTTTCTGACCATGGGACTTGGCTACGCGTTGTACCCGTTGGCCGGCTCTGTTTTCGAACTCACCATTTACCGAATCATCTATGCCATCGGTGTTGCCACCTCGACTGGGATGCTGGCGACGATCGTCACCGACTATCCGCAGGAAGCTTCGCGCGGCAAACTCGTGGCCATCGTCGGGGCGATGAACGGCCTGGGCGTTGTCTTCGTCAATCGGGTGCTGGGTGCGTTGCCGGAGCGGTTCGTCGACAGCGGTGTTGATGGTGTCACTGCAGGGGAATGGGTCCACTGGATTGTCGCTGGCATGTGCGCGGTCTCTGCACTGGTGCTGTGGGTTGGGCTGAAAGACGGCCTGCCCGCTGCCCAGGAAAACGAGCGAAAGCTTTGGGACATGACAAAGAGCGCCGCACAGCAAGCGATTGAGAACCCGCGCATCGCTCTGTCTTACAGCGCAGCTTTCATTGCCCGCGGTGACTTGGTCATCCTCGGCACCTTCCTGACGCTCTGGGGTACGACGGCGGGTGTTGACCGCGGCCTGAGCACGGCGGAGGCAACCCGCAATTCCACGCTGGCCTTTGTCCTTGCGCAGTCGGCCGCTTTGGTGTGGACGCTGGTCATTGTGTTTTTCATCGACCGGTTCAACCGCGCCGGCTTTCTCGCCTTTTGCATGGCGCTGGCGACGGCGGGGTACCTCTGCATGGGATTTGTCATAGATCCAACCACGTCGGAGGCCGTGCCCTTTGTGATCTTGCTCGGGGTCGGACAGATTTCGGCCTTCTTCGGGTCACAGGCCCTGGTCGGTCAAGAAGCACCGATTGCAGAACGCGGTGCCGTCGTCGGCGGCTTCAATATCATGGGCGCCATCGGGATTTTGTTTTGCTCCGTGGTCGGGGGATATCTGTTTGACACGGTGTCACCATCCGCGACGTTCGTCATGGTGGGCGCCATCAATGCCCTGGTCTTCGTGATGGCCGTCACTGTACGGCTGCTGGCCCCAGGGCGGATGCCCGGCGACTCCGGCGGGGATCAGCCGGTGGGACTGCACTGAATACACCGGCGTAAACGCTGCGAGGGACGCATTTCCGCCCTAATCTGGTGATCTGATGCAGGGTAGAATGATGCGCGCATTGACTTCCGGGGCCGAGACCGTGTCTACATGGCCCCCCGAACCTTAACTTGCCCGGCCGCCACGGGGGACGGCCCGCTTGATCTTCCTGCCCACCCTTTCCTGACCATGATGATTTCCATGCGTTTTAAGCGAGCGACAGCGTCCAGATTTGTTCTCAGCCTGTTGACGACAAGCGCCCTGTGCACGGTGTGGGTCAGCACCGGCGCTATTGCCGACGATCTGACGATCTCCGACGGACAAACGTCTCCCGTATCGACGTCCGCTGGCGACGGCACGGGACCGGGCGATATCACCATTGAGGGCGGCGGCAGCGTCGAGGTCGAGAGTGGCGTCGCGGTCACGCTCGACAGCAACAACAGCGTCGTCAACAACGGTCTGATTGAAAACACGGCCATCCAGGATGCGACCGGCTTGCTCGTCGATGGCGCGGGTGGCGACTTAGCGGGGAGCATCACAAACTCTGGTGCCATATCGATCCCAGGCCCCGACGAAGACAACGCTGCCTTTGATACCGACGTCAATAATTTCGGCATCCGTATGACGGGACCCGGTTCGCTGACCGGTAGTCTCATCAATAACGCGGGGGGCGACATCAGTGTCGGCGGTAACGCATCCTTCGGTGTTGCCATCGGCACAGACATGACCGGCGACGTGCTGAACGACGGACGCATCGCGACGTCGGGTGAGAACTCCGTGCCTGTAAGTGTGACCGGCGCATTGACCGGCGACATCCAGAACCGGGGAACGATTTCTGCGTCCGGGCTGGATGCAATCGGCCTTTATCTCGGCAATTCCATGACCGGCACCATCACGAACGAGGGCAACATCACCGCGGGCCGCGGGGCGCAGCGCGATCTTGACGGCACGCTCATTCAGGAACTGGGCGGCGAGGCTGCCGTTTGGATCGCGGGCTCAGCAGGCGGCGGTTTTTTGAATGCCGGAAACGAAGTCACCGAAGACCTTGAACCCGACCTACCCGACGATGATCCGGCGCTCGAAATCATTGACGCTCAAATGCAAGTCATCGGGCCAGGCAACATATTGCGAGTTCAACCAGGCGGACCGGGCGGTACGCTCAGCGACATCTCGATTGGCGCGGTGGGAACCGGTGACGATGCCTACGGCATTATCAACCGCGGCTTGATGAGCGTCGGGGCGAACGTCGAAGGCGTTCCGGTCGAGGGCGTGATGATCGGCGGCTTGGTCTCGGGCGGTACGATCTACTCGGTGACCGTCGCAGGGGGCATTCACAACCAAGGCGGCGATATCCGCGCCGGAACAATCGACTCCAGCGCCGTTGCCATCCGTATCCGTGATCACGCAACCGTTCCCGAGCTACGCAACAGTGGCGATATCATTGGCTTGACGACCGACTCTACGGAAGACGTCAACGACGGCATCGTTGGCGACCTGGGCGGCGATGCCTACGGGCTGCTGGTCGACCAACAGGGCTCGATCTCCAGTGTGGTGAACACCGGTGTGATCGAAGCCAATGCCGCAGGATCGACGTCCGGGGCTTATGCCATCGTTGACCGGTCCGGTTCGATCACAAACTTTTTCAACTCAGGCGATATACTGGCGGGTATCCGCGAGGGCGCGACCGGTGTGACAATCGCTTTGGACGTGCGGTCGTCGGCGAACGACATCACATTCGCTAATTCCGGGACGATGCAGGGCGATGTCTATTTGGGCAACGGCTCCGACACGTTTACGTCGAGCGGTGGGTCGATCACGGGATCTCTCATTTCTCTGGCTGGCGGCAACGATGTGGTCACCCTGTCGGATACGTCGGTCACAGGCACCATCGCGTTTACCACCGGCACCAAGACGGTGAATTTGAATAACGCGACCTTGGTCGGCGGCATTTCACAGACCGGCGCCATCATCGACATGACGGTCAACAACTCGGATTGGACCATCGGCGCGGAAGCCGCCGCCGACCTCAGGACAATTGACATCCAAGGGGGGACGACCCTTCGCATTGAAGTTGATGGCGTGAACAACCGCGCAGGCACGTTGAGCGCAACCGCCACGGCTTTCTTGGCCCCGGACACCACAATCGTTCCGGTGCTGCGCAGTTTCATTCAGTCGGAACAGACGTTTGTGCTGGTGGAAGCCAACCAGCTGACGGCGGACCTCACCTTCGATGCCGAGACCGTCGCTTCGACGTCCTATATGCATACGGTGTCCGTCGTCGAGGACCCGGACAGCGACAACCGCATCTTGCTGAACGTGCGCCGCCGCACGGCGGATGAACTTGGTTTGACGACCAACGTAGGCACCCTGTTCGAAAGCGCCAACGCCGCGTTCAGCCAGGACTCGGACTTGTTCACCGATCTCGCGGCGATCACCGAGCAACAGTCTTTCGAGAGTGCACTGCTGCAGTTCCTACCGAACACCAGCAACGCGGTAATGCAGTCGGCTATTGATCAGCAAAACATGGCCTTTGGCGCGATCAACCGCAGGCTCGACCGGGTGCCCGCGCGGGGCTTTTACCGCGACCGGCCCTCGGTGTGGATTCAGCCGATGGGCCATTACGCCAAACGCAAAACGTCGGGTGAGCAGCTTGGCTACACGACATGGTCGGGCGGAATCGCGATCGGCTACGATCAGAAAATTGGGCTCAACACGCGCGGCGGCATTGCCTATACCCAGCTGTGGAGCTTCCCGGACAGGCTCGACTCCTTCGACGAACCTATAGAGTACAGCAGCAGTCAGCTGAGCGGTTATGTCCGCACCGGCAATTCCATTCGTCACCTCCAAGGCGGCGTGACGTTCGGCTACGACAATCTCAATACGGAACGGGAAGTCGTATTCGACACGGTTAACCGTCGTATCTTCGGTGACACGGATGGGTACCAATTCGGCTCGTCGGTGCAGTTGGCGTTGGGCACCCGCACCGGCACCTGGAGCCTGGTGCCGCTCGCCTCATTGAAATACCTGTACGTGCACCAGGGCAGCTACACGGAAACCGGTGGCGGCAATGGCCTGAACATGGTGTTCGACTCCCGCAACACCGACTCGCTGCGGACGTCACTTGGCGGCGCTGTCCGCAAGACCTACTTCCAAGAAGATCAGACGACCAGTTTGGAATTCGAAGGCCGCGCCAACTATACCCGTGAGTTCATGTCCGGTATCCGCGACATCGACGTGACTTTTGCCGCGGGTGGAGCCCCGTTCGTACTTGAGGGCATGCCGCTGACACAGGACGTGTTCTCGCTCGGCTTCGGCGTGTTCTACAAAAACGACCACGCCACCGTAGCATTGGACTACGACGGCGAAAAAGCGAGCGGGTACACCGCCCACACGGCAGCGGTGACGGTGCGGTTCAGGTTCTGACAAACACGGGTTCTAAAAGCGGTAAGCCAGCAGGGCCTGCGGTGCGAATTCATCCGTCGTCTTATCTCCGAGCTTGTTGATCCACACCGACAGTTCGAGCCCGACAAACACCCTGCCGGGTACGCCCTTCATGGCTTTTCCCAGATCCCAACGAATCTGTTCCTGATTTAGGATATGCCAGCTGATCGCATTGCCGAAGGAATCGCGACGGCTGTCGATGAATTCGAGATGGCCATTGATTGCAAAATCATGTCCGCCGATGGAAAATGGATATCCCCAGTTAAAGTCGATCATGAAGCTATTTGTCTGTTTAGGGGCCCCACCGTTGGCGACGCCAGAACTTTCGTCAATGTAAGCGGTGACATCCAAATTAGCGAAGTCAAAGCCGGGCAGATTTAACGAGAAGCGAATTCCCGGGAGCAGTTTGAGCACCTTGGGGTCCATAGCCCAATTCACCCCGGCGATCACTCCAATATCCGAGACCGGTCCGGCCGTGATCGGGCGGCCCATGATCTTGCTAAGACTGAAGTTTGAGTAGTGCTCTGCGTAGATGTCCCAGTCGTTGTAAAGCGGCGACGTGCTCTCCGCGAGGTCGACAAAAAAATAGTTGTCACCGTAGGTCCAGCCGTCAGAGTGTTCGATGGTAAACACCACCGTCGTGTTGTCGCCGCCGCCCGCGAAGGCGGGGGTATCAATAACACCGAAGTTCGACTGGAACTCGGTTAGCGTCCAATCAAACGCGTGCACGGGGCCGCTGCACGCCACCAGCACAGCGACGCCAACAGCAGTGCTAGCTTTCATCACTGCAGGTCGCGTGCGAGGCGGAAGCCAAACATATAGTAGGCAAGGTCAGCGGGATCACGGCCCCGGAATGTGGGGCGATGCCGCGACAGGCGGGAACGCCAACTACCACTGCGCACCGCGCGTTTCTCACAGATATTGGGAAACTCGTAGGCCGAGCCGTCCGCCGGCTCCGTCTCGTAGAGCCAGATCGAGCAGTCCTGTACCCATTCCCATACATTGCCGATGGTGTCGTAGAGGCCAAAGGCATTGGGTTTGAACTGGCCGATAGGAGCGACAAGCATGTAACCGTCGTCGCAGTCTGCCGCGCGCGCCATGGCGTTGTCGTTCTGGGCGGAGCGCGGCTCTTCCACACCACTGCGGTCAAACACGTTGCCGTGTTCACAAATCTCGTTGGGATCATCCCCCCACGGCCATTCGGCCGCGGAGCCTGCTTTCGCCGCGTACTCCCACTCGGCTTCCGATAACAAGCGATAGGGCTGGCCGGTTTTACCCGCGAGCCACACCACGTATGACCGTGCGTCGTTCCAGCTGAGACACACGGCGGGATCATCATCGTTTGGCAACGGCCCGATCTTCGGGTCTTGCCACGTCACACCGTCAAGGGGATCGCGGCCCTCCCAGGTGACGCAGGATGTAGCCGGGGTATAGCCGGTCTCGGCGATGAAGGTCGCGAACTCCGCGTGCGTCACTTCAAAGCGTCCGGCGGCGAAAGGCGTGGAGATGGTGACCTGGTGAATCGGACCTTCGGGTCTCATCTCGTTGTCGCGCATGGGGTTGAGGACATCCGATCCCATCTCAAACGAACCAGGCGGAATCACCACCATTTCAGGACACGTTGGGCAATCGCGGAATACGGCACCGGGCGCCAGTTCCAAATCTGCGGCAGCGGCAATGGAAATGTGGCCCGCTACGACGCTAAAGAATACCAAACCAGTCTGTCTGATCATGTCCCCGTTTCTCCCCCAGAATCGCCGTTGGGCATCAGAATAGGGGGGGCGACCCACCTTGATCCAGCCACTGCCGCCCGCCAAGCGGACAATTTTCCGAGTTCGGCCATAGCGGGAGCGAAATGCTTGTTATGACTCACGCCATCTTTTCACCGCCTTGATCACTTCTCTTGAGAGGACCTTGAACATGACAACGCCCGAATCCACCTCCACGCGACCGCCTCTGCTGTCGGACACCTTCGCGCCACAGCCGATGCAGCAGCCTGCGTCCATGAGCATGAGCCGGCGCGCAATTCTAGGGGGAGCCGGGAGTGGTGCGGCTGGTCTGGCGGCCGCGTCATTGATGCCGCGCCAAGCCTCCGCCGCGGTGCCTGACGACTTCGACACCATGGATCCCGAAACCAATTTGAAAACCCTGCTCAAGCTGCAGGCCGACCTTGCCGAAGAGGAAATCATCAGCGGCTTCCCCGGCAAAGCTTGGATGTGGGTTCCGGGAGAGAACAACTTCCTCGCCTTTCAGACCTACGGCATCGGCACGACGTTGCTGAAGGATCAAGGTAACGGCGTGTGGAATTTCCACCACCGGGAAATTCTCTACTACATGGATCCCGTGACCGGTGAGATCTTGGACACGTGGACAAACCCGGTCACCGGCCGCACCGTCGAAGTCCTGCACATCCTCAACGACCCCGTGAACCGGGTATACCGCCTGGAGGGAGGTTTCATTGACCCGCCCTACGACCATATGGTTTTTGGCGATCGGATTGTGTTCCAGATTGACGTGTTCCGCGCAGAGGAAAACCCGATCACCCGCGAAGAGTACCCGCTGCATTCTCAACAGAATGTTTATCAGTCGTGCGAGTTGTGGGCGATCTCAGGCAGCATGGCGGAAGTATCCAACCCGGACGTGACCACCGCCAACAACCACACCGCCTGGGCACGCAACGGCATGTGGCTGCCGTTCATGGAGATGGGCAACCGCTTGGGCCACATGGTGTACCACTCGCAGTCGTTCAAACTGATGGACGGCGTGGCGAGTCTGCCAAAGTACATCCGCGACTACACCGAGAAGCATCATCCCAAGTATCTGGAAGCGCCCAAGGAGTGGCTGGGCATGAGCCAGAACGAAAACACCTGGTCGTACTCGCAAAAGATCATCGACGAGAAGCGCGCGCAAGGTCGGGGTGGCCCCGGTGGCTTGGGCTCGGTGTTCGGCGTACCCGACGCCGGGATGTAAAACGCTTTTGGGTTAGAACTGCCCCGGCATCTCGACCGGGACGGCCTCATAGCCCTCGCGCACACCAAGCGTGCCGCTGGTCATGCCAAAGGCCAGCGGCCGCTGCTCCGCATCGACCCACAGGTTGAAGGCGAATGAGCGCTGGTCACCCGTCTCGGCATCCGTGAGGGTTTCAACAAAGCGGTATTGGAGGACAGAGACATCCCCGACCTGACCCGCCTCCAGTAATTCCAGCACCGCCACGCCCTCGAGCAACACCTGATCCGCGATCAATCCCTGCCCGATCCACCGGAACGTCTGGGTTTCAGCGCCTGCTGCGGCCATAACGCGGGTCATGGTGAACATGGGAAGCGCACTGGGTGCCATGTCGATCAGGCAATCGGGATCGCAAGGCGCGGGCACGGTCCGGTCAACAGATCCGGAGGACACCGAGATGGTTGCACCGGGAGCATGGGCAGCGATATCGATCGATGCGGGCTGACCATCGTAGGACGCCCGGCCCTGTGCATTGATGGCGCGATCGGCTGCGTCATATGTCCACCGGCCCTCGACCCGATAGGAGTCGTTCGCACCCGTGATCACGCTGGTAATGGTGCGCCCGCCATCTGCGTGACGTACAATTTCGAAGGCCTCCCTGCGTGCAAAGCGGCCGCCGGCAACGGCCATCACCCCGGCGTCCTCTATGACATCACCGGGCGCAAGCGCAAACAGACCTGACCTGTCTACGGCAGGTGTTTGGGCCTCGCCGATCGATGACGAGGCGAGCAAAAAAGCTGCTGCAATGACCGAAGTGCGCATACCTGACCTCCAATTGCGATAGGGGTCAGCATACGGGGACGGCGCGAAAGGTGAAAGACGGATCAGTAGTTGCGGCGCAGGTCCATGCCTTCATAGAGGCCGGCGACTTCTTCCTCATAGCCGTTGAACATGAGAGTCGGCCGGCGCAGGAAGTCGCCAATGCGCCGTTCCCGCGCTTGTGACCAGCGTGGATGGTCCACCTCCGGGTTCACGTTGGCATAGAAGCCATACTCGTTCGGCGTCATGACGTTCCACGTGTTGCGCGGCTGTTCGGCGGTGAACGAAATGCGCACGATCGACTTAATGGACTTGAAGCCATACTTCCAGGGCACCACCAGCCGAATGGGCGCGCCGTTTTGATTGGGCAGCACCTCGCCATAGAGGCCGACCGCCAAAATCGAGAGTTCATTGGCCGCTTCGTCGAGACGTAACCCTTCCACATAGGGCCACGGCAAGATGCGCCGCGAGCGCTGACCCACCATTTCCTCAGGCCGCACAATCGTCTCGAAGCGGATGTACTTGGCTTCGGCCGAGGGTTCGAACCGCTTGACCACATCGGCCAGGGAGATGCCGACCCACGGCACAACCATCGACCAGGCTTCGACGCAGCGCAGGCGATAGATGCGTTCTTCAAGGTCATGGGGCTTGAGAAAATCTTCTAAGCCCATGGTGCCAGGGTTGGCGCAGAGACCGTCAACGGTGATGTCCCAGGGACGGGGATTGAAAGGTCCGGAGTTCTCGACCGGGTCGCCCTTCCCTGTGCCGAATTCATAAAAGTTGTTGTAACTGGTGACATCACCGTGCGGGGTCAGCGGATCATCGGGACCAAGTTTGGCGTAGCCCTCTTTGATCGGCGATAAAGCTTCATTCACCCCTGGCCGGGACACCAACGACTCGGCCCGCCCGGGCAGGAGCCCGAGCGCTGCGGATCCGGCAAGGAGACCGGTCGACGCAATGAACGAACGGCGGTTGAGATAGTCATCCCGGGACGTGATTTCGCTGGGCTTGGGATCGGACCGGCGCGCCATTCGAATGATCATGTACATGCTCCTGTGGATAAGTGCGGGCGGTAGCGACCCAGATTTGTGATTTTTACGCAGGAACCCGCCAATTCGATCACGGTCCGCAGCGCGCGATGGTCATAACTATGCCACGGTTCCCCTGTAACACGTCTCAAATTCAGGTGACCTCGTCCGGGACACCCAGGGACAATGCGGCCTATCGCAACCGTCACTGGCGCATAGTTGATTCACGGCCCGGTAACTATTTGGACCTAGAGTGCCGTGAAATCGAAACCGTCCGGCGGGCGACAGGCCGCCCTCCGGTAAGCGGACCAGGAGAGACATGATCAGGTCTACGCCTCCAGCGCTTGGCGACGTACGTGTTCTTATATTTGAGGACAACGTCACGGATGCCACGCTGATCACCCGCTTCTTGCAGAAGTGCGGTGTGCGGCGGCACAACATCATGACAACCGATGAGTTGCCTAACGCGGTCTCAATCTTGTCCCGCGACGCCGTCGATATTTGCCTGACCGACTATTATCTACCGCAACACACGGGTCTCGACTTGATGGATGAAGCGCGGCGCCAGTCTATCAATGTGCCCTTTGTCATGCTGACGGCGATATCTGATCCAGACGTCGACCGGGAAGCCTTGGCTCGGGGCGCCTACGACTTCATCATTAAGTCAGAGCTGACAGCCGAGGGGTTGGTGCGGTCGATCCGCTATTCCCTCGCCCGGCACAAACGCGAAGCCCAACTGGCGAAAGCGGCCTTCCACGATGAGCTTTCAGACTTGCCTAGCCGGAGTGCGCTGATCGCACACCTAAACGCCCTCGCGGCCACGCCACCGGCTCACGGCGCGGCCATCGGCGCGCTCGTGTTTGTCAGCCTCAACGGACTGAAGTTTCTCAACGAAGCCTATGGCTTCAAGGTCGGCGACGGATTACTGCGTGAAGTCGCACGGCGGCTGCGCACTCTGACGGGACCGGATGAACTGATCGGCCGCGTCGGCAGCGACGAGTTCGCCTGCGTTATTGCGCAATCGGACGGCATTGCAGATGCCCAGGTTGCAGCCCGGCGTCTTGCCACGGCTTTCGCCCAGCCGGTCCGCACCTTCGATGGTGAGCACGATATCAGCGCCGCCATCGGCGTGACGATCTTCCCGCGCACCGCGCGCGGACGCGGTGACAGCCAGGCTCTGACTCCCTCGGCGCTAGATGTTCTCCAGACCGCCGCAACAGCCGCAACATCGGCGAAACAAATCTGCCGCATGACCCGGTCGACGGAAATTCGCGCGGCCGCGCTGCATTGATCTGACCCAACCACGCCGGCCCAATGGCCGCTATGAGGACCGGTCCAGTGTGCTATCCTCGCGCCTGGAGCACGTAGCCATGAACCTCATTCCCAAGTTTCCCGAGGAAAAAGAGCAAGCCTTCCAGGCCGACCGCGCAGCGCAACTGGTCTCGGCGCAGCGCTGGCTGATTTTGATCGGCGGGTCCATCTATTGCCTCGCAGGAATTTGGGTGGCGGCCCGGTCAGGCAGTCAGTTCGGCATGTTGGGCGACACATCTCTCGCCCTTCTGACGTTCACGTTCGTTCTGTTCGGCGCGAGTTATCTCAATTTTGTTCAGGACCGGGCGGAACTGGTTCCGATCCTCATGGCGCTGGCATACGGCGTGCACATCACAGTGGGCACCATTGCCGCCGCCGACGGCAGTGGCGCGCGCTTCGCCATTCTGTCAGCGCTGCTATTGGTTTTCCTGTCTGCCATCTCGCCAACGTTGCTGATCGGCTTAGCCTCGATTTCGGCTGCCATCGTCGTCGCTCTTCTGGCCACCGTCTTCCTGTTTCCGTTCGAGCCAGGCAATGTGACTTTGGTCGCGGCGTTTTCCTACCTGACGCCGGCGGCGGCACTGGCCATTACCGTTTCCTATCTGTTTGACCGGACTGCACGGGAAGCCTTCACCTACAAGTGGGAGCTGAGCCGCCGCGCAACAACGGACGAGCTTTCCGGGGTTGCGAACAAGACGCACATCCGCGTCCTGGCCAACAACGAATTCTCCCGCGCCCGGCGGTACCGCGAGCCATTTTCCTGCCTGATGTTCGAGATCGATGGCCTCAGCACCATCCGCGAGTCCTGGGGAGACCACGCCGCTGATACGGTTGCCCGTGTTTTTGCCGGCTACTGCGTCTTGGTGATGCGCCACTGCGACAGTCTCGGCCGCTTGTCAGAACGCCGCTTTCTTGCGTTGCTGCCGGAAACACCGGGGCCCGGAGCCCTGGTGCTCGCCAAGCGCATGGTCAGCGACCTGAAGTCCCTGGACGTCAATGTCTACGGCGAAGTCATCAACTTCACGGTGTCCATCGGTGTCGCCGAAATGAACAAAGCAGATGATTCCGGCAACGGACTTGTCAAACGGGCAGAGCTGGGACTGCAAGATGCGATTGAACAAGGCCGGGAGCAAGCGGTGATGGCCCCCTTGCCTGTGCTCACACCGGAAGCCGTGGACCCAGAGACCAAGGACGAAGACGGGCCAGCGCCGCTGGCTGACGCGTGAGTCTAAAAGTCGCGCCAGAATCGCGGCGTAATCACCACAAACAGGGTAAACACCTCAAGGCGTCCGAGAAGCATACCGCCGGCAAGGAGCCATTTCGCCGCATCGCTCAAGCTGCTGAAATTTCCGGCAGGACCGACAATCGGCCCGAGGCCTGGGCCGACGTTGGTGAGAGCCGTGGCCGCAGCAGACAAACTCGTTTGAAACCCAAGGCCCGTTAACGACACCGCTACTGACAGGGCAAACCAGCTTGCCAGGTACAGGCCGAGAAACGCCGTCACCGAAAGTACGATTGACGGCGACACTTCACGTCCTTCGTAGATGACGGGAAAGACCCCATGTGGATGTAAGAGGCGGTTGGCCTGGGATTTGAGGAACGACAGCATCAGCTGATAGCGGAAGATCTTGACGGACCCTGACGTCGAGCCGGAGCAGCCGCCAGCGAACGTGATGATGAGAAAGACAACCGATGCGCTGCCCCATAGCGTGTAATCGGCGCTGGCGAACCCGGTCGTCGAGATAATCGAAACCGCATTGAACGCAGACTGCCGGAAAGCGTCGTTGAACGAAAGCGGCATGGTTTGCCACGCCCATGCCGTAAGCAATAAGACCATGATGGCACAAAACCCGAGAAAGAAACGAACCTGACTGTTTTTGAAAATCGCGAACGGATCACGCCCGACGGCCTTCAAGTACAGTGTGAAGGGTAGCGCGCCGGAAATCATGAAAACGATCGCGATCCACGGCAGAACAGAGCCCCGAAAGTAGCCGAAGGACTCGTCGTGGGTTGAAAACCCGCCGGTGGCGATGGTCGTCATCGCGTGGTTGATCGCGTCGAAGCCGGTCATGCCGCCAAAGCCATAGGCCACCGCACATAACAGTGTCAGTCCGACATAGGCTGCGGAAATTCCGGCGATGATCTCGCGCGCGCGGGGGAGAACTTTGTCGGACGTGTCGGAAGACTCGGTTTTCATGAGTTGCATGCCGCCGACACGGAGCAGCGGTAAAATCGCGATGCCGAGAAGAATAATCCCAATCCCGCCGATCCACTGCAGCATCGACCGCCACAACAGAATACCCGGAGGCATTTGATCCAGGCCGGTGAGCACGGTGGAACCGGTGGTCGTTAGACCAGACACGCTCTCAAAGAAAGCATCGGTGAAAGACGGTGCCTGGCTGCTGAAGAGAAAAGGTGCAGCTCCAGCGATCGGCAACGTCAGCCACACCATCGCCGTCAGCAGGTAAGCTTCGCGGATGGTCAGCCGCGACTTCGGCCGCTTATTGGCAAACACCAAAGCCATGCCAACGAACAGTGTGACCCCGGAGGAGACTGCGAAAACCATCCAGTCGTCATTACTGGACGCTATATCGGCGAACAGAGGAACGATTTGAGCGCAGGCCAATACGGCAAACAAAAGCCCGGTCACATAGAGAATTTGCGCCATGAGTTTGGACTAGTTCACCGGGGCACTGGAGGAGTCATGTCCTCGGCGTCCGGCGTCGGCGTGTCCATGTCCCTGTGAATGCGCCAGCGGCCGTCGTCACCCTTTTTGTAGAGGATCAACGCCCGGCCGAAATCGTGAATGGCCTCGCCACCCGACATGGGCTGGTAGGTGAGCGCGAAGCGCGCGGTGTTCCAGGCGTAATCGCCAATGACCTCCAGTTCCTCGACGTCGAACACCACAGCAAGCTTGGTATCTTCGGCCACCGCGGCAAAGAAACCGGCAATTTCTTCGCGGCCGCGCATGGCGGGACGGCGGCGCGCCATCACCCACCCATCCTCCGTGTATAGGTCGGCAAGAGCTTCAAAGTCGCGCGCGCCATATGCCGCCTGCCAATCGCGCTCAATCGCTTCAATCGCCGCATAGTCTTCTGATGTCCCGCCGCGGCGCGGATAGTCTTCGGCACCTACGGACGACACAGCGCCCACCGCTAAACACAAGATCGCCAACACAGCCTTAAGCATTGCGGCCCCCAAACTCTGAAAGGCGCCAAAGTGACCGGACATGACCAGCCGCCAGAGAGTAGCGCCAGAAAAATCATCCGCTATGATGACCGCGATTGTTCACGGGGCCAAGAGGCGGTTCCTTTGCCAGCGGTAAAGGCCAAGGAAACTGTGAGGGGAGATTTGACATGGACGTGACGCTCTACGAGCTGCTTGTTTTCGCGCACACCTTGCTTTTTGTGTACTGGCTGGGCGGCGACCTGGGCGTCTTTCTGTCGGCAAAGTTCGTCGCCAATCGCAACCTGCCGATCGACGAACGGTTCCGATTCATCCAAGTGCTGATGCAGTGCGACATGGGACCGCGCACGGCGTTAATCGGCTTGATCCCCTTAGGGTTTCAAATGGCCTATATGCTGGGCGCATCGCCGATTGGCGGGGGCTGGTTGGTGGCGATTTGGGTCGCGTGCCTGACGTGGCTGGCCGCAAACTGGTGGATGTTCTTCAACGATCAAGCACCACTGACCAACACCCTGCGCCAAGTCGACATGTATGTGCGGTATGTCGTCATCGCCGGCATGGGCGGATTGGGGCTTTGGTCACTGCTGAGCGACGACGCGCCGATCTACTTTAACTGGCTGGCGGCTAAACTTTTTCTGTTTGCTATTGCCGTCTCTCTCGGCGTGTATCTGCGAGGTGAAATCAAGAACTGGATTATCGGCTTCGCCATGGTTCGCGCTGGCGGTGAGGAAGCGAACAAGGGCAACGACATGATTGAAGATGCTCTCGGCCGCTCCAAAGTGGCTGCATTAATTCTTTGGACAACGGTTGCCGTGATTGCGTTTCTCGGCAAAGTGAAACCGTTTTAATTCCGGAGCCAATAGGGTGACCGCGACCGGGTCCAACGCGCAACTCACGGGCGGTCAGATCGTTGCCCGCACCTTGCGGGCGCACGGCATCGAGACCGTGTTCTCCCTGGCCGGTACAACCCACACGGATGTACTCGACCCGCTGGACCGGGACGGCTTCACCATCGTTCCTGGGCGGAGCGAGAACGGCACTGTGGGCGCTGCAGACGGATATGCGCGCGTCACAGGCAAGTGTGGCATTGCTTTGATCATTGCCGATCAAGGTGTTCCGAACGCCATGGCCGCAATAGCGAGCGCGTTTCATGCCTGCTCGCCAGTCTTGGTTCTGGTGGGATGGTACGCCGGCCCCCAAGGCACCGAAGCAGACTATGAAATCGACAACAACACCCTGCCTATGGTGGGCTCAGTGTGTAAGTGGGCGAAGACGATCCCCAGCGTCGATCGCGTGGGCGAATACGTGAACACGGCGATCCGCCGGGCCATGAGCGGTCGCCGCGGGCCCGTTGTTCTGCAGATGCCATCGGCGTTGATGGGTACAGCAGTCGAAGCGGCAGAATCCATCGACTCCCCCGCGACGCAACCGGCACGGCCCGCCGCAGACGCCAACGCGATCGCCAAGGCGGCAGACCTGCTCGCTAAAGCCAAGACACCCTTGGTTCTCGCCGGTGGCGGCGCCCATGCGTCCCAGGCCGGTCTGGCAATCCGCGCGTTCGTCGAAAAGTTCAACGTTCCAATTCTGGGGAACTCCCAGGGCCGCGCTTTGGTGCCCGAAGACGGCGAACGCAGTTTCAATTTCGGTCTGGGCGGCAAAGCCGCAGCTGAAGCTGATATCATGCTGGTGCTTGGTGCCCGGCTTAAAGGCCGGTTGGGGTATGGCCTGGCGCCCGCCTACAATCCAGACGCCGCCTTCATTCAGGTGGATATCGAACCGGAGGAGTTAGGGCGCAACCGCCATATCAACGTCCCCGTCACCGCCGACGTACGCACGGCGGTGGAGCAGTTGACGGCGGAGCTTGATCACCGCGGCTTCAAAGGTTTCAGCGGCGCGCCCTGGACCAAAGCGCTGTTGCAGGACCGCATCGCCTACATAGACACTGTTGGACGGGACGACAGTGACGGCGGCGTTCATCCCTATCGCATTGGCCATGAACTCAACCCGCGGCTGCCCCACGATGCCATTCTCGTGCAAGACGGCGCTCAAATTCTCGGTTCGGTTTATGCGACGCTCAAGCTTCAGCAAGGCCCGGTGCTGGATCACTACTCTTTGGGGTCGATGGGCATCGGCACACCCCTCATGGTCGGGGGCGCGGCCGGGGCGCGGGAACTGGCGCGCCTGTCCGGCGACAGCGAACGCCGTGTCGTGATGGTCACCGGCGACGGCGCTTTCGGTTACTTCAGCAATGAAATCGGCAGCGCCCGGGCCATGGGCCTGAACCCGGTCATTATTGTTGGCAATGACTCCGCCTGGGGCGTCGAGTGGGCCGGCCATCTCGACAAACTGGGACGGGCCGTAAACACCGAGTTGAACCCGACCCGGTTTGATCTGATCGCTGAGGCCCATGGCTGCCTGGGCCGGCGGGTCGAACGCGGGGCCGATCTCGGTCCGGCACTGGATGAGGCCTTTGCCGCAGATGTTCCGGCGGTCATTGACGTGATCCTTGACCGGGAGGCCACCCTGGCGATCCGGGCAGACGAGAGCCTCCGCCTGCACATCGGCATGCCTTTGCGGGCCGGGCTGACCGCCACCTATGGAGCTGCGCGCAAGCTCTAGGCGATCGATTGACGCGAATTTTGCAGTGCACAAATTGACCAGGGGGTATGGCACATCGATAGGTGCAGCAAAACCACACCGTGGCGGCAAATAAACCAGCGAAAATAAAGCGCTAGCCCTACCTCAGGTTTTTCAATTACCTTTTTGAGACTGACGTTCAAAACTGGTGAAAGAGTGGGACACCTCATGCGTAAGCCTATCAAATCCATCCTTTTGTCGACCGCAGCCGCGTGCTGCCTTGCGGCGCCGATCGCGTCGGCTCAGGAGACGGCGCAGGCCGGACGCGCAGCGATCCTGATCGAAGAGATTCAGGTTTACGGCACCAAGAAGAACAGGGCCGAGGAACTTCAGGATGTGCCCGCGGCGATTTCCGCTTTCAATGAAGGCGTCCTTGATGCCCGCCAGGTCACGACGATTGAAGACCTGAGCTTCGCCAGCCCCAACGTCACCCTTGACCAAGTTGGCACGACGCCGGGTGTGCAGAACTTCTCGATCCGTGGCTTGGGCAGCAACAGCTCGATCCCCTCGGTCGATCCCACCGTCGGCCTGTTTGTCGATGGCGTTTACTTGGGCATCACCGCCGGTGTGGTGGTCGATACCTTCGACCTGGAAAGCGTAGAAGTGTTGCGCGGACCGCAAGGACTTCTGTTTGGCCGAAACGTCACAGGCGGCGCGGTGCTGTTGCGCACCAAACGCCCGACCGGCGAATTCGGCGCTAAAGCCAAACTGAGCTACGAGACCGGGCCGCAGTACACCGCGTCGGTATCCGTCGAAGGCGCCTTGGCGGGAGATAAACTGGCCGGCAAACTGAGCGCCTATATCAAGGACGACGACGGCTACTTCGACAACATTGCCGACCCGACCCGGGATGTGGGCGCCCAGGAAACCTTGATGGTCCGCCCCACGCTTGTCTTCACACCGAGTGAAACGCTCGACGTCACTCTTATCTATGAGCATGGCGAGTTAGACGGTGATGGTCCGGCCCCACAGCGGGCGCTGTCGCCCAATCCGTCTGTCACATCCGACAACGTCTTCGTGGAAATCGACGAACCGGGTGCGGTGGACATCCAATGGGATCAACTGACCCTTGAAGCCAATTGGGACGTCGGCCCGGGCACCCTGACCAACATCTTCGGCTATCGCAAAGTCGATCAAACAGGCACGTCGGACATCGATTCCAGCCCTCTGCCTTTGTTCCACGCCGACGTATTGATCGACCAGGACCAGATCAGCAACGAGTTGCGCTACTTCGGCGAATTCACGGACCAACTCAGCGTGACGGGTGGCCTGTACTACTTCGAGCAGGACGTTCTGTACCGCGAATCCCGCTTCATCGCCTTCGGAAGCATCGTCGGCGGCTTGGGCGGCGATCAGGATCACAAGAACTACGGCGCGTTCCTCAACGTCGATTACGACATCAACGACGCCTTCCGCTTTACCGTCGGCGCCCGCTACACAGAAGAAAAGAAGTCGGCGAACGTTTCCCGCTTCTCGTTCTGCGATGCCATCACGCAGGTGTGTAACCCGGACTTCTCTGACAGTGAGAAATGGAGCAACCTGACCCCGAAAGTCGGCATCCAATGGTACCCGACGGATGAAGCGCAGGTTTATGCCCACTGGACCAAAGGCTTCCGGTCAGGCGGCTACAACTTCCGCACCACCGTGCCCGCCATATTCGACGCCGGCCCGACGGACGAGGAAAAGCAGGACTCCTTCGAGGTCGGCTTCAAGTCGAGCTGGCTCGACCGTCAGTTGGTGCTGAACGGTGCCGTTTTCTATAACGACCTGAAGGACCTACAACGTGAGTTGAACGTCACCAACCCGATTGTCGGTGTGGTGCAAGGCCTGCGCAACACGGCTGACGCCACCATCAAAGGCTTCGAACTCGATATGGTCGCACTACCGATTTCCCAATGGGCGATCAACGCGTCGATCGGCTACCTCGACGGCGACTACGACGAGGTCCGGTTCGATCTAAGCGGCGACGGCGTGATTGACCAGACGGACCTGGACCTGTCGATCCCGCGTGCCCCGGAATGGACCTACACCATCGGTACGACCTTCGATCAGGAGCTGGGCGACTTCGCGATCTTGAGCTTGCGCGGCGATTACAGTCACCGTTCATCGACGTTCTTTACCGACAACAATGTCGGCACGCTGCCGTCCTACGATCTCATCAACGCCTCGGTCAGCCTGATCAGCTTTGACGAGCAGTGGACGCTGACATTCTACGGCCGCAACCTCACCGACGAGGCGATTTTGCAGCAGAACACGCCGCTGCCCTTCTCCGCCTTCGGGGCGCCACGCCTGTCGACCATTCAGGAAGGCCGGCGCTATGGGCTGGAGCTGAAGTTCCAGTACTAAACCCGGCTTTCAGTTAGCGAACACAAAGAGCGATTCTGAGGGGCGGATCCGCAAGGGTCCGCCCCTTTTCTTCGGCGGTACCGTTGTGACCACCGCTGCGGACCGCCAAACTGAAACGTATGCTGTCTTCGCCTTTCCAAGATATGGAGCTGCCCCAGATGATCTTTCAAAAATTCTTATGCTGCCTGGTCGCGCTTGTGTTTGCCGCGATCTCTACCGCTGAGGCCAAAACCGTCCTCATCACCGGCTCAAGCCGCAGCCATGGGTTGGCGTTTGTCGTCGACTATGCGGAACGCGGCTGGGATGTGATCGCCACCACCCGCACGCCGTCTGACGCAACAGAGCTCCAGGAGGTTGCGCGGCAGTACCCGAATGTGGTGGTCGAAGAGCTCGACGTCACCGACTTCGCCGAAGTGGATGCGTTGGCGGAGAAGTACCGCGGCACACCGATTGATGTGCTGAACCTCAACGGGGCGATCAATACCTTCCGGGTCGGCCTCACCTCGTTCGGGGAGGTCGACTATGAGTGGATGGAGCAGGTGCTGCGCACCAACATCATTGGGCAGTTGTATGTCGCTGAAGCCTTCCTTGAGCATGTTGCGGCCAGTGAGCAGAAAACCATCGCCGCGATGAGTGCGGTCGGCGGCTCCATCACCAACACACGCAGCTCGGCAGCGCCGCTGTACCGCGCCAGCAAGGCCGGACTGAATATGCTGATGCGCACGTTCGGCGAAGCGGTGAAAGACCGCGGGGTTATCGTTGCCGTCATTGCCCCGGGCACCATCGACACTAAAAACAATATGGCGCGTGAGGACACAACAGGCATGACCGAACGGGAGAAGCGCCTAATCGCGGCCAACGCCTATGCACCGCGGTCTGCAATCGGGTCTATGATCGACCTTATCAATGGGCTGACCATTGAGGACACCACCACCTTCCACAAATGGGA
Organism: Rhodospirillaceae bacterium; assembly: GCA_963921305.4. Lineage (GTDB taxonomy): Bacteria > Pseudomonadota > Alphaproteobacteria > Rhodospirillales > Rhodospirillaceae > CAWUEX02. The sequence goes on from CAWUEX030000002.1 coordinate 152,158, forward strand.
CGGCACCACGCTGCCGTGGTGAGCATGCTCGGCGCGCGAGGTGAAGCGGACCGCGCTTGATTGCAGGCTCCTCTGCCTTACACTCTGCTCATGACACGTTTGAACCTTTTGGCCCTCATGACCGCTGCCGTGTTCGCGCTTTCGGCAGCAGGCACGCAGGCCCAGTCCTACATTTTGGCGACGGCGACCACCGGCGGCACCTATTACCCCGTGGGTGTTGCCCTGGCGACTCTCACCAAAGTCAGATTGGAACCCGAGGGCGGCCCGACGCTCTCAGCCATCTCGTCGGCGGGATCAGCGGAGAACATCAAGCTGTTGCGGGAACAACAGGTCGGTTTCGCCATCTTGCAAGGCATCTACGGCGCTTGGGCCCGGAATGGCAGCGGCCCGTTAGCCGCCGAAGGACCTCAACCCCACCTCCGTGCGGTCACGACGCTGTGGCCGAATGTGGAACACTGGGTGGTACGGCAACGCTTTGCGCCAACCGGCACCGCCGCGGATTTCGAAACTCTCAAAGGCGAACGCTTGTCCATCGGCGCGCGCAACTCCGGCACCGAAGGGTCCGGGCGGGAGCTTTTGTCCCGTCTGGGGTATGACGCGGATGCGGACTTTAACTTGGTGTTTCAAGGCTACGAACCCAGCGCCGACGGCCTGCAAAACGTCACGCTCGCCGCCGCCAATTTGCCCGCGGGACCACCGGTCGGCGCCGTCACCCGGGCCTTCGCGGCGAACGGAGACCGGCTACGCATTCTGTCTTTTAGCGATGAGGCGCTGACACGTGTCAACGCACCCGGGGCGCTGTGGACGCGCTACGTCATTCCGGCGAACACCTACCCCGGGCAGGACACAGCGGTGCCGACCTTGGCACAGCCCAACTTCCTCGCCGTTCATCAAACCGTGTCTGACGAGGACGTCTACCGCATCACCAAAGCGATCTTTGAAAACCTGCCGTTTCTGATGGCGATCCACAAAGCCACGTCGGACATGAGCTTAGAGACCGCGCTGCCGGGACTGCCTCTGCCACTGCACCCCGGCGCGGCGCGGTACTACGCGGAAGCGGGGCTCACCATTCCGCAAGACCTATTGCCGCCTGAAAGTCCGTAAACATGAGTGACGCGGCGGCGCCGATCGAAACCTCCGCACAACCCCGGTGGCTGGTGTTGACCGCAGCGGCTGTCGCCTTGACCCACCTTTACTTTAATTCGATCTCTTCCCTCTCCGACCTGCGCGCCTCTTTGTTGCACTTCGCCATGCTGGGATTCCTGACAGCGTGCGCGGTTCCGATGGCAAAGGCCTGGACCAGCCGCACCGCGCTTCTGGTTGGCAGAACGATGGGCGTGCTGGCCGCGCTTGCCTGCGTGTATTTGATCTTCGCGGAAGACGCCTTCTACGCACGCGGACAATCCTTTGCCGCAGCGGACTGGGTCTTCGCCATCGTTGCCGTGCTGTGTGCCCTTGAATTGACGCGCCGGTCGTCGGGATGGGTGATCCCAATTCTGGCGATTCTTGCCCTCACCTACACTGCGTGGTGGGGACGGTTTGTTCCCGGCGTGCTGCAGTTCCCCGGATTGACGTGGGAAACCGTGTTGTACCGGGCGACTTACGGCGGCGACGGCATGTTCGGCACCGTGGCCCGCATTTCCTGGAGTTACGTGTTCATGTTCGTGCTGTTCGGCACGTTCCTGCTGCGCAGCGGCGCGTCTGACGTGATTCTCGCGCTGGCGCAGCGGGCGGCTGGACGCTTCATCGGTGGGCCCGGGTTCGTTGCGGTGATTTCATCGGGCATGATGGGCTCAGTGTCTGGCTCCGCCATCGGCAACACCGTGTCGACCGGTGTGGTGACCATCCCGTTGATGAAGCGCGCGGGCTTTCCGGCGAAATCCGCCGCCGGCATTGAAGCCGCCTCCTCCACGGGCGGACAACTCATGCCACCGGTGATGGGCGCCGGGGCGTTTCTGATGGCAACGTACACCGGGGAGAGTTACCTGACGATCATCTCCGTCGCGGCGCTGCCGGCCCTTCTTTACTTTCTGTCTGTGGCGTTCCAGGTGCGCATCGTTGCCCACAAACAGAGTATTCGTCCTGACACGGCTGCAAGCACGACACTGAAAGCGATCGGCTGGCCAGTGCTTTTGCCTGTCGCTCTCCTGGTCGGTTTGTTGGTTGCTGGATTTACGCCGACCCTGTCCGCCGCCGCCGCGACAGCCGCAACCGTCATCGCTGCCCGGTTCGGCCCGCGCCCGATGGACCTGCGCGACGTGATCGATGCGTTGGCGCAGGCCAGTTTCACCGCGGCCTCAATCGGTGTTCTGTTAATCACTGTGGGGCTGGTGATCATGGCCGTGACCACCACCGGGCTCGGCCCGACCATATCCCAAATGATTCTGACCTGGGCGGACGGCAGCCTGTTGTTGACTCTCACCCTGATCGCATTGGCCTCGCTCGTGCTCGGTCTCGGCCTGCCGGTGACAGCCGCTTATGTGGTGCTCGCACCCCTGGCCGCTCCGGCGCTAGCCAACCTGATGCTGGATCAGAATCTCGTTGCCGCTTTCGTCAACGGCACCCTCAGCGAAAACGCCCGCACGATATTGATGGTGCTTGTGCCTGCCACGAGCTCGGCCCTTGAAGGACCCGTCACCCCGGCAGCGGCGGCAGCCCTGGTGGCCGCGATTCCGCCAGAGGTGAAGAGCACGGTCATCGATCAAGCCCTGCCGGCTGCCACCGCCGCCAGCGCCCTGCTAACCGCCCACATGATCGTGTTTTGGCTGTCCCAGGACTCGAATGTGACTCCGCCGGTTTGTCTGACAGCCTACGCAGCAGCGGGTTTGGCCGGGACCAAACCGCTCGAAACCGGCTTCGCCGCCTGGCTGTTTGCCAAAGGCCTATACGTCATCCCGCTGGTGATGGCGCTAAGTCCGCTCATCGGCGGCGGTACCGCCACGGTGATCGCAATTGCCGGCACGACGGCTGTGGCTCTCTATGCGCTCACCGCGGCGCTACACGGGTATTTGGAGGGCCCGCTCGGCTGGCCTGTGCGCGCGCTCTGCGGGGCAACTGGCGTTGCTCTGATTTGGCCGGGCACGCCCGCGGCGCTTGATGCCGCGGCCTGCGGAGTGTTCGTCATCGTCTTGTTGATGAGCAGGCGCGGCAAGGCATGACCAGCGAAGCCGAACAGGCGTTCGAAGAGGGCCGGGCGGCGTTGCTCGCCGCAGACCGCAAACGGGCCATGGCGGGTTTTCTGATGGCGCTTGCGCTTAAGCCGGAGGAGCATCGCTATCAAGTCGCGGCGCTCGACAGTCTTGCCACAGCGACGGGCTATACGTCTCTGCCCCCCGCGGTGCTTGAGGCTCTCAAAGTGTGCGCGGAAAATCCAAAGCTCGATCTCCAACCCTTGGCGATGGTCGTCCGCACACTCCTGGCCCATCACCCCAAACGCGCGGCCTGGCTCGCCCTGACCCATGAGACCGATTCGGAGGAGCTTGAGACCGCACTCCCATCTGGCCTCCTCGACGACGTTTTCACGGATCCGCTTGTTCGCGCGGTCTTGGAACACGCCGTAAATATCAGCTTCGATCTTGAGGACATCCTGACCAGGCTGCGCCGCCATGCGCTGACCAGACATACTCAGGGACTCCCCTCGCACCTGCTGGACGCACACGGCGCGTTTTTTGAGGCGATGGTGGCGCAGGCCTCCCGCTGCGATTATGCGTGGGCGGAAACGGACGAAGAGCGCGCACTCTTAGACGGTTTATCGCGTTCCGACGAAGACCAGCGTATGGCGCGCGTCTATCGCCGGGATCAGACAGATATCACAGATTTTGAGACATTGACTCACCTGGGCGACGCGACCTCGCGCGCCGTGCAAGAGCAATACACGGCCTATCCCTATCCCCGTTGGGAGCGAGTTCCGCCGGCTGAACGCTACTCTCTGGGCACGTTCCTAGCCGCCAAGTTTCCGCAAGAGACTTTTCCGGAACGGTTTAACGGCCCGGTCACGGGATTGAGTGCCGGATGCGGAACCGGGCGCGGCCCGGCGATCCTGCTCAGCACGTTGAAAGACCTGGCATTGACGGCAATGGACCTAAGCCCATCCAGCCTAAGCTATGCCAAACGAAAGCTGGCTGAACTGGATTTGCCTGTCGCGCGCATCGGCCTAGGTGACATCCTTAACGTCGACGCGCTGGACCAGTCATTTGATCTGATCGAAACATCGGGCGTCTTGCACCACATGGCCGATCCACAAGCGGGGCTCAACGCCCTATGCCGCGTGCTCAAGCCGGACGGCGTGATTCGCATCGCGCTTTACAGCGAGCAGGCGAGAAAAGCCGTCGTCGCGGCGCGTCAATGGATCTTGGACGAAGGCATTTCCGACACGCCCGACGGCGTGCGCCAGGCCCGGCAACTGCTGAGACAGCTGCCGGATGCGCACCCTGCCAAGCCGGTGATGGACACGTCCGAATACTTCGTGCTCAGCGGACTGCACGACTTGATCTTCAATGTCCAAGAGCATCGCTTTACGCCGCGGCAGCTGGCGCGGCTGATCGACAATGCCGGCCTGCGTCTGATCGGGTTCGATATCGAAGACCGGGCGATCAAGAACATGTACGCCGACACTTACCCGGCAGACGGTCCGCAGATCAATCTGGACAATTGGCAGGCCTTCGAAGAAAAACACCCGGATACGTTCGCGGAGATGTACCAATTTTGGTGCCGCCCTGTTGGCGATGGGACGACGAATTGAGCGGTTATGACCCAGTCTTGGAATCCTGATGTTTACTTGCGCTACCAGGCGTATCGGGCACGCCCGGCGTTAGACCTCATTGCCCAGATTCCTCTTGAGACCCCAGGCCCAATCGCCGACCTCGGGTGCGGGCCAGGGAATGTTACCAAGACTCTTTTGGATACCTGGCCTGACCGCAAAGTAACCGGGGTCGATCTCTCTGAAGACATGCTGGCCAAAGCCAAAGGCAGCGATGGCGCGAGTGGCATTGACTGGCAGCACGGCGACATCGCTACGTGGCAAGCGCCGGAACCTCTGGCCCTGCTGTTTTCAAACGCGGCTTTGCATTGGGTGCAAAACCTGGAGACCGTTATTCCGCGCCTGGCCACGCAGATTAAATCCGAAGGCTGGCTGGCCTATCAGATTCCAGTGACCTTTGAGTCTGCCTACCAACACTGCATCCGCGAGACCGTGCAGTCAGAGCACTGGAAAACCAAGCTCGGTGACGTATGGATGTACAAGGATCCGCCGGGTCCTGACGCGATGTACGACCTCCTCAGCCCGTCATGCACATCGGTGGATATTTGGGTAACCGACTATCACCACGTTCTGGAGGGCGAGAACCCAGTTCTGGAATGGATCAAGGGTACCGGGCTAACGCCATATCTGGCCGTCCTGAATGAACAAGAGCAGTCCGAGTTCATTGCGGATTACGGCGCGCGGGTGCAACGCGCCTACCCCAAACAGGACGACGGCAACACGCTGTTCCTCATGAAACGAATCTTTGTGCTGGCGCAGAAGCGTTGATGGGCGCGGTCAGGCCGCGTCGCGTTCGCGAAACCGGTAAACCGCGTTGAGGGCGTCCGTTATCGTCAGATCATGGCGCACGGCAACGACGGCTTCCGCTGCCGACTGACACTGGGCGACGTAGTCCCGGCCGGAGGCACGGGCCACCTCCAAAGCACGGCCAATAATGCCTTGAACGTCATCGAGGACGACCGGCATGGCCAGCACGACGGCGGAGGGCGCATCGGGTGCCGCGGGTAACGTTTCTGGGGTCGCTTCAGCCATAGTCAGTCGCTCTCCAATTGGACAATAAATTGTAGGTCGCGCGGCCAATTACACAATATATCGTGATTTTTAACAGTATATACAGCGATTCGCGAAGCTTAGGAGACACCGCCCCCCGGCCTAAATGGATCGAATCGAGTGGCCTGAAGCGTAGATTCCCGCGGCCAATTAGGAGTTTTGAGAGGCGCGCGCCTCGTCTGCCCGGGCGCGGCAGGCCAGAACCACGTCGCGCTTCTGATCCAGGGTCATGGTGCGCCAGCCCCCGATCTCCTTGAGGGTGCGAAAGCAACCGATGCAGGTTTTCGTCTCTTTATCGACGGTGCAGATGCCGACGCAGGGCGAGGCCGGCAGGTTGTCAGGATTGGCATTTGGGTCTGGGTGTGGTGTATCGCTCATGGCGCAACACCTATCCTGCGCCCCGGCGCGATACAAGTGTGATATGACGGCCCAAGAAATTGTGAAGGACGACCTGTGACAGAGTATTCCGAAACGTTGACGCAACTCGGCGGCAGCGGCGCCATTCCAGCGTCCCCGGATGACGCGAAATTAGAGACCGTCGCGAACCCGCATACCGGGACAGCCTATGTCGTTCGCTTTGTATGCCCAGAGTTCACCAGTATTTGCCCGGTGACCGGACAGCCGGACTTCGCCCATCTGGTGCTGGACTACGTGCCGCAGGACGCGATTGTTGAATCAAAGTCGCTGAAACTGTTTCTTGCCGCGTTCCGCAACCATGGCGCCTTCCATGAAGACTGCACGCTGACCATTGGCAAGCGCGTGGCCGAGGCGACGCAATGCACGTGGCTACGGATCGGTGGATATTGGTACCCCCGCGGCGGAATGCCCATCGACGTGTTCTGGCAGACCGGCGAGCCACCGGCCGGCGTGTGGCTGCCCGATCAAGGCGTGCCCCCCTATCGCGGCCGTGGCTGACACTCTTGGCCAACAATAACCGAACGGCGAACGGCCAGCGTGGAGCCGGGTTGGCTGTGGGCAGGCGATCCCCTCTAATCAGTCTCCTTATGCTTCCTTTCAAAGAGCTCAATGCGGAGACACGACATGGCGCGATTTGACGGCAAAGTCGCATTGGTGACCAACGCGGACGGTGCGACGGGAAAAGCCATCTGCGCCGCCTTGGCCGGTGAAGGTGCGACTGTCGCCAGCGCCGATTTCGACATCACGTCCGTTGAAGGATGGGAAACCGGCCTGGCGGGCCTCGGTAAAACCCATGGCCGCCTCGACATTATCGTGACGGTGTCAGACGCCAAGTATCACAAGCCGACATCGATTGCAGAGACGTCACTCGACGCGTTCCGGGCCGTCAACCGGGACAACATGGAAGTGACGTTCCTGGCAACGCGCTATGGGGTCGTCAAAATGCGTGAATTTGGCAACGGCGGCACGATCGTGAACGTCGCTCCAGCTATGGCCACTGTTGGTGTGGCTGGTCAGGCGGCGTACTGCGCGTCGGCGAATGGCATTCGCATGATGACCCGGGGCGCCGCACTGTCCTGCTGCGAAGCCAAAGACGGAATCCGCATCAACTGCGTTCAGGCCGGTCCGATTGACGGCACTCCCCACGGCGAGGTCATGGCGGACTCCACCGTACCACTGGGCCGGAGGGGCGCGGTGCAGGATGTGGCCGACGCCGTCGTTTTTCTGGCCTCAGACGAGGCTTACTACATCACCGGCTATGTCCTGCCGGTCGATGCGGCATGCTGGCAGCTTAACGCCAAGCCCGTCATGCGTGGCGGATGATGACCTTGCCGATGTCGTCGTTGTTACGCTGATAGCGGAACGCCTCAGGCGCATCCTCGAAATCGAACCGCTTGCCAATAATCGGCTCCAACTTGGCCGCCGCGTATCCTTTCACCATATCGGCGAGCATGCGGACGCTGGCATTGCTGATCGCCTTCATGGTGATGTTTTTCATGTAGAAGCCGGGCATCTTGGGCAGTTGCTCGGGCAGCCGGTCAGTACCGATCATAACCACGTAGCCGTTGACGGCGGTCCCGGTCAGGGACTGATCGAGCGTGCGGCGGCCTACATTTTCCAGCACGATGTCCGCGCCGCGCCCGCCGGTGACATCCAACACGGCCTGACCCCAATCCGGCGTGGTGCGGTAGTTGATACCGAAATCAGCGCCTTGCTTCTTCATCTCAGCGAGTTTCGCGTCGCTGGACGACGTGACCACCACGGTTGCGCCCGCTGACTTGGCGAGCTGCACGCCGAAGGACGACACACCGCCCGTGCCCAGCGATAAAACGATGTCGCCCGGTTTCACCCGGGCCACCTCGAACAACGCATGCCAGGCGGTCACACCCGAGGACACGAAGGATGCGGCGGCTTCGTCGGATAAACCCTCCGGCAGCTTCACCAGCGCGGGGGCGTGGATAAGGACGTGCTCACCGAGCCAGCCGTCGACGTTGTTGCCGATATCACCGATGTAGGATTGCTCCGGATCCCACGGCCCGTCGAGCCAGTGGGAAAAGTGGCAGGCGGTGACCCGGTCTCCGGGCGCAACATTGGACACCCCTTCGCCGACAGCGACGACCTCGCCCGCGCCCTCGCTGAGCGGAATACGCGTCTCGGGCCGGCGGCCGGGGGGAAACGGAAACAGGTTCGAAATGAGACCGTGATCGCGCGCGTTGATCGACGTCGCCGTCACTTTGATCAGAGCCTGTCCCGGACCGGGCACCGGCATGGGCCGTGTGACGAGACGCAGGGTGTCGATCCCCTTTTGCTCACCGATCTCCCACACCCGCGTGGTTTGACCGGACCCTTGAGCGAGTTGTTGTCCAGGGCGAGTTTCAGCGGACCCGGCGGACCGCCCGCCAAGACCGAGTGCTGCGGTGGCCCCCGCGGCAGCAGTTAAAATGTTGCGGCGCGATGTCATGACCGGTCCCCTTGTTCCAACGGTGAATCACATGTGTGTGACCGTCTATGTAAGGGCGCAGAACGGGATGGCAAACAGGGGTGCTGGCCCCCTAGCCGATCAGTGACCAGAGCTATAGAGGTGGCTTGGGTTGCCGTGCCTGACAGGCAAGTGTGAGGTGGTATAAAGGCTGGTCTACGCCACCGGGGATCGCGCGGAAAACATAGGTTTGTTCAAGTACCCATGACAAATATTGAAGCCATCATCCAGGAAGCCTCAGCCCAGCGGGACGCCGGGGGACTACAAGGCAGCTGAGGCCGTTTTCCGCTCGGCGATCTCTTCGGGCGTCAATCACAAGAACATGTACATCGGCTTGGCGACGATGCTTGAGGCGCAAGAGCAGTTCGCCGAAGCCTGCGATGTGCTCTCCCTAGCCAATGACAAGTACCCGAATTCCGCGGCGATCCTGCGTGGCTATGGCAAGGCGCTCTATCGTCTTAAGAAATACCGCGAGTCGATCCCGATTCTTCTGCGGGTCATGCAATTGGCGCCGCAAGATCCGGTGGCCTACGAATTTCTCGCCTTGTCCTACATCTATACGGGCGATGTGAAACGCGCCAGCGCGACAGTGGAAGCCGGCTTAACGGTCGATCCGACTTCGCTTACTCTGATTCAACTCGTTGCCCTGGTGGCGACGAAAACCGGCAATTTCGCCCGTGCTTTGGCCTACTACGACAGGCTGGCAAAACTCACGCCACAGACGTATCGCGCCCCGGATCCCGATCCATCCGTGTCCGTACCGAACGCGTTTTCCCGCCAATCACCCAGCCCCCGGTACGCCGAATTGTCCCGGCAATATGAACTGATGCATACGGAGACTGAGCGGGAGCGCACCGACACCTTTGCCGGCATTGAGACCTTCATGCGCGTCGTGCCGGTGGTGCAGCGCTGGCTGAGTCAGTTTGAACTGAAAAGCCTGCTGGATTACGGCGGCGGCCAGGGCCTGCAATACCAGCTTGAAAATCTCAAAGATGTGTCGGGCCAACGGTTTGCCAACATCGCCGCCTACTTGGGCGTGGAAACGGTGGACGTATACGATGCGGGGCGTCCGGATACCCAGCAATTTCTGGCGCAAAAGTACGATGCCGTGATCTGCACCGATGTTCTTGAGCATTGCGACAAGCAGGACCTGCCGTGGATCATCCGCGAGCTGTTCGAAAGTGCGCGGACGGCCGTGTTCGCGACGATCGCGACCTACCCCGCGGTGAAGCACCTGCCCAACGGCGAGAACGCGCACTGTACATTGGAACCGGCGGGGTGGTGGTCGGCTCTATTTACGGACGCCGCCAAGGAGTTCCCGGATGTGAACTACGGCTATCTGGTCGTTATGGACAAAGGGTTCGATACGGTTGAGGCATTTCAGGGCGGTCCGAACGTATAGGCCGAACCCATAGGACAAAGGGGATCGAAATGGGTGCATTGGACGGGCGCGTTGCCATCGTCACAGGAACCACCGCCGCGAGTATTGGCCGGGCGTGTGCCATCGCCATGTCCGACGCCGGCGCGAAAGTCATCGTCACCGGGCGCACGGAAGCCGGCGGCAAGGAAACGGAACGGCAAATTCTCGAACGCGGCGGCGACGCCTTGTTTGTGCGCCATGATGTCACAGACGAAGACAACTGGCGAACGGTCGTGGACACCTGTCTGGAGCGCCATGGCCGGCTCGACATCTTGCTCAACAACGCGGGAGAGTCGAAAGGCGGCGCAATCGAAACGCTGACACTGGATGACCTGCATTTCCTGCTTCGGATCAATGTGGAAGCGCCCTTCCTCGGCGCGAAAACCTGTTGGCCGCATCTGAAAGCGAGCGGACACGGGGTGATCCTCAATATGTCATCGCTCACGGCCCAACAACCGGGTGCCGGCGGCACCATCTACGGCCCCTCGAAGGCGACCCAGAATGCTCTCACCCGGGCCATGGCCATGGAAGGCGCGCCGGACGGCATCCGCGCCGTGGCAGTGTTGCCGGGCCTGACGTTCACCGACGGCGTGCTCGATGCGCTGGGCACGGATACGGAGCGCTACAAAGAGCCCCTGGCCAAGCGAATCTGGATGGGGGAGTGGGGCAAGCCGGAGCATATCGCTGCCGCGTGCGTGTTCCTGGCCTCGGACGCCGCGAAATACATCACCGGTGTTGAATTCAACGTCGATGGCGGCGGCATCGGACAAATGCCGACCCACTCAACCGAGCCCAACAAATTCGGGCTGTCGTCTTAGACCGATGGCACGTCTGCAAGGTAAAACGGCGCTGGTGACCGGGGGCGCCTCCGGGATCGGCGCGGCAATTGTCCGCAAGTTCGTGGCCGAAGGCGCGACGGTATGGATCGCCGACATTGACGATGACACAGGCAAAGCCCTTGCCACCGAGCTAAGCCCATCGGCGCATTTTATTCTTCTGGATGTTGTGCTGGAGGATCAATGGCAGACGGCCATCAACGCTGCCACAGCGGAAACCGGACTCCTTGATATCCTGGTCAACAACGCGGGCATTCTTGAGACCGGCACGATTGAAACGACGTCGCTTGAAACCTGGCGGCAAATCCAAGATGTCAACGCGGCGGGCACGTTTCTGGGGTGCCAGGCTGGCGTGCAGGTCATGAAAAACCACGGCGGGGCAATCATCAACCTATCGTCCCAAGCGGCCGTGCGCCCGCGGTCGTCGACCCTGGCTTATGCTGCGTCGAAAGCCGCAATCGTCAACCTGACAAAGACCGTAGCCGCCCACTGCGCCGAGCAAGGCTATGCAATCCGCTGCAATGCCGTTCTACCGGGCGCCATCGATACAGAGATGATCTACAAGAACCGGACGGCGGATCAGAGCGAAGACGAGTTTGTCGCCTCGGTGCACGCCAGATACCCGATGGGGCGGATGGGCACGGCGGAGGAAATCGCCGATGCGGTGATCTTTCTCGCCAGCGACGAAAGCCGGTTCATAACGGGCGCGCAACTCCGCGTCGACGGCGGCGGTACGATCTAGCCCCAGCCGGTATTAGGGTCTTTAGGTCAGCTGGGCTTCGTCAATCAGGGCAAGAATGTTCTCGCGATCCGCGGATATCGCGTAACCCTCGCCGCTGGACTGCTGCAAGCTTTGCGCGCCGACGGGTAGCGGGTCGTCGGTGGTGCGCTCCAAGGGCGTTGATGTAACGGTATACCCACCGCCCAAGCCGCCGAGTGAACGGATGTCCAGATAGTAGGTTCCTGAACTGGACGGCGTGAACGTAATCTGCGCGCCCGCGGCACCACCGGTGTTGAACGATATGAAGGACGCGTTCTGATCGTAGAGAACGATAAAGGGACTTGTCAGTGGCAAGCCCCCTGGCGCCGTGCTGCCGGCCACGTTGAACGTATATTGCGTGCCTGCGTTCAGATCTATGCCGATCCAATCACTGTCCACCGCACTGCTGAGCGTTCCGACAAAGGTGTCACCTGGGAGCGTATTGTAGGCGGTAGATACACCACTCGCCGCGTCCACACCTTCAACCACGGTGATCGCCAGCGGTGTGCCTGGAGTGGTGGGATCGGGCGTCGGCGTTGGTATCGGCTCCGGTTCTGGCTCGGGCTCAGGCGTGGGCTCAGGCTCTGGTTCAGGCTCGGGCGTGGGCTCTGGCTCAGGTTCTGGCTCGGATAACGTCGTCCGGTCTTCCGGATAGGTGGTCAACAGATAGCGGCCACTGCTGTTGTCTTCACTACTGACATCCAGGTAGTAGGTACCCGACTCGGAAGGCACGAAGAAAAACTCTGAGGTGCTGAAGAAGCCGGTGCCGTTGTCCTCCTCTAGGATCGCGCCGTTTGCATCGCGGAGAACAAGACTGTGATCGAGATTGTTGCTGCCGCCCAAGCGCTCAACGCGGAAGAAGTACTGGCGGCCGGCGACAAGCTCGATGGCAAACCAGTCCCTGTCTGATCCGGTTGAGACTTGTCCCTCAACCGAATCGCCGGGGACCAGCGCATAGGATGTGGCGGCACTGCCGGCTGCATCCGACACGGTTTCGTCCAACTCCAGACCCGGAAGAGTTCCCGGCTCGGCAAGGTCCGTGCGCTCACCGGGTGTCGTCAGCAACCGGTAATCACCAAACGCGGTCGTCGCAAATCCCCCGGCGTCAAGTCCGAGGTAGTAGGCACCCGAGACCGTAGGCGTGAACACGATGACAGCAGACGCGCCAGCATTAATGTCATCATCGCTGGCCAGCCGAGTTCCAAGTACGTTGTAGAGAGACAGTTCGGGACGTGCGACCGTACTGAACTCACTGGACGAGCCCAAAAGTTCAAAGGTGTATTCGACACCGGCGGTTAAATCGATGCGCACCCAATCGTCGTCAGCATCTGAGTCCAGACGTCCGTCGAACGTATCGCCAGAAACAATGTGAAACGTGGTGTTTATCCCGTCGTCGGCATCCTCGGCCCCTTCCGTCACAAGTATGCCCGGGATAACCGGCCCGCCCGAGCCGCCACCGGAACCGCCACCACCCACATCGTCGGTGCGCTCTCCCGGAGAGGTGACGACCGAATAGGTGCCGCCGGTGCCAGCAAAGGTGCGGACGATGATGAAATGCTCCCCACTTGTCGTGGGTGTGAACGTCACCTGGGCATCATCGCCAATGCCGCCATCGTTGTTGGAGGCAACCGAGGCGCCGTTTGCGTTGCGCACCAGAATGTACGGGTCAGCCAGCGTGCCCGTTCCCGCACCTGCGCCCTGCACATCGAACGTATATTCGACGCCAGCGGTCAGATTGATGCGAATGTAGTCCTGATCGCTGCCGCTGCTCAGCGTGCCGTTGAAGGTATCTCCGGAGATCATCTCCGCCGTGGTCGCGGTCGATCCGGCGGCATCCCCGTCTTCGGTGATGGTGATACCGGGAACAATGACGACCGTGCTGCCGAGATCGCTCGCGGTGAGGGTGTAGGTACCGAAATTACTGCCAAATGCCGCCGCGACGACATAGTACGTCCCAGACGCATCGGGGGTGAAGGTGATGCGCGAATCCAGACCCGGACCGCCGTCGTCGTTCTGAGCCACAGTAACGCCGTTGGCATTGCGGATCGTCAGCAGCGGATCGGACAGGGAGACCCCGGTGAGGTCGAACTGGTATTCATGATTGGCGATCAGATCGACCGCATACCAATCCTGGTCCCCGGCAATTTCGATATCGCCGTTCGTTGGCGTGCCGACCACGAACGAGCCATTTGTACCGGTGCTATCCGGCGAAACGTCATCAACAATCTCAGCGCCATCTGCGGCGCCATAGATGGCCTGCGCGCCTTGAATGTCGTCACTGGTCAGGTCGGTGATGTTCGGATTTAAGAACGTGCTCATGATGGAGGGCACGTCGTCTTCATGTTCGAGGCCGATCGCGTGGCCGATCTCGTGCAGGATGGTCGAATAGAATTGGCTTTGGTCGCCGGTGTTAGCGTAGTCGACGTCATCCATCAGGATGTGGACCTGGGCGAACCGGTTGAAACCGCTGCCGTTGTTTACAAAGAAGGACTGATAGGCGACCCCCAGCGTGCCGCTGTTGCCATCGATGCTGCCCATACCGATGCGAATATCGACATCCGATCCATCAGCGACTTCGACGAAGGTGATGTTGGCAACAGCCGCCCAGGCGTCGAACGCAGCGCGCACCTCGTCCTGGAAGAAGGACGGAAAGTTTGAATTGAAACTAACGTCGTCGGGCTCGACACCAAGATTCGTGGTCGCGAAGCTCCACGTGACGACACCGCCAGATGTGCCTTGGGTGGTGCTGCCCCATTTGATTTCGCTGAGGACAAAAGATTGTCCTTCGAGACCTTCCGGACGGACATACGGGGTCCCGTCAGGATTGAGGGGGATGAGATACGCACCGTGGTCGTGCGCTGGATGCCCACAGAGATGACACATACTGAAGTACTCCGTCCAACCTGGATGGTGCGTTCGTTACCCCCGGACGGAACCGGCCCTGAGTCGTATGATAACGCGCGAGGGACCTAAAAAGATCGTTAAATCTTGGTGGGAATGTGGCGCCGCCGCCAGGACCGTCAGGTTTCGACTGCAATCGAAGCGTAGTCGATCAGGCCGAAGGGCGCAGAAAACTGCGCCACCCGTGGACCTAGTCCGTTCTGGAAGCGGGTCTCGTGCAGCGGCAAGCAGGGCAAGTCCGTGCGCAATTTACGCTGAATGTCCTGCAGGAGGGCACAGTACGCGGCGGGATCGGAGGCGCGGCCCGACTCGAGACCCGGCGCAGCGCCAATGGGATCCGGTGCTAATGCGCGAACTCCGGCTCAGTCGTAGTGCTTGCCGAAGCCGAGCAGGACGACCGTGTCTTCGAGGTTCTCGGCCACATGACTCTCACCGGGCTCGGTGAAGACGAAGTCCCCCGGCCCGAGGATTTCACCGGACAGGTTTATCTTGCCCTCGACGACGAACATGATCTCCCAGCTGTCGTGGGTGTGCTCGGCGTAGTCCGCACCCTTCTTGATGCGGAATAGATCGAATGAGACGTCTTGCCCGTCGCGCCAGAGGCCGGCGCGCTCGATGCCCTTGACCCCGTGCTCGGCGGCATAGGGCGTGTAGGTTTGCTCAGCGGCGCGGACGATCTTCATGGGGGCTCCTAATTTTGGCAGGTCGAAGTGTGCCCTTGCGGGGCGCGGTCTGGCAACGTCCGCAGGCCGTGCAGCCGAGACGGACGAGCCGCCGGAAAAAAGTCCTCGGCGATTTTGCTCGGTTCGAGCCCATGC
The DNA here is from genome assembly GCA_963921305.4 of Rhodospirillaceae bacterium. GTDB lineage: Bacteria > Pseudomonadota > Alphaproteobacteria > Rhodospirillales > Rhodospirillaceae > CAWUEX02. The sequence continues at coordinate 167,598 of CAWUEX030000002.1, forward strand.
ACGCCACGAGTTTCCGCGGAGCCGATCTGAATATACTAATGATTTCAAGGGGTTGACTCTGAGTCAAACGAGCCCATGCACAACATTATTACGCGGTTTTTGCTCACTGCATGGTGTTTTCGGGGGCCTGCGCTACACTTTTGTCAGGACAGATTCTCGACGCGACTCAGCACGGGGAAGGTTTCGCATGAAACGCGGATATGCCGACAGCGACATGGGGCAACTGCATTACTGGCAGACCGGTCAGGGACCGCATCTGGTCATGCTGCATCAGTCGACCCAGAATTCCGAGGAGTACCTCGGGCTGGTACCGTACCTTGAGGACAAGTACACCCTCACCGCCATCGAATGGCTGGGCCACGGCAACTCCGCCGACCCGACCCGCGAACCGGAGATGGATGATTACACCCGCACGGTCATTCAGGCGCTGGATGTGCTGAACATCGACAAGGCCGCGCTGATGGGCCATCACGGCGGCGGCTCCATCTGCGTCGATATCGCCGCGCGCCAGCCGGAGCGCATCACCCATGTGATCGCCTCGGGCACCGGCCACCGCACACCGGAGGAAACCGCGGAGCTGCTCAAACACCGCGAGAACACCGGCTCACCGGAGTTCACCGCCGACGGCGCTTTCACCAAAAAGATGTGGGAGATCTACGCCAAGCTGGGCGGACCCGACACACCGATGAGCACCATGCACCGGGTGTTCCTGATCAACATGAAGGAGCGCCTGCGCCCGTATGACGCCCACGACCCGATCCTGAAATGGAACAAGGCCGAAGCCTGCGCCAAGCTGAAGTGCCCGGTGCTGCTGATGCAGGGCGAACTCGACACCTTCGTCAGCGGCCAGGAAAAACTGCTGGAGGTGATCCCCGGCTCAACGCGGACGGTGATCGACCGCGCCGGCGCGTTCTTGTTTTACGAAAAGCCGGAAGAGATCGCGCAGGTGGTGGACGGGTTTTTGCAGGGTAAGTAGTCCTGCGCCAAATATGCGTCTGCTTTGCCCCAGAAGCTCCACGTCGGGGTTTCAGTTCCGTTAAATTCTATGTCGCGACATGCGTGCAATGGCAAGAGAGGCAACGCTGAGCGCGTAGCCTTGCACGCACCTGTCACAATCTCTTCGCAACACGTCAAACAAAATACTGCGAAAGAGTCGCGCACTCACAACATATCTTTCGCAAAGCACGGAGAGTAGCGGATTTCAAATTCCCCTACTCCGCCCGCGTTTAATTTTCTGTCAAACGTGCGTCCGACAAAGTTCACGCGCTTTGCGATGACAACATTGATACCCCGGCGCTGAAGCGACGTTTCAGCACGGGGTCACATCATGAACAATACGTTTACCGGTCTGCGCGGACCCGCGCAGGCGCTCCTCATATCTACATCACTATCCACGCCGAAGTATTTGATCGCCGCAACCGCACTCGCGGTCTCGTTTTGGAGCGGCACGTCCGGAGCCGCCGCCCAACAAGATGAACTGGAGGGCGTCGAAGAAGTTATCGTCACCTCGACACCGATCCGCGACAGTCAGGCCGCCGCACTAGCGCAGAAACGCGAAGCCGACAACGTTGTCGACATCATTGCGGCGGACACCATTGGCCGCTTCCCGGACCAAAACCTAGCGGACTCGTTGGGACGCATTCCCGGCCTCGCGATTGAACGCGACCAGGGCCAGGCCCGTTTTATCAACTTCCGCGGTGCGCCGTTTCGTTACACCTCCATCGCGTTTGACGGTGTCGACGTACCGGGTGCGGAAAATGGCCGTATTCCCCGGTTCGACAGCTTTCCGGCGGTGATCACCAGTTCCATCGAGGTCAACAAAGCTGTCACACCGGACATGCCTGGCGAGGCGGTTGCCGGATTTATCAACATGAACACGTTCTCACCCTCAGACACTGACGGTCTGCGCGTTTCCCTCGAAGGTGGATACGGCAACCAGGAACTGGGTGATGTCGGGATCGAGAAATACAACGGCCGGGTGTCCTACTCGAACGAGGAGTTCGGAATTCTCGGTTTTTACTCCTTCAACAAGCGCGGGCGCATTACGGACAACCGGGAATACGAACTGAGAGACGATCCGTCGGGTCTGATTGTCGATAACCTGGACTTCCGCTCCTACCGCGGTGAGCGCCGCGACGAAGCCTATGGCGCGACGCTGGAGTTCCGCCCCGCCGACAACGTAGATGTCTCCCTGCGCACGCTGTACTCGGAATTCATCGATCTGGAAGAACGCAATCAGTTCGATTTCGACTTCACCGACGGCGCCAACATCACCGGCACACCGATCCAACCCGTGTCCGGCTACCAGCCCCTGGTGCTGGTCAGCCGCCTGCTGGAAGACGGCAAATACAACAACTCAACCTGGACCAACACGCTGGAAGCCGACGTTATGGCCGGCGACTGGGATTGGAAATTTACACTCAATTACACCGAGACGGAAAACGACACCGACTTGCCGATTCCGCTGAGCGCCGGCGGCACGGTCGCGGCATCGTATGACGTTACTGACATCCGCGATCCGATCGTCAACGTGTTCGCGCCGTTTACGATGACACCGACAGACGTCAACACGCTCGACTATGCCGCCAACCTGGCCATCGTCTTCAACTCCACGTCGGATATCGAGGTGTGGAAAGCGAAGGTAGATGCGGAAACCCGCTCCAGCCTATTCGGCGGCACGACCTTCAAAAGCGGTGTGCAGGTGGAATTGCGCGAGGCCGTTGGCCAGCAGACCGGCGTTGCCATTTCCGGGGTACCGGCCGGCGTGGACATCAACAGCTTCGTCACCGATGAGCCCTGGGATACGGATCTCACCAATTCCATCGGCGGGCGAAACTTCGATAACGTCGGCCTGCGTGACGCCATCGACGCTGCCGGCGGCATTCCCGACACCTTCAATCCCGCGTTGGCCTCGAATATCGATGAAGACATTTACGCCGCCTACGCCATGGGCACCACGGAATTCGAGTGGGGCAACATGGTCTACGGAGCGCGGATCGAATACACCGACTTTGGAACATCAGGAAACCAAGTGGTTGGTGGCGCCCTGACCCCTGTCTCGTTCGACGACTCCTACGTCAACGTCCTCCCCAGCGTCCATATCAATGTCGACATTGCCCGGGACTTAAAGTTCCGCATCTCGGGAACCACCGGCGTCAGCCGTCCGACCTATCAGGAACTGCGGGCGTCGGCTGACGTCGACGTGATCAACAATGAAATCGACGGCCGCAACCCGTTTCTTAAAGCGGAGAAGGCCTACGGGTTGGACACGTCGCTGGAGTGGTACTTCGACGAAGCCAGCATTCTCTCCGTCGGCGCCTATTACCGGGCCATCGACAACGTCATCTACGCCGACTCCTCGACGATCTCGGATGGCTCAGTCTTTGCCCCCCAGTTGATTCCGGCGGGAACACCGGTCGACCTCAATTCCTTCTTCAACGGCGAAGACGGCGAGCTGCTCGGCCTGGAGCTGAACCTGATCGCTCAAGCCACCTTCCTGCCCCACCCGTTCGACGGTTTCGGGTTCTCGGGCAACCTGACACTGCTGGACAGTGAGTTCACCGCCCCAACCCGGCCCGGCGGCAAGTTCGATCTGCCGGGCACGTCGGATGTGATTTACAACGCCTCGCTGTATTACGAGAACTTCGGCCTGTCGGTGCGGCTGAACTATCAGTACCGCGACGACTGGCTATCGACCACCGAGAACGACAGCCTGAGCGAGTTCTGGGCGGAGGAGGAACGGCTTGATCTGTCGATCCGCTACGCCCTGCCACTGGATGTAGAGGGCGTGGCCTTCACGTTGTTCGCCAACGCCAACAATCTGACCAACGCACGCGATCTGCGTTACGTCAACTCGGACCGCACCCCCAACCAATTCGAAGGCTTCGGCGAGCGCTATCTCGTCGGCTTGCGTGTCGATTACTAAGGAAAGGACTCAGACCATGCGCGCATTTTTCTTTGCCATCGTTGCCGTCTCCCTGACCAACGCGGTCGTTGCCGTCGCCGAAGGAGCAGGCATTGCTGATGCCCATGCAGAGCGCGAGGGCAATCGCATCACCCTGACCTGGTCGGCAAGCGGACCGGTGGATGTGCTGATGTCTGGCGATCCAACCGTGGAGCCGAGACTGATGACGGTCATTTCCTCTAACGACGGCGATGGCCGGCACGTGGTGTTCGATCTACGCGGCGTGACCCGGCCCTACTTCTACCTACGTCCCGAAACAGGCGACGGTGTGCGGGTCGCCACACGTCTGCTGCCCCTGGAAGGTGGACGCAACTTCCGCGATATGGGCGGCTACCCAACCGAGGACGGACGCCACGTGAAATGGGGCCATGTGTTCCGCTCGGGCGTGATGACCGGGCTAACGGACGCCGATTACCGCTACTTGTCGACGATCGGCATTCAGGTGATCTGCGATCTGCGCGCCAACGAAGAGCGCGCCGAAGAGCCGACCAACTGGCGCGCCGGCGACGCCGATTACGTAGCATGGGACTATTCGACCATCACCAGTTCCGAAGAATTGATGACCATGTTTCAAGATCCGGAGTTAAGCGCGGCCAAGGTCAAGATGACGATGACCAACATGTATCCGGGCATTCTGGAAGAGCAGAAAGAGCGCTACAAAGTCATGTTCCGCCGCCTGGCCGACGGAGAGGTGCCACTGGCCTTTAATTGCTCGGCGGGGAAAGACCGCGCCGGCACGGGTGCGGCGCTTATTCTCTCTGCCCTCGGCGTGCCGCGCGACATCGTGGTGCACGACTATTCCTTGAGTGAAACCTTCGTCGACTATGAAGCGGCCTACACCCAGGTCGCCGCGGCCGACATGGAAGACTCGCCCTATGGGTTTTTGGCGCAATTGTCTCCGGAGCTGCGGGCCCCGCTGCTGCGCTCCGACCCGGCGTACATTCTCAAAACCTTTGAGTACCTGGACGAAACCTACGGCGGCGTGATGGCGTTCATCCGCACCGAGCTTGAGATCGACGACATGGAACTGGCGGCGATCCGCGCCCGCTTGCTGGAGTAAAGCAAGTCAACACGCCCGGCACTGGGGCGAGAGCATAATCGCGACTGACCCTCACCACCCCCATGTCCCCGGGCCGCCTTTGAACGGGCCTTCGATCTCCGAGGTAATCCAGCCGCCGTAGAAATCCCCCTCCTGGGACTGCACCTGTTCGTCGCCGACGTAACAGGCGTGCATGCGGCTGGCGTAGAACGACACGTAGTCCTTAATCGGCGCGAAGCGCTTGGTGGGCTTGGGGTAGCTCCACGCCGCGTTCTCGGCCACTTGCAGACCGACCTTGATGGTCCAGTATTCCGCAGCACCCTTCCACTCACAGAAGGACTGCTTGGGCGTGTTGACCAGAAACTCGAAGTTCACATCGCCATGGGGAATGTAAAAGGTCGGCGGATGGCTGGTTTCCAGCACGCGGTAGGCGCCGCTGCTGTCGGCGATGACCTCACCGGCGAATTCGACCCGCACGTGGCGGCTGTCCGGCTCCAGCGCCGGCGGACGCGGATAGTCCCAGACGGATTCTTTGTTTCGGGCAGCCACGCGCCGCTCTATGCGTCCTTATCCATATCGTCTTCGTGGACGATCGAGATGGAGTTGATGCAGTAGCGCAGGCCAGTGGGGTTGGGGCCATCCGGGAACACGTGCCCGAGGTGGCCGTTGCACTTGGCGCAGGTGACTTCGGTGCGGATCATGCCGTGGCTGACGTCACGGTGTTCGTCGACGGCGTCCGCAGCAATCTTATCAAAGAAGCTGGGCCAACCAGAGCCAGAGTCGAACTTGGTGGCGGCGTCGAACAGCGGCGCGCCGCAACCGGCGCAATGGAACACGCCGTCGCCCTTAAAGTCGTTATACGGGCCGGTCCAGGCGCGCTCGGTGCCCTTCTCGCGCAGGATGTAGTACTGCTCGTCGGAGAGTTCCTGCTTCCATTCGTCTTCCGACTTCTGAATTTTTGGCACGTCAGACATTACACACCATCCCTGTCCGTGAACTTATTTTGAGAGCGCGTCGGTGAGTTCGCGCAATTGGGTCCGCGCCCGCAGTAGATAGAACCCCTGCGCCGACAGGTGCGACGGCACGATCACCCCATCCTGCTTGCCGTTCGACACGATCAGCGGGTTCATCTCCGCCGCCGTACGCATGCTGACCAGCATTTGCTGATAGATGCCCGCGGCCTGTTTTTCGCCGATGACGCGGTCGAAGTCCGCGCCGACGTCACGCAGAATCAGGTAGTAGCCGTAGAGGCGGCCCTTGATGTTGTAGAACAGATCATCGGCGCGCAAATCGAAATACCCGGCGTTGGACTGCAGGGTGCGTTCGTCCAGCGCGGCGGAAGCCGAGCCGAGGTCAGAGGCGACGCGGTCCAGAAAGGCGATGAGGTTGTCGGCACGGCGGTCATAGGTGGCGTCGCCCTCAGCCAGGCGCCGGTTGAACGAGGTCAGCGCCCGTACGCCCTCCCGGTACTGGGAGTCCGCCGTGGCGGTGGGGATGAAATTGCCCGAACCCCAATACCACACGGTACCGTCGTATTTCAGCAATCCGGCGGCGCGGTCGAGATCAGGGTCAATGGCCGAGGACCCCCGCGTGCGGCCCAGGGCGTCGCCCATCTCAATGGCGAAGCGCGACGAGGCGTAGAGGATACCCAACTGATAGTTGGGCATATTGTCGAGCCCGGCGGCAGGGTGCAGCCAGGGCTTGTTGGGCGCCCAGCGGCCGGCCTCGCGGTCGACAAGGGCTGCGGCAGTGGCCACGGCCTTGGAGCCGCCTTGCACGGCATACGCTTCGCTGGGCTGGAATTCGATGTCGTCGGCGATGGTGTTGTACCAGGCCATGCCGACGCCGTAGTAGATGATAACAATCGCGACAACGGCAGCGATGACGCGCAGCGGCAAGGGGCTGGGTGTGCCGGCGGCATCGCGGGCGAAGAGAGACTTGAGCGCGGCCAGAAGGCGGCCGAACAGGTCGGATAAACGGGTTTTGATGGCTTCCATAGCCCCCAGAACATGGGGCTCCAGGGGCGGAAGGTCAACTTAAGTCAGGTGAAAGTTGCGCCAGGAGTCGTTCAGCGGCAGGTGAGACGGGCGCGGGATTTCTCAGGCGCCCGCGCGGTGAGCTGGCGGTCGCCGCAGGCGTAGGCGATCTCCAGCACCTTGAGGCGGCCCCGGTCGGGATCGCCGCAGATGTTGTTGGTGGCGCGTATGGAGCACGACGACGTGCCGTCGCACTTGCGGTGGACGCGGGAGAAGGCGTCGCAGGACCGGCCATCGATTGAGCGGTAGGTGGCGCCGAGGATGGTCAAACGCGGAAAGCGGTCGCGACCGCGATCATAGGGGTCGGTGTAATAGCGGGGCGGCGCGTAACCGTAACTGTATGCGTACGGCTGGTGGCGCTCACGGCCGTAGCGGTGCACCCAGCCGACGCCAGGAACGTAAACACGGTGCGGCCGTGTATGGCGATGGGTGTACCCCCGGCTATATGGATCACGGCCACCGATGATGATGCGGCTTTGAAAACCCGAGGACGGACGGGTGACGACGGATCCGTTAGGGCGAAACGCGCGGCCATTCTGGATGATCACCGTGTTGGGTCCGGCATAGAGCGGCGCGCCGACAACCCGGTCGCGGTCATGGAAGGCGGCGGCGGGAGATGGTGCTCCGGCAGCGAGTGTCACGGCAAGAACGGCGCCCAAAGCGGCTAGCTTCATCTCGGCCTCCCATGCGAAGTTGAGCTGCCAGTGAAGGCCACACACGGGGCGAGAATGTGGCGCCCCCGCACAAAGACGCCCCTTTTCACTCACAAGGCCGTGAGGACCGATACATGCTCGCGGTTTCCCTTCCCGCCCTCGCCCTGACCCTGGTGTGCGCCCTGGGCTTCGCTGCCAGCGATTATTACCGCAAGGCGGCGACGGAACACGTGGGCCCGACGTTGCTGCTGACGATGTTCGTGGCGGGGCAGATCCCGTTGCTGGGCGCATGGATGCTGCTGAGCGGCGGCTGGCAAGTCGCACCCGGCTATTGGGTGTATGGGACGGCTGCAGCATTGGCGGGGTTGTTTGCCAACTTGTTCTTTCTCATGGCGATGCGGGCCAGTGCCTTGAGCCTGACCATTCCGGTGCTCGGGCTCATCCCGGTGCTGACCACCGCCTTCAGTGCGGTGGCGCTGGACGAAGTGCCGACGGGGCAACAATTAGCCGGCATTGCCTTGGCAGTGGCGGGATTGGTCACCCTGTACATGCCCGAGGGCACGCGTAATCCGCTTAGGGTGTTTGCGCGCTTTGCCACAGACGCCGGCGCGCGCTACATGCTGGTGGTGACGTTGCTGTGGTCGGCGACCGCACCGCTGGACAAGATCGGCGTACAGAAATCATCCGCCGCGACCCATGGCTTTATCCAGGTGTGCGTGATTTCGGCAGTGCTTGCGGGCTATCTGTTTTTTGTGCGGCGTGCCCGCAGTGTTGCTGTTGCCAAAGCAGCCTTCACGCCGGCGGCGCTAGCGTCCGTGTCGGCCGGTATCGCCTACGGCTGCCAGCTGGTGGCGTATCAACTCACCCTGGTGGGTGTGGTGGAGTCGCTCAAACGGGTAATCGGGTTACTGTCGGCGCTGCTGCTAGGGCGGTTGCTGCTGAACGAGCCGATGACGCGGACCAAGGTGGCGGGCGTTGCTCTGATGGCCGTCGGCGTACCGTTGATTATTCTGCCGCCGATTCTCTAAGCAGGGCCGAGGGCGTTCTCCGGGATCGGCGCCGGATCCTCGCCCGCGCAGGCACGCTGCCACATGATGCGATAGGCCCGCTCCAGGGCACGGGTGAATCCCTCACCGTCACAGGCGGGGCTGGCGCGCATCTTTTCCCGCAGTGTTTCGTGATAGAGCCCGCGGCGCGGTGCGTCCTGGGCAAGAGCGACGGCCTTTCGGACATAGTCGGCGGCGTCACGTGCGATGAGCTCCGGCACACCGACGGCGGTGAGATGGGTGACGCTGTGCCGCCCGGCGAAGCGGCCACTGTCGCCGCGGGTGATGACGGGCGTACCCATCCACAACGCTTCAAGCGTGGTCAGGCCACCGGAATAGGGAAACGGGTCGAGCGCGATGTCGAGGGTGTTATAGGCGGCGAGCACCTCGGCCCGCGGCAGCTTACCGCGCAGGTCCAGGCGAACGGATGGAATGCCGCCTGCCGAAAACGCGCCGGTGATTCGCGCCAAGACTGCACGGTCCGCCAGTTGTTCGGTGATGAGACACAATGTGCTATCCGGCACGGCGGAGAGGATGTCACTCCACAGCGCGATGACGCTGTCATTGATTTTGTTGAGGTTGTTGAAACAGCCGAAGGCCACGGCCTCACCGGCGCTGCGCGTGGCGCGGACGTCTGGCACGTCGGCGGGCGGCGTATCGCCGAACGGCGCGACGGTGACGTAGTTGCCCGGCATAAAGACCGGCTGTTCAGTCATCAGTGGCAAGTCACCGTCCGGTGTTTCCCGGCGGTCGGTGATGAGATAGTCCATTGCAGCAACGCCGGTGGTGCCGACATACCCGGCCCAGGTGACCTGCACCGGCGCAGCGCGGCGGGCGAACACGCCCAGACGATTGCCGGAGGTATGGCCATCGAGATCGACCAGAATATCGATGCGGTCGGCGCGGATGCGGTCTACCAGTGCGGAGTCCGACTCATTCACAATTTGGTGCCACTCCGCGGCGTGGGTCTGCAGATCATCCGTCATTTCATCGGCGGAGACTTGGTTGGCGTAGCAGACCGCCTCGACCTGTGTTTTGTCATGCGCCGCGAGGACCGGCTGGAGGAAATAGCCCACCGGATGGCGGGTGAGATGGGCACCGACATAGCCGATACGGAGAGGGCGATCCGGATTTGCGTCTTGGGTATCTAGGGGCGCGGGTGACGATGGCGACAGCGCTTTGTCCCAGTCCCGCGCCGCGGCAAACAAAGACTCCGCCGTTTCGCGGGGATCGTAGTGGCGGTGAAACACCAGATTGCTGTGCCAGGCCGGATAGGTGGGATCGAGAGTCACGGCCCGGGCCAGCGACTCCCGCGCCGCATCCGCCCGGCCCAGCGCCATGAGAGGCTTGGCCCGGTTGTTGAGGGCCTCATCGTGGCGGGGATCAAGCGCAAGCGTCTGATCATAGTGCGATAAGGCCGCCTCGTAGTCCGGTACCCGCATGAGCGCATTGCCCATGTTGTAGTGCGCCTCGGGAGAATTGGGATTGAGCTCGATGGCTCTCGCGCACACGGCGCGGCTTTCCTCGGTGTCGCCGTGTGTCAGAGATAAGACGCCGCCAAGATTCAAATGCGCTTCAAAGAGTGTCGGCGCCAACTCGACAGCCTTGCGCAGCGCCGCTTCCGCTTCGGTGAGGCGTCCCAGACGGCGCAATGCGATCCCCATGTTGGAATAGGCCGGCGCGTAATTTGGGTTGGCGTCGACCGACGCTTTGAAGTCCTGAGCTGCTTGCGCGATATCGCCGCGCGCCTGGGCCAACGTGCCGCAGTTGTACAAGACACCGGCGTGGTTCGGCGCCAACGCGCGGGCACGGTCGAGACATGGTGCGGCATCGGCCAAGCGGTTTTGTTCAACCAGAAGAGCACCAAGGTTGCTGAGCGCGCCGGTGAGGCCGGGTTCAGAGTCCAACGCTTTGCGGAACTGCGCTTCAGCCCCGGCCCGGTCACCCTGCGCTCTGAGCACCATGGCGAGGTTGTTGTGGGCGGCAGCCCAGCCGGGACGCCCCGCCAGTGCTTGAGCGTACAAGTCCCGGGCATCGTCGAGCCGGCCGGCGCGAAAGGCGTCATCGGCTTGTGATTTCAGGTGGTCGGGATCGGTCATGTGGACGAGCGGGCGGGCGGGCGTTGTTTCACGGCGGACGCCACAGTACCGTATCTTGAATCAATGAAAAGATTTACCTCCGGGGTTTCGGGGGGTTTTGGGGAGATACCGACATGTCTGATCTGTTGCATTCATCTTTGAAAGACCGCGTGGTGCTGATCACCGGCGGCAGCCGCGGCTTCGGTTGGTTCATGGCTGAGAAGCTGCTGGAGGGCGGGGCGAAGGTGGCGCTGACCGGCACCCGCGCGCCGGAGGACTGGGCGGATGTGCAAGAGAAAGCCGAGGCCATTGCCGGACCGGGGCATTGTCTCGCGCTGCAAGCGGACGTGCGCGACTGGGACGACTGCCAGCGCACGGTGGACGCAACGCTGGAGACCTATGGGCGCATTGATGTCCTGATCAACAACGCTGGGCGGGGTAGCCGGGAGTACCGCATCGATATGCGGGGCGGGCCGACGACACCGTTCTGGGATGTGCCGGTGGAGGCGTGGCGCTCAGTCATCGACACCAACCTGACAGGCGTGTTTCAGATGACCAAAGCCACCGTGCCGCACATGATGAAACAGAAGTCGGGCAAGATCTTCAGCATCTCAACCAGCCTGACGACGATGATCGGCACGGCGCTGTCGCCCTACGGCGCGTCCAAAGCTGGGCTGGAGACGGCGCACATTGTCTGGGCACGCGAACTGGCCGAACACAACGTGGATGTGAACATTCTGCTGCCGGGCGGCGCTTCGGATACGGATTTCATTCCCCAGACCATGGTGGAGGGCGAAGTCGGCACCCGCGGCGACCGCATTCTGCCTGGCGACGTAATCGTGCCGCCGGCGGTGTGGCTGTGCACGGATGAAACCAACGGCGTGACCGGACGGCGCATCATCGCCAAGTTTTGGGATCACGATGCGCCAGCAGCCGCGGCGTTTGAGAAATGCCTGCAGCCGCAACACGAGCATCCGGAGATTATGTAGGGCAAAGAACATAGGAATTCTTATCTCAGTACCGATGAAATACCTAGATGCATTTGTGACAGGCATTCATTTGGTCAAAATACATCGTGTAATATATTCTCATTAGTTCGATGCTATTTTAGATCAGCCGCTGAGGCATTCTATGGAAATAATAACGTTGAGAAGCGCAAACAGAATTCGGCTAAGAATATTAGCTAAAGTTTATGTCAGCGTAATTGGTCGATGGTTGGCGATTGAGCGAATTTACGTTTTTGGTAGTTATGCTAACAACGATCAAAATCCCAGGGATATAGACTTAATTGTCCAGCATTCTTCCCCGTGCGTGACAAAGGCGCTTAACTTCACGAAGTACTTGATAGGCTTTTTAGGTGTTGATGTTCATTTCATAAATTCCTCTGGCCCCAAGAGTATTCTTTATAGGAACGGGCAATCCCGTACCTGCATACCTCTGACCATGTTGCAGCTCGAATTGCTAGTTTGAGCCTATCAGCCATGGCAGATATCTTATTACAGCTGCTATTAAGATTACTGCCAGTCGCAATATCGATTGGTTTACTTCTTGTAGGAAATACTTACGGCGCTGAAGGCGCCTTCTCTGTTTCTTTTACATCAATCGCTGTCGCTGCAATTTTGGGATTTTCGGCTTCAATATGGATTGAGGGGCATAAAACTAGCAGAACCCTGAAAAGGCTGAATATCAAAACGACTCATGGCTTCGAAATAATCAAGACTCGCGAGGATCGAAAAGCAGAAGCAATTCGAATGTACTCCATAAGAAACCCGACTAGAATTGTCGCGACACACATAGGCGAGGACTCTTTTCCAGCACCTAAAGATGACATTGCGTATAGTGTGTATGCAAAAGGCAATTGCAACACAAACTTTGAAAGAATAGTCTCGATTGGCCGCGATCAAGAACTAAATTGGGTCAAATCGACGCTTAGCAAAAAGAAAAATCCAAACTTCCATGTGAGAAGACTAGAAATTGAAATCGATGAAGCCCTTTTCCCCAATTTCATTCTCGTAGAAACTTCCTCGTTCAAGAAAGTTTTTGTGTCGTTCAGGGCCACAAAGAATGAGGGGGGATTCGCGTTTGCTACCACCGACCCAGAAATAACACAGGGGTTCTCCGAGTATGCAGACTTCTTGATAGACGAACTTGATAAATTTGCCCTTTGATGATCCCTGCCAGCAATTAACTGCACCGGACGCTACGAGCGCAAATTAAATCAAACCAAGCCGGCTTAGCTCCGCACGCATGTCGTCGGGCATGTCGGGATCGATGTAGCCGTCGTGGGAACTGATGTCTGCCGGCGCGTCTTCCGGCTTGAGATAGCGCCAGCCCTGGAACGGCCGTTTGCGCTGGGGCGCGACCAATATGTGCTTAGGCGCAAGCTCGATCAAACAATAGCCGCGTCCGGTGTCGTCGGTTTCCCGGTGCAGGGCGATGATGGGCTGGCGCACGGAGACCAGCCGCTTGATCACCCAATACATTGAGCCACCGTCCAGCAGCTCGGCCTCGCGCTTGGGAAACATCCGCGTGGTGTGCTGGTAGTTGCCGCGGCCGTTGACGAAGCGGTCCTGGCGCGCCTTGAGCTGGTCGAGATGCTCGATCCCAACCGCGAGCTTGAGCAGATGCAAAGTCACGCTGTCTGGGTGTCCGGTGAATCGGGCGCGTCGTCCGTGCCGAACTTCACCACCACCAGCGTCACGTCGTCATAGTAGGGCGTGTCCCCACGGAACACATCCAAGGCCTGGGAGACGGCCTCGCAAATGGTCTCAGCGCTGCGGTGAGCGTGCCGCTTGACCACATCCCGCAGGCGCTCTTTGCCGAACATGTCGCCGTCACCGTTGCGGGCTTCCCACACCCCATCCGTGCCGATCACCAGCGTCGCCCCATCACACCAAGTGTCGCGCTGCCCCTCGCGGAAGTGCCAGTTGCCCTCTACGCCGAGGGGGATGTCTTCGCCAGACAGTTCTTCAAAGGACTCGGTGTCGGGCTGGTACACCAGAACCGGACCGTGGCCGGCACTGACCCACCGCACGTTGCGGGTTTGCGCCTCAAGCACCATGTACAACAAGGTGACGAACCGGCCGCCGGTTGCGTCCTCGGTGATGTGGACGTTGATGTCGTCCATCACGCCCGCCAACGATGTATTCTTCCCCGCCTTGGATCTCAGTAGCGCGCGCACGGTGGTCATGGTGAGAGCCGAGGCGACGCCGTGGCCGGTGACATCACCCACCGCAATGCCAAGGCGCGGACCAAAGCCGGCCGCCGGAAGGGTAATAAAGTCGAAGTAGTCGCCACCAGTGTCGTCGCAATAGAGACTGCGTCCGGCGATATCCAAGCCCTCAATCACCGGCGCTTTGTCCGGCAACAGTTTTTGCTGAACCTCCGATGCCAACGCCATTGACTGGCGCACGGCCATGCTCTCACGCAGTTGCGGCACCATGGCATTGAACGCCTTGGCCACGTCGCCGACTTCATCGCGGCTGGTGACAGGCGCTTGGGCATCAAGATTGCCGAAGGCCAGCTTGGTCGCCGTTTGCGCCAACCCGCGGAGCGGCTCGGTCACTGAGCGGGCGGCAAAGACCGCCAGTCCACCGACCAACATAATCAGCACCAAGGATGCACCACCCGCGATGCGGATCTGATCCGCCGTCGCGAGACGAATGAAGGATTGAGCCTGCTCAGCCATATCTTCGATGTCGGAATACGGCATGATGTACAGCAGGCTGGCGTCCAGCCGGGGCAAGGCACTGTAGACCCACAACGAGTCCCGCCCCTGATAGGGCATCCGCCGGACTCCGCCGCGATAGGCGGACAAGTCTTGAATCAGAACTTCAAAGGACTCCGGGTTGCCGCCCATCAGCCGCTCGGTGGTGATTTCCGCATCCCAACTGGCGCCCTGCGTTTGGTAGCCGCGATAGGCGACGATACTCAGCTCCTGGACCATGTCTGACAGACCCGTCTGAAAAACATCGGTCACCGGTTCGGCAAGCGTAACGATGAATCCTTCGGCTTCTTCGTCGATCTGCAGCTGGCTTTGAATGCGGTCGAGCACGGACAGCACGGGTACGTCGATGCCCGTAACCCCAGCAAGTAAGCCGTCCTCGTCGAAAACCGGCATTGCTGCCGTAAGCAGCAGCTGGCCGGTCGACGCATCGATCATTGGCGGCGTCCACACCAGTTCACCGGCCGCTTTGGCGAGACGGTACCAAGGGCGGGTGCGCGGATCATAGGCCTCGGGATAGCCGCCATGACCAGGGAAGACAGAGTGCAGACCGTTTTCCAGCGCCGTGAACTGCCAGTAGACGAGCGATCCCGCGTCCCGCTCCAAGCGGCTGTACACTGGCGACATGGTCGACAAGCGCAGGAGCGATGGCGCGACCCGGTCACGGACCACGCCCTTGGGCAAGAAGAAGGCCTGGTCCTCGGGCGAGATTGCCACGGGAGATGGCCTTTGCGACTCATCGAGGCGGATGTGCTCGGCCGACTCTATGGTGCCCGCGGGCCATGTGGCGCGATCATCAAAGTCAGCACTGAAATAAATCGGCCCAGGACGGGACACCCGCCCGACGGCCAGGCGTCGCTCCACTTCGTTGGCCTGCACCCGCAACGTGAGTTCGACCAGACGCTGATCCTGGAACAGGATGGTGCCGCCCAGAGTCACGGCCTGGCGCAGCTGGTTTTCAACCTGACCGGCAACGGCAGAGCGGCCCCGCTCCGCCAACGCCATACCGAGGCGCTCCGTCGCCAACTGCGACCGCCAACTCAGCGCGATCAGTGGCAGGACCGCGATCACGACCAGGAGAAAAAAGAGCTTAGCTTGAATGCGCATTGAGCGTTTAAAAAGACATCAGCGGCGGCGGGCGTCAACCGCCATCACGGGGCGACCGGCAACGCGTCAGGCGTTGCCTTGAGCCAGATCGTCGATCAGAAAGCCCTGATACATGGAAATGCCCAGCTTGGCTCCGACGTCCAGTGCTTTTTCCTGATCGACGCGGATGAGAACCGGCAGAACGCCGTTGTCGATCAGCGACTTGATCGCCCGTTCGCGCTCGTAGAGCACTTCCTCAGCCCCGTTGCGCCAGTGGATCTTGGCCATACTGGCGCCGAGAAAATCGAGATCGACCAGGCCGACTGTCTGCGGGAAAATCTGATCGACCGCGATGTGTGAGCCCTTGGCGCGGATAAGACCGCGGGCCACCTGAAACTCATCAAAATTCTCAACAATATTGGATTGGCGAAACTCGAAAACGACCTGCTGAAGAATGTCCTCGGGTGTGCGCTCGATAAAATTCTCAAAGGCCTCGGTGAAAACGCTTTCGACATTGAGGTTCAAAGAAACCCGCAAGTCACCCAGTTTCAGATTGTCAAAAGCGCGCAGTAGAATTTGGTCGAGTACCAGTGTGAACTCGTTGAACAACCGGCCACTGCCGCGCATCTCGACATCGACGAACAGAGGCTTACGCAACAAGTCCATGCTGATGAAAAATTCCGTCATCACCGGGTCGGGTTTGCTGCCGCCCGTAGAGATGCAAACGTCCTGACTGCGTACGAAGGTCTTGATGAACTTTTCGGAGCCGAACTTCTCGTAGGCGCGCATCACGGTCTTGATGTCGGCATGGGTGAGCGGGCGAAGCTTGCCGCCACCGGCTTTGGGTTGCGCCTTCTCGTTCGCCAGTTCGGCATATTTGGCAACACGGTCCGCGGCGGAGCGGTAGTTGCCCATGAGGTCGTAGCTCAACACCAGGCGGGTTTGATCGATGGTACCGAAGCTGCCTGGAAAATGCTTCTCGAAAGTGCGCAGCATCTCGACCTTGAGATCCCGCACCGTGCCAATCATAGACGTCTCGCCCAAGGTGACGAGGAGGCCGAAGTCGCAGTCCGACAACTCGAACGCCTTGCCATGCCGCAGCTGCGACTGGGCGAGAACAGAGTCCTTGATCTGGTTCACCAAGTCCGGGGTGCGTTTGTTTTCGGGCATCGCGCTCGACACGCTGACGATGATGAAGTTTACGTCAGCAACCTGCTTCTCGCGCCATTTGCCGAGTTCGCGCACGAGATCGGATAGGCTTTGGACAGACTGTCCTTGGCCAGCAGTACCGTATCCCATATCCGGACTGGTCGCAGTTCCCGACATTTATATGGTGTCCGTTAAACGCGTGGTGTGTGGTTTGTTGCCCAGCACAAACATCCGCATGCCGGTCCCTCGCCTCCCAAGTGCCTGGAAAATATCAAGTTTTTCGGCTCAGGGTCAATTCAACTCCTGCACAGGACCCCAGGAAACCAGGGTACGCAAGCGATCTGGTGAAAGATCGGTGCCTCCATCAACCTTGGATTATGGGCTCATTGAGACCATTTCTCGGCTGCGGATGCCCCGGATCACCATATTTGGCAGCTCGGGCTCGTCCCACAGGAAGGCGCCGGTCCGGAAGTCGAGGCCACCCTGCCCCGTGCGCACGATCACCAAATCCATAGATTTGGAGACGTATACCCGCTGTCCGTTGGCGCCGTCGAAATACACCATATCGGGCACTTCGAACGGCTCTGAATGGGGCACGTACGCGTTCACGCCCTTGCCATAGTCGACTTTCTCCCGGTACTCGGTGCCGAGCCAGGTGTGAAAACCGTAATTGGGATTGTTAGGCGACGGGGTGGTCACCTGTTCTATCCATGACTGCGGCACAACCTGTTCATCGCTGACACGTCCGTCGTTGAGATGCAGCAGACCAAGCCGCAGCCAGTTGCGTGCCGGCGTAAACAGCGACCCGGATGTCTTGGCCAGACCACCGGGACTATCGAGCCACACATACGCCGGCATTTCGGCGACCTTAGTCCATAGATTTTTTTCAAGAAACTCGGCGTAGGGCACGCCGACCGCCCGTTGCAGAGCAAGCCCCAAAAGCTGTGAATTCAAGTTGCTGTAGGCAAATACCGTGCCCGGCGGGTCCTCCGCCGGTGCTTTGAGCGCGATGCCGCCCCAATCGGTTCCCATTGTCAGCTTCATGTTGTCACCGAGCAGGCTGAATCCACCGGATGCCCGGCTGAGCCCATGCGCCATTTGCAACATATTGCGAAGCGTGATGTCGGAGCGCGCGTCGTTCTGCCACTCGGTCAGGTAGGTGGACGCCGGTTCGTCGATGGATGGAATGTGCCCCTGGTCTATGGCAATTCCGTAAAGCAGCGCCATCACCGATTTGTGCATGGACGCGGATTCCATATAGGACGTTTCGTCGAAGCCCGGACCGTACCACTCCATTTGCAGCGCGCCCTTGTGCCAGATCAGCAGGGCCATGGAGTTGTTGTCCGATGCGTAGGTGGCCAAGGCCTCAAGTGTCTCTTCAGGAACCGTCCGCTCATCCGGCGCCGCGACGGGAATGTCCGGCGGCGACCCCGGCTCTACTTCGACGCTGGGCTGATACCACTCCACGTTGGTCATGCTGTTCGCGCGGTCGAAGGTGGCGAGACGGAGGTAGTAACGCCAATCGGCCGCGATGAAGAGGGCCAAACCGACGACGGCAACACCGAGGGTAATGCCGAGCCACTTTGCTATTTTCTTGACCATGTTCATGTCCAGATCTCCTTAAAACCTTCGCCGCTTCAGCCGTCAGTGGCAGCGGTAACACCACGCATGAGAATGTTGGGGATACGCGAGTCTTCCCACGTAAACGCCCCAGCAGCAAAATCAAGGCCGCCGGTGCCGGTACGCACGATCACCATGTCATAGGACGGGATAATATAGAGGCGTTGGCCACCGGCGCCGTCGAACAGAATGACGTCGTCGGCGACATAGGGTTCATCATGCTGGGCGAATGTGCCGACATAGGGACCGTAGTCGCGCTTTTCCTCGTACGGCGTACCAAGCCACGTGAGGTAGCCATAGTTGGGAGCAAGACGGGTGCCGGTCACGACGGCGTCTATCCAGCTTTCGGGCAGAACCTGGATGCCGCCAACACGGCCCCTGTTGATGAACAGAAGACCGACCCGCAACCAGTCTTCTGCGGTGGCGTGCAAGCAGCAGTAAGTGCGGGCCAAGCCGCCTTCGCGGTCGAGGTAAACGTACGCCGTGCGTGTGCCGAGCTTCGACCACAGTTTGTCCGAGAGCACGTCCGCGTACCGCTTCCCCGTGGCCCGCTCGAGCACAATGCTGAGGGCCTGTGGATTGAAGTTGTTGTAATCGAACACCGTATCAGGCGCCTCGCGGGCAGGCTGGGCGAGGGTCAGCGTCTCAAGTTCCGTGCCGTGATTGAGTTTCTGAAAACTCGCGAACGGGCTCAGGCTGAAGGGATCTTTGTACAGCCCGCTGGTCATCTGCAGCATCTGGCGCAGGGTGACATTTGCCCGCTCGTCGCCCGCCCACTCAGTCAGGTGGACGGACGCGGACATATCGACGGACGGCAGCGTACCGTCGGCAATCGCGGCGCCGACAACAAGCGCGATGACCGATTTATGCATCGACGCCGGATCGGTACGGGAATCGCGGTCGAACCCCTCACCGTAGTGTTCGTACTGCAGCGCGCCGCGGTGCCACACCAGCAACGCAACGGACTCCATCTCTTCGGCGTAGGTGACGGCGTCCTGCCATGCGGCGGCGGAGATTGTTTTTTCTCCGACAGCCGCACGCGGCAAGGGCGGCCCTTCCTGACCGGGGACGGGTTCAAGCGGGCTATACCAATCGACATCCTTGACCGGGTCTATGGTGAAGGAGCCGAAATACCGGCCGTAGTAGAGGGGATCTGTGACGTAGAGAACGGCACCAAAGAGAACACCGCCGGCGACGGGAACGATGATAAGGGCGGCCAGCACGGCACTGAACCACTTGAGGATGCGGAGAAACAACATCGCCAGCCACTCCGGTCAGATTGCCGGAACGCTATCGCTTTACCAGGGCAGTTCGCTGCCGTCGTAGGCGATAAAACGGCCAGCGTCGTCGGGCTTCAACCCGGCGATGACTTTCTTCATGCCAGCCACACTGGTTTCTGTGTCGATGTCCGCCGTCGGCCCACCCATATCCGTGCGCACCCAGCCAGGATGCATCGGTAGCGCGGTGATGCCCTTCTCTTTCAAGTCCAATCCCATCGACCGCATAATCGCGTTCGCGCCGGCTTTGCTGGCCCGGTAGGGATACATCTTGCCGACATCGTTGCCGCCGATAGAGCCGAGAATACTGGATAGGGTGATAAGCTTCTTTTGGCCGCTAGCCGCGACGTTGTCGGCAAACGCTTCGGCCATGCGCATGGGACCGATGACATTGATGCGGTTGATCTTCTCCCACTCGTCGTAATCGGTATCGCCAAAGTCCTGCATGCCGCCGGGCTCAGAGACGATGTACTTTCCGTAGTATCCCGCGACGTTAAGCAGAATATCGATAGGTTCATCGCCGATCGCGGCCTTCAGTGCAGCAATGGATTTCGGGTCTTCCACGTCCAGAGCGTGAATGACCACGTCACCCTCGATCGCTTTGAGGTCACTGGCACTGTCAGGATTACGGCAACAGGCGTGCACTTTGTCGCCATCCTTTGCGTAGAGTTGAGCAAGGCCTAAACCCAGGCCCCGGTTCGCGCCGGTGATGAGTACGGTTGCCATAGTGTGTCTCCCTGTCCACTTTGTGTTGACCACTTAAACTGGCCACTTGAATTGGCCACTTGAATTGGCCACTTGAATTGGCCACTTGAATTGGCCACTTGAATTGGTTTGCTTTAGGGGATGAGGCATATCACCATGAGCCGACCGCCGACCACAGGCAATGACAAAGGGACGGAAACTCAATGGATTTCGACCAAATCGTGGACGAAGTGAAGGCACGCGCCAGTGACCTCAGCGAGCTCAATTATGCCGTCCTGTTTGACTTGGAAGACAGCGGCAAAATCCTACTCGATGCAACGGGCGACGAAGTTGTGGTGACCCCAAACCCCGAAGACGACGACGCGGAGACGACACTCGTACTCTCGCCAGACAATATGCAGAAATTGATAGCTGGCGACCTCAACCCCATGGTCGCCTTCACCATGGGCAAGCTTAAGGTGTTCGGCTCAAAAGGAGTCGCGCTGAAATCGAGCAGCCTGCTTGATCAGGCTGGGTAACGCGCCCGCGCGCGCACCCAACCTCACCTGCCGCAAGGAACATAACGTATTGGAATATATGAATATAATAACCCGTCACAAAAAAGTGACGTTAACGTCACTATAATTACTTGAGGTGAACATAAAGACGCGTTAGGTCTTGGAGTAGGACTTAAGACACCTCCAGGAGACGTTATGGCCACCGGCCCTTCCACCGCCGACACCCAGCCGTGGCTCAGGTCGTATCCCAGCTTTCTCAAGTGGGACATGCCGATCCGACCGGAACCCGCCTTTGCCGCGTTCGAACGGGCAGTTGCCGCCTATCCCGACCGCATGTGCATTGAATTTCTCGGACGGACCTGGAGCTACCGGGAAACCGGCGAGATGGTGCGTGCCGCCTCCAAGGGCCTGCAAGATTTGGGCGTCGCCAAGGGCGACCGCATCGCCCTGATGCTGCCGAACACCCCCTACTACGTTGTGATGTTCCACGCGGTCTTGTCGATCGGCGCCGTGGTGGTGAATGTCAATCCGCTCTACGCGCCGAGGGAACTGGAAGATCTGCTGAAAGATTCGCGGCCACGCATGCTGGTGACCATGGATCTGGAAGCAATGTATCCCAAAGCCCGCGACGCTGTGAACAAAGCCGGCGTTGAGAAACTTCTGTTGTGTTCCATGACCGACGCCCTGCCCTGGCGTAAAGCGGTTCTGTTTAACATCTTCCGGCGCAAGACCCTGGCGCGGGTTGAGGACGACGACCGGCAGGTCTGGTTTGAAGACCTGATCGAAAACGATGGGGCGTTCACGTCACCAGCCATCGACTGCGACACTGACTTGGCAGTGCTTCAGTACACGGGTGGCACGACCGGTATTCCCAAGGCGGCGATGCTGACCCACGCCAATATCAGCGCCAACGCGCAACAAGTTGCCAGCTGGTATGACAACTCGAAGCTGGGCGAAGAACGCTTTCTGGCAGCCCTGCCCTTTTTTCATGTGTTTGCCATGACCGTGGCGATGACGTCGGGATTGCGTTACGGCGCGGGAATGATTCTGCTGCCGCGGTTTGACCTCAAAGACTGCCTGCGCGCCATCGATCAAAAGAAACCGACGTTCTTTCCGGCAGTGCCAACCATCTTCACTGCCATTAACACTTTCCCGAACGTCGATAAGTACGACCTGTCGTCAATCAAACTTTGCATCTCCGGCGGCGCGCCGCTGCCGGTGGAAGTGAAAAAGGAATTCGAGAAGCGCACGGGCTGCGTGGTTGTCGAAGGTTATGGCCTCAGTGAGACCTCGCCGGTGGCGACGACCAACCCGACGGAAGGTGTCAACAAGGCTGGCTCGGTGGGGATTGCCATGCCGGGCACGGTGATTGAAATCCGCTCGGTTGACGACCCGGCAGTATCTATGCCCATCGGCGAGCGCGGCGAGGTCTGCATTCGCGGACCACAGGTAATGAAAGGCTACTGGGACAATCCAGAAGAGACCGCCAAGGTGCTGACCAGCGACGGCCTGTTCCGTAGTGGCGACGTCGGTTACATGGACGAAGACGGTTATGTCTTCCTGGTCGACCGGCTCAAAGACATCATCATCGCCGGTGGCTACAAGATCTATCCGCGCCACATTGAAGAAGCGATCCACGAACATCCGGCAGTGGCAGAGGTAACTGTGATTGGTGTGGATGATGAATACCGCGGACAAGCCCCGAAGGCCTTTGTGCGGTTGAAAGAAGATGAAACCCTCACCGAAGCCGAGCTGCGCGCCTTCCTGAAAGACAAGCTGTCCGCCATTGAACGCCCGGACCACATCGAGTTCCGCGACGAGTTGCCCAAAACGTTGATCGGCAAATTGTCAAAGAAAGAACTCAAGCAAGAAGCGGAAGGCAAAGCGGACCCGTCGAAGGTGGATGCGGCATGAGCAACACCGCAACTCATATGCGCGGCATCAAAGAAGATCGTCTGTACAGCACGTCACAGTTGGCCGAAGCCGTTGATGTAACCGTGCGCACGGTACGCTTTTATGAGAGCCGCGGGCTGCTCAATCCGCAAAAAGCCGGCGCAACACGGGTGTACACCCACCGTGACAAAGCGCGGCTGCAAATTATCCTGCGCGGTAAGCGGCTTGGTTTTTCGCTGGATGAAATTCAGCAGTATCTCGACCTTTACGATGCGGACCCCGATCGCATCCATCAGGTGCTCCACGTACATCGCAAGGCCCGCGAACGGGC
Source organism: Rhodospirillaceae bacterium (assembly GCA_963921305.4). GTDB lineage: Bacteria > Pseudomonadota > Alphaproteobacteria > Rhodospirillales > Rhodospirillaceae > CAWUEX02. The sequence continues at coordinate 190,696 of CAWUEX030000002.1, forward strand.
CGCGGAGTTGCGTGCCAAGCTTAGCGACATTGAAGAGTCACTGCGCGAACTGGAAGACATCGAACGTCAAGCAGCTGACCGCTTGAAAGATATGGGCGTCGATCCTGACGCCCCGCCTCAAACTGTTTTGCAACATCAAGATAAAACATCACGAGAAGGGATGGACCGATGACTGGTGCCGTAATCGCGGGATATGCCCGCTCTCCGTTGACCCTGGCCAACAAAGGTGCACTGACGCGGGTGCGCCCGGACGACCTGGCTGCCGCCGTCGTGAAAGCGCTGGTGGAGCGCACCGGGATCGATCCGGCGACGGTCGAAGATCTGATCGTCGGCTGCGCCTTTCCCGAAGGCGAGCAAGGCCTGAACGTGGCCCGCAACATCGTGTTCTTGGCCGGGTTGCCGGACAGCGTGGCGGGCACCACCATCAACCGGTTCTGCGGATCATCGATGCAATCCATTCACACGGCTGCAGGCGCCATCGCCATGGGCGCGGGAGAAGCTTTTCTGTGCGCCGGAATCGAGAGCATGACCCGCATTCCCATGCCAGGCTTTAACCCGATGCTGAACCCGAAGCTGGTCGATGCCGGACACGCCGCCTACATGGGCATGGGCGAAACGGCCGAGAATCTGGCCAAGAAATACGACATCTCGCGCGATAAACAGGACGCCTTTGCGGTGGAAAGCCACAAACGCGCAGCAGACGCGCAAAGCGCGGGCAAGTTCGCGGATGAGATTGTGCCGATTGAAACCAAAGACGGCACAGTGGATCAGGACGGCTGCATCCGGCCTGAGACGACGATGGAAATTCTCGCCGACCTCAAACCGGCGTTCGACGAAAACGGCTCAGTCACGGCGGGCACATCTTCTCCTCTAACCGACGGCGCTGCGGCGGTGCTGGTCACCAGCGAAGCCTATGCCTCGGTCAACGATCTTGAAGTGATCGCGCGTATCCGCTCCAGCGCCGTGGCCGGTTGCGCACCGGAGGTCATGGGCATCGGGCCGGTCAATGCCACTAAGAAGGCGTTGGACCGCGCCGGGCTTAAACTAGACGACATCGACGTCATCGAGCTTAACGAAGCCTTTGCCGCACAATCGTTGGCCGTCGTGCATGACCTGAACCTCGACCTCAGCAAAACCAACATTGACGGCGGCGCGATCGCGCTTGGTCACCCGCTGGGGGCGACCGGTGCGCGCATCACCGGCAAGGCCGCGCAGATCATGAAACGCGAGGGTAAGAAGTACGCGCTGGCCACCCAGTGTATCGGTGGTGGCCAAGGCATCGCGACGGTTCTGGAGGCGGTGTAATGGCCGGGATTAGAAAAGCCGCGGTCATCGGCGCGGGCGTAATGGGCGCCGGGATTGCCGCGCACATTGCCAATGCTGGCGTGCCGGTCATCCTGCTCGACATCGTTCCCAAGGAGGGCGACAACCGCAACGCCATCGCCGAAGGCGCGATCAAGAAGATGCTCAAGACCGAGCCGGCGCCTTTTATGTCGAAGCGCGCTGCTAAGCTGGTCAAGCCGGGCAACATCGAAGACCACATGGATTGGCTGAGCGACTGCGACTGGATCGTCGAAGCCGTGATCGAGCGGCTCGACATCAAGCAGGACCTCTACGCCAAGATTGCCAAAGTGAAGAAAGACGGCGCAGTGCTGTCGTCGAACACGTCGACCATTCCGCTGAAAGATCTGACCGGCGCCATGGACGATGCGCTGGTGCCGGATTTCATGATCACCCACTTCTTTAATCCACCGCGCTACATGCGGTTGCTGGAGATCGTCGCCTCCGACAAAACGCGGCCCGATGCGGTCGAGATGATCGATCGGTTCTGCGACGTGAACCTAGGCAAAGGCGTCATCCACGCCAAGGATACGCCGGGTTTCGTGGCCAACCGGATTGGCACCTACTGGTTTCAACTGGGACTCAAAGGTGCGATCGATTTGGGGCTCAGCATTGATGAGGCCGACGCCATCGGCAGCCGCCCGTTCGGCATTCCGAAGTCGGGTTTCTTCGGCACCTTGGACCTGGTCGGCCTTGATCTGATGCCCCATGTGGCGGCGTCGATGCTGGAGCGCTTGCCGGAAAAGGACGCCTACCGCGATATTCATTCCGAACCGGAAGTGGTCAAGATGATGCTGGAGAAAGGCTGGATCGGCCGCAAAGGCCCCGGCGGTTTTTATCGGCTGAACAAGGACAGCGGCAAAAAAACTAAGCAAAGCATCGACTTGAGCAGCGGCGAATACGCCGATTCACGGAAAGCCAACCTGGACAGCTTGAGCGCCTCCAAGAAAGGCGGCCTCAAAGCCTTGGTAGAGCATGAAGATAAGGGCGGGCAGTTCGCTTGGTTCCTGGCCAGCCACGCCTTCGTTTACACCGCATCGCTCGTACCCGAGATTGCCGACACGGTGGTCGATGTCGATGCCGGGATGAAAGACGGTTACGGCTGGAAGACCGGGCCGTTCGAATTGATCGACTCCATGGGCGCGGACTGGTTCGCGGAGAAACTCAAAGCGGAAAACATTGACGTGCCGCCGATGCTAGCCCTGGCCGCCGAGAAGGGCGGCTTCTACCGCGTCGAGAACGGCGTGCGCCAGTATCTGACGACGGACGGCGGCTACGCCGATGTACCGAAGCCCGACGGCGTGCTGCGCCTATCGGACGTGAAACTCGGCTCCGAGCCGGTGCTGAAAAACGGGTCCGCCTCGGTGTGGGATATCGGCGACGGCGTTTTGTGCTTCGAGTTCACCTCGAAGATGAACAGTCTCGATCCCGACATTATGGCGCTCTACAAAAAGGCCATCAAACACATCAAAGGCGACGACGCCCTGAAAGCCCTCGTCATTTACAACGAAGGCAGCAACTTCTCGGTCGGCGCCAATTTGGGTCTATTCCTATTCGCGGCCAACATCGCGTTGTGGGGCGAAATCGAAAGCCAAATCGAAGACGGCCAGAAAACCTACATGGCCCTCAAGCAAGCGCCCTTCCCTGTGGTGGCCGCACCTTCGGGTATGGCGCTGGGCGGCGGCTGCGAGATTCTGCTCCACGCCGATGCGGTTCAAGCACATGCCGAAACCTACACCGGCTTGGTGGAAGTCGGCGTTGGCATCATTCCCGGGTGGGGCGGCTGCAAGGAAATGCTGCTGCGTCTGAAGAATCATCCGCGCCTGCCGCGCGGGCCGATGCCGGCCGTGGCAAAAGCCTTTGAAATGATCGGCACGGCCCAGGTCGCCAAATCCGCCGCTGAGGCGATGGAGATGGGCCTGTTCCGCGAAAGCGACGCCATTACCATGAACCGGGACCGCTTGCTTGCTGATGCCAAAGCCAAAGCTCTGGCGTTGGCGGAGAACTACAAGGCGCCTGAGGAGCAAGAGATTTCGCTACCTGGAGACACGGGCCGCGCGTCACTGGAGATGGCCCTGCAAGACCTCGCTCTGAAGGGCATGGCCACACCGCATGATCAGGTGGTCGCGGGCGCCCTGGCGAAGATGCTGACCGGTGGCGACACCGATATGACCGAAACCTTGAAAGAGAAAGATCTACTGAAGCTTGAGCGCGAGCACTTCATGTCTCTCGCCCGCACCAACGGCTCGCTGGCGCGCATGGAACACATGCTCGACACCGGCAAGCCGCTGCGTAATTAGGAGAACGACCGATGGCCGTTTACAACGCCCCCCTGCGCGACATGCGCTTCGTCTACCACGAACTGCTCGACGGCGATGCCCTGGCCGAGATCAAAGCCTTTGAAGACTTCACCCCGGATGTGGTGGATGCCGTGCTGGAAGAGGCCGGCAAGTTTACCTCGGAGGTTCTGTTCCCGCTGAACCTCAGTGGCGATACCGAGGGCTGCGTATTGGAAAACGGTGTGGTGCGCACACCGACCGGCTTCAAGGAAGCCTACGATCAGTTCGCGCAAGGTGGCTGGACCGGCATCGCCGCCGATCAAGACTACGGCGGTCAAGGGGCCCCGGCGGCACTGCATTTTCTGATTCAGGAGATGATCTGCTCGACCAACATGGCCTTTGGCATGTATCCGGGCCTGACCGAGGGCGCCTACAACGCCATCAAACTGCACGGCTCGAACGAACAGAAAGATTTATACCTGCCGAAATTCGTGGAGGGGACATGGTCAGGCACTATGTGCCTCACCGAGCCCCATTGCGGCACCGATCTGGGTTTGATCCGCACCAAGGCCGTGCCCGAGGACGACGGCTCCTACAAAATCACCGGCACGAAAATCTTCATCTCCGCCGGCGAGCACGACCTGACGGAAAACATCGTGCATCTGGTGCTTGCCCGGCTGCCCGACGCGCCGGACGGCACCAAAGGCATCAGCTTGTTCGTGGTGCCGAAGTTCCTGCCCAAGGAAGATGGCTCCGTCGGCCCGCGCAACGGCGTTGCCTGCGGCTCGATCGAACACAAGATGGGCATCAAAGCGTCGTCCAACTGCGTGATGAATTTCGACGAGGCCACCGGCTGGCTGGTCGGCCAGCCGCACAAAGGCATGCGCGCCATGTTCACCATGATGAACGCCGCCCGGCTGGGCGTCGGCATTCAGGGCCTCGGCCTAGGCGAAGCGGCGTATCAAGGCGCGCTGGAGTACGCCAAGGAGCGCATTCAGGGCCGGTCGCTGAGCGGCACCAAGTCTCCGGACAAAGCTGCGGATTCGATCATCGTCCACCCCGACGTGCGCAAGAATCTGCTGACCATGAAAGCGCTGACCGAGGGCATTCGCGCCTTGTCGGTATGGACCGCAATCAATTTGGATACGGCGGAAAAATCCGACGATCCCGACGCGAAAGCGCAGGCCGACGATCTGGTGCAACTTTTAACACCGATCGTGAAGTCCTTCGGCACCGACAAAGGATTCCTCGCCACCAATCTGGGTGTACAGATCTATGGTGGCCATGGTTACATTCATGAACATGGCATGGAGCAGTTCGTTCGCGATGCCCGCATCACCCAGTTGTACGAAGGCACCAACGGCATCCAGGCTCTCGACCTTGTCGGCCGCAAGATGGGTGCGCACTACGGACGGTACCTGCGAGGGTTCTTCCATCCGGTCCAAGACTTTATTGAAGAGAACGCGGATGACGCCGACCTTCAGCCGATCATTCTGGGCCTGGCCAAGGCGTTTGGACGTCTGCAACAGGCCACGGGGTTGATCGCCCAGAAAGGTCTACGCAATCCGGAAGAAGCCGGCGCTGCCGCGACCGACTATCTGAACCTGTTCGGCTATGTAGCTGTCGCCTTCATGTGGGCCAAGGCGGCCAAGCTCGCTCTGTCGAAGCAGGACGACGACCCGAGCGGGTTCTATAAAGGCAAACTCAAGACCGCGCGCTTCTATTACGAACGTGTTTTGCCCGAGACCGGCGCGCTGTTCGCGATGATTATGGCCGGCGGTGAGTCGATCATGGACCTGGAAGAAGAGTTGTTCGGGGCCTCGGTCGCGGCGTAGCGCCACCTGGCCATGAATCTCCTCTTCCGCATGATCTGGATGTTTGTTTCGGCGCGCTGGCGCAGCCGCTGCAAAATGACGGAGCAAACGCATCTGACGTTCCGGGTTCTGCCGACGGACCTGGACGTCAATCTGCACCTGACCAATTCCCGCTACTTCAGCTTTATGGACTTGAGCCGGGTCGATCACATGATCCGCAATGGCTCGTGGAGACACATCCGCGACAATAAGCTGATGCCCGTATTGGGCGGAAGTTCAATCCGCTACCGCCGGGCGGTTCCGCCGTTTGCAAAAATCGATGTGACGACACGTGTGGCCGGCGTCGATGAGCGGTGGATTTACCTGGAGCAAAAGGTGGTGTCTGGCGACCAGGTCTACGCCGCGGCAATTTTGAAAGCGGCGTTCTTAGATGATAACGGCCGCGTACCCGTCCCGCGCCTGTTGGACATGTTCGGGCACACGGAAGAGATCGCGCCTTTATCTGACGACCTCGCTCATATTCGTGATGTCGATGATGCGATCAGCACCGTGGCCGGTATTTAAGCAACTGACAGGTCTTCGCCTGCTAGCGCCCGGTCAATCAACGCAATCGACTCCGTCACGCCGTAGAGGGCGATGAACGAGCCCATACGCGGGCCCTGATCTTGCCCGAGCAGGATCTGATACAGCGCCTTGAACCAATCCCGCAGGCTGGGGAACGTCTCCGCATGGGCTTTGCCGATTTCATACACCGCGGTTTGCAGGTCCTCCGCAGTCGCACTATCCGAGTGCTGCGACAGCGCCGCTTTGAGGTCTTCAAGCGCGGCCCGTTCGCCGTCGTTGGGCGCACGGTAGGTTTTTCCCGGCAGAACAAAGTCGCGGTAATAGGCAATGGCGTAAGACACCAGCTTATCGAGCAGCGGGTCGGTCTGCGGTGAAGCATCCGGCGCGTAGCGGCTGATGTAGTGCCACAACACCGCGGGGTCGTCGGAGTGACACACACTGGCGAGATTCAACAGAATGCCGAAAGACAGCCGTCCCTGCTCGTCCGGCGGATTGCCGTTGTGTATGTGCCAGGCCGGATTGGCGAGCTGCTCCTTGGGCTCTTGCTTGGGAAACGCCGCCAAGTGCGACACATACTCATCCACTGACTTGGGAATGGTGTCGAAGTACAGCCGCTTCGCCGCCGCCGGCTTCTGGAACATGAAATGCGCGAGGCTTTCGACCGGGGCATAGGTCAGCCATTCCTCAACCGAGAGTCCGTTGCCCTTGGACTTGGAAATCTTCTGACCTTGATCATCCAGGAACAGCTCGTAAGTCAGGTTCTGCGGCGGCGTGCCGCCCAGCTTGCGGCAGATCTGACTCGACAGGCGCACGGAGTCGATCAGGTCCTTACCCGACATCTCATAATCGACATCGAGGGCGTACCAGCGCATGGCCCAGTCGCACTTCCACTGCAGCTTGCAGTGTCCCCCGGTGACAGGCGTCTCGACCTTGCTGCCGTCTTCGTCCTCGTAAACAATCGTGCCGGCATCGGCGTTGCGCTCGACGACGGGAACCTGCAGCACACGCCCGGTCTTTTCGCAGACCGGCAGGAACGGCGAGTAGGTTGCCCGGCGTTCCGGTCCCAGCGTGGGCAGGATGACGTTGATGACGGCCTCGTAGTTGCGCAGCACCTGGAGCAGCGCCTCGTCGAACAAGCCCGAAGTATAGCACTCAGTCGCACTCTTGAAGTCGTAGTCAAAACCGAAGGAATCGAGAAACCCTTTCAGGCGGCTGTTGTTGTGATGCCCAAAACTCTCATGGGTGCCGAACGGATCGGGAATACGCGTCAAAGGCTTGCCCAGGTGCTCAGCCACCATCTCTTTGTTGGGGATGTTGTCCGGTACCTTGCGCAGCCCATCCATGTCATCGGAGAAGGCAAACAGCTTAGTGGGGATGTCCGGCGCTAAAAGCTCGAACGCATGCCGGACCATGGTGGTGCGGACCACCTCGGCGAAGGTGCCGATGTGGGGCAGACCCGACGGACCGTAGCCGGTTTCAAACAGCACATAGCCCTTATCACCGGCAGCGCCTTTGAGGCGTTTGTCGAGCAAAGCGCGGGCCTCGGCAAAGGGCCAAGCTTTGCTGTCGCGGGCGAGGTCTGAGAGGTCGGTCATGGGTTGGGTCCGGCTGGTAAGGCCGCGCAAAGTATGGGGATGCCCAACATGGGTCAAGCCTGGACACCGGAATTGGGCTGGATTGGAGCGGGGCCCGGGGGCTATACCTCAGGCCATGCAGCGTTTCCGTTCCGGCCCTTCTCCATCCCGCATCTGGATGCGGTTTTGAACGCATCCCGCCACATCTCCCTGCCCGAAGTGCCCGTATTGGTGTCCCGCGCGCGGCATGGTGTGCTCATTCACCCAGATGGCGAAGCCCGAGAAGTGACAGCCGCCAATGCCAAGAGCGTGTTGGAAGGCCCCGTCATCCTGTGTCATAGCCGCGCGACCCCGGCGCGGTTGGGGCTAAAGCCCGCGCCCTGTTTCGACGTGCTGGAGTTATTCGCCTTCGTGAAGCCGGCGGTGTTTTGCCTGCCCACCGTGAAAGGCGTCGCCGCGGCACTCGATCTGAGAACACCGGAGACACTTGAAGACGAAGCACTGACATTGATCGAAGTCGCGCGCGCATTGCTGCAAGAACTGATTGAGACCGACGAGACATCCGCCCGGCCCGCGCGCGGGATCGCCTTCGCCCTGGACAAAGCGGGCTGGAGTTGGGGGCCATCCGCCCTCGCCGCTCTTGGCCGCGACGACAAAACCGAAGGCATCGGCCTATCGGCCCTGCGGGTGTGGTCGCGCCTCAGCCCATTTGAAGATCTGGCTCCGCCCCCGCCCCCCGGCAACGACCCCGTTTCGCCGGAGGAAAGCGAGGCACGTCTCAGCACTCTGATTGGGTTGGACGCGGAACAGCGGGACGCGCAAAAGGTCTATGCCGGTCTTTTGACCCATGCGTTTAAAGCCAAACCGGCGCCGGACGAACCGAACGTGGTGCTGGCCGAAGCTGGAACCGGTATTGGCAAGACGCTCGGTTATCTGGCACCGGCAAGCGTGTGGGCAGAGAAGAATGACGGCCCGGTTTGGGTGTCGACCTTCACCCGCAATCTGCAGCGGCAACTCGATCAGGAACTGGAACGCGTCTATCCCGACCCGAATGTCAAACGCGGCCGGGTGGTGGTGCGCAAAGGGCGGGAAAACTACTTCTGTTTGCTGAACTACGAAGAGGCCTTGAACCGGTCGGGCACCGATCCCAGCGCCGTCATTCCCTTGGGGCTGATTGCGCGCTGGATCACGGCGACTGAATCCGGCGATATGGTCGGCGGTGACTTTCCGTCGTGGCTGGCCGACCTGTTCGGCACAGGACGCGTGTTGTCCCTGGCAGACCGGCGCGGGGAATGCGTGTTCACCGCCTGTCCACATTACCGGATGTGCTTTATCGAAAAGACGGTGCGTAACGCTCGCAATGCCGACATCGTTGTTGCCAACCACGCCCTGGTGATGGTGCAGGCGGCGATGGGCGGACTGGACGACGGCACACAGCCGACCCGCTACGTCTTCGACGAAGGACACCATCTGTTTGGCGCGGCGGACAGCGCCTTCTCCGCCCATCTGAGCGCGGCAGAGACCGCGGACCTGCGGCGCTGGCTGGTGGGCGCCGAGGCCGGCGGCCAGCCAACACGCTCCCGCGGCCTCAAGCGGCGGATCGATGACCTGCTCAGCGAGATCGATGCAGACGGTGACGCCATGGCGACGGCGTTGGACGCGATATTGCAGGCGGCGCGTTCGCTGCCCGCGCCCGGCTGGCACACACGGCTGACGGAGAGTGGACCGCGCGGGCCGGCGGAAGAGTTTTTCGCGCTGGTGCGGACGCAGGTGTACGCCCGGGACGATCCGGCATCACCGTACAGCCTGCAGACGGACGCGGTGGAACCGGTGGACGGCTTGCTCGAAGCTGCGGCAAAACTGGATGGGGCTCTCCACCGGCTTGTCGAGCCGGTGAAACGGCTGGTGCATTTGTTCACGCAACAGCTCGACCGCCCGGCTGAAGACTTGGACACCACAACCCGCACCCGCATCGACGGGCTATGCCGCAGCTTGGAACGGCGCGCCGTCATGCCCTTAACTGCGTGGCGCGACATGCTGGCCGCTCTGGCAAATGAAACGCCGGAGGAATTCGTCGACTGGCTGGGGGTCGAGCGTATCGATAGCCGGGACATTGATGTGGGTGTGCACCGGCATTGGGTGGACCCAACTTTGCCGTTTGCCCGCGCGGTGCTCGACAGCGCCCACGGCGCAGTTATTACATCGGCGACCTTACGCGACGGCACAGGCGACGATGCCGTCGACTGGGAAAGCGCCGATCAGCAGACTGGCGTTTTGCACCTGGCCAGCACAACAGAACGGTCTAACCTTCCCTCTCCTTTCGATTACGCAGCGTCGACGCGGGTGTTCATCGTCACGGACGTGCGCAAAGACTCACTGGTCCAGGTGGCCAGCGCTTATCGCGATTTGTTTCTCGCTTCTGACGGCGGTGCACTCGGGTTGTTCACGGCAATCTCACGGCTGCGGGCAACCTACGACCAGATCGCCGCGACTCTGGAGGACAACGGTCTGCCGTTATACGCCCAGCATGTTGATCCCCTACCCACGGCCACTTTGGTGGATATTTTCCGTGCCGAAAAACACGCCTGTCTGCTGGGCACAGATGCGGTGCGGGACGGTGTCGACGTACCCGGACAGTCCTTGCGGCTGATGGTGTTCGACCGGGTGCCTTGGCCACGGCCAGACATTTTACACCGGGCGCGTAAAGCCGCGTTCGGTGCGCGCGCCTATGATGACCGCCTCACCCGCATGCGGTTGAAGCAAGCCTTTGGCCGCCTGATCCGCCGGAACGGCGACAAAGGCGTATTCGTTCTGCTCGACCCCGCAATGCCGTCGCGCCTGCTGGGCGCGTTTCCGGAGGGCACGCCGGTGGCGCGGGTGGGCTTGGCGGAGGCGATTGCTGAGACGAGGCATTTTCTGTCAGCGGCGCAGGACTAGACATTTGGAGTCTCAAAGCGCCGTCTCTATAAAGACTGCACCAACAATGTGGCCGAGACGTTTCACCCATGGCTGACAAGACTGAGCGATTGGCGGCCGTGCGGGCAGCGCTAAAACCTCCGGTAACCCCGCAAGCGATCGCGGCGGTAACCCAGCAAATCGACGCCCTGGCAACAGAGTTTCCGAACGACCCTGAAATTGCCACCGACCTGGCGCAGATTTATGCCGCCCAGCAAGAGTCAGCGCGGGCAATACCGTACATCGCCGGGGCCGTGGAGAGAGACCCGCGCCACACCGGCGCGCGCATGGCGCTCGTCCGGTGCCTGGGCGACGCGGGGCGGTGGCAGGAGGCCGTGCCGCACGCCCGAGCGGCGCTGGACCTTCAAGCGAAGGGCGGTCGATTGAGTGTCGATATCCATAATTTAGAAGCGGTAAGCACACTCGGCACGGATGCGCTGTTTCGCGACGACTGGCAGACGGCGCAAAATTATTTCAAGTCGGTGATTGGGGTTCTGAAACTCAGGTTTCTCAGGGCGAAGTCGCCGGTCAAGGATTTCGATCCGGGGCAATTACCTTCACTGGATGCCCGGCCCATTCATAAGATTCTGTACCTGCCGGTTGAGGTTAAGGCACGCGAGTTTGAGTCTAAGACTCTGCTGGCCCTCGCCGCGGCGGAACGTGGGTTTCATGTGGTGTTTGGACGGAGTTGGGTCTTGAACTTCGGCCGCTACACCGACCTGCCACCGGGCATCGTGTTGTTTAAAACCCTCAACGCCATGGACGCCCACAACATGGCGATCGCCCGCGCTGAGGGCCGCCACGCCATCGCCGCTTTGGACGAGGAAGCGTTTGGCCGCAGCGACAGCGAACGCGCGCTGCGGCTGAACTTGGCCCCCCTTGCCGTGCGCACCTGCGATCTGATCATGATTCAAGGCGAGGCGCACCGCAGAGTCTGGGAAAAGCACCTCGACTTCAGCACGACGCAGTCTGCAGTGACCGGAAACCCAAAAACCGACTTGCTCGCGCCGCAGCCGGACAAAGCAGGTCCAGCCGAGAAGGACAAACCAACGATCCTGTTCTGCACCATGAGCGGCAACGTCAATCCCAAGGGCCGGAGTTTCGCCCGAACGATGGAGCAAACCCTTGTGTCCGGCATGGTAAATTCGACAAAGGAGATGGTCGACGAACTGGGCAGCCTGCTGGAGGACTCAGCAGTCTTTGAGATCGACATCATTCCGCAATTCCGCGACGCCGTGGCTGCGGCCGCGCAGGCCTTCCCGAACGCAGACATTGTCGTACGCCCCCACCCCATCGAGAACGCTGACCTCTGGCGTGACAAATTCTCGACGCTGGACAACGTGCGCGTGGAAACGGACGGCGCATTACCGGAATGGCTGCGCCGGTGTGACGTGATGATTTACATTTCCGGATGCGGATCTGGCACGGAAGCGACACTTTTAGGGATTCCTGCCATCCGTCTCGAAGGAGACGGACGATCACGCGACCCGGATATTGGGCTGTCCAGCCGCTTGAACAGACCAGCACGCACAGCGAAAGACGTGACCGATGGCATCGCCTGGGCGCTGTCCGACCGAACCGCCGGTGACCAACGGAAAGCTCTAGCGGACTACTTGTGGATGGACGATGACACTCTCACCAGCGTGAAGGTTGCCGACTGTCTCGATGCATTTGCCGCCGGTGCTCAGGACGCCGGCGCAGTTCCGGTGGACCTTTTGGTCGCGCTGCGCCAACGCCGCGCTTCCAGGTTTCAGTTGCAGCCGTTTCATTTACAGAAGTTTCCGGACACGCCGGCATCCGAAGTAAATGCATCCCTAAAGGAGATGGCAACTCGATTTGGTTTCGGGCCACCAGCCGAGGTAATGGAAATTGAGGACGGGCTCTTTGTACTGCCGCCGCCCAACTAGACGCTAGTCAGATGCCGATATCCCGAGCGCAGCAGATACGGGCGAAACGCCGGGCTCGAACCCTGTCCGTGACAAGACCAAGTGCGCATCTGGAGACGTCACGCATGCTCCGGTTTGCGGCCCGTCATATCCAGCGATGTCGAGCGCGGGCACGCGGATGGGGACAACCGGCCGGTGCATGCCCCAGTTTGTTTCCCGTTCACTATCAACGAATAACAGAGTCCAATGATCCTCTAGGTCTCGCCACGTCATCTGAGAGAAATTCTCATAGGAAAAACCGAGAAGCTGATCCACATCCGCCTGGCTCAGGCCCGGCCCAAACGCACATACCGTCTCCCACGGCCAGTCTGTCAGCGCCGCCAGCGGCACGGCGTCGGTGCCCGCCATAAACGCGAACCTAGCGTTTTTATGGAAAGCAAGTTCACGCCGGGACTCGAGCCCGCCTGTGCGCGTGTACATGACGTAGATCGACGCCGGGCCGAGCGACAGCAGCAGCAAAAGACCGATGATCTTGATGAAGGACTTCGAAGGCATTCGGGTTCTCCAGGACCGAGGTGATATAGCGGCTCCGTGGACAAAGAAAAAGGGCTGCGCCGAAAGACGCAGCCCTTTCGCAAAGTGCTTAGGATGGGTGGCTTACATGCCCATACCCATGCCCATGTCACCCATGCCGCCACCCGGAGGCGCCATCGGCGGATCTTTCTTTTCCGGAATGTCAGCAACCATGGCTTCGGTTGTGATTAGCAGGCTGGCGACAGACGCCGCATCCTGCAGAGCAATACGCACAACCTTGGTCGGGTCGATGATACCGGCCTTGACCATGTCGACATACTTGCCGGTTTGGGCGTCGTAACCCATGGTCGCACCCTTGGCTTCCTCGACCTTGCCAGCAACCACGGCACCGTCTTCGCCAGCGTTCTGGGCGATCTGCTTGATCGGCGCCCGCAGGGCACGGCCGACGATATCAACGCCGACCTGCTGGTCGTGGTTGTCGACGGAGACCTTGTCGATGGCCTTGGCCGAACGCAGCAGCGCCACGCCGCCGCCCGGAACAATGCCTTCTTCGACGGCAGCGCGGGTCGCGTGAAGGGCGTCGTCGACGCGGTCTTTCTTTTCCTTCACTTCGACTTCGGTGGCGCCACCGACGCGGATCACCGCAACACCGCCGGCCAACTTGGCGAGACGCTCTTCGAGCTTCTCACGGTCGTAGTCGGAGGTGGTTTCCTCGATCTGACGGCGGATCTGCTCGCACCGGCCGTTGATGTCGGCCTTCTTGCCCGCGCCATCGACGATGGTGGTTTCTTCTTTGGTGATGTCGATGTTCTTGGCCTGACCGAGCATGTCGAGGGTGACATTCTCGAGCTTGATGCCGACATCTTCCGAGATCACCTGACCCTTGGTCAGCACGGCGATGTCTTCCAGCATGGCCTTACGGCGGTCACCAAAACCAGGCGCTTTGACAGCGGCAACCTTAAGGCCGCCACGCAGACGGTTGACCACCAGAGTGGCCAGCGCTTCGCCTTCCACGTCTTCGGCGATGATCACCAGCGGACGGGACGTCTGAACCACAGCTTCCAGCACCGGCAGCAGCGGCTGCAAGGATGACAGCTTCTTTTCGTGGATCAGCACGTAGGGGTTTTCGTACTCGCACACCATCTTGTCGGCATTGGTGATGAAGTACGGTGACAGATAGCCGCGATCGAACTGCATGCCTTCAACGACGTCGAGTTCGGTTTCGAGGCCTTTGGCTTCTTCGACGGTGATCACCCCTTCCTTGCCAACCTTGTCCATGGCTTCGGAGATGATTTCACCGATGTCACGGGAGCCGTTGGAGGAAATGGTGCCGACCTGGGCGATCTCTTCGCTGGTCTTCACCTTCTTGGACTGCTTGGACAGATTTTCGACCACGAGCGCGACGGCCTTGTCGATGCCGCGCTTCACGTCCATCGGGTTCATGCCCGCGGCAACAGCCTTGGAGCCCTCACGCACGATGGACTGAGCCAGAACGGTCGCGGTGGTAGTGCCGTCGCCGGCGATATCCGCCGTCTTCGAGGCCACTTCCTTGACCATCTGAGCGCCCATGTTTTCGAACTTGTCGGCCAGCTCGATGTCCTTGGCCACGGTAACACCGTCCTTGGTGATGCGCGGTGCACCGAAAGCCTTGTCCATAACAACGTTGCGGCCCTTGGGACCGAGAGTGACCTTGACCGCGTTGGCCAGGGTATCGACACCGCGCAACATGCGGTCGCGGGCATCAGCGGAAAATTTGACGTCTTTCGCCATGATATTGCGTTTCCCTTGTTAGTTTGGTTAACCGATCCGACGGGGGACTTACTCGATGATCCCCATGATGTCGGACTCCTTCATGATCAGCAGCTCGTCGCCGTCGACTTTCACCTCGGTGCCGGACCATTTTCCGAACAGGATGCGATCGCCCTTCTTGACGTCGAGTTTGTGCACCTTGCCGTCGTCACCGCGCGTTCCAGCGCCGACTGCGATGACCTTACCTTCCATCGGCTTTTCCTGAGCGGTGTCAGGAATGATGATGCCGCCGGCAGACTTGGTGTCCGAATCCAGGCGCTTGACCAGGACCCGGTCATGCAATGGCCGAAATTTCATTTAGAACCTCCTTTAGGCCTGTGTGATGCGTCCTAAAACACACTAAAAATCAATAGGTTATAGAGGCGTTAGCACTCGTCCCCAGTGAGTGCCAAGGTAGATAAGGGCTCGAATGACACGCGTCAACCCGAACCCCATGAAATTTCTCTGCTTTTTGTCCTAGCTTCTCCCAGGGCGTCGGTGCGACCAGGCCATGTGACTCCCCAGGCGAGATTGAATAGGCTCGGTCGAGATAGGTGGACATGAGGGAGGGACACCATGCCCGACGACGGTTTTGGCATTGGCGCTTCGGTAAAACGGGTCGAGGATCGGAGGTTCTTGCAGGGCAAGGGCCAGTACGTCGACGATCTGGTTCTGAAGAATCAGGCCTACGCCTATATTTTGCGTTCGCCCCACGCCCACGCTGAAATCACTTCCATCGACACCGCGGCTACCGCGACGGCGGACGGCGTATTGGCCGTCTTCACGGCGGCGGATTTCGCGGACTTGGGCGGCCTGCCCTGTGGCTGGCTAATCCACAACCGCGATGGCTCGCCGATGAACGAGCCAAAGCATCCGGTTCTGGCCGAGGGCAAAGTGCGTCACGTCGGCGACCCAGTAGCGCTGGTGGTCGCGGAAACGCCGCGACAAGCTCGCGAGGCAGCGGAAGCGGTAGAAGTCACATACAAAGAGCTTCCCGCCAACATAGGCATGAAGTCCGCCATCGCGGACGGTGCTGCGCTGGTACATGACGATGCCCCCGGCAACCTCTGTTATGACTGGGAGCTGGGTGCCGGAGATGCGGTTGATGCAGCTCTTGAGAGCGCGGCGCATGTTGCGACACTGGATCTGGTCAACAACAGGCTGATCGCCAACGCCATCGAGCCCCGCGCCGCAATCGGCGACTATGACAGCGCCCGCGATCACTACACGCTGTACACCACCAGTCAGAACCCGCATGCCATCCGGCTATTGATGAGCGCCTTCGTACTTGCCGTACCGGAGCACAAAGTTCGGGTTGTCGCACCGGATGTCGGCGGCGGGTTTGGCAGCAAGATTTACCACTACGCCGAAGAAGCTTTGATGATCTGCGCGTCGAAGAAAATCGGACGCCCGGTGAAATGGACGGCAGACCGCTCGGAAGCGTTCTTGTCGGATGCGCAAGGCCGCGATCATGTCACCCATGCACAGTTGGCTTTGGACAAGGACGGGAAATTCACAGCGCTTAAAGTTGAGACACTGGCCAACATGGGCGGCTACCTCTCAACCTTCGCGACGGTAATTCCCACCTTCCTGCATGGCACATTGCTGGCCGGCCAGTACACGACGCCGGCGATCCACATCAACGTGAAGGCCGTGTTCACCAACACCGTACCAGTAGATGCCTATCGCGGCGCCGGGCGGCCGGAAGCGACATACTTGATCGAGCGCTTGGTTGATGTCGCCGCGCGGGAGACCGGCCGCGACCCGGCAGAACTGCGCCGGCTCAATTTCATCAAGGCGGATCAGTTCCCCTACGACACGCCCGTTGCGTTGACCTATGACACCGGCGATTACGAGGCGACACTGGACGGCGCCTTGAAGGCTGCTGACGTCGCTGGGTTTGCCGAACGGAAGGAAGAGGCGAAAACGCGGGGTAAGCTCCGCGGGCTGGGCATCGCGGGCTACATCGAAGCCTGCGGGATTGCGCCGTCGGCTGTGGTGGGTTCCCTGGGCGCGCGGGCCGGGCTCTATGAGTCCGCTGTAGTGCGGGTGAACCCGACAGGGTCGGTCACCGTGCTGACCGGATCGCACAGCCATGGGCAAGGCCACGAAACCACCTTTGCCCAACTCGTCGCCGATAAACTGGGCGTGCCGTTCGATCAGGTTGACGTTGTTCACGGGGATACAGCGCAGGTGCCCTTCGGTATGGGCACCTATGGGTCGCGCTCGCTGGCCGTGGGCGGCTCAGCATTGGTCAAGGCGATGGACAAAGTGGTCGACAAGGGCCGCAAGATTGCCGCGCACCTGATGGAAGCGTCCGCCGATGACATCGAGTTCAAGGACGGCGCCTACACGATTTCCGGCACGGACAAACAGATCACCTTCGGCGAAGTCGCGTTCGCGGCCTACGTGCCGCACAACTTCCCCTTCGACGAACTGGAACCGGGCCTGGAAGAAAACGCCTTCTACGACCCCGCCAACTTTACCTATCCGGCGGGCACATATGTGTGCGAAGTGGAGATCGACCCAGATACAGGCGTTGTCGATGTGTGCAGCTTCCACGCCTCCGATGATTTTGGCCGGGTGATCAACCCGATGATCGTCGCGGGCCAGGTCCACGGAGGACTGGCGCAAGGGATCGGACAAGCCCTGCTGGAGCACGGCGTCTACGATGACTCCGGCCAGTTGGTATCGGGCAGCTATATGGATTATGCCATGCCCCGCGCGGACCACTTCCCCGCCTTCACGGTGGATACGTCAGTGACGGAATGCACGCACAATCCGCTCGGCGTAAAAGGGTGTGGCGAAGCCGGGGCGATCGGCTCACCGCCGGCGGTGATCAATGCCATCGTCGATGCCTTGTCGGACTATGGCGTGCGCCACGTCGATATGCCGGCGACGCCCGAGAAAATCTGGCGGCTGGTTAATACCTGACGAGACTTAAGCTTGGTTAGATGTCGCGGTCGGGCCCCAGCAGACCCTGGGACGCCCGGTGCTCCTTGTAGATGAAGTAGAGATTGCGTGAATAAATTACGATGCCACCGAGCTGCGCGATGATGAACACGGGCTCTTCGATGTAGATCGCGTAAATGAACGTCAAAACCCCGCCGGTCAGACTGAGGTACCAGAAGGCGAGCGGAATAATGCTCTTGCCAAGGCGCTCACTGACAATCCATTGCACGAAGAAACGCGATCCAAAGATCGCCTGGCCCAGTAAACCCACAGCCTTGAAAACGTTCATTGTTGCGAACCAGGTAACAAACCAACTCATGAGTCGTCCTTTTCGGGTTTTAGGTCTGGCCGTGAATACCTGGCTTTGAGCCAGAGCACGCCCAGAAGATCAATGACGCCAAGTACCAAACGGCGCCAGAAGCCATACTTAGACACGCCGTGACGTCTGGGCCGGTGTGAGATTTCAACTGATATCACCCGTCCACCGTTGCGGATAAACAGCGCAGGCAAGAAACGGTGCAAAGCATTGAAGCGCGGCAAGCGCGCGAACACCTGCCGTCGAAAGAGTTTTAGTCCGCACCCGCTATCCGGTGTGAAATCACCCAGCACCCAGCCCCGAATGTCGTTGGCCAACCAGGACTGATAGCGCTTGACCAGACTGTCATGGCGGAGCCGGCGGTGACCGATGAAGAGAAAAGCGGATGCAAGATCAGGTTCGTCAGCAAGCGCGGCATCGCGTGCCTCAATCAGCGCGGAGATGTCTTTGGGATCATTCTGGCCATCACCATCCAACGTTATGATCCATTCTCCTGATGCATGATCTATACCTGTAAGCAGCGCCTGGCTTTGTCCGGCCGGAAACGCGTGCGTGTACACTTCCACAGAGTGCTGCCGGGCGGCCTGACTCAGCTCCTGCGGCGTGTCATCGTCCGACCCATCATCGACATAAATAACCTCGAAAGCGGGCGTATCGGCGAGCCCACGCAGGACGGCGAAGATCTCGTCGGTCAGCGGGCCGACATTGCCCGCCTCGTTGAGGACGGGCACCACAACCGAGTACACGATCTTGCTGGAAGAGGGGTCAGACACGATGTGACTCTTTATCCGCCGCGAGAACCACAAGAAACCGCAGTGATACACGGGGTTTGCAGGGAGCGTAACCCTCGATTGCGCCGAATCGGGCAAGGTTGCCCTTGTTGCCTCAGGCGCAATCGCCTAAATCACTCGCACGGAATAAGAACACGCCGGACATGGATATGACCGCCACCTCCTTGAATGCAGACGATGCACGGCTAATCCGTCTGTGGCTCCTGGTGTGCGCAGCGATGGTGTTCATCATGGTGGTGCTCGGCGGGGCCACGCGGTTGACGGAATCCGGGTTGTCCATGGTCGAATGGAAGCCACTGACCCTGCTGCCGCCTATGAACGAAACCGAATGGGCGGCAGAGTTTGAAGCCTATCAGCAGTATCCCGAGTACCAAAAGGTCAACTCGTGGATGACGGTCGAGGATTTCAAAGAGATCTACTGGCTGGAATATACGCACCGTCTTTGGGGACGGCTGATCGGCGTGGCGTTCACCTTGCCGTTTATCTGGCTGCTCTACACTGGCCGGGCCCGCGGAGGACTGGCATGGACCTTAGGCGGCTTGCTGGTGCTTGGCGGATCGCAAGGCGTGCTCGGCTGGTACATGGTGGCCAGTGGACTGGTCGACCGGCCGGACGTAAGCCAGTACCGGCTCGCGGCACATCTGGTGCTCGCCTTTATTGTCTACAGCGCCCTGATCTGGGTGGCACTGGGCTTGCGGGGGCCGCCCATACCGGCTGGGCCTGGACAGACCCGTGCGGCAAGGTACGCGTTGGCCGCGTCTCTGAGCGTGTTGCTCGTTGTCGTGTCGGGCGCCTTTGTCGCCGGCACCAATGCGGGTTTCATCTACAACACGTTTCCCTTGATGGATGGCCAGGTCATCCCGGATGGTCTTTACGACCTGACACCGTGGTACTTGAACTGGTTCGAGAACATCATGACCATCCAGTTCAATCATCGGGTGCTGGCGATATTACTTGTCGCCTTCATCGGTCTGATGTGGTGGACGGTGATCAAATCAGTCGATGATGAAACAACGCGCAAACTGGCAAACGCATCATTGGCCATGGCCGGAATTCAAGCCGGACTTGGCATTTCGACATTGCTGCTGGTCGTGCCCCTGTGGCTCGCGTTACTGCACCAAGCCGGGGCCTTGATCCTGTTTACGTTAACTGTGACGATGGCGCGGCGGCTGTATCCGGCGAAAACCGTAACCGCCCACTCCAAAACAAACGCCGGTCTTTCAACCCCTATCGACGCGACCTAACGAAAGCACAGTTCATGAGTGATCTCTCCGTTACAGATGATTTGTTCTTTTCCCGCACCGGTATGGACAAACACGCGGTCGAGACAAAGGTCACCGAGACTCTTGGGGGATGTGATGATGGCGAACTCTTTTTCGAATACAGCCAGGCGGAAAGCCTGAGTTACGACGATGGCCGCATTCGCTCAGCTGCATTTGACACGACACAGGGCTTTGGATTGCGCGCCCTTGTCGGCGAGGCGACCGGCTTCGCCCATTCCTCCACGCTATCGGAAGAGGCGATCGCGCGGGCGGCAGAGACTGTTAACGCGGTGAAGGCCGGACACGGCGGCACCCTCGCCGATCCGCCACAGGGAACCAATCGGGCGCTGTACACGGATGAAAATCCGCTACCGCTTATTCCCTACGAAACCAAGGTGAAGACGCTTGAAGCGGTTGATGCCTATGCCCGCAGTCTCGATAGCAAGATAAAACAAGTATCGGCATCGCTGACAGCGTCCTGGCAGGCGGTGCAGATCATGCGCGCTGATGGGATATCTGTCGGCGACATCAGGCCTCTCGTACGCTTCAATATTTCCATCGTCGCCGGCGAAGGCGACCGCATGGAGATGGGGTCTTACGGCACCGGCGGCCGTGTGACCTATGACCGATTCCTGGATGAAGCGACATGGAAGGGCGCAGTGGACGAAGCCTACCGTCAAGCCATGGTCAACTTGGAAAGTGTAGACGCCCCGGGTGGCGAAATGCCGGTGGTGTTAGGTCCGGGCTGGCCGGGCGTGTTGCTGCACGAAGCGGTCGGCCACGGCCTGGAGGGTGACTTCAACCGTAAGCAAACGTCGGCGTTTTATGATCTGATCGGCAAGCAAGTGGCCGCTAAAGGCGTGACGGTGATCGACGACGGCACCATCCGTGACCGGCGAGGCTCCTTGAGCATCGATGACGAAGGCACGCCGACCTCGCAGACCACATTGATTGAAGACGGCATTCTTGTCGGCTTTCTGCAAGACCGATTGAACGCCAGACTGATGGGGGTCAAACCAACGGGTAATGGCCGGCGCCAGTCGCACGCGCACCATCCTATGCCGCGCATGACCAACACCTATATGGCCAATGGCAATCACGATCCGGAAGAGATCATCAAATCGGTCGACAAAGGCTTGTATGCGGTGAATTTCGGCGGCGGCCAGGTGGATATCACCTCGGGCAAGTTCGTGTTTTCGGCCACCGAGGCCTACATGATCGAGAACGGCAAGGTCGGCGCGCCGGTCAAAGGTGCGACGCTCATCGGTAATGGACCGGACTGCCTGACCAAGGTGTCGATGATCGGCAATGACATGATGCTCGATCCCGGCATCGGCACCTGCGGCAAGGAAGGCCAAGGCGTGCCCGTGGGTGTCGGACAGCCGACTCTTAAGCTCGATGTGCTGACCGTCGGTGGGACGGCCGTTTAAGGTCCCTCGCCCATCATCGCGGCTTGAAATCTCGGATCATTCGGATCTGCGAGCTTGCAGCGGGCGGAGGTCCACTCCGTCGTGAAACCGACACGGCCGCTATCGGGTTCGGCCCAAGCGAATCCGAGAACATCGCTTTCTTCATACTCTCCCCTCTCACCGTCGTGGAGAGTCAGGCGCATGAGATCGACAAAGTTGCGCCCGGAATTGGACGGCCACATGGAGGTAAGAAACTCGATGTGTAGTTCGCGGGGCTCAGCCTCTTCGGACATGAACGAAAACGTGTCGCCACGGTTATGCATGAAGAAGGGGTTGATCACCTGAGTCCGACCGTCTTCAAACCGCAGGGATGTAAAGCATTCGTAGCGCTGAGCTTTGTACATGCGCAGGTGCGTGCGATCCTCGCGTCCGACAAAAAGCGATCCGTCTTCCAGATACCCGTTGTCGTAGATCCAAAGTTCTTCGGGGTTAAGAATCCACTCCGCATCCCAGGTCATCTGCTGCCCGGTGTTTTTCGACACCATCGTGCATTCGCCGTGCTCACCCAAAAGACCACGCAGTTGGTTGCCATGACGCCGCCAATTGAAGGTGCAGTTACCACCGAAGTTGGGATCGGGCTGGATATCCGCCCATATCTCCGGCCGCAGGTGGGCATCGATAAAGTTTTCAGGATCGGCGATGCGGCGCCCGGATATGGACACCGTGTTTAGGTCTTCGTCCGTGGAAATAAGAAACACCTGCTGCTGACCGGGAAAGATCGACTCATCATCGGCGCCCAGGCGAATTTGCGTGTAGATGACATGCTCCGCGAGATGGGGCGCATCAATGACCGCGAAAACCCGGAAGTATTCTTCATGCAAGCCGTCCGGCGGCGCACCAAGGTTCTTTTCGAGAAACACTTGCGGCACGGACGAATATTCCCCCGGCAACCAGGCCAGCAGGTCTTGCAGAACCTTCTGCAGCTCTGGTTTGGAGTTTGTCGCTTGCGCCGGTGAAACGGCGATCGCGCCCGCCAAAATCAGTGTGATGAATGAACGCATGGTCCCGTCCTCTCCCCTTCTCGTCCCGGAGAGAACCCTAGCGAATGTTGGGAAGGCGTGAAAAGCCCCTGAGAGCGATCAGGCTATTTTTGGGACAGAGTCGGACGGTTCCCCGCGGCATCTGGCATCGTGCCGGACGAAATAAACGCCATCGCCGCGGCGTCATCTTTGGCATAGGCGTCCAGGAATGCGGTGCTGACCCCTTTGAGAATGTCAGCGGCCTCGGCGTCGTAATCCGGGGAACGCTCCACGCGGCACCAGCCACCGCTGAGGTAATGGTTGATGTCTTCGATCCACAAATAGTGCTTGGCCGGAGAAGAAGCCGGCAGTTCGTCGACGATGTTGTATTGGAACGGAATGCGGCTGTTTTCGCCCCGGGACTCCGATCCGTAGTCATCTGTTCCGGTGTAAATGAAAGTCGGCACGGATATATACCGCCAGGGTTCGTCCGGCAGGGTGGGATTGCCGCCCGGCTCGCTGAGCAGAAGCAGGGCATCGTAGCGGGATTCATCGGACTCAATGCGCTGCCGGCTGAACGGATTTTCCAGCGAGAGGCCGGTGGCAAGCAGCGCAGTCGCGCCGCCCATGGAATGACCTGCGGCAATGGCACGGTCGCCGTCGATCTTCCCTTTGAGATTGAGAACGGCACCTTCCAACGCCCCGAGATGATCGAGCGTGATGGACATATCCGCAACGCGCTGACGAATGATGCCTTCCATCTGGCGGGGCTCGACGGTCGCCATGTCGAACCCGACCGACGCGGAGTCCGGATGGGTGGGTTGAATGACCACATAGCCGTGGGACGCCCAATGATCGCCGACAAGGCTGTAGCTGCCGCCGTAACAGCCACCGCCGTGCGACAACACGACGACCGGGAACGGTCCACCACCATCGGGATAAGCGACGCGCACAGTGAGGTCACGGCCCTCAGCTGGAAGCGTTACGCCTTCCGCGATCGCGACCTCATATGGACCGGCGTCGGGTTTGTAGGCTTCTGCACCGGCAGACGTGGCGAAAAGTGTGGCGGCAAGAAAGAGGATGTTTTTCATCCACCAACTTTCCGCCTAGCGCTCGGCTTTTTGAACCTTTCCGTGCCGCGCCTCCATGTGGCGGACGACGTGACCGGCGAGAAATTCACCGAACTCGGGACGCTCGTTGATGGGGTCCCAGACCGCCCAAGTGCCGGTGTACTGATCCTGCACCGGACCGGCCGCGCTCGGCGGACCCTTCGCCTGGTCATAGCCGAGATGGCCGTAGTCTGACAGGTCGCGCACCAAGTGCGGGTCCTCGTCGCCCATGGCCTCATCAATCGGGGTTTGGCGTAGGGGCGGATAGGGTTGAGAGGTGCCGCAGCCCCCCATGACGAAACAGCAGGGCTCGGTGCGGGGCGCGTCATCTGGCGCGCCGACCGGGCGGCACATCGTTTCGGCCTGGCGGCCCCAATAGTCCGCGAAGGGATGTCCGTGATTGGGATAGCGCTCATAGTCGCCCGCCTCGGCATATAGCCACGTCTTGGTGCCGATTTCCTTGCCGATTTGATTGGGCACCTCGACCAGCGTCAAAACGGAGTCGATCACGACCTGGGTGAATACGACCACAATGTGTTTGACGCCGCGGTCTTTGAGGTACTCCAGGCCATCCCAATAGAAGTATTTTTGATAGCCGCCCGGAGGCTCTTTGTCGGTCTGGTAAAGCCAGCGGTGGCCAAGATTCTCGGCCCGCATCTCTCGCGACCGCTCCAGGTTCGACCTGACCCGGCCGCCGAGTTTGATATTGGGGTTTTCAACACGAAGACCCATCCACGTGCCGATGATGTTGTCGGGATCAATATCTGGGTACTGACTTAGGATCTCCGCCTTAAGCAGATCGTTGAGGACAACCGTGTCATTGACCTTTGGATCATACACTTCGTTCCAGTCGCGGATCGAATGGTTGATGAACATGATCGCCGTGTCTTCGTCGGCAACATCCGGGTTCATGCGCTTCTGAATGCCGTCCATGAAGAGCGCTGCAAAGGCAGGGTCTTCGCTCACCGGATTGGGGCGGCCTTCAAGCGGAACCACGCTATCCTTGATCGGCGGACCGAGGCTGCGCGTCCAGTTCTCGGGTTCGATGGGGAAGGACTCGCGGAGCAAGTCTGTCGGATCATTGACCCATGTGACGGGAATGTCGGTGCCGTGTTCAGCGTTGTAGCGGTCGACCACTTCACGTGAGACACGCACGACGTCGTAGGTTTTCCAGAACCTGACGCCGGCAGTGGTCATGTCGATCATGATGATCTCATCGACACCTTGAGCCAGCAGCCGCTCGGCCGGACCATCGACGTTGTAGCGCTGCGGATCGCACCCGGCCCATGGTCCTTTGTCAGCCTCACTGCCGCAGTAGGTGAGCTTAGACCCGCCTTCGACCTGCGGCTCGTACATACGACGCGGTTCGGGCAGGAATTTGGTTTGTTCGCGCGGCCCGATCCATTGCGCCTTGTCGACAATGAACTCGACACCGAGTTCAGCTTCCCGCGCCTTCAGAGCTTCGGTCATATGCCGCAACTGCGCAGCCGTCCGGTCAGCATTGGGGTCATAGCCAATGCGCGCATCCTGAAACTCGTACTTGTCGAGTTGAGAGGCGATGTTGCTGTAGCTTGCACCGTCCCCGAAGGACGCGACCGTCGGCCAGGCGGCTTCATTCCAAATGACGCGCTGATAAATCGCAGCGTGCGGATCGTAGGAAAAAATCTGCATGGCGCTGTCCCACAAGCTTTCGATGCTCGTGCTGCCGCTGCCGCCGTGGATGACATAGAGCACCCCAACCTTGCGGTCCGCCGCGGAGGGCGTCAGTCCCATGCCTAAGGTGGCGAACGCAATGGCCAGCCCGGCCAAAATCCAGCGCGTCATATCGTCATTCTCCCCAAGTAAGGTCTCTGAGAGCTCTCTCAGTTGGTATACAATAATACGCGTATTCGGGCGATTTAGACCACAGAAACCGTATTTTGTATACTAAATGGGCTATTTTATGGCTACGACGTTGATTTCAAACACTTCCACAATGTTTCCATTGGGGTCGTACAGCATCATGTTGCGCGACAAGCCTGTGCCCGAAGCCTTCACATCGAACAGAATCTCATGCCCGGCAGCCTTGGCACGCTTGGCAATCTCGTCGATGTCGCTAACGCGGTGGGGCAGGATCATGGACCCCTGGCGGCCGGGGTGGTTTTCAATCGGCTCATTGCAGGCCGGATCTGAGTCATCAACGATGGCCATGAAGGCGACATTACCGCCAACGACCATACCGCCCGGGTAAACGCCGGTGCCCCCCATGATGACAAAGCGAACGTCGCCACCATCCTGAACGTCGATATACTTTTGCACGCCTGGCCCGCTGAAGGTGACGTCTTCGATAATGCTTTGGCCCATGACATCGCGATAAAATGCAATCGACTCTTCAATCTTGCACGTGACAGTCACCGCGCGGAGCAGCAGGCTTTGATGATCATGGTCTTCGGCTTGGGCGGGCAAAGTAGCGATCGCAGCGGCCATCACCACGGCAGTATATGAAAAAAGTCTCATAACGCGTCTCCCGATTTACTTCTGTGATTTGATTCCGTGATGGATGAACTCACCGGCCATGCGCCCACCGTCAACGTGGATCGCGGCACCGGTGACGTGTTTGGCCGCATCGGACAGTAAGAAGGCAACCGTGGTGCCGATATCCCGTGGGTGACCCAGGCGGCCCAGCGGTGTCGTCTCGATGTTGTATTGCACGAACTTGCGTGCACCTTCTTCACCGAACAAGGCAATCGCACCCGGCGACGGACGGTCACCATGCTCAAACAGCACGCCCGGATGAACGGCGTTGACGCGGATGTTGCGGGCACGCCCCTCGACGGCAGCGGCACGCGCCAGGTGTGTGGTTCCGCCTTTAGCCATGCCGTACCCGGTGGAATTGGGTGATCCGCGCAGCGCGTTGAGCGCCGAAATATTCACCACCGACCCGCCATCTTGCATCACCCGGAAGGCCTGTTGGATGCCGAGAAACATGCCGTCGACATTGACCGACAACAGGAACTCCAGGTCCTCGAGGGACAACTGGTCCATGGGCTTGAGCCGCGACACGCCAGAGTTATTTACTAGCCCGTCCAAACGCCCGTAACGCTCAACCACGCCGTCCACAACCCGCTGCCAATCATCCGGCTTGGTCACGTCGTGAGGCACATACTCGGCTTCGAGCGCATTCTCGGCCAAACGCTTTTCGGTTTCGCGCGCGCCATCAGCACTGCGGCCCGAGAACACAATGGTGGCGCCTTGGGCTGCCGTGACCAGCGTGGTCCACCGGCCCAGCCCGGACGTTCCCCCGGTGATGAGGATGACTTTGCCTTTGAGCTGTTCGGATGTGGTGACGTCGGTCATTGCGCCACCAGACCGTTGTCGATGGGCAAATCCATGCCGGTCATATAGACAGCGCCTTCGGTCGCATAGAACACAGCCGCCGCGGCGATTTGCTGAGGATCTATCGCGTCCACGTGAACGCCGTAGTCGAGATCGTCCATCCCCGCGACAGGTCCGGCGAGCAGCGCATTGACGACAATGCCGTCTTTGGCCTTGGCGCATTCCAGGGCAGCGGATTTCGATGAAAACAAAACCCCGGCGGCGGCCGTGCAGACGGCGGCGGCGTTGCCGACCGCTGACCGCGCGGCGGCTGGCAAGATATGCACCAAAGCGCCTTGGATGCCCGCCCGCCGCATGGCGAGTATGCCCTGGTTCTGAGCCAGGAACGCCGGAACGGCCATCGCGCGGTGTGCCGATACAAAATCTTCGGCTTCGAGGGTTTCAATGCCGCCAGATGCGCTGCCAAAGGACGGGATCACCAAGACATCAGGCCCGCCCAACTCGGCATGAGAGGTGGCGAAGGCTGATATCCAGGAGTCTTGGTCCTGGACGTCGACGTCGATTTTCAGGTCGCCACCAGAGCCATTGGCCACACAGACCTTAACCCCCTCAGCGCGGAAAGCAGCCGCGCAGGCTTGGGCGACAGGATGAGCGCCATTGGCGATGAAAACGGTTTTGGTCGCAATGCCAGTCATTCTGCCACTTTAGGGTGGGTAAACTGGCGCGGCAATGTAGCTGAGCCCCTGGGGATGAACGCCACGCGGCCTTCCGGCGGTTTGGCACCTACTCCGGTGCCCAAAACAGGTGGCCAGGGCAGCGGCGCGTGAGTACCTTAGGCCAACAAAAATCGCCGCGGGCCTAATGCCTGGGGTCTGGAGAGAAAGAGAAGGGACCGTATTCATGTCGACCACCTGGGATATCGTCATCGTCGGCGCCGGCACCACGGGGATGCCTGCCGCCATCAAAGCCTCGGAACGCGGGGCGAAAGTTTTGGTCATCGACGCCGCAGACAAAGTCGGCGGAACACTTCATCTGTCTTCCGGATCGCTGAGCGCGGCGGGCTCGTCACTGCAAAAGGCAAAGGGCATTGATGACACGCCGGAAAAGCACTTCCAGGAATCGATCCGCATCAATCACGGCACCGGCGAATTCGACAAGCTGAAACTGTGGCAGGAAAACTCGGCCGGCACCTTGGAATGGCTGCTGTCGATCGGCATGGAATATCCAGACAACCAGCCCGTGGCTGCCGCCGGGCATGAACCCTATGACACCGCGCGCATCACAACACCGGTGAACGCCGGTAAAGCCTATGTGGAAGTGATTCAGTCGGCATTTGAGAAGGTGCTGGAAAGCGGCAACGTGGAACTTCGCCTGAATACGCGCATGCGCGAACTGATCGTCGAGGCGGACGGCTCGGTCGGCGGTGTTATCGTTGAGACAGCCGATGGCGCCCGCGAAGAACTCCGCGCGTCAGCAACTCTTCTCGCGTGCGGCGGATACTCGAACAGTGACGAGCTTTGGCAGGAATTTCATGACCGGCCGAAGCGGGTCTACACCTATCCCTATTCACGTGGTGATGGCATCCAGGCCGCACGCAAACTCGGTGCCCAAGTGCAATTGGCCGACAACCTGATCACCACCTTCGGCGGTACTGTGGATATCGACAAAACGGACGACCACTGGATTCACACCATGACGATGCCGCTGGTGCGCACGCCGTGGGAGATCATCGTCAACAACGAAGGCCGCCGCTTCATCAATGAGGAAGAAGGCAATCCGGACATCCGTGAACGCTCGATCATGAATCAGTCCGACTGGACGTGCTGGGTCATCTACGACGACGCCATCCGCGAACAGGCGCCGCCGCTCTTTTTGACGTGGGACGCCGAAAAGATCGAACGCGCGTTTGCCACCCATCCGGACTACTGCCGGGCCAACACAATTGAAGCGCTCGCAGAGGCCACTGGGATTCCGGCAGCGAATTTGCGCACGAGCATTAAGCAATACAACAAAGGCCGTGACGCGGGTGCGGACCCGTGGGGCCGCGCGCACACGCCGCTGCCCATTGAAAAGGCGCCGTTCTATGCCATCAAGCACTACGCCATTTCGGTGGTGAGCTTTGGCGGCATCACCTGCGACAACGAACTGCGGGTGCTCGACGCAGGCGGCAAGCCGATTCCGAATCTTTATGCGGGCGGTGAAATGCTGGGCATGGGCATTTGGGGCAACGCTTACCTGGGCGGATCGAGTGTCGGTGGATGCCTGACCATGGGGCGCTTGCTGGGGGAACGGTTCCTGAGTTGGAGCAAAGAAGCCCCGGCCGCCGCGGCTGAGTAACTGACTCAGTCCGCTCCGGCGGCTTTCAAATCGCGCAGCACGATGTTCGGCATGACGCCGTCGTCCCACGCGGGAGACGGCAGGCCTGTGCGCACGATTACCAGATCGGCAGAGCGGATCACGTAAACGCGCTGTCCACCGCCGCCATCAAAAAAGAACACGTCATCGGCTTCGAAGGGTTCGGCCTGCTTCACGCCAAAGGGTGTGTTCTTGTTGTAGAAACGCTCCGGTACGTAAGGCGAACCGATCCAAGTTTGCAGACCGTATTTGGGATTAAGCAGCGACGGCGTGCGCATGCGCTCAATCCAGTCAGCCGCAATCACCTGTTCGTCATTGAAACGCCCTTCGTTGAGAAGTGTGATGCCAATGCGTAGCCAATCACGCGGGCGCGCTTGAAAGAAAGAATAGCCCTTCGGCAAGCCGCCCGGACTGTCCAGCCACAACGTCGCGTCTTTCGCTCGCAACGGCCGCCAAAGCTTCTCCGAGACATACTCCCAATACGGACGGCCGGTGGCCCGTGTGAGAATCAGCATCATCAGCTGCGAGTTCGCGCTGTTGTAGGTGAACTCCGTGCCTGGCGGCCCATCCAGACCGAACCGCAAAATGGCGTTCTCCATATCCGGCCCGATGAACAGGCGGATCGCTGGAGCGTAGGGATTCTGCAATAGACTGAAATTGAAGCGATGGTGTTCAAGGCCGCTGGCCATTTGCAGGACGTGACGTAGGGTCATGTTCTGCTTGTCCGTTCCCGCCCATTCCGGAACGTATTTGACCACCTTATCGTCGATGGACGTAATCGCGCCGTCAGCAACCGCGAAGCCGGTCATGATGCCGAGCACGGACTTGGCCATCGAGTAGGTTTCAGTGACGTCGTCCGGCCCAAGGTCTTCCCAATAGGTTTCGAATTGAATGGCGCCCCGGTGATAAACGATCAGGGAAAACGACCTGAGTTCCTCGGCGTAAGTGACAAGTTCCTGAACGGCGGACTCGGAGATCGTTCTGTCATCTGGATCGGCCGACGGCAGCGCCGCCTCGAAGGCGCCCTTAACCGTTGCGGTTGGGGATATCCAGCCGGGATAGCTCAGTGCCGTTTGATCCTGGATGGAAAAGAAGCGGGCCCAGAAAATGCGGTCGGACAGAAACACCGCGGCGACGGCGAGCACCAAGAGTCCGGTGCCGGTGAGCACCTTCATTGCCCAGCCTCCGCTGGTGGCAGGATGCCTCTGATAATGGCGTTGGGCAGAAAGGCATTGTCCCATTCCGGCTCACCCGGTGACGGGCGGAAACCTGTGCGGACAATCACCAGGTCCTCTGACGGCACGATGTAAACCATGCGCCCCTCCGCGCCGTCGAACATGAATAGATCGTCGGCGAGGAACGGTTCAGAATGATACACACCCGGATTAGGGCGCTGATTGATGGGGGACTCGGGGCGGTGGATCAGACGCCGCTCAGTGTACGGATAGCCGAGCCAGATCATGTAGCCGAAATGCTGCTTGCTGAGGGACGGGTTGAGCATCTCCACCATCCAGCCGCTTGGCAACAACGGTTCACCGTCCCACACACCCCCATTGAGCAACAACAGACCGAACCGCAGCCAGGTTTCCGGCGGCAGCATCAAGCAGCATCCGCCGTGAGGCATGCCCCCGTCCCGGTTGACCCAGATAAATCCGCCCTTGGCGCCCAGCGGCTCCAACAGGACCTTCGAGAAGTATTCTGTGTAGCGCAGGCCAGTCGCGCCCTGAATGATGTGGGGCATGACATCAGCGGTGATGTCGCTGTAGTCCCACTCAGTCCCCGGCTCGAACGACATGGGAATTTCGTCGAGCAGCACGTCATCCCAGTGCGGGTCAAGATAGCGACGGGTGCTCAGCCCAAAGATGGGCCGGTCGCGAATGCTGAACCACCGCAAGCCGCTCGACATGTGCAGCACGTTGCGGATGGTCATGGCCTCCTTATCGGTGCCGCGCCATTCCGGAATGTAGTCGGCTACCGAGTCATTCACCGAAGAGATGTGCCCCTCGGCAATAGCCCGCGCAATCAGTAGCCCGCCGGCCATTTTGTGCATGCTGCGGGAATTGACGACGCTGCCCGGTCCTAAGCCGTACCAGTACTCAGAGTATTGAAGCGCGCCACGGTGCCAGATCAGCAGGCTTTCCGAGTTGGTGCGGTCTGCGTAATCCGAAGCGACGGCAATCGCTTCGTCTGAGATGGTCCGCTCGCCATCGGGCACGACTGGAAAGTATTCCGTGTGCGCGCCCGCAATGTCTTCTGTGGGCTGATACCACGTGTAGCCATTGACTTGATTGGGTCCACTCTGGGTGTAGTAGCGATAGATCAGAACACGATTGTCGAGCGCAAAAACCAATCCGCCGACCAGCAGAAAAATCAACGCGGCAACTATGGCCCTCTTGAGCGTCACAGGTTCTCCGAATCACATGCCGCGGCGCGTTTGGCGCGCGGGCCATTTGTGAACAAAGTGTAGCAAGATGAGGCTTAGCAAGACGAGAGCGATGCCTCCAGCCGCCATACCTTCAACGCTCACGTTCCGGTCGATGAGCCATCCCGTCACGACCATCACGCCTGACGCGACTGACACGTTCAGGAACACATTGAACGAGCGGATTGCTCCCATGTGTTTGGTGCCATAGAACTCCGCCCAGATGGTGACCATCAAAATCAGAGAGAAACCAAATGTCAGACCGCAAAAGGCCATGACTAAGGCGATTGCAGTTGGGTGATCTATACCGAACAAGACAACCAAGGCCGGCACCAGAGGCCACAAACTCCAGCTCACCAGCTTGAGTGATCCCACCTTGTCGACCAGGACACCGCCACTGAGCATGGCAACCAGAGACGTAACGGCATAAACACTGTACCCGCTTGCGAATTGACTGATCGTCCATCCTTTGGCTCCGGCAATGAACACCTGATGAAACTGAATGGAAAAAATCACCGACGGCACCACCAGCATGGACGGCTGCAAAAGCCAGAACCTGACATCAAGGAGAACGGCTTTGAGGTCCCATTGACTTTCCTCGCCCGGGCGCTCGTTCCGTTCAAGGTGGGCCAGTTTTTCGAGGTACACCGCATGACGCCGCCCATGCCCCCACAACTGAAACATCATCAGTGGCAAAATGCCCAACAGCACCGCCCATCCCGTGAGGTGCCAGGACTCGCGCCAGGAGTAATGGGTTAACAGCGCCGCCCCGATGAGCGGGAAGATGGCGTAGCCGAGGGCATAGCCGGTGTTGGCCACGGCCGCCGCCTTGCCGCGGCTGTCATCGAAGTACCGCGCCATGCTGACTTGCGCGCATACGCCCCACAGGCTTTGCGCCGAAAACCTGACCGCGAGAATGGCAAAGAACAGCATGAACGGTGTGGCCGCACTTGAGAGAAACCAGCAGCCCACAGCCACAAGAACTGTCGTGCCGCCAGCAAAGACACGCAGATCAAGCTTGTCGATCAACTGGCCAGTCGCGAGAAGGACGAGCGATCCGAGAATGGTGGCAAATCCGTATATCGCCGCCAGCTCGCCGTTGGTCAAATCCAGATCGGCCCTGATATCCGCATTGAACAGAGCAATGTAAAAGGTTTGCCCAAGTGCGACGAAAACGTTGAGCGCGAATCCGAAGCTGAGGAACCTGGGATTGCTGAGAAGGAATCTGAGATAGCTCATTACACTGGGTCGGACGCATCCAAGAACGCGCAGACATCAGCGGCGATCTCTTCGGCGTGGGAGTCCCATCCGGAGGGACCATAAATGTCGAGACGTTCTTTCATCACAGAGCGTTCGAGCAGAGATGCGGCCCGCCGCGTGTTCTCGCTGAGCGTATCCCGCAACACATAAAGCAACACGGGCTGTTTCACATCCGGGAGGCGTGCTGCCGTGTCGTACGCGAACACGGCCTCCGGTCCGTACCAGGAGCGTGTGCCCGAACGTATGCGTTCGACAAATAACTCCAGCCGCCGCTCGGGTGCGATCCCGCGCAGCCCATTGGTCACTTGAGCATCGAAATATGATGAGACGTAGTCTGGGTCAGTGAACAAGGGCCGCGGTTCACCGAACCCGGCGCGATTTCTCTCAAGCTCCTGTGCTGTAAACAGTGCCAGACTGCTGAGGACCACGCGCCGGACTAAGTCAGGCCGGGACGCCGCGAGTTCGACACAAATTTGGGTGCCGGTGTGAAAGCCGAGAACATCGACCTGGTGGCCATCGCCGAAGCCGAGGCGACCTAGAGCGGTGGCAAGGGCATCGGCGTAGTCTTCTATTGTTGGAACGGGCGTAGGGCCATCGGAACTGCCAAAGCCAGGTGTATCGGGACAGAGAACTTGGCGGTCGGTCGCCATGTGCTGTTGAAACACGGCGAACTGGGCGCCGGAGATCGGACTTTGGTGAAAACACACCAGAGGGACGTGATCCCCCTCTTGTTCGGGGCCTGCCTCGGTGACGTGAACCTGTCCGAACGGTCCGTCGACATATCTTTTATTGAGCGCAGCCATCACACCTAGAGCGCGTCGGCGAAGTGCCGGACCGCTGTGGCCAATTCCTCCGCATGGACATCCCACGCTGTACCATGCGGGATATGGGCCATCTCCCGGACCTCGACATTCGGGATCAGTGTGCCGGCGCGGCGGCTGTTGTCTGCCAGCATATCGTCAAGCACGAGAATTAGAGCTGGTTGCGTGAGTTTTTGCAGTTGCCCTTCGGCATCGTAACTCATCACCGCGTCCGGCGCATAAGACGCTTGCATGCCCGACCGCATGCGTTCCGCAAAGAGCGCCAGACGCCGCTCCGGTGGAATTTCTGGACGCCCATCGAGAACCGTCTGTTTGTAGGTGCTGGCGACGAAGTCAGGATCGGTAAAATATCCGGGCGGACCACCGAAGCGCTCCAGCATCATTTTCTTCTGTTCGTCAGAAAACAAGGCGACGGAGGGATAGGCGATGCTGCGCACCAAGTCCGGACGAATAACGGCAAGCTCGGTGCCAATCACGCTACCCGTGTGCCCGCCGAATACATCGACCGGCCCCTGTCCATCCTTGCCGAAGCCGAGAGAGTCCAGCATCTCGGCCATAGCGGCGGCGTAATCCGTGATCGTCACCGGTCCCGGCGGGGTATCGGAGCCGCCAAATCCCGGCGTATCGGGACATAGAACCAGGCGGTCTTTCGCGAGTTCGTCCTGAAAGGGCTGATATTGCAGACCGGACATTGGGCTTTGGTGAAAACATACTACGGGTGTAGGCGTCGATGCGCCCTGCGCCGGTTTCGCCTCTCGGAAATGCACTTGCCCGAATGGTCCGTCGGCGTAGCCGCGGCGTACCGCGATGTTCTGCATGATGCCCCTCATCCACTTATTATATTCTCGTGCGCCCGTCTGTACGCTACGGTTCGCACGACTTGTTAGCAATCGGTTCGACGCAGCACGCACGTACCGGTTCACGAAGCGACCAAATCACGCCGCCCGCCACAAACGGATTGTATGACCTAGAAGATGGCCGGACCCCAAAACATTTCCCCTGCCGACGCGCTGCAGGTGGCAAGCACGTATGTAAATGGGGGCCGCTTTGCGGAGGCCGTGCAGCTGAGTCGGTCGGTGCTGCAAAGCCAGCCGAAGAATGCGGATGCACTCCACATACTAGGGTTGTCCTTGTACCACTTGGGGCAGTACGAGCAGGCGGCGCAGGCTCTGTCGTCTGCATTTAAAGCGCGATCATCAGACGCCGCGATCGCCAACAGCTACGCTCTGGCATTGATCGCCCTTGACCGCACGGATGATGCGGCTGCCCGGCTGGAGAAATTTGCCCGCAAAGGAAAGCTGACAGCGGCGGGGCTATCCACGCTTGGCGATTGCCGGTTACGTCAAAACCAGCCCAAGAAAGCACTGGCCTGCTTTGAGAAAGCTCTCAAGGAGTCGCCAACCCTGATAGCGGCCCGCGTCAACTATGGCGAAGCGCTCAAACAATCCGGCGATGTGGCCGGTGCCATCACGCATTACAAAGATCTGGTTCATAGCGACCCGTCCGCGGCATCTGCCTGGCGCAACCTCGGACTGGCGCTTCAAGATGCGGAACGGTTCGGCGAAAGCACTGAAGCCCTGGAGACATACCTCACCCACCGCCCCGATGACCTGCAGTCGCGGCTGTCTCTTGCCGCGGGTTTTTTTCAAACCGCAGCGTTTGAGCGCGCACTGGCGGAAATAGACAGGGTGTTAACTGTGGCCCCCACCCATGCCGAAGCATGGAACAACAAAGGGTTGGCGCTGCGCACTCTAGAACGTCTGACTGACGCGGAAGCAGCCTTTCAAAAGGCAATCTCTTACGACCCCACCCTTACCGAGGCGCGCACCAATTTGGCCCACCTCGTGCACGACATCCGCGGGATCGATGCTGCTCTAGAGGTCTTTGACCAAGCCATCGCGGACGGCGCGAACATAGAAAAAGCGCATGTCGATCGCGGCTTTCCCCTGCTGATTGAAGGCCGGATCAAAGAAGGATGGGCGGAATACAGGTGGTCTGAGGCGCCGCAAGAGCAGCGGCCAGGATGGCGGCCCTATCGCACCCCCGCCTGGACCGGGCAGGATCTGGCCGGCAAAACGATTTTGATATGGGGCGAACAGGGCGTGGGCGACGAGATCATCTACGCGAGCATGATCCCCGAAGTGATCGCGCAGGCCGGCAAAGTGATCATCGAGTGCGAGCCGCGTTTGGCGCCTCTGTTCAAACGCTCGTTCCCAGGCACAGAAACAATTGCGCGCGAAACAGAAATCGCACCGGCCATGAAAGACCGGAGCATCGACTACCATATCTCGTCGGCCGACCTCTGCCCGCTGCTGCGGCCCGGTCTCTCGGCGTTCACGGGCGGGCAGCCATACCTTTCCGCCGATCCAACAAAACGGGATTCATTGCGCGCAGAATACTCCGGCGAGTTGGCCCGGGCGCCCTTGGTCGGTATTGCCTGGCGCAGCGGGCGAAAAAACAATGCTTGGCTGAAGTCGGTGCCTTTGGCGGACTGGCCGCCAATTTTCGCGACACGCGGCCCCGCGTTCGTGTCGCTTCAGTATGGTGATCACAGAGCCGAAATCGAAGACGCGGAAGCACGATTCGGGACACAAATTATGCGCGACGGCGAAATCGATCCGTTAGAGGACCTAGACGGATTCGCCAGCCAAGTTGCAGCGATGGATCTGGTGCTGACCAACAGCAATACCGCAGCTCATGTCGCGGGCGCGCTGGGTGTTCCCACGTGGGTGATGGTTCCCCGCGCAGGTTCAGGCGGCATGCCCTGGTATTGGCTGCGGCAAGGTACCGCCTGCCCCTGGTATGCTTCGGTCCGCCTTTACCGGCAAACCCGATTCCAAAATTGGGAGTCCACCATTAGCGCCGTCGCCGCAGATATGGCAGAGTTTGCCAAGGCATTCTGAAGCCTTGCGGATGCCGCAGAAAAAGAGTCTCCGTGTGACACTTAGCCGCCGCCACAGCCTGTCTCTTCTTGCCGGCGCCAGTCTCGGCACCACCTTTGCGCGTGCTCAATCAGACAATGTGGTTCGTATTGGCTTGGGCGGCTTGCCCATCGAGCGGGGCAACGCGTTCTCTAACATTCAGGTGCCGAGCATCCTCGTGACCGGCGGTATCTTCGACGGTCTGACGCGGATGACAAAAAGCGGGGAGATCATACCGTGGCTGGCCACGTCTTGGCAGGCGCTGGACGACACCACATGGCGGTTCACCCTGCGCGACAACGTCGAATTTTCCAACGGTGAAGTTTTCGACGCGGGTGCCGTCAAACACACGGTCGACTATCTGAGCGGTCCCGGCCCGCAGACCGAAGGACTAAGGCGGGACTTTAGATTTCTTGACGGCGCAGATGTAATCGACCGGTGGACTGTGGATATCAAGACCTCGGTGCCGGTGCCGATGTTCCCCCGCTATGCCTGCGTTCTTCTCATTGTCGCACCACAGGCCTGGCAAGACATGGGCATTCGCGAGTTTTCGTTGAACCCGGTTGGAACCGGCCCGTTGGTGGTCGAGGGATGGGAACCCGCACGCGCCTTAATGCGCGCCAACCCGACATCTTGGCGCCAGCTGCAAGTCGACGGCATAGAGTTTATCGTCCTGCCAGACCCGTCGGCCCGGCTTCAGGCGCTGCTGTCCGGTGCTCTGGATGCGGCGTATCAGATGGGTCCGGACGATATCACGGTCATTGAGGGTGAGGGCGGCAGCATCTCGACCGTTAAAGACGGTGCCGCGTCTTCGATCATGCTTCAGTTTGGCGAGGGGTACGATACGCCGCTGCGCGACCAACGTGTGCGCCAGGCGCTCAATCATGCTGTCGACAAGCAAACCATCGTCGACATTCTGATGGGTGGCCAGACCGTCGTTTCCTCCCAACCGGCCGTGCGGGAGGCCTACGGATACGATCCGGCGTTGCAACCGTACGCCTACGATCCAGACCAAGCGCGCACCCTGCTTAAGGAGGCAGGAGTCGCCGACGGCTTTGACATGACGATCTTAACGTCCGGAGGCGGCACAAATGGCGCGTTCATCGTACAGCGGGTCGCGGCAGACCTTGTGCGGGCCGGAGTCCGCGCCACCATTCAGACTCGCCCGGTGATGCAGTTCCTGGGCGACTTCGTCCGCGGGCGCATTTCCACGGATGCGTTTACCTTGCAGTGGGGGTCCTACCCGCTGCTCGATGCCATCCAGATGACCAACATCAACTCTTGCCGCAAAACCCAGCCCTGGTTTTGCGATGAGACGATTCAGCCGGTCATTGAGGCCGCATGGTTAGAAACGGATCCGCAGCAAGCCTTGGCCCTGCGCCAGGACGTCATGGGCTATTACCGGGATATCGCCCCGAGCATCTTTCTCTATGAAAACATTGCCTTTACCGGCCTTAGCCCGCGCACCCAGGGGCATAGCCAAACTTTTGGATATATTGATTTTGAGGGCATCAGCCTGTCTTAACCTCATGCAGGCTAAGGTCTTGATCCGACTCCCGATTTTGGCCGTATCATAAATGAGTAGCCAAAATGCGGTCAGCCCAGCGTTCATGCTTAAGGGGATGGGTTTGGCTGGTTACGACTAAGGGCAGAACACTGCATTCGTCACGGTAACGCGACGCACTGCACTAGCGAGAGGGACACGTCCATGTTTATGAATTTCTGGTATGCCGCTGAACTGAGCGACAACGTTAAAGAGGAACCCGTGCATGTTCGCATGCTCGGATTTGACTTCGTTTTGTTTAGGGACTCTGGCGGCAAGGTTCATTGCTTGTCGAACCTGTGCGTCCATCGCGGCGCTTCCCTCGCCCATGGCAAGGTGAAGGGCGATTGTATTGAGTGCCCCTATCACGGCTGGCAGTTCCAGGGCGAAGACGGCGCGTGCACAAAAATCCCGTCACTGGGACCAGATGCGAAGATTCCGGCCCGCGCCAAAGTGGACAGCTACCCAACGCAAGAAAAATATGGATTGATCTTCGCCTTCCTTGGCGACCTGCCGGAAAGTGAGCGGCCGCCGATCATGGACATTCCAGAATACGGACAGGACGGCTGGCGCGTCACAACGCAGGTTTACGAATGGACAGCCAATTATCAGCGCGCCGTCGAAAACACGTTGGACCCGGCGCATACAGAGTTCGTTCACCCGTCTATGGGTTATGGCGGGGACAGGGACGACTATCACGTTCCCGACCTGACGCTGATCGAAGAGGATTGGGGCTGCGGCACCATGACGACCTTTGTGTCACCGGACCTGCCGGACTCGAAGATGAAAGGGTTAAAGGGTGAGGGCCAGATGGAAGCCGGCGCGGGCAATCACGGCCCCTCAAGCGCTTGGACGCGGTTGCATTTCAGTCCGCACGCCTGGGCGCACCAATATGGCTTCTCCACACCCGTAGATGAGAAATTCCTCAAGCGCTACTTCCTGCAAGCCCGCAACTTTCGCACCGATCCGGAAATGGACACCACCATCAACGAACGCAACACGGCGGTGATGATGCAGGACAAAGTGGTTATTGAGCGCGTCGAACCCTTCTACACACCGGGGTCGTCCACCGAAGAAGTGCTGGTAAAGGCGGATGCCGTGATCACCCGGTACCGCGAGTACTTAAAAGATTGGGAAGACCGCGGCTGGCGCCTCGATACCGAGAAAGTCGATGCGTTGCGGGAAGAAAAAGCCTTCGCAATTCCTAGCCCCGCACGGCGGAGCTCAAAGGGTTGGGCGATCGAAGCCGCTCCAACCTTTGCGCCAAGTGCGGCCACCAAAGCCGCCGCTGAGTAAGCATCGGCGCCAAAAACGGGGCAAAGCAGAAAATTGGCCTGCGTTTGATCGAGGTCAAACGCGGGTCTGACGATGCTGCTTATGGTCCGCCATCCGCAACGAGACGCAGAGCGCAGAGGAGGCAACCGCCATGTACATCAATTTCTGGTACGCCGCAGGTCAATCGGAAGACGTCAAAGACCAGCCCGTCAAGGTCAAGATGCTGGGACAGAACTTCGTGCTGTTCCGTGACAGCGCGGGAGTTGTTCACTGCCTCTCCAATGTTTGCACCCACAGGGGCGGATCACTGGCCGGCGGCAAGCTGCGCGGCGACCGCGTCGAGTGCCCCTATCATGGCTGGCAATTCAATGGCGCCGGTGAGTGCGTCAAAATTCCGTCCATCGGTGCAGACGGGAAGATTCCGCCGCGTACCAAAATCGACAGCTATCCGGTGCAGGAAAAATACGGCCTGATCTTCGCGTTTCTCGGCGATCTTCCCGAGGACGAGAGGCCGCCGATCATGGACATTCCCGAGTACGGCCAGGACGGCTGGAAGCCGACCATTATGTACAACGAGTATGCGGCAAACTATGAGCGGTCCGTCGAAAATACGCTCGACCCCGGCCACAACGAATTCGTGCACCCGACTCATGGCTTCGAAGGCACCAAAGACGACTACAAGGTGCAGGAGTACGACTTAGATGTGTCCGACCATGGCTGCGGCTTTACCCTGACGTTCCAGTCGCCCGCCCTGAAGGACGGGACCATGAATAAATTGCGCAACTTCGACGGCGACCTGGAAGCCGGCACGGGGCACTTCGGGCCGCACCAGACGTGGACACAAATCCATATGTCGCCGACAAATTGGTTCCACCAGTACACCTTCCGCACGCCGGTCGACGAAGGGCAAACCCGCAGCTGGCTGGTGAACATGCGTAACGCCTTGCTGGATGACGAACACGACGAACCGATCCAAAAACGGCAACGGGTCATTGCCGATCAGGACATTGTTGTGCTGC
Source organism: Rhodospirillaceae bacterium (assembly GCA_963921305.4). Taxonomy (GTDB): domain Bacteria; phylum Pseudomonadota; class Alphaproteobacteria; order Rhodospirillales; family Rhodospirillaceae; genus CAWUEX02. The sequence continues at coordinate 231,220 of CAWUEX030000002.1, forward strand.
AAGACCTAGAGCCCGTCGTCGCGCCGTCGACCAACAGCAAAGAAAATATGATGCCGCACGACAAAGCTTTGGTGCGCTACCGGGAGTTTCTCCGCAGCTACGATGCCAAAGGCTGGCACATCAATACCGGCGCCGTTGCCGCAAACCTCAATAAAGTCGCTTATGCCATCCCAAGCCCCGGCCGGCGCACCGCGAAGGGATGGGTGATCGACTCCGTTCCCCTTGAAGCACCTGATGCACAAGCGCAACAGGCTGCTGAATAAGCACTCAGGAAAACCTATCGGGATCGAGAAAGGCAGCCATTTGGCTGCCTTTCTTGTTTTAAAACAGAGGGATAAAGCCCCTATCCAACGTGCGGATAGTGGTTCGAGTTGTTTTCATGTTTGTGACATTCCTTGAGAGAAAGGCAGGGAGTTGGGAGGCTCCACGTCAGGTTGTCCGTGTTCGGCATGGATGACTGCCACGTTCCGGAGCCGAATTTCGCCGTTTCTGAGGGAAACGGCTACGTTTTTGGAGGGAATAAAGGCGATGAAACTTCGCACATCACTGCTGTCCACTGCTGCTCTTGCCGCTGCCGTCTCAACCGGAGCGTTTGTCGACGGGGCTCAGGCACAACAGCTAACAATCGAAGAAATTACGGTCACAGCGCGTAAACGTGAGGAGAATCTTTAGGACATTCCTCTCTCCATTACGGCTTTCACTGCAGACGGCTTGAAACAGCGCAACATAACGACGGTGTACGAGCTATCGGCCAATACGCCGAACTTCGTCACCACACCGCAGCTGGGCCGCCGCTTGGACCGCCCGACCTTCCGTGGACAAGCGGGCACGCTGGTACGCGGCGAGCCAAACGCCTCTTACTTTATTGACGGTGTGTTTGTGGCAGGCAGCGCGACCACGTCCACGTTCAACGCCTTGGAACGCGTCGAAGTCCTGCGCGGCCCGCAGTCAGCCCTATTTGGCCGTGCGACGTTCGCCGGAGCCGTTAACCTGATTACCCGTAAGCCAACCGATGAGCACGAAGGGCAGTTCAACGTCCGCATCGGCTCCCATCAGACCTATGAAGCAGCCGGCTGGCTGTCCGGTCCTATCATTGAGGACAAGCTGCACTACTTTGTTTCCGGCAGTTGGGACTCATATGGTGGTGAGTGGCGCAACAATGTGGCTGAAGGACAAGCTGCGGGAGACAGTATCTTTATTCCGTTCCCGCCGCCGGGACGGGTGATCAACTTTGTCACCGGACCAACACGCGCAGACAATTCACGCCTCGGTGGCGAGGAAAACACCGACGGGACGATTAAGCTCGTGTTCTCGCCCGCCGAGAATCATGAACTCGAGTTCAAGTTTAACTACGCCGGTGGCCGTGACGACCACTTCCCCGCGCTGCTGGTCGACAACAGCGAGCTGAACTGCTTCCGTCCGGGAATTGACGCGGGCGCGGGCCCAGAATCACCGGGGTATTTCTGCGGCGCTTTGACAGCGGGAGACCGGACCTCAAGTCTCAATATTCCTGACCTCGTTGACGGCGGCACAACCAGTTTCTTCGGCGTGACCGCAGAACCTTCACCGATTGGCGCTGGCACACATCGCGATATCTTCCGCTTGCTGACTCAGTACACCGGCGATTTCAACGGATGGGAAGCTGTCGCCCGCGCCACCTGGAACCGTGACCGCTTTAAGTCTGGCCGCGACATCGACCGTACGGCCTTCCGTCCGGTCTTCGGCCTGTTCACGGCATACGAAGAAGACAACACGGAAGACTGGGCAGGCGAGCTGCGCTTCGCCAGCCCGGCAGACGATCCGCTGCGCGGCCTCTTCGGCGTGTATTACTTTGAGAAACGGTTCGTGGAACGTGACCGCCGGTTCTCGGGACCTGGTACAGCAGGATTGTTCTTTGCCTCTGACCATGGATCATGCCGAACCAGTCCGGCCGCTTTCGATCCCGGCCAATGCGACACCACAGAAGAAGACGTGACCAACTACGCCGTCTTTGCGTCCGTCGACTACGACATAACGGATCAACTGACAGTCTCTGCCGAAGCCCGCTACTCAGAAGATGAGAAGACGGCACGCGGGGGTGTTTTGACCGACGCCGAAGCGGCTGACGTGGCCGGCCTTGTCGCGGCACTTGACGTCGCAACAGTGGAGGGAAACCGGCTTGTCGTCAAAGACGACACCAAGGATTTCACGCCGCGTGTCTCATTAACGTACAAGCCGAACGACGACATCACCGTCTACGGAAAAATCGCCAAGGGGGACAAGCCCTTGGACTTTAACCTGTCGTTCTTCGACGACGACACCGACCCAACCGAGTTGGTCAATGCAGTTGCCGACGGCCGGGCGATCATCAATTCAGAGTCAGCCTGGACATATGAAGCCGGATTGAAGTCGACGCTGGCAGACGGCAAAGCCCGGTTCAATATTTCCGGCTTCTACATTGACTGGGACGATCAGGCTGTCAGCTCCGTTGAGGACATCCTGCTGCGTGACGGTACGTTCGAGACCAATAACACGGTGCGCTCTGCACCAGGTGCCCGGGTCATCGGCCTCGAAATCGAAGCCAACTGGACGCCAACAGAAAATATTCTTCTCACGGCAGGCTACGGCTTAGCGGACCACAAGTTCACCGACACGTTTGTCGATGCACGATTTGCCGCCCTGACCGGCGGCACGGGCGATGTCGATGGCCATACGACCCCATCGACGCCGAAGCATAACGCCAACCTGTCCGCCACATACCGCGACGAATTCGGCAGCGATTCAGATTGGTTCGTGCGATCGTTCTTGAACTACGAGTCCAAAAAGTTTGCAAACGTCGCCAATCTCGCGTGGGTCGGTTCACGGTATAACTGGAACGCCCAGGTTGGTATCGAATCTCCGCAATGGCGCCTGACGGTCTATGTCGATAATATTTTGGATGACAACACGCCACGCACCGTGAGCCTGTTTACAGACTTCCAAAACGAGTCTGTACCGGGCGTCGATGCCAGCCTGTTCACGTTGAACCCGCAACGGGGCCGTGACTTCGGCATGCGGGCTCAGTATTCATTCTAGTCCGGCAACCACCAACTGCACTAAAAACCCCCGGGGGCTTCCCCGGGGGTTTTTGTTTTTCAGTAAACGATGGTTTAAGACGATGAACCGGTGGGCCGCACCTGAATGACACGGCCATCTGGGCTATCAGTAAGAAGATAGAGATATCCGTCCGGCCCGGTGCGCACTTCCCGGAAGCGCTCCCCGACGTCAGCGAACAAGATTTCTTGACCTTGCACCTCGCCGTTTTCAAGGTCCAGCCGCCGCACCGTCATGTTTGCTAAAGCAGCGACAAAAATGTCTCCCTGCCACGCGGGAAAGGCCTCTCCGTCGTAGAGAGTCATGCCACCGGGGGCGATGGAGGGCACCCAGTACTCCACAGGCATTTCCATACCGGAATACTCCTGAAACGGAGATATCCGGGCCCCAGAATAGTCCAACCCATAGGTGGCGACCGGCCAGCCATAGTTTTTCCCTGGCTCAATGATGTTGAGTTCGTCACCGCCCATCGGGCCGTGTTCGTGCAAATACACCCGCCCCGACTCCGGATCGACGACCAGGCCTTGTTGATTGCGGTGGCCATAGGTCCAGATTTCCGGGAGCGCGCCATCGGTTCCGACGAAAGGGTTGTCATCCGGGACGGATCCATCGTCGTTCACCCGCACCGTTTTGCCGAAGTGATTGTCCAGCAACTGTGCCCGTTCGCGATGGATAAATCCATCGCCGGATGTAATGAGCAGCTTGCCATCCGTCATGAACGCTATCCGGGCGCCATAGTGCACAGGTGTGCCTTTCATAGGCTCTGCACCAAACACGACCTCGAGGTCGGTCAGTGCGCCATCGGCGTACTCGGCACGAGCAACACGCAACTGATTGGCATCACCATCGCCGTGGGCGTAGGAGAGGTAGATCAGCCGGTTCTGCTCAAAATCAGGGTGAAGGCGGACGTCCATCAGCCCCCCCTGCCCCGCAACATAGCTATCTGGCACTCCGGTCACGGGTTCGAATTGAAGGACGCCGTTCTGAATGAGACGCAGCTGACCATCCCGTTCGGTCACCAGAATGTCGCCGTCGGGCAGAAAGGCGAGGCTCCAAGGAAAGGCGAGCCCCTCGGCCAATGTGTTCAAGGTATAGTCCGCAGCACGGCTCGCCGCATTGAAACTGCCAAGCGCCATGACACAAAGTGCGGCGACCGCAACAGGTTTGAGGGGGACACGACTCATGATGTGGTCTCCTGTCTCGAGTATTTTGCAAAAATCCAGCCGCCGGCGGCTCCGGCAGCGGCCTGACTGATTAAGCCCATCGGTGTTTGGGCAAAAGCAAACAGCACGACACCGAACACGAAAAAAGACGCGCTCAAGAACGTCACAATCGCCACCCCGCCGGCCACGGTGTAGATGATCGTGCGGAACCGCGGCAGGAAGTGCGACATGGCTGCGGCGGCTATAAACGCGATTACCAGTCCAATCCCAATCACCAAGGCGTAGGAAAATCCAAACGCCGGGCTGGGAATGAAGCCAAAGTTTACTAGATCGTACCACGTGGTGGCGAACCGCTCGGACACGGAGATTTCGACGCCGATGCCTGTGAGAGCGGCAAGCACGAATTGCGTGCCGATGACACAGGCGACAGCCGTTGCCACCACAACCGCGGCCACGAACGCGATGATTATTCTGACTAGGCGCTGAAGAGCCATAGACGGACTCCTTAGGATGTTATTTCGGCGTTTCAATAGAAGGTAGAGGCTGAAGAGATAAATCCACGTCCAGGCCAAGCTGCCGGATCAGGATGAGGGTATCGCTGTTGCCCCAGCGCTCCACCACCATTCCCTCCTCGAAGCGGAAAATATCCATCGCCGTGAACTTAAAAGCCCGGCCCGTTGCAGGACTACCCATCATCTCACCGGTTTGCGTGCCGGTGACAGTCATGCGCGTGGACACCAAGTCGTCTTTGCAAATGATAAGGTCGTTGACCAGTGTTCGATCCGGCGAGGCGTTTTTCGAAGCCGCGAACATGCGCTCCATACGCGATGGCCGTGCGAGTGTGGTTTCAGAGCCGCCGGCATCGGCATTGTGGCTGATAAACGGATCGGCATAGAACTCCCCGGCCCGGACGCCATCGCGCTGGATGAACAAGACCTCGAACATCTCGAGGTAACGGTTCAAGTTCTCCGTCTGGCCGTCGCAATGGATCTCGGTTGCGTGCAACGGCACGATCCGGCCGCTCATCGAAAGCACGACCACAATTGCCAGAATAGCTTTGACCATCGCCACCCCCTGTTTAGCGGTCCATCGAGACTAAAACAGGGGCTTGCCGCGATTCAACGACAAGACTTTTCTATCGCGGTTTCTGTGGCAATAGCGTGATCCGATTGGGACGCCGTAGCGGCCCCAGGTGACTCGGCAACCCGCCGAGAAAGGCGATTGAAAGACTCCGTGGCCATGATACGGTCTCGGCCAATCTAAACCAGCGCGGACAATCGACGCCCCGATGACCGATAAAACGCCGTCCTCATCCGGCACACTCATCTCCGACACCTACAGAGAGATGAATGCGTCGCTCCACGCCAATCCTGACTATGGCCGGCAGGGCGCAAACCGCGCCAAACCGACGGCGGACTTGCTGAAGGCGACGGGTCTGAAAACCGTTCTCGACTATGGCAGCGGCAAAGGCGCATTCGGAGCAGAGCTGTCACGGATCGTACCTGATGTAACTGTTGTGAATTACGACCCCGCTATTCCCCAGTGGGCAAGCGACCCGCCGGTCTGTGACGTGGTTCTTTGCAATGACGTCTTGGAACATGTTGAACCTGAACACATCGAAAGCGTACTAGCGCACCTGGCGTCAAAGGCCCGGCATCTGGCGCTGCTGAGCATTGCGGATCACGAGGCCAAAAAGACGCTTCCCGATGGCCGGAACGCACACCTGCTGGTAAAACCGATGAATTGGTGGATCGAGCGAGTTGAAAAGGTTTTGTCCATCGATCAGCAGATGATTCACAACGGCCACTATCTGTTTACTTGCACGCCCCGGCGCTGATCGCCGAGGCTGACTAAGAACCACCCTATCGAAAGGTCGACACCATGCGGAATCGGTTTTTCCTTGTCCTTCTATTCGCGGCTTTGTGTGCCGGCGCACCTGTTCATGCTCAGGACGACGCAAAAGAAAACGCGGGAAAGAGCGAGTCACAGGATATTCCCGAGCCGAGAGCGTTTACGAAGTCCTTCTCGGGACGTTTCAATGATGCCCGCATCGCGTACACGGTCACTGCTGGTGAGACACACCTTAAGAACGACAAGGGGGACGCCCGCGCCAGCATCTTCACGGTCTCCTACACCAAGAACGACGCGACTGATCCGGCAACCCGGCCCGTGACCTTTGTCTTCAATGGCGGCCCGGGATCGGCCTCCTTGTGGCTGCACATGGGCGTATTCGGTCCCAAGCGCATTGTCGTTCCCAGCGATGGCCTAGATGCCGGAGCCGCTCCGTACACCATCGAAGATAACCCGTTCAGTATTCTAGACGTTACCGACCTGGTGTTTATCGACCCGGTTGGCACCGGCTATTCGCAACCGCTGGGCGACGCCAAGGGCAAGGAATTCTGGGGTCTGCGGGAGGATGCCAAATCAATCGCGGAGTTCATCCGCGTCTATCTCACCACCCATGGCCGCTGGAACTCTCCCAAGTATGTTGCAGGTGAAAGCTATGGAACGACACGCGCCGCGCAGTTGGTCAACGAACTGCAGAGCACTTTTACCGGCGTTGCCCTCAACGGCGTGATTCTCATTTCGGCGATCCTTGACTTTCACACGGCGGAATTCGCCATGGGCAACCCGCTGCCCTATGTCAGCTTCCTGCCAACCTACGCGGCAACCGCCTGGTATCACGACGCCGTCACAGACAAACCGGCGAGCGTGGCTGAATTCGTCGACGAAGCGCGGCACTTTGCGCTGAACGAATACTCGGTCGCCCTGCTCAAAGGATCCCGCCTCACGGCGGCGGAACGGGAGGCCGTGGTGACCAAGCTTGCCCGGTTTACCGGGCTCAGCGAAACCTACGTCCGCCAGACCAACCTGCAGATCGGCGCATTCCGGTTCATGAAACAACTGCTGCGGGACCGCGGCCTGACGGTTGGACGCTTTGACAGCCGCTATACCGGTGAAGACCTGGACGACGCTGGAGAGTATTTCGACAATGATGCCTCGGCCTACGGCATCGATGCAGCCTATGTCGCGGCGATCAACGATTATCTTACGCGCGAACTCGAAGTTGACTTCGAACGGCGCTACAAGATTCTGGACGGCGAACCCGCACGTAACTGGAACTGGTCCACGCGAGACGGCGGCTGGCCATCCTACGTCAACGTGGCACCTCACATCGGCCGGGGCATGCGCGAGAACAAGGACTTGAGGGCGTTCATCGCCAATGGGTATTACGACTTGGCGACACCGTTCTTCGCGACGGAAAACTCAGTGGCCACCAACGGCATCGATAGCGAGCGTGTGGTCATGACCTACTACGAAGCGGGGCACATGATGTACACCCACGAGCCATCGCTCGAGCAATTGGCTCGAGATGTGCGGGATTTCATTAGCGAGCGTTAAAGACACACCTGCTAGGCGGTACGACTGAGCAATCCGGATTCTTTGACCGCATACCGATAGGACCGGCTCACCGGAACCTCCAGGCCGCCCTTAAGCACGATTTCATAGGACCGGCCGCTGCGGCGCACCGTATCCACCGCGGTCTTATTGACCCAGAACGAGCGATGCACCTGGAGGCCGGGAAGGTGACCGACTTCTCCCACCGCATCAGAGAAACGATAGCGGATCAGCTCGTTACTGGTCGCCGTATAGACCCGTAGATAGTGATCTTCCGCTTGCAGCGCGTGAATTTCCGCATCAGGGCCGGCGGAGAGTTGCTTGATGAACTCAGGCACGGGTGTAGGCGCGGCTGGCTCGCTTTGATCGGACTTTTCACTCCGCCGGTGGCCAAACCGCTCGACGTCGAAGGCCTGAACGTAGATGTAGTTCACAACCACCCAGATGAGGATCGGCACCGCGACCACGCTGGCGTAGGCAAATACGAACTCCTCCCATACAAGTCCGTCAGGAAAGGATACTTCGGCCCTCACTTCCGGCGCCAGGCCGGCCGACGCCTCACGCACCAGGCTGCGCACCGGGCGGCTGATCGCCACGCCGGCGATGCCGCCAAGAACAAGCACACCCCATAGGGGGGGTGTCCATGGTCGCAAGAGAAAAGAGGCGAACCGGGATCCGATCTCAAAGGCCAGCCACAGCAGGACGAAATTAGACGTCCATTCGAACAGAGACACGGCCAGGGGATAATCCGCTGTATAGCCGGCCCGGTACCAGCCGAGAGTTGCCCCAATCCCCACTGGGATGAGCACGAACAAGCCCAACGCCTGGCGCTTTTGCATTCCAGGGAAGACTCGGGCCCAAAGGGCGGTGGACTTCAAATTCGGAGCTCCGACCATCTCGAAAAGACCTGACAGACCACGTCCGCCCGCCAAGGGGCTGTGAGCGGAGATGGCTGAGTTTTCCGGCGCAAACGGCGGCTGTCAATGACGGTTTGACCGCTGGTCGGGCATGGAATTGAGGCCCATTCGCGACAGGAACGACCGGCTCGCGACGGGGCGGCGGGACCGGCGACTTGCGGCCTTCTTCAGGGCGGACACAGGAGTAGTTTATGTCAGCACAGAAATTCAGACCCGAGGGTTCAATGACTTCACAAATTACGCGCCGATCTGCCCTGAGCGGGTTCAGCCTTCTCGGCCTCAGTGGCCTCGGGACTGCGCTGCCGCGGACGACAGAGGCGGCTGATCTCCCTGACATCAAGACCCCTGCAGGCAACCTTCGCAACCTCTTGCGGATGTCTGCCAGCCTTGATCCGGAAGATTGTCCCTGGTTTTACAACGGCACCATCTTTGCCATCGTCGGCGAGGAACAGCCCAAACCGATCATGACCTTTCAGGGCATGGAAATGTATTGGGCAGAGAAAATGGAAGAGGGGCGCTACTGGTTTACGGGCAACACGGTATCGTTCATGACCGATGTCGAGACCGGCGCGTGGCTGCGGGAAATGAAAAACCCCTACACCGGCCAAACCGTTGAAGTGCCGGCCGCCGTACAGGGCGGCAACCCGAACCGGGGGTTCTATTACTCGGTAGACGGTGTCGAACCCTCGTGGGCTGCGGACAAGATTGAAGATAAACCTCTGCAACTGTGGTGGACCGCGGCCGGAGATTACGTCTGGCTGCACAATGAAACGGTTTACCCGCCTGGTCTGCCGTCGCCGCGCAAGCAGCGTCAAACCAACTTCGCTAGACGCGATCACTTTGTCGATCCGGATGTCCGCCGTATTCCCGCGACGTTCACGGCGACCTTTTTCTCGCCTTGGCCGCATTGGATGGATATGGGGGATCAACCGGGACACGTCATCTGGCATGCGTCCGGTGCCAAACTGGATTCCATTGCCGACCTGCCGGACATGTACCGCAAACGCCTCGAAGCCGAGCATCCGGATCGCATGACCGCCAATCCCAATGCCTAAAGGCCGCTAAAGGAGACTCACAATGCTTCACACGTCGATCGTCGATCACCTCGCTGGGCGCCGAAAATTCCTAAAGTCTGCGACTGGCCTAGGAGCCTTGGGCTTAGGCGCCATGGGCGCGCCAGCGCTCGTCGGAACAGCGAACGCGGATGGCCACGCCAATTACAACTTCGAAGATCCGTCTGAGAACCTAAAAGCCTACATCAAACTCACCGCGAACTTAGATCCGGGCGTAACGACCTACGGATGGTTCGGCGGCACTCTGTACGCCAACATCGGGGTCGAAAAGATGAATCCGCTGATCGGCGTCGAAGGGTTGGGCGTGATGCGCGTCGAGCCTCAAGGCAACAACACCTACCGCGTGTTCAACCGGGAATTCGCCGTCTACACCGACCTGAAAACGGGCGAGTATTTGGATGACTGGGTCAATCCATATACCGAAGAACTGGTGAAAGTCTGGCCAATCCAGAACATGCGCGTGATGGGTGAAGTCGCCCCCATTCGCAGGCAAGACTTCGACGGCACGATTGTTGAAATTCCGTTCTCGCCGCCGTGGATCATTCAAGGCGACAAAGCATTCAGCTTGCTGGAATTACATGCGGCCTTTCCCAATCCGATGAAACCGGAGCAGTGGCCGCGGGAAAGTGCAGGGCCCATCAACAAAACATCGGAGATGTTCAACCGCATGGGTAGCCTGTCAGACATTGCCAACCCGGACACAACGACTGCCGACTATGTTGGCACCTGGATGCGCATCGGCCCTTGGCTGCCGTGGATGCTGATGGGGCAGAAGGACGGTCACATCGTTTACCGGTCGTTTATGAACAAGAATGGGCCAGTCGAGAACGTGCCCCCAAAACTGCGCGCGTACATGGAGAAAAATTATCCCGAGTACCTGGAGGCCCCGCCGTCCAGCGATTGGGGCAAGCCCAATGACTCGAGCTTCTCGGTGTACATGGAGAATAACGAGCCTCAGCCGGTCGGCATGTGACACGCGGCTTTGGCCAGATGGGCCGAATATTTTGATACTGTGAGGGCGCGGCTCCGGCTGCGCCCTTCTTTTTAACGCTTTGTTTGCGTTGCCCCGTCAGATTGCGCGATTGTGGGCCGGTTTGTCAGGCTACGATGTAGGCGCTATGCCTGCCGCCTCGACCGGAAATGCGACCGGAGCAACGTGTGAGCGAGTTCAGCCGAGATCCCAAAGGCTATTACGCCATGCTGGACGTGACCGCGGATGCGGATGCGGAAGAGATCAAGTCTGCCTTCCGCACCAAGGCAAAACGCCTACATCCAGACATCAATCCGTCCCCGATCGCCGCCAAACAGTTTCAGCGGCTTTCGGAAGCCTACGAAGCGCTCTCGGATCCGGCGAAACGCAAATCCTATGACGCGAAAGCCGGCGGGCCGGAAAAGAAAAAAGAGACGAAAGCCAAAGCATCCGCCCGGCCATCCGGTGAGGACAAAGCCAAAACAACTTCGGCTGAAGAAACCAAGACTGAGCGTCCGCAAAAGAAGCCGCAACCGCGCACCGAACAAAAATCCGCAAATCCGAAAGGCGCGAATCAGGACTCGAAGCCTTCAACAAAAACCCAGGCAAAACCAGAGACCTGTCAGTGCGGCAAGGTAACCGCCCAGCCCCGCTACATTGTCTTCGATATGGTGGCGGGCAAAGGGCGGCGGGTGGACCGGCGGCCGGTTGCCGGTGTCTTCTGCAGAACATGTGCAGACAAGGCCGCACTGAAAGCAAGTTTCATCACCTGGCTCGCTGGCTGGTGGGCCTTTCCAAATGGGCCGAAGGAAACGATCAAAGCGCTTTGGAATAACATTCGCGGCGGACGTAAACCGGCGGACCGCAATACCCGGCTTCTCATCCGCCAGGCCTTAGCGTTTCGGGATAAGGGAGACCTGACTCTTGCACGCGGAACGGCAGAGCAAGCGTTGATTTTCGCCCGCACGCCGGACCTGCGCAGGGAAGTCGACAAACTGCTCCTCTCCCTATCGGCTCACAAGGCGAAAGCTTTAAGAACGCGCTGGGACAAACCAGGATGGGCCGCCCTGGTGCAAATCGCCCCCGTGTTGGTTGTCGTCGTTTGGGCCAGCATGACCCTCACACTCAATACACCTCAGTCAATTACCGGAATGGTCAGTGACGCAGTCAGGTTCGTAACTGGCCGCGAAGAGACCCTACGCAGCGGCGACACGTTGTACGTCCGCACCCCGGCGCTAAATGTGCGCACAGGCCCTGGGCGTGACTACCAGGCTGTCGAAATTCTAGCCGCAGATGACTCCGTTATCGTGCAGGAAATCGCACCTGATCGCGATTGGGTACGCGTCAGCACACCATCCGGTGCGGAGGGATTTGTATTGCGCTCGGCATTAAAACCGGGCGCGACTGAAGACTAAAGTATGTCGGCCCGCTGGCGGCGGCGGTGCAACTCCAGACCCATCTCATCGAGTTCGGTTTGCTCCAGGCGGCTCTCTTCCAGGAGTTCGGCTTCGTCGCGAAGGTCCTTGGTGATTTCGAACGTCTTGAGACGGCGATAGGCACCGGAGAGCTCGTCTCGCGCGTGCTCGATCTGGTTGCGGACTTCTTGCAGCGCCTGGACGAATTGAGACCGCCGTACCTCCCAATGTTCAAGATAGGCTGTGAAGGTCGACCCTTCCCAAATACCAGCCTCTTCCATGAACGCTGTTTCAGACACTTTTTCCTGTTTAAGTGCATCCAACCCGGCAAGCACCGATTCCTCCCGCCGAAGCAGGACGGCCATGGCACGCTGCCGCTCATCAACCTCGAACTTGCGTAGCCGGATCAGGGTTTGTAGATCGTCGCGGGCCATGCGGAGCTATCTATTCTGCCGCCTGTGGATTCGGCGGAACAGCGTCTTGGTCCGGCTCACCCTCAAGAGGCACGGTGAGTGCCTGGGGAGGCGTTAAGGCCTCCGCGAGGCTGCGATAACAGGCGTCGAGATCGGAATGATCGTCTTTCGTCTGGCGCATAAAATCTTCGATCAGCGGATAGTAGATCATCGCCTCATCGACATCTGGATTACTGCCCTTGCGGTAGGCGCCGAGGCGAATCAACTCGGCCATATCTTCGTATGTGGAGATATACTTGCGCGCTTTGTCGAGCAGCTCGTTTTGCTCGTCCGTATTGCATGCGGGCATCGTTCGGGAGATCGACTTGAGAACGTCAACGGCGGGGTACCTACCCCGTTCTGCAATTGCACGATTGAGTACGATGTGACCATCAAGAATACCGCGAACCGCATCCGAGATCGGTTCGTTATGATCATCACCTTCGACCAACACCGTAAACAGGCCGGTGATGTTACCCGTGCGCTTGCGCCCGGGCCCCGCCCGTTCTAATAACTTTGGCAGTTCGGCGAACACCGTCGGCGTATACCCCTTTGCCGCGGGGGGCTCGCCCGCCGAGAGACTGATTTCACGCTGCGCCATGGCAAAGCGGGTAACCGAGTCCATCAGACACAGCACATTCTTTCCTTGGTTACGGAAGTACTCCGCAACAGCGAGGGTGACGTAGGCAGCTTGGCGCCTGACCAACGGCGGTTCATCCGATGTGGCAACGACGACGACGGAACGGGCCAGACCTTCAGGCCCCAAGTCGTCCTCGATAAACTCGCGCGCTTCGCGGCCGCGTTCGCCAACCAGCCCAACCACCGTAACGTCGGCGTTGGTGTAACGGGCCATCATCGACAGAATGGTCGACTTGCCCACGCCGGACCCAGCAAAGATGCCCATGCGTTGGCCGTGGCAACACGTGGTAAACGTGTTGAGTGCGCGCACGCCGAGATCGACCTTAGAGCCGATGCGTTTGCGGGTATGCGCCGGTGGTGGCGTGTTCTTAATGGGATATGGCTCTGAACCCGAGGGTAAGGGGCCTTCGTCGTCAATCGGCCGGCCCATAGCATTGATGACACGGCCAAGCCAGGCGTCGGACGGGAAAATAGCAGGCTGACTGTCACCGATTTCGGCGCGGCACCCCAGCCCGACACCTTCGAGCTGCCCGAAGGGCATAACCAAGGCCCGGCCATCGCGGAAGCCGACGACCTCGCAAGGGACCTTGCGTTTGTCACGGGCGACGAGATTACAGCGGTCACCCACTGACAAGTTACCTTGCACGCCGGAGACCTCGACCAACAGCCCCTGCACGGCTGAAACGCGTCCGAAGACGCGATGCACCGGCATGCGCTCTAGCTCGTTGAGCAATGTGGAAATGTTTACCGCCAACGTAACCGTGTCCCAAAAGCTGGCAGCCGCTGCCCCCGTCCCGCTGGACGGCATCCCTGGACCTGCGACCGCGCTCCCAAACGCCTCACCACTCACCCTAGCCCAGCGCCGTTAACGCTGGGTAAAGAGTTTGCATCACCGCAAGCCTCTGATTCCATTGACGATCCGCGACTCGGCAGGACTCCTGGCCTATACCCCTCCAGCATGATATATTAACACTCGTTAAGGACTGGGCGCGAGTGGAAGGGGCGAACAGCATGCGTATTCTATTGGTCGAAGACGATCCATCGACGGCGCAAACCATCGAGGTCATGCTCAAGAAGGAAGACTGGGTCGTCGATACAACGGACATGGGCGAAGACGGCGTCGAGATCGGCAAGCTGTACGAATACGATCTCGTCATTCTCGACCTCATGCTACCGGACATGGACGGTCTCGAAGTTTTGCGGCAACTGCGCAATTCGAAAGTGGATACGCCTGTGCTGATCCTTTCCGGCCTCACGGAACCGACAAAGAAGGTTCAAGGGCTGGGCATTGGCGCGGATGACTATCTAACCAAACCCTTCAACCGCGAAGAATTGATGGCGCGCATCCAAGCAATCGTGCGCCGGTCCAAAGGCCATTCGCAGCCCAAGGTGGAGGTCGGGAAGTTAACCGTTCACCTTGAAGCCCGCACCGCTGAAGTGGAGGGGGACCCTCTCCATCTGACTGGTAAGGAATATGGCATCCTCGAGCTGTTGGCGCTGCGGAAAGGTACCACGTTGACGAAGGAACAGTTCCTCAATCATCTCTACGGCGGGATGGACGAACCGGAACTCAAGATCATCGACGTGTTTATTTGCAAGCTGCGCAAGAAAATCGCCAATGCGACCGGCGGTGACCACTACATCGAAACGGTGTGGGGCCGCGGCTACGTGCTGCGGGAAAGCTCAGCCGCTGATGACCTGCCACCGGCCAAAGCGGCTGCGGGTTAACCCACCTGGCGACAGCACCGCCGCTCTATGTTCTATGTTTATCCTATGCCGGTGGGCGGCGGCGCTTGTTCGAGGTCTATTCACGTTCAGATTGGTAAGCTTGGCGATGTCCTCCTCGCCCATTGATCCTGCCGCAGTCCAAGACGATGTTCCGCAGGCATCCAACCGGTCGGTCGGGCTGGTTCTCGGCATCGTCTTCCTGGGGATTGGCCTTTATCCGTTAATCGGCGGGAATGATATCCGGATTTGGGCAACCGCTCCGGGGGTACTGCTCATCATTCTGGCGGTTATTGCGCCGCAAAGTCTCACGCTGGTGGCGCGCGCCTGGCTGGGGCTGGGCGCAGTGCTGCATAAGGTCATCAGTCCCGTCGTCCTTGGCCTTTTGTATGTGGTTGCCGTTATCCCAACGGGGCTCTATTTAAAGGTCACCGGTAAGGATCCGCTCAAACTCAAGATCGACGCGGATGCAAAATCGTATTGGGTGGAGCGAACCCCACCGGGTCCTGAACGGACATCGTTCCCCCGCCAATTTTGAGTTTCGAGATGTCGTTCATCGCTGAATTCTGGCAGTTCCTGAAAGTCCGCAAGAAGTTCTGGCTTCTGCCGATGGCGATCATGCTGGTGATTTTCGGGGGGCTTATCGTCCTGGCCCAGGGCAGTGCTGTGGCCCCCTTCATTTACACTATATTTTAAGCGGCCCTGCGACTATCGGCATGCGCATCTTGGGTCTCTCCGCCTTGTATCATGACAGCGCCGCCGCGCTGTTGGTCGACGGCCAGATTGCCGCCGCCGCGCAAGAAGAGCGTTTTACCCGCAAGAAGCACGACGCCAGTCTGCCAGTCCACGCCATTAGGTCGTGTCTCGACCAGGCTAGCTTGACACCATCGGACCTGGACATCGTCGCGTTTTACGAGAAGCCATTCCTCAAATTTGAGCGCCTGCTCGAAACCTACGCGGCACTCGCGCCCAAAGGATTCACATCCTTCAAAACGGCGATGCCGCTGTGGGTGAAGGATAAACTGTTCCAGAAGGATATTCTTCTCAAGCTTTTGAGCACCCTGGACGAAAACGTGGATTGGGCTGCGAAACTCATTTTTTCAGAGCATCACCTTAGTCACGCTGCGTCGGCTTTCTATCCCTCCCCCTTCCAGTCAGCAGCTGTGTTGACCATGGATGGCGTTGGGGAGTGGACGACCACGTCGCTCGCCTTGGGTGATGGATCGAACCTCGAGATTCACAAGGAGATCCATTTTCCACACTCCTTGGGCCTGCTGTATTCCGCGTTCACCTACTACACGGGCTTTAAGGTCAATTCCGGCGAATATAAGGTCATGGGGCTTGCCCCGTATGGACAGCCCAGATATCGCGACCAGATTCTGGAACATCTGATCGACCTGAAAGACGACGGCAGCTTCCGTCTGGACCTCAAGTATTTTGATTATGCAACGGGCCTGACCATGACCAACGCCAGGTTCGACAACGTTTTCGGTGGACCACCCCGCGACCCGGACGGCCCGCTCACCCAACGCGACATGGACCTTGCCGCTTCAGTACAAGCGGTCACGGAAGAGGCGGTGCTGCGTCTCGCCCGCTCAATCCGCCAGGACACGGACGCAACTCACTTATGCCTAGCCGGGGGTGTCGCCCTCAACTGCGTCGCCAACGGCAAGATTCTGTCAGAGAGGATATTCGACGAGATCTGGATTCAACCCGCCGCCGGAGATGCAGGAGGTGCGCTTGGCGCGGCCCTTGTGGCCCATCATCTGCACGCGGACCAACCAAGAACGGCATCGACCGATCAAGATGCGATGGCGGGGTCCTATCTGGGACCCGCCTTTGATCAAAATGACATCGAGGCCCGCCTCACAGCGGCCGGCGCCCAGTTCACGACGTGCACCGAAGACCAAATGATTGAACTCACGGCGCAAGCGCTCGCCGATCAGGAGGCGGTGGGGTGGTTTCAGGGGCGTATGGAGTTTGGCCCCCGCGCCCTGGGATGCCGTTCGATCCTGGGCAACCCGACCGATCCGGACGCGCAGAAAACCATTAATCTAAAGGTCAAATTCCGGGAGAATTTCCGGCCCTTTGCGCCCGCGGTTCTAGCGGAGGACCTGAGCGACTGGTTCGATCTCTCGGACAACAGCCCGTATATGCTGGTGGTTGCACCGGTTGGGAATGATCACTGCCTTCCCCTGAGCCGCTTGGATAAGGAGCGCCGCGGTGTCGACCGTGTCAATGCGGTGCGCTCGACCATACCAGCGGTGACCCATGTGGATTACTCCGCCCGAGTGCAAACTGTGCACCAAGACACCAACCCGCTGTTCCACCGCCTGATTTCCGCCTTCAAGGGAAAAACCGGAGTGCCGATCCTTATCAACACCAGCTTCAACGTCAGGGGCGAGCCGATTGTCTGCACGCCTGAAGACGCGTTCCGCTGTTTTATGGCGACAGGATTGGACCTGCTGGTGATCGGCAATTGCGTGCTGCGTAAGCAGGATCAGAACCCTGACCTGGCCGAAGACTACACCAGCGCGTTTGCACCCGATTGAAAGCCGGCGGCAGCCCCGGCAAGCGCCAAGTTCTTTGCCACGGGCCGGTCTGGCCGATTGACCGCATAGAGACCCAGCTCAGTATTAACGGGCTTGAAGGCGCTGGACACGCCGACCGCCGTCTCATCCACCCCCAGATAAAGCACGCCGTCGTCCGCGAGAAGACGCGCTATGTTCCCTAACACGCGTTTTTGGGTCGGCTTGTCGAACAGTCTAATCACGTACCGGCAGAAGATGATGTCGAACGCCCCGAGCGCATATAGGTCCTCAATGAGGTTCCACCGCTTGAATTCCATACCAGCGCGCAGCGAGTCATTGATCTTCCACTGGGTATCGCCGACTTGCTGAAAATTCCCCAGCAACATACGAATGGGCAAACCGCTTTGGACCTCGAATTGAGAGTAAATGCCCCGTTGGGCGCGCGATAAGGCGGCGTCGACCAAATCAATGGCGACGATTGAATGATCCCAGGCCGCGAGGTCATCACCCATCTCTTTGAGAGTCAGCGCGATCGAATACGCTTCCTGTCCCGTCGAAGTACCACAACTGAGAATACGGAACGACTTCTTAGACTGCCGGGCTTCGATTGTGTTTGGCAGGGTTACTTGGCGAAAATGCTCGAATGGTTTCCAGTCCCGGAAAAAACTGGTGTCGAGGGTCATCATGGCCTCGACCACTTCATGCATCAGCGGCGGGTCGCCCCGCCGTATGCCGTCGAAGACATCCTGCAGCCCCTGAAAGCGCCGCCTGCGTATGACGGGCATAAGTTTGTTTTCAATCAGATATGACTTGTCCCGCGTGAGGACGAGCCCGGACCGCTCGCGCAGCAAATCTGAAATGTACTGGAAGTCCTCTGGGGTCATAGCCGGCATGTACCACTACGAAAGCTGCCTGATGCGCGTGCACGTCCACGAGATTTGAAACTCCGGCGCATGTTCAATCTATGACGCCGACAATGTGGAACTTCGCGCGAACGATGTCTCCATCGAAGGGCTTCATAATATATTCATCAGCCCCGGCATTGAGCGCCTGCTGAATGTGCTCGACGTCGTTCTCGGTTGCACAAAAGATGACCTTAATGCCTTCCCCGCCCGGCAGCTGCCGCAGTTCTTTGACGTACTCGATACCGGACAGACCTGGCATCTCCCAATCAAGCAGGACAACGTCCGGCAACCGGCTGCGGCTGATTTCAAGAGCTTTGGCCCCATCAGCAACTTCTTCCGCGGCGAACCCTAAATCTTCAACGATCCGGCTTGCGACCCGTCTCACCACGCGGGAATCATCAACTATCAAACATTGCTTCATGTGCGTCTTCCGGCCTCGCACCACGTTCGTCTCTGGCTCAGCGAGGCATGCCGTAAGGGATCGCCGCTAGATTAGAGGTTTTGGGTGTGGCGATAAACCAGCCAAAACAGAGTATGGACGACGAACGATGCGAGACGAAACGGTTTCACGCGCCACGTGGTGGCCCGGAACCATGAATTGACGTTGGCCGGCCAGGAAATGTGCGGAAAAAATCAGCCGTGCCGTTCCACGATGACGGAAAGGCGTCCGTCCGATGCCTGGACGCGAATAATTCCACCACTATGTTCAATCACCTTTTTGGCGAAATGAGCCTGAACATTATGAGGCGTAAGTTGAATAGGCGCAGACCCGCCGAGGATGTCGACGAGGTCCTGCCGGAGGGTCATTTGGGAGTCAGCACCGCCCTCGGCGACCAGGCTCAACTGTTTCTGAGCCTGCACGTAGGTGAGACTTACGTGGGACGCACCGGGTGCCGCCTCGAAGCACAGCAAAACCAAATTTGCCAGAGAGGCACCTACAGCCTCTCCGAAAAGCTCAGACAGCGATTCAGATTCGGTTTCATCGAGCCACGAGACCGTGAGTGGGCGTGACGCACCGCCGACAGCATCAAGGTAATCCTGGAATGCACTCGAGACCGCGTCGCTGGTCACAGCGCCTTTGCCCGGCGACCCAAATGCAATGCGTAGAAACTTCAGTTTCTTGCCTGCAGCGCCTGCACTCATGCCCAAAAGATCAAGTGCCTCAGCGTCGATCATGTCCGGATCGCCACCGATCAGTTCGATGCCTGCAGAAATCGCGCCTACCGGGCCAGCCAAATCATGGCACAAGCGGGTACAGAGCATTCTTGAGATATCTAAGTCTGCTGACATGTAAGGCTGCTGAATGGCTGAAGATCATTGCGAAACGTATTTAGAATGACCATATCAGGGTTCACGGAGTTTACCTACCTGTCTCGCTCTCCTATCGCCCACCCGTGAAAGGACGGTCTTCCGTTGGACTTCGACTTTGTTCCTGGCGCGTATGTCCGCAACCCTGAGTGTCCGGATTGGGGGTTGGGCCAGGTGCAATCTGCGATCGGGAACAAGGTTACCGTAAATTTCGAACATGCCGGAAAGGTTGTGCTGAATATCGAGAATGCCCAGCTTCATGTTGTCGATCCGGACGACGAAAGCGGGCGACCGGCCTAGCAGAACCGCACATTCCGGTGCGGTCGCTGGCGAGGACATAATCACTGACAAGGCCGCCCAAGGCGTGATAAACGAGCCCTATGATTGACCCGTTTGGAAGAGAAATTACGTATTTGAGGGTATCGGTCACCGACCGGTGTGACCTGCGCTGCGTGTACTGCATGGCAGAGGACATGACCTTCCTGCCTAAGCGCGACCTCCTCACGTTAGAAGAACTTGACCGCCTGTGCAGCGCGTTTGTTGATTTGGGCGTCAGGAAACTACGCTTAACCGGTGGCGAGCCTCTAGTGCGCCGGAACGTGATGTCTTTGATCAAATCTTTGGGACGGCATTTAGAGACAGGCAAACTCGACGAACTGACGCTGACCACCAACGGAACACGGCTGGCGGAATTTGCGAACCAGCTTGTCGAGGCCGGTGTCAAACGCATCAACGTGTCGCTCGACACACTCGACCCTGACCGGTTCCGAACCATCACGCGATGGGGCGATCTGGATAAAGTGCTTGGCGGCATCGACGCCGCCCGTCAGGCCGGGTTACGCATAAAGATCAATACCGTGGCCATGCGCCATGTAAATGACGACGAATTCAGCGGGCTCATCAAATGGTGCGGTGAGCAAGGTTTCGACCTGACATTTATCGAAACGATGCCCATGGGCGACATCGACGGAGACCGCACCTCCCAGTACATGCCCCTGAGTCTGGTGAGGTCGGAATTGGAAAAGACCTGGACACTCCGGGACACCGACTATCAAACCGGCGGTCCTGCACGGTATACGCAGTGTCAGGAAACAGGACAGAGGATCGGGTTCATCACTCCGATGACCCATAACTTCTGCGAGTCCTGCAATCGCGTCCGCCTCACGTGTACAGGCACGTTGTATATGTGCCTGGGTCAGGATGACGCTGCCGATCTGCGCGCGCCGCTGAGGCAGAGTGAAGGAAATGAGCCGGTGGTCAACGCCATCCACGAAGCGATTGGCCGCAAGCCGCAGGGACATGACTTTGTCATAGACCGCCGCAACAACCGCCCGGCCGTTCAGCGCCATATGAGTGTAACGGGCGGTTAGCCAGAGTGGTGATTGCCGCCTATACTGGCGCGACTCCAGTTCGAACCCTTAACCGATTTGTTAACCCATGAGTGATTCCCGCGTCGCCTTTGTCGCGACAGATACCGAACCCGCACAAGCAGCTTTATCCGAGCTAGAGCGTATCTACGGCCGTGTTGACCCTGATGACGCGGACATAATCGTCGCGCTCGGCGGGGATGGATTCATGCTGGAAACCCTGCACAGATTTCTTCCGGCGGCCAAACCGGTGTTCGGGATGCATCGGGGAACTATCGGTTTTCTCATGAACGGTTTCGATGTCGAGAACCTGCCGGCGCGGTTGGCAAAGGCTGAAGCTGTGGAACTGCATCCGTTGATCATGACCACCGTCGACGCCAATGGCGACGAGAGTTGGGCTCTGGCCATCAACGAAGTGTCTTTGCTGCGGGCCTCCCGGCAAGCCGCCAAGTTGAAGATTTATGTGAACGACCGATGCCGGCTGGATGAATTGGTGTGCGATGGCGCTCTCGTGTGCACGCCGGCCGGGAGCACGGCTTATAACCTTTCCGTTCATGGTCCCGTTCTGCCATTGGGGGCCGCCCTGCTGGCAGTAACCCCAATCAGCGCCTTTCGGCCACGCCGGTGGCGCGGTGCGATCGTGCCCGATACCGCTGAGATCAAGTTTGAGATCTTAGAGCCGCAAAAGCGCCCGGTCAGTGCCGTGGCAGACAGAGCAGAGATTCGCGATATCGTCAGCGTGACCGTCAAAGAGGATAGAAATCAGTCCATCAACCTGCTGTTTGATCCCGAACACAATTTGGAAGAGCGCATCCTTGCCGAGCAGTTCTCGCCTTGAGGTAACGCTAGAGAACCGAGCTCTCAGGTCTGGCCTTAGCAGACCCGCACACAACACCGCACTCACCGTCACCACTGAAAGCCTGGAATGACGGCCCAGGGCTCATATCCATGGTCCCGCGCCAGCCCCTTGGTCGAGTCCGGGTCAGCACGTGTTCCATATGTTGTACCGAGCACTTCGGCATGTATGCCGCCGGTACACCAGATGGATTTGAGGCCCGCGGCCGCGGCGCCGGCAACATCGGTTTCCAAGGCATCCCCGACCACGGCGACCCGCGCGGCATCAGCAACACCGAGGCGGTCCACCGCCAGGTGATAGACCGCGGGATCGGGCTTTCCCCGATAGACGGCTTTGCCACCCATGGCTTCATATCGCCTGGCGATGGCACCGGCACAGATCACCCGCTGCCCGTCGCGAATGACCACTTCGTCCGGATTGGCACAAATCATGGGAAGTGACCGCGCGCACGCCGAAGCCAATATGGCTTCATAGTCTTCAAGCGAGTCCGTTACTTCGACAGGCCCTGTGTTAAGCAGGAAGTCGCATGTTTCGATATCTTGAACCCGATCGATACCGGTCTCTTCGAGCACACTCACATCGCGCTCTGGGCCGATATGATAGGCCCGCGGCCCCAGGTCCACAAAGACATCTGATGTGCGCGCGCGCAGCTCTTGCCACGTTGCCTCACCGGACGAAAATATATCGCCATACAGAGCCCTTGCGATTCCCATTCTCTCCATGCTGTCCACCAAGGTGTAGCTGCGCCGCGGTGCGTTGGAGAGCAATATGGTTTTCTTGCCGGCTCGCTCGATTTCCTTGAACGTTTCTGTGACGCCCGGATATGCGGTCACGCCGTCATGCACCAACCCCCAGAGGTCGAGGATAAAGCCGTCGATATCGCCTGCGATTTCGGACAGACCGTCGATAAATTTCATTTTGCCTCCCCTGCACGGTGATCCGCTCCAACTGCTTCCGAGACCGATGTAAAACCGGCTGCCGTCAAACCCGCGCGCAGCTCGTCTTTTATGCGTTGAATGAGAGAGGGACCCTGAAAAACAAGCGCAGAGTATAGCTGAATCAACACCGCGCCCGCCTTAACCTTGGCGAGCACATCGTCGCCGGACGCGATGCCACCCACGCCGATAAGCGGAATACGGCCGCCAGTGCGCGCGTAGATTCGGCGCAGCAATGCTGTTGACGGCTCAAGTAACGGCGCCCCACTTAGCCCCCCGGACTCCGCTTTGTGGGGAGAGACCAAGGAGGGTGGGCGTGCCGTCGTCGTGTTCGAGACCACCAGCCCCGCGACCGCCTCGTGCGCAGCGAAGTCACATAGGTCATCCACATCCTGGTCTTCGAGATCGGGGGCTATTTTGATGAGAACGACGGGCTTACGGGTATTCACAGCCTGGAGCGACGCGTCGCGAACACCGTTGAGGATGCCAGCCAATTTGTCCGGATTCTGTAAAGCCCTGAGTCCCGGTGTGTTTGGCGAGGAGACATTGATGGTCAGGATGTCGGCCAAAGGTGCGAGTTTGCCGGCCAGCGCCGCATAATCCGCAACCGGATCGTCAGAGTTTTTGTTCAGCCCGAGATTGACCGAAACAGGACCCGCCAATCCAACATCTCTTTGGCGTGACAGGGCCTGGACAAAGGCATCGGCCCCAACACTGTTCAAGCCCATGCGATTTATCACCGCCCGGTCCTCGGCAAGGCGAAACAGCCGCGGCTTGGGATTGCCCGGCTGGGGGTGCAACGTGACCCCGCCGAGTTCAACAAAACCGAAGCCCAGTCCAAACAGACTTGCGGCAACCTCCGCGTGCTTGTCGAAGCCAGCAGCCAAACCAATTGGATTGCCGAAGGTCAGTCCCCAGACCTCTGTTTTGAGGTGCTGATCATCTCCCCGTCCACCCAAAAGCGATGCTGGGGCGTATTTGAGGGCGGTCAACGCTACTCCGTGTGCCGTTTCCGCCGGCATGGCCCACAACAACGGTTTTATTAGTGAATAGGCGTCAGGCACCGAATCGACCTTCAGTCAAAACAGGACATGTGTGTATTGAATATCAGAGGTCATATGGATTTCGTGCAGAAAAATGCCGTGTTGACAGGTCTTTTATTCCCCTGGCCGGTGCAATAAGGTTATGAAAGTGGAACGGTGATTTTGGGGAATTCGCTGAGTTGTCTACGTTGCAATCCGATCCCAAGCTGTCGTCTCGGGGCCTGGCACGGCTCATCGAGCAAGTCGGGAAGGCCTGCTATAACCTTGGCTATACCCCAGGTCTGAATCCAGCCCAATGGGCGGCCTTGCGGTATTTCCACGAAGCCACCACGGACCGCCGCACCGTTACCGGGTTTGCCAATTTTCAGGGGACGACAAAAGGCACGGCGTCACAGACAGTTGCCGCGCTTGTCCGCAAGGGTTACCTGAGACGGGTCGCTGACCGCAATGACCGGCGTGTCCACCGCCTGGTTCTCACTGAGGAAGGCGAAGAACTGATCGCGCAAGATCCTTTGAAAGCGCTGGCAGCAGCGGTTGAGCACTTAGGTGAACAAGAGCGCTGGGCCCTCGCTGAGAATATGGAACGTGTCCTACGCGAGCTGTTAAAAGCGTAGCTACTTCAAAACGGCGCGCGTTAGCCGTCCGCTTTTCCGATCACGTCTTCAATCGTCTGTAGAAGCTCTTCTTTCTCAAACGGCTTATAAATAACCGCATTGGCGCCGAATGTGGATGCCAACGGCGCAGTGTATGTGAGGGGTGCATTGGGAGCTCCCCCTGAGATAACGACAACGGGAATATCGTTACCGTTGCCGCGAATCTCTTTCAGCAAGGCGATGCCATCCATTTCCGGCATCCAAATGTCGCTCACAACGAGATCAAAGGCACTGCCAGACAGTTTGTCCAAGGCCTCTTTTCCGTTTGCAGCGTCTTCCACGGAATGTCCCGCCGAGGCGAGAATCTCGCGCACTGACAAACTAACCTCGGGTGAATCTTCTACCAGAAGAACGTTCACGCTCTAACCCCTTGGGCAAGGCACCGTCAAACGTCGAGGTGCTCTGGAATATATACCATCACGGTCGTTCCCTTATCAACTTCACTGTCGAAATCGATGCTGCCGCCCCAGCCATGAACAATGCTGTAGACCACAGATAAGCCAAGCCCAGTGCCCTGTCCTACCGGTTTGGTTGTGAAAAACGGATCGAATATACGACCACGGGCTGAGTCTTCGATGCCCGACCCTGTATCCATGATTCTCATTCTGAGCCAGGAATGAGCTGCCGCGCTGAGATGCGCTTCGGCGATTTCCTGCTCGCTCATGCTGTCCAAGGCAAGCTCTATGTCCCCCTGATTGTCCATCGCATCGGCGGCATTGCGAAAAAGGTTAATCACGACCTGCGATAACTGCGTTGGATTAACGAGCACTTGTGCATGATCCACAGTGATTTTCTGCGTCACAGTAATACCGGGCGGCAAACCGCTCTCAGCCAGTTGAATGGCATCGCGAAGCAACGCGCATATGTCATGGAACGAAGCAGCTGGAGCATCTTGCCGCGAGAACGTCAGTACCTGCCGGACGATCTCCCGCGCTTTGCGTCCGCTGCGCGTGATAACGTCAAAGTATTGGGAAAGCTTTTCGTTATCTTTCTCCGTCGCTTCATGACCTAAGTCGGACAAAGTAATGATAGGCTGCAATAAATTGTTAATCTCATGGGCGACACCCCCGGCAAGCTTGCCGAGGGCCTCCATCTTCTGGGATTCCATCATCACCTCAGTGCGACGCCGGTCATCAGTGACATCGGTGATGATGAGGGTATGGGCGATAACTGCTTTGCTCGCCTCTGCATGCACAGGCGCCACCGCGATCTGCCCCAGGAAGGAACTGCCGTCAAAGCGATTGAATGTGATCTCACAGGCGTAATGCGTAGCACGCCGGATAGCGTCGGTCAGCACTTCAAACTCTGAACGGTCCGTGTCCTCACCAATGAAATCCTCAAGATTCCTGCCGATAATCTTTTGCTCTTCAGCCCCGAATATTTTCTCCATGGCCGCATTCGCATAGAAGATGCGCGATTCATCTTCCTGGTTGGTAACAACGGCGACTCCGATCGGGGAGGCCTGTAGCGCCTCAGTGAGAACAGCGTTGCGGGAAACCAGATCCCGCAGGCGCTCCTCACGGTTCTTGATTTCGGTAACATCTTGGACTGTGCCAAAAGTAGCGTATGGCCGGCCGCCAACGTCGAAGAGCACCCGCCCATCAACCGTAACCCAACGAACTCTGCCATCGCCCCGCATGATGCGGTATTCGCTGTTCGCGACCTCCCTGCCAGACACGAGGGACTGCACCATCTCTTTGACACTTTGCAGATCGTCAGGGTGAACAAGCTCGTTGTAGCGCGAGGCGGATGGATCGATGGAGTCCGGGGCTAACCCGTGTATTTCGTACATCTGGTGAGACCAAATGACTTTCATCGTGTCCCAGTACAGCTTGTATGTGCCCATCTGCGCGATGCGGGTGGCTTCCTCGAGGCGTGCCTCACTTTCAAGCAGTTGAAACTCTGCAGATTTTCGATCCGTGACATCTGTCGCGCGCACCACCACGTAGCTGTCCGTGTCGGGCGCCGCTGGGGTTCGCAGGGCGCGATAAACTTGCGCCTCGTACCACGCCTGCTCGTGCTGAATTTGAAAACCGCGCTGCGCGCGTTCCTCACCGATCGTGTCCGCGCGAGCAAGGATGGCCGCAAACACATGAGTTGGTTTGGATCCACGCAGGTCGGCCGCGGAGCGTTTGAGAAGGCGTTCGGTCCGCTCGTTGATATCGAAGATCACACCGGCGCCATCTAAGAGCATCAGGTGAGCAGGTGAGCGGTTGATGAGCTCATTGGCGATCTCACGCTCAACCTGGCTCATGGGCCCACCGGCGCCGGTCGCGTCCATGGATTTTACGTCAGTCTCCAAGACCCCTCCTGGCAGGACGGACATCCTTCTCGAACACCATTACAGTGTTTGCCTTGGTCAGATCCGTTACCGTTTAAGTTTCACGCGAAACGGCGTGACCATCTTCTCGATTTCGGAAACATCGGACGGTTTTTTTTGCGCTGGGCCGGCCGTCTCTTCAATAGGCTCGTAGTTCATCTCACCTTCGAACACGATGCTCTCAAGATAGTCAGCGACGCTGATGAGCTCGACGGCGCGAGCACGGTCCAGTTCGGCGGCGCGGCGTATTTCACCCGCCGCCTTCATGACCAATATCGATGCTTTTTCTTTGGTCATTGCCTCTTCACTCTCATTCGATCAGGCCCAAGAACGCTGATTATGTCATGCCATAGGATTATGAAACGGCCCGGGGCGAATGAACAGAGGCTAACCTGTTGAAGAGGAACGGGAAAGGCCTTGCTGCAGTTGAATCATGACCATTCGTACATCATTTAGATTTGTGCCGGTTGGGCCTGTCACGAAAAGGTCGCCCGCGGACTCAAACACCTTTTTCGAGTCGTGTGATTTCAGACAAGATTCGGGGTCGACACCTGCGGCGCATGCGCGAGCAAGAGTATTGGGATCGACCAACGCCCCGGCGACGCCGGAAACACCATCCCGGCCATCGCTGTCCGCCGCCAAGGCCCAAATACCTTGCGAACCATTGAGGGCGAGAGCAAGCGCTAGAGCGAACTCCAGATTTGGTCCGCCGACACCCCCATCACCATGGGTGACAGTCGCCTCGCCCCCGGACAAAATAAGGGCGGCACCGACGTCTTGCACATCGATGAGGTCCAGCGCGCGCTTGGCCATGTCCTCCCCGATCGCACGCGCCTCACCTTCAATCTCGTCGCCCAGGTTAACGACATGATAGCCGGCTGCTTGCGCCCTTCGCTCAATAGCGTGCAACAAATCCGCTGGGCTCTGAATGAGCGTATTTTGGATGTTCTCGCACAAAACAACGGGCGTCTCGTAGTCACCCTCTATGAGAGCGGTCCAAACCTCCGCGGGCAGCGTGACCTGATACCGCTCAAGTATTCTAAGTGCATCGCCGCACGTAGTTTGGTCCGGCACGGTGGGGCCGGAGCCGATCACGGAAAGATCATCGCCGACAACATCTGAGACGATAAAGTTCAGCATGAAACGGTCACCCGCCGCCTGAGCGAGTTTACCGCCCTTCACGGTGGAAAGATGCTTACGAACCGTATTGATGTCTTGAATGGGTGCGCCGCTGCGCAGTAGGTCTGAGGTTATAGCCTGCTTCGCCTCAAGACTCAGACCAGGCACGGGCGCAACCATTAGCGAAGACGCACCCCCGGACCACAGCCCCACGATCACGTCGTCTGACGAAGATCCCGACACGAGATCGAGGATTTGCGCAGCAGCTTTGCGGCCGCGGTCATCAGGCACAGGATGAGACGCCTCAATTACGTCTACGGCTTGCAAAGGTGTTCCATAACCATCGGGAACGATCACAGCGCCACAGACACGATCCCCCCAACTGGCCTCAACCGCAGCGGCCATTTGTGCGGCGGCTTTTCCAGCTCCGACAACACAGACACGAGAGGACGGCGGCTCGGGCAACGCGTCTGCAAGGACTTGGCGGAGGTCAACATCGCGCAGTCCGTCGGCGAACAGCGCCTGGAGCATGGAACGGGGATCAGAAATGGGTCGCCTCCATAGGGGCCAATGTGCCGCCATTTTTTAGAGCAACGGCAGCCTCGTTGCGATAGGGTAACAGGAGGAGTTGCGATGTCAGAGACTCAAGCCATACCACTGCAGAAATTTTCCGATCCGCGCGTGACCGCTGACGGTCAGACCCGGGCTACGGTTGGCCTTTCCGCACTCAAGACCTTATGGATTAACACCGGCACGTTGTGCAATCTGACCTGCCGCAACTGCTACATTGAGTCGTCGCCGCGTAACGATTCCCTTGTTTACATCTCCGCGCCGGAAGTCGCCGCGTACCTGGATGAAATCGAGCGTGACGGCCTAGGTACATCTGAGATTGGGTTTACCGGCGGCGAGCCGTTCATGAACCCGGATATTATCGCCATGCTGGACGATGTCATGGCCCGGGGGTTCTCGACTTTGGTGCTCAGCAACGCCATGCGGCCAATGCAAAAAGTGAGCAATCACCTTGTCGCGTTGAATACAAAATACCCTGGCCGGCTTACGGTGCGCGTGTCTTTAGATCACTACACTCAAGAGGGGCACGAAATAGAGCGGGGCGCGCGAAGTTGGCAACCCACAATCGATGGTCTGGCCTGGCTGAACGAAAACGGTTTTACACTGAACATCGCCGGACGGACCTTCATCGACGAGGACGAAGATCAGGCCCGGCAAGGGTATGGGCGGTTGTTCGCGAGCTTGAACCTTTCGGTGGACGCCCAAGATCCCCATCAACTGGTGCTCTTTCCCGAAATGGACGGCAGCCTGAACGTCCCCGAAATCACAACCGGATGCTGGGGTCTTCTCGGGATTGATCCTGACTCTGTGATGTGCGCCACGTCCCGCATGGTTATCAAACGGAAAGGAGCGGATCACCCTGCAGTCGTCGCATGCACTTTGCTGCCCTACGACACCCAGTTTGAACTGGGCGCCACCTTGGCCCAGTCCGCCGAAACCGTGTCTCTTAATCACCCTCACTGCGCCAAGTTCTGTGTGCTTGGGGGCGCGTCTTGCTCACAGAGTTGATATGAGCACCGTTGTCACTCCACCCGCCCTTCACCCCCTCTTCCGCGCACCGAGTGTGTTGTTGGACCTCGTGCAAAGCGGTGACACGGTCGTCGTAGAGGCGCATCAATCGCTGTTTCGCGAAGGCGACCCCGTTCAATACCTCTACTGCGTCGCCGAGGGCACTTTGGTGCTGAGCCGGTACAGCGTTTCCGGGGAACGGCAGATCATGGCCTTCCTTTTCCCGGGGGACTTCTTGGGCATTACCTTTGAGAAGACATTTAGTCTAGGCGCCGAAACACTGTCCCGTTCCACCCTGCTACGACTCGAGCACACCGAACTTGAGGAACGCGCCCAGAATGACCCCGAGGTGTGGCGGGCATTGAGCGAAGTGACCTGGAGATTCTTACGCGGCTCCATGGAACTAACCTTCACGATTGGCCGCAAAAGTGCTGTGAGCCGGGTCGCGTCCTTCATCATCTACCTTGCCTTCCGGCAAGGCGGATTTATGCATCCGGCCCTAGTCGTGAATCTGCCCATGAGCCGTCAGGACATCGGTGACTTTCTGGGGCTGACCATTGAAACCGTTAGCCGTAGTTTCACCAAGCTAAAGGAGATCGGCTGCATTTCACTTCCTTCGACGGATAGGATCGAGGTGGCGGACCTGGACCTGTTGCGCACCCAGGCTGACGTGATCGACTAGATGTCACCGCAATTCATAGAGACGGAGTAAATGCCAAGCGTTCTCATCACTGGAGCCGGTGGCCATGTCGGATTCGCGCTGACCCAAAAGTTTTTCAGTGAAGGGTGGACGGTCTACGCTACGTGTCTACCGCAGGACCGAACGCCGGAGCTTTCTTCCTTGTCGGAAGAATCGCAAGGCCGCGTGGCTGTTTTCGACCTGGATGTCACCGATCAAAACAACGTCAGCGAAATCGCCACACGGCTAGAAAACCAATCCATAGACGTATTGTTTAACGTCGCAGGGTTGACGGTTCACGGCGACCTAGAGTTTGGCAAAACTGACTACCCGATGTGGGAGAAGCACTTCGCCATTAATACGATTGGTCCGATGCGGATGTGCGAGACATTTGCGCCGCATGTTTTGAGAAGCAACCGCAAGGTGATGATGACCATTTCTAGCCGGGTCGGTGCGCGGCCAAAGTACGGTTTTGTCGGCTACCGCGCGACCAAGTCGGCCGTGAGCCAGGTCATGTTTCAGGTTCACCTAGCTTTGAAGGATCAAGGCGTCATCGCCTGCGCCTGCCATCCTGGCTGGGTCGCCACTGCAAACAACAACAACTCCGGCGCGCTGACACCGGACGACAGCGCAGGCATGCTGTTCGACGTGGTGAATAACCTATCTCCGGAAGATGGTGGGAAGTTCTTCGATCCGGATGGTTCGACGTTGCCGCTGGTAACACAGCAGTTGGACCCGAAGCCCTACGGCATGACCTAAACGGCTAGATCTTGATAGCGGTCGCCAGATCGACCTGCGCGAAAATGGCTTGGCTCCAACCGTCAGCCGCTCGCGTGAGGGGGCTCCCTTCGCGGCCATAAATGGCACTGCCCTCAGGGGACGCTCCGGACGCGACCGTCAGGTGTATTTCATGCCCGCGGGACTCATAGTCCGCGAAATCCACGTTCATACTTCCGCATATATCGAATGAAACCTTCAGGGATTGGCTCAGGCTACTGTGCCCCCGTGATCGAATAGTCCGGCTAATAGAAGCCCCGGACGGCGGCACAAACCAGACGTCATAGTTAGGATCGGGATTAGACCGCGATGTGCCGATATCTCGAGCGACAACCAAGGCGGTCTTTTCCTGGCGCGCAATCGCTTCCAGGCTTGGTAGAAAGTTCTCGGGCTTCGCGTCCTCAGGCATCAGCACGCGGCAAGGCCAGTGTCGGGACATCGCGTCAACGCGCCCTCCAACAGCTGCAACCGCGCATCGGCGGATAAGGCATCCGCAGCGGCAAACTGCATCGTGAGCACAGCCTTCACCGGCGCCAATTGATGTGCTGCGAAAGCGGGCGCCGGCACACTCGCTGAAGCGCACAATCCTGCGGTTCCGAACAAAACGGAACGCCGGGTGACCGAAACTCCGTCTTTCATCGCTCTAAGACTCGCGTAGTTACTCCGCAAGCGCGCTGCCTTGCCGGGGCAGGCTGGCATAGCCCAGACGGATATTGAGTGCCGACGCGACGAAGTAAATGACAGCGTAGGCGATCATCGAAACCACAAGCCCCAGCAAAGAGGGTATGAGAACTTCAGGCACGGACAGCCGTCCCGTCGATACGGCGAAGGCAATTCCGGCCCCAACGATGTAGGCCAATATCGCCGCCCAGTTCCAGGTGTGCAGTCGCGGCAGGTCATCTGGATCGTAGTGCTTCCGGTGAACCAGATAGTAATCGACAATCAGCGGTCCGATGAGCGGCGGAACAAGTGCGGCGAGCAGGTTGATCCAATCGAGGAAGTATTCGTACAGGCCGAGACCAAGGATTGTACCTAGCAACCCCCACACCACGACCATAGTGCGCTTCGGCCGCTTGAACACCGCCGATGTCTGAATAACGGGCAAGTAAAGATTGGCGTCGCCCGTGGTCCACAGGGCAAGGCTCATACCGATCAAGCCGATCCCACCAATCACCATGCCTTGTTGCAACAAGTACGTAGTGAAATCTGCCGAGCCGGAGACAACGCTGCCTAGTGCGCCGACGATCTGCAGAAACCATTGCGCAACGATCATCACGATGAACGGAATGGCAAGGGCGACCCATGCCTTCTTGGCAAATCGCGTATACTCCGCCATCACAACTGCGCCGACGATCCAGGAGCCGACGACAAGATTGACAGCGGTGGCAAATGAAATTGGATTTTGGGACGCGGTGTCACGGGACACCTGAAGGAAGGCAGCTCCGCCGCCAGCTTGATCGACATTCAGGTAGATGGCGTAGAGTCCGACAAGCACCAGGATGGCGACGGACGGGACGCTGACTTTCTCAATGCCCTTAACGCCAAAGTAAGTTGTGAAGGTAAATAGCAAGCCACCGAAGATGGCAACCGCATAGAACGTGGGACTGTCATAGTCCTGCGCCCAGGCAAATCCAAACGCTCCGACAACGATGGCCTGCCAGCCGGTGGTCAAGAGTGCCAAGAAAATCACCGGCAGGTAAACGCCAATCCGCCCGTACACGAATTGGTAGAGAAGCCCGGAGTTGCAGGCCGTCTTGTAGCCGATGTAGGCCGCGAGTCCGCCAATCGTGAAGTTGATGACATTGCCGACGAACGACGCAGCGATGAGATCAGGCCAGAACGGCACACCTGCACCCAGCTGACCGCCGGTCAGCAATCCGGTAATCAGAAAGCCCCAGCCGAACGCGAGTGTCAGCATGGGGAGGGTTTCCTGCCGCTGTTCGGGCCGCACCGGCGCAAACGGGTTGTCCGCTGTCTGCGCCTCGGCAGCCTCGTCCAGAGTCCACCACGCTTTCAATTTTTCAATCATGGCCATTCCCCTAATCCCTATGCTCATATTAGGCCCTTCAGACTACTGATAAAGCAAGCCCTTGAACCTCCGAGGATCGACAAAGACCAGCCCATGACTACTCCAGACATGCCTGAAGCGACGGCCCGCGGCATGGTGCCGACCCTCAACAGCAAGGGCTTTATGTCCACCTCGCTCGATCCCGTATCTGCGGCGTTTGCCGCCTTCTCAGGCCAGTGCGATGGACTCTCCCTTGACCTGGGGTGCGCTTATGGGATTGCCACCCTCGCCGCCCTGGACAACGGCGCTGACGTCGTGGCCTGCGATATGGAATTGGGTCACGTCCAAGTTTTACGAGACCAAGTCCCCGTTGATCGATCAGATAGTCTCCGAACGGTTGTCGCCGAGATGCCGCGCCTTGCTTTCGCCCCCGGAACGTTTTCGGCGGTGCTGTGCTCACGCGCTCTTCACTTCCTTCAAGGACATGACGTGGAAGAGACTGTCAGGCGGATTGCGGCTTGGCTTGCGCCTAGCGGAAAAGTTTTTCTTATCGCGGATACGCCGTACACCGGCTTCTGGGCCGCCGGCGCCGAGGATTATGAGCGCCGCAAGGCCGAGGACCATCCATGGCCGGGTTTCATTGCGGACGTTACGGTGTTTCTACCTGACACGGCGCGGTCAAAAGGCAACATGAGATTTCTCAATCCCATGGACCCGGACGTTCTCGCGCGTGTCTGCCGCGACGCAGGACTGACGGTCGAGCATGCCGCTTTTTCCGGCCGACCGGATCAGCCGGACGCCCGCACGCATGCGGGGGTGATCGCATCAAAACCGAGTTGAGTGGATCATTCGCAACCGGTGGCACCCGCAGCGGACTTCATGTGATACTAGCGCCTGAAGGAGATTTGCGATGCCGCGACCACACATTGAGTTCATTCACGCCCAGGACCTGGACTGGCAAACGGGCAAGCTTCCCGGCCCGCTGCAGGACATTGCCTGCAAAATGCTGAGCCGCGACGAGGCAAGTGGCGCGTGCTCAACAATTCTGAAATATCCAAAGGGCTGGACCAATGACGGCGACATTCACCTCGCGTGCGATCATGAGTTCATGGTGCTCGAAGGGTCAATTAAGATCTCCGGACAGGATTACACGTTCGACAGCTACGGCTATCTGCCCACCGGATTTACGCATACCGGTTGGACCTCGCCCGATGGCGCCGTTGTTCTGACGTTCTTTTCGGGAACACCAGAAGCACGCAAGGGGCCCGGCAACACCACACGTGACGCCATTCCCCATATCTTCTTGCACGATATGAACTGGACCAGTGCCGACGTTGATCCTGATTTGGATTTCCTGCGGATTGCGCACAAGGTTCTCCGCACCGACGAAGAAAGTGGCGAAACCACATTGCTGCTGAATTGCGGCGCTCAGAGTCATCCCGTGGGCTGGACAGAAGCCGCACTGGCTCATCCCTGTGTCGAGGAAATGTTCTTACTGTCCGGAGACATCATCGCGGAACGCGGCATCATGCACGCCGGATCATACTTTTGGCGGCCGCCAGACATCTGGCACGGGCCATTTGGGTCTCGATACGGCAATGTCTGTTTGATCCGCTTTATGGAGGGGCATCATGTGAACAATTGGGGTGATGAGAAGCTGCCTTTCAGTCTAACGCCGGACTACAACCCGGACCTGCCCGACCAGTTTGCGCACCTAGCCGACAAGCCTTTCAATCCGCCGACCCCCTACTAGGAGAGCCAGGCGCGGCCCGTCATGACACCCCTTCCCACATACGATTTTCTGCCGCGTGGCACTCATGATGAAGAGTCACGGGAGCACTTTTGTCGGGTTCTGGCGGTCAAGCTGGCAGCTGACGTGAGGCCGCCCCTCAAACAACTGTACGAACAGCATGTCGAACCCGCACTGAAAGCGGAATACGGCCGCGAACCGACCTTTCAGGAAATCGCCAAAGCCATGCGGCAGAGGACACAGACCCGGACTTGGTATCGCCTACGGACGGATAATCAGGACCGCATGTACGCCGTTTCCGGCTCGATGATCGAACGCCAGGCAGGCGCCCTTAAGCAAAAAGCGAATGCCGCCGCGGGACGATGTGGGTCCCTGACTCTCGATCCAAACCTGGACATGCCCCAGTATCTGACGGCGCAGGATATTCACCGCAAGCCAGGGGGATACCATGGCGAGCATGTCCCTGAGGACGTGTCGGCGGGCGCTCAATATGACCGCACCATCGCCGTTCACAACATGGGAAGCCAGGGCATCAACAACGATGATCCGGCCCGCAGCATCGCGCATTGGATTGCTTCGGCCTATCCCGACCTAGATCCCAAACGCATCTTGGGCTTGGGATGCACCATCGGCAATAACACCCTGCCCTTCAAAGAGGTGTTTCCAGATGCACAAGTGGTTGGTGTCGATGTCAGCGCGCCCTGCCTCAGATACGCCCATGCCCGCGCGTGCGCCCTTGGTGTTGACGTCGATTTCGTCCAGGCGAACGCGGAGAGTCTTGAGTATGGTGACGAGTCTTTTGATCTCATCGTGTCCCGCATTCTTCTCCATGAAACGTCATCCGCTGCGCTCCCCAAGATCATTAAGGAGTGCCACCGCTTGCTACGCGATGGCGGCGTCATGCTTCATTGCGACGCCCCGCAATTTGACGCGTTAACACCCTATCAGGCGTCGCTTCGGGACTGGGACGCCACATGCAACAACGAACCTTTCATGCTCACCGTCTACTCGATGTCACTGAGTGACTTATACGAACAGTGCGGATTTCCGCGGAGCAGTTATGTGCAGGAATTCGTGCCAGGTCTGTACATCCGCGAAAAAGAAGTCGACCCGAACGCGACGCCGGGATTTAGCGACTCGTATTTTGTGACCGGGGCACGCAAAACATAACGTCTGGTCTTATTCGGCGGCGGCCTGCTGGCGTTCCGTCGCGGGGATGTAAATAGTGAACACTGTCTTACCGGGTTCACTTTCGACATCAATGGCGCCGCCCCATTCTCGAACCAGCCCCGCCACAACCGACAACCCGAGCCCAGTGCCCTTTCCGGTTGGCTTGGTGCTGAAAAAGGGATCAAACACCTTACCTGCGATGTCCGGATCCAGACCGGAGCCGCTGTCGGCAACTTTAATGTAGCCATAGCGTCCGGGCAGAATAGACCAAGTGTCGGACGCGCGCGGATAGAGTACAGTTTGGCCTGACGAAATTTCAATTTCTCCGCTATCGCTCATCGCGTCTGCGGCGTTGCGCACCAGATTGATCAGGACTTGATTGAGTCCCCCTTGATTGGCGCCAATCATCACGTCAGGCCCCTGACCCAAGATGCGGACCTTCACCCCGGGCGCGAGAGTGGGACGGATAATATCTAAACACTCCGCGAGCCCTTCATTGAGAGACATCACATTGGGAGTAACCCGGCCCTCGCGTGCGAAGGTCAACACATCCTGGACGATGCGTATGGCCTGTTGGGAGGCTGAATAAATTTTACCGAAATATCCTTGCGCATGGCTGGCCTGAGGATCCTCCGACTCACCCATGGACGAATAGACAATAACCGGTTGCAACAGATTGTTGATTTCATGCGCCATGCCGCCGGCGAGACGCGCCAGGGCTTCGCTTTTGTTGCGCTCCTGCTCGACAATACGCTTGTTGTGCTGCTCGGTAACGTCCGTACCAGCGCCACGAAACCCCTCGAACTCGCCATCATGTGAGAACCGGGGATTGCCAGAGATACGAACCCAGCTGATGGCCTCGCCCTCGGCCCGAAGAGGCAATATGAGATTGCGAAACGGCTTGCGCTTCTCGATGGACTCGCGGACAAGAGTACGGTCACCCGGCCCTTCCCGGGTATCCACGAACCCGGTTCCCGGCGCATGACCGGTGACCTCGAAACGTGGCAGGTCCTGGCCAGAGTCAAAGACGGTCAGTTTGTTGTCTTTGTCAGTTTCCCAAATAAAGTCACTGATGCACTCTGTGATGTCACGAAGCCGCGCTTCGCTCTCGCGCAAAGTCAATTCATTGTCTCGGGCAGCGGTGACGTCTTGTGCAACGCCAAAGGACTTGATGGGCTGGCCAGACCGGTCGGATATCACTTCCCAGTCGTAAACGATATAACGTATCTCACCGTCGGAAGGCCGTCGGATTCGGCACTCCAAATGACCGCCGCTTGGCGGACTATCTAGGTGGTGCACACGGTCACCTACCATCCCGCGCGCTTCATCCACCACCAGGCTCAGGAATGACTTGCGGCCGGGGACAAAAGTCTCCGGCGACACCCCGTGAATTTTGTACATATTATCGGCCCATTTGAATTCACCAGACTTTATGTCGCGTTCAAAGTGGCCAATATTCGCCAAGCGCTGAGACTCTTCCAGGCTTTGCTCCCGGACTCGCAGAATTTCCTTATTCTCCTCGTCGCGGCGAAGCTGAGCGTTCATCCAAAACGTCAAACCGAAGATAACAAACGAAGCGCCGCCGACAAATAAGATTGAATTGAAGGTGCGCGTACGCCAAGGGGCCAATACACCAGGGACAGAATGATCGACCGTAAGAACGAGGGGCCATCCGTCGACGGAGCGATACGAAAGTATGCGCAGATCGTTTTGCACGCGTGATCGGCTTTGGTATGTGCCGTTCGAAGCTTCGTTCAACCTATATTGAAACAACGAAATATCGGCGTAAGACGATCCCACGATGGTTTCATAAAATGGATATGAGAAAAGCAACGTCGCATCGCGATTGAAAAGAGCGACCGAATTATTTCCTTCCGGCAGCACTTCTGAAAAAAGGCCCGAAATAGCTTCAAGCGCAATATCAACGTAGACCACGCCGAGCAGCTCGTCACTGTCATCGCGCAAGGGCCGGGTCAGCGATACGATCCATCGATCAAAAAACGCGCTGCGCCGCGCGGCAGCAACAAATAGTTCACGGTCGCTTCGGTCCTGGTGGACGGCAAACGCCTGCCAGTTCGATAAGTCGACCTGTTCCTGCAGCAGCCTAACGTCGCCCTCATCCCACCGCACCGCTGCGACCGGCACCGTACCATCTGGGCGGACGAACGCGATGGCGTTCATAAAGGTACGCTCGCCGAGAATATCCACCCATTGCCCCACCGCCTCGCCCGACGGGACGCCAGCAGTGCTAAGAGACGGCAAAGTCAAAGTGCCGACGTGATCCGCAACCAGTTCCGCTGATTGAATAAACCCGCGCACACTGGCTTCCAGGGTCAGCGCCAGTTGCTCGGTTGTTTGCTCGGTTGCTTCGAGAACCGTTTGGCGGTCTCGGAAAACTTGCAGCGTCACGCCGCCAATGAGTGTGGCCACCGCGATACTCGCGGTCAGCCACAGCTTGATCTGCGCCGTAGACAGTTTCGGTCTTTTCACTCTATGACGCTCCGTCTTTCCGGTTTACCGGGACGTGAGGCTGTCTGCCCGCCATGCGAATAGGCATAACTTTGGCCAATATCTAGCCGTCGGACAAGGCTGCGTGGCCTTTTTACAGTCCCGCCGCGCCGCTAGTCTGCTGCCGTCTTTGGAATGGGGAAGAATTGGGAGAGCGGCTATGGCCGATCCACGACAGGCAAGCGCGGGTGTGGAACCTCCGTATCCATCCAGCGCGTACAGCTGGTACGTCGTCGTCGTTCTCATGCTGGCCTATGTCTTTGCGTTTCTCGACCGGCAGATTCTTGCCCTGTTGGTTGAGCCGATTAAGCGCGATATCGGGATCACCGACTTTCAAATGAGCCTGCTTCTTGGGCCGGCGTTCGCCTTCTTTTATGTCACCCTTGGCATCCCCATCGGTCGCCTGGCCGACCGCCGGAGCCGCCGCACCATCATCGGAATTGGGGTCGCCATCTGGAGCATCATGACGGCAGCCTGTGGCCTGGCGAAGACCTTTACACAACTCTTCATTGCCCGGATCGGCGTTGGCATCGGCGAAGCGACGCTCCAGCCCTGTGCGGCATCGGTCTTGAGCGATTATTTTCCACGTGAAGAGCGCGGCCGGGCCATCAGTGTGTACTCAATGGGCCTCGGAATCGGCGCAGGTCTGGCCTTTGTGCTCGGCGGTCAGGTCATCGCCGCGATTTCCGCCGGACCGGCTATCTCCCTGCCAATCTTCGGTGAAATTTATGGATGGCAGATTGTGTTCATCGCCGTTGGCCTGCCGGGCCTTGTGGTCGCTGCACTTATGTTCACAGTCAAAGAGCCCTACCGGCGTGACCGCATCACTGTAAATGGCCAGCCGCAGCAACAGTTATCCATCCGTGAAACGCTCGCGTTTCTGATCGCGCGCCGCCGCACCTACGGCAGTCACTTCTTTGGCTTGTCGGTGATGAGCATCATCGGCAACGCCTACCTAGCCTGGATTCCCACAGTCTTCATTCGGTCCTGGGGATGGGGTATTGCCGAAATCAGTCTTTACTACGGACTTGTTGTCAGCATTGGCGGCATCATCGGCGTCAATCTTGGCGGCTGGCTGGGAGACACCATGTACAAACGTGGCATCAAAGACGGCCACATGCGCGCAGCGTTGATGGGCACCGTCATGCTGGTCATCGCCGCGGTTCTGGTGCCCCTCATGCCCACACCCTGGCTCGGCCTGCTGCTGCTTGTTCCGCATGCCATCGGCTCGGGCATCCCGACAGCATGCGGCCCGACCGCGCTGATGATGGTCACACCCAATCAGATGCGTGGACAGGTATCCGCAGTCTATTGGTTTGTGATCAGTATGCTTGGTTTGATGATTGGGCCGACATCGGTCGCCTTGGCCTCGGACCTGATCTTCGATGGTCCGGAGGACATCCGCTACGCGCTCTCGCTCATGAGCGGCATCGTTGGTCTGTTTGTTTGGCTATTGATCTACAACCTTAAGCCCTATCGGGAGAGTGTAATCGAGGCCGAACGATGGAGCGCCAGCCCAGCACAGTGACCCCGGCACAATGACGAGCACCGAGTCCAGGTTGTAACGGCGGAAAAAAACGTCGACACTGCATGTCTGACCTTTCGCCGGGGAGAGTTGCGGCATGGCTGAAGCGCACGCACCGTCACACACAGCAGAACCGCCCTACCCCAACGAACGCTACACCTGGTACGTCACAAGCCTGCTGCTCCTCGCCTACATTCTGTCATTCATCGATCGGCAGATCATGAGTTTGCTGATCGAGCCGATCAAAGCCGATCTCGGCCTGACAGACGGGCAAATTGGCCTGCTGCTTGGACCCGCCTTCGCGATTTTTTATGTGACTCTCGGAGTTCCGATCGGTTGGCTTGCCGACCGCAGGAGCCGCCGGACGATTATCGGCTGCGGTATTGCGTTCTGGTGCCTGATGACCGCCGCTTGCGGACTCGCCCGGAATTTTCCTCAGTTGTTTCTTGCCCGCATCGGCGTCGGCGCCGGAGAAGCTGTGCTCACCCCAAGCGCACTCTCTCTGATCAGCGATTATTTCCCGCAGCGAAAACGTGCCCGCGCTGTCAGTCTCTACATGTCGGGCATATCGCTTGGCCAAGGGATGGCGAACCTGCTGGGTGGCCCCTTGATAGCAGCTCTGATGGCAACCCCACCGTTCGTCTTGCCGATGTATGGCGAGTTGGCGGCATGGCAATCCGCATTTTTGATTGTCGGGCTGCCGGGCCTCTTACTAGCCGCCCTAATGGTGACGGTCCGAGAGCCTGTGCGCAGAGGCCTCATCGCGGTGAAACAACCGGATGCATCGCGGACGAACGAGTTGTCATTCAAAGAGAGCATGGCGTTCATCGGCAAACGCTGGAAAGCCTACGGCAGCCTCTTCTTCGGCATGTCGGTGGTGACCTTGGTGGGCTACACCGGATTCTGGAACGCCCCGTTGTTCCAACGCACCTGGGGGTGGGAGATCGGACAGATCGGTATTGCCCTTGGGTCCGCGGCGCTCATATTTGGCCCTCTCGGCGCCAATGGCGGTGGCTGGCTATCGGACACGTTCACCAAACGCGGCATGAAGAACGGCCCGATGAAGGCGATGTACTACGGCGTGATCCTCACCGTCATCACCAACGTGACCTATCCCCTGATGCCATCCGGCGAACTCGCCATGCTGATCTACGTACCGTCGATTTTGGGTGGCGCGATTGCATCGGCCTGTGGCGCCGCGGCCGTTGTCCACATCGCACCCAACCAAGTGCGCGCGCAAGCGACAGCGATCTACTGGCTGATCATCAACGTCGTGGGCCTGCTTCTCGGCCCGACATCGGTGGGTTACTTGACCGACATGCTAGGGGACCCCGGAATGCTGAAATACTCAATGGCGGTCATTCCCCTCGTCGTTGGCATACCGACAATTTTGCTCATCGCCTGGGGCTTGAAGCACTTTGCGGCGGCGGCAGAAGAAGCACAGGCTTGGGCGGAAAAACCTCAGGTTGCTTGATCACGCCGATTAGTCGGGCTGCTTGAAGAACTCTGTTGCTCTCGGATCGACTTTGGCGACGGTTCTGCGGTCACGCATGATCTCGGTCCAGATCCGATTGACGAAGGCATCTAGGTCTGCCTGATCAGCAACGCGCTCTTCTTCTGTTGGAGCATGATTTTCAACCGCATCTGCCGCCAAGCTGTCTCGTTTGATGAGTTCCCGCTCCATGGCCTTGAGACGCTCGCGAAGAATATAGACCTCGGCGGATAACGCCGTGATGGCACCGACAACGTTGTCCATGGGTAAGTCGTGAATCCAGTCCGGTTCCTCGCCGGTCACCGGACCTGTCTTGACGGTCTTGAAGTCTGACTGTTGTGTCACCGGCTACTTCTCGAGTTGGTAGAAGCGCCAATAGGTAGCCCGCTCGGCCCGGTCAGGGCTGTCAGCCGCGAAGGGCGCGAACGGTTCGATAGAGACTTTGCTAAATCCGGCGTCCTTCGCCGCCGCCTCCATATCGAATTCGTACCAGGCTGCCGCATAAGTTTCGTTGTTGCACCACGCGTGCGACATCTGAACGGCCTCAAGCATGCGCGTGCTCGCGCCTTGCCCGAATTCGGGGCCGATGAACAATCCGCCTGGTTTGAGCACTCTGTGAGCTTCACACAGCGCGTTCTTCAAGTTCACCGGTGGGATCTCATGGAACATGAACAGGTGGAATACGCAGTCGAAGGTTTCGTCGTCAAAGTCCAACGCCTCGACGTCTTGCTGGGAGAGTTTGAAGCGGAAGCCGTGCTCCTTCGCCCGCTTATGGGCCAACTTGAGGCAAGGTGCAGACAGATCGACACCATAGCATTCCGATTCGGGGTGTAACTTTTGCCACTCAATGAGCCCGGCACCATGCCCGGTGCCCCAATCCAAGACCTTGCCGAAGGCCCGGTCGGGGAACTGGCTGTAAGACAGGCGGTAAATCAGATTGGGATCGATATGCGCCGGATTTGTCGTGCGGCGACCGAATTCATAGACCATCCCGCCGAGATCATCGGAATACACACCGCCGGTGTGTTGATGAAAGTCGACGTAGCGATAATACGCAGGCATGGCGAGGTCATCGTTCAGGCGTAAGTCGTCGCCCGCGTCTTTGGCTGCTGCCTCAAGCTCTGACACGATATGCTCCCGGTCAGCCTCGACAACGTCGAAAATACCGAAATCAGGGCGATGATATTTGAAACGCTGAAAATGCCGGAAGCACCACGAGTACAATTGAAACTCGAGCATGTCGTCGAGGACGGGGTAGGTTTCTTCAACGGTCTTCGGCGCATCACTGCCATCGGTACGACACTGAAAAGTCTCGCTCATCTGCTGAACGAGCTGGCCGTCCATAAAATTACGGCATGACCGCAAGAAGGCGTGATAGGCCTGAAAGTCTCGGCTTTCCGGCACCTCCAGGGTATCGGGCGCGTTGCTTAGATCGTCGGGCAAGACCGCCTCCGGCGTTATGACTCGCTGCATATTTTAGTCGCCTCCCCCGTTTTAAAAAAGGGGATGACCCGGTATTGTAGCCGCGCCTCTGAAGCCCCATTTAGTGGGTCAGGCGAATCGCCGGCCGTCGCAAGGCCGTGAACGTGAAAGGGACACTCATGTCGGCATCTTGGCCGGGACAGGAAAGCTTGCTGGAAGCCAAATTCCGGATTGGCCAGGTGGTGCGCCACCGGTTGTTTCCGTTCCGCGGCGTCATTTTTGATGTCGATCCAGAATTCAACAACACTGAGGAGTGGTGGGAGTCCATTCCTGAGAATGTGCGTCCCCGCAAGGATCAGCCGTTCTATCACGTGTTTGCCGAGAATGAGTCCTCTCACTATGTAGCCTACGTATCACAGCAAAACCTTCTTGAAGACGAAACCGGTGACCCGGTGATGCACCCCGATATTCCTGAGTACTTCGAGGAAGTGGACGACGGCATATACGTGCTGCACGACACGTACAGAAACTAACCTATAAATCAATGGCGCACG
Organism: Rhodospirillaceae bacterium; assembly: GCA_963921305.4. Classification (GTDB taxonomy): domain Bacteria; phylum Pseudomonadota; class Alphaproteobacteria; order Rhodospirillales; family Rhodospirillaceae; genus CAWUEX02. The sequence continues at coordinate 274,545 of CAWUEX030000002.1, forward strand.
GTGCGCCGCATCAGCGCGAAGGAGGAGACGCTCGCAATGACCATCAGTAACGGCGACAAAATGCCGCAAGGAAGTTTTAAGGTGCTAACCAACGACGGCGTGAACGACGTCACGACCGATGACCTGTTCTCGGGCAAAAAAGTCGCGCTGTTTTCCGTGCCGGGCGCCTTCACCCCCACGTGCTCGAACGAGCATCTGCCCAGCTACTTGAAGAATTACGACGACATCAAAGCCAAAGGCTTTGACACCATCGCCTGCATGGCCGTGAACGACGCCTTTGTCATGAAAGCCTGGGGCGAGGACCGCGGGGTCGGCGACAAGATTATGATGCTGGCAGACGGCAACGGCGACTACACCAAAGCACTCGGACTAGAACTGGATGCCTCTGGGTTTGGTCTCGGCACGCGCGGCAAGCGCTTCTCCATCGTCGTCAACGATGGCGTCGCGGAACAGGTCAACATCGACGAAGGTGGCTATGACCTGACCAGCGCGGAGAAAACCTGCGGCATCTGACCTTCAAAGAATTCTTCGCATAACGACGGCGGCACCCATTGTGCCGCCGTTTGTGTTTTAGGCTCTGAATATTGTGGGAGAAAGTAGCGGGATGCACCGCGTTCCGTTACTGTGAACACAGACGGATTTCTGACGTGGAGTATCAGCGATTGTGACGCCTACAGACCCCACAACGATAACCGAATTCTTGAAAAAAGCTGATGCTTGCCCCGTGTTGGTCGACGTTGGCGCGTCAGGGGCCGATCACCCCTTGTGGGGCGCTTTGGCAGCGGCTAGCCATTTCATCGGCTTTGATCCTGATACACGGGACCTCAACCCTGACTTAGGCAAAGCGTTCGCCAAGCATGATGTTGTAAACAAAATTGTCGGAGGCCCAAAGGCCAGTAGCGACACACCCTTCTACCTAACAGCCCTGCCGGCTTGCTCAAGCATGCTCAAACCCAATACCGATACGCTCCAGCACTACCTATTTGCCGACTTGTTCAAAGTTGAAAAAGAGCTCTCTTTCGATGCGATCACGTTGTCTGGGGCGATGGAGAGCCTCGGCATAAACGAGATTGATTGGCTCAAACTGGACACCCAGGGATGCGACTGGACAGTATTACAAGGGCTTGATCAGGCTAGGTTCGACAGCATTCTGTGTTTGGAGATCGAGCCTGGTTTTGCTCAGTTCTACGAAGGCGAAGAGACGTTCGTCGAACTGCATGCCGAATTAACCGCAGCCGGCTTTTGGTTGGCATCTTTGGATGTGCAAGCCTTTCCACGCGTGCGTGGCGACGTCATCGAGAAAGCCTTTGGCGGCAGAATTAGCGCCATTGACCCCGTTGCCGGTCTGTTCGGAGGCAGTCCGACCGCAGCGGAAGCCTTGTATTTTCGCACACTCGATCACCTAGGAACTCACGCTCAAACGCTCCAACGGTATGCGATTGCGTGGGCCTTCGCCGTATGTATCGGCAAGTTCGGTGTCGCGTTGGATCTCGCATTCGATGCACAGGCCCGCTTTGGTGAGTCTGAAACCACCACGTTCATGAGGGATGCGGCAAAAAGTACGGTCGCCGCACTCAGTCAACAAAACAGCCGTAGCTAGAGGACTTCTGCGTGTCCAATTCGCAGTTCCGCTTCCTGCAGATAAACACGTTCTATCAAGGAGCAATAGAAGACTTATACCTCTCAGACTCCAAATTGCACGCAGCCTCTTATGCGAATCAACTAGAGGCACTGCTCAGTATGGGTTTCGCCGCCCCCCATGTCATGTCTGGTGCGCTCAGCGCGCTTGGACTTGAAACCGCGCAGGTCGTTATTAATGCGACCGAAGCTCAAATTCGTTGGTGGCAAGAGAGCGGACTCCGACACGACCCTGCCGACCTAGAGTCTATAGGCGCCAAACAGGTTGCGGCGTTTGATCCTGATGTTTTGTACCTAAACAACTGCCATCACTACGACAGCACGTTTGTTCGCAAGCTGGAGAAAAGGCCGCGCCTGGTCGTGGGCTGGTCTGGATTCCCGCCGCTGGAACAGACCGATTGGTCTGCCTTCGACGTCATTCTGACCAGCTTCGACAATATGTTTGACTGGGCGAAGCAACGGGGTGCGAAAAAGGTTATACGGTTTCATCCGGGTTTCCCGGACGTTTGCCCACCCACGGAAATCCCGCGTGCGCCAGATCTGGACGTAGTCTTTTCAGGTAGCGTCACACGTCAGCACGCCTATCGCATTCAACTCCTCAACTACATCGGCGCACTAAGCCGCGAGCCCGCGCCTGACGGCTTTTCTTTTGGCTTGTACATGGGCGATGCCAGCGCGCTTGACCCGACCGTAGCGGTGCTCAATCGCGGTGCGGTGTGGGGCGACGAAATGATTGCGACGCTACGGCGCGCAAAAATTGTCGTAAATATTGATATCGACTCTTTTGGCAATCAGCCGCCGAACATGCGCCTAATTGAAGCAACTGGCGCCGGCGCCTTCCTGCTCACGCCCCATCATCCGCAACTTCCGGACTTCTTCACCCCGGGCGAGGAAATCGAAACTTTCCGCACACCGGCGGAACTGGTCGCGAAGCTCCGCTATTTTCTGGATAACGAGACGGAACGTGAAGCCATCGCATTGGCCGGTCAAAAGCGATGCCTGCGGGATCACGCGCTGTCTCAGCGAGCGGCATGGCTAAAAGAGATTCTCGAGACCGAGCTAAGCGCCTAGACGGTACGTCGCGCTATACGTCAACCGCGTGATAGCGGCCGTCCGCATGATTGAAGACGACGGACTTAAACACCGGTTTGCGGGACGGGTCGACCAGATGTCCAAACCCCAAAGCGCCGAGATGCTTGGCGAACACCCGCTCACCCAGTCTGTTTGCGTCTTCCGGAATGATGGATGTGAAACGCTGGAGCACGCTGACACATTCATCACGATAAGCGTCCCGTTGCACCAATGCTTTGTTCTCGCCCTGGAAGCGGTAGATGCCAAGGGGCACGGGCACGATGTAGCAGTCGGCCTTCTGAATAAAACGCGACCACAGTTCGAAATCACAGGCCAGAGACAAGGAATGATCGAACGATCCTCCGACCTCCTCCCACAATGAGCGCCGCCAGAACGTCGAATCCTGGACAATCCACCCGGACGTCGGGAGGCCGGATGACTTAATGTGCTCGCCGTTAAAGAAGCCCCACTGATCGACGCCAGGAACAAAATCCGCCTTAATGACGGCGCCATCCTTACGCGCCTGCATGGGATAGCGGGATGTAATCCATTGCACTTCGGGAAGGTGATCGAAAATGTCGAGCGCGGTCTGGATGGCCCAAGGCGCAAGCATGTCGTCAGAGTTAAGCCACCCCATGATGTCGCCATCAGATTTAGCGAATCCGCGCTCAATGGCATGGTACATGCCGTCATCGGCTTCGCTTTGCCAGTGATGCAGATCATCTGCCATCGACTCAATAATCTTTACTGAGTCGTCGGTGGATCCACCATCCATGACGACATAATCGACGCGGTCAAAGCCGCGCTGCCCAGTGACGGAGGTCATACATTCACGCAGATAATCCGCATAGTTGAAGTTGACCGTCACCATGGTCATGCGGGTGGAAGGAGTCGTCATGACCGGGCGCTCACATCATTCGCCCAAGCCGGGCGTAGGTAAACCGCAGGACGAGGTCCAACTGATGCGGCCACGGCACAGTCGCCGACGCAAGGTCGACGGACATTGTCGCACCGCTTGCACCCACTTCAATGTAGCCGCGCTGCTGGATCATATCCCCCGCATACTTCACGTGGTTGGTCAGGTCGGCCACATTCTGCTGGCTTTCGCCCTGAAAAACGAGGCCACAGAGCGCCACAGATAGAATGGATGGAACGCTTGGCCATGCAACGGTGAAGGATTTTAACGCGTCAGGCCCGAACGATTTGACCGCCATCCGAATCTCGGCGCGCCCGAGTGGCGAAGCCGTTAGAGGCGCGGACACCGCACGATTTGGTTCTGGTCCGACGCCGAAATCAGGTATGACGACCAACTCGCCAAAGATACTGCCGGAGGACAGGACGTCTGCGTTAGCACTGCCGCCAGCTACTGCAGCAGACATCTTCGCCATATCCGGCGAAATACGGCTGAGCGCGGCCTGCGGCCAGTAAGCCTCATAGCGCCCTAGGGACGCCCACGCCTCTGGACCACCGAATTCCAGCTGCGACGCATCAACACGCAGGTCCGCAAGGGCGCGTTGGTCCGCAAGATCAAAGTTGGCCTCGTGCAGCCACCCACCGATGGTTTGCACGTCGGTGGAGGTCGGGTGAAGCATCGCCTGCCGGACGATTTCAGCAGCGTGGGCCAGAAATGCGGACGACCCCACCACATCGGGCCCGAGAACGGTCATGCACGCGCGCACCCCATTGAGGATGCCATCCTGCATAGCTTCCATCTGTACGACCTGCGCGTCTGGGCGCTGGCTGGGCAGGAGAACGGGCGCGCCTGCGTCGTCGAAGCTATCGAGACTGCCTTCCCGACACATACACGCGTGCTCAAGAATATCGGGGGTGCGCTCAAGCAGGCGCACCAGGTCGCCAGAAAAGCCATCTCGACCAAGCAGAGCGCGCAAGTCCACGCCGGACAACACGCGCTCCATGCCGGGAGCATTTACAGCGACATAAAGCCCGGTGAGTTGAACCTCCCGGCCTTCCCGTTGAAGGATGGTTTGCAGTGCTGTCTGAATGGTGCCCGCATAGCCGAGATCAAGCAGCGCCATCGTGTCCATGTCGGAAAAGTCGATCACTCCGTCCAAATATGTCAGCAGATTATCGCGCAGACGGGCGCTGTGGCTGGCGAGTTTATTTTGCAGCTCTGCGCTGGCTGCCACACCCTGCAAGAAGGCCTGGACCCCATCAGCCGCATGCATGTCGAATAAGGCCGGGTCCTTAAAGACACCGGTCAGGTCGCCGCGGGTGAGGCCAAGCTGCGCCAGAATATCGTCGGTGGTTGGTCCGGGGCAGTAGGTAATGGCCTGTGGCAAAGCCGACAGGTCATCCGGCCACAGCGATGCGCGCACAACGGCCCGCCGGGACAACCAGAGCTCTTTCGGCTCAAGGGTATCCGACACTTGGGCGATCAGGCGGGCAAGAAAGCGTCCTTCGCGCATCACACCAAACACCGCCGCGTTCTCGCATTCAGCGACGGTTTTATCGACCCAATACGCATAAGCAGCAAACAACGGCGCCAGCACGGTTGCGCCATATACCCAATAGGGCTGCGCGTCAGATGACATATCGATCGGAGGTCGATGGGCTAAGCGCGATCTCAGACCAGTAAGGCCACCGTCGCCGCCCTTGGCGATCCAGTCCGCTCTGCGTGTGGTGTTGCGCGGGAACTCATGCTCCTGCGCGCGTGGTAAGGCCAGCCACTTGTCGTAGTGGACATACCCTATGCCGCGGGCGGCGCAGGGCGCGACATCTGCATCGATGTTGTCGCCGACATGCACCAGCCGGTTTGCGGCGATGCCCAGATCGCTAAGAACCAGATCGAAGAGATCACGCCATTTGGGGCGGCCATGTTCATTGGAGATATAGAGATCTTCGGGAAGTGTATCTGGCTCGAGCCCGGCCCCCTTTAGAAATTGTATAAGCTGGTCCCGAGTGAAATAGGTGTCGGAGGTAAGAATCACCTTCTTACCGCCGTCCCTGACCGTGCGGACCAAAGCGGCAACGTCTTCGTCGAGAATCATCACCGCAGCCTCGGTCTCCACCTCCTGAAGAACAGCGCGAGCGCGGCTATCGTCGGCCAGCCAAATGTGATCCGGAAGGTGCGCATAGATATCGAGAAGCAAAACCTCGCGCGAGCCCGACGTGGCCTCTGCAGCGGCGCGCGCCGATTTCTCAGCGGCGGCCCTCAGCTCCGAGAACTGCACTGGGCTGACAGCCTGCACCAGAACCTCCTCGCGGTGGAGTGCCGCCGCCACCTGAACGAACATATCTTGGGGTTCGGGCACACGACGCCATAACAAGGTATCGAATATGTCGACGGACAACACGTCGAAGGCATCATCCTCCATCGCGGAAACAATGGGAGCCAGGCGTTGATCGGCCACCGTCACAGTGCTGCGCCTTGCATTTTCACTTGGAGCAAGCCCAGCATGGCTTGGCTTAGCGGCATAGGCACGCCCGTCTTTTCGCCGATTTCAATGGCGGCCCCCAAAATGGCGTTGATCTCCAGCGGCTTGCCCGCCTCGACATCCTGCAGCATTGAGGTCTTCGACGCGCCCATTTTGGTAGCACTGGAAAACCGCTCTGCGGGGTCCGGCCCGGGATCGAGGCCGACGGCCGTGGTGATGGCGCGGCCTTCATTCATGAGCCCCAACAGAAGGTGCCGGGTATGCTCGTTTGCAATCAAGCGATCAAGGGTCGCACTACAGAGAGCGCTGACCGGATTGAAACTGATATTGGCGAGCAGCTTCGTCATCACAGCCTGCTGAATGGTATCGACCACATCGGTATTATAGCCCGCTGTGCGGAAGACCTCAGCGACCTCCTCCATCCCGTCGGCTGTATTGTCAGGGCGCCCCAAAGCAAGATGATTTGAGTGATCATGACGCAACGAACCGTCATCCTGCCACGACACACCGCAGTTGATGACGCCACCGATATGACGGCCAGCTTCAAAGTAGCGCGAGACCTGACCACCTCTGTCGACACTTTGCAGTCTAGTTCCCTGAAGCCCCGCTCCGAACCCGTGAAAGAACCACCAGGGAATTCCATTGGTGATTTGAACCACCTGACCTTCCGAGGCCGTCAGCGTCGCAATATGTTGGGCGACATCAGCCAACGCATATTCCTTGACGGTGATGATCACCAAATCATGCTGCCCAAGCTCGTGTGGATCAGCCGACACCGCTGGGGTCTCGGTAAATGTTTCGCCGTCATCATGAAGGGTAATGCCCGAAGACTCGATCTGGGCCACACGTGGCTCGCGAACCAGGGCAGAGACCTCAAAACCCGCGCGAATGAGCTTCACAGCCATCATGCCGCCGATGGCGCCGGGACCGACGATGCAAACGCGGCGATACCCCATCCTAGCCAGCGCCCCGGTCGAACATTTTGCCTGGATTGAGAATATTGGCCGGGTCTAAGGCCCGTTTGATCCGCGCCATCACGTCAACGGCGTCACCCGCTTCATCGACAAGCAGGTCACGCTTGCCGAGACCGATGCCGTGCTCGCCCGTACAGGTGCCGCCAGCAGCCAACGCACGCGCGACCATGCGGCGGTGCAGCCGCTCGGCTTCGTGAACTTGTGCTTCATCGTCGGGATCCATGATGAAACAGACGTGGAAGTTGCCGTCGCCAACGTGACCAAGCAGGGGCGCGGGCATGGGACAGGTCTCTAAATCTTGCTTGGTCGCGCGAATACAGTCCGCCAACCGGGAAATCGGTACACAGACGTCGGTTACCAAACCCCGGGCATCTGGCCTGAGTGCGAGCCCCGCGTAATAGGCATTGTGACGGGCCTGCCACAACTTTGAGCGTTCTTCAGGCTTGTCGGACCACGCGAACTCGCCACCACCCTGCGACTCAACGACCCCCTTCACGGTCTCTGCTTGCTCTCTCACACCTTCGGGTGATCCGTGAAATTCCATGAACAGAGTCGGCGCCACGTTCAGGTCGAGCTTTGCGTAGCGGTTCACGGCATCAATGCTGATCTCATCCATCAGCTCGATACGCGCAACCGGCACGCCCGTCTGGATGACTTCAATGACCGTTTCCACAGCGGCATCGATATCTGGAAACGCAACAACGCCCGCAGCGATCGCTTCGGGCACGCCGTGCAGGCGAAGGGTGATTTCCGTGACAATGCCAAGCGTCCCTTCGGAACCGACGAAGAGGCGGGTGAGGTCATATCCTGCCGCAGATTTCCGGGCACGGCCGCCGGTTTTGATAACAGACCCGTCGGCCATCACAACCGTAAGCCCCAGAACGTTCTCGCGCATGGTGCCATAGCGCACCGCGTTTGTGCCCGAAGCACGGGTGGCGACCATGCCGCCGATCGTGCACTCAGCGCCAGGGTCGATGGGGAAGAAAAGCCCTGAGTCACGGAGATGAGCGTTCAGCACCTCCCGGGTCACGCCCGGTTGGATGACACAATCCATGTCCTCCGCATGGACGGCGACGATGGCTTTCATCTGCGACAGATCGAGACAAACGCCACCGCGCACCGCCTGCACCTGCCCTTCCAAAGAGGTGCCTGCTCCAAACGGAATAATCGGCACCCCAGCCTCTGCACATTGGCGCACGACCGCCGCAACTTCGTCTGTGGACTGCGCGAACACCACTGCGTCCGGCGGCTCAGCGGGATGCCAAGACTCGCCACGGCCGTGCCGGTCGCGGATATCACGATTGACCGAGCATCTGTCACCGAACTGCGACTGCAGGCCGGCGATGACGGTATCAATGTGGCGGGTCCCTTCCATATGAAAACGAGCGCAGGTCAGGGACGCGGCGCGCCTTGCTCCTTCAACCGGCAGAGGGTGTAGAACCAGCCGAGGTTAAGGCCGAAGCGGTCGGCGTCATCCACGGCGTAGGCATAGGCGATGGGAACCGTGTTGCCTTTTTCATGGATACGAAACAGAGGGAATGTCCGCTCCGACGGCGACCCGAACTCGCGGTCGTGCAACTGAAACTCAAGAGTGCGCCCGTCCGGCCAGGCGATGTCAGCGGCACCACCTTGGTCATGCACTTCGATTTCCGTGAGGAACTCGGTCTTCCTCATATCGCCGTTGAGGTTGTAGTTGACCGTGCAGATGAAGCGCCGCGCTTTGGTCATTTGAATCCAGGCGTAGTTGGCACCCTCGGTTTGGTCCCAGGTCACCTCTCCGGTCTCGCGGCTGATCAGCCGGTCCCGGGTCCAATTATGTTCCGGACCAAGGACGATCTGATACTCAAACCATTCGTCCTGACCGCAGGACTCCCGTTTCATGCCGCCGCGGAATTGAGCCCCCTCAAAGTGCATGTAAACCGCGCAGGGGTCGGAAAAAGCCCGCAGTTCCGACGCCTTGATCGCCGCCAAGCGCTCGGGGTCAAGCCGCGCTCCGATCATGTGGTCGTGGCCGTCTTTAAACGCGTAGAGCTGAACCTTAACGGCCTGCTCTGCCTCATCGACGGACAGGGAATACACCCGAATGCGGGAAATATTGCTGGGATCGTTGTTGAGGTATTCCTCGACGTACATGACGTTTTCGCCCAGCTCCGGCAGGTCGAGACGAATGTAGTGAGAGTGAATTCTGAAAATAGGCTCATAGACCGGGTCGCCCAACCCGCCGCCGGACTGCCGCACGATCTGCTCGTGATTGTCATACTCTCCCGGCCACCACTCCATCATTAGGCGGAGATGGTTTTCCAACTCCCCTTTCGAGAAGGTCTGAGCTGCGACCGGCCAGGTAACGAGAGCAAACAGGAGCCCTGTAAGGACACCGCGCATCTTCATTTTCGCCTCCTTGAACACTTACTTGGGTTCAAACCCCATGACACTGACCAACACACCGTCCGGGTCATAGAAGATCATCTCGGTATAGATCCCGGCTTTCATGTACTCGCTGTCTTCTTCCTTGGTGTACTTGGTTGGTGGCGTGAGGAAGTCATACCCCTTGGCTTCGAGATCAGCATAGATCGCATCGGGCTGATCGGTCGTCACGACTACGGCCACCTGTCCTAAGTGTATCTGGCCCGGTGGTGGCGGAGACGTTTCCGGCACATTGTCGGCAGTAATCTCATACAGGCCGATGAGACCGTCTTCGCTGTTGTGGGCCTGCAGATGACAGATGTGCATGCTGCAATCGTCGAGCCCAATCATCTTTGCCATTGCCGGGCCGGCGACGGTCTTGTCCTCCGCCACCTTAAAGCCCAGAATATCGCGGTAGAGCACCAAGGACTTCTCAATATCCCGGCAAAAAATAGTCGTACGCTTAACCGGGCTGGTCCTCTCGGACATACTGTTCTCCTAGTTGCCGTGCATCAGGCGCACCCTCATAATGACCCATAATGACAGAGCGGCGGTCAAAAACCACCGGCAATCATGAAAGGGGAACCGGATGATATTAGAGCAATTTCCTTTGACGGCGCTCGCCACCTTGGCAGCCATTTTCGTCTACTACTACTGCATGCTCAAAGTAGGACGGACCCGGATGAAGCTGGGCATCAAGCCGCCGCTCACCGAAGGACCCGAAGAATTTCTGCGCGTCAATCGCGTTCATCAAAACATGGTCGAACAGCTGATTATGCATTTGCCGGCACTTTGGCTGTTCGCCGCCGCTTGGGGCGACCTGTTTGCTGGCATTCTGGGCTTCATCTTCGCGATCGGCCGTATCGTCTATGCCCGCGGGTATTACGAGGCTGCGGAGAAGCGCATGCGCGGCTTCGGCATCGCCTCGCTATCGACCGTCGTACTCATTCTCGGCGCCCTCATCGGCGCCGTCATGGCCTTGTCAAGCTGAGGAGACCGGAAATGAACCAGGGACCACTGACCTCACACAGCCGGCGTCACATGCTTGCGGGCTCCGCGGCTCTGCTGACCAGCCTCGCCCTCGGAGCTGATAAAGTCGCCGCGGACGGCCACATCAACAAAAACGAGCTCTACGCCAAGCTGCGGGGTGACCCGAAGAACGTCGACGGTTTGTGGGCCTATAGCGGGGCCTATTGGGGCAAGCCGCAAGGCGAGATCGCGCAACAGCTCTTTCGCGTCGATGGTTACAGCGTCAACAAAATAACCATGCGCCCGGATGGCGGCATTGATCAGCACATGATCGAGTGCGGCTTTTGGCAGGACCCGGAGACCGGAGAACTTGCGGACCAATGGGTCAACCCCATGAACGGGTTACCTTGCGAACCGCGTCACTTCAGATCGTCGCAAGTTCTGTCTTTCGACGCCAACGGCCAAGTCGAGCTGCCTGCGGACATGGACCCGTCCGCCCATATGGAAGCGGCCATCACCGAGCCGGTTGTTATTGGGCCAGTGATCTGGTCGCAGGAGCGGTTGCTTACGCGGTTCGTCCGCCCCGTCCCGGAAGAAATTGAAGACCCGCTAACCTACGGTGGCCCGGTGCGCACCGGCACCTCACTGGCATCCTTCCAAGCGAATATCGCCGACCTTGATCGGGACTTCGTGCCATCGACCCTGCACTATCAGTCGATGGGCGGGTTTTATCCTTGGATGCGGATGGGACAGCGCGCAGGTACATGCGGCTTTGAACTACTGGGGTACAAACTCCAGAGCCCGGACGAAATCCCGGACCGTGTGCGCGGCTTTCTGGAAGACCGCCAGCCAGGGTTTATCGAAGACCCCTGGGCGTAAAGCCCCTAGGGACCTGCAACCAGAGCAGAGACCGCGGCGACGTTCTCTGGCGTCGCCGGTCCCGGCACGCGTCCGAGGATTTCCCCGGCCTGATCGGTGACAAAAATCATTGGCGCGGACTTGTCTTCTTCTTTGATGTCTAACATAGCGAAGACAGCATCTTGATCTTCAAGATACAGAATGATTACTCTGTCCCGCACGTCGTCTCCTTTGTAGATCCCGCGAAAGCCGCCATTGATAAATCCCCGGATGAGTGCGCCCGGTTTCTTAATCAAAGGCGTATTGTAAACTTCCACTCTGTCCGAGCTCGCGCGCAAAGGTGAGAGCGCCGCATCCCAGGCATCTATCGCGTCTTCCAAACCCTGGTCCATAGAGACAAGCAAGATATTGCGTGGCTTCTCGAAATCTTCGGGAACCGTGAATCGGTCTTTGTTCAGGGTGCGGGCCTTCACCGTGGGGAACACGTCTGCCTGTGCAGAGGGGACAGCAAACGCCAAAACGGCCAACGCCAGGCCCACTGCGATACTAAATCTCTTATCAAACCGAAACATCATGTGGCTTACACCGCCTTTTCTTCGCCGCGTTCGGGCGTGAGATATATGGCGACACCGGCGATAATGAAAGCGGCGACGACGAGACTCATCTCGAGCGCATATTCCGCCGGATGCAGCCAGAACTCATCGAGAATGCCCCAACGGCTCAGCACTTCGATATCAAGCCAGGTGATGATGGTCGTCGGGATCGCATAGCGCACGGCGGGTGCCATCCGCGCATACTTGATCAGACGCGTGTTGAGATAGATAGCCCACACCAGAAAACCGAAAAACACGGCATAGGTGACAGGATGATAGGCACCGAGAATGCGCTCATCATACAAGGTGAGATTGACGACGTAGATGAACCATATGACGAAGATCGTTTCTAGCGCTGTGATACGCGCATAGTCTCGGTCTTTCCAGGGGCCGGTCTTACCCGGGTCCATGTGGGCATTCTTGTGCAGCCAGCGGAATGCGGTGCAGCGGGTGTCACGGTTAAAGTAAAGCAGGAGCGTGACCGCGAGCATGAGAATGCCCGACGCCTGAATGACCTGCAGGCCCGGACTCATGACCAGATCACCGGTTTCCGCATTCATAATGGGCTGAACGTTGAGGAGGTGAGCGAAAAACTCCCAGGTGAACTCGAACCAGCCGGTCCAGATGAGGATAGCGCCAACAAAGCCGAGCCAGGTGGCGGCGGTCTCCTGTTTCTTGAGACCGATCCAGACCAGAGCGAATCCGATGAGGCCGCACAGGAAGCTGGCCCAGAAGGACGTTTCATCGGCTGAGCCGAACAGGTCCTTCATCATGACAAAAAGCGTATGGCCGAGCGGCTGCGCCATGATAACGGTCACGAAGGCGATGATGCCGACAAACGGTGGCCGATAGAATTTTCCGAGCATTGGCGGGCCTCCCCTCTCTCGCACGGTGCGAAGTCACCCAGCGCACAAGGATCGCGCAATACGCTAGGCAAACCCACGAAAAACCTCTCCAACCCGTCAATTTTATAACGCGATTGGCCGATCGAATAGGCGACAACATACATCATATCAGCAAAGAAAAGACACTGGACGCGCAACCGGTCTCTGAAGAGGACACAGTCGAGCTTGAAAGGCCGTAGTGACGTCAGGAGGAGGACGCGTTGAGCGACCGAATCAAACGCGGCGCCAGAACGGTGCCCGGGCGCGTTGAGTCACTAAGGTATTTTCGTCAAACGAGGCAAGTTCGTATCCGGCCGTATTCGGCGGCCGGGCCGGATACCCGGTAGTTTGTTCGAGCGCGTCACGCACGGTAGTGGAGGCATAGTAGGCGTTATAAGTATGGCGTAAGACGATATCGAAATCGCGGGGATTAGAGTCTTGAACTTTGCGCGCCAGATCTTCACGGACTTCTCGATCTAGCTCCGGAAAATCTATTGGAAGTTGCGTTAAAACGCGGACGACAACGCCTTCGGACTCATCCTCAGCGACATCGGCCAGGAATGCTTCAACGAGCTCAGGCATGCCGGCTGAAGGCAACTGATCCTCCGAAGGTATAATGGCATCAAGCAGGGCAGCGACCTGTGACGTGTTGGCAACTGTGGCTGATGCGTCTGTGCCCGTCATAATTCCCTGCGTGTTTCGACGATGTGATCCGCCGCTCTGAGGGCCAGTGCCTGCAACGTGTGAGTGGGATTGACTGCCGCCGCGGTCGCAAAGGCGCTGCCGTCGACGACAAATAGATTCTCGACATCGTGCGCCTGATTCCAAGAATTGAGAACTGATTGCTCCGGATCGGCTCCCATTCGCGCGGTTCCCAAGAGGTGAAACCCTCCTTGTTCGACCAAACCGATTTGATGAATTTCTTTCGCGCCTGCAGCCTTCATGACCTCTGTGGATCTTTCCACGCCGTGCGCGATCATGCGCCGGGCATTTTCACCCAACGTATAAGTGACCTTGGGCGCGGGAATGCCATCTGAGTCGGTTAAGGTATCGTCGAGCGTAACGCGGTTATCGGGACTTGCCAGGTCTTCGCAGACCACCCCGGCCGAGGCCGTGTGGTTAAACACCTCTCGCATGCGCCGATGATGCCCCCTTCCCCACTCGATCGGGACTCCGTAACCTCCGAGCGCCGTCAGTACGGGGCCCAGACTACGTAAGAACTGAAGCATGTAACCGCGTTTGAAACCACGCTGTTCATCTGTCTCGTAGAATTCTTTGCTAACGATGCTGTTGGCAGTGATGCCTTTGCATCCTTCAAGGTCTTCGTCGAATACACCTGTGACAATTGCGACGGGATGCATCATTAGGTGGCGCCCCACCATTCCCGAGAAGTTTGCAAGACCGTTAGGCTGTTTTTTCGACGCCGAAAGGTGGAGCAACCGCGGCGTTCCGATGCCATTTGCAGCAACAATCACGACCCTGGCGCGCACTCGGCGTAAGGTACCGCCGCGATCAAAGTACGCTGCACCTGTTGCGCGGCCCGACGCATCGGTCTCGATTTGGAATACGCGTGCGCCGGTAATCAATCTTGTGCCTTGATCCAAGGCCTTCGGCCAGTAGGTGATATCCGTACTCGCTTTTGCCCGCACCGGGCACGCCAGTTCGCACGGGCCGCAGTGGTTGCAGTCGCCGGTTTCGTCCCCATACGCTGACTCGTATACCTGGATGTCATTCGGCCACCAATGCCAACCAAGGCCGTCGAGCGCACGCCCCAGGCGCTCCGCACCCTTGCCAATCGGTATCGGCCGCAACGGACGCGGTGGACGGGGCGGATTTGCCGGGTCTCCGTTTAGGCCTGAGACTCCCGAGATACGATCGTTGAGATCGTAATATGGTTCGAGATCCCAATATGAAAGCGGCCAATCCGCGCCGACACCGTCGAGAGTTTGAGTCTTGAAGTCGGACGGATGAAATCGCGGCGCGTGACATGACCACATGATCGTTGAGCCGCCGACGCCATTGTACATCAATGGCTTGATCGGCGACTCCGCGTCATTGATGGGATAATCGGACACCAATCCGCGCACGTTCGGATTTGGGTTCCAGCTGCGCTGACGGACGAGCTCCCAATCGTCGTATAGACTTGGGATGGAGAGGTAGTCCAGCCAGTCGCCCTGCTCCAGACAGGTCACACCGATACCTTGCGCGGACAGACGCCACGCGGCAGCTGCACCTGACGCGCCGGCGCCGACAATCAGAACGTCACTCTCGAGGTCCTCCGCGGCGGCAGCGTCGCGTATCAACCGACCGTATTTGAGTTGTGCCGCTGCCAGGGCGGCAGCCGTTCCGATAACCGACCTGCGCCGCATAGTCATCTTGAGACCGATCTTAAACTGCAAGCTGGAGACAACATCACGGCCATGACCAGACGGTTAGACAGCATGGGGACGAGGCCGGAAACCGCCGGGAGTCTGGGGAGAGGGCATCATCCCGGCGGCCCCGGTTCGCGATCTAAAACCTCACCGTCAGATCTGCGCCCCACGTCCTCGGCGCCGACCGGAATGTTACGTATGTGGTGAGCGGCGCATCCGTGAAGACCGTCACGACGTCTTCCGGATATAGCTCCTTGGTCAAATTCTTACCCCACAGGGCAAAGGACCAACTATCTGTTTCGAGCGCGATACGGGCATCGAGGAGATTCAAAGACTCGCGCTTGGAACCAAACGAGTTCCGCGAGTTAAAGTGCTGATTGCCGCGGTACTCGTAGGAGATGTTGGACACAAGGGACAGACCCGATGCACCGGTGGCACCGCCGAGATCGGCCGTGTGGGTCAACGAGAGGTTTCCGGTGACCTCCGGCACAAACGGCGCGCGGTTGCCGACACTGATGGGGTCGGACGCCAACTTCGTGATTTCCGCGTCTATATACCCAAGTCCCGCGGACAAATTCAGGCTGTCCGTCAATTGTGCGGCGGCTTCCAATTCGAAGCCAAGCAACTCGATTTCATCGATCACCGTTACCGCGTTCAACGTGCCCGCCGGGACAAACTGGAATTGCTGTGCATTCTTCTTTGTATTGAAGAACACCGCTCCGTTGAACAGAACACCGCCGTCCATCAGAGTGCTCTTGAAGCCGCCTTCGAAGTTGTCGGCGGTTGACTCGCCGAACTCGTTTGGCACGGTTCCGCCGGTGCGGTCGAAGGTTTGTGCGCCGTTGAAGCCACCGGCCTGGAAACCCTTGGCGTAGCCTCCATATAGGGTGAGATCATCTGTCGCTCGCCACGTCAGATTCACTTTCGGCTGAAACTCTTTGAAGGTTTGCGAGCGCTCTAGCCCAGAAGACGGCGAGAACTGCGGCGGCGATACGTCAGTCGTGTCCTTGTCTTCGTGGTCATACCGGCCAGCGAGGGTCAGCTCCAGATCATCTGTTACGTCATAGTTTATGATGGCAAAGGCAGCCCATGCGTCGGTCTTAACGTTGTCAGAAATGAAGCTGAAGGTCTGATTGGGGCCTGTGAGAATGGGCTCGAACGCATCCAGCACGAAGCCGCCAGGATCGTCACCAAGCGCTGCATGGATGTTCGGCGTGTTGTCGATGCTTGTGTAATACGCACCAACAATATAGCTCAACCGGTCTTCGGCGGGGGACGAGTACCGCAGCTCCTGACTGAAAGCTTCATGCGACACCACGTTAAACTGGGTGCTGTCCTCGGTTGCGAAGTAAGGAAAATCGTCACTGGCGAAGACGTCGAGCACATCGTCATAGGACGTGACGCTCGTCAACGTGCCGTTGCCGATGTCATAATCCATTTTAAGTGCGATCGACTCTTTGGTCTGTTTGTTGCGCCCATCCACATTGCGCACAAAAGGAATGTCGTGGACCGTGTTGATATCGATGTTCCCCGCCTCAGGCGACGTCTGAAGCGCACCGATCAATGTTTGCGGACTGAACTGGGTTGCGCTGCCGGTGACCCGGCTCAAGGACCCACGCAGATCGAACGTGAAGGAGTCGCCGGGCGTCCACAGGAGCCGAAGCCGGCCTGACTTTTCGTTGAATGGATCTTCAAAGTCGCCGCGCGTGACATTGCGGAAGTACCCCTGACGGTCAATGAAGGCACCGGCCAGGCGAATATAGAGCTCATCCTCGACTATTGGACCACTGACGGAGAACCGCGAACGCGCCTCTTGCGCTTTGCCGTACCCGAAAGACGCCTTGCCCTCGAATTCATTGGTCGGCTGTTTTGTATTGATGACGATGGCGCCTGCAATTGCGTTTCGTCCATACAGATACCCTTGCGGACCCTTCAGAACTTCGATCTGCTCAAGGTCAAACAGTTCGCCGTTGAATTGATTGCGGCCTGTCAACACGACACCGTCGACCACCACGGCAACGGGAGCTTCCGTGTTTCAGGTTTGGGCATCGCCACGCACGGTAATCAACGTTTCGCCGGCGTGGTTGCTATCGACCATAACGACATTGGGTGTGAGTTCGATGAAATCCGCGGGACGGGTAATGTTTTGGCGCTCAATCGCGTCCGCAGAAAAAACAGTCACAGACGCAGGTACGTCCTGCAGCGATTGATCCCGTTTCAAGCCTTTGACAACGATTTCCTCAAGCGCCAAATCCGAGGCCGGCTGGGCTGTGGCATACCCGGTTGTGAGTGCAAGTAGCGATACGCCAGCAATCAGATCCCGGCCTAACGTCAAACATCTTTGAGTAGTCATAATAAGCCTCCCTCGCCTTACACACTTCAACTAAACCTTTTATAAAAGCTATATGTCAAGATATTTTAGGCGGCGACGTGTTTGGAATTTTCTCCGTCATTCGATCTTTTTTCTTACAAAACCGCTGGGTTTAGGGCAGGTATGGCGCCGCAATAGGGTTTGAAACCTGGGACGAAAGCTTTGTCAGAAGAAGAGGACCGGCTCGACCGGCTGAGCCGCGAGTGGGCCGAACAACGCTCGGACATGGACATCACGCCTTGGCAGGTGTGGGGCCGGGTCACGCGGATCAACGACATCTTTATGCAGCGATTGAGCCGTCTTCTGAGTCAAAACGGCCTCAACTACACCGAACTGCAAACGCTAGCCGCGCTGATCGTCTCCGGCCCTCCCTATGAGGCAAATCCAAACGCCATCTCGCGCCACAACCTGCTCACGACGGGGGGGATGACAAATGTGCTGACGCGCATGGAAAAGAAAGGCCTCGTGACGCGCCGCAAAGACCCTAACGACGGGCGCGGAGTTATCGTTTCTGTAACGCAGAAAGGCCTCGACACGTTCGAAACGGTCATCGTCAAGGAAAACGTCATTGAGCACAAAATGCTCGAAGGAATCAGTGACGAAGAACGAGAGGTCGTCGCCGTCGTGCTTCGGAAAATTCTGCGCAGCATCGACGACGACGAATAAACCATTCAAACCGCTATTTAAAACGTTTACTCGGCAGCGGCCACCGACACCTCTTTCGACCCGGCCAGCATTGGCAGGGTCTGGTGCACCCAGCCCTTGGGGTCAGCGGCGCGGCCCGGCGAGGGGGCGACGAACACGTCACGCTGCCCGAGACGCTCCAGCGCCTCGCCGTCGACATAGCGGCCCATGTCGCGCCAGTCGCGCACCTTGTTGCGGAACGCCAGTTCCATGCCGTCCGATTCGATCAGCATCTCCCGCGTGTTGGAGGAGACGGTGAACCGCGGCTTGAGCATGCGGACGATGTCGTGGTCTTCCTTGATGGCTTCATAGAGGCCCTCAATCCGGTCCGCATCGTGCTCCGGCTCCATCAGGAAGTTGCGGGCCTGAAAACCGTAAGAGCGGACCGTGTGCTCATCGACCGGGGTACGCACCGAGTACAACACCTGAGTTATCTCTGTCGTCATCTCCTGAAACAGCATCTCGGCCAGACCGATCATGCTCCATTCGACGGTGACGCGGGTGGTCTTGCGGTCTTTGGGTAGAAGCTTGGCGATAGCGCCGCGTTTCTGGCTGGCCGCCGGCGCCGCGCGTTCGCGGCTGACCTTGGCGCCGTGTTCGGTGGGCTCGATCGGCACAATGTTGGCCTTAGGCGAAATGCGGCTACCGAAGCGCTTGTGCACGAAAGATGGATGCGACGTATCCAGCGAGTTCTCGCACAAACGCTCCCAGTTGCATTCTGTCCATTCGTAGTTGTAGCGCACCACCCGCCATTCCGGATTGTCGAGGTAGGGCTGGAACCAGTCGGGAATGTCTGGCCGGTCTGCTTCCGCTTGATCGCCGATGAACACCCAGATCAGCCCCAGGCGCTCTTCGACGGGATAAGAATCGATCCGGGCGCGCTTGGGGATGGTGATGTCATCGCCCATCGCCGGAATCTTGGTGCACACGCCCGCGCCGTCGAATTCCCAGCCGTGGTAGGGACAGACAATGCAGCCGCCGGACACTTCGCCCCGGTGCAAGGCCCCGCCGCGGTGGCAACATACGTCGGACAGGCAGTGCAGCTCGCCGCTCTCGGTGCGGAACAGGACGAAATCGGCTCCGAGCATGCGCGTGCGATGGGGCGTGGTGGTAACCTCATCGCTCGCCGCAGCGACATACCAATTGTTGACCAGCATGGCTTTCGTCCCTCTCTCTGACGCCCAGGCGCGGCGCCGCAAATCATCATATGAGTATAACAAGTTTACGCTGAGCGCCCCATGGTAGATCATTGCGCCAGATCAAACCGGGGCTGAACGGAAGGGCACCCGGGGATGTGAACGCTAGGGGGAGGTGCCTTGATGGTCAGGATTTTGGGGCTGTGGGTTATGTTCACGCTGGCCGCCGGTGTGACCGCGGGTGTGACTGCGGGTGTGACTGCGGGACGGGCGCTGGCGCAGGAGGATCCGACCGTCCGCGCCTTCCACGATGCCTTCTTTGACGCCTGGAACACGGCGGACGCGGAGGGGGTCGTCTCACGCCTGACCGAGGACACGATCTATCACCCCATGGGGGCGGAAACCCTGTCCGGACGCGCGGCTGTGGGCGGCAGCTACAGGGCCTTTCTTGAAAACTACGACGTGCGCATGGACGTGATGCCAGAGGTGCTCACTGCCAACGGCGACCGCGGCATCATTCAGGGCACCTACACCGTGACCTTTTCATCGAAAGGGAGCACCGCCGCGGAACAACGATCGGGCCGGTATTACATGGAGCTTGTGCGCGATCCTGGCGGGCCATGGCTCATCTCCCGCGAACTCACCCAAGCGACGGCCGATCCCGTACCCGGCCAGACGACAGGACTAACAACCGCACCGCCTCCAGTGGCAACCGACGGCGAAGTGAAACGGCGGTTTGCTGACATCGCAGAAGGGCAAGTGCACTACTGGCAAGGCGGTCCTGCCATAAACAGTCCGGCGGCGGCGAAAGTCCCGCTGCTGTTTCTGCACCCTGGACCGCACACCGCCCGCACCCAAAAACCTTTGCTCGATGCGCTGGCGGCGTTGCGCCCGGTCTATGCGCCGGACGTCATGGGGATGGGCGACTCCTCACCGCCACCGGCCAGCGCCGGGGAAGTACCGGACCTGAGCTACTTCGCCGACGCGGTCCTGCGCTTCGCCGACGCTGCGGGGCTGGAGGAATTCGCATTCTTCGGCTCAAACCTCAGCGCCCGGATCGGCGTGGAGATGGCGCTGCAGGACCCGGGTCGTTTTCACACGTTGATCCTCAACCGCATGGTCTATCACCAGGGCGAGACCCTGAAGATGTGGGCGGACGGGCATGTGCCCAAGGTAGAGCCCGACCAGGCGGGTCTGTATGTGGTGTTTCTGTGGAATCGCCTGCGGGATCTGAACACCTACCTGCCGTGGTTCAAGAAAGGCACGGAGAATCTGCGTGGGCGGGGGTTGCCATCGGCGGACATTCTGCACACCGCCTTCGTTGAGCAGATCAAAATGGCCCCGACGATGCACAAAGCCTTCGACGCCTATTGGGCCTACCCCCTGGCAGACAAGCTACCTCAAGTGCGCGTGCGCACGGTGGCACTGGAGGACGACGCCAAACGCGTGCCGGGGGCGGAAACCTGGAGCCCGGCGCCGCTGGGCGGCAATGTGATTGAGGCTGCACCGGAGCGCATCCGCATGCGGGCCGCACAGATCGACGCGGTCATTGGTGAGTGATCAGAACGGCTTGACCAGTCCGAGGAAGGCCAGCACCAGCGAGGTGCCCCAGAACAGATAAACCACGCGTTTAGAGCGCGACAGCATGGTGGTGAATATGGCCTCAACCTCTGGCGTGGAGCCCTCGGCACCGAGGCGCTGAAAGCCGAGCACCAGATCGGCGACGAAGGAGCGCAGCCACAGGCCAAGGAAGATCAGCACCCCGAACAGCATGACCTTGAGCCCGAGCCAGTTGGCGCCGAAGCCGATGTCGAAGACCAGCGACGCACCGCCGATGACAACGAGGACCGGCGCAACCACCCAGCGCAGACCGTTGTCGATGCGGCGGAACAGCCCGCCGCCCTGCGGCCCCCTGTTAAGGTAGACCGCCCACGACAACACCAGCCAGGCGAGGAAGAACGCCCAGACGGGCAGCAGCCACACGCCCGAGACGGGGCTCATGTCCAGACCGGCGGCCAGCGTCAGCCCGACCGGAAACAGCAGGATCAGGCACGAGCGCGGCACCAGATCGATGCGCAGCATGGCGGCGAGGAAGCGGCGGCGCTCGTCGATGGGCAGACCGGGCTTACAGATGTAGTGCGTGGTGACGTAGACGCCCCAATCGGGCCCCAGCCAGTAGACGAACAGCACGAGGTGGCCGTAGAGCAGCAAGGTGTGGCCGTCGAGGCCGAGGGTGAGCAGAACATCAGGCATGAGCGGACGTTACCCTAGCGTGCGTCGATGGTGAAAAGAGACGCCAAAAAAACTTCCGGCGAAAAAATCGAGGAACGAGCCCATGCACGCCACGGCGTTCTGCGGGTTTGGTCCAAATTTATCATATATTTCAATGCGTTATTTTTGAGTCAAACGAGCCCATGCACGCCCGAATCACGCCGGTTTGTATGGACGAATTAGGGGTCTCGCGACCCGCTTGAGACGCTCGCACCCTTTCCGCCCGAACTTCGTATCAGCAGCTGCCGCCGCGGCAGGTGACATCTAGGCGAGGCGAAGGCAGACAGTTAAGCTCGCAAAAGATGTGGGGTGAGAGACCCGCCAAACATTTAGTCTGTCTTCGTCATCAACGTAGAGAACGGCGGGTATGAAACTTACTGATAGTGATCTTGAAGAAATCGTCGGAGAGCTTGCGTCAAAACCGAGGCACGAAAAAGTAAGAGCCCTTATTTACAAAGTCCTCACGGATGGACTGGGTGCGGATAGCAAAGCCATAGATTTTGAGAAAGCTTTGCCCGAAGCCAGGGGTCGAACCGATGCTCTACTCGGCAACACCGTTTTTGAGTTTAAGACAGACTTGGATCGCGAAACCGGTGATGCAGAGGAAGAACTTTCTCGTTACTTGCAAGAGCGTGAAGCGGCGACGCGATCGAAATACATTGGGCTTGCGACCGACGGCTCTGAGTACATTGCATACGAGAATAATGATGGTCAGCTTGCGGAACTGAAACGCTTTCGAGCCGATCCCAACAAACCTCGAGAGTTAATGGCTTGGATCGATGGCGCTGTTGCGTTAGCGCCCGACCTTCCACCTGACCCACTAACCATTGTTAAAGAACTTGGTCGAGAAAGCGTTGCTTATCGCCGCAGCCTCTCGGTCCTACGCGACCTCTGGATAGACGCTAAGAGCCATCCCGACGCGAGTCTAAAGCGGCAACTTTGGGATCAATTACTTGCCATCGTGTACGGTAAGGCTATTGAGGACGACGAACTCTGGCTACAACACACATATTTGATATGTGTTGCTAAGTCGATTGCGCATCGCGCCTTAGGACTTCCAATACCAAGTGCCGGTGACATGTTATCTGGCAGACTTTTCTTAGACGCTGGAATTCGTGGTGCGATTGAAAGTGATTTTTTTGACTGGGTTATCTCCCAGAAGGACGGCGTTGAGCTAGTCGAGCGCCTCGCGAAACAAGTTGAGCGATTCGATCTGGACAGCGTCGACACAGATGTTCTGAAAGTCCTTTATGAGTCACTTATTGATCCAGAACAACGCCACGATCTCGGTGAATATTACACACCCGACTGGTTGGCAGACCTGGTCTGCGAACAAGCAATCAATGACCCACTCAAGCAGAAAGTTCTCGATCCCGCCTGCGGCTCCGGCAGTTTTCTTTTCCACGCAATAAGGAGGCTGGTGAATTCGGCGCGCAAAGCCCGTGTCCCCGGCGAAGATACTGCTGCACTTTGCTGCACTCAGGTTTACGGGATGGATATTCACCCCGTCGCCGTCATTATCGCTAGAGTGACCTACTTGTTGGCTCTGGGAGATACACTGCAAACAAGAAAGAGCGAACTGACACTGCCGGTTTATTTGGGAGGCGCTCTTCAGTGGAACGTAAGGCATATGATGGCCAAGCAAGAGGTTGTCATAACTGTTCCGGGCCGGGACTCAGATGAAAGCCCTGTCGCCCTAGTCTTTCCTGCAACTGTATGTGAAAGGCCGGCCATATTCGACAAAGTGATTGACACACTGCTTAGATACTCTGCGCAGGGAGCTAACACTGATTCAGTTCGATCAGCTCTACGTCATGAAGTCAGCTTGCATGGTGACGAGGAAAGTGTCCTGCTATCGACTTACGAACAGTTCCGTAGTCTTTATGAAGCAGGGCGCAATCACATTTGGGGCTATGTTGCTCGCAACTTGAGTCGTCCTCTGTGGTTATCTGAGACATCCAATCGCCCCGATGTTGTCGTGGGCAACCCCCCTTGGTTGTCTTTCCGTTATATGGCTAAACCCATGCAAAAGCGTGCCAAAGAAGAGATGCAGGGCCTCGACATTTGGGTAGGCGGGAAGCTCGCAACCCATCAGGACTTATCGAGCCTGTTTTTTGCCAAGGCTGCTGAAAAATATTTGTCGCGTGGCGGTAAGATCGCTTTTGTAATGCCGCTTGCCGCAGTTACTCGCGGACAGTACGAACCTTTTCGCTCTGGACGCTTCTCCGGCAGCAATGTGTCTTTTGAAGATACTTGGATTTTTGACGATGATGTGAGCCCTTTATTTCCGGTTCCTTCATCGGTTCTTTTCGCGACACGGTCCACCTTAGCATCGAGTCTTCCGGATCATTCAATCAGGTTTAGAGGCCACCTTCCGCTTCGCGATGCGTCTAGAACGTTGGCGCAAAGGCACCTTGATAGGAAAAAGAGTGATCGGCCCATAGAAGTGTCGTTCGAAGCAAAGTCGCCATATAGATCTTCATTTAAACAGGGGGCCACACTGGTTCCACGAATGCTGTGTATGGTTGAGAGAGCGAAAAGCGGAAAATTGGGCGAAAGCAGCCAATCTCCAAGGGTTGTTAGCTACCGCAGTAAGCAAGAAAAAAGCCTTGGAAAGATCTATCACCACTTGTTGGCTCCATAGAATCTCAATTCCTAAGGCCTGTATATTTGGGCGAGTCAATCGCGCCATTCCGCGTTCTGTCCTCACGCTTAGGGATAATTCCCTATCGCCAAAGAGTTTTAGATTCTGATGCCGCAGGTGTCGAAGGCTTCCCGAATTTGGCCGACTGGCTATCAGAAGCTGAAAGTAAGTGGAGTCAATTCGGTTCGGGTGACATGACTCTAGTGGAGCAACTGGACTACTACGGTAAACTCTCGTCGCAATTTCCGCTCGCTCCCATCCGATTGGTCTATGCGAAAGCAGGTACGCTACCCGCCGCTGCAATAGTAATGGATGAAGACGCCGTAATTGATCACAAGCTCTATTGGATGCGCTTGGACTCGATTGAGGAAGGTCATTTCTTGGCGACGATAATAAACAGCGAAACTGCTCGTAAGGCAGCGGAACACTTGCAGAGCCGAGGGCAATGGGGTGCTCGAGATTTTGATAAAGTTATGTTTACTTTACCCATCCCCAGGTTTGACCCGTCGATTGGGGCACACAGGGCAATAGTCTCCGCTGGCGAAAAAGCGACAGAATGTGCTGAGACGGTTGAGCTTGATCGGGACATGTATTTTACGACAGCGAGAAAACGGATAAGAGACGCGTTAAAGAAAGATGGAGTCTCTAAAAAAATAGAGGCCCTAGTTTCAAAACTTTTAGAAGTTTGAAAAATGGCCGTGCCAAAATTCTGGAAGCTGATGCTGCCCCTGCTCAAGATCGCTGCCGGGGGCGAAACGCAAATCTCGGATGCGCGCACGCAGCTCGCCCAAGTGTTGAACCTGACGGACGAGGACGTTTCGGCGTTGTTGCCGAGCGGACGGCAGACCTATCTGGTCAACCGCACGTCCTGGGCGCGAATCTACCTTGAAAAGGCGGGACTGTTGGAAACCACCGGCAAGGCGCGGTTCAAAATCACTGACGCAGGGCGCGCCTTGTTGGCCGAAAATCCAGCGGAAATCACGAATGACATATTGAAGCGCTTCCCGTCGTACGTGGAGTGGAAACACGCGAGCAGGAGCGTACCCAAAACAGACGACCCCTCGGAACCCGGTCAGGATGCAGAGGTAAGCGACACCAACCCGGAAGAACAGATGGAGGAAGCTTACGCCGCGTTGAGGGACGCCTTGAAGGCAGACATCATGGACAGATTGCTGTCTCTGACGCCCGAGGCGTTTGAACGGGTGATCGTGGACCTGCTGGTCGGCATGGGGTACGGCGGCGGGCGCGCAGAAATGGGCAAGGCCATTGGCCGGTCGGGCGACGAGGGCGTGGACGGCGTCATCAACGAAGACACCCTGGGGTTGGATAGGGTGTACATTCAGGCCAAAAAATATGCGCGGGACAAATCCGTAGGCCGACCCGCCGTTCAAGCCTTCGTCGGCAGCCTGGAAGGATTCAATGCATCCAAGGGGATTCTTGCCACGACATCGTATTTCACGTCAGAGGCTGAGAGTTTCGTCGCCAAGATTTCCAAGCGCATCATTCTGATAGATGGTGAGCGCCTCGCCTCCCTGATGATCAAGCACGGTGTCGGTGTGCGCGAGAAAAACGCTCTGCCCATCTTGCGCATAGACGAAGATTTCTTCTCCGACTAACTAAGTCCCCCTACTCTGCCTTTTCCACCTCAGCGTAGTATGGGCCATGGCTGCGCGCACGCAGCGCGGTGATGCGCTTGGAGACAGCGTAGGTCGGCATGACGGGCACCAGCAGGATGGACGGCGGGTTCTCATGAGCCCGGGCCAGAACGTCCTGGAGCAACGCGCGGCGCTTGTCGGTATCCATTTCCACGTTGGCGGCGTTGATGAGATCCATCACGGACTCATCACAGAAAAAGGGATTGGGCTTGTTGCAGGAGTGCAGCGAGATCGGCCGGCTGGCATCGGCATAGGCGCCGCTGTCCCAGACAAAAGAGAAGGCATCGACGTCGCCCCAGCCGCCACCGGTGAATTTTTCCAGCCAGTTGGCGAACGGCACCGAGCGCAGGGTGACATCAAGTCCGATGGCACGCAGGTCCTGCGCCACTTTCTGATACATGGCACTGCCGCCGGGTCCCTGGTCAGCCATGACTTCCATCTGTAGATCGAAGCCATCGGGATAGCCCTCGGCGGCAAGCATGGCGCGAGCCTGCGCCGGATCGTAGGCGTAGGGCTGAAGGGCCGGATTGAACCCGAAGGTATTTGGCATGACTCCCTGGCTGGGCCGGTCGACCTGGCCGCGGAAAAAGGCATCAGCGATGCCCTGAACATCAACCGCGTGGTTGAGCGCGCGGCGCACGGCGGCAATCTGCAAGGGAGAGTCCGGATTGCCAACGTTGCGCATGGCAATCGCCATGACTTGCAGGGACGGGACGGCATATTGATAGAACCGGTCGGGATCAAGCAGGTCAAGCTCATCGGGCGCGAGACCACCGACCATGTCGATCTGATCGGACTGCAGGGCCTGCAGGCGGGCGAAGGGATCTGGAATCACCGGCATTTCCATCCGTTCGACCTTGGCCGTGCGCCACGCGTCGGCATGACGGACAAACCGGATGCGGGCCTCGGTGCGCCCCCAACTTTCCAGCCTGAACGGGCCCGTACCCACGGGCGCGCTGCCAAAGCCATCACGCCCCAGTTCGTCCCACGCCTGCGGATCGATCATGTAGATAATGCTCAACTTCTTGGGGATGAGCGGATCGGGAACGGCGGTGACGATCTCCAGTTCCGTTTCAGAGATGGCCCGCGCTGCCGCGATGGTGTTGATCGTAGAGGTGACGTAGAAGGCGCGACCGGAATCAGACAACAGCAAAGCGATTACGTCCGCCGCGGCCTGGGCATTGAACGGGCGGCCGGAGTGGAAGGTCACGCCTTCACGAAGGGTGAACCGCCAGGTTGTCTCGTCCGTGTTGGTCCAGCTAACCGCCAGCCCAGGTTTCAGTTCGCCGTCGGGATCGATCACCGTGAGGGCGTCGAACATCGCTGTCCAGACCCCGCTTGAGGGCTGGCCGACGGACGTGAATGGCACGCCAAGGCTGGTCGGAAACGACGTCGAGGCGACGCGCAGCGGTTCTTGAGCCAGGACAGGCCAGCCGGACACCAGCATAGCCAACACGCCAAGGACAAGACGGCCGAAGCGTTGGGGTCGATTGGGGACCAAGAGTTCACTCCTCACGGCGGCGGACCGAAGACCGGCGGCGGGAGTGTATGACACCTGCGCTTCAGCTGAACAGGGCCAACCTGTTTATTCCAGCCCGAGGGCTTTTAGTCCAAGCCGAGGACCTTTAGTCCAAGCCGAGGGCTTTGGCGATGTCGGCCCAGGAGATCAGCTTGAAGTTCTGGGTCGCATCGCTGCCGTCGGGGTTTTTGTTGAAGCCGTCCTGCACCACCAGCAGCCCTTGCGGGTAGTCCGGCCCCAGAGGCGCAGAGACAACATCCAGGCCGTCCGTTTCCTGCGCGCCGTCAATACCGCGGGCGCCGTTATCGATCACCCGGAACGTGCCCCGGTAGGCATGGGGCGGCGCCCGGTCATACACCACGTAGGTAAAGTTGCCTTGGCTCGAGGCGACGAGATAGCCGGTTTCAGGATCGGCAGCATCGGGAATGTAAAGGGACAACCCTTCGACGTCGGCGGAGAGGCGCCCGCCACCGTTTGTGCCGAGCCCGGTCGCAGCCACTTGCGTGCGTTCGTCAAACGAGTCTTTGGGTTCCGCTCCGTAGCGCCAGACGCCAACCGCCTCCTCGCCGATATACACAACGCCATTGGCGTCGTCGGCAACACAGCCCTCGGGCTGGCTGCCGATTTGCCAGGTGCGCTGGATCGTGGACCGCAACGAGCCGCGCCCGGAATCATACAGCTGCCACTGACTGACGACGCCATCCTTGCTGTTGGCGAAAACGTAGAGATTGCCGTTGACGGCGCTGCGGTACATGCACAGGCCATAGGGATCTTCGAAATTAGAGGGGATCGGCTCGTCCAAGATCGGTGACAAAGCACCTGAAACCGGATCCAGCGTGTAAACGGCGATGGTTTTGTCGGTCCGGTTTGTGGCGGCGACGACGATGGCATCGACCGCCGTTGCCGGATTGGCGTTATCGCTGGTGATCGGATACCCGGCGCGCAGGTCGACGTTGTTGAGACGGCCATCATCGTTCTGGAACACGATATTGCCGGACAGATCATAGACCACCAGACCGTTCTTCTTGTCGGTGCCGATGATCAAACTTTTACTGGGGTCGTCCGGATTGACCCAGATCGCCGGATCGTCCGCGGCGTCATCTTCACTGATCACCGGTTCCGTTTCGGCAAAGGGCAGAACATCGACGGTGTCCGCCGGGGCGGGCGCGGGTTCGTCATCTTCACCGCAGGCGGTGAGCATAAGCGATGCAGTGCACACTAGCGCCGCGGCAAGGGACTTCGATTGAAACATGCGCATCTTAGTGACCGGCTTCTCGTGTGAAAGACATGTGCCGCGGTGATGGCAGAGCGGCTTTGCGCCGTCTAGTCCCAACTTTGCCGCGCGGTCCGGTGTCACGAATTCTTCTCATTCCCGTAACTGAATTTACCCGGGACCGCAGCACCTGCGTCATCAATTCGACGCGAAAGATTAACGGGTTCGTTTCAAGAGCCACTGGTATCACCCCGGGCGTGGGCAAGGTCCATTCTGTTTATCTGTAAGTTACGGGGTTCATCAATGTCATTGAAGACTTCTCTGCGCGCCTCGGCTGCCGCCGCCGCGCTTTTTGTCCTGGCTCCTTTGGCCGTTGACGCAGCAACTCTGACCGGGCGGGTCTCGGACAGCACCGGCAGCATCAACTTCGCGGGCGCTGAGGTGCGAATTGAGTCGCTGGGGCGCACTGTTTACACCAACCGCGACGGCGTATTCCGGTTTTCCGATATTCCGGCGGGGACGTACGACGTTTCTGTCCGGTACATCGGTGCGGAGCCGGCCACCCGCTCCGTGACGGTGCGCGATACCGCGATTTCGAATCTCGTGTTCAACATCGGTGACGACGTCGCGCCGATTGAAAATGTCTTGGTCGTTGGTCAGTCCGCCGCAGCGTCAAACGCGCTCAACCGCCGCCGCTCCGCAGATGCGCTGCTGGATGCCATCACCGCCGACAACATCGGGAACTTTCCGGATCAAAACGTGTCCGAAGCTGCGCGCCGCATTGTCGGTGTGTCTGTGGAGAACGATCAGGGTGAAGGCCGCTACGTCGTCATCCGCGGCATGAATGCAGACCTGAACACCACGTCGATCAATGGCCTGCGCATCGGCGCGCCGGAATCAGATGTCCGCCGCGTGGCATTGGATGTGGTGCCCTCTGACCTGGTGTCCGCAATCGAGATTGCCAAGACGGTTACGCCCGACATGGACGGAGATTCCATCGGTGGTGCCATCAACATCGAAACCGCCAGTGCCTTCGAGCGCGATGGCCTATTCTTCTCCGCACGTGCGGAGGGTAGCTACAACAATCTGGTGGACGAATACAGCCCACGCCTGTCGGCGGCCTTCTCCAACACGTTCAGTGAGACCTTCGGCATGTCCGCCGCCGTGTCCTGGTTCGACCGTGACTTCGGCTCGGACAACAAAGAAGTGGATGGCGGCTTCCCCGAAGAAGGGGGCATCGTCTTCCCGGAAGAGCTTGAGTTGCGCGACTACGACGTCAACCGCGAACGCATCGGCATCAATCTCAACTTCGATTTCCGGCCCAATGAAGACACCGATCTCTATGTGCGATCCGTCTACAATGACTTCTCGGACTATGAGTTCCGCAACCGGACCGAATTTAAAGTCGAGGACGATCCGGTGTCGGGCACGGCGACCTCCGCACGGTTCACCGATGAGTTTGAAATCGACCGGGATTCGAAAGACCGCCTCGAAACTCAGAAAATCTTTGCCGTGTCGACGGGCGGTGAATTCCGCATGGACCGCTGGACCCTTGAGGGCGCGGCAGGCTATTCGCGCGGCAGTGAGAAAGAACCGGGCCGCATCGACGCTGATTTTCGCCGCACCTTCAATGAAGACGGCTCTGAGCCGTTCTTCGACGTCACCCTGGACTACGCCGATCCCCGCAGCCCGACGGCAATCTTCAACAACGAAGCCACCCGGGCACTGGTGTTCGATCCGTCTCAGTATGAGTTCGATGAACTCGTGCTGGAAGACAACTTCTCCAAAGAAGAAGAGTTCAGCTTCAAGCTGGACATGTCCTATGACACCACCTTCGGTGCGTATCCGGGCCTGATCAAATTTGGCGGCAAGGTGCGGCTGCGGGACAAAGAGAACAACGCCGATGCCCGCATCTTCGACGGTTTCGCCGATGACTTGACCCTGGCGGATGTGCTGACCACTCAGGACTACGGTTTAGATAACTTCGGTCCATCCGCGGACCAGAACGCTGTCCGCGCCATTGTCGAAGGCCGCCTCGGCGACTTCGAGCTGGCAGCTGAGGATACGGCCATCGACTCCGCGGCCAATGATTACGAGGCCAGCGAAGACGTATACGCGGCCTACATCATGGGACGAGTCGACATTGATGCTTTGCGCATCATCGGTGGCTTACGCGTCGAATGGACCGACTTCAAATCGAGCGGCAATGAGATTTCCCTCAATGACGGCGACTTGGTGGCCATCACGCCGATATCGGATGAAAACAGCTATACGGATTTCATCCCGTCCCTGGCCTTGAAGTATGACGTGACCGACGACGTGATTGCCCGCTTTGGCGCATCGCGCACCATCGCCCGGCCGAACATCGCCGATGTGGTGACCCGCATCGAAATCGAGGAAACCGAGGATGGCGAATTCGAAGGGACTGCGGGGAATCCAAACCTCGATCCCTATAAATCCCTCAATATCGACGCCAGCCTGGAATACTACCCGACGCGGCTGTCGATCCTGTCCGCCGGCGTGTTCTACAAGGACATCAAAGACTTTATCGTCGATGCGGACCTGGCCGGCACGACGGGCTTCGAGCGTTTCGACGAAGTCACCGTGCCGATCAACGGTGATGCGGCTGACCTTCTCGGGTTTGAAGTTGGTTACAGCCAGCAGTTTGATTTCCTGCCGGCTCCGTTCGACGGCATCATCGTCGGCGCCAACTACACCTACGTCGACTCCGAAGCGACCTTGCGGGACGGCCGGGAAATTTCCTTCCCCGGGCAGTCGGAAAACATCTGGAACGCCAACCTCGGCTACGAAAAAGGACCCTTCAGTTTCCGCGCTGCTTTTGCCTACCGGGATGATTACCTGGACGTCTTGGATGAAGGAGAAGCCGCCGGTGTTGATGCCGACCGCTTTGTCGACAGCCACTTCCAGATCGATTTGTCGGCCAAGTATCAGGTGACGGATCAGTTCCAGGTCTACCTGGAAGCGTCGAACATCAACGACGAGCCCTTCGTCGCGTACTTCAACGACGAGCGCTTTCTCAGCCAGTTCGAGGAATACGACTACACCATCTACATGGGCGTTCGCTTCACCTATTAGGCCAACGCGTCTTCACCGAATCTGCTCCCGGAATGGACCACCCACCGGACCGGATGCAGGAAGGGCCGCTCTTCGGAGCGGCCCTTTTTGTTGGCGCACTATGCTGGAAAGCAGGGGAAACCTTGTGTTTTTGGGTCTGAATAACTTTTTTGAAACTCTAGTCTAGAATGTTTCTAAAAAAGGGCTTATAGATTTTAATTAGTCTAACTTAAAAAGTTGTGGACTGACGCGATATGGCCGTCTGCAGCTCACGACAGCCGATTAAGGCAAAACAGATCACAGGCACAAATTAAGGAGATCACCATGTCAAAATGCCCCTTCGGACACTCAGGTACCAGCCGCCGCAACGTGCTGGCCGCCACTACCGCGCTGGCGGCTGCCGGAGCGATGCAACCCTCCGGCGCAGCAGCACAAGGTGCAGATGACTCAACGGGCGGTGCCGTCGGCGGCATGCTGTCCAATAATGAGTGGTGGCCCAACCAGCTCAATCTCAAAATCTTGCACCAGCATCAGCCGGTCTCGAATCCGCTCGACCCCGACTTCGACTACCGCGAAGCCTTCAAGGACCTCGACTACGACGCCCTGAAACAAGACCTGGCCGATCTGATGACCGACAGCCAGGACTGGTGGCCGGCGGACTGGGGCCACTATGGCGGTCTGTTCATCCGCATGACCTGGCACGCCGCCGGCACCTACCGCTCCGGCGACGGCCGTGGTGGCGGCGGCACAGGCAGCCAGCGCTTCGCCCCCACCAACAGCTGGCCCGATAACGGCAACCTGGACAAGGCGCGCCGTCTGCTGTGGCCGATCAAAGCCAAATACGGCAACAAGATTTCCTGGGCCGACCTGATCATCCTGGCCGGGAACGTCGCCATGGAAACCATGGGCTTCAAGACCTTCGGCTTCGGCGGTGGACGCGAAGACATCTACGCCCCGGAAGAAGACATTTATTGGGGCGCCGAAGAAGAATGGCTGGCCAGTGAGCGCTACAGTGGCGACCGTGAACTGGAAGACCCCCTCGCCGCCGTGCAGATGGGCCTGATTTACGTCAACCCGGAAGGCCCGGACGGCAACCCGGACCCGGTCGCCTCCGGCCGGGACGTGCGTGAGACCTTCGGCCGCATGGGCATGAACGACGAAGAAACCGTCGCCCTGGTGGCCGGCGGCCACACCTTCGGCAAGGCCCACGGCGCCGGAGACCCCTCCCTTGTTGGCCCGGCCCCGGAAGCCGCCGACATCGAGGAGCAGGGCTTCGGTTGGACCAACGCGTTCGAAACCGGCAAGGGTGTTCACACCACCACCAGCGGTATCGAAGGCGCCTGGAAGCCGAACCCGACCCAGTGGGACAACGGCTACTTCGAAATGCTGTTCACCTATGACTGGGAGCTGACCAAGAGCCCGTCCGGTGCGCAGCAGTGGACGCCGATCAACCCCAAACCGGAAAACCTCATCCCCGATGCGCACGATCCGTCGAAGCTAGCACCGCCAATGATGACGACGGCGGACCTGTCGCTGAAGTTCGATCCGGTCTACGAGAAAATCTCGCGGCGTTTTTATGAAAACCCGGATGAGTTCGCTGATGCTTTCGCCCGCGCGTGGTTCAAGCTTCTACACCGCGACATGGGTCCGAAAGCACGCTACCTCGGCCCCGAAGTGCCGGACGAAGACCTGCTGTGGCAAGACCCGATTCCGGCGGTGGATCACACCCTGGTGTCGGACCGCGACGTCCGCGACCTGAAGAAAGACATTCTGGACAGCGGCCTGTCGATCAGCGATCTGGTGTTCGCCGCCTGGGCCTCGGCCTCGACCTTCCGTGGCTCCGACAATCGCGGTGGCGCCAATGGTGCACGGATCCGCCTTGCCCCACAGAAGGACTGGGCGGCGAACGAACCGGCCCGCGTGTCGAACGTGATTGCCAAGTTGGAAGAGATTCAGACCGACTTCAATGGCAAGGCGCGCCGCGGCAAGAAGGTCTCCCTGGCCGATCTGATCGTGCTGGGCGGGACTGCCGCGGTTGAGCAGGCGGCGAAGGAGGCCGGCTACGACATCGACGTGCCGTTCACCCCGGGACGTGCGGATGCAACGGCCGAGCAGACGGATGTGGAGAACATGCAATGGCTCGAGCCTGAAGCCGATGGTTTCCGCAATTTCCAAAAGAAGGCGTACAGCGTCGCCCCGGAGAAAATGCTGGTCGACAAAGCCCAGCTGCTGAAGCTGAGCGCACCGGAAATGACGGTACTAGTCGGCGGCTTGCGGGTGCTCGGCGCCAACCACGGCGGCGCCAAGCATGGCGTGTTCACCGGGCGCACGGGTCAGCTGACCAACGACTTCTTCACCAACCTGCTCGACATGGGCACGGTGTGGAATGCGAAGTCCGGCGAAGACGGCGTGTATGAAGGCCGCGACCGCGAAACCGGCGAAGTCAAATGGACCGGCACGCGGGTCGACCTGGTGTTCGGCTCAAACTCGCAACTGCGGGCCTTGAGCGAAGTCTACGGCCAGAGCGACGCCGGCGAGAAGTTCGTCAACGACTTCGTCAGCGCGTGGACCAAGGTGATGATGAACGACCGTTTCGATGTGATGGCGTAAGCCCGATACACGCACCTATCCGATAAGAGAAAGGGCCGCCCCCCTGGGCGGCCCTTTTTTGTTAACTCTTATTTTTACACGCGCCACGCCCTGAAATTCGTTCCCGAATTCCACTCTGCGCGTGATTAGGCCTCGGGGCGGCGGGTTGACACCCCAACACGCAAAAGTTACGAAAACAGAGTATTTTCGTGACGTATCGGAGACATTGCTATGTCGAGGCTCTCGGTTGGGCTGGCCCTAGCTATGGCGCTGGGAACGTTGAGTTTCCCGGCCCATGCCTACCTTGATCCGGGCACGGCGAGCATCCTGGTGCAGAGTATTATTGGCGGAATCGCTGCAGGGTTTGCCGTGATTTCGCTGAATTACCATCGCCTGAAGTCCAAAATTTCAAAGTGGCTCAACAAGTCTAAATGAGCCGTCCCGAGTTTGCGGTTGAGGGCTCATTTCGCGATCCTTCCGGCACAGTATTTGAAATAGATGGCCGGATTTTCCGAACCGTCAATGAAGTGGCGCGGCAAGCCTATGAGACGGTGCGCGATCAGGGCGTCTTTCGCGACTTATCAGCATCACACATGCTGGTCTCGTGCACCGAAGTACCCGGTGATGAGAGACCCAGCAGCCTGCCCGATGCCGCTTACGTCTTGGAGCATAACCGCGTCCCACTCATCTCCTTCCCCTATGAGTGGTCCTTTCAAGCGCTGAAAGCGGCGGCGCTACATCATCTCGATCTTCAACTCCTTCTCTTTGACCGCGATGTCGTGCTGTCCGATGCCACGGCGTATAACGTTCAGTTCATCGGGCCAAAACCGCTGTTCATCGATGCGCTGTCACTTCGCCCCTATGTCGAGGGTGAAATCTGGAGCGGGCACCGGCGGTTCTGCGAACAGTTCCTCAATCCACTCCTTTTGAGATCCACTCTCGGCGTTGCCCACAATGCGTGGTTTCGCGGCAACCTGGAGGGCATTCAAACCAGTGACCTCGCGCGCCTGATCCCGTTCCGCAAGAAACTGTCGCTGAACATGTTGAGTCATGTTGTTCTGCAGGCGCACCTGGAAGGGCGTGCACGCAGTGCCCCTGACGCCGCCATCGAGAAAGCAGCCAATCGCCGGCAGTTACCGCGCACGAGCTATCGGGGTATGCTGACCCAACTGCGCAACTGGATTGCCCGTTTGCAGCCGGCGGACACGGGGAAAACCGTGTGGCAAGACTACGCGACCACCCACACGTACGCTGGCGATGAAGCGGCGGACAAGGCGCGGATGATCCGCGACTTTGCCAAGGATGTCCGGCCCGGCACCCTGATCGACATGGGATGCAACACCGGGGATTATTCCGCCGCGGCGCTGGACGGCGGCGCGGACTACGTGGTCGGCTTCGATTTCGACCAAAGTGCCGTTGATCAGGCGTTCATGCGTGCCGAAAACGGTGGTCTGAATTTCCTGCCGCTGTGGCTCGACGCCGCCAACCCGAGTCCGAGCCAGGGATGGCGGCAGTCGGAACGGGGAGGATTTGGCCAGCGGTTCAAAGCCGACGCCCTGATTGCGCTCGCCTTCGAGCATCATTTGGCCATCGGCAGAAATGTTCCGCTGGATGACGT
This sequence comes from Rhodospirillaceae bacterium, assembly GCA_963921305.4. GTDB lineage: Bacteria > Pseudomonadota > Alphaproteobacteria > Rhodospirillales > Rhodospirillaceae > CAWUEX02. The sequence continues at coordinate 310,477 of CAWUEX030000002.1, forward strand.
GGTCGACTGGCTTATCAGTCTTGCTCCCACGGGCATTTTGGAATTCGTCCCGAAAACGGACTCGACGGTGCAGAAGATGCTCGCCCTGCGCGAGGATATCTTTCCCGATTACACCGAAGACGCCTTCACCCAAGCCATCGAACGGCGCGCGAAGGTCGTCTCGAAGACGGTCGTGTCGAGCGAAGGCCGAACGCTCTTCCGGTATCAGCGCTGAGATCTGACGTGAGCGACATGCCCGCACAAAATGCGACGGACGTTCAAGGCAGCGCGTGGCGGATTGAAGCCCTGCACCTGTTGCCGCTGTGGGGCTTTGCAGTCGCCCAGCCTTTGTTCAACGTGCTCTCGGCCAGTCCCGAGTTTTTCGTTGCGCACCGGTTCACAGTCACCGGACTGGTGATCTTGGCGATCGTGGTGTCGCTAGGCATCCCGCTGGTCCTGGCCATCCTTGCGGCTTTGACTGGACAGGTCAGCGAGCCGCTCAGGCGATGGTGCCACCGTATCGCCGTTGCCGCATTTGCCGGCCTTACGGTTCTTGGTGCCCTCAATCTTTTTCTGGACGCCACGTTGATCGTAAATGGTGTGCTGGCTGCTGCAGTCGGTTTAGGTATCGCAGCGCTTTATGTACGGAAAGAAGGCGTGCGGCGGTTTTTCACGATCCTATCTCCGGCTGCATTGCTCTTTCCCCTAACCTTTCTATTTTTCTCGCCGGTGTCGGAGCTGGTGTTCGCGGAACCGGACGACGTAGAGACGGCAACCGTCGAATCTCAAACGCCGGTCGTCTTCGTCATTTTTGACGAGTTCAATCCCACACCTTTGCTCAATGCAGACCGCCGCATCGACGAGGTGCGGTTTTCTAACTTTGCCGCGCTGGCGGACACCTCGCACTGGTACCCTAACGCGATTGGCATTCATAAGCGCACGCTCGCGGCGCTGCCTTCAATCCTCGGTGGCAAAATACCGGGCAACGAACTGCCGCCACCAACCTACTCCGTCTATCCGCAGACCCTTTTCACTTGGCTCGGCGGGAGCTACCGGCTGAACGTGTGGGAGACCGTGACGAACCTTTGTCCGCCTGATCTGTGCGATAACGCATCGACGGTCGGCGGATTTGACCTCTCGATCTTTATCTCGGATCTCGCGCTGGTCTACGCCTATATTCTCGTTCCACCGCAGCAGCGGGAACAGTGGTTGCCTCCTCTCAACACCGGCTGGAAAGGGTTCGCCAACCGGCCGGGCGAGTCTCCAGATAACGAGCAAGTAGACCTGACAGCTCAGAAAATCTTGGAAGAGAATTTTGCAGATGCATCTGCCGGACGGGCCGAACTGTTCAAAAATTTCATATCCAGCATTGAGGGTGGCACCGCCTCGCTGGATTTCCTCCACACCCTGCTTCCGCATGGCCCGTACGAATATCTGAGTGACGGCAGCGCGTATACGGCTGCGATTGAGGGCAGAACACGTGGGGCTTGGACGGACAACGAATATGTCGTCGCCGTGGCTTACCAGCGCTACCTGCATCAACTGGGATATGTGGATGCATTGGTGGGGCAGCTTGTCGCGCGGCTGAAAGCGGTCGGCAAGTACGATGAGTCGATGATCATTCTGACCTCGGATCACGGTATTTCGTTTAATCCCGGCTCCTTGCCTCGCGAGCCGATCGGAAAAAATGCGGTGGCTGTCTACAACGTCCCGCTGTTGATCAAGACGCCGGGGCAAACGCAAGGCGTTGTCAGTGAACGGTTTGTGTCAAACGCAGAGTTGCTGGCGACGATTGCAGACGTGTTAGGTGAAAACCCGCCGTGGGATATCGATGGTCAGTCGGCTCTTGCCACGGATGCGGCGGGGGTTATTCAGCCCCGGGACGAAAACCAAGTCTATGACGCGTCCACGTTCTCGATCTCTGAACAGCTGGACTGGCATATCGAAAACTTCGGTGCAGGCATAAGCTTGAACCGCACGGTGCTTAAGACCGCGTTCGCAGGACTGATTGGCCGGGACATCACAGACTTCGACCGAGAAGCGAACACCGATGGCGTGCGCTTATCGTCAGATGCGATGCGATATTTGGACTCTGTAAACCGCGACGACAGCCTCGTACCTGTGATATTCAGCGGCGCGCTCGCCAATCTGGAGCCTGGGTCCCATTGGGTGGCCCTGGCTTTGAACGGGACGGTTGCCGCCGTCGCGCCGACCTTCGAAAAGGGCAATGAGCCGTTTCATCTTCACGCCATGTTCCAGCCCGACGCCATTGTCGACGGGCGCAATACGCTGCAGGCGTTCCTGATCCGTGGGAGCGAAGAGGACCCTGTTCTGGTCCCGATACAGGTTCCGGAGTCCGAGGCCTACCGCCTCTCACGCGATGGGGGCGTAGAGGTGATTTCTTCGTCGTCCGGCGCGCGTTATCGGATTGAGCCAGGTGTCGCTCGGGGCTATCTCGATCAAATAATCCAGCAGAGGAACGCCGTTCAGTTGCGCGGATGGGCCGTCGACACCGGCGCCGGCACTCTGCCGCAGACCGTTCTGGCCCAGGTCAATGGCGGCGACCTCCATGTCGCAGAGTTGAGGTTGAGCCGGCCCGACGTTGCCGAAGCCCTGAACAATGAGAACTACGCCTCGAGCGGATTCCATATCTTGGCTCCAGGGGTCGGCGACCCCAGGGAATTGCGTTCAATACGGCTGTTTATGTTATCGGCGAACGGATATGCCGGCGAGGTTGTGCTTGATCCCGCGAATCTGGACGCGCTGCAAAACTAGTCGGATTGTATGTTCACAATACTTCTAAATAGACTCGTGTGCGCTGATGGCCCGCGCAAGAGCACCGCTGGGCAGATACTCACGCGTTTATGGACCTAAACGCTCTGACCGTCTTCTACGTCAGGTTCACCAAAATGGTTGGGAAGCCAAATGGACGCATTGGTGCCTGTCCCTTCGCGAGACTCTAGAGAGAGCCGGCCACCCAAAATGTCCATGCTCTTCTTGACGATTGATAAACCGAGGCCGGTGCCTTCGCCATTCGAATAGGTTTGCGGGTCCTCGGTGAGAAAGGGTTGGCCGACCCGGCTTAAGACTGAATCACTTATCCCTTTGCCTTGGTCTGATATGATGATTTCGATACCCTCCTGACCATCTCTCACAACGTCGATTGAGATTTCAGAGTTTACATCCGAAAATTTGATTGCGTTGGACAAGAGATTAATGAGCACTTGCTTTATCAGACGTTCATCGGTTTCGATGCATGCATCGGTGTCGCTGTATCGGGCCGCAATATTTACTTTTTGGGTATCAGCCAATGGTGAGAGCATTGAGGAAACATTCCTCACGCATTCATCCACATTAACTGTGGATACATTTACACGATAATCTCCTGACTCAATTCTTGAGTAGTCGATGATGTCGTTGACAAGCTCCAAAAGGTGCTTGCCGCTGTTCTGTATGTCGCAGGCGTACTCGCGATACTTCTCGCTCAACTCCGGGCCAAATATTTTTTCTGCTATGGACTGCGAAAATCCAATTATGGCGTTTAGCGGGGTTCTGAACTCATGACTCACTTGAGCCAGCATCGCATTCTTGGCGCTATTGGCTCGCTCAGCCTCTTCCTTCGCAACAAATAGAAGCCGTTCACTGGCTTCAAGACGCTTCAATTGTTTGAGCAAGTAATAGATGACAGCCAACAGGACGGTAAGAAACGTGATCGCCTGGAAAATAATGTTGAGATGAGCGATGCGCCACCCGTGCAAGAAATCTTCACCGCTCAATGCGATGGATAATCCCAGGTCAAGATCTTCTAACAAGAGGTGGCTTGAAACAATTGGCCAACCATCGCGAATAGAGACAGCGGTATATATGGAATGAGCTTCTGGCAGAAGCTTATACCTGGCAATTCTTTCGGCAATTTCTTGAACCTGCGTGCCAATCTCCCACTCGGCATTTTGGTTAGCGGTAATCAAAACCCCGCGACGGTCCCATAATTGCACCAAACCATGCTCACCCACCTCCAGACTCGAAAAGAAAGAGCTGAAGACCTCTGGGGCAAAGACCGCCACAACATAACCCTGGATCTTTTTTTCTTCACTCAACGCAGGAAACACTGCTGGAATAAACCATCGTCCGCTAATGCGGTCACCGCTTTGCACCGTCGATTGGTCGAAAGGACCGAGATGAAATTCGGTCTCACCGCTTTTTACACCCATGTCACTCTTTAGAGTTTTGGAGCGGGATTCATCGGATAAGGGAAAAGTATTTCCCGCGGCCAGAGGATGTCCCTCTGCATCTAGAATGTAGAGGGAGGCCAGCTGCGTTGACTCTTGAACGGTGGACCGGAGCAATTCATGAAAGAAAGATTCATCAAAATCAGACCGTCGGACGCGATCCAGGTAAAGGTTTCCGATACCTTGCAGGATAAGGCGCGCCTCTCTGAAGTTTTGCGTTCCAAAGGCTTCAGCGGATCCAATCAAAAGGCGTGCGTTTTTCGCTCCCTTTCAATGACCCGTTCATAGGAATCACGAATTTCAAAGTAAGCTGTCAGTGTTGTGACGGTCGTAACAACACCAGCCAGAACCAAAACAATGAATCTGATCCGCCTGAATTTACGCGTATCGTCCACGACCGCGGGAGAAATAGATAAGCCTTGCCCCATAATTAAGTTTAGAATCGAAACTGAAAAATATGAAATACTGAATTTCTATAATTGGCGCCCACGCCCACCTCATGAAAACCGGCTGAAAAACAGATTGGAACCCCGATAACCTGTTGAACCAGGAGCGTTTATTGATTGAAGGGCGCGACACATCTGATGTGCTTTGTGGATGCGTGGAGACGCTCTCATTCACCGGCACTCTGTGTTGCAAGCTTTAAGACAACGCAGGGCCTACCTTTGAGAAAAATAAACAATCAGCGTGCTGACCAAAAATGCAACGGCCTCTCCATCATGTGAGAGGCCGTTTCACTTTTGCTTCTCGGACCTATCTATGCGCCGACGTGAATCGGCGATCTTTTTCAGGTGCGTGGCGTCTGTATGAGATTACACGCCACCCGGTGGCGCCGGTTCCTGCTCGCGGGCGTACCACTCCAGCGACGACAGCGAGGGCTCTTCCCATTCGGTCGGCGCGTCCAAATAAATCGGATAGTGCTTGGCGATGTACTCGATGATGCGCTGGTCCGGCGCTTCTTCCAGCGAGTGCAGGCTGGCCGCCATCACATTATACAAGCAGTGCCCCGGGGCCTGACCCATCAGCATCCACGGTAGCCAGGGCGTGTGGCGGCCCCAGACAGTGGTGCAATCCACCGTGGTCAGGTCCGGGTTCTGCAGATCGCTCATCCGCAGATTGTAGACGTAGGTTTCAGTGACCTGGTTCATCGGCCCGGCGCTCTCGCGCACCCACACCTTGGGATCAAGGGCGTTCGGGTAATACAGGTTGATGTGGCGCTCCATCATCAGCCGGTCGCCGGGGAACAGCTTCCAGTTCAGGATGAACGGCTTGGGCTCGAGCTTTTCGTCAGTGTTCAGCCCACCGAAGGTCGGGCGCGACAACTCGGACTCGCGAATGATGCGGTTGAACGGATCGTTCGCCACCGGTACCACGCGCACGGTCTCACCGGTGAAGGGGTTTTCCATTTCTTCCAGCACTTCGCCGGTTTCGAGGTCGGTGTAGAACACCACCTCTCGCAACACCCGGCGGTAGCCGTGCTCGCCTTCCAGCGGCAGCAAGCGGGTGGTGCCAAGACCACGGAAGCCCGCGAAGGTTTTGATCGCCCCACCCGGTGCGACCCCCATGACATAACCATCGAGCCAACCGTAGTGGGTGGTCTTCATATCCAGGTTGGAGGTGATCTTGGCGTAGGCATCGACGTTGCCCGCCGCCGTGGTGAGGTCGTACAGATCACCTTTCAGGGATTCACCATCCGGGGTGATGAACGTCGCCATGGCATCGCTGCCCGCGAACAAAGAACTGCCGAGCGCAAGACCCCCAGCCAGTGCCGTGCGCCGGTCGATCGCCACTTCAAGCGGTGAGCCAGGGAAATTGTTGATGTGCTCGGTCATGGTTCTTTCAGCCTCTCTATTTCGTCACCCTCGGACTTGATCCGAGGGTCCAGGGTCACAAACTGTTCCAATGCAGCATACCCTGGATGCTCGGAATAAATCCGAGCATGACGTTGTGGTGTTGACTAGACTCCCCCTGGCGGTGCGGGTTCTTGCTCGCGTGAGTAGCGTTCGATGGACGACAGCGACGGCTCTTCCCACACCTCCGGCGCTTCGAGATACTTGGGATAGTTCTTAGCCGTGTATTCGACGATATCCTGCGGGATGTCGTCCAGCGAATGGCGGCTGCCCATGAAGGTCTGATAGACCACGTGGCCCGGCGCCTGACCCATCAGCATCCACGGCAGCCATGGGGTGATACGCGCCCAGGTGCCGGTGCCATACACGTGAGTCAGTTCCTCGTTCTGGACCTGGTGCAGGGAATGGACGTGATAGAACAGCTCGGAGACCCGGTTCATCGGCCCAGCGCTTTCGCGGACCCATTTCTCCGGATCGAGCGCGTTCTTGTAGTAAAGGTGGATATGGCGCTGGAACAGCAGCCACTCGTCCTTGATCTGCCAGTCGAGAATGAACGGCTTGGGCTCCCGTTTGGCTGAGTTCAGACCGCCGTAAGACGGACCGGGGGGAACGACATCGCGGATGATGCCGTTGAACGGATCGTTGGCGACGTGAACGACGCGCACTTTCTCGTCCGTATATGGATTGACCATCTCTTCGAGAATTTCGCCGGTGGCGAGATCGTAGTAGTAACCCACCTCGCGCAGCAGCTTGCGCCAGCCGTTGCCCTCCTCATACGGGATCAGCCGCTTACAGCTCATGCCTTTGAAGCCGCAGATGTTCTTAATCGGGCCGCCCGGCGCGACCCCCATCACCAAGCCGTCGTACCAGCCGTAGGTGGTGGTTTTCATATCGATGTCGGAGTCGATGCGCGCCATGGCAATCATGTTGCCTTCGGCGGTGGTAAGATCGAGATAAGGTCCGGTCAGCGACGCCCCTTCGATCCGCTTGTAGATACTCGGGTCGTGCGCCGCCTGGGCGGGACCACCGCCGAGCGCCGCCATACCGGCCATCGCCCCCAAACCAGCCCCAAGACCTGCACTGCCGGTCAGGGCTTGGCGGCGGGTGAGCGCGGTTTCCGGACCACCGAGACTGTCGTAGTCGTCGACGATCAAACCGGTGCGGACCTCCATGTTGCCGTTGGGGCCGCTGGCGGGGCGAGAGGTGTCTGTCATGCTGCATCTCCTGATAGTGCGGTCTGTTGGATGGCACGCAGGCTAGCACGCTCCTTTGCGGAGAAACCACGGACTCGGCGGGCTGTTCACCTGTAGGTGGCAGTGATGTTGGAGAATGGTTGACCCTAGATTAGAATTATTCTAAATTGGAAAAAGTAATAGGTATCCAGGCATAAGAGGACGCAATGGCGACGAAACAACCTTTCAAAACCGATCTGAAGAAAATCCGCGACCGGGCGCGCAAAAAGATGGCCGACGGTGCACTGACAGGCGCGTACAAAGCCGACGTCAAACGGGTGATCGACGTGCTGAACGAAGTGCTAGCCACGGAAATCGTCTGCGTGCTGCGCTACAAGAACCATCACTACATGGCCTCAGGCATCAATGCCGAGCCGGTGGCGGCGGAGTTCCTGGTCCACGCCAATGAAGAACAGATGCATGCCGACTGGGTGTCCACCCGGATCGTGCAGCTGGGCGGCACACCCAACCTGGACCCCAAGGGCTTGGCCACGCGGGCCCATGCGGAGTACATGAACGGCGAAACTCTGAAGCAGATGCTGGAAGAGAACCTGGTCGCCGAACGCATCGCGATCGAGACCTATATGGAAATCATCCGCTGGCTCGGCAACGACGATCCCACCACCCGGCGCATCATCGAGGACATCCTTAAAATGGAAGAAGAGCATGCGGACGATCTCGCCGGCATGTTGGAGGGCATGGCCGCCTAAGGCGTCCATTCGGCATAACTCTAGGATTAAGGGCAGAGCCATCGGGTTCTGCCCTTTTTTCGTGCCGTAGGCGAGGCCCAGCGGTCCCCTGGTGAAAGGCGGGATCAACGTGTGCGGGCCGCCAATTGACTCGCCGCGCGGCACGGCGGGACACTTTTTTGCAGCACCGTACCCATACGTTTCTGTCCGACCGATTGAAGGGGAGCTCATTCAATGTCCACCAAAGTTCAACCCAAACCCGATACCGGCGGCCGCAAGGGCGTCGCCGCCGAGTTCGTGCCCGCCGACTATGATCGCGCGTATTTTCTCAAAGACCCGATGATCGACAGCATCTTCACGTCATTGACGGCTCTGGCAGCCAACGTCTGGTCGCTGCAACGCAGGGTCGACACCACGGAACTGCTGCTGGAAAAGCATGGGTCGGTCACCCGGGAGATGATCGAAAAATACATTCCCAGCGCGGAAGAGCAGGCCAGCATTCAAAAACAGCGTGATGCGTTTGTGGCAGAGATTTATGAGCCCTTCATGCTGTCCGGCGACATCAACTACGCCTCGTCGTTCCATCCGCCGTCCTTAGACCGGTCCGAAGCGGGGAACACCAAAGGCCCAGCGGCCAAGCGGTAGGGAGAAAAGCCATGAACGACAGCCTATTTCCGAATATGAACCGCCGCAGCCTGTTCACCTCCGCCGCGGCGATGGCATCCCTGACTATGATGGACTCTCATGCGCAGGCCAAAGAGGTCGAGGAGCTTTTGCAATACGCGGAAAGTGTTTCGCCCCGGACCATGGACGTGCGCGGCCGCATCCGCAAATACGTGCGCTTCCCCAACATGAAGATGGAAACCAAGGGCGATTTCTACGCCGGCGTCTACGCCTGGCGCTTGCAAACACTTGAGAAGGCTGCCGCCGTACGCGCGGTCGAAGTGCTCAACGCCAAAGGCGTGGAAGACGATCCGGATATGTCCTGGGAAGAAGCAGTCAGCCTGCTGGAGGCGGATCCGATTATCGCCATGACCGGACGGATGCGGCACACCCATCAGAAGCTGAAATACGACATGCTCCAGAAGGAGTATCACAAGATGGCCGATCCGTTCCTGGCCGAGATGGAGCGCGCCGATGCGACCCATCCGGAACGCCTGGAACTGAACTTGGACATGCATATTCCGGAGTACACCGCCCATGAAATTCACTCCATGCCGGGCGGCTACGTCGGCGATGAGTTCGCCGGTCACATGTATCACGCCGGAACGGATCTCGGCGCCTATGTGGACGTGAACTTCCACGACCGCATTCACATGACCATGGCGCGCAATTCCCTCGAACCGGCAGACGGCAAGGTGCGGCGCATTCTCGATATCGGCACATCGATCGGCCAGTACGCAACATCGATGAAGCGCAAGTATCCCGACGCGGAAGTTTGGGGCATCGACATCGGCGCGCCGATGGTGCGGTACGCCCACATGAAAGCCGTGGACATGGGTGTAGAGGTCAACTTCGCCCAGCGGCTGGCCGAGGACACCAAGTTCCCGGACGGCCACTTCGACATCGTCACGTCGAACCTTTTGTTCCACGAAGTGACGGAACAGGCATCGCGCGACATCATTCATGAGATGGCCCGCGTGCTGCGCCCCGGCGGTGTGTTCTCCGCCACTGACCAGAACAACGACATGGAAACCGCGCACAACAAGTTCACGCGCTGGTATAACTACCGTTGGAACCACGAAGACTGGTATCTGGATTGGCATCAGGTCGACTTCCCCGGCGAGATGCGCAAGGCCGGATTTAAAGTCGAGAAGTTCGAAGGCAGCGGGCTGCATCCGAACTACACCGCCATCATGACCTGACACCCGCACCGCCTAGCGGGTACGTCGACGAACCCCGTTCCGGTCATCGCTGGGACGGGGTTTTTCTATGGCCCGCCGCGTGTACACTTGCGGCCGTGATTTGAGGAGGGAAGGAGATCGCCATGGGCGAATTCAACTGGCTGGCCGTTCTGGTTGGGGCCGCATCATCCTTTGCGATCGGCTTCCTCTGGTACGGACCACTGTTCGGAGAAGCCTGGAAGGCGGACACCGGCATGACCGACGACAAGATCGGTTCGGTGGGGCGCATCTTTGCCATCGCCGCCCTGTTCGTTCTGATCGGCGCCGTCGCCGTCAACCTGCTGCTGGATCGCACTCTAGGAGTGCTCGCCCACACCAGCGGCGGTTTCATCATCGGCGTGGCAGCCGCGGCAGCCCTCGGCATGAACTACGCTTTTGCGCAAAGACCCCGGCGTTTGCTGTTGGTCGACGGCGGGTACATGATCGTGGCCTATGCGGTGATGGGCGCGATTGCGGGCGCCTTCAAATAAGTTCGCGATATGAGCAACGACACGGCTACCTTCTTTCCGCCGTGATTTAGCGGCTAGGATGGTGGCATGATTTTCATGCCCTTCTCCCTCCGCAGGCTGCTGGCAGGTCTTGTATCTCTCTTGGTCTGTTGGTCGGCGTCTGCAATGGCAGACTCCACCTTCCGCATTGCCCTGACCGCAGCTCCACCGAGCAAAGGTAATCCGCTCCCGACCATCGGCACCACGCCCCAGTTGCTCTGGACGGCGATCTACGACCGCCTTGTCGACATCGACAACGACGGCAACGTGGTGCCACAGCTTGCGGAGTCCTGGGAACCGGTGACGGAAACCGAATGGCACTTTCATCTGCGCCAAGACGTGGTGTTTTCCAACGGCGAACCGCTGACAGCAGAGACCGTAAAAACAGCCTTCGACATGACCCGCGAAGATGCCGTCAACGCCCTGACTTGGTTCAGGGTCGCCCATCAATATCCCCGCATCGACATCATCGGCGAGCATACGGTCGCGTTTCACACCGAGTTTCCAAATGCGATGGCGCCGCGGTACCTGTCGGCATTCTTTGTCGTGCCGTCCGGGGTTCTCAAAGATGCCGGTATCGCCGGACTCATCAACGAGCCGGTGGGCAGCGGACCCTTCGTGGTCGACGATTGGGCCGCAGACAGAGTGCTGCTGTCCCGCAACGGCACCTCATGGCGGGCGCCGAAGGTGGACGCCATGGAAGCGCGGTTCGTGCCCGACTCCTCCGCGCGCCTGCAGGCGTTGCTGACCGGAGAGGTGGATGTCGCCGTTGCCATCAGCCCCGACCAGATGGATCAGCTTGAGATGGCGGGGCACCGGGCGGTAACGCGCAACCCGACGCGCATCATCGTCTTCGCGCTCAAGTCGAACGACCCAGACTCGCCTTTTGCCGACGAGCGCGTGCGCAAGGCCTACAATTACGCGGTCAACAAAGAGGTCATCACCGAGGTTTTGCTCGGCGGCCTGGTCGAACCAGCCACGCAGGGCGCCACCCCCTTCTCCGTCGGCTACATCGAAGACCTCGATCTTTATCCCTATGATCCGGACCGGGCGCGGGCCCTACTGGACGAGGCGGGATACGGGAACGGGCTGTCGTTCACCATCGAGTCCGTCTCTGGCACGCTGCCCAACGACACGGCGATCCTGCAACAGATCGCCGCGGACGTCGCACGCGTGGGCATGGATATGACCGTGCAACTGATCACCTACCCCCAACTGTTACGGCGGACATTGCTGGGCGAGTTGGGCGGCGACGGCTTCCTGATGGATTTCACAAACCGCTACGCCGACGCTCTGCGCGGCGTGCTCAACACCAATCACACCTGCCGCGGCCCCGGCGAACCCTGGTTTTGCGACCAGCAGATCCAGCCGGTGATCGATCTGGCGGAGCGGACCTTCGACCTGCAAGAGCGCACCCGTCTGACCGAGCAGGTGGTGCGCTATTACGCCGACGTGGCGCAATCTTTGTTTCTGTTCCCCGCGCTGGGCCTCGACGGCGTCCACAAGCGGGTGACCTGGTGGCAGCCGATGAACGACCGCTTCATGTATCATTTGGTCGAACTTGAAGATGAGGGTTAGAGCGGAGGCCAAGCCATGAAAACACAAGTGTTTGGCGATGTGACGGTGGACAAGATCATCGACATGATCGAGCCGTTCGACGCCGCGCGGGCCTATCCGGGCGCCGACCTGAGCCCGGTCGACGGCTATCGGGACTGGCTGGAGCCGCACTTCTTTGACGTCGATGCCAAGGCGATCATCCTCAGCTTTCACAGCTATCTCATCCGCACGCCCTATCACACCATTTTGGTCGACACGTGCATCGGCAATCACAAAACTTTCGGCGGCATGCTGGAAAAATGGAGCAAACGGTCTGGTCCGTTCTTGGACAATCTCGCCGCGGCCGGCGTGCAACCGCAGGAGATCGACTACGTCATGTGCACCCACCTGCACGCCGATCATGTGGGCTGGAACACCCAACTGAAAGACGGGCGCTGGGTGCCGACCTTTCCGCGGGCCAAGTACGTGTTTGCCCGCGCCGATTTGGATGCGTCTGCTGAGCGGGCCAAGAATCCCGAGACGGTGTATATCGCACCCTCCTTTCAGGAAAGTGTGCTACCGGTGATCGAGGCGAACCAGGCGGAAGTCATCGATACCGATTTCGCCTTGGACGACACGTTATCGGTCCGCCCCACCCACGGGCATACGCCGGGCCACTATTGCATCGACATCGACGCAGGCGGGCGGAAAGGCATTTTCACCGGCGACACCCTGCACTGCGCTGTGGGCATCGCGCATCCGGAATGGAACACGACATTCTGCGAAGACCCACACAAGGCGACTGCCACCCGTACCGCATTGGTCGACGACCTCACCGACCGGGACGTGACCCTATTGGCCGCACACTTTTCCGGGCCGACGGCCGGCCGCGTGATATCGCAAAAGAACAGTGACCGCCGCCGCTTTTTGATCGCGCCGGAAGCGGTGTGAGCGCTCAGATGGGCCTGAAACTCACCCTCGATCACATCAATATCCGCACTGCCAACATGGCAGCGATGCAGAAATTCTATGCCGACGTATTGGACCTGAAGCCGGGCGCGCGGCCCGCCTTCGGTGCGCCAGGCGCTTGGCTGTATGCGGAAGAAAAGCACACCGGTGCGCTATCTACTGTTCGGGAAAACTATCGCGCAGCCTGGGTCCATTTCGTCGAAGTGCCGGAGGTGGCGGTTGATCAGAACAACCTACAAATCGAACACTTCGCGTTTACGGCGACGGGCATGGACGTGTTTCTCAAGCGGCTGACGGACGCAGGCTGCGACTACCAACTGGCCGAAATGCCGGACGTCGGACTGGTGCAGGTCAACTTCCGCGACCCGGACGGCAATCACATCCATGTGGATTTTCCGCTGACAGAGAAGCCTGAAGGCGTGTAACGCGGTTAGTAGTCCCGGCTCCACTCCAGGCCGATGTCCGATCCGGTGTCCTGGCGGGTTGTCGACTTCGCGGCCAGGTTATCCGTCAACTGCCATTCGATGATCAGCTGACTGCCCTGCCCTTCCAAGCCTTGCTCGACGCCGACGAAGATGTTGCGCGACAAACGCTCGCCCACCACCACGGTGCTGCCGCCCGCATCGGAACCGAAGCGCAAGACATCGAGGCCGACGCCCCGGCGCAATGTGCCGACAACGCCACCGCGGCCGGCGATGCCCGTCAGTTCTGTCGCCGCATTGGCGAGCTGCACAGCTTCAAGCGGCCCAAGCTGTCCCGCTGACTTCCCGAACAGAATGCGCGCGAGCACTTCGTCTTGCGGCAGCGGCGGATCGGATGCCAGCGTCACGGTCGGCGCGGAGGCACGGCCACCGAGTTCCACCCGCGCCGTGATCCCACCAGTCGAACGGCTGGCGGCAACCGACAGCGCCGGATCGATTTGCCCGCCGCCGGTGAACAGCACCTGCCCCTGGCTGAGGGTAAAAAGTTCACCAAGGAAGGCAAACTCACCGCGCAGAACATCGAGATTGCCATTCAGCTCAGGAGCGGCCAGCGTCCCGCCGAGTTGGATGTCGGCGGCCCACTCAGAGTCCAGACCGCGGCCGACCACATCCAGGCCCTGGGGTGCGGTGATGCGCACATCCAGATCGGTTTCCTTTCCGGCGCGGCGGCGGGCGGTGGGAGCAGGCGCGTCAGGATCAACCACATCGAGGACGGGGACAGACTCCACATAGGTCGCGTTGAGGCTGAGTTCGGCAGACCTGACATCGACATTACCGTCTATGCGATCGCGCTCCGGCGTTAGACTGTAAGTCAGTTCGCCACTGCCCCGGAGCTTGATGTCGTCGCGCCGCACGAGACGTGTTTCGTCAAGCGTCAAGGTCAGGCCGCCGGTGAACTCTCCTGTGTTGTCACGGACGATACGCCCTTGCCCAGAGATTCGGCCATCATCTCCATCGGTCGCCGATGCTGTGACCGTCACGGCGGAAATGGACTCCGCGTCCAGCTCGACCGTGACATCGCGCAACAATGTGCCAAGGTCGAGGTTTTCGTAGCTACCATCGGTGAGCCGGGCGAAACCGGAGAGGCGCGGCTGCTCCAGCGTCCCACGCAGAGCGAGATCAATATCTGCCGCGCCGGCCATGCGGTGCGCCACCAAAGGCAGCAAGACCCAGACCGGCTCGACGGCGCCGGCCCAGGCGAGGCTTAACGAAATCTCGTCTTCCAGCGGGACGCGTATTTGGGTGTCCGCCAGGTTCAGGATGAGTGGAACGGTGCCGGTCAGCGTCGCCGGTGAGTCCGACAATCCCCGCACGGCGGCATCGACAGTCATTTGCCCACCCTGGGCGGTCAGACTGATGTTGGCAGCAACGCCGTCGAGGCCCGTGTCCGGCAGGCTGATGTTGGTTGTGGTCAGGCGCAGCGAAGCACTCGGCGCGGCAAGTGCGCCCGTGACCTCAGCATTCAGGTCGAACACGCCGGTGACCGGCAGATCGGGATCAAGAGTCGACAGCAAATCGAACGGAAGATCGGAGGCCCGCACTTGCGCAGCGACTGAACCGGCGGCTCGGTCTAGATCCAAAGATGCGGCGAACGACCCGCCATTGGCCGTGAAGTTGACCTCGGGGGCACGGACATCAGTGGGGCTGACCGTCACCGTTGCCGGTTGGTCGAGAGTCAAAGCACCCCAGGTATCGGTGAGCTCGAACTGTGCCAATGTGACGGACGTCTCGGTTTCGGACTGTGCAACCGCGCCAGCGGCAAACACACTTTGCACCTCCGACGGTGCCTGCGCGGATGCTTCGAACGCCAGAGACGACATCGGTCCGCTCACATCCGCCGACAGAGTGGCCACCGGCTGCGATCCGATAAACCCGTTCTCACCGGTGAGGCTGACGTCGAGCCGTGGATCCTCGCCGCCGGTCCAGCGCCCTTTGAATTGCGCGGACCGCAGACCAGCTTCAGCGCCGGCGTAGCGGATGTTGGCCAGGGTTCCGTCAACCACGATCTCTTGCTGGTTTCCGGCGTCCGACAGGGTAACCGTCGTTTCTGCCGATCCGGAGAGAGGCAGCCCAAGCAGTGCTGCCGGGAGCGCCAAGCTCTCAAGCGCTGCGACGATTTCACCCGAGACCAGACCCTGGGACAAATTGGCAATGAGGGTGCCGTCGATCCGTGTTCCAGCGCCGCGAACGGACATCGACTCAATAGTGGCGCGTTCGCTATCGATTTCTCCTTGCGCTGCAATCGCTAGATCGCCATCTACAACTCCGAAGGTGCCGTCGAGCGCGATGGGCTGGGGTAACTGCGACAGATCGAGGGTCGCCGTCAGATCGATATCCGACAGGGTTTCCTGACGGATACTCAGGGCCGGGCTACGAACCTGCACATTCACCAGTGGCGCAGATAGCGCGCCAGACACCGTCGCGTCTCCGGACATTTCACCGGAAACAACATCCGATGCGGCGCTGAGCTCGCGCAACACCCATGACGCTGTTGCATTGATGGTTTGGGCGCCGAGGTCCACAATTGCGTCAGCGGACGCCCGCACCTGCTCGCCCGCAATCTCGAAGGCAGACAGAGTGAAGGCTTGCCAATCGGATGTTAGCCGACCGGACAGAGGCAAAGACTCGTCAGCCAGCGCAGCCAACGCGCTGCCACCGACCGTCAAACCGGTGACGTCCCCAGCAAAAGACGCGGCCAGCCCCTCGGGCGACACCGAGTCGAGATCGATGTCGAGAGTCAGTTGCGAGCTATCGTCCGCCAGAGTTGCGAGACGGCCAAGCCCTAACGTCCTCACCGCACCTCGGCCGGTCAGGGACAGATCGTCCAGATTAACTCGGCCAGAAACTTCGACGCTGACATCTCCGCTCTCCAGCGACACGGTTGTGATATCGGCAGCGAGAGAGCCATCTGCGTTTGGCCTTATCGCGCCGGTGAGCGCGTAGAGACCCTCGTCGCGGACGACCGGAGCGAGATCGCCAAGCAGTTGCGCCAGTCCGGTCACGCCACCGCTTACGTCAATGGACAACGTTCCGGACGCCCACTGCGCCTCGGCAACGCCGTCCACAGAGGGCAGTACGACACCGGATAAGCCGACGTCGGCGCCCCGGTAGAACAGCCGGACTTGCGGCGCAGAGGCCGTACCGGACACGTTAATGTCAGCGGACACGGTTGCGAACGTCACACCGGCGTCTTCGGGCAGAGTGGCGGGGCTGAGCGATACGGCACCTTGCGCCGCGAGTTCCTCGGTCCGCACGTTGACGGTGCCATCGAGTTTGAGCTGCGAGCCAAGATACTCGGCCGCCAGGTCCGCAGATATGAGCCCGTTTCGGCCAAGCGCCGCGGATCCATCAAGCCGTCCGTCAGACTCGAGGTCAGCGATGTTGAGCGTAAAGGACGGTCTGTCTTCGTCGTCCGGCTCGACCTCTGCTCTCACAGAAAGGCTTAAGGGGCGCCCCGCAACCTGTTCGGCAATATTCAATCGATCGATAGTCGCGGCATCGATCCGAAGACGCATCAGCAGGCCGGCGAGTTCATCAACGTCCAGCCCATCATCAGAGGGTGCAGACGCCGCACCGAAGTCCGGCAGCCGGCGCAGCGCGACAACGCCCGCATCAATGCCATCGACCCTGATTTGGCCTGCGAACAGCCCAAGCGGAGTCCACTCGACACTCAAGCGGTCCAGCGTCAACCACGTCCCGGCTTGATCTTGCAGAACGACATCGCGGAAGGTCATGCGGGCGGGCAAATCGCCTTCAATATCGCCCACGTCCACCGTGATCGACCTGTCCTCACTTAGTAGGCCGGTGACTGCATCGACGATTAAGGCTTCACCGAGAGGCGACTTGAGAAACAGCCATACCGTAAGAAGGGCGGTGAGCAGCAGCGCGAAGAGGACGCCCACCGCATACACGATACGGCGCGCCCAGAGCGGCAGTGGGAAGGATGTTGCTTCGGTCATAATCAGAACGCCTGCCCGAAGCTGATGTAAAACTGAAAACCGTTATCGACCCCGCGCCGGCGGTTCACGGGAATGGCAATGTCAATGCGCAACGGGCCCACCGGTGTTTCGTACCGTCCGCCAAGTCCGGCACCAATGCGCATGGTTTCCGAGAAACGCGGCATGACATCGCGCGAGACCAAACCACCATCGACAAACGGCACCACAGATATCGTGTCAGTGACCGGAATGCGGGCTTCGACTGCCGTCTCAATCAGAGACCGGCCACCGCGGGGGTCATTGTTTGCGTCCAAAGGTCCTATCAACTGATAGCCGAACCCCCTCACCGAACCACCGCCGCCGGCATAGAAGCGCTTGTTGGCCGGAATCTCCGCCGATGACTCGCCCAGCACACTGCCGACTTTCGCCCGCACCGCCAGGACGACAGGACGATCCGACTTCGATACGGGAAGATAGTAGCTGCCGGTTACCGACGTGCGGGCGAACAGCGCCGTGCCGGAAAACTGACCCGCGTAGGGCGTGACCTCGAATGCCAGGCGATGTCCGCGCTTGGGATCGAGCAGACTGTCGGTACGGTCTTGAGACAGGGTGATCGGCAGACCGACCAGATAGGACTCATCCTTGCCTATTGAGTCGCGCAGTTCTGCGACTTCCAAGGTCACGCCAAGTCCGCCCCGCCATGCCGGCCAGAGATCCCGCTCCAGCCCGGCCCTGACGGTGGCAGAGTATTCCTCGAAGGCGTCGCCGTCCTCGTGCAAGAGTGCGATACCGGTGGTTAGAACCTGGTCCGGCCGGCGGAACGCGGGCTTGCTCAGCGACGCTGACACGCTTTGACCCAGTTCCGAAGCCTGGAGCGCTAGGTCAAGCGTTTCTGCCTGGCCGAAAAAGTTGCGGTGCTGCCACGACACACCCGCACCGAAGCCCTCGTCACGGGCATAATTGACGTTCGCGCCGATGGTACGAAGGGCACCTTCTTGAACCGTCACGCCGACATCGAGCGGCTCTGACGGAACCGGGCTCGCGTCCGCCGCAGCTTCGACTTTCACCGACGTGAATAAGCGCGTGTCGATCAGCGTCTGGCGATAATCGTTCAACGTGCCGCGGGAGAATGGCGCCTCCGGCCTCCAGGGCACCAGACGTTCGGGGTAAGCGGCTTCAACGGTCCCCAATCCGGAAAAGGCGATGTCGCCGAACGTGCGGAACGCTCCCGGATCGATCCGCAGCGTCAAAGCGATGGCTGTGCGCGCATGATTGACCTCGGCGCGGCGCGGCAAAGCGCGGGCAAACGGATACCCGGCGTTGGCCAGCGCAGTCACGGCGGCCCGTTCCGCGGCGATCGCCGAGGCTGCCATGGCCGGCTGTCCTTCGAGCGCCTGAAACGCAGCATCGAACTCTCCGACCGGATGAAGAAGTGATGGATCGAGGTCGACGCCCGCCGCGTTAAACACATATTGAGGACCGGGTCTGACGTCCAACGTGACTTGAGTGTCGGTGCCGGGACTGGTCTCTACGTCAGGACGGACAATCGTGGAGACGACGCGGGCACCGTAATACCCATTGGACTTGAGGATTTCGTCGAGCCGTTGTTCGTCGGCGCGGAGACGACGGCGCAGTCCAAGCACGCTGGCAGGCGGCGTTTGCTCAAGCCGGAGGAGTTGTGAGGCCGCCTTAATCTGATCTTCAAGTGCTTTCGACGGCAAGCCGCTGAAGGTCACGTCGTAGGGTACGGATGGGCCGTCCGCGTCCTGTGCCCAAGCCCGAGGCAGGACGGCCGCGCACAGTCCGGCGAGAACAACGATTAAAGGGACGCGGGCGCAACGGGCCATAGTCGCAGGGGTCAAATTCATGGGAGAGCGGCATAGCATATCGGTGTCTGAGAGACGCACGAAAATACAGCAGATATGTGGCTTCAGCTGTGCGCAGGCGCGATTTTGGCCGGTCAGCCCCAAACGCCGGTCTCAGGCATATTCCGAAAAAGGGCGCAATCAACCGGCAGTAAAAAAGGATTACGGAATGGACACACCTTGAGTACCCTCTCGCTGATGCCAAGAAGAAGAGGAGCTCAGCCGTGACGCAATCACTAAATGCCGGACTGCTCACCAACGCAGAAGACCTCGAGTGGCTGCCGATGCGGGAGGGACTCTCCTTCAAGCTGCTGCACGTCAACCCAGCCAGCGGCGGCTACAGTATGCTGTTGCGGGTCGCCAAGGGGACAGTCGTCCCCCGCCACCGGCATTTGGCGTCAGCTCAACTCTTTGTGCTGGAGGGCGCCTTCGAATTTGAAGGCGGGGTCGTTGAAGCCGGAACGTGGGGTTTGGAGCCGCCGGGGGCGGTGCATGCCGGCACCACCTTCACGGAGGACTCGATCTTGTATTACCAGGTGGACGGCGCAACCGCCCTGTTGGATGAAGATGACACTGTCATCGGGGTATACGACGGGCTTACGTACCGCGACCTCGCCGCGCAAGGCGGGCGGAAAATTGAGTCTGCTTAAGGGTCTGCCGAAGTCACCCGACGTTCGATCACACACACCGCAACGCCGTTGGGATCACGAAACGTGATTTCACGTTGCACCGAACCGCTAGGGTGCGTGAAATCGATCAGGGGGCACATGATATCTGCACTGCAGCTAATTAGGCGCGACTGGATCTTTTGCACATCAACCGCATGCAACACCAAAATGGCTTCTCCAGTGCGTATGGCCGGACCCGGGGACGGGAGCGCCTGGGGTGCCGGTTCCGTGACCTCGAGAAAAGAAAGCATGCCGACCTCCGGCGCGGCGTCATCCGACTTCAGTACCGCAAACCGGGCTTGACCGGGCGGCAAGCCGAGTTGGCGGAACACCGTGGCGTCCTCAACCGGCCCGTGCCGCACCACAACCATCTCCAAAACAGCCGCATAAAATTCAACCGCCGCATCTAAGTCGTTTACGACCAGTGCCGTGCGAATGATCGGTGTGAGACCGAGCGCGTTTTTCATCTGGATCGACTTCTATTTTCAGTGAGCTGACGTTGGACGCGTAGAGTGGTTTAGGCCACACTTACATCATGTCTCGATCGTTTGCGTTCATTCAATTCATCTTTTTTGTTGCGGTGTGCGCCTTTGCCCGCACGGGCTGGGCCGAAGAAGCCATTATGGCGACTCTGGCACCACGCGGATCGCCTGCTGCGCCGGTTCACGCAGCATTCCTCGACACCTTTGCCGCCCAGTCCAGCGGAGCGGTAACCATTACGCCTTTCTTTTCAGGTGAACTGGGGCCGGAAGAAAAGTACTTCGGAGATTTGCGCCGCGGGCGCATTCAACTGGCCGTAGTGTCGTCCCACGGCATTTCGGCCGCCATTCCGGAAATCAGCATTTTGCGCGCACCGTTCCTGTTCGACAGTGTCGAAGAGTACACCTACGTCTTCGAGAATTTTTTGAAGTTTGATATCGAGGCGCTGTTCGAGGACAAAGGGCTTGTCCTGTTCAGCTGGATGGTCTCGGGCTGGGACGGGATCTACGCCCAGTCTGCGTTACCCACCCCGGGGGACCTTGAAGGGGTGCGTATCCGTGTTCCACTGGAACCAACCGCCCCGCTTGTCTTCGAAACGCTGCGCGCCGATGTCATACATGTCCCGTTTACGGATGTGATCACCGGCTTGCAAACCGGTCTAATCGAGGCCGGTGAAACCACGCCGTCTGCGTATATCTCCGCGGGACTGTGGGCAGAAGCGCCGCACTTCAATCACACCGACCACACCTTGAACGCGGCCTTTGGCATTGCCAACGCGCGGTGGTTTCGGTCCCTGCAGGAGTCGGATCAGCAAGCGCTTACGACAAGCTATGCATCCGCACTGGACATATTTGATGAGATGTCATTGCGGATCGAGCACGACTTGAATGAACTCGAGAACGCTGGGCGATTGTATCGGCACAGGCCTTCGGCAGAGCAAAGAGAGCAATGGCGCGCAGCGAGTGAGCCGGCGCTTGCCGTCATGCCGGGCGTTTTGGGTGGCCGGGCGCAAGACTTGCTGACCGCCGTCATGGACGGCAAACGCGCGTTCGCCGAGCAACAACAGTAGATAAAGAAAACCGGGGCACAAGGCCCCGGTCGCGTGACGATTGATGTGGTTGGGTCTTAGACCCCGCCAGGTGGAACGGGTTCCTGTTCGCGGGCGTAGTTTTCCAGACTGGACAGAGACGGGCCGTAGTCGCTATCCGGCGGCGTGAGATATTTTTCGTAGTTCTTTTCGGTGTACTCGAGGATGTCTTTGGGGATGTCCTCCAGCTTGTCGTAGCCCCCCATGAACGTCTGATAGACGATATGGCCTGGCGCCTGCCCCATCAGCATCCACGGCAGCCACGGTGTGATACGCGCCCAGGTGCCTGAGTACTCGATCGAGGTCAGGTCGGGGTTCTGCATGTCCTCCAGCGACATGTTGAAGAAGAACATCTCAGAGACGCGGTTCATCGGACCGGAGCTCTCCCGCACCCATTTGTCCGGATTAAGCGCCGCCTGATAGTACAGGTGGATGTGGCGCTCCATCAGCAGGCGTTCGTCGCCGGAGACATTCCAGGTGAGAATGATGGGCACGCGGGGCCGGGAGTCGCCATCGTTCAACCCGCCGTAGTTCGGCGGCGGCGGGTAGTATTCCTCGATGGTCTGGTTGAACGGGTCGTTGGCGACGTGAACGACCCGTACGGTTTCATCGGTGTACGGGTTGACCATTTCCTCGAGAATTTCACCGGTCTTGAGGTCGTAATAGAACCCGACTTCGCGCAGGACCTTGCGCCACCCCGGCGTGCCGTTGTCGTTGGGGATGAGTTTGGCCGCACTCATGCCTTTGAAGCCGCAGATGTTCTTGACCGGGCCACCGGGCGCAACGCCCATGACGTAGCCATCGTACCA
Organism: Rhodospirillaceae bacterium; assembly: GCA_963921305.4. GTDB lineage: Bacteria > Pseudomonadota > Alphaproteobacteria > Rhodospirillales > Rhodospirillaceae > CAWUEX02. Next base: position 332,682 of record CAWUEX030000002.1, read on the forward strand.
ACCGTACTTCGGCACCCCGGCGTCGGTGTTGCCGTAGATGCGGCCGTTGGCGACAAGGTTGCCTTCCTTCGTGGTCAGGTCGATGTACGGACCGGTGATGCGCGGATCGTTGCCCGGGCCGCCGACCGCTTCTGCCGGTGTGGTGAGGATGGAGGACGCCGCACCGGCGAACCCAAGGCCGGCCCCGAATTGCAGGGCCTGACGGCGATTGACGAGCGGAACGCCCGTTCCCTTGAACATCATAAGTCTCTCCTGGCTGACGTCGTGGCGGAGCACGTGAAAACTGGGCGGAGAGTACGGCGCCTCATGACTGGGCTCTACCGGCCAGACTGGCGCCTGCTCAAAGAGTGGACAGCAAAGTCCGTTGCCACAATGTGCGCCAAGTCCTGCTATCTCCTTGGGTCGCGCTAATCCTTTGTGTACCTTGCCGTTTCTCCGCGTCACCGTTTTTCAAAAGGACGTTCTTATGCTCTCCGATCTGTCTCGCCGGCAATTTCTCTCAAGCGGTTTAGCAGTAACCGCCGGATCCGGTTTGGCCAGATCGCCCCTGGCGCAAGACCGCACAGACGGTCCGCTGGCCGGGCCCTATGACTTCAGCAATCCCTACGACTGGCTGACGGCTTACGCCAAAGTGCGCGGGCGGCTGGACGGCGGCGTGGGCCTGTTTCACTACGTCGCACACATCTACGGCGTTCCCGACGGCGCCGCGCCGCAACTGATGTTCCGGCGTGAAGGGGTGAGCCAGCATCGCATGACCGTGCGCGAAGACCGCACCATCGACCTGCGCTATGTCGAATGCAATTACACCCAGCATCCGGAAACCGGCGCGCTGATTGACGAGTTCTACGATAACCCCGTCACCGGGTCGCTTGTTCCGGTACGTCATCAAAGCCCAGTCCCTGGACCACTGGTACGGATCGGCCCCACCGGCGGCACCAATCCGGACATCACCTGGGACCCGCCCGCCGTGTTCGAGAACCGGGTTGGCCCGCCCCTGTTTGGGCAAGGGCGCGTATTCTTCAACGACGATATCGTCATTTACCGCCCTGCAAGCGACGAGCCGCTGCCCTCGGGCAATCCGCGCACCGTCGACCTGCAAATGACCGAGCTGATCACCTTCTCTGCCGATATCCGCGACGTGCAAAATCCTGAGTCACTTAGCGCCAAGAGCTTCGCGTTTATCGCCGCCGATGTGCCGTGGTCGGGCTGGCTGGCGATGGAAGACGTGCCGGGCCATATGTTCATGCGCTACTTGGCGGAAAAGGTTGAAACCGTCGACGAGATTCCATCCTGGCTGCTCAAACGCATCAACGCCGATCACCCGGAGTTCTTTTCGAACCCGGGAATCTGAAGCTTCTCGGACACCTTGGCGTCAAGCGCAGGAAAGTCTTCTGCCGCGACGCCGAACACGTGTGAGCTCCACCAGCCACGTGGTGTTTTCTTTTGGGCGCGGCGCAGGCCATCATAGGTCATGCCATAAACGTCACGCATGATGTGGCAGGACATTTCATTACCTTCGGCACAGGTGCATTCGACATGGTGCATACCAAAATCCACAAACGCGGACCTGATCAATGTCCAACCGATACGTGTGCCGAGTCCCTGCCCCTGAGCATCGGGCACCAGCGTACAACCGACGGAACACACTTTGTCTTCTGGTGCGCCAATGCGTTTTAGGTTTGCCGTGCCGAGAAACCGCCGGGAGTCTGAGTGTTCAATAGCCCACCACGTTTGGCCGCCGTTTGCATCGGAAGAAATCGTGACAGCGTCTTTGAGAAACGCGAGCACTTGATCAGGCGTGCGCGGGCCTTCGGGTAGATATTGCCAATAGCGTTGATCCGCCGCTGCGGCGGCAAGGTCGGCATGATCGTCTAGGCTGAGCGCGCGAAAGCGAAAACCGGGACCGGAGAGGTTCGGCTTTGCGGGCAGCATGGTCAGCCCTTGCCTGTCCTCTTGGAAATCTGGCTGCGTTCAAGCTCGATGTTGATCTCGATCATCGCCCGGTAGATGGCTTCGACGATCTCCGGATTGCTACCGCGCTCCTCAGCGACCGCGCGGACTTTCTGAACCACGTCCTCAATCCGGGACGGCACACGGGCGGCGTTAACGTCGCCTTTCAGCTTAGCGGCTTGCAGCACATAATGATTGCGCTCCACCAGCAGTGGCACGATCTCCTTGTCGAGCCGGTCAATGTGCTGGCGCACCTGTTCCAGGTTGTCACATTCTTCCAACCACGGACCATCGCTGTCGTTTTGATCGTTCATAAGTTCCGGTTTAGTAGCTGTATTCGGAGAACACCTTGGTGACGTCGCCCTGCCACGTGGTGTTGTAGGCCTCAAGCATCCGCTCAGCTGGGGTTATCCCCGATGCGGCGATCTCTTGCAAGGGGGCCAGGAAACCGGTTTCGTCATTGCAGGCGGAATCGAGCATTGCCCGGCGGCTCAGCCCGGCACGGGCGATATCCAGCACATCGAGCGCCACGTCCTGCGCTGTCCTTCCCGCGATCTCGGCCTTGAGCGCCACTTTCGGCACGGCACGAAAGAGGGACTCGCGCTCCTCGGCTGACCAACCCTTGACCAGATCCCAAGCCGCATCCAGCGCTTGATCATCGTACAACAGGCCGATCCAGAACGCGGGAAGCGCGCACAACCGCGCCCAGGGGCCGGAATCCGTGCCGCGCATTTCCAGGAACCGCTTAAGGCGGACTTCGGGGAACACCGTCGAAAGATGGTCTTCCCAGTCCGCCATAGTCGGCGTCTGACCGGGCAGTGCAGGCAAGGTGCCGTTCATAAAGTCACGGAAGGATTGTCCGGAGGCGTCGACGTAGCCGTCGCGGTAGACGAAGTACATCGGCGTATCGAGCACGTAGTCGACGTAGCGCTCGAAGCCCATGCCGTCTTCGAAGGCAAATGGCAGCATGCCGGTGCGGTTGTTGTCGGTGTCCTGCCAGATGACGGCCCGTTGGCTGAGGTTGCCGTTGGGCTTACCTTCGGTGAACGGCGAGTTTGCCCACAAAGCCGTGGCGATGGGTTGCAGCGCCAATGACACGCGCAACTTCTTTACCATGTCGGCCTCGGACCCGTAGTCGAGATTGACCTGCACGGTGCAGGTGCGGGTCATCATGTCGATGCCAAGCGTGCCGACCTTTGGCATATACTCGCGCATGATTTTGTACCGGCCTTTCGGCATCCAGTGGACGTCATCGCGGGTCCAGTTGGGCGTCATACCCAGGCCGAGAAGTCCCATCTCCAGATCTTCAGCAACTTCTTTCACCTGGTTGCGGTGCTCGGTCACTTCTCCGCAGGTCTGGTGCACGGTTTCGAGTGCCGCGCCGGACAGCTCAAGCTGACCGCCGGGCTCAAGTGTGACTGATCCTTTGCCGGGCGCCTTCAGTGCAATCAAGTTGCCGCCTTCAAGCACGGGCTCCCAGCCGAAGCGCTGCAAGCCTTGCAGAAAGGCATGGACGCCGCGGTCGCCGTCATAGCGCAGCGCCTTGAAGCTTTCACGGCAGTAGAGAAACTTTTCGTGCTCGGTGCCGACCCGCCACTGATCGCGCGGACGGCAGCCTTTTTCCGCATAGGCGATGAGCTGATCCTTGCCCGTGATGGGGGCAGCGTCTTGCGAGGGAAACGATGTCATGAAACTGCTACAGCGGCCTTAGGTCTGTTTGTGTCGCGCCTTATCCGGTGTTGTCACTCGATACATCGGCCGGGCGACGCCAATCTCCGCACAACGCTTGCCAGCATGTTAAGGCTGCAAGGGCCGCCGTGTCCGCACGGAGAATACGCGGACCCAGGGAGATGGCGGTAGAAAACGGCAGACCACGCATCAGGTCAAGCTCCGAGTCCGTGAAACCGCCTTCCGGTCCGATCACAAAAGCGGCACTGTCCGCAGCGCGCGCCGCATCGGACGTGAGAACGCGCTCGGCCGGCGCACCGCCGCCGGTCTCATCCATGAGATAGAGAGGTGTATCCGATGGCCAATCTGTGAGCGCTTTCTCGAGGGGCTGCGGCGGCATCACGTCGGGCACCTCAAGACGCTCGCACTGCTCCGCGGCCTCAATGGCGATGGCGCGCAACCGCTCGATGTTGACGCGATCCGCGTTGGTGCGCGCGGTGATGACGGGCTGCAACTGGGTGACTCCGATTTCCGTTGTTTTTTGCGCAATGGTGTCGATAGCGCTGCGCTTGACCGGGGCGAACAGCAGCCGAAGCGACCGCGCTGGCGGCTGAGAATGCGTCTGGGCTCGGATGTAAAGCACGGTGGATTTCTTGTGCGCTGTAATAATTTCAGCCTGCCATTCACCATGCCGGCCGTTGAACACGGCAAGGGCATCGCCCTCTGCGCGGCGCATGACTTGAATCAGGTAGCGGGATTGATCGGATGAAAGCGTGACCTGGCCGCCTTCAGACAGGTCGTCTTCAACAAATAGACGGATGGAACCGGATGGGGACATGTGAGGGCCAAGGCCATTCTTGTTGCGGCGGAGCGTTCTTCGTAGTGTAGCCCGGCGATGACCGAGACCAAACCTTCTGCCGAGCCCATTGAAAACACGCCGGACAGTTTGCCTGTCAGCTGGGTCGATACGTGGATGCCGCGCTGGAGCCGGGGGTACTTGAAACTGGCCCGGGTGGACCGGCCCATCGGCACGTGGCTGCTGTTGTGGCCCTGTGTGTGGTCGGTGCTGTTGGCCGCCGCTGAGACCGGCATCGCCCCGCCGCTGGGCACGCTGCTGCTGTTTACCTTGGGCGCCTTCGTCATGCGCGGCGCTGGCTGCACCTACAACGACATCATTGACCGCGACTTCGACGCTAAAGTCGCCCGGACCGCAGCGCGTCCGATCCCCGCCGGCGAGGTCAGCGTGCGCGGGGCTGCCGCGTTCCTGTGCCTTCAGTTATTGATCGGCTTGGCGGTGCTGCTGCAGTTCAACACGTTGACCATTGCGGTTGGGCTGGCCTCCATGAGTCTGGTGCTGAGCTACCCGTTCATGAAGCGCATCACCTACTGGCCCCAAGCATGGCTGGGCCTCACCTTCAACTGGGGCGCATTGGTCGGCTGGACGGCGGTGACCGGAACTTTCGGCTGGCCAGCTTTAGCCCTGTACGCCGCCGGATTTTTCTGGACGCTCGGTTACGACACCATCTACGCCCACCAAGACAAAGAAGACGACGTGCTCATCGGCGTGAAGTCATCGGCCCTGGCCCTCGGCGGTCAAACAGTGCCGTTCACCATTGGTGTGTATGCGTTGAGTGTCGTGTTGCTGGCGCTGGCCATCGGCCTGACGACCTTCTCCTGGGCGGCGATGGCCTTCCTGCTGGCGGCGGCGGCGCACATGACCTGGCAGGTAGGGACGCTCGACATCGACGACTCGCCCAACTGCCTGGAGCGATTCAAAGCCAATCGGGATACGGGTGTGCTGATCGCCCTGGCGATGCTGTTTGCATCCGTGCCCGGATGAATCCTATAGTTAGCAGCGTATGGATTGTCGGAGGACTAGAACATTATGTTCGTCGAATTAGGCACAGCTATAGCCTCCGGAACCGCGGCCAACCTCGTCATCGATAATCGCAACTCGATACTTTCAGTACCCGGCGAATTGGTAGATTGGTTAAGAAACGGACGAAAACAAATTTTTGTGTTCGGCTCCGCTGGGACTGTTAAGAGCACTTTAGCCGGGCTGCTTTCGGGAGCTTATAAACATGGTGAAGTGCCCTCCAAGTATTCGTTATCCGTGGACATTGAACAAAGCAAAATACAGGGAACGCTACTTGGAAAAATCACGGCCGCCCCTGGACAGCATGAGAAACGCCAGTATGCGTGGCCGTTAATCGCCCAGGAATTAATAAAAGGCGGGCCGATTGGGGTTATCTCTTGCGTATCATGGGGATATCACTCGCTCGCAAGGACCGAGTATAAGGAAAGTCGATCATACGAATCTGGCATAACTGAAAAACAGTTCTTAGAAAAATATTTGGAAAACTCTCGAAGTGATGAAGTTGACGCTTTGTTGACTCTAAAACCTTTTATCGAGTCCGTACCGGGAAAGCTTTGGATGATTACCCTGGTAACTATGCAAGACTTATGGTGGGACCGCAGATATGAAGTCAAAAAACACTACGAAAACGGCCAATATGACAACCTAATAACAGAAATTCGCCGCAAGAGAGGCGACATGAACTTTAATCACATCTACAGTTCCGTATGTCTAAACCACATAAATATGCGAACTCAGGATGAAATACTTCTAGCCAAGACCACGGAAGGTTACGATAGCCATCTAATGGCTCGCAACTTCCAGGAGACAATGCAGCAGATCAAAATGCTGATGGGTTAGATAGGATGACTACTACTTCTGAAGAAAAATTGATTCTAGACGAGCGAGAATCGTTCTTGCTGGATACAATTAAAGAGTACAACTCAATGATCACTCATGACATTGAGACCCTATCAACGTCCAGGGTGACTTTCTCAAAACGCTTCTTCAGACTGCTTTTGATAGGCGTCATATCTATGTTTGCATTTTTCGCCTGGACAGAACTAAAGAATGAAATGAGTTTCGACAGAACAGAAGAAAACCTGATTGCATGGACAACACTATTAGGCTTTATCTCAATGTTCGCAGGCTATGGATTCAGCTTTTTCCTATCCATTCAAGAGATGTCGATTTTACGTAGAAAAGTGCAAGAAACATCTTACTTGCTCGAAGATATGCTTAGAAACGTTGGGCAATTCGTTGACAAAGGTAGAATCGGCGACTCCGCTAAAATTGCTTTAAAAATTCACATTGCCCAAAGTGAACATCTTCTCAGGTCCGCTCGACATTTAGCCAGCACTCTAGGTTAAACGACAGTAGTCTATGGCTTTTGTGGCAATAGTAAGGTTAATGACCTTACTCGGGTAAAGTAAGCAAGACTCGAACTGTTCGAGAAACGGCCTACTCCGCCGCCTGTTTGGTTTCCACGTATTGGGAAATATCGACCTCGTCGATTTGATCCGGGCGCAGGAATTGCTCGGCATATTCTTTGTACATACCGGAGGTGAGGAACAGCTCGAACAGTTCCGCATCGACGTGTTTGTCTTTTTTCATAAACCACAGAATCTTGACCGCTTCGCTGAGCTTCTTGGCCTTTTTGTAGGGCCGGTCGGCGGCGGTCAGCGCTTCGAAGATATCGGCAATGGCCATGATGCGGGCGGGGATGGACATTTGCTCGCCGGTCAGGCCGCGCGGGTAGCCGGTGCCGTCCATTTTTTCGTGGTGTCCGCCAGCATATTCAGGCACGCGGCGCAGCGTTTTGGGGAATGGCAGTTCCTCGAGCATTTCGATGGTGAGAACGATGTGGTCGTTGATTTTGCGGCGTTCGTCGTCATTCAACGTGCCGCGGGATATGCACAGATTGCGGATCTCACCGAGGTCGTATTCGGCTTCCGCGTGCTCGGGCAGGTCGGCCAGCAGTTGCTCCCACCCCTTGGCCGGCGGTGGATTTTTCTCCAGCAGGGACGCTTCGGTCCACGATAGCCCCTTGGTGCGGTCGAAGTGGCGGTACCATTTCTGCTTGCCCAGCTTTTTGATCTGGTCCTGTTTCTCGTCGGGCAGGAACTCACCGCCGATATTGACATCGGCAACGAACGCCCATTGCTCTTCGAGGTCCTTGCAGCGCTGCTTGAATTTCTTTTTCTCTTCTTTCTCGTCTGCACCCTTGGCAACCGCCTTGAGCATTTTGATCTCGGCGTCGCGGCGCAGGATTTCGAAGCGCATGCGCACTTCATGGATGCGGTCGAAAATGGTTTGCAGTTTGGTCGCCTTATCGACGACGTACTCCGGCGTGGTGACCTTGCCGATGTCGTGCAGCCACGCCGCCACGTGCAGTTCGTACCACTGCTGCTCGTCGAGATCGAAATCCTTGAAAGTGCCCTCGGTCGCCTTGGCGCATTCCTGGGCCAGCATCTTGGTCAGTTCCGGCACACGCTGACAGTGGCCGCCGGTGTAAGGCGACTTGGCGTCAATGGCGTGGGCCATAACCTTGATCAAGCTGTCCATCAACGCGCGCTGGGCGTCGATTAGTTGCTGATTGTCGATGGCAACCGCGGCCTGTGAGGCCAGCGCTTCAACCAAACGCTGCACCGATTTGGAGAATGGTATGACCTCGCCAGACTTTTCATCCTGCGCGTTGATCAGCTGCAGCACACCAATCACTTCATCGGAATAGTTCTTCAGCGGAATGGTCAGGAAAGACTTGGAACGGAAGCCCGTGCCTTCGTCGAATTTCTTGGTGCCGGAAAAGTCATAGCCTTCCGCCTCATAGGCGTCTTCGATGTTAATCGCATTACCCGTCAGCGCGGCGGCAGTCGACACGTTGTTGTAGTTGGCCTCACCGGTTTCCGGGTTGTACATCTGCAGCGGCGGGAACGGGATGGGCACACCGGTGGTGCCGCCCATGGCAATGTTCAAACTATCTGTCCGGACAATTTGGAACGACAGAGTGTCGTTGTCTTCACGCAGGTAGAGGGTGCCACCGTCGGCGTTGGTCAGCTCTTTGGCCTCAAGCAGAATGCGTTCCGTCAGCCGGTCGTGATCACGCTCGGCAGAGAGCGCGATCCCGAGATCGATGAGCTTTTCGAAGCCTCTTGAGGAAGATTGTTCTGCTTCAGCCACAGCCGTGTCTGTTCGTTCTTTTAAACCGCGCCCATCCGGGACCGTGCACGCACGCGTCCATAATACCAAAGTAGTATGGACCAAAAACAGAGCCAAGTCATTGCTGCTGCACTGTTTTCCGTTATGTGGAGTGCTCCGCCCCGCTTTACAAGGCCACGAGGTCCCACACCTCTTAAGCCCCACCTGTCCGTATTGAAACACGCAAAAGGCCCACTTTCAACGCATCTCATCTATTGAAGGTTGTAGGACGAGCCATGCTCGACCACCCGATGGTGACTTACCGCCCGTCCCAGCCGCGGCACAGGTTTGCTTGACGCCGCCGGGGCGGGACCGCTAAGCCCATCGGCCTGTTCACTTTTCCGAGACCGGCCAGGACCATGCCGTTTGCCTCTCTGAGAGAATTTCTCGACCGCCTCGACGCAGCCGGCCAATTGGCGCGGGTTCAGGTGCCCGTCTCCACACACTTGGAAATGACCGAGCTTCAGACCCGGGTTCTGGCAGACGGCGGGCCGGCGCTGTTATTTGAATCGGTCACCACCGCGGACGGCAGCGCCGCGGGCATGCCCGTGCTGACGAATCTGTTCGGCACGGTCGAGCGGGTCGCAATGGGCATGGACCGCGCACCCGATCAACTGCGTGAGGTTGGCGAGACGCTGGCGTTTCTCAAACAACCGGAGCCGCCGGGCGGCTGGCGCGAAGCCCTGGAGATGCTGCCGCTGCTGAAGACTGTCATGGCGATGAAGCCGCGCACCGTGAGCAAAGCGCCCTGCCAGGAGGTGGTGCTGCAAGGCGACGATATCGACCTCGCCCGGCTGCCGGTTCAGAGCTGCTGGCCCGGCGAACCGGCGCCGCTGATCACCTGGCCACTGGTGGTGACCAAAGGTCCGGGCGGCGACAAACGCGACGTCGCCAACCTCGGCATCTACCGCATGCAGGTGACCGGCAAAGACACGACCTTGATGCGCTGGCTCAAACACCGCGGCGGCGCCGGACAGTATGACCGCTGGAAGGACCAGAAGCGCGAACCGCTTCCCGCTGCCGCCGTGATTGGCGCCGACCCGGGAACCTTGCTCGCCGCGGTCACACCAGTGCCCGACACGCTCTCGGAGTATCAGTTCGCCGGCCTGCTGCGCGGCCGCAAGGTCGACCTGGTGGACTGCAAGACCATTCCGCTGCAGGTGCCCGCCGAAGCCGAGATCGTGCTGGAAGGCCATGTGCTGCTTGATGAGTACGGGACGAAGGGCCCTACGGCGATCACACCGGGTATTACAACGCGGTTGAGCCGTTCCCGGTGTTCAAGATTTCCGCCATCACCATGCGCAAGGACCCGATCTACCTGTCGACCTACACGGGGCGGCCGCCGGATGAACCGAGCATTCTGGGCGAAGCGCTCAACGAGGTTTTCATTCCGCTGCTGACCCAACAGTTCCCCGAGATCGTCGACTTCTGGCTGCCGCCAGAAGGGTGCAGCTACCGCATCGCCGTGGTGAGCATGAAGAAAGCCTACGCGGGTCATGCCAAGCGCGTGATGATGGGAGTGTGGAGTTTCCTGCGTCAATTCGTCTACACCAAGTTCGTAATCGTAGTGGACGACGACATCGACGCCCGCGACTGGAAAGACGTAATGTGGGCGATCTCCACGCGCATGGATCCAGCCCGTGATATCACCGTGGTCGAGAACACGCCGATCGATTATCTGGATTTTGCCTCGCCGGAACCGGGCCTGGGCGGCAAGCTCGGCCTGGATGCAACCAATAAACTGCCGGGCGAAACCCATCGCGATTGGGGCGAGAAAATCCGCATGAGCGACGAGGTGATCGATCTGGTGACGCGGAAGTGGGCTGAGTATGGTGTGCCCGGAAGCGGCGCGCCGATCTGGAAAGACAAGACATGAAGTTAAATGGTGGAGTTTGGTGTGTCTGAAGAGTCCCTGACGCTGTTATCGGATGTCATCGGCAAGGCAAAGAAAGCGGGCGCGGATGCAGCGGACGCCATTCTGGCCGACGGCGAGTCGACCTCGGTGGCCTATCGCCTGGGAGAGCTCGAACAGCTAGAGCACTCCGAAGGCGGCGATGTCGGCCTACGCGTTTTGGTCGGCAAAAAGCAGGCGATCGTGTCGTCGTCGGACCGCTCGCCGCAAGCTTTGGACGAGCTGGTGGACCGCGCCGTGTCGATGGCCAAAACGGTTCCCGACGATGAGTTTCTCGGCCTCGCCGAGCCGGACCAGCTGGTGCAGACCTTGCCCGAGGTCGACATGTGCGACGCAGCTGACGTTACACCTGAGCGCCTGATCGAGATGGCCAAAAGCTGTGAGGACGCCGCACGCGCGGTCAAAGGGGTGACCAATTCCGAAGGCGCGCACGCCAGTTGGGGCCGCTCGCGCGTCGCCATCGTCGCCAGCAATGGATTTCACCGCAGCTATGAAAGCACCGGCGGCTCGATCTCCGCGTCGGTTCTTGCGGGGGACAGCGACAGCGGCATGGAAACCGACTACGACTACACCTCTGCCGTTTATGCCCAAGACCTGCGCGCACCCGACGAAGTGGGGCGCACGGCGGGAGAACGCACCGTGCGCAAACTGGGGGCGCGCAAGATTCAGAGCGGCAAGTTTCCGGTGGTCTTCGAAAACCGCACCGCACGCGGTTTGGTCAGTCATTTCCTCGGCGCCATCAACGGCGCGGCGGTGGCCCGCGGCACGACCTTCCTAAAGGACCGCATGGGCGACGCGGTGTTTGCCGACGGCATCACCATTGTCGAAGACCCGCACCGGGCGCGGGGGCTACGGTCCAAACCCTGCGATGCGGAAGGCCTGCCCAATGCCAAGCGCAACCTGATCGACAACGGTGTTTTAACCACGTGGATCCTCGATCTGCGCACCTCGCGCAAACTGGGCCTGGAGCCGACGGGTCACGCGGGACGCAGTCCGTCTTCTCCGCCGTCGCCCTCGACCACCAACGTCAACTTGGTCGCCGGCCAGCAAACGCCCGAGGCTTTAATCGCGGACATCAAAGAAGGTGTTTTCGTCACCGATGCGTTCGGTCAGGGCGTCAACGGTGTGACCGGCGATTACAGCCGTGGCATCGCGGGGTTCTGGATTGAGGACGGCGCTCTGGCCTATCCAATCAACGAGATCACGATTGCCGACAACCTGAAGGACATGTTCAAAGCACTCACACCCGCCGACGATTTGGTGCTGCGCTACGGTGTCGACGCGCCAACCGTCCGCGTTGACGGTATGAGCGTCGCGGGGAGTTGATCAAACGGGAAAGGCCAGGCGGACCGGTTCCGCATCGACCTCAATCTGAGCGGGGAGACGCGTCAGAATGTCGCCGTCCGCTTGAAGCGGCGCACCGTCCCCACCTTTCAACACAACCTGGCGGCCAGGCACGATGGACACGTCGGGCAGATGAGGTAGCCGTCCCAACAGGAGCGCGACGCCATAGCGCGCGACATTGAACCAGCCCCGCCGTGCAAACATGACAACTTGAAAGCTGTCGTCTTCCAGTCTGGCTTTGGGAGCAGCCGTGAACGGACCGCCATAGGAGCGGCCATTGCACACAATGGCCGAGACGGCGCGATAAACGACGCCGTCAATCTCGATCTCGCAGTCATTGAAGCGGTAGATGAAAGCTTGGCGAATCATTTCCCAGACGTAAGCCAGTGGCCCGATCACTCTCTTGAGGTCGAGACGCACGCCATCGACGACTTCGGCGTCAAAGCCGGCGCCCGCCATCATGACGAACCGCCGGCCGTTGGCCGTCCCAACGCGAATGGGTTTAAGCGGCCCCGTCGCTATGGCCTGGGCGATTGCAGCAGGTTTGCGCCCTAATCCGACCTCATCGGCCAGGACGTTTGCGGTTCCGAGTGGAATGACCGCCAGAGCGACGTTCTTGCCCCGCAATCCATTGACGACTTCGTTGACGGTCCCATCACCACCTGCGGCCACGAGAATGTCGGCCATCGAAGGATCCATGTCGCGAGCGATGTGCTCGGCGTGTCCCGGCGCTTCGGTCTCGCGCAGCGAAACTTCGCATCCGAGGCTCTGCAAATTTTCTACGACGGTTTCCAAACGGTCGCGGCGGGAGCGTCCTGCAGCCGGGTTAAAGACAACGGTAATGCGGCGGGGTGACGCTAACGAACTGGGCATATCGCCTTCCCGGACTGAAATATTACACTTTTATTTCATTTCACTCTGGTGATTACTATATTCCTTTTCATTTATATTGCGCGTGAATGAATTATTAAAGTCAAGCGCACTAGGTCTATGTACATTTAGTTGGGGAATACATTATCTAGGGGCCTCCTCCAACTGTGTATTGGGCCCCCATGAAGGCCATTGGAGAAACTCTTAGGTTCCGTTCGATTTTCATATCGGACATTCATCTCGGAACCCGTGGTTGCAAAGCAGATTTCCTGCTGGATTTCCTCCGTCATACAGAGTCCGATCTTCTCTACCTCGTTGGCGATATTTTTGATGGCTGGCGACTAAGGAAGAACTGGTTCTGGCCGCAGGCCCACAACGACGTCATTCAAAAACTGCTGCGCAAGGCGCGCAAAGGCACGAAGGTCTTTTTCGTACCCGGCAATCACGACGAGTTCGCGCGCGATTACGTGGACAATGAATTCGGCCGGGTCGAGGTCCGGCGCGAAGTCATTCACACGGCGGCCGATGGCCGCCGTTTTCTTGTGATGCATGGCGATGAGTGTGACGGGGTGATGCTGTACGCGCGCTGGCTGGCAGTGCTGGGCGACTACGCGTACGTCAGCGCCCTAGCCGTCAACCATTGGTTCAACGCTGTGCGCAAAACCCTCGGCCTGCCCTATTGGTCGTTGTCGGCTTACCTGAAACACAAAGTCAAAAACGTGGTTCAGTTCATGTCTGACTATGAGTCCGGCATGGTGGCTCTGGCGAAGCGCAAAGGCACAGACGGGGTGATCTGCGGCCACATCCATCACGCCGACATCAAAGACATCGACGGCATCACCTACTGCAACGACGGCGACTGGGTCGAGAGCTGCACGGCCCTGGTTGAACACTACGACGGACGCATGGAAATCCTGACCTGGACCGACATGCGCAATCTCTCTCCCCTTGAAGCCTACGGTAAGGCAAAAGAATGCGAATTCTCCTCGTCACCGACGCCTGGTTCCCGCAAGTCAACGGCGTCGTCAGAACTCTAGACACCCTCAAATCGCACCTCACCCGGGACGGTCACGAAGTGGTGTTCATCACGCCGCAGGACTTCCGCACTGTGCCGTGCCCGACCTATCCCGAGATCCGGTTATCGCTGTTTCCCGGCTCGGCCATGCGGCGCACGATCGAGAGATTCCGGCCCTGCGTGGTGCACATCGCGACGGAAGGGCCGCTTGGCATCGCCGCGCGGCGGTATTGTGTGCGCAAGAGCGTTCCTTTCACCACTGCGTTCCACACCAAGTTTCCGGAGTATGTGCACGCCCGGTTCAGCGTCCCGGTGGCGTGGACCTACAAATTCATGCGCTGGTTTCACGGCAAATCACAGGGCGTCATGGTGGCGACACAGACCATTGAAGACGAACTGGTGAAGTGGGGGATCGGCAACATCAAACGCTGGACCCGTGGCGTCGACACAGACCTTTTCTGTCCCCGGGACAAAGAGTTTTTGGATCTGCCCCGCCCGATATCCCTCTACGTCGGACGCGTGGCCGTGGAAAAGAACATCGAAGCGTTCTTGCAACTCGACCTTGAGGGGTCAAAAGTAGTCGTCGGTGACGGACCGCAACGCGCTCAACTCAAGAAGAAATATCCGGCCGCCCATTTCGTCGGCGCAAAGGAAGGCCAGGACCTGGCCCGGCACTTCGCCGCTGCCGACGTGTTCGTCTTCCCAAGCCGGACAGATACCTTTGGCTTGGTGCTTTTGGAAGCCCTGGCCTGTGGCGTTCCTGTCGCAGCCTACCCGGTGCCCGGACCACTCGACGTCATCGGTGACTCCGATGTGGGATGCCTGGACGAGGATCTGGGTTTGGCCGTTCGACATGCGCTGAAAGCTGACCCTGAAGCCTGCCGTGCGTATGCCCTGGAGTACTCCTGGGACAAAAGCGTGGCGCAGTTTCTACGCAATGTGTGTCCGTTCGAGCCAGATGATTTCTTTCCCGCCCCTGAAGCGCCGCCTGATCCGGCCAAAGAGCAACCGTCTGCAGCATAGGTGTGGTGACCGCGTTTAAAAAGACAACCGCAGTGTCAGACTACCATCACTGCCGGTTAGGTGTTCCCGATACCCTTGCTGTTTTATAAGCCCTATACTCGCCCATCGATTTTGGCACCGGCATTGGACCGCATCGGAAAAAGGGCTTGCTTCCGCCATGAAACGCCTGCGCAAGGCTTTTGTCCGCATGCCAGCGGTTCAATCGGCACTTGGAGCCCTGGCAGCCGCGTATGTCTGGCTGGTCCGGGTGACAAGTTCCTGGTCCGACCAGGGCGCCGAGCACACGGCAGAGGCCTGGCGCGGGGAAGCGCCGGTCATCATCGCCTTCTGGCACAATCGCCTTTTTCTCATGCCCTACTGTTGGCCCTCTGCGCAGCCGTTTCACATGCTGATATCGGCTCACGCGGACGGCCGGCTGATTTCAAAAACCGTCGCCTGGCATGGCATTTCGACTGTCACGGGATCCAGTTCCAAGGGCGGCACGGATGCCCTGCGCGCGCTGGTCAAACACCTGAAAAACGGCGAGGCAGTGGGCATCACACCGGATGGCCCGCGCGGCCCCCGCATGCGCGCCGGTGAGGGCGCAGCCGCCTTAGCGCGATTGAGCGGCGCTGTGATCGTCCCCGCCGCCGCAGCGACCAGCCGCCGCAAAATTCTCAACACGTGGGATCGCCTAATCGTGCCGCTACCCTTCTCGCGCGGTGCGCGGGTGTGGGGCGCCCCGATAGACGTGCCGCGTCACGCCGACGCTGAAGATATAGCGAAGCTCACCAGGCAGCTCGAAGAGGCGCTCATTCAGGTCAGCAATCGGGCCGACGAGCTGGTGGGTGCAGCACCCATTCCCGCAGCCGACCCCGAAGCCCCGCGCCATGCGTCAGCCTAAGTTCTGGTCCGCGTCCGGGCCGATCGCCCGTGCCCTCACACCGCTGGGATACGTCTACGGCGCGGTGACGGCGTGGCGGGCACGCCATGCGAACCCGATACAGGTCAGCGTTCCCGTTGTGTCGGTGGGCAATCTCAGCGTTGGCGGCACCGGCAAGACGCCAGTAGCCCGGGACATCGTTTCACGGCTGAGAAAGAAGGAGACACGCCCGGCCATCGTTCTGCGCGGGTATGGCGGACAACTGGCGGGACCGGTGCGTGTCGATCCGTCACGTCACACCGCGCTTGACGTCGGTGACGAGGCGTTGCTGCACGCCCAAGATGGTGCCACGTGGGTGTCACGCAACCGCGCCCTCGGCGCCCTTGCCGCCATCGACGACGGCGCCACCGTCATCGTCCTCGATGATGCGCACCAACACTTCAGCCTCAAGAAAGACGCCTGTCTGGTTGTCGTGGACGGCAAAACCGGCTTCGGCAACCACCGGATCGTGCCGGCCGGTCCGTTGCGCGAGGACGTCCGCGCCGGACTCGCCCGGGCTGACCTAGTGGCAATCATGGGCGATGACGCAACCAACATCGCCCAGCGTTTGCCCGACGGCCTTTCCGTCATCAATGGCGATCTTGAACCCGCACAAGAAACGACTCATTTGCGGGGGCAAAAAATTGTGGCCTTTGCCGGGCTGGGACAGCCGGAAAAGTTCTTCACAACCTTGCGGGACGCCGGTGCCAAGGTGGTCGCCTCCCATACCTTTGACGACCATCACCTGTATCAGCCGGCTGATATTCAAACGATCCTGGATGAAGCGTTTTCCCTGGGCGCGTTGCCGGTCACAACGGAGAAGGATGCCGCGCGTCTGTCGCCGGACCAGCGTCAACAGGTCAACGTGGTGCGGGTGTCCGCGCGCTGGCGCGCGCCGGCGGACTTGGACCTACTGCTCGACCGTCTGCTCGACCGCCGGTAAGGCTGCCATCACCGTCTGAGGATCGAGCCGCGCCCCGTACCATGAAATGCCGAAGTGCAGATGGGGACCATTGGTCCGCCCGGTCATACCGATCTCGCCAATCAGGTCGCCCTGTTGCACGCGCTGTCCCTCTTCAACGTGGATAGCGTCCATATGAATGTAGACCGAGTCCAAGCCAAACCCGTGGTCGATCATGATGGTTTTGCCGGTTAGGATCATGCCGTTGTGGACCAGGCTAACGACACCGTCCGCGGTTGCAAGGATGGGCGTGCCCACAGGCGCGGCGATATCGAGCCCGGAATGGGGCGAGCGCGGTTGGCCATTGAGAATGCGCTGGCTGCCGAACAC
This sequence comes from Rhodospirillaceae bacterium, assembly GCA_963921305.4. Lineage (GTDB taxonomy): Bacteria > Pseudomonadota > Alphaproteobacteria > Rhodospirillales > Rhodospirillaceae > CAWUEX02. The sequence continues at coordinate 349,709 of CAWUEX030000002.1, forward strand.
GCCGGAGATGCGTCCCTGCGCGGGCTGCAGAAATCCGGTCTCGAAAAACGGCAGCGGCTCGGTGCGGTTGCGCGCGGCGACAATCATGCCGCCTTCGGCCTGAATGCGCTTCACGGTTTCGGGATCGGGCGTGACGGTGTTTTGCGGCAGGCCATCGACACGCTCGATGATCCAGTCCCGTGGCGCGACGGAAAGCATTGTGGTGTTCTGTGACCCATCCGGTCCGATGGCCACCAGTTCCGCCGAGGCTTTGGCGTTGCGGTCAAAACCAAAGACGAAATTGCCTGTATCCGAGACGGAAACCGTTCGGCCATCGAGAGTCAGTGTCGTGCCCGGCGCGACCGTTCCGTAGGCTAAGCCGCCCTGCTCGAGACGCCCCTGGACGTCTACGGCCTGTGCGTCATCAGGCGTCTGAATACCAATAAACAAAACGCCAAGAGCAAACAGGAACGTGCGCACTACAACAAACTCCCTTGCTGATCATCACCCGCCGCCCCGGACTTTTTGGATTTTGTTTTTTTGACTTTGGGTTTAGCGGCGCGGCGCGGCACAGCATCACCCACGGTGACACCAACCTCACCGTCGCTGAACGTAACAGACCATCCGGCCCCAAGTGTGGCACTCTTGGAAGTGGTTACCGCATCGCCATCTGCGTTCTTCACCAGGGCATAGCCGCGTTCGAGCACGCGTTCCGGTGACACGGAATTGAGCCGCGCGACCAATCCCTCAAGACGCTCTCCGGCACGTTCAGACGAGCGGCGCAAGGCCGTGCCCAGGCGTTCGCCCCAATCGGCGAGCGTATCTCCGTAGCGCTCTACGTCCCGGCTTAAATGTGTGGGTTTAAGGCCCGCCGCAACCACGGACAGATCGCGTGTTTTCGCCTCCATGTAGCGGGCTGGGCCTGACGACAAGCGTTCCGCCAGACCGTCCAGATCCTGCTGCTTCTGTTCAACCAGTTGGGTGAGATTGGGCAGCCCGCGCGCCAATCCCTGCAGGTGAAGGGCGTGCTCCGACAGCATGCGGGTCAACGCCCGGCCGAGCCTGACACTGCGCTCCTGAACCTGCGCGGCCAGTTCGAGACGCACCGGCACCGCGATCTCGGCAGCCGCCGTGGGCGTCGGCGCACGCCGGTCGGCGGCGAAATCGATCAAAGTGGTGTCGGTCTCATGACCGACAGCGGAGATGAGAGGAATGGTTGAGGCCGCAGCGGCGCGGACGACCACCTCTTCGTTGAACGCCCACAGGTCCTCCAGCGACCCGCCGCCCCGGGCGACGATGAGCACGTCGGGGCGCGGGATCGAACCTTCTACCTCAAGCGCGTTGAAGCCGCTGATCGCAGCGGCGATCTCGTCCGCTGCGCCTTCGCCCTGCACCCGCACCGGCCACAGCAAAACGCGGCGGGGGAAACGATCCTGCACGCGATGAAGAATGTCGCGGATGACCGCGCCGGTGGGTGATGTCACGACACCGATGATCTCGGGCAGGCGGGGCAAAGCGACTTTGCGGTCCTCATTGAACAGACCTTCCGCGGCCAACGCCTTGCGGCGGTCTTCAAGCAGCTTGAGCAGCGCGCCTTCGCCTGCGAGTTCAAAAGAATCGATGATGATCTGGTACGACGACCGCCCTGGATAGGTGGTCAGCTTGCCGGAGGCGATGACCTCCATGCCCTCTTCGGGGCGATGCGGCACCTTGCCCATGTTGCCGCGCCAGATGATGGCGTCGATGACGGCGCGGTCATCCTTAAGGCGCATGTAACAATGCCCGGACGCGGCGACCTTGGGCTGGGAAATTTCTCCGCGGATGCGGACATAGCCGAACGCGTCCTCGACCGTGCGCTTCAAGGCGACGGAGATTTCCGAAACGGAAAACTCAGGAACGTTGGGCGGGGAAGACAGCTCAGACATGGTTTCCGGTGGATAACAGAGACGCGCTTAGGGCGTGACCTTCAAGGTATCATAAGAGATGACATTGTTGACCACCGACAAACCGCTCACGCCGGGCGCGAGGCCGGCAAAGCGCGGCGCCTGGTACATGAACAGCGCAGCCCAGTCATTGCGGTAGAACGCCATGATGTCCTGGCGCAGTTTGAGATTGCGCGCCGGATCGAACGCGGTGGCGGCATCAGCGATCAGCGGCATAACCGCCGGGTTGCAGTACCAGGGCTTGGCCCACAGGCAGGAATGGGTGTCGAGCGCCCGCAGCACCTCGGATGTGGGTTCAAAGTTGTAATGCAAGGCGAAGGCCTGGCCGTCCCAGGTGCCTTCAACAACATTGCGGATCAGCTGGTTGACGTTGACGGTCTGCACCTCCATGCGCACGCCGATCTCGCCGAGGAATTGCGCCACGGTGAGATTGACGGCACTGTCGTTGGCGCTGGACCCGGCGGTGCCTTCGACCACCATGTCAAACCCATCGGGGTATCCGGCCTCCGCCAACAAGGCACGGGCGCGATCCGGGTCATATGGAATTTCCGGCAGATCGGGGTTGAACCCGTACACCGTCGGCGGCGCGGGTTGGGTCGCGGCGATGGTCGCGTTGTCGAGGAGCGCTGAGATGATGGTGTCGCGGTCAACGGCGATGTTCAGCGCCTCGCGCACCCGCACATCGCTGAGCGCGGGCTCCCGCCCTTGGATAAAGTTGTAGGCCCAGACCGCAGCATCGCGCCACGAGACATACCCGCCGCCGGCCATGCTGATGGTGCGCACCTCTTCCGGGCCGAGCTGCATGGCGATGTCCAGACCGCCGGCGGTAATAGCAAGCGCCCGCGTCGCGTTATCTGGCACCGCTAGAATTTCGAGCTGGTCCACCTGCGGCGCGCGCCAACTGTCCGGCACGGCGCGGAAGGTGATGCGCTCAGCGCGGATGTTCTCGACGGCGAAGGGACCTGTGGCGATGGGGTCGCGGGCAAAACCTTCCAGCCCCAAAGCTTGGAAGTGGTCCGGTTCGACCATATAGAGCTGGGGAAAGAAGCGCGGCAGCAGCGGTGTCGGCTGCGACGTGGTGATTTCGACGGTGTGATCGTCAAGCGCACGGGCATCAGCGAGGAACCCCATCATCCGGCCTACCACCTCTCGGGAGGCGTCCTCACTGGCGAGAAACTTGACCGCATGAACCGCCGCACTGGCATCGAAAGGCCGGCCATTTGAAAACGTTACGTCATCGCGCAGATGAAAGATCCAGGTCAGCGAGTCGATGTTTTCCCACGACGTGGCCAAGGCCGGCTGCACATTGCCTTGGGCATCAATCGCCGTGAGGCCGTCGAATACCGCGCTCCACGTGTAGACGTAGGGCAGGCCGGTGTTGCGGTAGGGATTGAACTGGCTTGGCGGCAGGCCATTCACGGCGAGACGAATCTCGCGGGTCTCTTGGGCGACAGGGGACGGCCCCAGGAGCAGCACAAAACACAGCGAGAAAAACAGAACACCTGCACGAACCATCCTCCGAGTATGGCATGGGGGCAGAACTCCGTCAGGGTAAACCTGGACGCGATCCTGCGAGGCTGTGCTAGAAAGCCGGTGAATAACGAACACCGCGCGGGAGGCGGAAGCGCATGAGAGTTTTGGTTGTGGGCGGCGGCGGCCGGGAGCACGCCCTGTGCTGGGCGATTGCGGCATCTCCCGTCTGCGATAAGTTGTACTGCGCCCCCGGAAATGCCGGGATCGCGCGCGAGGCCGAATGTGTGGACATCGGTGCGGAAGACATCGACGGCCTGGTGACCTTCGCCAAAGACAACGCCATCGACTTTGTCGTGGTCGGACCGGAAGCGCCCCTGGTGCTGGGCCTGGCTGACGCCTTGACAGAGGCGGGCATCAAGACCTTCGGCCCAAGCGCGGCGGCGGCTCAGATCGAGGGCTCCAAGGGGTACATGAAAGACCTGCTGGCCGAGAGCGGCGTGCCCACAGCAGCCTATGGCCGCTTCACCGACATCAACGCGGCAAAAGCCTACATTGCCGCGCAAGGCGCGCCCATCGTCGTTAAGACCGATGGCCTGGCCGCGGGCAAAGGCGTCATCCTGTGCGATACGGTCGAAGAGGCTTACGCGGCGGTCGACTCGATGATGACCGACAAGACGTTCGGGGATGCGGGCGATGAAATCGTCATCGAAGAGTTTCTCGATGGCGAGGAAATCAGTTTCTTCGCCCTAGTGGACGGCGCCAACGCATTGCCACTGATTTCTGCGCAAGATCACAAAGCCGTCGGTGACGGCGACACCGGGCCCAACACGGGCGGCATGGGTGCCTATTCGCCGGCGCCGGTGATGACCGAGGCCCTGGAAGCCGAGATCATGGACAGCATCGTCATGCCGACGGTGCGAACCATGGCTGGTAAAGGCACGCCGTATGTGGGCGTGTTGTTCGCCGGTCTGATGATCACGCCCAAGGGTCCGAAGATTCTCGAATACAATGTGCGCTTCGGCGATCCCGAGTGTCAGGTGCTGATGCGGCGCCTGAAGTCCGATCTGCTGCCGGCGCTGGTGGCATCCGTCGACGGGCAGTTGGATCATTTCGATCTGCGCTGGCACGACGAGACGGCGATGGTGGTGGTGATGGCCGCCAACGGCTACCCGGGCTCTTACGAGAAAGGCTCGGAGATCAAAGGTGTGGATGACGCTGAAGCCATGGATGGGGTGGTGGTGTTTCACGCCGGCACGAAGTCCGAGGACGGCAAGCTGCTGGCCGCGGGCGGACGCGTTTTGGGTGTCACGGCATCGGGCGCATCGGTGACCGAGGCGCAGAAGAACACTTATGCGGCGGTGGACGCGATTGACTGGCCGGACGGTTTTTGCCGCCGCGACATCGGCTGGCGGGCGGTTAAACGCGAGTCTGGCGGTTAGGAGTGACCGCAGCCCCGCACACGTATTTTCAACCGACCTACGCGGCAGCGCGGCAGGCCTTTCTGAACGCGGCGGCAGATACAGGTGGCCGGATCGAGCATCACGTCCATCCCCTCAAAGGCCCGTCCGGAGAAAAGTTGGCGCTGGACGCGGTGGCCTTCGGACCTGAAGACGCAGAGAAAGTGTTCGTCACCATGTCGGGCACCCATGGCGGCGAGGGGTTTCTGGGGTCGGCAGCGCAGGTCGGGTGGCTGAGCGAAGGGCGTGACCGCGATATTCCTGAAGGCATCGCCGTGGTGCTCCTACACGCCGTGAACCCGCACGGCTTCGCCTGGCTGCGGCGGGTGACGGAAGGCAACGTCGATCTCAACCGGAATTTCCTGGATTACGCCGAAGCCCTGCCCGAGAAACCGGAGTACGACAAACTGCATGCGGTGATTTGCCCCGATGAGTGGACCGACGCGGCGCTGGCCGCCGCCGAAGCTGAACTCAACACCTATGCGGAGGAACACGGCCAAAGGGCGCTCAACCGGGTGGTGATGGGCGGACAGTTCAGCCGCCCCGATGGCGTCTTCTATGGCGGGGCGGCACCGACATGGTCACGCACCACCATCTTGGATGTGTTGAGACGCCACACCCAACACGCGCAGCATGTGGCTCTGATCGATTTTCACACCGGCCTGGGACCGTCCGGGCACGGGGAGTGCTACATCGTCGGCAACGAGGGCGACCCGGCGATCGATCGCGCCGGGGACGTTTGGGGCGAGGACGGCGTCACCTTGATGGCGTCGAAAGGCGGCCAGCAAACGCACGACGGTTACAACCTGACCGGCATCGCCCGGGAACTGGCCCCCATCGCGTTCTACGGCAACACCTTGGAGTTCGGCACCCACCCGCTGGAGACCGTCTACCACGCGCTGCGCGCCGACAACTGGCTACATCTGCACGGCGACCTGAACTCGGAATTTGCCCGGCAGGTCAAAGCGGAATTGAAGGAAGCGTTCTGTCCCGACTCCGCCGACTGGCGCGAGGCAGTGTACACCCGCAGCATGACAGTGTGGCAGCGGGGTTTGGACGGACTAGCTGCGCTCTAACGTAGGCCGCTAACGACAGAGATCCGACAGGTTCTGGGACTCGGGATCGATTTCGTCATAGCCGCCCGCGAGCTCGACGGACTCGTAGTAGCGCGTATCTGTGGTGGACTCGATATGCTGGAGAATGTCGTAGGCCAAATCGGCACGGCGGCTTTCCTGAAAGTCGGCCATGGTGAGACGGCGGCCCCACAGATAGAACATGACGTCTTCGTGCACTTTGGGCGCGATCCAACAGGCCTGGCGCGCGGTCGAGTTCTCACCGATGACCAAGCGCACAGTGATCACTTCGTAGCGGATACCGCGCGGGGTCTGGAACGGGATCATCATCGGGTTGAGCTGGATGTAACGGCCGACGAACAGGCGCGGACGAAAATCCTCTTCGTCGCTTTGCGCCGCTGCTGGCGGTGCGAAGGCGAGCAGCGCACATAAGAAGCCTATAGAAAATGCTTTGCTGAACATGGGCTTATTCTACCGCGCTAGCGCCGGGCCGCAAAGAAGGCCTTGAGCAAGGCCGCGGACTCGGCCTCGGCCACGCCGCCGACGATCTCTGGCGCATGATGGCAGGTGGGCTGGGTGAAGATGCGCGGACCGTGCTCGACGCCACCGCCCTTCGGGTCGTAGGCGCCGAACTCAACCCGGCGCAGGCGGGCGAAGGAAATCGCCGTCGCGCACATGGGGCACGGCTCCAGCGTGACGTAGAGGTCAAGCTCCGGCAGACGGGCCGACCCGCGCGCTGCAGCAGCCTCGCGCAGCGCCAGAATCTCGGCGTGGGCGGTGGGGTCGTGATTGGCCTCGACCCGGTTGCCGGCCCGGGCGACAACCTCGCCCGACACGGGATCGACCACAACCGCGCCCACGGGCACATCGCCCCGGGCGGCGGCGGCACGGGCCTCTGCGAGAGCGAGATCCATATAGCTTTGCGGGTCATCTTTGCTCATGGGCGCGACAATCCGGGCCAGAGCCGCTCCCGTCAAGGCCGCAGGATACCTGGACTTCCAGCCGGTAAGATTCTGGTAACCCCTGGGGCGTAGAGTTTAGGCGGGACAAAATGTAAGGGACGGTTCTGCCATGATCGACCACGGCGCAGACGTGGTGCGGATCGGCGGCCATGAGGTCGAACGGCGCACCTTAAAAGGTATTCAGACGGCGAGCGCGCAAAGCGGCGTCAGCTTCCACTATCTTCTCGCGAAAGCGGCCCAGGAGAGCGGCTTCGACTCCGGGGCCAAGGCCTCAACGTCCAGCGCCACGGGACTGTTTCAGTTCACCCGCGGCACCTGGCTGGACATGATGCGCCGCCATGGCGAAGAGCTGGGCTTCGGCGATCTGGCCGCGCAAATCAAAGAGAGCGCAACGGGACGCCTGACCGTGCTCAACGAAGATGCCGAAATTCAGATGCTGGCCATGCGCCGTGACCCGGATGTGTCGTCGCAGTTCGCCGCCCTGTTCGCCGGCGACAACGCCCGCACATTGCAAACCTCGCTGGGCCGCGACGCGTCTCCCGCTGAGCTATATCTCGCCCACTTCCTGGGAGCCTGGGGTGCGACCGCGCTGGTGACCACCGCCGAGCAGGACCCGGCAAAGCCCGCTGTCGACGTGCTGCCCGCCGCCGCCCATGCCAACAAGACCGTGTTCTTTGAGGCTGACGGTCTCGCCCGCACAGCGACGCAAGTGATCGACTGGCTGAAAAACAAGTTCACCCAGCGCATGGACGAAACCGCGGATGTCGCTTCTCTCTTCCAGCCCGGGGCGGGCATGTTCCAGCCGGGTAACGGCCTCGAACCCGCAGCGCCGGGACGAACGGATCTGCCATCCGCCAACGACATGTTCGACTACGGCGCCGCCGCGCGCAGCGGCGATACGAACCGCATGGGCATTTCCATGTATCTGCTGCAAATGATGGCCCAGATGTTTGCCGCCCAGCCGATGCAGATGGTTGACGATCCCTTCGCCATGCAGGCGAGCGGATTGAAAGGCGACGATTGGGCCGGAGTACTGACCCAGGCCTTCGACCGTGACGGTTTGGTCAATGCGGCTGCGGCACAGAAAGCCTATCAGTCGGCAGCCGATGGCGAACGCCTGTCACCGCGCCGCACGTCCATTTAAGTACGGCACCCGGACATACCCTCGCCTTAATCGGACCGTTACCTTGACGGGGTTCGAAGCAACAGCGTAAAGCCCTGTCATGACCGCACCCATTATCGGCATCACCGCCGACCGGGAAGAACCCGGCGGCTATTCGAAATTCCCCTGGTATGCGCTGCGGGTGAACTACTGCACGTCTGTGCGCGAAGCGGGGGGCGTGCCTGTTATCCTTCCGGCGGACACGGAACTGGTGGACGCTTACGCCGACATGATCGATGGATTGATTGTGTCCGGCGGCGCGTTCGACGTCGATCCGGCGTTGTTCGGCGAGACCACCACCCACGACACCGTCGTCCTGAAAGCCGACCGCACCGACTTCGAACTGGCGCTAACCCAGCACTTTCTGGACGCGGACCGCCCAGTGTTCGGCATCTGCGGCGGTCAGCAACTGTTGGCGGTCGCCCTTGGCGGCACGCTCATCCAGCATATTCCCGACGAGGTCGAGAACGCCCTCGCCCACGAGCAACCCAACCCGCGCGACGAAGCCGGGCACGACGTGACGGTGGTGCCGGGCACGCGCCTGCATGACATTGTGCGGGCCGACACGCTGGCGGTGAACAGCGCCCATCATCAGGCGGTGAAGACCGTGCCCGAGGATATCGTCATCGACGCCACCGCGGCGGACGGCGTAATCGAAGGCATCGAAGACCCGTCCAAGCGCTGGTGCCTAGGCGTGCAGTGGCATCCCGAGTTCTTCATCTCCGAGGGCGACAAACGGATTTATGAGTCTTTCATCGCGGCGTGCCGCTGATGGACGGCGACTCACACGTCGAAGGCGAACGCATCGCCAAGGTGATCGCCCGCGCCGGGGTGTGCTCACGCCGGGATGCGGAAGCGCTGATCGCCCAAGGGCGCGTCACCGTCAACGGCGAAACCTTGGAGAAACCGGGCGTAAAGGTCACTGACGCGGACGATATCCGCGTCGATGGCGAAGCCCTGCCCGCCCGCGAACCGGCGCGCCTGTGGCGGTACAACAAACCGCTTGGTCTGGTGACGTCACACAAAGACGACCGGAACCGCACGACCGTGTTCGACAGCCTGCCGGACTATCTGCCACGGGTGATCTCGATCGGGCGGCTCGACCTCAATTCCGAAGGCCTGCTGCTGTTGACCAACGACGGCGGCCTCGCCCGCGAGCTGGAACACCCCTCGCGCGGCTGGACGCGGCGCTACCGGGTGCGCGTGCACGGCACCGTGACCGAGGCCATGTTCGAGCCGCTAGCCAAAGGCGTGACGGTCGACGGTGTGCACTACGGCCCGGTGAAGGTGAAGCTGGACCGCAAGCCGGGCGCGAACGCGTGGCTGACGGTGAGCATCCGCGAAGGCAAGAACCGCGAAATCCGCCGGGTGATGGAACACATTGGCCTGAAGGTGAACCGCCTGATCCGCACGGCGTATGGGCCGTTCCAGCTCGGCAACCTCAAGACCGGCGCGGTGGAAGAAGTGCCCGGCAAAGTGCTGAAGGAGCAGCTCGGCGCAACGATGAACGCGGCCAAGACCAAGTGAACAGCACACCGTGACGGGCAAGCTGCGCATCAGTGCCGGGGTGTTCAAGAACCGGGGGCTGAAGGTGCCGGAGGGCGATGCGGTGCGGCCAACCGCCGAGCGGGCACGGCAGGCGTTGTTCAATCGCCTCGAACATGGTTTTCACGATTATGGTTTTAGGATGCGGGGCGCACGGGTGGCGGACCTGTTCGCCGGCACGGGGGCGCTGGGCCTGGAAGCGCTGAGCCGGGGCGCGGCGCACGTCACCTTCGTCGAGACATCGGGCAAAACATTGTTAAGGGATAACATCGCCGCCCTCGGCGTCGAGGACAAAACAACGGTGCTGACTCTGGACGCGGCCGCCCTGCCTGCGGCGGCGCAGCCTTATGATCTGATCCTGATGGATGCCCCCTACGGCGAAGAGCTAACCCAGCGCGCAATCGACGCGGTGGCGGCGAAGGGCTGGCTGACGGCGCAGGGACTCATCGTCGCCGAGACGGCGAAGGGGGAAAACATCACCCCGCCAGCGGGTCTGGAGATTGAGGACGTGCGGGCCTATGGCCGGGGCGTGCTGAGCTATCTGATCCGGCCTACCTGATCCGGAGCTGAGCGCCGGTCTCATCGGCCAGACCTGACCCTGAAAAAGGTTTTCGACGAAAAATCGAGGAACGAGCCCATGCACGCGACAGGTTTGTACGGGGCCAGCTCGAATACGCTAATGAATTCAGGGGCTTATTTTTGAGTCAAACGAGCCCATGCACGCCGTAAACCGCTAAAGAGTGACCTATTAAGGGGCGAAACAACGCTTCTTAACTCAATCAAACCGCTCATATATTTGATTCAAAACCATTTAAAGTTATATTTACCTATTAAAAATAGAACAACAGAAATATACACGTTAAAAATGGGAAGGGAGCCCGCTGGTTCAGGGCTCAATAGCGAATGCCTGATCGTCGCCCTACCGGGTCCCGGTACGCGCGTCATGAAGTTCAGGAATGGCCGCACGGGCTCGTCATATTTAGCGCGTCTGAATCGCGCGGTTCCGTTATTGCCCAGACACTCTCGAAGATCAGCGCCAGCTCGAATCCTCTTGACTTTCGCACGGTCAGCACCCTCGAAGAGTTGGAGAACGTTTGCTTTCAGGCGCCCTGCGGAGTCATCGTTGATACAGATGATCGCCGCGAACTGGAACTCGCCCTTGCAACGGTGCACTCGTTCGACCACTTGCGGCCCCGTCTCGCCATCAGTTCCGGACCCGGTTCCGACACTGTCCGCGCCGGTGTCGAATACGGCTGCGAAGTCGTCATCTTTGACGACCTGCAGGCGCAGGAGGATGAACTCCTTCGATCCTGGGCGCATGCCGTGCATTGCGCATACGTGACAGCAGATCTGCTTGGCGCTGAAGATCTCTCACAACCTATCCTGAAGTTGCCAGCCGCCGGCTACTGGCGGTTCGACTACGGTACAGAGAAACTTGCTCTGTCTCGGGGGTGCTACGCGCTGTTCGGCAGATCCCGCGACGAAATCGACAAAACCCGCGAAGGTATCTTCAATTATATCCACCCTCAGGATCGTCAACGTGCCCAAGTCATTGAGCATGACGAGGATCAATATGATGTTCGAATAATTTGGCCTGATGGACAAGTCCGACATGCGTGGGTCATCGCATTTGTTGCATACGACAGCACTGGTGCACGGGCGTCAGTTCAGGGCCTGCTCTTCGATGTCACGGAGAGCAAGCATTCGCTGAAGCGCGCCAGCGAGGCACATCGCGTTTACAACTCACTATTCACGGCCTCTCCGGCCGCGCTGCTCGAAAATGACTTCTCGGAATTTTTCGAGCTGATCGAAACGTGGCGAAGCGATGGAATCGAAGACCTGTCTATGGCGCTCCGCGACAAGGACGAGCGCCTAACGGCCTTGGCCAGGGCGATACGCGTCAAGCGCGCAAACGCTGCAGCGCTTGAGCTCATTGGCATCGAGAGAGTGGAGGACATTAGAGACCTCCGCTTGTTCGAGCAGTCCGATTCCCTCAATGCGATTAAACTTTTCGGCGAAGCGTTCTGGCGTAAAGACGTGTTGTTCCGCCGCGAGTTGTTTCAGACGAATTCCCGCGGACGCCGCAGCCGCATTGTTTTTGCGATGCGCATCCCAACTAACGGAACAGAAGCCTTGAGTGTTCCGGTGGCCCTCCATGATGTGACGGACACCTACCGCGCCGAGGACATGCGCAAAGCGTCGATTGCGAAGAGCGAGTTCCTCGCGAACATGAGTCATGAGATTCGCTCTCCCCTCAACGCCGTCATCGGCCACCTGGAATTGCTGGCCCAGGAGCAACTGCCATTAGAAGCCGCGGATCACGCGACACGGGCCTACGGCGCTGCCAATACCTTGCTGGAACTGGTGGGCGAAATACTCGACTACAGCAAGATCGAAGCCGGCGAACTCGCACTCGATGAAAGTGATGTCAACATTGACCTGCTGATTATCGAAACACTCGACATGCTGCAAAGCAAGGCGCGGGAGAAAGGAATTTTTGTTACCGCCAATATCGATGGAAACGTGCCAGGCTGGATTAGGGCGGACTCCCTTCGCCTGAAACAGATTCTAATTAATGTAATTTCGAACGCGATTAAGTTCACTTCCCATGGCGGTATTCATCTTTCTACATTTAGCCAGAAGGACCAGAGCCGTAAATTGAGTCTATGCTTCGCCGTTCATGACTCAGGCAAGGGCATCGACGCCGGTAATCTCGATCACATCTTTGAAACCTTCCAGCAAGAGGACGGGACCATCACCCGGCGACATGGTGGTACTGGATTAGGCTTGAGCATTGCGCGCAAGCTGTGTCACGCGATGGACGGCGATATTCACGTCGACTCCCAGGTGGGATCCGGGACCACGTTCACTATCGAACTGCCTTTGGCAGGTCCGTCGCGGGACTACGAAGCGCCCGATCGCGACCCGCCGCGCACAATCGTTCTTATCCGAGACCAAAGTGAAGCCGCACTCGCCCTTAGAGACATTTTTGAGACCGCCGGCTGCACCGTCTTAGACGCGAAAGACGCGGAAGCGGCCCTATCCCTGTGCGGGGCAGGCGGCAGCGAAGCCCCCTCAGCCGTCGTAACCTGCGAAGGCGAAGGCTGGACGCCAACACCGTCTTTCACAGAGAAAGTCAGGCGGATGGGTGCGATGCCGATGCACCTCCTCTCCGGACGCCGAACCAATCACAAGATCAGGGCGGGACTAAAAGCCGGACTGATGCAGTTCTTCTCGAGTCCTGTCGACACAGAGTCTGTTTTGCGGACCTGGAATGCAACCACCGGGATTACTGCAGAGGATCGCGTCACGATAGACGCCGGGGCACTGTCTTTGAGCGAGGCCGTAGAGGCGGCTGACGCTCAGGTGCTTGTGGTGGAGGACCGCGCCACCAATCGCGACATCATCAGCCGGCAACTCAACAAACTAAGCGTACCGTATGTGTTAGCAGACGATGGGCGGAGCGGACTGGACAAACTTACCAGCGGCAAATTCGCTCTGGTCCTGTGCGACCTGTCGATGCCCAACATCTCCGGGTATGAGTTCACCCGTTTGGTCAGACGGTCCGGGATTGAAAGCATCCATGGAGAACCGATTCCGATTATTGCCATGACCGCCAATGTCTTTCGTGACGACATCGAAAAGACAAAGGAAGCGGGCATGAATGACTTTCTACCCAAACCGGTGACGCTACCCGCGCTATCGAAAACCTTGGCCGCATGGCTGAGTCCCCAGACGGATGGGGGTGACGAAGCCGAGTCGCGCGGCACAGTGGACAACAAAGCAGCTCCTGCACGCGACGATCCATCGCGGCCAAGCGACGCAAACCAGCCCATCGACCTGGACCGGCTGTCAGACCTTATCGGCGATAGCGATCCCTCGACACATCTCGCCATCCTGTCCGACTTTGCGGAGGCCATGAAAGCGTCCTGGTCGGATGTGTGCGCTGCCATCGACAGTGGTGAGGCGCGCAATATCGAGGCAGCTGCTCATGGCGCCAAAGGTGAAGCGCGCAGTGCTGCCGCCTTCCGCTTGGCGTCTCTATATGAAGACCTGGAAAAAGGCGCGCGGGCTAATGACGGCAACAAGCGCGCGAAGGCCTTTGAGGCTTTAGCCCAAGAAGTTTCACGTACCGAAGTGTTCATCAATTCACTCTCAAACTCGGGAGGCATGTGATGCCTGATACTGCCCGGTCTGTTCAGGTTGTTGTTGCCGATGACAAGGCGTTCATCCGTAACTTGATCCAGGGCATGCTGCATAAGTTTGGTGACTTCGATGTGCTTCATGCCAATAGCGGTGAAGAGGCGCTGGAACTCCTAAACCAAAGACGCTCACGCATTCAATGCGTGATTGCCGATTGGAATATGGAACCCATTGATGGCCTTGAGCTGTTGCAGACCATTCGCCAGGGGCGGACCAAAGGGGTGGACCGCGGATTGCCGTTCATCATGTTAACAGCGCATGCCGATAGCCCGATCGTCAAGTCGGCGATACAGTTCGACATCTCGGGGTATCTGGTCAAACCCGTGTCTCATGACAAGCTCAAGTCCGCGGTCGAGAACGCGCTCAACGCATCGGCTGATGTTAAAGATCCGACGCAGTACGCAAGCGTAAAACGCCCCCAGGTGCCCAAGGAGCTTAAAGAGGGCGAGGTGCGCAAGTCCGCCTGGGTCGTTTGGAATAGAGACCGCTATAAGTTGTGGAAGGTGGATGACACGCTGGATCAAATCCGCATGGAGGCGGAGCACCAGATCCGCCAGCAGGCCGAACTCCTGGATATTCGCAATAAGCGCCTGCGGCCATTGGACAAAGTGCCGGTGGGAACCGTTTTGGCGGACGACATTCTGGATGAAGATGGCTCACTGCTTCTGGCCGCGGGAATTGTCCTTAATGAGTCCCTATTGGCCCGCCTCAAGGAACTGGCGGCAACGCACGACCATACCGTGTCTTTGTGGATCGGTGATCCGGAGGGTTAAACTATGGACGATACAAACCGCTCAAAGCCTCCGCCAACCTCTTCCGCATCTCACAGCACTTCAACGTCTGCGGCCAAGGCGCAGCGCCTTCTCATCGTCGACGACAAAGCGTTTGCCCGCTCGGTGATACGGCGCGCGCTGGATAAAATGGGATACACACAGGTCGATGAGGCGGGGGGTGGCCTGGCCGCTATTGAAGCCGTGAAGTCAGCCGGCCCGGCCTACGATGTTGTCATCTGCGACATCATCATGCCCGATGTGGACGGTATTCAGCTTCTCCGGGAGTTCGCTGATCTCGAACGGCCACCTCAGATTATTTTGGCATCGGGGTCAGACTCAAGCGTGCTCGCCGCGACGGAGGAGCTTGCCAAAACCCGGGGACTCAAAGTTCTGGGGGTGTTGAAAAAACCCGTTAGCAAAGACGCCTTGGACTCGGCGCTCTCTGGATTCGAGGCGGCCGAGCCGGCTGCCACAAAGAGATCAGGCTCGATGCGGCAACTGACCAAGGGTGAATTGGCAGACGGTCTGGAGTCGGACGCCGTGACCGTCTTTTACCAACCGAAGGTCGAGTTAAAGTCCGGCGCGGTGACGAGTGTGGAGGCTCTGGTCCGCTGGCGCGAACGGGACGGCAGCATTCTTCCCCCGGCTGCGTTCATCAGCGTTGCAGAAGACACTGGACTTATCCGCCCGCTGACGGAGAAGGTTGTCGCGATCGCTTTGGATCAATGCTCCGCCTGGAACAAGGACGGCCTTGATCTCAAGGTCAGCGTCAATATGTCCGCTCAGGACCTCAATGACGTCACCTTCCCTGATGAGATCTCCGAAACGATCGATGAGTTGGGTGTGCCGGTTGAACACGTGATTGTCGAGGTCACCGAAACAGGACTCTTCCAGGACTTGGCGACGTCGCTGGACGTTATGACCCGCCTTCACTTAAAGGGCATCAAACTCTCGATCGACGACTTCGGGACCGGCTATTCGTCGATGGGACAGTTGCAGCGCATTCCGTTTTCCGAATTGAAAGTCGACCGCGCCTTCGTGACCAACGCGGGCAACCGGCCCAAGGCGCTGGCGATTTTGAAGGCGAGCGTCGACCTGGCGCAGCGCCTCGGCATCGGCACCACAGCCGAAGGTATCGAAACGGCGGACGACTGGGCTCTTCTCGAAGACCTCGGGATTGACGTCGGCCAGGGCTTCTACATCGCCAAGCCCATGCCGGCCGAAGACGTGCCAGGCTGGGTGGAATCTTGGCAAGTGGCGCGCTGAGCTATCTGATCCGGAGCTGAGCGCCGGTCTCATCGGCCAGATTTGACCCTGAAAAAGGTTTTCGGCGAAAAATCGAGGAACGAGCCCATGCACGCCTGTTTGGGTCAATTGGTCCGGACCAACTAACGGTGCCTAGGTCTCTCTAACTTCGGCTAACCGTCCCAATCGGGCGGAACATTGACGTATTGGTAGACCACGATGAGATGCCCGGCCGGATCGAGCACGCCCATTTCAAGAATGCCGGGTGAGCCGTCTTCGCCGGTGTTGCGATAGCCGGTGACGGTGTAGCCCTCTTCGATTAGTTCCGCGCGCAAGTCCATGAAGCGTTTGGTCTCGATCACCATGGCGGTCAGGCTCGGCGTGCGGATGATGGGGGCGGCCAGGCCTTTGACCTCGGTGATGGCGAAGGCGCGCTGTTCGGTCGAGGAATGCAGCGTCGCCTGGCGCACGGCCTTGGTGGGATCGAAGTTGAACGCCTGATAGGCATAATTGCTGTCCGGATTGACCTGGCTTTCTTCCATATAGGCGAATTCGAAGCCCAGGTGATCGACGTAAAATTTCAGCGCTGCGTCCATATCCGGCACCACCAGATTGGGGCGCTTGAAGCGGACGTAGCGGTCGTCTTCGCCCCCGGGACCACCCTCATGGCCATCCGCCCCAGTTCCATGGCCTTCGGCCAATGCCGCTCCCGCCAGATGGGCCCCGAACAGAACCGTGAACGCTGTGAGAATAAGTGTGCGCATAGTTTTCCCCTTCAACTGTGCCGGGATGGTAGCCTAGCTTTCAGATATCAGCGACTCAGGAGTACGCCATGATCTCTAAAATCTTCAGCGCCGCCCTCGCCACGGCAGCCGCCCTGTCCGTCTCCGCCAGTGCGGCGGACAGCGTGGAAGCCAGCCGCAACACCAACATCGACCGCATGGTCAGCGGCGCGCACAGCTTCTACGAGGAAGACGGCGAGACCCTGCGCGGGCGCGAATGGTTCCGCATGATCGCCCATCAGGACGGCACGCGCACCATGACCATCACCAAGGACACCTTCGGCACCAACCGCCAGCACACCATCGTCATGCGGGTCGACGACCGGTTCCGGCCCTTAGAGGCCTACGGCATGTACCGCTACCCGGATGGCGAACGCGGCTCCGTGCGCGTGGCGGTGGATGGCGATTTGCTGACGGCGCAGTCGTTCAGCCCAACCGGCCACACCCTGCACGAAGTGCGGGTGCCGCCGGCGCTGGCTGTGGTGACCCATGGCGAAGGCCTGAATTCCTGGAGCGCCTCGGTGCTCGACCCGGACAGCAATGACACGTCTGAACCCTCGTCGATGCCGCGGACCTCTTACTTCATCTCCCCGCCGAAGGAAGAACCCGGCCCGGTGTTGGGCAAGATCACCCGCGCCACCCTGGAACGCATCGGCGAGGAAACCGTCACCGTGCCGGCGGGGACGTTCGAAACCGTGCACTACCGCACCGGCCCACTGGACATCTGGGCGATGAAGGGCGACCGCATTCTCGTCAAGCAAACCTACTTCGGCGAAGACTACGTGCTGACCGAATACAACGCGGAGTGACTTTGCGGTGGCCGCCCGCGCCATTACGCTGAGCGCCGCCGACGGTCATCGTTTCGCGGCGTGGCTGGCGGAACCGGAGGGTGCGTGTAAGGGCGGGGTGGTTGCCTTGCACGCGGTCTACGGCCCGACCCGGCACATGGGGGATGTCTGCACCAAATGGGCGGAAGCGGGCTACCGCGCCGTGGCTCCGGCCCTGTTCGACCGGCTCGAACCCGGATTGGTGTTCCCGTACACACAGCCCGAGCTTGGGGTGGAGCGCTACACCGCCCTAACCGAGGACCAGATCTTTGCCGACATCCGCGCAGCTGCAAAATCAGCGAACCCAGATGGCCCGGCGGTGATCTCGGGCTTCTGCACCGGCGGCACCTGGGCCTGGCGGGCGGCGGCCGACCCGGCGATGACCTTTGCCGCGCAGGTGAATTTTTACGGCAGCCATGTGGCGCAGCACCTGGACCTGACGCCGCGCTGCCCAACGCTCATGCACTATGGCGCGCTCGATCACGTCGTGCCGTTGGCGACATCCCAGGAGATCGCCACGCGCCATCCTGAGGTGGAACTACATGTCTACGCCCATGCGGGACATGCGTTCTTCAATCCGGATCAGGAGAGTTACGACGCCGAGGCGGCGGCGTTGGCGTGGGAAAGGACGGCGGGGTTTTTAGATGATCTCAAAGCGTCAAATCTTTAGTGGTCTGCCACCAGCTGCAATAACTCTCGCCGCCAACATCCGTATAAGCTCTATGTCATGCCTCAATGAGTCCTCTTCTGACGTAAAGGGCAATATCGGCCCTAAGTAGTCATCTCCAGACTTTGCATGAACGATTCTACACCGAATCTCATAAACCCTTTCAGCCACCTGATTGATGACCTCATCATCCACTGCTTTCAAATTGATTCTTCGTTTTGAGAGTTTTTTATTATTTTCCAGGAATTCCTTTCGCGCCGGAGAAGCCGAAATAAAACTATCTATTTCATCTTTACCGACACAATTCGCGATAGTAGCTTTAAGTTGCGACCTCTCGCCTCCAATAGCTGTTTTACCCGCCGATTGAGCAGCCGCAATAATTCGAATTACATCGTCATCTCTATCTACCTGGAAATTTGGGCGCTTAATTATGTTCCTAACTTTCTTCTGCGCTTCCGCTTGAGCAAACGACGGAAAATAGTTTTCGATCGCCTGATAGAACGCTAGAAATTGCATGAGCGGCGTTTGTGTCGCGCCGACCCCGTACCAGTAAAGAGACATTGGTTCGTGATCGTAATGAATCGTTGGAAACGAAAAACTATCTTCGATCTGCCTTCCTCTAAATCTCTTAGGTCTACGCGCCCTTCTTACAAGTCCGAGTGCCTCGCCGGTTTCAGTTTCAATCTGAAAAAACAACGCATCTGATACGGATTCTAATATTTGCTGTGCCTCATCATGGCCCTCAATATCGACGCCGGATATCTTTATTTCGAATGGTCCGTCCTGAGACACTCGCGTTAAGAGTTCGGTAAATGGGAAAACTTTGCGAAGGATGATGGACTTGCCCTTACTTTTGCCATCTCCCGTCAATTCTAATTGGGCTTTTTTGGGTTTCTCGCCTTTAGACCTTTTTATTCGATTTAGAATCGTTCCCCTGCCATGAAAAAAATCTTCCTTGTTCAGTTCTTTGACACGGGCTGCGATAACGCCTTGTTGGGGAGAGTAAATTGCAAAAAAGTCTTCAATAAATCCGAAACCTTCAAACTTTTGCGCAACAAGTTTTTGAGCATCTTCCAAATTTTCAATGTAAACGCGCCGCGACTCCCGTTTCGAAGGCAAGTTGACGTATATGGCGTTCTCATACCCTTGAAAAAATATATCTTCTGAAGATGAATACGAGATCTCGTTCGCGTCACAACGCTCTTTTATTTGGCCAACTAGATCGTCAAAGCTCTCTTGATCTTCAGCGGAGATGGATTCATCAACCTCGTCAATTTCTCCAAAATCAACGACGTCAACTAGGTCTTCGGATTTTTGATTCATTGTTACCCACAAACACTTTCTTGAAATATTTGCGCGTCGCTATGGTCTCCATCTAAAGCCAAAATTACGATGGTGAAGGGCGCTCGCGACAATTCTAGTTTGTTCTATGTAACATATTTCAGCCGTAGATAGGCAGCGTTGGCAGTCGCGGTTTAGGCCGCACGGTCAGTAGCAAGCTGTCAAGGTTAGCTTACGCGACCCCCTACTCCGCCTCCGCTGCCACACGGAAGCCGATCCAGCTTTGCCGCATGTCTTCGGGATCCGGACCGCCGCGTGTGGCCGAGCGGGTGAACAGCGGCCCGGTGCCGTAGGCGCCGCCGCGCAAGGGGCTTTCATCGCAAAAGCCGGTGCTGACCGCCGCGCCGTCGCCCGGCATGGCCGAGTGATTGGGCATCCAGCAATCGGCCACCCATTCCCAGGCGTTGCCGATCATGTCGTAAAGGCCCCAGGCGTTGGGTTCGAACATCCCGGCGGGTGAGGTATAGAGCCAGGTGTCGTTGCAGGTCTGATGGGCCCGGGCGGGAAACGCCCCGCCCATGGTGGCGTCGGCGATGTTGCCATAGCGGCAGACTTCGCTGCCGTCATCGCCCCAGGGATACACCGTGGTCGAGCCGGCGCGTGAGGCGTACTCCCATTCCGCTTCGGTGGGCAAACGGTAGGTGCGTCCGGTGATCTCAGACAGCCACGCGGCATAAGCGCGGGCGTCGTTCTTCGACACACACACGGCGGGATGATCGGACGCCTGGGGGATGCCGGGATCACGCCACGACTTGCCGTTCTCTCCCGTATCCCAGTCTCCGGCCCAGACCACACAGTGCGGCTGAGTCTCGTGCCCGGTCGCTTTGACAAACTCCGCGAACTGATCGCGCGTCACTTCGAAGCGGGCGATGGCGAAGGGTTTTTCAATGGTGATATCGACCTGGGGCGACTCCCACAAAATGCGCACACCGGAGATGTGGCGCTCCCAGTCGAGCTCGTTGACCAAAGACGCGGGCGAGCCCTTGGTGTAGCTGCCGGGCGGCAAAAATTTCATTTCCGGACAGACCGCGCAGTCGCGGAACACACCGGGGCCGAGATCGCCATCCAGATCGCGGGT
This sequence comes from Rhodospirillaceae bacterium, assembly GCA_963921305.4. Classification (GTDB taxonomy): domain Bacteria; phylum Pseudomonadota; class Alphaproteobacteria; order Rhodospirillales; family Rhodospirillaceae; genus CAWUEX02. The sequence continues at coordinate 370,219 of CAWUEX030000002.1, forward strand.
GACCTGCCGTGCCGTGTCGGGCGCCGGAGCGCAAGCGGCGAGCGCGAGCAGTGCTGAGCAGAGGACGAAGATGCGGTTCATGATCGACTCCCCTACTTGCCCGGCATGGCGGCGTAATCGTTGCGCCAGGCGCCGAGGGGCACATCCTCGACATTGCGCAGACCGAACGCTTTGCCGCGCGCTTCGGGATTGGTGAGCGCGTCCAGCGACACCAAGGCGACATCGCCGGCGTTGATGTTGGAGACGAAATAGTCCTTGCGGTCGAGCAGGATGAAGCCGGTCTGGCCGCCGGGCTCTTGCGGCACGCGGCCCGGGGCGATGATGGTCCAGCTGAGGCCACTCTCGCGCAGATAAGCTTCGCCTTTGGTTTTGAAATAGCGCACGTAGTTTTTGGCCGGGTTGAGGCTTTGATCCACCTGCGGGCCCGAGGTGGCGGTGGAGATCAACACGAAGTGTTTGACGTTGGCCGCCTTGGCCGCGTCGACCAGATTGCGCATGCCGTGGTAGTCGACGAACTCCGGATTGTACGGCCCGGACCATTCCGACGAGCGGATCGATGAGACGACATAGTCGACGTCTTGCAGCGGCCCGAGCAGCGTGCGCGGATCGCGCACATCGGCCTCGACCCATTCATACATGTTGGGCCAGCGGATTTCGGCGCGCTCTGCGTTGCGGGTCATGGCGCGTACGGTGTAGCCGTCGGCCTTGATGGTCTCGGCGATGAAGCGGCCAATGCGCCCGGTGGCGCCGAGGACGAGGACGCGTCCTTTCGTGGGGGCGTTGGTCTCTTGTGCAAATGCCTTGGGCGCGGCCAGTGCGGCGGCGGCCCCCAGCAGTGCAGTGCGGCGATTGAGTTGCGGTGTCATTCCACCCTCCCTGGCCACCCCTCCGGCAGTCAGACCATGAGCCTAACAGGCGGAACAGACAACTGTCATGGCCCGGCACCCCATTGGGGCTTGGGCCAGCCGAAGGACAAGCCTGACCGGGCTATCCATAGCCTCCCGAGAGCATGGGTCACCCGGTCGCGCCGGGTGACGACCGCGTTTCATAAACACTGTCATGCTCGGGTTTATCCCGAGCATCCAGGGTACCCGGCGCGCCGAGTGCTGCAACCCTGGACCCTCGGCATAAAGCCGAGGGTGACAGTATCGGGTTACCCCGGCCTTTTAAACTTCGCCAAGTCGGCCTCGACGGCGGCGCGGGTGGCACAGCCTTCGATGTGATCGTTGACCAAGCCCATGGACTGCATGAAGGCGTACATGGTGGTGGGGCCGACGAACTTCCAGCCGCGCTTTTTGAGGTCTTTGCTCAGCGCGACACTTTCCGCCGAGGTGGTTAGCTTCATCAGCGCCGCTTTGGTGAGTTTCTTGGGCCGGGTTTTGGGGTTCACTTCATAGCGCCACACATAGGCGGCGAGCGAGCCGGTTTCATCGACCAGATCGCAGGCGCGCTTGGCATTGTTGATGGCGGCCTCGATCTTGCCGCGGTGACGTACGATCCCCGCATCCTTCAGCAGCCGGGCCACGTCGCGCTGGGTGAAACGGGCGACCTGTTCGAAATCGAAGCCCTTGAAGGCGGCGCGGAAATTGTCGCGCTTGCGCAAAATGGTCAGCCACGACAGGCCGGACTGAAAGCCTTCCAGGCACATCTTCTCGAACAGGCGGGTGTCGTCCTTGACGGGACGGCCCCATTCGTCGTCGTGATAGGCCTCGTAGTCGGCGTGCCCGCCGCACCAGAAGCACTTGGGCGCACCATCGGCCCCTTTGATAATTCCGTCGGGTAAGCGGGGCATAGGTCAGTCCTCTCGGTATGGAAACAGCACAATCAGGGTCACGCTTTGCTCTACGCCAATGAGAACAAAGCGGCAACATTTATGTTCGCAGATGTGCTGTGCGGATTTAAGGACGGCGCACGGACTCAGTTATCCCGGAACGCGCCGCGGGCTTCGATGAAGGGCTCGCGCCAGTCGGGAAAGGCCTCGCGGAATTTGGCGTTGCGTTGCCCGTAATACACCAGGGCCTTGCCGGTGCCGCCGGTCCACACGTCGAATTCCGGCGAAGCATACTCACCCCAGAATTCCATCAGGCGCGCATCGAGTTGCGTGACCACATCGGCGTAGGCGGGATCATCGATCAGGTTGGTGGTCTCGCCGGGATCGTTGGTCATGTCGTACAGCTCATTGGGCGAAGCCAGGAAGCGCTTGGTGTACTTCCATTGCGGCGTTTGGAGGACGCGGGTGGAAATGTACTCGAAAAAGATTTCATCCTCCCACGCCATGTCCTGCCCGCGCAGCAGCGGCGCAAAGCTCTCGCCCGGAGAACCGGCGAGTTCGAGGTCCCCCATGCCGAGGTAATCCAGCACCGTCGGCAGCACGTCGAACTGATTGACCATGGCGTCTTCGCGCGCACCGGCGGGAATGCGGCCGGGGTGACGGACGATCAGCGGCACCTGCATGTTGGCGTTGTAGCCGGGCTCGGGATCGCCCCAGGAGGAATTGCCCCACATGCCGAGCTGGCCCCAGCTGGAGCCCTGGTCGGCGAGGAAAATCACCAAGGTGTCGTCCGCCAGGCCAAGGTCGTCGAGCGCCTTGAGCACGCGGCCCACACCGTCATCCACGTGAGTCATTTCGGCGGCGATGTTGATCATCGCGGTGGCGTTGTTGAGCGCATCGATGGCCGCCCAGGGATAGGTGCCGCCGGGCACGTCCTCCGGTGCGGGGGCGGTGTTGTTCATCGCCCAGGCGCGCATATAGGGGTGCACCCGGTGTTGCGGCATGGCGGGGACGTTGTTTTTGTACTCATCGGCGAAGCGCGACACCGGCGGTTGATTCACCGTGGGCGGCAGGATGTAGGGCCCGTTGTAGGACAGCCATAGGAAAAACGGCTTGTCAGATTCCTCTGCCGCATAGTGCTCAAGAAAGTCGACCGAGCGGCGCGTCCAGAAATCGGTGAGGTGTTCGTCACGGTCGAGCACGTTGAACATCTCGCCGTTGTCGAAGATCCTGGCATCGATGAAGCTGGAGGTGTGGCCGCCGCGAAACGTGGTCCACCATTGAAAGCCAAGCGTCGGTTCCTCGTGCACGCCAAGGTGATACTTACCCACAAGTCCGGTGTAGTAGCCGGCGTCGGCCAGGGTCTGCGGCCAGTTGCGGAACTCGGCGATGGCGGAGTAGCCCTCGATCGGCCAGCGCGCCGGCAGGCCGTTGTGCACCCCGTTGGCCGACGGCAGCAGCCCGGTCATCAGTACCGCGCGCGACGGCGAACACACGCCAGAGGTGGCGTAAGCCTTTTCGAACAGCAGACCCTCGGACGCCAGGCGGTCGATGTTGGGGGTGCGGATGTCCGTGTTGCCGTAGGCGCCCAACAGGTTGGGGCTCTGGTTGTCGGTCATGATGAGCAGGACGTTTGGACGGCCTTGGGGCCGGTCTGCAGCCTGCGCAGAGCCAAATGCGGCGGCCAGAAGCCAAAGCGCGGCACACAGATACTTCATAAATTGAGAGGTCATCGCGCGGGGGTCAAACGTCTTCCAGGCCGTCGCCGAGGCTGCCCGACTCATCGGTCATCGCCTCGCCCAGCTTGGACTCGCCCTCTTCGTCCTCATCACCGCTCTCGCCGTTCTCCTCTTCCTCTTCCGGTTCGAGGTGTTCATACAGACGGGTGACGACGGTGTGCTCGATGTCGGTGCGTTCATGTTTGTCACCGGCGGGGGAGACCAACCATTGCCACTCCAGACTTTGCGCCAGGGTGGCATTGCCGGGCCAGCGCAGACCTGGGATGAGGCTCTTGCGGCGGACGACGCGGTTGCCGGCGAGCACGAAGCGTTCGGTGTCGGTGATGATGGCGCTGACCCCGTGTGCATTTTCCGCCAGGGCATGCACATGGGCGTCCATAATTTGCAGAGTCAGTTTGTCCTGGTCGAACTCGGTCATGTAGCGCTCTTCGCCGAGGTAGTCACAGAACGGCGGCGCCAGATGCGTGAGACAATTGGCCGAGATAATGAGGTCAGCGTCATTGAGGTGGGGAATACGGGCCGGCGGCGCGGGCACGCCATCGCCCGGATACTCACCTTCCGCCATCATCGCGAAGATGCCGGTGATGTCGCCGTACAACAGTTTGACGTTGAGGTACTTCTTAGCCTCGGCGCGGACCTGCGGCATGTGGAACATGTCGACCAGATACACGCGGGTGAAACGGTCAGCCAAGTTGCCAAGCGGCACTTCGAGCAGCAGGCCAGAGCCCAGCACCACGCAAATGTCGTGCTTGGGCGTTGCGCCGGCGGCAGCGGCGATGAACGATTCGCAACTGTCGATGTGGTCCTGCCAGGCGTGCTGATTGCGCTTGTGCTGAAACTCGAGATTGATCAGGCGGCGCAGGTAGCCGTATTTGCGCACCCGTTCCGGCGCGAATGTCGTCCAGTAGCGGAACAGTTCCGCCAACATATCTCACCTCTTACCTGCGGCCGAAGAGCTTCCCGTCTTACTCTACGACAAGCTCTTCTTATCTGCGACCGAAGAGCTTCACTTTTTACTTTACGACGAGCTCTTCTTATCTGCGACCGAAGAGCTTCTCGATATCCGACAGTTTAAGGGTGACATAGGTCGGTCGTCCATGGTTGCACTGCCCGGCGTGAGGCGTGTGTTCCATGTCGCGCAGCAGGGCGTTCATCTCAGCCCCGCCGAGGCGGCGGCCGGCGCGGATCGAGCCGTGACAGGCCATGGTGCCGCACACATCGGCCATGCGGTCTTTCAGAGCGAGGGCTTCGCCGAGATCGGCCAGTTCATCGGCGAGATCGCGGATCAGGCCCTGAACATCGGTTTCACCCAGCAGGGCGGGCACTTCGCGGACAATCACCGAACCGTCGCCGAAGGCCTCAAGCACCAGGCCGAGCTCCGTCAGTTCTTCGGCCCGGGCGACCAGCGTGCCGGCGGATTTCTCGTCGAGATCGACCACCTCGGGCAGCAACAGAATTTGCCGGGCGATGCCGTTGGCGTCGAGCATGGCTTTCATGCGCTCATAGACGAGGCGTTCGTGGGCGGCATGCTGATCGACGATCACCAGGCCATCGGTGGTCTGCGCGACAATGTAAGTTTCGTGCACCTGGGCGCGGGCCACGTCAAGGGGATAGTCGGTCCCGTCTTCACCGGCGCTGTCGTCGACGGTGGCCGCGGTGGGCGCATCGCCATCAACCGCATACGCCGCTTGGTCATCGGCCAGTCCAGCGCCGGTGTGTTCTTGTAATGGGGCCTGGGCCTGATGGGCGGCCCGGAACAAACTCGACGACGGTCGTGCCCCGCCCTGCCCTTCGGGAGTCATGGCTCCTAATGCCGCTTGACTCACCGTGGTCGAAGCCTGATGCCCCGCTTCGGCCAGCGCATGTTTCAGCGCACCGACGATCAGCCCACGCACCATGCCGGTGTCACGAAAGCGCACCTCCGCTTTGGCGGGATGCACATTGACGTCGACCTCGCGGGCCGGACACTCCAGAAACAGCGCCACATAGGGATGACGGTTGGACGCCAGGAAATCCTGATAGGCGCCACGGACAGCCCCTTGCAGCAGCCGGTCACGCACCGGGCGGCCATTGACGAACATGTACTGCGCCATGGCGTTGCCGCGGTTGTAGGTCGGTACACCGGCATAGCCGGTCAGGGTAAACCCGTCGCGGCCAGCCTTCACCGGCACGGCGTTGGGCACGAAGTCTTTGCCCATGATCGCGCCAAGGCGTTCCAGCCGGGCGTCGAACAGATCCTTACCCTTGGCCTCTGATTGCGCCTCCAGCGACAGCCGCGTGCGGCCATCGGCCGTCAGCGTAAACGCGACATCAGGGTGCGCCATGGCGAGGCGCTCCAGCGTATCGACCGCGTGATTGAGTTCGGTCCGCGGCGACTTGAGAAACTTCAGCCGCGCCGGCGTGGCATAGAACAGATCGCGCACCTCGACCCGGGTGCCGCGCGGATGCGGTGCGGGCACCGGCCCTTCGCGGCGTCCCGCCTCGACGCGGATATACCAGGCGCTGGTGCCGTCGGGCGTGCGGCTGGTGATGGTGAGGCGGGCAACGGCACCAATGGAGGGCAACGCCTCGCCGCGGAAGCCAAAGAAGCCGATATCGGTGAGGTCATCGTCGGGCAGTTTCGACGTCGCGTGACGTTCAACCGCGAGACCCAGTTCCCGGTCGGACATGCCGGCGCCGTCGTCGGACACGACAATCAGCGAACGGCCGCCGTCGTTCATCGTCACGTCGATGTGACGCGCCCCGGCGTCGAGCGCGTTTTCAACCAGCTCTTTAACAACGGAGGCTGGCCGTTCGACCACTTCCCCGGCAGCGATTTGATTGACCAGATTGGGTGGCAGAATGCGCAGGCTCATGGCCGCGTTTTCTTCCTGCGGCCGCGATAGGCGGTCAAGAGCGCCATCGTCGAGGAGTCGCGCCCAGTGCCGGCTGGGTTGAGGTTGGTCAGCGTGGGACTGGTCTGATTCGCTGGCGCCGTCAGCTGCGGCAGCAACGTCTTCGCCAGTGTTTTGCCCAGCTCCACCCCCCACTGATCGAAGGAGTTGAGGCCCCATAGTGTCCCTTCCACGAACGTCTTATGTTCGTACAACGCGATAAGAGCGCCGATGGTTTCGGGGGTCAACGAGTCCAACAGCACCGTGGTGCTGGGCCGGCCGCCGGGACAGGCCTTGTGGAGGGCAAGGTTTTCGGCTGAATCCCGGGTGACTCCGCCCGGTGAGAGCCCCCGCATCAAGGCTTCGGACTGGGCCAAACAATTTGCAAAAATGTGATCGCGGTCGACGCCGTCCTGCCCGTCTAACGCGATAATAAAATCCACCGGAACAACCGTTGGTGACTGGTGAATCATTTGCAGAAAAGAGTGCTGACTTTCCGGCCCGGACCCGCCAAGGATGAGCGGCGCGGTGTCATAGGTTACCGCTGCGCCATCGGCGCGCACGCCTTTGCCAATGCTCTCCATGATCAACTGCTGGAGATGACCGGGCAGCACGCGCAGGCGGTGGTCATAGGGCAGAACGGCCAACGCCGGGCTGCCCAGGAAGTTCCGGTTCCAAATGGTGGTCAGTGCCATCAGCACTGGCAGGTTTTCCGCCAACGGCGCGGTTTCGAAATGGCGGTCCATACCGTGTGCGCCATCGAGCAACCGGTCGAACACCTCCGGCCCGCAGCTGAGCGCGATGGACAGGCCAATAGAGGACCACAGGGAATAACGGCCGCCGACCCAGTCCCACATCGGGAAGACGTTCTGGGCATCGATTCCGAAATCAGCCGCTGCCGCGGCATTTGCGGTGACGGCGGCCATATGATCCTGAACCGCCGCCTCCCCCAACGCAGCGGTGAGCCACGCGCGCGCGGCGCGGGCATTGGTCATGGTTTCGGCGGTGGAAAAACTCTTTGAGCAAACAATAAATAAGGTGCTGTCGGGATTGGCTCCGGCCAGGACATCATTCAGCGCCACCGCATCCGGTGTGGCGACAAAGTCGATATCAAGACCCCGTTGAATGTGATCGGCGAGCGCGGTCACGGCGCACCGTGGTCCAAGATCGGACCCGCCAATGCCGATGTTGACGACCCGCTCAAACGGCAGACCGGTGCGCCCGGTGCGTTTGCCCGACAGGACATCGTTGGCAAAGGCGGTGACTTTGCCGCGGGTTTGTTTGATGGCCGCAGTGACGTCCTCACCGTGCGCCGTGTACGCCCGATCACTCGGATCGCGCAAAGCAACGTGCAGCGCCGCCCGCTCCTCGGTGGCGTTGATGGCTTCGCCGGCAAACATCGCCGCGCGGGCGCCGTCGATGTTCATCTCATCGGCAAGCGCGAGCAACAGGTCCAGGGTTTCGGATGTCAGGCGCTGTTTTGAGAGATCGGCGGTGATCCCTGCGGCGGCAAAGGAAAAGTCAGCGGCACGATGGGGGCTCTCATCGAACAACGACAGCAGAGGCACATCGCGCATAGCGTCGCGATGGCGCCCGAGCGCCTGCCAGGCGGACGTGGCAGCGGGATCGGTTACGGATCCAGTTAGAGGCATGGCGGTGTTTGGACAGACGACAACATCACGCCGCACACTCTAGCAGTGCGGCCGGGACCCGTCAGCCGTCACCACCCGCCGTCGCCGTCACCCCATCCGGCTGGCCGACGACGACAACGCTCAGCGCCTCGGGATCATAGAGCTCAGCCGCGACCCGGCGGACATCTTCCAATGTGACGGCCTCAATGAAGTCATTGCGGCGGTCGAGAAAATCGAGACCCAAGTCATCACGCTGGACCGCGACCAAGATCTGCGCCACCCGGCCCGTGGACGTGAACCGCAGCGGCCAGGATCCGGTCATATACAGCTTGGCGTCTTCGACCTCCTGAGCCGTCGGGCCATGGGCCTGGAACTTGCGCCACTCCTCCTGGATGACCGAGATGCTCTCGGCCACGGCGTCGTTGCGGGTGCCGACGGAGGCCAGGATCAACGGACCCGATTCAAAGGGCACGAGATTGGTGCCGACGCCGTAGGCCAGGCCGCGCTTCTCGCGCACTTCGTCCATCAGACGTGAGGCGAAAGACCCGCCGCCGAGAATGTAATCGGCAATCAGCGCGGCGTACCAGTCCGGGTCGGTGCGCAGCAAACCGGGCTGGGCCATGTAAACGGTGCTTTGCGGCACGGCCTTATCGACGATGACGGTTCCGGCGTGCACGACTTCGGTGTCAGGCACCTTCCAATCAGTCGGCACGGTATCGGGCAAATGCCCAAACACTTGATCGAGGCGCTGGCGCAACTGGCGCGGCGTGATGTCACCGGAGACGCCGATGATCAATCGGTCCTTGGCGAAGCGCGCGGCGGCATAGGACGCCAGGTCATCGCCGGTGATGGCCTGGATCGTCTCGGGCGTGCCCTCCGTCGGGCGGCCATAGGGATGGTCGGGGAAGATGCTCTCGAACAGAGTTTTGGACGCCACCGAGCCCGGATTTTCTGCGGCGCGGGCCAGGCTGACCAATATTTGCCGGCGGATACGCTCGACTGGTTCTTCATCGAACCGCGGTTCCGTCAGCGCGAGGGTCAGCAAGTCGAAAGCTTCGTCGGCGTTGGCGGTAATGGTGGTCAACGATCCAGAGAATGAGTCACGGCTCGAGTCAAAGCCGAGCCGGATGGCCAGATCGGCCAGCTTGCTTTGAAAAGCGAGCGAGTCGAGATCGCCCGCACCCTCATCGAGCAACCCCGACACCATGTAGGACAAGCCCAACTTATCTTCCGGGTCGATCGCCGCCCCGCCACGGAAACTAAAGTTCACAGCTATAATGGGATTGGTGTGGTCTTCTGCCAGATACGCGGTAATGCCGCTGCGGGTTTTGACCTCCTGAACCTCAATGGCATGCGCCAGGGGCGAGATCGACAAAACGGCGGCGCAGATGACGCCGAGAAGTTTCAACATGCGGGGCATCAGACGTCTCCTTCCGGCAGCAGCACACCGGTGCCGTTCGGCGCGTCAGTCAACAACGCCCGCGCGGCGGCGTTCACTTGATCCACGGTGACATCGGCCACACGGTCCGGCCAAGCCTCGATTTCCTCCAGCGTCAGACCGACCGCCAGCAAAGCGCCGACGGTGCGCGCGGCGGTGGTGGGAGAATCCTTGGCGTAAATGACTTCCGCGCGCAGACGTGTTTTGGCGCGCTCGACGTCGTCTTCGGACAAGCCTTCGGCGATCACCGCGGCGAGTTCAGCGTCTATAGCCGCTTCGAGATCAGCCACGTCCACACCCGGACTGGGCGACACAAACAATCCGAAGCGGCCCCAGCTGACGGCATCGTCGAAGTAAAACGATCCGGCGGACGCGGCGATGCCCTGATCCACCACCAGAGACTGGTACAGGCGGCTGGTCGAGCCGCCGCCGAGAATCTCGCTGAACACTTGCAGCGCGTAAGTATCTTCGATGTCGCCGACGTTGACGCTGGGGGCGATGTAGGTGCGGCTCCAGCGCGGCTGGAACACCCGCGGGTCTTCCATGGTCACCCTGACCTCCGCCGCGGCGGGCAGGAAGGTGGAGCGCTCGCGCGAGGTGACGGAGTCGACCGGCTCGATCTTGCCGTAGGTCTGCTCGGCCAGAGGCTTCAGCTCCTTCGCGGTGATGTCTCCGGCGACGACCAGGATGGCGTTCTTAGGGGCATACCAGCGGTTATAAAAGTCAAACGCGTCTTCGCGATTGAGCGCTTCGATTTCTTCCATCCAACCAATGATGGGCGTGCCGTAGCGGTTGGTCACCCACAGAGCAGCCTCAAGGCGTTCGCTGAGCATGGACGCCGGGCGGCTGTCGACGCGCATGCGCCGCTCTTCGATGACCACGTCGCGCTCGACGCGCACGTCTTCCTCACTGAGGATGAGATTGCGCATGCGGTCCGCTTCCATCGCCATCATGGTCGGTAAACGGTCCACCGGGATGTTCTGGAAGTAGGCGGTGTAGTCGAAAGACGTAAAGGCGTTCTGCTGGCCGCCGTTGCGGGCGACGAGATCGGTGATTTCGCCGGCGGGATAGGACGGCGTGCCCTTGAACATCAGGTGTTCAAGAAAATGGGCAATGCCGGCCTTGCCCGGCTGCTCGTCCGCCGAACCGACGGTGTACCAGATCATGTGGCTGACAATGGGTGCGCGGTGGTTGGGAATCACCACCACCTGCATGCCGTTGCCGAGGGTGAAGCTCTCGGCGCCGAAGACCTCAGCGCGGGCTGCGGCGGAGACGGCCGCAAAAGACAGACAGGCCGCCGCGAGGGCCGAGAAAAAACCGTATGGACGCATGGGTTTTCCTTCATTGGGAGCGGGCGTATGGATGTCTATTTGGACCTCAGAACCGGCGGGGTCAACTGCGCGCAGCGGCTGGGCGTGCAAGAACGGCTTCAGGCGTTCACTTTGCCTCACACCCTGTGTAGGGTCTGGCCCGGTGCAAAGGACGGGGCAAAGAATGCAACTGCCTGTTTTTCAGACGATGGGAGAAATCCTGGACTACTGCTGGGCGCGCCGCCATGTGCTGGCGGTGCACGGCGCAGCGCCCGTGGGCGTGATCAGCTTGATCAACCTGGGCCTCTGGCTGATGGGCATCGACATCCCCTTCGTGAGTCTGTCAAACGTCGCCATGAGTTTCGTCGGCGCAATTATCGTGCTGCCGTTTACGGTGACATGGTATCGCATGATCATTCTGGGCGACGGAGACTTGGCCAAGCGCCCGGTATTTAGTTACTCCGCCCGCGAGGGCCGGCTGCTGGTGTGGCAGATCATCATTATCATTGGCATGGCCCTCTTCGCCGGCGCCGGTCTTGCTGTGCTCAATCTGGCAGGACAAATTTTCAGCGGACCCGTCGGCCAGTTTTTGCAGTCGGTGCTGCTGCTGGCTTTTGCCGTTTCCCTGATCGCGAGTCTGTGCCGCCTCTCTCTCGTCTTGGCCATGGCGGCGACCGACCGGCCCGTCGATGTTGCCGAAGCCTGGGGCCGCACCGCTGGGTTGGGCACGCGTATGGCAGCGATTTTCCTGCTCAGTGTTTTGATCGGCGCGGCGCTGGTCATTCCGCTCCTGATCATCGTGGTTTTCGTGTCCTCTATATTTGGCGCTGTCTCGGAAAGCCTGGGAGAGGACACGGCGGTTTTGCTGGCCATCGTGCCGAGCGCCATCGGCAGCCTGATGACCTTGGTTCTGCCGACTACGCTGTTCGGCTTCGTCTACAACCGGATCGCGGAACAAATGGGCAGTGGCGGCGTACACACAAGTCATGCTTTGGCGCACACCACGCACACGCCGACGCCCGAAACCGCGCCGGAAGAAGAGCCCGCCAAAGATGTCGACGATGTGATCGCCAATTTGATCGCATTCATGGACGGCAAGCCGCGTGAGACCGCAGAAGACACACGCGAACTGGTCGATGGTTTCTTCAGTCAATTCCCGATGCCGGGTGAAGCGTTGCTGGAAGACTTCGAGGCCGGCGGCGTGCCCTGCCGCTGGGTGGTGATGCCCGAGTCCGACGTCGATAAGGTGGTGTTGTTGTTGCACGGCGGCGGCTTTAGCGCCGGCAGTTTAGACTCCCACCAGCGCTTGGCCGCTGACCTCAGCGCGGTCTGCGAAACCCGGGTGTTAATGGTGGACTATCGCCTGGCGCCGGAGGACCCCTATCCCGCCGGACTGGACGACTGCGTCACGGTGTACCGCTGGCTGCTGGACAACGGCTTTAAGCCGGGACACATCGCCATCGCGGGAGATTCCGCCGGCGGCGGTTTGACCATCTCGACTGCGCTGCGCTTGAAGGATGAAAGCGTCGACCAGCCCGCCTGTCTGGTGGCCATGTCCCCTTGGGTCAACCTCGCCTGCGACGGCGAGACCATGGAGACCAAGGCCAAAGAAGACCCTATTGGGTCACAAGAAACGCTGCTGCGCGCGGCTCAGGATTATCTGAAGGACGACGACGTGCGCGATCCGCTGGTGTCACCGATTTACGGCGATCTGCGTGGCCTGCCGCCCTTGCTGATTCAGGTGGGCAGCCGTGAGGTGCTGCTGGATGACAGCCGCAAACTGGCGGTGCGGGCCCGCGCCGACGATGTGCAGGTCACGCTGGAAGAATGGCCGGGCATGATCCACGACTGGCAGATGATGGCCGACTGGCTGACCGATGGCCGCCGCGCCCTGGCGGGGATCGGCACCTTCGTCCGCCACCGCCTTGGATGATCCAAGCCCGCAGACAGATCAAGACAAGAAGAAAGGACACGCGCCATGGGAGATATCGTCGCGCCTGAGGGCAGCCCGCTGAGTGTCGCCGTGATCGGCGTCGAGGATATGGACGCCTCGCTGCACTTCTACCGGGACCTGATCGGCCTAACCGCCCACGATGCGGTGACGTGGTCCGGTGAGGGCTTCGAAACCCTGTGGCATATGCCGGCGGGGTCTTCGGCGGAGGCCGTGTTCTGCGAACTGCCGGGGTGCGAGGTCGGGCGCGTGCTGCTGCTGGATTTCGGCGATGTTGAGAAAAAACACATCCGTTCTGCCGAGACCAAACGCGCCTACGGATTGGTCAACCTCAACTTCTACACAGACGATATCCGCGCCGACACCGAGAAACTGCAAGAGGCCGGGTTTCAGTTCTGGTCGGAACCGACCTTCTATGAGATGACGGGATCGCAGGGCGCGCCGACGGAAGTGATTTTCGACGGGCCGGACTCGGTGGCGATCAATCTGGTGGAGCTGACCGGCGACGACCCGAACACCCGCGTCGGCCAAATGCGTGCCTACGTGCAAGAGCATGGCCGCACGCCGACGGGTTTCACGCCGGTGGTGACCAGTTCCCATCAAGCCAACGACCTGGACAAGGCAGTGGCCTTTTACGAGCAAGTTCTGAAGTGCGGCGTTCTGATCGACGAGGTCTTGGACAACCCGGTTCAGAATCACTTTCTCAACTTGCCCGAAGGCGCCCAGACGAAGGTCAAGTTCATGCAGGGCAACCACATGTTCGGCAAGATCGCACTGTCGCAGCCCCTGAACTACAAGTGCACGGCTTTGGTACCAAACGCCCACGCGCCCAACACCGGCTACATCGCCCAGATGTTCGAGGTGAAGGATGTTGGGTTTTGTGAGTCAGCCTGCGCGGACCTGAAGGCGGAGACCTACGCACCGCGCGACACATATAACGTTCCGGGACTTGGGACGGTCGAGGCGATGACCGTGCGCAACCCGGGCTCGGGTGCATTGCAGGTGATTTTCAAACCGTAACGATTATCGCGTTATCCGTATCCGGGTGGCGTTTCCGCGTTCTCGGTTCCTTCTCCCGGTGTGACGAACAACATGACCGTGTGTTCGCGGGGCCGCGCGGTGTGCCACGTGCCTTTCGGCACGATCACATAGGATGACGGCTCGCTCACCCGCACGACCTTTTCCTGGCCATCGGCCCACAACACAAAGTCGGTATCGCCCGAGATCAGGTAGACGAACTCGTCGCCTTTGGGATGCATCTCCCAGGTCGGCCATGGCTCGGCGAAGCCATGCTGGGAGACGAGAAAATGACCGGCGAAGCCGCCGAACTCGGTGTCGAGTTCCGCGTAGAAAAGCTCGGATACGGCCTTGGGCACGGCGATGCCGGCGGGCCCCAGAATCAACCGCGTGTCCTCAATGTTATATGGGCCGGAGTCCGTTGCCATGGTGCGCCCCTACGGATGCGCTGTTGCCTAGAAGATCCCCAGCAGCGACGAACCGCCCTTGGAGATCACCGGGATCGGGCCCTCGTTGGCGTCGCGGCCAAGGGCGAGGTTTTCGTTCAGGCGTTTCTGTTCGGCGACGGGATCGATGGGCGTTCCAAACTGGCGATTATCGTCGCTCCAGAACACCAGGCGGTCGGTGAAGCTGTCGGTCTCGCGGGCGAAGGCCGAGGTTTCCCGGTCCAGAGTGTCACGGATACCGGGCACGATTTGGTCGGCGCCGGCCTGGGCCAGCAATTCCACCTCGCCGGGACTAAACCCGCGCACGCGGTAGCCGTCCAGGCGATTACGGCCCACCAAGGCATTGCGCGCCTGATCGGCGGTGGTGCCTTCCTGCGGGCGCTCCGAGCCCGGGGCCGGCGGACGCAGGTTGTAGTCGGGCGGCATGACCAGCGGCGCGCGGCGGATCACCGCGAATTCGTCGGGGATCGACTTATTGATGCCCAGGGCGCGCTTGGTGTCGTCGCAGGCGCTGAGCACCAGAACTGCCGCGGCGGCTATTGTGATGCGTCCTAAGACGGAGGTGAGAGCGGAAGATGGGGTCATGAAGGCCTCACTTTGGGTCGCGTGCGGGACCATCCTGATGCCGGGTCAGGTAGGCGTCAAGCAGCCAGCAGCCGACGCCGATGGTGATGGCGGTATCGGCCAGATTGAAGGTGGGAAAATGAGTACCCGCGGCGTGAAAATCAAGAAAATCGACGACGGCGCCATGATTGAAACGGTCAATGATGTTGCCGAACGCACCACCGACGATGAAGCCGATCCCGGCCCTCATCCACGTGGTTTCAGCCTGGCGCAACCACCACAGCAAAACGCCGACGATACACAGCTGGCCGGCAATGAGAAGATACATACCGGTCTGGCCGGAGTCGGCGAACAGGCTGAAGCTGATACCGGTGTTCCAGGCGAGGCGGAGATTAAAGAACGGCAGCACCTCGATCATGCGCATGGCGAAAAACGGTGTTTCCGTCACGCCGGGCGGACGAAACACATTCAGCATCACCGCCTTGGACACCTGATCCGCGATGAACACGCCTAACGCGATGAGAAAGCTCAGCCGCATGTTGGCTTAGGCCGCCGCCGCAACAGAGTCGACGGCAGCGGCGCAACGCCCGCACACACCGGCGTGGGCGTGACTGCCGACGTCGGGCAGCACCTTCCAGCAGCGCGCGCACTTCTCGCCCTCGGCGGTGTTCACGATGACCCCCACTTCAGGTACGTCCTCAAGCACGAACATGTCACCGGACGGCTCGCCCTCGACGAGGGTGATCGCCGAGGTGATACAGACGTCCGCCATGTCGAGGCCGTCGCAGGCTTTGATCAATTCTGGCGGCGCGGTGACAACCGGATGGGCCTGGAGGCTGGAGCCGATGCGCTTGGCGGCGCGCTCCTTTTCCAGCGCCCCAGTGACCGCGCGGCGCAGTCGGCGCACGCTGGCCCACTTCTGCGCCAGGGCATCATTGCGCCAGGCTTCCGGGATGTCAGGGAACTGTTGCAAGTGCACGGAATCGTTGTCGGACGGATTGCGCGCCAGCCACACTTCCTCCGCCGTGAAGCACACGAACGGCGCCAGCCATTTCACCAGGCAGTCATACAACGCATCGAGAACCGTGCGCGCGGCCCGGCGGCGCAGACTTTCGGGGGCATCGCAATAGACGACGTCTTTGCGCACGTCGAAATAAAACGCAGACAGTTCCACCGCACAGAAGTGATGCAGTTCGTTGAACAGGCCGTGGAAATCGTAGGTGGTGCAGGCCTCGCGGATGCGTTTGTCCATCTGCCACAGACGATGCAACACCCAGCGCTCCAGTTCGGGCATCTCTTCGATGGGCAGGCGCTCACCCTCGGAGAAGTCTTTGAGGTTGCCGAGCAGGTAGCGGAAGGTGTTGCGCAAGCGGCGGTAGAGGTCCGACATCTGTTTGAGGATGTTGGGCCCGATGGACAAATCCTGGCTGTAGTCGGAGGCGACCACCCACAGGCGCAGAATGTCGGCCCCGGACTGACCGATGACCTTTTGCGGCTCGACCACGTTGCCCAGCGACTTGGACATCTTGCGGCCCTTTTCGTCGAGGACGAACCCGTGAGTGAGCACTGCGTCATAGGGCGCGCGGCCGCGGGTGCCGCAGCTCTCCAGCAGCGAGGTGTGGAACCAGCCGCGGTGCTGGTCCGATCCTTCGAGATACAAGTCCGCCGGCCATTTGAGATCGTCGCGCTGTTCGAGCACGAACGCGTGGGTCGATCCGGAATCGAACCACACTTCGACGATATCCTGCACCGGCTCCCATTCGTCGGCGTCGTACTCATTGCCGAGAAAGCGCGACGGATCGGACGACAGCCAGGCGTCGGAACTTTCTTCTTCAACTGCCTGGGCGATGCGTTCGATGACGGCGGGGTCGCGCAGCACCTCACCGGTTTTCTTGCTGACGAACACGGTGATGGGCACGCCCCATTGGCGTTGGCGCGAGACGCACCAGTCCGGGCGGCTTTCGACCATGGCATGAATGCGGTTGCGCCCGACGGCGGGCACCCACTGGGTCTCATCGATGGCCTTGAGCGCCTTCTCGCGCAGGTCATTCGTCTCCATTGAGATGAACCACTGCGGCGTATTGCGGAAGATCAGCGGCGCCTTCGAGCGCCAGGAGTGCGGATAGGAGTGCTCAAGCACGCCTTCGGCCAGAAGACGGCCGCGTTCCTTCAACGCATCGACGACTTCGGGATTGACCTTGAACACGTGCTTGCCGGCGAAGCGCGGCACGGTGTCGTAGTACAGACCGTCGCCGTTGACCGTATCCGGCACCTCAAGCCCGACCTCTTGTCCCAACAAGAAATCGTCCTCGCCGTGACCGGGCGCGATGTGCACGAAGCCCGTGCCCTGTTCGGTGGTGACGAACGATCCGGCGTGCAGCGGCACGTCAAAACCGAAGCCGTCTTCGTGCAGGCAGTGCCGGCAGACCGTGCCGGCGAAGTCTTTGCCCTTGAGCTGCGCGACAACCGTGTGGCCGGTGATCGCCGCTTTGGCCAGTGTCTCGTCCTTGAGCGCTTCAGCCACGGCAAAGCGATCGCCGACGGACGCGAAGGCCCCCTCGCCCACTTCCGTGACTTCGACGACGGCGTAGTCGATGTCCGCACCGAAGGCGATGGCGCGGTTGCCGGGCAGCGTCCAGGGCGTCGTCGTCCAGATGACGATGCTGTGGCCTTTGAGCGCGTCGACCGGTGTGTCTTTGATGGGGAACTTGACCCACACGGTTGTCGAGGTGTGATCGGCGTACTCGACTTCCGCATCGGCCAGGGCGGTCTTTTCGACCACCGACCACAACACCGGCTTGGAGCCTTTGTACAAACCGCCGTTGACGACAAACTTGCCGAGCTCGCGCACGATGGCGGCCTCGGCGGCGTTGCTCATGGTGGTGTACGGGTTTTCCCAGTCACCGGTGACACCGAGGCGTTTGAACTCTTCTTTCTGTACCCCGATCCAGTGGGCGGCGAACTCCCGGCACTCCTGCCGGAATTCCAATACGGGCACTTCGTCTTTGTTTTTACCCTGCTTGCGGTAGCCCTCCTCGATCTTCCATTCGATCGGCAGGCCGTGACAGTCCCACCCGGGCACGTAGTTGGCGTCAAAGCCCATCATCTGCTGGGCGCGGACGATCACATCCTTGAGGATCTTGTTGAGGGCGTGGCCGATGTGCAGGTTGCCGTTGGCATACGGCGGGCCGTCGTGCAGGACGAACTTTTCCCGGCCCTTGGCGCTGTCGCGCAGGCGCTCATAGAGGCCAAGTTTCTCCCAGCGGGCGAGCAGCGTGGGCTCCAGCTTGGGCAGGCCGGCCTTCATCGGGAAGTCGGTCTTCGGCAGGAAGACGGTCGATTTGTAATCGGGGGTTTGAGAGTCACTCATGATCGCAGAGTCCAACGGTAGTCCAACGGTATACGTTTGGTGGGGTTGTACGGAAAAAAAGCGCGCGGGAACAGCCGATCCTGGCTTACAGGACCGGGGTAATAATTCGCTCTGCGATGGGCGATCTGGCGCTGAACCTCGTCATGGGGCGGGGTTTAGCAGGGCGGTGGATGTGAGGCAAGGCGTGGGGCGAGGCTGCGCGGACGCTTAGGGGCGCCCTCACCCCGCCACAAACGGCTGCGGGTTGGCCGGAAAAGCCTTGGCCTTGAGGATGGCGCGGGCCTGGTCGCAGTCCTTGGCCAACTGGGCCTTGAGGCTGCCGAGACCGTCGAACTTAATTTCCGGGCGGATGAATTCCACCAGAGCCACCCGCAGTTGGCGTTGGTAGAGGTCTTCGTCGAAATCGAACAGATGAACCTCGAACAGCACGTCGGTCTTGTCGAAGGTCGGGCGGCGGCCGAAGTTGGCGACGGCGTCGACCCAGACGGTCTCAGGGCCCCGGTCGATCCCGGCGCGCACCGCATAAACCCCCTGGCGCGGATGCAGGTATTCGCCCATGGGCAGGTTGGCGGTGGGGAACCCCAGGTGGCGGCCACGCTGATCACCGTGCTCGACCCGGCCCGCGACTTCCCAGTAGCGGCCCAGCAGTTCCGCCGCCTTGCGGCATTCGCCTTCCATCAGGAACTCGCGGATCGCCGTGGACGAGACCTGGGCACTGGCATCGATGCGGAATTCCTCGACCGCGGTGACGCCAAACCCGGCGGCCTTGGCGCGCTGCTGCAGAAAGGCCGCGTTGCCGCCGCGCTTACTGCCAAAGACATAGTCAAACCCGACGACCACGTGGGACACGTCCAGACCGTTGATCAGAAAGTCGTCGACAAAGGCGTCGGCACTGTGGCTGGAGAACGCGGCGTCGAACCGCTGCACGTAGAGGCAGTCCACCCCCATGGCTTCGATCAGCCGCGCTTTGATGCGGAACGGGCTGAGGCGGAAGGCATCCTGATTGGGCGTAAAGAACGCGCGGGGATGGGGCTCGAAGGTCATGACCGTGGTGGCAACGCCGGCGTCCTTGGCGCGGTTTAGCGCCGCACCAATGACTTGCTGATGGCCGAGGTGCAAGCCATCGAAGTTGCCGAGCGCAACCACACCGCCCTTCATGGCGGATGGAACGTCAGCGATGTTGCGGATCAGGCGCATGTGGGTGTCACTTGGATGTTACTCGAACGCGGGGCCTTAGCCCTTGGACGGCACCATCAGGGTCGCTTCGCCATCGACCACCGGTTTGCCGCCCACGGTACACACGGTTGAGAAGGTGACGAATTTTTTGTCGTCCACCTTGCCGGTCACGGTGACCGTCGCGGTAACCGTGTCGCCGATTTTCACGGGCGCTTTGAACTTAAGCGACTGGCCGACATAGATGGACCCTGGGCCGGGCATCTTTGTGCCAAACACGGCGGAGATGAACCCGGCGGTCAGCATGCCGTGGGCGATGCGTTCCTTGAACATGGTGGTGGCGGCATATTCGGCATCCAGGTGAACGGGGTTGGTATCGCCGGACACCCCGGCGTAAAGCACGAGATCGGCCTCGGTCACCGTCTTGGAGAAACTGGCGGAGGCGCCCTCTTCCAAATCCTCGAAAAAATAGCCTGTGGTGGACGCGCCGTCGGTCATGTCATGCTGCCTTTCATACTTTTTATATATGGGTAAAACGGAACGGGCGGATGTTGCGGCGCACACAATCAGGTCAACGAAGTGGGGTCAAGGGAAACAAACCACTGGCCTGCCCGGCGATGACGCGCGCCGCTGTCGTGCTGGCAGCGTGTCTTGTCGCCGCGTGCGCCCCGTCGGTGGGCGGCTGGCGTTCGCCCGTGAAGAATGAAGCGTCAACCCGGGCCGATTACGCCCAATGCCGGGAGCGGGCCGAACAGGCGACCCTGACCCAACGGCAGACAGACCGCAGCGGCTACGGTTTGGAAAGCGCGCGCCAGACTGGCGTGTTCAACCCGCGGGGCGACAACACCATGGCCATCGCCGACCGGTCGGACACCACGTCGCTCTATGACAAACTGGTGGCGGGTTGCATGACCTCGAAAGGGTACCGTCAGCCGAATGGCTGAACAGGCACCGATCTCAATGCACCCTTCTTATTCGGCTCTGTTCATGGGCCCCAGGCTCGCGTAAAAACATTGCTTGCGATGGACCGCCTGGGGATGGCTGGCGGCGGACGGCCTGCCCGCCAGACGCAGGCTTGAAAGAGCGATCAGGGGGCAACCATGGCCATACGCCGGCAAGACGCGTTGGGATATCAAATCGGATTGCTGAGCCGCTTGTTCGACCGGGCGCTCGAGAGCGAGCTGTCTGACTTCAGCGTTTTGCCGGGACAGTTTCCCGCCCTGGTGATGTTGTATGAACAAGACGGGCTGACGCAGGCCGAATTGTGTAAGCGCATCAATGTCGAACAACCCACCATGGCCAACACCCTCAACCGGATGGAGCGGGATGGTCTGATCAAGCGGGTTGCCGACGACACGGACAAGCGGCGCGCCCGCATTCATCTGACGCCCCGGGCGAAAGATTTCCAGCATGATTTGATGGACCGCGCCCGCGCGGTGCCCACGCGCGCGCTAGCGGGTCTGCCCGGACCGGACCAGGATAAGGTGTTCGCGTTGATCGCCCATATGATCGACCGATTGAAAAGCGAGCCAGGCAAGACCTAGCGGCCGTGACCCGCACCCTTAGGCTCAGTCGCTATCTGGGTAGTCGCTGTTCCAGATGCCGCGCCTGGCGGCTTGGGCCTCGGCTTCGACCTCGTTGAACATACTGGTGACGGACCGGTCGGCTTCGGCCCATCCCATTTCCACCATGTATTGATTGACCGTGCGCTCGCCGATAAAGCACAGCGCCATCAACCGTCCCTCGGGATCCTTGGCGTTGCCCCGGCATTCGATTTGCCGTCCACGTACGGCACGCAGCAGAGCCGACGCTGCGGCCAGACCGCAGCGCCACTCTTCATTGCCTTCGACGGCACATTCCGCATCTAACGGTGGCGCCTTGACACCGAACAGACGGACAACGGTTCCGCCGTCACAGCGGCCAGATGCTCGCTTGCCGTCGATCGCGATGACGCCGCCGTTTTCGACACAGGCTTCGCCGGTGACATCGGCCTTCACCGGACCGACGCTCAAGAACGTGAAAAGTGCCAGACCGGTGATCGCCAGGGACAGAATTAACCCCCGCGCCCGGAGGTGTTCATATGCCGGACGCCTAAGCTGGAGGTCAGCAAGGCCGAAGCAGTTCATCTATTAATAACACCGCGTATCCAAGGAATGTTGCAAGCGAATCGTCCATATTTTTCCTGAGAAATCTGACCCCGGCTCCTGGCCGAACCCCGGCAAACACGGGTCGGGAGGATGAAATTTCCTTCCGGCGCATGAATTTGAAGGGATTCCCCTAGGGACGGGTGAATAAATGGTTGATTCCGAGGGCGGCGGTGGTCCATGGATACGGGCAAGTTGCCTGCCAGGGGAAGGCGGGCAGCGTCGTGCGAATCAAAAAAGCCCAGAATTAGGGGTGGGATTCGGTAATCGCTGTTAAAGAAAAGGGGACCGCACACATGCGGAACGCTATGCAAACATTTCGGTCGGCCCGAATGGGGGTCATCACCGCTTCAGCCCTGGCATTGGGGCTGGCGCTGACTCCGGTTTTCACGCCGACGGCTTGGGGCCAGGCTCTGAACGCCAACATTCAAGAAGTACAAACGGCTCAGGCCGAGGGGTCATCCGCTCAAGAGCGCATCAATCAGATCGACGATCAGACTGCGCAGCTGGAATCAGAATATAAAGCCGTGCTGCAGCAGCTTGATACGCTGCGTCAGTACAACCAGCAGCTGGAAGATTTGATCGCCGCACAGGTTGCCGAAATCGAGGTCGTCCAACGCGACATCGACCGGGTGACGACGATCGACCGCGAAGTCGTGCCGCTGATGTTGCGGATGGTCGACGGCCTTGATCAGTTTGTAGAACTTGACGTGCCGTTCCTGATTGACGAGCGCCGCAACCGGGTCGCCAACCTGCGCCGGTTGATGCAGCGCGCCGATGCCTCCGCCGCAGAGAAGTTCCGCCGCGTGCTGGAAGCCTATCAAATCGAAAACGAGTATGGCCGCACCATCGAGGGGATCCGCGGCAACGTACAACGTGACGGACGCAGCCTGACCGTGGACTTCCTGCGGGTCGGCCGTGTCGCGCTTTACTACAAAACACTGGATGACTCAGAAATCGCCCGCTGGAACACCGACACGGGCAACTGGGAAACCATTGACTCCGGATTTGTTGCTCCGGTGAAGGCTGCGCTGGCAATTGCCCGCGAGCAATCTGCGCCTGACCTTCTGTTGTTGCCTCTCGATGCTCCGGAGAACGCCCAATGAACCGCTTCACCAAAACACTGACCGCCGCAGTTGTTATCGCCGCCGGATTGGCGGTTGCGGCTCCGCTGAGCTTCGCGCAGGACGCCTCCGCGCCGGCTCAATCCCTTCAGGAACTGCTGGACCGTGTGCGTCAAGGACGCACCACCGACAATGCGGCGAACGAAGACCGCATTCGCCAGTTCCAGCAGCAGCGCGCCCAACAGCAGCGTTTGCTGGATGAGGCCAGAGCCGCCGTTGTCCGCGAGGAAGAGCGCAGCGAGCGGCTTGAAGCCACGTTCCAGGAAAACGAAATCCGCCTCGCGGAGCTGGAAGCCGTGCTTGAAGAACGCCTCGGCGCCTTCGGGGAACTGTTCGGCGTTGTCCGTCAGGTCGCCGGTGACACCCGTGGCCAGTTGCGTCAGTCGCTGATCAGCTCACAGCTGCCCGGCCGCGATGAAGCCATCGACTCTCTGGCTCAGAGCACCGAACTGCCGCAGCTCTCCGAGCTCGAAAAGCTCTGGTACACCCTGATGGAAGAAGCAGCCGCGCAAGGCCAGATCGTGCGCTACCAAGCGCCGGTGGTCTCGGTCGCGGGGAACGAAGCCAACGCCACTGTGGTGCGGATCGGTCCGTTCACCGCGTTGTCTGACGGCAAGTTCGTCGACTACCTGGCCGAAACCCAGCGCCTGACCGAGCTGGCCCGCCAGCCGGGTGCGATTTTCGTCTCCGCCGGTGAGGACTTCTACAACGCCACCAGTGGCGTTGAAACGGCTGCGGTCGATCCGTCGCGTGGCGCGTTGCTGGGTCTGCTGGTTCAGACACCGTCACTGCAAGAGCGCATCGACCAAGGTGGCCTGGTTGGCTACGTGATCATCACCTTGCTCATCCTCGGCATCATCTTGGCCCTGGTGCGGATCGTCAGCCTGTCGATCACGGCCGCCAAGGTTGGCAGCCAGAAGAAGAACGCGACGGCCAACCCGGACAATCCTCTGGGCCGCATCATGCAGACCTACGAACAAAACCGGGGTCTCGACGTCGAGAACCTGCGGCTCAAGCTGGATGACGCCATCCTGAAGGAACTGCCGAGCCTCGAACGCGGTCTGTCGACCATTAAGGTTCTGGCCGCCATCTCACCGATGCTGGGTCTGCTGGGAACAGTGACCGGGATGATCGAAACCTTCCAGGCGATCACCCTGTTCGGCACCGGCGATCCGAAGATGATGGCTGGTGGTATTTCGCAAGCGCTGATCACGACCGTGTTGGGTCTGGTCTCCGCTATTCCGCTCATTCTGCTGCACTCCATCGCTGCCGGCCGATCGAAAGCCGTTATCGAAGTGCTTGAAGAGCAGAGCGCGGGCATCGTCGCGAGCCACGCCGAGAGGGCCTAATGGGCGAATTCGATATATTCGGCCAGATCCAGCAGTTTCTGGAGAAGGGCGGACCGGTTCTCAGCGCGATCATGGTCATCACATTCTTCATGTGGGCCTTGATCGTCGAGCGGTTCATCTACTTCGCCGTGTTCCACAAGCAGGTCGTGAAAGACGTGATCGACCAATGGAACGCGCGGGCGGACCGCAAGTCCTGGCACGCCCACCAAGTCCGGACGCAGCTGATCTCGACGGTACGGGAAAATGCCACCATGGGCCTCGGCTTTATCGGCACCCTGGTGGCCCTGTGCCCGATGTTTGGTTTGCTGGGTACGGTGACGGGCATGGTCGAAGTGTTCGACGTTATGGCCATTACCGGGTCATCCAATCCGCGCGCGATGGCGGGTGGTGTCTCCAAAGCCACCATCCCGACCATGTCGGGCATGGTTGCCGCCCTATCCGGCCTGTATTTTAGCTTCCGCCTTGCCCGTAAGGCGCAAACGGAAGTGCTTGAGGTGGCCGACCACCTCGAACTCGATCATTAAGGGATAGCCCTGTGGCCAGACGTCATAAAGGGGGAGCCGACGAAGCCGAAGTCGATATGACACCGATGCTCGACATCGTGTTCATCATGTTGATCTTCTTCATCGTTACCGCAACGTTCGTCAATGAACGCGGGCTCGACGTAACCCGGCCGGACTCCGATGAGCCACCGCCGCAAAACCAGGCTGTGACCATCCTCATTTCCATCTCGGAGGCGGGGGTGATCTCGATGGAGGGCCGTGACATAGACCTGCGCGCCGTCCGCGCCAACGTCGAACGGCTGATCGCGGAAAATCCGGACAGCTCGGTTGTGGTTCAAGCCGATCCGCAATCGGAAAGCAATCTGTTGGTTGGTGTGATGGATCAGGCCCGCCTTGCCGGCGCGGCCGGCGTGTCCATCGCCGAACTGCAGTAAGTAAGGGAGCAGCTCTATGGCCTCGCGCCTTGCCGCTAAAGAAAAGGATGAAGCCGCCGTCGACATGACGCCGATGCTCGACATCGTGTTCATCATGTTGATCTTCTTCATCG
Source organism: Rhodospirillaceae bacterium (assembly GCA_963921305.4). GTDB lineage: Bacteria > Pseudomonadota > Alphaproteobacteria > Rhodospirillales > Rhodospirillaceae > CAWUEX02. Next base: position 395,169 of record CAWUEX030000002.1, read on the forward strand.
TCACCGCGACCTTCGTCAAACAGTCCGGCCTGGAAGTGATCCGTCCAGAAGCCCAGACCGCCGAAGATCAACGGCGGGTGAGCATTCTGATTGCCATCGGACCGGGTGACTCGGTGTGGATGGACAATAAGGAAGTTGACGTGCGGGCTGTGCGGGCCGGCGTTGAGAAGCTGCTGGCGGAAAATCCGCTGGGCTCCGTCGTGATCCAGGCTGACGAAAAGGCAAAATCTGGTATTCTGATGCAGGTTATGGACCAAGTCCGCCAAGCGGGGGCCCCGGCCACCGCCATCGCGACCGAAAAAGAATAAGCGCCTCAAGGCGTTAGGGATGCCAAGGATATGGCCTCGGGGAACGTCTCAGTAGGGACTCCGCCCCGGAAAGTAACAGGGAGTAGACCATGAATTCGAACTCAATGCGCTTTGGGGCGTCTTTACCTCTCGCCGTTGTGGTGACCATCGCCCTGTTCTGGCTGATGAATTTCCTCATCAATAACGGCATGGATGCCATCACCGAGGAAGTTCAGGGTGCCGCCATTGACTTCACCCGGGTGGAGCGTGATGAGTCGGTCCAAACCAAAGACCGCCAGATGCCGGACCGGCCGGACAAGCCGGAAACTCCGCCACCGCCACCGCCGATGAATCTGGCGAATAACACCGCGCCGGACTCCGGCGGCGTGGGCATCAATGCCCCGGCCCTGTCCCGTGGACTGAATCTTGACCGTTCCGGCCTGGCCGCGCCGACCGATGGCGATGCCATTCCGCTGGTGCGCGTACCGCCCCAGTTCCCGCAACGCGCAGCTTCCCGTGGCATCAACGGTTGGGTGCAATTGGAATTCACCATCACTGAAGCCGGCGGCGTTGAAGACATCGTCGTCGTCGCCGCCGAACCGACCGGCTATTTCGAGCGGGCCGCCGAACGCGCGCTCTCACGCTGGAAATACAAGCCAAAAATCGTCGATGGCCGCCCGGCCCGGCGCTACGGCAACCAAGTTGTGATCACCTTCGAACTCGAAGAATAATACACGCAATAAAACTTATGCGGCCTGGCCGCACGACTGGAGGCTTAACCGGATGAAATCGAAACTCGTACTTGGGGGATTTGTTAGCTTCGCCGTCCTCTTTGGCGCAACGGGTCCGGATGTCTCGGTTCCCACCTTCACCGGAACTGCGGTTGCGCAGGAAGATGCACCGGCTGAGAAGCCGAAGACAGTCAAAGTGCAGGCCATGCGCAAGCCGACCTTCGACGGTCTGACCGCGGCGCAGGAAGCGATTGAACTGAAAGACTACGCCACCGCGGATGTGGCGTTGCGCGAAATTCTCGCCGACGAAGACACCAACGAGTACGAGCGTGCCTCGGCCTACATGACCTTTGCCTACCTGTACGCTGAGCAGGAAAACTATCGCGGGTCCATCGACGCATTCCAAAATGCGATTGCACTCAGCAACCCCGACGAAGGTATCGGCCTGCCGCGTGGTCAGGTGATTTCCACCAAGTACAATCTTGGCCAGCTTTACATGGTGGTCGAACAATACCAGGACGCCATCCGCACTCTTGAGGAGTGGCGCCGCGAAGCAGAAACGGTCAACGCTGCTGCCCTGGTGCTGCTGTCCAACGCCTATTTCCAAACGGAACAGTACCGCACGGCGATTCCGCTGGTGATCGAAGCCATCGACATGGAGCCGGAGCCGCGTGAACAGTGGTATCAACTGTTGCTGGCCGCCTATCTGGAGCTGGAGGACTACGTCAACGGTGCCGATCTGCTCGAAGTGATGGTCGACCTGTTCTCGACCAAGAAAACCTACTTCCTGCAGCTCGCCGCGCTATACGGCGAATTGGGCAAAGAGAAAGAATCCTTCGCCGTGCTGGTGATGGCCGACAAGCAAGGGTTCCTGACCGAGGAATCCGAGCTGGTCCGTCTTGCCCGCATGTACATGTTCCATGAAACACCGATCAAGGCCGCAGAAGTCATGGAACGCGGCTTCCGGGATGAAAGCGTCGAGCGCACCCCGGACAACCTGGAAATTCTCGCAAACGCCTACTTCAACTCGCGCGAGTTCAACAAGGCCATCCCGCCGTTGCGGGAGGCAGCAAATCGTTCAGATGAGGGTGACCTCTCCTATCGCCTGGGCCAGGCTTACCTACAAAACGAGCAGTGGGAAGATGCCGAGAAAACCCTTCAGGCCGCTCTCGACAAGAAAGGCCTCAGTGACAACGACAAGGGCATGATCTGGATGTTGACCGGGATCAGCCAACTGGAACGTGAGCGCTTCACGCTGGCAAAGCGGTCTATGCAACGCGCCACGGAGTTTAGGAACACCCGCTCCGATGCACAAAAGTGGATGCGCTTCCTGGATCAGAAAATCGCGACGGCTGGCTCCTAAGCTAGTCACACAACAAAGAAACAAAACCGCCGCTAGGATGTCCTGCGGCGGTTTTTTTATGCTCACAGGCGCTCTAGTGCTTGCCGCATCTCCCGGCCGACGGGCGTGAGATGCACAGTACGGCGAACACCGCCGTCCCTGAGGTCAGACATCAACACCAGCCCCAGGCCATGGCCGCCGCATCTCTCAAGCGCCGAGACGTACCGCGTCGCGATGCTCTGACCGACGGTGAGGCGCTTGGACAGGGTTTTCAACGACAAACCATCTTCGGCGCACACACACAGAAAAGCGGTCGCGTCGCCTTCGCTTAGCGCGGGGTAAGTCGAAATAAGGTGGGCAATCGCTTCTGCGGCGTGGGGTAACGTGCTCACGGCGGCGGGGCAACAGCGCCAAGCGTGATCCCGGTCGCCTTGGAACTGACAGGGTCTTCAGGAGGCTCGGCCCGAGCCAGGGTGACCGGAATGTCCTTGCTGGCTGGCGTGCCTGAGCGTGGTCCATGGGCATACAGGGGCACCAGGACATTGGTTTCCGGGAAGTACGCCCCCAAACACCCGGCAGGAATATCATAGGGCACCAATTTCATCTGCTTCAGTTCACGGCTGCGCCCATCTTCCGAGACGGTAGTGAGCGTAACCCAGTCGCCGTCCGCAAAGCCTTCTTCAGCCATGTCATCGGGATTCATGAACACCACGCGGCGGTGCCCTTTGACACCGCGATAGCGGTCATCCGGTCCATACACCGTGGTGTTGTACTGATCATGCGAGCGGAAGGTCATCAGCGAAAACACCCGCGCCGCAGCGCGGTCCTGCGCGGCCTCACGGATGGTTTGATTCGGCAGGCCGTGAACGATGAAGTTTGCCTTGCCCGTCGCGGTTTTCCATTCCCGTTCTTTAGCCGAGTTGCCCAGCCAAAACCCGCCTTCGCGCAAAATCTTTTCGTTGTAGTTTTCGAAATCCGTGAACACCTGCTCGATCTTGTCGCGGATGAGGGTGTAATCATCGCGGAAACCTTCCCAAGGAATGCGCGACTCAGGCAACACCGCGCGGGCGATCCCAGAGATGATCCAGGGCTCGGAGCGCAGGTGCTCAGACGCCGGGCGATTAAACCCCGCAGAAGCATGCACCATCGACATGGAGTCCTCGACGGTTACGGCCTGGCGGCCCGATTTCTGCTCGTCGATCTCCGTGCGTCCAAGCGCCGGCAAGATGAGCGCCTGCTTGCCGTGGATGACATGGCTGCGGTTGAGCTTGGTGGACACATGGACCGTGAGGTCAAGGTTGCGCAGCGCCGCATAGGTGAGATCAGAGTCTGGACACGCAGCGGCGAAGTTGCCACCCATGGCGAGCAACGCCTTCGCCTTGCCCGAGGCCATCGCTTCAAGCGCTTCGATGGTGTTGACGCCGTTCGCGCGGGGCGGCTCGAATTCGAACACACGCTTGAGGCTATCCAGGAACTCTGTCGCCGGCAGCTCCGTGATCCCCATGGTACGGTCGCCCTGGACGTTGGAGTGCCCGCGAACAGGACAGGGCCCGGCCCCTTGGCGCCCAATATTGCCGCGCAGCAGCAGTAGGTTCGTGATCGCCTGGATGGTCTCAACGCCGCGCATGTGTTGGGTGAGCCCCATTGCCCAGGTGCAGATGACCGCATCCGCCGCCATGTAAATCTCGGCTGCCTGCTCGATCTCGGACTGGGACAAACCAGACTGGGCGATGATGCGGTTCCAGCTTTCCGCTTTGACATCGGCGATGAGGCCGTTGATGCCGTGGGTGTGGGTTTCGACGAAGGCCCAGTCGATCACGCCCGCTTTCCCAGCAGCGCGGTCCGCCTCGTCGGCCGCGACGATGACCTTCATCATGCCTTTGAGCAACGCAAGGTCACCACCGACTTGTGGCTGAAGGTACAGATGGGTCAGCTCTGTCCCGCCCCCACCCAGCATGTCGCGCGGGCTTTTCGGGTTGGCGAATTTCTCGAGCCCCCTCTCCCGCAGCGGATTGACGGTGACGATTTTGGCGCCCCGCTCGGCGGCCTTCTGAAGATCGCCCAGCATGCGCGGATGATTGGTGCCCGGGTTCTGGCCGAAAATGAAAATGGCGTCGGCATGCTCCATATCCTCCAGCAGGACCGCCCCTTTGCCGATGCCGATGGTCTCCTTGAGGGCAACGCCGGACGCCTCGTGGCACATGTTGGAACAGTCGGGCAGATTGTTGGTGCCGAACGCGCGTACAAAGAGTTGCCACAGGAAGGCCGCCTCGTTGGACGTGCGCCCTGACGTATAGAAAATCGCCTGATTGGGATCGGTGAGGCCACCCAACACATCAGCGATAAGAGCAAAAACATCGTCCCAAGACACTGGCACATACCGGTCGCTGGTAGAATCGTATCGCATGGGATGGGTCAGCCGCCCCTGCCGCTCGAGGAAGTAGCCGTCCTGTTCCGCCAGCCAGGACACGGGGTGCACAGCAAAGAAATCGGGCGTGCAGCGATGGGACGTCGCTTCCCAAGACACCGCCTTAACGCCGTTCTCACAGAATTCGAAGGACGATGCATGACGCGGATCGCCCCAGGCGCAGCCCGGGCAATCAAAACCATCAGGCTGGTTGACCTGCGTCAGCGCACGGACCTGGGTTATGGGATTGCCGGACTTCAGCAGCGCCTTCGCACTTGATGCGAGGGCGCCCCATCCGCCCGCAGGTCCGGAAAAACGGCCAGGAGCCTTAGGTTTATCCGTCATCTCAGTATCTTACGCCGTATCACGCGGCGCCCCCTAGGGAGTAAAACAGAAAACTCATGGCGATTTACAATTTATCTATGGCCTATTGTTCAATTGCCATAACTTCCTGCAGGACGCTGTTCAGATACTGCGGGCGCTCCAGTGGAACATAATGTCCACAGTCCGGGACGACTATAAGACGCCCCTGTGGTGCAGCCTCAGCCTGCCGTGTGCTTCCCTCCAATCCAGGCGCTATGTCCTCCGCGCCAGTTATAACAATCACAGGAAAACGGAACCTTGATAGATATTGATCACGTGCCTGCCGTGTATGAAAGGCTGTGACGCCTCGCGCTATATCCTCTGCTGATTGCCGAATCGCAATTGACTTGGCATGAGATACAATACTGTTGTCGCTCGATTCTGAAAAAAGCGGTTGCCAATACTGGGACCATGCTTCTTCCATTCCTTGCTCTTGCAGGCACCTTAGCGCTGAGGCATGCAGGTCCGGGTCCGGACTGTGACCCACTTTGGTGCCGATGATAACGAGAGCAGCAACGCGTTCAGGAGCAGCAATTGCAAGCTCGACCGCGCATGATCCACCCACTGAGCAACCGACGACAATCAGACGATCACCTGTTGTCAGTTTTAAGGCTTCCGTTGCCCATTCTTCGATATTGGTGCCTAAATGATAAAGAGTTGGCGCATAAGTTGCTGTGCCGGGGAGGAGTTCCCGAAGTTGGTCCCACATAGACCCATCTAGCGGTAGAGCGTGTAAGAAAAGTAGTTCCAGTTTATCCAAGGCAATCATTTAAGTAGCTGCCACTTCTTGCCTGATTGGACATGTTCGAACCTTAAATGAAGCCCCAACGCATTGAACAGAATATTCAGTTCGGGCGGCCGGGCAAAATTCCACCATACAGCGTGACGTTGGCAGCTGGTTCCGACTGCCACAGCTCCTCGGCAAACCGGGGAATCGCCATCGCGGCGACAGGAAAACACTGAACCATGTACGGCGGCTCGAGAGGAAGGCCCGTGAGCGCATAGCAGAACATGTCGCGCTCGGTGATGTGCCAGAACCCGAACACGCCGTCCTTGTCAGACGTCACCGAACCATCCGTGTTGTAGTAGACGTTGAAAATGATCTCTTCCTCGCCTTCGACCCAGCGATAGCGCGTGGTGTTGGACATCAGATGATTCCAGAAGCTGGGAAAGCGCTCTGCGGGTGGCTTTGCCCGTTCCTCAGCCGAGACGGTTTCAATCTCCGGACGCTCCCAATCGGCAGCCCCGGTTTCGACCATCATGAAGGAGATCATGTTGGTGATATCGTCTTGCGGCACCGCCTCCGGGATGAGCATGGCATTGCCGGGCAAGTAGCCTTCGGGATCCGCCAGCCAGTCCGCCAATCGATCCGGCGTCCACTCAAAACCCGCATCTGCGAGCACATCGGAGTAGGAGAACTCGGGGTCCGCCCCAGCCTGCCGGCCAAACATGGCAAATAGGTTTGGCCCCTGCAGCGCCAATGCGCCCTCCGCCAGCGTGTGGCAGGCACTGCAGCGCTGGAGAAACGCAATGCGGCCCGCGCGGTAGTCAGCCGCCGCCAGTTCGTCACGAGTCAAGTTTGTCTGGGACACCGCTGGCGATACAAGCGTCAAAGCTGCGGAAACACCCAGCACAAGTGTACGCAAAATCATGGCGGCTCCCCTAATGTGAGTGAGCCGCCATTAAAGCCGGAGGGTGCCAGCCACCCCACCGGCGGATTCGGATTGACCGCTACTCGGCGGCTGCGGGCTGTGGCTCCCGTTGCGAGACAATGCGCTTGACCGCCAACACACTGATAATCGCCACCACAGCCATGCCGAGCATCATATCGATGGCTGGGATGTAACTGCCCGCCGCCACACGTATGGTGCCGATCGCCCAAATCCCTGCGGCTGCAGAGATCGTGTCGGCGGCGACAAAGGTGCCGAGGATACGTCCGTAGGTGGGGCCGGTGAACAACTCGGCCACCATCAATTGGACCATGGTGAACGCCCCGGAGAAGCCGATGCCATAAACGACAGCATAGACGTAGATCATGGTGATGCCCGCGCCGTCCGCGAAGCGCAGGATCACGAGACCGGCAGCGAGATTGAGAATCGCCAGCAGCATGATGTTGGCTTTGGAGAAATGGTCACTCAACCAGCCGAAAATGAACTTGCCGATGATGGAGCACCAGAAAAACAGACTGAAGGTCAGCGCCAAGTCGCCGCCGCTCAATCCCTGCTCACGGAAGTAAATCGCCTGGTGCTGCACCACGCCGGAGATACAGAACCACAGGATGCTTGTGGCAATCTGAAGGAACCAGAAAATCGGCATGCGCACAGCTTCTGCCAAAGATGCGCCGCCCGCATAACCGAGCTTTTTTGTCTCAGAACTCTCCGACTCGGCCTCGGACAGTCCGTCGGGCGTCATCCCCATTTCTTCCGGCTTCGCCCGTAGCGGCCAAATCACCGGCAAGAACATGCCGACAAACCCTATCGCGGCCAGGATTAAAATCGCGCGTTGCCAGTCGCCGATCTCGAGTGAGCCTTTAATGATCAGCGGCAGAACAGCACCACCGAAACTTGAGGCCATCAGAAGAATGCCAACGGCACGACCACGATACTTTGTGAACCAGCGGCTGGTCGTCAGCATGGACGGGATGAGGCCACACATGGACAAACCGAACGCAAGCAAGAGATAGAATGTTGTGAAGTAGAACAGAGTATCCAAGTTGAATACGACACCTGAACCGAACATCGAGAGATCAATGGCAAGAAGTGGCAAACTGCCCATAAAAACAAAGCACACCAGACCGGCGACCATGATCAGTGCGCCCGTCCCCATAATGGGGCGCGGCGCATAGCGGTCGAGCAAAAAGCCAACCGCCAAGTTGAATATGGATGCGAACAGGAATTTGATCGCGGCCGGACGTGTGACCTGTTCCTGATTCCAACCGAACTCATCCATCAGGGAGGGATAAAGCAGGGGAAGCGTGAAGTTGGAAATGCCGTTCGACACGGCGTACATCGTGAAGAGCCCGCCGAGCACCCACCAGCCATAGAAAACACGCATTACCGTTGCCCCTTTTACTCGGCCGTTGCCGGGCGGGTCGACGCCGCACGCACAGCCAGAACTTTAATCAACACCACACACACGAACGCCGCGACACACAAACCGATCATCAAGTAGATCGCGGGCAAATAGCTATCCCCCGCGCCCCTCATGGACGCCAAGATTCGAATGCCCAGCGCCCCAGCCAGAGTGTCGATAAACACATAGATACCAAGGATAGACCCGTACGTCGGACCGGCAAACAGCTCGGCGATCATCAGCTGAATCATAGTGAAAGCACCAGAAAAACCGATGCCATAGACCACTGCGTAAGCCCTCAGGGAGAAGGTGCTATCCCCTTGAATCATAGAGAAAAGTACCAGGCCAACCGTCAGATTTACGGTCGCCAGCAGCATGATGTTGGTCTTATCGAAGAGGTCACTGAGCCAGCCGAACAAAAACTTTCCGGCCACCGATGAGAGGAAGAACCAGACCAGCGCATTGCTGAAGTCCGATAGTGGAATGCCGATATCGCGCACCAGGTAGATGGATTGGTGCTGGACGACCCCGGTGATGCAGAACCACATCACGCCGGTCGAAAAGGCGAGCAAATAAAAGACCGGGGATTTCATGGCCTCGCGCACGGAGATGCCGCTCAGCAATCCGTGAACGTCTTTGGCGGTCGCGGCCTCTTCGAACACCCGCCCGTCGGGCACGGAGCCGACCTCACCCGGGTCGTTCCGGATAACGAAAACACATGTCAGCACCATCATCACAAAGCCAAGGCCCGCAATGACCAACAGCGCGGAGCGCCATCCGTCCGCCTCGACAATCGGCGTGACAATTTGAGGAAAAAGCGCGCCCCCTAAACTGGAAGACATGAGCAGGATACCAACTGCGATGCCGCGGTACTTTGCGAACCAGCGGCTGGCGACGACCATACTGGGAAGAATGCCATTGAGGGAAAGGGCCACCGAAATGCCGACGAACAAGGCCTTCATCTGCAGAAGCGAGGTCATGTAACTGAGCGCAATGATCACGCAGACATAGATGCACGACCCGGCAATCATCAGGTGCCGCGGTTTAAACCTGTCGACGAGAAACCCGACAAAAAGGGAAAAGACCGCGGTGGCAAAAAAGGAATAGAACGCCGGCTCCGTGACCTCACTTTCGGTCCAGCCAAAGTCTTCGATCAGAGATGGATAGAGGAGCGGTAGGGCAGAGAGCAATATGCCGTTGGACGCCGCATAAGCGACGCATAAACCAAATAAAACGAACCAAGGAAAGATGCGGCTCATAATTCAGGTATCCCCCTTAGCTCTGCGTTTAGCGCAAGCAGAGCAGCAAAACGCGCAAGACGCAGCGACTTTATCTTAGAACCGCCGCATGATGACGAACGTGGTCTTCCATAAAGGTCGAGATGAAATAGTAGCCGTGGTCGTAGCCGGCATGGCTGCGTAACGTCAGTTGCATCCCAACCTTGGCACAGGCCTCTTCAAGCAAATGAGGATGCAATTGCTCCTCGAGAAACTGATCCCCCATGCCCTGATCGACGAGAAGCGGCGGGCGGCCGTGCGCATCCTCTTTTGACAATCCAAGGATGATCCGCCGGGCGTCATAGGCCTCCCAAGTTTCCTGATGATCACCGAGGTAACGCGGCAAAGCCTTTTCGCCCCACGGACAATCCATCGGCGCGCAGATTGGAGCGAAGGCGGAAATGCTGGCGTAGATATCCGGATTCTTAAGACCGATTGTCAGCGCGCCATGGCCGCCCATGGAGTGTCCAAAAATGCCCTGCCGCTCTGCCCGGGCTGGGAATTCGGCTTGGATCAACGCCCGCAGTTCCTGGGTGATGTAGGAATACATGCGGTAGTGGGTGTCATAGGGCGCATTGGTGGCATCCAGATAAAAGCCAGCGCCATGGCCGAAATCCCAACTGCCATCGGGGTCACCCGGAACATCGTCTCCCCGCGGCGAGGTGTCCGGCGCGACCAGCATGACGCCCAGCTCTGCCGCAACGCGCTGCGCCCCGCCCTTGATCATGAACGTTTCTTCGGTGCAGGTGAGCCCGGCAAGATAGGTGAGCACCGGCACCGGACCGTCTTTGGCCTGCGGCGGCACGAAGACCGCAAACCGCATGTCACATTTGGTTTCCTGTGCGGCGTGCCGGTAAAACCCGACTTTGCCGCCAAAACATTCGTGCTCGGATAGCTTGTCCAACGTCATACCGGGCTCTCCTCAGCCTCACTCAAGGCTATCCAATAACGGGCGCAGATTTCTGCATGTAGGTGATGGCCCGTTACATGTACCGTCCTCCATAAAATAGACGGTGGAGTGAGTTTGGCCAATCTTGGGCTCCGCGATGCCTTCAGGAATAATTATCGATACCGAGTTCCCGCCGAACAGATCTTTGGGCAGCGTGAATGTCTTCAACGCAACGTAAGTCGACCCGACCATCATATAATGCTCGACGGTCGATCCTGGCTGAAGTGACTGATAAGGTGCGCTCGCCTTGGTAACCCATGCTTGTATGTCAGCAGTGGTTGCGCGCCGCAACGCTCCTTCCCGTACCAACTGCTCAATTCCCGCCTTACCCGACAATAACGAAACCGGTTTCATCGCCCGGCTCGCGACGACATCCTGAATTCTAACATCCTGGGCAAGCCAATCTGCGCCAACCTGAACCCCAGCTTTTACACCGACGACAAATCTCTCTCCCGTGTAGTTTCCCTGAAACCGATCGATCTCCTTCCCCAGTACAGTTCCAAGCCGCTCGTTTAGCGCCAAAAGCTCCGGCCCTCCCTTGTATGCGTACATTGGCTTTCCGCAGTTTGACTCCCCCCCATCTTCGTAAGTGGAGAAATAGACCGGAATATCTGAATCAAGGTTTGCGACGGCTTGTGGATGATACCCCATCACCAACACACCTCTGACCACTCCAGGCGCGCGCATGGAAATATTCCAAAGAACTGGATCGTAGGCAGTGAGAACAAGAAACGTATCTTGGGCGCCAGCCGGAACGAAAATATCAACCATGTTGGTCGCATGGCTCTCGTCTTCAAACTCCAGCGGACTTTGACGATTGCCCTCATAGACACCAACAACTGCCAGGTGAGTAGAGCTATCGAGTTTGGGGATCGGGCAGCGGGACAAATTTTCGGCCTCGGCCTGCCCCCGGCGTCCAGGGCGATTGTTCCTCAGTTGGCGGAGAGCTTCCGCCTGGTCAGCTCTTTGTTGCCGCTGCAATTGGCGGGCGTTGTCTCGTGAAGAGTCAATTTCTTCTCTGAACTGAGAAAGCCGGGTCTGGGTCAGCGCATGGATCGCGGATATCGTTAGCGCGTTCACATCCTCCCCAACCTTTCGATAGAGGCTTCTCACTTTGATCTGTTCGTCAGTCGAGATCACACCGTCTGCGAACACGAGCACGAGGTCGCTGCCACCACTGCCAAGCTCAATCGCATCAAGTGCGCGCTCGATTTCAGCTAGACGCAAGAGCCTCTCGTCATCCAGCGGCCTGTTGTCTTTCAGGAAGGCAAGCATCGATAGATCGGTCGCTAATTGATTGAACGTTGTGATGCTCTCGTTAGATGCAACTTCTGACAAACTGCGGGAGAATGACTCATGATCTTCGGATTGAATCGTCAGTTCGGAGTTCAAAAATCGCAAGTTCAATTGGTCACAGGATGCGAGAAAAAGGGGGAGGGTCACCAAAACGATGTGTCTAGCATTCATGACTAGCCAACCTCTCAAATTCCCGGGCGTACCGGCACGCGCCATAATTTAGACCTTTGAACGGCATAGCAGGACCATGCGCGGCCAAGCCTAAACTGGCGCCGAGCCCGTTTAGCATCGCAGAGATGTTTGAAAAACAGAACTACTTATCGGCTAGATTTAGTCGTAAATCACGACGCTGCGGATCGACTTGCCCTCATGCATGAGATCGAAAGCATCGTTGATTTTGTCGAGCGGCATGGTGTGAGTGATGAGATCATCAATGTTGATCTTCCCGTCCATATACCAGTCGACGATTTTGGGCACGTCCGTACGGCCACGCGCGCCGCCAAAGGCCGTGCCGCGCCAGACCCGGCCGGTGACCAACTGAAACGGTCGGGTGGAAATCTCCTGACCCGCGCCGGCGACCCCGATGATGACACTCTCGCCCCACCCCTTGTGACAGCACTCCAGCGCCTGACGCATGGTCGTGACATTGCCGATACACTCAAAGGAGTAGTCGGCGCCGCCACCGGTGACATCGATGATGGCACTGACGACATCGTCGACGTCTTTGGGATTGATGAAATCGGTCATGCCGAATTGCTCGGCTAGGGCTTTCTTGCTTTCGTTGAGATCGACCCCGACGATCTGGTCAGCGCCGACCATGCGCGCACCTTGAATGACATTCAGGCCGATGCCGCCGAGACCGAAAACGACAACCGTCGAACCGGGCTCGACCTTAGCGTCAAATGCCACGGCCCCGACCCCGGTGGTGACGCCGCAACCGATGTAGCAAATCTTGTCGAACGGCGCGTCCTTACGGACCTTTGCCACGGCGATTTCCGGCAGAACCGTGTAGTTGGCGAAGGTTGAGCAGCCCATGTAGTGGAAAATGGGCTTCCCATTCAGGGAAAACCGGCTGGACCCATCGGGCATGAGGCCCTGGCCCTGGGTCTCGCGGATCGACTGACACAGGTTGGTCTTCGGATGGAGGCAGAAATCGCATTCCCGGCACTCTGGCGTGTACAACGGAATGACGTGATCGCCCGGGGCGACGGATTTCACCCCTTCGCCAACCTCGACAACAACACCGGCGCCCTCGTGCCCGAGAATGGCGGGAAAAAGACCTTCCGGATCATCCCCAGACAGAGTGAAGGCATCCGTATGGCAGATACCTGTGGCCTTGATCTCGACCAAGACCTCGCCCGCCCGGGGGCCGTCAAGTTGCACGGTTTCGATCTCAAGAGGTTTGCCCGCCTCGTAGGCAACGGCAGCTTTCACGTCCATTTATTCATCCCCTGGTTTCATGAGCCCCTGCAGGGCTCTACGCCCCGTTTCCCGCGCATCTTGCACAGGCCTGTCGGCGATTTCCAGCCTCCTGACAACCTTGTCTCAGCCCTACCAATAGGCGGATGAGCAAGGTAAATTGAGAGCCATAAAGAGACGGCAATTGGGACGTTACAGGGCATGGCGGACACCGACGCGCTTTTTGAAGCGATGCTCAACTCGACCGGCGACGCGGTGATGATCACCGATGACGACGGACGGATCGAACGAGTCAATCCAGCTTTTGAGCGCTTGACCGGATATCGTGACAGCGACTTGGCGGGCACGGACGCCCGGACCCTGTTCAAGGACTTCAATGACGAGGCGTTTTGCGAGTCCCTGTGGACCGATGCCGATACGCCAATGCACTTTGACTCCGTGCGATCGAAGCACGCAGACGGAAAAGCGCAGCTCCACAGCCTGACCATGTCGCCTGTTCGGGAGAACGGCGCTGACGCCAAACAGTTTTTGGCCTTGATCCTGTCCGGTACTTTTCAGGCGGATGCGGAATCCGAAAGCGGTGGCCGGCGCGTCGGCTATGACAGCCTGACCGGACTACCGGACCGCAGCCTTCTCTCGGACCGCGTCGATCAAGGGATCTTAAACGCGCGGCGTTCAGACAAGTCCATCGCGCTCCTGGTGATGGGGATTGACCGGTTCACATTCATCAACGATGCGCTGGGCTTTGGCGTCGGCGACCGAATGCTAAAGGAAATGGCCGAGCGATTGTCGACGGTGATTCGCCAAAGCGATACGGCGGCACGCCTGGACGGCGACAAGTTCGCCGTTGTCACGCCGATTGCCGCGATCGATGACAGCGTGATCGTGGCCGAAAAAGTGCTTCATGCAACGGAGCAGGTTTTTAAAGAGGACGGCGAAGATATCAGCATCACGATGTCTATCGGCATCAGCATTTGGCCGTCGGACGGCGAAGATTTTGACACGCTGCTGAAAGACAGCCTGAGCGCGATGCAGCATGCCAAAAGCCTCGGCGGCAATCAGTATCAATTCTTCGCATCGGACATGAACGCGAAGGCCAAAGCGCGGCTGGACCTTGAGAAGCGCATGCGCATCGCCTTGGAAAAAGAACACTACGTGCTCTACTACCAGCCGAAGGTCAGCCCGGGCACCGACCGGGTAAAGGGGTGCGAAGCCCTGATTCGCTGGAAGGACCCAGAGAGGGGCATGATCGGCCCGGGTGAATTCATCCCCGTTGCTGAAGAAACGGGACTCATTCAGGACATCGGCAACTGGGCTCTGCGCAAAGCGTGTTTCCAGAACAAAGATTGGCAAGACAAAGGGTACGAGCCGGTGCGCATGGCCGTTAACGTGTCCCCGCAGCAATTTAGATCAGCCGACATCTACGACCGGATTGTCGACGCCTTGAATGCATCTGGACTGCACCCGCGCTGGCTGGAGCTCGAAATTACGGAAAGCATGTTGATGGACAACTTGGATGCCGCAATCGCCAAGATGCAGGCGCTGCGGGACCTGGGGTGCGGGCTTTCGATTGATGATTTTGGCACCGGCTATTCCAGTTTGAGTTATCTCGGCCGCTTTCCCATCACCACACTCAAGATCGACCGCGCATTCGTGCACGACGTTCAGGAAAACGACAACACGGCGGAAATCGCCCGCGCCATTATCGGCCTATCGAAAGGCCTGGACCTTGAGGTCGTCGCTGAAGGCGCAGAGGTCTTGGAGCACGTGGACTTCTTACGGGAGCACGGCTGCGACATCATTCAAGGATATTTCTATTCCCGCCCGGTCGCCGCCCACGAAATGGAAGACATGCTGCGGCAATCGAGCCTGATGGGCGTCTAAGGCCAAGACGCCAGACCATGGCCAAGCCTGCCCTCGCGGAAATCAAGGAACCTGACGCCACGGGCCGGATCGCCGCGTTGTATGACGACATCCGCGCGGTGATCGGCGTTCCGATGGTCAATTTGATCTTCCGTCATATGGCAACGACTCCGGGTTGCCTGGACTGGGCGTGGCTGACCATCCGGCCCTTGTATGTCAGCGGGCAAATTCCCGATGCCGCGCAGTTCCTCACCAAATCGACGCTACCTGACGTCACGATCGAATTGGCCCAGGCCTCCGCCGCCGCAAACTTGACCACGGCCGATCTGGCGGCCATTGACCGAGTCCTGATCGCGTACGGACAGGCCAACCCGATGAACCTGATCGGCTTAGATGTCGTCGATTTGGCGCTTGATAATGCCGAGCAAAACGAGGGGGTTCAGCGCATACCAGCGATGTCCGAAGACGACCTTTTACGCCCAGGAAACCAGGCCGCCCTGCTTGATATGGTTGATCCGGGATCCGCGTCAAACCGGGTATCAGCAGCGCTACATGCTTTAGCTGTGCAAATTCATGGCGGCGACACAGGCGTGATTCCGTCTCTATATCGACATTTCGGCGAGTGGCCCGCGTTTCTAGAGGAACTTCACCCGACGCTCGTGCCGCTGTTTGCAGGGGATACTTTCGAGAATGCCGCCATCGAGATGCGGCACGCTGGCAGGGCCTACGCAGAAACTTTTTACCGTTCGCTGCCGCGGCCAGACCTGCCCGCCCCGGACAACAAAACAGTCCACGCTCTTAAGGCACTGATCGGTCAGTTCCCGCCAAACATTTGCCGGATGACGGTCCTCGCAACGGTGATCCGCCGCGGTCTCAAGAAGATACAGAGTTAGCGATTTGCTGCCCGGTCAGGAGTCGACCGGGTCGAGCATGTCCTCACCTTTGGGCCGCTGGGCTGTGCGCCAGCCACCGGACATCTGGAATTCGATAACCTCGGCGATGTTGGTCGCGTGATCGCCAACACGCTCAAGATTCTTCCCGATGAACAAGAAGTGAGCACCGCACTCAATGGATTCGGGATCACCACTCATTTCGGAAATGATATCGCGCATAACGCGCGCATAGTAGTCGTCGACTTGCTGATCACGCTCCCACACCGCTGCCGCTTTTTCGGTATCACGGTTAGAGAAGGCATCGATCGCATCCTTCAGACGTTCCGTTACCAAATCTGCGAGCCGAGCCATATCTTGAGGAACAGGAATGCTGGAATGCTCAGCAAGGACGATCGTACGCTTTGCGATATTCTTGGCATAGTCACCGATACGCTCGAGACTGCCGGCCATTTTGACAGTGCCGAAGACATAGCGCAGATCGTCGGCCATGGGCTGACGCAGGGCGAGAAGCCGAAACGCAGCTGCTTCGACCTCGCGTTCGTATTCATCTACCCGTGCATCGGCTTCGACGAGTTTCGCCGCCGCCTCCACATCCCGCCTCATCAACGCGTCAACAGCAAGCGAGAGATTGGTTTCCGCTAAGCCGGCCATCTGCAACACATCGCGCTCAAGGACAGTAAGCTCTTCGTCAAAGGAAGACACGGTATGAGCTGCGGTGACCATGGGAAGATTCCCTTTAGGACGTTGTAATCGATTGATTCTAACAGATTCTCACCATTTCTCCAGAAGATAGAGAAGCGCTTAGCGGTTAAAGCTTTGTGACGGGGGTGAAGTAACCGTTCAATGTCTCACGTCCTGCCTAGGCACCGAGAACATCGAGCCCTTGCCGTACGACTGGCAAACTCCTTAGCCTTTGGCCGGTCGCACGATAAATCGCATCGACAAGGGCGGGGGCTATTGAGGGCAAAGCCGGTTCGCCAAGGCCACCCGGTGACGCGCTGTCCCACTCGAGCACCCGCACGCGAACATCTGGCGCCTCTGCAAGACGCATCATGCGCACGGTGTCGAAATTGCTGTCGGCGGCGCTTCCGTTGGCAATGCGAATTTCACCGAAGAGTGCAGCTGACAAACCGTCATGTGCCTGGCTTTCAACTTGCGCCACGACCCCGTCCGGATTCACCGCGACGCCGGGGTCGATAACGCAGTCGATCCGCTCGACCTTCACACCCGACGAGCCTTCAGTGGACACGTGAATGACATGGGCGCAAAGAGAGCCGTGGGACGCATTGAGGGCGATGCCACGAAAACGTCCAGCGTCTGCGGGTCCGGAATATCCGCTGAATGTGTCGAGTTCGTTGAGCAGGCGAACAAGACGCGGGTCGTCTTTCAGCCACGCTTTGCGGTAAGTCAGACCATCCATACCCGCGAGGTCTGCAAGCTCATTGATGATGGCTTCGCGGAAGAACACGTTTTGGCTGTGCCCGACAGAGCGCCAATACCCTACGGGCACCCCATTCTCGACCATCGCGTAGCGGAAACGGTGATGATCAAGTGGGTAGGGGCTGTCGAGAAAGCCGGAAAACGCGCCCGGATCCTTGCCATCCTTGATGAAGTGCGGAAAGCGGCGAACACTGATGGACGGATTGGCGTTTAGCACGTCCAGTGCAATAGGCAGCCCGTCCTCTCCTAACGCGGCCTTTATCCGCGATCTTGCCGCTGGGCGGAAAAAGTCCCTGCGCACGTCTTCTTCCCGCGACCACATGAGCTTGACCGGAATACCGCCGGCAGCCACGGAGAGACGGGCGGCTTGCACGGCGACATCGGATTCGCCACGCCGGCCAAACCCGCCACCGAGGAATGTGCGGTGAACACGGATGTTTTCCTTTTCAAGATCCAGTGCAGCAGAGACATCCTCAACGACGATGGTATGACCCTGCCCTGGCATCCAGATGTCGGCCTTGCCGTCGCGCACCCACGCGGTGGCATTGATGGGTTCCATACAGACATGAGCAAGGTAGGGCGCGTCATACGTCTGCTCATAGGTGCCCGCCGCATATTTGATGGCAGCGTTTATGTCCCCGTCCTCGCGGATGACCGGGGCATCTTCGCGCCGGAGGCCGGCGTCCAGGTCAGAGGACAGTTGGTCCATGCCGTAATCCGCACGCGGACCCAGATCCCACTCCGGCGTCAAAGCCTCCAGACCCTTGTGGGCTGGCCAATACCCCTCGGCAATCACGGCCACGGCGTTTTCCAAAGGAACAACATGCTCAACGCCGCGAACGGTCAACGCCGGCGCGGGATCGACCGAGACAAGACGCCCGTCATAGGTGGGGCAATGGCGAATCGCAGCAACTCTTAAACCGTCAAGCTGAACATCAGCGCCGAAGACGGCTGAGCCATCTACTTTCGCCGGTGTATCGAGGCGGCGGAGCGGTTTACCGACGATGTTCCATTGCGACTTTGGCTTGAGCAACGGCTCGGCGGGCGGCTCTACTTCGGCCGCGGCCGTTGCAAGCTCGCCATAAGCTAGCGTTCTGCCGCTGGCGTCGTGATGAATATGGCTCAACGCCGCGCGCGTTTCATTGACCGGGACATTCCATTTCCGTGCAGCCGCCAACCGGAGCATTTCACGCGCCGCCGCACCGACTTGGCGGCTGTGATTGAACGCGCCACGGATGGACGCGGACCCGCCCGTACTTTCCGATGGCATACCGTAGCCGCGATTGTAGTAGGCCGGACCGTTGGGGGCGAACTGCATGCGCACCGTTGACCAGTCAGCCTCTAGCTCCTCGGCGACCAGCATGGCGACGGCAGTGGCAATACCTTGACCCATTTCGGCCAGATGAATTGCCATCGTGACGGTGTTGTCAGGCGCAATTTCGATCCAATAGTCGAACGCTTCGGCGGGTCTGCCTGGCCATGTCTTCGCGTCGAAAGCCTGTTGCGCGCCGGATTTCGGAACACCAACGACGAGCACCCCCCCAGCAAGAACGGCTGATTTGAGGGCGCTGCGGCGAGAAAGTGAGCGCCGGTGTGGGTTCGGGTGCGCGTTCAGATAGGGCATGAGTCGTCAGGCCGACACCGGTGAATGAGAAATCGTGACAGAGTATCAGTCATCCGCCGGGCGCGCTCAAGCGCGAGCAGCTTTGCCCTTTCGAGGGCCACGGCAGCAGACTCTGCTACAAGTCACAAAGGCGCCAAGCCGGTGTATGCGCCCATGCAGACCATCCGCTTGGGGATTTTTTCAAATTCAGCGACGCCGCCGAACTTTGCAGAAGAGCGACCTGCGGCGCTATCTTACACGTTCAAAACCAATAATATAAACTTATTTTTAGTTAATTATTCAGTTACAGGGCCCGATATGATTACTACCAGTAGAGAAAAAAAATAGCTGGTAGCTTAAATTGCTTACCAGTCAAAACTGCAATATAGTCCTTTGCTGTTTAGGGACGGCGGGAATTGGCGCCGTGGACCCAGTGATGAAGTGCGGTCACGCAGGGTGAGATGAGAACCGATATTTCGGATGTGCTGGCTAAGTTGGAAGGCGTCGCTTCGAGAGAGGCGTTTGCCGATACGCTCCAGCATGCATGCAGCAATTTGGGCTTTGACAAGTACACGTATTTCTCTGGCAGTGCGGACTCCCTCGCACGTTCAAGCCTAAGTGACGCTATTTCTGACATAATTTATTTGACCAATCTTCCGGGAGATTGGATCGAACATTACGTCAAAGAGAACTACTCATCCGTAGACCCTGTCATTCGTGACGCATTCAAGGCCCGCCTCCCAATTACTTGGACGGAAGACTACCGGCTTGAGACGCTTTCGCCGGACGAGGCGCAAATGATGGCGGATGCACACGACTTCGGCATTGAACGCGGGCTTGTCATTCCGATTCACGGGCCAACGGGCGATATTGGAATGCTCTGTCTTCACTCTGAGCTACCTGACTCCGAGTTCTCCCAGGTCGTCTCATCGACAAAGCACGACCTTCATGTGCTTGCACACTATGCGCATGCCACAGCCCAAGCGAAGCTACACGAAGCGTCTCCCTAAGCCAATCGTCTTAACCGATCGCGAGGTCGAAATTCTGCGCTGGACTGCAGACGGGAAGACGGCTTGGGAAATCGGCTCCATTCTCAATATTTCGGAAAGAACGGTGAACTTCCATTTGCAAAATGCGATGGGCAAATTCGGAGTTCATAACAAGACCCATGCAGCGGCAAAGGCCGTTAGCTATGGGCTACTGTCATCCTGATAAGACGGCATTGCCGTAACCAATCAAATAATTCCGGCAACTTAGTTTTGATAAAGCTTAGTGACGTAAGCGAGCTTTGACTCTTGCTCGGATGTCGTCCTTTGGCCTAAGTGAAACAAAGTTCCCGAATTCCGGATTAAGGTCCGATGTAATCTCGACATCGAACCGCCGGTATATCAGAGGAAGGATAAGCTGCATTTCCATTGTGGTCAGCCCAGACCCAATACATACACGCGGCCCCGCACCGAAGGGCAGGTAAGCAAACTTCGATCGCGCCGCAATCTTTTCCGGCAGAAACCTATCGGGATCAAATCTTTCCGGGTCGTCCCACTCACTTGGCAGCTTATGCAGCACGTATTGGCATATGAGAACCGTGGTTCCGGCCTTGATGGGCTCTCCGCCAATGACGTCATCTTCCTTCGCTGTCCGGGAGAACCACCAGACCGTTGGCCGAAGACGTGCAACCTCTTGAATGACGCGCTTGGTGTATTCCATTGAACGCAAATCTGCGTTCGTCGGCATCCGCCCCTGCAAGACTTCGTCTGCCTCATTGCGGACTTTCTCGAGAATGTGCGGATGCTGGAACAAGAAGTAAAACGCCCAGGTCAGCAGACTCGCCGTTGACTCAAAACCGGCGACGATGAGTGTCACAACCTCATCTCTGAGCTGTTGATCGTTCATACCTCCATCAGACTCATCACTGCAGGCGTCCATGAGAATCCCCAGCAGATCGCCCGCCGGAGTATTATCACGACGACGCTTTTCGATTATTTCCGCAACAATCCCGTGAACGGTCTCGAGCGCTTTGTCGTAGGCTCTGTTCTCGCGGGTTGGAAGTTTTGTGGCCAGTGTGGTGATGTCCCAAATGCGTTTGGCCATAACCTCGTTGATGAGCAGCATGGCCTCGTAGAGACGCCCCCCCGCTGTGCCAAGTGCGGCACCAAAGAAGGTCTGCATGACGACTTCGATGGTAAGCACGGACATGTCTTCCGAGAGGTTGAACTCTTCCGCAGACCTGGCTTTCGAGTCCCAGGCCGAGATGTGTTCCGACACGACCTTCAGAATATGTTGATTGAGAAGTTCAAGATTTTTGCGCTTAAATGAGGGCTGAATAAGCTTGCGCTGCCGCTCCCACAACTCATTCTCCGCGATCAACAATCCGTTGCCGAAGAGCGGGCGCATGCGCTCCACCAGCGGAGACTTTCGATAGTTCCGATGATTAGTCTGCAGCACGTACTCGACGTGCTTCGGATGATTCAAGAGATAAGCTGTCGTCATAAAAACCCTCAATGGCACCAAGTCACCATATTGCCGCGAGCACATTTCAAGAAAATGAACTGTGTCCGAGCGCAACTTGGGCAAGACCCCGAGGATTGGAAGTCCCTTGGGGCCGTCTAACCGTGATCGTTGAAACATCTGTACCTTCTAAAGAATTACCTCCGGCGCCTATTGAGTCGAAACTTTAGCGAAGCTCACGTGCTGTGTGAATAAAGTCGGGGCCAGTCAGAAGACTTAACTCCTATGCGGCTAAACGGCCCTCGAATGACTGTTCTGGCGTCACAGCTTGCTGGTGCTTTAGTGCCAGTCGACGCAAGTTGAGTTCGGTCACATCGGCATAGCCTGATACAGCCTTGGTCACTCCGATCTGCAATGCGGGACCGTAGCGCTGCGTCAACAAACCTGCACGCTTGAGAATGCGCTCGAAGCGAATGTCGGAAACAGCAACGATGCGTTCAATGTTGCGGCGTGATGCAAACTTGAACAGTTCATCCAACAGGATATTGGTCACCGCCTTGACCGTTCCCAAAGACTCATTACCTGCAACACGTTTTGACACTGCGAAGCGGCTTATCTCCCAAACGTTTTCGGCCTCAGGTGCCGGCGTGCCGTGCAGCAGTTCGGGAAAAACGTTCTTGAGCATGTATGGGCCGGTGGTCGGAAGAAGGCGCCACGAACCCAGCACCTCGCCCTCGTCCTCACATACGATGTAGACAGGGTCGAGGTCGTCAAAGACGTCACGCTCTCGTCCCGCAATGGATCCCACATCCCAGTTCAGGCGCTCTTTAAAAACCTCGTGGCGCAAGCGGAACATGCCCTCGAGCGCTTGGACCGACTGTGACGATTGATCTGGCATTTCGATAATTGATGCCTGCATTTCCAGTGACCTTGCCCGTCTTAGTAGTGATTGGGCTAATCGGACCACATGGAGTGGGGCGCGTGACCTGTCAGAACTGACAGGTAGCAACCAATAAAAGGTCGTGCAGAGTCTGGGTTCAACTAACGAGTACGAAACAGCAACTAATCCAAGGGGTTAGCTAGGGTTTGCGCTCATAGGTAAGACGGAAAAGCGCCGCTTAAGAGCGCAATTCGCGAAGAGTCCGACTCGGGCTCAGAGGTCTGGAATTTAAGATTAAGGCAGCAGTCAAATGACGCACGTGCAGCATTATTGGCCCCCAAAGCCATCTCCTGGCAAACGGCAATTATCCGAAGCGCCGTTTGACTTCAATCGGTCGGGCGAACGCGATTTGCGTTCGAGCAGCTCAAGTAGCGGGACAGCCGGTTGCGCCGATCTCCATCGCTCCAGAGCAGTCAGTCTGACCATTGCCATGAAGCATCTAGCTTCGGTGACGCGGATGATCGGCGCCCGCAGTTTCGCGCCCGGTGTGGCTCTAGCGGGTGACGGCGGAGCATCAATCACAAACCGCGCCAGAAAGTTATAGGTGAATCGACAGGTGGCACCCTCGCAGTAGCAACCCTTCCCACCCGCCCTGATGAAACGAACATGGCACTTTTCGGTTTACATCGCAGACACCCGAACTCTCAGTCATTGCGCATTGGGGAACGCCGCCTGGGCTCAGGCGCAACGGGCATGATTCAGGAATCCCTTAACAGCCGTTACGACGTTGCGATTTCCAACCTTGAAGCGCGGACCTGCCACTCCTGGAAGATGGAGCTTGACCGCTCCTCTGTAATGGTGCCGCCGAAATCAGACCTGGGCGGCCGCAAAACACCTTCGGTGTTCATCAGGTCCGCTCTGGGCAGCAAAATCACTGATATCGACAACAATACGTATATCGACACCTGCATGGGCTTTGGCAGTGCGCTGCTGGGCCACGCTTCGCGTGTCGTGGAACGCGCGATCGTCGAGCAAAGCCGCCACGGCTGGAACTTCGGTCTAAGCGGTGAGGATCAGCTCACGCTGAGCAAACTTATACAACAGGCCGGCACGAATAATCAGCGCGTTCTTTTGTGCAACACGGAGTCTGAAGCCTCAGAACTAGCGATGAGAGTCGCGCGGGCCTACAGCGGGAACGACAAGATTGCGCTCTTCAGAGGGTCGTTTCATGGCGGCCACGACTACGGCCTTGTCACCGGTTCAGAGTCCCCTCAATACGGCAAGGCACGAATTGGCATCGGCGTGCCTGACGCCATCACGTCATTGGTGGAACCTTTGACCTACGGAAGCGAGGCGGCGCTCAACAGCATCGCAACCTTGAGCAATACCTTGGCAGCGGTAGTCGTCGAACCAGTTCAGACCACCTCACCTCAGTGGGTCAGTTCAAACTGGCTGCATAGTCTTGCAGAAACCTGTCACGAGCACGGCGTGCTTCTGATTTTCGATGAAAGCACGACCGGCTTCAGGCTTTCCTACCAAGGAGGCCAGGGGCAACTTGGAGTCACGCCTGACCTAACAATCTATGGCAAGGCCATCGCCGGCGGCCTTCCCCTGGGGGCACTCGCGGGGAGAGCCTCCGTTATGCGATTGTTCTCTCCCGGCTCAGATGAAGTAAGCGTATTTTCCGGAAGTACATTTGGCGGCAACCCCATGAGCGTAGCCGCTGGCGTCGCAACCCTATCTTATTTGCGTGACCACGGTGACCGGGTATATCCAGCGCTGGATGCGAAGGGACGCGTATTAGCTGAACGCCTGAACACTTATTGGACCAAGGCTGGCTTGCCGCTTCGCGTGGAAAGAAACGGATCCATTTTGAAACTCAATTTTGAGGCAGGTCCCGAACCTCATTCGAACACCTGGTCAGCCTCGGACGCGGAAGACGCGTTCTTTGTTCATGCGCTCGCGCAGGGCGTTGCGGTACACGCCAGTGGCGTTATGCTGCTCTCCACCGCGCATTCGGACGAAGATATTGATGGCATCATCGAGGCATTCATCGACGCCAGTACTAAAACGGCTGCAGACGGGCTTTTTTAAGTAAGTCTTTAGAGCTTACCGGCCCGTGGCGACGGCCCGGCCGAGGTCTTGGCACCGTTTCCGCACAACATCAATATTTGTGGCATTGTTAACCGCGGCCTGTCGCATAGCCTGCTCGTTGCGGCAAGAGAGATTATAGAGGTCGATGACCGGGGCCATAACCTCTGGCGGACAGGCAACCGCCCCTACAACACGCCGGTCGCGATGTTCTGGCACAGCGGACACGAAGACCGGATCGTCGCCCACCAACACCCCTGTCACCAAACCATCGGGCTTGATGACTTGTCCGCCGTCATCAATTAGCGCAACTCTCACGCACTGCGCTTCAGCCTGCGCACCTGACAGGGCGAGCAAGGTAAACATGGCGATGGAAAAAAGAATTCGACGCATTGGGTAAGTCCTGATTTGGCCTCGACGCACGGTCACCACACCCAGACGGAGATTAGCTACGGTCTAACCAAAATGTGTCGTTCGTGTGGTGCGGGTGGAGGGAATCGAACCCCCACTCCCGTAAGGGAACCAGATTTTGAGTCTGGCGCGTCTACCAGTTCCGCCACACCCGCACAGATCTTGGGGGGCCCTTATAACGGCGGCACCGAGCCCCCGCAAGCATTGGCCGCGAAAGCCGGTACGGCATCCCCGGCTGACGTTGCCGCTCCCCGCCTGACCTGATAAACCGCGCGGCATGGAGAGCATCTGGTGATTCGGCGGCTTTACGACTGGACCCTCACCCTGGCGGCCCGCCGGGATGCGATGACGATGCTCGCCATCATCGCCTTCATCGAGAGCTCGGTGTTTCCTATTCCGCCGGATGTGATGCTCTTGCCCATGGTCCTGGCGGCGCGGGAGAAGGCGTGGCGCATCGCCACAGTCGCTACTTTGGCCAGTGTGGCGGGCGGCATCGCCGGATACGCGATCGGCTACCTTGGTTTTGAAACCGTCGGCAAGCCGTTGCTCAGCTTTTACGGCTATGGGGATAACTTCACCGCCTTTCAGGAGCTTTACGCGGAGTGGGGCGCTTGGATCGTCTTTGGCGCCGGCCTGACACCTTTTCCTTTTAAAGTTATCACCATCGCCAGCGGCGCGTTGGCCCTTAACCCCGTTGTGTTTGTATTGGCAGCCTTAGCCGCGCGTGGACTGCGCTTTTATGTCGAGGCGGCATTGCTCTGGAAATTCGGCCCACCCATCAAGGACTTTGTCGAGAAGCGGCTCGAGATTGTCGCCACTGTAGCTTTTCTCTTGCTGGTCGGTGGTTTTGCCGCCGTCGCTCTGGTGGGTTAGATTAGCGCCCATGAACGGACCACGTCGCGATCTTATCATTGTCAGTGGGTTGGGGCTTGCCGCCCTTGCGGCGCTCGGCACCGCATGGACGGCGCAGTTCGGCTTTGGCTTGTATCCATGTGAGTTGTGCCTTTACCAACGGCTGCCGTACATCGGTATTGCCGCCTTGTGCGCCATGGCGCTCATGCCCGTTGTTGATAGAGGATCACGCCAGCTCGCATGCGGGATCGCGGCGCTGCTCTTCTTTACCGCAGCAGGGGTCGCATTCTTTCACGTCGGTGTTGAGCAAGAATGGTGGCAAACCAATTGTGCACCGACCGGTCCTCAATCCTTCAGTTTTGACGACATTCGAACGGCCTTGTCGCAGCCTGGCGAACCCGCGTGCAACGAGATTGCGTTCGAATTGTTCGGTATATCAATGGCGGGGTATAACATGCTGGCAGGCTTGGCCCTTGGATGCATAGCGGCTTTGGCCTATCGAAACACCAGGAACTGGACGACGGCATGACCACTCCTATTGCCAAGGGGCATAAGACCGCGCAGGGCGCCCTGCCGGGAGATCCAGACCGGGAAGAAACGATCGCGCGCATGATTCGGGTGGATCACGCCGGAGAATATGGCGCCAAGCGCATTTACGAGGGCCAGCTGGCCGTGTTGCGCGGCAGCGACGCGGAACCGGTGGTGCGCGAGATGCTGGAGCATGAACTCACGCATTTGGACAAGTTCGACGAGGAACTGGTGAACCGGCAAGTCCGCCCGACCCTTCTGCAGCCCCTATGGCACGTTGCAGGCTTTGCCCTCGGCGCCGGCACGGCATTGCTCGGACGAGAGGCCGCGATGGCCTGCACCGTCGCGGTTGAGGAAGTGATTGACGAGCACTATGCGGCGCAGGCGGAAGAGCTCGGCGACGATGACGCGGACTTGCGCGAGACGATCACAAAGTTCCGCGAGGAAGAACTACACCACCGTGACATCGGCCTTCAGGAAGGGGCTGAACAGGCGCCAGCGTACCCGGTGCTAACCGGCGCAATTAAAGCAGGATCGCGGCTGGCGATCTGGCTGTCGACACGGATTTAAGCGCAGGCGAAGCATTTACGGGTCAAGTGGTGACTAAGCTCACCACGGATCAAGTTCGGAATCCCAATAAAGAAAGTCCCGCCAACTTTCGTGAAGGTAGTTAGGCGGGAAACCGCGTCCAGCTTCTTGCAACTGATGCGCCGTCGGCCGGTTGGGGATACGCCTGAGGGCCATACCGGCCTCCTTGGGCGTTCGGTTGGCTTTCCTTAAGTTGCAAGCCGAACACGCCGCCGCGACATTCTGCCAGGTCGTGCGCCCACCGCGAGACCGCGGAACGACGTGATCAAACGTCAACTCGCTGGTTGACTCCTGCGTACCGCAATACTGACAGGAAAAATGGTCCCGCAAAAAAACATTGAATCGGGTGAACGCCGGGGAGCGATCCATCGGCGCAAACTTCTTGAGAGAAATCACGCTTGGGAGTCTGATCTCGAAACTCGGGGAATGCACGATTGTGTCGTACTCCGACACAACGTTCACGCGATCCAAGAACACAGCCTTAATGGCGTCCTGCCATGACCACAGCGACAGGGGAAAATAGCTCAGCGGACGAAAGTCCGCGTTCAATACAAGTGCGGGCTGATATTCCACAGAACCCGATTGCACGGGCCGTCCCCTTTTTAACAAGATTGGTACGTTCTAGAGATCGTAGCTGTTTTCTGTGACGAACGCAAAATGTGGTATGAGCATCTCATATTTTTGTCACATCAGCATCAAGGTGACATGACGCGCCGCCGCACTTGCCAATGATCACACGGTTCGCCCCTTCACCGACAGGATATCTCCATCTCGGGCATGCTTATGCCGCTCTCGTCGCGGACGACCTCGCCCGGGTCAATGGCGGCTCCTTTCTCTTGCGTTTCGAAGACATCGACACTGGGCGCTGCCGGCCAGAGTTCGTAGACGGGATAGAAGAAGATTTGCGATGGCTTGGGTTGGACTGGCCACAACCGGTCATGCATCAGTCGGACCGCTTCTCCGCCTACGCAGACGCGTTAGACGTGCTGGACGCACGATCTCTTGTGTATCCATGTTTTTGCACGCGCAAAGACATTCAAGCGGAAATCGCGCAAGCCAGTTCCGCGCCACATTCTCCGCCCGCCGGACCGGACGGCCCAATCTATCCCGGGTTATGCCGCAACCTGTCCGATCCGGAACGTGAGCAGCGCATAGCCTCCGGCGAGACGTACGCCCTACGTCTGAAAATGGATGATGCCATCCGGCAGGTGGGTGAATTGACATGGACAAGTCACGACGGACAAACCACCACAGCGGCACCGCATATTTTTGGTGACCTTGTCGTCGCGCGGAAGGACGTCCCCACCAGTTATCATCTGGCTGTGGTGGTCGATGATGCGGAGCAAGGTGTCACTCTTGTGTCACGCGGCGAAGACCTTCGGCCGGCAACTCACGCACATCGGTTGCTTCAAGCTCTGCTCGACTACCCGCCGCCGCGCTATTTTCATCACAAACTGATCACGGATCCAGATGGCAAGAAATTTTCCAAACGCGATCAGGCCGCAACTTTGCGGCATCTTCGCGACTCGGGCCACACTGCTCACGACGTCATTCGCATGACGGGCTTCACTCCGGCAACTTAAGGCCGGCCAGCGGGTGGCTGCTCTCGACGAGGTGGCGCAAACGCTCATCGAGGACATGGGTATAAATCTGGGTGGTTGAAATATCGGCATGGCCCAGCATTTGCTGCAGGCTGCGCAAATCTGCGCCATGGGCCAAAAGATGCGACGCGAAGGAATGTCTCAAAACGTGCGGGGAGACCCGCGTCGGGGCGATATCGGACTCAACCGCCAAGTCTTTAAGCATCTTGGCCACGGTATCGCGCGTCAGATGTCCGGTTGCCGCCCGGGACGGAAACAACCACGGAGACTTCTTTTCGCCGCCAGAGAGAAAGTGATCGCGCACATCTAGGAACAGGGTGACGGCATCCCGGGCGGGCTGACCGATTGGAACCATACGCTCTTTGTTCCCTTTGCCCCGCACGATGAGAACCGGACGGTCCCGGGCCACCGCTGTCAGCGGCAGTGAGACCAGTTCGGAAATCCGCAGGCCGGTGGCGTAGAGCAGCTCCAGCAGCGCGAGGAGGCGTCGTCCTTTCGGGCTCTCATCTTGCCGCGCCGCGGAAAGGAGCAGATCGACTTCATCCTCGGCCAAATACTTTGGCAGACGTGCGCCCTGGCGGGGACTTTCGAGGACCGAGGTTGGATCGTCGGTCCGGATGCTCTCCGCAAATAGGAATCGAAAGAATTGTCGCAGACAGGAGAGGCGCCGAGCGGCAGTGCGGGGCGCGAGACCTGCCGCGTCGAGATGGACCAAGTACGCTTTGATTGCGTCGGCTGGAACGGCCTCGATATCACCGTTCACGAAGGCTGCCAAATCTTGAAGGTCGCGCCGGTAGGCGTCGACGGTGTGCGCGGACGCGCCTCTCTCCGCGACCATCATATCTAGGAAGGTTTCGATGTGACGGCTCACAAGAGCCTTCCTCCACGCAAAGTGAGGAGTTGTTTTACAAACCTTGAACTAAGGCTGCTTCAACGGCAAGTCGCCGCGCCTCCGTTTCCAATCCAACGCCCATCAGGGATTGGATCACATGCGACAGGACGAGGGGCGAAACACCGGCGGGGCCGGACTCGTCTAGCGCCAGGAGCGCCAACAGAATGGCTTCGCCGACGCGGCCGTTCTCCGATGCCAGCACCAAACCGTGCCAAATGTGAGGTGCGGGAACACTGGCGGACACGAGCGCTCGCCGATCCATAACAGAAAACCAGTCATCCATGGTGACGGACTCGCCGAGAGCCGACAAGGTTGCCAGAATCAGGGTTTTGTCCCCGGGAAGCCGGCCAGGCGACCGTGACTCTTCCCACCTCTTAAACCGCAGCGGCGTGAAGCGGTTGGTCATGGTCGGCCGCAGCTGCCGGTCGGTTGGCCACATCGCGGCGGCGACGTCAGCGGCTTCTATACTCGTGCGCGCATATTGCTCGGACAAGTCAAGCCAAGCCCGCCCGGACTCCATACGGTTTGACCCGATGAGGGCGCGGGCGGCATTGCCGGCGAACCACACCAGATCACTAGAAGGAGTCAGGGTTTCAATCAGCGGACCAAAAATCGCGCCCATTGTGAGCACGGTTGGGCCCGAGCGGCCGCGATCGTTGCGGGCGAAATCGATGGCCCGGGAAATGACCTCCGCGCGGGCGATGGGAATGGTTTGCGCTTCTGCAAGCTTGAACAGCTCGGCCCGGTCGACTGGGGTCGAGACGGGCAAATTACTGAGGTCAAGAATTTCGTCTTCGGGCAGTTGTTCAACGGCATCATCACGAGCAGTGTCGCCATCAGCCGCGATCAGGTCTTCCGCCGGGATCAGCTCTTGGTATGTGCCTTCGGCCCGATAGAGCTGACGCAGAACCTCGGGATCAAGCGAACCGAGCGCCACGGCGCGTTCTGCCGCTTCGAGGCGTAAATCCAAGGCGCGACGGAGGCGTTCAATCCGCACTTCTTCGGGGTCGTCTTCTTCGACGACAAAAAGCGGCGGCGACTCCGCCAGCATGCGCAGAAGCGTCGGATCACCGGCCTGCACCAAAGCAACCGGAAATGGCCGCCCCGCTCCGCGTAGCATGGCGAGTTGGAGCACGCTGAGCCGGTCAAGACCACTCGGCGTGATCGGCCGATTACCCGCCATAAGTTCGGCGACCCAGAAGAATGCAGACTCATCTGTGCCGCTTTCCCGCAGAAGGTCCATTGTAAGATACGCAGCTGCCGTGTTGCCGTTACGAAGCTGACAAAAAGCAAAAACTTTCTGCCAATAGGGGTTGTCGGAAAATGCCAACCGGGCCTGCGCTTCAGTGCACGCAGCATCGACGTTACCCTCAACCAGATCTAGGTCCGTTCGCGTGATCTCCAGAGGCTCGGTCATGGCGTTCAAAGGAACGAGGTCGAGCAGTGCCCTGACGGCACGCCAATTTCCCATGGAAGCCAGAGTGGCAACGCGCCTTTCCAGAATTCCCAGATCGGTAGCCTCGTCTTCGTTCAATGGGTCGGCTGGAGCACCCTGAATATCTGCGTCTGTTTCGGTGAAGCCGATGGCACTTGGGACGATCGCCGTCATGTCGACAAAAATGTCTTCTTGAGGCCGCGACTGGGGCGGACGAGCCACGGAGAGAAGCAAGCGCTCGGCCAGATCACGCATCGCGACGGACGGCATTTGCTCGGCCAACTTGGGCATCAATATCTCGACCAGTTCCGACGAGGTCCCGTTCCACATGTCGACGGGCAAGCCACCGGTGAAGGTGTCAAGAACACCCAGTGAGTCCGTGCTGAGAGCTTCGAGCTGGCGCACGGCGATGCCACCCTCCGGGACGGTCTCCATCATCACGGCATCGGGGTCGGATGTGCTCGATTGTTGTTCCGGAAAAAGTGAAATAGGCGGCGGCAGCGCGGGAGCTAGCTCACCGCTTTGAGCGGCTCCCTGGATAGACCCGCCAATGGCCTCTTCGTCTTGCGCCGAGGCAGGAGAGGCCAGCGCCAGTCCGGCACAGATCAGAAGTCTTGTGATTGCGGGCGCGCGCATAGGGTTGCGCCGGCCGTCCGTACTATCTGAAACGCTCATTAGGGATGACTTTCTCGCGCGTTGCAGTTGGTGCGGGCATATCCCAGGTTGCCAAGGCAATGACACCTCCCACCGTCAAGGCGAGGATCAGGGCAACCAGGATTTGCGTCATGACTTTCATAAGATAAAAGCAAACCCAATCAGAGCGGGAGGCCGCCGCCCAACCTCCACCCTGCGCCTAATCGTGACCAGAAATGGAGGCGGCGTTTGGGCGAAGCCGTGTCAGGACCGTGGCACACGCCGCAACCGGCCCAGCGACGGCGGGGACACTACGGGAGAGGTGTGATAATGTCCAGTAACCCCTTGGATTAGGAGATGACTGGGGAAGCCATTTGGGGCCATTGCGCAGGGGTTGCGAACCCCGTCCGACACCCCTATTCGTCTATCCTTGATCATTGACCACCAGACCAACTTCGCGAAGCGTCCATGCCCAACCCGAAAGACACCAACAACCCGTGTGAAGACCAGATCATTGTGCTGGTCGGACTGATGGGGGCCGGCAAGAGTTGTGTCGGGCGGCGCGTCGCCCAACGCCTGGGCATTCCGTTCGTGGACGCGGACGCAGAGGTGGAAGAGGCTGCGGGCTGCTCCATTGCGGACATTTTCGAGCGTTACGGCGAGGCAGAATTCCGGGATGGAGAACGGCGGGTCATTGCTCGGCTACTGGAGGGCCCGCCGTCTGTGCTGGCCACGGGCGGCGGAGCCTTCATCGACGACCAGACCAGAGACCTCATCAAGAAGAACGCGGTTTCAGTCTGGTTACGCGCCGACCTCGACACGCTTGTCGATCGCACGGCCGGCCGATCGCACCGGCCGCTGTTGAACGCCGGCAATCCGCGTGATGTTTTGGCCAGCCTTATGGACGCCCGCTACCCCGTTTACGCGGAAGCGGATGTCACAGTGGATACCGGGGCTGACAGTGCAAACGTGACGTGCGGGCGGGTGATCTCGGCTTTGGCAGACCTGGAGAGGTCTCATTCAGAGACCGCGGCCCAATGACCGCTGCCGGGGCTCAATCAACCACGCTGACAGTCGACTTGGGAGACCGCAGTTATCCGATTCACATCGGCGCGGGGCTCATCGACTCATGTGCGGGCTTACTGAGTTCGTTGCTAAGCCAGAAACGCGTTTTCATAGTGTCCGATACGAATGTCGCGCCGCTTTACATGGATAAGGTTCAAGCTGCGCTGGACGGCGGCGGCATACGGTCTGATACGCTGGTTGTGCCTGCGGGTGAAGCGACGAAAAACTTTTCACAGCTCCAAGAGGTGGTGGAGGCCATGCTCTCGGTGCGGGTCGAACGATCAACGGCGGCCATTGCGTTGGGCGGGGGCGTCATCGGCGATCTGACCGGCTTCGCAGCCGCCATAACTTTGCGTGGCATGGACTTCATTCAGATTCCCACCACCCTGTTGGCACAAGTCGACAGCTCTGTCGGCGGCAAAACGGGAATCAATACCGCGCAGGGCAAGAATCTCGCGGGCAGCTTTCACCAGCC
The DNA here is from genome assembly GCA_963921305.4 of Rhodospirillaceae bacterium. Lineage (GTDB taxonomy): Bacteria > Pseudomonadota > Alphaproteobacteria > Rhodospirillales > Rhodospirillaceae > CAWUEX02. Next base: position 428,010 of record CAWUEX030000002.1, read on the forward strand.
CAAAGCAGTCCTGATCGATACTGACACGTTTTCAACTCTGCCCGACCGGGAACGGCGCGCGGGGTATGCCGAGGTTTGCAAATACGGTCTGCTTGGAGATGCGCAGTTCTGGACCTGGCTTGAAAAGAATGGTGCCGCCGTTTTGCAGGGCGACAGTGACGCATTGACTCACGCCATTTCTGTGAGCTGCACGGCGAAAGCAAAAGTCGTCGCCGATGATGAAAAGGAGCATGGTGCGCGCGCCCTCCTCAATCTCGGTCACACCTTTGGCCACGCCTTTGAAGCGGAGTTCGGCTATTCCGGCGACCTTCTTCACGGCGAAGCGGTGGCGCTGGGCATGACCCTAGCCTTCGATCTTTCTGTGAAGATGGGACTGTGTCCGGGCGAAGATGCAGACCGCGTCCGGCGTCACCTGGAGGAGTGCGGCCTACCCACCGCACCTCCGCGTTCCGGCAACCTTACCAGTGCCGTCTTGATGGACCACATGGCTCAAGACAAGAAGGTCAGAGACGGACGCCTTACCTTGATTCTGGTACGGGGAATTGGACAAGCCTTCATCACCCAAGACGTAGATCCGGAGATGGTTAAGTCCGTGCTCGATGACTCGCTGGCTGCGTAACATACTTTCCTGTTGGAGCCCCTAAACCATGGCATTCACCGCCGGTTTTGTATTCTTCCTTCTTTTTCTGTCGGCGTTTTTTCCGGTTCTGAAACCGCGCTTACGGCGACGTCGCGGTCCTACATGCATCAGCGGGAAAACGACGGAGATGGACGCGCCCGCGTGGTCAACCGGCTCCTGGCCCACCGGGAGCGGCTCATTGCGACGATTCTTCTGGGCAACAACCTGGTCAATATTCTGGCATCAGCCATCGCGACGAGCCTCATGATTGAGCTTTTTGGTGAAACCGGCGTCGTGTACGCGACGGCGCTCATGACCCTGCTGGTGCTGATCTTTGCCGAGATTTTGCCGAAAACCTATGCGCTTATTCACACACACAAAATGGCGCTACATGTCGCCCCCATTATGCAGGCGCTGACGTGGCTGTTTCGGCCAATTAATGCCGTCATTCAAGGCATCGTCAAAGTCGCCCTGACACTTCTGGGCGCCAACACGGAACAGGTGCTAACGGCTCAGCAAACTTTATCGGAGCTTCGTGGCGCCATCGACCTGCATACCGGTGAAGCCGAGATCAAGGACGAGGTCAAACACGAGCGCGCCATGCTCCGCAGCGTTCTCGACCTAAATGCCGTAAACGTGGGCGAAATCATGACCCACCGCAAAAACCTCATCACCATCGACGCCGACCTGCCGACCGAAGACCTGCTGGCGCTTGTCGCCGAGAGCCCTTATACGCGCTTCCCACTGTGGCAGGATGACCCTGACAATATCGTCGGGGTGCTGCACTCCAAAGCTCTGCTACGCGCCATGCAGGCGGCCCACGGCGATTTCTCTCAAGTAGAAGCCATGACCGCGAGCTCTGCCCCTTGGTTCATTCCGGAAACAACCACACTGTTAGATCAACTCAATGCGTTCAGAGAACGGCGTGAACACATCGCCGTGGTGGTAGACGAATATGGCGACGTTCAAGGGGTCGTCACGCTTGAAGACATACTTGAAGAGATTGTTGGAGAGATTGACGATGAAACCGACGTCTCCGTCACAGGTGTCAGACCGCAGAAGAACGGTGGGTATGTGATTCAAGGGTCCGTCACCATTCGCGACCTCAATCGGGAATTTGAATGGGACTTGCCGGATGAGGAAGCGGCGACAATTGCAGGTCTGGTCATCGCCGAGTCCCGCACAATCCCCGACCCGGGGCAGACTTTCATTTTTCACGGCTTTCGCTTCGAGGTGCTTCGCCGTCACCGGAACCAGCTTGTGCAGCTGCGCGTAACGCCACCGAAAAACGAGGACGACGAGGACACGGCCACAGAGGAAACCGCCGCAGCCGAGGCCTAGCGCGGCCTTCAAGGCACCTATTGACCCCCGGCAGCGATTGGCGCGACACTTTTGATCGTGCAATAGATTTCATCTTTTGCGGGGAGGGAGCGTTAATATGGCTCGGAAAATTGTCCCAGACGTCATCAGCGGACAAACCCTGATAACCATTGACCCGGACGACAGTGCGCGGCATGCCGCACAGGTAATGCATGAGAAACGCATCGCAGCGGTTATGGTAACCGAAAACGATACATTGGTCGGGATCATAACCGAACGGGACATGACGGCACGTGTTGTCGCCGCAGGCCGCGATCCCGACACGACCAAAGCCAAGGATATCATGACCGCCGATCCGGACTGCCTCAGTCCGAACGACGCGCCAGCACAAGCTCTTAAGATGATGATTGAGCGGAGCTACCGCCATCTGCCCGTCACGAACGGTGCTGAAGTTGTGGGCATGGTCTCTGTTCGAGACCTTTACGCGATCTACAACATGGAGCTTGAGGAAGACCTTAAAGATCGCAATGCCTTTATCTATGGTGAGAATTACGGCACAGGCTAACGGCTAGAGCCCCAGCTATGCGGCTCACGCATAGGGGGTCAACCGGCCCTGCCATTCCCCTTTTCAACCTCGTCCTGTAGGACAGGACTCCGACGCATAAACTTCGGACTCCGCCTGCCATGCCCCTGCCCTCGCCTGATTACGAACGCGAACTCCTGCACACCCGCACCATCGAATGCCGGGGATATCAGCGCCCCGACGGGATGTGGGATATCGATGGGTGGATGACGGACATCAAGACCTACAATTTTCCTAACCGCGATCGTGTAGAAATCAAAGCCGGCGAACCCCTACACAGCATGGGTCTTCGGGTTACCGTCGACAGCACGCTGACAATCCGCGATTGCGTTGCGGTGACCGACTTCAGCCCGTTCAACCTCTGCGGCAGCATTACACCGAATTTCAAGAAACTCATTGGCCTTAGAATTAGTCAGGGCCTCACCAAGAATGTTCAGGAGAGATTGGGGGGCACCCAAGGCTGCACGCATCTGGTCGAACTTGTGAAGCCGATTGCCACAACCGCTTTTCAAACATTGGTTGGCAAACGGATGGAGAAGTTGAGCTCGGCGCTCAAATCCGGCTCGATTAAGAAGCCGCCGATCTTGGACACCTGTCATGCATGGGCATCGGACGGGGAAATCGTGAAACGCGAATTTCCGGATTTCTATACCGGCGGTTAGCTGGCAACACCTGCCTCTTCGGGAGTCTGGGTTGTGAGGGAAAGCGCGTGCACCCGTTCGTTCAGTTCATCCGCCAGCACACTGTAGACCGCGCGCTGCCGCGCGACACGGTTCATATCCGCAAAGGCTGATGAAACAACGCGAACGTTGAAATGCGTTTCTCCGCCACCATCGGGATGCGCCCCCGCATGGCCGGCATGCCGGTGAGAGTCGTCTTCAATTTCCAGCAGGACAGGCGCCAGGGCTTCGGTTAGTTTGCGTTCAATGCGTTCGTGGTATTCGCCCATGTCGTCCGTATGATCCTTGTAATTTTTCGTTGTCGCTCTACATGCTGAGCAAGCACACTTCTCTCCAATAAGCAAGATTGCCTGGAATACAGGACGTCTTAGATACTTGTCGCATGGTGCATTCACCTCACAAACCCGAACCGTTTCCGGGCGCCCAGCCTGCCGGCGAGCCGGGATTAAGCCGCTGTCAGTGGCGCGGCTGTTCGGAGCATGGCGTTCACCGCGCTCCGAAGGACAGATCGCTCTCCGAGTACTACCTTTTTTGTCTCGAACACGTACGCAGTTATAACGCCCAATGGAACTACCATGCGGGTATGTCAGACGAAGATTTAGAAGTTGAGTTCCGCAGCGCCGCCACCTGGGACCGCCCGACCTGGAAGATGGGCGACCGTCATGCGCCCGGCCGCCCCTGGCATCGCGTCTATGACCCCTTTGATGTTTTTCCCGAAGCAGAAAGTGACAATACTGGGAGAAATCGCGCCGAACTGACCGATCAAGCGTCAGATGAATGGCGGGCGAAACGGACACTGGGCCTGTCGGGTCCAATCACTTTTGACGATGTTAGAAAGCGCTACAGAATTCTGGTCAAAAAATACCACCCGGATGCCAACGGCGGGTCTAAAGAAGCAGAGAACCGGATGAAGCAGATCAATGTGGCCTACCATATTCTGCGCGTGGCGCTCTCCAGTCAAAATACGGCCTGAGCCAACCCTCCAAAGTTGAGAACGCAATGGATTTGAATTTGAAGGATAAGGTCGCGCTCATCACCGGTGCCAGCCGCGGCCTGGGCGCTGCGACCGCTGCGGTCTTGGCAGCTGAAGGTGCGAAACTCGTGTTGTCAGCGCGGGACAACGACGCACTTAGGAGTCAGGCGTCAGAACTTGAAAAGGCTCACGGCACACCTTGCCTCATCGTTGAGGCCGACTTGACCCAGCCCGAGTCCTGTGACGCCGTTGTAAAAACCGCTCTGGATCAGTTCGGCCGCATCGACATTCTGGTTAACTCAGCAGGGGCGTCCCAAGGCGGTCTGTTTTGGGAACTCAACGATCAAGTTTGGCACGACAGTTTTGAACTCAAGGTAATGGGGACAATCCGTATGTTGCGCGCCGTGGTGCCAGCCATGCTGGACCAAAAGTATGGGCGGATCGTCAACATCGTCGGCAATACGGGCTTGCAGCCGTCACCGCGACTCTTGCCGGGCGCATCGGCCAACGCGGCGCTGCTGGCGATCACCCGGGGGCTCGGCGAAGAATTGGCCCCCCACGGGGTTGTCGTAAACGCTCTCAATCCCGGCCCCACGCGCACGGAGCGCTGGACAACACTTATGGACCGGCTGGCCGAAAGCAGCGGCCGCTCTGTTGCCGAAGTCGAAGCCGATTACACCGATCAAATTCCCATGGGCCGGCTTGGCGAACCTGAGGAAATTGCCCGGATCGCCGCGTTCCTTGCCTCGGATATGGCCGCAAATATGACGGGCTCAACGGTGACAGCGGATGGCGGCTGGACCAAAGGCCTTGGATGACCGGTGAGCCCTGTGGCCAGCCCTTTACAAGGGGACCGGCGCTCGGGGTATAACCCGAGCTTAAACAAGGACGGATAGATGGCCCCTGATTCTGCACCTATACCCGGATTGCCGGACACCTCGGTTAACGTCAAAAAAGTGTTCGGCATCGACAGTAAGATGACCGTGCCCGCCTTCAGTGAGGGCGATGAACACGTGCCGGACATCGATCCGGCTTACCAATTCGACCGGGACACCACTTTGGCGATCCTGGCCGGATTTGCGCATAACCGCCGGGTCATGATTCAGGGCTACCACGGCACCGGAAAATCAACTCATATCGAGCAGGTTGCAGCGCGTCTGAACTGGCCGTGCTTGCGGGTGAACTTGGACAGTCACATCAGCCGGATCGATTTGGTCGGTAAAGACGCGATCGTCCTGCGCGACGGGGTTCAGGTTACGGAATTCCGCGAGGGCATTTTGCCGTGGGCGCTTCAGAATCCAATTGCACTGGTGTTCGACGAATACGACGCCGGCCGCCCGGATGTGATGTTCGTCATCCAACGTGTCCTTGAAGTTGAGGGACGCCTCACCCTGCTCGATCAAAATAAAGTCATCCGCCCCCATGAGGCCTTCCGCTTGTTTTCGACCGCCAACACCGTCGGCCTTGGCGATACGACGGGCCTGTACCACGGCACCCAACAAATCAACCAAGGCCAGATGGACCGCTGGAACATCGTCGCCACGCTGAACTATCTTGAACACGACGCGGAAGTCGACATCGTCGCCTCGAAAGTGCCCGACTATAAGTCTAAGGAAGATAAGGACGTTCTGTCTGCCATGGTGAGCGTCGCGGACCTGTCGCGCGCTGGATTTATGGCGGGCGACATATCGACCGTCATGTCGCCCCGCACTGTCATCACCTGGGCGGAGAACGCAAAAATTTTCGCGGACATCCCCTATGCCTTTCGGGTGACTTTCCTGAATAAGTGCGATGAGACCGAACGCCCCATCGTTGCAGAGTATTTCCAGCGGTGTTTTGGCGAGGAACTTCCTGACTCCGCCGCCCAGGCGGTCGCCTGACCGGCGGTCCGGCGATGTCCTCACGCACGCCTTCTCCCGATAAATCGCGGGAGACCCCAAAGCCGGTTGACCGCACTCCAGGCCGTGTCGAAGCCTTTAAGACGGCGACCACGGCGGCTGTGCGCGCATTGTCCGATCATCCGAATACCACGGTGTCGTACACGCCAATTGCGACCAATCAAAAAAGTGGTGCGCAAGGAGAAGCGGTGCGCCTTCCCCTTCCCCCGGCGAAGTTGACGCGGGAGAACGTCGTTCGGCTGCGTGGCTCGGCGGATGCCAGCGCCATGCGCCTGCGCCATCACAGCGAACCCGTCCACCAGCGCCGCATGCCACACGGCAAAGACGCGATCGATGCCTACAACGCCATGGAGCAAGCCCGCGTCGAGGTATTAGGTGCGCAATCCTACAAAGGGGTTTCGTCCAACCTTGGCAATGCCCTCGAACAGCGTTTGGCTCTCGAGGGGTATCAAATGGCGCGCGCCTCGGTCCAAATTCAGGTACCAGACGCGCTTAAAGTGATGATCCACTCCCGGTGCGACGGCGTTGAACTGGGCGAAGCCGGCCAACACGTGCTGGATATTGCCGATAGGGAATATGGCGATGCTTTGGAGCCGTACATCGCCCGGCTTGCCAATACATTAGACGATCAACGGGCGTTTTCCGACATCCTGCGCGAGATGATCGAGGTTCTGGATCTGGAGACGGACGACGGCGGCCGTGATCTGGATGAAGACGAAAGCCCTGATATCGATGAAGACTCCGACTCAACCTCGGAAGCAGACGAAGGCGAGTCTGAAGGCGAAGATGAATCCGATCCCGATAGCGGTGATATGGAACCTGAGCAGGGCTCTGCCGAGGAGGACGTCCAACCGGCTGAGACCGACGAAGAAATGTCGGTGCCGTTCGCCATGGATGCCGCCGAAGAACCGGGAAACGATGGCGAACAACCGAAGCCGCAATCCGGGCATAACCGATCACGCGAAGATGACCGCTACCGCGTCTTTACGGCGGAATTTGATCAAATCGAAGATGCCGGCAATCTATGCGATCCGGAGGAATTGAGCCGTCTGCGCACGCAGCTCGACCGGCAACTTGCGCATATGCAGGGCGTGGTCTCGCGTCTAGCGAATCGTCTGCAGCGCAAACTGATGGCGCAGCAAGTCCGGAGTTGGGAATTCGATTTGGAGGAAGGTCTGCTCGACACCAGCCGCCTCGCTCGAATCGTCGCAAACCCGATGCATTCACTGTCGTTTAAGCGCGAGCAAGAGATGGAGTTCCGGGACACCGTCGTGACCCTTCTCATCGACAACTCGGGCTCAATGCGCGGCCGTCCGATCACGATTGCCGCGATGACAGCTGATATTCTGGCGCGCACACTCGAACGGTGCGGCGTGAAGGTGGAAATTCTTGGCTTCACAACCAGCCAATGGAAGGGCGGGCAATCGCGCAAGCAATGGGTCGACTCCGGCAGGCCCTCGCAACCGGGACGCCTAAATGACCTGCGCCACATCATCTACAAGGCCGCGGACACGCCCTGGCGCCGCGCGCGCCGCAACCTGGGCCTGATGCTGCGCGAGGGCATTCTGAAGGAAAACATCGACGGCGAGGCTTTGGCTTGGGCACACAGCCGCCTTGCTGCCCGGCCGGAAGCACGGCGCATTCTCATGGTTATTTCTGACGGCGCGCCAGTGGACGACTCAACGCTGTCCGTCAACCCGGGCAATTATCTGGAGAAGCACTTAAGGGATGTCATCCGGTTCATCGAAACGCGGTCTCCGGTCCAGCTCCTCGCGATCGGCATTGGCCACGATGTGACACGATATTATCGCCGGGCCGTGACCTTGATGGACGTGGACGAACTTGGCGGCGCAGTCATGGCACAGCTCACCGACTTGTTCGACGACAACGACACCCAAGGGCTGTCGGCTCTTGCTCCTATTGTCGCTTAGCGCGCCGGCGCATTACCTGCGAACAGGTCACTATCGGCTTTGAACGAGTCCGCGATGAAATCGAATACGGACCGTATGCGGGCCGAACGTCCGATTTCAGCATGAGTCACAAGCCAGACATCGATGTCGTAGCCGAGTTTGTCGGGCAGAACACGAACCAGATTGGGATTTACGTCGGCCAAAAAACAATCAACCATCGCCAGTCCAATACCGCTCGCCGCCGCGCGCAACTGACCGACGAAACTGGTGGATCGATGAATGATACGATCGTGTTCGAACATGCGTTCCAGGCGCTGAACATCCTCGCGGCCTGTCATGCCTTCATCGAAACCGACGTGAAAGTGAGCTTTAAGGTCGGCGACACGTTCGGGTGTTCCATTTTCCGCTAGATACTCAGGCGTTGCATACATACCAAGGGTGAGGCTGCCGATTTTCTTAGCCACCAGATCGGGCTGCTCAGGCCGGAACATGCGCAAAGCGATGTCCGCTTCGCGGCGGACCAGGTTCAGAGCTCGATTGTCGACCAGAATTTCGATCAGGAGGCGTGGATAAGCTTTGTGAAACTTGGCGAGTTTGTCCGGCAGCCACTGCGTTCCCAGGCCCTCCGTGCACGACACCCGAACCGAGCCGTCCAAGGCTTCCCGGCCGGCGTCTGCCCGGCGCTCAATAGCCAGCGCCGTTTGCTCCATCATCCTGGCATCGGCGAGGATGCTTTCTCCGGTCTCAGTTAAGAGCAGTCCCTTTGGGGTTCTGAGAAATAAAGTGGCGCCGAGCGTCTCTTCCAGATCGGCGATCCGCCGGCTCAATGTCGGCTGACTGACCTTGAGCTGCCGGGATGCGCCGGACAGGCTGCCTGTTTCGGCAACCGCTAGAAAATCCCTAATCACCGACCAATCCATTGTTTAGTCCCTTAGTCTACCTAGCCGTTCAATTAGCTATTCATATATTTTGTATATAATATGCGAATAATGATAATTCCATCCATTATTTTAATATCCTATCAATGTCCTCGGTTCGAGATTGAAAAGGAGGACCACATGGCGACGGAACACACATTCAGGACAGTTTTAGCAACCCTGATCATCGTATTTGCCTGGGCCCTGGCCGCGGACACATTGGCCCGGGAAGCGGATCCGGAAGGTCCCGTCTGGCTCTGGTCGGAGGCTGCACCGAAATCCGCCTCTGCCGCTCAGGCTTTTAGCGAAGGCGATTTAGGGCGGGGCATCCGGTTGTCAAAAACGGCTTTGAAGAAGGCGGAGAGCCAGCATGGCCGTTTTATCGCCCATCACAACATGTGCATCGCCTACTCAGCGCAAGGACATGCACGGCAAGCGGAACGCCACTGTCAGCAATCTCGCTTCCTGGCAGCTTCGAACTTCAAGGTCATCGGAGCGGATCAAGGAGAACGCGCGGCCGACGTTCTGGACCGCAATCTTGAGATGATTGGACAAAACCGCTTCGGTCAGTGAAGCGCGTTCAACTTATGACACAGACAGCCTCCGTCGCAGGCGCTCCCTGCGGCGGAGGTCTTGCGTTGTGATTTTGCTGCGATATTCGAAGGAGGCTGACCAATGCCTGCTATTTCAATCGACCCTCTAATGCTGTGGCCCGTCATCTGGGTGGCTGTTTTAACAATCCTATCGGGCATTCAACTGGCACGGATGCGTCGGTCATCGGTGATCAATCGCGCCGTCCCCCTCTCTTTTTATCGGGTGTACCGCAAGGGCGAAGAGCCAGAAAAACTAGCGGCGGCGACCCGTCACTACACCAACCTGTTTGAGACACCGGTGCTGTTCTACGTCGGGTGTATAAGTGCGGGACTTTTAGGCCCGGCGACCTGGACGGTACTGGTGCCCGCGTTTGGATTTGCGGTTTTGCGCACCTGCCAAAGTGCGGTTCACTTAACATCCAATGATGTTCTAAAAAGAGCCTACAGTTTTTGGGCGAGCGCGGTTTTCTTGATGTGGCTTTGGGGCGCTGTTATCGCCCGCACGTGGAGCCTCACGCTCTAAAAACGAAAAAGGCCCGCTGTCACGGGCCTTTCCACATTTGCGATATCAAACCAGGACTAGGCTGCGGCTTTGTCCAACGCTTTCTTGACGCTGCGCTTGATCTTGACCGCTTCAGCGGTCAGGTCGTCATTGCGCGTCGACAACAGGTAAGCGTCCAACCCACCCCGCTTCTCGATCGTGCGCAAGGTGCTGGCCGCCACACGCAGCCGCACAGGCTTATCGAGCGCCTCGCTCATCAGCGAAACAGCCTGGAGGTTAGGCAGAAAGCGGCGGCGGGTTTTATTGTGGGCATGGCTGACGTTATTGCCCGTGAGAACCCCTTTGCCGCTGATAGAACAGCGTCGAGACATGGTCGAACTCCTGTGGCGTAAACCGGCGCCCCGTGGCGCCAAGCATCGACGAAGGCGGGGTTGTAAACGGCACCCCCAGCGCCGTCAAGGCCGATTCGGCCCTATTTTGGCGGTTTTTCTGACTTTTCCGGGCTTTTTGGGGCGGGGTCGAGCGGCTCACGCGCGCTTTCGCCCTCCTCAAGCAAGCCGCGCATGATCGCCAGGGCGATGTATCGGCGCGCCGGATGAGCGAGGGTTTCATCGACAATTCCGGCGGCGCCTTTGAGTTTAAGAGCGCGGTGAACCATCTCCCGGGCTTCGGCAGGAGATTTCTGTTCGTGCGCCGATCTAGCTTCTGTCACCAATCCTTCCACATCAGGGCGTTGAAACGGCCCAGCGTGATCGACTGCAGCCTTGATCTCTGCCTTGCGTAGGTTTTTGGCCTTGAGGGCTTTGATGCGCCGGGCCTGGGCATCTTCGTTCGACTCAGGGGGCTTCGATGCAGCACGCCCCCGCTCTTGAACGACACTTTTACCCCGTTTCTTTCTGCCGCCGAACAGAGACTTGAACACCGCACCCACCGCCGGTCAGGGTTTCAAACTTTAGGCTCCCGCCGACGCGCCCGGAAATAGGTTTGGCTGAGGGCCGAGACGATCCGCGATGTCCGGATCATCGGCTGGCACCGGTGCCGGAGCAGAACTCTCAACCGGGTCTTCCCCGAACGCATCTTCTGCAGCACCAGAGAACAAAGCATAGACTTGGGCAAGCGGCCCCTCGTCCAAGGTCTTGCTGAGCACTTTCATGCCAGACTGATCCCGTGCCTCTGCCCTCATAGCATCGACTTGCCGCAAGAAAGTCACTGCGGCTTCTTTGGACTGCGGGTCGGACGCAATCGCCGACCGGAGGCGGTCTGAAAAATCACTTTCACTCGCGGCACGCTGGGTAAAGGGCCGCATCAAAGCGTTGCGATCCCCGGCACCATGGCGCGCCCAGGCGAGGTCCAAGTCGTCCCCGCTCAACACGCCGAGACGCTCGGCGACGACGGCGACCTGACTCGCGAGATCGTCCAAAGCAACAGGAACCAGAGTACTCGCGGCGTCGCGCTGAGACGCCGCCTGAGATTCAATCAGCACCCGGCTTTGGGCCTCGCCCTGCTCCAGACCACGGCGCAGAGAATAGCCCATGTCTAAAACGGCGCGCCGAAGAGTCGTCAACTGCCGCTGCTGGGCCATGACGGTTAAGGTGAGCCACAATACCACGGGCGGTCCTGCAGCGGCGGCCAGTAGTGCCGCGAGGTCGCCTGGCTCCAGCGACAACAGACCATCCCATCCCAGCCTGGTGAGGTAGGCGAAACACAAAATCAACCAGCCGGTCGTCACCGCGACGGCGATCACGAAAACGCCCCAACGGAGGATCGTTTTAACAGCGTTTTCCATCGTGGGCCTGCGGTCCAAAAGTTCTCGTTGAAGCACGTCGCAGTATACGAAAGACCAGCCTGCTGGGCCAGGGACGAACCCACCGTTCCATGTTAAAACCGATACGGTGAGCTATCTTGATCGCATAAACCGCTGCAACACCTATGACCTGTCGAACTTTGTCGCACTGATAGTCGACGGCAAAACGGTTGGCTGGATCCGAAAAGCCCTCATTGAAGAACTTACGTCGTCAAGCTCGCCGCTTACGATTTTGGGAGAGGCCATCAGTTTCGCAGCGCGTTATGCGACCCCCAGTGATCGCACGAAAGCGATCGCCGCCGTCGCGCCGCGATGGGTTGGCCGCGGCCTGGTTCCTAAACTGCGCGGCGAAATCTATCCGGTCCGCGAAACATGGTCCGACCCAGATTACTTTCGGATCGACCGGGCACTCACGCCGTTACTCGGCACACGCGCATACGGTGTTCATCTCAATGGATTTGTTGAGCGGGCCGACGGGCTGCACGTGTGGGTCGGCCGCCGCAGCGCTGATCGTGGTGTGGAGCCGGGCAAGCTGGATAACTTAGTTGCCGGGGGACAGCCGGCGCATTTGTCTATCGCCGAAAATCTGAGAAAAGAATGCGAAGAGGAAGCGGGCATGCCCGCCGACCTGGCAGACCGGGCTTTACCTGTTGGAACAGTAACCTATTGCTTTGAGACCGACCGCGGCCTCAGAGTCGATACGCTGTTCTGTTACGACTTGCCTGTGCCTGAGGATTTTCGTCCGTTGAACCAGGACGGTGAAATCAGCGGCTTCGAGCTTATGCCTGTTCAGGAGGTGCTTGACCTGATCCGGGATGGGACGGCCTTTAAATTCAACGTTTCTCTGGTCGTCCTCGATTTCGCCATACGGCGTGGTCTACTTTCCCCGGACACCGAGCCTGACTTTGAGCGCATTTTGGCGGGTCTGCACGCCCCGCCCCCAAGCCTAGGCTGAGCTTGGCAATTTCCGGGCGTTGGCAGACTCTGTTGACAACCAAGTCCTGGTTCACAAGGATGCGCGCCGCATCGCCCGGGGTAATGGGCCGGAGAAACCATGCATTTCTTAGAGTTCGAAAAGCCGATCGCGGAACTGGAAGGCAAAATCGCCGAGTTGCGTCACTTGAGTGACGGCGATGGTGTGAATATTGCTGAGGAAGTAACGCGGCTGGAGACCAAGGTCGAAAAAGACCTTAAGGCCACTTACTCCAAATTGACGCCCTGGCAAAAGACACTGGTCGCCCGTCACCCGGACCGGCCCCATTGCCTCGATTACATCGAAGCGCTGATTACGGATTTCCTGCCCCTCGCCGGCGACCGTGCCTATTCGGAAGACCATGCCATTGTCGGCGGCCTTGGCCGCTTCCGCGGCCGATCGGTAATGGTGGTCGGTCAGGAAAAAGGCAAGGACATGGAGACCCGCCTGAAGCACAACTTCGGGATGGCCAGGCCGGAGGGCTATCGCAAGGCACGGCGGCTAATGGAACTGGCAGACAAATTTAATGTGCCGGTCATTACGTTTGTCGATACAGCGGGTGCCTACCCTGGGGTCGGGGCGGAGGAACGCGGCCAGGCGGAAGCGATTGCGCGCTCGATCGAAACCTGCCTGGATCTTCGTGTGCCATTGATCAGCATCGTCATTGGCGAAGGCGGGTCCGGCGGTGCGATCGCATTGGCCACCGGCAACGCGGTGATGATGCTTGAGCATTCCATTTATTCGGTGATCTCACCGGAGGGATGCGCGTCAATTCTCTGGCGCGATGGAGATCAGGCCAAAACGGCTGCTGAAGCCTTGCGCCTGACCGCTCAGGATTTGGATAAATTGGGCGTTATCGACGCGATCATTTCCGAACCGGTGGGCGGCGCCCACCGTAAACGCGAAGACGCGTTTTCAGCTGTGGGTGATGCGATCGCCGAAAAACTGGATGGCCTCGCAAAGCTGGAAGGCGGACAGCTGCGGGCCCGGCGGCGCGAGAAATTCTTAGCCATGGGCCGCATCCAGGACAAATAACTAGACGCTGTGACTCTAACGCGTGGCCGAGCGGCCTGTTCTCTCAAGCCAGAGCTTGCGGAATGCGGACTCCATGGCGCGCGCGAAAACTGATGCATCGCCGAGCGTCGACTGCGAGACCTCCTGACGCAGGCCGGACCGCAAGGTGTCTAGCTGTTCCGAAGATGATGCGAGGCCAGTGGCGATACGCACGTATTCCGCATCGGTATTGGCGACCCAATCCTGCCGTCCAATTTGGGAAAGTAAGCTGGCCCCGACCCGCGCACTCGGCCGGTCTCCCATTCGCGTAACGACAGGAACACCCATCCACAACGCTTCGCAGGTGGTGGTGGTGCCGTTGTATGGCACCGCATCAAGAGCGATATCGACGCAATTGAAATCTTCGAAATGACGTCCATAAACACTGTTCCACAGGATGACGTCGAGTTGGCTGGACGTGAGACCGAGACGTTCAAATCTTTCGAGAACCTTGGCGCGTGTTGGCTCATCCATCAGGCCACGTGCTTTGAGCACCAGCCGGCTGCCGGGATTCGCTTTTATCACCGCGGCCCATAACCGCATCGACGACTCAGAGTATTTGGCCAACGCATGAAAAACACCGAACCGCATCCCTGACGCGTCTTGCGCGTTCTCTCGCAATGGGGTGGGGGGTTGCACGAGTGGACTGTAAGTGTGGTACCCGCCCGGAAGGCGGACCAGGGTTTCTGTATGGAGCGCATCGGAGGCGCCTTTGGGATCAGCGATCATATCCGTCAGGCGTGCGTCCACCACTTTCAGTCCGGTTGAGAACGGGTACCCCAGCCACGTGACCTGAACAGGCGCAGGCGCGAACAGAAAGACAGACAACCGATTCCCGGACGTGTGCCCATTGCAATCGACCAGAATATCGATGCGATCTGCGCTGATCCGGTGTGCCATGTCTTGGTCCGTCAGCGCCGCGCAATCGCGCCAGTGGTCGGCAGCGCGCTGAAACTCTACAGTCGCCGGATCCTTTTGATGAGACGTGCTGTAGGCGAACACTTCCACGGAATCGCGGTGATGTGCACGGATCAGAGGAAGCAGAAAACAGGCACAAGAGTGCACCCGGAAATCGCTTGAGACGTAACCGACCCTCAGGACGTGTTCGGGGTCCGTAGACCCGATGTGGCGGTCCGCACGGGATATATCGGCGCCAGGCCAACGCCGATGTCCCGCGGCCAACTCCTGCGGAGACAAGGTTTCGCTGTACAGGCTGCGCATCAAAGCCGTGCTCGCCAACACCTGGTCGTCCGGATGTCTAGCCCATGCGCGCGCGCAATGATCGGCCCCGTCGTCCGGGCGGCCCATATCTACTAAGGTCGCGCCGAGATTGGCTTCAGCCCCGGGCAGAGCGGGATCAAGCTCCAAAGCTTTGGCGTGTTTTTTGTAAGCTTCGGACAGCTTTCCCTGTCTGGCGAGCGCGTTTCCCCAGTTATCGAGCAGAGGTGCCGAAGTCTCACCCAGCGCCTGTGCACGCGAGAAGGCATCGCACGCATCGGCATAACGCCCCAACGAATAGAAGCAGGCCCCGAGATTACCCCAAGCAAGTGCATGCCGGGGATGAGCATCAAGAGCGCTTTCGAACAGGCCCAGCGCGGTTGGGAGGTCACGGCGCTCCGCCGCCTGGATGCCTTGGCCCATCAATGACCCGGCTAATATTCTGTCTGGAAAAAGCCAGCGAAGCGCACGCTTACTGCGGCGCCCGAAACTTCTGGATGAAGCAGTCAGATGGCCGTCCAACGCCAACTCACTCTCCCGGACATCTACTGAAGGGCTTTGACGCCTGGCAAAGTTTTACCTTCAAGCCACTCAAGGAACGCCCCACCCGCCGTCGAGACGTAGCTGAAGCGATCGGTAACCCCGGCCATGTTCAGAGCGGCCACGGTGTCACCACCTCCGGCGACTGAAACCAGATCACCTGCCTGCGTATAATCCGCTGCGGCAACCGCAACACGTCTTGTGCCTGCCGCAAATTCCGGCACTTCGAAAGCACCAAGCGGTCCGTTCCAAACAACCGTCTTGCAGGCCTTAAGGCGCCGCTCGAGATCGCCAATCGTTTTCGGCCCGACATCTAGAATCATCTTATCTTGCGGGACCGCGCCGACGTCGCAGGTAGAAATGTCAGCGCCACCGTCGAACTTATCAGCGACCACGGCATCCAGCGGTAAAACGATTTCGCACTTAGCGGCTGTGGCTTTATCCAAGATTTCGCGCGCGGTATCGGCGAGGTCATGCTCGCACAGAGACTTGCCAATCTCGACACCCTTGGCGTTCAGGAACGTGTTTGCCATGCCACCGCCAATGATCAGAACGTCCACCTTTTCGATAAGGTGTCCTAAGACCGCGAGTTTGGTAGAGACTTTCGCCCCACCGACAACCGCCGCGACGGGGTGCGCAGGGTCCCCCAACGCAGACTCGAGCGCCTCCAATTCACCCTGCATGCTGCGCCCGGCAGCATTGGGCAGCAAATGGGCGAGCTGCTCCGTCGACGCGTGCGCGCGGTGCGCGGCGGAGAAAGCGTCGTTGACATACATATCGCCCAGGTCTGCAAGTGCGCGTGCGAAAGAGGCATCATTGGCCTCTTCGCCCGGATGGAACCGGAGATTTTCGAGCAACGCGATATCTGAGGATGCTAAGGCGTTGACGACTGCTTCGGCCTGAGGTCCCACACAGTCATCCGCAAACGCGATTTCCTGCCCAAGAGTTTGAGACAAAGCCATCGCAACCGGCCGCAACGACATATCATCTACGCGCTGCCCCTTCGGCCGTCCGAAATGGGAAAGAATAATGACGCGGGCATCCTTATCGGAAAGCTCACGAATGGTGGGAACCACCCTATCAAGCCGTGTCGAATCCGTGACGACGCCATCCGACATTGGAACATTTAGGTCAGCGCGCACAAGAACGCGCTGACCGCTCACGTTCAGATCATCGAGTGTTTGGTACCCACCCACGGCGCGGGCCTATCGTCAGATGAGCTTACCCATGGCCACCATGGTATCGAGCATACGGTTCGAAAAACCCCACTCGTTGTCGTACCAGGACAGAACACGGGCGAAATTGTTCTCGAGCACTTTGGTTTGGGTCGCATCGAAAGATGAACTGGCCGGATTGTGATTGAAGTCGATCGACACCAACGGCAACTCGTTCACCGCGAGGACGCCTTTGAGCGGGCCGTTTGCGGCGTCCTTCATGGCGTTGTTGATGTCGTCTTCCGACACGGACTTATCCAGCACACACTTGAGGTCGATCATGGATACGTTGGGCGTGGGCACGCGAATGGCGGAGCCATCCAGCTTGCCGTTCAATTCGGGCAACACCTCACCGACGGCCCGGGCCGCGCCCGTCGAGGTGGGGATCATGCTCACCGAGGCTGCGCGGGCGCGCCGCAGGTCCTTGTGCAACGTGTCTACCGTGCGCTGGTCACCCGTGAATGCGTGCACGGTCGTCATGTATCCGTGGTTCAGACCAAAAGCCTGGTGCAAGACATGGGCGACAGGTGCCAGGCAATTCGTCGTGCATGATGCGTTGGACACGACCAGATGGTCTTTTGTCAGCTTGTCATGGTTCACACCATAGACGACCGTCAGGTCTGCCCCTTTTGACGGCGCGGACACCAAGACCCGCTTTGCGCCCGCATCGAGGTGAACTGCGGCTTTGTCGCGGTCCGAGAAGATACCGGTACATTCAGCGACGATGTCGATATCAAGATCACCCCACGGCAGGGCACCCGGGTCCCGCTCAGCAAGCACCTTCACGGATTTTCCGCCAACGGTGAGGGTGTCACCAGAAACGCTCACATCCATGTTCAAGGGGCCATGGACGGAGTCGAACTGCAAAAGGTGGGCATTGGCCTCAGCAGACCCGAGGTCGTTGATCGCCACCACCTCAATGTCGGACCGGCCCGATTCCATAAGAGCACGGAACACCATCCGCCCGATCCGGCCAAACCCATTCATCGCCACACGCACTGCCATTTTTGCCTTTCCTCCAGATTCCATGCCGATTCAGCCGCTTGAGCCCCAAACGGCCGCTTAAGATGGCCCGGGGATACACCACCAACGGCCTAAATCCAAGCACCAGCACGCCTTGGGACAGAGACCTTAAAGCGTCGCTTTCGCTTGCGTTCCTTGGCACGGCACTTATGTTCGGGGCTTGAGCACGGTCCAGAAACAGGACGTGGTCGGCCCGGGAGATGGCCTATAGCTGTCGCCCTGCCATTTGGGCCGATTTAACGAACAAAAAGTGCGCGTACAGGAGAGGCATGAGCTCATCAGTAGACACCGCCCCGGCAGGCCCGGAGGCTAGCCGAAGCTTTGAGAACCTGATTGCACCCCTGGTGCCGGTTCTTCAGCAACTGACTCGCCTGGTCGTCCTTCTCTTTATGGTGACGACCCTCTTGTTCTTCATGCTTCGCCTGGCTGGCGACCCCGCCCTGGTCTTGGCGGGCAACGACGCAACACCTGAACAGCTTGCAGCCATCCGCGCCCAGTACGGCTTGGACAAGCCGCTGATCATTCAGTACCTCAACTACATGGGGAACCTGATTCAGGGGGACTTTGGGCGTTCCCTGGCCAGCGGCGAACCGGCCATGGAAAAAGTGTTGAACATGCTGCCGGCAACCCTGCTGATCGCCGGCCTCGCCATGGCTATGTCGATCTGCGTCGCAATTCCTCTTGGGGCGTGGCTCGGGTTCCGCCCAGAGCGGGCCGACCGGCGCGGCGTTTCCGGCATCATCTTTATTTTCCAGGGTGTACCGGGATTTGTCACAGCGCTCATCTGTATTCAGATTTTTGCGGTCAATCTGAGATGGCTGCCGTCTTTGGGAATGGAATGGGGAACCATTTTCGATTGGGCCATTACGGAAAGTTTTTCCATACCAATCCCGCTTCCGTCCAAAACTTGGATTTTGCCGTCGGTCAGTTTGGCCTGGTTCTTGATGCCGAGCTTGACCCGCGTCGTTGCCGCGAACACGGCGGAAGCCATGCGGGAAGATTATATTCGCACGGCCCGGGCTGGCGGGGCGCCGGGGCATGTTCTGCTTCTCCGGCATGCGCTCCCCAACGCGCTCCTGGGTGCCGCCGCGCTCATCGGCACGCAGTTCGCGTTTCTGATGGGCGGCGCCGTCATCACCGAAACTATTTTCTCATGGCCTGGAATTGGCTGGCAGCTCATTGAGTCTACTCAAACTCTTGATTTCCCCGTAGTGCAGGCCCTGGCTTTTTGCATTGCCATGTTGGTGTTTCTTGTTAACGCCGTAACGGAGTTGAGCTTCCAATTCTTAGATCCGCGGTTGCGGACGAAAGGGAGCTGAGCGATGTCAGAGGTAAAAGTTAGCCAAGTCGGCGGATTGCTCGGGGGATCTGAAGGCAAGACCTTCAGCTGGAGCAAAGTACGCCAAGTCGCCAATCCGGAAATCGTCATCGCGTTCACGTTGTTTACCGTGCTGATGATCCTCGCCGTGTTCGGTCAGTTCCTCATGACCCATGATCCGATGCAAGGGGATCTGTTGAAGCGGTTCACGCCGCCGGGACAAGAGGGCTACATTCTAGGCAGCGATCACCTGGGCCGCGACTTATGGTCGCGCATGGTGGAAGGATTGCAATGGTCCATGGCCTGCGCGCTGCTGGCAAACATCATCAATCTCGCGATCGGATCGACCCTCGGCCTCTTGGCCGCAGAAAAACCGGGAATGCTGCGCACCGTCATCAACCAGCTGGTGTACACACTGCAAGCGTTTCCTGCGCTGGTCATTCTCATCTGCGTCGTCGTGGTTGTCGGCCAAGGCTTTTGGACACTTGTGTTCACTTTGGGCCTTCTGGCTTGGGTGGTGTACATGCGCGTTGTTTACGCTGAAGCGTCCAGCCTGTTTCAGCGGGAATATGTACAAGCGGCGCGATTGGCTGGCGTGAGTCGCTGGTCAATTATGTTCCAACACGTGCTTCCAGGCGTGCGCGCCAGCTTATTCGTTATTTTCGCGTTTCACTTTGCGGGTTTGCTCATCGCCGAAAGCGCTCTGTCCTTCTTAGGGCTTGGAGCGCCCTTGGGCGAACCGACATGGGGCAACCTGCTTGCAGAAAGCCGCCAATACATGATGCGCGCGCCTTGGATGCTCTTGGTGCCTGCGGGATCAATTGTCACCGCCGTTGTCACCATGAACCTTGTCGGCGACGGCATTGCCAGCCTGTCGCGCAAGCAAGGCCGAGGCATGGAAGCTTAGGGCCGGGACCTAATAAGAAAGTTGAGACGGAGAAGGTATGGCGAAGTCAGTTGTACGTATTGATGACCTGCGTCTTGAGTTTTTGAGTCAGGCCGGGTCTTTCGAAGCCCTCAAGGGTATCTCGCTTGAAATTGGTGAAGGTGAAATCGTCGGTGTCGTGGGTGAATCCGGCTCTGGCAAATCTGTAACCGCTATGAACCTTCTCCAGCTCCTTCCGCGGTCGAAGGTCCGGGTTCCAACGGGGGTCGTGTCCGTCTTGGATCATAAGGTTCAAGACATGTCGGAGCGCGACCTGCAAGATTTACGCGGCGGCGAAGTCTCCATGATCTTCCAGGAACCGATGACGGCGTTAAACCCCGTGCTGCGGGTCAAAGACCAGATTAATGATGTCATTCTGCGCCACAAAGACATGACTGAGGAAGAAGCGGAAGCGCTATCGCTAAAACTTCTCGCAGACATGAAGATTTCCGATCCGCGCCGTGTTTATGAGTCATTCCCGCATGAATTATCCGGCGGCATGCGCCAGCGCGTGATGATCGCCATGGCGTTCTCCTGCTCCCCCAAGCTCATCATTGCGGACGAGCCGACAACAGCACTCGATGTCACAGTGCAGGCTCAAATTTTGTCATTACTGCGCGAACGTGCGCAGCAGACAAAAACGTCTGTCCTTCTCATTACGCACGACTTGGCAGTCGTGGGGCAACTCTGTGACCGCGTCTACGTCATGTACAAGGGCGAATTCGTGGAAACCGGTGCGACGCGAGATGTTATTGGTAAACCGCAACACGTCTACACCAAAGCACTGCTAAACTCGCTGCCAGAAGGCAAAGCACCCAAGAGTAGGCTGGCCACGGTTGCGGCGGCCATGCTCGAGGGCGGCACGACGGATGCCGAGGCGCAGCCGGCCAAACAAGTGCAACGCGTCGACCGCACGGGCCAGACAGTGCTTGAGATCAAAGACGCGACGGTTCGCTACCCCAAGGATTTTAACTTCTTCGGCCGGCCAATTTCATTTCACACAGCCGTCGACCACGTGAACGTAAACATCAAAGAAGGGGAAACGCTCGCACTGGTCGGAGAATCGGGCTGTGGCAAGACGTCTTTGGCAAACGCTGTTGTGGGACTAAATCGCCTTGCGGACGGCGAAATCCTGTATCGGGGGAAGAATATTCTTCAGCACGACGAAGCGACCCGCCGCGAGATACAGATCGTGTTTCAGGACCCACAGTCGTCACTGGACCCGAGATGGCCGGTCTGGAAAATCATGACCGAGCCACTGACTGTGGGCACGGGCCTCTCGCGATCGGAATTGCGCGACAAAGCAGCCGAACTGTGTGAGATGGTGGGGCTGGAGCCTCTGCATATCGACCGCCTCCCCCACGAGTTCTCGGGCGGACAACGCCAACGTATTGCCGTTGGACGCGCGCTGTCCGTGCGCCCAAAACTGTTAGTGCTTGATGAGCCGACCTCTGCGCTCGACGTTTCTGTTCAGGCCCAGATTCTAAATCTGTTGCTTGACCTCCAGGACGAGCACGGCCTGACCTACCTGTTCATTTCCCATGACGTTGCCGTTGTTCGTCACATTTCTGACCACGTGGCCGTGATGTACCAAAGCAAGGTTGTGGAGGCTGGTGAAGCGGAGCAGGTACTCACCGCACCAAATCACGAATACACCAAAACACTTATGAACGCCGTTCCGAGCCTGGAGCGAGTCTTCGCGGCATAGTTCATGCCTTTTGAGCATTTGGAGCCAATTTGCCGTCTTGAACCTTTTATTCGAATGCAATTAGCTTAGTTGAAATTATTTCCCAACATACTCGTCCTCGATAGAATTTGATTCTATATCCCTCTAGCCTATTGTCGCTCATTTGCCACATCTGATGACTGAGTCGGGTTTTCCCGAACAACAGCATTGCATCGGTTCTGCGTAACCGTATTGATTACTCCTGGGAGAGTTGAGCTTTTCATTTTCTGGTTGCGAATCACTCGCAACGGTCTATAAGTTATTGCGAATCGTTCGCAACTCGCCGCGTGAAACGGATATATGTCAGGCGTTGAGAATTGAGGGTGCCTGAGAGTTACGGAGGCTTAGGCCTGTTAGGGGCCGGTAAGCGGAGAATGATCCGAATTGCCGGTCCGCTTAAGATAAAGATTGGGGAAATCACTATGAGAATTCGTACTTCATTGCTTCAGACGTCTGCGGTCTGTGCCTTGGCTTTGGCCATGGCTGAACCTGTGTCTGCCCAGCAAATGGTCCTTGAGGAAATCGTCGTCACTGCCCGTAAGCGTGAGGAAAGCCTACAAGACATTCCGCTTTCCATTGCCGCGTTCTCGGTTGATCAGCTGCGCGACAAGGGCATCGACAACGTGCATGAACTCGCTGAAGCGACGGCCGGTTTCGCGATGGACCGTGGGTTTGGACGCTTTTTCGACCGCCCCGTCATTCGCGGCCAGTCCTCCATCCTTGGCGGGTCAAACGCCTCCTTCTTTGTCGACGGAGTTTTCGTCAACGGGTCCATCGCCTCAACGACCATCGACTCTCTCGAACGCATCGAAGTCCTGCGTGGCCCGCAGTCAGCCATCTTTGGCCGCGCAACCTTCGCAGGCGCCATCAACTACATCACAAAGCGCCCCACCGATGAGTTCGAAGGCGAATTCAACGCCCGCGTCGGCAGCCATGAAGACTACAAGGTGGCGGGTTGGCTGAGCGGCCCCGTTGTTGAAGACAAGTTGTACTACTTTGTCGGCGCCGGATGGGACTATTACGGCGGCGAATGGGAAAACAACCTAGAGCCCGATCCGCCGGTCCGCCAACTCTTCCCCTCACCTTTTGCGCCGTTGTTTGTGACAGGCCCGCAACGGGGAGACACGTCCGACCTGGGCGATGAGGAAAGCCAAGACGTAACGCTCAAGCTGTTGTTTACGCCAAGCGAAGAGATGGAAATCACCCTCAAAGGCAGCTTCCAAAGCATCGACGACGGACACTATGCGCGGACTCTTGTCGGCCGGGACGAGCACAATTGCTTTGAGCCCGTTGCTGGGACCGCGACCGAAAACTCACCGGGGTATATCTGCGGTGAAATTGAAGCCCGCGACCCCAACACGGGCGATCAACGCCGTGCCATGCTCAACATTCCCGACCTTACGGATGGCGTAACCGGTTTGTTTGGCGCGACCGTTCCGGGTGTTAAACCGGGTCTACAGCGTGACACCTACCGGTTCCTGGCTGAAACCCGCATCGACGTGGATGATTGGGAAATTGTCGCGCGCGGCGCTTACAATAAGGAAAACGAAGACACGGCCTTTGATGGCGACACCATCCGCGACCGCGCCATTTCGGGCTTAGGCATTCTCCAGGCCGCCTTCGAAGACCGGTTGGAAGACTACTCGGCCGAGTTCAAGGTTCTCTCTCCGCAAGACCCGAATCTGCGTGGTTTGGCTGGGGTGTATTATTATCATGAGACCAACAAAGACCGGAACAGGTCGTTCTCAGCGTTCGCGCAACCGTTTGCAGCCGATGGCAGCGATTTCGACACCAATAAGCTCGACAACATCGCCGTCTTCGCTCAGATGGAATATGACATCACCGAGCAACTAACCGTCGCTGCCGAAGGGCGCTACAACCGCGACAAAATTGACACCATTGGCTCTGGCGGCTTAACCGCAGACGCGAAGTTCACCAGCTTCACGCCGCGTGTGACCGTCGACTACCAATTGAGCGATGACACGCTGCTTTATGCCTTGGTGGCGAAAGGCAAGAAGCCGGGCGACATCAATGGCCTGTTCTTTGGTGAAGATATTTCCGAAGAAAGCCGGGCCGCGGGCCTTGCCGCCGGTCAGGACACGGTTGATGAAGAAAAAGCCTGGACGTACGAGCTCGGTACCAAGAACACCTTCTTGGATGGCCGGGCTTCGTTGAACCTGTCGGCTTACTACATCGACTGGACCAACCAGCAGCTGACGGAAATCATCAACATCATAGACGAGAACGGCGCGGACACGACTGCGGGAATTCTGGTCAACGTCGGCGCTTCGGAGATCTGGGGTGGTGAATTGGAAGCCTTTTGGGCGCCCACTGATGAGATCAGCCTGAGCTTCAATTACGGCTTGGCCGATTCAGAAATCAAAGTGTTTAACGATGCCGACATCGCCCTCATTACCGGCAATGATGATCCAGATCTGCTCAACGGCGGCAACGCTAGCGGCAACCAGTTGCCGAAGCAGCCCAAGCACACCATTTCTACGTCGGTTACCTACCGTGATGCTTTGACATCCGACGTCGACTGGTTCTTCACCACCGATCTCAACTGGGAGTCCAAGCGTTATACGGAAGCGGGCAACTTCTCCCACACGGGTGATCTGTACCGCATGAACATGCGGATTGGCGTGGACGCCGGTAACTGGCAACTGACGGGCTTCGTCAACAACGTGCTCAACGATCTAACCGCCAACAACATCCTGCGATTTAGGGATTATCGTCCGGAATTCGGTGAGCGCACCGGCATTGGCGCCAATGAGCGCTACCGCGGGTTCTTCTTCAACCAGCCCCGGGGCCGCGACTTTGGCGTGACGGCGCAATACAGCTTCTAAAACAGCGCCAACTTACATGATCAAAAAGGCCGGCTGGAAAGCCGGCCTTTTTCTTAATCAGATCAGGCTTTTGGTGACGCGACTCGCTGGTCACTGCCGTCCTTCACGTGTAGCTTTCACGTGTGCAACCACCCGTTCGTCACATCCGTTAGTATGTCGGATAAGGCGATCTCATTTCGGACACAATATTTCCTAACAATTTGCATCGTCGGACAGGGTGCGTGACACAGTAGAATGTGTATCTGTATTTACTTTTTTTGGAACCGCAGCAGTCTGGTTTACTTTTAACTGCTTAAATTGGGAAAATTTCTCATGTTATACTTGGGCGAATACTTGAGAAATGCTTTGGCTGACCTCTGTCACGCATCCGTTACACTGGGTTTATTGATTTTTAAGAGTGAATTGCTTAGCTTCACGCCTACTGAACTCCTCTCTGGTTTAGCTGAATGAGGACCTCATGCTAGCAGCTGAACCAAGCTTCGAACGCATAGCGCTCAACCGCGTCACCTTTGGTGCGCGCGACATCGATGAAGCGTATGTCCAATCTATCGGTTGGCAAGCGTACGTCGAGGAGCAACTCAATCCGCCGCCTGGGGACGATGACGCACTCGCCGCGCATTTGGCCGCCCAGACCATGCACATTTCTTACCGCGCCGAGGAAACCCCACAAGGGGGATGGCCCGACGTCGACGAAGACCGTCCGCTGAACTATCTCAGCGCGGACACCGAGACTCTGTTCAACATTGCCTTGCAAGCCGGACAAACGGTCTCGTTCGCCGAACAGGGGAGGAGTCAGCAGGAGATCGCCGCGGCGAGTTGGATCCGTGCCGTTCATGCGGAATATCAAATCCGGGAGTTCATGGTCGACTTCTGGCACAACCACTTCAACATCGGCAGGCAGGACAATCCATTCGGGTCCGCCACCCTTCCCGTGTATGACCGTGAGCATATTCGGCCTTACGTGTTCGGCAATTTCCGGGAAATGCTCGAAGCAAACGCGACGTCAACGGCGATGTTGCTGTACCTCGACAACGCCGTAAGCGTGGCGAGCCTTCCCAACGAAAACTACGCCCGCGAGCTCCTTGAGCTCCACACGATGGGCGAAGATGTATACCTGGGAGTCG
Source organism: Rhodospirillaceae bacterium (assembly GCA_963921305.4). Classification (GTDB taxonomy): domain Bacteria; phylum Pseudomonadota; class Alphaproteobacteria; order Rhodospirillales; family Rhodospirillaceae; genus CAWUEX02. Next base: position 453,769 of record CAWUEX030000002.1, read on the forward strand.
AAAATCCTGCAGCCACGTCACCGGTGGGCTTGGGCAACAACATCGGGGTCAATGCAACCGGCTTCTCCGATGCTGATATCATTGTCGCCTCCGAGGCCTTGTCAGGCTGGACCGTGGAGTTTGGGCAGCAGATTGACGTGGCCGGGACCCGGTCGGCTGTCACCGGCGAATTCATCTACAACCCGTTGCAGCACAGTCCAGACGCGGGATCATTTATGGGCATCGGGTTGCAAAACCTCGAAGCTCCGATGGAGCAAGGCCGCAAGGTTTTGGACATTGCTGCTGGTCATCCCGCCACCGCCGAATTCATTTGTTCGAAGCTGACGCGGCGGATCTTTGGGGATGCGCCGCCACAGGCCGTGACCGACCGCGCGGTCGAGGCTTGGACCCTTCATCAGGACGCACCGGATCAAATCAAGAAAGTGCTAGAGGCCATTCTGCTCGATGGCCCGGAAATCGGAGAACTTCCTCAAACCAAGATTCGGCGGCCATTCGAGCGCATTATGGCCCTGTACCGGACAACGGACACGGTCGTGAATGCGCACCCGTTCATGAGCGCTCTTTTCGACCCACTGCACGATGGTTTGTTCACCTGGCCCGCGCCAAATGGCAGGCCGGATGTGAACGGGTATTGGCTTTCAACCTCATCGACGCTGTCAACCTGGAACTACGCCATATTTCTGTTTTACTTGGATGAGTTCGTGTCTTCGTTCACGGACCAGACTCCCGCAGACGCACAGAACTCTGCGTTGCAGACCGTGGAGTATTGGATCGGCCGCATGATCGGGTATGAACCCGAGGGCGACATCGTAACCGCTTTGGCCGACGACGCATCTGGCAGCGCCGGAGTTCTGACAGCGCTTAATTTTGGCAGCGCGACAGACTTAGAGAACGCCTACGCACGTCTCGCTGCTCTTATCTCAACTTCCGAAGCCTTTTCCTTCCGCTAGGAGACTCGTTATGAAACTGACCCGTAGAAACCTTCTGATTGGCGCATCTAGCGGAGCCTTCATGGCAACCGCGGGGCCCGGTCTTCGCGTCTCCCTCGCCGCCAGCGGCACAAGTGACGAAATACTGGTCGTGCTCTTCGCGCGCGGCGGTATTGATGGCTTGCAAATGGTCGCTCCCGCCAATGAAGAAGCCTACCAGCTGGCCCGCCCGACAATTGCTGTCGCGACCACAGGCACCGCCCCGGCTCTGCCGTTGGCTAATGGATTGAGCGGCGTCGACCTCTTCCTCCATCCCGACGCACCGGAGTTGGGTGATTTGTATGCCTCTGGCGATCTTGCCTTTGTCCACGCGGCCGGTGTGCCGACCGAGAACCGCAGTCACTTCAAGTCGCAAGACATGATGGAGCGCGGCATGGCGGACAGCGAGACGAACCTGACGTCAGGTTGGCTCACACGTCATATTGAAACGCTCACCGCGGACCGGCCCCTGCTGTCAACGATATCGACGGGATCCAGCAATCCCATTTCGTTGCTGGGATACCCGCAAGCGGTCAGCATTCCGGACGTTAACAACTTCAATGTCGCTGGCGGAGACGTAAATGCAAACGTTATCGCAGCGCTGAATTCTGGCTCGTCCGCCTATCAGCAGGTTGCCCAACAGACTCTTGAGGCGATCAACACTGTGCAAACCAAACTCGATGAGCTCGAAGGCACCGAGGAGACGGATGGGTCCGAGGAAGGTCCTGCGTACACCAACGGGCCACTTTCTAACGCGCTTCGCAATCTTGCGTCACTGATCAAGATGGACGCGGGCCTCGATGTCGCTGCAGTCGACCATGGCGGCTGGGACCACCACAACAATTTGGTTAATGAGTTCCGCAATCAGGCGACCGAGCTATCACAATCGCTTTCCGCGTTCTGGGAAGATATTGCTGCTTATCAAGACCGCGTCACCGTTGTGATGATGACCGAGTTCGGACGGCGTCTAAACGAGAACGCAAGCAACGGAACCGACCACGGCTCAGGATCAATTATGATGGTGCTGTCCGGCAACGCTAACGGTGGCCAGATTTATGGCACCTGGCCCGGCATCTCCGGATCCGATCTGGAAAATGGCGATTTGGCGGTAACCACCGACTACCGCCAGGTCATCGCTGAGGTTCTGGCCAAACGGCACAACAGCCCCAGTCTCGAGACGGTATTTCCGACCATTGAATATGCACCGCTCGGCGTCCTGAACGGCGACGACAGTGCGGTCACCGGCGTTGCGGTTGCCAGCGCCAGTCAAGTGAGCGGGAGCTAGCTAAGAAAGAGCACTTACACGCCTCCTATCTGACTCTAGGGGGCACCACAGTTTAAGCCCGCCGCCAGGGGTAGGAGGCGAGCAGGCAACAGAGGAAGACCAACCGATGTTGCCCACGGAACCGTCCTTTGAGCGCCTAGCCCTTAACCGCGCGACCTTTGGAGCGCGGCCAGCCGATGTTGCCTATGTCGAGCAAGTAGGTTGGGACGCTTGGGTGGACGAACAACTGTCCCCGCCACCGGGAGACGATCCAGAAGTTGCTCAGTATATCGCCGATGCGACCCTGCATATCTCGTATTCTGCCAAGGACAACAAGTTCGGCGGATGGGAGGCGGTCAATGAGCACCGGCCTCTAACCACGCTGAATGCATCGGCCTTGGAACTTTGGGACATTTACCAACAGGCAAACAAGACACTGCCTGGAAAAGAGACCTTCCGGGTCGTCGAAGAAGTTGTGGCGGCGACTTGGATTAGGGCGGCGCACTCTGCCTATCAAGTCCGCGAGGTGATGGCTGATTTCTGGCACAACCACTTCAACGTCGCTGCGAAGGAGTCCCCTGCGCTCCGAGTAGGAACGGCCGCTTACGACCGTGATGTTATCCGAGGGCATGTGTTTGGCAACTTCCGCCAAATGCTTGAAGCGAACGCGACGAGCGTGTCCATGTTGGTGTACTTGGACAACGCCACCAGCCAGGCTTCAACCCCTAACGAAAATTATGCCCGCGAACTCCTGGAACTGCATACCCTCGGCGAAGAGGCATACCTTGGCACGACGGCCCCCAACAGCGTCGCCAAGAATTCGGATGGAACCGCAATCGGCTTCACCGATGAGGACGTCATAGAAGCGTCCCGCGCCCTCTCCGGATGGACAATTGGGTCGGGTCATCGCTTAGGAAAAGCAGGGACCCTACCCCTTACCGGAGAATTTCATTACGAGCCCTTGATGCACAATACGTCAGCGGACTCTTTCATGGGACATTCGTTGAGCGGCCTGACAGAGCCCATGGCGCAAGGCCGTAGGGTCTTGGACATAGCGGCCCATCATCCCGCAACCGCTGAGTTTCTGTGCACGAAAATTTGCCGGCGTCTTTTTGGGGACGCACCGCCCGCTAACGTGATCGAGGCAGCGGTTGAAACCTGGATGGCCAACCAAGAAGCCAGTGACCAATTAAGGAAGGTCATGGAAACCATACTGCTGTCGTCAGAGATGGGGGACCCCGCGGTCAAGGTTAGACAACCCTATGAAAAGAACATCGCGTTTCTGCGTGCCGTTAGCGCGACAGTCATTCCGCACCGGAGCATGTTTAATCTGCTTAAACAAACGCCGGACCAGATTTTTACGTGGCCGGCACCCAACGGGCATCCTGACGTGAATGGATACTGGTTGTCGTCCACCGCCCTTAGAACGCAGTGGAACGGCTTGCTCACAATCCTTAACCGTCCGCTGGCCGACGTATCCGTCACCGACCAGTCAATCGAAACAAACTCGTTACTGGAGCTGATTGAAGATTGGGTGGGCCGCATCATCGGATATGACCTTCCGACTGAAAAGATGGACGCCCTGATTGACTATGCGATGGGTCAAAACGGCATTCTCACTTACGTTGGGCAAAAGAATTCGTCTGCGACAACGGTGGAGCACCACCTGCGTCGCCTGGTAGGACTGATCGCCACTGCAGATGAGTTTGCTTACCGCTAGTCCGCGTAACGCTGCACGAGGTCTCCACGCACGGCATCAAGCGTGCTCACCCAGTCGCCGGGCGCGGGCTGACGGTAGATGGACACATCCGGATACCAGGGCGAATGACTGCGGGCCACACCCCAGCGCCATTCCGGAATTGCCGGAACAATCACCCAGGCAGGTTTTCCCTGCGCACCTGCGAGGTGAACCGCCGTATTGGAAATGGAAATCACCAGATCAACAGCGCCGATCTGGGCGGCGGCGGCTTCAATATCTGCCATCGGATCAATGGCGTCATCGAGCCAGACCGACCCGGATGTGGCGTCGACTTCAGCTTTTACGTCTCCGTATTGCAGCGAGACGTAAAACGCATCAAAAGCGCCGATCAAGGGAGACCATTGCTGCAAGGGAAGTGACTTCTCGTCGCCGTATGTGGGGTTCATGCTGGTCCAGGCAATACCGACAATGGGCCGGCCATTTGCCAGCTCGATGTATTTGGACCTCAGATGTGTAACGTGCCCCTGATCGAGCTTCAGGTACTCCCGTCGTGGCTCGAATGAGTCTTCGGTGCGCCGCAAGATGCGTCCCAACGACCCAAGCGCGCACTGTGCCCGCATTGTGGCAACGTCCTCGTAGGGAACCTCGTTAAACGCGAACACCGGACAGTCAAAGCTTCTCTTAAAGAGGGGAACAAGCCTCGGATCGACCTCTAAGATTGGCTGCACGCCAGACGCAATGACGTCGCTGATCTGGCTGGCAAACTGAATTTGGTCGCCAAGGCCTTGCTCTCCCCACAGCAAGACTTTTCCGTTGCCCGGCTTTTCCCCGGCCCATTGGGGTAAACCGCGGTCATGGGAGTCAAACTTAAAATCTTCGACCCGCCAGCGTGCTTCGTAACCCTCCCACCCCTCCGCCCACTGCCCTTGCAGTAGGTTCAGGCGGCTCCTGTTGTAGATCGCTGCAGGGTGGTGGGGATCGATGGATAGAACACTTGCATAATCCTGTGCGGCGCCGCTGAAGTCACCGAGGCTCTGCTTTAACTCTCCGCGATTGTTCAACGTCTCGATGTGAGAAGGATCTGATTGCAGCACCGAATCATAGTACGCCAGGGCTTTCTGATCATGACCAGCGTTGGCCGCGATGAGACCCAGAGTCATAGTAGTCTTGAGCCAGTCAGCACTGCCTATCGCCGATAGTTGGTGCGCTCGGGTTAGAGCGAGAACAGCTCCATCGATATCCCCACTTAGACGTAAGGTGTCGCCCTTGTTAAAAAGGACGGCGGTATCATCGGATTTTATAGCAAGCGCCGCGGCGAAACATTTCAGGGCCTGGCCATATTGGCCGAGCTCTCGAAAAGCGAGGCCCCGGGTATTGTGCCCCTCGACCAAATGAGGGGTCTGACTGAGCGCGCACTGCGTCATCTCCAAAGCGGCGGCTGCGTCCCCATCGGCGATTGCATAGCGGGCGACATTGATCATGACCGACGGAAGAGACTCGTCCAATGCGTGCGCACGGGTAAATGCATCTCGGGCTGACCCGATATCACCGGCTGCTTCGTGGGCCATGCCAAGATCGTTCAGTATTGCTGCATCGTCTGGGCGGCGCTTTGCCGCCCGTTGAAGATAAGGAACTGCATTTGGCGCCTCGCCCATACCAATCATGACGGCGCCCTTTAGCCAAAGAGCGTCGGGGTTTTGCGGTTTCTTTTTGAGAACAGAGTCGTAGGCGGCCAAAGCACCATTCAGGTCCCCAGACTTGTGAAGGTCGAGGCCCTTGTTGAGAAGAGCGGTTAACTTTGGAGACAGGCCAGCCACAAAATCTTACCTTTGGCTACGCGGAGACGGAGGGTTTATACGCGCCCTTTCAGCCCGAATAAACCTGCAAACTGCGGTTCTAATGTTCGATGTTTAGACGTCATCAAGCCTCTGCGACCTCACCCTCCGGCAGCACGATTTGCGGCTCTGAGTTAAGATCAAGTGTCGAAGCAGGTCCGATTTCTTGATATGAAACAAAGGCTTAAAATGAATTCCGGGGCACGGGTACGGGCGTTGTCGCGCGTACAGGAAGTTAACCGAGAAAACAGGCATAGAGAGAACTCTGCAAATGGGATGGCAGTTTTGGATTGATCGGGGCGGAACGTTTACCGACGTTGTCGCGCGCAGGCCCGATGGAACTCTTACCAGCACAAAACTGCTATCTGAAAACAAGACCGCTTACGAAGACTCAGCCGTCGCCGGCATACGGCACCTTCTTGGCGTCGGAGACAAAGAGCCGTTCCCCAATGACAAGGTCGACATCGTCAAGATGGGAACGACCGTCGCCACCAATGCCCTCCTTGAACGCAGAGGTGAGCCCACGGTTCTGGCAATCACCCAAGGATTTGGCGACGCCTTAACTATAGGCACCCAGCACCGCCCCGACCTCTTTGCGCTCAATATCGTTCGGCCGCCTCCGCTTTACAGCCACACCGTTGAAATTCGGGAACGCGTCTTGGCCAACGGCGACATCGACACCCCGCTGGATGAAGGTGCCGTGGCGGAGGCACTCCAGGCCGCTTTTGACGACGGATATCGCGCGCTGGCGATTGCCTTGCTCCATGCCGACCGGTACCCGGAGCACGAAAGGCAGGTCGCCGACATCGCCCGCGAGATCGGATTTTCTCAGGTCTCCGCGTCGCACGATGTCATCCCTCTGATGCGCCTCGTGAGCCGGGGTGACACGACGGTTGCAGATGCCTACCTATCACCGATTTTAAGGCGGTATGTCGATCAGACGATCACGCTTACCAATCAGACTCCCGTTCTTTTTATGCAGTCCAACGGGGGACTAGTTGAAGGGCAAAAGTTTCGAGGAAAGGACGCAATCCTTTCGGGACCTGCGGGTGGCATTGTCGGCATGGCCGGAATCGCCGCTGACGCCGGATACGACAACGTCATCGGGTTCGACATGGGAGGCACATCCACGGACGTGTCTCACTATGCAGGATCCTATGAACGTACTCAGGACACCACCATTGGTGGCGTTCGCCTGCGTACGCCGATGATGAACATCCATACTGTCGCTGCCGGCGGCGGGTCGCGATGCATCTTTGACGGCTTGCGGTTCAGAGTTGGCCCTGAGAGTGCCGGCGCCTCACCTGGCCCGGCGTGCTACCGCCAGGGTGGCCCCCTTACGATCACGGACTGCAACGTGTTGTTGGGCCGCATCCAACCAAACCATTTTCCGCGGGTTTTCGGCTCTTCCGGCGCAGATCCGCTGGACACCGCCACACCGAAGAAACTTTTCGAACAACTGTCCGATGAGGTGAATGAGAAACTCGGCGAGTGCAAACCGCCGGAAGCATTGGCGGAGGGCTTTCTGGCCGTGGCCGTCGAGAACATGGCCAACGCCATCAAGACCATATCCGTTCAGCGAGGATACGACGTCGCGGAGTATACGCTTGTCAGCTTTGGCGGTGCCGGCGGACAACATGCGTGTGCTGTGGCTGATGCACTCGGCATGAGCCGCATTCTCATTCACCCTTTTGCCGGCGTGTTGTCTGCGTATGGAATGGGGCGCGCAGACCTACGTGTTCTCAAACAACAGACGATAGCGCACCCCTTAGAGAAGCCTTACTTCGCGAAGTTGAACAACGCCCTTTCAGGTTTGAGAGAGCGGGCGCGTGCTGAGTTATGCGCGCAGGGCGTGCCTAAGGACGAAGTAGCGACCACGGACACACTACTTTTGCGATACGAGGGATCCGACACAACGATCGACGTGCCCGCCGATAACTTGAACGCAGCAGCGGCAGACTTTACCGACAGACACGCCAAACTGTTTGGGTTTGTTCAGCTGGACAAAACGCTGGTTGTCGAGGCGATAACTTGTGAGGCTGTCGGTGGTGGAGACCACACCCCGCACGCTTTCAAAACAACGCGACCGGAGAGCGACAGCCTGCCGGCGGCAGGTCACGTTCGTCTTTGGGCAGGCGGTGGCTGGACGGAGGCTCCGGTCATACAGCGCGACGCAATGCCGCTCGGCGACGTTCTGAAAGGCCCGGCACTGGTTATCGACGCCAATTCAACGACATTCGTTGACTGTGGATGGCAAGCTGAAAGCACGCCCGGGGGAAATCTGGTGCTGACGCGCCATGAGTCACCAGAAAAAACCGTCGCCATTGGGACGTCGGCAGACCCGATCATGATCGAGATTTTCAATAGCCTATATATGGCGATCGCGGAGCAAATGGGCGCGACGCTGCAAAACACGGCGCATTCCGTAAACATTAAGGAACGGCTGGACTTCTCGTGTGCAGTCTTTGACCACCGAGGCGGTTTGGTCGCCAACGCACCTCACATGCCGGTTCATCTAGGGTCGATGGGCGAAAGCGTTCGAGCCGTCATCGCCAAGCACAGGGCCACAATGACCCGTGGCCAGGCCTTCATAACCAACGCCCCTTACAATGGGGGAACCCACCTGCCCGATGTTACGGTTGTCATGCCGGTTTATCCGGAAGGTGAAGACGCACCAGCGTTTTTTGTCGCCGCGCGCGGCCACCATGCCGACATCGGCGGCCTGACGCCGGGCTCGATGCCACCGGACAGCACGTCCATTGAACAGGAAGGCATTCTGTTCGACGCGGAAATTGTCCTCGACAAAGGCGCGCTGCAGGAGGGGATGATTCATCGCACCCTGACGGATAACGCCTACCCGGCGAGAAATCCGCAGCAAAATCTAGCCGACATCCGTGCGCAGATCGCGGCTTGTGCCAAGGGATCAGACGAACTCCTGCGGATGATCGGAACCTATGGCCTCGATACGGTTAAAGCCTACACCCAGCATGTTCAAGACAATGCGGAAGAGGCAGTTCGGCGGGTTATCAGCGTGTTGAAGGACGGGGCCTTTCGCGGAGCAACCGATGAAGGCGGCACGGTTGCCGTCACCATTTCCATCGACAAGGACAACCGCGAGGCGCACGTCGATTTCACCGGCACGTCCGAGCAACGAAAGAGTAATTATAACGCCCCAGCGGCGATTTGCCGTGCCGCTGTGCTCTATGTGTTTCGCACTCTTGTGGACGATCCCATCCCGATGAACGAAGGCTGTTTAAGGCCCATTAATATAACAATTCCCGAAGGGTCGATGCTCGACCCAGTACATCCGGCTGCGGTTGTCGCGGGCAATGTCGAGACGTCGCAGATTATCTGCGATGCGTTGTATGGCGCCCTCGGTCGCCTCGCGGCGAGCCAAGGAACAATGAACAACCTCACCTTTGGCAACGCCACCCACCAATACTATGAGACGATCTGCGGCGGCAGCGGCGCTGGCCCTGGCTTTAGGGGCGCAGACGCCGTTCAAACTCACATGACGAATTCACGGCTGACCGATGCCGAAGTCCTCGAGTGGCGATACCCCGTCGTCGTCGAGACCTTTGGCGTTCGCCGCAATTCGGGCGGTGAAGGGGCGCACCGGGGCGGTGACGGCGCCGTGAGGCGCATTAGATTCCTCGATGACATGAATGTCTCAATTCTGTCAGGCCGCCGCAAAACGGCGCCGCATGGTTTAGCCGGCGGGCACCCGGGACTCCCCGGCCGGGCTTGGATCGAGAGGCCGGATGGAACACGCAAAGACATGGAATTTTCAGACCGGGCGGACCTCCGGCGCGGCGATATCATTGTCGTTGAAACTCCAGGTGGCGGCGGCTACGGGCCGCCAAAGTCTGATGATTAGCCGGCGCAGAGCATGGGGCCAGGCATGGTAAGTTGCCCCGCCGACGATGGGTTTTATCTGCCCGCGGAATGGTCCCGCCACGCGCGAACATGGGCCCTTTGGCCCCGTGACGAAAACCTTCAGCCGTTCGTTTCAGAGCTCGTCACGGCTATCCAAAAATATGAGCCTGTGAGTCTTGCGGCGCCTGCGAGTGAAGCGGGCATGGCCGAACGTCTGTGTCGGGGCGCGCAAATCTGGAGAGTGGATTTCGGCAGCGGCCAGTTGCGTGATTTTGGCCCAACTTTCCTCGTTGACGGAAAAGGTGGCGAAGCCGCCGTTGATTGGCCTGTCTGGGACCCTGGCAACGCGACGACAGACAGGATGGCATCCACCTCATTTAGTCATGAGTTGCTGAGCGCCGTCGAGGTCCGACGGTTCAGGGCTCCTTTGACCATCGAGGACACGAACTTTTGTACGGATGGAGAAGGAACACTTTTGTGCCTTGCCCATGCAGTTCTCGACGGCGCCCGAAACCACGGGCTGGAGAAACTTTCTGCCTATGACATGTTGTGCCGCTGGCTCGGCGTCTCTCGTGTCATATGGATCAATGTTGAGTTCAGCGGCCCAGAAGCAGGCCGGGACGTTCGCCAGCTCTGCGGGTTTACGAAACCTGGGCATGCCTTGGTCGGGGAGTTGCCAGACGGACCCAACAAAGATGTTCTGGACAAAGTCGCACACAGACTTCAGACAGCCCGCGATGCATCGGGCAAAACCCTATCGGTGACACGCATCCCAGCCCTGGAAGTCGATGGCCACCTGGCGTCGTATACGTCCTTCTACGCCCTCAATACCGCTTTGTTGGTGCCGCAGTATGGAGACAGCAAATGCGATGAGACCGCGTGCGAGATTTTGTCGGGTTGCTTCCCGGGGCGCACGATCGAACCGATCGACTGTCGCGAGCTCGTAAAGAGGGGGATAACACTGTCCCGTATGGTGCAGTACCAGCCCGCACGCCTGCTGGATCGCTCAAAAGCGACACTGCTGCCAAAATCATCCTGGCAGAGACCAGTGCCGGATTGTGTCGGACTGCTTGAAGAATACATTGCCCAGGCCGAGGACGACTCCTGAGGACGCACTGCCACACCGCCTAAGGTGCCGGTGCGATAACCAAGTAGACGAGCCACACAAAGACTGCCACCGCGCATAGGGCAAACAAGAGGCGCCGGCCTTGAGAGGGCGGTTTTGGAGCTGGAGTCACATCTTTTGTCATATGCGGCGCCTCTCGCCTTCTGCCCATCCCAACCGCCGCTGAGAATAGCACACAAGCCCTTGCCAAGGGGATGCGGGCACCGTAGGACATCAACGGGCGAAAGCTAAGAGAATGTGGCGCACGTGACCGAGTTTCTTCCCTATATCAAGCTGATTATCGGACTGGTCCTCCTCAGCGGCGGTGCGGATTACCTTATTCGCGGCGCTGTAGCGGTGGCCCGCCGGTTCGACATCTCCCCTCTGGTGATCGGTTTGACCATCGTCGCGCTTGGCACGTCGCTGCCGGAGCTGGTGGTTTGTGTCCGTGCCGCTCTGGCCGGCGCAGCTGGCATCTCGGTCGGCAACGTGGTCGGCAGTAATATCGCCAACATTTTGTTCATTCTCGGTGCCGGCGCCTTGGTATTCCCCATTTCCGCCAACCGCTCGCACTTCTTACGCGACAGCACCATCATGGTTGGTGCGACGCTGCTTTTTGTCGGGATAGCGCTGACGGGCTCATTTGCGTTTGGCCCCGGACTGGTCATGGTCGCGTTGCTGTTCGGCTTCCTCATCTTTTCTTACATGCAGGGTAAAAAGCATGGCGCAAAAGACTTGAGCATGATCGATATAGACGAAGCCGATGTGGAAAAAACAGTCGCCCCTGGCCTTGCTACCGTTTGGATTCTCGGCGGGTTGGCGGCCGTCGCTTTCGGCGCAGACCTGCTGGTCGACGGCGCCACCACAATCGCACGTCGCCTCGGCGTCGGTGAAGAGGTCATTGGCCTTACCATGGTTGCCGTCGGAACATCACTACCGGAACTGGCGACCGTGGTCGCCGCAGCCGCACGCAAGCATACGGACCTGGTGGTCGGCAACGTAATGGGCAGCAATATTTTCAACATCTTAGGCGTCATGGGTGTAACGGCAATCGTCGCGGACGTTCCGGTGACCGCGCAGATTCTGTCCTTCGACATTTGGGTCATGACGGCCGTTGCCATACTGCTTGTGCCGTTTATGTTGTCTGGGAACGTGCTTTCGCGCCGTGAAGGCGCCATCTGCCTGCTGGTCTACGTCGGATATATCGCCGTTCAGTACGTCGGCGTAGATCGCCTTTTAGCATGACAAGCGGCCACCCCAGAGTTGCGCTTGTAACCGGCGGCGCCCAACGCATTGGGCGCGCACTCACCGAGGCACTGGCAAATTCAGGCTGGGCTGTCGCAATCCACTACCGTGACAGTGGCGACGTTGCGAACGAGCTCGCGGGCCGGATCAAGGCAGATGGTGGTCGGGCTGTTACATGTAACGGCGACCTGAGCAATGAGGCCGAGACGGAAAGCGTTTTTGAGCAAGCGCAGAGTTCCCTCGGGCCAGTTACAGCGGTGATCAACAACGCTTCTGTTTTTGATGCCGAAGAGTGGCGCGACGTTACGTCCGAGTCATGGGACAAGCACTTCAGTGTCAACCTTCGTGCACCTTTCATTCTCAGTCAGCTTTTGGCACGCAATCTTCCAGCTGCGGAGGCCGGAAATATTATCAATATCATCGATCAGCGTGTCCTGAACCTGAACCCCCACTACGTGTCCTACACGTTGAGCAAAGCTGGGCTATGGACCATGACGCAGACGTTGGCCATGGCCTTGGCACCCCGCATCCGCGTTAATGCGATCGGGCCTGGACCGACCCTGCCAAACCCGCGGCAATCTCGTGCTGCCTTTGATCAGCAGGCTACGGCGACGCCGTTGGAACGCCCGGTTAGTCCGGATGAAGTTGCTGCTGCTATGTGTTACTTGCTGGGCGCAGTGAACGTGACCGGCCAGTTCATCGCGGTGGACAGCGGCGAGCACTTGGGATGGGCGCAACCGGAAAAAGGGAAGGCATACGATGGCTGAGGTTTCGAAAAGTGCGGTCATCAAGCCTTTGCGCATCGCCAGCGCACAAGACGCCCTGCGTCATGTCTTCGTGCGCGATCTGGTGATTGCTTGCAATATCGGGGTGCATGCCCACGAAAAAGGCCGGCAACAGCGCGTCCGGATCAATCTTGACCTGGCCGTTCGCGATAACCGAAATCCGCTCGATGACCGGATCGAAAACGTCGTGTGCTACGAAGACGCCGTGACCCGTATTCGCGCTATTACCGCCGATGGCCACATCAATCTGGTCGAGACCCTGGCGGAACGCATCGCCCAGGCCTGCCTGCAACACCCGGACTGCCAAGGCGCGCGAGTCCGGGTGGAAAAGCTGGACGTTTTCGACGACGTCGAGAGCGTGGGCGTCGAAATCGAACGGGTCGCCGACGAGGCTTAGCGGCGCGAAGTCTTAGCTCATTGATTTAGCTGCAGAATATCTGCCCGAATCTCTCTCAGCCTGCAGTTCCATGACCGAGTCAAGTAAGTTGTACACACGTGCTAGATTTCGTCGAGTCAGTGAAGGTGCGGTGCAGCATTAAGCAAGCCGATTTTCGTCCAACCTGACCACACCCGGAAATATTGAGCTATTACATAGACTTATGCGGATATCGGGATGCGGCCCTGAACACGGCTGAAAACGCGTAGGATATTGATTTCGCTCTAGATTGTTCGCTTAAGCCCACATTCCCACAGAGTTTTCCACATCTGACCTTTGACTTTGACCATTTATTGAACGCGCCGGGTGGCTGTTGACCAAAAGGTGCCAGAGTGCGAAATCGGCGGCATGACGACGCCTGACCCCGCCCCCCGCGCCGTAAATACACCTGAGTCCGGTAGCAAAGACTCCGGCAATGGCCTTGAGATCTTGTCGGAGGCCGTGAAGACGTTGCCGGGTAGCCCCGGTGTCTATCGCATGCTGAATGGGAAGAGTGAGCCACTTTATGTGGGTAAGGCGAAAAATCTCAAGAAGCGCGTGGCATCTTACACGCGGATAGACCGCATGCCCATGCGCCTCCAACGCATGGTGTTGGAAACCCGCCATCTTGAGGTCATAACCACACACACGGAAGCCGAGGCCCTTCTGCTTGAGAGCAATCTGATCAAGCAGCTTAAGCCGCGTTACAACATCCTACTGCGAGACGATAAGTCTTTTGCATATATCAAAGTAACTGGTGATCATCCCTTTCCACGCATCGTGAAACATCGGGGCAAGCGCGCGGCGCCGCATACATACTTCGGACCCTTCGCCTCCGCGGGCGCAGTCAATCAGACGCTCACCACGCTCCAGAAAATTTTTCTGCTCAGATCATGTAGCGACACTGTGTTTTCGAATCGAAGCCGGGCGTGTCTGCTCTACCAAATCAAACGCTGCAGCGCACCTTGCGTGGATAAGATAACAACCGCTGAGTACTCAGATCTTATTGAACAGGCGGAACTTTTCCTGAAGGGCGACAGTGCAAATATTCAGAAGGCACTTTCGGAAAAAATGGAAGAAGCCGCTGAGGAACTGGACTTCGAAGAAGCAGCAGAATACCGCGATCGCATTCGCGCGTTGACTCATGTTCAAGGACACCAAGATGTCAACTCGCGATCACTTGAAGACTCAGACGTAGTTGCGATGCACCGCAGCGGTGGACAGAGCTGCGTCCAAGTCTTTTTCTTTCGCGGCGGACAAAATTTCGGAAATCGGGCGTATTATCCGGCTCATGGCGCTGAGGATACTGACGGCGCCATTCTTGAGGCGTTCTTGGGCCAGTTTTACGAGACCACCAGCGCTCCAAAGCAAGTGCTAGCCAGCCAACTTCCGGACAATCGGAAAATTCTGTCAGAAGCCCTGGGCATCCGCGCCGGATACAAGGTGGAGATTTTGGTTCCGCAAAAAGGTGACAAACATAAAATCGTTGAGAATGCTCTTTTGAATGCCAAGGACGCGCTCGGCCGCAAGATGGCTGAGAGTTCCGCACAACGCAAATTGCTCGACGGCGTATCCGAAGTATTTGACATGGGGGTGCCGCCGGAACGCATCGAAGTCTATGACAACTCCCATATTTCAGGAACCAACATGGTCGGGGCCATGATCGTCAGTGGTCCGGGCGGGCTAGAGAAGAATGCGTACCGCAAGTTCAACATAAGTTCTGACGACGTCGAGCCGGGTGACGACTATGGCGCTATGCGGGAAGTATTGCGGCGACGTTTTTCTAGAGCGCAAAAAGAAGACCCAGACCGGACACGTGGGCAGTGGCCCGACCTTGTTCTGATAGATGGCGGCGTGGGGCAGCTCTCCAGCGTCGAGAACGCACTGGCCGATTTGGGGATTGATGACCTGGCGGTCGTCGCGATTTCCAAGGGGCCCGACAGAGATGCCGGACGTGAGGAGTTTCATGTGCCCGGGCGAGCGCCGTTTACCTTACCGCCGTCGCACCCGGTCCTATATTTCCTGCAAAGACTGCGCGACGAAGCGCACCGTTTCGCGATTTCCACCCACCGGGCGAAGCGATCGAAAGCGCTGACGCGGTCAGAGCTGGACGAAATCCAGGGAATTGGGGGCACCCGCAAGAAAGCTCTTCTGCACCGATTTGGGTCAGCGAAAGCCGTCGCGCAGGCTGGTATTGAGGACCTTTCCGCCGTGAACGGTATCAGTGCAGGTCTGGCCAAAAGAATCTATGATCATTTCCATGCGGATGGTTAACAGCGGATTTCGGCGCAAGCACCGAAACTGGAACGAGTCTCAGTGATCAATTTACCCAACATTCTCACACTGTCTCGCATTGCGGTTATCCCGGTCGTGATCAGTTTATTCTATTGGGATACGCCGGCGACCCGGTGGGTGATGTGCGGACTTTTTACCGCAGCAGGAATTACGGACTTCTTCGACGGCTATCTTGCCCGGAGGAGCAACCAGGTATCGCCTTTGGGGCGATTCTTGGACCCCATTGCCGACAAGCTGTTGGTGGCCGCTTTGCTGCTGATGCTGGCCGGTTTTGATCGCATGTCGGTGTGGGCCTACTTTCCGGCCGTGATCATCTTGATGCGAGAACTTCTGGTGTCGGGCTTACGGGAGTTTCTGGCTGAAACGCAGGTGAGTGTTCCGGTTACCCAGCTGGCGAAGTGGAAAACGACGGTCCAGATGTTCAGCCTGGGCTTCCTGATCGTCGGCACAGACTCCCCAAATTGGATACCAGCCCAGTTGATTGGCGAGATCGGATTATGGCTGGCTGCGCTGCTGACCCTTGTCACCGGTTACGATTATCTAAAAGCCGGTATCCGCTACATGCTCGAAACCGAAACGGCCAAAGGCTCTAATCATGACGGTGGCGCGGAGAGCTGATTATGCCGGCCATTGACGTTCTCTACTTTGCTTGGATCAAGGAGAAGATTGGCGTCGGGCAGGAGCAGGTTTCTCCACCTGGTACTGTGAAAACAGTATCTGACCTGCTGGATTGGCTGGCAGACCGCAGCGCTGGCCATCGAAGCGCCCTATCTGACCGTGCGCGCATTCGCGCCGCACTAGATCAAACCCACGTTCCGCTCGACTCTCCCATCGAAGGCGCGGGAGAAATCGCGTTCTTCCCCCCGGTTACGGGCGGTGCATCATGATCCGAGTCCGCCAGAAACCGTTTGATCCTGGAGATGAAATCAACGCGTTCTGCACACACAACGCCAACTCCGGAGCGATCGCAACGTTCATTGGGCAAGTCCGTGATTATGTCTCAAGCGAATCTGGCACAGGCTCCGTATCCGAGCTCATCTTGGAGCATTACCCTGGCATGACCGAGAAGGAACTGGCCCGGATCGCCGATGAGGCCGCTTCACGATGGTCTCTGGACGATACGTTGGTGATCCACCGCTTTGGACCTTTAACTCCAAGTGAAGCAATCGTATTGGTATGCACAGCCTCGGCGCACCGGGGCGACGCTTTTTCAGCCTGCGAGTTCATTATGGACTGGCTAAAAACCAGCGCACCGTTCTGGAAAAAAGAAGTCTCGCCCGATGGCAGCGAGTGGGTCGAAGCACGCGAGTCAGACGATCACCGCGCCGCGGAGTGGAACGCTAAATAATCTACCCGAACTAGGCCGCAGACGACTCTGAGCTCAGAACCTTACCGACAGTCTCATCATAAGACGTCATCAGCGCTTTGCAGACTTCGCCGGGTGTGAAGGTGTAGCTGCCGATTGCGCCGACCGGCGTCACCTCGGCCGCGGTTCCCGTCAGAAAGCATTCATCTGCATCGGCCATTTCTTCCGGCATGATCGCCCGCTCAATGACGTTATATCCGTGCTCTTTGGCGAGCTGCATCACCGTCCGGCGGGTGATGCCGTCGAGAAAGCAGTCTGGTGTCGGCGTATGAAGTTCACCGTTGATGACAAAGAAAATATTTGCCCCCGTCGCTTCAGCCACCTGTCCGCGCCAGTCGAGCAACAACGCATCGTCAAGTCCTTTTTCCTCAGCCGCGTGCTTCGAAAGCGTGCAAATCATGTACAGCCCGGCCGCCTTCGCAAACACGGGAGCCGTTTCCGGCGCGGGACGGCGCCACTGAGAAATATCGAGCTTGATGCCCTTCAAACGCGCTTCGGGTGAGAAGTAGGACGGCCACGGCCAGACTGCGATTGCAACGTTGATTTTGGACCCACGGGCGGTCACACCCATCAGCTCACTGCCACGCCAGGCGATGGGCCTGACGTAGCCATCGGTGATGTTGTTGGCGCGGATCGCTTCATAGGTCGCTTCATTGATCTGATCCCGGGTGAACGGGATGTTCATGTCCAGCGTTTCGCCTGAGAAAAACAGACGATCCGTGTGTTCTTCGAGTTTGAACACACTGCCGTTATAGACACGCTCGCCCTCGAACACGGCGGACGCATAGTGCAGAGCATGCGACAGAACGTGCAGCTTCGCGCCGCGCCACGGTTGGAGTTCGCCGTTGAACCAGATATATCCGTCTCGATCGTCAAAAGGCTGTGTGGCCATTGGATTTCTGCCTGCGAAAAGAGTGCTTAGGGGCTGAAACGTGACAGTTTCTTCAACGCTTGAGCTTGATGGCTATCATGGAGCGCAATATATGTCAATAATACTGACATATATTGCTTTTCCAGGGTCCGCCCATAAAGAGATATAACCAGGACTATGGTTGAAGCAAAACCCGGCACAAACCTGCTTTTTCTGAGGGATGAAGACCTCAGGCAGGGCATAGAACTGCTATTTTTCGCCTACCGCGACTTTACGGCGGAGGCAGATTCAATCCTCGCCAAGCAGAAGTTCGGCCGCGCGCACCACCGGGTGATTTATTTTGTCGGTCAGTACCCGGGAATCAGCGTCGGCGATCTGCTGGATATCCTGAGCATCACCAAGCAAAGCCTGTCCCGCGTGCTTCGGCAATTGATCGATGACGGATACATCGATCAACAGCCGGGAAAGACAGACCGGCGCCAAAGGCTCCTCACACTCACCAGCAAGGGACAAGACCTGGAGCGGCTGCTGACCAGCGAGCAGCGGGCGCGCATCGCCAACGCTTACAAACAAGCGGGCGCCGAGGCGGTTGAAGGATTCCGTAAAGTCATGTTGGGGATCATGGAAGAGTCAGCGCGGCAAAGATTTGACGAAGAAAAGCCGTAGAGATTCATCATGGCTGCCGATACGTCAAAGAACTCGATTCCGCCCGCACATATTCTGGTTGTCGATGACGACACGCGTCTCAGATCCCTTATTCGAAGGTACCTGAAAGAGCAGGACCTCATGGTAACGGCGGTGCCAACCGCTAAGGACGCACGCCAGATTTTGAGGTCATTGCAATTTGACCTCATCGTTCTTGACGTGATGATGCCCGGCGAGGACGGAATGAGTCTCGCGCGCGCACTTCGCGAGGGCAGCATGGTTCCGATACTCATGCTCACCGCCATGGACCAGGCTCAAGACCGCATTCGCGGCCTCGAACACGGTGTCGACGATTACATGAGCAAACCGTTTGAACCGCGCGAGCTGCTGCTGAGAATCAATGCGATCTTGAGACGCGCGCCGCCGTCCGAGGACGATCAAATCCACGAGCTGCAATTCGGTGAGTGCCGTTACGATCTGGCGCAAAACGCGCTTACGCGCGGCGGTTCCTCCGTTCACCTTACTTCGGCAGAGTCCGACCTCCTGCGCGTCTTGGCACAGAACGCGAATTCGCCGGTCCAGCGCGATGAGCTCTGCCGGATCGGTGCCGGGACATCCAATCCAAGAACGATTGACGTTCAGGTAACCCGCCTGAGACGTAAAATCGAGAGCGACCCCAGGCAACCGCGCTATTTGCAAACTGTACGCGGTACGGGATACCTCCTGCGAACTGATTAAGGCTTCGGCGGAACAATGGCGGACAGAACAGCGACAACAGAGACGACGCCGCACCGCACCGGTGACTGGAAGCACTGGACTGACGTCTCAACGTGGTTGCCCGCTACACTTATGGGGCGATCCGCCCTCATCATCGTTGTGCCGCTGATCCTTGTTCAGGTCATTTCCACTTTCATATTTTACGATAACCACTGGGAAACGCTGTCGCGGCGGCTGGCACAAGGCCTGGCAGGCGACATATCCCACATACGCGTGTTTATGCGGGACAACCCCGGCGAAGAGAATTTCGCGTGGATCCAAACAACAACACGTCAAACGATGGCTTTGACGATTTCGTACAAAGCGGGTGCAGCGCTGAACGCAGGACAGGTTGTGACCGGTGATGGACCTTTTCCGGATGTCTTAACCCGCGAGCTTTGGCGGGAACTGAAACGTCCGTTCACCATCGATTTCCGCGACCCGGACGGCAATATTGAAATCAACATGCAGCTAACGGACGGGGTGCTGCACGTGATCGCACCCCGCAAACGTCTGTTCAGCTCCACAACTTATGTTTTCGTGATCTGGATGGTGGGGTCGTCTCTCCTACTGTTCGGTGTTGCGGCCCTGTTCCTCAACGTCCAAGTGCGCGCGGTACGAAGGCTAGCTAGGGCCGCCGACAGCTTTGGCAAAGGGCGCGACATCCCCAACTTCAAGCCTGAGGGCGCGATGGAAGTGCGCCAGGCCGCACGGGCGTTCACCGCCATGAAGAACCGAATTCAGCGGCAGATCGACCAGCGCACCGAGATGCTCGCCGGCGTATCCCATGACCTGCGCACCCCGTTGACGAGGCTGCGCCTTCAAGTTGAGATGCTCGACGGGATCGCCAAAGAGGACACGGACGCCCTCAAACAAGATATAGACGACATGCAGCGCATGCTTGATGGCTACCTTGCCTTCGCGCGCGGGGAGGGCGACGAAACCCCTCAGAAGATTGAACTGGCTGCATACGTGTCAGATCTTCAAAAGAGGCTTGAACGAGACGGTGTCGATGTTCGATTAAACGAGAACACGCTCAATGGGACGTTTACCGTCAAACCCATGGCGCTGCAGCGCTGTCTGTCCAACCTGATTGCCAATGCGCGCCGCTACGGCAAGCAGGTGGTTGTCACGGTTCATCTGGCCGGCCCCCACCTGGAAATCATTGTTGATGATGACGGGCCTGGCATACCACCGGAAGAACGGGAAAGTGCGTTCAAAGCTTTCTATCGGTTGGAGAGCTCCCGCAATCCGGAAACAGGTGGGGTTGGCCTGGGCCTGACAATTGCCCGTGATTTTGCCCGGTCGCTCGGCGGAGACATTGTCTTGGCAGACAGTCCGCAAGGCGGGCTGCGCGCGGTCGTCCGCTTACCGACTTGACGCTCAGTCCCGCGCTTTTGCGCGGCGGGAGACCGCCAATTGCAAACGCTCCAGACGCGAAAGCATCTTGTCCAAAGCAGACATCGTCGCCGCCATATCCGCACTCTCGTCTTTCATCCAAACGCGAAGGACCGAAAGGTAGCCCAGCGTCAGGACTGGCCCCCGTGCCACATCAATCATGTGATGCGCCTGCAATCCGGCCGCACTCAAAACCACGTCCATCGACCTTATCAGCGTCGGAACGCGACACACGGCCAACAGCGGCATGCGCTGATAGTGCGCAAGTAGACTCACCAGCCCGGACCGGTGCTGTTGCAGCACATCGAACCGGATCATAAGGACCTCAAACAGACGATCCCGGGGAGAGTCCGAGTTATCGATTTTGTTGACCTGCCGCAGCATAGCGTCGTCAATGTGGCGGAAGATTAACCCGGCGATCGCTGCTTGAGTCGGCGTTACACGCAGGACCTCACCCAGGTTCTCTTTCAATCCTTGAGCAACGCGGTGAGGAGAAACCGACGCCCAACCGTCTGTGGCCGACAATCCAAGGGCAGCCTCTACGATACGGGCGGGCAACGGGGCGTTAGGTTTGCGCCCCTTCCCGCTTTTACTCGACCGCTTCTGTGTCATGAGTGCCTCTATCTGCTGCTGGAATATGTGTGGTCGTTACCACCACCAGCGGTGTCATCAGCTGGTAAGATTTCTCGAACGCTCAGCTGCCGCCTGGATCGCCTGGCCGACCAACTTCTTAACACCCTCAGGTCCCATGAGAATGTCGAGTGCTGCCGCGGTCGTGCCCCCAGGACTAGTCACATTCTCGCGCAATGTAGCAGCAGGTGTCGGATCGGCGGTCATCAAGGCACCACTGCCAGCGATTGTCGCCCGGGCGAGTTGATCGGCAAGGACCGGCGGCAACCCCGCATCAATTCCGGCCTCCATCATCGCCTCAGCAAGCAAGAAAACATAGGCTGGTCCACTTCCGGACACGGCCGTAACTGCGTCCATCTGGGCCTCGTCCGCGATCCATGCGGTTTCGCCCACCGCACCCATCAGCACCTTACTGACCCGCTTGTGGGATGGACCCGCGCCGGGGCTAGCGAACAGAACACTCATGCCCTGACCAACGGCGGCGGGTGTGTTCGGCATGGCGCGCACAACGGCCGCTTGCCCGCCGAGGAGTTGCTCGAGCTTAGACACCTGCAGGCCTGCCACCACCGACAGATAGACCGCGCCGGAGGTCGCAAACTTGGCATAGGCCGGGATCACATCGTCGGCCACTTGGGGTTTCACCGCGAAGACAATGACATCGGGCGTGAAGTCACTTGGAATCTCTGCCGCATCAGTCAGGACGCAGAGCGCATGATGATCCGCCGCAGCCGCAACGCTATCCCGTCCCGCTGGTTCGACCACCATGACGTCAACGGGATTCAGGCCGTGCGCGAACCATCCCTTGAGCAGGGCGCCACCCATGTTGCCGCAACCAACGAGCAGGATTGTGCCTTCGATCATAACGGCACAGTACCACAAAGAGGTGCCCGTTACGCCGCCTCTTTAGTGAAAATTGGCCGTTTCAGGAGGGGTCAGGCTTCGCCGACCGTATCCAGCAGAGCGCAAGAAATGGCATCGTCTGGTGTTCGCCCGCCCCAGATGACGAACTGAAACGCCGGGTAATAACGTTCGCACTCGCTGCGCGCCAAGTCGACCAACTCATCAATATGTGCGGCGTCGATGCGCCCGCCGTGACAATGAATGGTATGGCGAAACATGGGGATGCCTTCATCGACCCAGATCGCGAAGTGACCGATCCACAACCGCTCATTCAACTTGGCGATGAGTTCGTAAATGTTGTTCAGAACCTTAGGCTGCACGCGCATGTCCAACGCGCACGAAAAATGCAGAGCATCGAGTTCTTCTGACCACGCAAAAAAGAGGCCGAAGTCGCACCAGGTGCCTGGCGCTTCAACGGCCATTTCCTCGTCGTTGCGGCGGTCGAAAACCCAATCCTTAATCGTGATGACTTCTTCGATGCGATCCAGCGGATTGACCGAGGATGTCGGCTCACTGACGGAGGTGGTGCGCATGGAATTCCCCTCAATTGCCCCGGGCCCGTCTCGCGTCTCGGGCCCTCCAAGTGCTAGCCCGTGAATCAAGATATAGTAGGTTTTGGGGGGCGGCAACACCAAAAGATAGCGTTTCCGCCGAGTCGCGGGGTTACGTCAGGTTTCTCCAAAATGGCCGCGCAGACCTGGCCTGTGGACGAGTCCAGAACAGTGAATCAGATCAAGGCTTTACGGTGCGGGCCGTGCGCTTCTTTGAACCGGCTGCTTTCTTCTTCGCTGGCGACTTACGCGCTGAAGATTTTTTTGGCGCTGTGGTTTGAAGGGCTTCAAGAGCTTCCAATTTTCCTTTGAGGCGTTCCTGCTCGGCGCGCGCCTCGGCCGCCATTGCCTTAACCGCTTCAAACTCCTCACGTGTCACGAAGTCGTTGTCCGCCATAAACCGCTCGACACGTTGACGCACCAAAGCTTCTATCTCTTGCTTGAGATTGCCCAGAGCGCCCAGCGCACCACCTGCGACCTTGGCAATATCATCAAAAATCCGGTTTTGACTTTGCATGTCACGCTCCTTCCTTAAGGATAAGACCAATATTGGGGCTCTTGCGGCAGAGTTCAAGCCATCGCGGCGTGCCGCAAACATGGGTCACGCCTGGAATTAAAGCCATCGGGCCTGTATTGAACATACCTTCTACGGGCAAATGGTGCGAAGCATGCTGGTCATCACTGGAGCGGCCGGATTCATCGGCTCGAATTTGATAGCGGGGCTGAATCAGACCGGCGATCAGCCCATCGCCGCGGTCGACATAATCGACAGCGATCTCAAAGCGGCCAATGTGGCTGACTTTCAGCATGCGACTTGGATCGAGCCAAATGACATTCTAGAGCACTTGGTCCGCGTCGCCGGTCAGGTCACGGCAGTTGTTCACCTGGGCGCTGAGACGTCGACAACCGCAACCGACCGGGAACACGTATTCGCCGTCAATGTGAGCTTGAGTCAGGACCTGTGGCGATGGTCGGCGAAAAATGACGTGCCCTTTGTCTACGCGTCGTCAGCGTCGGTTTACGGCGACGGTTCCCAAGGCTTTCAAAGCATCCTGTCGACTGAGGCCATGAATGGCCTGGCCCCGCTCAACCTTTATGGGGAAAGCAAACTCGCATTCGATCAATTTGTTGCCGGCGCGATTGAGGCGGGCGACAAGACACCACCGCAGTGGGCCGGATTGCGGTTCTTCAATGTCTATGGGTCGCGGGAGCGCCACAAAGGCACGCAAGCGAGCGTGGTGACACAGATGTATCCCGTCGCCGCGCGGGGTGAGCCGTACGCCCTGTTCAGATCGCACAAAGAGGGCATCGCGGATGGGAAGCAAAAACGTGACTTTGTTTTTGTTGATGATTGCTGCCGGGTCATTACTTGGCTCCTAGCGAATCCGCATGTCTCGGGCTTGTTTAATGTGGGCACCGGACGGGCCCGGACCTTCTTGGACTTGGCGAACGCTGTTTATGCTGCGGCTGAACAGCCTTTCGCAGTGACGTGGCGGGATACGCCGCCTCACCTGCAAACTCACTATCAGTACTTCACAGAGGCCGACCTCACACCCCTGCGCGACGCCGGATACACGAACGCGTTTACGAGCCTTGAAGAGGGTGTCACGATCACGGTCGATCGTTACAAGGCGCAGACCGGCGCCCTGCCAACCGGCTGATTAACATGTCGCTTTTTGCCCTGCCCTTTCCATCAATAGACCCGGTTTTATTTGAGATCGGACCGTTTGCGATCCGCTGGTACGCCCTCGCCTACATTGCGGGGCTGTTCGGCGGCGTGTGGTATGTCCGCCGGCTTGTCACCCATCGCCCGGCCTTGATGACGCCGCGACAGGTCGATGATTTCCTGATTTGGGCCTTGCTTGGAATCGTTCTGGGCGGACGTCTGGGATACGTCCTGTTTTACAAACCGGCCTACTACCTCGCCAACCCAGCAGAAATACTCATGACCTGGGAAGGTGGCATGGCCTTCCACGGCGGGCTGCTGGGCGTCATCGCCGCCATCATTTTGTTCGCCCGCAAATACAAGATCGAAAAGTGGTACCTGTCCGATAACGTCGGCTGCGCCGTCCCAATCGGCCTGGGCCTTGGGCGATTGGCGAATTTCATCAACGGTGAATTATTTGGCCGTACCGCGCCGGATTTGCCGTGGGCGTTTGTGTTTCCGAGCGGCGGCCCTGTCCCGCGCCATCCAAGCCAACTGTATGAAGCTGCTTTGGAGGGACTGGTGCTGTTCATCGTGATGCATCTTTTGTGGCGGCGGGAGTGGGTGCGCCAGCGTCCCGGCATTCTAACTGGAACATTCTGCGCGGGTTATGCGGTTGCCCGCATTATTGTAGAGTTTTTCCGTGAACCGGACCGGCACCTCGGTTTTATTGCTGCCGGCATCACGATGGGACAGGTGCTTTCACTTCCATTGCTTGCGTTCGGCATCTGGGTGATCTGGCGATCCAGCAAGAAACCTCCTGTTCAGGGGTCCGCGTCGTAGGTATGCCGCCGAAACTGACAGGGGCCGCACAAGACATTGCCAGTCTGATCCAGAAGGACGGCCCCATCAAGGTGGCCGACTACATGTCGCTCGCCGTCGAGGCGTACTACCAAAAGGAAAATGTATTCGGAACAAAGGGCGACTTCGTCACCGCCCCTGAGGTGTCTCAGGTCTTTGGCGAACTCATTGGCCTCTGGTGTGTCACCGCGTGGCAGCAGTTGGGTGAGCCGCGCCTTTTCAATCTGGTTGAATGCGGGCCAGGCCGTGGAACCCTGATGAGTGACGCTTTGCGAACGGTCGCGGAGATCGCTCCGAAGTTTGCGCGGTCGGCGGACATCCACCTACTGGAGCGGAGTCCGGCCCGGCGGCAAGAACAAGAAAAGACCTTGGCCGCCTATGATGTCACTTGGCTGGACACCCTGGAAAACCTGCCGGAGGGGCCGTCTATTTTCGTCGCCAACGAATTTCTGGATGCACTGCCCGTGCGCCAATATGTCAAAACGGCTGACGGATGGTGCGAGCGCCTCGTGGATATCAAAGATCAAGCCTTTGTCTTCGGCTGCGCGTCTGAGCCGGTACCGGTTGCCGACGGCGCCTTTGACGATGCCGCGCCAGACACCCTGCTGGAAGTCTCCGATGCCGTCACCGCTTTTGTGACGGACGTGGCGGAGCGCTGTATGAACGCACCCGGAATCGCGCTGATGATCGACTACGGTCATACCCGCTCAAGCACGGGTGAAACACTACAAGCCGTTAAAGATCATAAGTTTCATCCGGTCCTCAGCGACCCTGGCGAGGCTGATCTTACCGCTCACGTCGACTTTGCCGCAGTCGCGCAGGCTGCCCGGAGCGCAGGGGCTTCGGTTTTTGGACCGACAGAACAGGGGCTTTGGCTGCGCCGTATTGGGGCGACCGTGAGAGAGGCTCAGTTGTGCGATGGCAAATCCGCCGAGGAGGCGGACGCGGTCCGCGCAGGTATACGCCGACTGATCGACCCCGAACATATGGGCGACTTGTTCAAGGTTCTGAGTATCGCCCCGTCGGGTGTTTTGACCCTGGCCGGCTTTGAGGCGGAGACCTAACGGTGTTGACGGCGCCAATCTTCGACGGTCTTACAGGTATCCGGCATGGTTTCTTCACGCGTTCGGGCGGAAAATCCCGGGGGGTGTTTGCCTCCCTGAACTGCGGGTATGGGTCCGGCGACGATCAAGCGAGCGTGCGGTGGAACAGAGGTATCTGCGCCGCAAGCTTGGGCGTAGATGAAAGCCGTTTACTGACCGCCTACCAACGCCATACCGCAGATGCAGTTGCCGCAGCCGAAGCCTGGGCGCAGGACAAGGCCCCGGTGGCCGACGCGATCGTCACGACAACACCTGGCCTCGCCGTCGGGGTCTTGACGGCTGACTGCGCACCGGTGCTGTTTGCCGATCCGGTGAATCGTGTCATCGCCGCAGCGCACGCCGGTTGGAAAGGGGCGCTGACAGGTATTTTGGAGACAACAATCACGGAGATGGAAACCGCAGGTGCGGCGCGGCAAACGATCCGTGCTGCTGTAGGACCTTGCATTGCGCAACGGTCGTATGAAGTGGGGCCGGAATTTCAGGCGCGTTTTATTTCGGAGCAGTCTGCCGACGCAACGCATTTCGCCCCGTCCGCCAAAGACGGCCATTGGATGTTCGACCTGCCGGGGTTTGTCATGTCGCGGCTCAAGCAATCGGACATTCGCGAGATCGCCTGGATTGAAGCAGACACGTACGTAGATCGTGACCGGTTCTTCAGTTATCGGCGCACCTGCCATCGTGGCGAAACGGACTACGGGCGTCAGATATCGGCAATTGCGTTGGCAGGATGAGCCCCTTGAGCAAGTCACACCGCATACCGCGCCGGACGGTGGTCTTAACCCTTGCCGCGGCGTTGACGGGATGCGGCAATCTCCCCCAGCCCTTCCGGCGCGCACCGAACTCCACGAACCCCTTGCTCGCCAATCCAAGTGGCGCGGGCGTCGGCGTTGTTCCCGTCGCCGGACTGGACCCAGAGATTGGGACGAAAATCGCAGATCGCATTGCGGCCCTTCTACAGGGGGAAGACGTACCGGCAGAGTCCATCGACCGGGTGGGCCTGTTGGGATTCACGTTGGAGGGAAACCTGGATACATTGCCCAGCGGCGGCGGGACCGGCACATCCATCGATTGGCGGTTGATCAACCGGCAGGGTGAAATCGTTCAGCGCTTTGACCAAGTTCTTCCCGTGCCGATGGCCGACGTTACGGGCGGAGCCGACTGGGCGCTGGAACAGATAGCAGCTGATATCGGCCAGAGGGTGCTCACCCTGATTGCACCGGCGCTTGACGTTGTCATTGAGCCGCTGGCTCCGCCGCCTTGGCAGGGCGCGGCGGTTCTGATTCGCCCCCCGGCCGGCGCCTCCGAAGAGGACAATATGGTGTTGGCCCGCGCTCTGGCCAGGCGGTTCGGCCAGGCGGGACTGGTGCCGGCGGAAGGCCGCATGGATTTCATCGTGACGGGCAATGTGATCATTCAGCCGTTCGACGGTGAACTTGATGATATCTCCATTGCCTGGTCGGTTTTGACTCCCGACGAACAGGTGTTGGGCGACGTCCGCCTGGACAATCGCGTCCCCAGAGAACAGCTCCGCACGTCCTGGGCGGCCATCGCGGAGGCCATAACCGACGCCGCCCTGCCCGGCCTCCTGGACATCATGTCCGCAGCGCTTTCCTCGCGCTAAGACCGCCTCCCCGACGTTTACAGCCGTGTGACAGATTGATAGGTTCAGCCCCGTCGCTGGTCGTCGGGGAACAGCGGGATGGCTGGGGAAAAGGCCATCAGCGCAGAGGGGTCTTCAGGAATGAAATTGTTGGCCGGTAATGCCAATCGTCCGCTCGCGGAAGCGATTGCCGCCTACCTGCATTGCGAGTTGACCAATGCCTCGATCAAACGCTTTTCCGACATGGAAGTGTTTGTCGAGATCAATGAAAACGTCCGAGGCGAAGATGTCTTCGTCGTTCAGCCGACGTCCTATCCCGCAAACGACAACCTGATGGAACTGCTGGTGACCCTGGACGCGTTGCGCCGGGCGTCGGCGGAGCGGGTGACCGCCGTCATTCCTTACTACGGCTATGCCCGCCAGGATCGCAAGACGGCGCCGCGCACCCCGATTACGGCTAAGCTGGTGGCCAATCTGATCAACCAGGCCGGCGCCAGCCGGGTCCTCACCCTTGATCTACACTCCGGCCAGATTCAGGGATTTTTCGACATTCCACTGGACAACCTATACGCCCAGCCAGTGTTCGCCGATGACATCAAGGACCGCTACCAGGACAACGGCGGCCCTATGATCGTCTCGCCCGATGTGGGCGGCGTGGTTCGCGCCCGGGCGATTGCCAAACGCCTAGATACCGACCTGGCGATTATCGATAAGCGGCGGGAGCGCGCCGGGGTCTCAGAAGTGATGAATATTATCGGGGACGTCGACGGCCGGGACTGCATTCTGATCGACGATATTGTCGATTCCGCCGGCACCCTGTGCAATGCCGCCACCGCGTTGATGAATGACGGCGCAAAATCGGTCTCGGCCTACGTCACCCATGGCGTGCTGTCCGGCGGAGCGGTGGGCCGGGTATCGGCCTCTCCCATGACGGAGCTGGTCATCACCGACAGCATCCAGGCAACCGAGGCCGTGCGCCTGGCCGACAATGTGCGGCAGCTGTCGATCGCGCCGCTGATGGCCGAGGCAGTCAAGCGAATCAGCTCGGAATCCTCGGTTTCCAGCCTTTTTGACTGAGTTTTCGAGCCCGCAGAACGGGCCGACAAAGGCTTGAGCCCACAGACGAATCCCTGTATTACCCCCGCTTCGCGGACGTTCTCGGCTATCTGAGGCCCGCGGTCCGGCGGCGACACCCCTGGAGGCCTGCCGGAAATCACATTTAAGGAGACCAGAAATGGCCGATTCAACTGCCCTGACCGTTCAGGGCCGCGACGGGGCCGGCAAGGGGGCAGCCCGCGCAACACGCCGAGCAGGACTTGTGCCAGGTGTGATCTATGGCGACAACAAGGAACCGATCCTGATTGCCATAGAGCCGCGCGATCTGATTGCCCAAATGCACAGACCCGGTTTTTCAACCCACATTTTTGACATCGAGCTCGACGGCAAATCGCACCGCGCGATGGCCCAGGATGTGCAGATGCATCCGGTCCGCGACGTGCCCATTCATGTGGACTTCCGCCGGATTGGCAAGAACACGGTCGTGACCGTGGAAGTGCCTGTGCATTTCTCGAACGAGCTGGCTTCGCCGGGCATCAAACGCGGCGGTGTGTTGAACATTGTGCGCCACGAAATTGAAGTGCGCGCCCGCCCGGATGATCTGCCCGAGCAGTTTGACATCGACCTGACCGGACTGGATATCGGTGATTCGGTGCACATCAGCGCCCTCACCATGCCCGATGGCGTCGCCCCGACCATCACGGATCGCGACTTCACGATCTGCACCATCGCGCCGCCCACCGTCGTGGCAGCGGCCGAGGAAGAAACAGACGAAGACGCAGAAGAGGGCGAAGAAGGCGCCGAGGCCAAGGACGCGGATGGCAAAGCCGCTGAAGATGGCGACGGCGACGAAAAGTCCGACGACTAAGTACACTCCGGGTCTGGCCAAGGCGTCAGACCCGGACTCCTCTATCTGGTTGCGCTTGACTGCCCCGCACTGACTCACGAGAGAGGCCGCTATGCGCCTGCTTGTCGGCCTGGGCAACCCTGGGTCCGGATACACCAATAACAGACATAATCTTGGCTTTATGGCAGTCGATGCCATCGCCGAGCGGCATCACTTTCCGCCTTGGCGCAGCAAGTTCCAGGGCGTGGCAACCGATGCACAGTTGGGCGGCGACAAGGCCGTGCTGCTCAAACCATCGACATTCATGAACGAGTCCGGACGGTCCGTCGCAGAAGCAGTTAAGTTC
This sequence comes from Rhodospirillaceae bacterium, assembly GCA_963921305.4. Taxonomy (GTDB): domain Bacteria; phylum Pseudomonadota; class Alphaproteobacteria; order Rhodospirillales; family Rhodospirillaceae; genus CAWUEX02. Next base: position 483,831 of record CAWUEX030000002.1, read on the forward strand.
TACAAGCTCGAACTTGACGACGTGCTGGTGCTATTCGACGAGATTGAGCTGGCACCCGGAAAAGTCCGCATCAAGAAAGGTGGTGGACACGCCGGGCACAACGGTATTCGCAGCGTCGCCTCACATATCGGCAAGGACTTTTGGCGGGTCAGGCTTGGCGTCGGCCATCCGGGCGACAAAAACCGGGTCTCCGGATACGTCTTACGCGACTTTGCGAAATCCGATGCGTCATGGGTCGATGCCCTGGTATCCGCGGTTGCGGCAGACGCTGACCTGTTGGTCAAAGGCGAAGACAACCGGTTCATGACCGCTGTCGCTCAAGCCATGCAGCCGGTCGACACACCTCCGTCCCCGCGCGATTTGCGCGACGCCGCAGAGGATAGAGAGGAAAGATAAGGTTATGGGTTTCAAATGCGGAATTGTTGGCTTGCCCAATGTCGGCAAGTCCACACTCTTCAATGCCTTGACGTCCACCGCGGCGGCCCAGGCGGCAAACTTTCCATTCTGCACGATCGAGCCGAACGTCGGCCGGGTTGCGGTACCGGATGACCGCCTCGACAAAATAGCGGCGATTGCCAAATCGGCAGAGGTCATCCCCACCCAACTTGAGTTCGTCGATATCGCCGGACTGGTCAAAGGCGCCAGTAGGGGCGAAGGGCTGGGCAACAAGTTTCTCGCCAACATCCGCGAGGTCGACGCGGTGGTGCATGTGTTGCGCTGTTTCGATGACGGCAACGTCACCCACGTCGACGGCTCGGTCGATCCCGTCCGCGACGCGGAGACCGTAGGGACCGAGCTGCTGCTGGCAGATCTCGAAAGCATGGAAAAACGCGTTGACCCGGTGGCCAAGAAGGCCAAGTCCGGCGACAAGGACGCGAAAGAGGCCATGGCGGTCATGGAGCCGGTTTTGCTGGCCCTTCAGGATGGCAAGCCGGCACGCACCGCAATGCCGGAAGACGAAGCGGCCCGCAAACACTTCCGCCAGCTGCAGCTGATGACCGCCAAGCCCGTGCTGTACGTCGCCAACGTGGAAGAAGACTCCGCTGCCACGGGCAACCCCCACGCCGAAACGGTTGCGGCCAAGGCAAAAAGCGAAAACGCCGTCAGTGTGGTGATCTCCGCCGCGATTGAGGCCGAGGTGGCCTTGCTGGATGACGCGGCTGAGCAGGCCGATTTCCTCGAGTCTCTCGGACTTGAAGAGACAGGCCTGTCGCGCATTATCAGGGCTGGATACAGCTTGCTCGATTTGCTGACCTTCTTCACCGCCGGCCCCAAGGAGGCGCGCGCCTGGACGGTGAGCCGTGGCGCCAAAGCGCCTCAGGCGGCGGGTGTCATCCATACCGACTTTGAACGGGGCTTCATCCGCGCGGAAACCATCGCTTATGACGATTTCATCTCCTTAGGCGGCGAACAGGCGGCCAAGGATGCGGGGAAGATGCGCCAGGAAGGCAAAGAGTACGTCGTCAAGGATGGCGACGTGATGCATTTCCTGTTCAACGTCTAAAGAGTCACATCCCACCAAAAGAAAACCGCCGGCGCGAGGGCCGGCGGCGTTTCACTTTTTGGTCTTCTAGGCAGGGCCTAGTGCTTAACGTCAGCCCAGATGCGGCGCTTCAAGAAGTACGCCAGGATGGTGAAGACAAATGTGAAGAGCATGACGCGGATGCCGGTCTGCTTGCGGACTTCCAGCTTGGGCTCAGCCGCCCAGTGCATGAAGGCAACGACGTCCTTGGCCATTTGCGCTTCGGTGGCCGGCGTGCCATCGGAATACTCAACAAGGTCATCGAACAACTGCCGGGCCATAGCGATCTGATTGCCATCGAAGATCGTGTTGTAATACATGCCCGGCATGATCTCGTCTTCGAGCTCCGGCGGCGGGTCCTCATAACCGAGAATCAGATTGTAGACGTAGTCGGGGCCATTGGCCCGCGCCTTCGTCAGCAACGACATATCGGGCGGCAACGCTCCGCCATTTGACGCCCTGGCGAACTGCTCGTTCGGATAAGGATTAGGAATGCGGTCTGCCGGAATGGCCGGACGGTAAATCGGGTCGCCAAAGTCGTCACAGCACTCTTCGACTTCATACAATGACGCCAGATATTTGACCTGGTCTTCAGAGTAGCCGATCTCCTCAAGGTTCCGGAACGCAACGTAATCAAGCCCGTGACAGGCGGCACACACCTCTGTGTAGACTTGAAAGCCGCGCTGCAGCTGCTGGCGGTCAAACCCACCGAAAATCCCTTGCCACGACCATTCTTGCGGATCGAGCTCGGCTTGTTCTCCGGCAGCCAGAGCCGGGCCAGCGGGCATAAAAGTCGCGAAAGCGAGGGCAACGACTGCGGCGAAAGATAAAACACCAGTTCTCATGATCTCTACTCCGCAGGTTTGGCCACAACGGGCGTGCTTATGCTTGTTGGCAAGGATCTAGGGGTCTCAATCCACCCCACCACCGGCAGAAGCACCAGGAAGTGGAAGAAGTACCAGAAGGTGCCCACCCGGCTCAGGATTAACGGCAGACCCTCGGCTGTCTGGGATCCACACCAGCCGAGCACGATGCAAACCACGAAGAAAATCCAGAACAGAACACGGAAGATCGGGCGGAAGTTGGCGGACCGGATCCGGGACGTGTCCAGCCACGGCAGCACAAACAAGATCAGGATCGAGGCGAACATCAGAACGACGCCGAGGAGCTTGTTATCGACCGAGCGCAAGATGGCGTAGAACGGCAGGAAGTACCATTCAGGCACGATGTGCGCCGGCGTCGCCAGCGGATTGGCCGGGATGTAGTTGTCCGGATGGCCAAGCGAGTTCGGCGCCCAGAACACCACGGCAAAATAGATCAGCAGGAAGACGCCAAGGCCGAAGGCGTCTTTCGCCGTGTAGTAAGGATGGAACGGGATCTTGTCCTGCGGTGCGGCTTCGATACCGGTGGGATTGTTCGAGCCCGGAATGTGAAGCGCCCAGATATGTAGGACCACAACACCGACGATCACGAACGGCAGAAGATAGTGCAGGGCGAAGAAACGGTTGAGAGTCGGGTTGCCGACCGCAAAACCGCCCCACAGCCAGGTCACGATTTCATCGCCGATCACAGGGATCGCGGAGAACAGGTTGGTGATCACAGTCGCACCCCAGAAGCTCATCTGCCCCCAAGGCAACACGTACCCCATGAAGGCCGTGGCCATCATGAGAAGCAGAATGATGATTCCGAGCCACCACAACACTTCACGCGGCGCTTTGTACGACCCGTAGTACATACCGCGGAAAATATGGATGTACACGACGATAAAGAAGAAGCTGGCTCCGTTGGCGTGCATGTAGCGCAGCAGCCAGCCGGAATTCACGTCGCGCATAATGCGCTCGACGCTGTCAAAGGCATAATCAACATGCGGCGTGTACGACATGGCCAGCAGGATGCCGGTGAGGATCATCACCACCAGCATGAAGCCGGCCAGCGAGCCGAAATTCCAGAAGTAGTTTAGATTCTTCGGCGCGGGATACTGCGTCCCGACCGAATGATCGATAAAGGAGACAATGGGCAGGCGCTCTTCAAACCAATCAAAGGCGCGGGCGCCCCAACCTTTCTCAGTACTCATATCCGGGGCGCTCCTTACCCGATGCGAATGTTTGTTTCGGAGAGGAAAGTGTACTCAGGCACTTCGAGGTTCGTCGGCGCAGGTCCCTTACGGATGCGCGCGGACTTGTCGTAGTGAGAGCCGTGACACGGGCAGAAATAACCACCGAAGTCGCCGCGCGCCTCAGTGGTTTTTTGCCCCAACGGAATACAGCCGAGGTGGGTGCAGACACCGACGACGACAAGGTACTTGGGATCAATGACGCGGTCTTCGTCAGCCTGCGGGTCTGGCATGTCTTGCCAGCGCTCTGACTGAGCCTCTTCGATCTCTCCCGGTGTGCGATGACGCACGAACACGGGCTTGCCACGCCAGCTGATGGTAATGGCCTGACCTTCCTCAAGCGCGGCGAGACTGACTTCCACCGATGAAAGAGCCAGGGTATCCGCAGCCGGGTTCATACTGTCGACGAGAGGCCATAAAGATACAGCCGCGCCAACCGCACCCGTTGCTACCGTGGCATGAAGAAGAAAATCCCGCCTGGACTCGTCGGGCGTCGGAACCGCCTGATGCTCTGCCGTGTCCGTCATATGTCAGACCTCTTGAACTTATTTCCGCACCGGGAAAGATGCGCAACACCGGAGCTTCCAAGACATGTCCTGAAGTCTACCCCGCAAAACGGACTAAAAAAGCCCGAAATGTCCCGTCCCGCTTTCCCAACCAATACGAAACTCTAAGGAAAACAACGGGATGGGGTATAGGATATTTTATACGCCGTGAAAAGGCCTTTACTGGCCGCGCATCGCCAAGACATGAGGCCTAATAACGCTTTGATCACACTCGCTCTTTTTCAACCCGATATCCCTCAAAATGCCGGGGCGATCTTGCGCTTGGGCGCCTGTTTCGGCCTGCCCGTCGAGATCATTGAACCGTGCGGTTTCGTACTCGATGACAAGCGGTTGAAACGCGCGGCCATGGACTACGCTGATGGGGCCGATTTGAAGCGGCATACGTCTTGGCAGGCGTTTCACGGTGCCCCGCGCGCCGGACGTATCGTGTTGCTCACGACACGGGCGGCGACACCTTGCCACTCATTCTCATTCTTATCAGGCGACGTGTTGCTGTTCGGTCGGGAGAGTGCCGGGGTTCCCGACGATGTTCATGAGGTTGCGGATGCACGGATCGTCATTCCCATGGCGCCGGGGACCCGCTCTCTCAATGTCGCCCAGTCTGCCGCCATTGCCGCCGCCGAAGCCTTACGGCAACTGGGGCATTTCACGCCCCATGACAGCGGCACATGAGAGCAGCACATGACAGCCGCGTAATGTGTCTGCAATGTCTGTGTAAGGATTGGGTTTGTAGGGTCAATATCAGCAAAGTCAGACGATGACGGATCCCCTCCCGTCGCCAGATATTGCTCCGTCGCTCAGCCCCGCCCCTCCAGAGGCGGGGCTTTTTTCATCGACTATGGTTTGGGCTATGGCTTGAGGTCATTGGCGGCGCGCAGCAGGTCATCGCGGGACAGGGCGAATCCACTCTCAACCCACTGCCGCTCAAGGCCGTCCAATGCCCTGCCAAGGACAGTCCCCGGCGCAAATCCGACATCTTGGAGGTCACGCCCAGTCAGAGGAAAAACCGGCTGCCGCCATGTGCGGGCCGAAGCATAATTTTCACCAGCCTCGTCAGGGTCGCACTCGGACAGTCGCGCGGCAGCAATCAGGACTGCGTCTGCCGCAACCTTATAGTGCGCATAGAAAAACGAACGCCACGCCGCCTCATCTTTACCTACCGGACATGCGTCTGCAGCGATCATGAGGTCCTTAAGGACTTTCGCATCGCGCTTTGACATGTGGAACCGGTGCGAAATCTCTTCATCATGTTCGGGCAATACCGCACACCATCTGCGATGCCACCGGTCTTGGTCGTCCGCCGGCCCGCTCTCGGCAACACGGTGTTCGAGATCGATGAGCCGTGCCAGCGAACCGATATCCGTGCGGCCAGAAAAGACGGCGTCAAGCACACCCGTCTCGCTCATCAAAACCACAGCGCGTCGAGGGTCTGGCGCAGACAACAGCTTCACCATTTCGTTGCGCACGCGGTCCGCCGATAAACCCGAAATGTGGGATGCAAACGTCCGGCAAGCGTCAAGAGTGGCGGCGTCTGGATCGCACCGGCCATAGTGGGCCAGGAAACGGAACAGCCTGAGAATGCGGAGGTAGTCCTCCTGAATCCTGTCAGCGGGTGCGCCAACGAAGTTCACCCTCCCAGCCTTGGCGTCTTCCACCCCGCCAAAGAAATCAAATATCTCTCCGGCAGGAGTCATCGACATCGCGTTAAAGGTAAAGTCGCGGCGCGCAGCATCTTCCTGCCAGTCGGCGGTGAACTCGACAGATGCATGGCGTCCATCGCATGCGGTGTCCTTGCGCAACGTCGTGATCTCGAAGCCCTGTCCGCCGGCCACAGCGGTGACGGTGCCGTGCTCAATGCCCGTGGGCGCGGCTTTCAGGCCTGCTGCTTCGAGTTTCTCGATCGTGACGTCAGGAAGATCCGGGGTGGCGAGGTCGATATCTGTGACATCGCGCTCCAACACCGTGTCGCGCACGCAACCGCCCACCGCCCGAACATCCGTCTGCGGCGCGCCGAGCGCGGCCAAAACTTTTTGCAGCGATGGGTCTTGAAGCCACGGCGCATCAGGAAAGCGGTCGGCCACGATCGGCTTACTTTTCCTGCAACTGCCCAGGAATGATTTTGCCGTCTTCGTAGCGCGGTGGAGTGTACTCCGCATCTGGATTGGCGCCCCGGTTTAGCGCGGCGAACGCAAGCACGCCAAGCGTCAGGACCGCACCCAACAGCAGCATCAACGGCCACGGACCTTTTTCAAGATTTGGCGCTTCGCCGCCGTGTTTGCGCGCGTGGACGGTCCGGTACCACACCCACAGCAGATACACCGTAAGCGGCAGGAGAAACGGCAGAACATAGGTGAAAAAGACACGAGCCATTAGACGCTCAAGACCTCAGCCATATTGACGATCATTCCCGCAGTCGCCCCCCAAATATAATACGATTCATAGGGCATAGCGTAGTAGGCACGGTCGAGCCCGTTCACCACCCGCTTGACCTTCTGATGATTGGCCCGGTCGAGCAGGAAATCCAAGGGCACCTCGAAGATGTCGGCCACCTCGCCAGGTTCCGGTGTGAAGTCGTCGGGCGGCCGCGCGACAAAGCCGACGACCGGTACGACCTCGAATCCGGTGATCGTGAGATAGGGATCGAGCCGCCCGAGCACGTCGACATCGCCCGGATGTAAACCCACTTCCTCGTGCGCTTCCCGCAGCGCCGCTGCCTCTTCATCGGCGTCACCTTCGTCGAGCCGCCCGCCAGGGAATGCAACCTGGCCCGCGTGCTTAGCTAAGTCATCCGTGCGGCGGGTGAGCAGAACATGCAGGCGTTGACCGCGGCACAGCAGGGGAACCAACACCCCCGCTCGTGTGCGTTTAGCCCGCACGCCGGCAGCGCCGGCGCCCTTGGCATAGGGAATGCCGCTGGACGGAACAGGGCCGAAGCCGTGGTCTTCAAACTCGGTAAGCCCACCCTCGGCCAACAGCGCCTGGCCGGTGACAACGTCGCCGCGCTCCTGCGGCGTTCTGCGCCGTGCCAAACGTTGACGGATATCATCCGGGCTCAACATGTCAGGCGGTATCTCCGGGAAGGTCCCCAATGGGAAAGAACACACCCCGGCTCCTTACGCCGAGCACCGCACGGCCATTTTGCTCATCTTCTTCCGCCAGATCGATCAGATGGTAAAACACCGAACGGGCCAAGCGCGCCTCCAGGCCCTTCTCGACGTGAACATATGGCGATGGCTCTCCAGTGGTTTCGTCCACGTCGACCCGGAGCGCGTGATCGGCTCCAAGCGGGACGTGATGATCGAGATTGGTGCGGAAATCGATCTCCTGGGCCGCGCCCTCGCCCGCATGCATCACCTCAACCGCGATGTACGGGACATCCTCGACTTCAATGCGGCCGTTTTCGACCGGTGTGGTCAGCCAATAGGAGCCGTCGTCGCGGCGGTTGAGCACGGTGCTGAACAGTTTGACCATCGGCTTCCGACCGATGGGCGAGCCGCGGTAATACCAGGTGCCGTTGCGGTCGATGCGGATGCCGAAATCACCGCAATCTTCGTCCTGATTGGGGTGCTGGTCCGCCCGGGTGCCGGATACCCTCAAGGATGTGAGGGCATTGGCCGCAGAATCTTCTTCTAACTTACCCACCGGAGCCTCCATACTCGGGCGACGGCATAAGAAATCCTTGTTCTGGAGATATTTAGGTGACCGACACGATAACACAACGGACGGATCCGACAGCGGAGGTCTCGGTCGAAGACGTGGAACGCGTCAGCGCCATGATGACCCGCGCCAAGGCGGCTGTGGAAACCGTCATTCTGGGTCAAAGCCTGGTGGTGGAAGAAAGCCTGATCACCCTGCTGGCCGGCGGCCATATCCTGCTTATCGGCGTGCCGGGGTTGGCGAAAACAAAATTGGTGCAAACCCTAGGCACAGTGTTGGGTTTGGAAGACAAGCGGGTCCAGTTCACACCTGACCTGATGCCCGCCGACATTCTGGGCTCGGAGATTCTCGAGGAGAACGAAGAGGGCAAGAGGTTCTTCCGCTTCGTGCGCGGCCCGGTGTTCAGCCAACTGCTCATGGCCGACGAAATCAACCGCGCCAGCCCGCGCACCCAAAGCGCCTTGTTGCAGGCGATGCAGGAACGCCGGGTGTCGATCGCCGGGCAGTACCATGACCTGCCGCAACCGTTCCACGTGCTTGCGACGCAGAACCCGATCGAACAGGAAGGCACCTACCCTCTTCCGGAAGCGCAGCTGGACCGCTTTTTGATGCAAATTGACATTTCCTATCCGGACGGCGATGCCGAACGCGAGATCATCATCGCAACCACCGGCACACGGGAGTCCGAACCGGAACAGGTGATCACGCCGAGTGAGCTGATGGACGCCCAAGCCCTAGTGCGGCAACTGCCCGTGGGCGACAGCGTCATTGATGCGATCTTGAAGCTGGTGCGAGCTGGGCGGCCTGAGACCAGCGACATCGACGAAGTTAAAGACTGGGTCGCCTGGGGTCCGGGACCGCGGGCCAGCCAGGCCCTGATGCTGGCGGTCCGCGCGCGGGCTCTGCTGGACGGACGCCTGGCCCCTTCGGTCGATGATGTGCTGGCACTGGCCCAGCCGGTACTCAGGCATCGCATGGCGTTGAGTTTCACCGCCCGCGCCGATGGCCGCAGCCTGGATGACGTCATCAACCGCCTGCGCGACGCGGCGGACAACGGCTGAACTGACTGACTCGTGCCTGTTCACTCCCACGCCCTGCAGCACCGCGCCGAGGTCGCAGCGTCAACGCTGCCGCCGTTGCTGATCGACGCCCACCGCGTCGCCGCGACGGTGTCGCTGGGCAGTCATGGGCGGCGGCGCGCGGGACCGGGCGATACGTTCTGGCAATTCCGTCACTACACGCAAAGCGACCCCGCCTACAGCATCGACTGGCGGCAAACGGCAAAGTTCGGCCCGGTGTTCGTGCGCGAGCAGGAATGGGACGCGGCGCAGACGGCGGCGATTTGGTGCGATGCATCACCGTCCATGTCCTTCCGGTCATCCAAGAAGCTTCCGGCGAAGGCGGACCGCGCATCGATCCTCGGTCTTGCCCTGGCCTCCTTGATGCTCCAAGGCGGTGAACGGGTGCGGCTGCTCGGCGCAGAGACCAACGCATTGTCAGGCCGGATCGCGATGCTGGAGATGGCCCACGCGCTTGAGCGTGAGATCGCAGAGGCGCGGCCGGTGGAAATTCCGCCCGTGCCCGTCTCGCTGCCCAAGCATGCGGCGGTGGTGTTGATCAGCGACTTTCTGTTTCCGCCGGAACGCCTTGAGGCCGCGATCGCAGCCTATGCGGGGCGCGGAGCACGGGGTCACATTCTGCAGGTCCTCGACCCGGCGGAGGAAAGCCTGCCCTACAGAGGGCGTATCCGCTTCCAGGGCTATGAAGACGACGGGCAAGTGTTGATAGAACGCACCGAAGACGTGCGCTCTGAGTATTTGACGCGGCTGAAGGCGCACCGCGAGGCCCTGACCGTCGCCGCGCTACGCGCAGGCTGGACCTTTGGCGTTCATCACACCGACCGGCCACCGCACACCGCATTGGTTGCCCTGCACAACCGCTTGGCCGAGCCCGTATGGTGAGTCTGGGCGCCATAACCTTTGCCTTCCCTTGGGTGCTGATGGCCCTTGCGGTGCTACCCCTCGTCTGGCTGTTGCTGCGGGTGACGCCGCCGGCGGCGCGGCGGCTGTCGTTTCCGGCCATCCGCCTGCTGCTGGGACTGACCTCACCGGAAAAGTCCTCTGCCCGCACACCCTGGTGGCTGATGCTGCTGCGGCTGACGTGTATCTCGCTCATTATCATCGGCCTGGCCGATCCGGTGATGAACTTGCGCCAAGGCATGCGGCAAAGCCCGCTCGTGCTGGTGCTGGATGACGGCTGGGCCGCAGCAGCGGGATGGACCGCCCGCAAGACCGCGGCGACCCGTATTCTCGAAGGCGCCATGCGGGATAGCCGCCCAGTCCTGCTGGCAACCACCGCACCGGACTCCGCGGTGGCGCAGGCGGCTCTGTCATTCGCCTCGGCGGCCGATGCGCTCAATCTCGTGCGCGGCATGGACAGCAAACCCTGGAGCACAGACCGGGCCGATGTGTTGGGCCGCTTGAGCGACGCCAACGTGACGCCCCCGGCGGAAGCGATCTGGATCACCGATGGGATCGCGTCGACGGCGGACGAAGAATTGGCATCGACTCTGCAGCGGCTTGGCCGGTTGACAGTGCTCACCGGGGCTACCGGCAACGGACCCTTCCTGCTCGGCCCGGCGGAGCGCACGACGGAAGGCGGCGACAACGTCATCGACGTTACTGTGCGCCGCCCGGCGTCACCCTCACTACCTGCAGCATCTTCTGCAGTTCTTGCGGTGGATGGCAGCGGACGCACGGTTGCGCGCGCAGAAGCCGCGTTTGATCCGAACCAAGCGGTTTCAACCGCGCGCTTTGCCGTCCCGACGGAACTGGGCAACCGCATGGCCCGGCTCATCGTTGAGGACGAAGGCGGCGCAGGGGGCGTACTGCTGCTGGATGACCGCTGGACTCGCCGGCCGGTGGGCGTGGTGTCCGAGAACCCGGACGGCATCATTACGCCGCTGCTGGAGGATGGCTTTTATGTCACCCAGGCTTTGTCACCGTTCGCCGAAGTGCGCAGCGGCACGCTGGCGCAACTGCTGGAGCGCGACCTGGCCTTGATCATTCTGGCCAGCGGACGCCGGATCAGTGAACCGGAAGTGGCGCTGTTGGAACCCTGGCTGGAAAACGGCGGCGTACTGGTGCGGTTCTCCGGGCCGACAATCGACGGCAATGTCGATCCGCTGCTGCCGGTGCGCTTGCGCGGCGGCGGACGCACATTCGGCGGCACGATGTCCTGGACCGAACCGGTGGGATTGTCACCGTTTCCGGACGACAGCCCTTTCGCGGGTCTCACCGCGCCTGACGACGTCCTGGTCTCGACCCAAGTGTTGGCAGAGCCCTCGTCGGGCCTGAGCGCGCGCACCTGGGCGCGGCTTAACGACGGCACACCGCTGGTGACCGCGGACGCGCGCGGCAATGGCTGGATCATTCTCTTCCACGTCACCGCAACACCTGACTGGTCGACCCTGCCCTTGTCGGGTGTGCTGGTCGACATGCTGCGCCGGGTTTTGGACCTCAGCCGCGGCGTCGATGAACCGGCAGCGACCCTGCCGCCGACCCTGCCGGCCCAGCAGGTCCTGAACGGCGCCGGACAACTGATCACCCCTCCGCCAACGGTGCTGGCCTTTGACCGCAGCGAGATCAGCAATCCGGATATCGGTCCGACCCACCCGCCAGGGTTCTACGGCAGTGGCACTACAAAGATCGCCGTGAACCTCGGACCCTCGGTCGGGCCCATCGAGGCGCAACGCTCATGGCCGTCGGGCGTTACAGTAACCGGGTTTGACGCCGTCACTGAGGAACGCAGCTTGAAACCCTGGCTGCTGTTTATCGCCTTGGTACTGTTCATTGTCGACTTTGCGGTCTCGCTGGTCCTGCGCGGACATATTGTGTGGTCACTGCCGACAAGAGCAGAGGCGCGCGCGGCAGCGATTGCGCTCATCATTCTTACGGCCGGAGCAACGGATGCGCTGGCTGCGGATGATCCCGTACCGCCAGCGACACTCGACGCGGTGCTGGAAACACGCCTGGCCTTTGTGAAAACGGGGGAAGACTCACTCGACCGCATTTCCGAGCAGGGCCTGGCGACGTTGACTCAGGTGTTGGCCGCGCGCACCTCGGCGGAGATGGCACCGCCGGCGGCGGTCGATCCGGAAACCGATGACTTGTTTCCCTATCCCTTCGTCTACTGGCGCATGTCCGCCGATCAGGCGCCACCGTCTGAGCAGGCGGCTGGCCGCATCAATGACTACCTGGGGCGCGGCGGCATGATTCTGTTCGATGCGCCAAGCCAGGTGGGCGCGAATGAAGGTGCCGACGGCCAGCAGATCGGTCAGGCCCTGAACACTGTGTTGAGCAGATTGAACGTGCCCCAGTTGGTACAAATCTCCGACGAGCACGTGTTGCGCCGCAGTTTCTATCTTCTGCCGGACCTGCCCGGACGCTACACCGGCGCGCCGCTTTATATAGAGCGCAACTCCGCCAGCAACGACGGGGTGTCGTCGATCATCATCGGCAGCCATGACTGGGCGGCGGCTTGGGCCCGGGACTCGCGTGGCCTGCCCCTCTTCCCGGCCGTGCCGGGCGGTGAACGGCAACGGGAGTGGTCCTACCGCTTCGGCGTGAACCTGGTGATGTACGCTCTGACCGGCAATTACAAAGCCGACCAAGTGCATCTGCCGGCGATCATGCAGAGGCTGACGCAATGAGCGGCATGACCTTCTCAGCCCTGGTGCCAATGCCCGCTCTCGTTACTTTGCTGATCATCGGCGGAGTAATCACCGGCTACGCGTTGTTCCGGCAATCCCGTGCCGCCGGTTTGCGGTGTCTGGCCATTTTGATTCTGGCAGCGGCCGTGCTCGACCCGCGTGCGACCTTGGAAAACCGCAGGCCGCTGGATGATATCGCCGTCGTGGTGATCGACGAGAGCCAGTCGCAACAGCTGGGCGGCCGGCCCGCGCGCGCGGCGGAAACTCTGTCGGACTTGAACGCAGCACTCGAACGCCTCAACGCGACAGAGGTGCGCACGGTGCGCCTGACCCCGGAGTCCGCGGGCGCGCGCAGCGACGGCACCCGGCTGTTCGACGCGATCTCGAAAGCCACCGCCGATATTCCGAGCCAACGGCTGGCGGGTGTGATCGTCATTACCGACGGCATCGTGCACGACGTGCCGGCGCAAGCAGATCAATCGGGACTGACCGCGCCGCTGCACGTTCTACTGACCGGTGAGCGGGATGAGCGGGACCGGCGCATCGTCGTGGTCGAAGCACCGGAGTTCGGCCTGGTGGATAGGAACGTCGAGATTCAAATTCGCGCCGAGGACACCGACCTGCCCGACGGCACCCCTATCGCCGCCAGCCTGCGCGCCGACGGCGGGGCGATGCAACAGTTCACCATCCGCGCAGGCGAGACCCTGGAGTTTCTGGCCCCGCTTGAGCACCCGGGCGCCAACGTGTTCGAGCTGGAACTCGAGCAAGCCGACGGAGAAATTTCACCGCGCAATAACCGCACACTCATCACCGTCAACGCCATCCGCGACCGGCTCAAGGTCTTGCTGATCTCGGGTCAGCCGCATGTGGGCGAACGGTCATGGCGCAACCTGCTCAAGTCCGACCCCAACGTCGACTTGGTGCATTTCACCATCCTGCGTCCGCTGTCGAAGGACGACGGCACGCCGCTCAACGAACTGGCGCTGATTTCGTTTCCCATCCGCGAGTTGTTCGAGGAACAGCTTTACGATTTCGATCTGGTGATCTTCGACCGCTACAGCCGCCGTGGCCTGGTGCCGTTCCAGTTCATGATGAACATCGCCAGCTACGTACTGGATGGCGGTGCGGTCATGCTGTCGGTCGGACCTGAGTACGCGGATTCCTTCTCGCTGTTCGACAGTCCGCTGCAAAGCGTCCTGCCCGCTGCACCGACGGGCGTGGTGTACGACCGTCCGTTCCGCCCAACCTTGAGCGATACAGGCAACCGGCACCCGGTGACGGCGGCGCTGTCGCCCCCGGGTGAGACCACCCCATCTTGGGGCCGCTGGTTACGGCACATCGACGTGCAGGCCTCGGCGGGCCAGGAACTGATGCGCGGCGCAGAGGACCGTCCGCTGCTGATGCTCGACCGCGTCGGCAAGGGCCGGGTCGCACTGCTGCTCAGCGACACCATATGGCTGTGGGGCAAAGGGTTCGACGGCGGTGGACCGCAAGCGGAGATTCTGCGGCGCCTGGCCCATTGGCTGATGAAAGAGCCGGAACTCGAAGAAGAGTCGCTCTCGGCCTCGGTGCAGGACGGCATCATCGAGGTGATGCGCACCAGCCTGGAGGAAAACGTGCGGCCCGTGACCATCCGGGCGCCCGACGGCACAGAGGAAACGGTGACCCCGGAGTACGCCGACGGCGGACGGTTCACCGCGCGGGCGGCAGCGGGTGACGAAGGTTTATACCGCCTCAGCGACGGGCGGTTGAGCACCGTGGTTGCCGTGGGTGCGGCCAATCCGCTGGAAAACCGCGACGTGATTTCGACCGACGAAAGGCTGGCCCCGGTCGCCGACGCCACCGGCGGCGGGGTGTTCTGGGTCGGTGACCGGGGCGTGCCAACCGTGCGTCACGTGGCGCCCGAACGCATCGCTCACGGGCAGTCGTGGATCGGCCTGCGCGCCAACAACCAGTATGTCGTCGACGGCGTGCGCGAAATTCCCCTGGTGCCGCCATGGCTGGCCCTGCTGGCCTTGCTGACTCTGCCCCTGCTGACGTGGTGGCGCGAAGGGCGATAAGCGCTACACTGCGTGGATGAAAACACGCTCTCTTGGAAATTCAGGCCTGTCTGTCTCTGCCCTCGGCCTCGGCTGCATGGGCATGTCGGTGTTTTACGGCGCCGGCAACGATGACGCGGCGTCGATCAAGACCATCCACCGGGCCTGCGATCTGGGCGTCACTTTTTTCGACACAGCGGAACTGTATGGCAACGGCCACAACGAGGACCTGCTGGGCAGGGCGGTCAAAGACCGGCGCAGCGATGTGGTGCTGGCCACCAAGTTCGGCCTGCGCCTGACCGACGAAGGCGGCGTGACACCGGCCAACGGCAAGCCGGACTACATCCGCGCCGCCTGCGATGAAAGCCTCAAGCGTCTAGGCGTGGATGTCATCGATCTCTATTACGCTCACCGCGTCGACCCTGAAGTGCCGATCGAAGACACCGTGGGCGCGATGGCGGAGCTGGTGAGCGCCGGCAAGGTCAAATACCTGGGCCTGTGCGAAGCGGGTGCGGCGAGCATACGCAAAGCTCATGCGGTGCATCCAATCGCCGCGATCCAGACCGAGTATTCGTTGTGGAGCCGCGACGTCGAGACGGGCGTGCTGCCCGCCTGCCAAGACCTCGGCATCGGCTTCGTGCCCTACTCGCCGCTCAGCCGGGGCTTCCTGACCGGCGCGTTCCAATCGGCGGACGATGTGAAGGTTCAAGGTGACACCCGCTCCTTTATGCCGCGCTTCACGCCGGAGCACTTCGACGCCAACAAGGCGTTGGTGGACAAGCTGGGTGAGATCGCAGCCAACAAGAACTGTACCGTCGCGCAACTGGCCATCGCCTGGGTGTTGGCACAGGGCGAGACCATCTTACCGATTCCCGGCACCCGGCGGATTGACCGGCTGGAAGAGAACCTCGGCGCGCTGGATGTGACGTTGAGCGCGGATGACCTTGCGGACATCGACGCGGCCAGCCCGGCAGAGGCGGTCTCTGGCCTGCGCTATCCCGAGCGGGCAATGGCGACGGTGAATCTGTAGGAAAAACATGGCGGACATAACGGCCAACGGTACAGAACCGAAAACCAAGGCAAAGAGCGCGAGCCGCTTTCAGCCCGTCATCCGCACGGTGCATAAGTACGCCGGCCTGGCGGCGCTAGCGTGGCTGTCGGTGCTGGGCATCACCGGCTGGATTCTCGATCACCACGACTGGCGCTGGACTCATCAGTGGTCGGTGCCGAGCTGGGTGACGTCGGCGCGCATCGACCGGCTGGTGCCCGGCACGATCATGCGCCACATCGAAGTCGATGCTCAGAACCCACAGCGCTGGATCGGCGCGTCGGAGCGCGGTTTGTGGCAGACGGACGACGGCGGCGAGACCTGGCGCGACATTCCCTTTGAGGGGATGCGCGGCCACCCGCAAGTATTCCGCTTCGTCCCGGCGGGCGACGGCGGTCATGACCGGATTTACCTGGCCACCGACGACGGCATCTGGACCGTCTCGGGAGACGGCGCACCGGCGCAGCGCTTTGCCCTTGAAGGTGAGATGATCAGCAGCCTTAGCTCCGGCAGCACGGATACGGAACTGGTCGGCATTGCCCACCACGGGGAAATCTTCCGCCTTGATGTGAACGCGCCGGCGGCCGTGACCTGGATCGATCTGAGCGATGTGCAGGTCAGCAACCTGCCGGAGACGGTGACGCTCAACCGTTTCGTGCTCGACCTGCATGTCGGTGAAGGTCTGCTGCCGCAACCGTGGTCGATCCTCATCAATGATTATGGCGGCATCGCCATGGGCATCCTCGGCGTGACCGGTTTGCTGTTCTGGTATCTGCCGCGGCGCTGGCGCGGAGAAAAACCGAAAGGCAAACTCAAGCGTCGGCAGAAGATTCTGCGCTGGTTGTATCGCGGCCACGGGCCGGTGATCGGTGTGTTGGCGATTGTGCCGATCCTTTATCTGAGTTTCACCGGCATCCTGGTCGATCACATCTTCTGGCTGATCGACTACGGCAAGACGGTGCCGCTGCAGCGCGAGAACCTGCCGCCGATCTATCAATTCAAAACCCTGAACGGCGAGATCACGCATGTGGTCGCCCACCCGGACGAGCCGGAGCGCTATTCAGTGGCGACACGCTTCGGTGTGCTCAACTCTACCGACGGCGGCCGGAGTTGGGTGGGCGATGACAGCCTGCCGGCAACGCTGGGCACCGACGCGGGCAACGTCAATCTGTTCCGCGAGGGCGAGTACGTGTTCGTCGGCGTGGGCTCGAAGGGCAACGGTTATCGCCGCATCGGCGACGAAACCTGGACCTTCGTCGAGATGCCGGCGGATCACCTGGCCATCACCGATGCCTCGCGGCGCGGCGACACCTGGTATCTGAAGAATTCACGGATGATTTCGACCGGCACCCTGGAGGGCGGCTTCACGCCGTCGGGTGTAGCCTATCCGCCCGTGGAGGGGACGACGGTCTATCTGTTCCTGGCTGACATCCACACCGGCAACATCATTCACGGCGAGTTCGTGTGGGTGAACGATCTGGTGGCGATTTTGGCGATCATCCTGGCGATCACCGGACCGATAGCCTGGTGGAAGCGAAAGTGGATGTAGGCCACATGAATTAAGCTAGGCCGGCAGCCTGAAAAACACTCTCGGCGAAAAATCGAGGAACGAGCCCATGCACGCCACGGGATTGTGCGAGGCCGCTCTGAATTCATAAACGATTTCAGAGACTTATTTTTGAGTCAAACGAGCCCATGCACGCCTACTTTTCACAGATTACCGGTTAATTTGCCCCACAAATGTCCGGACATCTTCATTGAACCGGGCCGGGTCTTCCAGGAACGGCGCGTGGCCGATTTCCGCGTAGGTAATGAGCTCAGAACCTGGGATGAGCTGTTGATTACGGACGCTGGCATCGACCGGTACCAGAGCATCCTCCGTGCCGTGGATGAGCAGCGCGGGCAGCGAGATTTTGTTGGCGAGGTCCTCATAGCTGGTTTGGTTCTGGCCCATGGCGTCGCGCACGTAGGCCGGCAGCATCATGTTGTAGATCAGCGCTTCGTCCATCGTTTCCTGCGATAGCTCCACCGCAGCCAGATCGGCGACGAAGCCACGGGTGCCGGTGAGATTGGTGGCGATGTCAGGCGATCCCATCATCATCATGTTGTTCATGATCTTTGCCATTTCCGGCGGCAGGCCTTCACTGCTTGTGGGCATGGGCGGGCGCGGCTCCAGCGCCATGGCGCCGCCTGCAAACACCAGACCAGCGACGTCCGCCTCGCCGTGATGGCGCAGATAGGCCATCATCACCGAGCCACCGAAGGACCAGCCGATCAGCACCGGCTTGTCGAGCTGCTTGGCGGCGATCACGGCAGCGACGTCATCGCCCCAATCCTGGCTGGTGTAGGCCTCGGCGGCCCAAGGCTTGCCCGACGCACCATGACCGCGCAGATCGACCGCAACCATGCGGTAGGCGGCTTGCAATGCTGGATCATTCAGCTGCTCCTTCCAAGACAACAGACTTTGCGAATAGCCGTGAATGAACAACAGCGCGGGTCCATCCGGATTGCCGGTTTCCGCCACTACCAACGGCACGCCATCCGCAGCGGTGATGGCCTCATAACTCCAGTCCGCTGCCAGCGTGGGTGCGGCGAACAGAAAGACGAGGAGAGCGGCAGCGTGTTTCATGGTGTAGGTCCCGGCATGCGATGAATTTGCATCGTGCATAGCAAACCCGGGACGGCGAGGCCACATTGCCGCATCTAAAACCGTCGGCTAGGGTCTCGGCTCTGACGGGAGGCTTTGTGATGATTCCAAGACGCGGCTACGCCGACGGGCCGTATGGCCAGCTTCATTATCAGGACACCGCCAATGAGGATGGCTTGCCGCTGGTGTTGTGTTCGCAGTCGCCGCTGACCAGCCGCCAATTCGACCGCGTCTATGCGCCGCTGGCCAAGGCGGGCATCCGTGCCATTGGCATCGACACGCCGGGCTTCGGCATGTCGGACCCGCCGCCCGCGCCGCCGGGCATTCAAGGCTACGCCCAAGCCGTGCCCGCGGTGCTAGATCACCTTGGGTTGGACAGCGCGTTCGCCGGTGGCCACCACACCGGCTGCAAGATCGTCATGGAAGCAGCCATTACCTATCCGGATCGTATTCGCGGGCTGGTACTGTCGGGCCCCGGCCCGATGAGCAACGAAGAACAACAGAAATTCATCGACACGGTGCTGGAAGAAGAAAAGAACTTCACCGCCAAGGAAGACGGCTCACACCTGTCGGACTGGTTCGTCAAACGCCTGCCGTGGATTAAGGACCATCCCGACGGGCTTGATCTGTGCACGGGCTACATCGTCCAGCCGCTGATCGGGCGCGGGCCGTTCTGGTACGGCCACCAGGCCGCGTTCACCTATGATGGCGCGGCAGCGATGCAGAAACTGACCCAGCCGACCATGGCGTTGTTCAACACCGGCGACATGCTCTACCCGCTGGCGGAAAAGACAATGAAACTGTGCCCGCACTTTACCTATGCTGAGATCGAAGGCGGCGGGGTGGACATCACCGACCAGGACCCGGAAGGCTGGACCAGGATCGTCGCGAACTACCTGCACGGGTTGGCGAAGAACTAGGATTGAGATCGGTTCAATTACTGTAGCAGTTACGTATACGTACCAGCCAGGCGCCGGTGATCCCGGCGACATATGTGTGTTTATTTTCTGCCGGGTCTGGGGCCCAATTTAAGTAGGCTAATATGACGAATTGCGGGGCTTATAGCGGCTAGTCCAGCCCAATCGATATCGTCAGAAGCAGAAGCGCATGAATTTAATTCGATTTTCCGGCTGATTAATGGATTAGTTAAAATAGAACACGTTTCGCATTATGCGCCAAAGTAGTACCGTTAGGCGTATCTATTATCGATGTGGTGGCGTGTCACCAGATACATATGATCGCGGTGGAAGAGTTATATGTCGGGTTCGAGTGAGTTAGAGTTAATTGCGGAAGCGGATCTAAACACAGTCTTCGGAAAATTTCGCATCCGCGGGTATAGCTTTCGTGGTCAGGATTGCGTCTGCCTCCACATACCAGACAAACCACCAAAGAAGAACGCCCTTGTCAGGGTCCAATCTTGTTGCCTTTTTGGCGAGACATTTAACTCGCTTGACTGCGATTGCAGATGGCAAATCCACCACTCCCTGGAACGCATAGCCGAGGCCGGATCAGGCATCTTCGTATATTTGTATCAAGAGGGACGCGGGATCGGAATCTTAGAAAAGATCAGAGCCTATGAGGTTCAGCAGAAGTTCAACTGCGATACCGTTGAAGCTTTCCAGAAAATGGGGTTGGAGACAGCGGACTTACGCACCTACGATGCCGCTGTGGCAATTTTGCGAGACTATGGCACCAATAAAATCCGGTTGCTCACGAACAATCCCAATAAAGCTGAGGCCCTTAGGGATAACGGATTCACGGTATCCACGCACAAACTGCTGCCAGAAAGCCAAGACTTCAAAGACATAACTAGTCGCGTTGGTGATTTCGGAGGACTTCTGTCTTACCTTGAAACTAAACGATCAAAAATGCATCAGGATATTGATTCGGAACTGATTGCATCACTTAGAACCGCCATTAAGGATCAGAAGTAAGATGTGGTGGCGCAGGCTAGGCTTTATTAGGAGTCCGTACTTCGGAGATGAGTTGGATGTCTCAGATTTATCCGACAAGTTGTTCGTAGGCCGACAAAAAGAAGCAAAGTCACTACTAATAGATGTGTCTGAAGACAACCGTGCATTGGTATGTGTCGGTGGAATTAGTGGAAGCGGAAAGACGAGTTTTATTAACCACTGTCAGCACGTTATACAAACGCAAGAATGTAAACGCGACATCGACTTACCAAAAGTGATGCCTTGCATTACGAAAGTACAGTTACATGATAACGAAAACTACAATCTCATTTTACTAAAGATTCTATCGAGCTTAATCGCGTCTCTCTTTACCCATTGCAGCCTGGCAAAAGTGCCTAAGCCGAGCGCAGTGGTAAAAATGAAAGATGCAATCGACAGTACTGTATCAAGCGGAGGCGGCTGGGGTGGTGGCGCGACAGCGTTTGGCTTTGGAGTGAACCTTAACAGAGATAAAGCCCCTATCTTTAACGAGAGCCCGCTCAATCGAGAAGGCTCTCTGATATCAATGATAAAAGATGTAGTTCAGATAGCAGTTAATGAACTGAAATTGGATGGCGTAGGTGTAGTAATAAACAATGTGGAAACTCTCTCTCAAGAATACTTTCTTGAGATTTTGAATTATGGCCGTGACTCAATCTTTAATTTGGAGAATGTGTGGTGGTATCTATCTGGTCCAGTCAACTTGGGTCGTATAGTTGAATCTAAGGCCCCCCGACTGCGTGGCTTCGTATCTGGGTTGGGAATAGATTTGTCCCCACTGAAAGTTCAACAGGTATTAGAACTGCTCGAGTTAAGGCGTCGAGAATACGCACTGGGCGACGACGTTCAGTTACCAGTCGGCAAAAGGGTAGTGGAGTTACTGTACGGCGCCTCTTCAGGAGATCTAAGATTTCTGTTCAATATGTGCGGCAATATTGTTCGCCTAGTTGTTAAAGAAATGCCATCATTAGAAGTCAATGAAGAAATTTCGATTCAAGCTATCGCTGTGCTAACCAGGCGAAACTTAAGCCACTGTTTAGAGACTCAGTTGGAAGGTAAGATAGTTCGAGAGTGCTTAGTCCAGAAATACGACCATATAGTGGCTGATGACTATCGAAAGTTTGGATATGACGACGCAGCTTCATTCTCAGAGGGCCTCCTAAGTCTGACCCAGCAACAACTGCTTTGGATGGACTCAGATCAATTAGGAGGGGCGACTTTTTCGCCTCGGGGTTATTTACAGCTGGGTATACTATCTGATTTAGGAAAAGTAATTTAGCTCTTGATCCTCGGGTGTAAAACATAGAGAAGGCAGAGAGTTTTCATAACTGTCAGTGTCGAAATCTCTAAGAATTTCAGGTGATACTGGGCTTTGTTTTCTACAGCTTATGACTGCAACGCTCTAACTCGTTTAGCATTCAAGCTTTTTCCTCAACTCCCTCCGCGATGCCCTCGAGGATCGGGCAGTCGGGCCGGGTGTCGCCGTGGCAGCAGGTCACCAGATGACTGAGGGTGTTGCGCAGTTCTTCCAGCTCGCGGATTTTGTCTTCCACGTCTGACAAATGCTTTTCGGCGATGGCTTTGACGTCCGCCGACTGGCGCGTCTTGTCCTGATACAGCGATAGCAGTTGCGAGCACTCGTCCACGGAAAACCCCAGGCCCCGGGCGTGGCGGACAAAGCGCAGCTTGTGCACGTCGGTGTCCGAATAATCCCGGTATCCGTTCTCGGCCCGCGCGGCGGGGGCGATGAGACCGGTGTCCTCATAGTAACGGATGGTTTTGGCAGACAGCCCGGAGCGGCGGGCGGCTTCTCCGATGTTCATGGCGCACCTCCGGCCCCATTTAAGCTTCCAGTGACTGGAAGGGCAAGGGTGTCGCCACGATGGAAATAGATAAGGCCGCTCGTATGCGGCTGCCTTATAGCCTAAACCGCAGTTTTTATTGGCTTCTGCGGGCGCGAGAGGGGACAACACGGCCAGACACCTAAGCCGCCAGTTCAAGGATATCCGCCATGACCGAGTCCCGCGCCGCCGCCATCGACAGCAGCCACTTCCGCCAGATCTACGTCGGCGGGGCCTGGACCGCGCCCTCGACCGACAAGGTGATCAAGGTGGTTTCTCCGGTCACCGAAGAGGTGGTGTTTGAGGTGGCCGAAGCTGTGGAGGCCGATGTGGATGCGGCAGTGGCGGCGGCCCGCGCCGCGTTCGAAACCGGACCGTGGCCGCGCCTGACGCCGGAAGAGCGGGCGGAGACGCTGAAAACCTTCGCGGCGGAACTGCGCGGTCGGGCGGAGGACTTTGCCATCGCCTGGACGGAACAGACGGGCGTGATTCAAAAGATGGCGCAAATGTCGCCGGAGTATTCCATCGGCAATGTGGACCGGGCGATTGACCAAGCCACCAGCTTCCCGTTCATCGAAGAGCACCCGTCGAATTCCGGCGCGGCGTTGCTGGTGCGCGAACCGGTCGGCGTGGTCGCGGCCATCGCGCCCTGGAACGCGCCCCTGGCGACCATGCTGACCAAGATTGCCCCGGCGCTGGTGGCGGGCTGTCCGGTGATCATGAAACCGGCACCGCAAACGCCGGTGGAAGCCTACATCGTCGCCGAATGTGCAGAGGCCGCCGGGTTCCCGCCCGGCGTGGTCAATCTGGTGACGGCGGACCGCGAAGCGTCCGATCATCTGGTGCGCCACCCCGGTGTCGACAAGGTCAGTTTCACCGGTAGCCTGGCAGTGGGCCAGCGCATTGCCTCGGTGTGCGGCGAGCGTATTGGCCGGGTGACCCTGGAGCTGGGCGGCAAGTCGGCGGCGATCGTGCTGGACGACTATGATCTGGAAGCTGCGGCGCAAAGCCTGGTGGGCGGCATTTGCGTGCTGAGCGGACAGAACTGCGCGGCGCTGACCCGCGTGATCGTCTCGCGCGGCCGCCACGACGAACTGGTGGAGCATCTTGTCAAAGCGGCGGAGGCGGTGACCACCGGCGACCCGTACGATCCGGAGATCCAACTCGGGCCGCTAACGATGAAACAACAGTTGGAAAAGGTCGAAGCGTGTGTCGCCAAGGGCGTCTCGGAAGGCGCGACGTTGGCCACCGGCGGCAAGCGCCCGGCAGAGTTGGAACGTGGCTTCTTCTACGAACCGACGGTGCTGGCGAACGTCGACAACGGCATGTCGGTGGCACAGGACGAAATTTTCGGACCAGTGCTGTGCGTCATTCCTTGCGACGGTGAAGACGATGCCATCCGCATCGCCAACGATTCGATCTATGGACTGGCGGGTGCGGTCTACACCAACGACGCTGATGCGGCCTACCGCATCGCCCGGCAAGTGCGCACCGGGACAATGGGGCAAAGCGCGCCGTCGGCCAGCTTTGCGGTGGCCTTCGGCGGGTTCAAGCAGTCCGGCCTGGGCCGCGAAGGCGGCACGGAAGGTTTGAAAGCCTATTTAGAAGCCAAGACCGTGTTGCTGAAAGACAAGCCGTCGGCTTTCTAAGTTACCCTCATGCCTCAATGGACGTGCGGCCTGGCAGTGGAGCGCCGCCGGCGACCGAGGCGTGCAAGTGATCAACCAGGCCTTGCTCCAGCCCCAGGCGCGCCGCGAGCATGCCGAGGTAGCCCCGCTCCGCCGGTCCGTCGGGATCGATGGCCAGCAATGACGCCGCGTATATTTCTGCAGCTTGTTCCGGACCCTGTGCTCCGGCGGCAACGGCCTCCACGTCCAATGGCGCGCGCAGCTCGTCCATGACGAACGCTTTGTCGGCGGCATCGAGCGGCAACTCATCCATCTTGGCGAAGATGTTGGCCTGCTCCTGGCCGTCGATATGACCATCGGCTTTGGCGGCGGCGATCATCGCCCGCAACATGGCGCGGGATAATGACTGCTCCGCCGCGGGTGTGGCCGGAACGAAGCCTGAATCCTGCGGCGGCGGCGGCAGGGCTTGAGGTTGGGCGGGAGGCGGCTGCACCGCCTGACCGGCTTTGTAATCCTTGTAAGCCTTGTAGGCGAGCCCACCGACCAACGCCACGCCCCCGTAGGTGGCGGCTTTCTTGGCGAACTTACGGCTTTTTTTGTTGCCGACCACGAGCCCGAGCAGACCACCGGCCACTGCACCTTTGGCGAAACTGCCGCCGTCACCGATAAAGCCTTTGGCGGCGCCCGCCGCACTGTTGGCTGCGGACCCGCCCGCACCGACAAATTGATCAAGCAACCGCTTGGTATCGACCATGCTACACTCCTGACAAACCTGTGTGGTGCCCGGGGATATAGGCCTGCCCGGGCGCCTCACAAGCGGGAAAGGGGGAGCGACACATGTGGATGAAACGAACGGTGGGGGCGGCCGTCCTTGCTTTGCTCGCTGGTTCAGCGTGGGCCCAATCCAATTTGCCGCAACACACCATGGACTACAAAGCGTTGGCCCAGCAGGTCGTCGATCAATTGCAGCTGGAACCAGGCGAAAAGGTCATGGCCCTGGCCCAACCCGCCATGTTCGAAGAGTTCATCTCCCATTTCCGGTATGCCGTGATGGAAACCGTGCCATCGACATGGGAGTCATCGATGTGCTCGATCCGCCCTATCCTGCGGAGTGGGATCCGGCGGTGATCACGAAGGGCTATGCCGACGCCACCGAAGCTTACGTTGAGATGCTGGAAGACATCGACGCGGCGGTGATGATGCCGGGCGCCAACCCGGCCCTGCCCGCGTACGCGGCATTGCAAACTCTGCTGATCGAAAAAGCCGGACCGCGCCGCACCATTCACTTTCACTGGACCGACCCGTACAGTCCCTTTGGCAACGTCACCGGCCTGACCGGCGTCAACGTGCTGCCGGGCCATCCGCCACCACCCATGCAAGTCATCGACGCGGTGTACCAGAACGCCGTACTCAACACAGACCTGGAGGCGCTGGACGAACATCAAGACCGGTTTATCGCTGCCATGCGCGATGCCGACGTTCGGGTGACGTCGCCGGCGGGAACGGATTTGACCTTCCGCGTTGGCGACCGGGACATCATTCAACAGAACGGCGACGCCTCCGCCGCGCGAATGCGGGCCGGCGCGCCCTTCCTCGACCGGGAAGTGGAAATTCCCGCAGGCGCAATTCGCGTCGCCCCGATCGAAGAGTCGGTGCAAGGGCGGGTGGTGTACCCCTACTCCGCGTGGAGCGGCATGAGTGTCCGCAACGCCACCTTAGTTTATGAAAACGGAAAGCTGGTAGACGCGCTCGCGGACGAAGGTGAACGGCACTTGCTGGCCGAATTGGACCGGGCACCGGATGACGCCAAGTGGTTCCGCGAATTTGCCCTTGGCTTTAACCCAGAACTCTCATGGCAGAAGACACCTGGCTGGATCGGCTACTTCGGCTACGGCGCCGGCGTGGTGCGCCTCGGCGTCGGCAATAACGGCCAACTGGGTGGCAATGTCAGTGGCCGCTACTTCCGGTGGCGCGATCTGTTGACCGATTGCACCGTCACGATTGACGGCGAGGTCTGGCTGAAAGATGGAACATTTGTGCGTTAACCTCCAGCGCGCTAAATACACGCCATGACTTGGCTCATTATCTATGTCTCTCTGGCGCTGATCGTCTCGTTTTTGTGCTCTGTCAGTGAAGCGGTGCTGCTCAGCATCCGCCGCTCTTACGTGCACTCTTTGGCGGAAGAGAGGCCGAAAACAGCCAAGATGCTGAGCGGACTTCTGGAAAAACTGGACCAGCCGCTGTCGGCAATTCTCAGCCTCAACACCATCGCGCACACGGTCGGGGCGGCCGGCGCCGGTAGCCAGGCTGCGGTTGTGTTCGGCGATGCCATGGTGGGTGTGTTCTCCGGCGTGCTGACACTCGCCATACTGGTGTTATCAGAGATCATTCCGAAAACTTTGGGCGCGGCGCACTGGCGCACCTTGGCACCGCTGGTAGGGCGCTCGCTGGTGATTCTGATCACGGTGATGAAACCGTTCGTGCTGATGTCGGAAAAAATCACCCGCGCCATTTCCAAGGGCAAAGGCAGTATTGCCTTTACCCGCGAGGAGTTCGCGGCGATGGTCGACATTGGCGCCAAGCAAGGTCAGTTGGAAGAACGCGAGACACGCATCTTCCGCAACATCATGAAGTTCGACCAGTTGCAGGTGAAGGATATCATGACACCGCGCAAAGTGGTGTTCGCGGTGCCTGAGACTATCAGCGTCACCGAGTTTGTCGACAAGTTCGCCCAGCAGCCGTTCTCCCGCATTCCGGTGTACGAAGGCAGCCCGGATGACGTGACCGGGTTCATCATCAAGAACGAAGTGCTGACCCGCTTCGCCAAGGGGCCGAAAGACGTGCCCGTCGCGGAGTTCAAACGCCCCCTGCCCGCAGTGCCCGAAACACTGACCTTGTCCACATTGTTTGAAACCTTGGTGGAGAACCGCGATCACATCGCCCTGGTGGCCGATGAGTACGGCGGCGTCGAGGGATTGGTGACGCTGGAGGACGTGGTCGAAACCGTGCTCGGCCTGGAGATCGTCGATGAGTTGGACAAGGTCGAGGACATGCGCAAGCTGGCCCGCAGGCGCTGGCGCGAGAGGGCCGAGACCCTGGGCATCGATCCCGACACGTTGATGGAAGCCGACAGCCAGCAGTCAAGCTAATAGCCATCGGCCGCGGGTTTGACTCCCGTGCCGGTTCGCGCAGACTCTGGGCATGGATGTTGTTCCGAATGCCTATCTGGAGGGACCCACGATGACGCGCCTAGCCGCCTGCCTACTCACCATAGCGTTTTTCACAACGCCTGCGCTGGCCGCCGATCCGGAGCAGATGAAGCGGGCGGCGTGGTCGTGGCTTGATGGCCAGACCGAGATACTGGAAACGGCCAACCAAAATATCTGGGGCTACGCCGAGACCAGCCTGGAGGAGACCAAATCCTCGCAAGAGCTGCAGGATTTGCTGGCCGCCAGCGGCTTTACCGTGGATGCTGGGGTGGCGGGCATGCCGACCGCGTTTGTCGCCACCTACGGCAGCGGCGGACCGGTGATTGGCATTCTGGCCGAATTCGATGCCCTGCCCGGGGTCAGTCAGGCCGCGGCGCCCACGCCGGGAACAGGCCCCAATCCTTTAGCGGGACACGCCTGCGGCCATTCGATCTTCGGTGTCGGTTCGGTGGGTGCGGCGCTGGCCATCAAAGAGCTGATCGCCAGCGGTGACCTCGACGGCACGGTCAAGCTATACGGCACGCCGGCGGAAGAAACCGGCATCGGCAAAGTGTACATGCTGCGCGCCGGGTACTTTAAAGACGACGACGTGATTTTGAACTGGCACCCGGGCGACCGCACCGGCGCGTCCTTCGGCAACACCAAAGCCATCGCCAACGTGAAGTTTCGCTTCACGGGATCTGCCGCACACGCCTCCGCCATGCCCTGGTCCGGGCGATCGTCACTAGATGCGGTGGAACTGATGAACGTCGGCGTCAATTACATGCGCGAGCACATCAAGCCGGATGCGCGCATTCATTACGTCATCACCCAAGGCGGCGGGCAGCCCAACGTGGTGCCGCCGGATGCCGAGGTCTGGTACTACATCCGCGCCGATAAGTTCACCGACGTGGTCAGTTACTTCGAGTGGATCAAGCAGATCGCCGAAGGCGCGGCGCTGATGACCCGCACCACACTGGAGCCGGTGGAGATTCAATCCGAACTGCACGAGATGGTTCCCGTGCGGGTGCTGGCCGAGCAGACCCACAAGAACCTCACCGCCATCGGTGTGCCGGTGTGGGAAGAGACCGAGCTGGCCTTTGCCCGCACCACCCAACTGGAATTCCAAGACCCGTTCGGCCGCACCATCACGGATGAAACGCCGGCGCTCTCGGCGGTCATCGAACCATTACCGGACCAACCGAGCCCGGCACGCGCCTCGACTGACGTCGGCGACATCTCCTGGTTCGTTCCCGTGGGCGGACTTCGGGTGGCATCCTACGGCTATGGCCTGCCGACCCATTCCTGGCCGGTGGTGGCGGCCACCGGTACGACCATCGGCACCAAAGCACTGGTGACCGCAGCCAAGGCGATGACGGCGACGGCGGTTGACCTTTACACCGATCCGGACCTGATGGACCGCGTTAAAGCCGACTGGCGGACGTACCGCGGCGACGCCCCGTTCCAGACCCTGATTCCCGAGGGGCAGATGGCCCCGGTGAGCGTGAGGTAGGAGCGGGCTAAGCCGCTTTGCTTTGCTCCAGCGGCAGCTGGGTGGTGAACTTGATCTCTTCCATCGCAAACGACGACGACACGTCGTGCAGCGGCACCTTCTTGATGAGATTTTTGTAGAAGCGGTCGTAGGCGGCGGTGTCGCGCACGACCACGCGCAGCAGGTAATCGATGTCACCGGCCATGCGGTAGACCTCCACCACCTCCGGCATTTCGGTCACCGCCTTGGCGAACTTGTTGAGCCACACCTCGTCATGCTGCTTGGTGCGCAGCTGCACGAACACGGTGAGACCCAAGTCCAGCTTCGGGCCGTTGAGCAACGCCACCCGGCCTTTGATCACCCCGGCGGCCTCCATCTTCTGGATGCGCTTCCAGCACGGGGTCTGCGACAGGCCGACTTTGGCGGCGATATCGGCGATGGAAAGCGAGGCATCGGCCTGCAACAGGCCGAGAATCTTGCGGTCGATGGGGTCCATAACGGCAATCCTGTAGATGGTGCGGTAGAAAGCTGTTTCCCGGCCGAGGGCTGAAATGCCTGTTTGGCCGATCTGCGGCGTTCATAGAAGAATATTTTCCTATTATGCAATCAATATTTCGAGATTTAGAGGATTTTTTTCTATTTTTCAGATATCTATCCATCTGGCGGGGTTGCCGTGGGGCCGCTGAGCCCTTACATCCGCAGGCCTCAGGGCGCGCGGACCGAGTCAAAGCCCAGCACACTCACTGCCAGACGAGAAAGACCGTGATGGCTGATCTGATGAACACCTTGCGCTCGATTCAAAAGCGCGACCCGGCGGCGCGGTCCCTGCTGCAGATTGCTGTGCTGTATCCGGGCGTGCGCGCCTTGGTGTTCCACCGCCTGGCCAATTTCCTGTGGCGGCACGGCCTGCAGTTTCTGGGGCGGTTTGTCTCGGAGCTCAGCCGTCTGCTCAGTGGGATCGAAATTCATCCGGGTGCCCGCATTGGCGAGCGGCTGTTCATCGATCACGGCCTGGGCGTGGTCATTGGCGAGACGGCGGACATCGGCGATGACGTGACGCTCTACCATGGCGTGACCCTCGGCGGTGTGTCCCCCGATGACGGCCGTGAGGGCAAGCGTCACCCGACCATCGGCGACCGGGCGGTCATCGGCGCCGGCGCTCAGGTACTAGGGCCGATCACCGTGCACCGCTGTGCGCGCATCGGCGCCAACGCGGTTGTCACCAAGGATGTGCCGGAAGGCGCGATCGCCGTCGGCATTCCGGCCCGCGTGCTGAACCCGCGCAGCACAAACGACGACGATGCTTTCGAGCCCTACGGCGTGACCCGCGATGACGTGCCCGACCCAACCGCCAAGGTGATCGAAGGCCTGATGGCCGAGATCGCCACGTTGCGTACCCGCCTCGATGCGTTTGAACAAAACAGCTCTCCCGGCGCGCCGCGCGCGCCCGACCCTGCCGCCAGCCCCGAAAACGCCCCGAAGACCGACCTGCAGTAGGCCTTTGCGCCGATTGCCCTTGCGCCGATGCACGGGAGGCCGTAGGTCTGTTCACGTCGCTCGTAAGGGCCGCGCGGAAGGGATGACATGGATTTTCTAGCCGAAGCCGCGATTTTTCTCGCCGCCGCCGTGTTGGTGGTGCCGCTGTCCCGCCGCCTAGGACTGGGCGCCATTCTAGGGTACTTGGCCGCGGGCGTGGTCATTGGGCCCTATGCCTTCGGCCTGATTCCCGACGCGGAAGAAGTGCTGCACTTTGCCGAATTCGGCGTCGTGCTGCTGCTGTTCATCATTGGTTTGGAGCTGCACCCCAGCCGCCTATGGGTGATGCGCAACGCCGTGTTTGGCCTTGGCGGCGCGCAAGTGGGCGTCAGCGCGCTGGTGATTGGTGGCATCGCCTATGTTGCGGGAACGGGTGTCGGCACGGCCGTGGTGATTGGCCTGGGCTTGGCGCTGTCGTCCACCGCCTTCGTGTTGCAGATGCTGGCTGAGAAACAACAACTCTCAACCCAACACGGGCGATCATCCTTCGCCATTCTGTTGTTCCAGGACATCGCGGTCATTCCCATCCTCGCCGTCATTCCCATTCTCGGCGTGCAGGAGGCGATGGCCGGCGACACGCCGGTGTGGCTGGCCCTGCTGGAAGTGGGCGGCGTGATCGCCGCGGTGATCATCGGCGGACACTACCTGTTGCGACCGGTGCTGCGCCTGGTGGCTGCCACCGGCATCCGCGAACTGTTCACCGCCACCGGCCTGCTGATCGTTATCGGCACGGCCCTTCTGATGTATGCGGTTGGCGTGTCGATGGCCTTGGGCGCCTTCATGGCCGGTCTTCTTCTGGCGGACTCCGAATACCGCCATGAACTGGAAGCCGACATCGAGCCCTTCAAAGGTCTGTTACTCGGATTGTTCTTCATCTCCGTCGGGATGAGCGTGAACTTGCAGCTGGTGACGTCCGCCCCGGTGGCCGTGGTGGGCGTGACGCTGATGCTGCTGATCGTCAAAGGGGCGATCCTTTATAGCCTCGGGCGAATTTGGAAAATGCGGGCCAGGGCGGCAAAGGATATGGCCTGCGTGTTGCCGCAGGGCGGGGAATTCGCCTTCGTGATTTTCACCACCGCGGTGGCGGTGGGCGTTATGCCGCAAGAGACGAAGGACTTCTTGATCGTAGTCGTCAGCTTGTCGATGGCCGCGACTCCTTTGATTGGCCTGATCAACGACGGCTTGACCACCAAGCTGGCAAAGGAACCGGAGCCAGACTTCGATACGCCGCCGGAAGAGGAAGGCCATGTCATTATCGCCGGCTTCGGACGCTTTGGGCAAATCGTCGGGCGTGTGCTGGCGGCCCGCCACATTCCCTTCACGGCCCTGGACGTCAGTGCCGAGCAAGTCGACTTCGTGAAGAAGTATGGCAACAAAATTTATTACGGCGATGCGTCGCGCCTCGACCTGTTGCGCGCCGCCAAAGCCGATGAGGCGCGTGCCTTCGTGCTGGCCATCGACGATGTCGAAGCGTCTCTCGCCACCGCGGAGATGGTGCGCAAGCATTTTCCGAAACTCGAGATTTATGCGCGGGCACGCAATCGCCAACACGCCTATCGGCTGATGGACCTGGGCATTATCATCATTTGGCGCGAAACGTTCTGCTCGTCTCTAGAGTTGACCCGTGACCTGCTGGTCGGCCTTGGCGAACAGCACTCTCAAGTGGATGCGATGATCGACCGCTTTCAGGAACATGACCGCATGCGCCTGTTCGAGCATTACACGCATCACGATGATGAGGAAAAGATGCAGGACCTCGCCAAGGCGTCCGCGAAGGAACTGGAAGAGATGTTCGCCCGCGACGCGGAGGTGTCCGAGGAGATCAGCGGCGAGACGCCTGGTGAAAAGCATGCGGCGGAATAACACCGGACCAGACTCGTGGCATTCGATGCAAACGGAGCTCTAGACCTCCTCCGGCGAGGGAATGCCCCAGCAGCGCGGGCGGCTGCCGAAACCGCACTGAATGCCGATAAGACCACGCCGGGGGCACATCAAGTCTTAGGGCTGGCCGCCCTGCAAATGGGCGACGCCGCAGCGGCAGCACCGGCTCTCAAAGCAGCCCTAACCGCCGATCCCAGCCAACCCGGCCTGTGGGAAATCTACGGCGGCGCGCTGGAAGCGTCGAACGACCACGCAGGTGCGCTACAGGCCTACGACGAAGCCGTCCGTCTGGCGCCGGAGAACGCTTCAGGTCATCGGCTACGTGGCATCGCGTTGCAGCAACTTAAGCGGAACACCGACGCCGCGCAGGCGCTGCGCACTGCTGTGCACCTCGACGCTAATGATGCGGAGGCATGGTTCTGGCTGGGCAATGCGCACTATGCTTCGGCAGCCTATGACGAGGCCGTGAACGCTTTTCAGACCGCGCTGAAACTGAGGCCGCAGTGGACCGATGCTTTGCTGAATCTGGCGGTGGTCCTGGCAGACGTGGGGCAACATGAAGCGGCCTTGCAGACCTATCAAAAGGCGATGGACCTGTCGCCCGACAATCCTTTGATCCTGCGCCATGTGGCCATTACGTTGCGCGAACTGCAACACGTTGATGAGGCGGAACGGCTTTTTAAACAGGCCCTTGATCTCGACCCGGACGACGCCGTCACTGCGGCTGCCCTGGCTGATATGTATGAGCAGGTCAACCGGCTTGAAGACGCCGGGGAGATGGCCGCGCGGGCCATCGATATCGATCCGGAAAATGCGCAGGCCCAGAAGGTACATGCCATGCTGGCGCGCCGGGGCGGCGATACAGACGCAGCGCTTGAAAGCGTGCTGCACCTTCTCGACCGGGCTTCCTCACGCCTAGAGCTTGAATCGCTGACCTTTGAACGCGCCAGGCTTCACGACAGGCTCGGTGACGTCGATGACGCTTATAGCGCGTTCGCAGAGGCCAATCGCCTGCAGATGGAAGGACCGGCGGGGCAGAGATCAAACCCTCAAACCTACCGTGCCCAGGTCGCGCGGGAACTTGAGATTTGGAATACCGCGCCGCCGGAACACGAAGATGCGGCGGCTTGGTCTGGCGCACCCATCTTCCTGATGGGTTTCCCGCGGTCTGGTACGACTTTGCTGGATCAGGTTCTAGATGGGCATGACGACATCGCAGTGATGGAAGAACGCCCGCCGCTGGCGGAGGTATATGACCGGCTGACAGCGCTGGAAAATCAAGCCGGAAAGCCTTTTACCCGGCTGGACCGGGATCAGCGCAGAGCGGCTCAAGAGTTTTATTTCACCCGTGCAAAATCGTTCCTGCCCGCGTACACGGGCGGTCTGCTGATTGACAAACATCCGCTGGCGACCGCGAAGGTGCGCACCATCAAGCTGCTGTTTCCCGACGCCAAGATCATCTTTGCACTGCGTCACCCCTGCGATGTGGTCCTGAGTTGTTTCATGCAGCGCTTTGTGATGAACATGGCGATGGCGAATTTCACCACCGTTGAAGGTGCCGCAGCACTGTATGCACAGGTGATGCAGGTGTGGCGGGCTGCCGAACCCAAACTGGACCTCCCGGTACACCGCATTCGCTATGAGGACGTGGTTCAGGATTTCGAAGCGCAGATCAAATCGCCGGTGGCGTTTATTGGCGTTCCCTGGGATGACGCGCTGATCAATTTTCACGAACATGCGCAGCAGCGGCATGTGCGCACGGCCAGCTACGCGCAGGTTACTCAGCCCCTCTACACGTCAGCTTTGGCACGTTGGCAGAAGTACGCCGACTACATCTCGCCACATCTTGATACATTACGGCCTCACCTTGAGGAATTCGGTTACTCAGCAAACATCTCAAAGGGTAATTGAGCCGAAGTTCAGTCGCTGGATGTTGTGTGCATTTAGGGCGTGCGCAATAGTTCTGCCATGTCCTCGCCCAGATCCGTGCTGGCATTGATTGCCGGAGTCATCATCACCGGCCTTGTTGCCTTGGTGATGACCCAGAGGACATACCTCATTCGCTACCTGACCTATAACGGTGACCCACTTACGTTGCCGGTGTCCTGGTATTTTCCGGTTGAGCGCGTTCCGGGCAATAAGACCGACGACATTCCTATGGCTGGCGAAGGCGAGCGCGCCATCTCCGAGAGCGCATTGCAGAGCGCGGCCGACTATGCAGAGAGTCAGAATGCCCAGTCCTTGATCGTCATCCACAACGACGTGATTCAGCTTGAGCAGTATTGGGGTGATGCGACCCGCGAGACAATCTTTAACCCCCAGTCCATGTCGAAGAGCGCGCTTGGGCTTTTGATGGGGGCAGCTCTTGAAGACGGGGCGATTGAGTCGATCAACGATCCCCTGGGTAGGTATATTGAGGAATGGCGTGACGATCCGCGCGGCAGTGCCACCATCCAGCAAGCCTTGCGCATGTCCGCAGGCCTTGAACTTATGGCGACGTCCTATGACGTCGCGTTGTTGGACCGAGGCGCGCGCTATAGTTTCGGCGACGATTTCAACAGCATGATCTTCGATCTGAAACAGGTCGATCCGCCGGGGACCAAGTGGGAGTACAACAACGACGAAACCAATTTGCTTGGCATTGCGATCGAACGCGCGACCGGCCAACGGTATGCCACATACCTATCAGAGAAAATCTGGCAGCCCCTGGGATTGGCGGATGCCACCATGTACCTCGACCGCGTGGGCGGTGCCGTGGTTAAGCACTGTTGCATTTTCTCCCGGCCCTATGACTGGGCGAAACTTGGCCTTTTGGTCTTGAGAAAGGGCCGATGGGGCGGTCGGCAGATTGTGCCAGCGCAGTGGATTGAGGACATGACGTCACCCTCGCAGCTGACAAACCGGTACGGATACCAGGTGTGGATTGGCAGTGATTACATTCAGCGCGGCGCGTTTACCCCGCCTAAGGATATCAGTATCTACGCACCTGAGGGCTACGTCAGCGACGGCATGATTACGTTTCTTGGCTACGGCGGCCAGCGTGTTTGGATTTCGCCGGAAGATGACCTGGTCATCGTGTACGGCACCGTCGAGTGGGCACCGGAGTGGAATGAGTCATACATTCCTAATGTTTTGGCCCGTGACCTGAAGGGCGAATAGGAGCCGAGCTCAGCCTCGGCTGGCAGCTGCGCTGATGGCGAGAGACTGGCGCCGGGAAATCAAGTTTAGACGACCGGGTATGAGGAATAGCGGCGCGTTGACCAGACTGCGAGAACCAGAACAAACAGAGCAAGCCCGGTGACCGGACCAGCAGCACCGGATAAGACATCGGACACGGTCCAGTCTTCGTAGGCGAACACAGGGATGTCGTCGAACTCCGCCGCCGTCATTTGAGTGCCCTTGACGATACGGTTGGTAAAGAAGCCACGCCAGTTTTCATGAAAGGTCAGAACCTGAGCAGTGAAGTCGGCGAAGCGCTCCGACCCGGTTCCGGAAATGGCGTTCAAGGCGTTCTGCGTCATGATCGCCGGCGAGACAAACTGTAGCAGATCGACCACGCCCTGGCGCCGTTCCGCCTGGAGGCTGAACTCTTCAAGCAGGGGCTCGACCGCGCGCTCAACCGCGGAGTCGGTAGCAAGAACCTGAAGATAGAACTGATCGGCATTGGCATCTTCGCCGGCCAATTCCGGATGATCGAAGAAATACGCTTCGCGGGACTCGGCGGCTTCCTGATCGGCTATCTCGGTCGCTTCACGCATCTCGGTGGTCAGCTCGACCCGGGATGGCGCGGGATAGATCGTCGTTGCGGCAATGTTAACCAAGGCCGGAATCACCACGACGAACACCAGCCAGAGATTGGCCAAGATGATGCCGTTGGTCACCGACGGTTTGTTCAGTGCGTTAACAAACAAGGCCAGCGCAAACCAGAAGAACGCGTAAAGCGTGACGGTTACGAACCATAATCCGAAACGCGCCCACAACACCCCGTCGGCCAGGCTGGGCTCGGTGATGACCACCGCCGCCAGACCTACGGCCAGCAATAAAACAAAAATCATCAGTGCGCGGGCTGCGCCTTTGGCCAGGATAAATGCGGTCTTGGACACGCCGTGCGCGGCAACGAGACTCAACGTTCCTCGCTCCTTCTCCTTCGACATCAGGTCGAACATCAAGGCGACGATAAAGATAGGCAGCAGGAAGACGATGACGAAGGCGACATCAAAGCTGCCAGCCAGCACATTTAACGGATTCTGAATCTCGGTCGCGTTGAGGAAGGTCAGCGCCGGATGCGCGGTGACCTTATAGTACGTCGGCTGGACATCGGTTTGGCCGATGGAAAGAGACGCCAACGGCGTCGGCGGCAAGACGGCATAATGACTCAGAACCGACATACCCAGCGCCCCGGGGCTGGCCGCAGGCGGCGGATTGCCCTCGGGATTGGCTTCCCAGCGTTCGACGGAAGCTTTGAGCGCATTTTGGGTAACCATCTCATCCTGGTTCAAGCCACCGCCCATGCCAGCGAGCTGTTCGGTCCGGGCGGCGCCATTGAGCGCCGCCAACACAGTAAGAACAAGAAGCAGACCCAAACTCAGCCACCAGGCTGGATTGTGCTTCAGGATGACCCATTCCTGGGTGAAGACAGACCCGAACCCTTTCATCGTGCGCTCCTCGTCCTCTAACCCAACGTTACTTTGACTTTACGGGAGGCGAGATAGCCAGCAACGATGGACAGCGCCAGCCACAGGAACATCACCATGAAACTTGGGCCAAGGCGGGTGAGGATGGCCCCCAGCGGCGGCGGGTCATAGGCAAAACGGTCAACCGAGGCCCACAACTCCGGCCCGGCACGGTAATCGGCCTGTCCAGCCGCGGAATTAAAGGTGATGTCGCGGTTCATCCCCTCAATCAACTCACGGCGGTATTGCTCCGCCTGCTCGGTGAAGTCGATGTGGTGGTTGAGCGAGGTGCCGGAGAGTTCCATGGAAGCGAGCTGCACCGCCATGCGTGGTGAGCCGACACTGAACGCCTGATGCAAGCCGGTCTGCTGTTCGAAAATGTTGTGAAGGTCACCGTAGAACTTATCGAAGACTTCGTTGTCTAGTTTTTCCTGAAGGTCGAAGATCACGCCTTGAAAGTTGATCGGCAGCTCGTCAACGCTCTCGGCGTCGTACAAAGCCAAGGTTTGTTCCTGCCGCTGTTGAATCCGTGTCGCTGGACTGACCCCATCGATCCCAGACTGAATCGCCTCCTCCACCGCTTTGTCAAACGCAACGGCGGTGGGTGTGGGGTAAAGCAGGCGGGAGAGATCGGACGCCGCGCGGGGCAGAACGAAACTGGAAACCGCCCAAAACCCCACCATGGCCACAAGTGTCGCCTGCGCTGACTTGAGGTTTGCGGAGACGGCAAGCGTCAGAAACAGGAAGATCATCGCGTAGATCGTATAGATCAGCACAATGGTGACGCCGTGGCCGATGTAAGCCGCGCCGCCGGGTGCGATGAGCAAGCCGATGAGCCCGAGCAGCAGAATAGGACCGATAAACACCGCCAGCGCGGCCATTGCCCCAAGCGCCTTGCCGAACAACAGCTGCACCGGAGAGACTTGCATACTCAGCACCTGCCGCAGCGTACCGGCCTCCCGCTCTCCTGCGAAGGCCGGGAAGGCCAGCAAAATGACCAGCAACGGCAACAGCATCTGCAAGGTAAACGCGGCGGTGAGTTCGCCGAAACGGGCAATCGCCGTGGTGTCCCGCGCCGGTTCGCCTTCGGCGTCGTTCTTTTTGTGCGCTTCGAGCCAGATGGACACCCCGGTGTAGCTGGAGATGCCGGTGTCGAAAAACGACAACGGTGTGACAGGCTTGAACGCATACAAGCCATAGTGCGCCGCGGCATGCGGATTCTTCTCACCCTGGGCTGCGAACTGCGCGTTGACCACCTCCTGCGCCGAGGCCCGCTCCGCCGAGATATCCGCAAAGCGCTGGGCCGCGGTCGACAACGCCGCGACCAGCATGATGGCGAGAATGGCGGCCGACCACTTGATGCGGCCGTCGCGAATAATCTCTTTGAACTCCTTACCGGCGACGGTGAGGATCATGACGCACTCCGTTAAAGCTGTGACGCGGTTTTACTTGATCGGCACTTCGGTGCGGAAGATCTGCTTGTCGAAATCGTCGACAAAGGCATCGATCTTCGCATTCCAAGTGCCCGGGATGATCAGCTGATCGAACATGAAGTGATACATGCCCGGACTAACCATTTCGCCCCGGCCGTCGATCCCTTCCAATCCGGCGGTCGGCAGCGACCACGAAATCGACACGTCGACCATCTCGA
Organism: Rhodospirillaceae bacterium; assembly: GCA_963921305.4. Lineage (GTDB taxonomy): Bacteria > Pseudomonadota > Alphaproteobacteria > Rhodospirillales > Rhodospirillaceae > CAWUEX02. The sequence goes on from CAWUEX030000002.1 coordinate 521,976, forward strand.
CCGGATTACCGGCGTCGTCCTTGAACTCGACCATGACCATGTTCGACCCGGTGCCTGCCGGATCGACGCTGACGGACGCGGTGTACTTGCCCCGCACGATCTCGGCTTGGAAGCCACCGCCCATGGCCATGCCACCCATGCCGCCTTCCATATCCATGGTGGCGCGCGGCGGGGTGACGAGTGTTAGTGAAACAGCGGCGCCGATGATCAGCACCATGGCACCGTATTCGAACTTGATGGTGCGGCGCAGCTTCTCAGGAGCAGCGCCGTCCCCCTTCTCCAAAGCCGGGGTCAGCACCATCTTATTCATCGCGGCCAAACCCAGAAGTGCGAAGAAGAGCAACACTTTGCCGGTCAGGCGCAGTCCGTAGTCAGACGACAAGATGTTGCTAAAGGACTCCACCTGAATCCAAGAGATGACCACGCCTGAGAGGTATAAGGCTGCAACAGTCCACACGGCACGATTGGAGAACTGAGTCATCACCGCGCCGGCCTGAGTGACCTCAGCCTCCTGCGCCGTTTTCGCCAATGGATAGAGCGCGGCGATCCAGAACGCGGCACAGAAAAGATGAACGGCCACCACTGGAGCCATCAACCAAACCGGCGGGGCGGTCGCGGCGTGTCCTGTTACGAGGAAGCTGGCGACGGACACTGCGCTGCCGAGCACCAACACTCCGGTTGACTTGGCATCCGGCCCCTTGCCGAAGGCGTAGACCAATATCAGAAGACCAGGAATACCAATGAGCGCACTGGGACCAAGGGTAGACCCAAGTGCCTGGCTCCAGGCACCGGGAGAGAAGAACGCGCCGACCCCCCCCATCACCATTTCAGCGCCGCCAAATCCGATCGCGAGCACATAGGTCACAGCGGCAACGATGGCCGAGGTGCGCCCCATGCGGAACACGGACGCTTCGACAGTGGCAGGCACATTCATTGCGACAAGGAACAAGGCCGCGCCGGCAGCCAACAGCATGGCGGCGTATTGGACGTAACGGTTTATCGTGACGGGCACGATCCAGCCGCTGGTTTCACCGCCCGCGGCGGCGACGTCGTCCATGGACGCAACAGGCTCACCGACGGCAAACACCACGCTGCCCCCGACCGGATGAGTGTCGGCAGAGATAACGCGATAGGTGGCGATATACGTGCCGTTGGGCAGCTCGGCGTTCACGGGCGTGATGACATCGTTGCCGTCTACCACCCACTCGCCGAGATCGCCGACCTCGGCGCCGGTGCGGTCAAGAATCTTGATGAAAATCGGTCCGACATTTTCGTTGAAGTTGAAAATGATCTCTTTGGGCGACGTGTCTAGGCTCGCTTCTGCCGCAGGGTTTGATCCTAGCAAGACAGCGTGGGACAAAGCGGTGCCGCTGAGACCTCCGACAAACGGCAAGGCAGCGATAAGGGCAAGGCAGACACGTTTCATTGAATTCCCCGACTCTCTGATTCGTCCGGCGCAGCCCGCCGGCTGTGTGTGATGTCTTTTCAAAAAAGTGGTGCGGGCCTCCGCAACCCCACGAAGGCCCGCACCAGTGTCGTATTACTTATTCTCTGCGGTTTGCTCGATAGGAGCCATACCGGTCGTTTCCAGATCCTCGGCTTTCCACTCCCACGGATACTGCGGTATCTCAGGCTTGTAGAGGACCGTGTACGGCGCGCCGTGCTGAGTAGAGAACATGAATTCCTCAAACTTCTTACCGAAGTTAGGATCGCTGGTGACCAGCGACTCCTCAGGCACGTCAGTGTATGGATCACGGCTTTCAGCGCAGATGTTCACCATCTGCCAGAACAGCACGCGGCCCGGTTCGTCCGGCAGCTTGGCGCGGAACTTGAAGCCCTCCTGGCGGTTATAGAGCATCGGTGAGGATGGGTTCTTCCAAATGATCGTATCGACTGTGTTGGTGATCGGGCGGCCGCCATCGCCGGGCACCGGCGGATCGACTTTGCGGAACTCGGTTTCGACTTCCCAGTCGCGGGTGGTGAGTGGCGTAACCCGAAACACACCCTCAGGAATTTTGAGGCGAACTTCTGTTACATCCTCGGCCAAGCACCCGTGACCGACACGGGCTTCCAAGTCATGCATATAGCCCGCGGGCGCTGTGAGCTCGGTCATGTAGTTGTGGGCGGATGCGGAACCGGCGACAAACGCCGCTGCCGTGATCGCCGTTGCGAGAAGTGTTTTCTTGAGCATGTATCCCTCCCAGGGTGCTTTGAATGAGAATAAACGGCCTAACATTTCGGGGATTTATAGGCAGATGTTAGCAACACCTGCCCGGGTCAGGAAACCTTATAAGCAACTGTTCCAGGCGGATTTTCAAACCACCCGGGATCGCCCTCCCCGTCCAGGGTCTCCCTGATCTTAACAACCGTAAACATGCCGCCCATCTCCAGGTTTCCGAACGGCCCCTCACCCATCATCATCGGCAAGGTGTTTTCCGGGCCCGGCATGAACTTCGCGTGTTCCTGGTGCTCGGCCATGCCGTTCTCGCCCATGGCCATGAAGCCGGGAATTTTCTGCATCAGGCGCATGGCCACTTGGCTCTGATCGACCCCCAGTGGATTGGGGATGTCGTGGCCCATCGCATTCATGGTGTGGTGCGAGAAATGACAGTGAAACGCCCAGTCGCCAGGAATGGCATCGAACTCAATATCCCGGGTCTGGCCGACGCCGACGATCTCGGTCGTCTCGGGCCGCCACAGCGCCTTGGGCCAACGGCCGCCATCTGATCCGGTGACGACGAATTGATGACCATGTAGGTGCATCGGGTGATTCCACATCGAGAGATTGCCGATGCGAATGCGTACCCGGTCGTCCCGCTGGGCGATGGGGTATTCGATCGCCGGGAACACCTTGCTGTTCATCGTCCACAGATCAAACTCGACCATCACGTTGGGATCGGGGCGGTAGGTGCCGGGATGAATTGCCCAATTGTGCAGCATGATGGCGTAGTCGCGGTCGATGGTGTTGAACGGCTCGCCATCGCGCGGATGAATAATGAACATGCCCATCATGCCGACGGCCAATTGCACCATCTCATCCGCGTGCGGGTGGTACATGTGGGTGCCGTGCTGGATGAGGTCGAACTCATAGGCAAACGTTTCGCCAGGCGGAATGTGAGGCTGACTCAGGCCACCGACTCCGTCCATGCCACTGGGCAGCAGTAACCCGTGCCAGTGAATGGTGGTGTGCTCCGGCAGGTTGTTGGTGACGAGAATGCGGACGCGGTCACCCTCGACCGCTTCAATGGTCGGCCCGGGCGTCGAGCCGTTGTAGCCCCAGCACTTGGCGGTCATGCCGGGAGCGAACTCGTGCTCAACCTCTTCGGCGATGAGGTGGAACTCCTTCACTCCATCCTTCATCACAAACGGCAGGGTCGAACCGTTGGGTGTTTTCACCGGTGTGTAGGGCAGCGGCGTGCGCGGACGGGCTGCAACAGTTTCAGACTCCGAGTTGTCCTGAGCCTGGGCTTTGCCGAAGACAGCAGCACCGGCACCGGCAACGAGGGACGATAAAAGAGAACGGCGCGCGCGGTTCATGACGCGTCTCCTGTGAGTTGAGCGGTTTGGGGAGAAGGCAGGCGCCCACCGACAGCGGCTTGCAACGCCGCACGGGCGATCCAGTAGTCTGTCAACGCCTCGAGATATTCCAGATAGGTCTCGTTTTCATGTTGTTCGGCTTCGATGACCTCGAAGGCGCCAGTGAGCATGAAGTTGTAATCTTTCAGAGTCAGCTGAGTGATTTGCTGCTTCAGCGGCAGTACATTTTCACGAATGCGAAGGGCTTTGGCACGGTTTGCGGTCATGCCGGCCTGGGCTTTGCGCACCTCGGCCCGCACGAACTGTTCACGGGCGCGCAACGTGTCCTGCGCCGCGCGCAGGCTCAGAGTTGCTTGGGTGACCGCAGCCTGACCCTGATCGAAGACCGGCAGCGGAATTTCCAGTCCGGGGCCGATCAGCCACTCTCCCTCCGGTTCACGTTCAGCACTGACCCCGAGTTCGGCTTCGTCGATCAGGCGGAAATTCTCGGTCAGCCCCAAATCTTCGGCGGCGGCCTGCACATCAGCGCGCAGGGACTGCAGGTCAAACCGCTCGCGCAAGGCCCGGTCTTCGAGACCTTCAAACGCCAGCGCCACATCGGGCACAGCGGGCACCCGCCGCGGCATCGACCACTCGGCCCCCGGCGCGAGCCCGAGAATCCCAACCAAGTGGACTTCGGTTTCGGAGACAGCGTACTCGGCGTCGATCAACGCCAATGCCGCCTCTTCCGCCTCGGCCTGGTGTTCGGCGAGTTCCAGGTCAGAGAAGTTTCCGGCTGTATGAAAAGCGGTGGCGAGGTCAACTGCGTCCTTGGCCGTGCCAGAAATCTCAGCGTAGGTGTCTTTCCTATTCCGCGCGCCAAGATGCTCGAAGTACGCCTCTTTGACTTCGGCAGCGAAATGCACGAGCTCTGCCGCGACCTCCAGCTTGACCGCTTCGTACTCGGCTTCGGCCACTTTCTGCTTGGCCGGGCGCATGAGCAGATCGAGAAAGTTTTGCACCAGACCAAACTCGAGATTGGTGCCATCTTCCGTGGACGGGCGCACCATGACCTCGAACATGGGATTGTGCAGCAGACCGGCTTCAACGACGTCGGCCTGGGCAATGCCGATGGCGGTGTAGAGCGCTTGGATCGAGCGATTGTTGAGCAAGGCGACGGCTACCGCGGTGTCCGCTGTAAGTGGCTCAGCAAGAATTTCGGCGAGGCGCGCATCAACGGCGGCGTCTTCGGAACCTCCCGTGCGCCACGTCACCCGTTCCGGCAAGCGGTCTTGGACCGTTGCGCCGAGGTCGGCAAACGCGGCATCGGGATCAGGTGTCGCGCAACCCGCGAGTGCCAAAAGGCTCGCAGCGGCAATACATTTAGAAATGGATGGGAGCTCTCCCATAGTCGTCACTCTCTGTCTGCAAACAACGAATGCCGGCGCGCAGCCGGCAGGTATGGCGCGTGGAAACACGCAAACAGAGAGGCTTAAATGCGGAGACGTTGGGTCGTTAAATACAGCGCAGTGGGCGGTGGCGCCCGGGCTAAAACCAAACGCGGGATTAGTTGCGTCTGCAGCGACGGCGCTATTGCGGCCGTGGCGGATTGCGGCAGGTCGATCTCGTGTACTGACAGGCGATCGGGAACAACGGCAATCAGGTGGTCGAGATCAACCGCGTCGCACAGAGAGGCGCAGGTGGCCGCGAACAGATTGGGCTCGGGTACATGATGATCGGTGCAAGGCTCGGACGCTGTCTCAGCGGCAACAGCCGGGGCGTGGGAGACCGACACAACAGACACGACCAGGGCCACTGCAAAACTCAATGCGGTCAACGCAGCAGTATATCGGGCCGGCATGCGCAGCACGTTGCTATCCCTCGAGTCAAACCGGTCAACGTTATGCCCCGCCAGAGCGGTCAAAGTCCAGCCAGCGGTGGCGGTCGAGCGTGGATTGCGCTACGACACTCCCAGGAAAGCCCAGGAGTTCCGCCATGTCCAGCCCGTACCAGCCCGATTCCACCCGTTCTCTGAACGGCCGTACCTTGTTTATTACCGGCGGCAGCCGGGGAATCGGCCTGGCCATCGCCAAGCGCGCGGCGATGGATGGCGCCAATGTCGCCATCGCAGCAAAAACAACGGAGCCTCATCCCAAGCTGCCGGGCACCATCCATACGGCAGCGAAAGAGATCGAAGAGGCCGGCGGCAAAGCACTTGCGATCCAGATGGACCTACGCGACGACGACAACGTCGCGGCGGCAGTCGCCAAGACAGTCGAGACCTTCGGCGGGATCGATATTTTGATCAACAATGCCAGCGCGGTGGCGCTGGGCGGCGTGGCCGAGATTCCCATGAAGCGTTTCGACCTCATGCACCAGATCAATCTGCGCGGTACGGTGTTGGCGGCAAAGACGTGCCTGCCCCACCTAAAGGAGGGCACCAACCCGCACGTGTTAACGCTGTCGCCGCCGCCGAGCCTCGACCCGATGTGGTACAAAGGCACCTTACCCTACACTTTGGCGAAGATGGGTATGAGCTTCGCCACCATCGGCTTGGCGCAGGACTTCAAAGAGCATGGTATTGCGGCGAACGCGCTTTGGCCGCGCACCGCAATCGATACTGCCGCGATTCGCTATGAGTTGGGCGGCGATGCCATGACCAAACACTGCCGTACGACGGACATTGTTGCAGACGCGGCACATGCCATTCTGACCCGGGACTCAAAATCGTGTACGGGCAATTTCTTCCTTGACGATGACGTACTAGCGGAAGAAGGCGTGGACGACCTAGCACCCTATGCCATCGAACCCGGGCAGCCTTTGCTGCTCGACTTCTATTTGGAGTCGGGACCCGGCGGAACGCTAGACGGGTACCTGCGCATGCCAGTGGGCGACTAAAATCTAGATCGAGCGCGCCAACTTGGCCGCATCGGACGTCGCCGCCCACAGCCCACGCGGCGCGACACAGTCTCCAACGGCGTGACCGTGACCCTCCCCCACGGGCGCTTCAGTTCCGGTGTTGAGGACCACGGCGTCAAACGGACCGATCGACTCGTCATCCGACACATAGACTTGTCGGCCCTCAACACGTTGCACCAGCGTCTCCGTGTGAATCGTGATGTCGTCCCGCCTTAGCCGCGCGGCAACGCTTTTGATTTCCCAGGTTAGAGTCAGCGCCGCCTCGCCGAGACCGCGCTCCGGCGTGGTGACGGTGACATGAGACACAGCCGGGTCGTCGGCCAGGGTTTCAACCAGAGACACCGCCGGCCACCCGCCTTCTTCATCAATGACCAGAACGTGCCCTGTCACGGTTGCAGCGCCGGATAGGACGTCGCGCCCGGACGGGCATGCGCCGGCGCCCGGGATGCCGTCGAACAGATAGGGGCGCAGACGCCAGATCGCGGTGTGGCCCGGCGCTGCACCCAGGGCCCAGATGACGTCGTCAGCGTCGAGATCTGTGTCTGGCGTGACCTCGGTCTTGAGGTGGACCCGCACTTGCAGGCGCTCAAGCTCATCGCGGAACCACTGCAGTGCGGGCTGCATCTCAGCGCGGTTGGGGGCTTCGGCAGCAAGTTTAAACTGACCACCCAATTCTCCGCTCCGCTCGTAAAGGTCGACGCGATGGCCACGTAGCGCCAGCACCCGCGCAGCCTCCATGCCTGCAGGCCCACCGCCGACGACGGCGACACGCTTCGGCTGAGACGTGGGCTCGGGATCAGTCAACTCGTGTTCACGCCCAGCAGCGGGATTGATCACACAGGACCCGGGCAGGCCCCTAAAGACAAAGCCGACACAGGCCTGATTGCACGACATGCACGGACGAATGCGGTTCGTTTCGCCGGATTCAATCTTGCGCCCCCAGTCGGGGTCGGCGATCCAGGTGCGCGCCATGGCAACGATGTCAGCCGAACCGCTGGCGATAGCCTCTTCAGCATCCCCGGGGGAACGAATGCGTCCGGCGATGACGACAGGCACCGAAAGCGCCGCTTTGAAGGCCTTGCCTTCTTCGCGCAATTGTACGCGCGGCTGAGCCATATGCGGAATGGAGGACGACTGCGGTGGCGCCCAGCCCGAACCGGTCATCACACTGACATAGTCGACGAGACCCGCATCAGCCATAGCCTTCATACTGGCAACGGACTCCTCGAGGCCATAGTCGACAGGTGAGCCTGGAATGTCATGGCGCGCGGAAGTGCGGACACCGACGGCAATATCACCGCCGACCTGCTCCCGGATCGATTCCAAAATTTGCCGTACGAAGCGAATACGGTTTTCGAACGAGCCACCGTAGGCGTCGGTGCGACGATTGAGAACCGGCGACAGAAACGACCCGAGCAAATAGTCGGTGGAGGTTTGCAACTCGATGGCGTCGAGCTCCGCCTCTTTGCAGCGCCGCGCGGCTTCGCCATAGGCGACGATCAGATCCTTGATCTCGGCTTCGGTAATCTGCTTAGGCACCTCTCCCGCTTGATTGGGCACAGGCGACGGCGCCAATGCGTAATCTCCGCGGATGAAGCTGTCCTTGTGGCCGCCATGCCACAGCGTGATCGCCAAACGGGACCCTGCAGCACGAATATCCTCGGCGCTGTGCCGCAGGCTTGGGATGACCTCGTCGGTGTAAAGGCGAATGCCGAGGCTACGGCTGACCGTGCTTTGATGAACCGGCGCGGATTCGCTGCCGACCATAGCCGCGCCGCCGCGGGCGCGGGCCATCAGGTAGGCGTGGAAGCGGTCACTGATGCCGACCTGTCCATCGCCTAGCGCCATGCCGTGCCCGCTCATTACCGCGCGGTGACGCAGTGTGATCGGACCCAGCTTGATTGGCGAGAGAAGGTTCGGGAATTGCGCCTGTGTCATTCAGACGTTTGTCATTCAGACTTGGGCATGATGAAGTCGTAGTAGAATGACGTCGGTGTTTCCGTCGGTCCGAAGGGGCCGGGCACCTTGTTGCTGAAGGGCTCCAGACTTTTCATGTAAGCCGCCAAGGCGTAGGCATCTTCGTCGGTCATTTTTGCAAACGCGCGCCACGGCATCACCGGTGAGAGAATCCGTCCGTCAGGCCGTACCCCGGTGCGAATGGCCGTGACAATCTCGTCTTCACTCCACGCGCCGAGGCCGGTTTCCATATCCGGGGTCAGATTGGGTCCGTAATACACACCGGAGAATGGGATGGCGTAACCGACCTCACTGCCGCCGAGTTCGGGTCCGCGCTCGCCGCCCGACAACACGCCCGGCGTATGGCATTCGGCACACACCATGACGTGGCTGAGGTATTCACCCCTTTCAACCTGCGTTTCGGCTGAGGCCGATGGTGAGAGCGATAACGCCAAAGCGCCAACAACGGTGCGCAACAAAGATATTCTAACCACTGTATTCTCCTAACTAGCGGGGGTCTGTGAGTCCGGCTCGAGCGGGACTTCATCATCATAGACATGATCAGGCAAGGGCAGACCGGCCAAGTCCTCTTCAGAGAGCCGGTCGGACAACACAACGCCCTGGGCTTCGATCACGGTTTCGAGCTGGCGGGTATGTTGGGCCATATGCCATGCCGTGCGCTCCAGCAGATCATCTAGAGATTGATCTCCATAGTAGGTTTTGAGTGCTTGGGCCTGGGCGTCATGTGGTGTGATCTTTGAAGCCCAATCTTCGAATCTCTTGGTCACCTCTTTTCCGAACGCGGCGATATCCGCTCCTGATTTTACGGAGTCCGGGGGCCGCCGTTCGAAGAACTCAAATGTAAGGGTGCCACCACCTGCGGATTCCAGAAACGCTTCGGTGATGACAAAGATGTGGTAGGCCAAGTCCCGGTAGCTGCGGTCACGGCCGGGCAGTTGAGTGGCTAAAGCCGCATCGGGAAGTTGCCGCGCATGCGTCTCGGCAACCTCAATCACACGCCTGACCTTATCGACCAGTGCACGTGTAGACAGGGTGCGCGCATCCCGCTCGACGCCGACGAATGCCGCAAGATCCCCGAGATTTTGCGCAAAGACGAAGTCTGTGCCTTTCGACACAACCGGCACGGACTTTGCGCCCAGCGCCTGCAGCGCTGCCATACCATCGTCCCCCTCCAGCACATTCACGCTGTCATAGGGGATGCCGTGACGGGCAAGAAACTCCTTTGCCTTCAAGCAGCTGGAGCAGCCGGGCTGCCAAAACACACGAAAGGGCTCCGCCATACGCCCGCGCCTGTTTACTCAGGAATGGCGGGAAACAGCGCCACGTTGAACTCACCGGCGCCGACGCGCAGCGGTAGGTTCTTGGTTTGATAGGTTTCTGACTGCCAGAACGCGTGAGCAGCCGCGGCACACGGCCAGCGGATGACGAAGGAATGGCGGTTGTCGGGCCAGTCCCCTTCCAGCATCACCGGATCGGACTCGAGCCGCGTACCCACCGCGATAACCTTGCCGCCGAACTGATCGAGTGTTCCGAGCTCAACCAGCGAAGACCGATACGCCTTGTAGCGCTCAACATCGTGCACGATTGACAGAATGATCATGTCGACAGGCTGGGTGCAATCATCCTCTGCCGCAAACGAGGAGATTGAATAAGTCAGCACTCCGAGTACGGCGAAAGCGCGCATAAGGTGTGTCATATCACCCCCCCTTTGTCAGATGGGTTTGACCTTGCCGAAGAAGGCGATGATGGCGATCAGCGCATACAGCGTCAGCACCCATACCAGGGCATGATTGACATGCTTGGTGAACAAGGCCTCGCGTTCCGGCGTCGACCCTTCCGCGCCGATTTCCAGAAACACAGGGATGGCCGGCGTGAACGCAAAATCAATGCCGACGGCGGCAAAGAACGCCAAGCCAAACAAGAGAATTTTAACCGCGAACCAGGTGTCCGGGAGCGGTCCGCCGGTCACCAGCGACATGATAGCAATGCCGACGATCAGCACACCCATAATCACCTGAAAGATCAGCTGGGCTATCGCAAGTTTAATGGCCAAAGGTGAACCCTCATTGCGGAACCCGGTAATGAACGCCCAGATCCACACGGCAGCGATGATCCACGACGTGAGGATCATCCATCCTGGAACGGGATACAGCCCGAGGTCGGCTGTCATGTGCAGGCCGACTGGCAAAATCAGCGCAAAACAGGTGCGCGGAAAGAGATCGACCGTCATGCCCAGCTTCATCAGCGCGGCACGGGTCTCAAAACTCAACTCGGCGTTTTTCGCACGCACGGCGGAGAGAAACACACCCACGTCCGCCCCAAGCCAAAACACAAACAAGAGGATATGGACGTATCCCCACAACAAGTACTCATCCATGGTTTTTCCCTAAACTCTGTGGCTGGCCGCTCTAGGCGGAAAAGAATTCGGCAATGGCTGCGGCGACACCGCCGTGATCTTTCGGCAAGTCCTTCACGGTATAATCCGCCGGGCCGGCCGCCACCGCCCTCTTCGTGCTCGGCGAGTCGGGACCGCCAAGCAGGATCGGACATGAGACCTTCTTAAGACGCTCCGTCATCGGATAGCCGAAGTGCGCTTTATATGCCGCCTGATAGATGTCGTAGGCCTTAAACAAATCCAACGTGCGGCGGTGAATGACTTCAGGTGCGATGTCGGGCTCGCCATAGGTCACGATGTTCTCGGCTTTGCGCTCATACCAGGGGCTGAAAAGTTCCTGATCCCGCACCATGTTCCAGGCGAAAATCCAATGAGCGCCGAAGTCGTCAAACGGAATGTCGGGTGTGTATCTCGAAGACATGTCATCAAGAGCTTTGCCCGTTAATGCCATCGTCATGATGTTGGGAACAGCCAAGTGCTTGACCAGGTCAGGATGCTGCGCCGCCAGCTCGACACCGACCGTCCCCCCGCCCCAGCTACCAAAGACATCGATTTCATCGTAACCCAGAGCGTGAACCGCCTCGGCCAGAAACGAAGCCTGTTTCTCGACGGTGAGGTCAAGACCCATGGGATTGTCGGACTCGCCGTTGCCCGGCAGATCGATGGCCAGCACCGGACGCTTGCCGATCAACGGCTCCATGTACCGGTCCATGGAATAACTCGATCCAGCGGACGCATGAATGAACAGAATGGGCCGGCCGCTGCCGTCGGTGTTGCGGCGGCAATACAGAGAGCCGCCGCCGACCTGGACATATTCGCCCCACAGCTTGCCTTTGACCGGCTCGGTCTTGGCGACGGCGGGGGCCTGCTGGGGAGATGGATTGTCCTTGAACGCTTGCTTGAGAATCTCAATGGCGTCGGCGCCGGTGTCGGGCCTGTGGACTGTAACCGTATCCGGCGGCTCCGGCATGCGATCGAGCCCTTCATACAGCACGTCGGTTTTGGGGCTCATGATGATGCACTTAGCTTGCATCTCCTTCACCGACTGCACCGGATCCTGCGTGAACGCGGCACGGTAGGGCTTGCGGTACTCTGGGCCGGACCTCAGGAATTCGATGACCGCATTATGCAAACGTTCAGGCGGCGGCAGACTGTTGTCCATGCGCGCGGCAAGGTCGGTACGGTACCAGGGGAAGAAGATCAGCTGTTCGCGAAAACGCGCCCAGGCCCAGGTGAGATGAGAGCCGCTCCAGTCGAGCTCTAAGGGCGTGAAGTAGTTTTCGAGAATCTCTGCGACGAGGTCTTCCGGCATGTTGACGTAGCCGTTGACGATTCCGATGGTGAGTTTTTCCGGATGACGCCATGCGGTCTCGAGTGCGCAGACTGCGCCGGTGTGAAAACCGTAAACAGGACATTTGTCGATCCCGAGGGCATCCATGAGATCACGCACGTTCTCGGCGTAGTCCGTCATCACCGGGCTTTCCAGCGGCAGGGGATCGGACAATCCGTTTCCCGGCGTGTCCGGCGCGATGACCGTGTAGTCCTTCGCCAGATCCTCGATCAGCGGAATGTATTCCTGCGAGGAATTGGGCGACTGGTGCAGGAGGATCACCGGCGGGCCGGACCCGGCGCGGCGGTAGTGTACCTGCCGGGACCCATGAAGTGTGATCATGTGGCGCGTAATCGTGGCTGCCATCGTGCGTCTCCCAATTTTTATGCCGGCACAGAGTAGCCGCGCTGAACGCCATCTGGCCAGTGCAACGCGGGTGCGCAGACTGGCGAACGGCCCAGAGCAGGGGTATGGTGCCGGAAATTTCTGACGAAGGAACACCCTATGGACGGCTCATCTCTCGAACGCCGGGTACTGCAGGTCAAACCCGCCACTCCAGAGGCGGTTGCACCCTACGGCCAGATTCTCGGCGCAGGCACGGGCGCGCCCGTGAACGTCAGCGACTTTTACAAAGGCGCGGTGGCAGTTTCAGCGCCGGTGGACTTCAAATCCGATGAAGATACCTGTTTGTCGCTGGCAACATTACAGCCGCGGCCGTTCGAGATCACCTACCTGGAGCGCCACTTCAAGCACACCCAGACCTTTATTCCTCTGGGCGGCAAGCCGTTCGTCGCCGTTTTCGGCGCGCCGACCGACGGGGACATGCCCGATCTCGACAATCTGGAAGCCTTCCGCTTTGACGGTCAGGCCGGTTTCACCATGCACATCGGCACCTGGCACGAGTTTCCGTTTGCCCTAGAGAACGACACCAACATGGTCGTGATCCTGCGCGCGGAGACGACGCGCAATCTGTCCAGTGAGAACGTGAAAGACAACGAGGCCCACGGTCCGGACCTGGATAAGAAGAATCTGATGCAGCGGACTGGCCTGATCCTCGAACTCGACGTTTAGCCGCCCCACCCCTTCTTCACTACCAGCGACTCGAGCTTTTACGGGCGTCGAGGGTTCCCGTTCGCCTGGGTGTGGAAGGGGAGAGGGATGGAGCGAACGGGAACCGGCCGACGGATACGCACAGTCATCGGCGTTCGACGAGACAACCTGCTGCCGAGGGATATCAGGGGAAGGGGCTGGCCGGCAGCGGCCTTTTTCGCCGATTTCTGCCACCGAGAGAGGAATGGCAGGATTTTGTGGGAAATTTTCCCAACTTCATAAGGCTACGGATCAGGGAAAAAAGAGTCAAGAATTATGTGGGAATATTTCCCACAAACTGCTATACACGATCCGTGCCCGTCAGCGCATGGCCGGACTGGACCCACCCAGCGGTGGCAAAGGTCCGGCCCCACTGACCTCGGGAGGCCCGGACGCAAATGATCCCGCCCTCTCCTTTTGCAAGGATTGAGGCGCGGCAACGGCCTCGGTGAAGTAGACCACGACGGCCGCGGCCTCTTACCCGGACTCGTAGACCTTCGCCGAGGCCGTTTTGCTTTTCCGGATCAGCTACAGCTTGGCCAGCGCCTGATCGATATCCGCGACAATGTCGCCGATGTGCTCGAGCCCCACAGACAAACGCACGTAACCTGGGGTCACACCCGACGCGGCCTGATCTTTTTCCGAGAGCTGAGAGTGGGTGGTGCTGGCCGGGTGAATAGCAAGCGAACGGGCATCACCGATATTGGCGACATGATACAGGAGCTCGAGGGAATCGATGAACTGCCGGCCGGCATCCCGGCCCCCTTCGAGCTCGAAGCCGACCAGAGCGCCGTAGTGGCCATCGTTCAGGTACGCATCCGCCCGGCGGCGCGCCTCACCGCTCATCAGGCCTGGGTAGATGACCTTGGTGACCGACGGATGGCCGTCGAGATGAGTGGCGACCTTGGCTGCGTTCTCGCAATGCTTCTTGATGCGCAGCGGCAGGGTTTCCACGCCTTGGATGAACTGAAACGCGTTGAGCGGACTCATGGACGCGCCGATATCCCGCAATAGGGTGACCCGGGCGCGCAGGATGTAGGCAATGGGGCCGAGCGGCTTGGCGGCTTCGATCCACACGGCGCCGTGGTAGCTGGGATCGGGCCGCGACAACAAGGGGAAGCGTTCTTTATGGGCTTCCCAATCGAACGTGCCGCTGTCGATGATGACTCCACCGATGGAAGTGCCATGCCCACCGATATACTTGGTGGTCGAGTACATAACGATAGCCGCGCCGTGATCGATGGGGCGGCAAAACATCGGCGCGGCGGTGTTGTCGACAATCAGAGGCACACCAAGGCTGCGGCCAATGTCGGCAACCTCCTTGATGGGAAACACTTCCAATTTCGGGTTGGGCAGCGTTTCCGCGTAGTAGCAGCGGGTCTTGTCGTCCGTCATCTTGCGGAAAGACTCAGGGTCGGCAGGATCGGCGAAGCGAGCCTCGATCCCCATCTGCTTGAAGGTGTTGGCAAACAGATTCCACGTGCCGCCGTACAGGTCTGTGGACGTGACGAAATTGTCGCCGCTTTCGCACAGGTTCATGATGGCGAAGGTTGACGCCGCCTGCCCCGAAGCCAACGCCAGCGCCGCAGCCCCGCCCTCCATCGCCGCAAGGCGCTGTTCCAGCACGTCGCAGGTGGGATTCATAATGCGTGTGTAGATGTTGCCCAACTCGGCGAGCGCGAACAGGTTGGACGCGTGCTCGGTGTCGCGGAACTGATAGGACGTGGTCTGATAGATCGGCACGGCAACCGCGTTGGTGGCGGGGTCCGACCTATAACCGGCATGTAGGGCGAGTGTTTCGGGATGAAGCTTCGGCGCGTTCATGATGAGTCCCCTCTTGTTAGTGCGATCTAAGCAACGTCTTATCGCTTCTCTAAACTTGCGCGATTGTTTGTTAGGGCACCGACGTCGGCACTTTCAAGGAACGTTCGTGCATGGCTGTCATGCTTCAAATAGGCATCGAGAAACGCCGTCGAGGTGCCGCGGATGATCGAGAGACCCTCTTGATCCGGCGGCCCACCGGCCGTTTCCCGGCAGATTAAACCGCCGTAGTAATGGTCGCCCTCGTCAAGAACGACGCCATAGGTGTCACCCGGCGCGGTCTCGAAGTAGGCCGCCATGCGCCACGGCCACGGATGGATCGGCCCCCGTCCGGTCGCCCCAAGGTCCTTGGTGCCGCCGGAGGAATACACCGGCGTGGTGTAGCGCGCGAAAGCGCCATCGACGATGTTCGGCATCGGGCCGACGCCGCTGAGGATAACGGCGACATCGAAGCGGGGGTCGGCGGCGGGCAAAGGCTGATTGGCCGCGTCGAGCACCTCAAGACCGGTCATCGCCATGGCGATCTGGCCGCCGAAGGAATGACCGGATGCGGCGATACGGTCACGGTCGATTTTGCCTTTGAGACCCGGCAGCGCGCCTTCCAGCTCATCCAGAGAATCGAGGATGTAAGACATATCCGCGACCCGCTCTTTTAACAGGTCCACACCTGCGAGATCGCGAAACCCGAAGCCGTTGGTTTCTGAGTCAATGTGCAGCGGCGAGATCGTGACGTAGCCGTGGGACGTCCAGTGATCCGTCACCGCCGCGTACATGTTCTTGGGGCACACCGCGCCTTGGGAAAACACGACCAGCGGATGCGGACCCTCACTGGCCGGCCAGGTGACGCGCACTTGGAGCGGCACCTTGCGGTCAGGCCGGTCGAGCTGCACCGGATAGGCAACGTTGACGTCTTCGTCGCCGCGCAGGGATTTATAGACTTCGGTGACGCCGGCAAAAGCTGGCGCCGTTGCCGTCATGAGAACGGCGATAACGATACGAAGCATAACAGCCTCCCTCCCACGCCTCAGCGGCGCGCCTTTAATCCTGTGGTACGTCGAGGATGATCTTACCGAAGTGGTGGCGCTCATTGACCATTTCATGCGCCCTGGCCACCTCGGAAACAGGCAGCACCGTATCGATGATGGGCTTAAAGGTGCCGTCGGCGAATTTTGCGATGGCTTCGTTCCGGAAGCTGGGAATGGTTTCCGGCACATAGCGCGCCGACGTATCGATACTCATGGACAGGAGCTGCAAATTGCGCTCGCCGATGTTCAGGCTGAACGTCACCATGCGCCCGCCGGTCGACCCGTACATGACAACTCGGCCCTCATAGCCCATCGAATCAATCAACTGTGACGCGGTCTCTTCGCCGATGGTCATGCAGCCAACGTCGAGGCCTTTGCCTTCCGTCAGCTCCATCACCCGGTCGTAAACACTTTCCGTCTTGTAGTTGATGACGGCGTCACAGCCGTACTCTTTGGCCTTCGCCAGCTTGGCGTCCTGACTGGCGGTGCCGACCACCCAGCACCCGTTGGCCTTGGCGATCTGCAGCGCGGCGGAGCCGACCGACGACGCCACCGCTTCAATCAACACGGTCTGACCCGGGCGCGCTTCGGCGACGATGTGCAACGCGTGCCAGGCGGTCAGCCAGCCCACACCTGCGGCAGCGCCCTGTTGGAAGCTCCAGCCATCGGGGAGCGGAAAGGCATGATAGGCCTTGATGCGGCATTTCGTGGCGTGGGACCCGCGCCCGCGGAAAAACACCTTATCGCCAACGGCACAACTCTCCACATCGGACCCGATGGCCGAAACCACGCCGGCGCCCTCGAGACCCAGAATGATCGGCGTCTTCAGGCCGGTGTAGGTGCCCGCACGCATCCGGGTCTCGGCAAAGTTCACGCCGGAGGCATGAACATCGACAATGACCTCATCGGCCTCCGGTTCGGGATCTGGCATATCGGCCCATTGCATGACCTCCGGCCCGCCGAACTCTTCTCGATTCTCCGTTACTTCCCCGTGTTTTTATGAAGTGGGCTCGGACAGAGCCTGTGCGCGCAATTGTTTATCGACCTCTTCGACTTCCAAGCCCGACGGCACCGGCCGCAAGCGCAGATACATCAGCCCGGCGATGGCCAGGGGTATAGCAACCACTGTCGATAGGGTCATGTCCCAATCCATCGAAGCAACGCCATAGGTGACGATGAGGGGGCCGAGCGCGATACCGAGATTCACCGCCAGGCTGGAGCACACCGCTAAGCCGGTCGCCCGCAGATGGGTGGGAAAGACCTCGGCAATATAGGCGAACTTCACAGCCGCCGTGCCATAGAAGAACGTCGTGGTGATGCACAGTACGATCAGCGTGTCCCAATATCCCGAGGTCAGCCAGATCATGCAGAGGAAGGATGTAGCGCCAAGCAGAGTCCAAATGGTGACGGTCGTGCGGCGGGTCAGAACAAACTCGCCGACCAGGGCCGCAATCACATAGCCAATGACCGCGACGGCGTTGGCTAAACCGACCACCTGCGTGGCGTCGCGCTGGGCAAAGCCACGGGCTTCACTCAGATAGGTCGGCAGCCAGATGGACAAAGCCCCATAGGCGATGACGAAAATGAACTGGGCGAGAAACAGGGTGATGGTGCGCAGGCGCATATCCGGTGCGAATAACGCCGCCAGCTTGGCGCGGCTGCGCTCGTCGGACATCTGCTCCAGGGCTGTCGTCTTGTGGCCCTGAAAGCGACCCGTCTCGCGCAAGAATCTGTGAATCACGTAGATGTACGGGATCGACAGCAGACCGACTAGAAACAGCGGACGCCATCCATAGGCATCGAGGACCGGCGCAGCAAACAGGGAGGCGACGAAGGCGCCCAGCGGAAACGCGGTCTGTAGCATGCCCGCCAGCACGCCGCGGTAGCGGGCGGGCGCCTCCTCGGTGACGATCGCGCCGGTGGTCGGATAAAGCGCGCCGGTGGTGGCGATGGCGAACGCGCGCAACAGAGTCATCACCACAATGCCGGCGGAAAAGGCCATGCCGCCAATGAGCACTTCGGCGGACCCATCAGGAACGATAGAGTGCGCGGCAATGAACAGGGACGAGGCCACAGTGATAAACATCAGCATCTGTTTGCGGCCCAGCCGGTCGGTCAGCGTGCCAAGGTAAACCTGCACGATGGCTCCGGCGGTGTAGGAGAGGGCGACAACCCATCCCATCGCCTGAAGGCTGACGCCGAAGGTTTCGCGAATCGACGGGAGTGCGTAGGAGAACAGCGCAAGATCGACCTGGCTGAACATGTAGGCCAGGTGGCACACGATGAAAGCTTGCAGCGGGTAGCCGCGAATTTGAGACCACATAAGCAGCGCGGGGTGAGGCGGTTAGAGGTGCCGAAACCCTAGCCCACTCTCCGTATGTTGTCGCCCCTTCGGTCATGGGAGCCGCGGGCGCCGCCAGCCGGCAAGACCCGTTGCGGCTAGATGTCGCCGCCGACCTCAAAGAGCGTGCGCCCGGTGGTGCGGCGGTTCTCGAAATCGGCGTGGGCCTGGCCGATTTGCTCTAGCGGCAACGGCGGATTGAGCGGATATACCCAGTCTTTGCGGTCGAGCTTGCCGTGAATCTCCGCAAACTCCGCACCCTTGGTTTTGGCCATGGCGTGATACTGCACGAAACCACGCACGCCGGCCGAAGCGGCAATCAGTTTTGAAATGTTCACCTCGGGCGCTTGCCCGGCCATGGCGCCGATGTAGATGATCTGACCCAGCGGCGCGAGATAGGCGAAGTTTTTCGGTGCTTCAGGTCCGGCGTTACCGTCAATGACCACGTCGGCGCCGTGACCACCGGTGAGGTCTTTCACCTTAGCGGGCCACTCATCTTCTTCGCGTTCGTTGATGAGGTGATCAGCGCCGAACTGCTGGGCGTAGTCGATCTTCTCCTGGCTGCCGACCAGACCGATGACGGTGCAACCGGCGTCCTTGGCGATCTGCGTCGTCATGACACCCACCGCGCCGGCGGCGGAGTGAACCACAACCACGTCACCTTCCTGCACCCGCGCCATGGTGTGCAGCATGTGCCAGGCGGTGAAGGTGGAGGTGAAGTAGACCGTGCCGAGGGTCCAGTGAAACTCATCGGGGATGGCGACGAGGGATCTCGCCGGCGCAACGGCGAAGTCGGCACAGCCGCCCCAGCTGCCGGCGACAGCGAAGCGCTTGCCGATCAGGGAGTCGTCTACCCCGTCGCCCACCGCCTCGACCCGGCCCGAATATTCATAGCCGAGGGTAAAGGGCATGTCGGGCACGCCCCACTTGATGCGGCCCGCGCGGGCATGAGTGTCCAACGGATTGAGCGCGCAATAGGCGACCTTGAGCAGGACCTCCCCCGTACCGGGTTCCGGTGTTGGAATGTCGGAAATCTTGAGTGTGTCCGGAGCCCCGTTCTCGGTGATGACAACTGCGCGCATGGTTTCGGTCCCTCGCCTAAGTCAATTGAATGTGGCGCAGGGATAGGCGAAGCACCGCGCATGGTCAATGGCGGCGGTGAACTGGTGTGGTGTTGCTGTGTTACGCCGGATTGGCAGTCCGCGCCGACACCTGGGCGGCGATGTCTGCAGCAGCGGCGCGATACGGGGCGAGCCCGCGCCACAGCAGAAACGCCGAGACGGGCGCGACCACCCCGACCGAAATGGAGATGGCGAAGTTGATGGCCTCGTCATAACCGAAGACATAGTCCTTGATCATTGCGATCACGGTCGCGGCGATACCGATGCCGACTAGGTTGACGAGGAACAGGAACAACGCCGAGACCATGGCCCGCATGCGGTTCGGCGTAATGATCTGCAAAGCCGCCGTCGCCGCACCCCAGGGGAAGCTGGCAAAGAACGTTAGACCGGCAAATCCGATCAGAGCCAACGTCGTGTTGGGCATCAGAGGCGCAATCACCCCGAACGGCAGGGTGCAGAGAATACCGGTCAGGCCGGTGCGCATCTCCGCATCGGTTTTGCCTTGCTTGCGCCAATGCCCAGCCAGCCAGCCGCCACTTGTCACGCCGAGAAGACCGAAGACGACGACGATCATGCCGTAGGTCAGGCCGATGTCGGCCTGAGTCCAGCCGAAGTTGCGGATGAAGTGTGTGGGAATCCAGAAAGAGGTTCCGGTCCAGATGAAGGCGTAGAGCGAGAATCCGGTGAAGTGATACAGATAAGCTGCGGGACGGGCGCGGACATAGCGCACGGCCCGCATGATGTGCCCGCCCAGCCCGAGTTGAATTTCACCTTCCGGCGTGGTGCCGAGCCGCTTGGGTTCGCGCAACGAGTAGGCCCACAGCGCCACTAGAACACCTGGCAAGCCAACGTAGATAAACGTCACCTGCCACGGCTCAAGCCGTCCGATCACCGGCACATCCAAGGCCGGGGTAATGCCGATCACAAAACCGCCGATCACTAGGGCAATGCCGGTGCCAAAGAACAGTCCGGCGTTATACACACTGAGCGCGCGGGACAGTTTCTCGGGCCGGAAGTAATCGGTCACCATGGAATACGCGGACGGTGACAGGGCCGCCTCGCCCACGCCCACGGCCACCCGCGCGGCAAACATCTGAAAAAAAGAGTTGGCCAAGCCGCACAGCGCGGTGGCGATGCTCCACAGAAAAATACCGACGGAGATGATCTTCACGCGGTTGCCGCGGTCGGCCAGCCAGCCGATCGGCATGCCCAGCAACGTGTAGAACAAGGCAAACGCGATGCCGTGGAGCAAACTGATTTGCGTGTCGGTGATGTCCAGCGAGGCGCGGATCGGCTCGACCAGCAGCGAGATAATGGTGCGGTCGACGTAGGAAAACGCATAGGCGACGACCAGAACGGCCATCACATACCAGGCGTAGCCTTCGTTCGGATACTCGTCGGCCTCGACGCCGGTTTGTGTCTGCTCGCTCATGCGCCACCCCCCTCATCGGCTGCGCCGCATTGTATGAGGGGCGGCTGATCTAATCCAGGCCGGGGTTACATATGTGCTGGGCAAATACCCGGGCGCGCCGGCCCGTCAAAACATGTCCTCAAAACATATCCCACGGGAACACCATGTCTGCATCCATCGCCGCGAGGGTTTCGCCGATGGTGCTGTTGTCATCGAGCACGCCAACGATCAGGCCCGCCAAGTCGGTGCGGTTGATGATGCCGAACGCTTCGCGGCTGGCGCTGACATACGCGTTGCCGGTGGGCGGGTCGGATTTGAGGCCGCCGGGCCGGATGATGGTGTAGTCCAGGTCGAGACTTTTCAGATGATCTTCCGCCTGGGTTTTCAATGGCAGAATCTCTTTGAGAAAGTTGCGGGCCGGAAGGGGCGCGGCGTCATAGCTGTCCCCCGCGCCGACGGTGGTGATCAGGATCACCCGCTTCACACCAGCCGCTTCCGCCGCATCGAAAATGTTTTTGTTGCCCAGATAATCCGGACGTGGATCGCAACTGAAGCAGGCGATGGTGGTGATGACGGACGTATAGTCTTTGCCTTCAAACGCAGCCTCGACCGACGCCATGTCTAGAGCATCGCCTTCAACGTAATCGACATTGAGCGGCGCCAGGCTGGACCGGTCGGACGTGGGCCGCACGAAGGCCGTAACTTTGTCGCCCCGCGCCGCAAGAATTTCCGCGACATGCAGGCCGGTGTTGCGGGTCGCCCCAAAGATCAGGACATTGTGGCCGCCTTCGGGCGGTGCACCCGCCTGCAGCTCGTATTCCGGATAACTGTTCGGCTGGAACGACCAAATGATGACGCCGACGAGAACGGCGGCGGCAAAAAACAGAATGCGCTTGAAAATCTTCATGTCGAATGATCCTCGCTTAGCCGGGGTTAACCGGGATATTGGGCCACGCCGGATAGGGAATTGTTCTGGCCGATATAAGCGCTGCGGACGATCTCGCCCGTGTCCAGGCTCACCAGCACAATCTGACCGGTGAAGAAGTTGCCGACGATGATGTGTTCGCCGTCGATGGCCGGGCCGCTCGCCGCCCAGCCGGAGCTGTCCATATCGTAGTAGCGGATCGTCTCACCGGTGTCCTTGTCGAGAACCACCAAACCATTGCCGGTGCTGATCAGCAGGTTGCCGTCGGGCATCGGCATCATGGTCAGCACCATGAAGATGTTGTCGTCCTCGTCGAACACGCGCAGATCGGGCAGCTGCCGGCGGTTGACGAGATCGTACTGCATCACCCGGTTGCCGGTTTCCGAGATGTAGATCATGCGGGTGTCATCATCGGTGAGAACCGTAGACGTGACCCCGTGAATGCCCGCCACGCCACCATGGGTATCGGTCTCGAATTCCTCCAGCAACTCCGCATCGGCGCTGAACTTAAAGACGTTGCCGTCGCCAATGACATTGCGGCCCGGCAGCAGATGAAACACGGTGGTGTTCGACGCGATCTGCGTCTCCGTGCCTTGCAGGTGTTCGCCGAAATACAGGCTGCCGTCCTGACCGAAGGTGACGCTGCTCAGCGTGCGGTTCGAAAACGCCCGCACCGGTTTTTGCACCCCGTCGGTGCCGATCTCGACAACCGCGGGCGTGCCTTGGGCGAAAGCCCACAACGTGCCGTCAGGCGCGAAGGCCAAACCGCCGACCTTGTGCTTGGTGCCCTTGGTGAAAAGTACACCCTTTTGATTCAGCTCGGAGTCATATTGAAAGATGCGCCCTGTGCCCATGTGATCGTCGGTGGGGTGATCCATGATCGTCGCGGCGACGAAGATGTCGCCCTTCACAAACGGCTGGAACGTGGAAACGCGTTCCTCTGCATTCACAGGCGCTGACGCCGCTATTGCGCCAGCCAACACCATTCCTATCACTGAGCGTCTGTCCACCATGTCTCCCTCCCCGTTTCCGGCTCGACCGAAAAGCAGCCTCAACGCCCTGCGATATCGGTGCACCGCAGGGCCGGTGCGGCTCCGGCCTGGAACTGCCAGATATAGTTGTCCGGCCGCTGCTCGCCGGGATCGATAAAACCATTGCTGTTGGCATCACAGTAATAGTCGATAAAGCCCGCAACCGGAGACTGGACGGGCGCCCAGCCGGTTTCGTCCTCGGTGAGCGCGGCGAGATCGCTCGCATCTTCGGAATGGGCGGCGGCAGACCAGTACACCGCCTCTTCCTCGGCATCGACTTGAAGACCGGATATCCCGCCAGCTGCGCCGTTACTCGTAACAACGCCGGCGGCGAAGCTGCGCTTGACCAAGCCGTTGTTGCGCCCGACCAGGCCGCCAACCGCATCGGCTCCGGAGACGGCGCCCGTCGCGTAGCTGTTGCGCACATCGCTGAGGGAATTGAACCCGACGAGACCGCCGATGTTGCTGCCGTCAGCGTCGATGTCCACGGCTGCGGAACTGGCGCGGACCTTGGCGTCCGTATTCATGCCGACCAGACCGCCGAGGTCATTGCTGCCGACCATCTTACCCGTGGCATGGCTGCCGACGACAAAGCCGAAGGTGTTGAGCCCAACCAGCGCCCCCGCACCACGGCTGGCGGCCACTTCGACATCGGCGGTGCTGTAGTACACGGCACCGCGCATGTCACCGACCAGACCGCCGATGGCCTGATTGCCCGACACGGTCGCTTTGACGTCGCTAAACGCAATAAGCCCAGCGCTGCCGCCAACAAGCCCGCCGATCGCGAGCTGCCCCGCCACTTCGCCTTCCGCGCGGCAGCGGTAGACGATACCAAAGTTGCTGCCCACCAAGAGCCCGGTGCCGCCGCGTCCGACCACCTGCGCATCTTTAAGAATGAGGTCGCGCACCGTGCCGCTTTGGCCCAGCACCCCGATCAGTCCAATGCCGCCACCCTCCGGCGCGGACACCCGCACGCCGGTGATGGTGTGACCCTGGCCGTCGATGGTGCCCTGAAAGCCATAGCGGTCAAACGAGATCATGCAGTTGCCTTCCGGACCGCAATCGCCGATGGGCTTGAAGTTGGCAATCGCGGAGGCGTCAAGATCACGCACGATTTGGTAGTCACGGCTCATACGCGCGGTACGATCCAGGGTCGTTGACGCGCCCTCACCCACGCCAAGCGCGCCGATGGCTTCGAGTTGCTGAATTGAGCAAATCTCGTAAACACCGTCGCCACTGACATCGGCGGCGAATTCCCCAGCATCGTCTGGCGCGGCGTCGAAGGCATCGGCCAGCCCGTCGCCGTCCCGGTCAGCGTTTGCATCGCCGGACAAACCAGCACAGACCGACTCATCCGCCGGCACCGCAGCGGCGGCGTCGGAGAAGGCGCGCGCGATTTGACTGGAGTACAGCGCGATCTGGTCACTGTGATCAAACTTTGGCGGCGCACCCCCACCGGACGGCGGCCCACTTCCCTGACCTTCACCTTGCGCCTCTTGCGGAATGCCCTCACGCACCCGTTCGCGGATTTCGCGGCGGGTCAAGTAGCCCGGCTGCGCGGCGTAGTATGCGGCGATGTCTTCCAAGTCCTGATCTGTCTTGCCCAAGACCGAGCCACGCATGAGCGAATGCTCGCGCGCGCCGTCGCGGTACTGCTGGAGCGAGAGAAAAAGATAGCGCTCGTGCTGCCCGCCGATCTTGGGATTGATCGGCGACGGGCTGTAGCCTTCGGCCCCATGGCAGGCAAAGCACTCACGCGCGAGGCGGCGGCCGCGTTCGGGGTCCCCTTTGGCCAGAACAAGCGCCGACTCGCTGCCAATGAACAACAGCGTGAGCGCAATAGCGGTCAATCTGCACAAAGTCATATGAGGCCGCCTCATGAAACGGGATCGGGGACAAGGCGCCACTCGCGCCAGCGCTTGCCGTTTTTGTACTGAATAATGACGAAGGTCGAGATGGTGCGGACGCCATCATCGTATTTGTACCGGTCGTGTTCGATCTGAACCATGGCGTTTCCGATAGAGCCGATCTTCTCCACGTCGGCACCGTCCCAGCGGGCTCCAAAGTCGCCTGAGAAAAACGACTTCATAATAGCGACGGTTTCTTCGCGCCCTTTGACAAGCAGTTTGGGCGCATCGTCACCATGTAGTTCGTACGTGGCGAAGTCTTCGGCCATATGGTCCAAAGTGGCGTCCATGTCTTTGGCCCGAAAGGCTTCGGAAGACGCTTCCATGCTGGCCTCATATTGAGGTGGGTACGTACCTGCCTTCCATTCCATGCCATGACCGTCGGCCAGACTAGAAATGTCTAGAGATCCGAACCCAATTCCCAAAACAAATGCCGCTGCGACGACAATGCTATACCTGCGATGCCCCATGATGCTCTCCCCTGACTTCGCAGAAATCATAGGCATGGCGGGAGAGACGGCTAAACCGCCTTGACCGCAAGTGTCCACATCATGGCGACTGGGACCTTCCGGTGAGTTGGACAAGAAAAAGCCCCCGCCGAAGCGGGGGCCTGATCAACGCAGATATCTGCAAATTTAACGCATCGAAACTTCGTCTTCTTGTGCGATGCGTACAGTGATGAGACGCGTTTCCGGATCCCACGGATCAACCGTCAACGGCACACCGAGGACTTCGCCGTAGCGCTCATAGCGGGGCTTCAGCCACACGTTGTAAATCTCTTCTTCCGTCAGGTCGTGCTGACCGAGACGCACCGTCTGCTCAAGCACATGACCGAAGGGCGAGACAAAGCGGCGCACACCCGGCTGCATCTCGGTGCGCAGAACCAGTTGGAAGTGACAGGTGGTCTGCTCGAAAACCGCCTTGAGCGCGAGTTCCTTGTCGCCAGTCTTTTCGATCATCTTGGCGATACGAATAAGCATCGGGCTCTGTGTGCGGATTTCATCATCCACAGCCTCTTCGAGCAGGTCATTATCCTTCGCGAACTGAATGTGCCCGAGAGTCATTTTCACCAGCGCATCGTTCATTTGATGCTCGTAGGCACGGCTGGAGTGATTGAAGGTCTTGTAGACCATTTGCATCGCATCGCCGAGCTCTTCCGTGCGGTGCGGGAAGGGCGAGTACTGGCCGACCTGCCGGTCCGCGGCAACGGCAGTGGCCGTCATGGAGAACGCGAGTGCGCCAGCTGCGGCGGCTTTGAGGAAACGTGCTTTCATTGGAGAGTCTCCCTTAGTAGGTGTCTGTTGAGTGTTCGTTCGGAGCACGTGGTCAGTCGACCAGGCGGACCGTGATGTACCCGTCGGCATCGATGTCGGAGACATCGAGTTTCAGGCCGAGCTGTGCCGCATACCCGTGGTAGCGCGGCTTGGTATAGATGTCGTGGATTTCATCGACCGTCATATCGAACTGGCCGATGCGCTTGCCGAATTCAAGCACGTAGCCGAACGGCTCCTTGTAGCGGCGCATGCCGGGCTCGGAATCCCATTCGTCGAGCATCTGATAAAAGCAAGACGTGCGGTCGAACATGGCAATCATGCCAAGCTCGGTATCGCCGGTTTCCTCGATCTTGCCTTTGATGCGGCCGAGCATGGGCGACATGGTCTTTTGATCTTTGTCGATCATGTCGTCGAGCAAGTTGTGATCTTTGGCGAATTGAATGTGCGACAGATGAGCTTTCACCAGCGCATCATTGAAGTAGTGCTGATACGGCATGGTGTCGGCCATGGTTTTCAGCACAACGTTGACCGCCCGGCCGAATTCCTCCTCACGGCCCTGAATGGCCGAGGTCATGGCGAGGGTGGGATTGGGCCGGCCCGAGCCGGATTCAGCTTTGACGCCGGGCGGCGGTCCGCCAGCGGTTTTGTCCGGTGCGTCAAAAACGGGGCGCGGAGTCTTGGTCATGGTGTTTGCCCTCTCTCGTGAAAAAACTGGCGCGCAGTCTACCGCTGAACAGAAACGCCACCAAATAAACTCAGGGTGAGGCCGCTCGATCGCTTGGATTTGTCCGAACTGAGGACAAATACCATACACAACAAGGGCTTATTCGGGTTTTGGTGCCGGTGTGTGAACGGAAGTTCCGAGGGTGTCGGCCAGAGTGCGGGCAAGACGCAGCGAGGTCGCCTGCCGCCCGCCACCGGTGTCCGGCGCGGAGGCCTCGGCCACCCACAGGTTGGACTGGCCCGGGCGGTAGGCCGCCATGCGCACGGTGAAGACCGACGCGCTGGGCTGTTCCCGTGGCTGGTCGTAAGGCACCTGCACGGGACGTTCGGCACGGCGCATGTCGAGGGTTTTGATGCGGTCATCAACGGAGAGCGCATCGCGCGCCGCGATGCCCGGCACGGGCGCGGTGCTGGTGACGGTGAGCACAATGTCACCGCGGTTGGTTACGACGGCACGGCCCTTGGCGGTGAGGTAGGCCGCAAGCTCGGCGGCCAGCACACGCTCCAAATCCAGCTCGCGCCCGGTGCGCACCTCGATGGATTCATCAGCCCGCCACTCGCCGAAGGCGTTGGCGGAGATGGTGGGAGCATAGCCGGCGCCGCTTTGGGCCAGGGCCGGCGCCGCACAAAGCAGCGCCGCCGTGAAGACTACGCGTTTAGCTTTGCTCACCTGAGACCTGGATGTTGAGGGCGGCGAGTGCGTCGGAGATCGGAATAAAGTAATTGAGTCCGATCGTCGCATTCCCTTCTTTCTGGCCTAAGACTGTGATGCCAATAACATTGCCCGCTTCATCAAACATCGGACCACCACTGTTCCCGCCCTGAACATTGACATCGCTTTGGATGTATCGAAGCCCATCCTCTCTACGGTATGCACTAACGATACCCGATGACACAGTGCTCTCGAACCTCTCCTCGCGGGGACTGCCAATCACATAAACCGTCGAACTGATCGGAACGTCGGATAAACGCAGGGGCAATCCCCCGAGGCCAGAGCTTTCGGTAGCAACAAGAGCGATGTCGCGTCGCGCATTGGTTGCCATCACTTCACCTACTATTTCCCGGCCGGTAACGGTTTTAACGACAACCAGACTAGCTCCACCGACAACATGCTGATTAGTCAGCAACAAGTTGTCAGCGACATAAAACCCGCTACCCAGGCCTGAACCGGCAATAATTGTGACAACGTTGGCCCGCGTTTCCGTAACAACGTCTTGGAAGCGCCCTGTGTTTAGGTCCTTAGCTTGAATAGCTGTCGCAACAGTTGGCACCAGTGAGGCAGGATTGGTAGACGGTGCGTTGCCTGTGCCGGTCACCAGGTTATAGAAATCCCGCTCGGCCAGAAGATTACGGGCTGCTTCGCCGAATGCATTGTAAACGGCGTTCTCACCAGCGTTGGGCATAGAACGTTCGGAGTCGTAGTAGCCCTCGGTTTCCACCGTATAGACAACGTCGCGGGTAAGGGGGCTGTAGACCTGCCACTCGACGGCTATCTGCGCCTCTCCATCAGCGCTGGTATAATCATTGAAGCCTGTCATTGAATAGCAGACATCGACATTGAGATCTTTGATCAGCCCACCAACAATGAGTTCGGCGCGATCAGCATCCCGGTCCTGGAAGAGGGAGTTGGGATCGCCGGCGACGTCATAATTCGCCGCTTCAAGTTCTTCACGGAACACGTCCGAATAGATTTCGGGCTCCAGGTTGAGGCTACCGCCGCGATACGTCAACTCACTGTCCGGCAAACAAAGGATGCCCTGCTGGACTTGTCCTATGACCTGATTACGGGGAATCCTTACCGCGACGCGCTCCAGCGCGACCGGTTTCACCTCGGTTGCTATCGGGACCATGATCGGCTCCCGGCTAACGACCGGTGGTGGGCTATTTGTTTCACACGCCGCCAATGTGATGAGAACGGCCAGCGCAGCCGTAGCGCGCGTGGCTGAAACCGGTTTCAGATTCGTCATTGTGCCTACCCCTGGTTTAATTACGCCGGGCTAAAGGGTACCCAGGCGGCAACTTTACACAAGGGACAATTATGCGGTGTCACCCCGGCAAGCCTCGCAAAACCTCGAATAAGCCTCAGAAAACCGGGCCTTATAGCTTTAGCGCGCCGGGATTCATCAGGTTGTTGGGGTCGACCACCGCTTTGACCTTCTTGAGCATCTCCCAGGCTTCGGGCTTGCGGCTTTTGTCGTAGCGGTAGAGCTTGCCGAGCTGCATGGACACCGCGCCAAGGTCGGCGAACAGGTCGGACAGATCGTCGCGCATGGCTTTGACGATGGCGCGGCCCTCTTCGTCGGCGTCGTGCTCGGGCAGTTTTTCCAGATGCTCGGGCCGCATGACCTTGCCGTACATTTTCAGGCGGGCGTCGGGCCAGAACCACACCGGCTCAATAAGGAAGCCGTAGTTGCCGACGGTGCACAACAGAAAGCCGTTGCGGATGCCGTGCTTCTCTTTCACGTCTTTGTATTTGTCGTAAATCGCGCTGACTTTATCCAGCGCCTCGACCGCTTTGGAGTGCGGCACGATGCAGTGCAGCGGTACCCAGCGCTCGCCCTTGGGGCCGAGAATGGAATCCGGCGGCAAGAAGGGCTCGGCATGGCAGATCTTGGTGATTGACGCGGGCAGCGGGCGGCCGCCGCAGGATTTGGCGATGTCCTTTGCCCGCTTGTGCTTTTCCTCGACGCCGCCCTTGGTGGGATCTTCGATCGCCACATGCAGGCCGTAGAA
Source organism: Rhodospirillaceae bacterium (assembly GCA_963921305.4). GTDB lineage: Bacteria > Pseudomonadota > Alphaproteobacteria > Rhodospirillales > Rhodospirillaceae > CAWUEX02. The sequence continues at coordinate 551,514 of CAWUEX030000002.1, forward strand.
CACATCGTTGAGGTAGCGCCGCCCGGCGAAGGCGATTTGCAGGCCATCGGCGAGGCCGGACTCCTTTATGACTTTAAAGAGCGTGCCGACGTCTTTCATGAAATCGCTGTCGCCCTCGGTGACGCGGGCGGATTGCTGATTCTTGTCGAAGCCCATGGCCTCGGTCGACAGGCCTTCGCGGCTAAGCTGCGATAGCGCGCTGGCCATGTCGGCATAGGTATCAAACGCGTAGGCAATGTGGCGGCGGTGCTCCGGCCGTTTGATCAGCCGCAGGGTCGCCGTGGCTTTGACGCCGAGCGCCCCGGCGTCAGCCAGGAAGGGGCCCATTAGGTCAGGGCCATAATGCTTCATGAACGGTTTGCCGTCGGCGATGGCATGAGCACCGACGGGCAGCAGCGTGCCGTCGGCCAGGACGACGTCCATGCCGAGCACTTGTTCGACGGCGGAACCATAGTTGCCCGAGCCAAAGAAGATCGAGTTCTGCGACAGCGCGCCGCCGATCCGGCTTTGGTAGCCCGACAGCGGCCCCCAGTAGGGCGTGCGCAAACCTTTCTCTTTCAGAGCATCGTTGAGCGCCATCCAGGTGCAGCCGCATTCGACCGTGACGTACATGTCCTCTTCGTTGATCTCGACGATACGCGTCATCTTTTGCGTATCGACGGTGATGGAATCCTTCTGGGTGTGCAGATAGCCGTCGGTGTAGGACATGCCGCCGCCGCGCGGCACCAGCGCGACGCGGGCCTCATGACAAGCCGCTGCGGCGCGGGCGAGATCGGTGGTCGAGGTCGGCGTGATGGCCGCTAGGGGCGTTTCGAAACTGCGGAAGGTGTCCTCGGCAAAGAAGGCGCGGGTGTCGTCGTCATACAGCACGTTCTCGCTGCCGAGAATCTGCCCGAGCTGATCGAGCAGGCCCTTGTGCCCGGCCAGGTCCACCCCGGGCTTGGTCTGCCCCGGCGGCACGCGCTCGACATCGTAACCGGGCACCGGATTGGGGCTGGCGGCCGGCATCTGCGGATCGGGTGCCGAATTGGGCGCCGGAGTGGCGGAACTGGTGTCTTGAGGCATGGGAATCCCTGAGTTTTCTTGAGGTTTTGGCGTCGTTCGGATTGTCGCGCAAGCCGCGCGCGGGAACAAGAGAGCCGAAGGCGGGCGCGGGCAAGAGCGCAGTGTCCACGGCGGAAATGTGGGGAATCTTGCAACGCAACTGCTGCTGGTACCGTTCTCTTAAGACTCTGTTTTTACGTTAGACTACGACTCGAACGCGCCCTCGCCTCAATTGGGCCTCATTTTTTGTGCCCCATCAGGCCCCAACTTAGGACATGGACCCCCCCTGCCATGGAATTCCTCCCCCTTGAGCCCTCCTGGGAACGCAAAGCCCTGAACCGCACCACCTTCGGCTGCCGCGATGTCGACGAGCAATACGTACAGCAAGTGGGCTGGCAGACCTGGGTGGAAGAGCAACTCGACCCACCCGCCAGCGATGATGCCGAACTTGCGCAGCACATCGCCGCGCAAGCGATGCACATCGAATACGAAGCCTCGGACCCTGAAAATCTGAACGAGGACGCCGAAGGCTGGGAGGCGGTGGATGAGTGGCGCCCGCTCAACTATCTGGCCATGCCGGAAGACGAGCTTTACGAGGTTCTGATTTACGCTGGCGACCGTCATCCCTGGGATGAAGTCTGGCGCGTGTATGTCGAAACTATGAGTGGGGTGTATCTGCGCGCGGCGCATTCGTCGTTCCAGCTGCGCGAAGTGATGACCGACTTCTGGCTCAACCACTTCTCGGTCTGGCGTGATGGCGATGACATCATGCAATTGTCGATCCTGCCTTATGACCGCGATGTCATCCGCCCGCGGGTGTTCGGCAACTTCCGCGACATGCTGGGCGCGGTGGCGCAGTCCACTGCGATGATGTGGTACCTCGACAACGCCCGCAGCCCGGCGGAACTGCCCAACGAGAATTACGCCCGCGAGCTGATGGAGTTGCACACCCTGGGCGAGGACGCCTACCTGGGCACGGTCGATCCGGCGACGGTGGAGAAAGACGCCAACGGCATCGCGGTCGGGTTTACCGATCAGGATGTCATCGAAGTCTCACGCGCGTTTTCCGGCTGGACGGTGGAGGTCGGCCAGTGGCGCGGCCTGAACGGCAACAACCTGCCCTACACCTGGCTGTTCACCTACAACGCGGCCCAGCACAACGACGACGCCGGACTGTTCATGGGTCAGAACCTTGCGAACCTGACCGCCGACATGGCCCAGGGCGAACGGGTGCTGGACATGCTCGCCGATCATCCGGCCACGGCGCGCTTCGTCACCGGCAAACTGGTCCGCCGCCTGTTCGGCGAAAACCCGCCGCAGGCCGTGCTCGACCGCGCCTATGACACCTGGATGGCCAACCGCAGCGCACCGGATCAGATCCGCCGCGTGCTCGAAGCGGTGCTGCTCGACGGCACGGAAATCGGCGACGAAGCCCCGGCCCGCATCCGCCGCCCGTTCGAGAAGATGATCGCGGCCTGGCGGGCGATGGGCGCGACCGTCAACGCCAGCTGGGCGTGGACCTGGATTTCACATGAAACGAAGGACGCCGCCTTCGACTGGCCGGGCCCGGACGGCCGTCCGGACGTCAACGGCTACTGGCTGGCCGGCACCCAGGTGATGAGCGCCTGGAACGGCATGTACAATTTGTCGACCTGGAGTGGCGCCGTGACCGGTGACCTGCTGAGCGAGATGCCGGAAGACGCGACGGACTCGGCGATTGCCATGACCGACTACTGGGTCGGCAAGATGATCGGCTACGAACTGGCCTCAACCGAGGGCTACAACGAGCTGGTGGACTTCACTTTCCACTGGGCGGGGCCGATGTCGCAGCTGACCTGGATGGCCAACGCGGATAACGACGAAGATCGGGACAACCTGCAGCAGAACGCCATCCGCAACATCCGCGGCTTCGCCAGCCTAATCGCCACTGCCGATGAGTTTGCTTGGGTTTAGCAGCGGGTGGCCTTAAACCGCCCTCTTACCCATTTACATCGATCACCAAGCAGCCAGAACTCTTCGAACTGATACACGTTGCCAGTCCAATTCCCTTTTCAACGGACTGACCCCAAACCAATTTGTATCAACGCAGGCCAAAAAAATTGTATCAATGCAGGCTGGTGGAACGATTAAGCTTTCCAGCAACGATTCAGTAAGTGCTAGTTTCTTACCGATACTCAGGGACACACGTGGAGAACACCCTGAGCTCTCTTCGGACAGGATGCAGGCCGTGGATTTTCTCCCGCTTGAGCCGTCATGGGAACGCAAAGCGATCAACCGCACCACGTTCGGCTGCCGCGACGTCGACGAGCAGTACGTGCAGAAGGTGGGCTGGGAGACCTGGGTGCAGGAACAGTTGGACCCGCCCGACGGTGACGACGCGGAAATGGCGAGTCACCTTGCCGCCCAAACGCTACGCATCCACTACGGAGCCTCCAATCAAAACAATCTGAGTCCCGAATCCCGGGGCTGGGACGCTGTTGATGAGAACAGGCCGTTTAACTACCTCAGCATGCCTGAGGACCAGTTATATCAAGTGCTCACCAGGGTTGGCGACACGCATCCGGGGGACGAGTACGAGCGTGTGTACGAAGAGACCATGAACAGCGTGTACATGCGCGCCACTCATTCTTCGTATCAGCTGCGCGAAGTCATGACCGACTTCTGGCTCAATCACTTTTCTGTTTGGTACGACGGCCCTACGGTCATGCGAGTTTCGGTTTTGGTCTACGACCGGGATGTGATTCGGCCGCGAGTGTTCGGCAACTTCCGCGACATGCTCGGCGCAGTGGCCCAGTCCACGGCGATGCAGTGGTATCTCGACAATGCCCACAGCACCGCCGCGTTGCCCAACGAGAACTACGCCCGCGAGCTGATGGAACTGCATACGCTTGGGGAAGACGTTTACCTGGGCACCATCGACCCGGAAACGGTCGAAAAAAACGCCGACGGAGTGGCGGTTGGATTTACCGACAAGGATGTCATCGAAGTCTCGCGCGCCCTGTCGGGATGGACGGTTGAAGTCGGGCAGTCGAACGGCGTCGCCCGCGGCAGATTGCCCAACACCTGGCTATTTACCTACAACCCGGTGCAGCACAACACCGAGGCCGGACTGTTCATGGGGCAGGATTTGGCAGGGCTGACCGGCGACATGGAGCAAGGCAACCGGGTTCTCGACATCTTGGCCGATCATCCGGCAACCGCGGCGTTCGTGACCGGCAAGATAGTGCGCCGTCTATTTGGCGAGGATGCCCCACAGACGGTGCTGGACCGGGCCCTGACAACCTGGATGGACAACCGGGACTCACCAAACCAAATCCGCCTGGTGTTAGAGACGATCCTGCTCGACGGAACAGAGATCGGCGATGCAACACCCGCACGTTTGCGCCGCCCATTCGAAAAGATAGTCGGGGCCTGGCGTGTGATGGGGGCGACGATTGAAGCAAGCCCGGTCTGGGCGAGCATTGGTCTTCAGACCAAGGATGCGGCGTTCGGCTGGTCCGCCCCGAACGGCAGACCCAATGCCAACGGCTACTGGTTTGCCGGCATACAGGTGATGGAGGCCTGGAGCAACTTGTACAGGTTTTCCATGTGGAACGGCGCCGTGGGTGGCGACTTGTTCAGCGGGATGCCGGAGGAGGCGACCGATTCCGCCATTGCCATGACCGACTATTGGATCGGCAAGATGATCGGTTACGAACTGGGTTCAGCGGACGGCTACAACGCGCTGGTTGACTTCACGTTCACCTGGGCCGGACCGATGTCGTCACTCATCGCCATGCAGAACGCCAAGAGCGACGAACAGCGGGAGGACCGCCGCCAGGATACCATTCGGAATATGCGCGGGTTCGCCAGCCTAATCGCCACGGCGGATGAGTTCGCCTGGATATAGAGCGGGAACCGGCCCCTCACCCATTCACATCGATTACCACGCGGCCGCGGACCTGGCCTTTGAGAATGTCTTCGGCCAGTTGCGGCAGGTTTGACATGGGCTCGACCGAGGTCATGGCGTTGAGTTTGTCCATGTCCAGGTCTGCGGCGAGACGGGCCCATGCCTGATCGCGCCGCACCGACGGACACGTCACCGAGTTCACCCCCAACAACCGCACGCCGCGCAGAATGAACGGCATCACCGTCGTCGGCAGATCCGTACCGCCGGCCAATCCACAGGCGGCCACAGCGCCTTCGTCCTTGGTTTCAGCCAACAGAGTGGCCAGCGTTTTAGAGCCGACCGAATCCACCCCGCCGGCCCATTTGGCTTTTTCCAGCGGGCGGGCGTCACGGTCGAGCACATCGCGGCCGATAATCTCTGCCGCACCCAGACTCTTTAAGTAGTCTGCTTCGGACTCCCGGCCGGTCGAAGCGACGACCTCATAGCCAAGCTTAGCCAAGAGCGCGACGGCGACGGAGCCGACCCCGCCCGCCGCACCGGTAACGACAATCTGGCCCTGATCGGGTGTGATGCCGGCGTCTTCCAGCGCCAGCACGCACAGCATGGAGGTGTAGCCGGCGGTGCCAATGGCCATAGTGTCTTGCAGGGAAAACTTTTCCGGCACGCGGGTGATGAACTCGCTTTTCACCCGCTGGCGCTGAGCGTAGCCGCCCCAGTGAGACTCCGACAGGCCCCAGCCGTTGACCAAAACCTTGTCGCCCGCCTTAAACGCCGGATCGGCGGACTCGGCCACGGTGCCGGCGAGATCAATGCCGCAGACCATGGGGAAGCTGCGCGCGATCTTGCCTTTGCCGGTGACGGCCAAGCCGTCTTTATAATTAAGGGTGGAATAGGCGGCGTCGATCAGCACCGGTTCATCGGGCAGATCGCTGTCGTTTAAATCCTTAATGGCGGACGTGTAGGTGCCGTCGGCGTTGTCCGCGACGAGGGCCTTGAAGGTCCCGGTCATGCGTTGTCCCTCTCGAATGTAAAACGCGTTTTGCGCAGTGTGTCAGCTGTGATTACGAACAGATCGATGGTGGTATCGCGTAAGCGCTGAACAATCAACTTCATGAGCCGGCGCATAAATGGATTAAGCTTATCGATCTGCGCCTCGAATTCCTCGCGCGAGATTTCTGCCAGGACGCAATCCTTGGTGACAGTTGCCGTGGCGGTGCGGGGCGTGTCACCAATCATCGACATCTCGCCGACGATCTCGCCTTTGGACACCGTGGCGAAACGTTTGTCGGTGCCCTTGGCATCGGTGCGGCTGAGCGCGATCACACCTTCGCGTATCAGATAGCAGCTTTGGGCGATGTCGCCCTGCTTGAAGAGCACGAAGCCGGCCGGATGGGCCATTGTTTTGAGTTCAGAGTCGGCCATGGGGTTCCACCATCATTGCGCGAACAAATATGCCGCGAACGAAACCGGGGCGTCAATTCTTGAGGTTGTTTAGACGGGTCAATTCGGCCCGATACGGGACATTCAATCCAGATCGACGCGGGAGCCCGTCAAATACAGATAGCGGCTGAGGTGGACGTCGCGGGCATTGGCCTGCCACCCGCCGACATGGCGGGCGACCAGGTTCTTGTTCACCGGCGTATAAAGCGGCGCGATGGGCGCATCGGCCAGCAGCACCCGCTCGGCCTCGGCAAGCAGAGCCGCGCGGCCCGCCGCATCGGGTGTGGCCGCGGCCTGGGCGAGCAGATCATCATACACGGGGTTGTCGTAGCGGGCATAGTTGGAGTTCACCGCATTACCGCCGAGGATGGCCAGGAAGTTGGCGGCGTCATTTACGTCAGCGACCCAGGCAGAGTAGCCGATGTCGAAATCGCCGGTGCGCAGTCGGGCGAACAGCACGCGGCCTTCGGTGTTGTCGAGGGAGAGCTCGACGCCCAGCGGCTGCCACATGGCGGCGATGGCCGCAGCCGCGCGGCGGCGGTCTTCGGCGGACGACAAACTGAGCGACAGCCGCAGCGGATTGTCCGGCCCATAGCCGGCCTCTACCAACAGCGCCCGGGCTTGTCGCTGGGCCTCGGCAGGCTCCAGCAGCGGCGGTGCAGGCGAGGTGTAATTGGCAATTTGTGGCGGCACCAACCCGGTAGACGGCGTTTCTCCGGCGCGCAGAACACGGTTGGCCAGGGTCGCGCGGTCGATGGCAAGCGATAGAGCGCGGCGTACGCGTGGATCGCTGAGGGCGGGACGCTGGGTGTTGAAGGAGAAGTAATACGTCGCCAACGCCGGGGAGATTTTGGTTTCCTCGGGCAGATTTTGCCGCAGCCACTCCGTGCGCGCGGTGGGAAACTCCATGGACGTGTCCAGCTCTCCGGCGCGGAACATGGCCAGAGCCGAGGTCTGATCCTCCGTGGGCAGATAGACGATACGCTCAACCGCGACGGTGTCCGCCGCGTGAAACGCCGGGTTGCGGGCGAGCACGACGCGGTCCTGCGGGCGCCAGTCTTCCAGCACGTAAGCGCCGTTAGAGACGATGACCTCCGGCGCAGTCCAGCCGCTGCCGTGCACAGCGATGACGTGCAACGGCACCACCGAGGCAAAGGCGTTTGACAATAACTCGGGCAGATAGGGCACCGGGTTGGCCAGGGTGAGAACGACGGTCCGCTCGTCCGGAGCCGATACGCCGAGGGACTCCACCGGCGCCTCGCCCGTGTTGACCGCCTGGGCGTTGGCGAGGCCGTATAACAAGTAGGGAAACTGTGATGCCGTCGCCGGGTCCATGAGACGGCGCAGCGATCCGACGACATCATCAGACGTGATCGGCCTGCCATCGGACCACACCAGACCGGAGCGCAGCATAAAGGTCCAGGTCAGGCCATCGGGTGAGACGGTCCAGCTTTCGGCGAGCCCGGGTGCAGGTGCACCGGTAGCGTCCGGCGCGATCAGGCCCTCGAACAGATCCTGGGCGATGTTCGACTCATAAACCGTGTTGAGTCGATGCGGGTCGAGGCTGGCGGGATCCATGACGTTGCCACGGATGAGTTCGGATTGGACCAGCGTGGTCTGGGCCAAGGCAATTGAAAGGGCGGGCGACAGCCATAACGCGAGGGCGGCAAAGAAAAATGTAGCGCGCATGCGGTCAGCGCATCGGCGTCCGAGCACGCACTTGCGCATCGATCACCGCCAGGGCGGCGAGATTGACCAGTCCGCGCGAGGTCACCGAGGGTGTGGTGATGTGCCCCGGCTTGTCGATGCCGAGCAGAATGGGGCCGACCGGCAGACCGCCCGACAATTCACGGGCGAGATGGAACGCGGTGTTAGCGGCATCCAGCGTGGGCATGATCAACAGGTTGGCAGAGCCCTCCAGTGTGGCCTCGGGAAAAATGCGCTTGCGCAAGTCTTCGTTAAGCGCGGGCCCGGCCTGCATTTCACCTTCGACCTGGAGATCGGGGTAGTCGGCGTGCAGGCGCTCCAACGCATCGCGCATTTTTTGCGCGCTGTCCGAGTTGGAGGAGCCGAAGGTCGATGCGGCGATCAGCGCGACTTTGGGCTCGAGCCCGAAGTCGGACACTTTTTCCGCGGCGCGCACGGTGAGGTCGACGATGTCTTCGACGGACGGGTTCTCCGACACGTAGGTGTCGCAGATAAAGATGGGGCCGCGGTCGAGCACCAGCAACGAAAGCGCCGAGGTTTCCCGCACACCGGCGCACAGGCCGAGCACATCTTCAACATAGCGCAAATGCCATTTGTATTCGCCGTAGGTGCCACAGATCATGGCATCGGCGTCCCCTTTGTCGACCATAAGACTGGCAATCACGGTGGAGTTCGTGCGCACGATGGTGCGCGCCGAGTCCGGTGACACGCCCTTGCGCGCCATCACGTTGTGGTAGGTCTCCCAATAATCACGGTAGCGGTCGTCGTCCTCCGGATTGACGATTTCGAAATCCTGACCGGGCACGAATTCCAAACCGAGCTTGCGCGCGCGGTGAGAGATCACCAGCGGGCGGCCGATCAGAATGGGCGTGGCGATGCCGTCATCCAGCAGCACTTTGGCGGCGAACAGCACGCGGTCGTCCTCGCCTTCGGCGAAGACCACACGCTTGGGCTCTTCACACGCTTTGTCGAAGATCGGCTTCATCACCAGGCCGGTGCGGAAGACGAATTGCTCCAACTGATCTGCGTAGGCACCTAAGTCTTCGATCGGGCGGGTGGCAACGCCGGAGTCCATTGCCGCCTTGGCCACCACCGGACAAATGCGCGAAATTAAACGCGGATCGAATGGCTTGGGAATCAGATACTCCGGCCCGAAGCGCAGGGTCTGCCCGCCATAGGCGGCGGACACAACTTCCGAACTGGCACCCTTGGCGAGATCGGCGATGGCGCGCACGCAGGCTGCTTTCATCTCTTCGTTGATGTCGGTGGCACCGACGTCGAGTGCCGCGCGGAAGATGAAGGGGAAACACAGAACGTTGTTGACCTGGTTGGGATAGTCGGAGCGGCCCGTGGCGATGATGGCATCGGCCACCGCCTCGCGCGCCACTTCCGGACGAATCTCGGGTTCCGGATTGGCGAGCGCCATGATGATCGGCTTCTTGGCCATTTTCTTGACCATGTCGCCAGTGAGAATGCCCGGCGCCGATAAGCCGAGAAAAACATCGGCGTCCTTGATCGCCTCATCCAACGTGCGCGCCTTGGTGTCGGCCGCGAACTCGGCTTTCTGTTCGGTCATGTCGTCGGTACGGCCCTTAAACACGACTCCTTTGTGATCGGACAGGATGACGTTTTCCCGTTTCAGGCCCAGTGAGAGCAGTTGGTTGAGACAGGCGATGCCCGCCGCGCCGCCGCCGGTGGAGACGAGTTTGATGTTCTCGATTTTTTTGCGGACGAGACTGAGACCGTTGACGATGGCGGCGGCGACGACGATGGCCGTGCCGTGCTGATCGTCATGAAAGACGGGAATGTCGAGACGCTCGCGCAGGGCCTGTTCGACGATGAAACAGTCGGGCGCCTTGATATCTTCGAGATTGATCGCGCCGAAGGTCGGCGAGATGGCGGCGACGATATCCACCAGTTTGTGGGGATCGGTCTCGTCCACCTCAATGTCGAACACGTCGATGTCGGCGAACTTCTTGAACAGAACCGCCTTGCCTTCCATCACCGGCTTTGAGGCGAGCGCGCCGATGTGACCGAGCCCCAGCACCGCCGTGCCGTTGGACACCACCGCGACGAGATTGCCGCGCCCGGTGACGTTGGCTGCCTCTCTGGGGTCTTCGACGATGGCGTCGCAGGCGGCGGCGACACCCGGTGAATAGGCCAAGGCGAGATCGCGCTGATTGGCCAGCGGTTTGGTGGCGATGACCTCCAGCTTCCCGGGCTGGGGATAGCGGTGATAATGCAGCGCATCGCTGCGCAACTTTTCCTTGGCGTCGCTGGCTTGATCCGTCGACATCGCGTTCCCCTTCCCGCGCACCTTACCTCAGGCCCTTAATATCCCACTTTTCTCATCTAAGCGAACCGCCGCACCGGATTTGCAGACTATCTTGCCGTTCCAGGTCATGGCCCCAGAACGGCTTCTGCGGCGGCATCTGAGCGCCTATTTATAATTGTAGACACGCAGCAAACGCGCAACAGTGGTGCCTGGATTTCGTCGGGAGACGGGGCATGACCCTCAAGACGCCTTTGCTGGGACCAATTGTTGGACACACGACGGCCACGACCTTGCGGCTTTGGATCAAGGGACAACCCAACACCTTGGGCGTCGCACGTATTCGCGAAGAAGGTGGTGCGTTCCGGACTCCGCAGACGTTTGCGCTCCATCCTCACTTCGATTGGATCGGCATTACCGAGTTCGCAGAGCTGAATCCGGCGACGCGTTACGAGTATCAAATAGGGTGTATGGACCCAAGCGATTCTCCTGACATTGTCTGGCCGGCCACAGACAACCCGGATCGGGTCACGACGTTTCCGGACCATAGCGCGTCGGGAACATCTTTCATTACTGGGTCCTGCCAAGATCCATGGCGCTTGAAAGGGTCTCGAAAGAGCGCCAACGCCACCTTTGGTGGCGTGACAGCCCATCTGGCCGGCGACCTAGACCATCCCATTGACTTCTTTCTTCTGCTTGGCGATCAGATTTACGTCGATCACACGGCGTTGGGACACAAGCTGACCAACCTGCTCAAACCTTTTTGGCGGAGCACGGAACGCTGGCTCATTCCCTATAGTAGCTTTCTCAAGAAGTACGAGGCCGCCTACAGCAGGCCAAACTTTAGCAGCCTGATCCGTTCGTATCCGACCTACATGATCTACGATGACCATGAAGTTCAGAACAACTGGTCCCGGTCCCTGTTCGAGTCAGATGACGCGCCGGAATTTCATCCCAAGACATATGAAAATGGGATTCGCGCCTATCAGGCTCATCAGGCCGCCCTGGCACCCATCCCACAGATCACTGCGGGCCTGAGTTCAAATGGAGACGCGAGTCCGGTAACGGAGAACTTCCCCGTTACGGACCATGGCTACGAGTTCAACCATGGAGACTGTCAGTTCTTTGTTCTCGATGTCCGCGGCGAACGGGAACGTCAAAGTGAAGAGGCAAACATGATCGGGGCGGCCCGGTTGGAGGCCCTCAAGAACTGGTTAGATGAGCACAGGGACGACTGGAAATTCATCGTATCCCCGGTCCCCATGTTTCCCGACACACACAGGCCCGCAGGGGGCCGGGACGACATTTGGGCCGGCTATCCGAAGCAACGTCACGATATTCTGGAGTTCATAAGGACCGAAGGCATTAAACGAACCATCGTAGTCTCAGGAGACATCCATATCTCGTGCGTCGCTAAACTGAGACATGAAAGCGACCCCGACTTCGTCCTGCACAACGTGATCGCGTCGGCGTTCCACTGGCTGGCCCCCGGGCTTCAGAGGTTCCATATACACGCCCCGGGCCGCCTGGTTTACCGCGATGCCACCAGGCGAAGCGAGAGAACAGACAGTCTCTATCATGCGGAGCTGAGGTCAAAAGGCCAGAACTCAGAGGCAAACATCATCAAGCAGAACAACTTCACCAAAGTGACCGTATCTTCAGATGGCAGCTGCGTCACCGTTAGTCATTTTGACGACTCAGGAAGCGAGATCGGGTCTCCGGTCGTCATTGAAGACTAACCGCCGCACCAACCCAAGGTGATTGCATGTGAGATGTTTTAGCGCGCCGTTAAGGCATGCTTGACCACCTTGCGCATGACCGACGGCAAGGCATAGCCGCCGAGGGCGTCGAGATGGACCCAGACCAGGTCGGGGTGCCGTTCCGCTGCCGCCGCCCGCTTGGCTGTAACTGGAGCAACATGGACGCTCAGGTTCAGGTGGAAGTGGGTGAAGGTGTGGCTGACCTGACCCGGCAACGTGCACCATTTGGTTGGCGCTACTGGAACCGGTGAATCCCTGCGCGCCGCATCCTCATCTGCCGCTTTGGCCTGCCATTCCGTTGACGGAATTTCCATCATACCGCCGAGCAGGCCCTTGGCCGGACGGCGGCGCAGCAGAACGGCACCGTCGGGCCGGGTGAGCCAAAAACACACGCCCTGGCGCGTCGGCTTGGCTTTCTTCGGCGCCTTGCGCGGATAGTCCGCCGCCGTCCCCGCCGCCCGGGCGCGGCAGGATTTGGTCCACGGACACAAAACGCAGGACGGTGACTTCGGCGTACACACGGTGGCGCCGAGGTCCATCACCGCCTGGGCGTAATCTCCAGGTCGCCTTTCGGGCGTGAGCGCATCGGCGTGGTCTTTGACGAGGGGTTTGGCCGCGGGCAAAGGTGTTCCTATTTCATACAGCCGGGCGATGACCCGCTCGACATTGCCGTCGACGACGACGGCCCGGCGGTCAAAGGCAATGGCGGCGATGGCGGCGGCGGTATAGGGCCCGATGCCCGGAAGCGACAATAGGTCTTCTTCCGTGTCCGGAAACACGCCACCGTGGTCTTCGCTCACGGCTTTGGCGCAGGCATGGAGGTTGCGGGCGCGGGCGTAATAGCCGAGCCCGGCCCACTCGGTCAGCACATCGTCAAGTTCGGCGCGCGCCAAATTCTGTACCGTGGGCCAGCGGGAGAGAAAGCGTTCGAAGTAGGGTTTGACCGCCGTCACCGTGGTCTGCTGCAGCATGATCTCGCTTAGCCACACGGCATAAGGATCAGCGGTTTCACCCGGCAGCGCGCGCCACGGCAAGCGACGGCGGTGACGGTCGTACCAGGCGAGCAGGTCTTTGGCTTTGGGTTGTGACAGGGCTTTTGGCACTACAAACAGACGTGCGGACTGCGTTTAAGGTAAACTGACCCTATGAACTCCGATGCCAAAAAGAAAGCACCGGCAGCGGGCGGCGATGAACGCATCGCGCGAGGCCTGTTGGGCATGGCCGCATTGACCGAACGGGTCGCCCGTCCGGTGCTTGGCCGCCAAGGCCAAGCAGCCGCTCAAGTATTTGGGCGCTGGCCGGAAATCGTCGGACCGTCCTTGGCAGCCGTGTCCGCTCCGGAAAAAGTTCAACGCGCGCGAGGTAATGGTGGCGGTGCAACTCTATATTTAAGGGTGAGCAGCGGAGCGGCGGCGGCGATGATCCAACCGCAGACGCCGCAGATCCTGCAGCGCGTCAACGCCTACCTCGGGCCCGGCGCGGTGAAGCATATAAAAGTGACACAAGGGCCTTTGTCGCTCATTCCCCGGCGACCGGCGCCACGGGCTTCGGTTCCCCTCAATGATGCGGACATCGCCGCGGCGGAGGAAACCCTTACTCAAGTGGGGTCGGAGCCGGTGCGCCACGCTCTGGCCCGCCTGGGTGCGCGTCTCAAGGCACGGCGCTAGGTCTGCGAGCCCCGGGTGTACGCGACTCGGCTTTTCCCGTATGATTCCCGGCGGTGGGGATATCATTTTACCGGCGGGGTTTCAGCATGAGTCAGGTGTTTACGCGGTTCGGCAAAGTCTGTTTGGCGGCGACGGCAGCCGCAGTGATGGCAGGGGGGGCGCCAGCCAAGGCCCAATCTCTGGATGGCATTCTCACCAACGTCACCGACACCCTAAGCGACGTGACCGATGTCCTTGTACCCGGCATCACCAACATTCGCGTCGGGTTGGGACCGGTGGTGTCACCCGCCTACGAAGGATCGGACGACTACAAAATCAAAGCGGCGCCGGTGATCTCATTCCGCTACCGCGACCTCATTCAGGTCGATAACAACCGCATCCGCGTCAATATCTTCGGCCGTGACGGGTTTATCGAATCCGAGAACTTCAAGGCCGGCCCGCTTCTGCGTCTCGACTTCGGGCGTGATGAAACCGACAGCCCCGACCTAGCCGGCCTGGGCAACGTCGGCACCAGTTTGGAGTTGGGTGCGTTTGCCAGTTACACCGCCGGACCGGTCCGCGCCAGACTGCGGCTGCGCCAGGATGTCATCAGCGGCCATTCGGGCATGACGGTCATCGGCGACGTGAGTGTGGCCATTTACCGCGATGAGCGTCTTGCCGTTACCGGAACCGGGCATATGACCTACGCCGACAACAGCTACATGGACTCGTTCTTTTCGGTCACTGCGGCGCAGGCTTTGACCTCGGGCCTCGCCGCGTTTGACGCGGGATCGGACCTTAAAGACATCGGCATCAGTTTTGGCGCCAACTATTTCATTTCAGACACGTGGTCGGTTCTGGCCCATGCCGGTTATGAAAAGATCATGGGCGACGCCAAGAGCAGCCCGATCGTTTCCGTGCGGGGCTCCTCAAATCAGTTCACGGGCGGCATTTTCGCGATTTACACGTTTTAGAACCGTATCTGACGGTGCACACGGGCGTTTTTGACGTACAAATGGCGGAATTTGGCGCTGTTGCGGCGGCAGCACAGTCACGTGAGAACCGCGAAATAGCCCAGCCAGTGCCCTACAAATTCCATATTTTCCCGTAAAATGACATCCTGAGAGGTCATCACAAGCGGGCCGGTGACCGGCCCCGGACAGGACGGCAAACAACACTCGAGTACGATGATTACACAAACCTCAACCCTCACGAAAAGCTTCGCACGCCTGCCGGCCTACTTGAGTGCGCTGGCATTCCTCGCGTTCGGATATGCCGCGCCGGCTCAAGCACAGATCGATACGTCACCGCCCAAAACCGCGAACGATGAAGGATATATTCTGGAGCAGTATCCCGACCGCCTGCCCGACACGACAAACCAATGTATTTTCTTCCGCACGCTTTACGACTGGAAGCCGCTGAACCGGTATAACCTGATTGTCTGGGCGCCAAGCCGCAAACACCCCTACCACATCCAGCTCGACCGTCCGTGCCACGATCTGCGTTTCGCCCACACCATCGGCTTCACGTCGAACGATGGCCGGCTGTGTGGATTCGGTGGCGACTCCGTGCTGGTGTCCAGCGGCGGCGGATTACCGGACCGTTGCCCGATCGGCTCGATCACCAAACTCAGCGAAGACGGACTTGAGCGTTTGCTGGCGCAAGGCCGTGGCCGCACGCTCCGGGAAAAACGGGAAGCGGAAGCCAAAGAGGACTAATGTGACGGGGGGTGTATTGAGTCCCCTGGTCACCCCCTTGGCAGACCGCAACCGGACCCCCATATAACGTTAAACTCCTGGCGCGATCCCCTCCCCGTCAGCGCGTCAGGATGTGTGGGTACCCACGGCGAGCGGCCCGTTGCCACCCCCCGGCAGCGGGCCGCTTCTTGATTTAACCCGTAGCGCATAACCAGAACGCGAATAAGGGCGAGCAGCAATAACGTGCCGCTGTCTTGCGAAAGCTTGAGCAGCCAATCACACCTTGCCTCACCGGCACACACATTCGACAATCGCGCCGACCGACACCTCGAGGCCGCATGCTCGATCAGCGCGACAGTACTTTCCGGAACCTGACCATCGCTTACATCACGGCTCTGGCCCTGGTCGCTGCGATTGTCTTAAGCTCAACGGGCTATGTAGCGTTTTTTACATCGGAGCAACGTGTTGACGCCGCTGCGATCAACATCAGCGGACGGCAGCGCATGCTGTCGCAGCGGATCGCGTTATTCGCCCAAAGCTATATCGCCAGCGGCACCGCCAAAGACGCCACCGCACTTGATGAGGCGGCGCAGACAATGCTGCTCGAGCATGAAGCTCTGCTGAACGGCGATGAGAATCTGGGCCTGACCCAACCCCTACCCGATCATGCCCGACCGTTTTATTTCGAAGAACCCCATGATCTGGACCGGCGTGTGCGCGCTTACATCGAAAATGCGCGCTACTTGGCGTCCGGAACGACTGACGGGAGCGTAGAGGCCTTTGCCTTACTTGATAGCATTTTTGTTGAGGCTGAAGGACCGCTGCTCGAGTCCCTAGATTATGCGGTCCAGCACTTCGAAGATATGGCGTCCCAGCAGAAAACCGGGTTCGCCCGAACTGAGTTTACCTTAGCCGCCATTCAGCTGGTGTTGCTGCTGGCCATCGGCCTCTTTCTCTTCCGCCCCATGGTCGGCCGGGTGATTCAGACCATGACGCAGATTTTCGCGTTGGCAACCACACTTGATCACAATGAAAAACGGCTGTCGTCCATCCTCGGCACACTCGCCGACGGGGTCGTCACCATCGACGCCAAAGGGACGATTCTGTCGATCAACGACGCTGCGGAAGACATTTTCGGGTATTCCACCGCCGAGATTACCGGCAAGCCGTTTTGGGTGTTGTTGCCACGCACAGAACGTCGTGGCCGGGCTGAAATGTTTGAACGCCTGCGGTCCAGCGACAGCGCCGAAGACGCGCAGACCAGCCGCGAACTGACCAGCTTGCGCAAAGATGGCATCGAGTTCCCCATTGAGGTCTCGTTCAGTTCGTTGGAAAGCGGCGGGGAGACCCTGTTCACCTGCGTGGTCCGCGACATTACTGAACGTAAAGAAGCCGAGCGGCGCATCAAACGCCAAGCCTGGGTGATGGAGAACATCGCCGACGCCGTCATCGTCACACGCCCGACCGGCGAGGTTGTAAACTGCAATGCCGCAGCCGAAGAAATGACCGGGTACCAGGAAGACGAACTGATCGGCCGGCCCGTTATGATGTTGATGGCAGAGATCGAAGAGACGGAGCGCACCGCAAAGCAGACCGAGGCCCGCAATGTTACCGATCAAGGCGGCGTTTGGCGCAGCGAATTCAAAATCCGCCGCAAAGATGGCGCGGTCCGCGTGCTAGACAATACAACGAGCAGCCTGTTCGACGACCGTGGACGGCTGATCGGACGCGTATCTGTTAACCGCGATATCACGGCGCGGCGCGAGATTGACCGCATGAAAAACGAATTCATCTCGGTGGTCAGCCATGAGTTGCGCACGCCGCTGACATCAATTATGGGGTCGCTCGGCCTGCTAAAAAGCGGCGCCATGGGCGAATTGAACGGCGAGATCGCCAGCATGATCGATATCGCCCATTCCAACAGCGACCGGTTGGTTCGCCTAATCAACGATATTCTGGATTTGGAGAAAATCGAGGCTGGCCGGATGGATTTTAAGTCCGACCGCTTGGACGTACGCGCCCTGATCGACGCGGCTGTGCGCGACAACACAGGATATGCGGAGAAGAACAACGTCGAGATCGCGACTGGCGACGTTGCTGAGAACGCCGCCATCCTGGGCGACTCCGACAAACTGGCACAGGTGTTCGCCAACCTGCTGTCAAATGCGATCAAGTTCTCTCCGGAAAACGGGGAAGTAGAGCTCGGCGCCCGCCGCACTGGCAGCCGCATTCGCTTCACCGTTCGCGACCATGGCATCGGCATACCGCTGGAGTTTCATGACAAAATCTTCGGCAAATTCTCGCAAGCGGACTCCTCCGCAACCCGCAGCAAAGGCGGCACCGGTCTGGGCTTAAGCATTTGCAAGTCTATTGTCGAAAAGCTGGGTGGTGAGATCGGCTTTGACTCTGAAGAAGGCAAAGGATCGACGTTTTACTTCGAACTTGATGAAGCAGACCAGGAGGCTTCTGAGCCGCGCGCCACTCATAGCGCGAGCCGCGCGCTGATCATCGAAGACGACCCAAATGCGGCGACGTTTCTTCAAGTGATGCTGGAAGACATGGGCGTGGATGCCCAAGTTAAAACTGAACCTGACGAAATTGAGTCCATGATTCAGTCCACACCCCTTGACCTCATCACATTGGACCTGGCTGTCGCAGACGGCAGCGGCCTTGACGTGTTAAACCGCATCGCGGCAAGTCCAGTGAATAGCGGTACCCCCGTGATTGTGGTGTCCGGCCGTAATCAAACAGAAGTGGCACTCAACGGGATCGCCATCGATGTTGCCGGGTGGCTCACCAAGCCGATCAACGTCACCGATCTGAAAGACCGGCTGTCATGCGCCCTGAAAATCAAGTCTACCGCCAGGCCGCGCATTCTGCACGTCGAGGATGACAAAGATATCGTCGAGGTTGTGCGCACCGTAATGGCCGGACGCGCCGATCTGATCGCCGCCAACAGCTTGAGCGCGGCACGGGCGAGTCTGGAGACCGACCGCGAGGCCATTGACCTGGTATTGCTCGACCTTGCCCTCGGCGACGGCCGGGGCGAGGAGCTGCTGCCGGATCTAAAGAAGACGGACGGACAGTGCATTCCGGTGGTCGCGTTCTCAGCCAATGACTTGGATCGCGGCACGGCTACGGATAGGGTCTTGGCCGTGCTAGAGAAATCCCGCACCAGCAACGAGGCCTTGGCCGCAAGTATCACAGCAGCCCTAAGCCGGCGTCAGAGCGCGGGCGCCACAACCCTTTGAGACAATTCGCCGATGCGGCAGGACGATCGTCGGTGACCCCGGCATCGAGAGCAAACGTGAAAGACCAGACGTGAAAGATTTGGAAAAGATACTGCATGTGGAGGATGAACCCGACATCCGCACAATTGCGAAAGCATCACTTGAACGGATCGGCAACCTCACCGTGGAAAGCTGTGAGTCAGGACCGGTCGCGCTGGAAAAAATCGCCGCCTTCGGACCGGATATGGTGCTGCTGGACGCGATGATGCCGGAAATGGACGGACCGGAATTCCTCAAGCGCCTTCAGCAACGGGACGACACCAAACATATTCCCGTTGTGTTCATGACCGCCAAGGTGCAGTCGTCTGAGATCGAAGAGTACAAATCCCTCGGTGCGATCGATGTCGTGCCTAAACCGATTGACCCGATGACGCTGCACAAAAATTGAAAGATATCTGGGCGGCTCATCACGCGTAATTGCTAACGCGGGCAATAAAAAACCGCCCGGACGCAGGACCGGGCGGTTTTCTGTACGGTCTGAACGATACGGGTTACTCCGTACCTTCCTCCCGCCACGTATCGATGGCTCGCTTGGTCACGGTCCATGAGGTTTCGTTGGGCCGCATATCGTCGAGCGGCGGCGCCGTTTCATACTGAGGATAGTTTTCCCGGATTTCGTCTTTCACCACATCCGGTAAGTCCTCAAAGCCCGCCAGGCGCAGGCCGGCGGTGTGAAAAATCACTACACCGTCTCGATCGCCCATTTTCATCCACGGCAAAAACTTCGAGACCCGCGCCCACGAGATGACGCGATCCTTAACGTGATCGGCATTGCCGTCGAGCAGGTCGTCAATCGGGGTCGCCCCCGTGCCGAACTCCATGGCGTGGTAGGTGCCACCGACGTAGGCCTGGTAATCACCGGCGAGCGGGTTGTCGTAGAACAAACGCGCCGCGCTGCCACCGTTGAGGTACATGCCACCCATTTCGAACGCAGAGAAACGAGCCCGCGGTGTGCCGTCATCGTTGTAGGCGTAGGCCGGGAAACGACCGTCACCCAACTGCATGTTGACCGGATCATTGGCCACTTGGATGACTTTGACCTCTTCGCCCGTCCACGGATTAACCCAGGTATCGACCACTTCGTTGGTCTCGGGATCGAGGTAGAACATCACCTCGCGGGAGACCGAGCGGTAGCCCATGCCCTTCTTGGGATCTTCCAGAATATCGCAGGCGCGGACGTTCATGCACTGCACATTGAAGAGGTGACGGTCACGTTCACCGGGGCGGCGGCTGTACATCTTGCCGGACCACCAATAGATCGTGTCCTTGCCTTCTTCGAGTGTGCAGTTCTGCTTGATCTGCATCTTGATCACATCGTTGGGATCGTCGGGATCGAGAGTCTCTGCAGACACCACCATCGGCAGCAAAGCGCAACCGGCAACGGCGAGGAATTTATGCAAGCTGTTCATTAGTTCATTCCTCCCTCGGCAGCACGAGCATCGATCATTTCCTTGAAGTAGCTCCAACTTGTGACATTGGGCCGGTCGTCATCGAGCGGCGGCGGTTCGTCATAGATGGGGTAGTTGGCCTGGATCTCGTCCTTTATGCGCTCAGGCAGGCCTTCGTAACCGTCGACCCGGCCCCCGACCGTGGAAAAGATCATCATGCCGGTGCGGCCGCCCATCTTCATCCACGGCAGCCATTCGGAGAAACGGGCCCAAGACAATACGTAGCTGTCGAGCTTGTCCTTCTCGGAATCAAACACGTCATCAGCGTAGGTGTAGGAGTTGAGCGCCTCCATGGCATGATACATGTTGCCCACGTAGTCCTGATAGTCCCCGGCCAGCGGGTTCTTGTAGAACAGCGGTGCTTCGCCGCCCTCCAGAACACGGTTGCCGACAATCACGGCATCGAATTTATAGGGCTTGCCATCCGCCGAACGCGCATACATGGGCCGGCGCATGTTGACCGGATCGTTGGCGACATGCATCACCTCGACCTCTTCGTTGGTCCAGGGATTGGTCCAGGTGCGCAGGATCTCGTCGGTTTCCGGATCTAGGTAGAGCAGAATTTCGCGCGATACCGAGCGGAAACCGTGGCCGCGCTCGGCATCTTCGAAGTTTTTGCACTGGCGGATGTTCATGCCTTCGACATTGAACAGGTGGCGGTCGCGTTCGCCCGGCACCCGGCTGTAGGCCGATCCTTGCCACCAATAGACGATGTGTTCGCCCTCCTTCAGAGAGCAATTCATTTTTTGAGCCGCGAGGATGGCGTCATCCGGATTGTCCGGATCAAGCATCCGCGCATCGCTGCCGCTGGCAGCGAACACCAGCGCTGCGACGGCGAGCGAGGCCATCACATGCCGGGCTCGGCAAACAGTGAGTCGCTTCATGTGGTTCCCTTCCCTGATTCCACTGTGCGGAGTGATAACAAACCGTTCCAAGAGCCGCCCTCTGCGCGGCACGCGGTCCCATCATTGCCGTTTGGCTAGGGGAATCAACTTGGAACGATATTCCAAAAAACAACAAAATATACGAAGGGGCATCTAACACTGACGAGAAAGACAAATCAATTTCCTAATTCGGGAAAGAAATATAAATTTATTCCCGGGTTATGCGATTTCTCTTGCAAGTTCAGTCCGCTTTGGCGACTCCTACGCCCTCAACGGCGGTCCGCCTGCAGCCTTGCTGCGCGAACTTCGCACCGCCTAGAATGCCTATTCCTAGTGGGTGAGTGTAAATCGACCCACCCTATGTTGTGAGGACCCATCCGTGAAACGTCACACCGATCCGGCCCGCTCTCGGGCGCCTTCTTTGGTTACCGGCTGCCTCGTCATGACGCTGACCTTATTCGGCACAGCGTCCTGCGCCGAAGAAGAAGAACAGGCTCAGGCGCCGGTGGCGGCAGCTGCGGAAGAGACGGCGGCGCAGGCCGATCAGATGGCCCAGGCGGAGTCGGCCACGGCAGGAGGCGCGACGGACGCCGGGGACGGCCCGGTCTATCGCGAGATGATTTACGGCGACCCGCAAGCGCCGGTGACGATTGTCGAGTATGCGTCGCTGACCTGCAGTCACTGCGCCACATTCCACAACACCGTAATGCCGCAACTGAAAGAGCAGTACATCGATACCGGTAAGGTACGCCTGGTGTTCCGCGACTTCCCACTGGACGGACTCGCCATGGCCGGCGCCATGCTGGCGCGCTGCGCGCCTGGCGACCGGGGCAAGGCGATGATCAACGTGATGTTTGGCCAGCAGGCCACCTGGGTGACGTCGCAGAGTCCGATCGAGCCGTTGACCTCTTACGCCAAGCTGGCGGGGATGAGCGAGGATGACGTCAATGCCTGTC
The DNA here is from genome assembly GCA_963921305.4 of Rhodospirillaceae bacterium. Classification (GTDB taxonomy): domain Bacteria; phylum Pseudomonadota; class Alphaproteobacteria; order Rhodospirillales; family Rhodospirillaceae; genus CAWUEX02. The sequence continues at coordinate 573,547 of CAWUEX030000002.1, forward strand.
TCGAAAACGAGAACATCATGAACGCCATCCGCGAAAGTCAGGAAACGGCGACCAATCTGTATAAGATCCAAGCAACGCCGACGTTGTTTATCGACGACGTCAAAGTCGAGGGCGCCCGCCCGTTCGATTACATTGCCGAAATTATCGAAGACAAGCTGGCCGATAAAAGTTCCTAAACTTGGGCTTGCGCCCGCCCGGGCGCGCCCGTGTCACCCGCCGCTTCCGGCGGGCCGACGCCTTCCGATGTTAGATATGGTGCCGTCCGGAGAGTCCGCCGTTGGTTGAGTTCACGAAGTTACGTTTGACCGGGTTTAAGTCGTTCGTCGATCCCACGGAACTGGTGATCGAGAAAGGCATGACCGGTGTCGTCGGTCCCAACGGCTGCGGCAAGTCCAACTTGGTCGAAGCGCTGCGCTGGGTGATGGGGGAGACCTCAGCCAAGCAGATGCGCGGCGGCGAGATGGACGAGATTATCTTTGGCGGCACCCGCGACCGGCCCGCCCGCAACATCGCCGAAGTCAGCCTGGTGATGGACAACGCCTCGCGCAAGGCGACCGCACAGTTCAACGACAACGATGATCTGGAAGTCTCGCGCCGGATCGAGCGCGGCAAGGGCTCGGTCTACCGCGTCAACGGGCAAGACGTCCGTGCCAAAGACGTTCAGCTGCTGTTCGCCGACCTGTCCTCAGGCGCGCGCTCCACCGCGCTGGTGAGCCAAGGCAAGATCGGCGCGCTGATCAACGCCAAGCCGGCGCAACGCCGCCACCTGCTGGAGGAGGCCGCCAACATCACTGGCCTGCACAGCCGCCGCCACGAGGCTGAGTTGCGGTTAAAGGCTGCGGAAACCAACCTTGAGCGGCTTGATGATGTTATCCAGGCGCTAGACGTTCAGCTGCAAGCGCTGAAGAAGCAGGCCCGGCAGGCCGCCCGCTACCGCACGATTTCGGATTCGATCCGCGCTGCTGACGCTTTGGTGCTGACCATTAAGCAAGCCGAAGCGGAACAGACGCTGAGTGCGTGCAAGGAGCGCCTCGCAGAAGCGGAGAACGCGGTCGGCCAGCACGCCGCAAAGGTGGCGGAAGCTACAACGGTGCAGACCAACGCCGCCGAAGCGGTGCCGCCGCTGCGCCAAGCCGAAGCTGCCGAGGCCGCCAAGGTTCAGCGGTTAAACCTGGCGCGCGAGCAACTGGACGAGGAAGAGCAGCGTCTGGCCGCCGCCCAGGAGGCCGCTGAAACGCGTCTGGCCCAACTGAGCGAAGACATTACCCGGGAGAAGGACCGGATCACGGATGCAGACGGGGCACTGACCCGCATCGACGGTGAAAAGTCTGAACTGGAAGAGGCCCAGGCCAGCCAGGCGGACTCACTGGAGCATGCGCGCTCAACTCTGCGCGCGGCCGCTCAGTCCGTCGAGGAACTCGAAGCGGAGATTGCTAAGCTCGCGACCGCGCTGGCTGAGTCAGACTCAGCCCGGGCCGCCGCCCGTCAGAAAGGCCAGGAAGCCAATCTGCGCGGCGCGCGCGCGCTCCGTCGCCTGGAAGAAATTGAAGAACAGCTCGACGCGGCACGCACGCAAGCGCAACCGGCCCTGGACCTGCAAACCGAAGAAACCCGCGCGGAAAGTAGTGAAGCGGCGTTAACCGCGACCCGTGCTGCGTGGGAGTCCGCCGAAGCGGCCCGCGCCTCTGCCCAGGAAGAAGACCAGGCCGCGCGCGACGTGCTGCAGGAAACCCGTGGCGAGGAAGCCAAAATCCAGGCCGAGATCGTGGCGCTGGAAGGGCTTTTGTCCGAGCGCGAAACCGATGCGACTTGGACGCCTATTTTGGATGCCGTCGCCGTCGAGCCGGGCTTTGAGCCGGCGCTCGGCGCCGCCGTCGGCGACGATCTGGCCGGTGCGGCCGAAGACACGGCACCGGTGCACTGGTCGGCGATGCCGCCGTTCGCGCCGCCGCCTTTGCTGCCCGATGGGGTGCGGCCTTTGTCCGACGTGGTGCAAGCCCCGCCGGCGCTGGCCCGCCGATTGTCACAAGTGGGTATCGTTGCCGACAAAGCCACCGGGATGGCATTGCACACCACACTGAAGCCGGGGCAGCGTCTCGTCACCCGCGACGGCGACCTGTGGCGCTGGGACGGGTTCGTCAGTTCAGCCGGCGCACCAAGCGCGGCGGCACAACGTCTTAAGCATAGGAACCGGCTCAAGGATCTGCGGGCCGAAGTGGAAACGAAACGCGCCGCCACCCGGACCGCTGAGGCACGCGCCACCCAGACCCGCGACAGCGTCACGGCGGCGGCGGAGACGGAAAAGAACCGCCGCGCCGCGGTGCGCGAGGCCGAGCAGGCGTTTGAAAAGGCCCGCGCAGAACTGGCCGAGCGCCAGCGCATTGCCGCTGCGCTGGAAAGCCGCATCGGCAGTCTGGAAGAAACCCGCGCGACCTTGCTTAACGAGCGCAACGAAGCGGGCAGCGAGGAACAGGAGGCCAACCGCACCCTGGAAGGTCTCGGGGACGGCTCGGCTGAACGAGAGCAACAAGCCGACCTCCAGCAACAGCTTGGCGGCAAACGCAACGACCTGATGGAAGCCCGCGCGGCCTACGACGCGTTGACCCGGGCCTCGGAAGAACGCCAACGGCGGCTGAACGCCTTGGCCGAAGATCACGCGTCCTGGGCCGAGCGCAAAGGGGAAGCGGAGCGTCAATGCACCGCCTTAACCGAACGTCAGACCGCGGCGCAGGCGGAGGTGGATGATCTCGCCGGCAAACCGGAAGCCCTGGCCGAGCAACGCCGCGCGCTGATGGTGCAGCTGGACGCGGCGGAAGGTGAACGGCGCAGAGCCACTGATGCCTTGACTGCGGCGGAAGCCACTTTGGTCGAAGCCAATCAGGCTCTGCGCGAGGCAGAGCAAGAGGCCTCGACCGCGCGGGAAGAGCGGGTGCGCCGGGAGTCCGCGGTGGCGCAAGCACAACAGACGCTCGACACCCTGGCCGCCGCCATCGAAGAACGCATCGGCTGTGCCCCGGCAGACGTGCGCGCGCAAACCCGTCTGAAAGACGACGAAGACCTGCCGCCTTTGGAAAAAGCCGAAAAGAGCCTGCAGCGCCTGACCAGCGAGCGCGACAACATGGGTGCCATCAACCTTCGGGCCGAACAGGAAAGTGCGGAACTGGGCGAACAGATCGAAACCCTGAACGCTGAGCGCGAAGACCTCATCAACGCCATCGCCCGCCTGCGCGACGGCATTTCCAAGCTCAACCGTGAAGGCCGTCAGCGCCTGTTGCAGTCGTTCAAGGAAGTGGACGGCCATTTCCGCAATCTGTTCACCCACCTGTTCGGCGGCGGCCGGGCGCATTTGTCGCTGACCGAGGCGGACGATCCGCTGGAAGCCGGGCTCGACATTTTTGCCAGCCCGCCGGGCAAGCGGCTGCAAAACCTCAACCTGCTGTCCGGCGGGGAACAGGCCCTGACCGCCATCGCGCTCCTGTTTGCGGTATTCATGGTCAATCCGGCACCGATCTGTGTGCTGGACGAGGTCGACGCCCCGCTGGACGACGCCAATGTGGACCGCTTCTGTAATCTGATTGAGCGGATCACGGCCGATACCGGCACACGTGTACTGCTGGTGACCCACCACCGCATGACCATGGCCCGGGTCGACCGCCTGTTCGGTGTCACCATGGCCGAGCGCGGCGTGTCCAAACTGGTTTCCGTCGACCTGCGCGAAGCCGAAGCCATCCGCGATTCCGCCTGATTTTTGCCGCCCCCGGCTCAGGCCCGCACAGGTGCCGCAAATACCCGTGAAAAACGGCGGAAAACCTGGGATTTTGGCGCCTTTTCGACCTTGACAGGGGTACGGGCGGTTCCTATTGTGCGCCCGCTTTCCGCGCTGCAGCAGGCCGCTTCCGGCTGTCGCTTCGGTCGTCACTCATGGTCGCTTCCAGGGATGGGATTTACCCTTATTGTTCAGCTACTTCTCGGAGCCGGAGCGCGCCCTTAGGTCTGAGAGGACCCCATGGCCCCCGACCCCTCGCTGAATGATCTGGACGCCCGTCTGAGAGCCGCCCGCGGTGAACCGGACAAAACTGAGACGCCTCGCGGGCGGGGAACGCAAAGCGGGTTGGGCCAAGGGCTCCGCATTGGCATTGAGATGGTCGTGTCCGTCGCCGTCGGCGCGGGACTGGGATATCTGATCGATGGTTGGGCCGGAACTGCCCCGCTTTTTATGATCGTGTTTTTATTTCTGGGCTTTGCCGCCGGCATCATGAATGTGCTGCGCATCGTCCGGGGTCTGGATGAGGCGGTTGGCCTCGGCCGGGCGATGAGAGAGAAAGCGGAACGGGACGGACGGGCAGAAACGCCACGAACCGGTCCGGAAACGAAGGACGGATAGGACAAGATGGCAGCTGACGAAGGCCCCATGGCGCAGTTCGATATCAAGCCGCTCGTCGAGATCAATCTCGCCGGCTATGATATCTCGTACACCAATTCTGCGCTGTTCATGACGCTGGCCGTGATTTGCACGTTCTCGCTGTTCTGGGCCGCGACCCGCAAGCGCACCATGGTGCCGGGCCGGATGCAATCGGTCGGCGAGCTGATGTTCGAGTTCATCGCCGGCATGGTGAAAGAGAACGTCGGCAAGGAAGGCATGAAGTACTTCCCGTTCATCTTCACGCTGTTCATGTTCATTCTGTTCGGCAACGTGCTCGGCCTGCTGCCCTACAGCTTCACCTTTACGTCACACATCATCGTCAACGCGGCCCTGGCGCTATTCATTTTTATCGCGGTGACGATCATCGGCTTCGCCACGCACGGGCTGCACTATCTGCGCCTGTTTTGCCCGGAGGGGACTCCCCTGCCCGTGGCCATCGTGCTGGTGCCGATCGAAATCATGTCCTACTTCATCCGGCCGGTTTCATTGAGCCTGCGTCTGTTCGCCAACATGCTGGCGGGCCACGTGCTGCTGAAGGTGTTGGCCGGGTTTGTCATTTCTCTCGGGGTATTCGGTGTAGTGCCGTTCATTGCGGTATCGGCCGTGACTCTGCTGGAGATCATGGTCGCGCTGATCCAGGCCTATGTGTTTGCCCTGCTGTCGACCATTTACCTGAACGACGCTGTTCACTTGCACTAAAGAACAGCCGAGGACTTATCCTGAACTCTACCTATTCAACTGTTTAATCCTAAGGAAGGACATAACCATGGAATTAGAAGCTGCAAAGATGATCGGTGCCGGCCTGGCCGCCATCGGTGTGATCGGGGGCGGTGTCGGTGTGGGCATCGTGTTCGGCAACTACATGACCGCTGCGTCGCGCAATCCGTCGCTGAAGGACGAGCTGCGCACCTACGCGTTCCTGGGCTTTGCCCTGTCGGAAGCGACCGCGCTGTTCGCGCTGGTGATCGCGCTCATCGTTCTGTTCACCTGATCGAAACCCCTGAGCGAAACTCGGCGCGCGGCTGCGCACCGTAACGACGAAGAGGCGTCATGCCACAGTTCGACCCCGCGACTTTTCCGTCTCAGCTGTTCTGGCTGGTTGTCACGTTCGTGGTGCTGTACCTGATCGTGTCCCGGTTCGTGATTCCGCGCATCGGCGACATTCTCGAACAGCGGGAACGGGTGGTGCAGGATGACCTGGACCGCGCAGAAAGCCTGAAAGCGGAAGCGGAGCAGGCCCTAGCCGATTACGAAAGCGCCATGGCCAGTGCCCGTGAGCAGGCTCACGAGCAAATTCTGGCGGTGACCAACGCCGCGAAGGCCGAGTCCGAGGCCCGCAACAAAGAAGTCAGCGCCGAAGTGTCGGCGCAGATCGCCGAAGCGGAAGCGCGCATCACGGCGGCCAGCGACGAAGCCATGGCCAGCCTGGCGTCGATCGCAGCGGATGCAGCCAAGGATGCGGCCAGCCGATTGGCGGGTCTGGATGTGGCCTCCGGGGATGCGGAAGCCGCCGTGCAGACAGCGATGAAGGGATCGGCCTGATGTTTTCTGATCCGACTTTCTGGGTTGCCCTCGCGTTCGTTCTCACGGTCGCCTACATTTCCAGACCGATTTGGCGGGCGATGTCCACGTCGTTGGATGAGCGCGCTGATAAGATCCGCACGCAGATCGAAGAGGCCCGCAAACTGCGCGAGGATGCCCAGGCCTTGCTGGCCGAGTATCAGCGCAAGCAGCGGGATGCCCTGTCCGAGGCCGAAGCTATCGTCGCCCAGGCCAAGGAAGACGCCGCGCGGATGAAGCAACAGGCCGAGAAAGACCTAGAGCACTCGATCGAGCGGCGTAAAGCGCAAGCCCTGGACCGCATCGCCCAGTCCGAAGCACAGGCGCTGGCCAGCGTGCGCAACACCGCCGTGGATGTGGCCGTGGCCGCTGCTGAAAAACTGATCACCGATAAGATGAACGCGGACCAACAAGCCGCGCTGGTCGATCAGTCGATCAAGGATTTGGGGTCGCGCCTGAACTAGATGACGGCTCACCTTGCGGCTAACCCTCCGTGAGATTGAAATTGAAATAACGCTCCGGCCTTCAACCGGAACGTTTTTCTTTGCCCTGTTTCAAATTGTTACCCAAACCCCATTCCCTTTAGGGGCGTGGCCAGGGTTTAATATGGGCATTGGGGAATGAACGCGTTGGGGAGCGTGTTGTATGACTCGCAAGGGGATCGTGCCTATCGGGAGTAGTCGTATCGGCGCCGCGCTGATTGCCGCTGGCTGTGCTCTCTTCACATCAAACGGGCTGGCTGACGACACCGAAGACATTCTGACCGTCGATGTGGCCGCTGAAATTCAATACGAAAACGGCGTCGGCCCGGACAGCGCCAAACCGCAATCGGACTTTCTGTTCACGACCTGGGAAGCGGGAATTTCCCTCGGCCTGAGCGAGCGCTTGAGCGTCGAGAGTGTGGTACTGGTTGAAATCTTCGACGATCCGGCACCGGGTACGGATTCCATCTTTGAAGATCACGGCTTGTTCGCCGAAGAGCTGATACTGGCCTATCACGGCGACTCCTGGTCGCTGATGGGCGGCAAGTTCAATGCCGCGTTCGGGGTCGGCTGGGATTTGGCGCCGGGCATTTGGGGCATAGACTTTCCGGAAGAATATGAAGCCGCCGAAAAAATCGGCATTGCCGGGAGCAAGACCTTTGCCACCAGGTCAGGCGGCCAGCACACCCTGTACGGCAGCCTGTACCGCGCCGACCGCTCGATCCTGAGTGAGTCCCTGCTCGACAACCGGGGCCGGGTGCGCCTCGCCGACGGCGGCGCGACCAACACCAAAGACTTTGACTCTTTCACCTTGTCGCTGACAGGTGAGGATGTCATCTCCGAGACAGGGCTGGGCTACCACCTCGCCTACCGCTCCCATGCCCATGGCGATGCGGACTTAGGCGCGGTGCGCGAAGACGCTTTCGCCGCAGCCGTGTTCAGCGCGCTGCCGTTCGATACGCTTGATGCCGAAGTGATGGCCGAGGCGGTATACATCGACAATGCCGAGGGCACGCAGGATGATCTGACCTACGTCACTCTGGGCGGCACGGCGTATTTCGCCGAGTCCTGGAACGCGGCGCTGAGCGTCACCTTCCGCACCACCGATGTGGACGGTGTGGGCAAGGTCAAGGATCACCGCTTTCAGGCGTCCACGGGCTTTGAGTTCCAGCCCGGGGCGACGTTCGATTTCGGCTACCGCTACAGCCGCGAGGACGGGCAGACCGACCACGTCCTCGGCTTCCTCATGGTGTATGAGTTCTCGCTTTAGGGGCGAGTCTTAATCGGCCCGCCGAAACAGGATTTCTCCGCGTTTCACCACCAGGGAGGGCCTGGCGAAAGCCGTGATGTCCACGGCCGGATCGCGGTCGAACACAGTGAGGTCGGCATCCATTCCCGATATGACTTTTCCGGCCCGGTCGCCGCGTCCAAACCGGCGTGCGGGTGTTGTCGTTAGGGACGCGAGAATCTGATCGAAGCCAAGCCCGGCTTCTTGCATGTAAACGTACTCGTCGGTGGGGTCGAAGTCGGTGATATACCCAACATCGGTGCCGAACATCACATCTCCGCCGAGATCGGAGAATAGTTTGAGTTGCGCCTGCGCCAGGCTGATCGTGTTGCGAATTTCCTGAGGCGTTTGCCCGAACCTGGGGCCATCAAAACGGTACAGCTTTAACGTCGGGATAAGAGCCATACCGCAATCGAGCATGGCAGTGAATATTGCAGGGTCCCAGCCCTCGTGCGGCAAGGCGTGCGTAAAGATGTCAACGCCGCCCTTGATGGCCGCCCAGGCCCCGGCGGTGTTGCTCGGATGCGCCATCACGAAAGCACCACGGGCATGGGCCGCATCGGTAACTGCACGGACGATGTCTTCGTCCATGGGCACAACCTCGATCACGCTGACGATGGAGCCCGAGTAGATTTTGATGCCATCCGCTCCGAAATCGAGAACCTGATTGACCATCCCGCTTGCCTGAGCCGCTGACTCAGCGCCGGGCAAGACCATGGGCCTGAGATAAAAGGGACTCGCGCCATTCGGCACCAACGATCCACCGGCCATGACAATGTACGGCCCGTTCAACGTGCTGTTTTCGATGCGGCGGCGGAGTCCAAGGGTGACGTCAGGCGCCGATCCCGTGTCCACTACCGACGTGAAGCCATACTGCAAGAGCATATCGAGGATGTAGCCCTGAATGCGTTCCGCCGGCAGTGTATCGAGCGGCGGCAAACTGAAATGGACATGGGTGTTCCAAAGACCGGCGGTCACGAACGCGCCTTCAGCCGGGATGATGTCTGCACCTTCAGGAACGGGTGTCGCATCAGCCGGGCCGACCGCCGTGAGGCGTCCGTCCTCAACCACTACGGTTGCGGTCTCCAATGGAGGTGCGCCGGGAGCGGGATAGACCTTGGCGCCAACGAGCGCGAGGGAATCGGAAAGCGCCGCATGAGTAAACATCGCGCTCATGGCGGCGGTCATGGCGGCCGCGAGAACCCAAAAGAGAGGGCGGCACGTCAACCTGATACCACCCTTCCGCATTATGCTGCTCCCTACTCCGCCGCTTGCGGCAGGTCCTGCGGTTTCCAGCGCAGCACCGGTTTGCGGGCGGCCTGGGTTTCGTCCAACCGGCGGCGCGGGGTGAGTTCCGGTGCCGCGAGAAACGCTTCGGCTTGATCGCCCTGCTTGGCTTTGCGGGCGAGAGCCAGCACCGCTTCGCAGAATTGATCGAGCGTTTCCTTACTTTCGGTTTCCGTCGGCTCCATCAGCAGCGCGCCATGTACGACCAGCGGGAAATACATGGTGGGCGGATGGAAGCCTTCGTCGATCATCGCCTTGGCGAAGTCGAGCGTTGAGACACCGGTGCCTTTGAGGAAGCGGTCATCGAATAGCGCTTCGTGCATGCAGATGCCGTCGAAGGCGGGCGTAAGTTCTTCGGCCAGACGCACGCGCAGATAGTTGGCGTTGAGCACGGCATCACCCGAGGCTTGGCGCAGACCGTCCTTGCCCAGGCTGAGCATGTAAGACAGGGCGCGCACGAATACACCGAACTGGCCTTGGAAGCCTTTCATGCGCCCGAAGCTATTGGGGGCATCCTCACCGTCCGCGTGCTCGGCCAGCCGCATCTCCTTGGCCCCATGCACAACGAAGGGAACCGGCGCGAACGGCGCGAGTGCTTCGGACAAAACGGTGGGCCCCGCACCCGGACCACCGCCCCCGTGGGGGGTGGAGAAGGTCTTGTGCAGGTTGATGTGCATGGCGTCGACGCCGAGTTCGGCCAGGGTGACCCGCCCGACGATGGCGTTGAAGTTGGCTCCATCCATATAGAAGTAGGCACCGGCGGCATGCACCGCATCGGCGATGGCGCGGGCATCGACCTCGAACAAACCGCAGGTGTTGGGATTGGTGATCATCACCGCGGCGACATCATCACCAAGGCGGGCTTTGAGCGCGTCGAGATCGACCCGGCCCGAAGCGTTCGCCGGAATGGACTCAACCGAATAGCCGCAGATCGCCGCGGTGGCGGGATTGGTGCCGTGGGCGGATTCGGGCACCAGCACGACGCTGCGCGAATCCTGTCCGTTGGCCTGATGAGCGGCCCGGATGGCCATCAAACCGCACAGCTCGCCATGGGCCCCAGCGGCAGGTGACAGCGCCACGGCGGGCAGCCCGGTGAGTTCCTTGAGCCAGTTGGCCAGCGTATCCATCAGGCGCAGCGCGCCCTGCACGGTGGAGACCGGCTGGAAGGGATGGATATCGGCCAAACCCGGCAGACGCGCCATTTTCTCATTAAGGCGCGGGTTGTGCTTCATGGTGCACGAACCAAGCGGATAAAAGCCTGAGTCGATGGAATAATTCTTTTGCGACAGCCGCGTGTAGTGGCGCACCACCTCGGGCTCGGACAATCCCGGCAAGCCAATGCCGTCACGACGGCGCAGGCCGCCAAGACGGTCTTTACCGTGAGCAGGCTCATCGACATCCACCGCCGTGGCGCCGGGCGAGTCGAGCTCGAAGATCAAGGGCTCTTCGAACCGCAGCCCGCGGTTGCCGGTGAAGGTTGTTTTAGAGGTTTCTGCCGTTACGTCTGTCATCACAGCACCTTACTGAGGCCGGCGATGAGCTTATCCATGTCATCGTCCGAGGTGAGTTCCGTTGCCGTGACCAGCAACACGTTTTCGAGCTCATCAAAGGTGGGATAGAGGCGCGACGCCGGAACGCCGCCGAGAATGCGCCGGGCTGCCAAGTCTTCGGCCACCTCAGCCGCGGGGCGCGGCAGCGATATTGCAAACTCGTTGAAGAAGGCCTGGGGCAGCACTTTGATGCCGCCGATGTCGTCCAGCCGTTCGGCAAGCGACACCGCCTTGGCGTGATTGACCTCGGCGAGTTTGGTGAACCCGGCTTCGCCCAGCAACGTCATGTGGACGGAAAACGCGAGCGCAATCAGGCCTGAGTTGGTGCAGATATTCGATGTCGCCTTCTCACGGCGGATGTGCTGCTCGCGCGTGGACAACGTCAGGACGAAGCCGCGCTGGCCGTCTTCATCCACGGTCTCGCCGCAGAGACGGCCCGGCATCTGGCGGATGAACTTCTCGCGGGTGGCGAACAGACCTACACCCGGACCACCGAACGACGCGGGACCGGCCAGGGATTGGCCGTCGCCGACGACGATGTCCGCGCCCATGGCGCCAGGCGGAGTCACCAGACCCAGCGACACCGGCTCGGCGACACAGACGACAAGGAGAACGCCAGCCGCTTGGCACGCCTGGGAAAGGGCGGCGTAATCTTTTAAGTGGCCGAAGAAGCCCGGGTTCTGCACGACGACGCAGGCGAGTGAGTCATCGACCCGGCCAATGAGGTCCTCCACCCCCAGGGGATCGGGCGCGAGACACTCGATACCTAGATCGAGATGCTTGAGCTGGGTTTCGGTAACATCGCGGTAGTGAGGGTGGACCGACCCGGACAGCAGCACCTGATTGCGGCGGGTGACACGGCAGGCCATGGCCGCGGCCTCGGCACAAGCGGTGGCACCGTCGTACATGGAGGCGTTGGCCACCTCCATCCCGGTGATCAGCGCGACCTGGGTTTGAAATTCATAGATGGTTTGCAGCGTGCCCTGACTGATCTCCGGCTGATAGGGCGTATAGGCGGTTAGGAACTCGCCGCGCTGAATGAGGTGATCCAGCGACGCCGGTGTGTGATGCCGGTAGTTGCCGGCCCCGAGAAACGAGGGCGCATCGGCGCAGGACAGGTTCTCGCGGGCAAATCCGGCGATCAGGCGTTCGACATCAAGCTCAGTCTTGCGGTTGGGCAAATCGAATACTGGCTTGGCCTTCGGCAGTTCTGCGAACAGGTCATCGATGGAGGCAACACCGATGGTCGACAGCATGGCGCTGCGGTCGGCATCGGTCAGAGGGAGATAGCGCATGGGCAAATGTCCTAAGCGTCGAGGTCTTTGAGGTAGGCGTCGTAAGCGGCTTGATCCATCAGCTCATCTAGCTGACCGGCATCATTGAGAGTCATCTTGAAAAACCAGCCACCGCCGGTGGGATCGGAGTTGACGGTGTCGGGTGCATCGGCGAGCGCACCATTGCCTTCGGTGACCGTGCCCGAAACCGGCGCGTACACTTCGCTGGCCGCTTTGACGGACCTCAACGACAGCAGCTTCACCGCCCTTCTCCACCGACTTGCCAGCATCCGGCACTTCGACAAAAACGATATCGCCGAGCTGGCCCTGGGCGTAGTCGGTAATCCCCACAGTGGCGGTGTCGCCGTCCACGAGAATCCACTCGTGCTCCTTGGTGTAACGCAAATCTGTCATGGTTTTCCCCTGTAGTACCGCTGCGGGACGAACGGCAGTTGAACGACATCGGCCTCAAGGGCCTTGCCGCGGACGATAAGATGCAAACGGGTGCCCGGCTGGGCGTGGGCAGCAGCAACGTAGCCCATGGCCACCGGCCCTTCGACCGTCGGGCCAAAGCCGCCGGAGGTGACAACACCGATGTGTTCTCCCTCTGGCGTTTCGATCTCCGTGCCTTCCCGGGCCGGGGCACGGCCGAGCGGTTTGAGACCGACGCGCAGGCGGGCGGACCCCTCGTGCAGCTCATTTAGAATACGGGCGTCACCCGGAAAGCCGCCTTCCAAACGGCGGCGCTTGCCTATGGACCAGACCAGATCCGCCTCGACCGGCGAGGTGGTGTCGTCGATGTCATGACCGTACAAGCACAAACCCGACTCAAGGCGAAGGGAGTCGCGGGCACCAAGGCCAATGGCTTCAACCTCGGTTTCGCTGAGAAGCCGTTCGGCAAGAGCTTCGGCTTTGTCCGCCGCAACGGAAATCTCGAAGCCGTCTTCGCCGGTATAGCCGCAGCGGGAGACCACCACTTCGGCACCGTCGATCACGGCAGACCGCAGCGACATGAACGGCATGGCGGCGCAATCCGGATCGAAGCGGGCCAGAACGTCGGCGGCTTTGGGCCCCTGCAGCGCGAGGAGCGCGCGGTCGTCTTTACGCTCAATCGAAACACGGTCGCCGAAGTGATCCGCGATCGCCGCGTAATCCTTGTCCTTGCACGCGGCATTGACGACCAGATGCAACCGGTCCAAAGCACCGTCAACCGGGCGGGCGATCATCAGGTCGTCGATGATGCCGCCGTCAGCGTTGAGCAGCTGCGTATAGCGGATGCGGCCCGGCTTGAGCGCCTGGATTTCGCCGGGAACGAGTTCCTCAATCGCGGCGGCAAGATCTTCACCCACCAGATCAGCCTGGCCCATGTGAGAGACATCGAACAATCCGGCGGCGTCGCGGGTGTGCAGATGCTCTTTAAGAACCCCCAAGGGATACTGCACAGGCATGCTATAGCCCGCGAAGGGCACCATCTTTGCGCCGAGACGCACGTGCAGCGCGTCCAACGGTGTGGTGAGAAGGCTGTCGCTTACGGCCGTGTCTGGCACACCGGTTATCCCCAGGTTCAGCTACAACAGAGTCGCCACCGGGCACGGCTGCCGCCATGTCCGATGCCCTCCTCTGTCGCAAGACCTGAGAGTTTCGCCGGTGCGTCGCGCGCTGCCAGCTGTCCCCGTCGGTGAGACGTCAGACCACTGGCCTGCCGCCTACTTTCCAGAGTATCCGGCCCCCATGGTCCTGGTGCCTGAGAGATTCCGAGGGCGGTTGCTCCTTCGGCGCTGGCTACGGTGCGATCCGCGCCAGACTCTTCCACAGGGGTGTAGCGGATAGGTGTGATTAAACCGAGTCAGACCGGCAGGTCAATGGCGCGACTCCGGCGTTAGCGGGATTGGCCGCGATTATACCGCAGTTGGCCGTCAGTGAGCTGAAATCCGAGATAGATATCGTAGCCGGCGGCGGTCAACTTGTCCTCAAGGGGAATGAAAATGCGCACATTCGACTCGGTGATTCGGTCCCGCCGGGCACCGCCACGGGGAATCCGGTAAGTGCGCTTGAACACCTTCTTGCCGGCAGCCTGTGGATAAAATCGCGGGATCGCAACGAAATAGTACAGATCAACCGGACCGGGCTCGACCGCGGGACCGCCGCTGACAATCATATCGACGTCCATCACGACTTCGACGCCATCGTCATTGAAGCTGCAATTGCCCTCGAAAGAGATGATCTCCGCCTGATATTTCACATCCGTGATGCTTTCGGACCCGCCGTCTTTAAACTCGGTCAGGCGCGCGGTGGCGTCATCGATGCGCACCTCCGGGCATGGCGGGACCGGCTCAAGGGCACAACCGGACAAACCGGCGAGAGCGGCAAGGCCGAGCGAGAGCGCTGCGAGGCGGAACGGGCGGACAAGAGAGAACAACATAACGGATTGAAAGTAGCCTAAAGCTTGGCGTGGGAGCCGTCGCACATTGGCTGGCGCGATGAGGCCTTGCAACCGCAAAAGTACACGGTCCCATCTTTCTCCGCAGTCAGTTGATGGGGAGCAAAATCCGTGCCCTTATGGGACCCATCACAGAACGGCTGCTTTGCGCTGCGCCCGCAGGTACACCACCAGTAAGATTTGCCGGCCTCAACGTCGACCGGATAAGGCGCCTTCTGAGCGACCACGGCGGTACTGGCGTCAGGCGCCCCGTTGTCTGCATCCGTCATGTGTTCGACCTTTTGCCGGTTCTGGTTATCTGCTAAGGAAAGGGCCGTTTTCTGCCGGTTTTGGGCGACATGTGCTTCCCCGCAGGCGATATCGGCGCAACAATACCGGCGTCACAAAGAAGATGCCAGCGGCATCACTCCGCCGTTCCCAGGCTCGGCCAACACACAGGGTAAAATGACGCGACCTGCTCTCACAATCCTTCTAGCCGGCCCGCGCGGCTTCTGCGCCGGGGTCGACCGGGCGATCTTGGTCGTCGAGAAGGCCTTGGAGGCGCATGGCGCCCCGGTCTATGTGCGCCACGAGATTGTCCATAACCGGTATGTGGTGGAAAACCTGGAGGCCAAGGGCGCCGTCTTCGTCGAGGAACTGGATGAAGTGCCCGATGGTGTGCCGGTGGTGTTCTCCGCCCATGGCGTGCCGAAATCCGTTCCGGAAGCGGCCGGCGCGCGTGGACTAGATTATATCGACGCGACCTGCCCACTGGTGTCCAAGGTGCACATGGAAGCCCACCGGCATGCCCGCACCGGCCGACACATTTTATTGATCGGCCATGCCAACCATCCTGAAGTGATCGGCACCATGGGCCAGGTGCCCGAAGGGTCGATGACGTTGATCGAGACCGTGGATGATGCCGAGGCCCTCCAGCCTTCCGACCCGGACAATCTCGCCTTTGTCACCCAGACCACGCTGTCGGTGGATGACACGGCGGACATCATCGCCGTCCTGCAACGCCGTTTCCCGAGCATTTCCGGGCCGCGCAAAGAAGACATCTGCTACGCGACAACCAACCGGCAGGCCGCCGTTAAGGCCATTGCGGAAAAATGCGACGCGCTGGTGGTCATCGGCGCCCCAAATTCATCGAACTCAAAACGTCTTGTCGAAGTCGGCCATAAAGCCGGATGCGGCGACGCCATTCTGGTGCAACGAGCCAAGGACATCCCGTGGGACCAACTGAAAGATGGCGACACCCTGGGCGTGACGGCGGGCGCATCGGCCCCTGAGGTCCTGGTGGAAGAAGTCATCGCCGCGGCCCGGGAACGCTTCGATATCACCGTCGAGGAAGTGCGCGTTGCCGAAGAAAACGTGACGTTCAATCTCCCGCGCGCGTTAAGCGCTTAGGGGGATACCTGATGGCGGTTTACACGGAAGTTGACGACGAAGCCCTGGAGGACTTTGTCGCCCACTACGATATCGGCCGGGTGGTGTCCTGCAAGGGCATTGCCGAAGGCGTGGAAAACTCGAACTATCTGCTGCACACCGATCAGGGCCCGTTCATTCTGACGCTGTATGAGAAACGCGTTGCGCCCGAAGACCTGCCCTTCTTCCTTGGCCTTATGCAGCACCTGGCCGCCTCGGGTGTGAAGTGCCCAGTGCCCGTCACCGCACGTGATGGCAAGGCACTGCAAACCTTGGCCGGGCGGCCTGCAGCGATCATCACGTTCCTGCAGGGCATGTGGCCACGACGCGTGACACCCAGCCATTGCGCGCAACTGGGCCGCGCCATGGCCGGTCTGCACAGCGCCGGTACGACGTTCGATCAGACCCGCGCGAACGATTTGTCGGTGGACGGATGGAAGCATTTGTTCGCCGCCTGCGCCGACCACGCCGATGAAGTGGCAGAGGGCCTCCATCAAGAAGTGGGCGATGAACTCGATCACCTGGCATCAACCTGGCCCGCGGACTTGCCGTCGGGGGTCATCCACGCCGATTTGTTTCCGGACAACGTGTTCTTTTTGGACGACACGCTCTCAGGCGTTATCGATTTCTATTTCGCCTGCACAGATTTCCTGGCCTACGACATCGCCGTGTGCCTCAACGCCTGGTGTTTCGAGGCGGACGGGCAGATGAACGTGACCAAAGCCCATCGCCTGCTGGCTGGATATGAAGAAGTCCGCCGCCTGACGCCGGAAGAGAAGGAAACACTGCCGCTGCTGGCGCGTGGCGCGGCGATGCGGTTCCTGCTGACGCGGCTGTACGATTGGGTCAACACACCGGACGGTGCACTGGTCAAACCGAAGAACCCGCTCGAGTACCTGCACAAACTGCGCTTTCACCGTGGTGTGCGCGATATCGGCGCGTATGGATTAACGTGAGCGAACGGGCATGAGCGACACGCCAGCAAGATCCGTTGAGCTGTATACGGATGGCGCCTGCCTGGGCAATCCAGGACCCGGTGGCTGGGGGGCGCTGTTGCGTTTCAACAGCACGGAAAAGGAACTGTCCGGCGGGGAAGCGGATACCACCAACAACCGCATGGAGCTCCTCGCGGTCATCGAAGGCCTCAACGCCTTGACCCGGCCGTGCACCGTGGAGGTCTATACCGACAGCCAGTATGTCCAGAAGGGAATCACCGAATGGATTTCCGGCTGGAAGGCGCGCGGCTGGAAAACGGCTGCGAAAAAACCGGTCAAAAATGCCGACCTGTGGCAAGCCCTAGATGCCGCACAAGAACCGCATCGGGTCTCATGGCACTGGGTCAAGGGGCACGCGGGTCATCCCGAAAACGAGCGGGTGGATGATCTGGCCCGGATGGAAGCGCAGAACATTCAGGCAGAGAGATTCTAGCCCGGCACAAGCGCTCCGAGCACATGATCGGCACCGGACACACCGAAGCCGCCCGGCGGTTCAATGAAGACGTGCTCAACGATCCCGTCGTTAATCACTAAGGCAAAACGCTGGGCACGGATGCCCATGCTGCGCTCCGTCTGATCCGCGGCGAGGTCCAAGGCCGTGACGAAGGCTGCGTTGCCATCGGCCACCATGAGAATGTCACCGGCGTTGTTCTTTTGTGCCCATGCGGCCAAGACGAAGGCATCGTTGGTGGAGACGCAGGCGATGCGTGCGACACCGGCGTCTTGAAAAGCGTCAAAGCGTTCGATGTAGCCGGGCAGATGACGTGCTGAGCATGTCGGCGTAAACGCACCGGGGACGGCAAACAAAACAGATTGCCCGACGCTGAACAGTGCACCAGTTGTAGTGGCGAGCGGACCCTGGGGACGCGCGACGAACACGGCAACGTCGGGCAGTTTATCTCCGGTTTGAATCGGCATCAGGTGATCAGTTTACGTGCGGTGTGAAATTTTTTCACCTGTGCACACGCCTGTATCTTTGACAGTTCGCTGAGTGACGTAAATTGCAAGGCAATTTTTCGCGTCCGTGCCCTTGTTTTGCCATCATCCCAGGCGCATCCTAATACCATGATACGGAGTTCATCGGACCCGCGTTATCTGTCTGGCCAGTTTCTTGTCGCCATGCCCAGTATGGGCGACCCCCGCTTCGAGAAATCGGTGATTTACATGTGCGCCCATTCCGAAGACGGCGCGATGGGGCTGATCGTCAACCAGCCGCTGGACGAGCTGAACTTCCCCGACATTCTTGAACAAATCGGTATTGAACCGACACCGGCGTGCGACCGCATCATCGTGCACTGCGGCGGCCCGGTGGAATCCGCACGGGGCTTCGTACTTCATTCGTCCGATTATCAAATGGACGGCACCATGGTGGTCGACGAAACCGTTGCGTTGAGTGCCACAACCGAAGTTCTGAAAGCCATCGCTTATGGCACGGGGCCGAAGCGGTGCCTGATGGCGCTGGGCTATGCGGGCTGGGGTGCCGGACAACTGGACGACGAAATTAAGAGCAATGCCTGGCTCAGCGTGCCGGCGGACAGCGACCTATTGTGGTCCGACGACAGTGAGACCAAGTGGGAGCGGGCGCTGAATATCCTCGGCATCAGTCCGGCAATGCTGTCGGGCGAAGCGGGCCACGCTTAACCCACCACCCCCCTTTAATGCGCCGTCCAGCCGCCGTCGACCTTGAGGCACGAACCGGTCACCATCCGCGAAGCCGGTGCGGCGAGGTACACCACCGCGCTGGCGACATCTTCGACCTGGCCGAGATGCCCAAGAGGAATTTGGTTGAGCACGGAGTCCTTGAACGCAGGATCGTCGAAGAACGGCTTGGTCAGCGGCGTTTCGATAAACGTCGGCGCGACCGTGTTGACGCGTATGCCGTGGGGGGCAAGCTCCACCGCCATCGCCTTGGCCAGACCTTCGATGGCGTGTTTTGAGGCGCAGTAGACCGTGCGGTTGACCGCGCCGACATGTCCCATTTGCGACGACATATGGATGATCGATCCACCACGCTTGTCGCGCACCATGCGTTCGGCAACCGCTTGGGCGGCGAAAAAGGCCGCGCGCACGTTGATGGCCATGATTTGGTCGAAGTGATCTTCGGTCACGTCGCCGAAAGGCTCGGGAATGTTGGTGCCGGCGTTGTTGAGAAAAATATCAAGCGGCGGCCCGTCGTTAACCACCTTGGTCAACGCAGCCACATCGGTCACATCGCACGATGCCGTCGTCACTTTGCGCCCCAGCGCGGAAACCTGTTCGGCGGTTTCGTCAAGCGCATCTGCATTGCGGGCGACGAGCACCAAATCAGCACCCGCCTCCGCCAGTGCCAGTGCGCAACCGGCGCCAAGGCCTTTGGAGCCCCCGGTCACCAGGGCAGTCAGACCGCTGAGGCCGAATGGAGACCCGCCACCCGCCATATCAGTCCCCCAAGTCCTGCGTGGCTTTGGCCTTGTGCGCAGCCAAGGCCATAAGGCGGCGGTCGCGCCAGTTGCGGCGGTCCGCAAGCTCATTCGCTTTCACGTTCGTGCGCCGTTCCGCTTCAACCTTGGCGATGAGGCCTTCACTCCACGGCTTCGGTTCGGTGCGGTCTTGCGCGACCTGATGATACAACGGAGCCAGCCGCGCCGCATAATCGGCGACGCCGCCGGGCGCGTTAAGATCGATGGTCTGAAACGGCCCCATGAAGGACCAGCGCAAACCCAGACCGTGGGAGACAGTCTTGTCGATATCCTCCGCTGAAGCATAACCTTCCTCGAACAGCGCCCACGCCTCATTCAGCAAAGCGCCTTGCAAGCGGTTGAGGACGAAGCCCTCAACCTCGCGGTCGATCTTGATCGGTGTCTGTCCGACTTCGGTCATCAGATCATACGTCTGATCGACCACGCTTGAGTCCGTCCACGGCGCCGGAACCAGTTCCACCAAAGGCACGAGATACGGCGGATTGACTGGATGGGCGATGAGACAGCGCTGCCGGTTGGCCACCTCTTCCGTGAAGGCGGACGCCGGAATGCCCGAGGACGAACTGCCGATAATGACCTCGGCTGGGCACAGGGCATCGAGCGCCGCTGTGACCTCACTCTTAACCGGAATGGTTTCGAACACGGACTCCTGAACGTAGGTGACGCCGGCAACGGCATCTTCCAACGACTCATGCACGGAGATGCGGTCCAACACCTTGGCCGCGTCATCGATCAAGTCGAACCGCTGTAAGTCCTCAAGATTGGCTTTGATGTCATCGCGCACCCGGGCACGCAGGTCATCGTTGCCGTCATAAATGCGCACCGGATAGCCCGTCCGGGCGAAGACGATGGCCCAACCCGCGCCAACCAGACCCGCGCCGACAACGGCAACAGGCACAGTCATTTGGAAACCCTAGGCATTACCGTAGCGGCGCACACGCAGATCACACTGCTCCTTATGACCGGCAAAGTTCTCAATGGCACAGAGACGCGAACCATACTCACCGATGACCTTGGACGCCTCTTCAGTACAGGTTTGGTAGGTGCAGGTCTTGATGAACTTGCCGACCCACAGACCGCCGGTGTAGCGCGCCGCCTTGCTGGTCGGCAGGGTGTGATTGGTGCCGATCACCTTGTCGCCATAGGCCACGTTGGTTTCCTTGCCCAGGAACAGGGCACCATAGTTGGTCATGTTCTCGCGCCACCACAACGGGTCTTCGGTGAGAATCTGGACGTGCTCCGAGGCGATGTCATCGGCCACCTTGAGCATCTCGGCGTTGTCTTCACAGAGAATAATTTCGCCGTAATCTTTCCACGCTGCGCCCGCGACGTCCGCCGTCTCAAGAACACCTAGCTGGCGCTCGACTTCTTTCACCGTTTCATCGGCGACGCGCTGCGACGTGGTCAGCAGCACGGCGGGCGACGTTGGGCCATGTTCAGCCTGACCCAGAAGATCTGTGGCAACCATCTCTCCGTCGGCAGTGTCATCGGCGATGATCAACGTTTCAGTGGGACCGGCAAACAGGTCGATGCCGACCCGGCCGTAAAGCTGGCGCTTGGCCTCAGCCACATAAGCGTTGCCGGGACCGACCAGCATATCGACCGGGGCGATGGTTTCCGTGCCCAGCGCCATAGCGCCGACAGCCTGAACACCCCCCAGAAGATAGATTTCATCGGCACCGGCGAAGTGCATCGCCGCAATGGTGGCCGGGTGGGCGGCGCCGTTGGTCGGCGGGGTACAGGCGATCACCCGTTTGCAGCCAGCCACCTTGGCGGTCAGCACGCTCATGTGCGCCGAGGCCACCATCGGGTAACGCCCGCCGGGCACGTAGCAGCCAACGTTCTCAATCGGGATGTTCTTGTGACCAAGCTGCACACCGGGAATGGTTTCAATTTCCACATCCTGCAGCGCTGCCTTTTGGGCTTCAGCAAACTTGCGGATTTGCGCCTGGGCGAAATGAATGTCTTCGATCGTCTGCTTGTCCAGCGAGTCGACGCAAGCTTTGATTTCGTCTTCGGAGAGACGGAAGCTCTCAGGCGAAAACTTGTCGAAGGTCTCGGAATAGTGCCGGACCGCCGCGTCACCTTCACTGGCGATACGCCCGAGAATATCGGTGACGATGTCGCGGACCTTGGCAGCAGCAGCCGTTTCCTCTGGGGTGGCACCCCGTTTCAAATATGTCGCCATAGCGTCCTCCGATGGAGCAGTAATCCTGATTTGGGGCGCAAACTAGCCGGACGGCGGGACGTTGCGAGTCCGTCATGGACTATGCCCATCACGTGATCATAGACTGGCACGTCACAGCCAGGGAATGCGCCGCTATGCAAGCGCCGCCTGGATGTCCTCGTAGGAGCCAAGCTCCTGAATCTGGCCAATGGCGGCTAGAGTCGGCGTTGTCGCAAATATGCGCTGGGCCGCCCCGGCGATGGCAGCGGCATCAATGGCATCGATTCGCGCGATCAGCTCCTGAGCGCCCAGTGTTTTGCCATAAACCAAAAGCTGGCGCGCGCGCTGGACACACCGGCTGCCCGGACTCTCAAGCCCCATCAGCAAACCCGCCTTGAGCTGTGCCTTGGCGCGGGCGACTTCGTCCTCGGACGCACCGTCGGTCATCTTGCGGATTTCGTCACAGAGGACGTTCACCAGTTCGCCGGTTTGCTCCCGGCTGGTGCCGGCATAGAGGGTGAACAGGCCGGAATCGTCGCAAGCGTTTTGCGATGAGAACACGGAATACGCCAGGCCACGCTTCTCGCGCACCTCCTGAAACAGGCGCGAGGACAGACCCTCGCCGAACAGCACGGACAAGGCGGAAATGGGGTAGTAGTCGGGGTCGTGATAACCGACGCTGTCGAAGCCTAGAACGAGATGCAGTTGCTCGATCGGACGGGTTTCACGGACATCGCCACCACCGTAGTGCGCGGTGACGGAGGACGGTCCGGGACCCGGCGGCAAGCCGGCAAAGGCCTCAGCCGCTAGTGCGACAAAGGCATCGTGATCAACACGGCCGGACGCCGAAACGACGATGTCGCCACTGGTGTAATTGGTGCGCAGATAGGACCTGAGATCATCAGCCTGCATACGCGTCACCGTGTCGACGGTGCCGAGCACGGGCCAGCCCAGCGCTTGGTCTGGATAGGCGGTGGCCTGCAACCGGTCGAATACGATGTCGTCCGGTGTGTCCTCCGCCTGATAGATTTCTTGAACCACCACCTGCTGTTCGCGCGCGAACTCGTCTTCGTCCATGGTCGAGTTCAGGAGAATGTCAGCCAGGATATCGACGGCGAGGCCGAGGTCTTCTTTCAGCACCTTGGCGTAATAGGCCGTATGATCGCGCGTGGTGTAAGCGTTGAGCTGACCACCGACGTTGTCCATCTGCTCGGCGATGTCATAGGCGGTCCGCTTTTTCGTGCCCTTGAACGCCATGTGTTCCAACAAGTGGGAAATGCCGTTGACCTCGAGCGCCTCGTGGCGCGTGCCCGCAGCCACCCAAACGCCGACAGCGACGGTTTCAACCGACGGCACAGGATCGGTGACAATGCGCAGGCCGGAGTCAAGCGTCGTGGTTTGAACGGTCATATGGCTCGGTAGCCTTAAACACGGCTGTGGGCGCGGACATAGTCCTGCACCCGCGCCAAGTCATTGGGCAGCTCGGTGTAACGCTCTTGTTTGTCATAAAGGTCGGCCATCGCCGGTGGCAAAGCCGGACGCTGCCCAGTCGCGTCTTTCACGGCATCCGGAAACTTGGCGGGATGGGCCGTCCCCATGATGATGCGCGGAATGTTGGAGTCGACGTCCGCCATACGCGCTGCCTGCACGCCAATCGCGGTGTGAGGATCGATCAATTGCCCGGTATCGTCCAACACAGACCGGATGACCTCTTTGGTGCCGTCGTCGTCGAGACGGACCCCTTTGAACTTCGCCGCGATGGCCTGGCGCGGCCCGTCCTCCACGGTGTACGACCCGCTTTGCGCCAGCCCGTCCATCAGACGTTTGACTGCTGCGCCATCACGGCCGTAGGCCTCGAACAACAGCCGCTCAAAGTTCGATGAGACCTGGATATCCATGGCCGGGCTTAGGGTCGGCACCACGCCTTCGACCGTCATCGCCCCGGTTTCGAAGTAACGGGTGAGGATGTCGTTACGGTTAGAGCCGACGAGAAACGTGTTGATGGGCAGGCCCATCCGGGCAGCACAGAAGCCAGCGAACACGTTGCCGAAGTTACCAGTGGGCACGGCGAAGCTGACGGGCCGGTCCGGACCGCCCAGCGCCAGAGCGCCGTAGGCATAGTACACGGTTTGGACCATGATCCGCGCCCAGTTGATCGAGTTCACCGCCGACAGGCGTACATCGTTACGGAACCCCTGATCGTTGAACATCGCTTTGACCAAAGCCTGGCAGTCATCGAATGTGCCGTCGACGGCGACGTTGTGCACATTGGGCGCGTTCACCGTCGTCATTTGCCGGCGCTGAACATCAGACACACGGCCCTTGGGATGCAAGATGATGATATCGATGGCATCGCGGTTGGCACAGGCAGCGATGGCCGCCGACCCGGTGTCGCCGGACGTCGCGCCGACGATGGTGATGCGATCGCCGCGCGCCGCCAGCACCCGGTCGAACATGTGCCCCACGGCCTGGAGCGCGTAATCCTTAAACGCCAGGGTGGGGCCGTGGAACAACTCCATCAGCCAGGTGTTGGGGGCCAGCTGGACCATCGGCGCCACAGCCGGGTGGTCGAACGGCGCATACGCCGTGTGCATCAGGTCATCAAGAGTGGAGTTCAGCACAGATTCTGCGACAAACGGGCGTGTCACCTCGGCCGCCAAATCCGCGTAGCCGAGACCGCGCATCGCCCGCCAGTCCTCTGGTGACCGCTCCGGCCAGACATCGGGCACGTAAAGCCCCCCGTCCGTTGCCAGTCCGGTTAACAGAACATCGTCGAAGCCGAGCTCCGGGGCCTGGCCGCGGGTGGAAACAAAACGCACGGAATACTCCTGATTGGGCCGGCTGGCCGCATCTTGCCGCAGCCATTGGACCGCAAGGGCGCGGATACTAGCGGCGCACCCGCACCGGAACAACTATTTGAGTTCATGGCGCCTCTGCGTGAAGACCCGGAGTTTGCCCCACGCTCAATGACTCTCTGGAGACTCAGGCATGAAGATTTTGTTTCGGGTCGAATTTATCCTTGAGGCACCGTCCAGCGAAAAATAGAGTCGTACCTCCTAAGTTCACCTTGAGGGTTTGATGGTGCAGAACTTGGCTGGGAACGTACACGCTTTCAAACACGATCGGCCCAGCCCTGATGAAAACGGGCGAAGCCGGGCGATCCCAGAAAGGTGGCGCGCTGCGCTGCGTCATCTCGACATTGCATTTCAGCCGATCGTCGATATTCATTCTGGCCGCACTCTGGGCTTCGAGGCCCTAATGCGCGGCTGCCAAGATGCCGGATTCGCGACTCCGATTGCTTTATTAGACGCGGCAGATGCGGACGGCGTCCTCCCGGAGATTGAAAAAGAAGTCGTATCCAAGGCGTTGAGCAAGTTCACTGAGATCGAGGGACATGCGGCCATGAAGGTGTTCGTCAACTTAGACGGACGCACGATCTTACAATCACGCGGACTTGCCGAGTTTCTGCTTGCCGAGGTGGAACGCCATGGTTTGTCGAGATCGAATCTTGCTTTGGAGATTTCCGAGCGCTTCAACTTTGCC
The DNA here is from genome assembly GCA_963921305.4 of Rhodospirillaceae bacterium. GTDB lineage: Bacteria > Pseudomonadota > Alphaproteobacteria > Rhodospirillales > Rhodospirillaceae > CAWUEX02. The sequence continues at coordinate 598,422 of CAWUEX030000002.1, forward strand.
GCCGATGACGGAGCGATGCAGGTGTTGCATCGGTTGAGCCGGGTTTTAGGTGGCGTCACGCTTGATGATTTCGGAGCAGGGCACGCCAACTTTCAACTTTTCTACCACCTTGAACCAAAAGTTCTGAAGCTTGACCGGTTCCTGATCTCCGCTATCGGTACGGACTCCAAGAAGGCTGTGTTTCTGCAACACATCGTGGTGATGGCCCATCTGCTGGGTAGCCAAGTCATCGCCGAAGGGGTGGAGACAGCAAAGGAATACTACGTCTGCAAAGAGCTCGGCTGTGACCTGGTCCAGGGCTACCTGGTTGCCCGGCCTCAGACCAAAAGCACCGCCTTGCACGGCCGCTACGCTTCGGTCTTGACCTTGAGTCAGAACGACAAACGTAATCAGGAAACGGATAGAGACCTGATCCTCTCGACCTTGGACAAAACCGAACCCATTGCCGTCAACCAGCAAATGCAGGACGTGTTCGACCGGTTCTTCAAAGAACGTGACCGCGCGTTCTTTACCGTTGTTGACGAGACAGGGGCACCGATCGGGGTTATCCACGAACGTGACCTGAAGACATTTACCTATTCGCGCTTTGGCCGGGAGTTGATGCGGAATCCATCGATTACAGGGTCCTTGCAACGCTTTGTCCGGCCCGTTCCCGTGGCTAACTTGCGCGCCTCGGCCGAGGAAGTGCTCGAAATTTTTTCCACCAGCGCCGCAGCGGACGGCGTGATGATGATTTCAGATACGGAGTACGCCGGGTTTCTTCGTGCCCGCTCACTCTTGAAGATCATCAACGAAAAGAACTTACGGCTGGCACGCGACCAGAACCCACTTTCGAAGCTGCCGGGCAATACTTTGATCAACGAGTACCTAGCGTCCACTTTGCGCAAAACGGATGTCAATCGGCACTTGGTTTACCTGGACTTCGATAACTTTAAGCCGTTCAACGACAAGTATGGCTTCCGCACTGGCGACCGGGCGATCCTGATATGCGCCCATCAGCTCAAAGATCTGGGATCACGGACACGGGCATTCGTCGGGCATGTCGGTGGCGACGACTTCTTCTTCGGTATGGAGTCTGTCGATCAAAACGAGGTCGTAGACATTGCTCGGCAGATTGCCGAAACGTTCCGCCAGAATGTGGAGAGTCTTTACTCCAAGACAGACCGTGAGCGAGGGTCTGTACTCTGCCGTGCACGCGGATCGGAGGAAATGACCGAACACGCCCTCATGACCTTAAGCGCAGCCGTAGTCTCCGTTCCGTCTGGGCATGAGGCGGAAAGCGTCGATGCTGTTTCCCATCAAATTGCGGTTGCAAAGAAACGGGCCAAGGACTCAGCAGATCGAGTATTCGCGATTACGCTTTAAGCCGGATGAGGGTCCTAATCACCCCGGGACGCCATGTCACGGATGGCCTGCGCATAAAGATCACCGACAGCTTCGCCCAAGGCCTCTACTGCGGATTCAACACTCCGCCCGGCATTGCGCTCCGCCGAATACGTGTTGGCGAACACGGTTTCGTTGCCGCGGATGCGGCGCAAACTAAGCTCGAATTCGACTGCGATTTTGGCCGGACCACCGGCGACAACATGATCCAAACGGCGCAGCGTACCGACGATCTCATAGTCCCGGTTGGCGCGCACCTCGGGAGAGGTGACCTGGTCGAATACGTCCGCGTTGCGCAGAGTATCAATCAATCCACGCTGCAGCATCACCGATGGCGGCTCCGACCAATAGTGATAGGTGTACTGCTTACGCTGGGTGGCCGACTCCCGGAACACGATGGGACGCTCATTGATCACGCCCTCGGCCCAGAACGGCGGCACTTCGGCAATGCCACCGATGGACGCGTCGACCGTGGTGGTTGCCGCCAGGTCGAGCGACAGGTTGTAGAACGTATCCGTCGGCACCGGCGGCGACGAACAGGCGGCGATGCCCAGCAGGGCGCAAGCCGCGAAACAGGACCGGATGGCGGAAAAGCGAGTGGGGTACGTCATGTTCAATCCTCCGTCAGCGGCTGTTCGCCTGGGCTTCATCTTCCTGGGGCGAACCGCCCAGAAGGAGCCCCGGATTCTGACGGATCGAGCGGCTGAACTCGGCGAAGTTACGGCTGGTCGCCTCAAGATTGCCGGTGATGTCGTCAACGGTGCGGGCGATCGTGGCCAGCGTGTAGCGAAGATCCCTGATGGTATCGTTGATATCGGTTGAATTGTTGGCGACCACGCCGTGCATTTCCTCGATGGCTTCATGGATCAGCACACGGGTTTCGTTCAACTCTTCCGCCAAACCTGCCATGTCGGCGGACGCGGACTGAAAGTTGTCCAGAACCGAGGACAGGTTTTTGCGGTTGGTATCACCGAAAACGTCTGTTTCAAGAAGATCGGCCGTGCGCGTTAAACTAGAGGAGATCTTCGGGACTTGATTGCTCAGATCGTCTGAAATGTCTTTGAGATTCGCCAGCATCGGGCCGGTGTTTTCGACCGCCGCGTCGCCAATTTCGGTGACATAGGTGTTCAAGTTCTCGATCAGAGGCTTAAGCGAATTCTGGCTAAGATCACCGAACTCCGCACCGATTTCAGACAGGGCCGCGAAGAAGTTACTGGGCGCAACGCCTTCAATCATCGAACCGGGCGGGAGCGCGTTCGGACTGTCCCCACCAGCGATATCGATGGTCATAGCGGACAGCAGTCCCGATACGGTGGCGCGCGCCACGCTGTCCTCGGGAATGACCCAACCTTCCTGCACTTCGATGTTGACCCGGAAGCGTACTTTGCCGTCTTCGAACATCGGCTCGACGCTGTCGACCTGACCGATCTGATAGCCCTCGTACAGCACTTGCGTGCCAAACTTGAGGCCACCGACGTTGCCGTACACGGTGTAATATTTGTCGGTCGCGCCGGTGCTGCCGGCCAGCATGCTGATGACGAAGACAAACACCACCAGCATGGCGGAGACAAACCCGCCAACGACGACATAATTAATTCGGCTGTCTTTCATGACAAATCTGAGGCGGCCCTTCGCCGCCCGCGCCCCTTATTTATTAAGTTCAGTCTTTCACTTCAGTAAGACGGCGTAAATACTCATCCGGGTCCAAAATTTCTTCCTCGGTTCTCCGGTTGAGCAAGTTCTGGATGCGTTCGTTGTCGCTTGCTTTGACTTCAGCGACGGTTCCAGCCATCAGGATGTTACCCCGGTCGAGCACGCAAATGCGATCGGCGATCTTGAACGCGCTCTCAAGCTCGTGGGTCACAACCACGATGGACATGCCCATGGCATCGCGCAGATCGATGATGAGATCGTCGATCGCCGAGGCAACCACGGGATCGAGGCCCGCGGACGGTTCATCGCAAAACAGGATGCGCGGATCCATCACCACGGCCCGGGCGAATGCCGCGCGCTTGATCATGCCGCCCGATAGTTCCGCCGGCATCAGGTTATCAAAACCGGACAGGCTCACGACCTCCATTTTGAGGCGCGCCATGATCTGCATGGTGGTCTCGTCCAGGGTGGTGTGCTCGCGCAGCGGCAGCATAATGTTCTGCAGCACGTTCATGGACGTAAACAAGGCGCCGCCCTGAAAGGCCACGCCCATCTTTTGGCGCAGTTTGGTCCGCGCCACATCGTCGATGGCGTTGAGGTCCTCGCCCAAGAGACGCACGTAGCCGGACGTCGGCCGCACCAGTCCAAGCAGAGTGTTCAGCATGGTGGTCTTGCCGGACCCGGACCCGCCCATGATGACAAGGATTTCGCCGGCATACACATCCAAGCTGACCGAGTGCAGAATTTCCCGCGGGCCGTAGTGGGTGACGAGATCGCGGACCTCGATCACCTTTTCCCGCTCCTCCGCCGGCTGCGGCGTATCTATGACGGCTGCTTCGGACATATCAGCGCGTCGTGATGAAAGCGAAAATCATGTCGGTGACAATGATGGCACTGATCGCCAACACCACCGAACGGGTGGTCATGCGGCCTACCCCTTCGGCGCCACCCTCGACGAGCGCGCCGTTGATAACACCCACAAGGGTAATCAAGATTCCGAACAAAAGACTTTTGCCGAGACCGTGGGTGACGTCTTCAACCTTGATGATTTCCCGCAGGGATTCGATGTAGGCCCCCATGCTGATCCCGAGTTCGACGGAGATGTACCAGCCGGCGCCGGCGAGCATGACCAGATCAGCCCAGAACGTCAGCACCGGCACCATGACAACCATGGCGATGAGGGCCGGTGTCACGATGAAACGGACCGGGTTCACGCCCATCACTTCCAGCGCATCGACCTCCTGATTGATCCGCATGGTGCCAATCCGCGCCGCCAGGGACGACCCGGTGCGCCCGGCGACGAGAATGCCGGTGATGAGGGGACCGAACTCGCGCACAACGGAGATTCCCACACCGATGGTGACCTGTTGTTCCGCGCCAAAGGTGGACAGCGTGTAAATGCCTTGAATGGCCAGCATCATGCCGATGGTGATGGACATCATGGTGACGATGGGGACGGCCGCGATGCCCACCTCCATGCACCGTTCGAACACGATTTTCAAACGCACGGGCTGCGCACGCTTGTGCCCGATCAGCGTCCAAAATATGGACTGGGCAAACAGAACCGCGCCGAAACCGACTTCGGAGACACCGGCGATGGCGGCGCGGCCGACACGCTCCAGATTATCGGAGACCCGGTCAGACACGGGGCTATGCGCTCGCGGCGATGGCGTCCTCGATGCTCTCGTGAATCGAGAACACCTTGTCTAACCGCGCCAGACTGAGCACCCGCATTACCGCCGCGCTGACATGGGCCAGGGCGAAAAAGGAGCCCTTCTTGCGCGACACCTGAAACGCTTCGACGAGACTGGCGACACCGGACGAGTCGATGTAGTTGACCTGAGACATGTCAACGACCACCCGGTCATGAGAGTCCAGGCACTCAAGCAGCCCCTGGCGAACCGCCGGTGACGTCTGCAAATCAACGTCTCCGGTCAGGGCGACAACGGTCGCTCCGTCCTGTTCTGTAATTTCTAACGCCATGCGTCCCCCTCGCGTCGGGCCTGAGTTTATCGTGATCTATAGGCTCTTGGTCAATTTAAATAAGTTGCCCACGCCCTCCGGCGGCTCGACGAAAATGGCCTCGTCCGTGACAGATTTAATAAGATGGACCCCTAGCCCGCCGGGCCTGATCTCATCGAGGTCGCGGGACTTAATTTTCGAGGGATCAACGGGCTCCGCAAAGTCCATCAGGTGGACAGTTAGCTTGTCGCCGTCCCGGATAAAATCCACGACAATGTCGCCAGGCTCATCCCAGCCTGCGTAGGCATGGCGGATAATGTTTTGGCAGGCCTCATCGACAGCCATCACCAAGTCTAGGGTCCACGTTTCATCGGCCCCGCAGAACGCAGCGGCATGTTCTGTTCCGGCGCGGATAATTTTCAGGCGATCAGCTTTTGCGGGCACACGCAGACGCAGAATCTGGCCCGATACGGCGTCTTCGTTTTCCTCGTCATGGGCAGCAGCAGGATCCGCCACGGCCTGGCTGTCCATGATGACGACCATCGTCAGGTCATCGCGCAGGGACTGACCGGGCAAGCGCACCGCACCGGTGATCGAGTGCAACTGCAGATCAGGACTCTCGTCGGCGTGCTGACGAATCAGCGCGCGGGCCCCATCGATACCGAGCATCCCGCCGCCAAACGTGGTGGCCTCTGTCAGCCCGTCCGTGAAGATATAAAAGTTGCCGCCGCCAAGATCGATTTCCTGAGCCGGATAGCCTTCCGGTCCAGCAATGCCGGGCATGATGCCGAGCGGCGGCGCCTCCGCCTCGAACTCACTAAAGCGGTCGCCCATGCCGTCCAACAGCAGCGGAGGTTCGTGGCCAGCATTGGCCATCACAATCTTCCCGGTCTTCGGGTCATAAAGGCCGCCCGCCATGGTGACGAACAAGCCGTGGGTGCCGGTCTCGCACAGCTCGTTGTTGATGGCATCGAATAGGCGACCCGGATTTTCAGTGCCTTTCGCCAAACACCTAAACAGACTGGATGTCTTGGCCATGAGTAACGCCGCGTTCATACCTTTGCCCGACACGTCGCCGACGTTGAACCAAATGCGACCATCGGACAGCGGCAGAATGTCGTAAAAGTCGCCGGACACACTGCGCGCCGCCATGTTGATGCCGTGCACCGGGAAATCGGAGTTCTCCGCCGGCGGCAGCAACTGACGCTGAATCTCGGCAGCCAATTCGAGCTCGTGCCGCTCGCGTTCCTGCGTCACGACTTGCTGGGTCAAGCGGAAGTTATGAATCGCCAACGCCGCCGCACCGGCCATCGTTTCAAGCAACGTCAGGTCATTTGCGTCGAACAGACCATCGCCGCTGTTCTTATTGATGATTTCGATACACCCGAGGCAGTCATCGCTAAGGGCGAGCGGGGCACACAGGATCGACTTGGTGGCAAACCCGGTTTGCTCGTCGACCATTGCGCCGAAGTCGGCGTCTTTGGTGACGTCGCGCACCATCTGACCGGTGCGGTCTTTAAAGGATCGTCCGACAATGCCCGCATCGGAGGGTATTCTCAGGCCAGTGATATCCACCGGGCCGTGGCAGGCCGTGCAGACAAGCTCCTTGCCCTGATCATCAACCAGAAACAGCGACGACGCTTCCGCGCCAACGTACTGGGTGATGCTGGCAAGACCGGTCTGGGCCATGACGTCGGCGTCACGGGTGGCGGTAAACTCGCGCGTCATAGCGGCGATCAGCCGCAGATGTTCGGCGACCTCACCGTCTTCACCATGATGCTCAGTGTTTTCAGACACAGACTTTGATATTGGATCGGGCATGCCCGCAACTATGCCCGGATCGGTGGCGGAGGTAAATCAAGCAGAGCGCCGTTGAAAACCGTGCTCAGGACCGCAGCGCGTCGAACGCGGCGAGGTACGAAGTGCAGACAGCATCTTCACTATAGGCGGCCTGCACGGCTTGCGTGCCGCCGGCGACGAGGTTCGCCCGAAGGTCACCGTTGTTGGCGAGTTGTGACAGAGCCGCGGCAAGCCCTTCTGGATCATCCGGCGGAACCAGCATACCATTCTCGCGATCGGCGATCAGATGACGCGGCCCTTCGCTTGCCGCAGCGACTACGGGGGTCTCGTTCACCCAGGCGTTGACGATGACATTGCCGAATGGCTCTTGCCGCGAACTCACCACACAGATATCGGCTGATTTGATGAGAGCGTCGCGGTCATCGCGCCACCCGAGAAAGCGAATGCGGTCCTTTACGCCGAGCGATCGCGCCCGCGCCTCAAGGGCCGCCCGTTCCGGCCCCTCGCCGGCGATCCAAAAATAAAATGAGTCGGGCAGCTGGCTAAACGCCTCAATGGCGATGTCGACGCCCTTGCTCACTACGAGACGGGCAAGCACAAGCAAAACGGTCGCGTCGTCCGGCGTGTCGAGATCGGACCTCTTAACCGCCTTCGCTTCGGACTGCGGCGAAAAGTTTGGAATGTAAGACACGCGGTCCCGGGGCCAGCCGCCCTCAACGCAGTGGCGAACAAGGTCGGGCGTATTGCAGATCAAATGGCGGCAGGCGGTGTAGTATTTAAGATCGTAGTACCCGCCGAGCCGGCCGATCACCGGGGTACGTTCGGCGGCGGCGGCATACGTTGCCCCCCGGCTCATCCACGCCAGCATCGCATCCGGCTGGAACGCGTGCTCTGCGGCACGCACGGTGCGCGCAGAAAACAAATCGAGCGCACTGCCCAGGCGTGCGGTCGATACCTCACACCCAGCGTCTTCAAGGGACGCGATCCGGTGTAGGTAGTCACGGGTGACGGCGTGCTGTGTGACACCCCGGCGCGACAGGGCGGCGACGAGATCGGTAAAGAACCGTTCTGCACCGCCATTCCGGCCACCGGCGATGACATGAAGGACGCGCATAACAAAGACTTTCGCGGGACAGAGGCGATGGAAGGACGAATGGGCACTGTACCTTAACCATCGGGTTTCGTAATAGACTGGTCCGAGCCCGCTCCCCTCACTCAGCACCTCATTGACTCCGGTATGAAACGACTGCGCCACCTTGCCGAAGCCGTCATCGCTTATGTGGCGTTTGGCGCCTTCCGCATCCTGCCCATCGACGTGGCGTCTGGGATTGGCGGGTTTGTGGCGCGCATCATTGGCCCACTGACCAAAGCGCACAGAACGGGATTGGAAAATCTGGTGCGGGCTATGCCCGAACTGACCGACAGGGAACGGCGGACAATCCTGTCCGGCGTGTGGGACAATTTCGGCCGGGTGATGACCGAATACGCAGTTCTGTCGCGTTTATCCCACACCTGGACCGACCGTATCGAAGTCGTTGGGGGCGAACACATCGAGAAACTCGCCGCTGCGAACGAGCCCGGCTTCATGGTGTCCGCCCACATCGGCAATTGGGAGGTAACGGCGCTGATCGTCGCCTGGCTGGCCGAACCGCCGGCGCTGATTTACCGCGCCCCCAACAATCCGTTGATTGGGGGCTTGCTCGACCGTGCCCGTGGCCATGCCCAGACCGACCTGATTCCCAAGGGCGCGCCGGGCGCGCGGGACATCATCCGTTGTCTCAATGAGGGACGGATTGTCGAGGCAGCGGTCGATCAGAAAATGAATACGGGTTTGGCCATCCCCTTCTTCGGCCGCGATGCCATGACCGGCGACGCGGTGGCGCGTTTGGCGCTCAAGCACCGCTGCGCCATCGTACCCGGCCGGGCCGAGCGTCTGACCGGCTGCCGCTTTCGCGTCACCTATGAGGAGCCCTGGCTGCCAGAGGACACCGGGGATGTGGAAGCGGATGTGCGGCGAACCATGGAGCGGATCAACCAGATTTTTGAACGCTGGATCCGGGACACGCCAGAGCAGTGGCTATGGCTGCACAACCGCTGGCCGAAAGAAGAAAAGTCACCGTGACGACGCCAGCCTTTGAGGGACGAACCATTCCCTGCCCGCTCTGTGCCGGTACAGATTTGACATGCGTGTCACAGGTTGACAGGCACGGCGGACGGTTAAAAACAGATATGTGCCGCGGGTGCGGTCATGTGTTCACCAATCCGCAGCCGACCCAGGACGAACTGGACGCCTATTACGGGCAGAATTACCGCGCCGACTACAAGAAGGTCACGACCCCGAAGCTCAAACACGTGTACCGCGCTGGACTGCGGGCGATGGAACGCCTAGACCGCTTGCAGGCGCATGTGAAGCCAGACGCGATGGTACTGGATGTCGGTGCGGGCGGCGGTGAGTTTGTCTATCTGCTGACACGCATGGGGTATAGTGCGAAGGGCTTAGAGCCGAACGAAGGGTACGCTGCCCATGCTCGCGCGGCCTATGACATCGACATCGCGATCGGAACCATTGAGGGCAACCTGCCGGAGTCCGGGACATGGGATGTCATCACCTTGCATCACGTGCTGGAACACTTGGCGGATCCAATCAGGGTGCTGCGTTCTCTCGCCGCGGGGCTAGTGGAACGGGGACGGATCATTGTCGAAGTCCCCAACGCCGAAGCGCGTTATCACGCGCCCAAACGCCGCTTTCATTTTGCCCATCTTCACACCTTCTCGGCGGACGGCCTGCACCTGGCGGCGGCGAAAGCCGGGATGCGCGTGACAGACCTCATCACCCAACCGCACACGGGTCACTTAAACGCGGTCATCGTGGCTGACGATTCGGTCACCGCCTCCGCATCATCGGACACGGCCGCGCGGATCGGCGCGTTTTTGACGAAAGAGTCGGGCCTGAAGGATCACCTCACCCCGCGCCCCTATCGCCGCTTGTGGGCCAATGTGAAGCGGCCGGTCCGGGAAGGGATGGCGCTGCGCCGGCTTGGATCGCCGGGCTCCGCCAAACAGGTGCTCGAAAGTTTGTATGCGCCTGTGATTGCCACGCAGCAGCCGAATTCGGAGTCTGTCTAAGCCGACCGATGCGAGGTCAGGCGCACGGCATCGAAACATGTGGGACTGGATTCACCGGGAATATGTCTTAGGCTGGCTCAGATCACGGGGAGCGAAACACTCATGGCCAATCCCGCCGAGACCGTTCACAGCATGGGCGAAAGCGGAAAGCTTCCGCGGTACTACCAAGTTTACCTGACGCTGCGGGACTGGATTCACAACGGCAACTATCGCGTCGGCTCTCAGCTGCCGACGGAATCCGAATTGTGCGAAACCTTTGGCGTGTCCCGCATCACCGTACGCAAAGCCGTTGACCTGCTGGTCGGCGAAAAACTGATCCGGCGGGAGCAAGGACGGGGTACTTTTGTCTCGGGCAACGATGCCACGCCGCCATTGACCGGTGACATGGGACAGGTTCTCAAACGCCTCGACTCCCTGGCACAGCGCTCGCAACCGGTAGACGTCCGGATTGCGACGGAGACCGCGGACGCCGAAACCTGCGTCGATCTTCAGCTTGAGCCCGGCGCGGAGGTGACCTGTCTCTCGCTCGTCCGGGTTTTGCAAGGCAAGGTCATCGGCAGGTCACGCACCTATTTCCCGGCTGATCTGAATGTCGACCTAAGTTCTGAAGATGTGGAGTCCTTGTCCATTGTCAGCATCCTCGAAAGTAAGGGCATCCAAGTCTTAAGCGCGGATCAGCTGATCGGCGCGACTCTGGCCGACATCAGCGATGCTCAAGCCCTTGGCTGCACTGTCGGCACACCTCTAGTGCGCATCCGCCTCATCGTGTTCGACCAGACCTATCGCCCGGTCGAGCGGCATGACGCTGTGTATTTGGCAGACTTCTATCAGCACCGGATTCATTTGGTACGCGAGCCCAGCGAGGTCGGCGGTCCCAAATGGGCGCATTCAGACTAAACAGCGGAATAGACGGCAGACAATGTCTCAGAACGGTGTGGTGATCTTCGGGGGCACGCGCCGCACGGGTTTGGAGATCGCACGTTTACTTGGTCAGCGCGGCGACCGGGTGGTCGGCATAGCCCGAACCACATCGGACTCCGCGGCATTGGAACAGACCGGCGCTCACATCATTGAGGCAGACGCGTTTGACGCAGCAGGTCTTAAGATCGCGGTGCAAAATGCGGGGTGCAGATCAGCGATCTGCAGTTTGGGCAATAGCGCCGGCGCTGAGCGCAAGATTGACTACGAGGGCGTGCGCAATGCCGTCGACAGTTGCGTCGAGGCGGGCGTAAAGCGCTTTCTTCTCATTACGGCGGTGGGCTGCGGCGATAGCCGCCCCGCCCTATCGGAACGTGCGATTCAGTTTCTGGGCCGGGTTTGCGAATTGAAAACCCAAGGCGAGGATCACCTGAAAGCCAGCGGCCTGGATTGGACGATTATCCGGCCCGGCGGCCTGTCGTCGGAGCCGCCGACCGGAACGGCCATATTGAGCGAAGACCCCATGTCACACGGTATGATCCGGCGCGGCGATGTCGCCCGTCTGACGGTGCAGTGTTTGGATGATGAGGCAACGATCGGGAAAGTGTATTCTGCGATCGATCCCGGCTAGAGACGCTTACTCTTCCGGAGCGACGACCACGTCCATGCCGTTCATGTCGTCGGTCAGGGTGATTTGGCAGCTGAGCCGGGAGTTGCCTTCCCGGTAGCTTTCCGTTTCTTCCACCAACTCCTGCTCGTCTTCGGACCGGGCCGGAAGCTTGGACGCCCATTCGCCTTCAACGAAGACGTGGCACGTGGCACAGGAACAGCAGCCGCCGCAGATGGCTTCGACATCCATGTCATTGTCGCGCAACACTTCCATCAAAGTGGCACCGGCCTTGCCGTCGATCTGGTGCTTTTCTCCGGCGCGGTTTGTCACGTTGAGCGTGGGCATGAACTGAGAACTCCGGTCTAATCGGTCGATTCGGTGAAAGATGGGGGCTCGTAGCGCAAACAGGCCGCGCCGGGCAACCCCTTTTCCGGGTTCGGGCGGCGCCAAGCTTGGGCGGGACCGGCGCCATCCGCTGATCGGCCAGCGATGGCGACAGCCCTCTGAACCGGTCAAACCCATCGGGACTGGGATAGGATGGTATAAGAGCACCTGTGCTGACTTGGAGGGTCTCGGGATGACATCGACGCTGCCGCCGACCTACGACCGGACGGGCCGGCATGCGCTGTCGCCCGAGGTCGATCACGACGAAACGGCGCGGTTCAATTTTCTGACCAACCTGAACGTCCACCTCGGCCAAAAGGTCTCGCCTGGCAACCGCGCCGCGTTCGAAAAGCGGGTTGCACCTGGGTTTAAGAAGGAAACGGGATCAGACCTGCAGACGCGCCAGCAGGTGCGCGTGGCCATGCGCCAAGACCCCTACTACCAGTGCTGGGCCGCCCTGCGCCGCAACACCATGGAACAGCGCCAGCAGGCGGGACGCCATGTCGTGTTGCGGCAACTGGACGACTTGATCAGCAAAGCGCGGGATTTCAATTCGGGCAAAGAGACCTTGGCCATCGACACCGCAGCCGAAGTGCCGCGCTATTTGGCTGCCGTCGACAACCACTGCATGCCGGGCAGCTACTACACCGAAGTCGTGCCGGATGATGTACTGGCCGGGGCCAACTATGAGTCGGGTTTGTTCGTCACCACGGCAGGTTCCATGTCATCCCACGGCAACGGCGGTGGCCGGGCCATTGTGAACTTTGTCAAAGAGCACTACCCGGATTTCGCGCCAAAACGCATTCTCGATCTCGGCGCAGGGATCGGCGTGAACACCTTGCCTCTCGCTGCGGCATTTCCCGACGCAGACGTCATCGCCGTCGATGTGGGCGCGCCGATGGTCCGTTGGGGCCATGCCCGCGCCCAGGCCCTTGGCTATGACCGGGTGAAGTTCGTGCATGCCGATGGCGACAGGATGGATTTCGAGCTGGGATCGTTCGATTGGGTGCAGACGACGATGTTTTGGCATGAGACCTCCACGTCCGCGATCCACAGCATGATGAAGAAAATTCATGACCTGATGGCGCCGGGCGGATTGTTCCTGAATGTGGAGCAGCCGAACTTCACGCCCGATACCCCGCTGTTCGATCAGTTCACGCGCGATTGGGATGCCTGGTACAACAACGAACCGTTCTGGTCGAAATTGCATGTGATGGACGTGTTCGAGATTATGCAAGACGCCGGATTCGACCGGGGCAAAATGTTTGACGGTGGCACGGAAGCGGACATAGAACAGGGACAGTTCCAGCCGTGGTCGAGCACGCTGTCACGGCACAAACCGGAGCTGAAAGACGGCGGCGATGCCAAACACAATGCCTATAAAGGTGAGCGCTGGTATCTGTTTGGCGGCTGGAAATAGATCAGAAAAACGCGGGACCGCATTATGACCGAGATCGACGTCAACAAACTGGCCAACGCCAAAGCCAAGGGCAAACGCCCTTACTTTTTCGATGACCCTGCTGTCGAGCGAGTGCTGTCTATCACCATGGCGGTGGCGACCGAGCTGGCCGTCACCCGCGAACGTCTCGACACAGTCGAACGCCTGCTGGAAGACGGGACACCGGTGACCAAAGCCAATATCGACGCCTACCGCCCGGACGATGATGCGTCGCGGGAGCGGCAACAGTGGCATGCGGATTACATCAACCGCATTCTCCGAATCATCCACCAAGAGCTCGAGGCCATCGAAAACGAGAGCCTCAATGAAGACCCGGAGAAACTCGCCGACGACTTCGCCGCGGCGTCGTAAATCTTTCATAATTGAAGATGACCGTGGGCGTCTCGCGATTCGCGAGGCTGGCCGGCTTGGACTCAGCGCGGTCCATCCCCATATGATGCCCATCTTCAGCCGATGACGTGGAGCAAGGATGTCTGATACGAGCACCAATGCATCGCCGCCTTGGGCGAGCGGGGTTTCTGGACGGGAAGCACAACTGTTTCCACGATTGACCGACAGCCAACTGGAAGAAGTGTGCCGGTTTGGCACGAAGGAAAGTTACCGAACGGGAGAGTATCTGTTCCGCATTGGCGACCGGCAGACCAAGTTTCATGTGATTTTGTCCGGTGAAATTGAAATCGTTCAGCGCGGTTCGGACGACAGGGAAGAGGTGATCGCGACCCATGACCGGGGCCGGTTCTCCGGCGAGGTCAACACTCTGACCGGGCGTGCCGTGCTGGTCGACGGCCGGGCCACCAAACCGACGGAGGTCATCGCCGTCGATCACACCGGGTTGAAAGATTTGGTGGCGACGCAGTCCCAGCTGAGCGACATCATCATGCGCAGCTTTATCCTGCGCCGCATGCGGATGATCGAACACAGCTACAGCGGCATCACTTTGGTTGGCTCCAACCTCTCCCGCGACACACTGCGCCTGCGCGAGTTCCTCACCCGCAATGGCGCGCCGCACACCTTCATGGATTTGGAAACAAATGAAGATGTTTCCGACCTTCTGGAACGGCTTGAGATTGGCGTGGATGAGACGCCCATCGTACTGGCGGGGACCGAGCCCCCCTTGCGCAATCCAACGGCTCGTGACCTTGCCCAACTCATCGGCATCGATCCCGAGCTCCAGCCGGATTCCGTCTACGACGTTGCCATCATTGGCGCAGGACCGGCGGGTCTGGCGGCAGCAGTTTACGCGGCGTCTGAAGGACTCAAGGTTATCGTGACCGAGCCCTTGGCGCCGGGCGGGCAAGCGGGAACCAGCTCCAAAATCGAGAATTATCTGGGTTTCCCCACCGGCATTTCAGGCCAGGCGCTGGCCGGCCGGGCCTTTAACCAGGCGCAGAAGTTCGGCGCCGAGATCGCCATTCCCCGCTCAGTGGAGGAAATCGTATGCGGGCACCCCCTGCATACAGTGAGACTGGACAGCGGCGACACGTTATCCGCCAAGTCAGTCGTCATCGCCTCCGGCGCCCGGTACCGCAAACTGCCGCTCGAGAACCTGGATCAGTTTGAAGGCTCGGGCGTGTATTACGGCGCCACCTTCGTGGAAAGCCAATTGTGCCGGAACGAAGACGTGGTGATTGTCGGCGGTGGTAATTCCGCCGGACAGGCTGCGGTGTTTCTGTCTCAGCATGCGCGTCATGTCTACATCATGGTGCGCTCCGAAAGCCTTGCCTCCAGTATGTCGCGCTATCTTATCCGCCGGATTGAGGAATCCGATAAGATTACCCTCCTGACGCACACCCAGATCACGGCGCTAGACGGCGATGATCACCTTGAACACGTAACCTGGCGCGATGCCAGGTCAGGGTCGGACGAAGTGCACGACATTCGTCACCTGTTTGTGTTCATCGGGGCGTCGCCGAACAGTTGCTGGTCGGACGAGCGCATTGTCCGCGATGACGGCGGGTTTATCCGCACCGGCCCCGACATTGCCGGAACGGAGCTTGAAAACTCCAACTGGTGCCTGTCACGGCAGCCGTATCTGTTGGAGACCAGCTGCCCGGGCATATTCGCTGTCGGCGATGTGCGCTCCGGCTCGGTGAAGCGGGTGGCCTCGGCGGTCGGCGAAGGCTCAGTGGTTGTGCAGTTTATCCACCGCCACCTGCAGGGTTAGTGCCCGTCACCCAATCGATTCGAGAATCTCCACGGTTTCTTCCGGTGCAGTGACCATCAGGTCATGACCTGTGTCTATGGTGACGTAGGCCCACTCTGGATCCTTCGCGATGAGCGCGGCGACCGGGTCGTCCCCGCCGCTAACCATGCGCGCATTCTGCATACAGCGGACAAAGGTCTTCGGTACACCGGCTGGCCCACCATTTTCATAAACAACGGTTTCCATGAGGGTCGGCAGCGGATGTTCGACGAGATTGTCACGCACCCACCCGGCCAAGGGATGATCCTCGGGCACGCCCAGGAATTCGAGCGTGCCTTTCGCCATGAGATAGCCGTCTTTGGCGACGGTCATGCGTTCTTCACCGACACCCGGTGGCAGAAACGGCTTGCCATCCGTTGGCAGCACGGCGTCGAGATACACCACATGACTCAGCCGGTCTTTGACCTTATCAGCGACCAGGCTGACCACATGGCCGGCGTAGGAATGACCAACGAGGATCACATCGGTTAGGCCTTCAAATTCGATCAGATTGACGACATCGGTGACATGGGTGGTCAGATTGACCGAGGGACTGCGCAGGTGCACCCGGTCGCCCAGTCCGGTGAGGGACGGCGTGAACACGTGATGACCGGCGGCCAACAGCGGCTCGCGCACATATTTCCAGCACCAGCCACCGTGCCAGGCGCCGTGAATCAAAACGTAGGTCTTGGAATCGGCGGCCCGAGCAGCGCCGCCGCCCATATTGGCGGCGAAGGCCACGGCTGCCGCGGTGCCGGTGAACAAATCGCGTCGGTTCATCATCGCCTCCCTATTCCTTTTCCATGCTGCTTTTGGTGGCAGCATGGGTGATCCCCCCTTGCGAACCAAGCCCCATTCGAAACATCATATGTATATGACAAATTTCCGCAGAGCTTGTGTGGCTATATGGGCCACTCTGGTGCTGGCCGCCGCCTCGGACGGCGGGGCGGCGACCTTGCATCGCGGTACCAACACGGAGCCCCGGTCGCTCGACCCGCACCTCGCCGTCGGCAACAGTGCGGCCGTCGTTCTCTATGACATCTTTACCGGACTGATGACCCTGGACGCCGCCGGCAAAGTGGTGCCGGGCGTGGCCGAGTCATATACCGTCAGCGATGACGGTCTGGTTTACACCTTCGCGCTGCGCGACAACGCCACATGGTCCGACGGAACAGCGCTGACCGCAGAGGACTTTGTCTATTCGTTCCGGCGGCTGCTGGCGCCGGAGACGGCGGCGCGGTTTGCCTCACAGCTCTATCCCATCGCCAACGCCGTGGCGGTCAACCGGGGTCAGTTAGCGCCAGAGGCTTTGGGTGTGAGAGCGATTGATGCCCAAACCCTGGAAGTGACACTAGCGCAACCGACCGCCTATTTGCCGCAGCTGATGGCCGCCAATGCCGCGTCACCGGTGCCACGGCACGTCATTGAGGCGGAAGGGCGCGGCTGGGCCCGCCCAGGCGTAATGGTCTCCAACGGCGCCTATGTGCTGGCCGAGCAAGTACCGGCGACCTACATCCGCGCCGCCAAGAACGATCTGTTTTACGACGCCGGCAACGTCGCCATCGGCGAAGTGATGTACTACCCGACGGAGAATCAGGGCACGAGCCTCAGCCGGTTCCGCGCAGGCGAACTGGATGTAATCCTGAACTTCCCAGCCGATCAGGTCGACCGCATCCGCGAGACCATGCCGGAGACGCTGCACATCACGCCGGCGCTAGGCGTCTACTACCTCGCGCCCAATCACACCAATCCGCCGTTCGACGATCCACGCGTGCGCCGAGCGCTCTCACTCGCCATCGACCGCGAGGCCATTGTGGCGCGGCTGCTGCCACCCGGCACAGCGCTGGCGACCAATTTGGTGCCGCCGGTGACGGACGGCTACGCAGGCACACCGGCAGATTTTGACGGCAGGCCCATCGGTGAGCGGATGGCCGAGGCCCGGGCGTTGCTCAGCGAGGCCGGGTTCGGCGCAGATAACCCACTGACGTTTTCCTTTAAGACCGATCCCATCGAGCAGAACCGGCGCATCGCCGTGGCGCTGACCTCCATGTGGAAAGCGATTGGCGCGAACCCAGAGATCGAAACCACCGGCGCATCGGATGTGAATCGCGATGGGCGCACCGGCAACTTCGATGTCATCCGCTGGACGTGGTTCGGCCCCTTCAATGACGCGGCGACCTTTCTCGGGCTGATGGACTCCGCCAACGGCGCCAATGTCACCGGTTACACCAACCCGGTGTTCGACGCGAAGCTGCGCGAGGCCAATGCCGCACGCGACCCCGAGATGCGGGCACGGCTGCTGGCCGAGGCAGAAGCCATCATCAATACCGATCATCCGGCGATCCCCTTGTACTTCCATGCCGGCCGGCGGCTGGTGAGTCCGGCTGTGGTGGGCTGGATCGACAATCCGCGCAGCGCCAACTTGACGCGATACTTATCGCTGGCGCGGTAAAGAGACCTGGACTGTTACCCTTTGTCACGGTGTCCCGGTTGACCCTGTGTTTTGCACCCCCGTAGCCTGACGGGCGAGAGGGAGAGGAGAGAGAGATGAACGATCAGCCGGACCTTCATGACACCCGGGTACGTGAGGATGGCACGTATCCCACGGTGCCGCTGCGCAAAGACCGCATCACCATCTCTGTCGTGCAGACGGAAGTGCATGGCGTGCCCGGCGACAATCCGGAACCGGCGCTGAAAGAAAACCTCGATTACATGCTGGGCAGTATCGATGCCGCCAACGGCTGGGGCGGGCCTTGCGACCTGCTGCTGTTCCACGAGTTCCCACTGACCGGCTTCAGCACCTGGACCCGCGAACAGCACTACGCGGTGTGCCGGGAAATCCCAGGTCCCGAAACCGAAGCCATCGGCGAGAAGGCCAAGAAGTACGGCTGCTATGTCGCCTTCGGCACCTACGCGAAGGATCCCGAGAACTGGCCGGGACATATCCTGCACCTGATGGTCTTAATCGGACCGGACGGCAACATCGTCGCTAAGCATTGGAAGCAGCGCAACGTGCGCGGCATGTTCCCCGGCTCGGAACAGTTCACCACCAACATCTACGACGTCTACCCCCGCTTCATCGAGATGTACGGCGAGGATGCGGTGATTCCGGTTGCCCGCACCGACATCGGCAACATCGCCATGTCGGCGGTGCAGTTCGAACCGGAACTGTTCCGCTGTTTCGCGCTGAAGGGGGCCGAGATCATCTGCCGCGTTGCCACTGGCGGCTTCGAATACGAAGACATGCGCCTGACCTCCTACCACAACAGCCTGTACACGATGATCACCAACAACTCGGTGACGCTGAGCAAGAAGAATATGTCGTTCTTTCAGGACACCGCCTACGGCGGGCCGGGGCGTTCGGCGATCTTTGGGCCGCGCGGGGTCGAGCTGGCGGTCGCCGGGCCCTTCGAGACCCAGCGCCGCGCCATCGTGCCGATCAAGGACTTCCGCGAGAAGCACCGCATTCCCGACGTGCACATAACCCTGTACCGCCCTGTGCTCGATCAATACCGCGAGCGCTATGATCCCGGCATGTACCTGGACGGTGACCTGCCCGCGGACCGGCGTGCCGCCGGGAAACAGTTCGCCGAACGGGCGCGCTGGATACACTATTGGTAAGCCTTTGAGGATTCTCCGGAAACAGGACCACCCGCATGCGCGCTTTGTTTGCCCTTGCCCTGACACTGATTCTTCTCGCCACGGGCGCTGCCCAAGCCGAAATGGTGCTCAACCGCTCCGGCGGCAGCGATCCGTCATCGCTCGACCCGCAGAAGGCGACCGGCAACACCGCCGTTCCCATTCTCAACGAACTTTTCGTCGGCCTGATGACGACCGATGCCAACGGTAAGATGATCTACGGTCTGGCCGAGAGCCACACCGTGTCGGACGACGGGCTGATCTACGAATACACCTTGCGCGATGGGCTGAAGTGGTCCGACGGCACACCGCTGACGGCGGACGACGTGGCGTGGTCGCTGCGCCGTTTGATGCTGCCGGAAACCGCCTCGCGTTACGCCCAGTTCTTTTACTCGGTAAAGAACGGCCGCCCGGTCACCGCCGGAGACGCGCCACCGGAAAGTCTGGGCATCAGCGCACCCGACGCGCGTACGGTGCGTATCGAACTGGGCGTGCCGAACCCGCTCCTGCAGCAGGCGGTCGCCAGCTTCTCCGCCATGCCGTCGCCACGCCATAAGGTCGAAGAGCTGGGTGACGGCTGGACCCGCCCGGGACAATTCGTCTCCAACGGCGCCTACACCTTGGAAGAATGGGTGCCCAATACGCGCCTGACCCTCAAAAAGAATCCTCACTTCTATGACGCCGAGAATGTCGAGATCGACACGGTGAACTTTTATCCGACACAAAACTTGAACACGGTGTTCAACCGGTTCCGCGCTGGCGAACTGGACGCCATCCTCAACTTCCCACCAGAACAGATGGACTGGATTGAGGAGAACATGGCGGATGAACTGCGCATCTCGCCGACGCTGGGCATCTACTACTTCCTGATCAACACCAAGAAACCGCCGTTCGATGACATCCGGGTGCGTAAAGCGCTGGCGCTGGCCTTTGACCGAGAGGCCCTGATTGACCGGCTGCTCGATATCGGCGTGGTACCCGCCTATAGCTTTGTCTCACCAGTGGTCGATGATTACCAAGTCGCGCGTGCGTCCATTGCGGATATGCCGATGAGCGAGCGCATGGCCGAAGCGCGGCGTCTTATGGAGGACGCCGGCTACACGCGGGATAATCCCCTCACGCTGGAGCTGGCTTACGACACTCTGGAAGAAAACCGCAAAATCGCCGTGGCGATGAAAGCGATGTGGAGTGCCATCGGCGTCAACGCTGAGCTGATGGACACGGAATTCCGCAACCTCACCCGCAAGGCCCGGACGCGCGACTACGACATCATGCGCTGGGCCTGGTTCTCGCCGTTCAACGATGCCGCAGGATACCTCAACCTCTTGCGCGCGGGCGATCCCAGCAATTTCGTGGGGTATGAGAACGACGAATTCAACGCGCTGATGCGTGAGGCCAATACGATTGCCGATCAGGACCGCCGTAATGAGTTAATGCATCGGGCCGAAGCCATCTTGATGGAAGACTACGCCATCCTGCCGGTTTATCATTATGTCAGCCGGCGGCTGGTAAAGACCTATGTGGACGGCTGGAATGAGAATGCCCGCAACAACTATTTCGCACGGTATATGACCGTGAACCGCCCGGACGGCTGACCCGGGCGCCAGGAAGGAGACCCGCCATGCTGACGAACTGCTGGTATGTGGCCGCACTCGCGGATGATGTCACCGAAAGCCCGACGGGAGTTCATATGCTGGGCCAGGACTTCGTCGTGTTCCGCGACTCGAAAGGCCGCCCCCATTGCCTGAGCGACATCTGCATCCACCGCGGCGGATCCTTGTGCCGTGGCAAGGTGGTCGAGGATGCGGTCGAGTGCCCGTATCACGGCTGGCGCTTCAACGGCGCCGGAGAATGCGTCGCCATTCCGTCGCTCGGCGAAGAGGCCAACATTCCCAAGCGCGCCCGGGTGGACTCCTACCCCGTCGCCGAGAAATACGGCTGGCTATGGGTGTTTCTGGGCGATGCGCCGGAAGCGGAGCGTCCGCCCCTGCCCGATTACTTCCCGGAATACGAGGCCTGGGAGCAAGGCAAGAGCGACGACTGGAAGTTCGTGCGCGGCACCTTCACGTTCGAGTGTAACTGGGTGCGGGCCATCGAAAACGGGGTCGACCATACCCACGCGTTCTTCGTTCACACGGACTTCGGCAACCCGGGCAAGCCCGGCGTCGACGACTACGACTTGGACATCGACGACAGCAAGATCGAGTCCATCACCTTCGCCAAGCCGGTCAGCAAGCGGGGTGTGT
This sequence comes from Rhodospirillaceae bacterium, assembly GCA_963921305.4. Lineage (GTDB taxonomy): Bacteria > Pseudomonadota > Alphaproteobacteria > Rhodospirillales > Rhodospirillaceae > CAWUEX02. The sequence goes on from CAWUEX030000002.1 coordinate 619,784, forward strand.
GGAAAGAAAAGATCGACGACGACCGGCCCGACGTCAAAACCATGGTGCGCATTTATAAACCGGCACCATCCATCCGCATTGAGATGCATCTCAAGCCGCCGATGTGGCAGATGATCGTGTCGGGCTACACGCCCATTGACGAGCATCGCACCAAGGTGTGGTGGTGTCATGGCCGCAACTTCTTCACCGATGATCAATACGACGCCGACACCCACCGGCGGGTGTTGCTGGTGTTCCAGGAAGATGCCCGGGTGATCGACTTTATTCAGCCCGCCATGGTGCCGCCGACCTTGTCGGACGAACTGGCGCTGGAGAACGACAAACACGGCATTGAGTTCCGCAAGTGGGTGAAGGACCAGGAAGCCGCCGGCCGGGCGCTCGACCTCAAAGAACAAACCGATAGCGACGACATGGTCAAAGTCATCGGTTCGCCAGCGCGGCGTCAGGACCCCAAGAACTGGGTTCTGGATACGGTGCCGGTGAAGCGCCCGCGCATCGCCCGCGAGGCAGCGGAGTAACGGAGCGGGACAAGTGATTAAGCCGAGATGACGTCCTATGCGATACGCCGCCTGCTGATTGCGGCGCCAACCCTGTTTCTCATCGTCACGCTGTCGTTCTTCCTGATGCATCTCGCACCAGGCGGACCCTTCGACGACGACGCCTCATTGGAACCCGAGGTCATCGCCAATCTGCAAGCGGCCTATGATCTGGATAAGCCGGTGGCGGTGCAGTACGGCTTGTACCTAGGCAAAGTGTTTCGCGGCGACTTCGGCCCCTCGATCATTTACATCGACCGCACCGTTACCGAGTTGCTGACCATCGGCCTGCCGGTGAGCCTGAAGCTGGGACTTTCGGCGATGACCATGGCTTTGGTCATCGGCGGCAGCTTAGGAGTCCTGGCGGCGCTCAGACAGAATTCCTCGACCGACTATGCGGTGATGGGCGTGGCGATGACGGGAATCGCCGTGCCGAGCTTTGTCATGGCGCCGCTGATGAGCCTGCTGTTCGGGGTCATCCTGAAAGTGTTGCCGGTGGCAACGCTTGAACCGCGCGGGGCGCTGGCGGAAGCGGTGCCGGCGTTGGCGCCGATCACGCCCTACATTCTGCCGGTGATCGCCCTGGCTTTGCCACAGATTGCCATCCTGGCGCGCCTAACCCGCGGCGCGATGATCGAAACCCTGCGCCAGAACTACATCCGCACGGCGCGGGCAAAAGGTCTGCCTCAGCGCGATGTGGTGTGGACGCACGCCCTGAAAGCCGCCGCCTTGCCGGTGGTGAGTTACCTGGGCCCGGCGGCGGCCTCGGTGGTCACCGGATCCGTGGTCATCGAACAAATCTTCCAACTGCCCGGCATGGGGCGATTCTTCATTCAGGGCGCCATCAACCGGGATTACCCCTTGGTGCTGGGGATCGTGATTGTCTATGCGGTCGCCGTCATCCTGTTGAACCTGATCGTCGATCTGATTTACGGCGTGCTCGACCCGAAAGTGAAGGTGCGCTGATGGCTTTGTTTGCCGCCCAACGGGACGCCCATGAAGCGCTGCTGAGCGACGCCGCCGCGTTGCAAGGCCGGTCGCTGTGGCAGGACGCGGGCCGCCGCTTCCGCGCCAACAAGGCCGCCATGGCCGGGGTCATTGTTCTGGCGCTGATCACCCTGGGGGCGATCTTCGCCCCGTCGCTCAGCCCCTACACCGCGGATGACCTGGACTGGATGAACATCAGCGCCCCGCCGTCGCTGGAGAACGGACACTGGTTCGGCACCGACGACACCGGCAAGGACTTGTTTGTGCTGACCTGGATGGGCGCGCGGGTGTCGCTGACCATCGGCGTCATGACCACCATCGTCGCCTTGTCCATCGGTGTCGCTTATGGCGCGACAGCCGGCTACGTCGGCGGACGCACGGATGACACCATGATGCGCTTTGTCGACGTGCTCTACGCTCTGCCGCTGTTGTTCTTCATCATCATTCTGGTGACGGTGTTCGGACGGAACATTTACCTGGTGTTTCTGGCCATCGGCTGTGTCGAATGGCTGACCATGGCGCGCATCGTGCGCGGGCAAACGCTGTCGGTGAAACAAAAAGAATATGTGGAAGCGGCGCGGGCCTGCGGCGCCGGACCCGCGGCGATCATCGGCCGCCATGTGCTGCCCAACGTGATCGGGCCGGTCATCGTCTACGTGACCCTATTGGTACCAACCAACATTCTGGTTGAGAGCTACTTGAGCTTCTTGGGCTTAGGCGTCAAAGAACCGCTGACCAGTTGGGGCGTGCTGATCTCGCGCGGCGCCAACAGCGTCGAAACCGCACCGCACCAGCTGCTGATTCCGGCCACGTTTCTTGCCATCACCATGTTCTGCTTCAACTTTATCGGCGATGGCTTGCGCGACGCGCTCGACCCTAAAGACCGCTAAGCGTCACTCCGCCGAAGACTTAGTCCAAAACATCGAAATCTTCGAAGTTGATGACGTCTTGCACCGGCGCATAGCCGGTTACGCCGGCCGCAATGCCGTCGAAATCCACGCCTTGCCAGAGAATGAGTCCCGGCGGGTCTTTGCGCTCATGGGCCGCAACCGCGTGGTAAAACGGCAGCGCGGCTTCTGCCGTCGTCTGATCGAGGGCCTGTTGTAAAAGCGGAATGAGGTCGGGATCGCAATGGTAGGGGCTACGGTCGCTCATGATCCCCAGACAAACCCGGTGCCTGTAGGCATTCAACGGATCAGGACCCAACGCGAACAGGCTGATCATGTCGCCTTCGGCATTGCCGAAGAACAAGTCCTGTGTGTTTTGAAACGCGGGCTTGGTGCGCAATTCCAAATCGATCCCCACTTGTGAGAGATCAAGCGCGATCTGTTGGAAGTACAACAGGTCGTTAGCCCCGCGCGAAGCGACAGTGGCCATCAAGCTCAATCCATCCGGGTACCCCGCTTCGGCGAGCAGCGCTCGCGCTTTGTCGGGGTCAAAGGGATAGGGCGCGAGCTCCGGGTTGAATCCGAAAGACCCCGGATAGGCGATCTGCGACAACGGCACGGCTTCACCTTGCAGCATGGCGTCGACAATGGCTTGGCGATTGACGGCATGATTGATGGCCAGACGCACGCGCGGGTCGATCACCGGACCGCCGTTGACGGTGAGAAAGGCGAGAAACTGAACCGTGGCCATGTTGCGCAGCGCCAATCGGCCGCCAGACGCCTGAAGCAGCGACGCATCGTCGGGCCCGAGACCAACGACGAAGTTCACCGCATCCGACAGGATGGCTTGCAACCGCGAGGTTTGATCGGGCACTTCAATAAATGTGAGGCGATCAATTTTCGCCGGACGCCACGCGTTTTCGAACTTGCGCAGATCAGCGCGGGCGTCATCCCAGCGGATCACTTCAAACGGTCCCGTCCCGACCGGATTGGCTTCATATTCGACGCGCGACAGCGTTTCCCAGGCATTCGGCTCGGGAATGCGCCAGATCGCCGCATGCAGGGGAAACAGCGCATCCTTTTGGCTGAGCTCGATCTCAACCGTCAGATCATCAATGGCCCGCGCAGCAATGACCTGATACAGCCGTGTGCTGATCGTCCATGTGCCGGCGTCGGCGGTTTCGCGCATGTGCTTGACTGAACGCACGATGGCGTCGGAGGTGAAGGGCACGCCGTTGGAGAACGTGACACCCTCTCTGAGTTTAAAGCGCCACGTGACGGCGTCGTCACTTTCCCAGGACACCGCGAGACTTGGGCCAACGGAGCCGTCGTCATTCACGATCGTGAGGGTGTCGTAGACCGTAAGCAGCGGCATAACCGCCGGCATTGTGATGGCTTGGTAGGGATGGCCACGATTGGGACCCATCAGCGCCGTGGCGGCGGTGATTTGCTTGGCCGCGAGCGTGTCCGCAAGGCTGACAACAAAGGCCAGGACAAGGGGCAACCACGCCAAACACACCCTTTTCCATACCGACATGAAACCCTTGAACCTCCGGCGAACGTAACGCGAGACAACAATTGACTCCCACGGCGGGCCGTTCAACGCTGCATCAAAGCAGAGTTTGCGTGGCGATTGGAGAGGGAGGCCTGGACCATGCTACGACGAATCGCATTCATTGGCAGTATCTTTGCGGCGATTGCAGGATCGGCGGGCGCAGCGGAGGTTCTAGCGATCCGCGATGTCACCTTGATCGACGGCACCGGAGCAGAACCTCAAGCGAACATGACCGTCGTCGTTTCGGACGGACGGTTTAGCACGATCGGTACCAACGTGGACGTTCCATCGGACGCCGTGGTGATCGACGGCAGCGGCAAGTTTCTGATTCCCGGCCTCATGGACGTGCATATTCACGTACCGGGGAGCCCAGACAACCGGGAACGCGGCCTCTCGGCGCTACATAGTTTTCTCTACAGCGGCGTGACGTCGGTGTATGACGCGGGCAACAACGCCGATTTCATCATGGGTCTGCGGGCCGATGAACGGTCCGGCGCGATTGTCAGCCCGCGCATCTTCGCCACCGGCAGCACCATCACCTTCCCCGGCAGCTGGGGCGCGGGTGCGAACGCAACCCTGATCGACAGCTGGCCCGACGGCAAAGCAAAGATGGACGTGAACTTTGCGCGGGATCCGGACCTGCAGAAGATCACCTACGAAAACTTCGGCACAGGCGCGAACCCCTGGGTGCCGACGTTCTCAGATGACTTGATCACCAACATCATCGGCTACGCCCGCGAGAAAGGCGTGCGCACCACCATACATATTTCTGACGAGGCTCACGCCCGCGTCGTCATCGCCGCCGGTGTCGATACCTTCGCCCATCCGATCACTGTTGGGCGCATGTCGGATGCACTGCCGCAAATGATCGTCGACAGCAGGACGATCGTGGTCTCCACCCTCGCTGTGTTCGACAACATCAGCGGCATCGTCAATGACCCGTCATTCCTGGACGACCCCGAATTCCGCGCCGTTTACAGCGCCGAGGAAATCGAACAGCTGAAGACCCAGGCCCGGCCAAGGTATACCTCCATCGGTTGGGGCAGCTGGTTTCAGACGACGCTGAAGTACGCGACGGAGAACGTCAAACGCCAGCACGATGCCGGGGGACTCATCGCGCTGGGCACCGACCGCGCCGTCGGCCTGCTGACTCACCGGGAACTGGAGCTGATCGTCGCCGGAGGGATCTCGCCCCTGGACGCCATCACCATGGGCACTTTGAACACCGCCAAGTACCTGGACCGGGAAGACGATCTCGGCTCGATCGAACCCGGCAAACTGGCCGACATGGTGCTGTTGGACGCCGACCCAGCCGCCGACATCCGCAATGCACGGAAAATCGCCCGGGTGTTCAAAGGAGGGGTGGAGATCGACCGCAGCGCCTTGAAGTTACCTGTGAACGAAGACTAAGACTTAGTCTGGCGCCACCGCTTCGAGTTTGGTGAGGACGTATTCCTTGTCCTCATCGGTGATGATCTGTTTCACCAGAATGCGGTCTTCGCCGGTGATCCACATCTCGATGTTCATGATGCGGTAGCGCTCGGTTTCGAACGTACCCGCAGGCACGGTCACCGTTTCGGTGCCGAGATATTGATACGACCCGGTGCGAATGATGCCGCGCACGTTTTCCCCATCAGGCGCCCGCGGCGTGAGATTGAACTCATAGAGGTCCTGCGGCTCGCCGCTGGTGGGGTCGCCCTGCCACAGATACCAGCCGTTCATAGACTCGCCGTGGGTGATGACCGCTATTTCATGGGCCACGGTGTGCGTTACCGTCTTGGGCGCGCCCGGACCCTCGGATGTGGCGCGTAACTCGTCTCCATCCAACGTGACACGGATCGAACCCCGGTAACCGTCTTGCACCCAGTAGGCGGCATAGACATCGATGGGCCGGAAGTCGGCGGCGACCCGCTTGGTCATGATTTGCAGCGCGTTGAAGGCGACGAAATCCTTACTCAGCATCATCGTGCGCGAGCCGTCGGGGTGGACGAAGATGCGCCATTCCTCGACGCCGCGGTAGCGCTGGGTGGTCTTGGTTTGCATAAGAAGAGTACCGGCCCACTCGCGCACGACATTCACATTCGGCCCGGTGTTTTCTTGCTGGGCCTGCGCCGGCCAAACCCAGAGCGCAGCCAGCACAACAACAAACGCGTGTTTCATGTTCATACTCCTGGGTTTTCGAGCCAGCCGGGATAATCGGCCTCCAACCGCTGCCGCAAGCGTTCGGGCATGTCGTCGGGACTGCGCACCTTCGTCCCGAGCAACTGCCACGTCGTCACCCCCGGCTCCTGCCCCATCTTCATCCACGGCATCCACGGCGCCAGATTTTGAAAATGCAGGGTCGCCGGCATGAAGGCGAGCGACTCATTGTTGAGATCGGCCAACTGCCCAGTGAAGGCCGCCAGCGATGTCAACGTGATCACCGGCCCGGAGTAGGCCAGCGGATCCTCGGCCTCGCTGCGCGGGTTGGGCAGTTTGGTGACCATGTTCTCGGTGGTCCACACCCGGCCATCCTGCGCTTGGGCCTCGACCGTCCCGGTGAACTGCACGGGCACGACTGCCTCTTCCGAGCCGCTGACTCCTTCGGGACCGACAACGATGGTCTGATTGGACTTGTAGTGCCGGGGCTCGCATCTCAGACCGTTCATCGGATTGATCCAAGCGTCCTGAATCTTATCCGTTGCCGGATCAATAAAGTACCCGGCTTCCGCCATGATCTGATCGAACCGGCCATCAGCGCGGCGGGCCAGGCGGTTGAAGCTGAAGCCCTCGATTTTCAACACGCGCTCGGCGACCTCATCCGAGCGTTTGGCAAACATGTTACCCCGGTACCACCACAGACCCGGCGTTCCGTCGAGGTGGCCGCGCATGCGGGCATAGGCGGTGACAACGTCATCGGGATCGGAGAGATCATAGCCGTGGCCCGCCGCACGTGCGGGTGAACCTGTCACCGCACCGGCGAGTCCGGCAAGGCCCAAACCGAAAACCGTATCGCGGCGTGTTGGCATATGGCACTCCCATGATAATCGACCGCTATTGCATAGGGTGGCGGCGCCGGGGTCAAGCTGCGAACCGATTGTCCGCGCTGCCGACGAACGGTGTGGTAGTGTAAGGTATGGTTCGTTTTGCCTCCGATCCCTGTGACTCTGCCGTCATTGCTGCGGCGGCCGATTGTCCGGAAAAAACCCCAGCTACCGGCACATGGGTGTTGGCAACGACGATCCTGGGATCCTCGATCGCGTTTATCGACAGCACCGTCGTCAATGTCGCCTTGCCCGCTCTGCAACGCGATCTCGCGGCCTCCATTACAAGCATTCAGTGGGTGGTCGAGGCCTACGCCTTGCTCCTGGCGGCATTGATTCTGCTCGGCGGATCGGCGGGGGACCGCTATGGGCGCGTGAAAGTGTTCACCCTGGGCATGGCCGTGTTCACCGCGGCGTCGGTGTGGTGCGGCTTCGCCGGCAGCGCCAATGAACTGATTGCGGCGCGTGCGCTGCAAGGTGCAGGCGGTGCGCTTCTGGTTCCAGGCAGCCTAGCCTTGATCAGTGCCAACTTTCCGGTCGAGACACGCGGCCGCGCCATCGGCACGTGGTCGGCGTTCACGGCGATCACCATGGCGCTGGGACCGCTGGTGGGCGGCTGGCTGATCGAAAATGCCTCCTGGCGCTGGATTTTCTGGATCAACTTGCCGCTCGGCCTCATTGTCATGGCTATGGCGCTGACCCGCGTGCCGGAGTCCCGGGACGACACGGCCAAAGCCCTGGATGTGCCAGGGGCTGTGCTGGGCACGCTGGCCTTGGCCGGAATCGTGTTCGCGCTTATCGAACAGGCCAACTTAGGCTGGTCCCATCCTTTGGTGATCATCTCCGCGGTGATCGGGCTGACCTGCAGCGCAGGATTTGTTATCGCCGAACGCAAGACCGATGCGCCCATGCTGCCGCCCCAACTGTTTGCATCGTCCACCTTTGTCGGCGCCAACGTGCTGACCCTTTTTCTCTATGGTGCTCTGGGGGGCGCTTTGTTTTTTCTGCCCCTGAACTTCATTCAGATTCAGGGCATGACGGCCACCCAAGCCGGCGCCGCCCTGCTGCCGATGATGATCGTCATGTTTCTGATGTCGCGCTGGGCCGGCGGATTGCTCGACCGCTACGGACCGCGCCCGCCTCTGACAGCGGGACCGCTCATCACCTCCATCGGGTTCCTGCTGCTGATGCGTCCCGGCGCAGAGGCGAGCTACTGGTTCGATTTCCTGCCGGGGATCGTGGTGATGGCGGTGGGCATGGCGGTGAGTGTTGCGCCGCTGACCACGGTGGTGATGTCATCGGTGCCCGACCGTCAGGCCGGGCTGGCCTCGGGCGTCAACAATGCCGTCTCGCGCACTGCCGGCCTGATTGCCCTGGCCGTGTTCGGCGCCTTGGTCTACCGCATGTTCGACGGCGAGATGACAACGATCGTCACCGGCCTGGACCTCCCTGCCACTGAGACGGCCCGCATTCTCGCGGGTACGATCGACCTCGGCGGAATGGACGTGCCGCCCGATCTGACAGCTCAGGTCGAGGCCGCGTTCGTCACGGCGTTCCGTTGGGCGATGGGATTGGCAGCTCTGCTGGCTGCGCTCAGCGCCGTGGGAACTGTGGTGTGGATCAAGCCGGAGCGGGCCAAGACGAATGCGGTGATGGAGGCTACTTAACCGTCGGTCTGCTGGGCCTGTTGGTCACGGCTCCCCGGCCCGATGTGGCGATCTAAAAACGCTTCCAACTCGGTCAGCCAAACCTCGCGGCTTTCGGCACGGCGGAAGGAATGGCCTTCGTCCTCTATCGGCACGTATCGTACCGGCTTGCCGAGCCGCTCCAGCTTTTCGGCGAAGCGGCTGGAGTGCAGCCGCGAGACATTGCTGTCCTCAAGACCGTGGACGAGCAGCACCGGCGCCGAGACCTCATCAACCCGGTCGATGGGTGAAATCAGATCGAGCTCGCTTTTGGTCAACTCTCCGGCGACGCGCTTGAATTCGGAATTGCGCGAATCATAGTCGCCGTCATTGCGCAACATCATGCGGATGTCCGTCACCCCGTTGAGCGATGCGGCACATTGATACACGCCTGGATGACGGATAACGCCCAACGCGGCTGCGTAACCGCCGTAAGAGGCCCCGGCGATGCAAATGCGACTGGGATCGGCGTAGCCTTCCTCCACCAGCCAAGCGGCGGCGTCGGCCAGGTCATCCTGCATGGCCCGGCCCCAGGTGCCATGGCCGAGCTCCTCGAAGCGTTCGCCGTACCCGCGCGAGCCGCGGAAGTTGGGCTGGAGCACGACATACCCCCGACTGGCGAGGAATTGGGCCCAAGGGTCGAAGGCCAGCACATCACGGGTGCGCGGCCCGCCGTGGGGCAGGATCACCGCCGGACCCGGGCGCGCGGAGGTGGCCGCCGCACGCTCTTTGGGCACCGTCAGATAGGCGGGGATTTCCAGCGAGTCCCGCGCTGCATAAGTCACCCGCTGCATCGGGCTGAGGTGTTCATCTTCAATGCCAGGATAGCGTGATCCGATTTCAATCAAAGCACCCGAGGGATCGTCATAGAGATAGTAACGGCCGGAGGTGTCGGAACCGCCGGCGAACACGGCCAGCACGGACTCGTCTCGCGACGAGGAAACAATCGAGTTGTGCGTATGTGGGAATGCGGCGTCGATGCGTTGTTTCAACGCGGCGAAGCCCTCATCGAGAAAATGATACTGCCGTTGGTCGACCGTGTAGGACACGCCCACCGCCTTGCGGCGCGGTTCGGAGACGAGCACGCTGTTGAGGTCGACCTCATCGTGCCCAAACACTTTGCCCGCGAGCTGCCCGGTGACGAGGTCGAATTTGTAAAGCGTGGAACGGCCGGTCACGTGGGACGACATGGCGTAGATCATGTTGTCGCCCGCATTGACGCCAACCGGGAAGAACCGGCGGTCGGCGAATAGCTCATAGTGCTGCAAGGGCTGCCAGGTGCCGTCATCGCGTTTGAGCAGCATCAGCTCGCGCCCGCGCCAATCGGTGCCGAAGGCATAACGGACATTGCCGTCCCAATCCGCATACCAGTTGAAAATATCGTGGCCGGACTGAGCGTCTTCCACCTTGGTGCGGTCGCCGTCGTAAATGTTCATGCGGTAGACGGCGGAGTCGTTCTCGTTGTTGACGTCGGACAAACGGATCAGCACATGAGCGGGATCGTCGCGCAGCAAGTGAATGATACCGTCGCCGAAAAAGCGCACCGGCTGGCGGCGGCGGTCGGCCAAAACGGTGACCTGCTCCGCTCCATCGAGAGACATGGAGATGATGCGCCGCCGCGGTTCTTTGTTGATGCCGTTCGGGTTCTGGACCACGCCGGTGACCAGCAGACGCTCCGGATTGGCCCAGCGGATGCGGGCGTAGCGCAGCGTCGAACCACTGGCGATGACGCTAACGGGGTTGAGGCCGGTCGAGCCGCGTTCGTAGACCGCGATGACTTCGTCACCACCGCGCCGTTCGATCACGGCCAGGTGCCGTCCCTCGGGCGAGACTTGCGGCCCCCACATCTGCGCGCCTTGCGCAAAGAGCCGCGCGGGCAGTAACGCGTCCGACGACCATGCCGACGCCGCGCTCAGAAGCAGATAGGCCAAAGAGACGAAAGCAAGGGATATGGCGCGAAAAAATGTCATGTGTGGAGTCTAACGACTCACCCGCGGTACTCCAGAAAAACACGCACATTTCATGCGCACATCGCCGTGAGGAATGCTGCAGTTTTCCTAGAGAAAGGCATCTCCGCCGTTAGGGCTAATGACCTGGCCGACATAGTGCCGCGCCGCATCTGAGGCGAGAAACACATAACTGGGCACGATGTCATCAATCTCAGCCAAACGCCCGAGCGGAATACTCTGGCGAATGCCGTCCAGAATGTCTTCCGGTACGTCATCCAGCATCGCCGTGCGCGTCGCTCCCGGGGCGACGGCATTGACCCCAATGCCTTTGGGGGCCGCCTCCAGCGCGAGGGTGCGGGTAAACGTGACAATGGCGCCCTTGGCGGCGGTGTAATGCGCGAAGCCTGCGGCGCCAAGATACGCCAGTTGCGAGGCCGTGTTGATCACCCGCCCACTGCCGCGCGCGTACATATGCGGCAGAACATACTTCGCGCACAGGAAGGTGCCACGCACGTGCACGGCAAACACGCGATCCCAGTCAGTGGGGTCGATGTCCTCCACCGGCGCAGCGAGGGCGATGCCGGCATTGTTGACGAGAATGTCGATCTGTCCGAGTCGATCGATGGCCGAGGACACCATCGCCTCAACCGCGCCGGCATCACTGACATCGGCCTCGAGAGCGACGGCCTTGCCGCCCTGCCCTTCGATTTCTTTGCACAGCGCCTGCGCCTCGTCCGCCGCATCGGCGTTCGGATAGTTGATCGCCACCGCGGCCCCAGCGGCGGCAAAAGCGCGGGCGACACCGGCCCCGATGCCGCGGTTGGCGCCGGTGATCAGCGCGCTCCGGCCGGAAAGATCAAACGAACTCACAAGATGCCGCGGATCAGCGTGTTGGGCACAAAGGATTCGTCAAAGCCCATGCCCTGCGGCGGCGGGTAGCCCATGCGCAGGACGATGAGATCAAGCTTGCGGCTGATCCAGATGCGCACTTTGCCGCCGCCGTCGAGGTAGAAGATGTCATCCACGGCAAAGGGCTCGGAGTGGGTGTTGGCGAACGCGGGCGGAAAGTCCGGATAATACGGCCGCAGGTCCTGAAACTCGCGGTCGATCCAAATCTGATAGCCGTAGTTGGGATAAACATCCGACCCTTCAAGCATCTCATCGACCCAGCCTTCGGGAATGAGTTGGGTGCCGTCGGGCAGCTTGCCATCTTCTTTGAGCAGATGAGCGATGCGCATCCAGTCGGACGGCGCCGCCAGATAACAGCAATAAGAAATGACATTGCCGCGCACGCCGTCGAGGCGCATGGCGCCGCGCTGCCCTCCCATCGGCTTCCACAGCTTCTCGCCGAGGTAGTCGGCGAAGGTCTGCCCCGTCGCACGCTCAATCAGAATGCCGAGCAGTTGCGTGTTGGGGTTGTTGTGGGCGAACGCGGAGCCGGGTTCATGGTCGAGCTCGAACGACAGCGTTGTGCCAACGATGTCAGTGCCTTCAACCAGCTGGAAACCTTTTGACCACGGCTGACCGGGATTGTCGAACGTGTACTCGAGCCCGGTGGTGTTGGTCAGGGTCTGGCGCACGGTGATGTCGCCGCGCGGGTCGCCCCGCCATTCTTCGATGTACTTGCCGAGGCCGTCGTCGACGCTATCGATGCTGCCGTCCTCGATGGCAAAGCCGACGAGGATGCCGTGCAAAGTTTTGACCCAGGAGTGTGAACTGATCGGCGACGTATCATGGTAGCCGTCCATGTAGGCTTCATGGACGACTTTACCCTGGTGGTAGACGATGAAGGCCGAGGTCTCACGTTCCATGGCCCAGTCGGTCGCGGCCTTGACGGCGGCGGGGTCGATGGTCGGCGCATCGTCGGCGCCGGCGCGCGGAAAGTAAGGCCTTAGCCCGCCGTCAACCAGCACCAGCGGGCGGTACCAGTCCTGGGTCTGGCGGAACGCCGCCTGGTCGGGCTGATCGCGCCAACGCCGCCAGAACTGAAAGTCCTGCGCTTCGACTTCGTTGACCCAGTCAATCTTCTCTTGGATCTGTTCGGGCGTCATGTCGAGCGGCCGCTCGCGGGACAACTTTTGAGGCTTGCCGTCGGCGGTGCGGTGACCGTCGGCGCAAGCTGGGAGAGAAAGGGAAACGAAAAGCGCCGTCACGGCGGCGCGGGAAACGAAGGTCATGTGTGAGCCATCCCTGTTTGTTATGTGCCGCTATGCTGCCGTGGGTTAGTGGTTTTGGCCAGCCTGAGTCGCGTTTGGAAAGACCGGCCCATGAGCGGAAAAAAGTTCCCCGGCAAAAAATCGAGGAACGAGCCCATGCACACCACGGGTTTCTGCGGGGCTGATCTGATTTCATCAATGAATCCAGCCGCTTATTTCTGAGTCAAACGAGCCCATGCACAACATTATTGCGCGCATCTTGCCCGCAGGTTGAGCGCGATCAATGCGCCGGCCCCGGCAGTGCATCAGAACTAAGCCATGGTTCAGACCGCTCACGAAACGAAGCACGTCGTCATCCTGCAGGGCCACCCGGACCCGGCGGGAGAGCACCTGTGCCATGGCTTGGCCGATGCCTATGCTGCGGGCGCCATCGCTGCAGGCTCTGCGGTGACGACCGTGACCCCAGCAACCCTCGACTTTCCGTTGTTGCGCAGCCAGAAAGACTGGATCGAGGGCGAGGTGCCAGACGGCCTGAAAGAAGCGCAAAAGCACATTCTGGATGCGGATCATTTACTGATCGTCTACCCGCTGTGGCTGGGCACCATGCCCGCGCTGCTGAAAGGATTCCTAGAGCAGATTTTCCGCCCCGCCCTCGCCGCGGCGACGCCGGGCACCGACGCCACCTTCGGGGAATTTCATAAACTGATGAAAGGCACGTCCTGCCGGGTGGTGATCACCATGGGCATGCCGGCGGCGGCCTACCGGTTTTTCTTCTTCGCCCACAGCCTAAAGAACCTGGAGCGCAACATTCTGAAGTTCATCGGCATCAGGCCGATCCGCTCCAGCCTGTTCGGCATGGTGGAATCCGCCGGAGCAGACAAACGCAAACGCTGGCTGGACGAAATGCGGCAGCTGGGGGAACGCGGGGTTTAGTCCCGCCGCTCCCACGTGCCCGGGTCTTTCCAGTCGCCCTCGCCGCTCCAGTGGGCGACATCCGGATACGGGAACACCGGGCGGGACCAGTCGTAGGCGTCTGCACTTAACGGATAGCGGATGCGCGGCAGCCCGCCGTACCCTTGCGGCGTTTTCAGGTGGTACGACATCCAGGCCTCCGGCGCGGCGCCGTCCTCAACCCATTGCTCAATGGCAGTGATGTAGTCCAGGGCGTCGGCCCCTGCGCCGCGGCGGCAGTGGGCCATGCTGGGAATCATGAACAGGCGGAATAACTCCTGCGTCGCGTCTAGCCCGCCCATGGTGTTGACCGCAGTGTCGTAATAGTCGATCGACAGGCCGGGCGGAATCTCAAGATCGTCCCAGCCGTGATAGAGGATCAGCTTGTTGCCGGCGTCGCGGAACTTCCGCAGGTCGGGGTTCTGCGCGTTGTACAGCGCTTCGGTCAGGGCCAGGCGCGGTGGGTCGCGGTTGAAATCAAACGTCAGCGGGTCGGACCCCGGCTGGTCGCCGTCGGCCCAAAAGGCGAGATAGCGCGCGAACTGGCCGATCATGCCGGTGGGGTTGAGCACGGCGGGCAGCGCGGATTTGCCGTTTTGATCCGCCGCGACAAAGGCGGGCGCCCACTCATACTCGCTGCCCTTGGACATACCGCCCGGGAACAGCCGGTTGCCCTGGGAGTCATGCGCGCCGGCGTAGATGCGTTCGACCGCGCCAATTTGTTCCGTCGTCAGACAGTTGTCCCGCTCCGGGCCGAGGCACTGCAGCGCAGCGGGCTGCCAGTCACAGGCGCGCGGGTCCTGGATGACGCCGTCCTCGACACCGTCATTGGCATCGCAGGCGGTGAGCACGGACTGGCGGATCAGCGGCAGTTTGTCGGGTGTGAGAATGGGATTGCCATCTTCATCCAGATTGGCGCGGCCCGACCAGATGAGGTGCAACATGCCGTCGCCGATCTCATTAAGCACCGGCGCGCCGGCGACAATACCATCGAAATCCCACGGGAAGCGCTGCGCCTGCACCAAGGCCTGACGCCCGCCGGTGGAACAGCCTTTGAAGTAGGAATAGTCAGGCGCTTTGCCGTAATAGGCTTCCACCAGCACCTTGGCAGCCACGGCGGTCACATGGGTGGAGCGGTAACCGAAATCGATCTCGCCTTGCAGGTTGTTGTAGGCCCAGATGGCGTTAAAGGGCTGGCCGGTGTGGCCCATGTCCTGATTGACGACGGCGTAGTTGCGGGCCAGAGCGTCTTCCGCCGCGGCCATGTTGATGATGCCGCACATGCCGCCGCAGCCCTGCATGAGAAACTTTTCATTCCAGGTTTGGGTGGGCAAGCGCAGTTCGAAATTGATGGTGGGCGCGATGATGCCGGTGATGCGGCAGTACTCGGGCAGGCCATCCGCCGGCGCGACAATTTCCGCGCCGGTGATCGCCGTCGGCGCATCCGGTATGCCGGTAAAATCCTGAAAGCGGAGCGCCGTGCACGCATCGGTGGGCTGAGCCGTTACATTGAGCGCCGTAAGCCCGCACACCAGAAAAACAGATAACGCGAGACCAAACTTCATTTTTGCAGACTCTCTTCCAGCGTTTCATTTTGGATTTCCGCGATGGCAACCCGCAGGCAATTGGGGTCGAACACGGCGTACACGTTCGTTGGCCCGCGCGACTGATCGTACGACGCCTCCGGTCCGGCGGGCGTTGCGTTCGCCGCCTCCAGACGCGTGCGTACGGTGGCGAGATTATCGGTGAGAAGAAGGATCGATACCGCGCCAGGTTCCGCCGGAGACACACATTCTTTTTGTTCGGGCAGGCCAGGCGTCCAGAACAGGCCGATGGAGCCGCCGAGGGTCTCGCCATATCGCAGAGCAATCGCCCGGCCTTCGATTGCGCCTGGGGCCAGCAGCGCGAGCGTGCCAGTGTCTGTGACGGTCTGATCGTACTCGACCGTAAAGCCGAGAAGATCACGGTAGAATATCAGCGATGCCTCGGGATCGGCGGTGACGACGGTGGTGCGGCGGACCGGCGTCAGTTCCGCGTCAAGCGCCTGAGCCAGAACGCTATTTTGCGATACCGCCAAAACGCATAGCAGCCATGCGGCGGAAAATGCCCGCATTTTGAAACCCTCCCTGTCTCAAGGCCGTTCACCGTGAGGTCTGACCAGCGGGCCTGTCAACGCCACGGCACGGTCTGTCCGCCAGACATAAACGCAACCTGTTTCGGTCCGAAAACGTTAGATCAGCGAAAGGGGCAGTAACAGCTCATTTTCCCCGGAGATGCACGATGGAACACTTAAATCTGGACATCCAAAAAATCGCCGAGACAGCGCCTGCGCCCAACGGTGGGGCCTACCCGGCAGCGATGATCGATATCGCCAAGTACTGGGTGGCCTTGGCCAACGGCAAGGCGCCGCGGTGGAACGAGTTCCGCATCACCGCGCTGGGCGATGCGACACCGCACATGACCATTCTACATAAGCTGGAAGATGGCCGGTTCGCCTTTGAGTTTTGCGGCTCGGCCGTATCGGCTCTGTTCGGACAGGATCTGACCGGCGAAACCGTCACCGCGTTTGAGGGCACGCGCGCCGAGATCAACTGGGCGGAGCGTGTTCGGCCCGTGCTGGCCGATGGCGGATGCCACGTCCAGGCCGGTGTTGCCGAACCGCCCTATACATCGCCCATCGATTTTCTGGCGCTGGATGTGCCTTTACGCAACGCGGACAACGACGAGATCGGATACATCGTCGGCTGCACGGTGCCGCGCATGCACTAGGCCGAGGATGGATTAGAGGTCAGGAGCCGGTCGCCCCCCGGCCGGCTCCTGATCTTGCTGTTTCAGCCGACTGGAACGTCGGCAGCAGTCTGAACCGGGCAAACCGCTTCAGACGATACCGGGTCCGCGCGAGGGGTGCGGACCCGGTTTTCGTTTTTTAGAACCTGTAGTTCACCTGCACGCCATATTGCGCACCCGGAGCCGGATAGCCCAAGGCGTTGCCGATGCCGAAGGTATCAACCGCCGGATCAGAGGTTGAGGTGAAGCGCACACCGTTCTGGAAGTACTCTTTGTCGAAGATGTTCTTCCCGTAGATACCTGCCGACCAGCTGCCATCCGGCGTGGTGTAGGCGATGCGCGCATCCACCAAGGTAAGATCGTCCTGGCCGACCGCAGCTTCGTTGAATTGGGTGAAGAACACTTCATCGCGATAGCTAAGCTGCCCAAAGAAATCCACGGTGCCGCCATTGTCGAGCTCAACCGTGTAGTTGAGGTTAGCGTTCAACGAAAACTCCGGCGCGTTGATCAGCTTGTTGCCTGCCAAGTTAAACAAGCGCGGTGCGCCATTCTCGCTGCCTTGAGCGGATAGGAACTCATCGTACTCGGCATCAAGCCAGGTACCGGTCAGATTAAATTCCAGGTTCTCGGCCAACAGGGTCTGCAGCTCGAATTCCACGCCTTTTACAGTGGCTTCCGCCGCATTGGTGGTGAGGGTAAGACCGTTGATGAAGGTCGAGACCTGCAGGTCCGTGTAATCGTAGTAAAACGCGGAGGCATTCAAACGCACCTGGTCGGTGATGTCGGACTTGGTACCGACTTCGTACGACCAGATGAATTCCGGATTAAAGGCAGGATTGCGGTCGAACGCGTTGAAACCGCCGGACTTAAAGCCACGCGTGGCTGAGGCATAAAACAGCATGTCATCGTTCGGTGTGAACTCGAGCACGAAGCGCGGAGTCCAGGCATCCCAACTGTTTTCAGCTTCACGCGGCGCGCCGAACTGGTTGACCGGATTTGGCGAGTCCAAACCGTCGAGGTCATTGACCGCACCGACGCTGGTGATGTCTTCCTTTTCTTCGTCGGAATAACGAATACCAGCGGTGAAGCTCAAAGTGTCAGTGAACTGATACGACGCTTCGACAAAAGCGGCGTAAGCCTCGCCTTCGTCGTCGTTCGGAATGATGAACGACAGGCCGAGCGGCGGACGCACCAAGCCAAGGGCACCGAACTTGTCTTCTTTCAGATACCAAAGGCCGGCGATCCACTGCAGCGGGCCATCATCAGTTGAGCTCAACTGGAACTCTTGGGTGAACTGATCGGTGTCGTATTGGAAGTTCGACCGGGTAACGTCGATTTCCGTGCCGTCGGTGTTGAACAGGAAGTCGCCGGTGAATTCTTTGTACGCGCTGATGGATTTCAAGGCGATGCCGTCAGCCACCTGCCATTCCAGGGTGGCGGTAATGCCGCCGGTTTCCCAGTCATAGCGGGTGGGCAGGTCGTTGCGGGTCTCGTCGAAGGCGCCGAGCGGCAGAGCACCAAGAGACTCAGCCAGGCCGAGATTGTCGCGCGGAATGATGGTGCGGTTGCCGCTGGTGAAATCGCTCCAATCGCCGACAACGGTGAAGGTGACGTCATCATTGATGTCGAACTCGACGGTGCCGCGGATGGCAAACATGTTTTGGTCGTCGATCTCCTTACCGCCGCGCGGATCGAGATCGGTGGTGAAGCCATCGTCTTCCAAGAAGCGGGCCGCGAGACGCGTTTTGACCATGTCGTTGATCGGCGCACTGACGGCACCTTGGAATTCATAGCGGCCAAAGTTGCCCGCGGTGGCCGAGGCGTAGCCCTCCACTTCGTCGGCGGGTTTGCGCGAGATCAGGTTGATGGCGCCACCGGTGGCGTTGCGGCCATACAACGTCCCTTGGGGACCACGCAGCACTTCGACGCGGTCAACGTCGAGGAACTGGGTCAGGCCCATCTGCGTGCGCGCGAGGTACACGCCATCCTGGTTGACGGCGACGCTGGGATCGACGGTGACGCCGAAGATGTTGGTGCCAATGCCGCGGATATACAGCTGCGCTTCACCCCCGGCGCGGCTGAACTCCAGCGACGGGGTTTGGATGGCGATGTCTTGGATTTCATTGAGGTCGATGCGATCCAGCTCTTCGCCCGAGATCGCGGTGATGGCGATGGGAATTTGCTGGAGGTTTTCGCTGCGCTTCTGCGCGGTGACGACGATTTCTTCGAGCGCCATGGATTGCGCCTGGGCAGCGCCGGCGAAACCAAGCGCGGCTGCGGCAGTGCCGGCCAACAGGCTGGCGGTCAGAGTCTTGCGGGTCATTGAGTCTCTCCCAGAGATGCTTTGGTGGACCGTGGCAACATATGTAGGACACGAAACTGTCACGGACAGGCGGGAGGTACTCCCTTTGCCCTGCATTTGCACGGGTTTATCCGCACAAACACGAAGGTTTGATCATGATGTGGCCTAGGGGTCACAGTGAACCCGCAGAAATTGGCAGATTTTTTTCCCATAGCGGTATTAGGGAAAAGAATTTGCGGGAGCAGGCCCATTCCCGTCTTACGGGTGACTATCCAGCCCAGCCAGGATATCGACGTGGCCTTGAAGCAACTCATCCGTGAGATCGGCATCGAGCGCACCGGGCGTGATCCAACGGGCCTCGAAGATTTCCCGGCTGAGGATGGGGGCCTGGGAAGACTCCGCGCGGCCAAAGACAACCGTTTCCAGATGACGTGGGGCAACGAGCTTTGTCGGTCCAGACGTTAAATCGCGCGCGATCAAACCGGTTTCTTCTTTGAGTTCGCGGGCGGCAGCGGTCATGGCATCTTCCCCGCGATCAGCAAAACCGGATGGAAACCCCCAGGGTTTCGTTTTGCGAAAGACATGCCGGAGCAAAAGGACTTGGCCGTTGTCATCACGGAAGACTCCGACGACCCCGTGATTGAACTTGGCGTTAAAGAGAAACACGCCGGTGCGGAGAACCCCGCGCGGTATCAGACGGAAAACAGCAGAAAAAAGTGCGCGCACGGACTCAACGCAGCCGCTATTCCGCCGCGGCGGGTTTGGACTTTTGTTTCTTGTCCTGCTCGCGGTTGTGGCGGTCGATCTGCTGTTGCGTCGCCCGTTCGTGACTGGCTTTGAAGTCGGCGCGGCTGTCGCCAACCCAGTCATACGACTCTTCACGCTGCACGTTGAGCTTCTGGAAGTGGGGGAACACATACCGCGCCACCAATTCGTATGACTTGAGCTTGGCCTCGAACGGGGCCCAATTGTGGTCAGCAATAAGGAAGCAACCGAAGCCGCCGTCGGACGCGCCCCATAAGGTTTCGATCTGCTGGATGACATCATCCGGCGTGCCGATGGCGGCCATGCCGCTTTCCATCAAATGGGCGACCGGATCGCTGCGCCGCTCGGGCGGCACCATCGGCACCACGGCAACGTTCTCAAAGTACGCGACCCAGTCTTCGATGCCGTGCTCTACCTCGGCTAGCGCCTGCTCGCGGGTCGGCGCGCAATGCAGCAGGCCGATCATGCGCCAGTCCTGGCGGTTCATGGCGTTGCCGTGTTCTGCGGCGACTTCGCAGGCAATATCCCAGTTGGTGCCGGCGGCTTTCAAAGCAGGCGCGGCAGTGGCGCTCAGCGACATCAGCCCGGTGCCCAGGCGGCCCGCAGCCCGCGGCCCGGAGGGCGAGACCATCGACGCGGTGACGACATCGATCGGATCAAAGCCGTAGGGCCGCAACTGCAACCGTGCGTCCTTCAGGGTGTACCACCCGGCCTCGCGCGACACGGTCTCGCCACGGAAGAGTTTGAGAATGTCCTCCAACGCCATTTCCATCATGTCGCGCTGTTCGGTGGTCTCAATCCCCATCATCTTGGCGTCGGAGACAAGGGCCCCCGGTCCGGCGCCGAACATGGCGCGGCCCTGGGTCATATGGTGCAACTGCATGAAGCGGTCGGCGAGAATGAGCGGGTGATGATAGGGCAGCGAGTTCACACCGGTGCCGAGACGGATGCGCCGGGTGCGGTAGTGGGCCGCAAGGATCATCAGCTCCGGCGTCGAATAGAGTTCCGTTCCGGCGGAGTGATGCTCACCGAACCAGGCTTCGTCATAGCCAAGGCGATCCATGTGTTCGATCAGCTGCAGGTCACGTTCGAGACACAGCGACGGGTTTTCGTGCACCGGGTGAATGGGCGGAATAAAAGTGCCGAAGCGCAGGGCGGTTTGATCGAGCGGCATCTGTGCAATCCTGAAGCGGCATGAGACGGGGTCGCGTTAGTGTGACTCGGCGGCGCAATTGAATCCACCGCAGACGCGCGGCTTTGCGGCAGCCATATTTACCTGCCGAACGCTGCAAGCCGTGAACCGGGCCTTGAACCCCGCCGCAACCGGCCATAGGCTCTGACCGATCAACCACGCATCACATAACGCCAGGAGACGCGCCATGCACCGCCACACCGTATTGTTTAACCTCAACGACGACGCCGACGAGCAAGCCGTGATCGGGGCAATGCGTAAGCTGGCGGATCTGCCCACCGTCGATGCGATGATGCTGGAAGAAAACGCTCTGCCGCCCGGCGACAAAAGCCCCTACAAGTGGTGTCTGATTGGCGACTTTGCCGACCAGGACGCCCGCGATGCCTACGAGAAGCACGACACTCACGTGGACATCATCCGCAACACGTTTCTGCCGGCGGTGAAAGACTTCATCATCTCTGATGTGAACGTCTAACCTTCGAGTAAGCGCGCACTAACTTTTGTTGGCCACCCAGGCGCCAAACACCATACGGCTGTGAAACCGCTGCGGCGGGTCGAACCCCGCCGCCGCCAGCGCGTCTGCCTGCGCTCCTTCCGACACGAAATGCAGCGTGTCCTGAACTGTGGCGAACACGTCCTCGGCGCGGTCCGGAAGCGTCTCTTCGATGTGATCACGCCAGGCCTGCATGGCCAAAGCGTGCTCATCGGTCTGGGGATCGCCGATCGGGTGAACCATCATCAGAGGCGCGCCTGATTTAAGACGGCGGGCGATATCCTGGAACAGCGCGGCCTTATCGTCTGCAGCGACAAACTGCATCATGAGGATCGCCGTGGCCGCGTCGAACGGCCCGTGGTCCTCCAGGGTGTCGAGCGTGCCGGTGTGAAAGGCAACACGGTCCGATAGCCCGGCCTCGGCCATGCGCTGCTTGGCAACGCCGACCATCGGCGCCGACGGCTCAACGGCAGTGAACGTCCACGTGTCGTCGAAATCGGCCAGGGCAAGAATCTCCGTGCACGTGCCTGCGCCGACCACCAGCACCCGCGCGCCTTCCTCCAACGCCAAGCCGAGTTGGGCGACAACGTGTTCGTGCAGACGTTCATAGTCAGGCACAAGGCGCGGGACAAAGGCGTCATAGCGCACAGCCATTTCGCCGTCGAAGTGGACATTTGGGTCAATAGTGCGGGGCATGCGGGTGTTACACCGGCTCCAGTTGGTCGGCGTACCCCGCCATGGTCATGCGGTAGCGGAAGTGCTTGCCGTCATCTTGCGCGATCTCACGCAACTCAGTAAGTTCCGCCGCCATGCGTTCCGAGTCCGACGCATCCATCAGCAAACCGCGATAGTGATTTTCGTCGAGCTGCTCATCGGTGATGGGTTTTACATCCGCCTCGTACTGAGCAAGACGCTGGGCGACCAAAGCGCTGTCGGCGAGGTCTTTGGGCTCCGGTAGGTAGTCGAACAGCCGCCCAGCGCAGCGAATGCCGAAGTTCATGCCCTGCCCACGGGCGGGATGCACGGTGTGGCAGGCATCGCCCAGCAGAACGGTCGTGCCTTTGACCCAGCGGGCCGTCTCGCGGCGGATGACGGGATAAAAACCGGCCACTTCCGTATCCATTTGTTCGAGAGGCGGTGCCCGCCTTGCCATCAGACGTTTGCGGTCGTCATTTGTGGAGGCCTTCCACTTGGCAATGTCCGCCTTGTCGATGGCCATGCCGATCTTCCACTGCCCGGCCATGCGCGGAATGCGGCCGACACCGCCGTTGGGCGACAAGAAGGAAATGATTTCGTTACGGGGGTCCTGCAGTTCCCCGCGCGGCCCGAACATCACGACAAACGGGCGCTCGTAATCGTAACTCTTTTCGATGTCGAAGCCGCAGGCGGCGCGGATGCGCGACGACCGGCCGTCGCAAGCCAGGGTCATACGCGGCTTGATAACGATGGGAGCGCCCTCGTCACCGGTGATGCGTACTTCGGTGACGCCGCCGTGGGCGTCCGCGCCTGTGGCGATATCCTTTGCCGCCGCCGGGCGGAAGAGCGTGTAGTCATACCCGGGCGCGTTGACCGCGAGCTTCAGAGCGGTTTCGGAAATTAGGTCGTGATTGAGCACGATGTAATAGGGGTGCGGTACGGGCAGGTCGTCCATGGCCGAGTGCAGCACGATCTCGCCGTCCGGCAACTGCCAGCGGGCGCCCAGGCGCTTCTCCGCCCCGGCGTCGAAGAACGCGTTCAAGATGTCCCACTCGGCCAAGGTCTCGACCACCCGCGGCCCGAGATGATCACCCCGGGCGGTATCGAGCGGTGCTCAGAGGCCTCCAACTGCACCACCGAATAGCCCCGCGTGCGCAGCCCGGCGGCGATGGTTGCTCCGGCAATGCCCGCGCCGGCGATCAGAATATCAGGGGTTAGAGTTTTCTCGGTTGTCATGTGAGCAGACTTATACAGGTCTTCTGCACACGCTAACCACCGCAAAAGGGCAAGGACGTGTGTTCACACCCCATCCCATTCCTTAGGGGTGGCACGGGCAAGGCCGTCGTACAAATCGAGCATTCGTTCGAACCAGGGGACGAGCGGATCATCGTCTTCGAGAATTTTCAGCGGCGACATCATGCGTGCCCACAGGAGCGCGGCGGAGGCGATGTAGTCCGGATACAGCGGTGTGTCGCCGGACAAAAACGGACGGTCTTCGAGGCAGGTGCGCAGCGGATTGAGATTGGCGCGAAACTCAATCAGCGTCTGCTCGCGGTTCTCGACCATCTCTTCCAGGGTTTTGCCGAACCGCTTTTCCCGGCTTGCGCGGAAATAGGGCTGGTCTTCAGGGTCCAGGCGATCGTGAATGTCCTTGATGATCACATGCAGCAGCGGAAAACTGATCGCCCGCATGCCCCAGTGCTGGAGAAAGGCAGAGAAACTGCGGGCTGCGCCTTGTGCGCCACCCGGCCCGAACAGCGACGGCGTGTCCGGGTAGGTGCTCTCCAGATATTCGGCGATGGCCCAGCTATCACACACAGCGGTGTCACCGTCTTCGATCACCGGAATGGTTTTGTGGCCGCCACCGCACACCTTTGGAATGTCGACAAAACGGGTGGCAATGGTTTCGTATGCCAACCCTTTATGGGCCAGAGCGAACTGCGTACGCCAACAATTGGAGGAGAACCGCCGTCCATCCGCGGCGGCGAGGTCGTATAGCTTAATGAGGCGCGAACGCGGCACAGTATTCTCCTGGACAAACGGATTTCGACAGGTAAGAACCTTGGCTCACCGCGCAACCGCGGGCAAGGTCGCGGCGTTGGCTATCTTTGCCCGCACACTTGACGTTCGTGACTCGGGAGGGGGCACACGCTTTGTCCAAGATCGATATGGCCCGCCTTGATCCGTTTCTTGCCCACTGGCGCGAGCTCGCCAGTGCGGACGGCGGGCTAATGCCGACCTTGCAGACCTTCCTGGATAAGGCCGAGCCAACCTTCCAACCCCATGTGGCGCTGGTGGATATTCTTGACCGGACGGAATGGCGCATGCGCCTGTTCGGCACCGGGCGCACCGAAGCCTTCGGGCGGGACCTATGGGACACCAACCCATTGGTTGTCTATGCGGAAGGGGTGCGGGAGTTGGTTATTGACAGCATCCAACACGTGATTTCCCAGCCCTGTGGCTGGCTGACCGCGCGCGAAGTGACCAGCGTGACGGGCGTATCCAACAGCGGCTTCGGTGTCACCCTGCCGCTGGAGACAGGTGACGGGCAGCCCGCGTGCATCGTCAATTTTACGATGACCTCGGCACCGTTGTCTCATAAGGACCGGCGCGGCCAGGCGGACTCCCTCCCGGAGCATAACTGGCTCGATATCGGCGCGGGTACGCCGGGGTCCTGACCGGGCCAGACCTTCTCTTGTGTCGCCGTAACGGCCCCTCTATGGTGCGTCCACACCCTTGACCGCTGGGCCCACACTGAGCTGCAACCGCATTGGCAACCAGCTTTCCCCGGCAGCCTTCCACACACTTGAAAGATCGAGCATGAGCACAGCGAAAGACGGCGACACCGTCACATTTCATTACACCGGCATGCTGTCGGACGGCACGCAATTCGACTCGTCCGTCGGCGCCGATCCGATGTCGGCCACATTGGGCGAAGGCCGTCTGATTCCAGGTTTCGAAAGCGCGCTGGTGGGCATGACCGTAGGTGACAGCCAGAAATTCACCATTCCCGCCGACGAAGCCTATGGCGAACGCCGCGCCGATTTGGTGCAGACCCTGGACCTCACCATGTTCCCCGAAGAAGGTTCGGCGGTGGAGGTCGGTCAGACTTATGAGATGACGATGCAGTCCGGGCAACCCCTGCCGGTCACCATTGTCGCGATCGAAGAAGAGGAAGTGACGGTGGACGCCAACCACCCGCTGGCGGGGCAAGACCTGACCTTTGAACTGGAATTGGTAGGGATCGAGCCATGATGCGCGCACTGGTTTTTGCCCCGTTACTCTTTGTTGGACTTGGTTCAACTGTTCACGCACAGACGGCCGATACTGTTGTCGCTGAGTTGAACGGCACACCGATTACCTTTGGTGAGATTCAGGCCTTTCAACAGGGCATCCCCACGGCAGCCGACATCGACACCGCACAAATTCTACCGCGCTTGATTGAGTTCTACGTCGATCAACAGCTTGTCATCACCGCGGCACGCGGGCGGGGTCTGGAAAACGACCCTCAAGTGAAAGAGCAACTGGCCCGGCTGGAAGGCGAGCTCATCCGCCAGGCCTATCTGCGCGATGAAATCCGCGACCGCGTGACCGACGACAAAGTGCGCGCGGCCTATGACAAGCGGCTTGAAACCATGGTGCAGGAAGAAGAGGTGCGCGCCCGGCACATCCTGGTGAAAACCGAGGACGAAGCCGAGGCCTTGGTGCGGGAACTATCCGGCGGCGCAGATTTTGCGGCGCTGGCGCAAGAGAAGTCGACCGGGCCCTCGGGGCCGCAAGGCGGCGACCTGGGCTACTTCACCGCCGGAGTGATGGTGCCGGAGTTTTCTGAAGCGGCGTTTGCCATGGAACCGGGCGAGGTGTCCTCCCCCGTGCAGACCGACTTCGGCTGGCATGTCATCAAAGTGGAAGACAAGCGCCTTAAGCCCCTGCCCACGTTCGACGAGATGGCGCCCGAATTGCGCGACACCCTCTCCAATGAGGCTGTTGATGACGTGCTGACCGAGTTGCGCGGCCGGGCCGAAATCACCATCGCACCCACACCTGCACAATAGGGTTCCGCAACCTTACTTCTTGTTCGCCGTCTCCGACGGGGCGTGATCGGTTTTGGGTTTCTCGAAGTCCAAGCCCAGGGCATAGCGGCCATAGGCGGTCATGTTGATGTCCCAGTTGACGCCGACCTGACTGGCCATCACCGACAGATCACGCCAATGACGCTGCACCGGATTGGTATCGAAGATGCCGGTGGCCCCCATCACCCGCACCAAACGATAGATGGCATTGGTGCAAGTGCGCGCCAGAAACGCCCGGTCGCGGTTGATCACGACATTCTCTTCTGGTGTCAGCGCGCGGCGCTCTAACCCGGCGTTGTGCAGGGTGTCGGTGATCTTGTCGAACATCATGCGCGCGCAATCCAACTCGGCGGCGGACTCAGCCAGACGCTCCTGCACGGTGGGCTGATCGGCCACCGTCATCTTGCTCATCGCGCCGACCTTTTTGCGCGTGGCGGCAACGTAGTCGTTGAAGGCACCTTCGGCGCAGCCCAACAGCGGCCCGATCATCCAGTTGGTGAAGTATGGCATGAACGGCACGTCGAACAGATAGGCTTCCGGGTTTACCTCCGCGCCGGGCGGGTGCATACCGAAGCACTCCGGCGACGTCACCACCCAATCCTCGGGCACGAACACGTTTTCAAAGCGGATGTCTTTGGACCCGGTGGCGCGCATACCGGCGACGTGCCAGGTGTCATCGACTTCGACGGCGTCGCGCGGCACCGTCGCGCGGAAGACGTTGGGCTCGGGTGGGTTGGGATGATTGTCGCAGCGCCCGGTGACCATGACCCAGTCGGCATGATCGATACCGGAACCGAAGCGCCACACGCCGTTGAGCCGGTAGCCGCCGTCTTCCTTGACGATGGTGCCCGTGGTTTGGGCCGAGGCGGTGGTGATGATTTTGCGCACGCCATTGGCGAAAATTTCGTCCTGAATCTCTTTCGCCAGGCGGGAGACGATGGCGATGTGCCCGCCGACGACGCTGATCAGCCAGCCGGTCGAGGCACAGGCCCGGGCAGCGATGCGCGAGGTATGTACAATCGCCGGCCAGTCCAGCGACAAGCCGCCGTAACGCTTGGGCGCGAACAGCTGCAGTAGCTCGGCATCATAGAGTTCTTCAACCGTCTCGCGCGGCAGCACGCGGTTGGCTTCGGACTCGGCAGCGCGGGCGCGAAAGCCGTCAACCAGAGACTCTGCGCGGGCGCAGACCTCGTCCAAACTGGG
This sequence comes from Rhodospirillaceae bacterium, assembly GCA_963921305.4. Lineage (GTDB taxonomy): Bacteria > Pseudomonadota > Alphaproteobacteria > Rhodospirillales > Rhodospirillaceae > CAWUEX02. The sequence continues at coordinate 647,024 of CAWUEX030000002.1, forward strand.
GCTTAAATCTGATGCGGCGCTGTCGGGCATGGCCAAACCTTCGGGATCGAAATGCGAGCCGTCTTATCGAGAGGACAACTGCGCCATGCTGCAAGGGCCGCGCCGTGGGCTCAAGGCTTTTCCCCTTCTGTGTGACCGGGCGTCTTCACAGTGGCCGCAGCTTTGAGGTCCTCTGGCGCATCGGCCAGTGCCGCCTTGGCGGTGGCAAACGCGGCAATGCCCGCCGGCACGCCGAGATATGCGGTGCAGTGAAGCAGCACTTCTTTAATGTCATCGGGTGTGCAGCCGTTGCGCAGCGCGCCGTGCACATGCAGGCCGAGTTCGCGCTGGCGGTCGAGTGCGGTCAGCAAAGCGAGGTTGAGCAGGCTGCGGGTTTTGCGGTCAAGGCCGGGGCGGGTCCACACCGCGCCCCAAGCGAATTCGCTGAGCATGTCATCGAATTCTTGGTCGAAGTCGGTCAGGTTGCCGCGTGTACGCTCCACGTGCTCATCCCCGAGGACAGCGCGGCGCACCTCCAGCCCGGCCTCAATGCGATCTTGGCTCATGAGAAAAGGTCCCCCGTTGCAGAATGATGCAACAGGAGACCTTGCAAAGACGCCCGCGTCAAATGTGACCGGATGTGGACTTATTCTTTTTCGTTCGCGACGGGTTGCGCTGCAGCCATGGCCGCCATAGCTGAGGCCCGTGCCGCCCGCATTTCTTTGATCTCATCGGCAGACATACCCGGCGACTTGATGCGGACGATGATGGCGGCAACGAAGACGAGGAAATTCAGCGCGCCAACGAAGATGAACGGACCCGTGAGCATCCATGTATCGAAGAGAATACCACCGACGGACAAGGCGACCAGAATGCCGACCGCGCCACAGCCGCTAAAGAACCCGATGACCGCGCCGCGTTCAGACGCTGGCGCTTCCTGCCCGATCAACGCTTGAGACGAGAAAAACGCGCTGATCTGGCCGATCCCCAGAATCGCGAACAAGATCCAGTAAAGCCTGTTGGTTGGATCGTCGACGAAATACATGGATGCATATCCAACCGACGCGACACCCATCCCGAAAATCACCGCAGACGTGCGATTCACCTTGTCGATGAAATAACCCATGATCGGCGACCAAATCAGTCCGAAGATCTGGGCAACGGCGAAAATCGTCACCCCGACGATGGCCGCCTGCCCCGGAGACATGCCTTGCTGAATACCCCAGACCGACCCCCAAAGGTTGGTAAACGCGCCGATGACGACGAGGTCAGAGCGGGCGACAAAAGCTGAGGCATAGGCGAGAGAGATGCGCGGGTTCTTGGTGGCTTTTAAACCACGCACAAAAAGTTCCTTGCCCGGTAAGCGTTCCTTCACTTCTGAAGGAACGCCGCCTTTCAAGCCCCATTTAAGGATCCATGCTGAGATGAACAGAAGGATCGCAACGGTCCAGAAGGTATAGAGCCCCTGCTGCTTTGGCGTCATGCCCATGCCTTCAAGCAAGTCGAGCATGAACCGACCCAAGACCAAGGCGGTAAAAATGACTCCGAGCGAGTTGCCGACCCCGGACCAGGCGATCATCTTGCCGCGCGCGTATTCGCGCGGATAATCCTGCCCGACCGTGCCAAGCATGCCGGCGGCCGCAGCGGTGCCGAAACCGTAAAGCGTGCGGGCGACAAACAGATCGGTGATGGACGTGGCGTAGGGATAGAGCGCGTAGCCCATCCCCATGGAGATCATGCCGAAGCAAAACACGGGACGCCGGCCGATGCGGTCCGCTAGAATGCCGAACGGCACAGCCAGAGCGATGGTGATGATCTCGTTCCAGGTGCCGAGCAGACCGGTGACGCGGCCCTGCTCATCCCCGGGCAGATTGAGGTTGGCGTTCAATACAAACGCCTGGCCGGTGTTGATGAAGGTCAGGAACCCGATGGTGGCGAAGGACGCATACAAGAACGTCCAGCCGTTCTTGGCGCTGATATCGTCGGCCAAGTCGATGCGCACGCCGCACGGGCGAATGTAAGCGTCGTTGGTGCTCATATTTTGCGGGTCCCCAGATGCCCTGATTTACGTCAGGCCGGTACTCTAGTGGCGGTTGGCGGCGGCCCTGTCCGGTATCGGGGGGCTGACCAACACGTGGATGAAAACCCCACAACTGCTGGGGTGGTGTGTGATTCGGGCGGCTTTACCCCGGCGCGCCGCCGAGGTCATACCGGGCAAACAGATCGCGCTTGTTGAACCTCGCCGTCAGCAAACGCTTGAGAATTTTGCCCGTGGTCAGCCACTTGATGTGGGTGCCCATGGCGTCGTCGGCGAGGATGCGCTCGACGATCCAAGGTGTGGTGGTCTCGACATAATCTCCCAGCAGGTTAATCGGCTTCATCACCTTCGGGCGCACCGGCGGCGGCACCTGTTTCATCTGGTTGATCATGTTCTCGGTGATGTTCATGCCCGGGCTGATCATACCGACCTTGATGGGCTGGCCCTTGAGTTCCTTGATCAGCGCTTCGGTGAAGTAGCGCACCGCGCTTTTGGTGGTGCCGTAGCCGATCATGCCCGGCAGCACCCGGCCATCGGAGCCCGCGCCGTAGGTGTTGTAGATGTGGCCATGGCCCTGCTCGGTCATGCCGCGCACCGCAACCTGGCAGCCGTTGATGGTGCCGATGACATTGCCGCGCACCATGGTGTCGATTTCCTCAGGCGTGAGCTGCAATAACGTCACACCGGAGCGGGCGAAGCCGGCGTTGTTGACCCAAATGTCGACATTGCCGAATTCTCTCTTCGCCAGATCCCATAGCGCCTGAACCTGGCCAACGTCGGCCATCTCACACGGCGCACCAACCACCCGGGCACCGTCCTTGGCTTCGTTTTCGAGACTGGCCAGGGCCTGATCGACGGACTCCTGGCTGCGCCCGGAGATCACCACATTGACGCCGCGGTTGAGGAACTCCTTGGCATAGCCCTTGCCGATGCCCTTGGTGGAGCCGGTTACGATTGCTGTCTTATGCGCCATCTGATGCGATCCCAGTTTGGTCCCCGGTTTGTGGGTTGGGGGATACTACGCCGCTCGCTGATGTCTGCAGGTGCAGGCTAACGTGAGTCCGACACGCGGCCAAGCGCGCCCGCTGATCCTCCGCAGTCGTTCAGCGCGTGTGATAACGGAAACCGAATCAACGCAGGAGCACCCCATGGCGGAGCAAAGAGCAATCGTTGTCACCGGCGGCACACGCGGCATCGGCAAGGGTCTGGCGCGGGAGTTTCTCAAGCGCGGCCAGAATGTGGTGATCTGCGGACGGGGGCAGGATGCCGTCGATGCAGCCGTGAAAGAACTCTCTGACGAGGCCGGGAATGCGGCCCGCATTGCTGGCACGTCTTGCGACGTCACCCAGCACGATCAAGTGCAGGCGCTGTGGGCCTTCGCCAAAAAAGAATTCGGCGATGTCGACATCTGGATCAACAACGCCGGCATGTCGAACACCCGCTTCCCCATCGGCCACCTGCCGCAGAGCGAAATAGACGCGGTGTGTGCGGTGAACCTGATCGGCACGATGAACGGCGCGCAGGTCGCGTTGCAGGGCATGACCGATCAGGGTCATGGCACGCTGTACAACTTCGAGGGCTTCGGCTCCAACGGCATGAAGCAGCACGGCATGAGCCTGTACGGCTGCACCAAGTTCGGCCTGACCTACTTCACCAAAGCGCTGATTAAGGAAACGCAGAATGGCCCGGTGAAGGTAGGGTATATGAGCCCGGGCATCGTCATTACCGATTTGTCGTTGCGCGACCGCGGCAAGATGCCGCCAGAACGCTGGGCGTTTGTGAAAAAGATTTTCAACATCATCGCCGACCGGGTGGAGACGGTGACGCCGTGGCTGGCCGATCAGGTGCTGGCCAACGACAAACACGGCGCGCGCATCGCCTGGCTGACCACGCGCAAATCGATCTGGCGGTTTATCAAGTCGCGGTTCGTGAAGCCGGGTAACCGCTTCCCCGAACTGGACGAAATCGAGCCGGGGCAAAAGGCGGCTTAGTTACGCGGCCTAATGCATCTCCTCGCCGCCGGAGACGTTCATGCCCTCGCCGGTGATGTAGGCCGCGTCGTCTGAGGCCAGGAACACACAGGCGTTGGCGGTATCGGTCACCAGGCCCACGCGGCCCAACGGGATTTTCGCCTTACGGAAATCAAGCACGCCTTCGGTGTCGGTGCCGAGCACTTTGCCGCGCCGGGCATTCTGCGCGGCGCCGAGGCCGGTGGTGACGTGGTTGGGGCACACCGCATTCACGGTGATGCCGTGCTCACCCAGCTCCGCCGCGGCGGTGCGGGTGAGGCCGATCATGCCGTGTTTGGATGAGGTGTAGTGCACCAACAAGGGCGCGGGGCTTTTGGCCGCCTGGCTGGCGATGTTGATAATGCGCCCGCCGTTGCCCTGAGCGATGAATTGATTGGCCGCGTGCTTGGTGAACAGGAACGGCCCGCGCAGATTGACGTCGAGCACGATGTCCCATTCGTCGATCGACATCTCGGTCAGCGGTTTCATGATGTAACCGATGCCGGCATTGTTGACGACGATGTCGAGCTTGCCGTGAGCCTTCACGGTATCGGCGATGCAGCGGGTGATGTCATCCTCCGAGCGCACATCGCATACCATGGTGTCGATTGTGGCGCCCGTGTCTTTGCGAATCGCCTCGGCCACCTCTTCCATCTCTTCCGACGTGCCGATGTGATTGGCGGGCAGGTGATCACCCCCCGCCTTGCCGATGTCGGTGATGACGACAATAGCGCCCTCTTCGGCGAAGCGGCGGGCGATGCCCTCGCCCAGGCCTTTCTTACGGCCGGCGCCGGTGATGATGGCAACTTTTCCTTTGAGACGTGACACGGTGCATTTCCCTTTGGGTTTGATTAGTTCGAAGCGGCAGCCTGCTGGCGGGCGTAGGCGGCTTTGCCCTCAAGCACGAGGTTATAAATGCCCTCCGCCTCCCCGCCTATGGAGTCCAGGATTGCCCCGTAGGACGTTTCGGCCTGAGCTTTCCACAGCGCCTTTTGTGCGTCGTCTAACCGGTGCAACTCGACACCAAGGCCGGGCAAGTCGTCCTCGACCCGCGCCATCCAGTCGCGCACCCGTTGGCGTGCGGCCATCGGGCCGGGATAGGCGGTGCTGACCAGATTTTGCTGCTCCGGCGTCAGGCTGTCCCAGAAACGTTTGTTGAGCAGAATCGAGCTCGGCTCAATGGCGTGGCCGGTCATAGTGAAATGCGGTGCCTCGCGGTAAATGCCGGTCATCCAATAAAAGATCGTCACCGCCTCGCCGCCGTCGATCATCCCGGTTTGTAGCGATTGCAAGATGTCGTTGGACGACATGTAGACCGCGTCGGCCTGCAGTCCTTCAAAGTAAACCGATGACGCTTTGGTGGTTTGCACCCGCATGGGGAAGCCTTGCACCGCATCGGGCGTCAGCAGCGGGCGGTCGCCGAACAGGTGGTTCGACCCAGCTTCGGTCCAGCGCAGGAACTGAATGCCCTTTTCTGCGAAGGCCTCTTGAAAGCGCGGCAAAGCGTATTCGTCCAAGACGAAATCGGCTTCGGGCGTCGAGTCGAATAGGAACGGCAGCTGCAATACGGCGAGTTCAGGCAACAGCGCGGCCCCGGAGCCGAGCGGCGCACTGACGAATTGCAGGCGGTTCCGGCGCAGCGCGTTCAAACGCTCTTCCGAACTGCCGGTCTCGCCGCGCACCAGGAGTTCGAGATCAAGCCCGAGGTCCTTGTTGGCCTCGAACGCGGCGGTGACATCGGCCCAATTCTCATCCCAGGGCGTGTTGGGTGCGGTAAAGGCACCGATGGTCATGGTCTTGCGGTCTTGCGCGGACAGATCGGCTGCAGCGAAACCCACCGCGACCGCCACCAGAGAGACAAACCATTTCATTGCAAACCCTCCTGTTCGAGATCGAAGCCCGCCGCCATGTTGCTGAGCACCGAAACATCGGCCTCGTCTTGCAGGTTCAGGAGGCGGCTGTAAAGGCGTTCCGCGAGATCTTTGGGCAATGGTGATGCCGCAGAGGCCGCGCTGGTCATGAACTTCTCGCGGTGCTGGACATTAGACATAGGGTTGTCCGGATGACCCAGCAAAACCGCGATGGTGTCAGAAAGTGTGCGGCCATCTTTGAGCGCGACCGTAACTGTTTGCGGCGACAGCGCGTTGACGTCGGGATTCCCGTCGTCCTTCACCGTGATGCGGCGCGCCAATTCAAGACGATCGGGATCATCCGTTTTTTCCAAGGCATAGGTGCCGACGGAAATGGCGCCATCGATCAACTGACTGGCAGCAAGATATTGCAGGCACAAACGCGCATAGGGTCCATCCATCTCCTCTGTCGCCGGACGGCCACCGAGCCGCGCGACAAACGGCGGTACCGAAAGTGTCACGCTCTCCACGTCAGCGGCAGCAAAGCCTTCGCTGCGCATCATCCGTGCCAGGGCTTCAATGGCGCCATGGGACGCCCGGCCCGACGGGAACGGCTTGAAGGAGATTTCCGCCGTGCGCCACGCCTGTCCCAGCGCGTCGAGGTGCGGACCGGCATCGCCCTCAACCTCGAACAATTTGAAGTACCCGTAAGGCCCATCGAGCACGTCATGGGGGCCTTTAAAATAGTTCCGCGCCATGTCGAACGCCGTGAGTACATTGCGGACACTGAAGGCGATCTGCAGTCCAAGCGCCATGCTGGCTTCCGTATGGGCCTGCATGGTGCCGGACAACTGACTGTAGATCAGTCCAAACAGGTTGAAGGTGGTGGTACGGTCGAATTTGGCGAGGTGCGCCAGCGCCGCACCCGCACCCAGCGCGCCACACACACCGGGGCGGAAAAAGCGCGCACCCTGAGTCGCCGACAGGCCGAGCAGGCAGGCGACATCGTTGCCGACATTGACGGCAGCGATGATATCCCTGCCGCTGACATCCCCAAAGCGGTCAGCATAGGCCATCACCACCGGTAGAATCACCGACATGGAATGCACCGTCGCCGCTTCGTGAAAACAGGCGTATTCCAAGCAATGGACCTGATAGCCGTTGACCATGCCCGCGGCGATGGGATGCATTACCTCGTCCGTGCCCCAGACCGGCACGCCGCCATAGCCGAAGTGCTCGAGCTGCAAGTCGCGGAGACTTTGCGCCTTGCTCTCCGCGCTACCGGCCAGACCACAAGCGATGGTGTCAGCGATGACCACATTGGTTGCCTGAACCACCGCAGCCGGCAGAGCGTCGAATGATGCGCTGTCGATGTGGGTCCAAATGGCGTCGCGGACGGCGGTCATCGGGGTGGTTTACTCCTGTGGAGCGGGGGCGGGGGTCGCGCCGGGCGCGACGGTAACCGCACCCACCGTGTCCAACAAGTCGCCGACATCTGTGATCGTCTCGAATGACCGAAGCATGGCGTGAACATTGGCGGCGCGCTCGGGCGCGAGGAGTCCGGCGACGGCGTCTGAAAACTTGGCATCGACGTCCGCGTCCGACAGGGGCTGCTTTGGGCCGCCGGGATAGTCCGGGCGCGCGTCGACGGTGATGGCGCGGCCCTCCGTGGTCTCAATATCTAAGCGTGTGTGGACGACATCGGTGGGCAGGTCATCGAAAGACTCGTCGTGACGGATCTCGACCTTGCCCTGAAACGCGACGCATTCAGGCGATGTGACGAATTCGTCTTTAAATTCCGCCCGCCCCGCCCTACCGCGCAACGCGATGGCGGCGAGAAGAAACGGAAAGCAATACTTCGCCTCAAAGACGGTTTCGGCAAATGCAAAAGATATCGGCCCCCACACGTTCTGTCCGGCAGAAATGACGATCCGTGAGATGTCTTCAGGCTTGAGTGCATGCTCCTCCAGCGCCCGGCGCAGGGCATCCATGCCGGGATGGGTCACGGCGCCGCAGGGAAACGGTTTCGCACTCACCCCAGGAGACTCCAGCACGAACGGGGCGCCGAAGCGTCCAGCCACCAGATCGACATCTGCGCCTGGACCGGCGACTGTGAGGTAGCCGTACGGTCCGTCCAGCGCTTCATCGGAGGCATCGATCCCGGCGCGGGCCAGCAGTGCGGCTTCGATCCCGCGCGCGGCGCACCAGCCGACATGCAGCGGCTTGGTCATGGTGCCCAGCGAGGCCCGCACCCCGGCGGCCATGGCGGCGGCATGACCGATGGCCCAGGTAAATTGGGATGGGGACAGGTCCAATAGCTTCGCTGCGGCAACGGCGCAGCCGAAGGTGCCGAGGGTGCCGGAGGTGTGAAAACCGGAAGAATAATGGTTAGGGTTGATCGCCACCGCGAGTTTGCCGGCAATCTCCCACCCAGCCACAAAGGCGGTGAGAAATTCCTCACCCGTCACAGCCCCCTCGCCTTCAGTGGCGCGCCAATCGGTTAGCGGCAGCAGTGTTGCCAAAAGTGGAACGGTGGCGTGCATCAGGAGACCGAAGGGCCGGCCGGGGCCTTCAGGCAATTGAACGTCGTCCCAATCCAGCGCGTTGCCACAGGCGCCGAGATAGAGCGCGGCGTGTGACAGGGAGACCTTTGACCTTGGCACACCAAACATTCGGCAAGAACCTGGTTCATGGGTCATCCCCCTCAACCGTGCGGCGACATCGGTCTCAAGACCAGCGACTGCGACTCCCACACCGTCGACCAGACAACGCCGGGCCGCGGCAATTACCGCCTCCGGTACGTCCGCGTAGGTCAGCGCCGCGGCAAAACGCACGCACTCTTCGGTTAGGCGATCGGGCACAGGCTTTGCGTTTCCGTATTTGGGATCATCACCGTCATAGCAAATTCGTCTGCATTTGTTCATCCGCGCTTCGGACAATCAGGCGGGATTCGCAGAAACGCCCCCTTGGGCGCGTGCCTCGCGGTGCTAGGCTCCCTACGGGAGGACTTCACCATGGATGACAGCCGCGACATCGAAACACCGGCGGACGACCCCACCAACGGCGGCACCGAATTCGCACCTTGGGTGCTGCCGGGTCTGCGCAAGTCCGAGTTCACCAAGGCCTTTGTCGACCGCATTCTGGCTCATTTGAAGGAGCTGGACGAAACCCGCGCGGAGGGTCCCGCGTTCGGCCGGGTCACCCGGCTTGAGCACTGTCTGCAAACGGCGACGCTGGCGCATCAAGCGGGAGAGGACGAAGAGTATGTGGTCTGCTGTTTGATTCACGACATTGGCGATCTGCTCGCGCCCTTTAATCATGGCGAGTTCGCCGCCGCGCTGCTGGAGCCTTTCATCAGCGAGAAGAACTACTGGCTGATCGCCAACCATCACGCGTTTCAGGGCTACTACTACTTCGAGCACATCGGCCTGGACAAAAATATGCGCGACCACTACCGCGGCCACGAGTGGTTCGATGACGCGATAAAGTTCTGCGACAAGTACGACATGCCGGCCTTCGATCCGGACTTGGACTACATGAGCCTGGACGACTTTGAGCCGATGGTGCGGCGCGTTTTGATGGCGCCAAAGAAATCAATCTGGGTGCCGAACCCACCGGCGAATTAGGCTCATAGCGATACAGAGTAGAGTAAGGAGACCGACCGTGGCCGGACCAGTTGGCCCCTCAGGCGCGCGAAACGTTCCACCTGATCCGAGCGGACTGAAAGTCGCGTTCTACTGGTTCACGCCGGGATACACAGGCTGGAACGTCGCCACCGTGCTGTTTGCCGCGTTCGCCAGTCTGGCGATGCTGACCTTGGTCAATTTCATCCAGCCCTATCTGCTGGAGGCGGTCTATGGCATCCCGCGCGAACAGCAAGGCAGCCTGACTGGCAACCTGGCCGCGCTGCAGGAAGTGGTGGTGATCGCGCTGATGGGTCTGGTTGGTGCCCTGTCGGACCGCACCGGACGGCGCATTCTGTTCGTCGCCGGCTTTATCGTGCTCGGGGCCGGATACTTCATCTATCCGCTGGCCGAGGGCCAGATGCAAATCTATGCCTTCCGCGCCGTGGTTGCCGTTGGCGCGGCGATGGTTCCGGTGATGCTGAGCGCGTGTTTGGTCGACACTATTCAGGAGGTCAGCCGCGGGCGCTGGCTCGGCACGACCTCGATCTGCAACGGTCTTGGCGTGCTGTTCATGGGCACAGTTCTTGGCGGTATGCCGCAACGCTTCGAAGAGATGGGCTACAGCGGTGCCGAGGCAGGCCAGTATACATTTTGGATCGCCACCGCCATGTGTGTGATGACTGCCGTGCTGCTGTATCTCGGTCTCAAAGGCGGGCCGCCGCCGGAGGTCAAAGACCGTCCCAGTGTGCTGAAGAACCTCATGCGCGGGGTTACAGAAGCGAGACGCAATCCGCGCATCGCCCTCGCCTTCGCCAGCGCCTTCATTGCCCGCGGCGATCTAGTCGTCGTCGGTACCTTCTTTTCCCTGTGGTTCGTCCAAGTGGGCGTCGACCAAGGCATGAGTGCGGGCGACGCCATGCGCCGTGCGGGCATCTTGTTCGGCGCGGTAATTCAACTCTCGGCCTTGTGTTGGGCGTTCTGCATGGGTTTGATCTGCGACCGCATCAACCGCACCACGGCACTTGCCATCGCCTTCGGCATCGCCACGGTGGGGTACCTGTGGCTCGGCTCCATCGCCGACCCCTTCGCGGCGGGCAGCCTGATCGTGTTCGCCTGCATCGTCACCGGCATGGGCGAAACCTCCACCGTCGTGTCGTCGGGCACGTTGCTAGGCCAAGAAGCCCCGGCTCAATACCGCGGCGCTGTGGTCGGGGTTTTCAACAAGTCCGGCGCCATCGGCATCCTGTTAGCCACCTTCATCGGCGGCCAACTTATTGACCGCTTCGGGGAGCCCAACATTCCCTTCACAATGATGGGCATCTGCAATTTCGTGATTATGGTGGCGGCGATTGCCGTGCGCCTGTGGGCGAATGGCCCGGTTGAGGAACCGGAGCCGACGGCGGCGGAGTAGCGCCTAGGCGTTGATGCGTTCGAAACTGCGCAGGTCGCCACTTTTCGAAACGGCCATGCCGACACCGCGCTGGGCGGCGTTCGGGCCTTGCGGATCGGCAAAGCCGAAGTAGGTCATCCACAATTCGTCGCCACGTACGCAGATTTGCGGATTGGCCACATTGTAGTCGTCCCACGCGCCGGAGGACGCCGCAGTAAACACCGGTCCGTCAAACTGGTGACGCCACGTAAGACCGTCATCGGAGATCGCCACAGCGATGGTGCGCTGCTGGTTCATCCGTTTGCGGCCGTCGACGGCGGTGTAGATCATCATCCACTCTGCCCCGGCGCCCGGAATGTTATGCAGCACCTGACGTGTGATCATACCGCCGCCATCGTAAGCGCGCGGATCGTCGGTCCAGGTGAGCGGACCGAGCAGCGTCCAATTCTCCAGATCTTCGGACTGCCAGACGCGGGTGATCCACCCTTTGAAGTCGCGGTCTTTCAAGGTCACCTGCAGGATCGTGCGCTTGCCGAGGCGATATACGTTTGGAAACGCGCCGTAAATTTCCCCGCCCAAGCCAACCAGTGCGCCGCGCGGGCCTTTGCCAGGGCGGCGCTGCCAGGTGACGCCGTCCTCACTCACCGCCAAACCGGGATACAGGCGATAGCCGGGATAGCCATAGATGGGATCACCCGGCGCGGGGTTGCCGGTATCGCCGCCGTAGTACCAGTGATGCCACAGGCCATTCTCCAGCGTGATGTCGCCGGTGCCGAGGTGGACCGAGTCAAAGGCGTCAGCGTTGTCGTCGGGAACCATGACCGCGCCACCTTTGAGCGGACCATCGTAGCGCGTCCAATCCAAACCATCGTCGGAGGTCATCATGGCGATAGAGCCGGTGCCGAGCGCCGGCGCCAAGCCGTCCGGAAAATCCTGGCTGCGGCCGTAGTACCAAATGCAGAATTTTTCCAGCGCCGGGTTCCAGCGCATCATCGCGCCGCCGACCTTGGCGTCATCACAGCGTCCGGCCGGGCCGGTGTTGAACAGAAAGCCGGGCTGCCCCTGGCCAGTCATGGTTTCGTCCCTCAGTTTTATTGTGCGTTGAGCTTAGCGCTCCGCACGGCATCCTCAAGGGCAGAGAGAAACTTCGACCGATCCGCTTTGGAGAAGCTCGCGTGGTGATCTTGGATCTCACCGGTTTCCCGCAATTGAGATTTGAGGTCACGCATGGCCAAAGCCATGCCGATGCTGTCCTCGGTGAACGGCTTGCCGGCATGATTGAGCGCCGCGGCACCGCGTTCCAGACACCGCGCGGCCAGGGGAATATCACCGGTGATGCAGATGTCGCCGGCCTGAATGCGCTCGGCGATCCAGTCATCGGCCGCATCCGGTTCTTCCGGCACAACCACACGATTGACCTTGGGCCCCACCGCGTTGCGGAACCACACATTGCCGACCAGATGCACTTGCATATCGTGGCGTTCGGCGACGCGCAGAGCTTCGTCCTTCACGGGACAGGCATCGCCGTCAATGTAGAGATCGGGCATTTGGGATTACAAATCGCCTTCGAGCTCAGTGAGCTGATAGCGCGAACCGCGCACGGTGTATTCGTGTTGAATCATCACCCGGTCGCGCCCGGCGATCCACACTTCCGTGTTTTCCCCGAATTTGTAGTGCTCAGTGTCAAACGTCCCGGCGGGCACAGTGATGGTCTCGCTGCCGAGAAACTCAAGACGAATAGGATAGACCGCGCAATGCATGCTGCGCCCGGCGGACCCAAGGGTGCACAGATTGTGCATCTGCACGGCGGGACCGTCTGGATCGAACCCGGCCCCATAATGCCAACCATCGGCGGAGATCGGGTGGAGCAACAGAGTGAAAGTGTCCGGCAAGTCGACGGTCTCGACGAAATGTTCCGCCAGACTACTGACCGAGACGCGCAGCGTATCGCCATCCACGGCGTAGTGGCCGGCGCCGAGGAACGCGCCGCCCGAATAGACGTTGGCGAAAGCGTGGATCGGCCGGAAGGTCTCCGCGTCCGAATGCATCACCAAGTTAATTTGGGTGCCGAAGTTGGACTGATTGAGAAAGGAGCGCAGAGTGCGGGTGCCGTCGTTTTGCACGGTCATGGTCCAGCGGTCTTCGCCGCAAGGTGCGCCATCGGCCAGATTGGTGCAGACATGCACGCCGGACAACGCGCGCTCAATCACCGGTGGCCCGGCGTAAGGCCGCGCATCTTCCCGTGGCTCGTCACTGTCCTGCGCCAGTGCCGGATATGTGAGGAGCAAGGCCAGAATTAGAATACGGCTCGGAAACATACCCGCCTCCTGTCTACTAGGACTTAGCGTTCTATCCCGGAAACTCGGCGACGCCCGCCAGCGCGCGCTCAACATCGACTTCCATTTTGCCGACCACATCACCGGACTCTTTATCCATTTTCAGCAGCACGCCGTTGAAGAACGACGACACCAGCATGTGCTTTTGGTCGGTACTTTCCTTGATCGTGGCCCAGCCGCGGCCTTCGAGCGGATAGGTGCGCGCGACCTTACCGTCTTCGTCGATGACCTCGATCTTCGGACCGCGGGTCACCAGCAGCATGCCATCGGCACAGTAATTCAAGCAGAACACATACTCCGGCTGGTCCTGCGGCAACTGCACCAGATCGTCCATCTGCTGATGGTTGACGATGTCGTAGCGCATGATGCGCTTGGACGTTTCCGTGGTGTAGGTAATGTACTGCTCGCTGGGATGCAGGGTGCAGCTGGTGACACCCAGGTAACCGGCAAAGCTGGTTGAGGTCTCAGTCTCGTAGGTGTCGAGCAACTCACCGTCCGGTGAAAACTTATAGACGTTGCCGTCACCGATCTTGTTGCCCTCGCCCGGCAGCGTCGCCTGCATCTTTTGATACTTCTCGGGCACATCGTCCATGGTGCCGGTGATGTGCTCGTACAAATACAAGTTGCCCGCTTGATCGAAGAACCCGGACGACCAGGGGCGCTCGGGATAGTCCGCGTTGGGACACCGCCTGCCGTCCGGACCGACCTGGATGATCATGTGCTCGGACGTATCGAAGGCCCACAGCACACCATCGGGCCCGAGCATGCAACCCTTCACCAGGTGGGTGGTGTCGGGCGTGTGCAACACGGCTTTCTGTTTAAAGTCCTTGTCGAACTGAAAGATGCGGCCATCACCGGCATGATCGTCATCCGGATTGTTGAGCAACGTCGCGCCGAGGAAAAAATCCCCGGGCGCGAAGGGCTCGAGATGGTCCGACCCAACTTCGGATTTGATAGCGAGATCGTCTGGCATGGCTCCCTCAGGTTAGTTTTGGAATTCGAGGAGCAGCCTAGCAGATCAGCCCGGGTATTGGGCAACGCCCGCCAACGCGCGCTGTACGCCCAAATTCTGGCTGGCGACTTTCTCGCCGGTTTCGGTGTTGAACTTGGCGATTTCACCGGTGAAGAAATTGCCCGAGTAGGCGTGAACGTTGTCAAGCGCGCCGCAGATGACAGCCCAGCCGAAGCCTTCTTGCGGCACCTGGTGCTCGATAGCGCCGGTGTCCGGATTGAGGAATTCGATATGGTCACCGCGCGTTAGCATCAGGCGGCCATCGGCCATGGTATTGAGAAAGAAGACAAAGCCCTCGCGGCCTTCGCCATAGGTGGCGAGCGGCGGCAACTGTTTACCGTCGACTACATCGAACCGGCGCACCTCGTTCGAGGTTTCCGTCATGTACAGAAGCGTGCGGTCGTCGGGCAGCAGCAGAGCACAGGTGACGCCGAGGAACCTGGCAATACCGCCATGCACCTCGGGCTCAAACTCGGCGACCAATTTGCCGCTCGGATCGTACTTGAAGATTTTGCCTTCGCCGATGGCGCCCGAATCATTGATGGGTTCGGCGTGAGTGCCCGGCAGATTGCCTTCGCTCTTGAGGTGCTCACCGAACAGCTTGCTGCCGTCCTTCATGAAGTTGACGTTCGACAGCGAGCGCTTCACCAGACCATCGACGACGGTTTCCTCGCAGGTCTTGGGGTCGATGTTGAGCACCACATGACAATGCTGATCGAAGGCCCACAGGGTGCCATCTGGCCCGAACTTTAAGCCGTTGACGAGGTGCGTGGTGTTCTTGATCCACAGCACGCCTTTCTCATTGAGGTCAGCGTCGAATTGGAAGATGCGGCCATCGCCGGCGTGATCGTCGTCTTCGTTGTTGAGCAATGTGCAGGCGACCAGGACGTCGCCTTTCTCGAGGGGTTGAACAGTGTTTTCGTTGGTCATGGCGTCCTCAAAAATATCGCGGATGATGTTGGCGGCAGGAAAGCACTCTGCGCGGGCCCTGACACGCAGGCGGGTTGCCGTGTCCGGTGGTCGGTTAGGTTTTCTCCTTCAAACGCGGATCTTCGTTTTCGTCGGTGTTCCACGGCAACTCGGCGAGCGGACGTGGCGTGTAGCTGCGCTCCAGCCGGGCGACGGCGTCTTCACTGAGATCCAATGCGGCAGCGGCGATGGCGTCCTCAAGGTGCGACTCTTTGGTTACGCCGATGATCGGCTTCACCCCCTTATGCATCAGCCACGCCAGACCAATGCAGGCCGGGGAAACCCCATAATCTGCGGCAACGGCGGCAACGTCCTCCAGCACGGGATCGTCGGGCGCGCCGTAGAGCATGTCCTGTACTTTTGCGTCGTCGCGCATGCGCGCGGAAGCATCGCCGGAACTATGGCTGGTCGAAGCGGCGCTTTGACCAGCCCGCGCAATACGCCCCCGAGCCAGCGGGCTCCATGGGATGATCCCCAGGCCCTGGTCTTGGCAAAAGGGAATGAGGTCGCGCTCGTCTTCCCGATGCAAAAGATTGTAATGGTTCTGCATGGTGGCGAAGCCGTCCCAGCCCTGCTCTTGGGCGGCCAGCTGGGCTTTGGCGAGATGCCAGCAGCGCATGTTCGACGCGCCGGCAAACCGTGCCTTGCCGGATTTCACCACCTCGTGCAGTGCCGCCATGGTTTCTTCGATGGGGGTGAGATCATCCCAGCGATGCACCTGATAGATATCGACGTAGTCGGTGCCGAGACGTTTGAGCGAGCCGTCAATGGACGACAGAATGTTTTCGCGCGTCAGGCCGATGAGGTCGGGCGTTTCCCGCGACGGATAGAACATCTTGGTGGAGATAACCACGTCATCGCGTTGAGCGCTGGCTTTAACAAACCGGCCAATGACCTCTTCACTGACACCGGATGAATACACGTTCGCCGTATCGAAAAAATTGATGCCCGCATCGAGCGCCTTGTGCAGCAGCGGCTGCGCGGCCTCTTCATCCAAAATCCAGTCGCGCCAGGCCGGGGAACCGAAGCTCATGCCGCCCAGAACAACCTTGGACACGGACAGGCCGGTGAGTCCCAACGGAACCTTCTGCATAACCTTAGCTTTCGGGCGCGGCGATGATGCCGCGCGCGACGGTGTTGGGAATGCGGGGCACGTCGAAGCCGGGTTTAATCGGGTTACGTCCAAGCGCGGGACCGATGCGCACCACGACCAGATCAAGCGACGGCGCCACCCAGACATGCTGTTGGCCGCGCCCCCAGGTGAGGAACGTGTCGCGGGCGACATACGGCTCGGACGCAATCGGCTGCGTGCTGCCCGAACCTTCAGGAAACGGCGGGTCGCCATAGCCGAGCCAGATTTGGTAGCCGTAGTGCTGCGCCGACGGCGACGGCGTGATCATCTCTTCGATCCAGGCTTCCGACACAACGCGGTTGCCGTCGACCAAACCTTTGTTCAACAACATCACACCGACGCGCGCCCAGTCCATCGCCGTCGCGGCCAAACAACAAGAGGTGTGCGCGCTGCCACCTTCACTGTCGAGCCACACTTGGGCCCGGTCACCGCCCATGGGCCGCCATAGTTTTCTTCCAAGTAAGCGGCGTAGCGTTTTCCAGTGGCGCGCTCGATCACCACGCCGAGGAGTTCCGAGTTCAAATTGTTGTACTCGTAGCGTGTGCCTTGGTCCCAGTCCGCGAGTGGCAAATTGAATAAGGGTGTTACGCTGTCACCGGAGTAGAGCCAATTAAGGTTGCCGCTGAACGGATTGAGGCCGAAGCGATACTGGCCGTAGCCCGACGACATCTGCAGCAGGTTCTTGAGGGTGACATCGCCGCGCGGATTGTCCTGCCACTCTTCGATATATTTACGGACGGGATCGTTGACCGACTCAATATCGCCATCCTCAATCGCCGTGCCGATGAACAATCCCATCAGAGTCTTATGCATGGACTGGGATTCGGTGAGCTGATTGGCGCTGCGGCCGTCCGCATACCATTCAAGTTGGACCCGTCCGTCGTGAACGACGATCACGGCATAGGAGTTGAATTCACGGGCGTAGGCGACGGCGGCTTCCAGCGCGTCTTCGGAGATGGTGCGCGTGTCCGGTGACGCCGTGGGAATAATAAATGTACTTCCCCCATCAACCTCTTCGAACGGCGTCAGCCCTTCCTCCGGTGTGGGATCGAACAGCATGACGTACCGACGCCACAGCCACGGGTCCTGCCAGTACACGGCATTCACCGCGATAAACAGCGCCAGCACCGCCCAGACAAGAATCCTTTTGAGAGTCACATTCCCTCCTCAAGACGCGCGTACGTCGTTCAAAACCAGCATGCGCGCGGGAGCTGTTTTACCGCCCGCGTGCATGTGGGGGTGAGACGCGGAACCGATTGTCCGCAGTTTGGTCATAAACAGGTGGGCACAGCGGACTTCGTCCTCGAAGGGATAGGGTGTCGCCATCCGAGCCACGGCCACCTTATGGGATGGGGAGCCCACGCCGTCCATGCGTTTGATCTTCTTGATTATTCTGCTCGACCTCATGGGGGTCGGGCTGATCCTGCCGCTGTTCCCCTTCATCGCCATGGACATCGGCCTGACGGCTGAGTCGATCACCCTGGTTCTCGCGATCTACCCCATCGCGCAGTTTTTCGCCGGACCGGTGTGGGGCCGGTTGTCCGATAAGTATGGCCGCCGGCCAATCCTGATGATCAGCATGGTGGGCGCCGTGGCGTCCTACACGCTGCTGGGCTTTGCCGACACCGTGTTCATGCTGATGGCCTCGCGCCTGGTCGGCGGTATTTCCGCGGGCAATCTGGCTGCCGCGTTCGCGTACATCACCGACATCACCACGCCGGAGAACCGCGCCAAGGGCATGGGCTTGATCGGCGGTGCACTGAGCCTCGGCTTCATTCTCGGACCGGCGGTCGGCGGACTGCTGGCCGGCAGTGACCCCGAGAACGCCAACTTGTCACTCGTGGCCTTCGTCGCCGGAGGCACCAGCTTTCTCGCCTTGATTGGCACCATTTTCTTCCTGCCCGAGTCCTTGTCCGACGAGCTGCGTGCCAAGATCGCCGCACGGCCCAAGATGAACCGGCTGCAACAGTTCAAAGTGGTGAGCGCGCGGGGCGCCCTGCTCACCCTGTTTGCGGCCGCGCTGATTTTCTCCGCCGCAGAAAGCGTGTTCACCACGACGTTTCCGTTGTTCGCCGACGCGAAGCTCGGTCTCGGCCCGCGCGAGGTCGGACTCATTCTGTCCTTCGCCGGCGTGGTCATGGTGATCATGCAACTGAAAGCCATCGGTCCGTTGTCGAAAAAGTTCGGCGAACTGAATCTGATCACCGCCGGCTGTTTCATGTACGCCATCGGTCTCGCACTGGTCGCCACCTCCAACAGCATTCCGCAGATGCTGGTGGCACAGATTTTCCTGCCCATCGGCCTCAGCATCGTTAATCCGAGTTTGTCGTCGTTGATTTCCAAGGAGTGCGCCGACACCGAACGGGGGATCGTCATGGGGCTGTATCAATCGGTCGGCAGTTTGGGGCGCGGCATGGGACCAATTTACTCGGGCACCCTATTCGGCCAGATCAGCATCTACGCACCGTACGTGTACAGCATCGCGTCCATGGTGCCCGTGCTGGGATTGATCTACGTCGTGCGGATGCGTGGTAGAGACACGACACCCGATGCGCCTGCTGAATAGCCGCTAAAGGACGTCGATTCCTGACTGCCATCCGTTCAACAGCGGATGGCGCGGCGCATTGCCGGGATCGCCGGTGTCGGGCAAGTCCAGCGCGTTGCGCATCGCCCAGGTCAGGCACAAGTTGGACGAAATCACGGGCCTCTTCGTCCATTCCATCAGTGCGACAATGGCGGTCATGCTGGGCATGCCGGTCCCGGTGAGAAGAATGGCGTCGGCGGCTGAGAAGTCCACTTTGTGAAGGGTATCCAGCGCGTCCTGGGCGCGGAGTTCGTATATGGCACGGGTATCGTCCGACGTGATGGCAATCCGCGTGGTGTTCACAACGTCAAAACCGCGGCCAGCCCAGTAGTCTCGGCTCATGTCCACCGACCACTGGGGATAGGGCGCGCCAATGGCAAGCTTGGAGACGTTCATTTCTTTGAGGGCTTGTTCGATGGCCAGCCCGGCGGAAATCACGGGGTAGCCCTTGAGATCGGAGAGGCGTTTGAGCTCTTCATCCTCCGCCTCGCGTCCGACAAGATAGGTCGACGCAGTGCAGGCGAATCCGCATACGTCTAATTTCAAAGTGTCATAGGTGGTGAGAGTTCTTTCCAGGCCGGTGAAGTACTCGAGATAGCGGTCTTTGGGTTCGGCATGCTGGCTGGTCAGACGCGACGCCAGCAGCGTCGTGCGCGGCGGCAGATAGGCCGCGATTTCCGGCTCAACCGTGGGATTGGCCTGTGGCACGGAAACCCCGATACGCCCGCGCGAGCCATAATCCCGTGCATGTTCAACCATCAGTCCATCTCCTCTGTTTCAGCCCTACCAGGCATGCCGTCGAGCAGCATGTTGACGATTTTGGCATCGTCCCAGGAGAAATCGATCCGCCCCGTACGGTACGCGACCAAACCGGCGGAAGGAACGACGTAGAGGCGCTGGCCGCCGCGGCCTTCGATGTACATGACATCATCAGCCAAAAATGCCTCGGACACCGGTGCGCGGCGATTGCCGGGTTCGCTGATCAGGCGGTTACCGGTGTAAGGCGACCCCAGCCAAACGTGGAAACCGAAGTTGGGATTGAGACGCGTCCCGGTCATCACTCTGTCTACCCACTCGAGCGACATGATCTGTGTGTCGCTCATCCGGCCGCCGTTAGCGAGCATGACGCCGAGGCGCATCCAGTCCATCGGCCGGGTTTGAATGCAGCAGAAGATGCGCGCGGTGCCGCCGGGGTGGTCGAGCCGCACCTGGGCGAACCCAGCCCCCAAGGGCTGCCAAAGATATTGGCGCACAAAGTCAGCGTAGCGCATGCCCGTTGCGCCAACGAGCACAGCATGAAGCGCCTGGCTGTTGACGTGATTGAAATCGAACTGGGTGCCAGGCGTGAACGCCAGTGGCATATCGTTGACCGGACCATCAAGGTCTGTGCCGAAAAACAACCGCTGAACCGGAGAGAAGACACTCGGCGAGGATTCGACTTGGGCCAGGCCGCTCGTCATTTCCAGCAGTTGGCCAACGGAGATGTCGCCGCGCGCATCGTCCGCCCATGCAGAGATGTAATCCGACGCTGGTTGGTCGAGTGATGAAATAAATCCCTTATCGGCGGCAAGCGCGACGACGACACCCAGCAGACCTTTGTGCATGGACTGAGAGTCGATGATGGTGGAGCGGTCGTACCCTTCACCGTAGTGCTCGAGCTCAAGCTGGCCGTTGACGGCAACCAGAAAGGCGATGCTGTCGTAGTCCTCCGCGTAGGCCTGGGCTGCAGCCAAAGCCCCTCCGGTGATGACGCGGTCGCCGGGGATAGCTTCGGGTAAAGGCGGGCTGGGTCCGTCGGCAATGCGGTCGACCGGCTCATACCAGTTCCAGTCGGTCAGCACAGCCTCTTCTCCAGGCTGGTTAAACCACCGCTGCCAGAATACGCGGTCGGAATAGACATAACCGGCGAGAAGCGCGAGAACGATGCCCACACCCCAGCCGATCCGTCCAATCTGTGACATGCCCCAACTCCCGGATGTTCATGGCGGCGATCTCACCGTAGCATTGGCGCTGTCAGACCACACAAGACTTCGATCGGATAGATTTACTATGGCGTCACGTTTTAGCTTGCCCGTCGTTACGTTTTTAGCGCTTCTCGCGGCCATCGCGCCTTGGACACAGGCTGCGGCCCAATTCGGCGGCATACCTGAGACCCACTTCGATGACACCCCGCGTCCGCCTGCGCCGGACTATACAGACGCGGCGTTCTGGGCTGCACTGCCCGGCAAACCAGATTTGGCCGACCTCTCCCCGGCGGGCTCTGCCGTTTCCGACAATCAAGACACAGCCGCCGTGGATGTCTTCTACATTCACCCGACGACCTATCGCGGCGGGGAAAACTGGAACCAGGACCTCGCCATGACCGACGTCAACACGTGGACGGATACCTCGGTCATCGCGCGGCAAGCCAGCGCCTTTAACGGCTGCTGTAAAATTTATGCGCCACGCTACCGGCAGGCGACAATCTCGGCCCTCGGCGGCGTAGAACTGGGCGGTATGAAGGCCTATGAGTTTGCCTATCAAGACGTGCTGGCCGCATGGCAGCATTATCTGGAGACTTGGAACGACGGCAGGCCGTTCATGATTGTCGGGCACAGCCAGGGTGCGCTACACGCCCAGACACTGCTCAAAAACGAGATCGCGGGCACACCATTGGCGGATCGCATGGTCGCGGCATACGTCATCGGCATTGCCATTCCCGAAGGCTGGGTTGAACGCTCCCTTGAGGGCATCCCGGTTTGCCAGGCCGCGACGGAGACCGGCTGTTTTGTTTCCTGGAACACGTTCGATCATGACGGCGACCCGTCTGCCGGGGTCGATCGCGCCAAAAGCCAGTATCGCGCGGAATTTGGCACAAGCGATGGCCAAAACATCGTGTGCTGGTCACCGACATCACGGGCAGAGGGCGAGAATTCCGGAGCTTTACCCGGCGATCCAACGCAAACATCGCTGGCCGGGCTGGTTCCTGGATATGCTGCCGAATGCCGCGACGGGACATTGTGGACAACAACACCCGATGGCACCTCTTTTCACCTCACTTTATTCGCCGGCGGCAACTTACACATGCATGACGTCGACCTCTTTTATGAGGACATCCGCTTGAATGCGGTCGAGCGGGTTGAAGCCTTCCACGGGCAATAAACGCATGGGTTATCGCATCAGTTGAACCTTATCCACAGCCTGTGGATATCCCCCTCATTTTGCTCGGACCCGAAACCAAAAAAGTGCTGAATTAGAGGGCCCTAGGCGCTTTTCGGACTGACGCCCTGAGTAACCTGACGTTAACATAGGACTGATTAGTTCGGGGGACGAGGCAGGGGCGTTGATCGCCGTCTTCTGCCTTGCGAACAGAAAGTTCAATCGGGGTACGTGTCGTGAGCGACGCTTCATCAGGCGCGCAGTATAAGGTGGCTATTGTCGGCTCAGGCCCGGGGGGTCTGAGTGCCGGGGCGCACGCTGCCAAAATGGGCATGAAGCATGTGCTGCTTGAGCGGCAGGACCATGCCTCCGACACCATCTACAAATATCAAAAAGGCAAGTTTGTCATGGCCACGCCTGACATTCTGCCGTTGCGTTCCGATATGTCGTTCCGTGCGGGCAAGCGTGAAGAAATTCTGGGCACGTGGGACGAAGGACTCGACTTTTACGGCGTCAACATTCGCTACAACGCCGACGTCTCGGGCATCGAAAAGCAAGGTAATGTCTTCCACCTCACCCTGAAAGGGGGGGACGTCATCACGGCGGAGTTCGTCGTGATGGCAATCGGGCTACAAGGCAACATCAATACGTTGCGATGCGAGGGCGGTGATCTGCCGCTTGTTCAATATCAGCTCGATGATCCGGAAGAATATGAAGACGAAACCATCGTCGTCATTGGCGCCGGTGACGCTGCGATTGAAAACGCCGTTGCCCTCGCCCAGCAGAATACGGTGGTTATCGTCAACCGGCGCGAGGAGTTCGCACGCGCCAAACAGGGCAACCTGTCACTGATCCTGAACGCGATCGATAAGGGTGACGTACAGTGTTACTACAAATCGTC
Source organism: Rhodospirillaceae bacterium (assembly GCA_963921305.4). Classification (GTDB taxonomy): domain Bacteria; phylum Pseudomonadota; class Alphaproteobacteria; order Rhodospirillales; family Rhodospirillaceae; genus CAWUEX02. The sequence goes on from CAWUEX030000002.1 coordinate 669,988, forward strand.
GCCACTTCGCGTTGAACCCGACGCCATTATTCTTGAAACCGAAGACGGCGAAGCGAGGGTGCCCTGCAATCGCATCATCGCCCGGCTAGGCGCCTCACCCCCGCGCCGGTTCGTCGAAGCCTGCGGCGTAGAGTTCCCAAGCGATGACCCGACAGTCTTGCCGGAAGTCAGCCCTCAGTACGAATGCAACGTGTCGGGGATGTACATCATCGGGGCGCTTGGCGGCTATCCGCTGATCAAGCAGGCGATGAACCAAGGCTACGAGGTCATCGAGTACATTGCCGGCAACGACATTCCGCCGGCCGACGAACCCTTGCTGGAAGAAAAATTCGCCTCTATGGGCGATGTCGATGTCGACCAAGTGTTGGGCGCCATCCGCAAGACCATTCCCGTGTTCTCGAAACTGAACACGCTGCTACTGCGCGAATGCATGCTCGATTCGACGGTACACTCTTTCAAAGAAGGCGAGACCGTCTTAAAGAAGAATGACTATTCGGACACCTTCTACACGGTGTTCATCGGCCAGGTGGGAATCCAAGTCAATCCCACCGATCCCAGCCAGATTGTTACCCTGCGCGAAGGCGAATTCTTTGGCGAAATGGGTCTCATCTCGGGACGGCGCCGGACGGCGACCGTCGTCGCGGCAACGGACTGCGTGGAGTTCGAGACGCCGCGCCGGACCATGCTGAAACTGATTCAATCGGTGGACAGCGTCAAACGCGCACTCGATAAGACCTCGATCCTGCGGCAAGTCCAGATGCACCTCACTCCGGGTGTACCGGCGAACGAACTCGAGGAGTTGGTTGAAACGGCGGAGATTGAAAACTTTAAAGCCGGGCAAGTGCTGTTCAACCAAGGCGACATCGGCAACCACATGCATCTCATCCGCTCGGGGTCTTGCACCGTGTCGGTGAGCATCGGCGGGCGGGAAGTGGTGCTGAGTTATGTGCCCGCCGGCAACTAAATTGGTGAGATGGCGTTGCTGTCGGATCAGCCGCGCTCCGCTACGGTGCGGGCGGCCCACAACACGGAAACCATCTGTCTGTCCGGTGACGCGTTCAAGGCCGTGATGGACAAGAACGCGAATATTCGCGCCAGTGTCGAAGCTAAGTTCCGCGAACGGTTACGCCAGAACGAACAGATGGAAGAACGGCCCGAGGCCGGCAGCATCATTCAGTTCCTGATCGAGCAAGGCGTGGGTGAAGGAACGGACGTTCTGCTCATCGACGAGAAATTGTGCATTCACTGCGACAACTGCGAGAAGGCGTGCGCCGAAACCCACAACGGCCTGTCGCGCCTCGACCGCGAGGCCGGGCCGTCGTTTCAGTCGCTGCACGTGCCGACGTCCTGCCGTCACTGCCAGCACCCGCATTGCATGTCTGACTGCCCGCCGGACGCGATCCACCGCGCACCCGATGGGGAGGTGTTTATCGATGACAGCTGCATCGGTTGCGGCAACTGCGAGAGCAATTGCCCCTATGGTGTGATTCAGCTGGCAACCTTGCCGGATGAGAAATTCGATCTGTTTGGCTGGCTATTCTTCGGCAAGGGCCCTGGACCGGGAGAAGAAGACGCCTACGCAAAGGTCAACGGAAATAAGCAGTCTGCGGGCGGTAACGGCACGGATGGTGGTGATGACCAAGCGATCAAGCGTGCAGTCAAATGCGATATGTGCAAAGGCATCGACGGTGGCGCAGCTTGCGTGCGCGCCTGCCCGACGGGTGCGGCGGCCCGCGTCAGTCCTGAAAAATTCATGACTCTGGCAGCATTGCGGTAGGACGGTTTAGCGATGCATGAGTCCATTCTTGTTTACCGCAAACACCGCTATCTCAAGTGGACTTTAGCGCTGATGGGCGTGGCCACCGCGCTCTACATTCTTCACTCTCCGGTCGAGAAACCCAACGGCGGAACCTGGCTCGGCTACACCCTGGGCGTCATTGCCGCGGGGATTATGGTTTGGCTGACCTGGTTTGGAGTGCGAAAAAGGTCTTACAGCTCGGCGAGTACACGGCTGGAGGATTGGGCGTCTGCTCACGTCTACCTGGGTCTGTCACTGATCGTTATCGCGACGTTGCACAGTGGCTTCCAATTTGGCTTGAACATCCACACCGTGCTCTACGTGTTGATGATGATCGTCATCATCAGCGGCATGTTCGGCCTGTACTTCTACCTGCGCTGCCCATATCTGATCGCGCAGAACCGGCGCGGCATGACGACCGAAACGATACTGGCGCAGATCGCCGATTTGGACCGGGAGTTGCGCAGCCAGTCCATGGCGCTCGACGATGAGACGGCAGCGGCGATCGCCGATGCGGTTCACAAAACGCGCATCGGGGGCGGCTTGTGGCGGCAGCTTGCCGGTTCGGACCCCAGCTGCCCGACGACGCGGGCCCGTAAAATGGTGGAACGGGGCGCAGACGAGGAACTCCAGGACACGCGCCGGCAAATTCTCAGCCGGCTGACAAAAAAAGAAGACCTGTTGGCACGCCTGCGCCGCGACATCCAGCTGCGGTCCCTCCTGCAAATCTGGCTGTACATCCATGTGCCCTTTACCTTGGGGTCCCTTGCCGCCTTGGTGGCCCATGTCGTGACCGTCTTTTATTACTGGTGATGTGCCGTGGAAGTTCACGTTAAACACATCACCAGAAAGGCACGCGGCGGAACCGCCGTTAAGGACGAAACGCTCGAGATTGACGTTCTGACCATTGGGCGCAGTGCGGGCAGCGACATCCGTCTCCCCGATCCACACATTCTCCTCGAACACGCCGAGATCTCGTCGCGGTCGGGCGGCTTCTATGTGACAGCGATGCCGAACGCCTCGGTATCGGTTAACGGCGAACTGGTGGCCAGCCGGCAAATAAGTACTGATGACGCGATTTCGATCGGTCCCTATCAGATTACGGTAGAAAATCGGATGGGCGGTGCTGCCATCACCCTCGCGGTCGAGCACTTGGCGGCAAACGATGACACGCTTGAAAGCCTGATTGCCCGGACAAATCTAGATATCGCCCGCGTTGGCACCACCAAGCGCACCTGGTCGTGGATTTTGTTCGGTGCGTTCTTGCTGGGCCTCATGGTCTGGCCGATGGCACTGGATCTAATGAGTCCGGTCAACAAGTTCGACATCGTCAACGCGGACCGCACCGACATGACGGCCTCTCCGACGACGATCTGGACCAGCGGTGGTATTTCTGCAGCGCATAAATTTTTCGGTGATAATTGCGCCGCCTGTCATGAACGCCCCTTCGTCCAAGTCCAAGACAGCGCCTGCCTAGCCTGCCACCAAAACATCACCAATCACGCTGACGTGGATGTGTTCGCCTCCGCATCGTTTGACGACACGCTGTGCCAGAACTGCCACAAGGAGCATCAGGGTGACGTGATGGTGACCCGCGGCGATCAGGCATTTTGCGTCGACTGCCATGGCAGCCTCACCGAGGACGAGCCCCGAACGGCGCTGCGCAATGCCTATGACTTTGGTACAGATCATCCGGATTTCCACCCTAGCGTGGTGATCGACGCATCGCTCCATCTTATTGCCCGAGACGTCTCCATGAGTGACGCCGTGCCACCTATGGAGTCGTCCGGATTGACATTCCCCCATGCGGACCATTTACGCCCGACGGGCGTGCGACATCCTGACCAAGGCAACATCGTTTTGGACTGTCAATCCTGTCATATCCCGGATGTGTCGGGCGCCTCATTCCTGCCGATGAGTTTCGACAACACCTGCCACGACTGTCATCGGTTGACCTTTGACACTCAGCTTCCAGAGCGTGAATTGGTGCACGGAAAACCAGAGGTTTTGTTCGAGCAAGTTTCAGACACCTATGAAGCGATCGCAATGCGTGGCGGGTATCAAGAACCTGAAGCACCGGCCCTCATCCGCCGCCGGCCGGGCACCCCGCTAACCGAGGCCCAGAAGGTGGTTGCCGCAAATTGGGCGGAAGCTAAGTCAGCGGAAGTTTTGAACGGACGGTTTGGCCGGGGGCAATGTGACGAATGTCACCTTGTCTTCGATCAGTCGAATGGCGGTTGGGTGGTCGAGCCTGTCCATATCAATGGGCAGTGGTTTCCCAAATCAAGGTACGACCATGCGCCGCACAAGGACGTTGCCTGCGAAACCTGTCATGCCGCGCCCTCATCGGAATTGGCGTCGGATGTTCTGATGCCGTCGGTCACGGTTTGCCAGGCCTGCCATGGCGGCGAACAGTCCGTAGACCGGGTACCTTCTACTTGCGTGACCTGTCACGGTTTTCACTTCGAGCATCAGACCCCCATGCGCCCGGAGATGGATGCCGGCATCCAGCAACACAGAACGTTTTCGGTGCTGTCGCCGGAGCGCCTGCCGGCGACCGGCACGACAGTCACGATGCGCGGCAGCTCGGAGCGATGACGATGGCCCGCGCATTCACTTGTGCTGTCATTATGGCACTGACGCCCCTGACCGCCCTCGCCACCGGCGGGCTGCCGGTTCTTGGACCGGATACGCCTTTGCTCGGCCGTTACTCCGCAGAGGCGATAGACGAAGCGTTGTCGGTGACGGTTGATCTGGCTGGCGATACACCGTTGGGCACATATGTCACGGCACGTTTTCAAAACAACACGCCCCGCCAGCGGCTGGCCGACGGCTATTGGGTGCCTTGGGATGAGCAAGCCGACAGCCTCACCGACACCGGGTTCGAAGCCGGACCGGACGGAACACTGACGTTTCAGATTACCGACGAGAACTTGGCAGGCCGTTTTCTGCCCATCGTCTTTACCGTGAGTTACCAGCATGAAGGCGGCCTCAAGTCGGGGTATATCGTGATCGACCGATGAGAAAATATCTTTTGAACACTTTGGCTGGCCTGATCGTCCTGGTTTGGGCCGGTTCTGCCGGGACCCAATCTCTCACGGTCGCGGATGTCGACCGGATCGTTGGCCAGGCCGTCGCCGAAGCCAATGCGCGTGGCACCAGTAACGCGGTGATCGCGGTGACCGACCGGGTGGGCAACGTACTCGGCGTCTATGCCATGGATCCGGCCAACCTGCCGGACGTGTTTATCTCGTCAGGCCGAGACATTCCGGCTGGAAACGGCCTCGACGGCCTGACCCTGCCCATCAGCCCGCTTGCGGCCATCGCCAAAGCCATCACCGGCGGCTACCTTTCGTCGTCCGGCAACGCGTTCTCGACCCGATCGGCCAGCCAGATCGTGCAGGAAAACTTCAATCCGGGCGAGGACGGCCAACCCGGCGGGCCTCTGTTCGGTGTGCAGTTCAGCCAACTGCCGTGCTCCGATCTGATGCGCTTCGGTGAAGCCCTGGGCGGCGGGCCACGGCGCTCCCCCCTCGGGCTGTCCGCCGATCCAGGCGGCATGCCGCTCTATAAAGACGGCGTCGTGGTCGGCGGTCTCGGCGTGTTTGCCGACGGCGTCTATGGCCTGGACTTATCGGTCGGCGATTTCGACCGCGACCTGGATGAGCTCATCGCGGTTGCTGCCCAGCAAGGGTTCGAGGCACCCTTCGACATCATCGGCCACCGCATCACGGTGGAGGGCAAGTTCTTCCGCTACTCCGATGTGGATGCCCGCTTCCTGATGGCCGGCGGACAAGCAGCAGCGGTGAACACGGACAACTATGTTGCCGTCGCCGGCTACGTCCCTGCGGGGCGCCGCGCCGGTACAGCCTATGGCACCGAAGCCTCGGGCATCCGCGCCGACGGCGGCAATGCGGTTCCCGGGATGAACGCGTTCATCCTCAGCGACGGACTGGGCAACAACCGGTACGCCCCGCGCGATGCCCTTGCCCCTGCCGCGGACAACGGCGGCCTGACGCAAACCGAAGTGCAAACGCTGCTGGTTGAAGCCCTGAACATCGCCTTCCGGGCCCGGGCGCAAATCCGCCGCCCCCTTGGTAGCCATGCCCAAGTGACGGTGTCGATCGTCGATGCAGAAGCTAACATTCTCGCCATCGCCCGCACCCCGGATGCACCGATCTTCGGCACTGACGTCTCGCTGCAGAAGGCCCGCACGACCGTGTTCGCCTCCCGTGCAACCACAGCCGAAGAACTGCGGGCCATTCCGGAAGTGGAACTGGTACCGGGCGTACTCACCGTTCCAGCGCTCGGCACCTATGTCGACAACGTGCAATCCTTCGTCGGTCCGACAGCGTTTGCCGACGGAATCGCCTTTGCCGACCGCTCCGGCGGCAACCTCTCGCGGCCCTTTTATCCGGACGGCATTAATGGCAACCCGCCAGGACCCCTATCCGTTCCTTTTGATGTGTGGAGTCCTTTTAACACCGGCCTGCAATTGGATTTGGTGATTACCGACATCGTCTTGCGCCTGGATGGCAGCGCGCCACCGCCGCAGGGGTGTACCGCCCTGCCGCAATCGGCCGCCGCGCCCGGCCCCATGCCGACGCGCCTGGCCAATGGGCTGCAAATTTTCCCGGGCAGCGTTCCCATTTACCGGGGCGACCAGTTGATCGGCGGTATCGGCGTCTCCGGCGACGGGATCGATCAGGACGACATGATTTCTTTCCTCGGCCTGCACAACGCCAGCGAGATTCTCAACACCGGTGTTGGTAATGCCCCACCGGACACACGGGCCGATACGGTCGAGGCCGGCGGTGTGAACCTGCGCTTCGTCAACTGCCCGTTCAGCCCATTTCTGGATTCCCGTGAGCAAGGCGTGTGTGGGGGCAAATGAGGTTTCGAGTTCTCCTTCTTGCGGTCACAGCCCTGTGCAGCACATCCGCCTCCGCGCAGGTGATTGCACCACGCGTATACGAAACAGCGGCGGTTGAAGCCGCGGAACAAATCACCGGGCAAACCGACGAGCAACTTGCTCAAGATCGGCAACGCCCGGGGCAGGAAGAACGCCGCCCTCTGCCGGAGATCGATCCATCCGCGGTTCCCCCGCCGGTGCAAAGCCTACCGCGCGAAACACTGCCTGTTCCCGACCGCTGGCGTCTGGTGGAAGCCATCGGCGTCAATGAACGCTGGTGGGACCCGTACAATCAAAATACGCTGAAAGCAGACCGCCCCCTGTTCGACGACTGGTTCGTCAACCTCAACGTGATCTCCGATACAGTGTTCGAGCCTCGGGGTGTGCCGACACCCGTGGGTCCGCAAGGCGGTGCGCGTCCTGGATCGATTGACCTCTTTGGTCTTGTCGACCAACGCATCTTCAACCAGAACCTCATTACATCGGTGTCCTTCATCAAAGGCGACACGGCGTTCAAGCCGCCCGACTGGGAGATCCGCGTCACCCCGGTGTTCAACTACAACTACGTCTGGGCGGATGAAAACCGGGCGTTGCTGATCAACCCTGCCCAAGGCGATACCCGCGGCGACGGCCACATCGCGCTGCAGGAAGCTTTTGTCGACTATCACATCCGCAACGTCTCGGACCGCTACGACTTTGATTCCATCCGTGTCGGCATACAGCCGGTGACGCTCGACTTCCGCGGCTTCCTGTTTCAGGACCAGCAACTTGGCATCCGCTTATTCGGCACGCGCGACAACAACATCTGGCAGTACAACGTGGGCTGGTTCAAGCGCATGGAAAAGGACACCAACTCCGGCCTGAACGATGCCGGCAAAAGTCTGCGCGACGACGATGTCTTCTTCGCCAACGTCTACCGCCAGGACTGGCCGGTCAAAGGTTTCACCGTGCAAGGCATCGTTGCCCACAACCGCAACCGGGAAGGCAACGACCCGCTGTTCTTTAATAAGAACGGCTTTCTAGAGCGTCCCGCCTCCATCGCCACCGAGCGCGGCTTTGACTATGACGTCACCTACTTCGGCTTCAACGGCGACGGTCACTTTGGCCGCTTTAACCTGACCCATGCGGCCTACTTGGCCGTCGGCGATGTGTCCGCCAATCCGTTTACCTCGTTCTTCGAGGAGGAAAAGGCGGATGTCGAAGCCTTCTTCCTGGCGGTCGAACCGTCGATGGACTTCGACTGGATTCGCCTGCGCGGCCAGGCCCTGTATGCCAGCGGCGACAAAGATCCGTTTGACGACAAGGCCCAGGGATTCGATGCGATTTTCGAGAACCCGCAGTTCGCCGGTGCCGACACCAGTTACTGGATGCGCCAGCCCGTCCCGCTGATCGGCGGCGGCGGCGTTGTCCTGTCGGGACGGAACGGCATTCTCAATTCCCTGCGCTCGTCCAAGGAGCAAGGGCAGTCGAATTTCTTCAATCCCGGTACCGTGATTTACGGCGTCGGTGCGGATTTCGACGTGCTGCCCGAGCTGCGCGTGTTCGCCAACATCAACCACATCGGCTTCGCGCGCAAAGACATCGTCGAGGTGCTGCGCAATCAACCGTTGGAATCAAAGTCCATTGGCTGGGACACATCGCTGTCGCTGCTTTACCGGCCGACCTTCATTCAGAATGTGGTGCTGCGCGCGTCGGCTGCGCGGCTCTCAGGCGGTGGCGCCTTTGACGAGCTGTTCGCCACTCAGCGTAAGGGTGACACGTTCTACTCTGTGCTGTTCAATCTCATCTTAACCTATTGAGGCTGTTGCATGCGGGTTTGGGGGATTATCGGGGTACTGATTTGCGCGGCGTTCACACCGCTCGCAGCACACGCCGCGGGTGACGAGGAAATACCGCGCGTCGTGATCTATCCGGAGTATCCGCCAGCCCCGCAATTCCAGACCTGGGCCCAGGCCGACGCCAAGAGCAGCGGCTGTATCACCTGCCATACGGACTCCGATGAAAAGACCATGCATGCCAGCGAGGCCGTGATCCTCGGCTGCGTCGATTGTCATGGCGGTGATGCCACCGTGCGCGCGCCGGCGAATGCGATGAAAGGTGTTCCGGCCTATCGTGCAGCGCAAGACAAGGCTCATGTTCAGCCACTCTATCCCGAGACCTGGCACTATCCGCACAGTTCCAACCCGGAACGCTCGTACACCTTGTTGAACAAGGAAAGTGCGGAGTACATCCGGTTCGTCAATCCGTCAGACTACCGGGTAGCACGCACCGCCTGCGGCGCCTGTCACTTGCCGATCATTCAAGCCGCCGAGCGCAGCCTGATGGCCACCGGCGCGATGCTGTGGGGCGGTGCCGCCTACAACAACGGCATCCTGCCTTATAAAAATTACATCCTCGGTGCGGCCTATACGGAAGATGGCAAGCCGGCGACCATCACCAGCCCCGGTGAGATCGAGCCCTGGATGACGGAAGAGCGCGGCGTGCTGCCACAGCTGTATCCCATGCCGGCCTGGGAAGTGATTCCGCCGGGCGACATCTTCCGTGTGTTCGAACGTGGCGGGCGCAACATCCTCAACATCTTCCCAGAGATCGGCCTGCCCAACGTCGCCACCCTGATCGGCAGTCTGCAGCGGCTGGAAGAGCCCGGCCGCCCAGATATCAAACAATCCAACCGTGGGCCTGGGACCGGCCTGCGCATTGCCGTACCGGTGATCAACATTCACAAGACCCGCCTAAACGACCCGTTCACCTGGTTCCTGGGAACCAACGACCAGCCGGGCGATTACCGCTCATCCGGCTGTGCTGCGTGCCACGTGGTCTATGCCAACGACCGCGAGCCCGATCACTCTGGCCCCTACGCCATGTATGGCCATGACGGCTTTAGCGCCAGCGTCGATCCGACGATCCCGAAGAATGAGTCCGGTCATCCAATTCAGCACACGTTTACGCGTGCCATTCCGACCAGCCAGTGCATGGTGTGCCACATGCACCAGCCGAACATCTTCCTCAACTCCATGCTCGGCTACACCATGTGGGACTACGAGTCCGACGCGCCGGCGATGTGGCCCGAAGAACAGCGCTATCCGACCAGTGCGGAAATGCACGAGATTCTGGAACGCAACCCGGAAGAAGCGGCGGTGCGCGGCAAGTGGGGCGATGTCGAATTCCTGAAGACGGTATGGGAGATGAACCCCGAACTGAACAACACCCAGTTTGCCGATTACCACGGCCACGGCTGGAACTTCCGGGGCATCTTCAAGAAAGACCGCAAGGGCAACCTTTTGGATGAAGCCGGCAACATCGTCGAGCCAGACGACCCGGAGAAGTGGGCCAAGGCCGTGCACATGAAATCGATCCACGTGGAACTCGGCATGCACTGCGTCGACTGTCACTTCGCCCAGGACAGCCACGGCAACGGCTATATTCACGGCGAAGTCGCCAACGCCATCGAAATCCGCTGCATCGATTGCCATGGCGATGCCGATGGCTATCCGTCCCTGCGCACGTCAGGCCCGGCGGCACGGCCCGGCGGTTACGCTTGTCACTGATGCGGGTCACCGGCGGCCAGCGCCGTTTTGAATGGCGCGGCCCGGAATGCGATCTACCCGACACCGAGTTCCGCGACTGCACGCTGATTCAGCGCTCGTCCCTCGATCCGGACCTCGAGTGGGAAATGAGCTTGGTGAAGGATACGGTCACACCCGAACACGGCGACTACAACCCCAAGGCCGCGCGCGCCAAGCTGGTGAGTGCGGACACCTCCAGCATGGACTGGGGTCTGGGCGTGGCCGCCGAGGACCGGGCCCACGACACCGATGAAATGGAATGTTTCACCTGCCACCTGTCCTGGACGACCTCATGCGCGGGTTGTCACCTGCCGATCCAGGCCAACTGGAAGACGACCCGGCATCATTACGAGGGCGGGGAGACCCGCAACTACGCCACCTACAACCCGCAAGTGGTGCGCGATCAGATGTTCCAGCTGGGCATCCACCAGACCACCAAGGGCAACACCATTGCGCCGATCCGCTCGACATCGGCACTGATCCTGTCCTCGACCAACATCAACCGCGAGCGGATTTACATTCAACAGCCGCCGATCGCGTCCTCAGGTTATTCGAGCCAGGCGTTCGCACCTCACTTCCCCCATACGGTGCGCAAGACCGAAACCAAGACCTGCAGCGATTGTCACCTGGCGGAGGACAATGACAACAACGCGATCATGGCCCAGCTGCTGTTGCACGGCACGAATTTTGTCAACTTCGTCGGCTACAACGCCTGGGTCGGCGGTGACGGCGGTATCGAAGCGGTGCGTGTAACGGAATGGGATGAACCGCAGGCCGTGATCGGCAGTTATCTGCACCGCTACGCCTATCCAGATTGGTATCAGGATCACCAGGACCGCGACCGCAACCTATACGAATCCTACACGCACGGTGGCGGACAGACCGGATGCCTGCAGTTGCGCGGCGAGTACATGTTTGTCGCCGAGGGCCGTAAAGGGTTCCAGGTGTATGACGTCGCGTCCATCGCCAACAAAGGCATCTCTCAGCGGATTATCACCGCGCCGTTCAGTCCGCTGGGCCATGACACCCAAGTCGGCAGCAAGAATGCGACCTGCGTCGCCCTGCCCACCAATCAGGCGATCGCCCCAACCCGCATGTACGGCGACCCGGCCGTCACCAAGCTGATGCTGGAGGACAACCAGGAACAGCCGATCCACGCGCTATACTCCTACGCCTTCATTACCGATGCGGAAGAAGGGCTGATCGTCGTTAACGTCGACACCATGGCCGACGGCGAACCGCGCAACAACTTTCTCGACCGGGCGTTGACCTGGAACCCTGGCGGAGCTCTCGCCGGCGCGCGGCACATCACCCTGGCCGGAACTACGGCCTACATCGCCGGCGACTTCGGTGTTGCAGTGGTCGACCTAGACGATCCAATGTCGCCTGATCTTGTCACCGTCATCCCCTTCGACGGCGCCCGGGCCACGGCGCTGCAGTTCCGCTATCTGTTCGTAACGGACCGGGCCGGTTTCCATGTGGTCAATGTCACCGATCCTGCCGCACCTCGCAAAGTGGACGGCGCCTCCATCTCACTGAGTGACGCCCAACGCATCTATGTGGCCCGCACCTTTGCCTACGTAGCGGCAGGCCGCGATGGCCTGGTCCTGGTTGATGTAGAAGCGCCAGAGTCGCCCACGGTCTACGAGAAGTTCACCGCAGGCGGGCGCATCAACGATGCACGGGACGTCATCGTCGGGACGACCAACGCATCACTGTTCGCCTACGTGGCCGACGGCCGCAACGGCCTGAAAGTGGTGCAGCTCACCTCGCCGGAAAGCCAGCCGCGCTTCTACGGCTTTAGCCCCGACCCTAAGCCGGAGCTGATCGCGTGGTATGAAACGAAGTGGCCCGCGACGGCACTGTCAAAAGGACTAGACCGCGACCGCGGGGTCGATGAAACCGGCCATCAGATGGCGGTTTTCGGCCGCCTCGGCTCACGGCCCTTCACCTTGGAAGAGCAGCAGAAACTCTATCTGAATAAAGATGGATCGCCGTGGTACGTCAACGACGAGATTGACATTGATGCCTTCACGCCCGGCCAGCCACCGGCCAGGCTTCCGGACCTGCCGCAACAGCAGGCCCAGACACCGGAGACCCGTTAGACGACGCCGAACGCCATCATCGCGTCGGCGACTTTGACAAAGCCGGCGATATTCGCCCCTTTGACATAGTTGACGTGATCATCGCTTTCGCGGCCGTACTCGGCACAGCGGTCGTGAATGCCCTCCATGATGTCACGGAGTAACTTGTTCACTTCGTCCTGTGTCCACGAGAGGCGCGCCGAGTTTTGACTCATCTCAAGACCAGACACGGCCACACCGCCCGCATTGGCGGCTTTGCTCGGGGCGTAAAGAATCTTCGCCTCCTTGAAGGCGTGGATGCCATCCAGCACGGTCGGCATGTTCGCACCCTCAGACACGGCCATGCAGCCGTTTCCGATCAGCGTCTTCGCATCCTCAGCGGAGATTTCGTTTTGCGTGGCACACGGTAAGGCGATGTCACAGGGAATGCCCCACGGCGTTTTGCCCTTGATGAAATCAGCCTTGAATTCATCAGCGTATTCTTCGATGCGTCCACGGCGATTGAACTTAAGATCCTTGATCCAAGCCAGCTTGTCTGCGTCGATGCCACCCTTGTCGTGAATTGAACCGCCACTGTCCGACAACGAAATCACCTTACCGCCCAACTGAGTGACTTTTTCAGCGGCATAGACGGCCACGTTGCCCGAACCGGAAATCACCACCGACTTGCCTTCGATGGCGTCTTTCTTTTGCTTCAGCATGTCCTCAAGGAAATACACCGTGCCGTAGCCGGTGGCTTCGCTGCGGGCCAGACTGCCGCCGTATTCAAGGCCCTTGCCGGTCAGCACGCCCTCAAAGGTGTTGGTCAGGCGTTTGTATTGACCGAACATGTAACCGATTTCCCGCGCGCCGACACCAATATCTCCGGCGGGGACGTCCTTCGAGGGGCCAATATGACGATGCAGCTCGGAGATGAACGACTGACAGAAGCGCATCACCTCGTCGGCCGACTTGCCCTTGGGATTGAAATCAGCACCGCCCTTGCCGCCGCCCATGGCCAGTCCCGTCAGACTGTTCTTAAAGGTTTGCTCGAAGGCGAGAAACTTCAGGATGGACAGATTGACGCTCGGATGAAAACGGATACCCCCCTTGTAGGGCCCGATGGCGTTGTTGTTTTGCACCCGGTAGCCCCGGTTGACCCGGATGTTGCCTTCGTCGTCCTGCCACGTGACACGAAAGATGACGATGCGGTCCGGTTCGGCGATGCGCCGCATGATCTCCCACTTTTGGTACTTAGGCTTGTCTTCAATGTAAGGAAGGACATCTGATGCGACCTCGCAAACCGCTTGCTGAAATTCGTCTTCGCCGGGGTTCCGTTTACTGAGTCCATCCATGAACTCGTCAAGTGTGGGCGCGGAGTCAGTCATGAGTCCTCCAGGCAAAGGGGATTAAATGGGCAACGAGATGACAGCGGACAGTGCACGAATGGCACTAAAGACGGGCCTAGAGGGATGGAATAGCGTTTTGCAGATTCTGCACGGCCGCCAGAAAAGCACGCGGGTCATACTCCTCGTCCTTTTCGATCGCGGTGAAGCACTCCTCGAGCACACCACTAAGCTCAATGTATTTGGCCCGGCTGATCATGCCGTCGTCAACCATGGTTTGCAGAAGGGCGGATGCCGCCATGGTGGCTTGTTCAGCGCCGGCGTAATCGACATATTCGCCGCTGAGTCCCATTTCGATCAGACCACCCGTCAGAGCGGAAATGTCCGCACCCGTGAAGCTGTGGCTGGCCAGCATGCCGATGGCCCCTTCCATGGCATCTTTGAGGTCCCGCGCCGCGGCGATGGTAGCGTCGTACCCCTCCAGCGCAGCTTGGTGCAAGCGCTTGGACTTATCGCTGACATCAGCCGCCATGCCGCTGTCAATCCGGTCAAGAATGACCCGCATCATGATCAAGTTGGCATCGAAAATGCGCGGAACGCCCGGCCCAATGCCATGGCTGTCCCGCGGCGCCCAGCGAATATTGGACATGGGGTGATGACAGGCATGACAATCGAAGAACACCAGTTCCGGAAAAATGCCGTCAGTGTTGCGGTTGGGATCCAGCATCGCTTCCAGCAATGAGTCGACCGCGACGGCCTGGCCCACGGCCCACACTTGAATGCTGGCGATATTACCTTTACGGGCACGGTAATCCTCATCGACGACAAAGTGCGCCGGCTGGGTCCACGTGTAGGTGTCCAGTTCAAAGCCCATGCGGGGGTGACCCGCGCCCATAATACGGTGAGTCACGAAGCGGTCTTTGGTTCCGAAATGACAGGACAGACAAAGCCGCGCCCGGGCTTCGGGGTCTTCCGTGGGATACAAACCGGCGCGCAGATTGGCCTGATGGTCGGCGGCGCCAGAGATATGCTGACCCAGCCAGTCGACGGCACCACCGTGGCACGCCTCACAGCCGACTCCATCGGAAATTTGGAAGCCTTTGGCGCGGCGTTCCGGGGCGACGTTGTCGGCGTGGCAATCCAAACACAGGGGCTCTTCCTCCGCACGGCCGAGACCGAGGTTGCGGGCGATGCGCTGGGATTCGTCAGTCAAAAGGGTTTTGTATGCGCCCGAATGTGGGTCTTCTTCCTCCCACAAAATGAACTCGTTCTGCACCACGGTGGACTCGGTCCAGGGTTCAAGGGCGCCGTGGCAGCTTGAGCCGGCGCAAGACGAGACACCCAGATGTGTAGCATCGGAGGTGAATGGAATTTCGTATGACTGCTGAGCGTGCGAAGATGCAATCGAGAGAGTAAAACCAACACTCACACTGCAAAGAAAAGATACAACATGCCGCACAACGTGGTGCCCCCTATTTCGTCCGTTTCGGCTCGATAACGTTCACCTGCATGCTGGCAACCGGTTCGAACCGCGAGTCCCCGCTATAAAAGTATACGTGATGCGTACCCGGGGAAACCGTTTCGCTGGTCTGAAGTTTCATTTGGAAGGAACCGTCTTCTTGCTTAACCAGAACTCCATCCACTCCAGACGACCCTCCCACGATCTGCAGTGTGTCCACATGCGTTATCGCACCCTCGGGTAGAGCAATCGCGCGTTGAGAGCCCACGATAATCTCAACGGTGTCTACGGTTTCGGCTCGAAGATGGTCCACCAGTTCCGCCCATGCATCCGGCGCTTCAATAATCTGATCGAGAGTTTCAAACGAAAGAGTGGACGACTCCTTAAGGCGGCGTTTGAAAAATGTCGCCAACACGGCGTTGGGGTCAGGTCCAGCAACCGATGATCCGTCCGCCAACACTGCGCCAACTTGGCCTGGGAAGTTGTGCACCGTGAGCGAAGCCTCAAGTGGAGTCGCGCCCAACGCCTCCGATAGTCGATTGGCATCGACGATGTGGCGGGCCCACGTGAGGTCAGCTCCGCCCGCGCCGTCTGCGCCGCGCACAACCAGTCCCCCGCACGGTCCTGGAGCGAGCTGCACACCCACCCCTGTGCCTGGCTGCAAACGGGAGACGGCGTCGGACCGCAACGCGATGGCGTTTAACACCGAAGCGGCATTGGCTGGCGCAGAGCATTCGCCAGCGTGGGTAACACCACTAGTGCACAGCGTTATTGCTGCAATGATGCGCCGCAATGCCATCATTCAGGCTTCCCGATCCCCGCCAAAGGTGTTGCCTGCATGCTCAAAGCCCCACTGGCTCTCTAGAGCACACTGCACTGCCCAAGTTTAGCAGTCTGGAACGAATGCGGAAGAGCAGGATGATGGATGTAGAACGCCGCACAAACCCGGCTAGAACGTCATTCCGCTGCTTGCTTGAGTTTGCGGTCACCGTCGACCTTGGGATCCCCGGTCGGCAGACCAAAGATAAACTTACCGCTGCGTTGCAGACCAGCCTCCCAGTGCAACGCTGAGTGTGTCGACATGGTGCGCACGTCGCGGTAGAGGCGTTGAACCGGATTGCGGCCGGTTTGTGCACTCACCCCCATCATCCGCGACAAGCGATCAGCGGATGAGTGGGCCAGCCGCCCGGCCATGACGAGGTCACGGTAGGCCTTCAGCTTCAGTTCGGGTGAGATGCTCTCACCGTTCATTCCCAAAGCATGAAGCTGATCGCACAAGGTGTCGATCAAAAGGTCGGCGGTTTCGAGCTCGGCCAAGGACTCAGCCACATGCACCTGAACGGCCGGCTGATCGATGATGGTTTCACCCATCATCGCGCCGACGCGAGTCAACGTCTGATCAATGTATTCGTTGTAGGCGCCGCGTGCCGCGCCAAGGATGGGGCCGGCCAGCAACGTGATGAAATAGCTGTGAAACTCGACGCCATATAAGTAGTAGTCGTGCAACTTGGCACCCGGAGGATTATCGGACATTTCTGAGATGGCGAGCGTGCGATGTGCAGGCACAAACAGATTCTCGACTTTGATATCCTTCGATCCCGTTCCGCGCAGGCCCTCTGATTGCCAGGTATCTAAGATTTCAAAATCACCTTTTTTCAAAACGATCCAAAGGTCGTTGAACGACGCGGTTGAATTGGGAAGCTTTGCGCCAACCAGCATGGCGTCGGCGTGATCGACACCGCTGGCGAACTTGTAACGACCACTGACGTGATAGCCGCCGTCCGTGGGCGTCGCCAAACCGCCGCCCGCGAAGCCGGTCGAAATAATCGCGTCGGGGCAGTCTCCCCAAACATCCTCTTGGGCCTCTTCGGTGAAACGCCCGAACAGGAAGGTGTGTGTGAACACGACGGAGGACGCCCAGCCGGTTGAACCGCAGGCTTGGCCGAGCGTGCGCGACACATCGACGTGTGTGCCCCAGGGCATCTCGTAGCCGCCGTATTTCTTTGGAGTGAACAGCTTATGCAGGCCAGCCGCCCGCAAATCCGCAACGGTCTCGTCGGGCAACTGCCGCAAGTCCTCGGTCGCCTCGGCCCGCTGCCGCAGAACCGGCAACAACGCTCTGGCCGCGTCGACAACCTCGGCCCGGGTAGGCACTGATAATGATGTCCGCGCTGACATGAAATCCCCCTTCAGCGATCTAACCTCTCACCAGTGAGACTAAAAAGCCTGCTGACGCCGAGTCTTAAGCAATTTGAATTCAATCCACAGTTCGGTCATAGAAAAGGCATGCGAATTTGGGTCACCGAGTAGAGTATCGATCTTACCTCTGGGACATGGAGACGAATGGCATGACAAATCCCTCCGTGCGGAAAGGCTACGCTGACGGCCAATTTGGGCAAGTTCATTACCGCGTCGCAGGCATACAGACCGACCGCACACCTTTGCTGCTGCTGCACCCAAGCCCGTTGTCAGGTCTGGTGTGGGACAGGTTTATGCCCGCCATGGCCGAAGACCGCCTCGTGGTCGCTCCGGATACGCCAGGCTTTGGTGAAAGCGCGCCGCCTCAGTCTGAGCCGGAGATCGAAGACTACGCTGCTGCCATGGTGGCCTTTGCGGCTCAGATGAACCTCTCGAAAGTTGATGTCATGGGGTACCACACGGGTTCGCTGACGGCCGTGGAACTTGCGGCCCGGCATCCTGACTTGGTGGATAAGATTGTAATGATTTCAGCGACGGTGTTCACGGAACAGGAACGGGACGCCTTTCGCAAACAATACGCCACTCAAACCATCGATGAGAAAGGCGCTGAACTCTCAACCCGTTGGGAGTGGATCAAAAGCTTTTGGCGGGACGACCCCGATCCGGCGAAGCGCTGGGAGGTTTTCCTTGAAGGCCAGCGCCATCACACCGTGTCACACTGGGGGCACCGTGCCGCGTTCAACTACGACATGGAAGGCGCGTTGCGCACTGCAACCAAACCCATCTTGATCCTAAACCCGGAAGACGATCTGTGGGAGTACACGCCCCGGGCTGCACCATTGCTTCAAAACGGCCGTGTGCATGATTTGCCTGGATGGACCCACGGGTTTCTTGACGCGCATACCGCTGCAGTGGCCAAACTTGTTCGCACCTTCTTAGATAGCGAAGACTAAGGGAACGTCACCATGCGCCATCGCAGCTACAGCGGCAAAGTGCTTTACATGACGGACGGCCAAGGCGAGATGGGCCGCGAAATGTTTTACGTCACCATTCAGCCCGATGGCACGCGAACAATGCGCGCGACCTGTGAAATGGATGACGATCGGCTTCTGCGCGACTGTATCTTGACGGTCGATGCGGACTGGTACCCGGTCGACGCTTTTGTGCGCCTGAGTATCGAAGAGAAGCTGGCCGGCAGCACGTGGTTCAACTTCGGCACGCATACTGCAGAGTGCGAGGGCGTTACCGCTTCAGAGGGACGGTTCAACCAACGCTTCGAGTCCGACAAACGCATCCGCACGTTTGGCGCGCATCCCGTTCACGGCGATGCCTGGGGATTGGCGCGCTGGCGGCGCGATAAAGATAAATCTCCCGAGGAGCTGGGCATCGGGTTCTCCTCGTCCCACATGCCGAATGGGGGCTCTGGTCCAAAGCTGGAACCATCGGATCATTCGATGACCCGCCATGCCTATGTCGGCCCGGAGGAGGTCACGGTGCCCGCCGGCACGTTCCAGACCGAACACTTTCAGTTCTTGGTTCGTGACTATCCGCCGATCGATATCTGGGCCATCGGTAAGGACTGCGTGCCAGCGCGGCTGCGGTGGGACCTGCTCGAACAAACGTACGAGCTTGTCGAGCTGACAGGCGACGTCCAATAAACAACGGCACTAAGCGAGGTTCTTTCCTCCGCAGGCAGACAAGTTAGAATGGGCTCAACGAGTGCGCTGCTGCGGCACAAAGAATGGAGATGAATGCCATGCCGGTGATTGACGCGGACACTCACGTGATCGAATGCGAGCAGACGTGGGCCTATTTCGAGAAGGCGGACGCCGCCTTGATGCCCAAAGTCGTGACATCCTCAGAACCCGTGACACACAAGCGGGAGTCCCCCATGGCGGGACGCGAATTTTGGCTGGTCGATGGACGGATGTACATGAAAGGCGGGCAACAGTCAGACCGCTACCCGGCCGGCACGCGCGACCTTACCGATGCCGACGCCCGCATCGCCGAGATGGATAAGCTTGGTGTCGACACTCAGGTTCTTATTCCCAGCTTCTTTCTGGGATCGATCATCCACAGCGCCGATACGGAATTGGCGGTGGCCAAGAGTTACAACCGGTGGATGGCGGATGTATGTCACAGCCGCAGCAGCCGGCTGCGGTGGCTGGCCGTGCCGTCGCTTAAAAACATCGAGGCCAGTTGTGCAATGCTGAAAGAGGCGCGGGATAACGGCGCCTGTGGTGTCATGCTGCGGGGTTATGAGGGCAACACGACCATTGATGAACCCTACCTCGACCCGCTTTATAAAACGGCGGCGGACTTGGATTTAGCTATTGGTCTGCATATCGGCAATGGCAGCCCGAGTTTTGACGAGGTCAAAAACACGTCCGGAAAGAAGGGCAACATTGTTGCTTTCATCATGCCCATGGTGATCGCGTTCAACGCCGTGATGATGAGTGACATCCCGAAGCGCTACCCCAAGCTCCGGTTTGGATTTCTGGAAGGCGGATCAATGTGGCTGCCATTCGTTCTCAACAAAGCCAACCGGTTCGCGGACACCTACGGCCTGAAGAAAAACACCGAGTCCGCGCTTGCCGATGCGCGGCTCTATGTGACGTGTGAAGCCCATGAAGACTTGCCGGAAATCCTGAAGTGGGCCGGACCTGACAATCTGGTGGTGGGATCTGACTACGGACACGCGGACACGTCGACTGAACTGGAGGCCCACCGGCTGATTATGGAGCGCACTGATCTGCCAGCAGGCGCGGCTCAACGCATGGTGAGCGACAATGCGCAAGCCCTATATGGGCTCTAGCCGCAGCGCATCCCGTTAGCTTCTCCGTGACAGCATCCCGCGCAAACTTAGTTCGTCGTGCTGAAGCCGCGTGGCTGGATGGCGATCTCGCAACGTCAACGGCGTCTTTGCGCGCGGCAGCCGGCGTTCGACAGAGCCTGGTGACTGAAGCGGCGTTCGATCCATCCAACTTACCAGATGGTGTGTCGGCGGCCCCCCTGTCTTTTAACGGGCTGCCCGTTTCTTCCCATCTGGTGCGGTTTGACCGGGCTGCCGCCCTCTTTGATATCGGTGTACCACTGTTGCCGGACGGCACGTTCTTCTCTCAGGTGTTTGCTCATCTGAAATATCCCGAGCGGTATTCGCACCTGTTCACCGATGCGACGTCCAAAGCGCTTTCCTCTCTCGAGCAACATGAGACGCCGGTCCCGGACGGCTATATCGCGCCGATCCGCCCGCCTTACTACCATTGGCTGCTTGATACCCTGCCCCATCTGTTGGGCGCATCGCGGCTTGGTCAGGATACGGCGGTCAACCTGATCGGACCCGCGGATGCACCGCCGAACGCGTGGCAGAGGGACTTGCTGTCGCGCGCGGCCGGATTATTCGGCATAGACAACCTGAAATGGCTACCGGTCAGCGGCACGGTGGTTGCGGTTTCACCGGGCTATGCGCAAACGCGCATGCCCCTGGCCGAGCGCCTGCGCGTGCTGTCACACCTTATACCGGGCAATGCGGGGCAAGCCGAAACATGGCTTTACGCAAAACGGGGTCATGGCGAAGCGAGACAACTACGTAACGAAGACCAGGTGATCGAAGCGCTCGGCCCGCGCTTTAAAGTGATTGAGCCCGGGTCCCTTCCACTCGACGATCAGATGCGCGCCTTTGCCGAAGCGCGATGCGTGGTCGGCGTGCATGGGTCTAACCTCACCAATATCGCGTTTTGCAAACCGGGCACGCGCGTGATCGAAATCGCGGCGGGACTACCCCAGCCCCATTTCGAGCGAATATGCGAGGTGGCCGGGCTGCCGTTTCATCGCGTGGCCGCCCAACCTCAAAGCGCAGACGCAAAAGGTGAGCCAACGTGGACACAGGCGCATGGTGATTTGACGGTCGCACCGCAAGACGTGGTTGATGCCGTTGAAGCCGCCTTATCGCGCGGCTCATGAAGGCTCGCACGGACCGCTAAGGATCGTTTGCAATCATGCGCCAAAGTTGACCGAGATTGGCGCGCGCCTGGTCGCGGTGCGTGAGATAGGTGACATGCGCATCCGACGGCGCGTCGGGCGCCACCTCAACCGACCACAAGGCGTTCAACGTATTGGGGACAAACGCGTAGCGGATATCAATAATCCTGTTGGGGCGATCAGGGTCCCGCGCGATATAGCCGCGGCTAAAGAAGCGGAAGCGTTCAATATCACGGGCTTGCTGGCTCCCCGGATCGAGCCAGGGAAAGTCATCTTCACGCACCAGTTTGCGCGTCGCCACCCCTTCAAACACCCGGTGAGTCAGCGCGGCGCGCACCGCATCAACATAAAACGCCTCGTCGGTCTCATAGATTGTGCGCCACACCAGAATGTTGCCAAAACTGGGCTTCACCTCGACGCGAATGGGCGCATGACCCCGCTCCGCGGCAATGCCGCGGGCGACGTCGAGGGCGCGGTTATGCTGGAACGCTGCCGTACAAAGGTACACCACCATCCAAAGGAGTGCCGCCCGGGCATAACTCGCCTGGCGCTGTACCAAACACAATATGACGAGACCGATGGCAGGTAAGGTGAACAGCGGGTCGATAATGGAAATCAAACTCCATGACACCCGCACATCGCTGAGCGGCCAGAACAAGCTCGTGCCGTAGGACGTCATGGCATCGAGCAGGCCGTGGGTCGCATACCCGATGGTGCAGAAGAGAACTGTTTGCCAAAAAGCCCACTGCCAACGCCGCCCCACGGTGAGGTGAAGAAACGCGCCACAGACCAGACCCCCTATGGGCACGAAGGCCAAGGCGTGTGTGAAGTGACGGTGAAATTCCAGAAAGACCAGGGGATCTGTCGGCGAACGAATGAGGGCGTCGATATCAGGTGCGAGCCCCCCGATAAACCCGCAGGCAGTCGCCGCCGCTACTTGAGCGCGTTGTCGGCGCGTCGCTTGGGCCATGGCAGCGCCAACAATACCTTGAGTGATAAGGTCCATGGACTGAATGAAGCAGACGCCGTCGCCAAAACGCAACGCAAATCACTCAACGCCGGCTTTCATTTATGGAGATTGGTGGGCGCACGAGGGCTCGAACCTCGGACCCGCTGATTAAGAGTCAGCTGCTCTGCCAACTGAGCTATGCGCCCCACCTGAGCATCCGGGTCCGGGGCGGGCGTGGGTCAACGCGGGCACCCCGGCGGAGGGGCGGGTTATAGGCTGTGCGGGTCTGCGTGGCAAGGCTCTGCGGCAAAATTGCGCTGTCAGGCTGGGTTTCTGTCGTTCATCCGTTTGGGCCAAGAGACCGGCATCAGGGAACGCACGTTTCACCTTCACGAAACAATTCATAGCTCTTTGCCAATAGAGCATCGACGGAATCGTCAGTGTAAACGTCACCAGCGTCCATGCCTTGTGCTAGTAGTCCGAGACGCTCCAATTCGTATTCGAAGTGAATAACGTATGCATCTTGGGTTGGCCGACAATCGCTTTTGGTAGCCATGGCCGCGAGCACCGCGAGCCGCTCATTGTGTTCGACGATTACAGGGTTCAGCTCGGCGGCTGGCCTTCCACGCGCATTCGCCAAAATGGCTTCGATTTCTTGTGCCAGGCTATCTAGGTCTTGTTTGTCCACCCCAGAAGCTGAATCACAGGAGAAAAGCGCCCCAATTATGCACAGCGGAACAAAAAGTCGGGCAATGGCTCTCGAAACGGTCATGGGTGCTTGCAACCAAACTTTACCCGTCGTCATACCCGCCGCGCACGCCGATCTGGACATCGCGATGCACGTAAACACTCATGAGCAGGCCCATACAGAGCATGATCGTCAGCAGTGCGGTTCCCCCGTAGGAAATCAGAGGGAGCGGTACACCGACAACGGGTATCAGACCCATGACCATGGCGACGTTGATGAACACGTAGAGGAAAAACGTGGTTGTCACGCCAATCGCCACCAATCGCCCAAACTGATGGCGGCAGCGGACCGCGATGGCAAAGCCATAGATCAGCACGATGGCATAAAGCGCGATCAGGGTGAGGCCGCCGACCATGCCGAGCTCTTCCGCCAGCATGGTGAAGATAAAGTCGGTTTGTTGCTCCGGCAGGAAGTTGAGGTGACTTTGCGTTCCTTGCAAGAAGCCCTTGCCAAACAGGCCGCCTGACCCGAGTGCGATCTTAGACTGGAGAATGTGATACCCAGCCCCAAGCGGGTCACGCTCCGGATTAAGAAACGTCAGCACGCGATTCTGTTGGTATTCCTCGAGCAGCGGCCAAACGATAGGGATCGCCGCCAAGCCGGAGATCGCAACCGCAGCAAACTTCCACAAACGCACGCCCGCCATGAAAAACAAAACACCGGCGCCCATCACCACCATCATCGACGTGCCCAAGTCAGGTTGGCGCAGAATCAGCACCACCGGCAGGAAAACCATCAGCAACGGCAGAATCAAGAAAATCGGCCGGCCGGAGTCCTCCAGACTGACGCTATGGAAGTAGCGGGCCAAGGCCAGCACCAACGCCACTTTCATAAGCTCCGACGGCTGCAGATTGATCGGCCCAAGATCGATCCAACGCTGCGCACCGCCACCGACAACACCCCGCACCTCAACAAAGATCAGCAGAGCAAACACCAGCGCGTACAACAGATAGGCGTAGCGCATCACCAAGCGGATATCGATTAGGGAGATGGTCAGCATCAACACCAGCCCAAGGCCAAACCGGGCAATCTGCCGCGACGTCCATGGATCGAGACTGGCATTGGCCGCCGAATACAGCATGAAAAAGCCGATGGTGGCGATCACGCACAGCCACAGCATGAGCGACCAGCTCATTTGCCACAGCTTTTCCTTGATGGTCATATCGCCGCGGCGCAGGCGCGCAGCGAGGAAACCGGTGTCCGTCATGTCGGCGCCCCCGGGACAGCGATCGCGATCTGATCTTCATCCAGGCGCGGCTTACGAGAAGGATCCAGCCGCAGCACCTCAGTCATGATATCGCGGGCGATTGGCGCCGCAACGGTGGACCCACCGCCGCCATGCTCCACCACCACCGACAAGGCGTAGCGGGGGTTGTCTTCCGGCGCATAGGCGACGAACAGCGCGTGCGTGCGCTCGTTCCAGGGGATTTCGTCACTTTCGGGCAACCCGGCCTCGCGCTCGGCCATGGTGATCCGCCTGACTTGCGTCGTGCCGGTCTTGCCGCTCATTTGCACCCCATCAAGAGGCAACTTGGAGGCACGGGCCGTACCACGGGGTCCGTTCAAAACTTCAAACATGCCGCGCCGCGCGACGGCAACATGGGCCGGATCAAGATTAAGGGGCTCGAAGGCCTGCGGCGGCCGCTGCACCACGGCTCCATCCAACATGATCTGGCGGGTGAGCACCGGCTCAACCTTCAATCCGGTCGCAAGACGCGCCGACATGACGGCAAGCTGCAGGGGTGTGGTCAGCACATAGCCCTGGCCGATACCCACCACGAAGGTTTCACCCTGCTGCCACGCCTCATCCAAGGTGGCCCGTTTCCACGCTTCCGTTGGAATCAGGCCCTCCCGCTCGCCGGTCAGCCCGATGTTGAGCTTCGCACCGAGACCCAGACGGTTGGCCATATCAGCGATACGATCAACGCCAATGCGCCGCGCAATCTCATAAAAGTAGACATCACACGACTGGGCAATGGCCTGCACCATGTCCATCGCCCCGTGGCCGCGGTCTTCCCAGCAGTGAAAACGCCGTGAACCAAGATCGGTGTGGCCGTTACAAAATACGGTTTGCTCGGGAGAAATAACGCCCTGCTCCAGTGCTGCGAGGGCCACAACCATCTTGAAGGTGGAGCCCGGCGAATATTGCCCTTGGATGGCCTTGTTGGTCATCGGCGCGCGGGGATCACCGGACAGGGCGTTCCACTCACGCTGGGTTAAGCCACGATTAAACGCGTTGGGATCGAAACTGGGAGTCGATGCCATCACCAGCACTTCACCAGTGTGCACATCCAGCACCACGCACGACGCACTTTCCGCGCCCAGCCGGTCGGCGGAAAACCGTTGCAAGCGCTCATCAAGGGACATCATCAAGTCCGTTCCGGACTCACCTTCCTTGCGCTCGAGCTCGCGAATCACCCGGCCGAGCGCGTTGACCTCGACTTGGCTGGTGCCGCCGCTGCCGCGCAGGGCGAGATCAAATTGCCGTTCCATACCGGCCTTGCCGATACGGAAGCCGGGCAGCTGCAAGAGCGGATCGCCGGTAAGGTCGTCTTCATCGACGCTCGACACATAGCCGAGCACGTGAGCCGCCGTTTCCGTCTGCGGATAAAAACGGGTGAGGCCTTCGTCGACGACAACACCGGGCAAGTCGGGAGCATTCACCTGGATACGCGCCATTTCTTCCCAGTTGAGGTTTTCCCGCACCGTCACCGGAACGAAACTGCGGCGGCGGCGCACTTCCTTCTGCACCCGCTCGCGATCGTATTCGGACAGTTCGATCACTTCCGCCAACGCATCCAAAGTGGCGGAAACATTCTGCGCCTGTTCGGAAATCAACAACACACGAAAGTTTTGCCGGTTGACGGCTAGGGGCTCACCGAACCGGTCGAGAATGCGGCCCCGGGGCGGCGGCAACAGGCGCAAGTTGATGCGGTTTTCCTCCGCCAGCATGCGGTAACGGTCGGCTTCAATGACCTGAAGATAATACATGCGCCCGACCAGTGCGGAGATCATCAACGCCTGGCCACCACCGAGCACAGCGGCGCGGCGATTGAACACGCGGGTGCGGTCACTGTCGCGGTTGATAATCATGGCTCAGCCAGTAGCCCGGTTTGTGCTTTGGAGAACAGCCATGCGATCATCGGGTACACCGCGACGGTGATGAGATAGGCTGCGATCAAATCGCCGAACGGGGTAAAGCCGGATTCCTCGATGAGTCCAATACACACCCATTTCAGCAGGGCCGCACCAAGCGCAACCAAAACGAAGGCGAACCACGTAATGGCGAACGGCTTGGCGTGAAAAAACTTTTGCTGATTGAAGACCACCCACTGCGTCAGCAAAATTGTGAGGGCGCCCACACCCAGCGGAGCACCGGTCAGCAGGTCTTCCAGAATGCCGATGAAAAACCCAAGCCCGTAGCCAAGCAAATCCGGCCGGTAAATTGACCAGAAATACACGGCAATCAACGCATACATGGGCGTGATCTGAGCCAGACCCGGCACGTGGGTGGGCGTCAGGCCGAATAGCACGACGATCACCGTCAAACCGAGCGGCAAAATAGTCCGGGCGCGGGCGTCGATCTTTTCAAAGACGGATTGCTGCCGCATTGCCTCAGTCGGCCTTGTTAAGCTCGGCAAGAATGCCGCTCAAACCGAAGTCGAGAATTTCGACATACTGCAAGCGGTCGCGGCTAAAGAAGGGATCGACCATGGCGTTCCCCTCCTCAGAGCCGACAACGCGGCCAACAGGCAAGCCGGGCGGGAAGGCGCCCGCGTCACCGGAGGTCACAACTCGGTCGCCCGGTGCAACGGCAGTGGCAACGCCAAGATATATGAGGCGCGGCCGCCCTGAGTTATCACCCGCCAGAATGGCCCGGTCACCGGCCTCGCCGACGCGCACCGGAATGCGGGAGTTGATATCCGTGATCAGCAGCACCCGGGCAGACCGGTAACCGGCTTGGGTGACCCGGCCAACCAGGCCCTCCGCCGTCATGACAGCCTGGCCTTTGGCAACGCCGTCGCGGCCTCCAGCTGTCACCAGCAGGGACTGTGCAAACGCGCCGCCGGAATCGGCGATAACGCGTGCAGTAACAGAAAGCGCGTTGGGTTCCGGTACGGTGGCCAGCAAACCACGCAATTGCCGGTTTTCATTTTCAAGTTTCTGGGCAACCGCTTGCCATTGCAGCAACCGTTCGTTGGCTTCACGCAGGTCTGCGTTTTGCTGACGGATCGCAGCCAACTCTTCCAGATTGGCAATAAATTCTGAGATGGCAGTGGCCGGCGCGGCCATCACTTGGAGGATGGGCGTGACCGCATCGGAGACCGCCGTGCGCGCCCGCTCCACCAACACCGTATCGGCCTTGCCGATCAGCATCAGCGCGAAGGTCAATCCGATCAGACTTAGGAAAGCAAAACGCTGCGCTAAGTATTTCAGCGTTCCTAAGCGGGATATTTGTCCCGTCGGTTGCTTCACCGTCGTCCCTCCATCGCGGTCAGGCTGCTACGCGTGCCGCTGTGACGATGCCCCCTCGAACCGGCTTAGTACATCGAGGTAAGGACACCGCGCATTTTCTTCATTTGCTCAAGCGCCATGCCCGTTCCCATGGCAACGCAGTTGAGCGGTTCATCGGCGATCGAGACCGGCAGACCGGTCGCGTGCCGCAACACAAAATCCAGATTGGTCAACATGGCGCCGCCGCCGGTCAGGACGATGCCCTTGTCGACGATGTCGGCGGCCAGTTCCGGCGCGGTATGCTCCAACGCCACCTTGACGGCATCGATGATGGCGGTCACCGGCTCGGCCAGCGCTTCGGCAATCTGCCGCTGACTGATGACGATTTCCTTAGGCACGCCGTTCATCAGATCACGGCCCTTGATTTCGATGGTCTCGCCGTCGCCGGTCTCGGGCGGGCAGGCGCATCCGATCTCTTTCTTGATGCGTTCGGCCGAGCTTTCCCCCACCAGCAGATTATGGTGGCGGCGGATGTAGTTGATGATCGCTTCGTCCATCATATCGCCGCCGACACGGACGGAGCGGGCATAGACAATGCCGCCAAGCGACAGCACCGCGACCTCGGTGGTGCCACCGCCGATATCGACAACCATGGACCCGGTCGGCTCGGTCACCGGCAATCCGGCCCCGATGGCCGCAGCCATGGGCTCTTCGATGAGGAAGACTTTGCGTGCGCCGGCCGCCTCGGCAGATTCCTGAATGGCGCGGCGCTCGACCGCTGTGGACCCGGACGGCACACAAATCACCACCATCGGGCTGGCCCAGCCCTTGCGGTTGTGCACCTTGCGGATGAAGTGCTTGATCATCTCCTCGGCGACTTCGAAGTCGGCAATGACACCGTCACGTAAGGGACGGATGGCCTGGATGGTGCCCGGGGTACGGCCCAGCATCTGCTTGGCCTCATTCCCGACCGCGCGGACGATTTTGCGGCCCTTCTCTTCCTGCAGCGCCACCACGGACGGCTCATTGAGCACAATGCCCCGGCCTTTGACGTAGACCAGCGTGTTGGCTGTTCCGAGGTCGATGGCCATGTCGGCGGAAAGCCACCCGGTCAAACTGGCAAACATAAACTTTGTCTCTCTATCCCACTGCGCCGGAACCTGCCGCCCCAACGTATCTTGTTAAACGTCTGAAACGCCCGGATGGCTGCGGGTTTCGCGGCCATCCGGACGTTCCGTGTATCTCCCTAAATCAAACCGGCGTCAACGCACGGCATGAGGTTGAGCTGGCCCTCATACCGCCACCGCTGCCGGCGCTGTCTTTTCGCGCTTCACCAGGAGTTTGTTCAGCGCGTTAATGTAGGCCCGGGCGGATGCCACCAGAGTGTCCGTATCGGCCCCCTGCCCCATCACCGTCTTTCCATGTTCTTCCAACCGCACCGTGACCTCGGCTTGGGCGTCTGTGCCCTGGGTTACCGCGTGCACTTGGTACAGCTGTAAGTGCTGGGTATCAAAGGTCAGAGCCTTGATGGCATTGAACGTGGCATCCACAGGCCCGTCGCCTTCCGCCTTGGTGGAGACCACCTCGCCGTCGAACTCCAGCTCCAGTTCCGCGGTCTGGTGTTCGATCTTGGATCCACAGACCACCTGCAACGAGACGAATTTGATGCGGTCGTTGTCGCGGACTTCTTCGTCCACTAAGGCGACAATGTCCTCGTCGTAGACTTCTTTCTTTTTGTCGGCCAAGTCCTTGAAGCGTTTGAACGCTTCATTCATGGCGTTGTCGCCCAGGCTGTAGCCCAGCTCCTTGAGTTTCTCCCGGAACGCATGACGGCCCGAGTGCTTACCCATGACCAAGTTGGACTTCACCAACCCGACGGACTCCGGCGTCATGATCTCATAGGTTTCGGCGTGTTTGAGAACTCCGTCCTGGTGAATGCCGGACTCATGCGCGAAGGCATTGGCCCCGACGATGGCCTTGTTGGGTTGCACCGGGAATCCAGTGACCGTCGAGACCATGTGCGACGCCTTGGTGATCAAGGTGGTGTCGACACCGGTTTCGAAAGGCATGTGATCCTTGCGGGTGCGCAAGGCCATGACGACCTCTTCCATCGCCGCATTGCCGGCCCGCTCACCCAGACCATTGATGGTGCACTCGACCTGACGCGCCCCGGCCTGAACGGCGGCCAAGGAATTGGCCACAGCCAAACCCAGATCGTTGTGGCAATGCACCGAGATGATCGCCTTGTCGATGTTCGGCACCCGGTTGAACAGCATGCTGATCAAAGCGTGGTATTCGTCTGGCACCGTGTAGCCGACCGTATCCGGAATATTGATGGTGGTGGCCCCGGCATCGATGGCCGCTTCCACACACCGGCACAGGAAATCGTGCTCGGTGCGTGAGCCATCCTCGGCCGACCACTCCACATCGTCGGTGAAGTTGCGGGCGAACGACACGCTGTCGATCACTGCTTGGTAGACCTTCTCCGGCTTCATCTGCAACTTGTACTTCATGTGCAGCGGCGAGGTGGAGATGAAGGTGTGGATGCGTCCGCGTTTGGCCGGTGCGATGGCATCGGCGGCACGCTGAATGTCACCTTTGGCGGCACGGGCCAAACTGGCGACCGTCGACTCGGTCACCTCCTCGGCGACGGCTTTGACCGCCTCGAAATCGCCCTGCGAGGCGATGGCGAAACCGGCTTCGATGACGTCGACCCGCATGCGCTCCAGCAATTTGGCGATGCGGACCTTCTCTTCACGGTTCATGGATGCGCCGGGCGATTGCTCGCCGTCGCGCAAAGTGGTGTCAAAAATGATGACTCGATTGGTGTTCATGTGTCTGTCTCACGACTGGGGTTTAGGTACTTAGGCTCGTTCGAGCGACAACTTAGCTGCGCTTGATCCCCTGAACGTCCGTCGCTCGCAGGCACGGAATGACGCTCAGGGGGTGTTAAGTCGCAGCCCCCGGTCGATGAGAAGCAGGCTGGCCAGACCGGTCAAACGCGCACGCGCCACCGCTTCCGCGGCCAAAACCGCAGAAATGCTGGCTGTTTGCGTGGCTGTGACCTGGTTGATCACCTGCTTTTCCTTACTCAGACGCCGCCTCGGACCCACCCGAGACCGCTGTACGGTCCTTAAAAAGTACGTTCCACCCCGGAAGTCAACAATTTAGCACGGAAAATGGTTAAATTGCGGTGAAGCGCACAAAAAAGGGGGCCGAAAGCCCCCTTTTTTTCAGCCGCTTACGGGCGTTAGTTACGAGACTTGTCGACCAGCTTCTTGTCGCCGCCGATCCACGGCATCATGGCGCGGAGGTTCTTGCCGACATCTTCAATGGGATGCTCGGCCCAGCGGCGGCGGGTCGCCTTGAAGCTCGGTTGCCCGGCTTGGCACTCGGCCATCCAATCGCGCACAAAACGGCCATCCTGGATGTCCTCCAGCACGCCTTTCATCCGTTCCTTCACCGAGGGATCGATCACCCGGGGACCGGAGACATAGTCGCCGTATTCCGCGGTGTTGGAGATGGAGTAGCGCATGTCGGCCATGCCGCCTTCGTACATCAGATCGACGATCAGCTTGACCTCGTGCAGGCACTCGAAATAGGCCATTTCCGGAGCGTAGCCGGCTTCCACCAGAGTTTCGTACCCGGCGCGAATGAGCGACGTGAGGCCACCGCACAACACCACCTGTTCGCCGAACAGATCGGTTTCGCATTCCTCGCGGAACGTAGTCTCGATGATCCCGGCCCGGCCTCCGCCGATGGCCGAGGCATAGGACAGGGCGATGTCCATGGTGTTGCCGGAGGCGTCCTGCGCCACCGCGACCAAACACGGCACACCAGCGCCGCGGGCATATTCTGAGCGCACCGTATGGCCGGGGCCTTTGGGCGCGACCATGAACACGTCGATGTCGGCGCGGGGTTCAATCAGATTGAAGTGAATGTTGAGGCCATGGGCAAAAGCCAACGCACCGCCTTCTTTGAGGTTCGGCTCGATGTCGGTCCGGTACAGGTCACCCTGGAGTTCGTCGGGGGTCAGCACCATAACCACGTCGGCCCAAGCGGAAGCTTCGGCGGGGCTCATCACTTTGAGGCCTTCGCCCTCCGCTTTCTTACGGCTAGAAGAGCCTTCGCGCAGTCCAACGGCCAGCTCGGCGACCCCGGAATCCTTCATGTTGAGAAGATGGGCATGGCCCTGAGAGCCGTAGCCGATCACGGCCACTTTCTTGCCCTTGATGATGTTCACATCGGCGTCACGGTCATAGTACACGCGCATGAGTGTCGTCCTTTCGCAGTCGTCTTTTCTTGTTTTGCTTATCGCTTGGCGGCGCGCTTGCGTCCGCCTGCAGTCTTTTTCGATGCCGTTTTCTTGGCTGTGGTCTTTTTGGCTGGCGCCTTCTTAGCGGCGGATTTGCGTTTAGGCGAGGCTTTCTTGACCGATTTGGCCGCTTTCCCACGCCTTTTGACCGCTTTTTTGGCCGATTTCGCTTTTTGCCGCGGCTCCAGGCTGCCAGCACCGCGCGCAATGGCGGCCACCCCGGTACGCGAGACCTCAATCAGGCCGAGCGGTTGCATCAGGTCGATAAACGCGTCGATTTTCTCGGAACTGCCGACCACCTCGAACACGAAGGACGTGGTGGTCGAGTCGACCACGTTACAACGGAAGATATCGCCGATGCGCAGCGCCTCGACCCGGTCATCACCGGCGCCGTCCACTTTGACCAACGCCAGCTCGCGCCCGACCGAGGGGCCCTCATCGGTCAGGTCCTTCACTGTATGCACCGGCACCAGGCGGCCGAGCTGCGCTTTGATTTGCTCGACGATCTGGCGTGTGCCGGAGGTGACGAGATTGATGCGAGACAATTGCGCTTCGGGATCGACTTCGGACACCGTCAGACTTTCGATGTTGTAGCCCCGGCCGGAAAACAAACCGATCACACGGGCCAGCACACCAGCCTCGTTATCCACCAGCACGGCAATGGTGTGGCGATACACATCGGTGTCTTTCAGCCGCGCCGTTGGCACCGAGCCTTCATATAGATTGCTGCTCACGGCAGTGTCCTCTGTTGGGCGGGCAGGGCCGGATTACACCAGCACCATGCCCTCTTCGGAAATCGGCTTCTCGGCTTCGTCTTCCGGGCCGAGCAGCATTTGGTTATGGGCTGCGCCCGAGGGGATCATCGGGAAGCAGTTTTCCTTCTGATCGACACAGACGTCAACGATGACCGGGCCATCGATCTTGATCATCTCTTTGATGGTGTCATCGACCTTCGCGGGATCGGTCACGCGCAGACCGGCCATGCCATAGGCCTCCGCCAACTTTACGAAGTCCGGCAGGCTATCCGTGTAGCTCTCCGAGTAACGCCCGCCGTGCAGCAGCTCCTGCCACTGGCGCACCATCCCCATGTACTGGTTGTTGACGATGAACACCTTGATCGGCAAACGGTACTGCACCGCCGTCGACAGTTCCTGGATGTTCATCAGAACCGAGGCCTCGCCGGCAATGTCGATCACCAGACCGTCCGGATTGCCGAGCTGCACACCAAGTGCCGCCGGCAGGCCGTAGCCCATGGTGCCAAGGCCGCCCGAGGTCATCCAGCGGTTGGGTTTGTCAAAGCGGTAGAACTGCGCCGCCCACATCTGGTGCTGGCCGACCTCCGTGGTGATGAAGGTCTTCTTGTTCTTGGTCAGTTCGAACAAGCGCTCAATGGCGTACTGCGGCTTAATGGTCTTGCCGGTTTGCTCATACTTAAGGCAATCCCGTGCCTGCCAGGTCTTGATGTCCGCCCACCACGCTTTCAGGGCCTTGGTATTGGGCCGCTGCTTGCGCTTCTTCCAAGTCTTGAGCATCTCTTTGAGCACGACACCGGCATCGCCGATCACAGGCACGTCGACAATGACGTTCTTGTTGATCGACGAGGGATCGACATCCACATGAATCTTCTTCGAGCCCGGCGAAAAGAAATTTAGGTTACCGGTCACACGGTCATCGAACCGGGCGCCGATGTTGATCATCACGTCGCAGCCATGCATCGCCAAATTGGACTCATAGGTCCCATGCATGCCGACCATGCCGAGCCAGTTCGGCCCGGAGGCGGGATAGGCGCCGAGACCCATCAGGGTCGACGTGATCGGAAAGCCGGTCGTCTTGACCAACTCAATGAGAGTCTTGCTGGCCGCCGGGCCGGCGTTGATGACACCACCGCCGGTATAGAACAACGGCCGCTCGGCGTTGACCATCAGATCCACGGCCGCTTCGATTGACGCCGGATCGGGCTTAAACGCGGGCTGATAGGTCTTGTGCTGCTCACGCTCAATACCGCGCGGCGCCGTGGTGTAGGTGCCCTTATCCATAACCACGTCTTTGGGCAGGTCGACCACCACCGGGCCGGGCCGTCCCGACCGGGCCACGTAAAACGCTTCATGAATGGTCTGCGCCAACGCGTTGACGTCCTTCACCAGATAATTGTGCTTGGTGCAGGGCCGCGTGATGCCAACGGTATCAGCTTCCTGAAAGGCATCATTGCCGATCAGATGAGTCGGCACCTGGCCGGTTAGGCACACCACCGGAACAGAATCCATCAGCGCGTCGGTCAGCCCAGTGACGGCGTTGGTCGCACCCGGACCAGACGTCACCAGCACCACGCCGACTTTCCCGGTTGAGCGGGCGTAGCC
The DNA here is from genome assembly GCA_963921305.4 of Rhodospirillaceae bacterium. GTDB lineage: Bacteria > Pseudomonadota > Alphaproteobacteria > Rhodospirillales > Rhodospirillaceae > CAWUEX02. The sequence goes on from CAWUEX030000002.1 coordinate 704,136, forward strand.
CTCGGCGGCGTGCACGGCGCCTTGCTCGTGGCGCACCAGGATGTGGCGGATCGAGTTCTGCTTGAACAGCTCGTCATAGATAGGCAGCACCGCGCCGCCGGGATAGCCGAAGACGACTTCCACACCCTGCTCCTGCAACGCTTGGAGGATCAGGCGCGCGCCGTTTGCTACACGGCTATCGCCGCTTGCTTTGCGGCTGGCTGCAGAATCGCGGGGCATGGGTGTTGTCCTAAGTGAGCCGCCATGCTGGGCGGTGTGGTCTCCACAAAAACAGAAACCGCCTCCGTTGGGAGGCGGAAAGCGAGGGTAACTATCAAGGGCCACCCGCTAGGTCAACACCAAATGACGAATTTTTGGAAAGATTTCTTGAAATAAACTTTCTGAAAATTGCGCATTAAGCGTTTCAGACGCATGAAACTGAGTCCGAAACCAGGTGGTCTGGCGCTTGGCATAGTTGCGGGTGTGCTGCTGGGCCTTGGTTATCGCCTCTTCCCGGGACGCCTGTCCGCCCAGGAATTCCGCCAATTCCGGCACCCCCAGCGCCTTCATCACCGGCAAACCGGGATCGAGCTGGCGCGCCAGCAAAGCCTCGACCTCGGCCAAAGCCCCGTGCTCCAGCATCTGTTCGAACCGAGCATCACAGCGGGCGTAGAGATCCTCGCGCGGCGGGCGTAGCAGCACGGTGTGGAAGGCCCCGTCAACCAGCGGCCTGGGCGGCGAGTCCTCTTGCCACTGGTGCAGCGGCTTGCCGGTCGCGGTCGCCACCTCCCACGCGCGCAGGATGCGCTGACGGTCCTTGGGTTTCAGCGTAGCCGCACCCTCTGGGTCCTTCGCTTTGAGATCTTCGTATAGGGCTTCGTTACCTTGCTCGAGCCGCAGCCGGCGCCCTTCCGATTTCACGTCGGCTGGAATGTCGGGAATGGCACTGATGCCCTCCATCAACGTCTTGAGGTACATCCCGGTGCCACCCACCACGACGGGAAGGCGTCCAGCGGTGCGGGCCTTACTGATTTCATCAGCTGCGTCCGCAACCCACGCCGCCGCAGTGCACGCCTCAGCCCCATCGCGAGTGCCGTACAACACATGCGGTGCGCGCGCTTCGTCTTCGGCGCCGGGCCGCGCGGTCAACACATGCAGATCGCGATAGACCTGCATGCTGTCGGCGTTGATGACGGTCCCGCCCACTTCCTCGGCCACGCGCAGTGCCAACCCCGACTTGCCGCTGGCCGTCGGCCCGGCAATGACGAGGATGGGACGATCGTCTGGCATGCAATGTGTTAGTCGAGCACGTGGCTCAGCAGTCCGTCCGCCAGCTTGGGTTCGAACCAGGTGGACTTGGGCGGCATCACTTCGCCGGCATCGGCTACGGCCATGAGGTCGGCCATGCTGGTGGGATACAACGCAAACGCCACCGCCATCTCGCCGGAGTTCACGCGCTTTTCCAGCTCCCCCAACCCCCGGATGCCGCCGACAAAGTCGACGCGCTCATCGGTGCGGGGATCGGAGATGCCGAGCAGTGGTTCGATCAGATTGGCGTGCAGCAGGCTTACGTCCAACTTGCCCACCGGATCGTCTGCCGGGATGTAATCGTCGTGAAGAGTGAGGCGGTACCACGCACCGTCGAGATACATCCCGAAGGTCGCGGCCTTTTCCGGCTTTGCCGGGCCATCGCTGAGCTCGACATCGAAGCGCTCGCCAATCTTGCTGAGCAGGTCCTTGGCGCTGAGACCGTTGAGGTCTTTGACGACCCGGTTGTAGTCGAGAATGCGCATCTCATCATCGGCATAGGCGACGGTGAGAAAATACTGCGCACTTTCGGTATCCGGCTTGGCCTTGGCGACACGGGACCCCGCCGCCGAACGGTGATGACCGTCAGCAATATAGAGTGCCGGCATGGCGTTAAAGGCTTCGCTGAGGGCGGCTATGTGGTCGTCCTGATCGATCACCCAGATGGCATGGCCGACGCCGTCATCTGCGATCACGTCATAGACAGGACCTTTCGCAGTGACGGCATCGAGCACCGTACTCACCGCCGCTGAGGCTTTGTAGGCCAGCAGCACGGGTCCGGTTTGCGCGTTCAGCGCAGTGACCTGGTTGACGCGGTCGTCTTCTTTCTTGGGCCGGGTGAATTCATGTTTGCGGATGTCGTTGGCGTCATAAGCGCTGGCCGAGGCGATCATGGCCACGCCCGTCTGCGTGTGATCGCCCATCGTCAAGCGGTAGGCGTAGTAACAGGGCTTGGCATCGCGCATGAGCACGCCGTCGTCGATCAAGCGCTGCAAGTTTTCCGCGCCCTTATCATAGACGGCTTGGGAATAGACATCCGTGCCTTCGGGCAGATCAATCTCCGGCTTGGAAATATGCAAAAAGCTATGGGGCTTGCCGGCGGCGCGGTCACGCGCCTCATCAGTGTTCAATACGTCATAGGGCGGGGCCGCGACGGCAGCGGCTTGCTCGGGTACGGGGCGCAGCGCGGCAAAGGGGCGGACAAGATCAGGCATTCGTTAACTTCCAGACGGTAAAGCTGACGCGGGTTTACCCGCTGCCATGCCTGAGGCGCAACCGGCATAGGCCGATTTCCGGCGGATCACGGAAATTTAATGAGAACCCTGTGGCCGCTGTGAGCGTATTGAAGTAACTGTCACCACATTCAACCATCCGTTTAAATTGTTGCGGACTTAGTAGCGTGTCGATATATTTAGCGTCCTCAAGGGATACAAAGACATGCCCAAAGCGAAATCAGATATTTTGGACGATATCCAAGCGTTCATCGCCAAACATGGGAACAACTACAAAGAGTGGTATGTCGGCACCTCGGCCAACCCGAAGGCTCACTTGTCGAAGTTTCACAAGATCAAGAATGGCGACAAAGGTCTGATGCGTACGGCGCAGACCGAGCTCCAGGCGGCGGAGGTTGCTGAGTTTTTCGTCGACCAGGGGTCCAAGGGCGACCCCAACGTCACCCATGACAGTATCTGCGTGTATGCTTTCAAGCTGGCGAAGCACACCCGGCCGAAAGCGGCTTAACCCCTAATATTTCCAGCCTAGGCGCGATCGAGAATCTCGAACGCGGCGCGTTCGCCGGCTTCCATGGCCGCTTCCATGCCGTAGTCGAGCCGCCGGGTATGCTCACCCGCGAAATGCAAGCGGCCATGCGGCAAGATCATTTCATTGGCGAACGCGGTCACCTGCCCGGGTGAGAACATCGGACTGCAGCCCCGTTGCAGCGGCTGACGCTCCCAGGAATGAAATTTCAGCATTTCGATCTGGCCACGGGACGCGGGACGAATGCGCGCCAACTCATCTTCTAAAAACTTCGCGGCCTGTTCGGGCGGCAGCGAGGCGACCTGCGCGCCAACGGCGCTGGTCAGCACGAACATGCCGCGATAGTGCCCGCGGCCTTCGTCATCATCGATGGCCCAGAACATGCGCACCGCGCCGTCAGAGAAGAGGGAAGGCTCATAGCCGTCTTCCTCCCAGAACGGCGCCTTGATGTGACAAAACGCTCGGGTCGTCTCCGAATAGGTGAGGCCGCGGATCGCCTCAAGTTGCGGCTTCGGCGGCTCCGGCCAAATCAGGACATGCTTCAGCACGGAGAAGGGCAGCGAAGAAATCGCGAATTTGGCACGATAGCGATTGCCATCGAGCGTGCGCACCTCAACACCGGCGTCATCCTGTTCGATGGCCGCAACCTGCTGATTGACACGCACCTCGCCCGGCAGCTGTCCCGCCATGGCCTGCGGCAGCACGATGGTGCCGCCTTTGATGTTCTTCGGCCAATGCTCGACAGGTTTGCCGTTCTCATCTGTGGGACCGGCAAATTCCGCTTCCAACTGGCCGCGCACGCCCTCTTGCATGAGCCGAAGCGCTGAGACGTTGTAGATGTTGGTTGAATACGCGGCGAGTTGGATTCCGGCGTCGGACACACCGTTGCGTTTGAACAAATCGTAGAACGAAATGTCGTAATCGGCGAAGCGTGGGTTAAACCAATCGTCCAGTTCTTCCAGGGGGTTGAACTTCGAGATCATCGAAGCGCCGAACCGCGCCGGCTGAATTTCCCGTTCCGCACCCTCGGTTTTGTTTTGCGGCGCGTCCTGCCAGTCCCCGGCCTTGATCAACTGACCGTCGAAGTAATTGGCGAACGGAAGAACCTTGCGGTCTTCTGGCAGAGTTGGAAGCTCCAAACGTTCAATGGCATCGCGCACGCGGGCGTAAGACGGCCCCACTTGCGATGCGCCCAGCTCAATGGGCACTTCACCGGCGTTGGTCGTCCATTTTTCGTCGGCGGACCACACACGGCCACCAAACCTGCTTGCGCCCTCCAGGACGATAACGTTGAGTCCAGCGTCGCTTAGGATCCAGGCGGCGTTCAAACCGGACAGGCCACCGCCGATAATGATAACGTCGGCGGAGTCTTGAGCGCGGGCGCGTCCAGTGTGAACGGCGGGTGCGACAGACAACAGAGCTCCGGCAGCTGCGCCCTTACCGAGGCCCCGCCGGGTTAGTCTGCCGTCAAACCTTTGTCTGTTCGCCATGCTCTCCCTCCTCACGTGTGACGTTTCGAGAGCTGAGCGTGCATGATCTCAGTTAGGCGATCACTCCGCTTCGAAGGTGTTCGCCACGTACTGATTAAGCAGGCGCACGCCGTATCCCGTGCCGCCTTTGGGTGACAAGGGCGTGCCGGCCTCAGACCAGGTAACGCCGGCGATATCGATGTGTGCCCACGCCGTATCCTTTTGAATAAACCGGGCGAGAAACTGGGCGGCGGTCGTCGCGCCGGCGTATCGGCCACCAAGATTTTTCATGTCCGCAATCGGCGAGTTGATCTGTTTGTCGTACTCGGGCCCCATGGGCATACGCCACAGACGTTCCTTAACGGACAGTCCCGCGGCGGTTAGGTCGTCCGCCAGTTCTTCGTCGTTGCTGAATAGACCGGCATAGTGTTCGCCCAGGGCAGCGATAATCGCCCCCGTGAGCGTTGCCAGATCGACAATCGTGTCCGGCTTGTAGGTCTTCTGCACGTACCACAGCACATCGGCGAGGACGAGACGGCCTTCGGCATCGGTGTTCAACACCTCGATGGTCTGACCATCGGCTGACGTCACCACGTCACCCGGGCGCTGGGCGTTACCGTCCGGCATGTTTTCCACCAGACCGATGATGCCCACCGCGTTGACCTTGGCCTTACGGTTGGCCAGCGCGTGCATCAGCCCGGTCACCACGCCGGCCCCGCCCATGTCCCATTTCATGTCCCACATGCCCTGGCCCGGCTTGAGGCTGATGCCGCCGGTGTCGAAGCAGACGCCTTTGCCGACGAACGCCACAGTGGGGTCGTTCTTGCCACCGGCCATGTATTCGAACACGACGACCTGAGGCTCGCGCACGGAGCCCTGGGCGACGCCGAGCAGCGCGCCCATGCCGTGTTTCTCCAGCTCCTTTTGCCCCATGACTTTGACACGCAGCTTGCCGCTGGCCAGCGCCTTGGCGCGCTTGGCGAATTCAACCGGGTACAGAACGTTGGCCGGCTCGCTGACGAGATCGCGGGTCAGCACGACACCGGCGTTGACGGCCTCCCGTTCGCCGTAGGCCTCCCGGGCCGCATTGAACTCGCTGGTCAGAACCGACAGGGCCTTCAACTTCGGCTTGGCCGACGCCTTCTCCGTCGTGCGGTATTTGTCGAAGCGGTAGGACTTGAGCGCCGCACCGGACGCCAAGGCGGCAGCGAGATCCGCGCCGTCAAGCGCCGCATTCTGGATGCCATCGATCACCAGCGACGCCCGGGGCTCCTTGCTGAGCTTGCCATAGATCGCGGCGCCAGCTTCCTCAAGAGACTGCAGCGTCATGCTCTTGGCCTTGCCCAGGCCGAGGGCGATGACATGTGACAGCTTGGACCTTGGCGGCGCGTACACGGACACCGTTTTGCCAGACTGCCCGGTGAATTTCGCGGCTTTGATCGCCGCAGATAAGGCTCCGCCGGTGGCCCGGTCGATGGTCTGGCCGGTTTTACCGAGCTTTCCCCCGTCGGCGACACCGACCACCACTGCGCCCGTGGCCGGGCGGGATAATTTGGCAAACGTGACTTTCATAGCGAGCCTTTCGGGAGTCTGGTTTTTGGAGGTGATGCTCTACACCCTAGGGTCGCCGGCAACCGGGAACAAGGGCACGCCATGAGCGGCCCCACCAGTGGGCCTGGACAGCGGGCCCGCGCCGGGTATGGTGTGGCCGAAATTCAACAAAGGCCGGCGGCGAACCAGAAGACGCACTATGACGTGCTCCTGGACCACGCGCTGAGCCCCGCCGCAGGAGATAGCACGATGGGTAAGTTTGGCATGGGTCAGCCGATTCGCCGGATCGAAGACCAGCGCTTTGTTACCGGTACCGGTACCTACACGGACGACGTCAACCGTGAAGGCCAGGCTTGGCTGGCGGTGCTGCGCTCGCCATTTGCCCATGCGGACATTAAGTCTATCGACACGTCAGCCGCGAAGGACGGCGATGGTGTGCTCGGTGTGTTCACCAACGACGACTTGGAAGCTGCCGGGTTCAAGAACATCCCATTTGATTCCGCCCCGCCGGGACCGGACGGCGAGGCGCCCCATGTGCCCGACCGGCCCATACTGGCCAAGGGCAAAGTCCGTTACGTCGGCGAGCCGGTGGCTGTGGTGGTCGGCGAAACCCTCGCCCAGGCCCGCGATGCCGCAGAGCTAATCGAAGTCGATTACGACGAACTTGACGCGGTCAGTGACATGAAAGCTGCCCTGACCGATGGCGCACCGCAGGTGTTCGACGACGTGCCCGGCAACCTTCTCGTCAATTGGACGATGGGGGACAAGGACGCCACCGAGGCCGCCTTTAAGAAGGCCGACAAGGTGATCTCCATTGATCTCGTTAATAATCGCATCGCCCCGACGGCAATCGAACCGCGCGCCGCGCTGGCCGAATACGACGCAGGCTCGGACCGCTATACCCTGACCACCGGCAGTCAGGGCTCGCACAAACTGCGCACGTGGATCACCGGTAAGAACGGGCGCAAGGCTGCCGACATTCCGGTCGAGAAACTCCGCGTCATCTGCCCCGATGTCGGCGGCGGCTTCGGCATGAAGAACTTCCTGTTCAATGAACCTCTGGCCGCGCTGTTTGCATCCAAGGTCGTTGGCAAGCCGGTCAAGTGGACGGCGGACCGCACCGAGAGCTTTCTGAACGACACCCACGGCAGAGACCAGATCAACACGGCAGAACTCGCGGTCACCAACGAAGGACGGTTCCTCGCCATTCGGGTCAAGTCGCTTGGGGGCGTCGGCGCCTACATTTCTCAGTTCGGCGCCATGATCCCAACCATGGCCGGCTGCGGCATGCTGTGTGGCTGCTACGACCTGGAAGCCGCGCATGTGGACGTCAAAGTGGTGATGACCCACACCACACCCGTGGATGCCTACCGCGGCGCAGGCCGTCCCGAAGCCGCTTACGTGGTTGAGCGCTTGGTCGATAAAGCGGCGCGTGAACTGGGCCTGGGGCAAGATGAAATCCGCCGTAAAAACTTCATTAAGCCGGATGCCTTCCCTTACAAAACGCCGCTCGGTATGCCCTATGACTCTGGTGAGTACGAGAAGCTCATGGACCTGGCCATGAAACGCGTCGATTACGCCGGGTTCGCAGACCGCCGCAAGCAATCAGAAGCCAACGGCAAGCTGCGCGGTCTGGGCATGAGCTATTATATTGAGGCCTGTGGTGGCGGCCCGACCGAGTACGCCCAAATCTCCGTCGACGAGAACGGCAAGGTCAAAATCCTCAGCGGCAGCCAGAATAACGGTCAGGGCCAAGAGACCACGTTCGTGCAACTCGCGGCCGATGCCCTCGGCATTGAGATGGACGACATTGATATCCGCATGGGCGATACTGATGAAATTCCCGAAGGCATGGGCACAGGCGGCAGCCGCGCCCTTGCAGCTGGCGGTTCAGGTGTGGTGTCGACCTGCGAAGCGGTGATTGAGGCCGGTAAGAAAGTCGCTGCCAACGTGCTCGAAGCGGCAGAAGTGGACATCGAGTTCGCCGACGGCGCGTTCACCATCGCCGGAACGGACCGCAGCGCGACCCTCGCCGACATCGCCAAGGCGTCGTTCGATGACGCCCTGCGTCCAGAGGGGGTTGAACCGGGTCTCGTCAGTTCGCTTGAGCAAACACCCAACGCGCCGACCTTCCCGAACGGCTGTCACTTGTGTGAGATCGAAATCGATCCCGAAACCGGGTCCATCGAGTTCAAGAATTACGTCATCGAGGACGACATTGGCCGCATCCTCAATCCGCTGATGCTGGAAGGCCAGATTCTCGGCGGCGCGGGACAAGGTCTCGGTCAGGCGTTGTACGAAGAAACCGTCTACGACGAGTCCGGGCAGTTGGTGAACGGCTCGTTCATGGACTACATCATGCCGCGGGCTGACAACACACCGCCGTTTGACTTCCACTACACCGAAGTGCCGTCGCCCAGCAATCGCCTCGGTGTCAAAGGTGCGGGCGAAGCCGGAACCATTGGCGCAACCCCCGCTGTTGCCAATGCGGTGATTGACGCTCTCACCAGCGCAGGCGCGCCCGGCATCGAGATGCCGATGACACCGCATAAGATATGGCAGGCCCTTCAGTCCGCGAAGGCGAAGGCGGCCTAGGTTTGCATGACCCTCTCCAACGGACTCACATTAGAGACGCTGAACGGACTCGCGGACCGGCTTGAGTCCACCGTGCGGGAAGCCGGTGACGTCATCATGGAGATTTACGAGTCCGACTTCGAGGTGGAGCGCAAGGCCGACAAGTCACCGGTGACCGCCGCGGACGAGGCCTCGGAAGCCGTCATCCTGCGCGACCTGGCGAAGATCAGCCCAAACGTCCCCGTCGTCGCCGAAGAACAATGCGCGGCGCACGGGTTCCCGGAGTTCGACGGCGCTACGTTTTGGTGTGTCGATGCGTTGGATGGAACGAAAGAGTTCATCCGCCGCCGCGGTGATTTCACCGTCAACATCGCCCTCGTCGTCGATGGCATTCCCGCCCTCGGTTTGGTCTACGCCCCGGCGCGCGGCGTGCTGTATCGCGGTGTTGTCTGCCCCCACACGCAAGCCCGTGAAGCGCTCGTGGAACGCGATGGCGCACGCGAGCCGATCTCCGTGCGCAGCACACCGAGCGATGGACTGACCGTTGTCGGCAGTGCATCGCACCAGGTGAAAGACGCCATGGACGCGTTTCTCGCCGAACACGACATCGCCGACATGATCGCCATCGGCTCGTCGCTGAAGTTTTGCCTGGTGGCGGAAGGCAAAGCCGACATGTACCCCCGCTTCGGCCCAACCTGCGAATGGGACACGGCGGCGGGTCATGCGGTGCTGCGCGCGGCCGGCGGCAGCGTCAAAACCTTCGATGGCGAAGACCTGCCTTACAAAAAAGCGAATGAAGATTACCGCAACGGCACCTTCATCGCCGCCGCGACGCCGTGAGCGCGCATCCGGTCGACACCGAAACCATTACCACCGCTGCTGAACGCTTGCGCGCCGGAGGCGTGGTCGCCTTTCCCACCGAGACGGTCTACGGCCTTGGCGCGGACGCGACTCAAGAAAACGCCGTCGCCCGCATCTTTGAAATCAAAGGCCGTCCCAGTTTCAACCCTCTGATCGTTCACGTCGGCCGGCCTGACTGGGTGGCCGGACTGGCGAAGCCCGACGGGCGTGTCGATGCCCTCACGCGCGCCTTTTGGCCCGGACCGCTCACTTTGGTGCTGCGCCGCCGCGATGATTGTCCTATCGCGGCGTCTGTCAGTGCGGGGCTAGACACCATCGCCGTGCGCCAGCCGGATCACCCAGTCGCGTCACAATTGTTGACCGCGACCAAACGTCCGCTCGCCGCCCCGAGCGCCAATCCGTCCGGCCATGTCAGCCCCACGTGGGCGGCGCATGTCGCTGCGGATTTGGGGGATAAGGTGGACATGATTCTCGACGGCGGCCCCTGTACCAGCGGACTGGAGTCGACGGTGCTCGACTTGACGCAACACACCGCCCGTATTCTCCGGCCAGGTGTGATTGGCGCCGCCGAACTGGAACCGCTGATCGGCGACGTGGAATTACACTCGGACGCCAAAGGCGAAGCGGTCGCGTCCCCGGGGCAGTTGGCGAAACACTATGCCCCCGCCTTGCCCCTGCGCCTGGACGCGGTTGACGCCAAAGAAGATGAGGCCCTGATCGGCTTTGGCGATATCCCAACGGCGGACTTTAACCTGAGTCCCTTTGGCGATCTGGAGGAAGCCGCCGCGAATCTATTCGCCACCCTGCGCGCCGCCGATGATCCAGAGCGGTTTTCAGGCCTTGCCGTCAGCCCGATCCCGGAGGACGGCCCCGGTCATGCCATCAACGACCGCTTGCGCCGCGCCGCCCAAGGCAGATAAGACAGGGCCATCACCGCCCCTCAACCTCCAGGACCACCGCGTGCCCCTCGACCAGACCTTTCTTGACCGCATCACCGAAATTGTCGGGCCGAGCGCCTGCCTGACCGAGGCGGCGGACATCGCGCCCTATCTGGAAGAGGAACGCGGCCTTTTTCAAGGCGCGACCGACCTGGTGGTGCGGCCCGGCTCAACGGACGAAGTAGCGGCGGTGGTGAAACTCTGCACCGAGGCCGGGATCGGCATCGTCCCCCAGGGCGGCAACACGGGGTTGTGCGGCGGCGGCGTTCCGGCCGAAAGCGGCGCGGAGATCGTCCTTGCCCTAGGCCGCATGAACAGCGTGCGCGAAATCGACTCCATCAACTACACCATGACGGTCGAAGCCGGCTGCATCCTGGCCGACATCCAGGACAAAGCCGATGACGCAGACTGCTTGTTTCCTCTGAGCCTGGGGGCCGAGGGTAGCTGTCAGATCGGCGGCAACCTGGCCACCAATGCCGGTGGCATCAACGTGCTGCGCTATGGCAACGCCCGCAACCTGGTGCTGGGCCTTGAAGTGGTTCTGCCAGACGGCCGCATCTGGAACGGCCTGCGCGCACTCGGTAAGGACAACACCGGCTTTTCGCTCAAGGATTTGTTTGTTGGCTCAGAGGGCGCGCTGGGCATTATCACCGCGGCTGTGCTCAAGCTGTTCCCCAAACCCAAGGAAACCGAAACCGCGTTCTGCGCCCTCGCCGATCTGGACGGCGTCACCACCCTGTTGAACAAGGCCCGGGCACTGTCCGGCGATGCGGTCACCGCGTTCGAACTCGTACCGCGCATCGGTCTTGAGTTCTGCGCCCAGCACATTGACGGCGTGTCCGACCCGTTGAGCGAACCGGCGGAGTGGTACACCCTGATCGAGTTCTCCACCTCACGCCCCAACTCCGATCTGCGTGGCGCCTTTGAGCATTTCCTTGAAGCGGCGTTTGAAGAGGGCATCATCACCGATGCGGTGATCGCCGAAAGTCAGGCCCAAGCCGAGAACCTGTGGCGCATCCGCGAAAGCCTGCCCGAAGCGCAGAAACATGAAGGCGGCAGCATCAAGCATGATGTATCGGTGCCCGTGTCCTTGGTGCCGGAGTTTATCCGCCGCGGCATGGACGCCGTTTCAGCCGCATATCCTGGCGTGCGCCCCTGCCCGTTCGGCCATGTCGGCGACGGCAATGTGCACTTCAATGTCTCTCAACCCGAGGGCATGGACAAAGCCGCTTACATCGCCGAGTGGGAAAACATGAACCGCATCGTCCATGACCTGGTGGTGGCGATGAACGGCTCCATCTCCGCCGAGCACGGCGTCGGCCGCCTCAAGGTGGAGGAATTGGAGCACTATAAGGACGCGGTGGAGCTGGACCTGATGAAGGCGATCAAAACCGCCATCGACCCCAACCGGATCATGAACCCGGGGAAGGTGGTGGGGTAAGGCTCTCGCAAAAGCATGCTAAAGATCGTGGCCGATCATTAGCTGAGCCCGAATCTCGTTTAAGAAATTCCGTACAGACATTTCGTAGCGAATACACGTGTCGGTTAATTCGCTGGTCACCGGTGGTAAGACTTGACCGCTATCGTCATTCAAATGCGCAATCAATGAACTAATTGAGTCCATTATCGCGTCATAGTTCACTTCGAATTCCATTAGCCTATCTTCGGGAACTGACGGCAAGTTTTCCGGCGCGTCATAAGCGGCGCTAGGATTCGGGAATAAGTGCCCATATTGATCACACGCAATGAATATGATCGCGGAAATTTCGTAGAGCGTCACACTGAGTTCATTATTACGTATAGAGTCCAGTTCTTTGGAAACGTGCTTTGGTTCGACACAGAATCCCCTATCATCGATTTCTGCGCCATTTATTACGCGAATCATTTTTTTGCGAATATTTTTCAGCGCGTCGAATTCATCCAAGAGATTTTGTTTTATATCGCTTTCGAAATGAGCTCCCCGCTCAGTATCTTCCAATCCTTTGCGGTGCCAGTGTCGCGATACAAAAAAAGTACTGACACTTACGACAATTGCTATGAGTCCTAGCCAATCGCCAAAATCCATTGCACTACGACTTTGAGCTATCTCTGGTTCCAAAGAGCTTTTCTTTCAGCGTTGGTTTTGAGACATTGCTGAATAGCGACTTCTTGCGAAGCATCGTCGTTAGCGCGTGCTTTAGATTTAAAGATGTCGTATCAGATTCATTGTGCAAATGAACCAGGTTCTGTGCCTCATCCAAACTGACGCCTTCACCTATCGAGCCACCCAACAATCCGATAAAAAAAGACGGTGTGACAACTCTCACATGGTCTGGCACGTATATATCTATTTGATTCGCCGGACTCGCATGAAAGTCCGTTAGGTTAAATCGTTCACGCGCTGCGGACCCTGTGGGGCGGCCTGAAATTGTATCACGACTGTCTGATTTCGCTATTTCAATTAAGTCAATTCGCATTGTGCGTCCCTCATAATTTTGCTTCGCTTATTATTGCCCGTAGCGAGACGTTAACGCGTCTTTTTCGAGACAGAATCGCATAGAAACAATTGTTCCCGGGAAATGCTCTTCTAGGTCGAAAACAAAACTGTCGTCCGGCGCGCTATCTAATTCTTGCTCGCTATTAAACGCTTGATAGTGAATAGAGTCTTCATTGGTTTGCATTTTGTTATATGGGTACGTTAATAGCAGACATCCAGACCCTGAAATTATAGTCATAGTGGGTTGCTCCGACTGCCTAGAATTCTCACCCAGTTCATTCATCATGTTCACAAGACTAGACATGCCACACCCACCGATATCTTGATCTGCGGATGTGCCCTCGCACGAGATTCCATCCGCTAATGATGCGACATTTGCTAGTGATTGCGCTGTCCATTTTTTGGAAGAGTCTTTGTGCCTAACGCAGTAGTTGGACACATCTTCTAGCACCTTAGGATCATCTGAAGATTGAAGCGTTTCGAATATTGTCTTGCCCGTTGTTACTATACCGATGTGACATATGAACTGGCTCGAGCCATCGGGGCGGCGTCGACGAGCCATGAACCCTGCCACAGACCACTGGCCCTCGAACTGCGTAACACTGGCATGTCGAGCATTGTCGAGCGTTTCGGTCAAAAGGTTCCGCAACCAGTCACCGCCTTGCCGGGTCAAGCCAAATCCGACCTCGTTTAGCCAGCCGTTGACACTATCGGCGAAACGACGACCCACCTTTTCATTTGCCGACTCAAATGACTCAAACCCTGACACCTTTTGAGTCACGGCGGTGTGCGTCGCGAGGCGAAATGGCCACACATCAGACGCCCCACTAGTAGGAAAACTCATGCCTGCGATATCTCTCACACCTACAGACGCAAGAACCTTCATCACTGGACTATTCATCTTGCCGCCTTGGCACCAAACAGGATTTGCCTGACTGAACAAAAGCCCGATCACCATAAATGGCCCGATATCGATACAGCGCTCATCTTCAAAATCTAGCGTGTACGGCTTTTCGTTATCCTCTAACGCGGCAACCAGGCACAATTTGCGTAACGTTTCGTCCGGATTTGTTAAGAAGGAAAACTCTTCGAGTTTTAGCTTTATTTCCTTCTTTTTCTTTAGTCGGTCCAACGTTTTTCTAGTGTTAGAACCATATTCTAGGAAGGCGTTATAAATCGCTTTCGATTGCCTAGACAGACCTCTGCGTCTTGCAATTTTTACCGCGTCGCGCCGCACACGCTTTACATAGCGCTTGTCACCCAAGCGATCGGCCGCTCCGGTTTTATCCCTCCTGACCTTTCCTCTGATTTTTCTCATTGGTGCTACCTCTGAATTCTTAGAAAGGTAGCACCTCGGTTCATTAAACGCGTTATTAGATGAATTATAAGGCGACCCAATTCATATAACAAGAAATATTGTTATATGAATTGGGTCGCGCACTCGCCTAATCAAACATCCCGTCTGGGCGTTCAACCACGTGGATGCGCACGCCGTCGGGATCATGCACCACCAGTTCGGTTTGCGTGCCATCCGGTGATTTCATCGGCTCCAGCACGATACGCGCACCGAGTTCCTTCAGCCGGGCATAGACGATTTCGATGTCGGTGGTGCGGATCGCCATCATCGCCTCGCCCGAGGCCAGGATAGCGTCGCCGGGCCGGGTCATCACTGGTGGGGCCGGATTGCCCACCTGAATCAGACCAATGCCCGCGCCCTCGCGGCGTCTACCCAATATCTCGTGGCTGCTGGAGAGGATCACGAACCGGATGGTTTGATCCATATTCAGGCTCATCTGGGTCTTGACGATCTCGCGGTCGATCACCCGATCGGCGCGCACGTCGTAGCCCAGCGCATAGGTATAGAAGCGTTTGGAGACATCGGCGTCCTTGACCACGAGGGTCATGCGCGACATGACGCTCACCAGATCAATTTCGTCGCCAGTTTCTTGGGCATATGTGCCGCCCGCGACGATGAGAAACAGAGCGGAGATAACCGCAACCAAAACGGTCCGAAAACCGTTCAATCTATTGGTTTTTGTTGCAGACATAAGACAGTCCTGACTGAAAACGGCCCAATTGATGACCGAAGTTTGAATGGCCCTTTGTATGGGCCTAGATTGTATGTATCTAGCGCGGGCGTAAA
This sequence comes from Rhodospirillaceae bacterium, assembly GCA_963921305.4. Taxonomy (GTDB): domain Bacteria; phylum Pseudomonadota; class Alphaproteobacteria; order Rhodospirillales; family Rhodospirillaceae; genus CAWUEX02. The sequence goes on from CAWUEX030000002.1 coordinate 719,193, forward strand.
TCTCGAGGAGCATTTAATGAGTCAGTTTACCAAGGCCGCCCTCGCGGCAGCCACAGCCCTCACCCTAAGCGGCGTCGCCGCTGCCGACGAAGGCCCATACGTGGGCCTCGGTATCGGGCTGCATAAACCGATCGAACGGTCGTTCTTTGCCGGCGGCACGGAGCTCGAAGCCGAATTCGATAGAGGCGGCGTGGTCATCGGCACTTTTGGCTATGATTTCGACAACCCCATGCGCCTGGAAATCGAGCTCGGTCTTCGCCGCGGGGTGATCGATGAAGCCGGTTTCGCGCCGCTGCCTGAGTCACCGGAACTCGGCACCGGCTCGCAGGAGCAACTGTCGGGCATGCTCAATGCGCTGTATGACATCAAAACCGATGTGTTGCCGTTCACGCCCTATCTCGGCGCGGGTGTCGGGTTGGTCGAAACCGACTGGGACAATGTCACCGGTGGCGGCACGGCCACCTACGAAGGGTCCAACACCAAGCTGTCGTGGCAGGCCATTGTCGGTCTCGCCGCACCGATCAATGACCGCCTCAACCTGACGCTGGATTACCGTTACCTGGACTCCGGCGGTCAGGGCTTCGCTGCGACCACCGCCGGTGCAATGGCCGTCGACCGGTATTCGCCGCAGTCTCACAACTTTATCTTGGGCCTGCGTTACAATCTTTGGGAACCCAAGCCGAAGCCACAACCGGTGGCGCAACCGGCTCCGCCACCTCCGCCACCGGCTCCGGAACCCGAGCCCATGGTGCCGGAGAAGTTCATCGTCTTCTTCGACTGGGATAAGTCGACCCTCACCTCGACCGCATCCAGCATCGTCAGCGACGCGGCCGACTACGCCCGGCGCGAAGGCGCGGCGCGCATCGCCGCGACCGGACACGCCGACCGCTCGGGCTCGGTGTCGTATAACCTCGGCCTATCCGAGCGCCGTGCGGAACGGGTTAAGCAAGAACTGATCCGCCTCGGCATTCCCGAGAACGAGATCGTCATCACCTGGAGGGGTGAAGCGGAAAACCTGGTTCCCACCGCCGATGGGGTGCGTGAGCCGCAAAACCGCCGCGTGGAAATCGTGATCGAATAGACCTTCGAACACTTAAGAGAAATCAAGCGGGGCCGGCCATGTGCTGGCCCCGTTTTTTTCGGTAGTATTTTAGGCGGTTATCTTTGAGGTGTTATTCGGCGGTGACGGTTTTAGCGGGCGCAGGTGAAGCGTCCGCCGAGCAGACCTGAGGCTTTTGCACACTGCGAAAGCCGAATTGCCGGGCCGCACGCACAAGCGCCTGCCGGTCCGCTTCCACCAGTTGTTTAAACAGAACCGCGGTCTCGGCACAGAACGCGTCTCGCTCACGACCATGAGTCCGTGCGGCAACATTGGCGACGCGGGTGACATGTCGGTCGAGCGCCTGAACACCGTCAGCCCGCGTGAGGAAATAGTCTTTTAGGCGCGCGCCAGTCCGGGCCAGCACCGATTGATGACCCTTGACGAAAGCGTTGTAGGCCTCGCGCTGACCGCACGCCAACCCGGCCACCATCAAGCGGCTTTGCAGGTCACGCATGGCAAACGCCTCGGCGTCAGCTGTGCTGGCACAGGTATCAGCGGCGATGGACGGGGTCGCGGCGAGAACAGCCATGACCATGCCGGCACAGGCAGCTTTGGCAGCGTCAATCGTGCGCAGTTTGAACATCCGTCCCCGTTTCCGTTCCAGCCTTTGGCTGGGCCCAGCAAATGATGCGCGGAGTCTATGTAAATTGCCTTAAAAACGCCACCCAAAGGGCGCACACCTTCGTACGCGTCAACCGTCAATCCCTTGGTTTTCAACAGATTTAGCGAGTTTGCCCTGTTTGCCCTGACCGCTCCGCCCCCTATACTTTGGCCATCATGACCGGCCTGACCCGCTATATCCTGCGCCACCTCGCCGTTGGGACGATCATCGTCACGACGGTCTTGGCCTATATTCTGTGGCTGACTCAGTCCCTGGGATTTATCGAACTGATCATCAATAAAGGCTTGTCGGTGGGCACCTGGCTAGAGCTCACCCTGCTGCTGTTGCCGGATGTACTGGTGATCATTCTTCCCATCGCTCTCTTTTTGGTGGTGCTGTTCACCTACAACAAAATGACGGTCGATCGGGAGCTGGTGGTCGCTCAGGCTGCGGGGATCAGCCGGATGGGTTTGGCCGCACCCGCGTTGATGATCGCCGGGCTCGCTACGGTGATCGGGTACGCGTTCACTTTGCATTACGGGCCGAAATCCGTCACTGCATTCAAAGAACTTCAGTTTCAAGTGCGCAACGACATCTCTCAGGTTTTATTGCGCGAAGGCATGTTTAATCACGTCGGCAAGGGCTTGACGGTGTACGTCCGCGAGCGCAACGCAAATGGACAACTGATGGGCCTGCTGGTGCACGACAAACGCGACGAGGTGAAGTCCGTCACCCTGATGGCCGAAGAAGGCGCAGTGGTTCCTGGTCCAAATGGTCCGCGGGTGGCCTTGCGTCAGGGCAGCCGCCAGGAAGTCACCCGCGGCGCTGGCGATCTGTCGATGCTGTATTTCGACAGCTATACCGTCGACCTTGGTTATGTAGAGGCAACCGGCGACGGGCGGTTTACCCACAACCGGGAACGGCCGACGACGGAACTGTTTTCACTGTCTGAGAGCGACGGCATCAGCGCGCGCAATGTCCGGCGTATGCGTGTGGAAGGACACCAGCGCCTGACCAATCCGCTTATGAACCTGGCGCTGACAGGGGTTGCGCTGGCCTTCATTCTCACGGGCACGTTTGACAAGCACGGTCAGGTCAAGCGCATTACCGTGGCCATTTTGGCTGTCGTGCTGATTGAGGCGGCGGGTCTGGGCGCAGCTAGCCTGGCCGCCAAGAACAGCGTACTGGTGCCGCTTATCTACATCGTTGCGATTGCCCCCGTTGTGCTCGGACTTCTCGCCCTTACGCCAAACGGACTCAAAGGCGTTTTGCCATTTTCATTGCGTCCGCACCCCGGTTCCGTTTAAGCGAAGGCGATGAGAACGGGAGTGGGTGTGTTCCGAAAAATCAAATGGGCTTGCGCGGCCGTCGTCCTCGCGGCCACGCCCGCACCCAATGCCCTCGCGCAGGAGCCGGCACCGGCCAGCAGCGCTGAAGACCAAACTCTGATTCTCGCCGATGAAATGCGCTTCGACGAGGCGGCCAACACGGTGTCCGCAATGGGCAACGTCGAAATCGAGCGCGACGGCCGCATTCTGTTGGCCGACGAGGTGACCTACAATCAGGACACAGACATCGCTGTTGCCAAAGGCAACGTCTCGCTGCTGGATGACAACGGCACAGTGATGTTCTTCGAACAAGCGGAGATTACGGGTGACCTTAAGGAGGGTTTCGCCCGCGAGGTCAGCGTGCTGTTGGCCGACAAGTCCCGCATGGCAGCCCGGCTCATCCGGCGGCGTGACGGCAACGTCAACGAGTTGCGCCGGGTGGTCTATTCCGCCTGCGACCTCGAATGTGAAGGTGACCCGGTCTGGCAAGTGAAGGCGCGCAAGGTCATTCATGACCAGGATGATCAGTTGATGACCTACAATGACGCGTGGGTCGAGCTACTCGGCATCCCGATCTTGTACACGCCGTATTTGGCTCACCCGGATCCGTCGGCGGACCGGCAGTCCGGTCTGCTCGCACCTGCCATCGGTGGCGGCAGCAATCTCGGTTTCTCCTACGCTCAGCCCTATTACTGGAACATCGCGCCAGACCGCGACGCCACGCTCACGCCGCTGTTCACCTCTTCGGCGGGACGCGGCGGCACGGCGGAATACCGCCAGCTCTTTCAGGAAGGCGAACTGAGGCTGTTTGGCAGCCTGGTCGGCGGCGACGAAGACAACACCAAAGACCTGCGCGGCCACTTCCGCGCCCGAGCCCGGTGGGATATCGACGAACGCTGGCGCACCGGCGCCGATGTGCATCTGGCGTCGGACGACACGTACCTGCGGCGCTATGACTTCGATGCGCCCACCTGGTTGACCACAAACGCCTTTGCCGAACGCTACGGCACGCAATCTTATTTTTCGGTCAATGCCTACCACTTCCAGAGACAAAGGCGGACCGTCGCGGTTGGCTCAACCCCCCTCGTCGCTCCGTTGGTTGACTACAGCTTCGTCGGCAAGCCGGTGCGGGGTGGCGGCTACTTCACTGCCGACGCCAGCGCTTTGGCGCTTTACCGCGAGAGCGGCAGCGACCAGACCCGTTTGTCCACCAAGCTCGGCTGGCACGTGCCGTACATCAGTGACGCGGGAGACGTGTATACCTTGCGCGCGACTTTGCGCGGCGACGGTTATTACGTTCGTGACGTCACCGACCCTGTGACCGGAGCAAATGTGACCGGCTTCGAAGGCCGCGCCATACCACAACTCTCTATGGAGTGGCGCTACCCGATGGTCCGCTCGGGCCGGACAGTCACCCAATATTTAGAACCCATCGTCCAGGGTGTCGTCAGCCCCATCGGCCAGAATCCCGACACCATTCCCAACGAAGACAGCCGCGACTTCGAGTTCGACGACACCAACCTGTTTTCTGAGCAACGCTTCTCTGGCTATGACCGAGTCGAAGGCGGCGCGCGCGTCAACTACGGCTTACGTTGGTCGGTTTACGGACCGGCCAGTCAATCGGTCGAGATGATGGTCGGCCAAAGCTATCGCTTCCACAAAGACAACACCTTCGCAGCTCAGTCAGGACTCAGTGGGCACTTCTCGGACTATGTCGGGCGCGTCACCTACCGCCCCTCCCGGTACTTGGATATCGCCTACCGCTTCCGGCTCGATCAGTCCAACTTCAGCCCAGAGCGCAGCGAAGTTGGCGCGACCTTCGGCACCGGCCTGTTCCGCGTCGGCGCCAACTACATCTTTATCAAACAGAGCGATCCGCTAACGCCCGAGTTCGGCGACCGTGAAGAGCTCTACGCCTTCATCGACACCCGGTTATCGAAGTATTGGCGCCTGACGGCCAGCCACCGGGAGGATTTGGGGCCACTGGGCGGCTCTATCCGATCATCGGTCGGCATTCTCTATGAAGACGAGTGTTTTATTTTCGGCCTCGACATTGCCGACGACAACACCGAGGACCGTGACTTTGAGTCTGGCTTCTCTATCGTCCTGCGCTTCACGCTTAAGACCATCGGCGAAGTGCGCCTTACGTCAAGCGTTGGCGTGGATCAGTAGAGGCCGGAGCCAGGCTAGCGCCCCTCAGCGCTCACCATCAGCAACTGAACCACCCCATTGAGCTGCGGCATCAGGCGTTCAGCCTCCGCCAAATCGTTGGACTCATGAACCGTGTGAAGGCGGTCGCTCATGGTGCGCAATTGATTGAGACTGGACGTAAACCGCATGCGGTTGGGACGAGGCACCTCGTCGGCGTGCCGGCCAAGCGCGTCCGCGACCCCATGCAAGCGGCCCGACAGATCATGTAACGGCGATAGATTCTTAGCCTTGATCGTCGCCCTGATATCCGCGGCAACGTACTCCAGCTCGACCCAACCTTCGTCGATGTTGGCGAAATCGGGTGTTTCATGTTGGTGATCGTGATCATGATCGTGGTCGCTCTGGGCCCAAGCCGGGGCGTTGAGCGTGAGTGCCATCACTACAAAAGCAATATTTCGTATGAGCATTTTGGTCTCTCCATCGGGTCATTCAGCAGGTTGAGGGGACATCGCAGGCACCCTGTGGGCCGCGGCACGGCGGCCAAAGGTCCAGAACACCAACGGCCGCAGGGTCAGATCGAGTAGGGTGGATGACAGCAGTCCGGAAAAGATCACCACGGCGACCGGGTATAGAATTTCCCGGCCCGGCTGATCGGGGGTTAGGAGAATGGGCACCAGAGCGAGAATAGCCGTCAGCGCGGTCATCAGCACCGGGATGATTCTCTCCTGGGTGCCGCGGGTGATCATCGCCTGATCGAACGCCGCCCCTTCCTCGCGCATGAGGTAGAGGTAATGGTTGATCATCAGGATGCCGTTACGTGCGGCGATCCCGGTGAGAGTGATGAACCCAATCATCGTGGCGATGGACAGCACCCCGCCGGTCAGCCACACCCCGATAACCGCACCGATGAACGCCAGCGGAATCGACAGCATAACCTGGAGGGCAAAGTTGACGCTGCCAAGGTGGGCGTACAGCACCAGGAACATGCCGAGAAACGCCACACCGGCGAGCAGAATGATGGCCTCCAGAGCCGCGGCCTGACTTTCGTACTCGCCGCCGTAGACAATAAAGTAGCCCTGCGGCACGTCAACTTCAGCGGTCAGTCGCGCCTGAATGTCCTGCACCACGCTGACCAGATCCCGTCCCGCCACATTGGCTTGAACGATGATCCGGCGCTGCCCGTTCTCCCGGTTGATGACGTTGGCACCCAGCGCGTTATCGACCGACGCCAGCAATTCAAGCGGCACATATCCGCCGTCCCCCGTCTCCACCGGTAGTTTCCGGATCGCTTCTGGCGACGCCCGGCTGGCGTCATCGAAGCGGGCAATCAGATCATACGTGCGAATGCCGTCGATGATTTGACTCATTGTCCGGCCATTCAGTGCAAGTTCCGCATATTCTGCGACGTCAGCAACCGTCAGGCCGCGATTGAGAATCTGTGCCCGGTCAACGCGGATGTGCAGTTGCTCCGTCAGCACCTGCTGCTCGACGTTGAGATCGACCACGCCATCGACGCCCTCGATCTCGCCTTCGGCCAAGCGGGCAAGGCGGCGCAGCTCGGCCATGTCGTCGCCGAATATCTTGATGGCGATTTGCGCGCGCACACCGGACAAGGCGTGATCGATGCGGTGCGACAGCGGCTGGCCAATGTTGATCAGCACCCCGGGAATTTGTTCGATGCGTCCGCGGATATCCTCGATCACCACGTCACGGGGCCGCGCCGACGGCTGCAGGAAGAATTCCAGCTCGGAGACGTTGATGCTCTCGGCGTGCTCGTCATTTTCGGCCCGGCCCGAGCGGCGGCCGACCTTGGTGACTTCCGGCAATTCGAGCACCAGTTGCTCGGCCACCGTGGCGATGCGATTGGACTCAGCAAGTGATGTGCCCGGCGCCATCACCACGGAGACATTGAGCGCGCCTTCGTTGAACTCCGGCAAAAACGCCTGGCCGAATTCGCTGGTGAGCCATACGCCGAGCCCGAGCAGCACTGCAAACGCTCCGAACACCGCAAAGCGCAGCGGAAACAGCACGGCGAGCAAACGCGCTTGCAGCCATTTGATGCCGCGTACCACCGGACCTTCTTTTTTCGCATCCATTTGCTTCATCCGCGGCAACAGGTAAGCGCACAGCGCCGGTGTCGCCGTCAGGAAAACAATCAGCGACGCACCGATGGATGTGACATACGCGATACCCAACGGTGTGAAGATCCGCCCCTCGACACCCGATAATGCGAACAGCGGCAAAAACACCAGAATGACGATGAGGGTTGCAAAGATGATCGGATCCCGCACTTCCCGGGTTGCTTTAGCGATAACCTCCAACGGCGGCACAGGCTCGCCTTTCAAACGGTTCTGGCGCAGACGCCGGTAACAGTTCTCCACCCCGACAATGGCATCGTCGACCAGCTGGCCGATGGCGATGGCAATACCGCCGAGCGTCATGGTGTTGATCGACAGGCCCAGCACCTGAAACACCACCAGTGTCAGGACAAGCGAGAGCGGAATGGCGGTCAAGGTGATCAAGGTGGTGCGCACGTTTAAAAGAAACAGAAACAGCACCACGGCAACCAGGATAGCGCCATCCCGCAAAGCCTCTTCCACATTGGCGACGGCTGTCTCGATGAACTCGCTTTGGCTGAAGATGTCATCATGCAGGGTCATGCCCTCAGGCAGACCAGCCTGAATGGCATCCAGCTCAGCGCGAATGGCGGACACCAGCGCGGCCGTATCCGCGTCCGGCTGTTTTTGTACCGACAAAATCACCCCGGGCGCGGCGTTAATCGACGCATCGCCCCGCGGCGCAATCGGCCCACCGACTTTAACTTCGGCAATCTGACCAATGGTGACGCGGCGCTCCGGCGCTCCGGCCAAAGGCACGACCGTCTGGGCAATTTCCTCGACCGTCTGAGCCCGCCCCAACACGCGGATCAGGCCCTCCGTGTAGTCGGTCAACAGGAACCCGCCGGTGGCGTTGAGATTAGTTTGCTCCAGCGCCGCCAGCACGTCGGACAGCGGCACGCGGTGAAACACGAGGCGTTCAGGATCGATCAGCACCTGGAACTGACGTTGCTCGCCGCCCACCACCGTGATCTGGGCAATCCCGGGAATCGCCAACAGACGTTGGCGGATGTCCCATTCCGCCATCGACCGCAGCGCCATAGGGTCAACGCCGTCCCCCGTCACACCGATCGCCATGATGTTGCCCATGATCGAGGTAATCGGTCCCAGGGCCGGGTTGACCCGGCCATAAATCGCCTCGCGGGCCTGACCGAGTTTTTCCGACACGATTTGCCTGGCAACGTAGATGTCGACGTCCCAATCGAACTCCACCCAGACGATCGACAAGCCGATGGAGGAGGCCGAACGCACCCGCATGACACCGTTGGCACCGTAGACTGCAGCCTCAATAGGGCGCGTCACCAGGGTTTCAACCTCCTCGGGCGACAAACCTTCGGCCTCGGTAAACACCGTCACCGTCGGGCGGTTGAGATCGGGCAACACGTCGATGGGCAACTGCTGCACCGCCAGTCCGCCATAGACGAAACTCAGCGCCACCACAGCCACCACCAAAAGACGGTGGCGGATCGAGAGGTTTATCAGCGCATCCAGCACAGTCCGGGGCCTCAGTGATTGTGGCCGGCGTGCGGATCGGTGGGCAGACCCGCGGCACCCTCACCCATGTATTGCAATTGATAGTGGCCTTGGACGACCACGTCCTCCCCAGGGAACACGCCCTCCAGCACTTCAGTGTCCGCCCCGGACCGCAGCCCTTCGACGACGGACCGCCGCTCGAACTCATCGCCGGTGCGCACGAAGACAAAGCGGTCGCCCATGCTGCCAAGAATGGCGCGGCTGGGCACCACAATTCCCATCACTGCGTCATCGACGGCGATGGACATGGTGCCCATCATGCCGGGATAGAGACGCCCGTCAGGGTTGTCGACTTCGGCATGAACGGTGAACAAGCCGGTTCCGGCTTCGCGGGCCATGTAAACGCGCGCCACTTCAGCCGTCAGCGGCTCGCCCGGCAACGCGTCGAGAAACACCGTCGCCGTTTGTCCGGCGCGAATGCGGGTAATGTCGGGGCTTTCCATCATCGTGCCATGCAACAACATGCGCGAGTGATCGGAGATCTCGAACAGCACCGACGTCGCCCGCACGGTCTGCCCGATGCGCGCCGCTTGGCCGGAGATCACGCCCGAGATTGGCGCGGTGAGAGTCAGTGTGCTGGCGCCCGCGATGATCGGCTCGACGACGACCAAGCGGTCGCCGGCGGTCACCTGATCGCCCAAGGTGACCCGCACCGAACGGATTTGCCCGTCGAAACGGGGACTGACATGAGCCTGACGCTCCGGCAGCACCTCCACCGAACTGATCAGGTCGACCGTCTCCCGCACGGTGCGAATCTCGGCCGTCACCGTGTCGATCCCGAGATTGGCCATTTGCACCGGTGTCAGTGTGATCGCGCCGTCAGCCCCTTCATGCTCATGATCGTGATCGTCGTGACCGTGGTCATGATCATCGTGCCCATGATCATGGTCGTGATCATCTGCTTGGGCGAAGGCGAGTGACGGACCCGTCAACGGCGCCGCCAGCACGAAGCTAAGTCCCATGATGAGGGACAACATCCCTATCTTCGTCATCTCAGTTCACCTGTTCGATCTTGCCGCCAATCGCGCGCTCCAACGCGATGCGCGCATTCAACGCGTCAACCACCGTGGCAATGGCGTCTTCTTCCGCATCCAGCAGCGACGCCTGCACCTGCCATACGTCCAGTAAGTCGGTTTGACCTTGCTCGTACATGGCCCGCACCATGCCATAGGTCTCACGGTAAGCGGGAACGATCTTACTGCGGTAGGAGTCCGCCCGGCCATTGAGCAACATCGCCTGACGATACAGCCCGGCCACCAGCGCTTCGCGGGCGCCGCCGTTCAACCGGGCCAGATGCAGGCGCGACTCCTGCAACGCTGCGCGCGCCCGCGCCACGTCCGCCGCATTGTCGTCCCACAGCGGAATCTCCACCGCGACCCCCACACCCCAGGCCCGGGCCTTGCCGCCGGGCTCCACGTCATAGCTGGCCCGCGGTGTGATGGCGGGAAGGCGGTCCTTCTCGGCGACGGCCAAACGCGCCTGGTTGACCGTGATCCGGCCCCGTGCCAGCCGCGCGCCGAAATCGTTTGCCGCTGCAAAAGCCAGCACCGCATCCAACGGCGGCAAAGGAGTCATTGCCGGAGCAGCGGTCCGCAACGGTCCGCCATCACCCCCGATTTCGAAGGCCAGACGCGCCTCCAGCGCCGCCCGCTCGGCAGCATGCAACGTAGCGTCTTCCCGGCGCAACAGCGCCTCAGGCTCGAACACATTGAATTGCACCGTGGGCAACTGCTGTTGCGCACGGATGCGGTCGATCTCCGCGGTGATGTCCGACGCCTCAGCCGCCGCACGGCGGGCCAGGTCTTCCCGCGCCTGGGCCGCCCAATGGGCGACGTAGAGTTCCGTCACCCGATTGACCAGATCGAACAGTCCGGCTTCCTGCTCCACGGTCGCAGACTGACGCAACGCCGCCGCGTATACGGGACGAAGCTTAAAATCGGAAAACCGGATCGGCTGGCTGACTTCAATTTCGACCCCGGCGCCGTCTCCTGCGTCCGATAACCGGCCGAGCACCTCCACTTCCGGATTGGCGCGCGTTTCCGCATCGATGGCATCGGCAAGCCGCACCGCCAGATCGCGGTCGATCCGCGCCACATCCGGACTGTTTTGCAGCGCCTGCGCCACCACATCCGGCAAAGTCACCGGCGTTTGCGCCAGGACGGACGTGCTGCCTGCCAGCCACACCAGCATAAAGCCGGCGTATTGTTTCATATTCATGGGGAGATCCCTTGTCCCATTGCCGCATCACCCCCTCGGCAGCGCACGCTGCCAAGGAGAACGATTCACACCGGCTCAGTGCCGGCGCGGCTAGGCGATGGGGGGCTTAAACGCCAGGGGCGGATCGGCAGCCCGCAGACGCAGGACGTCCTGTACGGCGGGCAAGGTCACCTCTGTGTGAGGCTGGATCACAGCATCCGCAGGCAACGCGACCAACGCGATATCACATTGATCGCATTGGTAGGGATCATGATCACCCGTTCCGGCGTGAGCATGTGCGTCCGTTAGATTATCCACATCATGCTCGTGAGCGTGGTCATGTGCATCTTTGGCGTGATCAGCGAGTGTCTCAATGCCATGATCGTCGCAATGATGATGCGCAAGATCGAGCCCGAAACCGGCGGCGATGGCCCCGGTTAACGGCGGGCATACCAGCGCCAGACCCATCAGGGCGACCAACGTGCTACGGATGTGCCGTTTTCTTGCCATGTTCCCCACTATACATATTGGCCTCAGGCCGCAACACCGGACCCAGCCATACCACGGGTGGAGCGACGCAAACCGGCAGAGTCACTGGACTTTTGCGGGCTGGATTGGCCGCGCTCAGATGGGTATGTTACCGCCACATGTCACGGCCACAGGTCTGGGGCGGCTTGGCTGTCAGGCCGAGTCCGGCGGCGGCACGGGCCACCGCGAACGGTCGGCAGGTGGTTTACAAGGCTGGATACTCAGATGAGTTTAAAGAGCATATTTGCGGCAATGATTGGCCAGCGAATTATTTCTATTGAACGCCTACTCAGGGGCGCCTTTGCCGGAACCTGTGCGCTGGTGGCATCGGTCCTGGCGCCCACCCTGCCGGCCCAGGCCCAGCAGGATGCCGTGCGCATCGCCGCCGTTGTCAACGAAGACGTCATTACGCTGTTCGATGTTCAATCGCGCATCCAGATGTTCCTGGTCACATCGGGCATCGAAGACTCCATTGAAGTCCGCCAGCGCCTCTTACCGCAGGTCATGAACTCCTTGATCGAGGAAAAACTCAAGCTTCAGGAAGCGCGGCGCGAGGAAATTGAGACCACGGAAGAAGAGGTCCTCGCAGCAGTTCAGATCATCGAACAAAACAACGGTATGCAGCCGGGGGCGTTTACCGCCATGCTCAGCCAGCAAGGCATCGACTCGGGCACGTTCTACGCCCAGGTGGAAGCCGACGTGGCGTGGCTGCGTGTGGTGCGCGAAGTGCTCGCACGCGATGTCAACGTCACCGAGGAAGAAGTCGAGGTTGTCATCGAGCGGCTCAAAGCCAACCAGGGCAAACCGGAATACCTGTTGGCGGAAATCTTTCTGCCCATTGGCGTGGGCGCCCGTGATAACGACGTCCGGCAGTTGGCTCAACAGTTGGCAGAGCGCGCCCGCGAAGGCACACCGTTCCCCGCCCTGGCGCAACAATTCTCGCAAAGCCCGACCGCTGCTGTAGGCGGCGACCTCGGCTGGATTCATGCCGGCGAACTCGAAGCCGAATTGGACCGCGCCCTGACCCGGCTAAATCCCGGCGACGTGTCCGACCCCATCCGCACCTTGTCCGGTTACACCATTTTGGTGGTCCGCGATCAGCGCTCGACCGCTGAAGCGTCGCCGCTCATGGCGGCGGTAACTTTAAGCCAGATCTATTTGCCCACCGCCGGACGCAACGCCCTCTCCGAAGCGCGCATCGCCCAACTGACTCAAGCCATCCAGACGCAGGTGTTCAGCTGCGACCAGATGAATCAGTGGGCTGGTCAGATCGGCGGGCCTGGCTCGGGCCCGGTCGACCTCATCCGCGTCGGCGGTCTGCCGGAAGCCGTGCGCGACGCGGTCGTCAGCCTGCCGGTGAATCAAGTCAGCCAACCCCTGGACGTCGCCGGCGCGCGTCTGTTCGTGATGGTCTGCACCCGCGAGGAAGATGACGGGTTACCCTCACCCAACCAGGTCTACGCCCGGCTCGAAAACGAAAAGCTCGACACCATTTCCCGTCAGCGCTTACGCGACCTGCGCCGTCAGGCTCTGATCGACGTCCGGCTTTAGGACGCGGCGGCATGACCCGCCTGCCCCTTGCCGTCACCATGGGCGATCCCGCCGGTATTGGCGGAGACATCGTTCTCAAAGCCTACACCGAACACCGCAGCACCCTGCCGCCGTTTTTCGTCATCGATGATCCGGGACGTCTGGGTGCATTGGCCCTCGCACTGAAGCTTGATTGCTCTCTGCAAACCATTTCGGCGCCGGATGAAGCATCGCGCTTTTTTTCATCCGCGCTCCCTGTGCTTCCGGTTGACCCGCCCTTGGCTGTACCGGCAACCTTGGGCACACCGGATTCGGCCAATGCTGTGGCGGTAATTGGTGCTATCGACACTGCCGTGCGGCTGGTGCGTGCCGGCGAGGCGGCGGCGCTGGTCACCAACCCGATCCACAAAGCCAGCCTGCAAGATCGCGGCTTCGGTCATCCCGGCCATACGGAGTATCTCGGCGCGCTGGCCGGGCCCGGCGTCCAGCCGGTGATGATGCTGGCCAGTAACAAAGTCAAAAACGGTCTGCGCGTGGTTCCCGTGACCATTCACCTTGCCCATGCCGACGCAGCAAAGGCGCTGACCACCGACGCCATCGCCGAACATGGCCGGATCACCGCGCGGGCTTTGCGGCAGGACTTCGGCATCGCCGCACCCCGGCTGGCGGTCGCGGCCCTAAACCCGCACGGCGGAGAAAGCGGCAAGTTCGGCAACGAGGAGGCGGACATCATCGCGCCTGCAGTGGAACTGTTACGCAGCGCGGGTATCGATGTGTCCGGTCCACTACCCGCCGATACGCTGTTCCACGGCGACGCCCGCGCCAACCACGACGCCGTATTGTGCATGTATCATGACCAGGCTCTGATCCCGCTCAAGACGTTGGACTTCTACGGCGGCGTCAATGTCACTTTGGGACTACCGTTCGTGCGCACGTCTCCGGATCACGGCACCGCATTCGGCTTGGCCGGCACGGGGCAGGCTCGGTGCGACAGCCTGGTGGCGGCGATTCAGATGGCTGATACCATCGCCACCAACCGCGCCGTCGCAAAGGGCTAGGCCGTGGCCCCGTCCCCGTCGGACTTACCGCCGCTCCGCGACATCATTCGCGACCATAAGCTCTCGGCGCATAAAGGCTTGGGGCAGCATTTTCTGCTCGACCTCAATCTCACCGCGCGGATCGCCCGTAGTGCCGGGGATTTATCGGGCGGCACCACCATCGAGGTCGGGCCAGGGCCCGGCGGCCTGACTCGCGCCCTCTTGGCCCAGGGCGCGCGCGTGATCGCCATCGAAAAAGACCCGCGGTGCATCTCGATCTTAACCGACCTGGCGGCCGCGTACCCCGGCCAACTTGAAATCATCGAAGGCGATGCACAACGCACGAACATCACGGTGCTGGGAAACACGCCGCGGCGTGTGGTTGCCAATCTGCCCTACAACATCGGCACGGACTTGATCCTCACCTGGCTCGATCGCCCGGATGCCTTCGCCTCCCTCACCGTGATGGTGCAGAAGGAAGTGGCGGAGCGCCTGGCCGCTGGTCCAGGATCGAAACAGTACGGGCGTCTGTCTGTGTTTGCGGGCTGGCGCTGGCAAGTGCGCAAAGACTTCGACGTCAATCCCAAAGCGTTCACCCCGCCCCCGAAAGTGGATTCCAGCATCGTGCATCTGATCCCGCGCGCAGCCCCTCTTGCCGAAGCCGATGCCGATACGCTGGCCCGGGTCACCGCCGCCGCTTTCGGCCAGCGCCGTAAGATGCTGCGCACCAGCTTGAAGTCTCTGGGCGATGCGGAGGCTCTGTGCGCCGCCGCGGGGATCGAACCGACAGCGCGGCCCGAGCAGATCAATATCACAGCGTTTTGCGCCTTGGCGCGGGCAGTCGCTGCGAATGGGTAAGACGCATGGCTAAGACGAAAGGCCCCTAAAACCGGGCTTTAAATGTCGTCACATTCCACTTGCTGTCTTTCTCGTTCAACGCCGCACACATGATGGTCTCTCCATCCGTGCGGATGTTGATAAGCCCGTAGATCATTCGATGGGCGATGGCGCGGGTCCCCATCCGTGAGGTCTCCGTCTTCGGATTGCGGTCTCCCGACATGGTCACTTTATAGCGAGCGCGATGGCGACGCAGCGCAGAGCCTTTGATTTCCGCCTGAACCGTTCCGCTAGAGCTTAACCGTTCAAGCTGTCCGAGTTTGCCAAGCGCGATGCTTCGGGCCAGTTCGGTGGAAAACACCAATGGCGTCTTGAGCTCGTCGTTCACCACCGTTCTGTAGCCTGTCAGGCCGCTGGCCGCGATGATGTTGGGTCTTGGGTGATCATGGCCCTCGCTGTCCCCTGAGGAAATGACCGTACAGGCCGGCTCCATCTTCTCAAGGAAAGAGATGGACACATCGCCACTGCCATGATGGCAGGCCTTGGCCACGTCACAGGCGAATTCCCCATGTTCACCCACGTAGTCGTCCAATAAAGATTGTTGGCTCGCTGTATTGAGATCACCGGTCAGCAAAATGCGGGCAGCGCCGTAATCCAACCGCAACAGTACGCGGTTGCCGTTGGTGTTTTTGCTCGTCCCGCCAGCAAACCTCCGAATGGCCGGGGCACCGTCAACCTCAAACTCGACCGGGGCGATGACTTTCAAACTCACACCGTTGCTATCATTGAAGCCAGGTACATAGCCGCTGGCGCTGCTCAGCCGTGTGACAGGCGTGGGCACGCCGGCCGCCGTCTTGGCGTCTTTGACTTTGCGCAAGAATTTGGCCCACTCCCCTTGCAGCTTAAGGCCGGGCCCGCTGCTGGTAAGCCCGCGGGTCAAACTGCCGCGGTCTTCCAGCAACTGCGTCCACATATCTCCTCTGGTTGTGCGCTCGTACTTCCCAAGCGTTCGGCCACTGGAGCCTTTCCACCACGATTGGCCTGCGTGGTAGAACGCTTCGACGTCAACGCCGTCGCAGTCGAACTCGCGGGTGATGCCATCGGCATTTGTGTACTGGGCCGAGTCAAGCAGGTCCCACAGGCCGCCATAGTGATCCTGATCGTTGTGAGAGCAGATCATCGCATCAAGCGAAATGCGATCGAGCTCGTAGTCCCGTTTGAACTTCCAATCGACAAAATCCGAAGCGTTCTTGCCCGTGGGCTGGCTCTTTCTCGGCCACCCGCCATCGATCAGGATGTGCCGATGGTCGGGCGTGCGGATCAACACGCCGTCGCCCTGGCCGACATCGATAAAGTAGAGTTCCAGATAAGAGGTCGTGCCCAGTCTAGACGGCTCGATGTAGCCCGTCCGGCCCCGGGCTTTTACTTTCCACATCGCCTCGTTCTGGTTGATGACGCGCACCCGGTCGCCCCACAACAACTCCATCTTGCGATTTTCGCTTTTCTTCTTTTCGGCGGTTGTCAGCGTCCCGGATTTATACATCCACGCCGTCCAGCGCTTTTTCACATACCTGATCATGGCCTCACCTCCCCGAGCGTTCAGCGTTTTAGGTTGGTGGAAATTGCAGGCCCATACAACCTTAATAATATTTGCATGGGGTCGGCACGCGGGTGAAATTGCGTCGTGCATGGGCTCGTTTGACTCAAAAATAGAGCATTGAATTCATTGCTGGATTCAGACCGGCCCCGCAGAAACTGGTGGCGTGCATGGGCTCGTTCCTCGCTTTTTGACCAATACCTTTTTTTCCGGGACACTGCCGCCGCGCCCAGGGGACATGTTCGGGCCGCGTTTCGGGGTTGGGGGACACCGCTATGACACTGCAGACCTACTGCTGGATCTTCATGTTCATGTACACGGGCGTGATGATCTGGTTCGGCATCCTCGGCCAGCGCAAGGTCAAGAGCGCGGATGATTTCGCCACCGCGCGACACTCCTACGGCCCCTGGTTTCTCGCCCTTGCCTTCACATCGACGGTGGCCAGCGGGGCGACCTTCCTCGGCATACCCGGCCTAGCCTACACCTTCGGCCTGCCAGCCATGTGGATCATGTTCTGCTATCCCTTGGGCGCCTATGCAGGTGTGTACGTCTGCCAGAAAACCGTCGCACGTGCGGGCGAGACCTTCGGCAGCCGGTCCATCCCGGAATATCTGGGCGAGCGCTACAACTCCGAGGCTATGCGCGTTGTCGCCGCGCTGTTCTCGCTGATCCTGCTGTTCTACATGGCCGGGCAACTTGTCTCCGGCGTCGTCATGTTCGAGACCATGCTCGGCCTGTCCCTGCCGTGGGCCCTCGGCATCACCACTGTCGTGCTGGCGGTCTACGTCGTGCTCGGCGGCGCTCACGCCGACATGATGACTGACGCACTGCAGGGCTTTCTCATGCTCGTGCTCGCTGTGCTGCTGTTGATCATGTTCCTCACCGGCTTCGGCCTGGAACAGGGTGGCGTCAGCAATGTGGTCAACCGCATGGAAGCGGTCGATCCACAAACCACTAAAGTTCTTTATGAGAACTCCCCGGTGGTCGGCGAGTGGTGGCATGTCGTTGCCCTGGTGTTCGTGCATGTGCCGCTGGGCCTGATGCCTCATGTCGGCAACAAGTTGTGGGCGCTGAAAAGCGAAGCAGACCGCAGCCGCTTCATCAAAATCGCTTTCACCTTCGGGCTTATCCTGCCGTGCATGGCCTTCGGCGGCATGCTTGCACGCGCCCTGTTCGGTGATGATCTGTTCACCATGAACGCCGGGGCAAACAATGCCGTACCGGAACTGTTCATCGAAGTTTTCCCGACCTGGCTGGCGGCACTTCTGGGCATCGGCATCCTGGCCGCCATCATGTCCACGGCGGACGGACTGGTCATCGCCATGAGCCAGGTGATCGCCAACGACCTCTACCGCCTGACTTTCGCACCCAAGATGCACGCGCATAAATCGACAGAAGATATCGACCGCATCACCTTGCAGATCAGTAGGGTGGCGACCGTCGGCGTGCTGGCAGCATCCGTCGCCCTGGCCTACGCGACCCAGAACATGAACATCTCACTGCTCGTCGCTTTGGGCTTCGGTGGCCTATCCGCCGCGCTGTGGGGACCGCTGGTGCTGGGCGTGATGTGGCGCGGCCTAACCGCGCCGGGCGCGATCGCCGGGTTCGTGACTGGTGCTGTGGTCTTCGTCATCCTCGCCGGCGGTTTTGTCACGGCCTCAGGCACAGAGGGTTCGACGTTCCACGCCGTTACTGCATGGCTGGAACGCCAAACCCCCAATGCGTTCTCGGTTGGAGCGCTCGGTGGTGTCATGTGCGTGATTGTCTGCGTGATCGTATCGAAACTGACCGCACCGTTATCGGACGATCACCTCAAGCGCGTGTTCGATCCGGCTTAAGGCGTTTGCTCGGCACCTTCCGGGGGTTCAGCCGGCTCTTCTGCGATAGGTCTGGCCAAAAATTCCTCAATCGGCGGAATGATCAACTCCGGCGCCTCAAGGGCAGGAAAGTGTCCGGTATCGGGCAACCGGAAAATCTCAATCTCTGCCTGGGTCATGCGCTTGGTCAGTTCATCAAGCATGCGCGGCGGCAATACCGGATCGACCATTCCCCAGATCACGAGCGTCGGAGCCCGCACGTTACCGAGATTGGCATCCGCCTGTTCCGGTGTGAAGTTGGCCGGAATCAGAGGCCGGGCCAGCGGTGCGCGGTATCGCCGGTTTTGATCGTACATCAAGTCGATCAGCTCATCGCTTAGGCGCTCAGGTTCTCCCCAAAGATAGGTGTAGTACGTGCGCCAGAAGCCACGAGTACGGAACTGCAGCATGTCGTCATTGACCTGCATGGCACGGCGCACATCGGGCGGGCGGGCACTGCGCGGTATGCGCACCGGCGCTGACGGCATGTTGATCACCACGGCTTTCTGCACCCGTTCGGGATAAAACGCCGCAAGGCGGGTGGCGACCGTGCCGCCGCTGGACTGGCCGATAACATAAAACGGCCCGTCGACACCAAGTTCACCCAGCAAGTCAACGATCATGCCGTGCAGGGTGACGTCGTCATCGACCTCACCCGGCGCCGCACCGGCCGACAGACCGCGCCCCGGCAACTCCAAGCGAATCAGGCGGTAGTCATCCCTAAGCGCGTCAACGACCTGGTCCCAGGTCCGCAATGTGCCTTCGGACCCATGCACCAAGACCACGGGAAACCCCTCGCCCTCGTCCTGGTAGTGAAGCGACAAGCCGGCGATGTTGGTGAACTTTGACTCGGACGTTGAATACAAACCGCGCAACTCAGCCAAAGAAAGACGGAGAGAATCCGAGCGGAACAGGGCGAGCGTCGCCAGCATCGCGACCACAATAGCGCCCGCAATAGCGATAACCGACATCGTCCTTAAACCCATGACCTCGTGCCTTTAGCGTCTATCGGTTCGGTGTAAGCCTAATACATATGCTGGCCGCCGTTGATCGACATTGTCGACCCGGTGATAAAGTCGGCGTCTTCCGCGACCAAGAACAATACGCCACGCGCGATGTCGTGCGCCTTGCCGAGCCGCCCAACCGGAATACGCGCGACGATTTTCTCAAGCACCGCGGCGGGCACTGCCCGGACCATATCCGTGTCAACATAACCCGGCGCAATCGCATTCACAGTGATCCCCGCACTCGCGCCTTCCTGCGCCAAGGCCTTTGTGAACCCATGGATTCCAGATTTCGCGGCCGCGTAGTTGACTTGGCCATACTGGCCTGCCTGCCCATTGATTGACCCTATGTTAACGATGCGACCGAACTTGCGCGCGCGCATGCCGTCGATCACACAACGGGTCATGTTGAAACAAGAACCGAGATTGGTTTCGATGACACTCGCCCACTGCGTCGGATCCATTTTGTGCATGGTTCCGTCCCGGGTAATGCCCGCGTTATTGATAAGGACATCGACGGGCCCGAGATCTTGCTCGATCTGCGCGACACCCGCCTTGCAAGCATCGAAATCAGCGACATCCCACTTGTAACACGTGATGCCCGTTTCCTTCTCACACAGCGACGCAGCTTCATCGTTTCCCGCGTAGTTTGCTGCGACCTTGTATTCCGCAGCCGCCAGGGCCTCTGCGATCGCCCTTCCAATGCCCCGCGTTCCACCCGTTACCAATGCAACTCGTTGTGTCATGTCAGCCCCCCCCGCTTCTTTGAACTATGAATTCTGTAGTTTTTCGCTCAGCCCTAACGCCCAAGGTGGTTGTCAAAAAAATTCCAGATAACACGATGGGCTGTCTCTGCTTCCGGTGTGCCGGGAAACAGAAAAAAATGGCCATGACCCAGCCCTTCCTGAATGAACAGGTCTGCCTCAACACCCGCAAGAAGCAAGTTGGTATGGGTCATCACCGCATTGCTCATAGCGATATCGCGCGTGCCGCTGACGACAAGAGTTGGCGGAAACGTAGCGAGGGTGTCGGGAAACAAACCCGGCGTCACAAGCGGATCGTTCTGATCGATGCCGTCGAAGTAGTTTCGAGGCCGGGCGTCCATGTCCGCTGCGCTGACAGGCGCCGTGGCGTTGAGCAAGGCGCTCAGCGAACCGGAATCTCCGCCAAACCAGAATGTGCCCATGGCCCCGGAGCAGAAGATGCCGATGGCCGCAGGGAGCGGCAGGTCTTTGCTTTGCAGCCAGGGAATGGTCTGTGCTGTCAGGGTTCCACCCGCAGAACACCCGTAAATCCCGATGTTTTCCGGTGGTGTGGTTTCAAGTACGTGCCGGTAGACGGTTTCCATATCTTCGCTGGCCGCTGGGAACTGATGCTCGGGCGCAAGGCGATAGTCGACCGCGATGACCTTCACACCTGCCAAGCCAGCCAGGGGTGCTGCTTCGACCCGGCCGCCGTAGTCACTCCCAAACATGAAGCCGCCCTGGTGGGCGTTGATCAGCACCCGAGTCTCGTTGCCAGGGGTAGGCCCGTCTGCGGGCTCGACGATGTGAACACGCACACCCTCAATGTGTGTTTCCGTAACCTTGAGGTCATAAATCTCGCGCCATTCTTCAAAATACAGCTTGGAGTATTCGTCAGACCGCGCCCGAACCGCTTCCAGGCCATCGGTCATTGAAATCGGTGGGGGATTAAGCAGACGCCGCGTAAACTCAGCCTTGATCTCATCGCTGAGGAAATTCGACATCGGCACCGCGATGTCGCTGTCCGAGATCGTGCCGGAGTCGTCAACAGCCGGACGTTCGCGCTCTTGCGCCTGCGGACTCGCTGTGATGAGTAGAGCCACAAGACCTGCGAGAAAGCATCTACCTGCTGGCACCAACATACGTCGTTCCCTCCGATGAAGAGGGAAGCTTAGCGGCCTAGCGCCTTGAACGCTATGGCAGAGGTCTGAGGTCAGGCGCGCTCCACGCAAAGAGCAATGCCCATGCCGCCGCCAATGCATAGGGTCGCAAGACCTTTCTTGGCGTCACGCCGCGCAAGCTCGTGCAGAAGGGTGACGAGAACACGGCAACCGGATGCGCCGATAGGATGACCGAGAGCGATGGCGCCGCCATTGACGTTGACCTTCTCCGGATCGAACCCGAGGTCATTGCACACCGCAAGAGATTGAGCAGCGAAGGCCTCGTTTGCTTCGATCAGGTCTAAATCCCCAACCGACCAACCAGCTCTTTCGAGGGCCTTGCGCGACGCTGGAATGGGGCCGGTACCCATGATCGCAGGGTCGACCCCGGCCTGCGCCCAAGAGGCAACGCGGGCAATCGGCGTCAGCCCCCGATTGGCGGCTTCGTCGGCTGACATCAGAACAACCGCGGCGGCGCCGTCATTGATCCCGGATGCATTGCCGGCCGTAACCGTACCTTCCTTTGCGAACGCCGGCCGCAGTTTGCCAAGCGACTCCGCCGTTGTTCCCGCGCGCGGATACTCATCTGTATCGAAGGTTTTTTCTTCGCGCTTGACGGTAATTTTCACCGGCACGATTTCGTCTTTGAACTTGCCGTCGGCCAACGCCTTCTCCGCCTTCTGCTGGGAGTGCGCGGCGAATTCATCTTGTGCGTCACGGGTCAACTGCCACTGCTCGGCGATGTTCTCCGCCGTCGTGCCCATGTGATAGCCGTTGAAGGCATCCCACAGGCCGTCCTTGATCATGGTGTCGATGAGTTGGGCGTCACCCATCTTTGTGCCGTTGCGCAAGTGCGTACAATGGGGCGCGTTCGACATACTCTCCTGACCACCGGCAACAACGACGGCATTGTCACTTGCGAGAATGCTGCTGGCGCCGAGCGCGACCGCCTTCAGGCCAGACCCGCACACCTGATTGATGGTCATGGCCGGAACTTCTTTCGGCACACCGGCACCAATCGAGGCTTGGCGGGCGGGGTTTTGCCCCGTGCCCGCCGTGAGCACCTGCCCCATCACCACCTCTGAAACGTCACTGCCCTCAACGCTGGATTTAGAAAGAGCATCGGAAATAACGATTCGACCGAGATCTGACGCTTCAAGGCTGGACAAACTGCCACCGAAAGCACCAATGGGTGTGCGAACGGCGGAGGTGATCACGATATCAGTCATGGAAACGTCCTTGTGCTGTGCGAAACGGCAAACTTGAGGATTTATGCGGCTCCAGGCCGTGCGCTATTGCGATGCAACATTCTTAATCCAGTCGGCGACCGGATCAAAGACCTCTTTCTCGGCTCGCCGTCCGGTCATCATCCCGATGTGCCCCAAAGCCACAGAATGGATGGTTGCGTTGGGAATAGCTTCCGCCAGCTTTTCTGCCGATGCCGGTGGAACGATCCGGTCCCGCGCGGGAATCACTGCAAGTGTCGGGCACGTGACCGACGCTGGATCAACCGGCTGCCCGCCGACTTTCCAGCAACGATTCAACGGCGTATTCTCAAGATACCAATCGATGAGGCATTCCTTCGCCACGGGACCGGCAAGTGGAACGCCATCGTTCAACCAGTCTTCCAGCACCACAAATCGCTGCGCCGCGTCACTGTCCGGGTCCATCTCGGCGAAAGACCGGAACTTGCGGCCCACCAAAGATGGGTCGAGTCCAGCAAACAAAGCTTGCAGCAGGTCGACTGGGGCTTCGCCGCAACCGTCGAGCAAAGCGCTAAGTCCGGGCTTTGCAATCGTCAACCAGTTGCGCAGCCCTTCGTTGTCGGCATGGAAATCCCACGGCGCAGCCAGCAGCACCAGTCCGCTGACGAGGTCTGCCTGAAGGGCCGGAGCCGCTACCGCCAGCGTACCGCCCATGCAGTACCCGGCAAGTATCGGGGGCCGCCCATGCGTGCTGCCGATCTCACGCAGCACAGGGATCAACAAGTGAGTAATGTAGTACGTCAAATCGGCGTCGCGCGGCGCAGCGCCTGCTGCGGTCCAGTCCAACAGGTAAGGATGAATACCGTTCGCCGATAAAAACCGCATGAAGCTTCGGTCGGGATAGAGGTCGAGAACGGTTGAGCGGTTGATTAGCGACGGCACGACCACCACTGGGACCGCACCATCCTCGCCGCCGAAATCCTGGACCGGCACATCAGGTACGCCACGCCATGCGGTTGGTGGCTCAAGTGTTCTGCGATGAGGGTGGTGCTGATAGGCGGCAATTCCGCGCGCAAACTTTTGCAGCCGCCGCTGACAATGGCGGGTCAGGGCATCGACGAACGCGACTTTAGGGACGACGCCAGTCCAATCCGAATCGGCCAGCAGAACTCCGGTCTCTTGTTCAATCGCCGTTCTGATCGGATTCGAGATTGGCGAGCCTTTGCTCAATGGCGTCAAGCCGGCGAAGCACATCTGCAAGATCATCCCCTCCATCATCAGATGAAGTGGCAGAGGACGAGGCCCGAGCCGCCCAGTCGCTGGCTTGAGATTGAACGGCGGAAAATGTGGCTGCGAGGGTCTCAGGTGTCCATCCCGCCGTTTGACCGGCATTCTCTAGAAAAGGGCGCCATAGAGCCGCCACTGAAGGATCTTCGGACATGCGCGCGACCTGCTCTTGCCACAACTCAATGTACCGCTGCGCCAAGGCATCAAGATCAACGCTGCCGTCCTCGGAGTCCGTCATCATGGAACTATATCGCCCGGCCCTGCTGCGGGCCAGGGGCGGCGTCGGGAGCGTTCACCCCATCGGCCTGCTGATGACCCCCAGGGGAACTACCCGACTCACTTTGACTCCTTTTGTTGTGCAGAGCACAATATAAGGTCTTGGGGCAACGTAAGTCTCGCATGCGGTGCACACAAACAGAAGGCGATGTCGATGGCTGATAAATCGACCGACTCAGGCGTCATCACGATCAAGAAGTATGCCAACCGGCGCCTCTACAACACCAAAACGTCAAGCTACGTCACACTCGACCATCTGGCCGAGATGATTAAAGAGGATGAGGATTTTGTGGTGGTCGACGCCAAGAGCGGCGAAGACCTGACCCGCTCCGTCTTGACCCAGATCATCGTGGAGCAAGAAGCCAAGGGGCAAAACCTTCTACCGATCAAGTTCTTGCGCCAGATTATCGGCTTTTACGGAGACTCACTTGGCGGCGTATTGCCGAAGTATCTCGAACAAAGCATGGAGGCGTTTGCTCAAAATGAACAAAGCATGCGCGACGCCATGCAACAGGCCTTCAAAGGGTTCTTTCCTGTGGGACAGTTTGAGACCATGGCCCGTCAGAACATGACCATGTTCGAAAATGCTGTGCGGATGATGACCCCGTTTGGACAAGAGAACCAAAACGCATCCGGTTCAGACACCGCTACCGAAGATGCCGAACCGGCCGCGACGGCTGGACCGGGCGGTGTTGAGGACCTCAAGGCTCAGCTAGACGCCATGCAAAGCCAACTCGAAGGGCTCATGAAAACGCGCAAAGACGGCTGAGCCGCCTTTTCAGCTGGGCTTCATAAGCATCAACGGATGACCAGAACGCCACAAAACCCTTGGTTTAAGTTCCGCCCGCCCAATTAACATTACTTTACAAACTAATCACAGAGTCGTGCGGCCTGGACACCTAAGGTGCGTTAGTTGCTGCGGTATAAACCCGTCTCCTGGTTGAGGTCTTCGCGGCAGCGGTGAAACTGGAGCCACCACAATAAAGGGGAACAACTATGTCACCGCGCGATACAGCCTTTAGCGAATCTGACGCGCCGGTCCGCCCGGCCAACAAGGCAAGTGAAATCGACAAGCATGTCGGAACCCGCATCCGGGAACGGCGGATCATGATGGGTCTCAGCCAACAGCAGATGGCAGACATGATTGGCGTGACATATCAACAGGCCCACAAATATGAGCGGGGCATCAACCGCATCTCAGCAGGCCGTCTCTATGAGATCACCCAAGTTCTGGGTGTACCGTTAACCCACTTCTTCGAAGGC
The DNA here is from genome assembly GCA_963921305.4 of Rhodospirillaceae bacterium. Classification (GTDB taxonomy): domain Bacteria; phylum Pseudomonadota; class Alphaproteobacteria; order Rhodospirillales; family Rhodospirillaceae; genus CAWUEX02. The sequence goes on from CAWUEX030000002.1 coordinate 744,544, forward strand.
TTAGAAGGCGGGAATGAGGAAACTGTGCCGCCGCGTCAGCGGATGTGCCTTGAACTGGCGCGCAATTTCTCAAGTATCGAGAACGAGCGCCATCAGGAAGCACTGAGTCAGATGGCCCGCGCGCTTGCCAACGCCTAGGCGACAACACCCTTCTACTGAGACAGTTCACGCACAATGCGAAAACCAATGGTGTAGCTGTTGAGGTTTGGCGCGTTTGGTTTCCGGGCCGCAGACGTGGAGAGGGCGGCCACATAGTACCAGTCTCCTCCTCGGGTCACTCTGGCAGCGCAATCTGATGACGCGCCGCCGGAGTCCCCTGGTCCGCCGGATCGATCAATCCAGCAGTCCGCGACCCATTCCGACACATTGCCGTGCATGTCGTACAGCCCGAAGGCGTTTGGCTCAAACTGCGCCACCGGCGCTGATTGCCGCCCACTCCACGGCGTCCCGCACCCCCGGCAGTTCGCCAACCCGGTGCCCACCTCCGCACCCCAGAAGTATCGGGCCGGAGACCCGGCCCGAGCAGCGTATTCCCACTCCTCCTCGGTCGGTAGCCGGTAGCGGTGTTTGGTCGTACGGCTAAGCCAATCAGCGTAGGCGCGGGCATCCGGCCAGGACACATTGATGACGGGTCGATCGCCCCGGCCCCAGCCATGATCGCTGATGTTCCCTCGGCAGCCACCTGCCTGGACACAGACATCGTACTCGCGAAAGGTAATTTCCGTCCGAGAAATAGCGAATGATCTTGTAATGATAGCGTCCCGGGCGGGACCAAAAGACTCGCGCTCATCATCCGCGCCCATGGTGAAGCGTCCGGACGGCAACACAACAACCTCCGGACAGTCTATGCAATCCCTGAAGGACCAGGTCTTGGCATGGCCATCAATCGCCCCGTGCAGGCAACCGCACAGGGCCAACGCCAGCGCTAGGCTTATATGGCGCGCCATTCAGACCTCACCTCTTCATCGGATTCTTGACTACCGAGGGTGTCCGCGAGGACTTCAGCGCGCGCGCGATTGACGCGGGCCAGAGCCCATACCGCCGCACCGCGCACCAAGGCAGACGGGTCTTTGCAGAGTTTCTCGACAACGCTTGACGCGTCCTGCGCGGCACTATTGCCGATTGCGATCAAGACGTTGCGGACAAAGCGGTCCCGGCCAACGCGTTTAACCGGCGTCCCTGCAAACAGGGCGCGGAAATCCGCGTCATCGAGCTGTGCAAGATCGACCAAACGCGGAGCCGTCAGCTCCAGCCTGGGCATCAAGTCTGGCAGAGTGCCCACCTGCGCGAACTTGTTCCATGGACAGACTGCCAGGCAGTCGTCGCATCCGTACACGCGGTTTCCCATGAGCGGTCTTAGGTCACGCGGGATGTGGCCCTTGTGTTCAATCGTCAGGTAGGAAATACAGCGGCGCGCATCGAGCCGGTAGGGTGCGGGAAACGCCGACGTCGGACAGATATCCAAGCACGCCTGGCAGCCCCCGCAGTGATCCGACTCGGCGGGGTCCGGCGTCAGGTCCAGGGTGGTGAAAATCTCACCTAGGAAAAGCCATGATCCAAACGCGCGCGAGACGAGGTTCGTGTGTTTGCCCTGCCAACCGAGTCCTGCGTTTTGGGCGATGGGTTTTTCCAAAACTGGTGCCGTATCGACGAACACTTTGACATCGCCGCCAGCCTGATCCACAAGCCAACGCGCCAACGCCTTGAGGCGCTTCTTAATGACATCGTGATAGTCCTTGCCACGGGCGTAGACGCTGATCGCTGCCCGGTCACGGTGCTCAAGCAGAGCAAGTGGGTCCTGATCAGGGCCGTAGTTCACCGCAACCGTAATGATCGACTTAACGTCGGCCCACAGAGCCGTCGGTGATCGCCGCCGGTCAGCCGTCTCGGCCATCCATGCCATGTCACCTTGGTATCCCGCCGCAACAAACTCATCGAAAGCTCTGGTGGTGTCAGGAGCGAGGTCTGCGGCTGCAACTTTAATGCTATCAAATCCGAGGCGCTTTGCTTCTGACTCGAGCTCTTTGCGCACATCCGTGAGCGTCTCAGAGCGGTTCGATGTCACCACGGGTCCACTCCGCACGCATATTTTGCGCAAACGCTGACAGCTCGCCGGCGCGGATCGCGGATCGAAGCCCCGCCATAAGCTGCTGATAATATGCAACGTTGTGCCATGTCAGCAGCATCATACCGAGAATCTCTTCGGACTTGACCAGGTGATGCAGGTAGGCACGGCTGTAGTCTCGGCTCGCCGGACAAGCGACGCTTTCATCGAGTGGGCGGGGGTCGTCGGCATGGCGTGCATTGCGCAGATTTACTGTTCCAAAGCGTGTAAACGCCTGAGCAGTTCGGCCAGACCGGGTCGGCAGGACGCAGTCGAACATGTCGACGCCGCGCTCTACGGCCCCGACAATGTCGAGGGGTTTCCCGACACCCATAAGATACCTGGGCTTTTCGGCCGGCAGGTTAGTAACCGTAGCAGCGGTCGTATCGAACATCATCGTTTGGCCTTCACCAACAGCCAGCCCCCCGATCGCATATCCATCAAATCCGATGTTCTTCAAGGCATCCGCGGATTGCGCCCTGAGTTCGGGATATACACCGCCTTGGACGATCCCGAAGAGAGCGTATCCAGGCCGCTCAACAAAAGAGCCTCGGCACCGCTCGGCCCAGCGCATGGAGAGCGCCATACTTTTTTCGGCCTCTGCCTCGGTTGCAGGAAACGGTGTGCATTCGTCCAACACCATCGTGATTGTAGAGTGGAGTTTGTGCTGAATCTCAATGGCGCTTTCTGGCGTCAGCGTCTGCGCGCTGCCATCCAAATGGGATCTAAACGTTACACCCTCTTCGGAAAGTGTACGTAGCTTCGCCAAGGACATGACTTGATAGCCGCCGGAGTCCGTGAGAACCGGGCCTGACCACTTCATGAAGGTCCGTAATCCGCCAAGCGCCTGAATACGATTTGCACCGGGGCGCAACATCAGATGATAGGTGTTGCCCAGTACAATCTGTGCACCGGTTGAGGCGACGGCTTCAAACGTCATCGCCTTGACGGTACCTGCGGTGCCGACCGGCATGAAGGCGGGTGTATCGATAACCCCATGAGCGGTTTTGATTTGCCCAGTGCGCGCGGCTCCGTCCTCAGCGTCGACTCTGAAAGAAAAGGCCTGCTGTCCTGTCACTCGGAAGCCTCGCGCTCAAGAAAGCATGCATCTCCGTAGGAATAGAAACGGTACGCGTTGGCGACTGCGTGAGCGTAGGCCGCCTTCATGTTTTCCAGACCCGAGAAGGCCGAGACAAGCATAAAAAGTGTCGAACGCGGCAAATGAAAATTGGTGAGCAACACATCAACGGCCTTAAAGCGGTAGCCCGGTACGATAAACAAATCCGTTTCACCCGCAAACGCCGGAATATCCCCTCCCTCATCCGCAGCAGATTCAAGTGTCCGTAAGCTCGTGGTGCCAACCGCAATGATACGCCGGCCCTCGCGCTTGGCGAGAGAAAGGCGGGCAGCAACGTCATTACCAATCTCAGCCCATTCGTGATGCATGACATGGTCCCGCGTATCGTCGCATTTTACGGGCTGAAATGTGCCGAGTCCGACATGGAGCGTCAGAAATTCCAGCTGCGCTCCGGCGCCTTCAATCTGTTGCAAAAGGCGCGGCGTAAAATGCAGTCCCGCGGTTGGCGCAGCAACCGAACCGTCCCGCTGTGCATACACCGTTTGATAGTCGGACCGGTCATTCTGGTCATCGGCGCGCTCGATATAGGGCGGTAAGGGCATGTGGCCATGCGTCGCCAGCCGGGCGCGAAGCGTCTCGTCGTCGCAGTCAAAGGCCAGTCTCACGGACCCGTCCTCAGCCCGGCCTTCAACCCTAGCCGTGAAATCATTGGCAAACTCGATCGCATCACCGGTCTTGAGGCGCTTTGCGGGACGGGCCAATGCCAACCACGCGCCTGACACCTCGCGCCGGTGCAACAAAACCTCTACGGGAACGCTCCCTCGATGACCGTACAACCTGGCCGGAAATACGCGGGTATCGTTGAAGACGAACACATCGCCGGGCCTTACCAGATCAGGTAGGTTGGCGACGATCCGGTCCTCCAAGTTCTGCCCGGAAACATGCAGCAACTTTGCAGCCTCGCGGGGTTCGGCGGGGCGGCTAGCGATACGATCTTTAGGCAGAACGAAGTCAAAATGATCGACACGCATGTGCATTCTCGACATAACACAACATAGAGGCGCCATAGTTCGCCTGTATGAGGCGTTTTATAGACCGAGGGGCAGCGCATTGGAACGCGTCGGCAAGAACCGCTAAACTGTCCATGACTGGAAATTGGGTGATCGATTGAATTGGGTTCTGCGAAAAATCGACATGTTTATCGGTGCCTGCTTGGCAGCTGCAGCGAGTTTAGGTGCGTCACAGATCGAAGCCTTTATCGTTCAGTATGTACAGAGATTGGGCGGACACCTCGACGAAGCGGTTGCCAATCTAGAACGCATTCGAACAGGCGTACGCTACCAGACCATGAGTGATGTTGTCCGCCGCGAGCTTGAACAGGACGCGGAAATGCGTGTGGCGCAGCTCCAGACAGCGTTTGACGCGATAACACAGTCGAACACGCTGCTGCGTCCGTTGTCGTTTTTTCGCAACGCGGAGGACGCGATCTTGGCGGGCACGCTGCGCGACTTTGTTCCCGCCATTCCGCTGGATACAAACGCTGTGGTGTATATGGTCACAGCCGTGATCCTCTCGCTTATCGCGTATGAAATCTTGAAGCTCCCTCTTGTCTTTGTGGCCGGCCAGCCACGGCGCAGGAAGTTCAAGAGACGCGGAGCGACATCTTAAACCAAACGCATTTGCCATCTTGGCTTTTCAGTCGCTACACCTATAACTCCATTACCGACCTCTATGGGATCGGCAATTGATCCTTTCGACCAAGGTATCTGATCATGATTGAACTCCTCACCGCCCGCACCCCCAATGGGTACAAAATATCTATTGCGCTGGAGGAGATGGAGTTGCCCTATTCCGTCACCCCGATCACCTTGAAGGAAAAGGTGCAGAAGGAGGATTGGTTCCTAAAACTTAATCCCAACGGCCGTATTCCGGTGATCGTCGACCACGACGAGAACGACTTTGTGGTGTTCGAATCCGGCGCCATCCTCGTGTACTTGGCAGAAAAGACGGGGCAACTCATACCGCAGGATGCCAAAGGCCGGTCGCTCGTTATGCAATGGCTGATGTTTCAGATGGGCGGCGTCGGCCCAATGATGGGACAGGCGAATGTGTTCTATCGCTACTTTCCTGAAGAGATCCCCGCCGCCATATCGCGGTATCAGAACGAAAGCCGCCGCCTGTTCGAGGTCCTCGATACGCGCCTCGGCGAGTCTGAATGGCTAGCGGACGAATATTCCATCGCAGATATCGCCAATTGGGCCTGGGTGAGAACCCATGAGTGGTCAGGTGTATCCATCGACGGCCTTTCGCACCTTCAGAGGTGGCACGAGGCCATGTCCTCAAGACCGGCCTGTCAGCGGGGTGTTGAGGTGCCGGAGCGCCGGGAGGACATTCCTCACGAAGACCTGATTAAGAGTGGCCAAAGCATGGTAACGACGTAACGAAAATGGCGCACGGTGACGGTTTGGACCGTTCTTAGCCGCCGAGGTCACATTTTGCGGACATGTCGGTCAGCACATCAGATGCGCGATTCATGACCGCGTGTTGCAGGTAACCTGTGAACGACGACGTCAGCTCGATATTCACGTGAATAGGCTCTGCAGACTCGGTGTCATCTGAATTTATGTCGTCCGCCACGAGCAGCTTTTCGACGATCTCCGCTGTCGTCGCTTCATACGTGGCGCCCACCGCAATGACCGGACTGGTCCACATGCCAAGGTATTCTCCGGAATTTGCGTCATATATATCGAGGCTGGCCTGATTTTCGATGGTGCCAGAATTAAAAATCCGCACAAACGACGGGTATTGGGTGATCGACGGCATGTGGACGTTGAGCAGTGTGCGCGCCTCATCGCCGATACCGTCGGTGCAACTGGTCATGTTGGACAGCACGCCCGCACGGCGTTGCCACAGCACATGCTGCAACGAGCCTTCAAAACCCGACTCGATTACAAGGTTGTAGTAGGGCCGGTCCGACGCCGCAATCGCTTCATCAGATTGAGCTTCCGCTTCAAGCCGGTCGACACTGAACTGGAAAGACGCATGCCCGGGGATTTCCGGACTGGTCCAACGCCCCAGGCGCGCGCCGGTAACGCCGTCCCTGAGCGTAACCCGCACACGGCCGGCGGCATCGTCCTGGTTATAGATGCGCACGAAGGACTCGCCGGCCTCCGTCGTGAGGGAGCCAAAAACGGTGTTGAAGGTTCGGACGTTGATGCCTTGAAGCTCAAGTATCGCCGTATGGACGCGAATTCGGGGCACGGAGAAGTTCGCTGTGCTTCGCGATACCGACAAGCCCGTTGCTGCGACCGCAGCGTCAATTTCGTCAATTGTGGCATCGGGCATTGCTGAGCGGATAACCGCATACGCTCCCGCAACGTGCGGGGTCGCCATGGACGTGCCGCTGCGCATAATCAGGCCGCCATCAGGATGCGCACCCTGAATATTGATGCCGGGCGCCATGACGTCGAGAAAGGGGGCGAAATTCGAGAACGATGCCACGGATGTGCTGTCGTTGGTCGCCCCAACACCGTTTGCCGTAGAGATACAGGCGGGGGCGTTTGTCGCACCGTGCAGGCCTTCGTTACCCGCGGCAGCAAACGTGGCGATCCCCTTTTCCCGCAGCATATCGATGACCACTTTGCGCGGATCATCGTCGCATACACCCATGTGAGCGCCGCCACCCAGACTGAGGTTCACCGCGACAATATTGTGGGTCTCAGCGTTTTCGTTGATGTAATTCAGCGCATCCAACACAGCGATGGAATCGGTCAGCTCACAGGGTGCGGGATCGGGGTCGCAAACGTCAGAGCTGGTCACGCGGGAGAACACGTCGATCGGCATAAACTGGGCCGCCCGGGCGACCCCGAAATTGGTTCCGTTATTGCCAACAGCGATCGAGGCCACATGTGTGCCGTGGTCACAGCGGGCAGAATTTGGCGGGCAATTGCTCGCCGCGCCCGGGGCGATCTGCGGCCATACCCCACCGGGACATTGAGAGAAAGTGTCGGTTCCGAAAGTGGCAGAGAAACACGCATCACCAACAGCTTTGCCGGTAAGCATGGGATGATCGGCAACAAAGCCCCCATCGACCACTGCGACGGTAAAGCCCTCACCGTCGTAACCGCGGCGCCACGCTTCGATCACATCGATACTGGGCACCGACGTCGACAGTGATGCCCCTTCGACTGGCCGATCAGACTCTTTGGCTTGCGCCTTTCGTTCCGAGATCACCGGGTATAATCCGGCGACGCCTTTCATCGTCATGAGGTCGGCGAGCTGCCGGCGGTCGACGGATATGCCAACGAACGGCAAGGTGGAAAACGACTTGCCGATCGTCATGTCATGAGCGACGAGCTGGTTTTGCAGCGCGTTCTGCATCCGTTGGACAGCTTCACGCTGCGCGAGCACCGAGCTTTGACCAGCCCAGGCCTGACCGCTGCCGCTTTCTTGCATGCGCACGATGACCCGCGCGTGTCCTTGCTGCTCAAGTTCACGCAGGATGTGGTCGATATCGCCCGCCGCTGCGGATTGAGACAGACCGGCCATGGCAAGACAGAACACCATGGCGAATGTCCCGCCGAAAACGGCGGTTCGCGTCACGATCAGGTTTTTAAACAGATGATCCAATTTCATATCAGATCACACACCTTTTCCTTCTCGGGCACAGCAACACGCGCAAAGCGCGCATGACAGGTATAGTCAGCGCGCGCCAATCCAGGTTCCGCCCACCCGGCAGGAGCGCCGGGACAGTATGTGATCGGGAGTATAATGGACCGGATTTGAGCCATATGTCTATAAACGCGCCGCGCCCCTTTGAAGATGCGTATATAAATCAAAGGGTTATGACGATTCCCTTAAGAAAACTTCAGACGCCCGACGCCTAAGATGGGGATAAGTTCCGGAAAAGCTAGGGATTCGGCCAAAAACCTGGGTATGGGCGCATCTTCTAGAGTTTGAGTTCCGAATACGGGTGGGCTGAGAGGTCGATGCCACTCAGCACCAGCCAGAAACAGCTGTACATCAGAACCGGCATAAGAATCCAAATCCACATCGACCTGATTGCCGGCATGACGAGCCGGATCCAAAGCGCAAATGGCGCGGCTGCGATCAGTGCCAACCCCAACAGCGCCGGCAGCACACGCGATAAGTCGAGACCAACCGTCATCGCCGATAGGCCAAGCCATATGATCGATATACCCACCGCCGAAAGGGCGGCGGCTCCCCGGCGCACCACCAACGGACCGATCATGCTGCGAAGCTTAGTCGACATCGCTAAAGCGAGTGCGCTAACAGCAAGAGCGACCCAAAGCATGGCGTATTCGCGAAGCCCACCAATCGCTTGATGAGGTTCGGCCAACACCTGAGGCGCAAATGCGAACATCTGGCTAAAGAGTCCGACGAGAACGAAAACAGTGACCGATAACGCCCCCCAAAATAGTGGCGGGCGGCTCTCGAACAAGGCGAGGACGACAAGGCCCGCACCAAGGGCGGCGCCGGCCCCATCAACAAAGGGAAGGACCCCGATGACCGCGCCCAAGCCAACGCCGTTCACCCAGTGCGGTTCGTGATCCCGGGTTGCCGCCATAACCCCGAGCAGGGACAACAAAACCGCCAAAGACGCGGAACCGACGGTGGCAAACTCATAGACTGCCGCGGGAAAAACGATCATGCCCAAAGGCAATACGGCGCTGACGACAGCCTCACCTGTCCGCTGGAGTACCGCCATCACAAGAACCCAAAACGCCACACATGCCAGTACCGCCGGAAACACCCGCTGCGTTTCGATAGCCGATCCAGCCAACCCAGACCATGCCGCCTGTAAAACACCGTAAAGTGCTTTCTCCTCGGTGCTTTCAATAATACCAAGCTCAGCAAGTCCAGCCTGGGCCCCGAAAAGGAAGAGCGCGATATGCGCGGCGAACAAACCGAAAAGAGTCACCCCAATGATCATCGGAATGAGAGCTAACCTCGATCCGTCGGTTTTTGTCGGGCTAACAGGTAACATATAGGCAGATCATCCGGTCAGGAAATGCGCTCAATGCTTTGGATACAGCAGGGGCGATATACCGGTCAAAGCCGTGTATAAAGCCCTGTTCCGGAGATACGCTCGATAAAATGCAGCCCACATACTGACCCGTTCATGAGTACGATCGATCCAAATCTTGCGCCTTGGCCTTTTTATTCTGAAGACGAGATAGAGGCCGTTGCGGCGGTACTACGTTCCGGGCGCGTGAACTACCGCACCGGCGATGAGGGCACGGCCTTCGAGTCCGAGTTCGCAGCCTATTGCGGTATTGACCACGCCCTCTCCGTCGCCAATGGAACCGCCGCACTCGAAGTTGCACTTGAAGCTCTAGAGATCGGCCCGGGAGACGAGGTGATCGTTCCGGCGCGCACCTTTGTCGCGACCGCTGCCGCGGTTGCGCGGCGCGGCGCACGTCCGGTTGTCGCAGACATCGACGCACACTCACAAAACCTCTCAGGGCATAGCATCACTGCCGTTCTTTCGGAGCGAACCAAGGCGATTATCCCCGTCCACCTTGCCGGCTGGCCCGTCGATATGAATGACGTCATGGACGTCGCGCGAGCGTCGGGCCTATACGTGATCGAAGATTGCGCCCAGGCGCACGGGGCGACCTATAACGGACAACACGTCGGCACCTTCGGCGACATTGGGTGTTTTTCGTTTTGCCAGGACAAAATCATCTCCACCGGCGGAGAAGGCGGGATGATCATCACCGCCGATACGGATTTATTCAAAAGGATGTGGTCTATCCGCGATCACGGCTGGGACTACGACAAAGCCCATGAGGCCGATCCAGAACCTGGTTTTAGATGGCTGGTCGAGCGGTTCGCGACGAACTGGCGGATGACCGAATCTCAATCAGCGATCGGGCGGCTCCAGTTGCGAAAACTAAACGACTGGGTTGAAGTCCGGCGAAGAAATGCCATCGCCTTCGACACCGCCATCAGCGGCATTCCAGCTGTCCTGAGCCTGATCCCACCCGAAAACGTCCGGCACAGTTATTACAAGTACAACATTCTACTGGACCGGGATGCCTTACGCGCAAACTGGACGCGAGACCGCATTGTTGAGGAACTTGTAGCCGCCGGAGTACCAGCACGGGTTGGGGCCTGCCCGGATATTGCGCGTGAACAGGCCTTTGCAAATGCTGGCCTTGATACATCTCAAAGCCGCCCGGTTGCGCTTGACTTAACTGACCGCACCATCGCTTTGCCCGTACACCCGACTCTCTCGGACGGCAACGTGCGGTTTATGGCTCAGGAACTGCGCCGCGTTCTGACTACGGCATCTATGTAAAAAGCCAGGAAGCTGGCCGCAGATCAGCTCGGCGCGGGTATCAGCGGTATGGGTCATAATAGGAACCGGCTTGCAGAATACGCTTCCGGGCAAACGCGCGGTGCAGAGAGGTCTCCAGGCTGGACATCGACACAGGCTTAATGACGTAGGCATCGACATCCAACGCCATCGCCCTTTTCACAACGTCGGCATCCCCATGGGCGGTCAGCATCAGAAACCGGACGTTCCGGTTCATCGCCGGGTTGCGACCGACGCGAATTTTCTTCAGCAACTCCAGACCGGTGATAGGTTCCATGCCGTGATCTGACACCACACAGTCGATCTTCTCATTATGATCGACCAAGATATTCAGGACCATTTCAGGCGATTTGGTCTTGTGAACCTTCTTCGCACCTAGAGCGGTGAGAAGACCAGAAACGAGATCGACAATCGGCTTTTCGTCGTCGACCACGATAAACGTCTTATCAGAAAAATCAGCTTTCGGAATCATATCTGGTTTGAGCTTAGCATCTATTTTCTCTGATCGAGAACGACGATCGTGTCTTCAACCGATTGCTTAAGGAACGGCAGCAAGGGCCTGACCTCTTCAACATCCGTCGCAGACTCCTCAATCATCTTGGCCATCGTACTAACCCGTGTTGCCCCAAATTGGGCCGTCAACCCCTTGAGGGCATGCGCCGTACGCTTGCTCTGTTCAAGATCGCTCTGCGCTACCAAATCCTCAAGCTGGGTCACATACTTACCCATATTTTCCTTGAACTGCGACAGCATGGGCGCCAACGTTTCCTCGTCTAGGGCGTCCAGCAAAGTATCGATCATGGTGGCATCGAGCAGGTCATACTGCTCAAAACCGTTGCGATGGCCAACCACCTCTGAGGGCTCGGTCAGAGAGGCAGATGACGGTAGCGCATCCCCATCCACGGCATCGGCTTCAATAAACGTCAGCTCCGTCCCTGTAAGGCGAGACACTTCGGTGAAAAGAACCGCCCAGTTGACAGGCTTGGTTACCACAACGTTAGCGCCAGCATCGAGATAGCCCTGGCGGTGCGATTTTATCGCATCGGCGGTCAACGCGATGATCGGACATGAGGCCATAGCCGTACCGCTGGCCCGGATGCGCCGGATTGCCTCTGGGCCATCCATGACGGGCATCTGCATATCCATCAGAACGATATCAAAACTGCCTTGCACCGCCTTATCGAGCGCTTCCGCCCCGTTGTCGGCGACGATGACGGAGTGGCCATCCCGCTCAAGCATCGACCGCACCAGCATCTGGGTGGTTGGGTTGTCTTCAGCACAAGGAATTTGAGCGGTTGAACGATTACGGCGCGGCCTGGATCTGTAACCCGTGCCGCATCGACTACTCTTTCCGGATCGCCCGGCTCGACCGCCACCGTAAACGAGAACACCGAACCTTTTCCGACTTCGCTCTCGACCCAGATCGTGCCGCCCATGGCCTCAACCAGCTGTTTACAGATGGCCAGGCCCAGCCCTGTGCCACCAAATTTTCGTGTTGTGTGCGCTTCAGCTTGAACAAACGCCTGGAAAAGACGCGTCTGATCTTCGGGCGCAATACCAATGCCGGTGTCAGAGACATCGAAACGAAGTGACATATCGCCACTTAGGCTTTCCGACTGCACAACGCTGATCGTTACACCCCCGCTCGAAGTGAATTTGCCGGCGTTCCCGGTCAGGTTAATCAGAACTTGCCTTATGCGAGTTGGATCCCCCCGGAGAACGTCCTGAGGGGCCTCAGGTTCATTAAACGTAAGGAGCAGACCCTTCGCAGACAGGACGGGATCGAAGAGTCCGCGCACATCTTCCAGAATTGCTGACAACTTGAAATCAGCGTGCTCAAGCTCAAGCTCTCCGGCCTCGATCTTCGAGAAGTCCAGAATATCGTTCAAAAGATCGAGCAGCGCCGTTGCCGATCGGTGTAGCGTCGTCAGCATTTCCATTTGCGAGGGCTCGACCCGTGTGCCCCGCAGCAGATCAACCATGCCGAGCACGCCGGTCATAGGCGTGCGCAACTCGTGGCTCATCATTGCCAGAAACTGGGATTTAGCCAGATTGGCCTGTTCGGCGCGGCGGCGCTCCTGATCGAGCCGCCCCGCCAATTCTGTAAGCTCTTCTGCTTGGCGGGTTAGGCGGTCGCGCGCCGCCTCCAACTCTCGCTCGCGCTCTACGCGCTCTGTGACGTCACGGGACATAGACAGAACCCGCGGCCCCGACTCGCCCTCACGCACCGGCAACTCGGACGTTGAGGTTTCCAACCAGATCAGGCGTTCGTCTTTACGGCGCAGACGCCAGAGAAAGGGAACATCCCCCACGTCTTTCCCGGACTCGCGGTCTTTACGAATTTGCACCAAAGTCTCGACGTCGTCCTCGTGCACCATTGAATTGGTGACCTGCCCAATCATTTCTTCCGGGCGATAACCGGTGATTTGGTACGCCGATGGCGAAACATACACGAGATTGCCACCCGCCTCGCGAATGGTGATCATGTCTGATGCGTTTTCGGCGACTACACGAAACCGCTCCTCGCTGTCGACAAGCGCCTGTTCACCATCGTGCTCGTCGGTCACGTCAATTACTGTTATTTGGAATGCGGGTTCACCATCCCAGTCCACGACCCGCCCAATCGCGTCAGTCCATATGGTTTCGCCTCCGCGCCCGACGATGCGCCCACGCACGACCTGACCGTCGATTTCTCCGGACATGCTCAGCCGCCAAAACTCCTCGGACTTCCGGACAAAATCGGCCGGCAACAGATCAAGAAGCGAGTCCAACTCCTTCAGCATTTCCTCGCCACTTCGATATCCCGCCATTTTGGCATAGGCATCGTTGATAAAAAGCGGTTTGTAATTCCTGTGTATCACCAGTCCTTGAATGGAGCCCTCGATGAGATCGCGGAACTTGCGCTCACTTCGCTCAACCGCCCTCTGCGCTTCCTTCTGCGCCGTAATATCGTGGGCCACACCACGATATCCGGCGACCTTGCCCTCGTCGTCGATGATCGGGGTTCCATTTAAACGTTGCCAAACGACCGATTTATCCGCGCGGAAACCGGGCACTTCGAACCCCTTAAAACCTTCCCGGGCCCGCATGAGATTGACGAACTTGAGCCGATACTCGCGCGCTTCCGCACGGCTCATAAACTCCATGGGGCTGCGGCCAATCACCTCATTGGCCGGATAGCCAAGAACATCCTCAACCGGCGCAGATACAAACGTAAACACACCGTGCCGGTCGAACTCCCAGATATATTCGCCCGCCGCCGCCGCAACATCACGATACAGCTGGGTGCGCTCGACCATCTCTGATTCGATCCGCTTGCGTTCGTTAATGTCGATGACGAACCCTACCGCCCGAATAGGCTGACCCTCGTCGTCACGTTGGACCATTCCCCGAATTTGGATCCAGATGTAGACGCCGTCTGCCCGGCGAACCCGGCACTCGGTATCTAGGTTCACTTCTGAGGTTTGATAGGCACTTACGTTCTGGGCAAGTTTGACCCTGTCGTCCGGATGAACAAGTTCGTTAAACGACTTCATATTCGGTTTGAACTCAGGGTCCGTAATGCCGAGAATCTCTTTTAGTCTTGGAGACCAGTAAATTTCTTCCTCGTCCCAGCGCCGGTCAAAGTATCCGGCCTGAGCCGCCTCGATTGCTAGCTCGAGCGTTTCTTCGTTTCGCCTCAAGGCGTCCTGGCTAAGACGCCTCTCGGTAATATCCGTAACGGTACCGATCGCCCGCGTCGCCCAGTTCTCTGAATTTCGAACAGCCGTTCCCCGGCTGTGCACCCACACGTAACGGCCATCTGTCCGCTTCATCCGGTATTCGACGTCGTAGTTGCCGCGACCCAGAATATGGTCGCGGAACACCGACCGGACACGGGGAAGATCGTCGGGATGACACAGTCGATCATGGAGAGCCATGCTTGGCTTCCACGTTTCCGGATCATGGCCGAGAATTTCAGCAAATCGAGGAGACGTTGTCAGGACATCATCCTCCATGTCCCAGTCCCAGATCGCGGCATTGGCTGCCTCAATGGCGTAGTCTAATTGCTCCCGAGAGCGCCGAAGGGTGAGTTCATCTTCTTTACGTTTAGTGATGTCCTTGGCATAGCCGATGAGACCGTCCACTTCACCGGAGTCGTTGCGACGTGGGCTCGCGACGAGAAGAATATATCTCTGCTCTCCGTCCTGACGTTCGATTTGCGCTTCGATCTCAAACCCAGTTCCTGTTCGAGCACCTTCGATCACCTTGTCCCTGATCAGCTTGCGGTACTCGGGCGTATAACAAGACATCACCGTTGCGTTGCGGGGGATAAAGGTCTCAGGGTCCCGCCCGAAGATCTTGAACATCGACGGCGACCAAAAAACGCTTTCGGTTCCACGGTCGCTCGACCAATGCCCGATCGTCTCGATGTCATCGAACCCGGAAAAATCGGCGCCCCGCCGCTCGATCGAGATATCGGACAGTCTTCGCGCAGCGATGGTGTAAGCACGCCGAGATCGGACTGCAGCGCCCGTCAATGCGGCGATGACTAAGAACGCTACGCCGGAGATAACCAGAAAAAGAGGGTCTCGAGACCGCTGCGGCCAACTTTCTGGTGCGAGATCACCGTCACCGAACCAAATCAGGCTGGCCCAAGCAAAAAGTGCGAACGCGCATCCTGCACCGAGCCCGGCCGAGATCGGCAAAATGCCATGTTTTCCGCGCCTCTCAGGTGCGTCCGCCATAACCTGCAACGTGTCTCACTGTGGATATTCGGGCGACCAAATCATAGAGGGAATTTGCGTTGGCGTAGAGTCTCCAATCATTCGATGACCCGCCAGCGAGGAATGTTCAATACACTCCGGGTCAGACCCAAGACGGAGCAGGGATTCCGCTTGGTTCATCAGGTCTGTATAAACGCGGTATGCACTGCCTCATCTTGCACAAGCACTATTGCCCCCCAGAGAGCGGCGCCGACACCCGGTCATTCGATATGACTGTGCGGCTGGCCGAAGCAGGACACAAGGTCACAGTGATCACCTCGTCAGCCCGATTTCCAGGTGGAAAAGGGTTCGATAGCCATTCAACCGCGGCGCGTGGCGACGTAAACCTCGTTGTCGTTACGACACCCGATAGCAAGACATCGAAGGGGCTGCTTCGCTTCTGGCGTACGGCCAGTTTCACAACACGCGCAACCTGGGCGGCACTGAAGGTGGATCGTCCCGATGTTGTGTTCACGGTATCTACACCGATGTCGATTGTTGTGACTGGAGTGCTCGCCAGCTTATTAAAGGCCGCGCCGCTTATTCTTGAAATCCGGGAGTTGTGGCCCGGAGTTAGGATTGCAGGAAACGCCATCCGTCAGCCGGCCATCAAATGGTTGGCACGATTATATGAAACTTATGCCTACCGGTTTGCCAAACATGTGGTTGCCTTGTCACCGGGCATAAAAGAAGAGGTCGTTGCAACCGGTAAATTAGAAGAGACTGTCAGCGTCATACCGCATTTTAGCGATACGGATTTTTTCCGCGCCCAACCAGACACAGGCGAGGCGTTTTTGGAGCGATATAAGAACCTCTCCGAAGGCCCACTGGTTACGTATGCAGGTCCATTGAACACATGGCAGGACGGCTCTTACCTGGTGAACATCGCCTCTGCCATGCAGGCGATTAATCCGTCGGTCCGGTTTCTTGTGTGTGGTGATGGCGACGACAGAGACAATATAAAAGCATCAGCAGAACACGCCGGCGTCTTGGGTGCAAATTTCTGGCTTCTACCACCGCAACCGAAAGCCGAGTTGAGCGCGATATTGAACGCGTCGGCACTCGCTTTTTCGATTGCATCCGATAGTGCAGACTTACATCACTACGCCTCTGCAAGCGTAAGCGACGCCTTTGCTGCGCGCCGACCGGTCGCGATCAATCATGCTGGCTGGCAAGCCGCGCTTGTCGAATCACGAAGTGCGGGAATTCGATTGCCGTCGGATAACGCAGATCAGGCAGCCAGCGAACTCGCGGAGTTTTTATCCGATACGGATGGGCTTCGCCGCGCCCGCGAACAGGCCGCGGCCTTAGCAGACACCCGATTCAATCTCGATAAGTTGGCTGGCGAACTCAAAGTAATATTGGAGGCTGTCGCTTCGTCCGATCCGGCTCCACTGAGGCGGCGCAAACGGTCCCTGTTGATGAAGCGTGCTTTTGATATTGTGGCATCAGCCGCCGGCCTGGTTGTTCTCGCACCGGTTCTGATTGCCATTGCCGTTGCGATCCTGATCAAGATGGGCTGGCCGATTTTCTTCACCCAGCAA
Organism: Rhodospirillaceae bacterium; assembly: GCA_963921305.4. Taxonomy (GTDB): domain Bacteria; phylum Pseudomonadota; class Alphaproteobacteria; order Rhodospirillales; family Rhodospirillaceae; genus CAWUEX02. Next base: position 761,357 of record CAWUEX030000002.1, read on the forward strand.
AGACCAGGACTAAAAGGTCAGCCGTTTAGACTGATCAAGTTTCGCACGATGTTGGCCACCGATCCGGATGATGGAACACCCACACACGAGGCGGCCCGCATGACGCCCTTGGGTCAGTTTTTGCGCCGGACATCGCTGGATGAGTTGCCCGAACTTTTCAACGTCCTCATCGGTGATATGAGCCTGGTTGGTCCGCGCCCCCTGCTCATGGAATACTTGCCCTATTATACTCCGGAACAGGCGAGTCGGCATGACGTGCGGCCCGGCATAACCGGCCTGGCCCAGGTCCGGGGCCGCAACGCGCTGACGTGGGAAGACAAGTTCGCCCTCGACGTTGGCTACGTGAACACCCGGTCTTTCTGGCTCGATCTCAAGATCCTGTGGGAGACGCTTCCAGTCGTCCTCGGCGGCAGGGGGGTCACCGCGCCGGGTCATGCCACCATGCCGCGATTCGATGAGATCATGGCCCGCCGCCAGGGCGCTGAGGACGAGTCTTAGGTGTCGCACTCAGCCGCTGAGACAGAGACCTCAGCGGCTCCTCGCATTTTGAATGCAACGAGGTTGACCCTTGCGCCAGCCTGTGCGACCTGAGTCGGACGATAGTTTCGACACGTGACAAACTGCTCTGAGGAGTCGCCGCCATGGCTGGGGAGAGCCAAGTCCATCTCGTTCATTACATCCCGTTACTGACCACCGGATTTGCAGCCGTTTTCGCGGTCATCTTATTCCGCCGCTGGAATGAACGGCGCACGGGACCGCACCTATTGTGGTGGGCCGCGGGTGTCGTGGCCTATGGGATCGGCACCGCTTTGGAAGGCAGCGTAACGCTGTTTGGTAACTCGATTTTTCTAACCAAGTCTTGGTATATCGCCGGCGCTCTGTTTGGTGGATACCCGCTGGCTCAGGGCAGCGTTTATCTGCTGCTGGAACGCAAGAAAGCTCATCTTCTCACGGCGATCTCCCTCCCCTTTATCGCCATCGTCGCTGTGTTTGTCATTTTATCGCCGGTAGACATGACAGCCTTCGAGGCACATCGCCCGACAGGCTCGGTTCTGGCTTGGACATGGGTGCGTGCCATGACGCCCATCATCAACGGCTACGCCGTGGTGTTCTTGATCGGCGGCGCCATTCTCAGCGCTGTGCGTTTTGCCAAGAAGACTCAGCCCGGTGCCGGATACCGCGCGGCTGGCAATGCGCTCATTGCGTTCGGAGCACTTTTGCCGGGAGTCGGCGGCACCATGGCGAAGATGGGGATCATCGAAGCGCTATATATCGGTGAATTCGTCGGGTTACTGTTTATTTGGGCCGGTTTCTCTGTCGCCACCAAATCCGCACCCCGACCCCAGACGGCTGCGGCCGCACCGGCATAGCCCGCATGCGATCTCGCTATGCCGGTCAGAGGAGTGCCCGGCGCAGCAGATCGCACCCGATGACGAACAAAGCACCGAGAATCAGTTTGCGGTAACGCTCCTCGTCGAGGCGGTCACGGATTTTTTGCCCGGCCAGAATCATGAGGCCGATGATAACCGCGCCATAAACACTGTACGCGGCCACCTCCAGCGTTAGCACGTTTTCCAGCGCGAGGCTGCCGTACAGCGGAAACGTTCCAAGAAAGTACATCAGCGCGAGCGCGGAAACGAACTCGTCTTTGGCGACACGCAAAGCCAACAGATAGACGATCAAGACCGGTCCATAGAGGCCCGATAGGCCACAAAGAATCCCGGCAGCCACACCGGTAATCGGATGCCCAACGCGCTCCCAGTGTCTCGGCAGTGTCAACTTCACGGACGTGACTTGCGTCGCGACGAACGCGAGCGATATCAAACCCAAGATCAGCATTCCGGTTTTCTGATCGATACGCACTAGAACCTGAACCACGAACGGAATCGTAATCAGCATGGGTACGATCAACCCAGCGTAGCGTTTCAAATTTTGACGCCACAGGCCTTTGCGCACGGCCTGCTGAAAATTAGCGGTGAGGTTCGGCACGACAAAAAGCGCAACGGCGACTTGATACGGAAGCACTGTCACCAGCACAGGGAGCGCCAGCAGGGGCATCCCCAGCCCAAAAGTGCCCTTGGCAAGCCCCCCGAGGGCGAAACCCAGCGATATAACGATAAGCGTGGCGAGATTTATGTCAGGCATCGCCAGATGCGGGAATGCGGACTAGAGGTGCGCCTCAAAAAACTTGAGGGATCGCTCCAATGCCAGCTTTGTCGCTGCCGCATTGTATTGCGGCCGGTCGGTGCAACTGAAACCGTGGTCGGCACCCGGATACACGAAGTGCTCGCCTTCGGGCTGTTCCGTCATCACCTTCTCTACCGCGTCCATAGGGAAGGATTTGTCGTCCTCTCCATAGTGGTACTGCATCGGCACCGCCGGCTTCATCTCAGGACTATATTGAATGATGCGGGTTCCGTAGTACGACACACCGCAGTCCACTTGCGCTTTGCTGGCGCCTAAGAACGCCATGGCACCGCCCCAGCAGTAACCAATCACGCCGGCCTTTCCGGCGGCGCGCACGTGGTTGGCGGCGGCATTGATGTCGGCGATCACCATGTCATCGGCAATCTCACCAACGACTTCGCGGCCCCGACCGAAATCCGAGTAGGAGAGCACGAGGTCTTTCTCGACCCGGTCAAAAAACGCGGGACAAATGGCCCAGTATCCCTGCTCGGCAAATTCGTCCGTCACCTCTTTCATGTGACTGTTCACACCAAAGATCTCTTGAATGACGACGAGACCGGCCTTGGCTGTGCCGGCGGGTTTCGCTTCGTATGCCGCAAAAGAGTGTCCATCGGACGCGGTCAATGTGATCGTCTGTCCCATTTGAGCTTCCTATTTAGCTAAGTTTATTAGGATAACGCCCGCGCGATGACGGGGCAGAAAAGTCAAAGTAGATTCGTATCCTCGAGTGCGGCATCCATGGCCGCGATGTCGTCGGCCCGTGGGGGCACCAAAGGCAGGCGGCATTCCCCAGAGGGAATCAGCCCCATCTTCCAGGCCATGTATTTGACACCGATGGGGCTCGTATCACGGAACGCCGCACTGTTGAGATCAGATATGTCGGCCTTGAGAGACGCGGCTTCCGTAGCATCCCCACTTGCAGCAGCCTCACAAATCTGGGCGATCTTGCCGGGAACAACATTTGCGATGGCCACAATCAAGCCACCGGCCACGGACGGGATTTTCTCACAAGCAATTTCAGGCAACCCAATGAACAGCCTGAAGTCAGGGCCCATACGGTCGACAAGTTCCTCATTGTAGGCATCGTCGTCCGCGGACTGCTTCATCCCCACCACCGACGGGACTTTTTCACAGATCGCTTCCAAGGTATCGATCTCAAGTGTCGAGGCTGTACGGCTTGGAATTTGGTAAATCAGGATCGGCCGGCTCGTGCCGCGCGCGATATAGGCAACGAACGACTTGAGACCGCGCTGCGGCGGCTTCACGAACGGCGGCATCATGATCATGACGGCGTCAGAGCCAACCTGCTCAGCGTGCTCCGTCAACGCCCAGGTGTCGGCCAACGACGCGGCGCCGGTATGGGCAACCACAGGCACACGATGACGGGCAACGGAGACAGCGATGCGCAATAGATTTTGCCGCTCGGTGACGGTGAGAGACGTCGGCTCACCGGATGTACCACCTACCACCAGACCATTCGCACCGTTACGAATCTGCCAGTCTACAAAACGGGCGAACGCATCATAATCGACCTGCCATCCGTTGAATGGCGTGATCAAAGGCGTGTAGGACCCACGCAAAAAGGATTTGCTCAGCTTGATCATGGTCTGACGTTCAGCGTGGCACCTTTACCCTGTTCCCGGCGCGCCGGAGGCACTTTGCCCAGCCATTTCAGCAGGTTACCCCTCGACCCCGCCACAGGGTTCTACCACACTTTGGGCAAAAGACACTGTTTCGTGCGCGTTCGAGCGACAAAAAATCCACGAATAACGTCCGTTTTCGAGCAGTGAGAGAGGCAATACCGCTTTCCCGAACAACTCATGCGAGCGAACGCACGTCCGTGAGCCGGCCGGTGACAGCAGCGGCGGCGGCCATGCCGGGACTGACCAAATGGGTCCGGCCACCCCGGCCCTGACGCCCCTCGAAATTGCGATTCGAGGTGGACGCGCAGCGTTCACCTGGGGCCAGCCGATCCGGATTGATGCCGACGCACATAGAACATCCCGGTTCGCGCCAATCGAACCCGGCTTCCTTTAGCACCACATCAAGACCTTCTTCCTCTGCCATTGCTTTGACCAGACCAGAGCCGGGCACCACCATGGCGCTAACACCCTCCGCGACCGTCCGCCCCTTCGCAATTGCTGCAGCGGCGCGAATGTCTCCGATGCGGCTGTTGGTGCACGACCCAATAAAAACGCGGTCGATCTTGACGTCAGCCAATGGGGTCCCCGGTGCGAGGTCCATATAGTCCAGCGCCCGTTCAACGGCTTTGCGTTTATCGGGGTCCTCATAGTCAGCCGGACTCGGCACTTGCCCGCTGATCGGTGCGGAGTCTTCCGGGCTGGTGCCCCAGGTGACCCGTGGCGTGATACTCGCAGCGTCCAACGAAACTTCTTTATCGAACACGGCGTCCGAGGCAGACACAAGCGACCGCCAATACGCAACGGCCCGATCCCAGTTATCACCCTTTGGTGCGTACGGACGCCCTTTGATGTACGCGAACGTCACGTCGTCGGGCGCGACCATACCCGTCCGCGCGCCCGCCTCGATGGTGAGGTTACACAAAGTCATACGCCCCTCGACAGACAGACTGCGCACCGCTTCGCCGGCATATTCTATCGCATATCCCGTACCTCCAGCCGTGCCGAGCTCGGCAATGATAGCGAGCGCCATGTCCTTCGCAGTCACGCCGGTCGGCAACGGGCCGTTGACCGTGACCCGCATAGTCTTGGACTTGCGCATAATGTGACATTGCGTCGCCAAGACATGCTCGATCTCCGATGTGCCAATACCAAAGGCGAGTGCACCAAGTGCACCGTGAGTGGATGTGTGCGAGTCACCGCAGACCAGAGTCGTTCCTGGCAGAGTAAAGCCTTGTTCCGGACCGACGATGTGAACGATGCCCTGGCGGCGGTCGGCCAACTCGATATAGGGAACATCGAACTCGGCGGTGTTGTCGATCAAAGTCGCCAGCTGGGTGCGCGCTTCTTCGTCATCGATTTTCTCAAGGCGATCGGGTGTCGTCGGCATCGCGTGGTCAGGCATCGCCAAAGACGCGGTGGGCCGATGCACAGCGCGATCCGCATCACGCAACCCCTGAAAGGCCTGTGGGCTAGACACCTCTTGGACAAGATGACGATCGATATAGACGAGACACTCACCGGTCTCGTTCTCGTGAACAACGTGAGCGTCCCAAATGTTGTCGTACAGCGTCTTTGCCACAGCGGCACCTCGTTCGGTCGATGATCCGTGTCTCGTTACGGACCGGGGTGGATATCTTCGCGCAGCGGGGGCACGGGAAAGATGTCGTCGAACCCGCGTGATCGCCCTGTCTCGGTGACGATGCGCGCGTGATACCGCTTTAGCTGACGCGGCTCTGGCACGCCGCAGGAATGGGCGATGACACCCACCTCGTGAACAACCGACTCAGCGTAGCGCCGCACACGCTCCGCCTTGTCGACAGGGTCAAGCCCGCGCTGGAGCCGCTTGTCGTGAGTGGTGATACCTGTCGGGCACGTGTTCTTGTTACACTGCAGAGCCTGAATGCAGCCCAGCGCAAACATGAACCCACGGGCAGAGGCAATAGAATCGGCGCCAGCACACAACGCCCAGGCTGCTTCCGCCGGATTGATCAACTTCCCGCTGGCGATCACTTTGATCCGGTCTTTAAGGCCGTATTCCGTCAGCTTATCAACCATGATCGGCAGGCTTTCTGACAGTGGCAAGCCCATGTAGTCCATCAGCGCAGGTGGCGCTGCCCCCGTGCCGCCGTCAGAGCTATCAATGGCGACAAAGTCGGGAGCGTGATCCGGACCACGCGTGACGATGGCGCGGCACAACTCGTCAAGCCAATCGTAATCTCCAATCACCATTTTAAAACCGACAGGTTTGCCCGTGACGTCGCGAATATGCGCGATCATGTCGAGCAGATCTTCAACACTATCGATTTCAGGGTGGCGATTGGGGCTGATCGAGGATTGCCCCACGGCAATCCCGCGGATTTCAGCGATCTCTTTTGTGACCTTCTCGCCGGGGAGAATACCGCCCTTGCCTGGTTTCGCGCCCTGACTCAGCTTGAGCTCGAACATCTTGACCTGATCATGCGCGGCAACGGCCTTCAAGCTGTCGTCACTGAGTCCGCCTTGGGCATCACACACACCATACTTGGCCGTGCCGATCTGGAACACGATATCTGCGCCGCCCTCTAGGTGATAGGGCGACAGTCCGCCTTCCCCGGTGTTGATCCAGCATCCGGCCATGCGAGCGCCATTCGAAAGGGCCCGCACGGCCGGTCTGGAAATCGCACCGTAGCTCATGCCGGAGATGTTGAAGATTGATTTGGTCGTATAAGGAATGCGGGCGTGAGGTCCGATGGTGACACTGGCCGGTTCAACGGCGTCTGTCTCAAGGGTGGGGTACGGCGTGTTGACGAAGAAGATGCTGCCGATGCCCCGGATGTCCCGTGTCGATCCGAACGCGGTGGTGGTATCCACGCCTTTAGAAGCGCGGTACACCCAAGACCGTTGCGCCCGGTTGAAGGGCATTTCCTCTCGGTCCATGGCGAAAAAGTACTGCCGGAAGTATTCGCCGAGCTCTTCGAACAAGTAGCGGAAACGGCCGATTACCGGATAGTTGCGGCGGATGGCATGTTTGGTCTGCATTTTGTCGATTACATACAAAACGAGAACCACGACGAGGCCGACGCCGAACGCTAGAATAAAAGTGAAAGCGAACAGCTCGATCACCGCGAAGGCTGTCGATGCCGCGATATCCTGCATCAAAGAATTCATATTTGTGCCCCTGGAGCACCATGGATGTTACCTTTGGATGTGCTCCGTTTCCCCGGGTAGAATGTACGGTCGCGTGAAAGGAAAATCCATGACCGTTGTGCCTGATCGCCGGAAATTGAGTGTGCTTCTGGTCATGCCTGAGACGGCGCTGGCCCGCACAGTCGAAACTGCTCTACGCGACGCCGGGTTTGAGCCCGGTGCCATCACCCGGGCAATGGGACTTCATGATTCGATTGAAATATTGCGTACACGGCCGATCAGCACATGCCTTGTTCATGACACGCTCCAGGACGACCTCTCGGTATTTGACTTCATTGACCGGGCACTCAAAGTGGAACCGGCGCCGCCGATCATTGTTCTGGCCAGCACCAATGACATCGGTCTCGACGAGGAGTGCCAGCGCCGAGGCGCGTCTTTCTTCATCGACTTGCGAACGCTTTCAGGCAATGAACTGGAACGTGCTATCCGCTACTCAGTCGGACACGCCCGCCAGGCAAATGATCTGAAATACTCTGCCGTTCACGACAAACTGACGGGGCTGCTAAACCGCACGGCCTTCCTGCAACGGCTTGAAGAAGCCTTATATAGGTCCCACCGTTCGGAGTCTTCCGTCTGCGTCGCATGCATCGACCTGCAAAAATTCGAGGTGGTCAATGAACAATATGGACACGACACCGGAGATTTGGTCCTTCAGGCTATTGCTCATCGCCTGAAGTCAACGATCCGGCGCACCGATGTGGTCGCACGGTTTGGCAGTGATGAGTTCGGCTGTCTGATTGAGAACTTCGGCGCGGATGGCAATGCGGTTGAAGTGATCAAGAAGGTGATGCTGGGCTTTAAAGTACCGGTCCGCGTCGAAGGAGAGGCGTTCGATATCATCGCGGCTGCAGGAATCGCGATGCATCCGAAACACGGCGACACTCCCGACATGGTTATCCATATCGCCGACTCAGCACTCACACGCGCACGGACACAGGCTGCTGAAACAAGTCAATCCGCCTACGTGTTTGCCGAAGAGTCCTAAAACGCCGCCGAAATGCGGGCGTACACCACCCGGCCGCGCGGATCGTGGACCTTGGAGTCGAAGCCGACCGACGTGTTGACGTCGGGCGGGTCCTGATCGAACAGGTTGATCACGCCGAATGTCAGCGCGGGCGCGTTGGACGCACTTTGGGACGCATCACCAAAGCGATACGAAATCTGGCCGTCCACAGTGACATGGTTGTCGACCGGGACACCGTTTTGGTCGTCTTCGTATCCAGAGATCGTCCTGACATAGGCCGCTACAGCGAGCGGGCCATTCAGCCATCGCGCCCCGAGTGTCGAGCGCCATTTCGGCAGTGACCGGGCAAACGTGCGGAAGTTACGGCTGCCTGAGACGTCCTGTTTCACTGCTCCCGGAGCGGACTGGATCACATACTTGTGGATGTAGGTGAGATCAGCGTTCCACGACCATACCTGACCGCGGCTGGTTTCGAAGCTATAGGCGGCGGCGACATCAATACCGTCGGTCTCCACCGACGGTGCGTTGATATAATTGGTGTCGATGCGCAAAATCTGTCCGGCCTCGCGAATGATCTTGGGGTCAAACGGATTGGCATCGATGATCGCTTGGGCGTTTTCTTTGACGATGATATTGCGGTAGTCGAAGCGCCAGTAGTCGACATCGAACGTTAAGCTCTCAAGCGGCGCAAACCGCGCGCCGACGTTCCAGACGTCCGCCTTTTCAGGCTCCAATTCTGGACTGCCGACGGTTCTTACGCCCCGAAACACCACGGAGTTGGTCACCGGATCAGAAATATTGGACAGCACGGTCTGCGACGAGAAGCGTTGAAAGACACTGGGCGCACGGAAAGAGGTGCCGAACGAAGCCCGCCCCGTCAGCCATCGCTGCGGCGTCCATGAGACGGAAATTTTGGGGTCGGTGGAGCGCACGCCACCTTCGTACCGCTCATGGCGCAATGCAAGTTGCGCATCAAAGTTTGGGCCCAAGGGAGCGTTCAGTTCCGCAAATACTGCAGATACGGTGCGCGCCCCGCCGAAATCAGGTCCCCCAATAAGAAACAGATAATTTTCTGCGTTGAACTGATCATCCAGATCGCCATCGATTTTCTCCCGCCGTACCTGCGCTCCGAATGCGACGCCCACGGCGCCATGCCTCATGTCAACGATGCTACCGGTGACAACCGCGTCAAAGACCAGTAAGGACGTTTCATAGTCGTACGTCGCGGTCGAGAGAAAGTCCGCGATAACCGCCGGGTCGTTGTAGGTCGGATCCCCTGGTTGGGAGAGCGCTGCTGAACCGAATGGATTGAAGAACTGGTTGTTGTTCGGCCCGCCTTCACCGCGGAGCGCCGCGTTAAAGCGGTCCGTCAACGCATTGGCGATCTTCACCACATGACGGTTGGTGCTGTAACCAACAGAAACATCCCAGTCCCAGTCCTGAGCCATCGTGCCGCGCATCCCGCCGGAAACCCGCCAGGTCTCGGACTCATGAGTCACAAGGTTGACCGGGGCGTCCGCGCCGAGCGGCCGGCCCAAGAATAACGCCGGAGCACCGAACACATTGCCCGGGTTATCCGCAGGCACCGTGACAAGATTGAGAATCGGGAAGGACGGCGACGTGCCCCGCACAACGTCCGTCGATGCATAACCCGCGTCGCCATAGACCTCGACAGAGTCAGTGTCGAAAGACACAGCTCCGTAGCCGATCCACCGCCGCTCGCGGGGTACGAGGTGATAATACGGTGCAAAGTCAAAGGTACAGGTTCCTAGCCCTGAGCCAGGCGCGGTTTCATTTGGCTGCCCTGACGCCACACCGCAGGCGGGGTCGATGACGCTTTGCGGCGGTGACAATCCGAACGGTGCGTCTGGAAAGGATGGCGACGGTGCGAGCAGAATGAAGGCACCGGGCTGGCCGAAGGAGGAAAACCCTTTGCCTAACGTGAAATCCCTTTCGGGGGACGGCAACCAAGACCGGCGCAGATAGCTGCCCGCGGCCAGGAGTGAAACGCGTTCCGATTGCCAGCCATAAGCCGTGCGCAACAACGCGTCCTCTTGGGATGACCGGGTTGTCGTACGGTATTCGCCTTCAACCTCCCGCCCTTCAAGGTCGCGCCGGGTGATGAAATTGACCACACCGGCGACGGCATCTGTTCCATAGAGGGCGGCGGCGCCATCTTTCAGAACCTCGATCCGTTCGACGGCATTGAGGGGAACCAGTGCGTTGATATCGACAAACGTCGAACCATCGTCTGCGACGCCGCCGGACACGGTCTGGCGGCGGCCGTTCAGCAAAACCAGAGTCGAGTTCAGCCCAAGCCCGCGCAGGTTGAAGTTCGATGTGCCCGCAGACAGATTCTGCGTGAACACGTCAGCGTTAAACTCGGAACCGGAATTGAAGGGCAGAAAGTTGATCACATCCGCGGCACCGGTAAGACCAAAGACTTCGAGGTCTGCGGCTGTAACCACCGCTAATGGCGCGGCCCCGTCATTGAGATCACGCTTAACATACGAGCCGGTGACGATCACTTCTTCGATACCTGTCTGGGCAACAGCAGGCGAAAGGGGCGTGACCATGGCCAATAAAGCCATGGCGCCGGCAAATCGGGACAGATGGGGCACGGGGAAACTTTCAGCTCTCGGTTTTAAACGCCCGTTGCGTAACGGAATCGGCTTGTAAATTCTAGGGATAATCGCCTTAACTGGGGATTATGATCCTTGTGAGTTTTACCCCCTCCGCCACCGCAGCGCGGTAGCTATGACGTCCAAGTGCCGCACCCTCTTCGCCGCCCTTTGCGTTGTCTTCGCCTACGGCGCCGCGGAACCATTAGAAAGTGCACACGCACAGAGCTCCATCCGCATCGGCCTGCAAGCACTACCTGCCGGCCTCGGGTCGCCGTTCGGATCCTTCAACATTCCAGGCGCGGTCCCATTGGATGCTATTTTTGATGCTCTAACCGCGATCGACGAGTCCGGCGCTACTGTTCCGGCCCTTGCCGCGATGTGGCGCGCGGAAACGCCAACGTCTTGGGCGTTTGATCTCAGAGACGACGTTTATTTCTCAAATGGCGAACGCTTTGATGCGCAAGCTGTTGTCGCCGCAGTCGAGATTCTCCGCAATGAAGCAGCAGCCACATCCTTAGGCACGACGGTTCAACGGCTGGGAATCATTAAGGCGGAGACCCGTGGCCCCCTTACCGTCGTGTTCACGCTTGCGAAACCGGACGCCCTTTTCGCGCAGTACATGTCGGCCTTGCGCGTCCCGGCACCGCTGGCCCTTCGCGAGGCTGGGCTGGATGACTTTGCCAAACAGCCGGTGGGCACTGGACCGTTTGTGGTTTCGGACTGGAGTGACAACCGCGTCGATATGGAAAATTTCGACGAGTCCTGGCGCAAACCCAGACTCGATGGAGTTACCATAATCCAACTCTCGGATGGCGCGGCCCGGCGGCAGGGTTTGCTGTCCGGGTCACTCGACATCGCCTTTTGGCTATCACCCGATGATAAAGGTCCGGTCGAGTCCGTCGGCGGGCGGATGTGGGTCCGCCCCGAACCCGGCACCAACTTCCTTGCCTTTCTCACCGTTAAAGACAGCCCGCTCAAAGATGTGCGCGTCAGGCAAGCACTTAACTATGCAGTCAATAAGCAACGCATTATTGATGCGTTCTTAGGCGGTTCTGTTCCGCCAGCCAGTCAGATCGCCCACAGTATGTCGTTTGGTTTTAACTCCGATTTGACTCCCTATCCGTATGATCCGGAACGGGCACGTGAGCTTCTGGCAGAGGCCGGCTACGGTGAGGGGTTTGATATTCCGACCTTGTTGGTGCCGGGTGGAAGCGCCAATTCGCAAGACTGGTACCAACAGATCGCGACCGACCTGGCACAGGTCGGAGTGCGCATGGAAATCCGCGCGACGACGCTATCCCGCTACCTTGAGTACATGTACAACGGGGGCTGGCCGAGCCTTGCCTTTGCCATGTCGGCTTATACCTTTGACCCGGTTGCTGCATATCGAATCCGGTCATGCGCGTGGACTCACCCCTACCACTGCGATCCGACCATTATGCCGCTGATCGATCACGCCCGTGCCGCGGACACACTTGAGGAGCGGAGGCTGCGCACGTTCGACGTTATGCGGCACGAACATGGAAATCCGCCCGGCATCTTTTTATGGCAAAGCGTGTCTTTCGAAGGCCTGGGCCCCCGCGTTGATCACTATTGGTCCGGCGCCGACACCGTTGCGATCGAAGACATCACCATAGTTCCGTAGAGCTACATATCGATGTAGAACGGCGGGTCAGGCGGACAACCGGCACCGATATCAAACCACGTGGACTCGTGACGCCCGCGAAAGCGCGGACTGTCACGGTCTTCACTATGCAGGTCTTCCAGAATTGTACTGAATGAGCAAACGCGCGGCATTCGCCCATCGTCAACCGCGAGAGGGAGCATAATCGTCTCCATGCGGAATGCCCTGCCAGTGGCACTATTAAATTCCGCAAGTTCCCGCAAACCACAGGGCCGTGCCGAAACCTGGCTGCAGTTGCGAATGAGACTCGCGCGAGTTGCATCAGGTTGTCCGTCCGTAAACAGCTGACCTTTCAGGTCGCGGCCCCGCAGAGTGACGAGCGCGGTTCCCATAAACCGAATCAGCGGACCGTCACCTGATAATTCCAGTATATAGACGTGGGGAATCAATCCGGGTTCCGGGGAACCGAGAAAATCCCGGGTATGAGGCAAGAGTCCGGTCTTTGGTAATTCAGACCAATATTCTTGGAACCGTGCGCACCTGCTGGTGGCTGTCTCGACAAAACTCGGCACGTGCCCCCCAAAACACCGTGTACCTTGGCCCTAAACTGTTATTGTGACCCCAAGTTCGCACGGGTTCAATTGCACCGACTTGTCATTTAGGCCGCCTCTCAAAGCCCATGCCCCACGAATTGCTAATCAATCGTCAGTTTGCTCGGATAGCTGAGGGACAAGTCCACATTCGGACCTGTGGCGATCCTTCTTATAACGAGCCGCCAATTTATGTGGTTCATCCATCACCGGCTTCTGCGCGCGGTATGGAACCATTGATCCGTCTTCTTGCTAAAACACGATATGTGATTGCGCCCGACACGCTGGGCAACGGCGACTCGGCTCCGCCCTCGCAAGACGCCCCTGAAATTTCCTACTTCGCTGACAGCGTTGTTCGGCTCCTTGACGCCATGAACATTGAGCGGGTCGACTTCTACGGCAGCCATACGGGTGGGCGGATCGGCTGTGAGATGGCAGCCGCGCACTCGGATCGCGTCAGCCGTGTCGTCCTCGATGGTATTGTCGAATATGAACAGGAGCTAAAAAAACAAATTCTTGAAAACTATGCGCCGGAAGTAAAACCCGATCAGTTCGGAGGGCACCTCCTCTGGGCCTTACAGTTCGTTCGTGATCAGGCCTTCTATTTTCCCTACTTCATGCGCGACCCTGAGCATGTGTTGAATAACCCGGGCCGTACGACGGAACATTTGCATGCGCATACGGTGGATGTCTTGAAAGGTCTGACCACCTATCACAAACCCTACCTCGCTGCGTTTCGCTACCCTGCCCGGGAACGCATGCCGCAGATCAAAGTCCCGACGCTGGTCATGGCTGGGGAGGGCGATCCGCCGCACCTCATCCGCGGCACGGAAGAGATGGCGGCCCTTTCAGATCTGGCGGAGATGCATGTAGTCGGACGCGGTGTGGACGCTAAGGCGGCAGCTGCCCTTGAATTTTTCGATCGGAACGAAGGACATCCTAAATGAACACATCCACAAACGGCGCGCCAGGCGGCCCCGGACTTCTTCTCGGTCCGGGTCCTGAGGGGTGGTGGGACTCCGAGCGGGTGTCCTGCCCCAAGGTCATTCGCGACAGCTCGGGTCAATGGTGGATGTGGTATTACGGCCGCGATGCTGCTTTTGACCGCATGATCACTTTACCGACCGGGCGTGTTGGCCTCGCAAAGTCGGACGACGGATTGAACTGGGAACGGGTGCGCGGCCCTGGCGTGATGGGGTCTGTGCTCGACCCTCACCCCGACCCCGAGCGCTTTGACTCCTCGCATGTCGGGCTTGGTAGTGTGACCATCCAAGATGGGCTGTTCTGGATGTGGTATTTCGGCGGCGATCAAAAGATCACAAACACCCGTGGATTTGAAACCAAAGGGTTTCCCATGCGCTCCGGTGCCGCCATCTCCCGTGACGGCGTCAATTGGACCCGCGTAGAGGGCCCTTACAACGGCGCGATTCTGAACAGCGGTGCGTCCGGCGAGTTTGACGCGTTTTTGGCAGCTTGGCCGCAAGTTATCCGCATGGACGAAGCGAATTGGCGGCTTTACTACCACACCCTCGACCCGAGCCAGGGCTACGTCATGGCATGGGCAGAGTCGTCCGACGGTCTCACGTGGGAGAAGCGCGGTCCGCTCTTGGGTCCGGGACCAAAGGGGCGGTTCGATGACTACGGGGTCGCCACCCGGCAGATCATCCGGCTCGGCAACGAATGGGCGCTGTTCTATGAGGGCTGCCAGGATGTCGGTACCAATCCGGAAGTGGACCGGCAGCTGGGCCTTGCCCTCTCGGACGACGGCCTGAACTGGCGCCGCATCGACGGTCCACAGAAAAACGGGGCGATCCTTGCTCAGTCGCCCAAGGGCTCAGGCCGCTGGGACTTCCGCCTCGGATGCCCTTGGGTGGTGCCAATGGAAGACGGATCCCTGCGCATGTACTACATCGGCTCCAACGAACGCGAAGGCGCGGACAGCGAGCTTGGCAGCGTGCATCAAATCGGTCTCGCTGTGAGTGACGGTGATCCGACCCAGTGGACCCGCTGGGAAGGTTAACTCTGTGTGGGGCTATAGACGGCTCCAGGATAGATCGTCGGCAGGTCCAGCCCAGGCGTCTCGTAGCAGGCCTTCCGTCATCGACGCCGCGTCGGCATCGCCCTTCGCCCGATACACCTCGGCCAGTCCATAAAGGGCTAGGCCGTTGTTCGGCGCGAGAATGAGGCTTTCCTTTAGCGCTTGCTCGGCATCATCCAGGCGCCCTGCAGCGAAATAGGCCGCGCCCAGGGACTGGCGCACCGGATAGTACCAGTAGGGTGGCTCCATGTAGTTGACCAAGTCCTGCAGACTGGCCCCTGCCTCGAAATGACGGATCGCTGCGTCGACATCGCCCTCGGCTTGGGCGATCCGGCCCAAGGCAACTTGCTGAGCGATCGACAACAACGTTGGTGCGGGCACATTGCCGGCCTGAAGGGCGGAGAAGTCCGCCCTGTCATTGATCGCCGCGATTGCATCCACTTCTGACAGGGCATCGTCCAAGGCGTTGAGTCGCACGTGCGCAATCGCCCGGGCGTAATGCCACATGGCTTGCACATAGGGCGCACCGGCTCCTGGGTCTGGTATCTCCAACACCCGCGCAGGGGAGTCGAACTCGGCATAAGCGAATAGTGGCGAAACCTTCACCGGCTGAACCCATGGCGCGGTTTCGACCATCGCCATCGGCAACAGCTCATCGACACGTGCCGCATAGTCGAGCGTAATCTTTTCGTCGCCGGCCATCTGGGCAGAGACGAGAACGAAGTGCACGTTGTGGGGATAGTAGCCGAACTGATACATGCCGCCTTTAATCGCCTCGGGCCGGCGGAAGTACGCTTCGTCGACTTCGACGGCGACGATGTTGGTTTCCAAGGAGTCCAAATACCGACCGATCCGGTAATAGATGTGCGACGGCATGTGCACGATATGGCCAGCCCCCGGCATCAACCCGTTCAGGGCATCAGCGTAAGGCTCAGCCCGCTCCGGCGTCGTCGAGGCTTCGGCCAAATGGATATAGGCGTGAATCGCCCCGGGATGGAGCGGGTTATCCGCCAGAATTTGTTCGACCAGCGCGATCGCTTCGCCGATTCGCCCCTCGGGCGTGCGGCCATCCGCCTGCCAGTAGTTCCACGGGGTCTCATTCATGAGAGCATCTGCAGTCAGCAAGGCAATCTCATGATCGTCTGGAAACCTTTTCTGGACCTCCAGCATGGCTGTTGCGAAGGCTGCGTTATATGGCGCAGGCCGTGATGCCGCATCCTCACCATACCGTTCCGCCAAAGCGACAATCAGCGTTTGCTCGCGCGGTGAACTATTGCCGGCAAGCTGCTGGGCACGCTCCAGTGCTGCCAGCACTGGAGGAACCACGTCCGGCGCCATGGGCGCGTTGATATTGGGGCCGAGCGCATAGGCCTCGCCCCAGGCACACAGGGCGCAAGATGGATCAAGCTGCTGCGCGGTCCGGAATGACCGCACCGCCTCGGCGTGATTGAACGCGTAGGTAAACCGCAAACCCTGATCGAAATACGCCTGTGCCAGTGGCACCGACGACGTCACGGCGTAGGTCAAGGTGCCGAGATCATTGTACAGCGGTGGCAAAGTATCGGGACTGTTGTGCGTTGACGCAGCCGCCCGGCCTGGCGCAGCGAGCGCCAACGCCTGGCGCAGCAAAGACGGTTGCCGGACCGCACCGGTGCCGCATATGGAAGATTGCATCACAGCGGGATCGAACAGCTCGGCTACCCTATCAGGCCGTTTGCTCTCTTCTTCATCAAGTTTGAAGGAGTCAGTGAACGCGAACGCGGCCACAACAATAGCCACAAGAGCGGCGGAAACAGACTTGGCAAAGTGCATGGGGGGCCCTCCCCGGCCTGGGCAAAACCGCAACGCGGAAGCACCCTGAAGAAATCCAACTTACTCTAATCTAGCGCCCAAGCCGGGCGTGCGTAACGCCTCAATTTGCATAGCCGTATTGCAACAATTTTTGGCAACGGAAGTGGGCCTCAGGCGTTGCGGTCACCGCTAGCGCGGGAAATTCTTCAAAGTTTTGCCGCAATTGATCTTCAAGTTACCGTGACATGAGTGGTCTCGAGTCGCCTTATTCCCGGCGTTTTATTACGATGTGGGTATCAAGCGGCTTGGGTTCGCTGGATTTAGGAACGCAATCGGCCTCACCTGGCACGAGAAGGAGAGCACTATGAAAAGACTTACCTATGCTGCGATCGCAGCGTTGGCGCTTGGCGGCCTGTCGGGTGCCGCTGTTGCAGATGGCCACGAAGGCGGTGAAGAAGAAAAGACCCAACAATGCATCCGTCTGCAAGACATCGACCAGACGCCGGTGATCGACAACAAGACGATCCTCGTCGAAATGCGCGGTAACAAGTGGAAGCGTATTGATCTGCGCAATCGCTGCAGTGGTTTGAAGATCGAAGGTGGGTTCAGCTACTCGACCTCAATTAACCAGCTGTGTATCCAAGACTCCCTCCGGGTCCTGCGTGCTGGCACCTTCTGCATGATTGACAAGATCGTCGACATCACGCCGGAACAAGCTCAGGCGCTCAAAGACCAGAGCTAATCTCGCAAGCCCAGCGTCCTTAAGCGGCAGTTGGGCCGACCGTGAGATAAAGCAACGCCGTGTCCGTGCACGAGAGTGTACGGCGCGGCGTGCCCGGCGGCTCAAATTGATAACAGCCTTTATCGTAAGTGCGGCCATCGGCGCACTCTAGGGCGCCCTCCAACACATAGAGTTCCTCAAAACGCATAAGCGGGTCGCCGTCCGGTCCCGACGTCCAACCGGAATGGGTGCGCAGCAGGACTGACCCCTCTCCCGTATGCGGATGCATACTCAGCACGAAACGATCGGCGTTTTCGATCCGCTCCCAGGCTTCGGCCATGGGATCGGCGTGATAGACCACTTCCCTTTCTGGCGGCGTCTCGCAAACGTAGTAGGGCGAGAATTGCTTTGGGTCTTCGACGAAGTTGAAGTCCAGCTCGCGCCCGATCCGCGACAAGAACCAAGACTCTTCTGCGACGGCGCTCTTGAAGCCATGAACTGTTTCGGGCGGGTGAAAACAATAGGACTGGGGCGTCAGCCACACCTCACTGTCGAACGACATCTTGCCCTTGACGATAAGGAGCTCTTCCGTGGTGTGGTGATAGTGGGCAGCACCCGGCGGGTTCATGCCGTCTTCCGGCACCAGACGATTGAGCGCTGTGCGCTCGCCCGTGTCAGGATCTCGGCTTAATAGTTTGGAATAAATGCCGGGTGGACCGGGTTGCGCCCAGTCCATGTCCTTCGTATCAAGAAACGGCACGGCCTCGCGCATAGCTCACCTCATCGGCCAGATTTCAAACATGTGAACCCTTTCAAACAGCCCATCACGTGAGGGTCAAGCGGGACCGGTTATTTCTAAACAGCTCTGACCGCAGCGATCCCCCAGCGACCGTTTGCCAGCGCTCAGGCGTCGACGAAATTGATCTCCCACGGCCCGTCATGCCACTCAAGAACTACGGCACCGCCGCGTGAGTGTTCGTGGTATCCATGCACGCCGAACGCCGGGTTGTGCAGGTAAGAACCGGGGGTCATGAGCCGCGTGTCATCTGGCCCAATGTCGCCAGCCAGACAAAAGATCTCCTCATGAACGGGATGCCAGTTTGGCCTTTTGCCTTCAAATCCCGCGGGCACCGTTAGGAGACGCGTGTCTGCACCAGTGTGCGGGTCCTCCCACAACACGCGCCGCTCGAAGCCTTCAAGACGCATGCCACCTACCTCAGGAACAAAGGGCGCGATGTCCTGTGTATTGGGAATAAGTTCGGGCCTGACGTCAGCGGCCTGCGCACGTGCGGGATCGTCAAGAACCACGAGCAACTCCGTATCCGTCACTGACTCCACGGCGGGCATCGCCTGCCCAGTGGGGATCACGAAAAATCCACCTGCCTTCAGCACATGCTCGCTTGCGATGACATGACCACTCAGGACATAGCCTTGTACCGTCGCAGCGACTGCCGTTTGCGCCGGACTGACCCCGCCGGCTGGAAGTCGCACGACGGCGCTGCGAACCTGTCCGTCATCAAGCATGCGCAGGATTTTCCCGCCATCAGCACCGGGCCAGTAGGGGTCAGCCGCTCGCCACGGGATGTCCGCACTGTGTTGACACCTGGATAAGTTCTCGGAGAGCGCGGGCTCGGTCACCACACCCCTATTCTGCCGGGACACTTTCAATCAGTGTCGCGTCCGCGTCGCGGCTTGGCTTCGCATATGTGGTCCTGCGCTTGCGCAACCAGATATACAGCCCGGTACCGAACAGCACCGCAATGGCAAGCCCGGACCCCAGCACCAGCAGCCGCCCAATCATGCCGAACATCTGGCCGTTATGAGAATAGATCGACCACAACCCGATGAGCGAGCGCGCGGCAGACTGAGTGACGGGATCAAAGGCTGAAACAATTTCGCCGGTGTATTGATCGATATAAACGACCGACGTGTATACCGTGTAATCCAAATCAGCCGGTTCGATGCGAAAGGAATAGACGCCACGCTCACCCGTAGGCACGCCGATCAGCGTCGGTACGGCACCGGGATACGCGGCCTCGACCACGTCTGCGCCGTCCTGCAATGAAATCCGCGGTCCGAGCGGTTCGCTCAGCGAGAATTGATCGGTCGCGGGAGCCGGCATAAACAGCTCGGCAACCACCTGAGCTTGGCGGGGAAAGATGATGGTCAGGCCGGTGATGCAGATCATCGCAAGTACAATCAGAAAGTACATGCCCGCGACGTTGTGCATATCACGCATCAGCCGCGGCGTGCCGCTGGTGGACTTGACCTGAAGCGCCCGTTTGTATTTCCCGTTCTTCGGCCACCACAGCGCCACGCCGACAAAAATGCTGAGCGTCAGAAAGATAGCCATGTATCCGGTCATCGACTTACCGATCTTTCCGGCCGCCAGTTCCATATGAAACAGACGGGTCGCCTTCATAAACGTCAGCCACGGCCGGTCCCCGACGATCTCTCCGGTCACCGGATTCACAAAAACCTCCAGGTCGGTGAAATACGAACGCGGTTCGCCGTCCGGCGCCACGGTGAAGCGGTAGGCTTCATCAGGATATTTATTGTCGCGCTCGACCTTGTGGAGGTACATGCCAGGGTAGGCCGCCTCGACCGCTTCGGTCATCAGCGCAAAATTGGCCGTCTCATACGGCTGGCCCGTGCGATAGAGGTCTAGGTCCAGGTTGGCTTCGATTTCCCGCTGAAAGACCAGAAGCGACCCGGATACGCCGTTGAGCACAATCCACAGCCCGAGAATCAGAGCCGTCCATTTATGGAACCATATCCAAAAAGGCCGGGTTTTGCGCACCATGGCGAAAGTCTCCGCTTTGAGAGCTTAAGCCTAACGCACCACGGGAACACAAAAAAGCCCGGCAGAACCGCCGGGCTTTTCCAGTGAACGTTGCGCAGGTCCTACGGCCAGTGGCTGCCGTCGGGATTGATGATCTGCGCCGTGTCCGCTTCCATCGGATCGACGTGATCATGCGGATACTCGAAGTCGTGGGGCAGGTGGTTGTGCTCCTGGGTCAAAATCCACTTGTACATCGCCGGCTTTTGACGGGCGAGCCGGGCTGCGGCGCGCTCGGCATTCTCTTGCGGCGAGGAATACGGATCATGGTGGAAGTGGTTGTGCAAATCCCCGTCCGTACGCCCAATCGCCAGGATGCCGTGCTCTGAGGCGAAGCAGCCGTGGTTGATGTAGGCGGGGCGCCAGAAGTAGCCGCCGGTCGGCAGATCGCCGAACTGCATCATGAAGGACGTGCCCCAGATGTGATAGGCCTCCTCGGCGCAGTCGTGATAACTGATGTTGTCCTGCCAGAAGCCCGGCACCATGCAGTACAGGAAGGTCATACCATGGGTCTTCTCATCGTAGTGCAGCATTTTGAGAAGACAGCCGGGGGCCGTGGCGGGGAACAGCGCGTTGCCGGTCCAGTCCAGACCTTCATAGGAATTCACGCTGGCGAAGTTCTTATCGACGCAATCGTCGTGGTTTGAGTCGGACTCTTCAAAGCTTGGTGGGCCGTAGTTGTAGAACACCAGTGCCAAACAGCCGTCTTCGGACGACATCGCCGGCATCGCCTTCCCGGCGGGAATGAAGAAGTAGTGACCCTTCTGACAGAGCTGATCGCCAACCTTGAGCGACCCTTCCTGCACGAAAAGTTCCATTTCGTTGTAGCAGAACCCGGGCGGCTGCGAGAAACCAGCGTCATACTGCACCGTCATGGTGACGGCGCCGCTGTCGGTATCCATGCTGAGGGTCTTGTATTGGATGCCGTTCGGCATGCCCTTCATCGTCATCTTCTTGAAGCCGACGTCGCGATCAACGAACGGTTCGATATGTGGGCGGGCCATGGTTGCGTCTCCTTGTCGGGGGCGCCGCTCTAACGCGTTAGCGCGCGGCGCCGAGTCTCATAAAAAAAGCAATCAGTACTACGGCGGACCTAGAAGACCACCTGCAGCGGTCGTCCGTCGCGGGGACGGATCTCGTCCTTCGGAATCTTGCGGCGGTTTTCCGCGTGCCAGTGGAAACCACGGGTCTGAATCCGTGACAGGAAGTCATTGACCCACTTTTCGCGATCAGCGGTCAGGTCTTCCATAGCTTTGACGATGGTTTCGTAGCGTTCGATTTGCTCTTTGAGCTCTTCCTCGAACCAGGCCTTTTCATCGGCCGTCATCTCCGCGCGGAGATTGCCTTTTGTGGCGAGGCATCCAAGTGTCACAACATCCCTCCCTCTCTAACGGATGGTCATCATAGCAAGAAAACCGCGTTAGAAAACCGCTCTTGCTGTAACAAATTTATCTACAAACCCTACAATCCCAGGAATACGATTGCGCCACCTGAAAGCGTGACGGCGCCACCGGCCAACGCGTGGCTGAACCGGGCCAGCGGCGCGAACGACACCCGCTCCAGCCCGAACACCGCGAGGGCGACGACCGTGGTCATCGTCACCAGAGTGGCGACTCCGAAAATAGCGGCGACGCCAATGACCGCGATCCAACTTTCTTGCGCGGCCGGATACATCAGCAGCGGGATCAGAGGCTCGCAAGGCCCCAATACGAAAATCAGAAACAGCGCCCACGGTGTCAGGGTGGCGCCCTGCCGCGCCTCGTGAACGTGGGCATGCCCGGCGTGATGGGTGTGCCCATGACTGTGCACCGTGCCGTCGGCGTGGTGGTGGACGTGACTGTGCGGGCGGTCTTTGTAGGCCTTCTTCAAGCCCCATCCCAAGTAGGTCAGGCCGAACGCAATTAATGCCCACGCGGCCCAATCGCCCCGGACCGCTTCAATGGCTTCAAGATTGCCGACAGCAATGCCCAGCGCGATTCCGATGATGCCAAGCAACACCGAGCCTGCCACGTGACCCAGACCACAGAGCGTGGTGACAGTTAGCGTTTTACGGCGGCTCCATCCCCGCGCCTTGGACATCACAACAAATGGTAGGTAGTGGTCCGGCCCCAATAAGGTGTGCACAAACCCAATCGACGCGGCGGCTGCCGCGAGCACCAAAAATTCCGGTGTCACGAGGTGGTCCCCAATTCCCTCTTATTTCTTGGGTCTGAGGCGTAGCGGGATTTTTGAAACGAGGCAAGCGTGATCTAGTTCTCTACAAGTGCGACGCACTCTCATAATGGCTTAGCGGATTGCAACCGATCCAAACGCAGCCGATGGCGCGAATCGGTCAGGTGTGCAAGCCCGCCAAAGACAGTGATCAGCACCCCCAGCATGGTCGCGCCGACGATGAGGAACATGATGAGGATCTGATACCGGACCGCCTCTGTCGGTGGCACGCCGGCAAGAATCTGTCCTGTCATCATGCCGGGTAGAGAAACGACACCAGCCGCCGCCATGGCGTTGATCATCGGCATCATGCCGGTGCGCAACGCTGCACGGACGGCGGGGCCACAGGCCTGCCAGCGCGTTGCGCCGAGACTCAGCTGCGCCTCGACGGCAACGCGCTCACGATGCAGCGTCGTCGTCAATGTATTCAGACCGAGCGCAATGCCGGTCATGGAGTTGCCGAGAATCATACCAAGAAGCGGGATGGCATATTGCGGGTCGTACCAGGGCTCCGGCCCGATCTGGGTGGTCAATGCCAGCACCGTGACAACAACCGATGAGAAGGTCATCGCGGACGCGCCGAGTCCGTATGACAAAATTCCGGATAGTTTGCGCTCCTGACGGGCCGCCACCTCCATCCCGGCGAAGCCAACCATCACCACCGCGATCAGTGTGGTCCAGACTGGCGAGGCGAGATCGAACACCAGCGTCAGGACAAAACCGACTAAGGTCAGCTGGACAACCATGCGCGCTGTCGCGATGAACAACGTGCGCTCAAGTTTCAGCCCCAACACCAGCGAAAGAACGCCGTTGGCAACGATAAGGATTGCGCCAATTGCGACATCGCCGCTGGACAGGCTGATATAGGTCACGGCGCTTCACCGTCAGCGTCAAGCCTGACCTGTCCGTTTTCGATTGTTGCAACTGTAGCATCGAGACGCTTCGCCTGCGCCGCTTCATGCGAGACGATTACAAGCGTTAGGCCTCTGGCCATGGCCGCGGTCAATACGTTTTCGACCCGTTCCGTCGCCGCCGGGTCCAGTGCGGCGGTCGGCTCATCCAGCAACAGGACCTCTGGATCACACAGCAGTGCCCGGACCAACGCCAGACGTTGCTTTTCACCGGTCGAAAGCCGCGCGATCTCCCACGTCAAGCAGTCCGAAGGCAGGCCAACATCGGTCAGCAAATCATGGCACAGCGGAGACTCTTGCAGGTGATCGCCGACACGATCCGCCCACCAGCCCGACTCCGCTGGGACATAGGTCACCGCCCGACGCCACTCAGGCGCCGGGACCACACTTCGTGTGATGTTTTCCGTTTCCGCTTCGCCTGCGTTTTCATCAAGGTCCGCGATCGCGCGCAGCAAAACTGTCTTACCTGCGCCCGACGCACCGTAGATCGCCACGCATGCCCCGTCATTGACCGTCAGCGAGACGGGGTCGAGACCACGGGCTTGGAGATCATGGAGACGCAGCACGGGCTCTACGCCAAATCACCGCCGACGCGGATAACGGCTCTGCCCCGTACTTCACGGTTTTCGAGACGGCGATGGAGATCGGCAACCTCGGCGAGGGCCACCTCTTCCGAGATAGGCACGCGCCAGACACCATTTGCCACGTTGTCGATGATCGCGCGGTCGGTCGCGCTGCCCGGCGGATCTTCGATGGGGGCCAGATTCATCCCCGCCACGCTGATGTTCTTAAAGATCAGTGTCGGGATATCGACAGGTTGGGGCATGTCTCCCGCGGTCGCGCCGATGTAGACCAGGCGTCCCATGGGTGCGAGCAGATCGATGTTGTGGGTGGCGTTAGGGCCGCCGTTGCCGTCGATAATGACATCAACACCACGCCCGTCCGTCACGGCCTTCACTTCATCGACCCAGCCGTCCCGGGTGTAGTCGAACACATGCTCCAGACCGAATGACTTGGCGTAGGCGATCTTGTCCGTACCACCAGCCAGACCGATAACCGTGCAACCGTCACTGGCGGCGATTTGCGCACCCATGATGCCTATCGGACCGGCGGCAGAGTGCCAGAGCACGGTCTCACCGGACTGTACCCGCCCGGCTCTGTACAGCGCATGCCAAGCCGTGAAGGAACAGCCGCGATAGACGCACCCGGTCTTCAAATCGATACGGTCATCGAGCATGAGCAGCATCTTGGCATCGGCAATCGAGTAT
Organism: Rhodospirillaceae bacterium; assembly: GCA_963921305.4. Taxonomy (GTDB): domain Bacteria; phylum Pseudomonadota; class Alphaproteobacteria; order Rhodospirillales; family Rhodospirillaceae; genus CAWUEX02. The sequence continues at coordinate 785,954 of CAWUEX030000002.1, forward strand.
TCCGCATAGGCGCCGAAGTTCGCCCGTGAAATTACGCGTTTGCCAATCAACGAGTCATCGACACCCTCGCCAACGGAATCCACCACCCCGGTGTGCTCCAGCCCCGGCGTGAACGGAAATGAGATGGGCATGAAATCAATCTTGCCGGCCCGTGCCATGGCATCGAACGGATTCATGCCGACGTAAGCGACCTTGAGACGCGCTTTCCCGGGTCCGGGTTCGGGCACCGACACGTCGTCCTTAAGCACCATGGCCTCAGGCTTGCCAAAGGCCTCCATTTGTATCGCTTGCATAATGGCGGTCATGTCTGCACCTTTTCGACCAGTTCCATCAATGCGCCTGATCCGGGGTTACGCACCACTGCACTGAACCTTGGCCCTACACCGGGAATCATAATGTCGCAGGGATCGGAGAACCTCTCCGCGCCGACCGAATCACATTGCTCTAATGCGGTGGAAAGGTCTGCCACGATGAAACTCTGCGCGAGATAACCGATGTTTGGCGGTATCTGACTGCCACCCTTATCCGGCGCGGCATAGTTCAACGGATGCGACAGCGCGATCTTGCCAAACGGGTGATCGCCCGAGACGAATGTCGCCCGCGTCTCCGCACCCTCAGGCCGGCCGAGAAAGTGATTCGTCTCCGGTTTGTTCAACACGTCGTCGATAATGACGTGGAGTCCCAGAACATTTTGGTAGAACGCGAGCGCTTTGGCGTGATCCGTGATCGAGTGCGACGTCGTGGAGACCGGCGTGAAGCCTGTCTGCGTTTTTCCGTAGGCATCGACTTGTCGGCGCAATTTGCCAATCGCCGTGGACTCATCGCCAGTTAATTCGACCAGATTGATCGCCAAGCCGTCTGGACCATCGAACAGCACCTCGACCGGTTGCCCCGCCTTGGCGCTGACCTCATAGCCGACCGGCTCGGACCAAAAGGTATATCCCTTGGCCTGCAGGCCTGTGGTGGTGCCGCGAATGTCGTCGACATAAAAGTTGAGATTCCATAGACCACGATAGGTGCGGTCGCCGGGTTGGGGAATCTGGACACGCGTCTCATGATGGAATGCGATGGCCAGCACCCGCCCCACGGGATCGTCGCCGTGCCAGAACAGCATCGCTTCAGCCGTGGACTCCAGCGGCAGGTTCCAGTGACTCTCGAAGCCAGGGCCTGACAACGTCACGGGATCGCTGGCCTGCAACCCAATAATGTCCCCATAAAACGCTTTGGCTGTTGCCAACGACGACACGCCCAACACCGCTGCGGCGAGTGGACTGCCGCTCATTCCGCCACCTCATCGATATCGAGACCCGACAGCCGGTTCTCCATCGCCAGCGCCGCAAGTCCGCCAATGAACAGCGGCGGCACCGTGGCCAGCGCGAACGCCCACTCCCACCCCAACGGTTCTACCGCCCAGGCAACCAGCAGAGGAAAGAAGACGTGGCCGACGTTCAGCGCCAACGTTCCGGCGATGGCGACACCCGTCGCGCGCATGTGTGTCGGAAACTGTTCTGTCAGAAACGTACCCATGACGGCATTGGCGCCGTAAAAGAACGCCGCCATGAGACTGAACCACAACACGTCACCGGCAAACGTTGTCGGGATCCAAATGAGTCCGCACATGGCCAACGCGCCGGTCCACATCCAGATGACGATGGTATTGCGTCGCGTTGTGACAAACTCGCCGACGAGCGATGACCCGATGTAACCGATGATACCGATTCCATACGCCAACCCGACCAAGAATGTCGCCGTTTCCGGGCTGTATCCGCGCACCTCATTGAAGAACGATGGGAAGTAAAACGCCGTTCCAGCGTAGGCCCCGCCCATCATGAAAAAGATGATGAAGCAGCACACGGTGCGGCGGAAGTACGCGGGCGCAAACACAGCAGCCACCCGTTCCGTCCAAGGTGGCATGGCCTGCCCACTCTCTGCGGCTTGGCTGCGGGTCTCTTCGAAGCGGCGGCTCTCGGGCAGGAACCGGGACAAGATGATGGCAATGGGCACAACCGCCAGAGCGGGCAAGAAGATCGCCCGCCAGCCGTAGTTGGCCATGATCGGCGCAGCGATCATCGCCGCAAGAAACCAGCCGATGGGGTAGCCGCATTGCAGAAAGCCTGTCATCAGGCTGCGGTAGCGCGCGGGTGCGGCTTCGGACGTATACGTCACCACAATCGGCGCGAGACCGATGGACACGGCGAAGCCGACCGTGCGCAGCACGGCGAGCGTTATGAAATCTGGCACCCAGAAGTGCAAGCCAACCAACAACGCCGATACGCCCAGGGTGCCGATGAACACACTCTTACGGCCGTATTTGTCTGCCAGAATGCCCATGATGACAGCGGACACCGACGCCAACAGAAACGATACTGATAAGATCCAGCCGATATCGCTCAAGTCGCGGCCAAACTCTGCGCGGATACCTGGAACAGCATAGCCGAACAGAGACTGGTCGAGGTTCGTAAGCGTCCAACCCAGAAGACAGACGCAAAAAATCAGCAAGGGGTAGCCGCGAATGGCGGCAAAAAAACCGGTTCCCGCTGACGCCCTCGCATCATCATCTGCTATCGACATACGCGTAGTCCTCTGAAGGCGGTCTGACGAATTTGGTATGCAGTGTCGTATGCGTGGTCCGAAATCGCAACGTGCTGCGACTCCGCATCGGAGTGATTGATGATCATGCCCTGGACTCAACCCGGCGGGGTCCATAGACGGGCTGGCCCGGGACCGATAGCATCCGCGCCATATGTGGAGACGTTGAGACCTTGATCACCGTTGACTCCCTGACCGCCCAATACCGTCTTGGCCGGGAAACCGTGACCGCATTGGATGGTGTGAGCCTCGAGATCGGGGCCGGCCAGGTGTTCGTCCTGCTCGGCCCATCGGGCTGTGGCAAGACCACCCTGCTGCGTTGCCTTGCCGGACTGGAAACCCCGGTAGAAGGACGCATCACCATTGGTGGTGACATGTTGTCCGACGCGGCGTCTGACACGTTCATCGCACCCGAAGACCGGCCACTCGCGATGGTGTTTCAATCCTACGCCATGTGGCCGCATATGAGTGTGTTCGAGAATGTCGCCTTTCCGCTTAAGGCGGGTCGGCGGCGCATCGCTGCACACGAAGTGAAAGCGCGTGTTCATGACGTGCTCGATCTCCTCGGCATCGGCCATCTGGCCGACCGGTCCGTAACAACACTCAGTGGCGGCCAGCAACAACGGGTCGGCTTAGCGCGGGCGCTGGCTTTGCAGCCGCGTGTGCTGCTCATGGATGAGCCCCTGAGCAATTTGGATTTTCGGCTGCAGGTTGAGTTACGTAGTCAACTGCGCAGTCTGATGCACGACCTCAACCTCACAACCGTCCATGTGACTCATAACCAGGCAGAGGCGCTTGAGATGGGAGACCGCATCGCCGTTATGGATGCCGGTCACGTTGTGCAAATCGGTGACCCGGAGACGATCTACCACCGGCCGGTCGATGAACATGTCGCCCGCTTTGTCGGTGACATGAATCTGATCCCCGGGTCAGTCAAGCGATGGTCCGACGGTACGGCTCTGGTCGAAACCGCGCTCGGTACCTTTACCGCAATGACGGCAGATGGCGTGACCTTGCCGGAAGGTGCCACGTGTTACTTCGGATTTCGGCCCGCCGACGCTGTGGTGCCGGCGCCGGAAGACGCAGACCCGGAGTCGTGCATCAGCGCGAAAGTGTCTGACCGCCGGTTCCAGGGCGACAGGTTGGTGTTTGGACTGTCTTCGAGGGGAGTCGAGTTCGAGGTGTCGACCCATCATTCCGCGCGGCTCGGCATCGGTAGTGATCTGCGAGTCCATGTCCCGCCAGACAACGCCATTGCGGTGAAACCGTCACCCCAAGCGCGCAGCGAAGACAGGTGACCCGCCCCTCACCGATATGGATCGTCTTTACCGGCGCTTTGATCGGCCTGACCTTTGTCGTCCTGTCGCTGGCCGGCAACGTGATCGGCAGCTTCACGAGCGAAGCGCGGTTCGACACGTTTACGTTCGACGCCTATCGGCGCTTGCTGTTCGACCCCGGCTTGCCCGCCACGTTGATGCGCACGCTTGGATTGGGGTTCGGCACCATCACTGTCACTCTTGTGTTCGCCTTACCGTTCGCTTGGCTGTTAGCGCGCACGGACTTCCGCTGGAAGACGGGCCTGTTCACCCTGATGGCCGCCAAGCTGGCGATTCCTGGTTTCATTACGGCGATGGCCTATGTCTGGCTGTTCAACCCATCGGCGGGCCTCATCAACGAGCTTGCGGGACGCACCAGCTACACCGGCGACGCGTTGTTCGATGTCTATCAGCTGCGCTGGCTGTGTCTGTTGCAAGGTTTGGTGCTGGTGCCGGGCGCGGCGTTCATGCTGATACCGGCGCTGCGCAACCTTGATGGCAGTCTAGAGGAAGCTGCGCGGGTAGCGGGCGTCCCGGCGATGACAACTTTCCGCCGCATCGTTCTTCCTTTGCTTGCGCCCGGGGTTCTGGCTGTTGGTGTGTTTTACTTCGTCGTTGCGGTTGAGATGTTCGACTTCGTCGCCATCATCGCGCCACCCGGTGATGTGCTGGTGCTTACCATTTACGAAGCGCTCAACGCCGTCGACGGACTGCCCGACTACGGCCTCGCTGGCGCTGCCGGTGTGCTGCTGTTTGCGCTTAGCGCCGGGGCGATTTTGTTTTACGTCCGCTTCCTACGTCAGGCGCGCAAGTTTGCCGTCCTCGGGGGTAAGCGGCGGGATCCCGGCTTGGTGCGTTTAGGCAAGTGGCACCGCGCCGCGACGGCATGGGTGCTGGTTTGGATGGTACTGACCGTCGGCCTCCCAGTGCTCACCCTGATCTGGGTGGCTTTGGTGCCCTTTATTCAACCGCCTTCGATGACGGCGATGGACTCCGTCTCCCTGTTCGGTTTTCTCGACGGTCTGGCCTATTTGGGCGAACCGTTGACCAACACCGTCATCGTCATGGCCGGCACCGTCATCATGGCTCTGACCTTTGCCACCTGCTTGACTTGGGTGGTCACGCGCAGCCGCTCGCGCCTGGCTCCATACGCAGATGCCTTGGTGTTCCTGGCGCCCGCTGTTCCAGCCATCGTCACGGCGACCGCGTTTCAAGTGATGGGCATCGCGGTGTACGAGTGGCTGCCACTGTACGGCACGCTGTGGCTGATCATGGTCGCCATGGGCACCCGCATGTTGGCCTACTGCACGCGCACCATGAACGCCGCAGCGTTGCAAATTCATCCGGAATTGGAAGAAGCGGCCTGGGTTGCCGGCCTCAGCCGTTGGCGCACATTTACGGGTGTGTTTCTGCCGTTGATGGCGCCGGCTTTGTTCTATGCCGCCTTGATGGTCGGCATGCTGGCGGCGCGCGACCTGACTCTGCCGTTGATCATGAACAGCGCGGGCACACCCTTGGTGTCCGTGTTGATCTTTGATCTTCAAACCAACGGGGAAACGGCCAGTGCCGCCGCAGTCGCCCTTTACATGATCGTGGTGCTGGTGATTCTCGCCCTGACCGCGCGCAAATTGACCGGGATGGCCGAACCCGGGTTGGAGTCGCGCAGCTAGCCTCGCCTGCCTGAATTTTCTACACTTAAACAATGAAATCCGTGCTCCGCTTATGCGTTCTCTTCGCGCTGGTCGCAACGCCCGCCGCGGCAACTGACTTTCCCGACGCCGTTCAGGCGTTAATTCCTATCGCCGAGGAAGAAGGCGCGCTGCATGTGTATGGTGCGACCTTGAACCCGCGCCAGGTGCGCGCGTTTGCGAAGTCGTTCAATGAGTATTACGGCATTGACATCGACCTGACGATGTCGGGCGGATTGCACTCCGCCAAAGCCTCTGAGGTGGCGCTGGCCCACCGCAGTGGTGTGCCCACTGGGATCGACGTGTTTTGGACGGGCTTGATCAGCGCCATGGTGGAAACGGGCGCGCTGATGGAAGTCGATTGGACCGGCACCTACGGCGCCGATGGGTCTTTGGTGATGGGCAAATGGGGCTTACGCACCCACGACGGTCATCAAAGCATGGTCACCATCAACACACGCCGTGTGTCAGATGCCGACGCGCCTGCAACGTATGACGATTTGCTTGACCCGAAATGGCGAGGGCGCATCGCCATGCCGCGTTCTCCCTACCCATGGATCGCCATGACCTATGCCCGTGGCGAAGCGGAAACCGAGACTTTTCTTGCGCGCTTGGTCGGCGATCAGGACCCGAAGATGCTGGCCCGCTACGCCGATATCCGCGCCCGGGTGCTCAGCGGGGAATTTCCCATCGGCATCGGCACGGACATCTTCTCGTTGGTCAAGCGGGGCGCGCCGGTCGCCCATCCGGACATCGACCTGTTGGTCCTGTCGTCCTCGGGCGCATTCGTGCTCGCCGGTGCCGAACATCCCGCTGCCGCCAAATTGTGGGCGCTGTGGGCTGTCTCGGCGGAAGGCCAGGCTGTTTTGGAATCTGAGCGCAGCTACTCACTGGCAGAGACACCGGGAACCGCCTTAAACGCCTACGCGCAAGGCCGGCGCGTCGTCCATGTGCCTTTTGAGTGGCGGCTTGAGAACCACGACCGGCTGGCTGAAAAGTATCTGGGGATTTTGGACGGTGCAGGAAGCTAGGAACGTTACCGGCAGCAGTATTACATCGCTACAACGTCACCCTTAATCGTCGCCCGCTGGGCCCCGGTCTCATCTCCCATCTGCTTCAGCACGAAAGCGAGCTGCCGCCAGGCGCGCACGTTTTTCGGACGCAGTGCGGTGCGCTCGGACAACAAGCTACGTGCCAATGTCAGGCGCTTTGCCTTGATCGCGGCATCAATGAGGATTTGCATGAACAGATCCCGCTGCGCATGCGAGCCGCCGATCAGGCCGACATAATCGCGCACCGGCTCCAGGAGATCGACGCACGCTTCAAAGTCTTTCGTTTTGTAGGCCACCAGCGCGGCGCAGAGGTCATGCCCGACAACGGTCGCGGCGTGGGCGTAGGTGTCGTCCTCGGCATCACGGTAGTCATCGATGGAGGTGACAAACCCGTTAGCCGCATCGTGATCTGTTTCACCCAGCGCTAGCGCGAAGTGCGCATCCACGAAAGCCAGGAGCTTGTCATCAACCCGGCCCCTGGCCTTCTCGCCCAAGACCTGCCAGCGGTCGCCGACGTCCACACCCTCCAATTCCAGCCGCGCGAGGATGGAGATGTCATTGGTGAGATCGAGATATTCGTCCGATTTCGGATCGAAGATGCCCTCGTCGTACAACGCCAGCACCTCATCGTGCTTGCCCAGTTCGAACAGCATCAGGGCTTTGTGCCATTGCAGGTGATAGCGGAAGTTGTTCCAGTTGCCGTAGTTGGCTTTTGACTCCAACCAGGCGAGGCCGTCCTGACGGCGGTCTTCCATTTCGCACACATGGGCCACCGTATGCACGGCCCAAGCGTCGGCCTCACTGAGGTTGTAGGCCGCGCGCCCAAGGGACTCTGCACGGCCATAGTCGCCGGTTTCCTCTAAACCGAAAGCCCGCATCGACATCATATAGCCGTAGGTTTGCACATCCTCGCGGCCTTCCCACGCATGCCAAACCCGTCCGACGGAATTGCGCAGGTTTTCGGCATCGCCCATGTAGAAATGGGTGTAGTGCAGCATCTTCACCCCAAGCACGTCGGTTGGATGCTCGCGGATGCTTTCCTCCCACGCCGCAGTCGCGCCAGCCATATCCAGCCGGCACCACGCCTCAAGGGCTCGGATGTGCAGCTGTTCCCGCTTGGTCGCCGTGCTTGCCCCGCGTTGTGCCGCCTCCAAGGCTTGCTGCGCCTTTGGCACGAGCGCGCGCATGCCCATCATGTGCATGAAGTAGCCGCGCAGCACATTGGCCAGCACCATTTCGCTGTCCAGCGAATAGGTTGTTTTCAGCAAATCACCGATGTCATTGCCGAAGCGCAAGTACGCAACGAGGGTGCGGTCAAAGGCGTCCGCCGCCTCCTGCGCGGCGGCGGTGACCTCCAGTCCGGTGTGATCGGTGATCATGCGGAAGAGTTAACCGTCATCCTGCATCGCTTCGCCCCAAGTGGGATCGAGCGGCTGATAGTTCTCAGGCCCGATACCGAGCGACGAAATATCCATGATGTGCGTGCGCATGCCGCGCATGAACCCCTGCGTGGAGCGCGCGAAGGACAACTTGGTGCCATCTGGCGAAACGGAGGGGAACCCGTCGAACCCGTCATGAGTTGTGATACGGCGGGGCTCACCGCCGGCGAGATCGCCGACATAGATATCCCAGTTGTTGGGCGGATTGATTCGCACGAACACATAGTGACGGCCATCCGGCGCTGGATAAGGCGCCCAGTTCATATCCCGGTCGAAGGTATAGCGGCGCCAGTCAGTCCCATCATGCTTGATGGTGAACACCGTCATTGGCGTTGGGCTGACCTCGCCGTATTCGGAGTTGCGCCACGCGCGATACAAAATGGTTTCATTGTCCGGTAGATAGAACGGGGCACCTTCCTGCCAGTCTTCTGTAAAGGTGATCTGCTGCTCATCGGAACCATCGGGGCGCATGCGCCACAGATCCTGCACACCGTTGATGTTGCGGCCGAAGACAACCCACTCGCCGTTTGGTGAGACCGATACTTCCGCTTCGTAGTGTTCATTGTCGGTCAGGCGGACTCGATTACCACCATCGAGATCGGAGATGTAGAGCTCGGCGCCCGTGGGGTATGCGTCCTGATCGGACCAGTTGCCCGTCGGCAAATCCAGACGGTCCCGCGTCGACGTCCAGATGATCCTGCTTTGTTCGGGCATAAAATAAGAACACGCGTCTTGGCCGCGATCATTGGCGCGCTGAATGTTGGTGCCGTCAATACTGTAGGTGTAGGTCAGACTGCCGCTGGTTCCCATCGACGTTTTCGTCGCATCAGGATCCCTGGTTTGGGCAATCATGTGATAGCTGTCAGGCGCAAAATAAGCCTCAGCGGATGACGGAATATTCGGAATATCGTAGTACGGAAACACCTCATCGGTGCGCAGCTCAGCTCCAGGAGGCGCGGCAAAGCCGCTGCTCATTTGCGCCGCCTCCATCCCGTCAGACGCGCAGCCGGCAACCAGCGCTGATGCCGCAGTCATCGGCAACAATGACTTCAAGAGTGATGTTCTGAGCATGTAGGTTCCCTCCCAATACGCTTCCGTGCCTTATCAGAGCCAAACCTCATGCGGGTTGGCAAGACCCGAGCCGTAACATCGTGTAACGTGGGAGCTCACGATGTGCCGTCAAACAGGGGAAACGCTCGCATGACACAGACTCGCGCGTATTGGATGATCGCCGTTCTGGCAACCACAGCCTGCCTGTCAGGCCTCCCGGCTAGAGCAGCAAGCCCTGGGGACGTCTTTCAAGATTGCGAGGACTGTCCTGAAATGGTGGTGATGCCGCGTGGCACTTCGATCCTCGGCACCGAGCCTTGGTTTCCCAACCAAAAACTACGCGAGGCGCCCATTCGCGAGGTCACCATCGACTATACATTTGCCGTCGGTAGAACCGAGGTCACCCGCGCGCAATACCGCCGCTTCATTGAAGAAACCGGATACGAGTCCATTCAAGATCCGCCCCGCGTCGGCTGCAACACGTGGAACTACGATGGTCTTTTGGGATACGTACTTGATCACACATGGGACGCGCCGGGATTTGACCAGAGCGAAAATCATCCTGTTGTCTGCGTCAGTTGGGCGGACGGCACGGCATACGCCGAGTGGCTGTCGGAGAAAACGGGAAAGCCGTACCGGCTGCTAACGTCAACCGAGTTCGAATATGCCACCCGCGCCGGAACCCGTGGCCCCTGGTATTGGGGCACCTCCAATGCGGACGCCTGTCAGCACGCCAATGTGGCGGACTCCACGTTCCGCCGTTTGTACGATTACGCGCCGGTCTTCGCGTGCGACGACGGATACGAGCGCACAGCGCCCGTCGGCTCATACGAAGTCAGTCCGTGGGGCTTGTACGACATGATTGGCAACGCCTGGGAGTGGACTGAAGACTGTGCCCACGACGACATGACGAACGTGCCCACCGATGGCCGGGCGTGGATGGAGGAAGACGGAGGCAACTGCAATCGGCGCACGCCGCGCGGAGGCGCGTGGGCCTCAGGGACCGATTGGGCCCGGGCCGGCGCCCAGGCCGGTGATTGGTGGCGGTATCACAGTCAGCTCCTAGGTTTCCGCGTGGGCCTGACCCTACCGGAGTAGCGCGGGCTTCCAACCGCAATACGGACAACCCGGACGCTGGGGCGGACAACTTTGACTCTGGTCAAGCGCCGCAGCGTAAAACCCTGTATCGATAATTCATTGCCTTTGGCCCGGCCAAACAGAGGAGCGCGCCATGTACATTAACTTCTGGTACCCGACCGTTCGCAGTGAAGACCTCACCGACACGCCACAGAAAGTCAAAATTCTTGGACAACACTTTGTCGTGTTCCGGGACTCGAGTGGAGACGCTCATTGCTTGTCGAATGTCTGCACGCACCGGGGCGGGTCGCTTGCTGGCGGCAAGTTGCGCGGCGATTGTGTCGAGTGCCCCTACCATGGCTGGCAGTTCAACGGTGACGGTGAATGCGTGAAAATTCCGTCCATCGGCACGGACGGCAAGATTCCACCGCGCACCAAGATCGACAGCTACCCTGTGCAGGAAAAGTACGGCATCGTTTTCGCGTTCCTCGGTGACCTTCCCGAAGCCGAGCGCCCCGACATTTATGAGATCGAGGAATATGGAAGAGAAGGCTGGCGCTGCAACGACATCGTCGCCCTGGATGTGAACTACAATTATGAACGCTCGATCGAAAACGGCCTGGACCCGGCCCATAACGAGTTCGTGCACCCGACGCACGGCTACGAGGGCGACCGCGACGACTACACCATGGAAATCGACGACGTGCAGGACACGCCGCTCGGCTGTGGGTTCTGGCACACCTTCACGTCACCCGAGTTGAAAGACTCGACCATGAACAAGGTACGCAATGTATCGGGCGATCTGCAGGCAGGCGCATGGCATTACGGCCCCAACGTCCTCATCACGCACATTCACATGACGACGGAAAACTGGATGCACCAGTACTTTTTCGAAGCACCGGTGGATGAAACCCACACCCGTATCTTTTTCGTCAACATGCGCAACTGCCTGATGGACCCGCAGCACGACGCCAAGATTCATGAACGCAATCTGGTGATTGCCGATCAGGACATTCAGGTGCTGACCCCACTTGAGCCGGCAATGACCCCGCCGGACATGACCCACGAAAACATGATGCCGGCAGACGCTGTTGTCGTGAAATACCGCAAGTGGCTTAAAGAGTGGGATGACAACGGCTGGCGCATCGACGTCGATGCCGTCAAAGCAGGAGAGAATAAGGTTGCTTATGCGATCCCCAGTCCGGCCCGCCGTACGGCAAAAGGATGGGTGATTGATCCGGTGCCGACTCTCCCCGCCCGCGGCGCGGCAGCCCAGCAGGCGGCAGAGTAGTCGCTGCATCGCATCCGCCGCAGATTTAGGTGTAAAGGCGCGAGCCCGCTCTTTACAGGCGCGAGCCCGCGACGACCGCTGCGGTGGCGAACAGCGCGGCCAGTGCGACCAGCGGCAGCGGGTCGGTCATGTATGCGCCAATCATCGCGCCGCAGAGAAACATGCCGAGCACGCAGATCGCGATCAGACCAATCCACAGCACCCGCTCCCCGCCAGTGGTCTTGTGATGGGAACTAGGTCTCTGCGACATCTCTGACATATGCACCATCCTCCGGTGGGAAACCCGCCCGACGTTGATGAACACTTATTTTTATATTGGGTCGAATAAGTTTCTACCCGAAATTATACACGCAAATGGAGAAAATCTTCAATAACTTCCGCAAATCTTATTTTGCGGGCTAAAGCCGCGTGCCAGCGACAATCGCCCCGGTGGCGAACAACGCGGCTAGCCCGATCAGCGGCAGCGGATCGTCGCGATAGGCCGGGATCATGGCCCCGCACAGGAACATCCCGATGACGCAAATCGAGATAATGGCGATCCATAACGTCCGGCTGCCGTTGCGCTTGCGGCGCCGTTGCGACGGCTTCTGCGGTTTTTTCGTCATCAAACTGTTCCGATGTTGAGGAACCCCCGCTTGACGTGCCCGGGAACCAATAGATTGTTTTTATTCAAATATATTTCTACTCGAAATTATACACGCCTTCCGAGTGTTAACGCAACAGGACTCGCCGTTTGCGTATAAACAGTTGAGTTGTTTAGGTTTTTAGGTTTAGGCGGTGAGACCGGCGCGGCTTAGCGCACCGGGTCAGATTTTGCGGGCGTCGTATCGATAAAGCGGTGAATCAACCATTCACCGTTGGCTTGGCGTTTAAATACCGACAGGTTGAGACGCTCCTCCGTAAACGACGGCGCCTCCACGCCTGGACGCGGTGAGCCCTTCAAGGTCGAGCGGGTGATGACGGTTGCGGTGTCACCATCAACATCGATGTTGAGAATGTCGTTGTCCGTGGACATCAAGTAACTCTTCATCGCCGGCGCAAAATAAGCGCGTAGATCTGCACGGCCGTTTACCGGAGGCCGGCGCGGCGAAATGTGCCACGTGTCTTCGGTATAGTGACTCACCATCGCATCAGCATCCCCGGCGTTGTACGCGGCAATGGCTGCCGCCCGGCGTTCGATGACAGCCTCACGGACTGAGTCGAGGGTTTCAGCGACCGCACTTCCTGAGAGCGCTAAACCAATTAGAACAACAGAAAGAAACCGCATTTCATCACCCCAACGCATCCATGACTTCGAGCGCAGCGCGCTCGCCAGACTCCATGGCGCCTTCCAGGCCACGTGTAGAGTCGGACGTGTGCTCGCCGGCAAAATGGACCCCGCCGGTGGGCTTGGCCATTTCGCTTTTGTATCTGGCAATCATGCCCGGACGCCAAAAGGCATACATGCCACCAGCATAGGGATCATTCACCCAAGACCAGGATCGCGCCACCTTGACGTGCCCCTTGGCCGCAGGCCGGGCCGCTTCGACATCGGCGATGATGCGCCGGTCGGCATCGTCTTTCGGCAGGCGGCTGAGATACTGGGCCAGACGCCCGGTCGAGAACACGTACAACCCGACCACTTCACCGTCGACGGCTTGCGCGCTAATCCGTCCAGGGGTGGTATCCATCCACATGCCGGGGGGCAAGCCATCATCTTCCCAGTAGTTGCGGCTGGTCTCTAGAATCGCATGGAAGCACGCGCCATAAGGCAGGGTCTGGACAGCTTCGGCCTGCACACCATTCAAAGGCGGATCGAACGCCACAAAGCGCAGCGCCGAAAACGGCAGCGTGACGATCGCTTTTCGCCCTTTGAAGACGCGCCCGTCTTCGGCCACGACTTCGACCCCACCAACGCCGGGGCGGATGCCCTTCACCGGTGTGTTTTGATGAATAGTCGCATTCAGCGCATTCGCCATCGCAAGCGGCAAACTGGAGTTACCGCCCTCGATGTCCCAGAACATCGGCGGACCGCCATCGCCCTGGTGACGGCCAAAGTTCCACACGTGCATCATATGTACGGCGGACAAGTCATCGATGGTGTGCCCGTAGCCGGGATTGGTGTCCATGCCGAGACGAATTTCCGTGTCGGCATGGCCTTTCCCCCGCATAAAGTTGAGCAACGAGTCATCTTGAGCGGTGATGGAGTCCTCCCACCAGGACTCGAGATCGCCGAACAGTTTGTACTTGTCGATCATCCGGAACCGGTACGCTCCCGGCGTCAGCTCCCGTGCCTCGCCGGCAAACGGATTGAGCGGATGATCGGCCCAGTCACTGTTCTGAATGTTCGTTCCTTTGATGTGGATGTGATTGCCGAAGCCGCTGCCGACCGCGCCCTTTTTCTTCACCCCCAGGCGATCGCAGAAGTCGATAAACCGGGCGTACATGCTGCCGACCGGGCCGCCGCCCGCCTCCGGCTGGCCCGGCAGGTCGCGCATGGTGTAACAGCGCCCGCCGATGCGGTCTTTGGCTTCGACGATGGTTGTCGTATAGCCCATCTCCTCCAGCCAGCTGGCCGCTGTGAGTCCGGCCAGCCCCGCACCGACAATGACCACGTCCGCCGTGTCGGCCGCTCTTGCAAACCGGGGAGCCATAACAGGTGCCAACGCGGTCCCGGCCATCAGACCGAGAGACCGGCGGCGGGACAGGGGCAGGATGGGCATCGGTCAGACCTCCATTTTTCGGTCGATAACAGCGTTCAAGTACGTATTTGTCCGGTCAAACTGGCGTGCATGGGCTCGAACCGAGCAAAATTCCGGAAAAGAACTTTGCGCCCCGGCGTCATTCGGACTCGACCTGCTGCACAATCACCCTCATGCCGTCCGGACTGTACACCGTGCCCTCGTAACCGACTGTGCTGGTTTGCTGCCCGGTCAGGCGCGAGGGCTCAGACGCGATCGTCACACCCATCGCTTTAAGCTTTTCGAACGCCGCAAAAATGTCGGGCACCTTGACCACCACCAGCGCGTCGCCCGCCTGCGGACCGTCGAAGCCCTCCCGTGCAAATTCGCCGCCACTGGACCCGAGTAGACCGATCATCGGCCCACCACCCGGCGAGGTCATAGTGACGAAGTGAGCCTTGCTGCCTTCATCCAGCCCGAGGGACCGCGGTGTTTCCTCACCGCCGAACGCCGTGTTCTCGAAGCTGACTTGGTAGCCCAAGGCATCCGTCCAGAATGCCTTCGTCTTCTCGACATCGCCCGCGAACAGGGTCATGCGCCGGATCGTCGTACCTTCGCCCATGCCGGTGCCCGTGCCCAGGTCACGGGCAACCCGGAACCCGAACTGCGTGTTGCGCTTCTCGATCGGATCACGCCCTGGCCAGGCGATGCGGTTGCGTTCAGGTGCGGACAACCAGCCGCCGCCGCGGGTGGTGTGCCTGTCGCAGCCGACGTCCCAGGTCCAGGCGGAGCCGTCGCGCGGGCGGCCGATGTGCGTCGCCGCCCAACAGTCTTCCGTCCACTCCCAGACGTTGCCGATCATGTCATAGAGGCCGAACGCGTTCGGCTTGAACTGGCCGACCGGCGCCAGATCGGCATAGCCGTCGCGGCAGGTCGCCGGGAACCAGGGGAAGGGATACTCCTCAGCGCCATCCAGATCAAAAGTGTTGGCCCACTGACAGGCCTCGTTCGGGTTGTTGCCCCAGAAGCGTGATGTGGTTGTTCCAGCACGCGCGGCATACTCCCACTCTGCTTCGGTCAGCAGGCGGTAGCGCTTGTTAGTGATCTGCGACAGCCACGCTACGTAAGCTTTGGCGTCGTTCCACGACACACAACCGACCGGATGCTCATCCCGCACGCGGCGCGGCTGACGGCGGTCCTGCCAGTTGGCGGTTGGGTCATCATTGAACCCGATTTCATCCGACCACACCCGGCACTCGTCTTTCACCACGTGTCCGGTGGCTTCGACGAATTCTTCGAACTGACCGTGGGTCACTTCGTAGCGCCCGGCGAGAAACATGTAGCCGATATCGATCTTCACCTGCGGTCCCTCGCCGCGGCTGAGATCGATCTCGCGCGCATCGAGCCGGGTGCCCATCATGAACGTACCTGGCGGGATCGCGACCAGTTCCGGGCACTCCTCGCAATCCTGGATTACGTCCCCGGGTGCCAGATCAGCATCGCTTTGCCCAAGTGCCGGCGCGGTAAATAGAGCGGCGGTCAGTCCCGCCATGACAAATGCACGCATTATGTGCTCTCCCTGTCTCAAGCCTTTCCTGGCTTAGTTTAATTCTCGAACCACGCGGAATCCCAGATCATTCCCGCGGATCGTTGGGTCACCGCTGGCGCGCCGGGCCGGGCGGATGTTTGTCGGCCGGCTGAACCAGCCCCCGCCCCGCACCACGCGGCGCGGGCAACCACCCTCCCACACCCAGGCGCGGGCATTGGGCGGACGACCCCAGTAGCTCGCCGTATAGCAGTCGGTCACCCGCTCCCACAGGTTTCCCATCATATCGTAGAGGCCATAGGCGCTGGCTTGAAACTGCGCCACCGGTGCAACATCAGCGTAGCCGTCGCGGCAGCGGGCATAGGGCCAGGCGAACACATATTCTTTCTGCGCCGACACGTCATAACCGTTGGCGTGCTCGCAGGTCAGGGACAGCGAGACGCCCTCGAAAGACGTGGTGCCACCCCATGGCCGGGGTGCGGTGGTTCCGGCACGCGCGGCGTATTCCCATTCGGACTCAGACGGCAAGCGATACACATGACCTGTCGTCTCGGTCAGCCACGCGGTGTAGGCCAGCATTTCTTCGTAATCAAGGCACGCAACGGGATGCGAATCACGTGCGCGTCGTGGTTGGATGGGGTTTTCCCAATCTGCGTCAGGGTCCGTCGTGCCGCCTCCACCCGGGAGGATGACCTGACATCCTGACCCAGGTTCAAAACCGGTGGCTGCAACGAAGGCGCGGTATTGCGCAATCGTCACTTCGGTCTCGCCGATGGCGAACGGCTTTTCGATTGCAATGTTAATCGGCGGCCCCTCGCCAGACTCGACATTGACTTCATAGGCACCGGTTGGCGTGCCCATTTCAAATTTACCAGCGGGCACCACAACAACGCGCGGACAGTCTTCGCAGTCTTGAATCACGTCACCAGGTGTTTGAGCCCATGCATGGGTAGCCAACAAACCGACGACAAGTCCAAGAAGCGATCTCATGGCTTCGCCCTTTCGGCGCCCGTCAAATCCCGCGCAACCCGGAAGCCGCCGAAATCAAACCGGTGCGTTGCGTTGGCGTCGCCGTGATAACCCGGTCGGATGCGGGCGATCGAGGTCATCCACCCTCCGCCACGCTGAATGATACGCGCACAGCCCCCCTCCCAGACCCAGGCCCGGCCGTCTTGCGGGCGGCCGACATGCGACTTCGTCGCGCAGTCCTCGGCGAATTCCCAGACATTGCCGAGCATGTCGTAGAGACCGAACGCGTTGGGCTCCAATGAACCGACCGGCGCGACGCCGGCGTGCCCATCGCGGCAAGCCATATGTGTCCAAGCCAGAGGATAGCGTTCGCGGCTATCGAGATCGTAAGCGTTGACCCAGCGGCAGCCCTGATGCGGACTGTTGCCCCAGGGGTACAGCGTATCAGCCCCTGCACGCGCGGCGTATTCCCACTCGGCCTCGGTTGGAAGGCGATAGGGCAGGCCAGTTTCCGCCGCCAGCCAAGCCACATAGAGCTTGGCATCCTGCCAGGAGATACAGCTCACCGGGTGGTTCGATCGAGGCCGCGCTGGCACACCGGGACGCTTCCAGGTCCGGTCGGGATCATCGTCATAACGCTGCAGGTCGTCGTTCCACACACGGCATAGAATCGTCGGTTCGAAGTCCGTTGCTTGGGCGAAGGCATCAAATTGTGCGTGGGTGACTTCGGTCTGCCCGAGAGCGAAAGCCCGCGGGATCGTCATTTGGATTGGCGGCTGCTCGCCGGTCTCATTGTCGATGTCGATGCCCAGCGGAGTCCCCATCCGGAACTCACCTGCAGGCACGACCACAAGGGGTGGACAAAACTCGCAGTCTTTAACGACATCCCCGGGTGCTGCAAACGCGGATGCTATGAGCGCCGAGATGGCGAGCGTGAAAGCACTTAAGAAACGCACATCCCTCTCCCCTTGCTGCGCGTTAGAACAGAAAGTTTAGTGAAGGCTGAGAGTGACTGCTAGTGGGCTTGTACTGGGCGTTGGCAAAGCCCGATGATCTTAATCGTCGTCTATGGTTCGCGTTTCCAACCTCAGGTCAGCCAACAACTCTTCTGACGGCTGTCCTGTGATGTCCCGGTCCGAGACGATCTCATAGGTCTGGATTGCCATTATGGTGCGCCGTCCAAGGCTGCCGTCGATATCATCGGTATAGTAGCCGAGACGCTGAAGCTCTGTTTGAATGGCCCTGACAAGTTGCTGTTGGGGATCCGGTTCGGGCAGCGCTGCCACCTGATCTGCGGAACGGTCCTCACGGACGGTAGGAATCTCTGCGGGCGCTGGATCGGAGGCCGGAAGAGACCTGTGCAAGGAAGGCTCCGGTGCCTCGGGCTCAGGCACGGTGCGCTCTGGACGCGTGTCCGTTGCCTCGACGTCACTGGGCCTCTCCATCTTTGCAGTCCAGGACTCAACTGAGGCCGTTAGCGAAGAGAAAAACCAGACAGTTCCGGTCAGGATCAGGACACCACCAACCACCAGTGCCAGAACCGGCGCCGCACCGCTCCCTCCCTTATCACTGTGAGGGTGGGTCACCTAAACCGCCGTGCTCAAACAGCTACGCGATACCAAACCCGGATATGGGGAGCGGCAGCTTGCGAATGCGCTGACCGGTTGCCGCAAAGATCGCATTTGCCACGGCGGGCGCCGTTGCCGGCACCGCCGCCTCTCCCGCGCCACCGACGATTTCAGGCGAAGCGATCAAAGCCACTTCCACCTCGGGCGTGTTGGCCAAACGCACGGAGTCATAGTCGTGGAAATTCGACTGCTGAACTCTGCCATTCTCGACCGTGATCTCACCAAACAGCGCGGCACTCAGCGCATAGGTGATCCCGCTTTCCATCTGATGCTCAACATTAGAGGGGTCCAAGGCAAACCCACAGTCATAGGCGCACCATATCTTGACCACTTTAAGATCGCCCGACGATACATCGACTTCGGCAACTTGCGCGTTCACAGAGCCAAATCCCGGTGCGAAGGCAATCCCGAGTCCGCGGCCCGCAGGCAGGTCACGACCCCAACCCGCCATCTCAGCGACTTTGTCCAAAACAGCAAGTTCACGTGCCTTTTCGGTAATCAGGCTGCGGCGGAATTCATAGGGATCCCGACCCGCCATGTGCGCCAATTCATCCATCGCACTCTCGGAAAAGAACCCGTTCTGCGAAGAAGCGACACCGCGCCAGAACCCCACAGGCACGACCGGTGGATACTCGACATAGTCGATGAGCGTGTTCGGAATGGCGTATGACGCGTTGACTGCGCCACCAACAGAGGTCGGATCGGGGAAATTCCTCGGGCGATTTTGGAACTGAAGAATCGATTCACCGGCCAACCGGCTGTGCAGCGCGATTAGGTTGCCCTCATCGTCGAGCGCGCCGCGAATGCGAGCCACGTAGGCTGCCCGGTAAAAATCGTGTTGAATGTCTTGTTCTCGGGTCCAGATCAGGCTGACGGGCCGTCCAGGAACAGCCATAGCCGCCTGCACGGACTGGCGCGCGAAGTCCGGCTCCCACTTGCGGCCAAAGCCGCCACCCGCAAACGTGTTTTGCAGGTGTACGTTTTCCAGGGGCAACCCCGTCAGGTCGGCGGCGTGTTGGCGCGCGACATCCTGCTGTTGGTGGGGTGACCACATCTTGCACTCAGTCTCGGTGACCAAAGCGGTCGAGGCCATGGGTTCCATG
The DNA here is from genome assembly GCA_963921305.4 of Rhodospirillaceae bacterium. Lineage (GTDB taxonomy): Bacteria > Pseudomonadota > Alphaproteobacteria > Rhodospirillales > Rhodospirillaceae > CAWUEX02. The sequence goes on from CAWUEX030000002.1 coordinate 805,362, forward strand.
CAAGCATGGGCCAGAAACGGCACTTCATATTCGGCCTCAAAGACACGACCGGCAGATGTGATGGTGGCTGGCGCATCTCCACGGGCACCGAAGAACGCGGCGGCCTTGTCATCGTCATTGAGCGAGGCCCGCATTTCCGCCCACATGTCAGGGGAGTTCACACTGTCTTGGCCTTTGAAGTCCCACTCGACCGTGAGAGCATCTGCAGCGGTCTTGGCGTGCCAAAAGGTATCCGCGATCACCGCCAAGCCATTGTCGACCTCCGTTACGGCGACGACGCCAGGACGGGAGAGGATATCCTCACGGTTGTCGCTGAGAATCTCACCGCCATAGACGGGAGACGTATGCAAAGCCGCGAACAGCTTCCCAGGAAGTTTGACGTCGGCGCCAAATTCAGCCGATCCGTCCACCTTGGCGGGTGTATCCTTGCGGGTCACCGACTTCCCGAGCAGCTTGAACTCGGACTGATCCTTGAGCGGCAGATCTTCGCGCGGCTCAAGGCTTGCGGCTGCAGTGGCGACATCGCCGAACGTCACCGTTTGCCCGCTTGTCGCGTGGGAAATGACACTGCGATCGACTGTCAGGTCGTCGGCGTCAACCGACAGAGCCTCTGCGGCGGCGCGGACCAGCAAATCTTTCGCCGCCGCACCTGTTTTGCGTAGAACTTCATAGTAGCCCATGACCGCGTCTGACCCGCCCGTAGACTGCCGGCCATCTTTGTTGGGGTTGCCATAGGCCGGGTTCGCGGTGGCCAAGCGGACCTCGACCAAGTCCCAATCGGCGTCCATTTCCTCGGCTACGACTTTCGGCAAGGAGGTGTATACGCCTTGGCCGATTTCCGCACCAGGAACGACGATGGACACGCGATTCTCAGGCGTGACCTGGACAAAAGCGTTCAATTCCGCAGCCTCGCCCTTGGGCCAGGGCGGAGGGCGCGTTAGGCAGGCGAAAGCCAATCAGCAAACCGCCAGCGGCGGCAGCCGAAACGACGAACGTCCGGCGAGTCAGGCGCGCCCGATCAGCGAAGGAAGAACTTTGGTGGGTCCATAGCAAGCCTCCTCAGGCTCCAAATGTGGCGACCATCTGGGTTTCAGGTTTAACACAGCGCAGTGACGGGGCTAAAGAACTGCTGGGCGTAATATAGGCACTTTTGATGGCCTTCCAGCCTTTAGACCGCGCCAGAAAACACTATATTACCCTAAATGGTCATCACGTGATGGTGAGGCCAGCGGCCCTGGCAGCCGATAAGCCTCATTGGTAGCGTCCGGGCGAATAGTTGTTGCGAATTGGCCAGCACTCGAAAGGGCTGTTCACTATGATTGATTACAATCTTCGGCAGCATGGCCGCGCGTCACTTGATTTCCTGACCGCCTTTGGTGGTGTGGTCGGCCCCCTGATGAAGGATCAGCAAGCCGCCCTGGACAAAGCGGGGTTAAATGACGACACCCTCGCAGACGACCTGGATGAACGCGCCAAGCAAATCGAAACGGTTCTCAGCGAGGTCTCGGCTTTCCGAACCACAAACCTGCTCGGGGAATGGCACGCTGAGCATCATGCCCGCCTGGCAACCGATGCGTTCGAAGAAATTCGAGACGAACTTAGTGAAGACTTCAAGGCCCTCGCGACTGGCGGAACAACACTCACATATAACCCGGATTTAAACGTGCCGAAGTATTGGCCGTACCCCGTTCACCGCACCACAGGTGGCTGGGATGGCCATCGCCACATGGGCTTTATTCATGGCGAACTCATTCACCGGTACATTGTCGGCAAGTCAGCCAAGCCACCCGCAGCTGGTGGCGCCCCAACGGACATCTATGCGGATCGGAAAAAATTCGCAGAGCAAGCCCCACGCCGTGACTATAAACATGTCGTTGAAATCGGCTGTTCGTCCGCGCCCTACACAACCAAGCTGGCGGAGGTCTTCCCCAAGGCTAAAATCTCGGCCTGCGACATATCGATTTCACAACTGGAACAGGCGCAGCGCAATGGCAATAAGCTCGGTCATAGCTGGAACCTGTTTCACGCTGATGGCCGCGACACGGGACTGGATGACGCAAGTTGCGACCTGTTTACGTCTTACATCATTCTCCACGAGCTGCCCGTAAAGGTCATTGAAGAAATCCTGAGAGAAGGGTTTCGCGTGCTCGAGCCCGGCGGCGATCTGTTGTTCGGCGACGTTGCCCCTTACAACGCCCTGAGCAAAACCGCGGCATGGCGCACGGATTTCATGGCCAAATACGGCGGCGAGCCGTTTTGGCGGGGATCATCGACCATGGATATGGTGGGGTTGATGGAAGACATTGGCTTTGTCGACGTCAAATACGAAGGTATGGCACCGAACAATTATCCTTGGCTCACATACGGCCGGAAGCCTTAACACCGATGGCAGATGTGAAGACATACCCAGCGACCAAACAGCCGCTGAAACGCCAAGCGCTCCGGCCAGAGGATATCGATAAGGTTGGCCAAGCTATTTTAACTTTGGCGCAAGAGCTGTGGACTGTGAAAGACCGTCAGAAAATTACCGAAGCGGTTTTGAAAAAACACAACATCGATATCAGCGAAGAAATAGACACCTTTAAGCCCGACGCCGAACTCGAGGCGGAGTTGGCGGACGCGCGCACTGCCCTGGTGCGCAAAGTCGTCATGGATCTTTCGGGAGATTACGGCCCGCTTGAGTAAGGATTGGTTGTCGGCCTTGCGGTCAAACCGCGTACAGCGGTACGGGTTTTGTGATCCTAACCGCGCACAATCTTTGACGGACGGCCGGCCGGGGATGATGTTCGATCCCGTGTTCGTAAGCAACAACCTGTAGTTCGTCACCGAACGCCTCGAGCAACTCACCCGGCGCGAGCAGAAAGTCCGGATTGCGCGGACGTCCCAGCATCTCATTTCCCTGCCCAAATGTCTCGATCAGCAAGACTCCGCCTTGTTTGAGTGTAGAAACAAGGTGAGGAAAATGCGGGCGATGTAGATAGTTGGTAACAACAATCGCGTCGAAAGACTCAGCCGAGAACGGCCACGATCCGTCTTCCAAGTCGCGTTGGACAATTTCCAAATTTCCTCCACGATGATCTGTGTTCAGCCCGCTGACATCTATGTCGACAGCGGTGACTCGGCATCCAAGGTCCAAAAAGAACCGGGTGTGGCGACCATGCCCTGCCGCAACATCCAAGACGGTTGCTAGCCGCTTGACCAAATGCGCATGTTTTTCCACCCACGGGGACGGCGGAATATTGGGATCGGCAGGGCTGTCGAAGCTAGCGGTCATGAGGGTGAACCATCCTCACGCTTTTACCAGGCGGCGGAGCATCACATGATTCGACTCTGTGATAGGGCCAAAGGTAGCATATCGGCTCACATGGAGACTGCGTTAATGACCATTCGTACCCTGCCCCTCGTAACTCTCGCCGTATCGCTGTTTCTAGCGCCTACTGTTGGCCTCAGCCAGGAGTCCGGGGCGATTCATGACCGCATCATCACATTCGATGCCGAAATGGACATTCCGTTCGAATTTATGAGTGGTGTGAACGACGTCGGTCAGGAAACGCAGATGCAGATCGATCTGCCCAAGATGGACCGGGGCGGTCTTGATGGAGCATTGTTTGTGAACTGGGTGCTACAAGGCGAGCGCACGCCAAGCGCCTATGAAAAAGCTCGTGCTGACGCCGAGATCAAGTTCAGCGCTATCGAGAAGATGGTGGAAACATACCCAGATCGTATTGGTCTTGCGCGATCTGCCGACGAGGCGGAAGCCCTGGTTGCCGATGGCAAACACTTTGCGGTCATGGGGATGGTAAATGCCTGGCCCCTCGGACCTGATCTATCTTTGCTGCCCGACTTATATGACCGCGGGTTGCGTCACATCGACCTGAACCATGCCGGACACAACCAGTTTTCTGACTCGTCGAGACCGCGCGCGCAACTCAACGATCCGCCTGCGGAACACAACGGGCTATCCAAATTGGGCCGGCAGCTCATCAGAACCATGAACGATATGGGCATCATTGTTGATGTCTCGCAGCTTACACCTGTCGCCGTTTTTCAAATTGTCGAACTGTCCCGGGCACCGGTTATCGCGTCCCATTCCGGCGTAAAAGCCATAATCGACTCGCCGCGGAATTTGTCCGATGCGGAAATGATCGCCATCAAAGAGACCGGTGGTGCGATTGGTATTGTCGCGTTCTCAAATTATCTCCGTGCACCCATGCCCGGGCAACGGGAGGCGTTCACCGAGATCATGGTGACATACGGAACAACCAATGTCGCCCAGATCGCAGCCACGTTTTCACCAGAGAAAGCCGAACAGTTCAAAGTTGATTACGCGGCTTACGAGGAGGCCTTCCCGCCCGCCGACGTGACCGATTACGTCAACGCGATCCGCTATGCCGTCGATCTGGTAGGGATAGACCACGTCATGATCAGTTCGGATATGGAACACGGCGGCGGTGTGCGCGGCTGGAAGGATGCCAGCGAGGCCGGCGGGGTTACGGCCGAACTCCTGCGCCAGGGCTTCTCGGAAGAGCAGATTGCAAAACTGTGGTGGGGCAATTTTGCCCGGGTTTGGCGCGCCGTTGAGGCCGCTGCGCGCCCCTGAGCCTGTTTGACGCGATGCAGCAAAAAGCCTAAGTACAGGCTAATATTTGAGGCTAGCACCGCCCACACAAAACAAGACTCGCGGGAGGTTTCCGGTGACCAAGCCGACACCCGATCAGGACGACATTCTCGCGCTGGCGAGCGACTTTCCGTCTGCCGACCCCAAAGCCTGGCTGAACCTGGTGGAGGCCTCACTGGGCGGGAAGCCATACGATAAACTCACGTCCAAAACCTATGACGGCCTCGGTATCAAACCGCTGTACACCGCCGAGGACGTGACTTCGGAACCAGGCTTACCGGGGCAAGCGCCCTATACGCGTGGTCCCTCTACCGAGGGTAACTCTAAGACAGGGTGGGATGTCAGGTGCCTATCCTCCCATCCTGACCCGGAAGAGGCGAACCGGCAAATTCTGACCGACCTCGAAAAAGGTGCAACGTCGATCACGTTGAGACTCGATCCGACGGGGAAAACAGGAACCGTTGTCAAGTCACGGGCTGATCTGCAGCTGTTGTTGAAAGGCGTGTATCTCGACCTCGCTCCTGTCGTGCTCGATCCTGGCGGCCCATCTTTACCGCCCGCCGCATATTTGATTGACCTTCTCAAGCATACGGATGGCGGACTTGAAACGTTTGCCGGAAACTTTGGCGCGGATCCACTGAGTACTCTGGCGAGCGCCGGCAAGGTCATTGTTCCCATGGAAACGCTGTTGGGACGTATGTCGGATTTGGCGGCTTATATCAGTGCACACCTGCCCAAAGCCCGTGCACTCAACGTTTCAAGCGAGGTCTATCACAGCGCTGGCTGTTCGGAAGCGCAGGAAATTGGAGTCACGTTGGCAACTGCAGTTGAATATATGCGGCAGATGACCGTGGGTGACTTATCGACCCAGGATGCAAGCAACCAGATCGCCGTCACCTTGACGTGCGACGCTGACATCTTTCTGACGATCGCCAAGATAAGAGCGTTCCGCACGTTGTGGGCGCGCGTTGCAGACGTGATTGGCGACAACTGTGCGCCGTCCCTCCCCGTCTACGCCGTGACGGCGCCACGAATGATGAGCCGGCGGGACCCGTGGGTAAATATTTTGCGTTCAACAGCTGCCTGCTTTGGCGCCGGTGTCGCCGGCGCCAAAGCGGTGACTGTATTGCCGTATGAAAGCGCACTTGGATTACCGACAAGCTTTGGACGCCGGATTGCGCGCAACACACAGATCATTCTGCAGGAAGAGTCTTTCATCAATCGGGTTGTCGATCCTGCGGGTGGATCCTGGACGGCCGAAGCAATAACCAGCGACCTGGCTGAAGCCGCTTGGGCATACTTCCAATCCATCGAGGGCGATGGCGGCATCGCCGCGACGCTTATCTCGGGCCGCCTTGCTCAAGACGTAGACGAGGTCGCGACCGCGCGGGCCGCCAACATTGCGCGCCGGAAGGACGCACTGACAGGGGTCAGCGAGTTCCCCAACATCTCCGAGAAACCTGCAAAGGTCGATGCGCCAGATCTGAACGCGATCAGTACCGCAGCGGATAAACGTGCCGAGGCGGCACAGGAACAGGTTTCTGACTTGCCGTCGCATGGCGGCGGCGCTTTGATGGAGGCCTTGGTCGAAGCGGTAAGCCGCAACGCATCGACCTCAGCCATTGGCACCGAACTCCGCGGTGAACCGATGAGTATTACCCCCCTGCCGCGCCGCCGGCTGGCAGAAGACTTCGAGGCTCTGCGCGATGCGAGCGAAAAACACGCGGAGACCAATGGGCAACTGCCAAAAGTGTTCTTGGCGAACATTGGCAGGGTCGCCGACTTCACCGCGCGGGCAATGTTTGCCAAAAATGCCTTCGAAGCCGGTGGGTTTGAAACGGCTTCGGGACGTGGCGGAACGAATGTTCCGGAGATCGCCGCAGCGTTCAAAGAAGCCTCTGCGAAAAGCGCTGTCATCTGCGCGACGGACGAACTTTACGTCGACCACGCAGCAGAGCTTGCCTCAGCGCTGAAGAATGAAGGCGCTACCCAAGTGTTTGTCGCTGGCCGTGGCGGAGAGCACGAAGACGCTTTGCGAAAAGCCGGGGTGGATGGTTTTGTATACTTGGGGTGTGACTTGCTCAGCATCTTGAGCGAAAGCCAACGCACGTTGGGAGTGGCGGCATGACAAACATTCCAAACTTTGCGTCGGTTCCCATGCAACCAGATCGGAGCGCGGGTGCACCTTCGTCAACGGCGGAGGGTGGTTCTGCGGAGACATGGACAACACCGGAAGGAATCGATGTCCAGCCCCTGTACACGCAGGAAGAGTCTAGGGATCTTGATTTTCTGAGCACTCTGCCTGGAATGGCGCCTTTTCTGCGCGGGCCTTACCCGACAATGTACGTCACGCGACCGTGGACGGTACGGCAGTATGCAGGGTTCTCGACCGCCGAAGACTCAAACGCCTTTTACCGGCGCAACTTGGCAGCAGGCCAAAAGGGTCTATCGGTTGCGTTCGATCTCGCAACTCACCGTGGCTATGACTCGGATCATCCACGGGTCGCCGGCGATGTGGGCATGGCGGGCGTGGCAATCGACTCCATCTACGACATGCGGACATTGTTCGACGGCATTCCACTTGACCGCATGTCGGTGTCCATGACCATGAACGGTGCGGTCTTACCTGTGATGGCGCTCTACATCGTCGCCGCGGAGGAGCAAGGCGTCTCTCCCGAACAACTATCCGGCACGATCCAGAACGATATTCTTAAAGAATTCATGGTGCGAAATACCTACATCTTCCCGCCCGCACCGAGCATGCGCATCATTTCCGATATTTTCGCGTACACCTCAGAAAAGATGCCCCGGTTCAACTCCATCTCGATTTCCGGCTATCACATGCAGGAGGCCGGCGCGACGGCTGATCTTGAACTGGCGTACACGCTCGCTGATGGAGTCGAGTACGCCCGCGCAGGTGCGGCAGCGGGGCTGGATATCGATGCCTTTGCACCCCGCCTGTCATTCTTCTGGGCAATCGGCATGAACTTCTTCATGGAAGTCGCTAAGATGCGCGCGGCGAGGTTGCTGTGGGCGAAACTGATAAAACCGTTCGAGCCTAAAAAAGACAAGTCCTTGTGTCTGCGCACGCACTGCCAGACGTCTGGCTGGTCACTCACGGCGCAGGACGTCTACAACAATGTCACGCGGACCTGTATCGAGGCGCTGGCGGCCACCCACGGGCACACTCAGTCGCTGCACACCAATGCTTTAGACGAAGCCTTGGCGTTGCCGACTGATTTTTCGGCGCGCATCGCGCGGAATACACAACTGTTCATTCAGCAGGAGACCGGAACCTGCCGGTCGGTGGACCCCTGGGGCGGCAGCTACTACGTGGAACGGCTGACCCACGATCTGGCTAAACGGGCCTGGGACCATATCCAAGAGGTTGAAGACCTCGGCGGCATGGCCAAGGCGATCGAGGCCGGCGTTCCCAAGCTTCGGATTGAGGAAGCCGCAGCGCGCACGCAGGCGCGTATCGATTCCGGCCGGCAGACCGTGGTCGGCGTCAACAAATATCGCTTAGACGAGACAGAAGACATTGACGTTCTAAAAGTCGATAATGGGGCGGTGCGGTCGGCGCAAATCGCCAAGTTGAAACGCTTGCGGGAAGAACGCGACGAGTCGGCCGTGAAAGAGGCATTGGCTGCTTTGACCGAGGCCGCGAAAACCGGCGATGGAAATTTACTCGCCCTGTCTGTTGAGGCTGCTAGAGCTAAAGCGACCGTTGGCGAAATCACGCAGGCCATGGAAGAAGAGTTTGGCCGCCACGTCGCTGAAATTAAGTCCATTTCGGGGGTCTATAGAAAAGAAGTGGGAGACTCGGACAAAACCGTTGCTGAAGTCGCCAATCTGGTTACGTCTTTCGAAGACAACGAAGGGCGTCGCCCCCGCATTCTGATCGCCAAGATGGGACAGGACGGACATGACCGCGGGCAAAAGGTCATTGCGACGGCCTTTGCCGACCTTGGTTTCGATGTGGACATCGGACCTCTGTTCCAAACCCCGGAAGAAGCAGCGCGCCAAGCCGTGGAAAACGATGTTCATATCATCGGGGCAAGCTCACTGGCGGCCGGACATCTCACGCTCATCCCGGCGTTGCGCGACGAACTGAAAAAGTTAGGCCGCGAAGACATCATGATCGTCGCTGGCGGTGTCATCCCCCCGCAGGATTACGACGCTTTGTACAAGGCCGGTGCAGCAGCCATCTTCCCGCCTGGGACGGTGATCAGTGAAGCAGCCGTTGGTCTTCTGTCGCAATTAGGTCAGTCCCTCGGCCACACCTCTGCCGCGGCGGAGTAACAGGGTGGCCGAGCGTTCCCAAGGCCCTGCCGAACGCCCCGGCCGGATACGGTTGTCAGTGGAGGAATATGCCGTTGGCGTAGTGTCAGGCGATCGCTCAAAGCTGGCACAGGCCATAACGCTAATCGAAAGCCGAAAGCCCGAACATCAAGAAGATGCGCAGCAGCTCCTGTTGGAGATTACCCCCAAGGCGGGGCAATCGGTCCGCGTGGGAATTTCGGGCGTTCCCGGAGCGGGCAAGAGCACATTCATCGACACTCTGGGAACCAACCTGACCGGCGCAGGCCACAAGGTTGCGGTGTTAGCTGTCGACCCGACATCGGCCCGAACGGGCGGGTCGATCCTCGGCGACAAAACACGTATGGCCAAGCTCGCATTGGACGATAACGCTTTCATTCGCCCTTCGCCCACGTCTGGCACCCTCGGCGGTGTCACTCGGACGACACGAGAAACCATAATGCTGTGCGAAGCAGCGGGATTCGATGTCATCTTGGTTGAGACCGTTGGTGTTGGGCAGTCAGAAATTACCGTCTCTGAAATGGTTGATTTCTTCATGGTTCTCCTCATCGCTGGTGCCGGCGATGAACTGCAAGGCATCAAGAAGGGCGTGTTGGAGATTGCCGACCTCATCGCCCTCAACAAAGCCGACGGCGACAACGAGACCAAAGCCAAGACCTCTGCCGCGGAGTATCAGCACGCGCTTCGCATTATTACCCCAAAGGACAAGGACTGGACTCCGCCTGTCGTCACCATAAGCGCGCTTGAGAACCGGGGTGTAGGCGACCTGTGGGCACGCATCACCCAACGGCACGAATGGCTAGCAGAATCTGGCGGCTTGCAGCGCATGCGGCAACATCAGCAGGTTCGCTGGATGTGGACCATGGTTGAAGATCGGCTCATTACGAAGCTCAAGTCGCATCCGGACGTGAAGGCCGTGATACCAGAAATTGAAGACGCGGTTGCCAAGGGCGAACTCACCCCCGCGCTTGCTGTGGAACGCATGTTCGGCGCTTTCGGGATCTGAACATGACCACCGACACTGAACCCGCCGACTCTTTAATACTGACGATTCGGTGCCCTGATACCGTGGGAATCGTAGCGGCCGTCTCGACGTTTCTAGCCAACAACAACGCATTCATCACGGAGTCTGCCCATTATGGAGATCCGGACACGGGACGGTTCTTCATGCGCACCGTGTTTCGTTCAGGAACCGGTGGCAAGATTGATGCGAACGCCATTCGGCAAGGTATGGCTGATGTTGGCTCTCGCTTTCAGATGGATTGGCAAATTCGTGACGCAGGCCGCAAGATCAAAGCTGTGATAGCCGTCTCCAAATTCGGTCACTGCCTGAATGACCTGCTTCATAGGGTCCAGACAAACTCTATGCCGGTCGAAATCACGGCCGTGGTCTCCAATCATGATACATTTCGAGATCGCGTAGAGTGGCATGGCATACCGTTTCATCATCTGCCCATCACGCCGGATACCAAGGCGGAGCAGGAAGCGCGCTTGCATGAGGTGTTTACCGCTTGCGGTGGAGAGCTGCTTGTTCTGGCCCGCTACATGCAAGTTCTTTCCGACGACCTATGCTCCAAACTCAAGGGACAGGCGATAAACATACACCATTCCTTCTTGCCAGGATTCAAAGGTGCGAAGCCTTATCATCAGGCCCACATGCGGGGTGTGAAAATTATTGGCGCGACCGCCCACTACGTCACGACCGAGTTGGATGAAGGCCCTATTATCGAGCAGGCGGTAGAGCGCGTTGATCACACACGTACACCTCAGGATTTGATTCACATTGGTCAAGACATCGAAAATACCGTCCTAGCCCGTGCCGTCTTGTGGCATGCAGAGCAAAGACTTCTATTGAACGGCGCGAAAACGGTTGTTTTTCGTTAGGTTTACATCGGGCGTTGTGCTCAACGTATGCCGACGCATATTGAAAGGAATCAACGCATGTCCTGGAATTTGAAGTCCAAGTTGGTTGCCGCGGCAAGTTTTGCTGTGCTTGTGGTATCTCAAACAAGCCTTGCCGAGACAAACGCGGAGCTGATTGAGCGGGCCCGAGGCATTCATGAGCGCGTTATAACTGTCGACACCCACGTCGATATTCCGCCGAATTTCGCAACCGATGCGTATGATCTCATGAGGCCCGGTCCGCGGGGACAACAAGTGCATATCCCGACTATGATCGAAGGCGGCCTAGATGCGACCTTTATCATCGTTTTTGTCGGCCAAGGTCCACGTACGACGTCCGGATATGCCCGCGCGCTTGCTGACGCGTTTGTCAAGTTCGCAGCGATTCACAAAGTCACCAACGATATGTATCCCGACCAGATCGAGCTGGCCCTGACAGCTGATGATGTGCGGCGCATTGACGCATCAGGAAAGAAAGTGGCCCTCATCGGCATCGAGAACGGATATCCGATGGGACAGGATTTGCGCCTTCTCGACCAATTCTACGACTACGGTGCGCGCTATTTTGGCCTTTTGCACAACGGGCATAACGATCTCGGTGATTCTGCTGTTCCAAGCCGCCGCTTAAATGAACCGGCATCTGAACATGGCGGTCTTTCCGATCTAGGCCGTGCGGTCGTTAAACGACTCAATGAGCTCGGGATCATGGTGGATATTTCCCACTCCGCCGAGCAGACAGCCCTCGATATACTCGAGCTGTCTGAAGCACCGGTCATCGCATCGCATTCAGGCGTGGACGGACTATTGAATCACCCCCGCAACTTGAGCGATGCCGAGTTGTTGGCCCTTAAAGAAAACAACGGTGTTGTTCAGGTGGTCGCATTTGACACCTATCTGCGCGCGATGCCGGCGGGCAAGCAAGATGCGATAGATGTTCTCTGGGCCGACATGGGCCTAAGGTCTTTCGCAGATTTTCGCAATTTAAGTGAAGACGACTTGAAGACGTACGACGCGCGCATGGCGGAGATTAATCTTGAGTTTCCACGCGCCGGCGTCAAAGACCTCGTCGACCATGTCGACTACGCGGTCGAGAAAATCGGGCTGGAACATGTGGGTATATCGTCGGACTTCAATGGTGGCGGCGGAATCGAAGGGTGGTCTGGCGCGGAGGAGACATTCAACGTGACCCTTGAACTGGTCAAACGCGGCTACTCCGAGGAGCAGATTGCATTGCTGTGGGGCGGTAATCTTCTACGTGTGATGGAAGATGTTGAGGCCCACGCCGCCAGTCACAGAGGCGACAATTGATACTATCTACGCGCTGCAAAGCACTTGCCCTATTGTTGTTGATGCTCAGCGCCTGCACCCCGACTTTTAAGCCGATGGGACCGGCCATCACACAGGCTCGCATAGAAAATGATACCTTCATTGCCCGTGACGGTGTGGAACTCCCTCTATCTGTTTGGGGACCGCGCCAGAATCCAGAAAAAATTGTCGTCGCTGCGCATAGTTTCGGCGAGTTCCGTGATGCGTTCGCTTTGATCGGTGAGCACCTTGCGGATCGAAACATTGCCGTTTGGGCCTATGACCAACGCGGCTTTGGAGACGCGCCCCATAGAGGGATATGGGCGGGCAAAGATACCCTCATCACAGATTTTGGGGATTTTACGCGTGCGGTCAGATCTGCCTCGGGCGAGAGGGCGCCTATCATATTTATCGGCGAGAGTATGGGCGCAGCGGTTGTCATCGGGGCCATGGCGAATGAGGGTTTTGAGCAACCCTCCGCGGTCATCCTTTCGGGGCCTGGTGTGCGCGAACACCGGCCATACCGGTATTGGTTCAACGTCGGGCTTTGGTTGGCAACTCGATTTGCCGCATCCTATGAAGTAGACGTTCCACGCACCTACGATCAGCGGTACGCCGATTACCACGCAAAGCGGTGGGTCGAAGACCCGAAGATCATTGAGAAGGTCAGGTTGGACACTTACTACGGTCTTATCCGCCTGAGCGATTATGCCTCCGATGCGGCCTCACAGATCAACACACCAACGTTGATCCTCTTCGGTACGGATGACGGACAGATCCATCCGAACTCGATTTGTGCGCTCAACCGCCGGGTCGATAGTGCGGGCACGCTAAAGGTCTTTAAAGGCGGACCCCATCTCATGTTTCAGGTGCGCCAGCAATCAGAGGTCCTGGAGCTTATCGACGAGTGGATAGACGCCCCCGGCGTTCGCCCGGACGACGAAACCAGATATTTTTGCGGTTCGGGGTAAACAAGATCTAAGCCGCTAGTCTTCAAACTCAATCTCTCCATACGAGATAATCCCGTGGAGCTGTTTGTAGTTTCGCACTTGGGGCGATAATCCAACAAACTCAGGGGGTTCATATAGAAAGATCGCCGGCGCACTGTCCCGCGTATACGCCATGAGATCTCGCCGGAGAGTAAGCGCTTTGGCTTCGTCCCATTCCGCAAGTGCGAGATCGATTGTCGGTTGGATATCCTGATCACAGTGCCAGGGTGTCGGACGCAGGCAGGAATGCATGAGAAGCGGGCGCATGGCATCAAAGATCGGCCACGCCGGCCAAACTGTGGCGTGCGCGTCGGCGTCGCCGTGATCCGGATCACGCAACACGGCGCTGAAGTACGCCGCCGCGGGCAGTTGCCGAATAACCATTTCCACGCCAACTGCCGCCAAGTCGCTCGCGACTTGTTGAAAGACCAACGCGCCCGAGCCGATACCGGATTGCGTGAGGAACGTGAACGAAAACCCGTCCTTGTAGCCCGCCTCGTCCAACAGTTCACGTGCCCGGTCGGGATCGTACTCATAGGGCTCAAGGTCTGAATTGAATCCAAAAGCTTGGTGCGACACGCCTTGTGTTGCTGGTTGCGTAAGCCCATCAAAAAAGACAGAGATTATGTGCTCCTTATCGACCGCATAGTTCAACGCCTGACGGACTCTTTCATCGGCAAGTGGCCCGCCGTGAACTGTGACGAAAGAGATCGCTGCAACGGACGGGTCCAACCAGGACTGCACAACCTTGCCAGCCGCTTCGATAGCATGGCGCTCATCCGGTCCCAGGCCGGTCGCTACATCCACCCGTCCGGATAACAAGGCCTGTACGCGCCCTGAGATGCTGGGCAGCGCGACGATTTCGACACCACTCATTTTGGGTGGCCGCCACGCATCTTCGAACGCATCCATGAGAATCCGGGTCGCGCGCCAGTCTTGAACTTTATAGGGGCCGGTGCCGACGGGGTCTTCCGCGTAACCCTGCCGGCCCAGTCGCCGGAATCTCTCGGGATCGACCATGACCAACGAACCTGTATAGCGGGGCATGTTGGGCACAGGAATCGTAGTGACGATCTCAGCGGTCAACTCATCGACAATGCGCACGTCCTTCAGAAACGGCACTTCACCGCGTACGCCATCGCGCGCTGACTGGTCGCTTGTAAGCCACTCAACAACAAGCGCGATTGACTCACTCGTCAAAGGCACGCCGTTGGAAAACGTGACGCCCTCGCGCAATGTAAACCGCCACGTCAGGTCATCTACATTTTCCCAGGCGGTCGCCAGCCAGGGGTGCATGCGGCCATCGATATCGAATCTGACCAGGCCGTCGTATATGGCACTGGTGGTAAAAATTGTGGGGCGGGCGTTTGAAGCAAACGGATGACCCAGAAACGGAGGAAGCGCATCGACGGCGATACGAAGCGTCTGTGTTGATGCGATGGGAGGACTTAAAATAACTCCAACCAACACCGCGACAACGAATTGCACGACCTTGCGGTTCATCTTTGGACGCACCTTGGCTAGCGTTAGAACTGATCTGTCTTGTTTACCATTCCGCATTGTCGAATCAATGCTAAGACATGAAGGCATGAGATGAATGTGATGTCTGTAGCCAGGAGGACAGTGTGACCACAAAACCCGAAAAGAATCTGAACGCGGACTTGGACTACGTAAGTTCGTTGCCTGGTTTCGAGAGAGGGCATCCCCACTATTTTCGAGACCCGATGATCGACCACCTTTTGGAGATATGCCTACAGCTCGCAGGGGAAATATGGGTCAACCGAGACCGGCAAACTGTCATCGAGCATTTACTGGCAACGGAGGGGAAGGTCACGCCCGACATGATCGAAGCCTTTCGGCCAGATCCGGATATGAAACAAACCATGCGCCAGGCGCGCCAGGATTTCACCCGCCGGCTCTTCAGTTGCCTTTATGACGAGATGGACGACGGCGGTAAGGCCGACTTCCTGCAAGGAATCGTGAGGTAGCCCTTACACGTCTGATTGCACATTCAGCGCCTAGTGCTCAAATCAGCCGAATCGGGCAACTGAGGACCAGGATTCTCATGAAAAATGGCGGAGGGAGTGGGATTCGAACCCACGATACGGTTTCCCGCATACACACTTTCCAGGCGTGCGCCTTCGACCACTCGGCCATCCCTCCGGCACGGAAGGCGCGGAACCTAACGCAGGACGCGTAGGCTGGCAACGTTTACCTATATTAAGTTTTAGTCGAAACCATCTATAAATATGTTGAATTTAGAGAGGGTTGTCGCTTAAGGTTAAGGTAGAGGGACAAAGAACAGACTCAGGAACGCGGAACGCCAATGTTTATTGGTCGCATTGCCGGATGGGTGATGGTCGCCGTGGCGCTTTTGATGGCGTCCGGTGAAGCCGTTATGGCCTTGGGAACGGGAAATTATAACGGATTGGCAACGTCAGATTTATGGGCGTTGTTATGGGGTCAAACCCCCTCTATCGATCAGTCCGCCATCTCCTCTGGAAGCTGGACTCTGCTGATGGCCATTTTCATGGCTTTGCCCGCATGGGCTGTCGTCGGTCCTGTCGGAATAGTTCTTGCCCATGCCTGCCGGCGGCGCCCGCCGCGCGGTAGACTTTTCAGAACAAACTAAATCTACTCAATTGATCCTTACGCGTCGGGCATCTTGAGCGCTTCGATGAACGCGCTTTGAGGGATCTCAACGCGCCCGAATTGGCGCATCTTCTTCTTACCTTCCTTTTGCTTGTCCAACAGTTTGCGCTTGCGCGAGATATCCCCGCCATAACACTTCGCGGTGACGTCTTTACGCATGGCGCTTATGGTTTCACGGGCGATCACTTTGCCACCAATCGCCGCTTGGACTGGAATTTTGAACAAGTGCCGTGGAATCAGTTCTTTCAGGCGGCTGCATATCTGGCGGCCACGGGTCTCGGCTTGCGAGCGATGGGCGATAAAGGACAGCGCGTCGACGGGCTCCGCATTCACAAGAATGGAAATCTTGACCAGATCACTCTCTTCGTATCCGTCCATTTCATAATCGAAGCTGGCGTATCCTTTAGAGATAGACTTTAAGCGATCATAAAAATCGAAGACGATTTCGTTCAGCGGCAGCCTGTAGACGGCCATGGCGCGCGCACCCACATACGTCAAGTCGAGCTGCTCGCCGCGACGGTCCGTACAGAGTTGTAGAACCGGCCCCAGAAACTCATCCGGGACCAGGATGGTAGCTTTCACCCATGGCTCTTCCATGGCTGAAATCTTGGTGACCTCGGGCATGTCTGCCGGATTGTGAAGCTCGAGCACCTCGTCGCCAGTGGTGTGGATTCTATAGACCACACTCGGTGCCGTGGTGATGAGCTCCAGCCCAAATTCACGCGCTAAACGCTCCTGCACAATTTCCATATGCAGCAACCCGAGGAATCCACAGCGAAAGCCGAAGCCCAACGCAGCCGAGCTTTCGGCCTGGTACTCAAAACTGGCATCATTGAGGTGTAGTTTCGCGAGGCTATCGCGCAGATCCTCATAGTCGGACGCATCGATTGGAAAAAGGCCACAAAACACCACGGGGATCGACGGCCGGAATCCTTCAAGGGGATTATCAGCTTGCCGTTTCTCTTCCGTGATTGTGTCCCCCACCTGGCAATCGGCCACGGACTTGATACTGGCGTTGAGAAACCCGATTTCGCCTGGTCCCAGTTCAGGTGTATCGACACGCTTAGGTGTGAATACCCCCACCCCATCGAGTTCGTAGGACGCGCCGCTCGACATCATGCGAATCTTCATACCCTTGCGGAGCTTTCCGTCGACGACCCGCACAAGAATGACCACGCCCAGATACGAATCGTACCAAGAGTCGACCAAGAGCGCCTTCAGCGGGGCATCCGCCGACCCCCCAGGTGCCGGGACCTTGGTCACGATTGTTTCGAGAACGTCTGGAATGCCAGCGCCGGTCTTAGCGGACACCTCCAGCGCCTGTGAGGCATCCAAACCAATCACGTCCTCGATCTGTTGGCGCACCCGATCCGGTTCCGCTGCTGGAAGGTCGATCTTATTAAGCACAGGAACGATTTCATGATCCGCGTCCAGCGCCTGGTAGACGTTTGCGAGCGTCTGCGCTTCCACCCCTTGCGAAGCGTCGACAATCAGGAGCGATCCCTCACATGCGCGCAGTGACCGGCTGACTTCGTAGGCGAAGTCGACGTGTCCCGGAGTATCGACAAGGTTGAGCTGGTACGTATTTCCGTCCCTTGCCTTATACGACAACCGGACGGTCTGGGCTTTAATCGTGATGCCGCGCTCTCGCTCAAGGTCCATGTTGTCGAGGACCTGTTCTTTCATTTCACGGTCCGTCAGTCCGCCACACACTTGGATAAGGCGGTCAGCAAGGGTCGACTTGCCGTGATCGATATGCGCGATAATCGCGAAATTACGAATCAAACTCTGATCAGTCATATGTAAGGTAAGCGCCCTTAATCGCGAAGCTGGCCATCAACGGATTTTTTCACTGCCGACACAATTCGCGTCGAGAGTGACTCGATGTCGGCTTCCGTCAATGTCGCTTTGACGGGCTCCAGCCGAACGGACAATGCAATTGACTTCTTACCTGAAGCGACCTTGTCTCCCGCATATACATCAAAAACGGTAACATCTGTGATAAGCGTTTTGTCTGCCCCTCGCACGGCACGGACGACGTCACCCCCCTGCACATCCGTATCGACGACGAACGCGAAGTCACGCTCTACCGGCTGGAACTGAGAGGGGGCATAGCCCTTGCGGGCTGGGCCGGTGAGCTTCTTGGGCTGGGGAATGCGGTCGACAAAGACCTCGAATCCAACCGCCGTCCCGTCGACATCCATCCGCTTGAGCACGGATGGGTGGAGCGTGCCAAAGTGTGCCAACACGTTGGGCCCGAGGCAGAGCGTGCCCGACTGCCCGGGGTGATACCAGGACGGCTTGGGATTTTTTTCTGCTTCCCCTATTTGAAGACGATCAACGTCCACCCCTGCGGCAGCGAGGGCGGTGAGCGCATCTGACTTCGCATCAAATGCATCGACCATCCTTTGATGGACTTTCCAATGGCGCGTCACAGCGTCACCGGTTCGGATGCCGCCGGCGACAAGAGTTTGCTGTCCCGGCGCGTTGCCTTCAAACCTTGGCCCGACCTCAAACAAGGCAACGTTCGGCATCGCCCGTGCACCGTTGCGCGCAGCCGCCGCGATCAAGTTGGGCAGAAGGGACGGCCGGAGCACGTCGAGGTCGGCGCTGAGCGGATTCTCGAGCGGAAAAATATGCTTGTTTTCCGAGAACTCGAGCGCGTGAGCTTCGGACAAGAACGACCAAGTGGTCGTCTCATTTAGACCACGACCTGCAAGGGCGCGCCTGATCCTCCGGGTGCGACGCTGCTCATAATTAAAAGACGGACGAACAGAACTCAAGCGCGGCAGCGATTTCATCGGAATCTCATCGTAGCCGTAGATGCGCAAGACCTCCTCGATGAGGTCGTGCTCTCCCTCGACATCGCGTCGCCAGGACGGAACGCTGACAGTCCAGGCCTTCTCTTTCTCAGGCACAACGCCGAACCCGAGGCGCTCAAGTATGGCGCGGCTTTCATCGCTGGGAACATCGACGCCGCCAAGCCGTGCGACATGGGCAGGATCAAACGTAATCGTCCGGGATGTATCCGGCGCGGCCCCTCCCATCACCAGGTCAGACGCTTCACCACCACAAATCTCCAAGATCATTCGAGTCGCAATCTCCGCGCCGGATTGCGATGACGCGGGATCGACGCCACGCTCGAAGCGGTAACGTGCGTCAGAGACAATTCCAAGGTCCCGACCGGTGCGCGCGATATTGATGGGATCAAAGAGTGCAGACTCTAAGAAGATATCCGTCGTGCCTTCAGTGCAGCTCGACTCCTCCCCACCCATGACACCCGCGATCGCCAAAGCCCGGTTCTCGTCAGCAATGACCAACATTGGCGCCTCTAGAGTGTACTCGGTGCCGTTGAGCGCCAGGAGCTTCTCATCCTTCTCAGCCAAGCGCGGACCGATCGTGCTCCCAACCTTACTGAGATCAAAAGCATGCAGCGGACGGCCAAGGTCAATATTGATGTACTGGGTGATATCGACCAGGGCTGAGACGGGACGCAGTCCGATTGCCGTTAGCCGGGCCTGGAGCCAGTCCGGGCTCTGCACGTTACGAACACCTTTGATCACCCGGCCAACGAAGTGTGGACAGAGATGCGTGTGTTCTTTCGCCAAGTTGATACTGACCGTGACGTCACAGGGGCCGTTGCCTGAAACTGGGCTTTCATCCAGAGACTTCAGCGTCCCCATGCCCGCTGCCGCCATATCGCGCGCCACGCCGCGAACGCCAAGAGCGTCTACACGATTGGGTGTCAGTGCGATATCAATAACAGGTTCAACCTGAAGCGCGTCCGCTGCACCGGCGCCGATCGGTGCGTTCGCACCAAGCTCAATAATACCTTCGTGATCTTCGCCGAGACTGAGCTCGCGCACGGAACACATCATGCCCTGGCTTTCCACACCGCGAATCTTACCGGTCTTGAGTACATCACCCGTTGCCGGGATAACAGCACCTGGCTTTGCCAGCACGCCCTTTAGCCCTTGACGAGCGTTAGGAGCACCACAAACGACCGAATAGGTATTCACGCCATCGGTGACCGTGCAGACCTGCAGCCTGTCGGCGTCGGGATGCCGTTCTGCGGACATGATCTCGGCCACCACCATATCAGCGAGACCTGCGCCCGGGTCGATAACCTCTTCAACCTCAAGACCGATGGCCGTCAGCTTATCCGTGATCGCGTCGAGATCCGCGTCGGTTTCAAGATGGTCTTTCAGCCATGAAAGCGTGAACTTCATTGACTCAGCCCCCCAGCCAGTGAGGGCACATGCAGGGCGGAGAAACCGTAGTGACGCAGCCAGCGCAGGTCGCTATCGAAAAACGTGCGCAGATCAGGAATGCCGTACTTCAGCATCGCGACTCTCTCCACACCCATTCCAAATGCGAATCCTTGGTACTCATCGGGATCAAGTCCGCATGCCTTTAACACATTGGGATGAACCATCCCGCAGCCAAGAATTTCGAGCCAGTCAGCACCCGGCCCGATCTTCAGTTCACCACCGGCCCGGGAGCATCCGATATCCACTTCAGCCGAAGGTTCGGTGAAGGGAAAATAGGAAGGCCGGAACCGCATCGGCAGATCATCGACCTCGAAATAGGCTTTGGCGAAGTCCACCAGACATCCCTTGAGGTGTCCCATGTGAGTCGCTTTGTCGATCACTAAGCCCTCGACCTGATGGAACATCGGGGTGTGGGTGATGTCGTAGTCACACCGGTAGGTCCGCCCAGGCGCCAAGATTCTTATGGGCGGCTTGCCGTTCTTCATAACCCGCACTTGCACAGGCGACGTATGGGTGCGCAGAAGGTGCCGCTGCCCATCTTCGTCCGGTGGCAGAAAGAAGGTGTCATGCATCTCCCGAGCCGGATGATCAGGCGGAAAGTTCAATGCGGTGAAGTTGTGAAAGTCGTCTTCTATGTCCGGGCCTTCGGCGACCTCGAACCCCATAGGAGCGAATATTTCGACAATCTCGTCAATTGTCTGACTGATCGGATGAAGACAGCCTGGCGGCTCAGACCACGGCGGGAGGGACACATCGATGGACTCTGCCGCAAGCTTGGCGCTCATGGCAGCGTCTTCCAATTCGGACTTACGCGCGTCGATCGCAAGTCCGATTTCGTCCTTGGCAACGTTTAACTTCTGTCCGAATGATTTGCGCTCCTCAGGCTCCATTCCGCCCAAGGTCTTCATTAACCCGGTTATCTCGCCTTTCTTGCCCAGTGCCTTAACCCGCACAGCATCCAGCACACCGAGATCGGGTGCCGCAGCGATCTGCTCAAGAATCTGGGCCTTCAAATTGTCGATCTGGTCCATAACTGGGTCTCAACATCTGGTTCGGGTTAGGAACGTTTCGGGCATAACAAGAAAGGGGCCGGCCCAAGGGCGGCCCCCTGCGAGACTAAGCTCTTTTCGGGAATGTCCGGCGCGTTTAACTACGCCGGCTTAGCCTTATCCGAGTGCCGACTGGGCCTGTTTCACCAGGCTGGCAAATGCCTCGGGCTCGCGTACCGCGATGTCGGCGAGAACCTTGCGGTCCATTTCGACACCGGACTTGCGAAGCCCGTCCATAAATCGGGAATAGGTCAGCCCATGCTCGCGGGCCCCCGCATTGATGCGCTGAATCCACAAAGAGCGGAAGTTACGCTTCTTAACCCGGCGGTCCCGATAGGCATACTGAAGGCCCTTCTCGACCTTCTGTTTGGCAACACGGAAACTCTTTGAATTGCGCCCGCGGTAGCCTTTCGCAGCCGACAAAACCTTTTTGTGACGTGCGTGCGCGGTGACGCCCCTGCTTACGCGTGACATACAGCGCCTCCGTTACGACGATGTGCCGTAAGGCAAAAAGGTCTTTACGATCTTGGCGTCGGAATCTGCCAAGACGAAAGAGCCGCGGGCCTTACGTTTCATTTTCTGTGATTTGGATCCTAGGCAGTGGCGCTTGTATGCGAAATTGCCTTTGATCTTGCCAGATCCAGTCGTACGAAAGCGCCGCTTTGTGGCGCTTTTTGTCTTCATTTTGGGCATTTTTGGGTCCTCAAATTAAGGTTTCTTTCCGAACGGTTGGGCATGCCCAGGCATTCGAAATGCCTCTTGCCGCGCCGTTTTTGGCCTGATTTCAGGCTTTCAAAGCACGTCTCCGCCTTTGAAGGGGCGGTGTATACAGATTGGCCGCCGGAATGGCAAGCCTTGGGCCCCTGAAAAGCCCATTTTTGGGTGATTTTATAGAGAGATACCGCCTATCTGGGAGCCATGACCATGACCATTTGGCGGCCTTCCATCTTGGCCTCCTGCTCGACCTTGGCGATCTCGTCCGTGTCGGTCTTGACCCGGTTGAGGACATCAACGCCAAGCTCCTGATGAGCCATCTCGCGTCCCCGAAACCGCAGGGTGACCTTCACTTTGTCTCCGTCGCCCAGGAAACGGCGCATATTGCGCATTTTCACGTCGTAGTCGTGATCATCAATATTCGGCCGAAGCTTGATCTCTTTGACGTCGATAACCTTCTGCTTCTTCTTGGCTTCGTTTTTCTTTTTCTGGGCTTCGTACTTGTACTTGCCGTAGTCGAGAATCTTACAAACCGGCGGATCGGCATTCGGCGAAATCTCCACCAAATCCAATCCGGCTTCGTCCGCGTGGCCCATCGCCTCTTGGGCAGTGACTACACCAATGTTTTCGCCGTCGGCTCCGATCAGACGCACCTTCGGCACGTCGATATCTTCGTTGACGCGCGGCCCATCTTTGGACGGCGGCGTCGTGATCATAGGTCTAGGTATGGATAAATCTCCTTTGGCAGTTTCCAACTGGGATTATGTGATGTCTTCGGGCCCGTTTGCCAACACCGCGCCGGCAGCGAACCTTCCGGTTCGCGGCACAGCCAGGCTAAGCTCAAGCAGGCGGCGCCGCTTCGCGGGAAAGTGTATTCACTGCCTCATCTAGAGCAAGGATTTCTTGGCTTTTTCCACCTAAGCGCCGAAGAGCGACGGTCTTCGCATCCGCTTCTTTCTGGCCCACGACAGCGATAACGGGAACTTTGGTCTGGGAATGCTCCCGGACTTTGTAATTGATCTTCTCGTTGCGCACATCGAGTTCCACACGGAGTCCCTTGGATTCCAGCGCCTCTGCCACCTCTTTAGCGTAGCCGTCAGCATCGGATGTAATGGTCGCGACGACGACTTGAGTTGGCGCCAACCACAATGGCAGCTTGCCCGCATAGTTTTCGATCAAGATGCCGATGAAGCGCTCGAGACTGCCCAGAATCGCGCGATGGAGCATCACCGGCCGGTGTTTTTCACCATCCTGGCCGACATATGTGGCGTCGAGTCGCTCGGGCAACACGAAATCCAGCTGGATAGTGCCACACTGCCAGGTGCGACCGATCGCATCCTTCAAATGGAACTCGAGTTTAGGACCATAAAACGCCCCCTCACCCGGCGTAACTTCATAGTCGAGCTCGGCGGCTTTAACCGCGTCTTCCAGGGCTGACTCCGCCCGGTCCCACACACTGTCTTCGCCGGCCCGCGTTTCTGGCCGCGTCGCCAGCTTGATCTCCAATTTGTCGAACCCAAGGTCAGCGTAAACGGTGCGCAACAGCGCGCAAAATTCGGTGGTCTCTTGCGTCACCTGATCTTCGCGGCAAAAGATATGCGCGTCATCCTGCGTCATTTGTCGCACGCGCATAAGGCCATGTAAGGCCCCGTGAGGTTCATTGCGGTGGCAGCAGCCAAACTCAGCCATGCGAATAGGTAAGTCGCGATAGCTGCGGATGTTGTTCTTATATATCTGAACGTGCGCCGGGCAGTTCATCGGCTTAATGGCCATGAACTTCGCATCCGCCGATACGACCGGGCTATCCGTTTCCGTATTCGGAATTTCGTCTGGAACGACAAACATGTTCTCGCGGAACTTCGACCAGTGACCAGATTGCTCCCAGAAACGGGCATCCAATAACTGGGGTGTTTTGACCTCGACATATCCCGCGCCAGACAAGCGGCGGCGAATGTACTGCTCCAGCGCCAGCCAGATGGTGTATCCCTTCGGGTGCCAAAACACGGACCCCTGAGCTTCTTCCTGGAGATGAAATAGATCCATCTCACGCCCAAGCTTGCGGTGGTCACGGCGCTCGGCCTCTTCAAGCATCTGCAAGTAGGCTTTAAGCTGCTTGTCGTCGGCCCAACAGGTGCCATAGATGCGCTGCAGCATCTCGTTGCGGTGATCGCCGCGCCAGTAAGCGCCTGCTAGCTTCATTAGCTTGAACGACTTTCCAAGCTTTCCGGTCGACGGCAAATGCGGACCGCGGCAAAGGTCTAGCCAGTCACCCTGTCTATAGATGGAGACGTCTTCGTCTGGCGGCAAATCTTGAATAATCTGCGCCTTATACTTCTCACCGATCTCTTGGAAATGGTGGATTGCATCGTCTCGATCCCAGATTTCGCGTTGGATCTTCTCGTTACGATCAACGATCTCCCGCATCCGCTGCTCGATTTTCTCCAGATCGTCTGGAGAAAAGGGCTCTGACCTGGCGAAATCATAAAAGAAACCGTTCTCAATGACGGGGCCAATTGTGACCTGTGTATCGGGGTAGAGCTCCTGCACGGCCTCAGCCATGACATGAGCTGCGTCGTGGCGAAGCAACTCGAGGCCGGCTTCGTCCTTAGCGGTCAGAATGGCCACGTCGCTGTCTTCAGAAATCTGCGTCGACAGGTCTTTGAGGTCGCCGTTGACGTAGATCGCCAATGCCGCCTTGGCCAGTCCAGGACCAATGTCGGCCGCAAGGTCAGCGCCGGTTACGGGCTTATCAAAATCCCGCACACTTCCATCGGGGAGAGTGATGGAAACCATCAGACGTCCTATTTCCACAATCTTTCAGTTGAGCGGGCGCAATCTAAGTGTCCAGCGGAACAAGTCAAGCGACGGCTTCCCGGTAGAGCGCGTGAACAGCCTCCACCGGACTTATGGCACCAATCGTATGGCGACGCAGAATCGTCACGTCAGGCCCGAGGTGCCCGGATCGGGCGGCATCCGAGCGTGAGTCGTAGAGCAACACAGATTTACACCCAGCAGCAGAAATGAGATGCATGATGTCATTGTCGCAGCCGATCGCGCCTGCAGCCGCCCAGGACATAAAGACGACTTCATGTTTCGAAACCGAACCGCGCATATCGACAACGTAGGGTTCGAGCGGTACCGCAGAGTCGGATATCGAGGCCTCCACGACCTCCCCCACGAGAACTGGCCTGTGTCCTTTCGCATGGATCAAATCACAACACATTTCAACGACGTCCATCTCCCATCCGCGTCCGCTCCCGGCACTGTCCAGCGCCAACAGAACAAACGGCTGGTTAAGCGAGAGAGGCAGGGAAAATCTATCCGCCGCGCGTGACACCCAGGCGAGACTGGCGGGAGGCCTTTCATGAACACCGGCTGCTGCTATCTGCTTTAAAAAACGCTCACTTTGGTGAGTCATGTCTTCATCGGAAACCGGGCTCGACAACATTGTCTGCAGAGAGGGATGTTGACGGTTGCACATCCATTTAGCTAAGCGGCAGGCCCATGTCGTTTTGTTGCCAACATCAAAGTCATATACATGCGTCCAGGGTTGGGCCGAGATCGTGCGAATCATCGCTACCATCGAAGAAGGTGACGGAACGACCGTGTCAAAGTAGGGAGAAAGGGCGGCAAAATCTTCGAGACCTCGGTCGACCATCGCGGTGATGTGCGTAGAAGTATGGTGCATACGGAGTGCGGCAAAAGCACGAAGGCAATGAACGAACCGGCCTGCGCTTCCGGTCATAATGATGAGAACAGCCGGGGGCTCTATCCGTTCGGGCGCCGTCATGCTGGAGAGGTGTGTTGCAATGGAGCCATAGCCTGGTCGGCATGATCCAAAACTGATTGGTACAGCGCCAAAGTTTCGTCCTTCATTTTTTCGGCACTAAAGTTTTCTTCAACATGCTGGCGCGCCTGTGATGCAAGCACTTCTCGTTCTTGCGGTGTCATTGCAAGGGCACGCTGCAATGACTGGGACAGGGATTTGGTATCGCCGGGCGTGAACAACCAGCCTGTCACCGCAGGTAAAAGAATCTCTGGTGCCGCACCGTGCGCCGGAGCAATCACAGGGCGACCCATCGCCTGCCCCTCTGCCACCACCCTGCCAAATGCCTCGGGCCGTGTTGACGCGGAGACAACGACATCGCTGATCATGTACGCCGCCACGATATCCCGGCAGTTGTCGATGATTTGAACATAGCTGTCTAAGCCGTTCGCTTGAATACGCCACTCAAGCGATGCCCGATACGTCTCAGGACCTTCAGCAGGTGCGACCATCAAACACCGGAAACTCGGAGGCAACAGCGCTTGCTTGGCCATGTCCGCCAAAGCATCAATCAACAGTTCATGCCCTTTCCATCGAGACAGACGGCCGGGAAGCATGACGATCTGGCCATCGTCGGGAAGACGCCAATCCTTCGCAAGCTGGACAATGCGCGCGGGCGTGACGCTCGCCGGATCGAAGTAAGACAAATCGACGCCCCGGTGTATGGTTGTGATGTCCTGGGGCGTGACGCCGTATTCTTTGACTATATGGTCGGCGACAAACTGTGAGATAGCGATTACCGGCCGCCCCCGGACCATGACCCTGTTGTACAATTTCTTCAGACCGAGAAAACCGCGGCCGTAAACGCCGTGGAATGTAGTAACGAATGGGACCCCTTTGACTTTCGCGGCTGAGTACGCACTCCAGGCGGGCGCCCTTGATCTCGCGTGGACCAGAGACACACGTTCATCTGTAATCACGCCGGCAAGGGCTTGGGTATTCCTTTTGATTTGTTTGGGGGATTTCGTATCCAAAGGAAGCTCGATATGCGTCACACCGAGGCGCTCAAGCTCTTTTACGCCCTGGCCACCCCCGGACGCGACAACCGCCCGCCACCCGGCGCCCACGAGCGCAGCGGCGATTTCTGTCGTGCCGCGCTCTACTCCGCCAACACCCATGGCGGGCAAGACCTGTAAGACGGTATTCTTCATGGGTGTGCCCGCGGGAATAATGTTACCTTCGCCAGCCCCGGATCATTTACATCTCTGGGCCACAATCCACCGTTCCAGACAAACCAAAAACCACTCAGCAATGAACGAACTCCAACCACCAGACACCCAGATTTTAACACGGCGGGACGGCGCAACAATCGCGTACCGGCACCTTGAGGGAGATAACCCTGGCATCGTGTTTCTTCATGGACTGAACTCGGATAAGGACGGAACGAAGGCCGTTGCTTTGCTCGACCTTTGTCGGCGCGAGGGACGTGGCTTCCTGGCGATGGATATGTTTGGTCACGGTGAGTCTTCCGGCGATTTTATGGACGGAACCATTTCTCGTTGGGTGGACGACGTGTATGACGTGATGTTGCAAGTATGTTCTGGCCCTCAGGTTGTCGTCGGCTCGAGCATGGGAGGCTGGATTATGCTGCGCGTCGCCCTAGAGCAGCCCTCCCTGGTCTCTGGACTGATCGGGATCGCCGCCGCACCAGATTTCACTGAAGATTTGATGTGGGCAGCCATGTCAGCGGCAGACCGCGAGCATCTGCAATCACACGGCTTCATTGAACAGCCGTCAGAATACAGCGACGACCCGTACATTATATCTTTGAAGTTGATCGAGGATGGCAGGGAAAATCTCGTTCTTCGCGCTCCCATACCCATCACAAAGCCTGTTCACCTGTTGCATGGGCAGCAAGATGATGATGTCCCCTGGCGTGTTTCGTTGGATGTGCAAGACAAGGTGGAGGGAGAGGACGTCACTGTTACCCTTGTAAAAGATGGTGATCACAGACTGTCCCGGGAACAGGACTTAGATTTGCTGCGGCTCGTCGCCATAAGGATGATGAAAGAAAGCTCGTCGATGGCAGCGGTTGAACGGGCATGACTTCACCTGATGCGAACGTAAAGCATGCGTTGAAGATTCTGAACGATGCGCTGGAGCGGGACTCACGCGCGATCACTCAACTGGTGAATGCACGGGTATCATGTGAAGACCGCCTGTCGAAACATGCGACGGTTCAGACCCGCGTCTTCAACGGTAGCCACATGGTCGGTGCACTCGGGCTCATAAACGGAATCCTGGGATACAAACATGGGGGTATCGGCGCTGAAGGCGAAGTGGATGGCCGCACTGGCAAGTTTGTCCGGATCCACAGATTCGTGCATTTGAAAGCGGGCTTAGATCTAGATGCCTAAGCGTAACTGGGCATGTTTAGGGGCAATCTGCATCGTGATCTTTGCTCATCAAGGAGTTGCTCAAGACATCGATACCTCAATCTTCGCGGACAACCAGGCTGAGACCTATGAACGTTGCCTTGCCGCCGTGGAGATCGACGCAGAAGCCGCCCTGGAGATGGCGTCAAGATGGGAGGGGTTGGATGGCGACGATCCGGCGCGGCACTGCCGCGCTCTAGCCCTTCGACGGCTAGGAGACTTGGAGGAAGCAGGCCAGTTACTCGCGAGCCTAGCCGATATGCCGAACGCGACTGCACCGGTGAAGGCGGGTCTGTGGCATCAAACCGGACAGGTCTATTCCGAAGCGCGCTTGTATCGTGAAAGCGTTGATGCGTTTACCCAAGCCTTGCGCCATGCCCCCGATCTGATTGACGCCCGCTTAGACCGCGCCATCGCCAACGCGGCACTCGAAGACTATTGGTTGGCGATCGATGATCTCAATGTATTGACTGATTCCCGCCCAACAGATGTCACGGCGTACATCCTGCGAAGCGGTGCGTATAGAAACCTTGGTCTGACAGACCTTGCGCGCGATGATTTAGAGCGCGGTCTGGCGATCAATCCGGACAACCCGGACGCATGGCTTGAACGAGGGCTATTGGCAGAGTCAACGGGGCAAAGCGAACAGGCCAGTGCGGCGTGGCTAAGGGTTCTCCAACTCGCTCCTGACTCTGTTGCGGCAGATATCGCGAGAGCCCACATTGAGGCATCCGCACTCGGAACGGCAGATTTGGACTCCGATCAAAAATCCAAGTCGGAGTAACTAGGCGCGGGTGGAATGCCAGTGAATGATTCTGCGAGCAGCGGGCGAAAACTTGGCCGCGACTTCAGGCGCACATACCACTCTTTCGCAAGCGGGTGATCTTTCCACGGCACATCACCACAGTAGTCGATCAAGGAAATGTGCGCACCGGCTATGAGGTCGGCGATGGTGAGAACATCCCCGGAAAGCCAGCTCCGGCGTTCAGTCAACCAGGCTATGTACTCCAAGTGCGCATTTATGTTTTCCAAACCAGCGCGCAAGGCTCGAGAGTCTGGCGTGTCATTGTACGCGATCCGCTTGAGTAGTTTCTGCCCGGATAGATACAACGATACCTCCTCGTTGAACTTTGTCTCAAACCACTCGATCAATCTGCGAGTCTCGGCGCGCTGTTGCACTGTTTCGCCCATCAGCCCGTTGTCAGGATGCGCTTCCTCGATGTATTCGCAGGCCGCCCAGCCGCCTACCGCGGCGGGAGTATCATCTTCTACCAGAACTGGGATTGAGCCGGCCGGATTAAGCGCCAGGAACTCTGGCCGCCGCATCCAGAACGGCTCTTCGAGCGGCTGAAACTCGATGTGCTTCTCCGCAAGCGCCAAGCGAAGCGCACGCGACATCGGATCCAGAGAATGGTGATAGAGTGAATACATATGGAGAATGTGACTTACGGTTTACCTTGATCCGTTCCGTTCCGGGTACGCATGTCAACTGCAGCGGACAACAACGCTTTCGTGTAAGCTTGCACTGGATTTCTAAATACGTCCTGCGCCGGACCGCTTTCCACAATCTTACCGTCTTTCATGACCAAAATATGGTCTGCGACGGATCGCACCACACGCAAATCATGGCTGATGAACATGTATGTAAGAGTGTATTTTTGCTGAAGCGATTTTAGCAGATCAATAACCTGCGCCTGAACTGAAACATCGAGCGCACTTGTTGGCTCGTCTAGCACAACAAGCTTAGGTCTGAGCACGATCGCACGCGCTATCGAAATTCTCTGGCGTTGCCCTCCCGAGAATTCATGGGGGTAACGATTGATGGTTGCCGGATCGAGGCCGACTTCCGTCAACGCCCGAGCAACCAGTTCATCTCTTTCGGCCTTGTTCTGGCCGAGTCCGTGCACTTCGAGCCCTTCACTTATGATTTGTCCGATAGACAGGCGTGGACTCAGGGAACCGAATGGATCCTGAAAGATGATTTGCATATCCCGCCGCAGAGGACGCAGGGCGGCACGCGCAAGCTCGTCCGTTCTTTGCCCATGAAAGGTGATTTGACCCCGGCTATCGATCAGCCTCAGCAGGGCCAACGCGAGAGTCGTTTTGCCAGAGCCGCTTTCCCCGACAACACCCAACGTGCGCCCCGGCGCGATCGACAAAGTTGCGCCGTCCACCGCCTTCACGTAGTCGACGGTTCGCCTGAGAAGGCCTTTGCGGATTGGAAACCAGACCCGGAGGTCGTCCGCTTGAATTGCGGGATCACCCACCTCGACTGGCTGCCCCTCGTTCGGCTGGGGCGTTACTGCAAGAAGTTTCTTTGTGTAGTCGTGCTTGGGGTGAGAGAACACAGACTTGGTGGGCCCACGTTCAACAATCTCCCCATCTTTCATGACACAGACGGAATGGGCAATGCGCTGCACGATGTTGAGGTCGTGGGTAATGAATAGAATTGCCGTACCCATCTTCTTTTGGAGGTTTTCCAGCAATTCCAGAATCTGCGCCTGAATCGTAACGTCGAGCGCTGTGGTGGGCTCATCGGCGATTAGGACTGATGGCTCCAGCGCCAGTGCCATTGCGATCATCACCCGCTGCCGTTGACCACCCGAGAGCTCGTGGGGCAACGCGCCGAGTCTTTTTTCCGGATTTGGCAGCCCTACGAGTTCGAGCAGCTCAACAACCCGCCGCCGGCGCTCGCTCGCACTCACCCCTTTATGAACGAAAAGAGTTTCGCCCACTTGCCGCTCTATGGAGTGCAGCGGATTCAAAGATGTCATCGGCTCTTGAAAAATGATCCCGACGTCTTGGCCTCGGACAGAACGCCTTTGCTGCTCAGACGCAGTGATCATCTCGGTCTCGTGGACAAAAATTTGTCCGTTCGTCGTGCGGCTCGTTTTCGGCAGTAACTGAAGAATGGAGAGTGCACTGACCGACTTACCCGATCCACTTTCCCCGACCAGCGCAAGAGTTTCGCCGCGCTTGATATCAAACGAGACATTCTTGACGGCGGACACGGCGGAGGCTCCCGAGCCAAAACTGACTGAAAGATTTTCAACACGAACGACCGGATCGGGCGTAGTGGCGGGCGTGGTGGCGGTCATGGCGCATCACGCCTGGGGTCAAACGAATCGCGTATCGCTTCACCGACAAACACCAGCAAGGTCAGCATGCCGGCGAGGGTGATGAATGCCGTCAGGCCGAGCCACGGGGCTTGAAGATTGTCTTTTCCTTGCCTGAGAAGCTCGCCCAGCGAGGGCGACCCCGGCGGCAGGCCGAGCCCCAGAAAATCAAGAGAGGTCAGTGCAACCACAGATCCTGACAGAATAAAGGGCAGGAACGTAACAGTCGCCACCATGGCATTGGGCAGCACATGCTTGAACATGATCTGCACATCGCCCATGCCGAGCGCTTTTGCGGCCCGAACGTAGTCGAAGTTACGGGCTCTTAGAAACTCGGCCCTGACCACAGCGATCAATGCGGTCCAGCTGAATAGCAACAGTACAGCGAGGAGCGTCCAGAACCCAGAAGCGACGAGAGAGGATACGATGATTAAAATAAAGAGCTGCGGCAGGCCGTTCCAAATCTCAATGACGCGCTGGAAGATCAGATCAATCCATCCGCCGAAGTAGCCCTGCACCGCACCGGCCGCGACGCCTATGACCGACGACACAGCCGTCAACGCCAAACCGAACAGGAGAGATAGGCGAAATCCGTAAAGGACGCGCGCGAAGACGTCACGCCCCTGACTGTCCGTTCCTAAGATGTTTTCAGCGGTGGGCCGGGACGGCGCTGGCACTTCGAGGCCGAAGTTGACGGTGTCATAACTAAACCGTACCAGAGGCCAGATCATGAAGCCCTGCTCGTTAATCAATCCGTTCAGGTATGGATCGCGGTAGTCTGCTGGGGTTGCGAAGTCGCCACCAAACGCCGTTTCCGGATAATCGAAGAACACCGGAAAGTGACTCTCACCGGCGAAACGTACGAAAAGAGGCCGGTCGTTAGCGATCAACTCTGCCAATAAGGAAACACAGAGAAGACATACGAGAATCTTGAACGAGGCGTAGCCCCGGACATTACCGCGGAAGTTCGCCAGGCGCCGCTGGTTGAGTTGCGATAACCAACCGTGTTTCTTCTCGGGTGGGTGAGTCACGCGGCTTGCGCCTCGAAATCGATACGCGGATCGATCGCCGTATAAATGACATCGTTGATGAGGTTGAGGACCAAGCCAATCAGACTAAAAATAAACAGCGTACCGAAAACGACTGGATAGTCCCTGTTAACCACCGCTTCAAACCCCAGAAGGCCCAGCCCGTCGAGCGAAAAAATAACCTCAATGAGCACTGACCCTGTGAACAGCATCGAAATGAGCGTGGCCGGAAATCCGGCAATGACGATCAGCATGGCATTACGGAACACGTGGCCGTAAAGCACCCGATTAGGGGTCAGTCCTTTTGCCCGCGCTGTTAACACATACTGTTTGTTGATCTCCTCCAAAAATGAGTTCTTGGTCAGCATGGTCAACGAAGCAAACCCACCGACCACCATCGCGGTCACGGGCAAGGCGAGATGCCAGAAATAATCGACGATTTTTCCCGCCAGCGATAGCTCACCCCAGTTATCTGAGGTGAGGCCGCGCAAGGGGAACCAATCCAGATACTGCCCGCCAGCAAATATGACGATCAGCAGAATGGCGAAGATGAATGACGGGATCGCGTAACCGATAAATACGATATAGGACGAAATCGCATCGAAGCGGGTACCATCACGAACCGCTTTGGCGATCCCCAGCGGGATGGACACGAGATATATGATCAACGTCGACCAGAGACCAAGCGAAATCGATACCGGAAGCTTATCGATGATGAGTCCTGTGACGCTCTCAGACCGAAAGAAGCTCTCACCAAGGTCGAATGTCACGTAGCGCTTGAGCATGAGGCCAAACCGCTCTAGCGGCGGCTGGTCGAACCCGAACTGGCGTTCGACTTCCGCGACGAGTTCGGGCGGCAACCCGCGTGCGCCCTGATAGTTCCCGCGCACGCCGGCCGCGTCGCCAGACCCGCCTGAGACTTGGGATGTTGCACCGACATCCAAGCCCTGCAACTGGGCTAAGACCTGCTCTACCGGTCCGCCAGGAGCAAACTGAACAATGACAAAGTTGATCGCGATGATCCCGAAAAGGGTGACGGGAATAAGAAGTAGGCGGCGGACGATGTAAGCTGTCATCGACTTGCGGTCCGCATCCTATTTTCGGTTTCTGCGGCGGACGGAACTCCACAACAACAAAACCACACCGGCAATCGCGATGACCAGAATAAGGTTGGTGTCATCTTCCTGGGACTCATCGGTAGCATCTATTGGGGCGTCATTCGCGCGCGCCGACCTGGTGAGAGTTGCCGCCTTCTCGGGATCGAACCACCACGCAGACGACGGCACACCCCTCAAGGGAACAACGTCCGGATGACCAAACTTGTTCCAGTAGGCCAGACGGTGGACATCGGTGGTCCATTGAGGAATAACGTAGTAGCCCCATTGCAATACACGATCGATCGCGCGGGTATGCGCCACAAGCTCGGCCCGTGTATCTGCCTGAATCAGGCCTTCGATCAATTCATCGACCACCGGGTCCTTCACACCGGCAAAATTCCGGGTGCCAGGCTCATCGGCGGCGTCGGAGCCCCAATACTCCCGCTGTTCGTTGCCGGGGGATGTCGACTGAGCAAAGGGAAAAATCATCATGTCAAAGTCATACGATTGAATGCGATTGATCCATTGAGACGTATCAACGGTGCGCATCGACGCCTTAACCCCGAGGCGCTCCAAATTTTGCAGAAAGGGTCCGACAATACGTTCGAAAGTTGGCGAACGAAGCAGAATTTCGAACTCGAAGACATCGCCGTCGGCGTTGACCAGTCCATCCGCTGTTTGCGTCCAGCCAGCGTCCTCAAGCAACTGGCGGGCGATCAATAGATTTTCCCGGATGTTTCCCGAACCATCTGTCGTCGGCGGATTGTATTCCGTTGTAAACACTTCTTCGGGAAGAGACTCCCGATGCGTCTCAAGAAGTTCCAACTCCCGACCGGTGGGTAAGCCGGTCGCTGCCATCTCCGAGTTTTCAAAATAGCTGCGTGTGCGCTGATACTGGCTGTAGAAAATCGTGCGATTGGTCCACGGGAAGTCAAAGGCGTAGGCCAAGGCCTGCCGGACCCTCTTGTCCGCAAAAATAGGCAGCCGGGTATTGTAGACAAATCCCTGCATACCGGACGGGGTTTGATCTGGCAGGGCCTCTTTGACGATGCGGCCTGCCTCTAAGTCCTCACCTTCGTATCCGATGGCCCAATTCCGCGCGGAGTTCTCGTATCTAAGGTCGTACTCGCCGGCGAGAAACGCCTCAAACGCGACAGTCTGGTCACGATAGTAGTCGTAGCGAATTCTATCGAAGTTGTGCCGCCCGATGTTGACGGGCAGATCCTTGCCCCAGTAATCGGGAACCCGCTCGTACTCTACGAAGCGGCCTGGTTCGAAAGACGCGATGCGATAAGGCCCGCTTCCCAGCGGACCGGTCAATCCAGGCTCTTCAAAATCTTTATCTGCCCAATAGGCTTCAGACAGGATAGGCATCTCGCCAATGATGAGCGGAAGTTCGGCATTCCCCGCAACGGAAAAGAAGAAGGTAACTTCCCGGTCGCCGGTTTGTTCGACCCGATCGACGTCCCCGTAATAGGCCCTGTAGAGTGGCTGCCCCTTCTCGATGAGAGTATTGAACGAGAAAATCACATCGCTCGGCTGAATTGTGGTGCCGTCCTGAAATTTTGCTTCTGGCCTCAGCTGGAATCGCGCATAAGAACGATCGCCCGGCACTTCGATCGTCTCAGCAATCAGGCCATACTGGGCAAAGGGCTCGTCTAAGCTGCCAACCATCAGGCTTTCGGAGACGGGCGTTCCCGCGCCTGGCAATACATCGTGCTGGTGCAGAAAGGCCAAACCGGCGGCGGGCGTGCCACGCAGGATAAACGGGTTCAGTGAGTCAAAAGTTTGCGCAGCAGCGTTAAGCACAAGCGTGCCACCCTTCGGCGCCTCAGGGTTCACATATTCGAAGTGTTCAAAGCCTGCCGGGTACTTCGGAGCGCCTTGGATCGCAATGCCGTGGACAGGCTCACCAGTCTGAGCAAGTGTGGAGCCCGAGAGGCCCAACGCAAGACCGAGCACAATCGCCTGACATAGAGATCCTGGTGAATTTGCCTTTCGCACTGCCTGTCGTCCTCTCACGTTGTTAACGTCAGCCATTTAACACCCTAATAGCCTGCGCATGCACACCGGCGTCACCGGATGCAATGACCTGGCGGCCCTCTGTTCCCGTCAGGACGTTGCCTTGCCAGTCGGTCATGATCCCGCCCGCACTTTCAATGATGGGGGCCATAGCTCCAAATTCATAGACACTGAGTTTTTCGCATGCGACGTCAGTCCAACCGCTGGCGACCATGCCATAGTGATAGCAGTCCGTACCGCCATAACGGCGCAACTTGGCCGCTTCAGCCAGAGCGTTAACGGCGGTCAGTTCTTCAGGCTCGAAGAAATCCGGCGCGGTTATGTAAACAGACGCGTCGTTGAGGGACGGGCACCGTCTTACCGTGGCTGTCTCACCATTATACCGGGTCGCGAATCCAGCGCCGCCCGCCCATCGATCTTTCAGGATTGGTTGATCCAACACGCCAAGCAACGGCGTGTTTTCGTGAAGCACGCCGACGATTGTGGTGAAAAGGGGCACGCCATTGATAAAGGAAACCGTACCGTCGATCGGATCAAGGACCCAAACGAAGTCAGCGTCGGTCTGTTCCGGACCGTATTCCTCGCCGATGATGCCGTGAGATGGAAAGGCTTTTGATATGAGGTCGCGGAGTGCCGCTTCGGTTTCCCTGTCGGCACGCGTGACCGGGCTGTCATCTTGTTTGTCCTCCACGGACAAATCGGACCGGAAGTACTTTAGGGTAATTTCTGCGGCTGCGTCAGCGAGCTCATGGGCAAGCTTGAAGAACGACTCCGCCTCTCGGTCGGCACCCATCAGAAGTTATTACGGCGCTTCCTCGGCTGCAGCGTCGCCTTCAACAGCGGCATCCATTTCTGCCGTCTCTTCCTCGGTCACAACCGGATCAAGAACGACTTCAGGAGGATTGGTGGTGTAGTCCATCAAATACTTGATAACTGCCGCGCGATCTTTCGGTTTGGGCAGGCCGATGAACGACATGGTGCCTTGCGGCGCCACCTCTTTTGGATTGTTCAGATAGGCGTTGAGGCTGTCGTAAGTCCAGACATCGACGCTCGCAAGAAGAGACTCAGACAGATCAAAGCCCTCACGATCACGCGCAGCAAGTGTCGATCCGATTACATCGTTGAGACTGGGCCCCGTTCCGTTTTTACCGCCTTGGCCATAGGGCTCGACCGTGTGGCAAGACTGGCACTTGCGAAAGACTTTGGCACCATCTTCAACACTGGCAGAGGCCAGCAAGGGCTTGATGTCCACAAGCACCTCTTCGACAACAGCACCGGCACCTTCGGAACCAAAGCCTTCGGGAACTTCGATTTCGTAGCCAAAGGTCGAAACTGACTCATCGCCAGGGACGAGAAAGTGACTGGCCTCATTCGCGCCAATGGTCAGCCAGATCGCCGCGAAACCGGCCATCATGGCGGAATTGGACTTAAACTTGTCGGGTGATGGTTTTTCGGCCATTTTCCGGTCCCCAATACGTAAAATTCGCCTTGAATTAACGGGTTCGGCAGCGAATCTCAACATCTATTCAAGAAGTGAGAGTATTATCCCGGTTCGAGCAAAAAAGTGAAGTGTTTCTGTATGTTGGCCGTGAGCAAACTGCCCTTGCTAAATCAAATTGAAAGTCATTTGCATGGCTGAAGGTAGGGCCCTGGTCGTCATTCCCGCGCGACTGGCAGCATCCCGGCTGCCCAATAAGCCGCTGGCCCTCATCGGCGCTGAACCTATGATCGTTCATGTTTGGCGAAGGGCCATGGCCGCGGATGCTGGGCCGGTCATCGTTGCCTGCGGTGATCTCGAAATCGCGGACGCGATCACGGCCGTAGGTGGACACGCTGTGATGACCAGCCCGGACGTGCCCAGCGGATCAGACCGGGTGTGGGCGGCAGCGCAAGAGTTCGATCCCGAAGGGGCGTACAACGTCATCGTCAACGTGCAGGGCGATTTGCCAACTTTGGATCCACATCTCATCACGGCCGCCGTTGACGCGCTTACACAAGGCGATGCCGACATCGGCACGCTGGTCGCGGAAATCACCGACGAAGCTGAGCTGAGCGACCCAAATGCCGTTAAGGTCGCGGTGGGCTATGCCGCAGGACAACTCGTTGCACCCGCCCTCTATTTCAGCCGTACGCAAATTCCCTCGGGCGATGGCCCCCACTTCCACCATATCGGGATTTACGCCTACACCCGCGACGCACTGTCACGGTTTGTATCGGCACCGGCCAGTGAGTTGGAAAAACGGGAGCGTCTTGAACAGCTTCGTGGAATGGAGCTTGGCCTTCAGATAGCGGCGGGTCTCGTTGACTCCGTTCCATTCGGTGTCGATACTCCCGCCGACTTAGAGCGGGCTCGGCAAATTTTGTCTGGCTGAGACGAAATCAAGAGCGTGGCAATGACTACCCCGTCAGATCCAGACAAAACGATTGCCTTCCAGGGTCTCGCCGGTGCGAACTCACACCTGGCCTGCAGCGCCGTTTATCCGGAGATGACCCCCCTACCCTGTGCAAGTTTTGAGGATGCATTCGCTGCCGTACAGGACAGCCGCGCCCTGTACGCGATGATACCGGTCGAGAATTCCGTGATGGGCCGTGTCGCCGACATTCATCACCTGCTTCCAGATTCAGGTTTGTACATCATCGGAGAGCATTTTCAGCGAGTGAACCACTGCTTGCTCGGCGTTCCGGGCTCCAAACTTGAAGACCTCAAACGCATCGAAAGCCAGCTTCCGGCTCTTTCTCAGTGCCGTAACTTCATTCGCAAGCACAGTCTCGAGCAATTCACAGCGGCTGACACAGCCGGCGCAGCACGTGATGTCGCTATGCGCGGCGATAAATCCGTAGCGGCGATCGCCTCTTCACTTGCAGCTGAGATCTATGGATTGGAAATCCTCGCCTCAGGT
This sequence comes from Rhodospirillaceae bacterium, assembly GCA_963921305.4. Lineage (GTDB taxonomy): Bacteria > Pseudomonadota > Alphaproteobacteria > Rhodospirillales > Rhodospirillaceae > CAWUEX02. Next base: position 843,546 of record CAWUEX030000002.1, read on the forward strand.
ATTGAAGATGCTGAGCACAACACAACGCGATTTGTCATCATGTCGCAAAAACTTGATGTTCCGCCCCACGATGGGAGCCCGGTGGTCACATCCTTTGTGTTCCGAGTGCGCAATGTTCCTGCAGCTCTATATAAAGCTATGGGTGGGTTTGCGACGAACAACGTTAACATTACCAAGCTTGAAAGCTATTTGGTCGACGGACACTTCACGGCCGCCCAATTTTATGCGGACGTAGAGGGCCATACGGCTGATCGCTCGCTCAGCTTGGCGATGGACGAGCTGGCCTTCTATTCCAAAGAGGTCAAGGTGCTGGGGACATACCCTGCGCACCCGTACCGGCTTGAGGTTGCGCCCCCGGATGATGGCTAGGTGCGGCTAGATGTCGAGCAATCCTGCCCGCCATTTTTCGATCAGCATACGCGCTATTGAATGGCGGTTCGGCAGCTTTGTCCGATCACTTCCGTCACCCATCTCGCCGTATTGAGCCAAGTCTGCTTTCGCCACCCAGCGGATGTCAGCCAGCTCGTCGTCGGTTGGCTTGAAATCTGCTGTTTCCGCCTTGGCCGCAAATCCCAGCATCAACGACGACGGGAACGGCCAGGGCTGTGACGCCACGTAGGTCGGATTCGCAACGCGGACACCGGTCTCCTCGTTGACTTCACGAATAACGCACTCCTCAAGGGACTCACCCGGCTCCACAAAACCGGCCACAACCGAGTACATACCATCGGGCCATTTCTCCTGGCGCCCCAGAAGACAGTGGTCACCGTCCGGATGCTCTACCAGGGTTATCGTCGCCGCATCGGTCCGCGGAAATGATTTCCAACCACATGACTCATTGGTGCATTTGCGCGTATGGCCACTTTGCATCGACGCGGTCTGGGACCCGCATCGTCCGCAGTACAAATGATTGGCCTGCCACAAGAGCATACCGCGCGCGTAAGCCAGCGTAGAGGCCTGATCCGCATCCAATGCCCCGACGCGGGGATGAAGTGGTTCGAAACACCCAAGATCGGCGAAAATGTCAGGGCTTGACCTATCGTGCTGCATGACCGCGAACCAAGGCGCTTCGCCACTGAGGCCAAGAAAAATGGGATCAAGAAACTCGTCACGCTGGCTAAAGTAATGCGAAGCGGACAAAACAACCGCGTCGGCACGATCTACCTCAAAAAGGTGACACCCATCCCTGACGGGGAGAAACTTGGCGGAAGGGTGACGCAACAGCTCGGCAACGTTCTCATGAGTGGTACGCAGATCGGACGCCCGATCAATTGGCACGCCTGTATAGGTTAACCGCCAAGAAAAAGTCCCGGTATCAGACATTGTCTTCACCACAGCCTAGTGACCGCGATGGTAAGGATGATCCGTCAGGATGCAATGCCATCGGAACAATTGTTCTGCCACCAGCACGCGCATCAGCATGTGAGGCCACGTGACGGAACCAAAGGACAAGACGACATCCGAACAGCGTCGAATGTCTTCACTTAAGCCGTCTGCACCGCCGATAAGAACGCAAAGATCGCGCACCCCCGAATCACGCCAGTCAGAGATAAGGCCCGCCATTGCTTCGCTGCTTTTGGTCTTTCCCCGGGAATCGAGGCAGATGACCTTTGCCCCTTTGGGAATTTTCGCCGACAGGCTTTCGCACTCTGCCTGAGCCTTTTGCTTGGGATTGGCCGTGTCACGAACCTCAACCTCGCACACGGAAACCGTCCACGGAATGCGCTTGATATAACTCTCGAACAGGTCTTTTTCCGGACCAGGGCGCAAACGGCCGACTGTACATAGCGTCACGTTCATACCAGAACCCATTCTACCGGCTCATATATTGAGCCATCAGACAAAAGTCTAAGCGGAATGGGCCGACGCGAGTTCCGGCGATGGCGCATTCTCACCCGGAAGCGCCCAGATTTTTTCAATGTTGTAGAACGCCCGCACCTCAGGCCTAAAAAGATGGACGATCACATCTCCCGCATCGATCAGAACCCAGTCATTTTGCTCTGCGCCTTCGGTTTTCGCGCGTATTCCAAAAGACTTGAGTTTTTCGACGACATGATCGGACATGGCGCTGACCTGACGTGCAGAGGTGCCGGAAGCGATAATCATGTGATCTGCGATGGAGGTTTTGCCAACAAGCTTGATGTTGACGATGTCGAGGGCTTTATCGTCCTCGAGGGAAGCTGCGATGCATTCGACCGTTTGCTCCAGGTCGACCGGAGTTTTTTTGGCGCTAATGGTCAACTCCTTCTAACGGCGCGTCCAGAGGGCCCTGAATCTACTGCCCTTGCATGCGCCTAATCTCCGTTGACGATGCCGGGTGCCGATGCCGTGCCTCGTAGACCCACTTAGACCCCGGCGTGAACCAAAGAGCCGAGCCATGTGAAGCCTTTAGACGACGATGCCCGAATCGCCGCGCTGCCTTTCCAAACAAGGCGTTATAAGAATACGGCGAACGGTCAAAAACTGCAATGTGAACCGTTTGAAAGATTTTTGACCATCGCGACCAATGGGGAAATTGCTCCAAATTGTCCGCGCCCATCAGCCATACGAGACGGGCTTTAGGAAAAAGTGTTTTGATCCGTTGTAGCGTTGCCCATGTCCGTGTCGAACCGAGATGCCGCTCTAGCGGCGTTACCTTGATCCATTTGGCCGACGATAGGGCCTTGGCATGGGCAACCCGTTCAGAAAACGATGCCATACTATCACGGGCTTTCAGCGGGTTTTGCGGACTCACCAGCCACCACACTTCGTCCAAGCCGAGCCGGCGCCGCGCTTCCATGCTGACGTGAACATGCCCCTCATGAGCCGGGTTGAAGGAGCCGCCGAGTATGCCAATCCGAACATTGCGCCGGTCACCCCAGCGTGGCGGGTCAAACATTGTTCTCACAAAAATTTATGGGCGCACGGTTCCGGTTCCACGCACTTTATATTTGAACGTCGTCAGCTGTTCGACGCCGACGGGGCCACGGGCGTGGAGTTTTCCGGTTGCGATTCCGATTTCCGCTCCCATTCCGAATTCGCCGCCATCAGCAAACTGTGTCGACGCGTTATGCATGACGATTGCGCTCGATAGGCTGTCCATAAAATACTCGGCGGCGTCTTGGTCTTCAGCAATAATTGCGTCAGTATGCTCAGACCCGTATTGGTTGACGTGCTCTACCGCCTCATCGATACCATCGACTGTTTTGATCGAGACAATCGCATCCAAGTACTCGGTGCTCCAATCCTGATCATCGGCAGGTTCGACTTTTTCGTTGAGAGCCTGAACGTCTGCGTCGCCGCGGACCTGACACCCGGCCTCAATGAGATCGTCTAGAATTGGCGGTAGGACGGTGGCGGCAATAGAGCGATCGACCAGAATAGTTTCAGTCGCGCCGCAAATTCCTGTCCTTCGCATTTTTGCGTTCACAGTGACCCGTCGCGCTTTATCCGGGTCGGCGCTGGCATGGAGATAAGTGTGGCAGAGGCCAATCAGATGCAAAAACGTCGGCACCTGGCTTTCCCGCATGACCCGCTCTGTTAGAGACTGCCCCCCGCGCGGCACGATCACATCGATGTAGTCCGTCATGGTGAGCATTGTTCCCACTGCAGCGCGATCGGTCGTTGGAACCATCTGCACGCAGGTGTCGGGCAGGTCCGCTTGCCGCAGGCCGTCCGCGAGGCATTCGAGAATAGCGTGCGAACTGTGAAAACTTTCGGAGCCCCCGCGCAAGATACACGCGTTGCCAGACTTCAAACACAGGGCAGCCGCATCCGCGGTGACGTTGGGACGTGACTCGTAGATCACACCAATGACACCGAGCGGCGTACGCACGCGCTCGATTTTCAGACCGTTTGGGCGATCCCATGCCGCTATGACCTCACCGACGGGGTCTTTCAACTCCGCGATAGCCTCTAAGCCCGCTGCTATCGCTTCGACCCTGCTTTCGGACAGCTCGAGGCGATCAAGCATCGCCGCCGTAAGCCCCTTCTCGCGACCCGCAGCCATGTCTTTTTCGTTGGCCTCAATGATGCGCGCTGTATTGCCTCGAAGGCTAGCCGCAGCTTTGGTCAATGCAGCGTTCTTCTTCGCATTTGACGCCCGCGCGATTATGCGGCTTGCCCGCACGGCTTCAGCGCCAACGTCATTCATTATGCCTTCGATGTCTGCACTATCCGTTTGTGCTTGAAGTGCTCCATCCATCTCTTCGCTCCAACCGTCGGGTTTCACATATGAAAGCCGCACACCTTTATACCCGGTAATGCGTGCGGACGCCTAAACATCAAGCACCAGGTCATCCCGGTGCACCACTTCTGAGCGGCCCTTGAAGCCCAGGATGCCCTCGATCGCATCTGACCTTTTGCCTTTAATTAGGTTTGCATCCTCAGCACCAAAGGCCGTCAGCCCCTTGGCAATGACGACTCCGTCTGTATCGACAATCGAGATCGCATCTCCGCGGTCAAAGGCACCCTCAACGCCTAAAATGCCAGCCGCCAACAGGCTCTTACCCGCCATTAGAGCGGTCTTCGCACCAGCATCAATGATAATTCGGCCACTTGGATTAAGCGCGCCTGCGATCCATTGTTTGCGCGCGGCGCGAGGTTCGGCCGAGCTGACAAACCAGGTACACGGTGCGCCGTTCTCAAGCGCCGAAATGGGATTTTGCTTTTGGCCCAGAGCAATCGCCATATGACAGCCTGCATTCATACAGATATCCGCCGCCATAAGCTTTGTGACCATTCCGCCGGTACCATGGCCGGCACGGGCAACGCCAGCCATATCGCGCACGGAGTCATCTATCTTGTCGACCGTGTCCAACCGGGTCGCGGAGGAATCTGCGCGCGGGTCCGCAGTGTACAAACCATCCACGTCGGACAGGAGAACGCAAGTGTCCGCACCGATCATCGCAGCAACCCGAGCGGCTAAGCGGTCGTTGTCCCCAAACCGGATTTCCTGGGTCGCGACCGTATCGTTTTCGTTGATAACCGGAACCGCACCAAGGCGCAGCAGCGTATCAAGTGTCGCCCGCGCATTGAGAAAACGCCTGCGGTCTTCTGTGTCTCCTATGGTTAGCAAGACCTGCGCGACTGTCAGGCCATGACGCTCAAGCGAAGCTTGATACGCTTGCGCCAGCCTCATCTGCCCGGTGGCCGCTGCAGCTTGTTTTTCTTCCAGCCGCAATGCCTGGCGCTGCAAACCGAGGGGGCCCCGCCCGATTGCAATTGCGCCGGAGGTGACGATCACCACATCTTTGCCACGCGCACGCAATGCCGCAATGTCATCACAAACAGCGTTCAGCCATTGCTGATGAAGCTGGCCCGTTTCCTCCTCAACAAGCAGCACGGAGCCGATTTTGACAACGATGCGGTTTGCCTTTGCTATTTGAGGTGTGTCTACGGCGACCATGCTTCCACCTCTTGCGCCGTCGAAGCCAAATCTTCTTGAGACGAGGTAAGGGCAGGTGCGAGTTCAAACAGCGCACGAACCAGGGCATCGCGGCCGTGACCTGAAACGCCTGAAAGCTCAAATACTGTATTGGCACCGGCCCCGTAGAGCGCTTGCGTTTTTTCTTCGATTTGATCCGGCGTCAAGGCATCGCACTTGTTCAATGCGACTATCTCTTCCTTTTCGGACAACCCCGCGCCATAGGCCTCGAGCTCACTGCGTACCGTAAAGTACGACTTGCCGACATCTTCTTCAGTGCCATCTATGAGATGCAATAACGCCCGGCAGCGCTCGACATGGCCCAAGAACCTTGTTCCCAATCCCGCGCCGGTATGGGCACCTTCGATCAGACCAGGAATGTCGGCCAGAATTACCTCCCGGCCGTCAAGATAGGCAACGCCGAGGTTGGGATGCAGTGTCGTGAAGGGGTAATCCGCGATCTTGGGGCGCGCACGGGTAACGATCGACAGGAAGGTGGACTTGCCTGCATTCGGCAGTCCGACCAGTCCGACATCGGCGATCAGTTTAAGCCGTAGCCAAAACCAGGCCTCTTCGGCGGGCTGACCCGGGTTGGCATTGCGCGGCGCCTGATTGGTGGAGCTTTTGAAACGGGCGTTGCCCCAGCCCCCATTGCCACCACGCAGCGCCACCGCCTCCTGGCCTGCGACCGTTAGGTCCGCCAGCACCAGGCTTTTGTCTTCTGAGAGAATCTCTGTACCAACTGGCACGGCAATGCGCAGATCATCGCCGCCGCGGCCTGCCCGGTCTTTGCCTTGTCCGTCCTGGCCGGGCTTGGCCTTGTAATGCTGGCGATAACGGAAATCGATCAACGTGTTGAGGTTGGGGTCAGCGTAAAAAACAACGTCACCGCCGCGTCCCCCATCCCCGCCATTGGGACCGCCAAACTCAACATACTTTTCGCGCCGAAAGGCGACACATCCGTTTCCGCCCTTGCCGCTTTTCGCGAAGATCTTGGCCTGATCGAGGAACTTCATGGTTTTACTGCCGGCGCGATCCTTCCGCGCCCAATAAAAAAGGGGAATGGACGCCCATTCCCCTTACAACATGTCAATCGGTGACGGACGTTTCAGTGTGATACGTCAGCTCGCCGGGTCAACAGAAACAAATGTGCGTCCCTTATAGCCCTTGTGGAAGTTCACTTTGCCGTCCACCAGGGCAAAGATGGTGTAATCCCGGCCGAGGCCAACATTCTCACCCGGATGCCATTTGGTGCCGCACTGGCGAATGATGATATTACCGGCTTCGACTTGCTCACCACCAAACCGCTTGACGCCCAAACGCTTGCCCGCTGAGTCGCGGCCGTTGCGGGAGCTGCCGCCTGATTTCTTATGTGCCATGAGCCCGGTCTCCTACTTCTCTTCGTCGGCTGAAGCGGTTTCGGCCTCAGCCTTTGCCTTAGCGGGTTTCTTTGCCGCTTTCTTCTTTGGCGCTGCGCCACCGACGTCAGTGATCTTAACCACTGTCAGGTCCTGGCGATGCCCCGCCGTGCGCTTGTAATCCTTGCGGCGCTTCTTCTTAAAAACGATGACTTTGTCGCCACGGGTCTGCTCAACGATCTCACCTTTGACCGCTGCACCCTCAACCATCGGCGCGCCAACTTTGTCCCCGACCATCAGTACATCGTCGAAGGTCACCGCCGTCCCCGCGTCGCCCGTCAGGCGCTCAACGGTGATGACGTCATCTTTTGCGACGCGGTACTGTTTGCCGCCCGTCCGTATGACTGCGTGCATGATTGACCTTCCAAAAAACGAAAACGGCGGGCCGAAAGCCCGCGCGATGTGGCGGGAATATACGGACGCGGCTGGGCGAGTCAATGGGTTTGACGCCAAAATCTGCATATTTATGAGTAAAAACAGAGCTTTAGAGCGAAACTGCGGCGCCGCACGTCAAAACCGCCAACCTGCTGATTTTGCTCAAAAAACCGCACAAAAAGCCGTTTCTGGCGATTGCGGACCGATGCGCCTTCCTGTAGGGTCCCGCGTCCTTCGACCGGAATGGCCGGAAATCAAAGACGGAGAGGTGCCGGAGTGGTCGAACGGGGCGGTCTCGAAAACCGTTGTGCGCTTTGCGTACCGTGGGTTCGAATCCCACCCTCTCCGCCATATATCCCGTTAAGACCACCTGATAGGAGACGGGAATAATGTCTAAGCTCTCGCGACGAGACCTTGTGAAGTCTTCTGCCAGCGGTCTGGTGCTCGCACTTGGAGGGGCAGCCCTGACACCCAGACGAGCCGATGCCGTGACCTCACCCGATCTGTTTGATGCCTGGATTGCTTTGCGCGGCGGGGAAGACCGCCCTGCATTCTGGTATTCCGAAGGCTTGATCCGCCCGATTAAGACGTGGGGCAAAGTCGAGTCCCGCATGATCGGCATGGAAACCTGGATCACACCAGCACATCTTCGCACGCCGACGTCAGCGGTTTCGATCTCACGCAAGATCTATTTCTTTCTGGATCCGGAAAAGGACGAAATTGTCACGGACGCTGAGACCAGCGAGCCCCGCCGGCCAAGTATTTTTGCGTATCAAGTTAGAAAGTTCGACTTAGTCGACGGCGCCATTCAGTATCGCGTCGAGAGTCATGACTTGCGCGGCATTCGCCAGGGCGGATTTGGCGTGACCTACACGGTCAATCGATTGGACGATCAGATTCACGTCAACTACGCCTCATTTCCGCGCAGACCGGACGCTGATGGCGATCTCCAGGTGAGAAGCGGCGAGGTCTATGATTACTTCGACAATGGACCTGGTATTTCCGAAACACCCAAGCGGTTTCAAATGACCTGGGTTGGAACGAACCTTGAAGGCAACATTGCCAACCAGCGTGGTTGGAGGTTCGACTCTTTCGGCAACATTCCAAATACGTGGCTAGCGTCCACCATTTCAGAGAAAGCTCCCATGTGGATGGCTCCGCCGCACGACATGGACGAGATTGAAGACTTGAGGACGCAGGTTCCGTTCCACGTGCCAGGCTTGAATCTCTAGCGTCCCGGACGCCCATCTCGCTGTGGCCAGCCTACGCGGCGCGCGCTAGGCTCGCCCCATGACACACCGATTACGACCAGGACGGACGAGATGAGCGAAGACTATGACATCATTTGTGTGGGCGCGGGTTCAACGGGCTTGCCGCTCGCGATCCGAGCAGCTGAACGCGGCGCCCGGGTGTTGCAGCTGGATGCAGACAACCGGATCGGCGGCACCCTGTATTGGTCTTCCGGGCAGATTGCGGCTGCAGGCACACGGCTGCAAAAAGAGAACGGCATCGAAGACAGCCCGGACGAGCACTACAACGACGCGCAGCGCGTCGCCAATGGTCAGATCGACCCTACTGTCTTAAGGCTGTTTGTCGACAACGCAGCCCATACCATCAACTGGCTCATGGATATCGGCTTTGAGCCCGCACCCGGCACGCCCGTTGCGGGTGAGGCTCACGAAGCCTATAGCACCCGCCGTTACCTATGGGGCAACAATCAGGCGATATCGATTCTCGACACGCTAAGACCAGAACACGAAAAACACGTCAGTTCTGGTGCCGTAGATCTCCGGCTTGAGCATCGGATGACAGGCCTCATAACTGATGACTCCGGAGACGTCGTGGGTGTGACAGCGCTTACGCCCGACGGGGCCAAGGAGTTCAGAGGCAAGAACGTCGTTCTCGCCAGCGGTGGCTACGCCGCCGGTCCTGACCTATGGAACGACATCAATCCGGAAATCCCGCTTTGCTCTCATTGCAATCCCATGTCCCGCGGCGATGGCGTTATTGCCGCGCGCAAACTTGGCGCTCAGGTCGATGGCAAAGAAAAATTTCTGTGCACATTCGCGGGCTGGCTTGAAGACCCGGACGACCCCACATCCGGCGAGTTTCTGGCACTTTCACCTAAGGTACGGAATATCTGGGAAATCTTTGTCGACGTGAACGGCAAGCGGTTCATGAAAGAAGACCACCAGAGCATCGATTACCGTGAACGTTCATTGCTAGACCAGCCCGGCATGCGTATGAATATCGTGTTCGATGCCGGTATCCTGCCAAACGCGGCACCTATTACGTTGCTGGATGACGAAACGTACAGGGCGAAGTTCGGCACTCATCCGAATTTCGTCAGGGCGGACACAATTGAGGGCTTGGCCAAAGAACTTGGAGTTCCACCGGATGCTCTCGCCGCAACGGTCGCCGAGTACAATGCGGCAGTCGATGCAAAAACAGATAAGGCCTGGGACAAGTTTTTCCTGATCCGCAAAATTGAAAACCCGCCTTTCTATGGCATCAAAGCCATGGGGATCACGGTTCTCAGTCCAGCTGGCTTGGCCGTCGACGGTCAGCTTCGAGTTTTGAAGGCCGACGGCAAGCCCATCCCGAACCTGTACGCGGCAGGTGAAGTTCTCGGATTTGGCCGCACGTCGGGGAATGCCTTTGTCGGCGGCCTTTCGCTTACGCCGGCGCTCGCCTTCGGCAAGATCCTTGGTGAACGATTACTGAATTGGTAGCCCGCAGTGTGCGCCGACAAATCGGCCAAATTCGACGCTGAAACGTCGGCGCGAGTCGACCGGATCTACCAAAACCCGGATATCGTCGCGCAGCGGGACTTTGTGCGCACAAATGTCCCGTTCCACCTAGGCGATGCGGTGGTGGATGTCGGGGCAGGCCCGGGACTTCTGGCACTGGAGATTGCCGACATTGTTGGGGACCAAGGTCATGTCATTGCGCTTGACCCAAGCCCGGACATGCGCGCCATAGCCGAAGATAGGTGCGCGGGTCATACCAACGTCAATGTCAGCGATGGCGATGCGACCGCACTTCCGCTGGACGGCGGCAGTCAGGATGTCCTGATCGCCACCCAGGTCCTTGAGTATGTACGCGACATACCACTGGCCTTACGAGAAGCCCATCGGGTTTTGAAACCCGGGGGACATATAGCGGCGCTGGACACGGACTGGGAAAGCGCGGTTCTTCGAACAAGCGACCCGGCTAGAACCCGCATGATATTTGACGCCTGGCGCAACCATTTCGTCCAGCCTGACCTGCCAGCACGGATGCCGAAACTCCTGCGCGAAGCAGGCTTCACGATCACGCATGCGACTGGCACTGCCGTGGTCAACACACGCATGGCCGCCGACACCTATGCGGGAGAAGTTCTCCATTCCGTGGCGAAATATGTCGATAGAAAAGAATTGGTGCCGGAAGGCGCGGGTGCGGCGTGGCTGGCCGACCTGATGGCATTGAACGCCGCGAGTGATTTTTATTTCAGCGTGACCCGGTCCCTGATTGTCGGACAGAAACAGGGCTAGCTGACGTATCACGCATCGTGTTCCGGCTTGAACCGATGACCCGGACCTGCTTGTCTTCTTTCTTTAGGGTCTCTGTCCAGATTTGGAATCCATCATGCGCACTCTGTCTGCCGTTCTCACTCTTTTTGCCGCGCTTCTGTGCGCGGCCACCGTAAATGCTCAAGCCGTCCGGCAAACCAAAGTTCCCTGGCAGGACAAGTTTCGTCAACTCGATGAGATCTGGCCAACGGCAAACAGTTACCGCACCGCATCGGGCGCGCCGGGACATGAATACTGGCAGCAGCGGGCGGACTACATCATTAAAGTCGAGCTGGACGAAAGAGACCGGACCTTGGACGGCGATGTCTCTATTACCTACACCAACAACTCGCCTGACACGCTGCGATATGCCTGGCTAAATCTTGATCAGAATCGCTTTGCCAATGACTCAATGTATGTGGCGCAGCGGTCTTCAAATGGAGATAACCGCGAGTCCTATGGGACAATTCGAGCAGAGCATCTTCATCGTGATGGCGGATTTGGCTTCCAAATCAAGTCTGTGACAAACGGTGACGGTGACGACTTGCCCCACACCGTTGTTGACACCTTGATGCGGGTGGATTTTCCCGAGCCCCTACAACCCGGAGATCAAACCACTTTTCGAATCATCTGGTCTCACAACATCGTCGAAACGGAAGCGTTCTTTGCCCGCGGCGGATATGAGCACTTTGAGGACGACGGCAACGACATTTTTCAAATCTCGCAGTGGTATCCGCGCCTCGCCGTCTATTCCGATGATGAAGGCTGGCATCAAAAGAACTTCCTTGGCCGCAGTGAATTCACGCTGCAGTTCGGCGATTTCGATGTGGAAATCACCGTACCGGAAGATCACATCGTTGCTTCGACTGGGGTTCTGCAGAACCCAGATGCCGTGCTGTCGGATGAGCAAAAGTCGCGATTAAGACAAGCTGAGACTGCTCAGGCGCCGGTGATGATCGTCAACGAACAGGAAGCGATCCGCAACGAACAGGACGATACGCGGCGGACCAAGACGTGGCGGTTCAAGGCGGAAAACGTGCGCGACTTTGCCTGGGCATCGTCGCGGAAATTCCAATGGGACGCACAAGGCTATGAGACCCGGGATGGCCGGACGGTCATGGCGATGTCGTATTATCCTAAAGAAGCCAATCCGCTATGGGGCTTATATTCCACGGCGGCGTTGGTCCACTCCATGGACGTGTTTGGCAACAAAGTCTTTCCCTACCCATACCCGGTTCTGATCTCCGTCAACGGCGAAGTCGGTGGGATGGAATACCCCATGCTGGCCTTCAACGGACCACGCCCGGAAAAGGATGAGAAGACTGGTAAGGTCACGTATTCGCGCGCGACCAAGAATGCCCTTATTGCCGTGGTGATTCACGAGGCCGGGCACAACTGGTTTCCGATGATCGTCAACTCGGACGAACGGCGCTGGACCTGGATGGACGAAGGGCTCAACACCTACCTTCAGTTTCTGGCGGAGCAGCTTTGGGAGGACGACTTTCCATCGCGGCGGGGTGAACCCCGCGACATCATCGATTTCATGAAGAGCCAGAACCAGGTTCCCATCATGACCGACGGGGAGTCCCTAAAGAACCTGGGAGCGAACGCCTACGCGAAACCGGCGACTGCGTTGGTCATCTTGCGCGAGACAATTTTGGGACGCGAGCTCTTTGACTTCGCGTTCGCAGAGTACGCGCACCGGTGGCGGTTCAAACATCCCTCACCGGCGGACTTCTTCCGCACTATGGAAGATGCATCCGGCGTCGATCTAGATTGGTTCTGGCATGGCTGGTTCTATACGACTGACCACGTTGATATCGCCATCGACAAGGTCACGCGCTATCAGATCGACACCAAAGACCCGGACGTGGAATTTCCGTGGCGGCGGGAACAGGCGGCACAGGAACCGATCTCCCTGACCCGCCAGCGCAACAAAGATCTCGATAAGATGGTCGATGACAACCCGCGGCTGCTCGACTTCTATAGTGAGAATGACCGCTTTGTCGTCAGCAACGCGGACCGCAACTCATACCAGTCTTCGACGAAGCGTTTGAAAGACTGGGAGCGAGAGCTGCTTGATGACGACAACCATTTCACCATGGTGGATTTCTCGAATGTCGGCGGTCTGGTCATGCCTGTCATATTAGAAGTGACGTACGAGGACGGATCGAGCGATGAAGTGCGCATTCCGGCGGAGGTTTGGCGTCAGAATCCCAAAAAGTTCTCAAAGTTGCTGGTCAGCGGCGAGAAGGTCGAAAGCATCACGCTCGATCCCCATTGGGAGACCGCCGACACCGACCTGAATAACAACTATTGGCCGAGCCGCGACGTTGAGTCCCGCCTAGAGCTGTTCAAGCGTGAGCGCCGCCGTGGCCGCAACTTGATGAAGGACATCGCGGAAGAGCTGAAAAGCGGCGAAGACACGGATGAAGAGAGCGAGCGCGCAAACTAGGATTGCGTAGTCGGGCGGACTTTCTCAAAGGTTGACCTGAGTCTGGGTTAGCTCTCTACTGAAACACAGTCCATGCGTGTCCAAATAGGGGGCGACCATGCCTGCAATCCTCACAAAATGCGCTGCCTTCTGCGGAGTCATCTTGGCTGTCGTCGGCACCTTTGCTCCAGGAAGTGAGGCCAATGCGTCCGATGCTGAGCTCTACGGCCGCAGTCGGGAGGTCGATAGCCTGGTCATTTCTCCGGATGGAACACAGATTGCTTACCTGTTCACCGAGAATGGTGAGACGTCCCTCGTCGTGCAACCGATTGATGGCTCAGGCGGCATTAAGGTCGCGGGTGGCGAATTGAAACTCCGGTACGTCGAATGGTCCGGTCCGAACCACGTTCTGTTATTCGCCTCTGAGACCCAAGGCATATATTTTTACCGGAGCATCGACCTCGAGTTTTGGGGTGTCTTTTCGGTGGATGTTCGTACCGGCGAAATCATCCAGATGCTGGCCCGTAACCGGGCTCTTGATTTCCAGGGCTCGCTTGCAAATGTTCGGGCGAAGACGTGGGATGAAGATGGCACCATCTATATGGCCGCAAGGACCAGCAAGGATGGGCGCAGAACCCCCGGGGTTGGTGTAGCAGGCTACGCACCCGGGACCGTCGATCTCTATGAAGTTGATGGCAATTCCGGCCGGGGAAACCGCATAGCCAAAGGATCTGAGAACACGGACGCCTGGATTGTCCGGCCCTCAGGACAAGTTGTGGCCAGAGTGGATCACTTTGACAAATCGGATCGCTACCGGATTCTCGCACCGGAGGGCGGCATGCTGGGGCGCAGTTGGGAAGTAATCTTTTCCGAGGAAACATCGGTCCCAAATATGACAATTTATGGGACCACGTCAGACGAAGAGGATCTCGTCATTGGTACGCGGTTAACAACCGACCGTTACGCGTTGTTCAATATGCCGGTCTCAAACGGCAAAATCTCGGACACCGCTCTCTTTGAGCACGAGTTTGTCGACATCAGTTCGGTGATCAAAGACGAATACACGGGCAACATCGTTGGTGCCGAACTGGTCTATGCCGGACGGGAACAAGAGTTTTTCCACAGTAGGTTTGTCGCGGTACGCAATGCCGTTAAGGGCGCGATGCCGGACTCATACAGAGTGTTTATTGAGTCCTGGGATCAATCTTATGAGCGCTTTGTCATATACGCTGAGTCAGACACAGATTCCGGAATATATCTCCTTCTGGACGTCACCGATGGAGATCTCCGACTTCTCTCCCGCGCTTATCCAGAAATCGGCGAAGAACAGTTGTCTCCGGTCAGGCCTTTTTTCTACAAGACCCGAGATGGCTTCTCCCTTCAAGGATACCTAACGATTCCCAAGGATGCGCCGGAAGGCCCTCTGCCGCTGGTCGTCATGCCGCACGGCGGACCGGAAAGCCGCGACGAACTTGGTTATAACTGGTGGCAGCAGTTCATTGCGTCGCGGGGATATGCGATCGTGCAGATGAACTTCCGCGGCTCATGGGGATATGGCACCGGCTTCTCAGCTGCAGGCTTTCGCGAATGGGGCGGCAAGATGCAGGACGACGTCACAGACGCGGTGCAACACCTCATCGACGATGGATGGGCCGACCCTGAACGTATTTGCATTGTGGGAGGGAGCTATGGTGGATATGCCGCACTGGCGGGCGCAGCACTCACGCCAGACCTGTATACCTGCGCGGCATCCTATTCGGGCGTAACCGACCTGCGTGAAATGTTAGCCTGGGAGCGTGACCGATATGGTCGGGACAGCTCCAGATATGAGTACTGGGTTTCCAGAATCGGCGAGCCTTCCGACGAACTGGATCAGAAGTCGCCCGCAAAAATCGCTGACAATATTACCGCGGATATCCTCCTGATTCACGGCAAGGACGATACCGTCGTAGATATCGAGCAAAGCGAAATCATGGCTGAGGCCCTGGAAGAAGCCGGGAAACCGGTGACATTCGTTGAACTCGATGGTGAAGATCACTGGCTGTCGTCCGAGGAAACGCGCATCCAGATGCTCGAGCTCCTAGATGATTTTCTGATGAAGAATCTGGGACCGGGCGTCAATCAACCCACACGCGCCGCATTGCAATAGAGCGCTAAAGTCAGCACCCTTCACGAATGAATATGCTCAGAGGTGAAGAGGACGCCACGTGGCTTTAGCGCGCCGTCATGCCGTGTTCCTTGCGGCCAGTCTTGCTGCCCTGCGCTCGCCGGTGAAAGCCGATGGCGCCCACGCAGCGTTCACGATCATCGAACACAATCCGCGCACTCAGATGCTGGAAGTCATTCATAGGATTGTGGCACTCGATCTGGAAATTGCACTGACGGCCCGGCTGGGTAAAGCCATTCGCCTGGAAAATGACCCGGATGTCGAATCTGCGTTCAGTTCTTATCTAGACGACTATTTCCACATCAGTGCCGACGGCGATCAACGCCTGCCCTTGCAATGGGTTGGGCATGAGGTTTTTGCCCCAACCGTCTTTGCCTATCAGGAAGCACCCTGGCCCAAAGAAGCGACACACCTGTCCATTTTCAATCATGTGCTGACAGACGCGCACCCAACCCAGATCAACACTGTCAACGTGACTGTCGGTAACCGCACACAAACGCGCATGTTCTCAGAGGCAGATGGTATTCAGTCCGTATCTTTAGAGTAAAAAAGAAACTGCCTTAACGAACGCTCGCTCACGCAAAGCAAACTTGATCCAGCGGAAATGTAAGGAATTTCCGGAACGTTAGGTGGACGTGTTAGCAGTCGTGCTGCCCGGCTGCTAAGACGCTGATTCCAATGCATTATTGATTTTAGGTGTCTGGGTCTGGCACGATTCGCGGGTCTCTTGCGAACTGGTACGGGAGAGCTTTAATGACAGCATTTGAGTTGCAGCTACAAGGTTACCGACTCACCACCGCCCAAATCTTCTACCACATGCCCGACCACCCGGGTTTGCTCCAAGAATTCCTCTGGCAGCATCTTGATCTCGCGCCAAAATATCCGGTGCTCACCAAATTCCTCGATTTCTGGTCTTACAACATCGACGGCAAGTTGCACTCGGTGACAGTCGCCCGTGCTGACCTGGTGCAGCCGTCAGAATTCCGTGCAGTCGAGGGACGGGTCGCATTGCACTAAGAGGTTCAGCCGAAACGAGCCGCCCCAGTAGGTCTGACGGGTCTTGCGTGCCTAACCCATGGAACGCGGCAGAAAGGTTACAACGTCGGGGAAAGCGGCGATCAGCGCGACCATCGCCAGCATGATGAGGAAGAACGGAAAAGACGCTCTAGCAATTCGGCCAATGGGTGCGCCGGTGAGACCCTGCACGACAAACAGGTTGAAGCCGACCGGCGGCGTGATTTGCGACATCTCAACGACGATGACCAGGAAGATGCCGAACCACACTTGATCAAAGCCCGCTTGCGTGATTAACGGAAGAACCAGAGCGAGAGTCATCACAATTGCGCTGAGGCCATCAATCACACAGCCGAGGACGACGTAGAAGACGGTGAGCAACAGTATCAGTGCAAAGGGCGAGAGTCCGAGCCCACCGATGGCGCCTGCCACCGCCTGAGGCAAACCGAGAAATGCCATCGCCTTGGAAATAAACAGGGCGCCGGCGACGATCAGACCAATCATCGAGCACGTCTTCACCGCTCCTAACAGCGCTTTTGAGATCGTCTCGCGCGTGAGCGCCTTCTGAAACGCGGCGACACCAAGCGCACCGGCAACACCAATCACGGCAGCCTCGGACGGACTGGCGATTCCGGCATACATCGATGCAATGACCGCGAAAATAAGAGCAAAGACAGGCAGCAAATCAGACAGGGCGAGAAACCGGGATCGCCAATCCGACGCCACGCGATCTTCGGGCAATAGGCTCGGGCGCAGGAGCGCGCGCACGGCGATATAGCCCATGTAGGCAACGGCGAGGATCAGGCCCGGCCCTAGCCCGGCGATAAACAGATCGATGATCGAGGTTTCCGACAACACACCGTAGAGAATGAGGATAATGCTCGGCGGGATCAGGAACCCGAGCGTGCCCGCGCCGCACAACGAGCCCATTGCCAAGCCTTCGTCATACCCGCGCGATTTAAGTTCGGTGAGAGTCATGCGGCCGATCGTCGCTGTGGTTGCGGCAGACGATCCGGAAACGGCAGCGAACAAAGTGCAGCCGATGACATTCACGTGCAGCAGTCGTCCGGGAACGGAAGTCACCCAGGGTGACAATCCACGGAACATGCTCTCCGACAACCGGGTGTGAAACAGAATTTCACCCATCAGGATGAACAGCGGCAAGGCAACCAGCTCAGGCGTGTTCAAACTGTTCCACAAATCGAACGCCAGAAACGTACCCACGGGCATGTCACGGAACACAGACAAGCTTACGAATCCAACGGCGATGAGGCTGAAGCCCACCCACACGCCTGCGGCCAGCAGGAGTACAAGGCAAATCAACACGAGCGCGAGTGGGGCGCCGATCATCCTTCTCTTTGCCCCGCTTCAGAGGGGTGCACGTCTGGCTCCCGCCCTTGTAGAAGACGAATCAGGCGCGCGATCAAAGCCAGCGAGAGAACCAGCGGGCCGGCCGAGAATACAAGCTGGGGATACGCCAATGGCGTTGCGCTCGGGTAAAAGGATGTCGTGCCCCGCACCAAGGTCCCCACTGCAAAATCAATGAGGGAAATCGTCATAGCCGCCGCAACAACGAACGCGACGCACGTGCATAGGATATCCAGAAGCCGTGCCACACCGGGTGTCACATGCTCTGACAAAATTGTCACTCGTATGTGGCCGCCCTGCGATAGCGTCCATCCGGATCCCAGAAACAGGACGAGAGCGAGGAGATACCCTGAGTACTCGATGACGATCGGCAGACTGATCTGAAAGACGCTGCGCAGTACAATTTCGGAAATACCCAGCACAAACATGAGGGCAAGCAAAACAGCGGCGAGCACGGCCGCGGCGAAACACAAGCGGTCGATGGCCTTCAGAACGTGTGTCACACTTGCACCTGTTTGCCCGTCGCCCTCAGGAACGCCTCCAGTATGGGGCCAGCTTCAGGAGTCTGTTGCACGAAAGTACGCCAGATAGGCAGCGCCAACCTTTGCATGCCCGCCATCAGCTCTGCATCGGGCACCTGGGTGATCATGCCATTGGCCTCAAGGACCTTGAGCTTGTCGATGTCATCGTTGCGAGCGATCTCCCAGTACTCGGGTTCGAGCTGCTGAGCCAAAGCTTGCACACGCGTTTGGTCTTCCGGTGATAGCGTTTGCCAACTGTCCTCGTTGATCATCAGGATGTTGCATGACCACGTGTGGTTGGAACGCATCGTATAAGACAGGAACTCCCAAAACTTTTGCGCTGCAGCCGTCGTCGTGGACGTCATTGCACCGTCCAAAGCCCCCGAGGCCAAAGCGGGGACAACATCCGGAGACGGCATTTGAATGGGAGTCATGCCCAAACCAACAACGAGATCGGTTGAGAGCTTGTCGTAGGTCCGCATCGTTAAGCCCTGGAAGTCGTCGACGGTTTTGATGTCCGCGTCGAAGAAGAAATTCTGATTGGGCCAGGGCACCACATAGAGAACCCGAATTCCGTGCCGCGCGCAGGCCGCTTCGACGGCGGGACGCATCAATCCGTAAAGAACGGCGAGCTCGTCTATGTCCTCAACCAGATACGGCAAGGACTCCATACTCATAATCGGTTCGGTGCCGACCTGGTGAAAACCGGCGGTGTCGGCCATATCGACAATGCCCTCTTCCACCGCACGCAATGACTCTGGCCCCTTCAGACCGAGAACCGCTCCAGGATGGACGTGGATCGTCAGTTGCCCCGCGGTACGTGCATGGGCTTCATCGGCGAACCGTTGCGCATTGGTGACGTGGTATTCGCTCGGCCCCCATGGCATGGACAGATCCCAATGCACGCCCGATAGACCGGCGTCACAGGCCGAGAGCGTGATGGCAGATGCACCACCCAGAAACGTTCGCCGGGGGAATGGAAGACTCATTGCGCAAGGTGTCCAGTCTTTAAGTACGCCTCGAACGGCTCGCAGGCCGTAAACATTCGGACTGACTGCGCCGGCCATCGCAACCAGTCTCCTGTTGTATACCGCCCGCCGGAATCTTCAACAGCACCTTTGAGGATAAGCATTTCAGCGCCACCCACTTTGCCAGGCACGGTGAATCTCTGAGTTTCTTCGATACGAATCAGGCGCACGGTCTCTGGATGATTTTGGGTCTGATAGAGAGTCACCTCTGAAACACCTGAACCGATCTTTGCCCAGCTCCGCTCACGCGTATCGACGGCAATCTTCTCCCGGTCATCACCCGCATACTGCCTCAACTTCACAAACAATGTGCAGCCCTGGCGCGAGAACGGCGCATGATCGAACCCCTCAGGATTGAGCAGGTAGGAGCCGGCGGGATAATCACCGTGTTCATCGGAAAAAACGCCGGTTAAGACCAGAATTTCCTCCCCATCGGGATGCGGATGACTGTGAAAGGCACTGCCGGGGTCGTATTTCACCACCGAGGTTACCCGTCCAGCCTCCGCCGGGCCGGAGAGATCCAAACGCTTGCGCCAAACGGTTGGGCTGGGACTAGGCTGCCACTCTTCCTGCGCCGTGCGAATGACAACCGCCTGGGAAAAATCAGCGTTGAGACGTTCGCCACTCATGACAGAGCTCCAGATTGCGCCTTTAAGTCGATGATTAAAGGGTCGTGATTGCAATGCCGCACAAACGTGAGCAAATCATCGGTCCGAACAGACGTCGTCTGAGTGTTCACCAGCGGATGAACATTGATGGTGTCTTTACTCATCATCTCTGCATCCAGCACAAGTTCAACCTCGCAGGTAGGATCGTTGATGACGCAAAAGGGAGATACTGATCCGGGCGTGACCCCCAATACCCTCAGCAATCGGTCCGCAGATCCGAAGGACAGGCGTTTCGAACCAATGTGATCCGGCAAGGCTTTGAGATTGATCTCCCTGTCCCAAGGGGCGGTGACCAACCACATCTTTTTCTTAGCGTCGCACAGAAAGAGGTTTTTGACGTGCACACCGGGCAGATGCCCGACATGAGATTCTCCGTCCTCTACGGTATAGGCCGGCGGGTGCTCTAAGGATGTATATTGGATTCCGAGCGTGCGCAGTGCCTCAAAAATGATCTCAGGATCGTTCCGTTCCGTCATCGACTAGGAAGGCTCTGTACTCGCGGTATTAGGTTGGATGTCTTCTTTCGCCCGCGGCCACGCGCGGATAACCGCTTGCACGACGACCGCCAGTGGAATGGCGAAAAACACACCCCAGAAGCCCCAGATGCCGCCGAAAAACAAGATGGCGACGATGATGGCGACGGGATGAATGTCGACCACTTCAGAAAAAACAAAGGGAACCAGAACATTCCCGTCCAACGCCTGAATGATTCCGTAGGCGGCAATTGCAATCCACGCCTCGGTGGCAAAGCCCCATTGCAGAATAGCCACCCCCGCAACCGGCAAGGTAACAACGGCTGCACCGATGTACGGGATAAGAACCGAAAAGCCTGTGATCACCGCCAACAGGAGCGCGTACTCTAACTCGATGAAAGTGAAGGTGATGTAGGTGACAACGGCAACAATCAGAATTTCGAGTGCCTTACCGCCAACATAGTTTTTCAACTGCACTTGAACTTCGGTCCAAACCTGACCGGCAAGTTCCCGGTCACGCGGCAAAAAAGACCGGAACCAATTGACGATGTGATCCTTGTCCTTGACCAAAAAGAACACCATCAGCGGCACGATGATGAGGTAAACGATCCAAGTCATTAGGCCGACGACCGTTCCGCCGAGAGAGCCCACCAAAGTTTGTGAGAAATCCAGAACTTCGGTTTGTAGTTGGTTCATGACCTGAGAAGCTTGGTCCGGGGTGATCAAAGCCGGGTATCTCTCTGGGAGTTGACTGACCGTCGACTGGAGACTGGAGATGAATTCGGGGGCCTGCCGCGTGAGCTGTGTAATCTGCCGGATCAGCAGTGGAACCAATCCGAATACGATCGCCAAAAACAGCATCACGAAAAGCACGAAAGCGAGCGTAATGGATAGCCATGGCGACACACCCAAGCTTTCCAATTTGTCGATAAACACTTGCAGCAAGAACGCGAGCACCACGGCGGCCAGGAATGGTGCAAGAATGTCGGCGGTTAACACCAGCGCCGTAGTGGCAAAGATCAACAGTAGGATCAGCAGCGTCAGCTGCGGATTGTCGGAAATCGTCTTAAACCAGTTGCGGATGATGTCCATGTGCCGGGTCGCTTTGGTGAGTTCAGACGACAGCCTAGCGCCTGTTTAGGCAGATGTCTCGCCGTTGTTGACGGACTTTTCTGAAGCAAGGCGCAGGTACATGTGCGACAAAGTCAATGCGGCGAGCGCCGCTGTCAGCAAGTTAGATAAATTTAGCAGAACCGCCCACATCAAATTGACATCGAACAAATTAAGTGGAGCGAAGTCAGCAATCAGTGTCGCGGCGCGGGCAATAAGCGTTTGAGAAAGGTACACGAGCAACAGCGAGGCGATCACTAGGATATTACGGTCCCGCGATAGAGCCCAGGCGTAGCGAAATGGTTTGTCTCCTCCCGCCACGATGATGGGGGCGAAAAGAGCGAACCTGTAAGTCACCAGACCTGCGATAGCTAACGCAAAGTAAAGGACAGCCCTCGTAGACTCGGTAACTATCTCGAGTTCGGCACCAATGCTGAACAAGTAGTCAAACAAAAACCCGGAACCAAAGGAAATCACGGTCAGAACCGTAGCGCTATAAACGAATCCGAATATTGCCCCCCAAACAACGAAACGAATTTCGGTTCTTGACAGGCGTAACGCCAGAAAACGCCCGTCAATTTCATTGGGGGTTAATATGTGCCTATGTGCGCAGACAAGGTAAATCGGGAACAGAACAACATAAGGGACAATTTTCGTGAAGTTGTTAATGGCGACGGACGAATGGAACGCTATCGCTTCCTGAGATGAGCTGTTCTCCGGCAACGTCGCTAGATGCGTCGGAAACACAACGTCCAAAACTACGAAGATCACAAGGAATGGTAGAGCGTTGAGCAGTAAAGATAAGGCATTCTGGCGAAATGAGGTCAGGGCCGCTTGAATAATTTCGAAAACTTCTCTCAACTGACTTTCCGGTTTCCTATTGGAGTTACCGCCTTCGCTTTGCGCACTAAAGGTCAGACAAACCGCTCAACCAACTTAGAATATCACCGGCGACACGCCCTTCAAAACCCTCGAAGCTGTAAGACGCGCCTGACGGGCCACCATAAAAAACGTACTTCGCTGCGCCGGCGGCCGTTTCCGTAAACGAAATCAAAAAGGCGTTCTGCATGAACGGATCTCTCGACCCACCGAGGGCCAGCAGCGGCAAGTCGATCTCTGAGATCAGCTGTGTGTGTTGGGTGCGTGATCCGGGCCCCCAGTAACTCAAGAATGGCTCGGCATAGTAATAGGTGAAGGCCGAGCCGGGTGGCGGCAAGAACATGGGTTGGCGCGGATCGTCCGGATAGCCGGCCCGCGGGAATGGGTAGTCGACCAGGAACGCGTCACCTTGCCCCCCGTTCACAGCCTCTTGGGCATCAAGCACCGCCCGGGCGTAGAGGTCGTTGCCCATACCGTCCCGTGCCATCTGGGGCATGTCAGGCATGGGCGACAGGTAGACAAGAGCGTCCGGACGAGCGTCAGCGCTGGCGCTAAGATAATAGGACCACCACAGGCTGCCCGCGCCATGTCCAACGCCGATGACGGAGTCAAAGCCGCGGCGCTCCACCTCATCCATCCATGCGCGCATATCTGGTTCGACGGCTTCAAGCGGATAACGCACGATGCCGCGAAACCCGGAGGCGCGATGCTGAATGGCGATTGCCGGAAACCCAGATTGGGCAAGTCTGACACCGAGCCAATGAGGCACCGAGCGCATGATGTCACTGGTCCAGCCATGAAGAATGACAAACAACGGGCGGTCTGAGGGCATGCCCGGTTCGGGTGCGTACAGAATACCTGACAGCGGCCTGCCATCGGCACTGGTCACCTCGATCACCTCGGTCGTGATTGTGGCGGCGGGCGGCAAACCAATGTCAGTCAGCCACGCCACGGTGTCAGCGATAACTTGCTCGCGCGCACCTTCGAACACGCGGCCGACGCCGGGATAGGATTTGATATCCACACGTGGGCTAATGAATGCGACCGCTTGCAGCTCTTCCAACCGGCCTTTCGGCACGAGGGGATCGTCCTCGCCGGCGAGCATGAGCATTGGCCGGTCGATCCCAGCGATGTTGGCCGAAAGCGATGTCTTGGCTGTCGGCCCGAACCAATCGAGAAAGCTAGTAGGGATAAAAATAAGCCCGTCGCCAAGGTCGATGAACGGCTGACGCCCGCCCTCTTCTACCGCGCGCGCCGCCCGGTCCACCGTTTCCCAATACACCTCTTCGCCGACCCGCTGACGCCAGTTGTCGGCCATGTTCTGCGTGGGAGAGTAGTGGATCACCGCCTTTACGCGCGGATCTTCGTTCTCCACCATATACCGGGCCATACGGAGCGAACCCAGGCCGGCACCGGCAAGAACGATCTCTTCAAAACCGCGCGCCGCGAGGACATCGATTCCACCGCGGATGTCTTCGATGACCTCATCAAACCTAGTGAAGGCGTAGCGGGTGGCATGGCGCGTCTCGATCGACAGGTTGGTGTAGCCGGCTTTGGCGAGCCCGGTTGCCGCATAGCGCGCCGCACTGCTTGAGCGAACGGGCGATCCGCCCGGTCCGCCGTGTAAGTGAAGAATGGCCGGGCCGTAGACATTCATGCCGCTCTGCGGGTAGGTGAACAACGCTGGCAGCTGAACACCATCTGCGGCGGTGAAAGTGATCACGTCCTCCGCAACTCCATCTTCCGCCACCGACGCTTGACCGCCGGCGATAAGACTTACCGACAACGCAGCGAGTCTGAGCGGAGACAAGAGGGACGTCAGAAGATGGTGAGCACGCATAGATCTGGAAAAAGAAAGACGTGATGACGAATGGCGTGGGACCGATGATAACATAGAATGTGGCTCTCCAGAGTCACGGAAACACAGCACCTAGACCGGCTTTAAGCCCCGACATGACAGAAAAATCACTTGAGAACGACGTGATCTGGGATGAACACGGCGTTCCCTACTCTCGCACGTTTTCCGACACCTATTTTGACCGCTCGGACGGCTTGCAGGAGTCCCGCCATGTGTTTGTGGACGGGTGCGAGTTGACATCAGCGTGGGCCGGTAAAAACAGCTTCACGGTTTGCGAACTTGGGTTTGGCAGCGGACTCAATTTTCTTGCCACTTGGGATGCATGGCAGCAGACAGCCAAGGGAGGAAATGCTCTCCATTATGTCGGCATAGAGGGATCACCCCTCGCCGCGAGCGATATGCGCCGCGCGCACAGTCTTTTTCCGCAGATCAGTGGTCTTAGCCAGTTACTCGTCGACGCATATCCAGCCCCTCGTCCCGGATTTCATCGCCTTTGGTTTAAGGAGCAGCGAGTCTGCCTCACGCTTCTCATCGGGCATGTGGATGACATGCTCGCGCAGACGAGTGGTCCGGTAGATGCCTGGTTTCTGGACGGCTTCGCACCGGACCGCAATCCGGAGATGTGGGCACCTTCGGTATTGGAAAGCATATCTGCCCTTTCGGCTGACGGTGCGCGCGTCGCAACTTATTCTGTTGCGGGCGCGGTGAGACGCGGTCTCGAAAACGCGGGTTTCAATGTGGCAAAGCGCCCAGGGCATGGAAAAAAGAGACATGCCCTCTCTGGAGCCAATCACTTGCCAAAAGATATCCGGGATCCAGCGCCGTGGTTTCGTATTCCGTCACGCGTGAGAACCAACTCTCAACATATTGCAGTGATCGGCGCGGGTATTGCCGGGGCATGTGTCGCCCATGCGGCGCGGCAGCGCGGCTTGAGGGTAACTGTGATCGACAAAAACCAAGCCGTCGCCTCGGAAGCGTCTTCAGTTCCGTGGGCCGTTCTCTCCCCCCGATTCACGGCTGAGCCGAGCGTTGAGTCAGAGTTCTATGCGCAAGCCTGGCGCCAAGCGATCCCGCTGTTCGAAAGTCTGACACAAAAGAACTCCAGCGACGTCTTTAGACAGATCGGCACGTTTATCGTTGCACCATCCGCGGAGGATGCCACCCGCCACGATAAAATCATTGCACAGCGCGTTCTACCCGAGGACCACATGGTCGTCGCCGGCCCAGAGACCGCCGAGGCGATCACAGGTATTCCAATAGGGCACGGTGGTTTTTTTCTACCTCGCGGCGGATTGCTGCAAATGAGTGAGGCGTGCCAGGCGCTTCTTCGCAGCGCCAATGTCATTCTAAATCAATCAGTAGCATCGATAGAGCGCAGAGGAGGAAGTTGGGCCCTATTCGGCAAGAATGGCGAAGACGTCCTGGCGGCGGATGCGGTTGTTCTTGCGTCGGGTATATCTTGCACCGAATTTGATCAGTGTGCGGACCTGCCGTTACGCCTTCGGCACGGACAGTTAACCTCCATCACATCGACGGGCCAGTCCGAGGCGATAAAAACAGCGTTGGCCGGCAAGGGCACGGTGACACCTGTCGTCGACGGAGGTCATGTCATTGGCGCGACCTTCGATCACTTTCCGGGGAGAATTGGTGAGAATGCCCACAGCACGTCCGAAGAGGCGGACATCCGCAACGTGAGCCAAGCGCACCACATGGTGCCCAGAGTTTTGGACGACAGTGAGGTGCGCTCCGATCGCAGCTGGGCAAACGTGAGGAGTACAACACCGGATCATCTCCCCATCGCCGGCCCTGTCGCGGTGGTGGAACGCTACCCCTCGCTTTACGGTGACGTGCATCATGGCCGCCACTGGAAACGTTATCCTGACGCGCCATACCACGACGGGCTATTTGTTCTGGGTGGGCTTGGCGCGCGGGGCGCAACGTCCGCCCCCCTATTGGCGGAGCTCATCGTAAGCGAAATGTGCGGCGAACCGCTGCCAGTGTCCCGTCCGGTTGCAGATGCACTACATCCGGCCCGTTTCACGATGCGGGCCCTGCGCCGCGCGACAAATCCGACCGGTTAGATCTTCGACGACGAGCGACCTCAAAATTGCCATCTCTCCGCCATGTGAGGGCCAGCTTACCTCTTCAGAGTGCAGCAGCCGCCGAAAGTACCAACGGCCTGTCGTATTCGGGAGGATTACTCATTTTGAAGAACGGTCCCGCTTTCGTCCTGAGAGTTCTCGGCTACCTGTTAGGGATGGTCTGCGTGTTAGGCTCGTGGGTCTTTTTCAGCTTATCCAACCCGGCTGCAGTACCGGTTGCCGTGGATGCCCGCCCAGACAAGCCCGTTTCGCTTCACCCCAAAATGCTACCTCCCGCCTCTTCTGGATGGTCACTCGTCAGTGACGTTTCCGGAAAAAACGGGAGGCAACTTGAGCTTTCTGTCACTGGGGTAGGAACTGACTCAGGGACAGTGACGCGAAAGCCTGATCACATAGGGTACTGAACGCGATTCTCTGGGTTGGCTTGTCCTTTGTTTGCTACTGCTCCGTAGTGTTTCAATTTGTGGGAATATTTCCCACGAACAAGGAGAGAATAGCCTTATAAAAATCATCAGGTCAACAAAAAAATGTGGGAAATTTTCCCACAATGTTGTATATCCGTATCCAACATGACGTTGAACTGAGTTCCGGATGCTTATGAGTCAGGGCACTCTCCCTGCCGGCCCACCCGAGGCATTGATTGCAGCGCTGCGGCGCGTGCTGCGGCCCTTGGTGCGGCTGATGATCTCCAAAGGGATCACGCTGCCGACCATTACCACCCTTTTAAAGGAGACTTATGTCTCGGTCGCTGAGACGGATTTTCCAGTCTCGGGCAAGCGGCAGACGGACAGCCGGATCAACCTTTTAACTGGGGTTCACAGAAAAGATGTGAAGCGCCTGCGCGAGGAGAAGCTCACGGAACGCGACACCCCGCCGGCGGTGGGCCTGGGCGCTCAACTGGTCTCGCGCTGGGTCAGCGACGCTTCAACGACGGACTCAGATGGCCGGCCTATCCCCTTGCCCCGCCAGGGAAAAACGCCAGACCAGCCGTCCTTCGACGGTTTGGTGGAAAGCATCTCCAAGGATGTCCGGCCGCGGGCCGTGCTGGACGAATGGCTGCGCCTGGGCGTCGCCGAACTGGACGATCAGGACCGGGTGGCCCTCAACCGCCAGGCCTTCATTCCGGAGAAGGGCTTCGAGGAAAAGGCCTTCTATTTCGGCCGCAACATCCACGACCATCTCGCAGCAACGGTCCACAACCTGGATGGCAACGGCAACCCCCGGCTGGAACGCAGCGTTCACTATAGCGGGCTGACCGAATCGTCGGTCCGCATGTTGGCTGAACAGGCCGAAAAAACGGGCATGGACTCCTTGCTGGCGCTGAACAAGCTGGCCCGGGAGCGCGTCGACGCCGATTCGGGCGCCCCAGACGCCACCCATCGCTTCAATTTTGGCTTGTATTTCTTTGACGAGGGCCACAGCCTGGACGATAAGACGGGCGGGGAAACCAAGGACGAGGCTGATTAGCCATGCACCTGAGGGGGTCACGACGGAACGGACGCACCCTGCGGCAGATTGCCGCAGCG
The DNA here is from genome assembly GCA_963921305.4 of Rhodospirillaceae bacterium. Classification (GTDB taxonomy): domain Bacteria; phylum Pseudomonadota; class Alphaproteobacteria; order Rhodospirillales; family Rhodospirillaceae; genus CAWUEX02. The sequence goes on from CAWUEX030000002.1 coordinate 871,442, forward strand.
GGCGTTGCGCTTGTCTGGCTCGCCGCCTGTGCGTCCGGCCCCTCCCAGCAATATGCGTCCGCAAACTCTGACGGCATCAGCGGCACGGGTATAACCAGCTCGGGTATCGTTGCCCAGAACACCTCCAGTGACGGCATCAGCGGCACCGGCATCGTCGCCCAGTCCGAGATGGGCGGTGACGGCATCGGCGGCACGGGTGTCGTCGCGGATTTGGGGGGCGACGGCATCGGCGGCACCGGCATCGTCGGCACCATCTCCGGCTTCGGCAGTATCATCGTCAATGGTCTGAAACTCGACTACGACACCGACACCATCGTCGAAAGCGACGGCCGCCCCGCTGCCCTGACCGACCTCAAGGTTGGCCAGGTAATCGAAGGGGTCGCCTTCCGTGACGAACGGGGCACGTTGCATCTCGAAGAACTTGAAATCCGCCACGCCGTCACCGGCCCGATCAGCAGCATCGACCACGACAACGAGCGCCTGGTGGTGCTGGGCCAGACGGTGCGCGTCAACCTCGCCGGCGACGGTGCTCAGAAGACGGCCTTTAGCACGCTCAAGGTGGGCGACATGGTCCGGGTCTCCGGCCTGCGCCTGAATGACGGCATGATTGTCGCCTCGCGGCTGGATCAAACCGACGACGACGGCCGCGTCCTGGTGCGCGGGCCGGTGACAACCAGCACGAACAACACCCTCACCATCGGCGACCTCGCCATCAATGCCGGTGATGCCGCCCTGGCCGAAGACCTCGCGGCGGGCGACCGCGCCTTTGTTGCCGGACGCATGATCGGCGAACAGTTCGTTGCCGATGTGATTGTCGACAAACCAGCCCTGCCCTTTGATGACCGGGTCTCCGACGTATCGCTTGAAGGCTACGTGCCCGACACCACCGGCACATCACTGTCGGTGCAAGGCGTGCCGGTCACGGGTCTTGATCTGCCGAACGACATCAAACCGGGTGACCGGGTGGTCGTGTCCGGCCGCGTCAGCGCCGGCGGCATCGTCGCCGCCCGCGAGATCGAGCGGGTGCGCACGGTCATCACCGTCTTGCGCCCAACCGAACTGATGCGCCCGGCCCGCATGCGCCCAACTATGATGGAGCGCCCGGAGCGCATCGAGCGTCCGCAGCGTCCGGTCGAACGCCCGGTCCAGCCGGAACGCCCGCGCGAACGGCCCGGCGCTTATCGTCCGCCGATGGTCTAGCCGCGGAATGCGGACGGTCTAACGGCGGAACGCCGCTCTAAGATTTCAGATCAAGGAAAGCGGTAGACGAAAGCCAGGCCCACACCTTCGTCGGGACTGTTTTCGGAAAAGCCCATCACCGCATAGAAATTCACCGACCATTCGTCGTTCATACGAATGTTGAGATAGGCGAGCCCCTCTTGCGGGTCCTCGGACTCTTTAATCGCCGATTGCCGGTAGTCATAAGAGAAACCGGTGGCGACGCGCTCCGACCACGAATATTGCAGCCCGATGCTGCCATAGGCGGTGTTACGCAGCTTGAAGCCTTGTGGCACGCCGGCCCATTTGTAACCAAGGGTCGCGAAGGGAATGAATGGGCCGAAGGACTGCGCCAGGTCGAGCTGCAGAGCGGCGTCCGGCTCGCCGGTGCCGAGACCCGCACTCAAACTTGCGGTCGGCAGTTTCAACCGCGCGGTGACATCGATGAAGGTGCCGCGCTCCCACAGTTCCTCGAAGCTGTACATCACCGACAGCGACACATCGCCCAACCCGGAGGCACTGTCGGTCTCCCGCGTGCCGACACTGCCGCCTTCGGCGCCGTCGAGAATCAGCGCCGGACCGGACACGTTGAGCCACGGCACAACCGCGCGCGCGGTCCACGGGCCGTCTTCGGCCTGCACGGTCAACGGCATGAACACGATCTCAGTGGCTTCGTCGGCGCCGTAGGTGCCGGAGGTATAATCGAACCCCAAGGTAGCGCGGTAACGTGGCTCCCCGGGACCATCCTGTTGTGCCGACACCGGCACAGAGACGGGTATAGAGAATGACGCAGTCAAAAGCGTCGTGATGGCAAAACGTGAAACCTGGGCCCTCAGCATGGCGGCAGTATAGCGGAGGACCGGCCCGGCTGGACAGACGCGGCACACCCTCCGTACTGTGAAGGTTATGAAACAGTCTCTTGTGATCAAGCTCTCCGCCGCCGCCATTGCGGTGCTGATGAGCGCTCCTGTCGCCGCGGAGTCGACGCTGCGCCTCGGCCTCGCCTCGCTGCCCAACGGCAATGGCAATCCGTTCGATTCCAGCGCGCGCACCACCTGGTACACCATGCGCGCGTTCTTCGACACGCTGACCCAACTGGGAGAAAACCTGACCATTGAGCCCGGCCTGGCCGTGGCCTGGGAGAACACCGACGACCTGACCTGGGTCGTCACCCTGCGCGAGGGCGTGACCTTCTCCAACGGCGAAGTGCTTGACGGCGAGGCGGCGCTGTTCGGCTACCGCTATCTGCAAACGGAAGACGGGGCGCGCGAGTCGCTGGCGCGGGACGCGCAGGTCATTGCGTCGATGGAAGCTCTAGATGACCTAACCGTGAAGTTCGTCACCACCGAACCGATGCCGGAGTTTCCCCGCTTGATGGCGGTGGTGCCGGTGATTGCCCCGGCCCACTGGCAGAACGTGGGACGTGACGGCTTTGCCTTCTACCCGGTCGGCACCGGTCCCTTCAAGGTCACAGACTGGCAAGCGAACCGCATCAAACTGGAGGCGTTCCGCGAGTCCTGGCGCGCGCCGAAGGTCGATAAGCTGGAGATCCTCGCCATTCCGGAAACGGCGGCGCGGGTCGCAGGCCTGCTGACCGACCGGATCGACATCGCCTCGGAGATCGGCCCGGACGACGTATATCAGGTGGAAGCGGCGGGCTTGCAAACCTACCAGCGCCCGGCGACAGCGGTTGAGGTGGTGGCGTTCAACACCTTGATCGACTCCCCTTTGCAGGACCCGCGCGTACGTCAGGCCTTGAACTACGCCGTCAACAAAGAGGTGATTACCGCGGCGATCATGGACGGGCGCACCCGGGTGGCCGATCAGATGACCCCGGCGATCAATCCGGAACGGGTGCCAGACATCGCGCCGTACAGCTATGACCCCGACAAAGCCAAAGCGTTATTGGCAGACGCCGGCTATCCCGACGGGTTTTCATTTACCTTCGAGTTCAGTTTCGGCACCGGCGGCACCCACATGCCGTCGATGTTCCAGCAGGTTGCGGTCGACCTGAAACAGATCGGTGTTGAGATGATCGTCCAGCCGAGGCCGTGGAGTCAGTACGTGCGCGGCGTGCTGCAAGGGGAATGGAACGGCCAAGCCTTCGGCTTCGAATACGAAGTGTTGCCGACCGGCAGCAGCATGCGGCCCTTCCGTCTTCATTCCTGCGCCTGGCCTTTCCCGTGGTACTGCGACGAGACCATCGAGCCGGCCATCGCCCGCGCCAAGCAGGAGATGAACGAGGAGGCGCGCATCGCTGCGGTGCATGAGGTACTGCGCCATTATCACGATGAAGCGGTCGCGCTCTTGCTGGTGGAGAACCTGGGCATCGACGGCCTAAACCCGCGGGTGAAGGGGTATAGCCAGATCGGCGGCATCATTCCGTTCCACGACATCGCGCTGATGGATTGATCAGCATGCGGGTTAAACGGGCACTTATGCGCGGGTTCGCCGCAGGTCTCGCTTTGCTGATGAGTACGGCGGCCGCGCATGCGGACGGACCGCTGCGGGTGGCGATGATCGCCATGCCGCCAAGCGAGGGCAATCCGTTCTTCACCACGGCGACGACGCCGCACATGTTCTACTCGGCGCTATACGACACCCTGACCATGGTGAACGAACGTGGTGAGGTTCTGCCGCAGGTGGCGACGGCGTGGGAACGCACCGGTGAGCTGACCTGGCGCTTCGACCTGCGCGACGACGTGACCTTCTCGGACGGCACACCGGTGACGGCGGACACCGTGGTGGGCATGCTGCGCCATCTGCAAAGCGATGCCTTTGCCGCCCAGAGCGTGGTGCGGGAGTCACAAATGATCGCCTCGGCGCGGGCGCTGGATACCCATATGGTGGAGTTCACCACCCATGAGCCACACGCGCTGTTGCCGCGCTACCTGTCGTTCTTCTATGTGGCGCCGCCGGACTACATCGATGAGGTGGGGTTGCAAGGGCTGGCCAACGCCCCGGTGGGCTCCGGTCCCTTCGTGCTCGACGACTGGCAGGCGGAACGCATTCTGTTGTCGCCGAACCCAACAGCCTGGCAGCAGCCGCAGGTGACCTCGCTGGAGGTGCTGGCCCTGCCGACGCCGACGGCGCGGCTGCAGGCGGTGGTAACCGGGCGGGTGGATGTGGCTTTCGCGCTTGGCCCCGACGACGAAGCAGCGCTGAAAGCCAACGGCCTGAGCCTGTATGTGCGCAACCCGGTGCGCGTTATGGTCGCCGGCTTTGATACCTTGCACGACGGTTCGCCCTTTGCCGATGTGCGCGTGCGGCGCGCGGTCAATCATGCGGTCAACCGGCAAGCCATCACCCAAAGCCTGATGGGCGGTTATGTGGAACCGGCGACGCAGCCGGTGCCGGAAGGGGCGATCGGCTACGACCCGGAGCTTGAGGGCTACGCCTACGATCCGGACCGGGCCCGCGCCCTGCTGGCGGAGGCCGGGTACGCTGACGGGTTTGATATTGTCTATGAGGTCACCTCGGGGGCGAGCAGCATGACCGACGCCTACAGCCAGCAGATTGCGGCGGACCTGGCCCAGGTGGGCATCCGCATGGAGATCCGCCCGGTGTTGTTCGCCCAGGCGGTGACCAAGATGACCCGCACCGGCTGGGACGGGAGCATGTTCAGTGTGGACTTCGCCACGGGACCGAGCATGGACGGCTTGCGGCCGATCCGCCTGCACTCCTGCGGGTGGAGCGCGCCGTGGTACTGCGACCCGGTGGCCGAACCGCTGTATCAGCAGGCCCAGGTGGCAAGCGACCGTGAGGCGCGGGTGACGCTGACGCGGCAACTGATCCGGCGCTATCACGATCAGGCCTCGGCGCTGTTTCTGTTTCCCGCACTCGGCATCGACGGTCTGGGCAAGCGGGTGACGCACTGGCGCACCGAGAACGACCGGGTGCTGTATCACGAGGCCCGGGTCACGGACCCGTGACAGGGGAACACGCGACGCCGTAGGCGTGACAAAACAACACGTCGCGGACTGAGGCGAGAGAACTTTGCGTTTCGGCGCGCTCAAGACCGGTCTCAAAAAAAGAGTATTCCCGAAAAAATCGAGGAACGAGCCCATGCACGCCACGGCGGTCTGCGGGGCCGGTCTGAATCCGGCAATGAATTCAATGCGTTATATATGAGTCAAACGAGCCCATGCACGCCGTAAGGCGTTGTAATCAAACGCGAAAATTTGTCCGCATGAGCCAGTCCCGCAAGGTACAAAAAAAGACAAAAAACAAAGTGTCATGGCCCGGGTCTGGCCGGAGGCCAGCCAACGACGAAAGGCCGGGCCATCCAGGAACACCCGTGTGTATGGATCACCCGATCAGACTTTGTCTCCAGCTGGCCTGCGGCCAGGCTGGGGCCGGGTGATGACAGACTCAAAAAAGAAACTGTCATGCTCGGGCTTGTCCCGAGCATCCAGAGCGATACGTGACGGCGAGTGTGGTGGCCCTGGACCCTCGGAACAAGTCCGAGGGTGACAATATGAGAACTTACCAGCTGTCATGCTCGGGCTTGAGCCGGTCTGCGCCGTACAAAGCCCCTTCCCCGTCATACAAAGCATGCATCGCATGACGTGGGGGCTGGCGTGGGGAGGGGTTTGGGGTGGGGGGCTTATAATCAAGGTCCGAAAACTGACACAGGTTCACCCCTCCCTTAATCCCTCCCCATCTAGGGGAGGGACAATGAGGTCCTTTGCCACGCATGGCCTTGCCTAGTCCCGGCCCGCCCGCAGCGCGTTGACGTGATCCAGCCGGGCTTTGACAACCTGCTCCATCTGCTCGGTCAGACGAAGCCGTCATCGGCCTCGCCGGCTTTGACCTTAGCGTTCCACGCGGCCATGGACATACCGAGCTTATCGCGCTGGCGGTCCAGCGCGTTGCCGGGTGAGACGAATTGCTCACACGTCTCGACCTCGATTTTTTCATGCGCCACCAGATCGCGCAGGCAGATACGATACAGCGTGTCTTCGGTGCGGTGGGTGCGGAAGTCGGGCTCTTCGGCGTAACCCAGAATCATGTCGTGCCAGACGCGGCGGACACAAAAGTTGATGGGGTTGCTTTCATCGAGGGAGCGGCGCCATTCCTCCTGCATCGGCATGTCGACGTGCAGTTTGGTGAAGACGTAGCCGAGGTCGTCACGCGCGAGCAAGCGCTCCAAACACAGATGAATGTGATTGGGATAGAACACGTCGTCGGCATCGAGAAAGAACAGAAACGTGCCGGTGGTTTTGCGCACGCCTTCGTTGCGGGCGAAGCCGGGACCCTTGTTCTCAGTGTAGGTGACGAGCTTGACCTCGGGCACTTTTGCCGCCCAGGCCTCAATCAGCGCGCGGGTGCCATCGGTGGAAACATCGTCCACCACCGCGATCTCGGCAATCAACTCCGGAATATGGGTGCGCGCTTCGTCCATACTGGCGACCGCGCTTTCCAGGGTACGGTCGAGCGTTTTTTCCGCGTTGTAGGCGGGAATGATGACGGCGATGGAGGGTGCACGGAGATTGGGCATACGGCATTATGCACAAAATGACACGCCTGGAACCTCGGTTCGACCGCTTTGGTCGTGAGCCACTCGGCCAAACCGGGTCACATGACATTAGAGTTGCACGTGAACCAAGATATGCGTGTTACCGAAACCGGACCTGGACAAGGGTCTTGGTTTTAAAGGGCATCAGCCTGCGAAGCTCTATTTTCTTCATAGCATTTAGCAAAATTATCGAATTGGTAGGAGATTTGCAAAAAGGCTGAGTTTCGAGTCAGCGCAAGAACTTGCAGCTTTATTGCGGCGACGTTGTCTTTCATTGTTGCACCCGTTTGAGCAAGCCAAAGTGCCTCATGGACTCGTTCGTTCTGCCTGATTGCAAAGACCCAGTTGTCTTCTGACGCCCAAATCCCTCCTTTCTCTCTCATTCCAGAGGCTAGCTGACTTGACCCGTAACCGCTTTCTAACTGACTGCGTATGGAGTCAAATGCTCGCTTAACTCCGGTACCGTATGCATCGTTGTTATAGATCTTTCCATTCGCGAGTATCGAACAAACCCCCGTCGTTTCTCCGAGCGTGACGACATATTCCTCAAATTCGTTATGACTCCGGGGCACAGAGGATAGATAATATCTGTTTATATCGTTGAGCTCTCTTGACTCGTCTACGTTCAGCTCGTTGAGAGGTGTGTCCATGCCGATGCCGAAGGGCTGCGCGTGACCCGCCGAAGCTGTGAAGATCAGAGAACTCAAAAACAAAAGTACGATGCGTATGTGTTTGATCATCTGGCATAACCTCCGGGCACAAAGCAAAGTCCTAATTTCTACTTTAAGATATGATCAAAATCGTAATCTCTTGGCAAGGGCTGCCCCAATTTAGCTGACGCCGTCAGGGCAAAAGGTTCAACGCCTGAAGGCTCTGGCGCGCGATATCGACACGGGCATCGACATGCGAGCGGTCGTGAACGTCCAAGTTGAGCGCAAAAACATATGCGCCGTCTTCACGCTCCACCCAGCCGATGAACCAGCCGGCACCTGGGGTCACGTCGGTCGTGTATCCGGTTTTACCGGCGAGGACGTAGCCGACGCCGTGCTCGACAACAGCGATATCTTTGACCGCATCCATCACGGATTGGGAGAACGGCAGATCGTTCAGATAAAGCCGCCGCAGAAACTCCACCTGTTTTAACGCCGTCGTGGTGTAACTGGACAACACCCAGAAGATATCAAGAGTGCGCGCAGTGACATCGCCGGAGACGTAGGGCACTTGGCTCAAATACCCGGTCATGCGCTCCAGACCGACCTGGCGAGCGATGCCACGGTAGACCGGGAGCGCCGAGACCTGGAACGCGGAGCGCAGCGAGTGGTCCATGTTCCAGGCGGCGTTATTCCGAACCTCCCCATCCCACTTCAGCACATGGGTGTCGGGATCGCGCACCACACCGGTTTCAAGCGCGATGAGGCTGTTGAAGATCTTAAAGGTGGAGGCCGGTGGAAAGGGCTGAGTGGCACGCTCCGGGTTGAACACATGCGCCGCCCCGGTGTGCACGTTGACGGCCACGAAGGTGCCGGCCGTGCCAACGTCCGCAAAGAACGCGCCGAGTTCAGGGTGCTCTTGAGCGGTGTCGAGGCTTTGGGCAACGGCTGGCAGGTTGAGCAAGAACGTCGTAACGGCAATTGCAGCAATAGAGCGAAGACTAGACATGACTAAAGAATACTCTCCTAGGTCATGCCCGGGTTCATCCCGGGCATCCAGGGTAAAGAAACGCCATGGAGTGTGATTGCCCTGGACCCTCGGAACAAGTCCGAGGGTGACAGTCTGGAGATGATGGGGTGCGGTGCCACACGGCGCGCTATTGAACCTTGATCACCACCTTACCCAGCTTGGCGCCGCTTTTCATGTAGGCGATGGCGTCCATGATCTCATCGAAGGCGAAGGTTTTATCGATGACCGGATGAACATCGTTGCGCACCATGGCGTCGATCATGTCCACGAACATGCGGCGGCTGCCGACGATGATGCCCTTGATGGTGAGGTCCTTGAGGATGAGGTTGGGCAATTTGCTGAGCGCCGGGGCGGCTTTGGCGGCATCACCGTGCGCCACAGGGTTCGCGCCGATGTACATGATGCGCCCGCCCGACGCGGCAGCCAGCAAACACTGCTCCATCTCGGCCATGCCGACGTTGTTGAGGATGACGTTGCCGCCGCGCCCGCCGGTGAGATCCATCACCGCTTCGCTCCAGTTCGGGTGGGTGCGGTAGTTGATGCCGTCATCGGCGCCGAGGTCTTTCATGCGGGCGATCTTGTCGTCGCTGGACGAGGTGACGATGACCCGCGCGCCGAGCATCTTGGCCCACTGCAGGCCGAACACCGAGACCGCGCCGGTGCCGAGCGTGACCACCGTATCGGCGGGGCGGGTGCGGCCGGCCTCGACCACCGCGTTCCAGGCGGTGAGGCCCGGGCTTTGCAAGGTGCTGGCCTCTTCATAGCCGAGCGCATCGGGCAGTTTGATCAGCGGCGCTTCGGGAATGAGGACCTGCTCGGCGAGGAAGCCGTCACGGGTGGCGCCGTAATCCTCTTTCGTCCATTCCCACTGCCAGTCGCCGTCGAGCCATTGCCAGTAGTGGGTGAAGGTGATGCGGTCGCCGGGTTTGACTTTGGTGACACCTGGCCCCACCTTGAGCACCTCACCGGCGTTGTCCGACAACGGCACGCGGGTGAACGGCATTTTGTTGGGGCCAAGCGCGCCTTCCATGATGGAGAGGTCGCGGGCGTTGACGCCGGTGGCGCGCACCCGCATGACCACTTCGCCGTGGCCGGGCTCGGGATCGGGCCGCTCAACTTTGTGCAGGTTGAAGCCGTTTGAGTAGTCGCCGATTTCGTAGACGTGCATGGGGAATCTTCAATGAGGCTGTTTTTGAGTCTTAAAGAACGCTGCGCCAGGGCCTGTAAACACGAAGAAGAACGACAGGGCCTCAGGAAAGACACTCACCAAGTATAACACCTCTCTCACCGACGCCTCGGGAAGAAACACGTCAAGCAACGTCGAAGGAAGAGACAGAACAAACAGGATCAGAAGAATCCACCGGCAAACGTTATTGCGTTTCCGGGCCGTGAAGTAGACAAGCAAGAACCAGATCAGGATGGTCGCCAATATGATGAGCACTATGTTCAAGATAGAAAAGAATAGGGCGACCGCAGACCCTTCCTCTCCTATGGCGAGGATTTCAATGAGGCTCGATGCCGAGTGAATCACTGACCCAACCACCCAAAGTGCGAGTGCCGTGTATTGAAAGCGCTCGAAAAGAATAAGTTCTCTCGGCATACACCTTTGCCCCAGGACCCTCAGAACAAGTCAGAGGATTACGGGTTAAATTGGGCTCGGCACCGCCAGGTGCCTACATATGGATCGGGCGTTTATCCACGGCCAGCGCAGCTTCCTTCACCGCCTCACCGAGCTGCGGGTGGGCGTGGCAGGTCCGCGCGATGTCTTCCGCCGCGGCGGTGAATTCCATGCCGACGGCGATTTCCATAATCAGGTCGCCGGCGAGCGGGCCGATGATGTGACACCCCAACAACTCATCCGTCTCGGCATCGGCGAGGATTTTGACGAAGCCGTCGGTGTCGCCATTCGCGCGCGCGCGGGAGTTGGCGGTAAACGGGAACTTGCCAGATTTGTAGGCGCGCCCGGCGTCTTTGAGTTCCTCCTCGGTCTTGCCGATGCCGGCGACTTCCGGCCAGGTGTAGACCACCGAGGCGATGGCATCGTAGTTGATGTGCGGCGTTTGTCCGGCGAGCGCCTCGGCCACCACCACACCTTCGTCCTCGGCCTTGTGGGCGAGCATCATGCCGCCGATGACATCGCCGATGGCGAACACGCCCTCGACGTTGGTTTGATAGTGATCGTCGACCTCGACAAAGCCGCGGTCGGAGACTTTCACGCCCGCTTTATCCAGGCCGAGACCTTCCGTGTACGGCCGGCGGCCGATGGCGACCAGCACCACATCGGCTTTGAGCGTTTCCGCCTCACCGCCTTTGGCCGGTTCCACCTTCAGCGTCACCCCGCCCTTAGCGGTTTTAGCCTCGGTGACCTTGGCACCGAGTTTGAATTTCAGGCCCTGTTTTTCGAGGATGCGCTGCATGTTCTTACGCACTTCGGCGTCCATGGGCGGCAGAATGAAATCGAGATACTCGACCACCGTGACGTCGGCACCCAAGCGGCGCCACACCGAGCCCATTTCCAGGCCGATGACGCCCGCGCCGACGACGATCATCGACTTAGGCACCTTGGACAATTCCAGCGCGCCGGTGGAGCTGACGATCTGCTTTTCGTCGATGTCGACCCCCGGCAGCGGCGTGACATCCGAGCCCGTGGCGATGACCACGTTCTTGGCGGTATAGGTTTTCGCCTTACCTTTGCCGTCCGGCTTGACGGTAACTTCATGGGCGCCGGTGGCGGTCTTCGTGATACTGCCTTTGCCCTTGAGGTACTCGACCTTGTTTTTCTTGAACAGGAACTCAATGCCGGTGGTGTTCTGCGTCACCACGTCGTCCTTGCGCGACATCATGGTTTTGAGATCGAGCTTGACGTCGCCGACCTTAATACCGTGATCGCCGAAATGATGATTGGCTTCTTCATACAGGTGGGAGGACTGCAGCAGCGCCTTGGATGGAATGCAGCCGACGTTGAGGCAGGTGCCGCCGAGGGTGCCGCGGCTTTCCACGCAGGCGGTCTTGAGACCGAGCTGAGCCGCGCGGATGGCGCAGACGTAACCGCCCGGGCCGCCGCCGATGACAATGACGTCGAAAGAAGAGTCGCTCATATCACATCCCGTTCCGTGTTGTGTGCGTCCCGCGTTACGCCGCAGGCATGAGGGGCGTTATACGCCGTAGAGCATGCGCGCCGGGTCTTCCAGGCAGTCCTTGACGCGCACCAGGAAGGTGACGGCTTCGCGGCCATCGATGATGCGGTGATCGTAGGACAGGGCCAGATACATCATCGGCCGGGCGACGATGGACCCATCGTCCAGCACCACGGCGCGCTGCTTGATGTTGTGCATGCCGAGGATGGCCGACTGCGGCGTGTTGAGGATCGGCGTCGACAGCATGGAGCCGTAGATGCCGCCGTTGGAAATGGTGAAGGTGCCGCCGGTCATTTCCTCGACCGTCAGCTTGCCGTCGCGGGCCTTGCGGCCATAGCCGGAGATGTCCGCTTCGATGGACGCGAGATCTTTTTCGTCGCAGTCACGCACCACCGGCACCACCAGACCTGTCGGCGTGCCGACAGCGACGCCGATGTCGTAGTAGTTTTTGTAGACGATTTCCTCGCCGTCGATCTCGGCGTTCACGGCCGGGATGTCCTGCAGGGCCGACACACAGGCCTTGACGAAGAAGGACATGAAGCCGAGCTTGATGCCGTTCTTTTTGACGAAGGCGTCCTGATACTGCTTGCGGGCGTCCATGACCGCACTCATGTCGACCTCGTTGAAGGTGGTCAGCATGGCGGCGGTGTCTTGCGCTTCTTTCAGGCGCTCGGCGATGCGGCGGCGCAGACGCGTCATTTTGACCCGTTCTTCGCGCGGCCCGCGGTCGGGCACCGACGGCTTGCCCTCGCCCTCACCGCCGGAGGCGATGAACTGCAACACGTCGCCCTTGGTCAGGCGGCCGTTCCTGCCGGTGGCGGGAATTTTCTTGGGATCGAGCTGGTGCTCATCGACCAAACGGCGCACGGACGGTGCCAGCGGGTAATCCGCCGCCAGCGACGGAGCCGGTTTGGACGCGGCTTTAGGCGCTTCCTTTTTGGGCTCTTCCTTTTTGGCCTCGGGCTTGGGCGCGTCTTTCTGGGGCGCCTCTTTCTTGGGCTCTTCTTTCTTTTCTGACTTCGCCGGAGCGGCCGAGCCAGACGCGCCTTCTTTGAACATGGCCAGCACGGCGCCGACTTCGACGTCCGCGCCTTCGTCGGCGACGATTTCCTCCAGCGCGCCGGCAGCCGGGGCGTTGACCTCCAAAGTTACCTTGTCGGTTTCCAGCTCGACGATCGGTTCGTCGGCGGCAACCGACTCACCGGCTTTCTTCAGCCATTTGGCGACGGTGGCTTCGCTGACGGACTCCCCAAGCTGGGGCACCTTGATTTCTGTCGACATAGCGTCCTCGGTTCCTTAGCGGAAAGTTGGGTCGGATTACATTACTCTGCGGCGAGCTTGGTCTTGCGCCGGAAGGGTTGCGGAATGTCGTCGAGTGGGGTTTGCAGCGCCCACTCGACCAACTGATTCTGTTCGCTGACGTGTACTTTCATCAGACCGGTGGCCGGCGAAGCCGCCGGCATGCGCCCAGCATAGACCGGACGCTTGGCTTTGATGTCGATGTCCGCCAAAGCGTATTCGAGACGGCGGTCCACGAAGGTCCAGGAGCCCATGTTGGCCGGCTCTTCCTGACACCACACCACTTCGGCGTTCTTATACTTTTTCAGCTCGTCTTGAATGGTTTCCTTCGGCCACGGATAGAGCTGCTCGACGCGGACGATGGCGACGTCTTTGATATCCCCATCCTCGCGGGCCTGCAGCAGGTCGTAGTAGACCTTGCCGGAGCACAGCACCACCCGCCGGACCTTACCGGCGGCGGCGATCTTTTCCGTCTCGCCGATGACGCGCTGGAACTGCGACGTGGTGTTGAAGTCCGACAACGGGCTGACGCACTTCTTATGCCGCAACAGCGACTTGGGCGTCATGATCACCAGCGGCTTGCGGAAATCACGCCGCACCTGACGGCGCAGGGCGTGAAAGTAGTTGGCGGGGGTGGTGAGATTGCAGACCTGCCAGTTGTCGTTGCCGCACATCTGCAGGTAGCGCTCCATGCGGGCGGAGGAGTGCTCCGGCCCCTGGCCTTCGTAGCCATGGGGCAGCAACAGCACCAGGCCGGACAGACGCAGCCACTTGCTTTCGCCGGAGGAGATGAACTGGTCGATGATCATCTGCGCGCCGTTGGAGAAATCGCCGAACTGCGCCTCCCACAGCACCAAAGCATGGGGCTCCGCCAGGGAGTAGCCATATTCGAATCCGACGATAGACAGCTCCGACAACGGGCTGTCGATGACTTCGAAGAAGGCCTGGTCCTTGCGGATATTGTTAAGCATCACATAGCGCTCCTCGTTGGTCTGATCGACCAAAGAGGCATGGCGCTGCGAAAACGTCCCGCGGCGGCAATCCTGACCGGACAGGCGCACGGGCGCGCCTTCGGCCAGCAGTGATCCAAACGCCAGCGCTTCACCGGTGGCCCAGTCGATACCCTCGCCGGACTCAATCGCCTTGCGCTTGGCTTTGAGTTGGCGGGCAATCTTAGAGTTGACTTTGAAATCCTCCGGTACGGTGGCAAGCGCTTCGCCGACCTCTTTGAGAAGGTCCATGGTCACACCGGTTTTGTGTTCCTGGTATTCCTCTTCCCCGGCGAGCTGATCGAGGCCTTTCCACGCCCCTTCCAGCCAATCGGCTTTGTTAGGGCGGTAGGACGACGCGGAGTCGAAGTCCACTTCCATCATGTGCAGGAACTGACTCATCTGGGTGTCGGCCTGTTCCTGGGTGATCAGCCCTTCGGCCACCAACTTGTCGGCGTAGATGGTGCGCGCGGTCGGGTGGTCGCCGATTTTGTCGTACATCAAGGGCTGGGTGAACTTGGGCTCATCGCCTTCGTTGTGGCCGTGACGGCGGTAGCAAACGAGATCGATGACCGCGTCGACGCCGAACTCCTGACGGAATTCTGTAGCGATGCGCGCGCAGTGCACCACCGCTTCAGGATCGTCGCCGTTGACGTGGAAGATCGGCGCTTCGACCATCTTGGCGATGTCGGTGCAATATAAGCCGGAGCGGCTGTACTGAGGCGTGGTGGTGAAGCCGATTTGGTTGTTGATGACAAAGTGAATGGTGCCGCCGGTGGTGTACCCCTCGATCTGCGAGAAGCCGAAGCACTCGGCGATTACACCCTGTCCGGCAAACGCGGCGTCGCCGTGCAGCAGCAGGCCCATGACCTTCTTGCGGTCGTCGTCGTCAAGTTGTTCCTGCTTGGCGCGCACTTTGCCGAGCACCACCGGGTCGACCACCTCAAGGTGGGACGGATTGGCGGTGAGCGACAGGTGAACCTTGTTGCCGTCGAACTCCCGGTCCGCCGACGTGCCCAAGTGATACTTCACATCGCCGGAGCCTTCGACGTCATCCGGGTTGGGCGAGTTGCCCTGAAATTCTGAGAAGATGGCCGTAAACGGCTTGTGCATGACGTTGACGAGAATGTTCAACCGGCCGCGATGCGCCATGCCGAGGACGACCTGCTCCACACCCAGCTTGCCACCGACTTTAAGAATCTGCTCGATAGCGGGGACGGCGGCCTCGCCGCCATCCAGACCGAAACGCTTGGTACCGGTGTACTTGGTGCCGAGAAATTTTTCGAAGCCCTCGGCCTCGGTCATGCGCTCCAAGATCGCCTTCTTACCATTCTCGGAGAAATCGGTTTGATTGCGCCCGCTCTCGATGCGCTTTTGCAGCCAGTACTTTTCATCGGGATCCTGGATATGGGTGAACTCGACCCCGATGGTGCCGCAATACGTGTCTTTAAGAATCTGCAGAATTTGAGTGAGGTTGGCGCGCTCCATTCCCATGACGCCGCCGAGGTAAATCTCGCGGTCGAAGTCGGCTTCCGTGAAGCCATGGACTTTGGGGTCAAGCTCGGGATGAGACTCCACTTTCTGCAAGCCCAGCGGATCGAGATTGGCGATCTGGTGACCACGGGCGCGGTAGGCGCGGATGAGCTGTAGTGCGTGAATGGAGTCTTCCGTTTGACGCAACAGCGCCGCCGTGTCGCCAGCGGCGGCAGGCGCGGCCTTACCGTTGCCTTTTGCGCTTCCTTTTCCGGGTGCGACATCGGGATCGGCCACACCGATGACGGCGGCTTCCGATGGCGCCCAACTGGCGCCCTCCAGCTCGCCGAGCAGCTCGCCGGCCTCGTCACCGAGATCGCGGAAAAACGCGCTCCACGACTCATCTACCGACGACGGATCGCTGAGAAACTGAGTGTAAAGTTCGGCCACGAAGGTGTGGTTCGCGCCCGACAAAAAGGTGGGGTCCACTGGGTTCAATCCCCTCGTTGCGTGCCGTTGCCCGACGGCACTCCTGAACCCCATGGTTTTAAACGAAAAATCCGGCCATAACAACGCGTTATGGGCGTTGAGTGATGTCGCACCACAGCGTCGGGGCGGAAGTCACCCGACCAACGCACCTCAGCGGCTCAATAGGGACGCACCTCCGCAGTATTTTCTAGGACGCTACTCCGCAGCGATTTGTCCCACGCTACTCCGCAGCGATGATGTCCCGGGCCCCGGCCTCGATTTTGGCGATGCACTCATCGATGGTCAGGACCTGGCCGAACGCCAGGCGCACGGCGGCCAGGGTAGCGTCCTTGATCTGCTGGGCCGTTAGCCCCTGCATACCGTGGTTGCCGGTGCCGTCGGAGAGGAAAAACACCTTGTAATCGCGCATGTTGGCTTCGCGCGCGGTGGTGTCGCAGCACACGTTGGTGGCGATGCCGCCGACGATAACGGCGTCGATGCCGTTGGAGCGGAGGATCAAGTCCAGGTCCGTGCCGGTGAACGAGCCATAACGCGGCTTGGTGAGGAGGATGTCGGTCTCTTCAACCTCCAGGCTATCGTGCAGCGCGGCGGAATCGGTGCCGGCGGTAATGCCGCCTTTCCTATTTGTGCCCATCTCTTGCAGATAGGCCGTCACCACCTCTGCTCCGGTGCCCCGGTTGGAACCGTCGGCGCGCAGCTCGTTGATGGTGTGGATGACCATGATGCCGTGATCACGGCACACCCGGGACAGACGGTTCAACCGCTCGACCACGCCGGGGCCGTCTTCCGCCGAGAACTCATAACCTTCGACAAACACATTTTGCAGATCGACGTTGATCAGCGCCGTCTTGGCGGGATCGATGGGCCAATCAATCATGGCAGCCTCCTTGTGCGGGTGCGTTACTCGTCGGCGTCATCGGATTTCATCCGTCGGCGTCATCGAATTTCATCCGTCGACATCATCCACATCCACCTGACCGGTGACCTTGCGCCGGACCAGGGAGAAGGACATGCCGACCGCCAGGACCGTGGCCACCGCCACCAGCGCGATCCAGGCGACGACGGAGACGCTGTCGAGCGACAGCAAACCGAAATCGACCAGAACCCAGATGACCGCGGCGAAGAACGCCGCCGACAGGAAAACGCCAAACGGGCCAAGGGATTCCCAGGTGGCGTGGCCAATGAAGGCATAAGCGGCGAACAGGACGATGCCCGCAAGCGCTTTCAACGGCAGTGACTCCATCCCGCCGCCGACCACCCAGGCGTAGTAGGAGAACCCGGTGGGGTTGAAGGTGGCCATCACCAGCACCAGACACAACACCCAGCGCCACAGAAACCCCTGTCCCGATAGACCGCCCTCAGACATGAAAACCTCCCCGGATAGAATCTGCTCTAACCAAAATGAATAAGGACGAGCCTACCCGCCGTTTGGTTAGGTGACGAGCTTACTCGTCGTTTTTCATGGCGACGAGTCTACTCGTCAGGGGCAACTGTCTCAAAATCGAAGCCACGGGACGCGCCCAGAACCCGCACCGCCGACGGCGCCGGGAAATGAGCCGGCATCAGCAGTGCGCCGGTATCGGCGATATCGCCCAGCAATTTGGTGCGGGTGGCGCGGGATTGCTCTTTATCCCAGCAAAAGGTGCTGGACCACTCGGGCCGCTCGATCTGCACCGGATGGTGCACCGTATCACCAACCATATAGGCGGCCTGCTTGCCGTCGCTGACATGCAGCAACACGTTACCGGGCGTGTGGCCTGGCGCGGGAACGAGATGAATGCCGGGTTCGATTTCATAATCGGAGTCGACCAGGATGGCCTGACCGGCATCGAGGATGGGCTGGACACTGTCATCCCACGAGCGGTGATTGGCGGCTTCATCAGACGTGGCGCGCACGTGTTCCCAGTGATCGGCCTCGGCCTTCGCAAAAATATATTTGGCATTGGGAAACGTCGGCACCCAGCGGCCGTCGAGCAGCTTGGTGTTCCAGCCGACATGATCAGCGTGCAAATGAGTACACATGACGAAGTCGATGCTTTCCGCCGGCACGCCGGCGGCGGCGAGATCAGCCAGAAAGGTGCCGCTGCGGCGGTGCCAATCCGGCAGCGCGGGGCGCTCCTTATCGTTGCCGATGCAGGTGTCGACCAGAATGGTGTGCCGCGGGGTTTTAATCACCAGGGTGTGGAACGACATCATGAGAAGATTGGTGGCGGCGTCATAGAAGCGCGGATCCTGCGCGACCTTGCACGCGGCGAACTCTTCCTCGCTGGCGTCGGGAAATAAAAACTGCGGCGGGCGGAAGGAGCCTTCCAACTCGACGATACGGGCGATCTCAAAAGGGCCTGACATGTGCATGGCGGTGATCAAACCGCGATGCGCCTTATGTGTCCAGGCGCAACGGCCTGCCGCTCGCGGGCCGGTTACGCGTCAGACTGAGAAGCCTGACCCCCAACCGGCCGGACCATGCACCACACGGTGAGATCGTCTGGCAGGGTGGCCTCGGCCGAGACATCGAACCCATGGCGGCGATAGAAGGCGACGTTGTCCAGCGACAGGGTATCGAGAAACACGACCTTGCCGCTGTCATCGGCGCGGGCGAGTCCGTGTTGCAGCAGCGCCGTGCCGATGCCGCGGCGCGACTGGGCCGGATCGACACCAAGGATATCCAAATACCAGTGCGGGTCGCGCGGGCGGTGGCGTTCGATCATGGGAATCACATTCCACACATCGCGGAACTTCGGACCGGCCAGCCGCCACAGTACAAATGGGACGCGCAGGCGGCTGAGAAAGCCACCACTGGGTTTGTCCGGCGACAGCCACAACGCGGCAGCGGCGCCGTCGGCGCAGGTGTCGGCATACCCGTCGCGGCGGATCATGTTGATGTAAGAACGGAAGTAGCGCGGCCCCTTGTCGGCCCAGGCCTGGGCATTGGGTACCATCCACTGATGAAACGGCTCGCGGGCGAAGGCGCGGGTGAGCGAGTCCGCCACGGCGGTTACGTCGCTGGCCTTCACGCCGCGCGGTTTGACCTGTTCTCCGGACACAGCCGGACCTCCTTTGTCCTGCGGCGCCGAATCTGCGCGGCCGCGCGGCTAACCTGTGCGGGTTGCCCCTATCAGCTCCCCATGGCCTTGAGCATGGTCGAGCCCAGGGCGGCGGGGCTTTCGGCGACATGGATGCCGGCGGACTTCATCGCTTCGATCTTGGTTTCCGCCGTGCCTTGACCGCCGGAAATGATCGCCCCGGCATGGCCCATACGCTTGCCCGGCGGCGCGGTGACCCCAGCGACAAAGCCGCACATGGGCTTCTTGGTCTTGGAGTCTTTATAGAATTGCGCCGCCTCCTCTTCCGCCGTGCCACCGATTTCACCGATCATGATGATGCCTTCGGTTTCGGGGTCCCCGAGGAAGGCGTCCAGGCAGTCGATGAAGTTGGTGCCGTTGACCGGATCGCCGCCGATGCCGATGCAGGTGGTCTGGCCCAGGTCTGCGGCGGTGGTCTGGCCGACCGCTTCGTAGGTCAGTGTGCCGGAGCGCGAGACCACACCGATCTTGCCCTTCTGGTGAATGTGACCGGGCATGATGCCGATCTTGCATTCGCCCGGCGTGATGATGCCGGGGCAGTTGGGGCCGATCAGGCGGGTGGACGAGCCATCAAGCGCGCGTTTGACGCGTACCATGTCGAGCACGGGGATGCCTTCGGTGATACACACCACCAGTGGGATTTCGGCATCGATGGCTTCGAGAATGGCATCCGCCGCGAACGGCGGCGGCACATAGATGACCGAGGCGTTGGCACCGGTGTCCTTGACCGCGTCGGCCACGGTGTCGAACACGGGCAGGTCGAGGTGCTTGCTGCCGCCCTTGCCCGGCGTGACCCCGCCGACCATTTGCGTGCCATACGCAATCGCCTGCTCAGAGTGGAACGTGCCCTGGCTGCCGGTGAAGCCCTGACAGATGACTTTGGTGTCTTTATTGACGAGGACAGCCATTACGCAGCCTCCTTCACGGCTTTGACCACCTTGGCGGCGGCGTCGCCGAGATCGTCGGCGGAAATAATGGGAAGACCGGAGTCGGCCATGATTTTCTTGCCCAACTCGACGTTGGTGCCTTCGAGGCGAACGACCAGGGGCACTTCCAGTTTGACCTCTTTGGCCGCCTCGACCACGCCCTCGGCGATGACATCGCAGCGCATGATGCCGCCGAAGATATTGACCAGGATGCCTTCGACATTGGGATCGGAGAGAATGATCTTGAACGCGGTGGTCACCCGTTCCGCCGTCGCACCACCGCCGACATCGAGGAAGTTGGCCGGCGAGCCACCGTGCAATTGGATGATGTCCATGGTCGACATCGCCAGACCCGCGCCGTTGACCATGCAGCCGATGGTGCCGTCGAGCTTGATGTAGTTGAGGTCATGCTTGGAGGCCTCAAGCTCCATCGGGTCTTCCTCGTCCTCGTCGCGCAGCTCCATGATCTCGGGCTGACGGTAGAGGGCGTTGGAGTCGAAATTCATTTTCGCATCCAGCGGAATGACGTCGCCGCTTTTGGTGACGACCAGCGGATTGATTTCCAGCAGCGAGGCATCGCTGGACAGAAAGGCTTCGTACAGCGCATTGAGCAGCTTGGCGCAGGACTTGACCTGCGCACCTTCCAGACCGAGACCAAATGCAATCTTGCGGCAATGGAAGCCTTGAATGCCGGTGGCCGGGTCGATGGGCTGGAGGATGATCTTCTCCGGCGTTTCCTCGGCCACTTCTTCGATGTTCACGCCGCCCTCGGTGGACGCCATGATGGTGACGCGGCTGGTGGCGCGGTCGATCAGCATGGACAGATAAAGTTCGCGGTCGATGTCGCAGCCGGCTTCGACGTAAACGCGTTTGACCTCTTTGCCGTCCGGACCGGTCTGGTGGGTGACCAGGGTTTTGCCGATCATATCGGCGGCGTTGTCTTTGACTTCGGCGACGGACTTGCACAAGCGCACGCCGCCTTTGCCCTTGCCTTCGTCTTCCTTGAAGGTGCCTTTGCCGCGGCCGCCGGCGTGGATTTGCGACTTGATGACAAAGATCTCGCCGCCGAGATCCTTGGCGACCTTCTCGGCCTCGTCAGCAGTGAACGCAACACCGCCGCCGAGCACGGGCACGCCGTACTTTTTTAGGACCTGCTTGGCCTGATACTCATGAATATTCATGACCGTTCCCCTTTACCCCGGGAGCGGAGGCTCCCGGTTCCCTGTCCCGGACCGTCTTATTTACCGAGAGACTTGTCGATCTTCTTACACGCCGTCATCAGACCCTTCACGGCCTTGACGGAGTTGTTGAACATTTTCTTTTCCGAGGCGTTGAGATTGATCTCTATGACCTTCTCAATGCCTTTGGCGCCGATCACGGTCGGCACGCCGACGTACATATCTTTAAGACCGTATTCGCCGTTGAGCGCGGCGGCACAGGGCAGCACGCGCTTCTGATCCTTGAGGTAGCTCTCGGCCATTTCGATGGCCGCCGCCGCAGGCGCATAGAACGCCGAACCGGTTTTGAGCAGGCCGACGATTTCCGCACCGCCGTCGCGGGTGCGCTGAACAATGGCGTCGAGAGACTTCTTATCGGTCCAGCCCATCTTGATCAGATCGGGCAGCGGAATGCCGGCAACGGTGGAGTAGCGGGTCAGCGGCACCATGGTGTCGCCATGGCCGCCAAGCACGAAAGCGGTGACGTCTTTGACGGATACGCCGAACTCTTCGGCCAGGAAGTAACGGAAGCGGGCGGAGTCCAGCACCCCGGCCATGCCGACCACCATGTTCGGCTTGAGGCCCGAGAACTTGCGCAGCGCCCACACCATGGCATCGAGCGGGTTGGTGATGCAGATCACAAAAGCCTTTGGCGCGTACTTCTTAATGCCGGCGCCGACCTGCTTCATGACGTTGAGATTGATGCCCAGCAAATCATCGCGGCTCATGCCCGGCTTGCGCGGCACACCGGCGGTGACGATGACCACGTCAGCACCCTTGATGCCGGCATAGCTCTTGGTGCCTTTCAGATTGACG
Organism: Rhodospirillaceae bacterium; assembly: GCA_963921305.4. Taxonomy (GTDB): domain Bacteria; phylum Pseudomonadota; class Alphaproteobacteria; order Rhodospirillales; family Rhodospirillaceae; genus CAWUEX02. The sequence continues at coordinate 893,287 of CAWUEX030000002.1, forward strand.
CTGGTGCCGTCGATCGGCGTGCTTTCGGCCAGATCAAGCGCCTTGCCCTGGGGCACACCGTCGACAATATCGAACAGCACGACATCGCCGAGTTCCTTCAGGGCGGAAAGGTGAGCCAAGGTGCCGCCGATATTTCCGGCGCCCACCAGCGCGATCTTGTTGCGAGCCATAGCGTCCTCTTGTGGTCTTGCGCCGGCCGCAGGAAAACGGCAGGCGTTCGGGTTGAATTTGGGCGTGGTGAATGAACGGTCGAACACCGCCTCACCCCGTCGCGGGTTGGTAGCGCGAAACGCCCAGCGGAGCAAGGGCGGGGCAGGCCGCGGCCCGGTCAGAATGGCGGTTTTCCGCCACGCATGGCGGGAGACGCCGCAAACTGTCATAGTGGTTGCGAACCGGCCAAATGGGAGAGACAGGATGGCAAGCCGGACCAATACATTGACGGGTGCCGCACTGGCGTTGCTGACGGGCGCGCTGCTCAGCGGCTGCGCCGCGTCAAACCCAGCGGCGCCCCCAGGTGGTTTTCCGCCGCTGGCCGACCTGACCTCTTACATGATCGTCGATCCGGCGACTGACCGCACCGTCGGCGTTAGCGACGCCGCCCGTGTGCTGGCCGAGGCCGACGTGGTGTTTCTGGGTGAGAGCCACCGCCATCCCGGCAACCACCACGCCCAGATGGACCTGTACCGCGCGTTACATGAGCTCAGCGGCGATGTCGCCTTGTCGCTGGAACAGTTCGAACGCGACGTCCAGCCCGTACTGGACCGTTACCTCGCCGGGGAGGTCGGTGAAGCGATCTTGCGCGACGAGGGCCGCGCCTGGGACAACTACCCGGTGAGCTACCGCCCGCTGGTGGAATACGCCAAAGCCAACGGCGCCCCGGTGATCGCCGCGAATGCACCCAACATGGTGGTGCGGTGTGTCGGCCGTCAGGGTCCAGAGTTCCTGGACACCATGCCCGCCGACAAGCGCGGCTGGGCGGCAACGGAGCTTCACTTAGGCGACAGCCCTTACCGCGACCGCTTCATTGCCTTTGCCGGGGGCAACGCCAGCCACGGCGAACCGGCGGACGAGAATGATGAAGTCAGCGCCGCGGTACTGCGCAGCTATGCGGCGCAAGTGACCCGCGACGACACCATGGCCGAGTCCATCGTCATGCACCTGAACGCGAATCCGGGCAGCCAGGTGGTCCACCTGAACGGCTCGTTTCACTCAGCGGGATTTCTCGGCACGGCAGAGCGGGTGACGCTGCGCAACCCAGACCTCAAGATCGCGGTGGTGCATCCCATCGAAGTCGGCGACCCCTCCGCTCCGGCGCTTTACGAGTCCGACCGCGGCGAAGGCACCTTTTTGTTGCTGATCGCACCGATGCCGGAGGCCTATGTCACGGCGGAAGAAGAACGCGCCGCGATCATCGAGCAGATGCAGTTCCGCGCCAGCGTCGATTGCGAGCTATAAACGTGGCTCACCCCACATGCCGGGCGCGGATGTAGTCCTCGGCCTGCATTTCAACCAGGCGCGACACGGTGCGCTGGAACTCGAACTTCCAGTCGTCGCCGTCGTAAATGTTTTCCGGCGGCGTGGCCGCGGAGCACACCAGCACCGAGCGATGCTCGTAAAGCGCATCCACCAGCGTGACAAAGCGCCGGGCGACGTCGCGCTTGTCAGGTCCAAGAGCCGGAATGCCATCGACCATCACCGTGCTGTATGCGGACGCAAGCGCGAGATAATCGCTCGCGCCCATCGGCGTTTCACACAGATCGGCAAAGGAGAACCGAGCCACCCCGTGGGCGGCGGCGGGAATAACGATTTTGCGGCCTTTGACGGTGATGGCGTCTTCTGTGGGCGCGGCGTCGTCGGTGAGCCGGTTCCAGGTGTCGTCTAACGCACGCTGCGCGGACTCGTCATGTGGGGTGTGAAACACCGTCTCGCCGAGAATGCGCCCGATGCGATAGTCCTGCCGCGCTTCCAGCTGTAACAGGTCGAGCTTCTCTTTGAGGAGATCGATGAAGGGCAGGAATTTGTCGCGCTGCAGGCCGTCTTTATACAGGTCGTCCGGGTGACGGTTCGACGTGGTCACCACGACCACACCGCGTTCGAACAGACGATCGAACACCCGCGCGACGATCATGGCATCGGCGATGTCACGCACTTCCATTTCATCGAGACACAACAGCGTCGCACCTTCGGCAATGGCGTCGGCGATACCCGGGATGGGATCGCCTTCATCGGCCACCGGCATCTGACGCAGACGATGGACCTCGGCGTGGATGTCGCGCATCAATTCATGGAAGTGAACACGCTCGGAGCGCTCGGGCAGGGCGTTGGCCAGCAGATCCATCAGCATGGATTTACCGACGCCGACGCCGCCGAACATATAGAGACCCAACGGCGGCGGCTCCACGTCTTTGAGGGCGCTGAGCCCAAAGCGCTCACGCCACGTGGTCTTGCCGCCCTTCGGCGTATAGTTCTGCAGCGCGTGATACAGACTGTTGAGTTTGACGGCGGCGAGTTCCTGTGCCGGGTCCGGTTTGAGGTCTCCGGATGCGACCATCGCGCGGTACCGGGTAAGGGGTCCGTCAGTCATGGCAGTGTGCGGCGCGTGTGGACAGAGTGGCGGAAAAGGAAAGCGCGCCGCTCCGGAAGAGAAGCGCCGCGCTTTGCGTTGGGGTCTTCGGGGTCCGTGTTTTTACCCGTCGAGATTGATCCGCTCGATCAGGCCTTGCAGCACGGACTCGGCCTGGTCGTTGGGGACCTGGCAGGTCCCCGCGGCCTGGTGACCGCCACCGCCATGGGCCAGCATCAGTTCGCCGACATTGGTTTTCGACGAACGGTCGAAGATCGACTTACCGACAGCAAACACGGTGTTCTGCTTCTTCAGGCCCCACATGACGTGGATTGAAATGTTGGTGTCCGGGTACATGGCGTAGATGAGGAAGCGGTTGGCCGCCCAAATGGTTTCTTCATCCCGCAGGTCAAGCACGACCAAATTCTTGTGCACCGTGGCGCAGCGCTCGATCTGTTCTTTCGCCTTGCCTTCATGATCGACATAGAGGTCGACGCGCTCTTGCACATCCGGCAGCTGGAGAATGTCTTCGATGGGCATTTCGACACACTTGTCGATCAGTTCCATCATCAGCTGGTAGTTGGAAATGGTGAACTCGCGGAAACGCCCCAGACCCGTACGCGCATCCATCAGGAAGTTCATCAGGTTCCAGCCCTGGGGATTGAGCACTTCATCTTTGTTGAAGTCGGCTGAGTCGCCTTTATCGACGGCGATCATCAGATCGTCGATGATGCGCGGCAGTTTATCCTTGCCACCGAACCAGTCGTAAACCACGCGGGCGGCAGAGGGCGCCTTGGCATCGATGATGTGATTGATCTTCTCACCGACGCGGATGGTCTCACTTTCGTGGTGGTCGAACGCCACCTTGACGCCTTCCACATAGGGCAGGTTGGTGGTGATGTCGTTGCCCGTGATCTCGATCACGCCGTCCTGCATGTCCTTCGGATGCACGAACTTGATCTCTTCAATCAGGTTCAGTTCCTTCAGGATGGCGGCACAGACCAAACCATCGAAATCGCTACGGGTGACCAGGCGGTATTTTGTGCCTGAATTTATGAGATCGTCAGGAGTGACGGTCATGGAAAACTCCCCTCGACATGTGCGCGTCCGGCGCCAAAGATAACCAGGAATGCCGCAGCGTGACAACGTCCCGCGGGCCCTCGGAGTAGGGACGTACGACGGATCACGTGGCGGCGCAACCGGGAATACGATATTTAGGCGGCGGAATGTCAGGCGATCCTCGAATAAGACCTCAGAAAAGCCCCGCAAGGGCCTGGATTCTGGCCGCTTTTGTCGCTTTTCCGGGTTTGACGGGACTGGCGGGCTGCGCCTCCGAGCCGTTTGTCGACGGCCGCCGCGAAGCGGGGTCCACACGCCCAGTGGGGCCATCATCGGCCAACCGTGTGGCGATTTGCTACAACAGCCGGGCCACGACCCCCGAGGCCGTGTGGCAACTGGCCGAATCCGAATGCGCCAAGACGGACCGCGTCCCGCAATACCAGGGGCAGGATGCGTTAAGCTGCTCCATCGTTAACCCGACGCGGATCTTCTTCCGCTGTGTCGCGCCTGGGGCGTGACAGCCCTGACACCTGAACACCACACCGCTGGAGAGTCACAGTCATGACGTGCATTCGCCCCTTTCCCCGAGCCCTGACGGCGTGCGGCGCCCTGATGATGACCTGGATGGCGGCCGCGCCGGGTCAGGCCCTGGCCGATGGCCATGCGGATGCGCCGGCTTCGTGCAGTGCGGACGGCTACATGCTGGTGATGGGCGGCATTGAAGACCTGTCCACCGTGCCGGACATGGAGCGCGCCAATTCCTACGGCCCGGCGGTGTGGGATCTGGTGGAAAGCTACGACGCGTTTTACTTGATCCGCACCACGCCGACGGTGGTGTACGAGGGCGACTGGCCGGATTGGCGCGCCACCGTCGTCTCGAAATGGCCCTGCCGCGAGACGGGTGTCGAATTTTGGTATTCGGACGCCTATCAAAACATCGTCAAGCCGCTGCGCGAGAATGCAGGCGCCTACATCGTCGGCATGTTTGACGCCCGCGATCCCGGCGCGCCGGCGGCTGAGCAAGACTTCGTGCCGGACGCGTGCTCCGATCCGTTTCTGGTGGTGGGCATGACCAAAGTCACCGACCCCGAGGCCTATGGCCGGTATTCCAACGCCATCCGCTCGACCAACATGCCGCGGCGCGCGGGCTACAAACTTTTATTCGGCGGCCAGCCGGTTGAGGTGCTGGAGGGCGACTGGCCGGGCGACTACGCCACCATGGTGTCGGTCTACCCGTGCCGTGAAGCTTGGGAGAACTTTTACCTGGGCGACGAGTACGTCAACAACGTCAAACCCCTGCGCGACGGGGCCGGTGATTTTCTCATCATGGGCTTCGAGCCGGAACGGGTGGAGTAAACGGTTTGGCCCGCCCCCCACCGGAGCATCTGATTCATTTGGTCTGCGGGGCGACGGGCGCGGGCAAGTCCACTTACGCGCTTGAGCTGTGCGGTGACATTGGCGGCGTGCATCTGTCCATCGACGAATGGATGGTCACCTTGTTCTGGGACGACAGCCCTCAGCCGATTGAGGGCGACTGGACCATGGAGCGCATCAACCGCTGCGAATTGCAGATGTGGGCGATGGCCCAACAACTGACCCAGTACAACATTCCCGCGGTGCTGGACCTGGGGTTCTCGACCCGGGATCACCGCATGAAGTTCGCACGGCTGGCAAAAGAAAGCGGACTGAGCGTGCAGCTGCACTTTGTCGACCTGCCGCGCGACCAGCGTTGGGAGCGGGTGCAAACCCGCAACGCCAAACGCGAGGACGCTCTTAGCAAAGGTAAAAGCGTGCACAAAGCCTTTGAACTGGAGGTGGACAAGGAAATGTTCAACTTCGTCGAAGATATGTGGGAGCCGCCGATGGATGACGAAATGGCGGCACTGAACGGCGTGCGGGTGACGGAGTAGCCGGACTCCGGGCAACCCAGTCTAAGCCCATGAAAAATAAGGTGGATATTGGCCCTATAGAGGCGTCCTGGGCGCCATGCTAGAGCGGGGCTCTGAAACATAGGGTGCCGCACACATGACAGCGCGCAGGGAGACGATGCATGGCCAAATCAGCCCGTGAAAAACTCAACGCAAAAAAAGAGCCGAAAAAGGTGGTTCTGACGCATAACTTTGGCGGTGGTGATAAAGGCCAGCTGATGTTTGTCGGCACACCGCGCATCATCGCCGACTACATCGAGAAAATTCCCTACGGCAAGACCCGGACCATCGAGAAGCTGCGCGGCGATCTTGCCCGGCGGCGGAAATGCGACTTCACCTGCCCCATGTCGACGGCGATTTTCGTTCGTATGGCTGCAGAGGCGGCCCTGGAAGATTTGGCCGACGGGATTGCGCCATCTGACACAATTCCCTTTTGGCGGGTCATCGACGGCCAGCACAAAATTGCCGGCAAGCTGAACGTGGACCCGGCCTGGATTGACGAGCAACGGGCCGTTGAGAGTGCAAAGCCATAGCAGCGTCTGGTCAGACCGCGCCGAGGTGATAGAGTTGCCGGGCACGCGCAAAAGTTTTGCGCGCTTAAACCCAGACGGCAATCAGGTGCGGTATGCGATCCGGAAATCCAGCCTTAAACGACTCCACTTTCTCAGGCGCCGCGGTGAGCGGGAGCGAACGCCCGATGACGCTCAACGGCGTGGTCAACCGCACCCTGGCGTTGCTGGCCTTGCTGGTGGCGTGCGCGGCCTACGTGTGGATCAGCTTTGCCAACGCCATAGCCGTGGAAGACACGGCGCGCATGGGCTTTCTGCAAGGGGCCGCGCTGGCCAGTGTGGTGATCGCGTTTGTGATCGCCATCGTGACGATCTTTAAGAAGACCTGGTCGCCGGTGACCGCGCCGGCCTACGCGATCTTCGAAGGATTTTGCATCGGCTTCATCTCCGTCATCATGGAGATTCAATTCCCCGGCATTGTGCTGCAGGCCGTCAGCCTCACCTTCGGTATCACGGTGGCGCTGTTGTTGGCGTACCGTAGCGGCCTGATCGCCGCGACCGAGAATTTCAAACTGGGTGTCGTCGCCGCGACGGGCGGCATTGCCCTGATCTATATCGTCAACCTCGGTCTGAGACTCTTCACGGACATCGAGATTCCGTTCATTCACAGCAGCGGCCCGATGGGCATTCTGTTCAGCCTGTTTGTGGTGGTCATTGCATCCCTCAACCTGGTGCTCGACTTCGACTTCATTGAAACCGGCGTCGAGCAACGCGCCCCTCAATATATGGAGTGGTACGCCAGTTTCGGGCTGCTGGTGACCTTGGTCTGGCTGTACATCGAGATTCTTAGGCTGCTGGCCAAGCTGCGCTCGCGTTAAGTACAGAACCGGACTCTGCCATGACCGATATCGTCATCGTCGCGTATCGCCCGAAGCCGGGACAAGCTGACGCCCTTCTTGAGCTGGCGGCGGACCACGTGCCGGCGCTGCGCCGCCTCGGGCTGGCGACCGACCGCCCCGCTGTGGTGATGACCAACATAGAGGGCGTAATCGTCGAGGTGTTCGAATGGGCCGACGGCGGCATCGCCAAAGCCCACGAGACGCCGGAGGTGCAGGAGATGTGGGCGCGCTATGCCGAGGTGTGCGACTACATCCCGCTGCGCGATCTGCCGGAAGCCGCGGACATGTTCGCCGAATTTAAGCCGGTTGATTTTTAGGGCGCGGGCGGTTTGGCGGGCGGTTTGGCGTTCGGCGTTGCCGAGTAGTCTTTCGCCGGCCATTGATCGGATACCCCGGGCAACGGATTGGCTTTTCCCGTCATCCGCTCGATCTCAATGGCATAGACCGTGATCTGTTTCAGTCTGGGGTAGAACCCTTCGGGACGATCCCACCCGTCATCGCCGTACTTGGCCATGAGCGCGTCGCAAAACGCCTGCTTCTCAGACACACCGGTCATCACTGTGATACGGCCAAAGGCAATCACGCTGCGATAAGACACGGACGTATCGCACTCGAACCGGCCATAGGCAAAGACCTCGCCAGGTGCATCGATAGCAAAACAGACGCGGCTGTCGTACTCGACGTTGGTGCGCAGATGCCCCTTGGCGGCGGTGGCGTGGACCCAAATCTTGCCGTCCATCCAGACATAGAGCAGCGGCAGACAATACGGATAACCATCAGGCCCTACGGTCGCGAGGTGTCCGCTGAAACCCGTTTCGAGAATTTCATCAACGGCGTCTTCAGGCAGGGCTTTCTCCGAACGCCGGATACCGGGGGTGGTGCTCATCTCTCTTCTCCTAAACCAAAAAGGCCGCCGGGGAGAACCGGCGGCCTTTTCTGAAAACGTTGGGGGCCGGTCAGCCCCAGGAATTTATCCCAAACGCTCCACCATCTTGGACTTGATATCGGCGATCGCTTTCGCCGGGTTCAAACCCTTGGGGCAGGCGTTGGTGCAGTTCATGATGGTGTGGCAGCGGTACAGGCGGAACGGATCCTCCAGCTGATCGAGGCGTTCGCCAGTGGCTTCGTCACGGCTGTCATTGATCCAGCGTGCGGCTTGCAGCAGCACGGCGGGGCCGAGATAACGGTCGCCGTTCCACCAGTAGCTCGGACAACTGGTCGTGCAGCAGAAACACAGAATGCATTCCCACAGGCCATCAAGCTTGGCGCGCTCCTCGGGCGATTGCTTGCGCTCCTGATTGGGCGGCGGCGGGGTATCGGACTTCATCCACGGCTCGATAGACGTCAGCTGGGCGTAGACATGGCTGACGTCGGGCACGAGATCCTTGATGACCGGCATGTGCGGCAACGGATAAACCTTGACGTCATCTTTGCACTCGTCGATCGGCTTCAGGCACGCCAGCGTGTTGCGGCCATCGATGTTCATCGCGCACGACCCACAAATCCCTTCGCGGCAGGAGCGGCGCAGCGTCAGCGACGTGTCCATCTCGTCTTTGATTTTGAGCAGGGCGTCCAAGACCATGGGGCCGCAGCTATCCATGTCGACTTCGTAGGAGTCGAGACGCGGGTTCTCACCGGTGTCCGGATCGTAGCGATAGACCGAAAACGTGCGGGTATTCGAAGCACCTTCAGGGGCGGGATGGGCCTTGCCCGTCTTAACCCGGGAGTTTTTCGGCAGGTTGAATTCGACCATTCCTCTAGATCTCCTGCTTAGTACACGCGCGCTTTCGGTTCGATGTAATCGACATCGTCCGAAAGGGTGTAGGTGTGCACCGGCCGGTAGTCGAGGCGGATCGACCAGTCCTCGTTCAAGTAGGCCAGGGTGTGTTTCATCCAGTTCTCATCATCGCGGTCGGGATAATCCTCGTGGGCGTGCGCGCCGCGGCTTTCATGCCGCGCCTCCGCGCCGACGATGGTGGCCTGGGCACAGGCCAGCAGATTTTCCAGCTCCAGCGCCTCAATGAGGTCAGTGTTGAAAATGAGACTGCGGTCGGACACCTTGAGGTCGCTGACCGACTGAGAAATCGTCAGCATCTTATCGCACCCCTCTTTGAGGGTCTTGGAGGTGCGGAACACCGCAGCGTCGTTTTGCATGGCCCGCTGCATCTCACCGCGGATCTTCGAGGTCGGCGACCCGCCATTGGCATTGCGCGCCTTTTCAAGACGGCTCAGCGAGTAGTCTGCCGAGTCCTTGGGCAGATTGGCCAGCGTTCCGCCCGGCTTGAGAATGTCGGCGCAGCGCAGCGCGGCGGCGCGGCCGAACACGACGATGTCCAACAGCGAGTTGGTGCCGAGACGGTTGGCGCCGTGCACGGACACCGAGGCGCATTCGCCGACGGCCATGAGGCCGGGGAACACCGCATCGGGATCGTCCGCGGTCGGTTTGAGGACCTCGCCGAGGTAGTTGGTCGGAATGCCGCCCATGTTGTAGTGCACCGTGGGCAGCACCGGGGCGGGCTCTTTGGTGGCGTCGACGCCGGCGAAAATCTTCGCGGTTTCGGTAATGCCGGGAAGCCGTTCCCACAACACGTCGGCGCCAAGGTGCTCGAGATGCAGGAGGATGTGATCCTTTTCGGGACCGACGCCGCGGCCTTCGCGGATTTCCATGGTCATGGCGCGGGACACGACATCGCGCGAGGCCAGATCCTTGGCGGTCGGCGCGTAACGTTCCATGAAGCGGTCGCCTTCGGAGTTGGTCAGGTAACCGCCCTCGCCGCGCGCGCCTTCGGTGATGAGCACGCCGGCGCCATAGATTCCGGTGGGGTGGAACTGGACGAACTCCATGTCCTGCAGCGGCAGACCCGCGCGGGCGACCATGGCATTGCCGTCGCCGGTGCAGGTGTGCGCCGAAGTGCAGGAGAAATACGAGCGGCCATAGCCGCCGGTGGCCAGCACCACCATCTGACCGCGGAAGCGGTGAATCTCACCCGTGGCCATGTCAATGGCGACAACACCATGGCAGCGCTCGCCGTCGGTGATGAGATCGATGGCGAAGAATTCGACAAAGAACTCGGCGTTGTGCTTGAGGCTCTGCTGATACAGCGTGTGCAGGATGGCATGACCCGTGCGGTCAGCCGCGGCGCAAGCGCGCTGCACCGGGGCTTCGCCGTAGTTGCGCATGTGCCCGCCGAAGGGCCGCTGATAAATCTTGCCGTCGGGCGTGCGCGAAAACGGCACGCCGTAGTGTTCGAGTTCACGCACCGCAGGGATGGCTTCGCGGCACATGTATTCGATGGCGTCCTGGTCGCCGAGCCAGTCGGACCCCTTGACCGTGTCATACATATGCCATTCCCACTTGTCCTCGGCCATGTTGCCGAGGGCCGCACCGACGCCGCCCTGGGCGGCAACCGTGTGACTGCGGGTGGGAAACACTTTGGTGATGCAGGCGGTCTTAAAGCCTTTTTGCACCATGCCGAAGGTGGCGCGGAGACCGGCACCGCCGGCGCCAACGACGATGACGTCGTAGTCGTGATCGATAATGTCGTAGGCAGCCATAGCCCTAAGCCCCGAACGCAATCTTGAGAATGGAGACGATGGTCAAGACCGCCAGACCGTAGCAGGCGAACTTAACGAGGATGATCAGCGCCATGCGGCGGCCATGGTGTGAGACGTAGTCTTCGATCACCACCTGCATGCCGAGCTGGGCATGATGAAACGCCATGGCGAGAAACAGGATCATGATGGTGGCGTTAACCGGCTGACCGAACCAGACGACGAATTCCTCATGGCCGAAACCGGACAAGGCGATGAGCGATGCAACGAGCCAAATGGTCAGCGGGATGAGGGCAAGCGCGGTAAGGCGCTGCAGCCACCAGTGATGAGTGCCCTCTTTGGCCGAGCCAAGACCGCGCACCTTGCCGAGGGCGGAGCGCAAGGAATGAGGTTGAGTTGCCATAACCGTGCTCCCTTACAGAACCATGACCCAGGTCGCCACGGTCAGGGCGGCAGCGCCGATCAGGACGAACACATCGGCGCGGCGGGTTTGTTCAAGCTCAAAATACTTGCCGATATCCCAAAACAAGTGACGAATGCCGTTGCACAAGTGGAAGTACAAAGCGAAGGAAAAACCAAACAGCAACAGCAGGCCGATCCACGAGCCGAGAAAGCTCTGCACCTCGGCATAGTCCGTCGGACCATAGGCGGCGGCAACGATCCACCACGCCAGCAGAAGGGTGCCAAACGTCAGCCCCACGCCGGTGATGCGGTGAGAGATCGACATGAGCGCCGTCAGCGGCAGGCGGTAGACCTGAAGGTGCGGCGAAAGAGGACGGTTTGGAGTTGCCATGATCGGCTAAGGCCTTTTGTTTTCAAGGAGTTCAATCCCTTTGGCGCAGCACGCGTGCGCCGCGACATACCTACCCCTGCCCCCGGATCAAGTCAACGTAACGGGGCCAGACAACCCCAGTTGCACAACGCCGGTAAAAGGCCTGCTTGCCCTTGGAATCGGTTGCACCCAAGACACGGGCGCGCAACCATGCGGGCCATGGGGAGAGACCGTTTTCTACCGCGCAATCAAAAGAGCGGCACGGGCGCTGGACTGGGCCGGCGCCGCGTTCTCGGCGCCATGACGGCGGGTCTGGGTATGGGACTGGTCACCCGCCGTGGCGTGGCGCAAAGCGTTGTCGGCGACAGCGTCAACGTTACCCGCATGGTACAAGGACGCTACGATCTGACCGTGCTGTCGACCGGGCGCAGCTTCGGCTTCGAGACCTTCTCGCTGTTCGTCCACGGGGATGGCACGCGCACCCTGGAAAGCCAGATCGTCAACAATGACGTCAACCTGTTCCGCAGCACGATCTACCGGGTCGACGACCGCTTCCGGCCGCTGGATTGTCACCTGGTCTTATATAAAGACGGCACCCAGTTGGGCTCCACCTGGGTGACAGTGAAGGGCAACACGTTGCACGCCGCCGCCGACACAATGGGTTCGCGCCTGACCCACACGGTGGAGGTGCCCGACGGCTTTTCCTTGGTGCCCCATGCAGGAGCCGCGGACGGCTGGCACTTCTGGTACCTGGATCACGCGGCGGCACGGGACACGGACGTCAATGGCCGGGTTTACATGATGCGGGTCAACCGGGAGACCCCGGTGGGCCTGCTGGGACGCATGATCGACCGGCCTCTTTCTTATCTTGGCCCAGAGACCGTACCGCTGGCGGGGCAGGAGTTCGCCTGTGATGTCTACACCTTTGGGCGGCCCGCGAAGCTATATGTCACCGGCGAGGACCGCATTCCGGCGCGCCTGAGATACGAGGCGGCGGACCGGGATTTTCATCTGACCGAATGGAAGGTTGTCACATGAGAGGGATTGCCGCGGCCGTGGCCGCGTGTGTGTGGTGGGCTGCGCCCGCTCTTGCACAGACGCCGGAGAACGATGGCCCGAACATCAACATCGCCCGCTGGGCGTCGGGCACCTATGCCTATACCCGCATCAGCGAACCCGCCGACCGGGGCTGGGAAAAGTTTCACATGAACGCCTATGCGGACGGCTCGCGCACCATGACCATGTGGCACGACCTGAAGGCCCGCAATGCACAGTTCACCGTGGTGCTGCGGGTGGGTGCGGACTTTCGGCCCGAGGAAGCATTCCTGAGCTATTGGGTGGCCAACGGCTTCAAGGGCTCGACCCTGATCCGGGTGGACGGTGACACTCTGACGGCCAGCGCCAACGGTCCCGCCGGGGTGTATGAACACAGCCGCGACGTGCCGGAAACGGTGTCTATCGGCACCCACCCGGTATCCGCCGACGGCTGGCATATGTGGAGCGACTCAGGTGAGGTTGGCAAAGCGCAGACCTCGACTCTTTACAGCGTCGAGGCCTCCGCCGATGTCAGCAAGCCGCCGCTGGGCACGCCCATCGAGCTGACGTTTACTCGCCTGGGCGAGGAGACCATCACCGTCCCGGCAGGCACCTTCGAGACCCTTCACTACGATTTGTTCGGCAGTAAAGTTTGGGTGACGAAACAAGACCGCTTGATGGTGCGCATGGTCAACGAGCGCCGCGACTTGCAATACGTGCTGACCGAGTTTGCCAGCGGCGAAAACTGACGGAGCGATACGATGAACCGTTTTATGTTCCTGCTGGTGATGACGGCTCTGCTGCCGGTGTCCACCGTCGCGGCGGAGCCAGGCGAGAACCCGAACATCGTGCGCTGGGCGGAAGGCACCATCATCTACCGCACCATCGAGGCCCAACGGGTGCGGGCGGTTGAGAAGTACCGGCTGAATGTGCACCCGGATGGGTCGCGCACCGTGATCGGTCACACCGACAACTTCGACGCCGAGAACACCATCACCATGATTCACCGGGTAGATGAGGATTTCCGGCCGTTGGAAAGCATGGTGACTTATTGGCAGGGCGGTACCTTTAACGGCACGGGGTTATTTACCGTGCGCGGCAATACACTGCATGGCGTGGTGGATGGTCCGCTGGGGCGGGTGACCCACAGCCTGGACGTGCCGGACGGCCTGTCCATCGTGCCCCACCCCCTGGCCACGGACAGCTGGCACTTTTGGTATTACGACAAGGCCAAAGGCGGTGAGCAGCAAGCGGTGATCTATAACCCGCAGGTTTCGCCGCGCACCGGCGTGCCGGTGCTGGGTCATTTGGAAACCGGAATGATGACCTATGAAGGCACGGCGGAGGTCACCGTTCCCGCCGGGACCTTTGCCACCGAGCATTTCAAGCTCAACGGCGTCATCGACGTGTGGATGACCGGCGAAGACAAACTGCTGGTGCGCTATGCGCTGCCGAGTGCGGACCTGGAGTATGTGCTGACCGAACTCACACAAGGTCCGTAACCGGTGAAACGACCAACCGGGCATCTCCTGCTTCTACCTCTCATCGCCTTCGCCCTTGTCGGCGCTGCGGTGGCCCAGGCGGCTGACGACCCGCGCAACATCGTCCGCTGGGCAAAGGGTAAGTACATCTACCGCATGGCCTCGACCGGCCAAGCCACCGGCGAGGAAGACTGGCACTTGACCGTGCATCCCGATGGATCGCGCACCATGCGCGCCACCAACTTCCGCTATGCCGGGGACGTGCACCGTACCGTTGTGCTGCGGGTGGCGGAGACGTTTCGCCCGATCGATCTGTATGCCGCCTACTGGGTCAACGGCGCCTGGTCCGGCACCGGACTATTCACCGTCACCGGCGAGACCATGAGGGCCGCGGTGGAAACCCGCTATGGCCGCATTGAACAAACTCTGACGGTGCCGGAGCACTTCTCCTTCATCCCCCATCCCCTGTCCACCAACGCGTGGCTGAGTTGGTATTACGACCAAGCCAAAGGCGGAGCGCAGGACATTACGGTCTACGACCTGCTCGCCCGCGTCGATGGTCCGGCGGTGATCGGGCCGATGTATCAGCAAACCTTGCGGTACATGGGCGAACGCGAGATCACGGTGCCAGCGGGCACGTTCGACACCCGGCACTTCAAGGTTGATGACGCGGTCGATCTGTATCTGACCGGAGAGGACTCCCTGATGGTGCGGTTTGAGTGGGCCCCGGCGGACCGCATCTTTGACCTGACGGAACTGACTCAGGGCGGATATCCAACGCCGCCAGACAACTAAGTCTCAGACACGAGAGGACGTCTCCCATGAAAACATGTGCTTTAGGTCTCGTTGCGTCGGTGTTGGCGAGCAGCGCCTGGGCGGCGGACGAGCGCAGCAACGTCAACATCACCCGCTGGGCCGAAGGCAAGGTCGAGTACCGCAAGATTTCGACCGGCGAGGTGTCGGGGTCGGAAGAGTGGCACATCACGGTGCATCCGGACGGCTCACGCACCTTGGAGACCCGCAATCGGCTCGATCTGGCTGGATATCAGCGTCACGTCATGTACCGGGTGGCGGAAAACTTCCGGCCGCTGGATGTGACTGCCGTGTATTGGGTGAAGGGCGAGTGGCGCGGCACCGGTTTGTTTGCCGTCACCGGCAACGACCTGGAAGCTTTCGTGCAAACGCCGGACGGACTGATCCGGCAGAGCCGCAAGGTGCCGGACCGGTTTTCCTTTATTCCTCACCCGCTGCAAAGCAATGCGTGGCACACCTGGTACTATGACCGCGCCAAGGGCGGCGAGCAGACCATTACCGTGTACGACATGGACCCGGGCGCCCAGGCAGTAAGCTCGATGCTGGGTAAGGTTTATACCCAGACCATCGAATATCTCGGCACGGAAGAGATGACCGTGCCGGCGGGCACGTTTACCGTGGACCGCTTCAACATCGACGACGCCGTGGACATCTACCTCACCGGTCCCGACCGGGTTCTGGTGCGCTTCCTGTGGACTCCGGCGGATGCCGATTATGTGCTGGTGGACTACCGCGACAGCGGCGGCTAACCGCTCTCTTGACCGGCTTGAACCGTTCAGAGGCCGGTCATACATAGCGAATATGGCTATCATCCGGGGCTGCCGAACGCCGCCCTGGTGGACTCGCCCCCGGGCGCGTCCTTTATAATAAGTATACTGGAAACTCACGCCCCCAATTTCACGCTCCGGGAGAGGCCCTGCCATGAGCAACGATCTGATCGATCACGACCTCAAGGTCGACCACACCAAAGACGAATCCTCACGCCAGCACTTCGTACAAGGCATGCGCGGCTATGTGTTGAATGATCTGGCCGGCAATATGAAGAAGGTCTGGGACCGCAAGGTCGAGCCGGCGTTCGAAAAAGCCAACGGGCGCAAGCCCGCCGATGGTCCGGAAGTGCACAAGACCTTTAAGCCGGAAACCATTTTCAAGTTCTATTCATCAATGCGTTGCAACACCCAAGAGATGGTGTGGCGCTCGGTGATGCCGGCGATCGAACGGGAAGGCGCAGACTTGGCCCAACGGGTGCAAGTGTTGAGTCAGTCCGGCGATAAGGCGCAGGGCACGGTGGACACCAATCCGAACTTTGAAGTGCCGCGCTATGTGTCGGAGCTCGACGTACACCTGATGCCCGGCAATTACCACGAAGAACGCATCGACCATGACGTGTCGCAAGGCGCGGTGTTCGACAACGGCCTGGGCGTGTTTTCCTTCGGCCTATTGGGCGACCGCATGGAAGACATTACTGAGTCCGTCTCGACCTTCTTCCAAGCGCGCTATCCCGACGTGAAGCCGGAGAAGATTCTCGACATGGGCTGCACCCTCGGCCACTCCACCCTGCCGTGGAAAGCACGTTATCCAGACGCGGAAGTACACGGTATCGACGTCGGCGGACCCTGCGTGCGCTACGCCCATGGCCGGGCGCAATCCTACGGCGTGACCGCCCACTTCCATCAAATGGATGCGGAGCACACCGACTTCGAAGACGAGAGCTTCGACATCGTCTACTCCTGCATGTTCCTGCATGAAGTGCCGCTGAAAAACATCAAGGGTGTGTTTAAAGAGGCCCACCGCCTGCTCAAGCCCGGCGGTGTGATGGTGCACTACGAGTTGCCGCCGAATTCGATGATGTCGGCGTACGACGGCTTCTATCTGGATTGGGATGCCTATTACAACAAAGAGCCGTTTTATAAAGCCTTCCGCGACGCCGATGCTAAGGCAGAAATCACCGCGGCCGGATTTAAGGCAGACTCGTTCTTCGAGCATGTCGCGCCCAGCAAAAACCTCTACGGCCAGGACGCGCTGATGGAGGCGGTCAAGCAGGAAGGCGCGACCAACGACAGCCACGTCGGACGCTTTGCCGACGGTGTGATGTGGTACTTCTTCGGAGCGCGCAAGTAATGCCCGACGACTCCTCGAACGTGAGCGACGCCACGCCGCTGCGCTACAGCGTCAAAGGCAAACGCATGCGGTTCTTCGACGCCCAAGGTGTCGATGAGCTGGTGTCGATCTGCATGGGCCTGGCCCAGGAAATGTGGGTGCTGAAGGAACGCCAGGCGGCGATGGAAGCGATTGCCGAAGCCAAGGGCGTGATGGTGGCTGACGAAATGGAAAACTTCGAATTTTCCGCCGAACAGCGCCAGGCTTTGGATGCGGAACGCCAAGGGTTCATCGACCGCATTTTCTTCACCCTGCGGGAAGAGGCGGAGTCTCTGGAAGCGGCGCCCGAGGACGAGCCCCCCGCGCCGTCCATGCCCTAACGCATTGCCTCAACCGCCGCGCCGAATTTGACCGATACATCACATACTGAGTCTCCTTCGGCGCCGGATGAGCGGCTGTCAGTTTGGTTGCAACTCAGCTTCGGGGTCGGTCAGATCGGCGGCTCCATCCTCGCCAACACGCCATCCCTGATCCTGCTGTTTTTCATGACCGATGTGCTGGCGATTCCGGCCGCGCTGGCGGGCTTGGCCGTGTTTATTCCCAAAGTGTGGGTGATCGTATTCGACCCGGTCATGGGGCGGATTTCGGATCACACCGAAAGCCGCTGGGGCCGGCGGCGGCCTTATCTGCTGGCGGGCGCCTTGGGCTGTGGCATCGGCTTTTACTTTCTGTTCGACGTGCCGGCCTTTGACACCGTCGGCGCGCGCTTCCTCTACATGACGGTGATGTTCACTTTGGTCTCGACCGCGTTCTCGGTGTTTTCCGTGCCCTATCTGGCCCAGGCGGGCGCGCTGGCGTCGAGCTACAAAGGGCGCACCACGGTGATGGCCTACCGCATGGCGTTTCAGGCGCTGGGCATTCTGATCGGCATCGGGCTGGTGAAATATCTGGTGGAGTGGGGCGGCGGCGGTCTTGCCGGGTACACCTTCATGGGCGCGGTACTGGCGGTGGTGTGTCTGGTGACGATGCTGTCGCCATTCTTCGCCACCCGGCACCGGGCGATCGACACCCCGGTCCAGACCGCGATGCCGATGGGGGAGCAGCTGCGCACCGCGTTTGCCAACAAGCCCTATCTGGTGCTGGCCACGGCCACGATCTTGTACTGGGTGGCGGGCAGCTGCGTGTACGCCGGCCTGCCCTATATGTTCGACTACGTGGTGCTGGGCTCAGCCGGGTTGTTTTTCGACCTGGCCCTGTACATGACCATCGCCGCCTTCATCGCCATTCCCGGCTGGACCTGGCTGGCGGGGAAGATCGGCAAGAAGCCGACCTACTACATTTCCACCTTTGCCTATTGCCTCACCGTGCTGTCCTGGCTGCCCGCGGGACCGGGCGAAGACGGCTTGGTGATTCTGCGCGGCATCTTTGTCGGCCTGACCAACACCGGATTGCTGATGACAGCCGTGGCCATGCTCCCGGACACCATCGAGTACGACCGTCTGACCACCGGCCAGCAGCGTGAAGGCGTGTTCTCCGGCGTGTGGATGGCGATTGAGAAAGCGGGCAACGCGGCAGGCGCCTTGGTGGTCGGCGTGACGCTGTCGATCATGGGCTTTGTTGAAAGCAGCGGCGGCGTGCGGGTCGAGCAAAGCGACTCGGCCATTCAGGGTATTCTCATCGGCTTTTCGATTATTCCGGTGATCTTGATGCTGGCCGGATTGGTGCTGTTGCGCACCTACAGACTGGATGAACCGGCGCTGGCGGAACTTCGCCAGGCCAAAGGCGACGGCTAAGCCTCCGGCACGCCGGTCCAGGTCTCCGGTTTGTCGTCGCGGTCCGGGTCCCACTCGATGAGATTGATCAGGGCGCCGTCGGGATCGCGGAAAATCATCTCGCGCTGCTTGACGTAACCGCGGATGCGCAGGGGCATGGCCGGGCTGACGATGGTGTGACCGCCGGCCTCCAGCTTGGCCGTAACAGCATCGAGATCGTCACAATAAAACACTGAACACATCTCGCCCACGTTCATGCCGGGAGACGGGCGCGCCACGGGGGGCGGAGATGGATTGGTCAGCTCAAACAACCCAACCATGCCGTAGTCGGGCTGGCCCTTGCGTTTAAGCACACAGGCGCGGGTGACGGTGGATTGCGGCACCGCCAACACTTCCCAGATGTTGCCGTCGCTGATCTCACCTTCAACGAACACGTCGTCATAGCCGAGCACGTGTTCGTAAAAGGCGCGGCTGCGCGCCAGGTCGGAAACCATGATGGCAGCGCGGATCATTGGGCTGAACTTGGGGGGACTGAACTTGGGCATGGACGACTCCCTAAGCAGCGGCGCGGGCCGGGAGATCAAAGGCACCTGCGACTAGTTCGTAGGATTTCACACGCGCGGCAAAATCATGGGTGATGGTGACCACCATCACTTCATCAACCCCGCAGCGGGCGGCCAGATCTTCGATGCCCGCTTTCACCACATCCGGCGTGCCGACCAACCCGGTGAGGCGCGAGGACTCGGCAATGCGGCGTTCACGGTCCGTATAGGGATAGTTCATCGCCTCTTCCGGCGTGGGATAGGGCCCGAGTTCTCCTTTGGCCAGTTGCAGCCGCCACAACTTGCGGCTCTGGGCGAGGTAGTCGGCGCGCTCTTGGGTCTCGGCACAGACGGCTCCGACGCACATGTTGGCTTGAGGTTCTTTCAAGGACTCCGATGGCTCGAACTGATCCCGGTACAAACCAATCGTGTCTTCCGCGCCGTCGGGATGAATGAAATGAGCAAAGGAATACGGCAGGCCGAACTTGGCCGCGAGGCGCGCGCTTTCGTCGGATGAGCCCAACAGCCAGATCTCCGGCGGCACTGGCGGACGCGGTGTGATTTTCGCTTGCGCCAGAGTCTTGTTGGCCGGCTCGCTGCCGGTCAGGAACGCCTGAAGATCGACGATCTTGGTGGGATAGTACTCCACCCCGATTTGCGACCCATAAGCCATGCCGAGAGTTGTCAGCTGGTCGCCGCCGGGCGCACGGCCCAAACCCAGGTCAACGCGGCCGGGATACATGGTCGCCAGCAGCGAGAAATTCTCCGCCACCTTGAGTGGGCTGTAGTGACTCAGCATCACCCCGCCGGAGCCAACGCGCATGGACGACGTCGCCGCCGCCACCCGGGCGATGAGAATTTCCGGCGCGCAGCCGGCCAACCCCTCGGTGCCATGATGTTCCGCCAGCCAGTAGCGATGATAGCCGAGACATTCGGTCACCCGGGCGAGTTCGAGGGTCTCCTCGATGGCCTCAATGGCGGTGCCGCCGGAGCGGATGGGCGTCTGATCCAGAACGCTGAGGGTGAGCATAACGTTAGGCCGCAGACTCGTCTGACAGTTCTGCAATCATCTTTGCCCGGGCGAGCAGACGCTCGGCTTCCACGACGTGCAGGACTTCGACCAGACGGCCATCCAATGTGGTTACGCCCGCGCCTTTGGCCTGGGCCTCCTTGTGGGCGGCGATGAGGCGCTCCGCATGCGCGATATCATCCTCGGACGGCGCAAAGATTCGATTGGCGCCGTCGATCTGTCGCGGATGAATAAGCGTCTTACCGTCAAACCCCATATCCCGGCCCTGAATGCAGGCAGCGATAAACCCGTCATCGTCGTCGAGATCGACATGCACGCCATCGAGCACATAGAGGCCGTTGGCCCGCGCTGCGAGGATCGTCAATTGCATGGCGGTGAGCATGGGGGCGCGGTCCGCCGGGTGGGCGCACTGCAGGTCTTTCGACAAATCGGCGGTGCCCACACATAGACCCGCCAGACGCGGCGACGCCTGGCAAATGGCATCGGCCGATAAAATGCCGCGCGGGGTTTCCATCATGGCCCAAATGGTGAGACCGGATGGCGCGTTCGCGGCGTCGAGAACTTGATCAATTTGCGCGACTTCCTCGACCGTGGAGACCTTGGGCACGACAACACCGGCGGCGGCGGACCCGGCCACGGCGCGCAGATCATCCGCGCCCCACTGGGTGTCCAGCGCATTGACCCGGATCATCACCTCGCGCTTGCCGTAGGCTTTGGAGTCAACTGCGGCAACAGCGGCGGCGCGGGCCTCCGCCTTGGCGTCTGGCGCAACCGCGTCCTCCAGATCGAAGATCACCGCATCCGCAGGTAGAGTTTTCGCTTTTTCCAACGCGCGGGCGTTGGAGGCCGGCATGTAAAGAACGCTGCGCCGGGGGCGGTCTAGTGCGGGCATAAGCGGATGTCCTGATCTTTCAGATTATGCATTTCGCTGCCGGTATAGCGCCCGGGTTGGAGCGCAGCAAGGCAAGGCTAGTGGCCAGCGCCGGACCACTATAAAATGATGGTTTGGCGCGTTAAGGGAAAGCTGGATTAGATCGTGTCACCGTCGGGGCCCGGGCCGGGCCTAAAAGGCATCAGCTTTGTCATTGTCGATAATCATCCGCAGATCATCTCTTTGCTGCGGACGATCCTGCATTCCTTTGGCGCCCGCGACATGCATGACGCGTCGGACGGGGTCGAGGGCCTGCACCTGATCCAGACCCATGAACCCGACATCGTGATCGCCGACTGGGCGATGAAGCCCATGAGCGGAGTGCAAATGGTGAAGACCATGCGCAAGCATGAGAACCAGACCATCCGCTTTATGCCCGTGATCATGCTGACCGGATACTCGGAGCGCGGCCGCATCGTCGCCGCTCGGGACAGCGGCATCAACGAATATCTGCTCAAGCCCGTGTCACCGAAATCACTCTACAGCCGCATTCGCGCCGTTATTGAACAGCCGCGGCGCTTCGTCAAAGCCGGGGAATATTTCGGACCGGACCGGCGGCGCGGCGAACATGAATTCAACGGGCCGGATAAACGCGGCACCGAGGAAACGGCAGACCGGCCCGATATGAAACAGCAGATGACTCAAAAAGAAATCGAAGACGAATATTTTATGCCGACGGCGTCGGGATCCGAAGCGTCTTCGGAACAATATGTCCCGCCGGGCATCCGCCGGGCGCGGGAGCTGGCCGCGAAAAACAAACGCTAGTTCTTACGTCGAGCAAGATGATGGAGCCCCTGATACAAGGCATGATCGTCGGGGTGGCCCTCGCCGCACCAGTCGGACCGGTGGGGGTGATTTGCATTCAGCGGGCATTAACATTGGGCCGCTGGTCTGCAGTAACCGCTGGTCTGGGCGCTGCCGTAGCGGATGCGATTTTTGGCGCTGTCGCGGGACTGGGATTGGTGCTCGTACAAGCGTTTGTCGAGACCCATCAAATGATCTTTACGCTGGCAGGCGTCGCCATCCTCGTCTGGCTTGGTGTGGGCACATGGCGCAAGCCAGCGAGTGCCGCCCGGCGGGAGTCACTCGTATCGGCCGGTTTGGCGAAAGACTTCGTAACAACTTTCTCTCTAGCGATCGTCAATCCGGCTACCATGTTTGCGGCCTTTGGATTGTTTGCGGCTTTTGGCCCGGTGGATGCGGGCAGCCGCCCCATTGCGGCGGGCTTGTTGGTCAGCGGTGTATTCCTGGGATCAGCAGCTTGGTGGTTGTTTCTATCGAGTGTCACGGTGGCGTTGCGGCAGCATATGCTTAGCAACATCGCCGCCGTCAACAAAGGTTCGGCAATTTTACTTTTCGTGTTCGCGCTGATTTTAGCCGCGAGACTCTTGGGTGAAAGCACCTGGAATTTATAGGAGACAGATGCCAGGGAGAAGTCCGGCGCCAGTCGACAGATCGCCCGGCACACATTTCGATTCTTTAGCCGTAAAAAACCGAGGTGTCCGCGTAAACACGCCAGTCGGCAATGAGATCGTTTTCAAACGTATATACGTCCGTGCATGGCACGCGTAGCTTGGCGTTGTCCACCAAGCGAGTGAAGTGGGACATGACTTCAATAAAAACAATGTTGCCGCGACTAAACTTACTGCGCACGTCATGCCCGTCCCAATGGACCAAGCTGTACTGCCAAGACATGTAGGATTTAATACCTTCGATGCCGTGTTGCGCTTGTTTATGAGCAACCTGATAGCGGATGTCCCGAGCAACATAGCGCGCGGCCTCATCCCAATTCTGCTGGCCGATCATGGACTCCATGCTTTCGACGTGCCGGGTCAGCGGGCAATCTTCTATGCGGCGGTGATTTTCGGTGTCTGTCATCTTTTGATTTTGTGAATCGGCCTTTTACGTATTCGCCCCGTAGAGATATTTCGTGGAGATATATAGTGCCGTTAAAGGCGCTTCAACCCAGACAGCCGGTCTGACGACCTGCTGCTAGACGGAAACCTCCTTCATCGCGGCACAGGGTGCGTGACGTGTCGTTAAGTTTGTATCCGGCCCCACACGAGGTGAACCGGTCCGGTAAAAGCGGCGCCTGATCAGCCTTCGACGCTGAGGTAGTCGCGCACCAGCACTTCAGCGATCTGCACAGCGTTGAGCGCCGCCCCTTTGCGCAGGTTGTCGGACACACACCAAAACGACAGGCCGTTGTCGACGGTCGCATCGCTGCGGATGCGGGAGATGTACACCGCGTCTTCCCCCGGCACTTCCGCAGGCGTGACATAGCCTTCGTCGAGACGGTGATCCACCACCGTGACTCCCGGCGCCTTCTTGAGCAACGCGCGGGCCGCTTTGTCGTCCACCGGCTTTTCGGTCTCGATGTTGATGTATTCGGCATGGCCGATGAAGGTGGACACACGGGCACAGTTGGCGTGCACCTTGATGCGCGGGTCGAGAATCTTTTTGGTCTCGACCATCATCTTCCACTCTTCCTTGGTGGCGCCATCCTCCATGAACACGTCGATATGCGGAATGACGTTGAAGGCGATCTGCTTGGGGAACACTTCCTTGCTGTCGAGCGGCGGCTGGTTGGCGTAAATGCCTTTGGTCTGATTGAACAGCTCATCCATCGCCTCTTTGCCGGCACCCGAGGTCGATTGATAAGTCGAGACCACAACCCGCGTGATGCCGAATGCCTCATGCAGTGGCTTGAGCGCCGTGACCATCTGAATGGTCGAACAGTTGGGATTGGCGATGATGCCTTTCTTTTTGTAACCGGCGATAGCGTCCGGGTTCACTTCCGGCACGATCAGGGGCACGTCCGGGTCCATGCGGAAGTGTGACGTGTTGTCGATGACCACCGCTCCCGCGGCGGCGGCCCGGGGACCGTGCTTGGCTGAGACCTTGGCCCCCGGCGAGGACAACACGATGTCCACGCCGGCGAAGTCGAAATCCTCAAGGTTGCGCACCTTAAGCACGTCGTCTTCGCCGTAGGACACCTCAGCGCCGGTAGAGCGCTCCGAGGCCAGCGCAATCACTTTGTCGGCGGGAAACTGGCGCTCCCACAGGGTGTTGAGCACTTCGCGCCCGACATTGCCGGTGGCGCCTATCACCGCAACCGTATAACCCGCGCCGTTTTCCCGACCGTTCTCATCGTCTAACATCATCATTCTCGCTGTATCTTGGCCCGCTGAGGTGCCGTTGGGGCGCCTCAATACAAGGTGCGGTGAGTGAACTCAAGGTAGTGAACTCAAGGTGGCGCCATAGCCCTGCGAAAGACCAATGTCCGGAAAAATCACAACCTACAGCGACTTCTGGCCCTACTACCTGAGGGAACATGCCCAACCGGCGACCCGGGGATGGCATTATGTCGGCACTTCTTTAGTTGCCGTGTGCCTGGTTTTGGCCGTGATGGCCGATCCGCTGTGGCTGATCGCCATGCCGGTGGCCGGATATGGCTTCGCCTGGGCCAGCCACTTTCTAATTGAGAAGAACCGCCCGGCGACCTTCACGTACCCAGGGTGGTCGCTGGTCAGCGATTTCCGCATGTTCGGATTGTGGGTGACGGGACGACTAGGGCCGCATCTCGACGCGGCAGGGGTTCGGTAACCTTAGCCCGCGAGCACCTGCATTTCTGCCAGCACGGCATCGCCCATCTGCGTGGTGCCGACGGGATCGACGCCCTCGGCCTTGATGTCGCCGGTGCGGATGTTTTTGGCCAGAACCGCTTCCACCGCCTTCTCCACCAGATCGGCTTCAGCGGCCATGTCGAAGGAATAGCGCAGCATCATCGACGTGGAGAGAATCTGCGCCAGCGGGTTGCCGAGGTTTTGGCCGGCGATATCCGGAGCCGAGCCGTGCACCGGTTCGTACAGCGCCGGCTGGCGCCCATCTTCGCCCACCGCGCCGAGGCTGGCCGACGGCAGCATGCCGAGTGAGCCGGTCAGCATGGCTGCGAGATCAGACAGGATGTCGCCGAACAGATTGTCGGTCAGAATGACGTCGAACTGTTTGGGCGCGCGCACCAGCTGCATCGAGCAGTTATCGATGAACATGTGGCTGAGATCGATGTCGGTGTAGTCCGCATCGCGCAGCTTGGTGGTTTCATCGCGCCACACCACGCCGCTTTCCATCACATTGGCTTTGTCGACCGAACACACACGGCTATCGCGTTTGCGGGCGAGATCGAAGGCGACGTGGGCGATGCGGAGAATTTCAGCCGTGGAATAGGCCTGGGTGTTGTAGCCGCGGCGTTCGCCATCGCCGAGGTCTTCAATGCCGCGGGGCTCACCGAAATAGATACCGCCGATCAGCTCGCGCACGATCATCACATCAAGGCCCTGCACCAATTCGGTCTTGAGCGAGGACGCGCCAGCCAGGGCATCGAACACAATGGCCGGACGCAGATTGGCGAACAGGCCCATGGTCTTGCGCAAGCGCAGCAAGCCTTTCTCCGGACGGAGATCGTAGTCAACGTCGTCCCACTGCGGCCCACCGATGGAGCCGAACAAAACAGCGTCGGAGGCGAGCGCGAGATCGGTGGTCTCGTCCGTCAACGGCGTGCCATGAGCGTCATAGGACGCACCGCCGACCAATCCCTCTTCGATTTCAAAGGACGCCGCACCGGTGCCGTTCAACCAGTCGAGAATACGCCGCGCCTGAACCATCACCTCAGGCCCGATGCAGTCCCCGGCGAGGACGAGAATCTTTTTCGTGCTCATGATCGATGAAGACCTAGCTGTACAGCCAGGGCTGCTGGGCCTGCTGCTTCTCTTCGAACGCTTTGATCTTGTCGATGTGCTGCAAGGTCAAGGCGATGTCATCAAGACCATTGAGCAAATTGTGACGGCGGGTGGCATCGAGCTCGAACGCCGTGACGCTGCCGTCCGGCGCGGTGATCTGCATGTTCTCGAGATCGACCGTGAACTCGCTGCCGTCTGCTTTGGCCTGCAGCGCTTCCACCTGATCTTCCGGCAGGGTGATGCACAAAATGCCGTTCTTGAAACAGTTGTTGTAGAAGATGTCGGCAAAGCTGGGCGCGATGACGCAGCGGAAGCCGAAGTCCAGCAGGCCCCACGGCGCGTGCTCACGCGAGGAGCCGCAGCCAAAGTTTTTGCCGGCGATGAGAATCTTGGACTGACGGAACGGCTCCTGGTTGAGCACAAACTCCGGACGCTCGGCTTCATTGTCGTCATAGCGCATGTCGAAGAACGCCGCTTTGCCCAGACCGGTGCGCTTGATGGTCTTCAGGAACTGCTTGGGCATGATCATGTCAGTGTCGACATTGACCATCGGCAACGGTGCGGCAACCCCCTTGAGAACGGTGAACTTTTCCATGTCTCTTCCTCCTCCCCGGGACTTACTTTCCGCTTTTCCGGCCCCGGCCACGGGCCCAGGCGGAAATGATAGCAAACTCGCTCATGTTATCAGCAGCACCCGCGACGTCATCGCGCAGCGCACGCTTCACTTTGATGCCGACATCGCGGCCTTCAGCGAGCGCTTTCTCCCACAGGGCGTCAAGATCGACCTTGATGGCGTCTTCCGCATCGGCCCATTGCAGCAAGGCGTTCATGAGTTTGTCACCTTGCGCACGTCGGCCAGATGGCCGGTGACGGCAGCAGCGGCCGCCATCGCCGGGCTCAGCAAATGGGTGCGCCCACCGCGGCCCTGGCGGCCCTCGAAATTGCGGTTGGACGTGGACGCGCAGCGTTCGCCGGGCTGCAGAATGTCCGGGTTCATGCCGAGACACATGGAGCAACTGGGCTCGCGCCACTCGGCACCGGCGTCGAGGAAAATTTGATCCAAGCCTTCCTCTTCCGCCTGATGCTTGACCAGACCCGAGCCCGGCACCACCAGCATCTCAACGCCATCAGCAACCTTGCGGCCTTTCATAACGGCGGCAGCATCGCGCAGGTCTTCAATGCGCCCGTTGGTGCATGAGCCGATGAAGACTTTGTCGACGGGCACCTCTTCCAGCGGCGTGCCTGCGGTGAGGCCCATGTATTCGAGCGAGCGCTTCGCACCACTTTGCTTGCTGGCGTCAGTAAAGTCTTCCGGCTTGGGCACGGTGGCGGTGATCGGCAGCACGTCTTCCGGTGATGTGCCCCAGGTGACGTGCGGCACGATGTCGGAGGCGTCGATAACAACCTCTTTGTCGAACACCGCGCCGTCGTCGGTCTTGAGCGTTTTCCAGTACGCCACCGCCGCTTCCCAGGCCGCGCCCTTCGGCGCGTGGGGACGGCCCTTGAGGTATTCGAACGTCTTTTCATCCGGCGCGATGAGGCCGGCGCGGGCGCCACCTTCGATGGTCATATTGCAGACCGTCATGCGCCCTTCCATCGACAGATCGGTGAAGGCCTCGCCTTGATACTCGATGACATGACCGGTGCCGCCGGCGGTGCCGATGCGTCCGATGATGTGCAGGATCAAGTCTTTCGATGTTGTGCCGAGGGGCAGCTTGCCCTCGACCTTGACCAGCATGTTTTTGGACTTCTGCATCGACAGGGTCTGCGTCGCCAAGGTGTGCTCGACGTCAGAGGTGCCGATGCCAAAGGCCAGCGCGCCAAAGGCGCCATGGGTCGCGGTGTGGCTGTCGCCGCAGACGATGGTCTTGCCGGGTTGGGTGAGGCCTTGCTCCGGGCCGATGATGTGCACGATGCCCTGACGGATATCGTCCATCGGGATGTACTCAACCCCGAAGTCCTCGCAATTTTGCTTCAGCGTCTCGAGCTGCAGGCGGCTTTCCGGATCGTCGATCTTCTCCAACCGGTCGGGCGTGCTTGGGACGTTGTGATCGGGGACGGCAATCGTCTTGTCCGTGCGGTGCAGCTGGCGTCCGGCGAGACGCAGACCTTCATAGGCCTGCGGCGTCGTCACCTCGTGCGTGAGATGCAAATCGATATAGATCAGGGCAGCGCCATTCGGTTCCTGATGAACCACATGGCTGTCCCACAACTTGTCATACAGTGTGCGCGGCTGGGCCATTGCGAACCACTCAATCCGAAACCGAAGCTAACGCGGGAGCGCGCTAGCCTTCGGCGCCGTTCGATCCAGCGGCTTCGGCCTTCGCGGCTTCGCGCGCCTTGAGCACGGCTGCGGTATCCTCGGCGATACGGGCCGAACGGCCACGGCGGCCGCGCAGGTAGTACAGCTTGGCGCGGCGGACACGGCCACGGCGCACCAACTCGATGTGATCGATGATCGGCGCATAAAGCGGGAACACACGTTCGACGCCTTCGCCGAAGGAAATCTTGCGCACGGTGAACGCGGAGTTCACACCGGCGTTCTTGCGGGCGATGCACACACCCTCATACGCCTGAATGCGTTCGCGCTGACCTTCTTTCACCTTCACATGCACGCGCACGGTGTCACCGGGTGTGAAGTCAGGAATGTCCTTACCTTCGGTCAGTTGAGCAATCTGCTCCTGCTCGAGTTCCTGAATGGTATCCATTGTCTTAGCCTTTCTTGTTCGTCCCAGCGGCGACATAACGATCCCACAGATCGGGACGCCGCAAGCGGGTTATGGTTTCGGCCTGGTCCCGCCGCCAGGCTTCGATGTTTTTGTGGTGCCCTGAACGTAAAACCTCCGGCACCGAACGGCCGTTCCACTCTTCCGGCCGGGTGAAGTGGGGATACTCAAGCAGCCCCGCTTCGAAACTTTCCTCAGACAGCGACTCTTCGCTGCCCATCACGCCCGGCAACAACCGGACGATGGCGTCGAGCAGTGTGATGGCTGCCGCCTCACCGCCCGACAGAACGAAGTCGCCGAGGCTGACTTCGGTCATCTCCCAGGCGTCGATGACGCGCTGGTCGACACCTTCATAGCGGCCACACAGCAACGTAACGCCCGGACCGGCCGCCAAGTCTTGCGCCATGGCCTGGTCAAAGACCTTGCCGCGCGGTGTGAGGTACACCAGAGCCCGGCCCTCGACATGGGCACTCTGCAATGCGGAATCGATGACATCGGGCCGCATCACCATCCCGGCGCCGCCCCCGAAAGGGGTGTCGTCCACTGAGCGGTGTTTATCGCGTGCAAAGTCCCGAATGTCTACCGTTTCCAAGCCCCACAGCCCGTCCGCGGACGCCTTGCCGGCCAGGGACTCCCCCAGCGGCCCCGGGAACATACCCGGAAACAAAGTGAGGACGACGGCCTGAAAAGACGCCGCGGAGCTCATGGCGTCTCGTCCTCCTCCGGTGTGTCGTTCAGCACCTCGTCCAGAACGGCGCGGGAGACCACCAGCCGCCCCCCGGACACATCCACTTCGGGCACGGCGGCGCGGGTAAACGGCAGCATGACGGTGCGCCCCTGCGTCAAGCGCAAGTCGATCACGTCGCCGCTGCCGAAATCGTAAAGGGCAATCACTGTGCCGCATTCCGTTCCCGTTTCATCTACAACCGCCAGGCCGATGAGATCGGCGTGGTAGTACTCGTTCTCGTCATCCGTCTGCGGCAGTGCCGCGCGCGGAACATACAATCGCTGGCCTTTGAGCGCCTCGGCCTGGGTGCGATCCGCAACCCCTTTGATGCGGGCGATCACCACCCCCTTGGCATCGCCGGTGATGGTCAGAGATAAGCTCTGCCCATCGTCGGTCTGCACCGGGCCGTAGGCGGCGACATCTGACGGATCTTCGGTAAAACTCTTGATCCGGACATCGCCTTTGAGCCCCCGGGCGCCGACCACAACGCCCAAACACACCGGTGCCTCTGACCCCGCGGGAGTGCCGTCCGCAGACATGGCCTGACGCGAGGGCGTTAGCCCTCAGCCTTCTCCTCTTCAGCCGGAGCCTCCTCAGCAGGAGCCTCTTCCGCAGCAGCCTCTTCTGCGGGCGCTTCCTCAGCCGGCGCTTCTTCTGCGGGTGCTTCCTCAGCTGGGGCTTCCGTTTCAGCGGCTGCAGCTTCCGCCGCCGCTTTGGCTGCCTCTTCGGCTTCGCGCAGACGCTCCTGCGCCTTGGCGCGGGGCTTGTCCTTCTTGGTCTGCTCGGGGATCGGCAACGCTTCCAGAATGCCGGCCTGCGCCAGGAAGCGGTGCACACGTGTCGATGGCGTCGCGCCTTGGCCCAGCCAGTGGCGGATGCGCTCTTCCTTCATGGTGATCCGCTTCTCGTGATCACTCGGCAGGATAGGATTGTAGGTGCCGAGCTTCTCGATGAAGCGGCCGTCGCGCGGCGAGCGGCTGTCGGCAACAACGATGCGGTAGAACGGGCGCTTTTTCGCCCCACCGCGGGAAAGTCGGATACGCAAACTCATGTTTTAGAACTCCTTATCGTCTCTGTGTCGTCTTTGTGGTCGTGTGTTTCGTGGCTAGTAAAATTGGTAACGTTTCAAGGCTTCTGATCATCTGCCGCGGAAGGGACCGCCGGGGGGCAGGCCGCCGGGCAGACCTCCGCCTAAGCCGCCCATTCCGCCACCAGACCCGCCGGGAATCCCCGGCATGCCGCCGCCGGACAGCAATCCGCCGAGGCCCTTCTTCTTCATCTGTTTCATCACCGTTGCCATTTGCTGGTGCTGCTTGAGCAGGCGATTGACGTCGGGCACGGACGTGCCGGAACCGGCGGCGATGCGTTTCTTGCGGGAGGCCTTAATCACCGCAGGCTGGCGCCGTTCACGCGGCGTCATCGACAGCAGAATGGCTTCCTGGCGCTTGATCATCTTGGGATCGACATCGGCCTGTTTGAGCTGTTTGGCCATTTTGCCGACGCCGGGCAGCATGCCGAGGATGCCTTTCATGTCGCCCATCTTTTGCAACTGACGCAGCTGGGAGAGCAGATCGTCGAGATCGAACTGGCCCTGCATCATGCGTTTGGCGAGACGCTCGGCCTCTTCCTGATCGACGGTTTCCGCCGCCTTCTCCACCAGGCTGACGACGTCGCCCATGCCGAGAATGCGGCTGGCGATGCGCTCCGCATGGAAAGGTTCGAGGGCGTCGGTCTTTTCGCCGACCCCCATCAGCTTGATGGGCACCCCTGTGACCGCCCGCATGGACAACGCAGCGCCGCCACGGGAGTCGCCATCGACGCGGGTCAGCGCGATGCCGGTGATGCCGACTTTCTCTTGAAACGCGGTGGCGGTGGCGGTGGCGTCCTGACCGGTCATGGCGTCGGCGACGAGAAGCGTTTCAACCGGCGGGACCGCATCGCGGACCTGGGTGACTTGGTCCATCAACGCCTGATCGATGGTGGTGCGCCCCGCGGTATCCAGCAGCACCACGTCGAAGCCGCCCTTGCGGGCTTCGTCCAGCGCGCGCTTTGCGATCTCGACCGGCTTTTGGTCCGCCACGATCGGCAGGGTGATGACGTTGGCTTGCTGCCCCAGTGTCGCCAGCTGATCCATCGCCGCCGGGCGATAGACATCGAGCGAGGCCATCAGCACACGTTTCTTTTCTTTGGTTTGAAGGTGCCGGGCGATCTTGGCGGTGGTGGTGGTTTTACCGGAGCCCTGCAGGCCGACCATCAAGATCGGCACGGGTGGCGCGGCCTTCAGATTGAGCTGGGCGGCGGCTTCATCGTCGCCCGAGAGCATCTCGACCAGGCAGTCGTTGACGATCTTGATGACCATCTGACCGGGCGTGACAGAGCGGATGACCTTTTCGCCGACGGCCTGTTCGGTTGCCTTTTCGATGAAGTCCTTAACCACCGGCAGGGCGACGTCGGCTTCAAGCAGGGCCACTCGGACCTCGCGCATGGCCGCGTGGACGTCATCTTCCTTCAGAGCGCCGCGTTTGGTGAGCGCTTCGAAGACCGATCCCAGCCGCTGTGACAGACCGTCGAACATACCCGGTGTGCGTTCCTTATGCCGTCTCGTGTGCCGTCGTATCCCCGGTTCCGTTTGCCCAAAGCAGTAGCGCGCCAGTGCGCGAACCCTCGCGGACTGACGGACCCCCTCGGGAGCAGGATGCCCGAAGATTGTTGATTCCGTGCCCCATCCCAAACAGCTAAGACTGGGACAAGACGGGCGGGGTTTACGCCTTGGCGCCTTGAGAGTCAAGGAAATCAGGGCCTTGGCGGCCCGGCGGGGCCCGCGCAACCTCTGGACTCAGCGGGCTTGAGACCCATATAACCCGCCCCATGACCCGCGATCCCGCCATAGAGGGCCTGCCCTTCCGCAAAATGCATGGGCTCGGCAACGACTTTGTCGTTCTCGACGCCCGGGCACGCCCGCTGGAACTGAGCGAGGTGCAGGTGCAGGCGATTGCCGACCGGCGTACCGGCGTGGGCTGTGATCAGCTGCTGATTATCGAGCCGGCCCAAGCCGGTGGCGATGTGTTCATGGCCGTGCGCAATGCGGATGGCGGCGTGTCGGCCTCCTGCGGCAATGGCGCCCGCTGCGTCGCAGCGGTGGTGATGGACGACCTCGGCAAAGATAAGGTGGTGCTGGATACCCTGGCCGGGCCGGTTGCGGCAACGCGGGCGGGCGATCTGGTGGCGGTCGACATGGGACCGGCCAAGCTGGACTGGCAGGATATTCCGCTGGCGATGGAAGAGGACACCGCGCACCTGGATTTTGTCGCCGGCGAATTGACCAATCCCGTCGCGGTGAGCATGGGCAATCCGCATGTGGTGTTCTTCGTCGATGATGTTCTGCATGTCGATCTTGAGGAAATGGGACCGGCGATTGAAACGCACGCTTTGTTTCCCAAACGCACCAATGTGGAAATCGCACAGGTGCTCGACCGCAGCCATGTGCGCATGCGGGTGTGGGAGCGGGGCGTCGGTATTACTCAAGCCTGCGGCACCGGTGCCTGTGCCGTGGGCGTGGCGGCGGCGCGGCGCGGTCTGACCGACCGGGCCGTAACCGTGACGCTGGACGGCGGCGATTTGCAGATCGAATGGCGCGAGGACGGCCACGTGATCATGACCGGGCCGGCGGCGGAAACATTCACCGGCCTGTTGGACCGGAGCCTGTTGGCATGACCGCGTCCCGTCAGCACGCGGCGGAAGACCCGCGCGTCGTCAGCTTCGGCTGCCGCCTGAACACCTATGAAGGCGAAGTGATGCGCGGCCATGCGGTTGCCGCCGGGCGCACCAACACGATCATCGTCAACACCTGCGCAGTCACACGCGAAGCCGAACGGCAAAGCCGCCAGGCGCTGCGGCGTCTGCATCGCGACAACCCGGAGGCCGAGATCATCGCCACGGGGTGCGCTGTCCAGCTCGATCCGGACCGCTATGCCGCCATGCCGGAAGTGACTCAGGTGATCGGCAACGAACACAAGATGAAGGCGGACAGTTTCGCGCTGGATCAAACCGCGCCGGTGCTGGTGAGCGACATCATGACGGTACGGGAAACCGCCAGCCATTTGGCGGCGGGTTTCGATGGCCGCACCCGCGCGTTTGTGCAGATCCAACAAGGCTGCGACCACCGCTGCACCTTCTGCATTATTCCCTTCGCCCGCGGCAATAACCGCAGCGTACCCCTGGGTCCGCTGTTCGATGAGATTCGGGCGCTGGTCGCGGCAGGGCATAAAGAAGTCGTGCTGACCGGCGTCGACATCACCGGCTATGGCCAGGACCTGCCGGGCGCACCGACGCTCGGGCAGTTGGTGCGCCGGTTGCTGGCCGCCGTGCCGGAGCTACCGCGCCTGCGCTTGTCGTCCTTGGATCCGGCGGAGGCCGATGAGGACCTGTTTCAGGTGATCGCCGATGAGCCGCGCCTGCTGCCGCACTTCCATATCTCCGTCCAAGCCGGCGACGATATGATTCTTAAACGCATGAAGCGGCGGCATGCGCGCCAGGACGTAATCGACTTTGCCGCGCGGGTGCGCGGCCTGCGCCCCGACGCGGTTTTTGGCGCCGATCTGATTGCCGGGTTCCCGACCGAGACCGACGCCCAATTCGAGAACACATTGGCGTTGATTCAAGAGTCGGACCTAACCCACCTGCACGTGTTTCCCTACTCCGTCCGCCAGGGCACCCCGGCGGCACGGATGCCGCAAGTGGATAAACAGGTGATCAAACAAAGAGCGGCAAAGCTTCGTGCTGCCGGCCAGGATCAAATGACGGCGTTTCTACAAAGCCGGGTTGGCCACGGCGCATCCGTACTGATGGAAGACGGCGGTGTCGGCAACAGCGAGCACTTCGTACCGGTGAAAGTGGCGGATGCACCAACCGGGTCCATTGTGGACGTGACCATTGCCGGACATGACGGCACACACCTCATCGCCGCCTAACTCATGAGTCCCTCAGACACCACTGACGCCGAAGACAAAAAAGGCGGATGGTTTAGCCGTTTGACGGCGGGCTTGCGCAAGTCGTCGTCCAAAATTGCTGGCGGCATCGGCGACCTGATCACCAAGCGCAAGCTCGATGACGCAGCTCTGGAAGAACTGGAAGAGCTGCTGATCACCGCTGACCTGGGCGCAGCGACTGCTGCAAAGCTGACAACAAACTTGGCCAAGTCCAGGTTCGGCAAGGATGTCACCTCCGAAGAAGTGCGGTCGGCTTTCGCTGAGGACATCGCAGGTATTCTGGAACCCGTGGCGCAGCCGCTGACGCTGTCATCTGAAACGAGCCCTTTCGTTATTCTGGTGGTCGGGGTCAATGGTGCCGGCAAGACGACCACCATCGGCAAGATGGCGCATCAATTTAAGGCGAGCGGTAAAGCCGTCACCCTGGCCGCGGGCGACACCTTCCGCGCAGCGGCGGTCGAGCAGCTCAAGGTGTGGGGCGAGCGGTGTGGCGTACCGGTGATCGCCCGGGAGACTGGCGCGGATGCGGCAGGTCTGGCCTTCGACGCCCTGACCGAGGCGCGTGAGCGGAGCGATGACATACTGATTATCGACACCGCCGGACGGCTGCAGAACAAAGACAACCTGATGGCCGAGCTTGAGAAGATCGTGCGGGTCATCAGGAAACAGGACGACACCGCCCCCCATGCGGTGCTGCTGGTGCTGGACGCCACGGTGGGACAAAACGCCCACAGTCAGGTGGAAGCCTTCCGCGAGACCGCGGGCGTGACGGGGCTGGTGATGACCAAGTTGGATGGCACGGCCAAGGGCGGCGTGGTCGTTGCGCTGGCTGACCGCTTCGGCCTGCCGGTGCACTACATCGGCGTCGGCGAAGGCATTGATGACCTACGGCCATTCAAAGCCGAAGACTTCGCCCGCAGCTTGATGGGTTTAACCTAGGTCAGATTAGGGCATTGTGCCCTGCCACGGTCCAGCCGGCGGCCTTCTAAGATAGGGCCGCGTTTGACTGGTTGGCGTGATATAGCAGGACGTAATCATCCACTGCAGATTCAAACCGACGCTGGTTTCCTCGGGCGCGCCCCAGGAATAGGTGATGTTGCGGTCACGCCCGCCCGCCCGCTCGACCACGTACATGACAAAGACATCGTTGGTGAAGCCTTGAGCGCCATTATTCATGGCCCAGTCGACGTTGCGCAGACGGATGCCGATTTCCCGGTCGGGTTTATCTTCCGTGGGCTGGGGCACGAAGTACTCGCCGCCCTGATCATGCATGCGGATGTTACCGAAGTTGCCCGACGTGCCCTCGCCGGAGAATCCCATGTTGCAGGTGAACCAGCGGGCCTTGAGTTGCTTGTGCAATATCACCGGCTCTGAGTTCATTTGCACGTCGTCGGAGAGCCGGCGAATGACGTCACCTTTCCACAAGGCGCGATCGTCCAGCATGATTTGATAATCGGCGTAGACGGTCTCGTCATACTCCTCGTACACACAGGCTTTGTCTTTCATCACCGCGTGATAGCCATGGATCAATGGCCGCCAGAACATATCGCACTCCGGCAGATTGGTCAGATCATCAAGGGACAGACTATCGAGCGCTGAGAGGTCGTTGTGGGCGTTGAGGTACGGTGCGCGATCGAACCCCGCGAACATGTGCAGCTTCATGCGAATGGCGTTTTCTTCCTCATCAATATGAAGCGAGTAGATGCGCGGGTGCCAGCGGTCTTGTTCGTACCAGTAATCAAGGATAAAAAACGCATGCGTGCCGAAGCGGTCATTTGGAATGCGCCGCACTTCCGAAAGCACGCGTTCGTGACGGACGTTCTCGGGCACGTTCAGGCGACCGTTGAAATAAACCTGCTCGTTGTTGTCGTAGGTGCCGGGAAACAACTCGCTGATGATCATCAGATCGCGCTGCAGCGGTGGCTGATCCTGGGCGGTGGCCAATCCGGCACTCAAAACCAAAAATAACACGGTCGCAAATATCGACTTCATGGCGGTCCCTCTTACGCGGCAATCTGGCTTTATCGTTCCCAGTGAGCGTTCGGCGGTTCGTTTTGTGGGACGATCACTCCCTCTGTGTGCGCCCCGCGAAAATGTTCTAGCGCCCAGCCTACACTTGGGAATGCCAGATCGTCCCATGGAATATCGTCCCAGCGTGTCAGCATGGAGTCCGCACTTTCGGGCCCCGGTGCGTGATGCGGCGACAACATCTCTGCGCGGAACACGATGTAGACCTGAGCGATGCGAACAATGTTGTACACACCCAGCATGGCATCAACTTTGATCCGCGCGCGCGCCTCCTCCCAGGTTTCCCGAACCGCGCCCGCCTCAATCGTTTCACCCACTTCCAGGAACCCGGCTGGGATCGTCCAGTACCCCTTGCGCGGCTCAATGTCGCGTTTGACCAAAAGAAACTGACCCTCCCAGGTACTCACGGCGCCAACGACGACGCGCGGATTGACATAGTTGACGAAACCGCAGTCGTCGCAGACACGGCGCGGCCGGTCATCGCCGGGCGGAATGCGCTCGTGAACCGGCCCAAGAGGGGATTTCGGGGGGTCATCCATCAGGTCAGCATGACCCGGGACGCACGCCGAGACAACCACGCGAGATGTTGGTGTTGAGTCGGAGACAGGACATAAAAAAGGCGGCTAGAAAAAGCCGCCTTTCGTTCGATCAGACCGGCAGTCCGGTCAAATGGAGATGTCTAACTTTTCGCCGCGTCCGGGCGGTGGCGCGCCAAACTTTTTGTCGTCGTCGTCTTTGTCATTGCGGACCTGATCCGCGATAGACGTCACCGTGGTCTGAGCGCTGGCCGCTTGGCTGCCCTGCGCGGAGTTGCCGATTTGATTCAGCAGATTGGAACGCTGCGCCGTAATCGCGGATTCAAGTGTCGGTTCAATGGCCATGGGAAAAATCCCTTTGTTATCTGTGCGGTAAGCCTACGCGGCAGGCCCCTTCGAGTCAAAAACGCTTGGCTGCCGTGAAAGGTTTCAAACCTGCTCGGCGACCGGGGTGGAGCCCACAACCCCATGACAATGCTTGTATTTCTTGCCTGATCCACACGGGCAGGGCTCGTTGCGGGCAACCTTCCCCCAGGTGGAAGGGTCGGCGGGGTTGCGCTCGTTGGGATCGACCCGAGGCATGGAGCGCTGCTGCCCAAATTCCTCGACCCGGCGCTGACGGGCTTGGACGTCGGCCGCGGACTGACCACCGGCGACCAGCACACCTTTGGGACCCTGTGGTTTCAGATCTTCGGGTGGCGGTTCGACTTGAATTTCGACACGGCACAGAATTTCAGTCACGCGTGAGCGAAGGGATTCGAGCATCTCCTCGAACATCGCAAAGGATTCTTTTTGATACTCAAGCAGCGGCTGCTTTTGTCCGTATGCCCGGAGCTGGATGGAGCCACGCAGATAGTCCAGTTGCTGGAGGTGATCACGCCAGCCGGCATCGATCATCTGCAACACCAGACTTTTCTCGACCCGCCGCACCACATCGGGTCCGACGTTGGCAGCTTTTTCCGCCATCTTACGGTCGGACTCTTCAATCATGCGGTCACGAATTTCTTCGTCGGCTATGCCCTCTTCCGCCACCCAATCTTTGAACGGCAGATCGAGTCCGAGCAGACGGAGCGTTTCCTCATGCAGGAGATCGACATCCCATTGCTCGGCCATGGCCCGTTGGGGAATGGCTTGGGCAACCAGGTCGTCAATCACCTGATGACGCATATCGACGACCAGCTCGGAAATATCGTCGGAGGACATGACTTCCTTGCGCTGCTCGAAAATCGCCTTGCGCTGGTCATTCATGACATCGTCGTATTGCAGCAAGTTTTTGCGCGTATCGAAGTTGCGCGCTTCGACCTTTTGCTGCGCTTTCTCAATGGCCTTATTGATCCACGGGTGGATGATGGCCTCACCATGCTCCAAGCCCAGGCGCTGAAGCATGCCGTCCATGCGCTCAGATCCGAAGATGCGCATCAGATCATCTTGTAGGGAAAGAAAGAATTTGGACGCCCCAGGATCACCCTGGCGCCCGGAGCGGCCGCGCAGCTGATTGTCGATGCGCCGGCTCTCGTGGCGCTCGGTGCCGAGCACGAAAAGCCCACCGGCATCGAGTGCGATCTGTTTTTGCGCGGCGACGCTTTCTTGGATTGCTGCTTTTTCGTCCTCGGTAAGTGGCTGACCCTTTTTGGCCTCTTCGTCTTCGATCATGAAATCCGGATTGCCGCCGAGCTGGATGTCGGTGCCGCGGCCCGCCATGTTGGTGGCGATGGTCACCGCACCGGGAACACCGGCCTGCGCGATGATGTGGGCTTCGCGCTCGTGGTGCTTGGCGTTGAGAACTTCACTTTTGATCTTCTGTTTCTTCTTGAGAAACGTCGCGAGCTTTTCAGATTTTTCGATGGAGACCGTACCCACCAGAACCGGCTGCTTGCGCGCGTTGCATTCTTCGATCAGCTCGACGATCGCCTCGAATTTCTCTTCTTCTGTGCGGTAGACCTCGTCATCGGAGTCATCACGCACCATCGGACGGTTCGACGGAATGGCAACAACATCCAGATTATAGATCTGGCCGAGCTCCTCGGCTTCTGTCATGGCCGTGCCGGTCATGCCCGCAAGCTTGGGATACATCCGGAAATAGTTTTGATAGGTCACACTCGCGAGGGTCTGGTTCTCGTTCTGAACCGTGACGTTTTCCTTGGCCTCAAGCGCTTGGTGTAGTCCCTCGGACAGGCGGCGGCCTTCCATCACCCGGCCCGTGAACTCATCGATGAGATGCACACGGTCATCGCGCACCAAATAATGAACGTCG
Organism: Rhodospirillaceae bacterium; assembly: GCA_963921305.4. Taxonomy (GTDB): domain Bacteria; phylum Pseudomonadota; class Alphaproteobacteria; order Rhodospirillales; family Rhodospirillaceae; genus CAWUEX02. The sequence goes on from CAWUEX030000002.1 coordinate 932,271, forward strand.
CGCTGGAACATGTGATGGGCCCGCAGACCCTGATTGACGTGGTGGATCAGGGAGACGTTTTGCAGATCGTAAAGGTTACCGCCCTCGAGAATGCCATGCGACCTGAGCAGCTCTTCGGCATGTTCGGCACCGTCGTCGGTGAGCGTGATCGAGCGGACCTTCTCGTCCTTCTCGTAGTCGTCTTCGACCAGCTCGGGGATGAGCTTGTCGACGCGGGCATACATGTCTGTCTTGTCTTGAGAGGGGCCGGAGATGATGAGGGGCGTGCGCGCCTCGTCGACCAAAATGGAGTCCACTTCGTCGATGATGGCGTAATGGAAGTCGCGCTGCACCATATCGGGCAGCGCGTACTTCATGTTGTCGCGCAGGTAGTCGAATCCGAATTCGTTGTTGGTGCCGTAGGTCACGTCGCAGGCGTAGGCGGCCCGGCGGGCATGATCGTCCAGTCCGCCGCGAATACAGCCCACCGTTAGACCGAGAAACTGATAGATCTGGCCCATCCATTCGGCGTCACGGCTGGCGAGGTAGTCATTGACCGTGACGACATGGACGCCCTTTTCCTCCAGAGCATTCAAATACACGGGCAGTGTTGCGACGAGCGTCTTTCCCTCGCCGGTGCCCATTTCAGCAATTTTACCGCTGTTCAGGACCAGTCCGCCCATGAGCTGGACGTCGAAATGGCGCTGTTCCAAGGTGCGCTTGGCGGCTTCGCGCACCGTAGCGAAGGCATCAACAATGATGTCATCCAGGGTTTCGCCCTCGGCCAGACGTGACTTAAGCCAGCCAGTCCGGGCGCGCAACGCCTCATCGTCTAGGGCTTCGAGCTCGGGCTCGAGGGCGTTGATCGCATCGACAACCGGCTGCAGTTTCTTGACCGCACGGTCGTTTAGGGTGCCAAACAGAAGTTTGTTGATGGCGCCGAACATGTACACCTCGGCCGGAGTTTCCAGGGGACGCACCGGAGGCACCGGGCGCCGGTGAAGACATAGAAACCCAACAGCCACGTGTCAACGACAGGTGAGCACCTTGGGCTCCGGAATCTCAGTAAAATCGGGGGTTTAAGGCCGATTCGCAGCGCTGGACGAATGCGCCCGGCTGTGCGAAGAAGCCGCAACCGGAAGGATTACCGTTATGGCCTACCCACCCTCACCCTTCGCGCCCGCCTCATTCCCGGCCTTGCCGGCCGTGGCCGGTGTCCGTTTGGCCGCCTGCGAAGCGGGCGTGCGTTACAGTGGCCGGCTGGATCTGATGCTGGCCGAGTTCACACCGGGAACCGTCGTCGCCGGGGTGATGACCAAGTCGGCCACCGCGGGGGCCCCGGTTCTGTGGAACAGGGAGGCGCTGAAAACCGGTACAGCTCGGGCGCTGATTGTAAACTCGGGCAATGCCAACGTATTTACGGGCAAGCGCGGGCAAGACGCTGTCGCGAAAACAGCTGCGACGGTGAGTTCCGCTTTGTCCTGCGATCACAATGAGGTGTATGTCTGTTCGACCGGGACGATTGGCGAGTATTTGCTGGAAGACCGCATCACCGCGCGGATCGATGAACTGGTCGAGCAGCTCGCCGCTGACCGCTGGCAAGATGCCGCCGAGGCGATCATGACCACGGACACCTATCCGAAAGGGGCGACGCGCACGGTTGATCTCGACGGCACCACTGTGACGCTGACGGGGCTCGCCAAAGGCTCTGGCATGATCGCCCCCGACATGGCGACTATGCTGGCCTATGTAATGACCGACGCGGCAATCACCCATGACGCCGCCCAGGCCATGATGGCCGCCGGCGCGGACAAGAGTTTCAACGCCATCACGGTTGATGGCGATACGTCGACGTCAGACACACTGTTGTTGTTTGCGACGGGCGCGGCAAAGAACGGGCTGATTGAAGACATGTCATCCGACGCCGCGAGGATGTTTGCCGCCGCACTGGATGAAGTGCTGATCGATCTGGCGCATCAAGTCGTCAAGGACGGCGAAGGGGCGCAGAAATTTGTCGAGATCGCCGTCAGCGGCGCGGAAAACGATGACGCGGCCCGGCGCATCGGTCTGGCGATTGGCAATTCACCCCTGGTCAAAACAGCAATCGCCGGCGAGGACGCCAACTGGGGCCGTATTGTCATGGCCGTCGGCAAGTCGGGACAAAAAGCGGACCGCGACCGGCTGGACATTGCCATCGGCGGCGTCCAGATCACCCGCAACGGCGAACCGGTCGAAGGATATGACGAAGCCCCGGTGGCGAAACACATGACGGGCCGGGAAATCGTCATTGCCGTCGATGTCGGCATAGGCGATGGCACGGCAACCGTATGGACCTGCGATCTGACTCACGGTTACATCGACATCAATGCCGACTACCGCACCTGAGGAAAACGCCGGGAGTTTACCGGTCATCACTGTCGTGGCGGCGGTGCTGGTGAATAAGGCGGGAGAGATTCTTCTGGCCCAGCGGCCTGAGGGCAAGTCCATGGCCGGACTGTGGGAATTTCCCGGCGGCAAGCTGGAAGCGGGCGAAACGCCGGAAGCCGCGTTGGTCCGGGAACTCCGTGAAGAGCTTTCCCTTGAGGTCGCGCTCCAAGATTTAACCCCTCTGACCTTCGCCTCTCATTCCTATGCGGCGTTTCACCTGCTCATGCCGGTGTACCTCTGCCGCCGCTGGCAGGGCATGGTGACACCACGGGAAACGCAGAAGATTGCGTGGGTTGAGAGCGGTGCGCTGGACGACTACCCCATGCCCGATGCAGATGCGCCACTGCTGCCGGTAATACGGGCAAATCTGTAACGCCGTTGCTTCAGCGCCATGGCCTCCTTACAGTCGCGGCCATGCCGTCACCGTCAACACCCGACACTCCAACCGCCGCGCTGATTATCATCGGCAATGAAATTCTCTCCGGCCGGACACAGGATGCGAATATCAATTTCCTCGCGTCGGCCCTCGGCGGCATCGGAATTCCTCTACGGGAAGTCCGGGTGATTCTCGACATTGAAGACGAGATCGTCGATGCGGTGAACGCCCTGCGCCGTGCGCATACGTATGTGTTCACCACAGGTGGCATTGGACCGACCCATGACGACATTACGGCGCAGTCCGTGGCCAAGGCCTTTGGGGTAGCCCTCGAGCGGCATCAGCCTTCCGTCGACAAGATGGAGAAGCACTACGGCAATAAACTGAATGCGGCGCGTTTGAAAATGGCGGACCTGCCCGAAGGGGCCGAACCCATCGAAACACGGGCGACATCCGCGCCCGGGTTTTTCATCGGCAATGTCTATGTCATGGCGGGGGTGCCAAGCATCGCCCGGGCCATGTTCGACGAAGTGGCGCCGTCCCTGGCCCATGGTGTTCCGGTTCTGTCGAGATTTGTCGAGGCGCACTTGGGTGAGGGCGACCTGGCCGATGCGTTGACGGAGCTGCAGGACAAATATCCTGACATCGATGTTGGCAGTTACCCATTCTTCCGCAGCGGACGTATCGGCTTGAGTGTTGTCGCCAAGGGCACAGACCAAGCCCAAATCGATGCGGTGATCGACGGCGCGGCAGCTGCCGTGCGCGCGCTCGGGCATGAACCGAGCATCGATACGCCCATCGACGAGGACCCTGCGTCCAGCTGAGTCCACGATACCGTGAGGCAGGCGGTCTGCCCTTGCCGCCCCAGGTGCCCGCAGATACGGTGGCTCGACCCGCACCACAGAACGAGAGAGCAGAATGACCCGCGTTAAATTTGTCCTGAGTTTCCTGATATCGGCCGTGATGGCCGGACCGGCGCTGGCCGACGTGCTGGTGTTCGGCGGCAACGGGCGTCTTGGCTCGGACGTGGTGAAGAACCTGCTCGCCGGGGGTGAAGATGTCGTCGTGTTCGTCCGGGAAACCTCAGACCGCAGCCGCTTAGAGGGCTTGGACGTTAAGTACGTCGTGGGCGACCTGATGGACGGCGCAAGTGTCAAAGCCGCATTCGAGGCACACGACATCGAGGCCGTGATTAATACTGTGGCGCTACGCCCCGGCGAGACGAACCCGTACGTGGAAGGTGAGAAGAACATCCGCGCCGCCACGGAAGGCTTGGATTTGGATCACATGATCCTGTTCAGTGCGACGGGCGCGGGCGACAGCAAAGACATGATTCCACCGCAGTTCTACGAGGAGTTTGAGACCACGTATCTTGCGCGTGAAGAGTCAGAGCAGATCATCATCGACAGCGGCACGCCCTATACATTCATTCGCCTCGGCACGGTGCATAATCGTCCTGCCACCGGGCAAGCCTATCTGACTGAAGAGGGTAAGCTGGGTCCGGCAACGCGCGCCGATGCCGCGGTGCTGGCGGTCGATTGCCTGCGCGCCGAACGCTGCCTCAACAAGACGATGTATGCCCTGGACGACAGCCTGCCGCTGATTCCCGAAGACGAGTGATCGGCGGCTGGCGCACCGCTTGAGCGTTGCGCTTTGCCGGTCAAGCCGCTACCAACGGGGTGAAGCCCGCCTGGCGGAATTGGTAGACGCAACGGACTTAAAATCCGTTGTCCGAAAGGGCGTGCCGGTTCGAGTCCGGCGGCGGGCACCATTTTGCTCCAACCGGACTCCGGCGTGATGACACTGGTCGAAGCCGTCCCCGTTCTCGATGCATCACTGCTGGACGAGGACCCCGAGGAAGGCGCACGCCAGCTCGGAGAGGCTTGGCAACACATTGGCTTCATCACGGTCAGCGGGCACGGTGTCGATCCAAAAGTCATCCAGCAATGCAGAGAGGCTACGCGCGCCTTCTTCGCCCTGCCGGACGAGGTAAAGCGCGCTTATTACATCGCCGGCGGCGGCGGGCAACGCGGCTACACGCCATTTGGAATCGAGACCGCCAAGGACGCCTCTGTTCCTGACCGCAAGGAATTTTGGCATGTAGGCCGGGAGTTCGCGCCGGGGTCACCCCTCGCCAGCCAAATGCCAGGAAATGTTTGGCCCGAAGACGTTGCCGGCTTTCAATCGGCCTGCTTGGACTTTTTCACAGCCATGGATGACCTCGGTCAGCGCCTGCTTGTGGGTGTGGCGCGGTTTCTCGGCCTGCCGGCAGACTACTTCACGGACCGTGTCTCAACGGGCAACAGCATTCTGCGCCTTCTTCATTACCCACCGTGCGTAAGCGAGGAACCGGGCGAACGCGCGGCCGCCCATGAAGACATCAATGTGATCACACTGCTTGGGGGCGCCGACCAAGCTGGACTGGAGGTTCAGCGCCGCGATGGGCGCTGGATACCGATTGAAACGGACTCAGATGCCATTGTCTGCAATGTCGGCGACATGCTGGCCCGGCTGACCAACACGGTGCTGCCAAGTACGACCCATCGGGTTATTGGGCCGACAGGTGATGCGGCCAAGAAGTCGCGGTACTCGATGCCGTTCTTTCTGCACTTTGCACCGGATGTCGAGATCGCCACGTTGCCGAGTTGCGTCTCCGCCAATCGGCCCAACCAGTTTCCCGAGCCGATTACGGCGCGAGCCTTTCTAGATCAGCGCCTCGCTGAGATCGGTCTGACCTGAGCGCCAGTCATAAAGCTCAATGGATTGGTCACTAGGGGAACAGCGCTATTGAGGCGGGGAATCCTAGGCGCAGAGCCTCACACCAGCCCATACGTTAGGCCTGTTGCACATGGAGCAATAGTTTTATTAGTTGCATTATTGAATTTCTAAGCAACTCTTGGTTATATTTGTATCGAGTCAATACTATCCCATAAGTGGTATTTCTCAATAAGGGTTAATATTCAAAAAGGTTAATAAATTCATGCAACCCGCTAGTTATGTTCTCACTTCAAACGAAAATAACTTCGCTCGAAATGAACGCGTAGATGGAGAATTATAGCTGCATGACAATGATGATTGGTAAGGGGGTCTCGGAAAGAATAAAGAATCTTTTGGCTGAGTTCGGCATCCAAGAGAATGCGCAGGTTCGCTTTTCACAGTCAGACCCAGCTACCGCAGGGATCGATCTTGACTGCTCTGTACCGTCTCCGGCTACACAATTCTCCCCCACAATCCTGGTCGATACTGGAACCAAAAATAGACACCAGTTCCACTACGACCCTGAGATTAATGAGCTACGCGTCGAAGTAAAACAAGGCACAACCCTTGAACAGTTCAGGGACTTAAGACACATCCTTCACGCTATACAACATCACGACGGACTCATTTCTTCGCTAGGAAAAGTCCGAAATCAGCTAAGCGGCCTGTCTATCGAAAGACTATCGAAAAAGGGAATCGAGTACTTCATTGGGTATTTGAACAACGCACACGGCAACGCGGCGTTGGAAAAATACGAAATGTTCAGAACCGTAAGAAGAACGTTGTTCACAAAATTCGCCAGGGAACCGTATTGGACAATTTCATATACGATCTGGCGCAGTCATATGTCGGGGGAACGGATCAACATCAACCAGCTGAGAGAAAGTGTCGACATACCCCAATCGACAATCAGCCGGAAAGTTGACGACCTGGTTGAATCGGGCCGCATATTGCGAGAACGAGACCAATATGACCGCCGCATCGTGTGGGTTTGCCCATCACCTGTAGAGGCACTGCGCTTTTCTATCCTCATGGCTGCTGTTGAAGATGGCTATAGCTGAAGATAAACGCAGTCGCTCCGTCGTGACTCACTCAACCGGTGAGCTCGCGCTTCAACTTGAGCTGGGAAGCAAAATCATCATCGATGCAGCACATCTTGGACGGCTTGGACTCTACATACGCGTCAAGTCTCTAAGCGCCCCAATTCCGACGGAGTTTAAGAACCCGCGCTACGACGCATTTGAGCAATTCAAACGCAGCGAGTCCCTTAAACTCATCGATGAAAAATTGATCAATTACGCCACGTCTCGGACATACGTTGTGCTTGGCGAAGATGAAAATAGATTCGTTAAGGAATTTAGCTTTGTGTTTGAAGCACCGCGATTCAGAAGCACGTATTCAATCGTCAAAGGCATTTAAAGCGCGTTACGCATAGGACAACCTAGGTATGGGTTCTATCCAACTCGCCAAGTATGAACTTCACCTCTGCGGTCGTTAGACCCTTCTCATCGCAAAGCACTGGGGCCGGGCACGTTTCTAAGTCGGCAGCATCACTATCCATCTGTCGAGTAAGCGATAAGAGGTTTTCGGGCAACGCGGACGACAAGAGCTCGTGGCGCCATAGATTTATCACCAACATGGAGACCTCTTCAGAAATGCGGATTGAGCTTGAGAATTTTATTCAGACCCACCGCAAGGAATAAGCGCCAAAACGAGATGAACCCAGATTGAAAATGTTCCCCCCTTAGGAGAACTGCAACCGTGGTGTCATGCGAAAGAGACACCTCGATATATTGCTTAAAGAGGCACAGACAGCTGGTGCCCTGCGCCATTACTTCGGCCCTGGAACGGCAGGCATGTGCGATGAGTACGCGGCGGACCTTGAAAAGAGTTTCTGGTTGAGGATCTTTGAGAGACGCAGAATTCGCACTCTGAAAAAGATCTCACAACACCTTCGGCAGGCGGAGCCATTCCTCAACATCAGCGTTTAAAGAAATTTTGGCGTCACTGATCTTAACTACTTAGGGGGAAACAAAACTTACTGGAACTTTCAGCAAAACAAACGATAGCGTCTGGAAAACAGACGCTACGGCTTATGAGCACACGTACTAAAGGTTTGCATGGGGGCCTCGCAGATAGAAAAAGCACCCCAGCAGTGTAGAGTGGTAAACCGAGTCCTCGTCCCTTATTACCACTCTACACGTCCCCTTTTCCGCCAATATCGACGTCCTATGCTGTTATGGCATCAAGGGAGAGGTTTGAGCCGAACTACACTCATCACGACTAAAAAGTTTCTGAAACAGCGTCGCACCGAGATCGGGCTGCCCTGAGCGAGCGGTCAGGTAAATTTCAAGCCATCTAGGTCACCCAACTTTTTCTCGGCACCTGAGCGCCTGTAATATGGCTCAGCTTGAGGCTCGCGCGGTGGCAGGTTTCCCCCTGGGGGACGCTGTGCGCCCTCACGCTCATTACCGCGTCCGGCAACCAAAGTGATAATGTCCTCGGCACGGTCGCGCGGTACGACAACGACGCCGTCCTCGTCCCCCAAAACCAGGTCGCCCGGGTTTACGATCACACCTCCACAGATCACGGGCACATTGATCCAGCCGGGGTGCTCCATGCCATTTGAGTACGCGACAGTGCCACGGCAAAACACAGGGATGTCCTCCCGCGTGCGGATGGCCTCACCGGTCAACACCGCGCCGTCGGCGACGATGCCGGCAGCACCTTGCTCCTTGAGACCGTTGGCCATGCTGGCCCCGAGGCACGCGCTTTTTGTTTGCCCACCGGCATCGATCACCACTACATCGCCAGGTTTGACGTACTGCCCGGCAGCTTGGGCCATGAGTAGATCATCGACATGTTCGGGGCGGGCGGTCAGGGCTGGGCCGCAGATACGCCAGCTGCGTTCAAGCGGCTTGATTGCAGAATCCATGACAAAGCGTGGCCCCATGCGGCCACCGACAATGCAGGTGTACAGGTGTCGCGCGCGCTCAATGAGATCGGCGCTGGGCCGCGGAAAGTTGGTAACGACTTGGTATTTTTTCATGGCACCGTCGGGCAGCGTCAGTCCAGGACAACAGTGGCATGGGTTTCGAGCATCGCGCCCGGCAGATACAAACTGGCGACGCCAACGCCCGTAGCCGCCGGCATAGCCGCTCCGGCATCCTTATAAAACTTTTCCCGAACCCAGGAGGCCTTGCTGAGCTCAGGGGAGTTAGTTGTGAAATTGATCTCACTGACGACATGACGCAGGTCGGCACCACATTTGCCGAGCACAAACTGCATCCGCTCATAGATGCAGCGGATTTGCGCCTCCATATCGTTCTCACCGACAAGATTGAAATCATCATCCGCCGCGAGCAGGCCTGACAGATAAATGGTGTTGCCAGCCTTGACGGCATAGCTCAGACCGAACTTCTCCTCGAGTTTCGGATAGACGGAAATGACGTTCTCGTGGCGGGCCACCTGAACCTCCCTTTTCGAGTACAACCCTGCGGGCATCATAGCAGCCGGAACCGTTTGCCACACCACCGGCGTGGCCAAACAAAAACCCCCTCGGCGGCGCCAAGGGGGTTTGATGCTCACCCTGTCGGAAGGGTGGGTTAGGGGACCGTTAGGCAGCTTTGCGCTCGGCCGAGCCCTCAATCTGCTTGGTGTTCGCAGATGCCGATGAAATCTCGATGGTGCGCGGCTTGAGGGCCTCAGGCACCTCGCGCTTGAGCTCGACATGAAGCAAGCCGTTTTCCATCACCGCATCGGTGACTTGGATGTGATCGGCAAGCTGGAAACGGCGCTCGAAGGAGCGGCCGGCAATACCGCGATGCAGGTACTGAGCCGAATCATTGTCCTGGTTCACCTTGCCTTTGACCGTGAGCGTGTTGTTCTCGACCGTGAGGGCAATGTCATCCTGGCCAAAGCCGGCGACCGCAAAGGTGATGCGGTAGTCATCTTCGGACTCTTTGACGATGTTGTAGGGGGGATAAGCGACCTGGGCGTCGTCATACCGGGTGACGGCATCCAGAACACGGGTCAGGTTGTCGAACCCGACAGAGGACCGGAAAAGAGGGGCAAGATCAAAAGTACGCATAGATATCCTCCTAAAGCGATATCAGTCGGCGCGCGTCTGCGGCCCCAAAACGCACCGCAGTGGTCACGCCTGGTTAAGCCAATCGACGGACCCAACAGAGGCGTCCGTCAGTGTTGAGATAGGTCGCACTACGCCTGCGTCAAGACCGTGCCCCGGAAATTTTTTGGTGATTTTCCCTATATGTATCAGCGGGTTATGGAGAGTTCTGCGCGTCTCCAGGGGGCCCCGCCTCCTGCGCCAACATGGCCCAGCGCCGCGGCGCGCCCCAGCGGTAGCGCTTGAACAATCCGGTGGCGCGCAGTACGCGATGACAGGGAATGACGTAGCCGATGTGGTTGGCGGCCACGGCGGTACCTACGGCCCGGGATGCCCTCTTGGAACAGACGGCGGTGGCGATCTGCCCATAGGACGCGATAGACCCAGACGGAATACGCAGCAGAGCCGACCACACCTGCGTTTGCCACGGCGTACCTTTCATCAGCACCGGAATTTGATCCCGCGCGGAAAAGATACGCGCTGACATCTCTCTTGCGGCGCCGCCGTCGGGGGTAAACCGGCTCAGCGGCCAACGGTCCCGCGCCGCCTGTTCGAGGCTGAGCAGGTCGTCATCGATGAACTCCAGACCACACAGGCCACGCTGTGTGATCAGGAACAGAGCATCGCCATACGGCGTCACCGCAACACCGTGGCGAATCTCCAGATCCTGACCCTGGCGTTTGTATTCCCCGGGAGTCATGGCTTCGACCGAGACCATCATGTCGTGCAGCCGCGACGGGCCCGACAACCCGGACGTCAGCGCCGCGTCGAGGACACTGGCCGACTCCTCAAGCCTCGCTTTGGCGTGCTCGACCGTGATGTAGGACAAGAATTTCTTCGGACTGACACCGGCCCAGCGCTGAAACAGGCGCTGAAAATGAAACGGGCTCAAGCCCACTTCAGCGGCAATGGCATCCAGGCCGGGCTGGGCGTCGCGCTGGTCGAGCACGTACGAAATAGCCGCCTGCACACGGTGATAGTCCTGCGACTCGTGCGAAGCAGAGGGTGGTTCAGAGGCTGTGAAGTCCTGAGGCATGGGCCGACTTTACGCCGGTCCATGGCCCGCAGCGACCCGATTCTTGCGCTGGTGCTTAGACGCCGTCTTTGAAGGGCTGGGGATCCATTTCCCGTTCATAGACCTCATAGCTGGAGACGTTGGGCTCCTGCCATTCGGTCGGCGCGGTGAAGTAGTCGGGGAAATTGGCTTCCGTATATTCGCGGATGTGCTGCGGCAGACCCTCGACGCCTTCGGCCATGCGGCGGGTCACCGTTTTATAGAACAGGTGCCCCGGCATCTGACCCATCAGCATCCACGGCAGCCACGGCGCGATGCGCTGCCACGAGCCGGAGGCCTGAACCCGGGTCTGTTTGGGATCGAGCAGATCGGACAGGCTGGCATGGACCTGGATGGCTTCCATGACCTGGGTGATCTCGCCATGGGATTCACGCGGCCACTCGTCCGGCTGTAACACCGCCCGGTGGGTGGTGTTGACACCAAAGTCGACGATGGCGTTGTCGCCCATCACCAGCCACGGAAACACGAACGGATACGTAACTTTGGTGGGACCGACACCGAAGGAATAGGTCGGCGCCCAGGTGGAGTTGACGACATCATTATGGACCTGGACGACGCGTACGGTTTCATCGAGAAACGGATTGTGCCAGTCGTCTATCACCTCACCGGTCTTGAGGTCGGTGTAGTAGGCGACCTCTTTGTGCAGCTTGCGCCAGGCGTAGTCGCCGATCTGGAAGGTGCGGGTCATGCCGAAGCCTTCATACCCGAACAGCGGCTCAAGGCGTTTGTCGGGACCGACATAGGCCAAGACATCGCCCTTGAAGTAGCCGCAGGTTTCGACGCCGTCCCGCGTGTCTGACATGAGCTTGCAGAAAGCCAGGGTGTTGTGCTCGGCCTTTTTGGGGTCGAACGAGCCGCCGAAGTCGAGCTCCGTGGCGTAGCCGTTCGAGGCGGCTTGCGCTGTGCCTGCCCCAGCGGCAGCGGCGGCCAAACCTAGGCCAGCGCCGAGGGCTTGGCGGCGATTGAGGAGGAAGCGGTCGATGGATGAGACGAGCATGTCGAACCCTCTAGGTTGAAGAAGCGGTCAGCCGTACATTGACGTCATGAGACAAGGTTGCACCATCACGGCGTATTGCGGCAACCAATGGCCGGTCATCCCTGGTCAGCCGCGAGTCCCGTCATGCTGACCATCCGTCCGGCTGAAGCCGAAGACGCCGCGCGCATCGCCAATGTCCATGTCAAGACATGGCGGGCAACCTATGCGGAATTGCTGCCGGCCCATTACATCAAAGCCTTCACTCAAGAAAGCCGCGCCATATTTTGGGCCCGGGTCATGCGGCATGAAGAGCCTGAGCGCGTGCTGCTGGTCAGCGAGGATGATGACGGTGAGATCGTCGGGTTCGCTCACGGTGGCGCGGTGCGCAGTGTGGTGCCAGGACATGAACAAGAGATCTATGCGCTCTATGTCTTGCCCGGATTTCAGGGCGGCGGCCATGGCCGCCGATTGTTTCTCGCCGCCTGTAACCGGCTGTCTAAACGAGACGGCGAGGGCTTGGCGGTGTGGGTCCTGAGAGGCAATCCGGCAGAGGGGTTTTACCAGCACCTGGGCGGAACATTGGTCTCAAGCCGGACCGTTCAGATAGGCGGCGCCGAGGTGGACGAAGTGGCCTATGGCTGGGCCGAGGTGCCGTCTTATGATTAGACCCCTGGCGACTGAAAGTCCGGGCGGCTAAGGGCCGGCGCGGTCGATACGCAGGCTGGGCATGGCTTCCGGCTTGGGCCAAAGAGTCGGAAATAGATCGCAAGGCATTTTGTCACCGGGCGCGAGGCCAGGATCGACAATGGGGCGCGACCCCTTTTTACGAACGACATACTGCGCATCATCGCCGGTGAAGCGAAAAGCAATGGCGCGGCGGCGCTGGTCCGTATGATTGCCGGGCGCGGCATGCAGTGTGCGTAGATGATTGACCACGATATCGCCGGGCTCGGTCTCATAGGCGACGATGTCAAAAGACGACCGGTTCGCTTCGATGTCCGGCAAGGGATCGTAGTCATCCGTTTCGTAAGTGATGTTGGGGTCAAAACCGGTGGCCTGATAAAGCGTGCCGGACCGGTGCGAGCCCTTGATCCACTCCACCGCGCCGGACTCCCGCGTGACGGGATCGACCGCGACCCAAATGGAGATGAGCTGATCGCCATCGGCGTACATGTACGTTTGATCCTGATGCCATGGACTGGGCGCTGGGGTGTTGGGCTCCTTCACGAACATCTGATCGAGCATATGCACGGCTGTCTTGGACCCCATAAACGCGGCGGCGATTTCCGCCAGGGGGCTGCGGAACAGAAAGTCGCGAACCGCGTCATCAAAGGTCCACATAAAGATATCGCCGGCGAAACGACCCGGTGACCCGTCTTTATTAAAGTTACGGCCCTTGGGTCCGGGTTTGTCGAGGCAAGAGTCGATGCCGCGCGCCAGGACCTCAATGAGATCTTTAGAGATGGCGTTGCGCAGGCAGACCACACCGTCGCGTTCAAACGCGACTTTGTCGTCCGCCGAAATCGCGAGCCCCGTCATTCCGCTGCCTTTACAAACTTCAGAGTCATCCGGTCGCTTTCCCCGATGGCGAGAAACTTATCACGGTCTTCATCACCGCCCCACATCCAAGGCGGCAAACTCCAAACCCCTTTGGGGTGATCCTTTGTGTCCTTGGGATTGGCATTGATGTCTGACGACGCAGCAAGCTGGAAACGGGCCTCGCGGCAAAGATCGATGCACAGTTGCTCACTGAAATACCCGTTCATGCCGCGTGGGTCTATCGGTTGAGTTGGATCGGCGCGGTGCTCGACGATACCGAGCACGCCACCGGGCTTGAGGGCTGTGTGGCAGGCTTTGAGCAGAGGCACCAGCGCGTCGTTACGGGCGAAGACGTGGACGAGCCGGAAGAATAAAATCAGATCGGCGGAGTTCTCCGGCCCCAGATCAAAGCTGACCTGAGACACACCGGTGACGACCGCGCGATCAAAGAGCTCGGGACGCGCGGCAAGACCTGCCATGAATTTTTCCTGAGACGGCGCCGCATCGAAGGACGTTTCCGTCCCGACGTCGTAGCTCGCAGCCACGTATGTGCCGTGATCGCGCAGGTAGGGTGCAAGAATTTCCGCATACCAAAGATCAGAGCTAGGCCAAATCTCAACCACCCGCATGTCGTCCCTGACGCTGAAAAAGGTCAGCGTTTCGAGGGGATGGCGAAACTTATCCCGCGCCTTGTGTGCTTCAGACCGATGGGGCGCCGCTAGAACGGATTGCAACTTAGCTGCATGAGGATCAGCCATTTGCGGTAAGACGTGAGTGGACTAGTCGTTTGAGGGTGGTGTGGGCGGCGGCAACACGTCACTGCGCCGATCGTTGTCGCCATACTTGTCGGCCAACATCCGCAATTGATCGACGATTTCGTTGAGCGTGTTGGCTTTCTCAGCGACAACGGGCTTGGAGTCGAACATCTTCGACTCTTTGAGATATTTGGTCAGGGCTTCACTTTGGCGCTGCAACGTGCTGACAGAATCCAAAAGTGACCGCGCCTTGGGCGTGTAGCTGTCGTGGACACTGCGTAGATTGCCAAGCAGCATGGTGATCAACGCCTTGATGAACGGATCGGTCTTTTTCATCTTTTCTGACAACAGGTCGACCGAGATCATTGTCAGCGCGGACTCTTCCAAAGTGAAAGCGGTTGCCATGCGCGGGTTGCCATCGATCACCGCCATCTCGCCGAACAGTTCACCCTTGCGCAAAGTCGCAAGCGGAACCTTGCGGCCTTCGACTTCACGATAAATGCCGACCGCACCCGAATTGACGATGTAAGCGGCATTGCCAACGTCGCCTTGCCGGAACAATGTCGTGCCTTTCGGCTTCGTCACTTTCTCGATGGACTGATCGTCTAAGGATTTGGACATGTTGACTGACGAGCCTCAAACAAGCGCCGGAGCAGCTTCCCGGCGCATATTGTAGACGGGACACGGGGCCGCCACAAAGTGTAATACTCTCAAACGAAACGGGTTTGGCCCTCTCCATGCAAATTGGTTTAGAGTCAAACACGGGCGTTGCAGATGGGGAGACCTCTAGACCTTGTTGATCTGGTTTGTCGGTGCTGTTGATGCCCTCAATATGTGGGTTGGCCGTTTGGTCGCCTGGCTGACGTTGGGTTGCGTGCTGACCTGTTTTCTTGTGGTGGTGCTGCGCTACGGCTTCTCAATCGGGTTCCCATGGATGCAGGAACTCTACGTTTGGCAGCACGCGGCCGTCTTCATGATTGGCGCAGGATTCACGCTTCTGACGGGCGGGCATGTCAGCGTCGATATTGCCTATTCGCGCTTTGGACCAAGAGCCCAGGCCTGGGTCGACATCCTTGGAACACTCCTGTTCCTGTTGCCGTGGATGGCGGTGCTCGCATGGACGTCGAGTCAATTCATCCTGTCGTCCTGGGCGATTCGGGAGCCGTCGTCCCAAGCGGACGGCATGCCGGCGCTCTACCTGCTGAAGACAACGATATGGGTCTTCTGCGGCGTGGTCACCCTTCAGGGTCTTGCGCTCATTGCACGGCGCGTCCTCTTTCTGTCCGGTGACGACACCTATGCGCCAGGAACGCAACAGAGTCCCCATCATGGGCCTGAAGACGGGCCCCATCAAAAGCAGACGGGGGCCTAATGGGAGAGACACTTGCCGCCCTGATGTTCCTGGCGACCATCTTAGTCGTGCTCGCGGGCTATCCCGTCGCCTTCACGCTGGCGGGTACCGCACTTGGCTTTGCCCTTCTCGGGATGGCCGCGGGTGTATTTGACCCCAGCCTGCTCGGCGCTCTGGCCAGCCGATACTTCGGCACCATGACCAACGAGGTTTTGGTCGCGGTCCCCTTGTTCGTTTTCATGGGGGTGATGCTCGAAAGGTCGAAGATCGCCGAAGAATTGCTGACGACGATGGGGGAGTTGTTCGGCACCTTACGTGGCGGGCTGGGGCTGTCCGTGATTTTGGTTGGCGCAATGCTCGCGGCCTCCACCGGTATCGTCGGCGCGACGGTGGTGACCATGGGCCTGCTCAGCCTACCGGTGATGACCCGGGCCGGATACGACCCAAAGCTGGCCACGGGTACAATCTGTGCGTCGGGTACGCTGGGGCAAATCATCCCGCCGTCGACAGTCCTGATTTTCATGGGCGACATTCTGCAAGGCGCGAACCAGCAAGCCCAGCTGGAGATGGGGAACTTCTCGCCTGAGCCTCTATCGGTTGGTCAACTCTTTGCCGGGGCCATGCTGCCGGGTCTGATTCTCGTTGCGCTGTACATGGCCTGGGTCGGCTTTCGGGCGATTACCGCGCCGGAGTCTTGCCCCGCTCTAGAGCTGACCGATGAGCAACGAAAAAGCCTTCCCGGCCGTGTTTTCCGCGCCCTCATTCCACCCCTCATTCTGATTTTTGCGGTGCTGGGATCGATCCTCGGCGGCATTGCAACGCCAACAGAATCTGCATCCGTCGGTGCGGTTGGAGCGATGGTTCTAGCCGCGGCAAAGCGCAGCCTGTCGCTAAACGTGCTAACCGCCGTGATGCGCTCGACCCTGACCATCAGCTCGATGGTGTTCGTGATTCTGTTGGGCGCATCGGTGTTCAGCCTGGTGTTCCGTGGCCTGGGCGGTGAAGACCTGGTTTACGACATCCTGGCGGCCATGCCAGGCGGGACGGCAGGCGCCGTCTTCATCGTGATGGTGGTCATTTTCATTCTCGGCTTCTTCCTCGACACGTTCGAGATCATCTTCATCACCGTTCCGATTGCCGCACCCGTTCTGATCCGCCTCGGGGTCGATCCGATTTGGCTAGGCGTTATGATCGGCATGAATTTGCAAACCAGCTTTCTGACCCCGCCCTTCGGGTTTGCACTGTTCTATCTGCGCGGTGTGGCCGACAAAGCCATCCGTACCCTGGACATTTACCGCGGTGCGATTCCGTTTGTCGGGCTTCAGGTCGCTGGCATCGCGTTGCTGTGGACAGTACCCGAGCTGGCGACCTGGCTACCCGACGTGCTTTTTACCAGCGGGCCCATCACACCTGCTGAAGCAGTGCCGCTGGACATGGCGCCAACGACCACACCTGGCCAGATCGATCAATTTGACGGGCTTTTGGGAGGGCCGGATCAACAATCCACGCCGCCGCTGGACCGGTTCGACAATTTGATTCCCGAATAGGAAATTAGCTCAGACCAAAGTCGAAGGGCAGACGGCGAGCATTGATGAAGGCCTGCTCGCCGATGCGCGTCCACGGCATGATGTCTTTGCGGAAGGCGAGGAAGTCTTCGACAATGCGCCGCACGATCGGCGTGCCGTCCTCGTACACTTCATTAAGCACCTCATTCGCGGCGCGGCCACAGGCCATCAGCACGTCTTCGGGCAGGGCCCGCACTTGAACCCCATGTTCTTCAACTAAAGTCCTGAGCGCCGGACCGGACCGGGCATTGTATTCAGCCAACATGTCTTGGTTCGCAGCGTCACACGCGGCTTTGACGATGGCTTGTAGCTCCGCACTTAACGACTGCCACGCCTGCTCGTTGATGGTGAGCTGCAGGGCCGCACCCGGCTCGTGATAGCCGTAGGAGTAATAGAATTTGCAGACCTGATAAAATCCCAACGACAGGTCGTTGTAAGGCCCGACCCATTCCGCCCCATCCACAGCGCCGGACTGAAGAGCGGGAAAGATTTCGCCGCCGGCCAGCACCACAGGAGTCGCACCGAGCTTTTGCAAGATCTTGCCTTGGTTCCCCGGCGCGCGGAATTTCAGACCTTGGAAATCATCAATGCTGCGGATTTCCTCGCGGAACCACCCCAGCATCTGCGTGCCCGTATTTCCGGCGAGGAAACCGCGAATGCCGAACGGTGCGTACATTTCATCCCAGAGCTTCTGGCCATTGCCGTACCCAACCCAGGCTTCAATCTCATTGGCGGTGAACCCCCAGGGAAACGACGTGTAGAACGCGCAGCCTTCCGACTTACCCAGGTGGTAGTAGGACGCATCATGACCCAATTGAGCTGTCCCCTCGGCCACGGCGTCGAACACACCCAATGCGGGCACCAGTTCATTCGCGGCATAGACCTTGACGGTAATGCGCCCGCCCGACAGCTGCGTAATGCGTTCGGCAAGGCGTTCGGCGCCCGTGCCGAGACCGGGCAGGCCCTTGGGCCAGCTTGTGACCATGCGCCATTCCTGCAGACCTTGAGAAATGGCGGGCGCGGCAAAAGTAGCCGAGGTGGCCGCAGTACCGGCTGCGGCCGAGCGCGTGAGGAAGGTGCGGCGCTTCAGGGAGCCGCGGGATCCGGACTTGCGGGTATCTGCCGTCAACTGACCGTCCAAGTGTTGCCGCCGCGCAGCAAGGCGTCGATGTCGCCGAGACCTTTCTCTTTTGCCGCATCGACCTGACCTTTAACCGCCTGCTCATAGGACGGCGCGGGATCACAATAGATTACGCCCAAGGCAACAGGCATGCTGGGCGGCTTCATAGCGACCAAAAGGCTGGCAAGGACATGATTGGTTTCGTCATGAACCAAGATGTCGTCTTCGGTGATACCGTTTTCGCCGATGGTGACGGTCTCAAGCTCAAAGGCGCCGGGCTTCAACCGCAGACCTTTATCGCCATCTGCGCCGTAAATCAGCTTCTCGCCGTGGCGCACGTGAATTTGGCTTTCTTTTGCGACCTGTTTATCGGTGAAGTGCGCGAAGGCGTCGTCGTTAAACACGATACAATTCTGAATGATCTCAACGAACGACGCACCCTTATGATCCCGGGCCCGGGTAAACACCTCGCCAAGCTCCTTCGCTTGAATGTCAATGCCACGGGCGACAAAGCGGGCGTTGCAGCCCAGCGCGAACGTACACGCATCGACGGGCGCATCGACGGAGCCCAGGGGCGAAGACGGCGACTTCTGCCCCAGACGTGACGTCGGTGAATACTGACCCTTAGTTAGGCCGTAGATCTCGTTGTTGAACAGCAGGAACTGGACATCGACGTTGCGGCGCAACAGGTGCAGCAGGTGATTGCCGCCGATCGACAGTGCATCGCCGTCACCGGACACAACCCAGACATCGAGATCGGGATTTGCGAGCTTCACACCAGAAGCGATAGCGGGCGCACGGCCATGAATGGTGTGGAAACCGTATGTCGCCATGTAATACGGAAACCGCGCGGCGCAGCCGATGCCGGAGACAAAGACGGTGTTGTCCGGCTGCGCGCCCATTTTGGCCAGCGCCATCTGCACAGCTTTGAGGATGGCATAGTCGCCGCACCCAGGACACCAGCGGACTTCTTGGTCCGATGCGAAGTCCTTCGGCTTCAACTGCGACGGTTCGACTTGAACGTTCATATTTTCTCTCTTTCCGAGTCAGGCCTGGCTGCGCGACTCAGTTTTGCAACCGCGTGCGGATGGCGTCTTCAATTTCACGAATGGTCAGAGGTTGCCCCGTAACTTTCAGGTGGCCCTCGATATCCTGACGCGTCTGGCTGCGCAGGAAGGTTAGCATCTGTCCGTTGTTCATCTCCGCAACCAGAACCTGATCGTATTTCTCCAGCAACTCAACGAGGTTGGATGGTTGCGGCCATAGATAGCGGACATGTATGTGGGACACATCCAGACCAGCGTCGCGCATGTTACAGACCGCGCGATTAATCGGACCAAAGGTCGAGCCCCAGCCGACAACGGCGAGGCGCCCGCCTTCGCTACCGGTTTCGACCTGCTGCAATGGAATGTCCTTTGCAATGCCCTCAATCTTGGCCGTGCGCAAATCTGTCATGCGTTGGTGATTGTCTGGGTCGTAAGAGATGTTGCCGGAACCGTCGGCTTTCTCGATCCCACCAATCCGGTGCGTCAGGCCCGGTGTTCCCGGCTTAACCCATGGACGGGCAAGGGTATCGGCGTTGCGGGAGAACGGCTGGAAGCCCTCAGTTTCTTCGGTGAAGGTCACCGGGAATGGCTCATACTCGGAGATGGAGGGAATCAGCCACGGTTCAGCGGCATTGGCAATATAGCCATCGGACAAGATAAACACCGGCGTCATGTACTTGGTCGCGAGACGCACCGCTTCAATGGCGGTTTCGAAACAGTCCCCAGGGGACCGCGCGGACAGCACGGGTAGAGGCGCATCCCCGTTACGGCCCCAAACCGCCAGATACAGGTCCGATTGCTCCGTTTTGGTTGGCATGCCGGTTGACGGACCCGCGCGTTGGGTATCGACAATGACCAGCGGCAACTCCGTCGAAATCGCCAAACCGATGGCTTCCGTCTTCAGCGCTACACCGGGACCGGAACTGGCCGTGACGCCCATGGTGCCCGCATAGGACGCACCGATGGCCGAACACGCCGCAGCAATTTCGTCTTCAGCCTGGAATGTGGTGACACCGAAGTGTTTCAGGCGAGACAGGATGTGCAGGATCGGTGAGGACGGCGTGATCGGGTAGGAACAAAACGTCATGTCCAACCCGGCCAGCTTGCAGCCCGCCACCAGCCCCCAAGATAAAGCCTCGGCGCCAGTGACCAGGCGGTATTCGCCGGGCTGAAACTCCATCGCTTCCATTTGGGTGCGCGGAATTTCTCCGGACAGCTCAGCCGTTTCGCCATATGCATGACCCGCCTTGAGGGCAGCGATATTGGCTTGCGCGATGGGGGAGTCGGCCCCGAACTTCTTTTTGACGAAGGCTTCTGTGGCATCGACCGAACGGCCGTACATCCACGAGACCAAACCAAGCGTCCACATATTCTTGGCGCGCAGCGCTTCTTTCTGGGTGACATCAAATGGCTTGGTGGCTTCTAGGGTGAGAGCCGAGACGTCAATTTCAATGGTGCGGTATTCGCCGAGCGTCTTGTCTTCACGCGGATCGAGATCGAAACCAGCCTTTTTGAGATTGCGCTCGTTGAAACTGCCGGTATCTAGGAGAATCACGCCACCGGTGCGGACATCCTTGTAATTTACTTTGAGTGCGGCGGGGTTCAACGCGACCAGCACGTCGGGTGCATCACCGGAGGTTTTGATCTTGCGTGAGCCAAATTTGATCTGAAATGCGGAGACACCGTAGGTGGTGCCGACCGGCGCGCGGATTTCAGCTGGAAAATCCGGAAACGTGGCCAACGAATTGAAATCGAGCGCAGTCGCCTGCGAAAACTGAGCACCAAGCAGCTGCACCCCGTCACCGGAGTCACCGGCGAACCGGACGACGATGGAGTCCGTGTCTGCCCCAGACATAGGGGCGGCCTCGGGCTGGTCACCCTTCTTGGGATCGGTCTGTAAATTCATAGAAGAGGGGTCCTCTCAACCTCGGGACCGCGGGCGCGTAAGGACCGCTATTGCATAATCTTCGTTATTTATAAGGCGTTTGCGGGGGCAAGAACACCCAATTAACGGACCGACCGACTGATGAAACCTCGCCAAACGACAAGGCTTTAAGAACCGAGGACCTGGTTGAAGCGCTCAAAGCCGGCGGTCAGGTCGTCGATCAGATCTGCTGGGTCCTCGAGGCCGATATGCAGACGCAAACCGGGTTCGGGCTCCGTCCACTTGGTCGCGGTCCGGCAATGATCCGGTGACGATGCGCAGATCAGGCTTTCGTAACCGCCCCAGGAGTAGCCTAGGGGAAAATAGTGCAACCCGTCGATCATAGCGTAGACGGCGTCCCGCGAGGTCTTATGTAGGACCACCCCAAACAGACCGCTTGCACCAGAGAAGTCGCGTTTCCAGATGTCATGGCCAGGGTCCTCCGGAAGGGCGGGGTAAAGCACCCGCTTGACCTCGGGCCGCTGTTGGAACCAGCGCGCGATTTGCAAGGCGTTTTCCTGATGCTGACGCAGGCGCACGGCAAGCGTGCGGATGCCTCGCGTGCCCAGATAGGCATCATCCGGCCCGACGGCGACGCCAAGCTGCTGACGCCCTTTGTATAGTGTGGGGAAATGCCGCTCGACAGCGGTCATGCTGCCCAAGAGAGCGTCAGAATGCCCAACGACATACTTCGTACAGGCCTGAATAGAGACGTCGGCGCCCAACGTGAGTGGCTTGTGAAACAACGGGGACGCCCAGGTGTTGTCGATCATCACAACGACGTCTGACTTGGCACCGTGGGCGGCGACCGAAATGGCCGGTAAATCTTGCACTTCAAAGGTGTGAGACCCCGGACTTTCCGTGAAGACGACCGCGGTGTTCGGCTGAATCAGTTTGGCTATACCATCACCGATCAGCGGATCGTAGTAGGTGGTTTCAACGCCGTAGCGAGCCAGCGTTCCATCACAAAAATTCCGCGTCGGCTCATAGACGGAGTCGGTCATGAGGAGATGATCGCCGGCCTTCAGAAACGACAACAGCGCCGTCGTCACGGCACCAAGACCGGAGGGGGCGAGAACCGTGTCGAACCCCTGCTCCAGATCGGTAATAGCTTCTTCAAGCGTCCAAGTCGTTGGCGTGCCTTTGCGGCCGTAGAACAAAACCTTCTCTTGATTGCCGACGGCACCATCTGCGGCGGTCTGCATGGCGGTGCTGTCGTTAAAGACAATCGTCGACGCCCGATACACGGGTGTATTGACGATGCCATGGCGGCGTGCGTTTTCCCCGCCACTGTGAACGACCTTTGTATCTTCTTTCATAACGCGGTTCCGGAACACGATTTCGGGGATTGCGGCTGGCGTAAGCAAACCGTCATTTGATGCGCATGTATACCCAATCTTCGACGTGAGGGTCACCGGTGGGCGCTTCGCCGGGCGGGGCGAACCACATGTACGTGCGCTCACCATGCAAGTCTGGCTGGATTCTCAAGACCGCATCGACTTTCATGGTATCGGGCGAGTCTCGCTGGGGAAACGCGCAAGCACCGGCTTGATTGCGACCCGTAAATCCTTGGCCGGACGCGCGGAAGATAATGTCACAGCCCTCCGGATAGCCGCGCAAATCGGCGGGTGTAATCGCCCGGGTGCGCGGATCGGGCGTGATGACACCGTCGAGAATCGCCCGTCCGCCGTCTCTCAACGTGTAAAATTCCATGACGATGCCGGCGGCAGACGGTGTGTAGGCCCACACCCTTTGACCGGATATAGCGCCGTCGGCGTTGTCATGGCGCCATTCGACATAAACCGTTTCACCCGGAATGTTCGGCATATCCACCGCCGTGGCGAACATGTGGTGGACTTCACGCTGTTCGACAGGCAGAGAGTCCCATTCGGAGGTCGTGCTGCGCGCGGCGCGCACCTGCGGCAGGTTTGTGTATTCTCCTGCCAACAGCCGCACCAAAGCATCGACATCCGACTCATCAGCTCCGTTCACGGCTGTCGTATGAACGCACGCTGTTACGAAAACGGCGGTGACCAACTGGGCAAGCTTCATAGCCTCTCTCCCACGCTCTTGCGCCACCATAGCAAAACGCCCCGGACGATGTCCGGGGCGTTTTCCGAGATTAATGTGATCGGCTTAGAAGTTGATCGAAGTCTTCAAGCCAAACTGGCGCTTATTCTGCGGCGTGACCGCGACACCTTGGAAGAAGGTGAAGAACGCAAAATCGATAGGACGGGTGAAGTCCGTCCACCGCGCACAGGCCGACCAGTTATCGTCGTCGAACAGGTTCTTGACCCACAACTCGACACGCAGGTTCTCTTTCTCGATACCGGCGCGGGAATTGAACAGCCAATAATCGTTACACTGCGCCAAGTTGGCGACGGATACCCAGGTCTTGCCGAAGTAGATGGCATCGCCGCGAACAAACCAATCCCAGTCGGCGTTTAGCGATCCGGTGTAAGTAGATGACACCGAGCCGGTCCACTTCGGATAACGGGCATGCTCGTTACCGTTCACGTTGGTGAAGTTGGCATAGGACGAGATAAAGTTGGCTTCAAAATCGGTGAACTTGCTCTTGGCGTAGGCAAAGCTGAAGTCCGTCGTCCAGCCTTCAGTAATCAGAGCCTGACCTTCGAGCTCAAGACCGTAAATCTCACCCGTGCCTGAGATGGTGGTGTTGCGCGGCGTGAAGATCGGCGTGCCATCGGCAAGCGAGGCGAGACCGCCAAGCGGGGTAAGGTCTTCCGGACGGCACCCGGCGGATGTCGCGTTGGCGCCGTCACAGGTTTCCTGAATGACTGCAACCACGCGGCTCTTCTGGTTCTTCCACTTGCCGTAATAGATGGCGGAGGAGAAGCTGAGGCGGCCATCAAACGCCGTCTGTTTCCAACCGAGTTCGTATGAGTCGAGCTCTTCTTCCGGAATAATCGCGCTGACCCGGTCACCGAACTGAGCGGTGTATTGCGCCAGTTCCTGAGCGTCAGCCGCGACAACAAACGGATTGGCTTCGCCCGGCAACACGCCTTGGGACCAGCTGGCATAGAAATTGGTGTCATCGCCCGGTTGGTACTGCAGAATGACACGCGGCAGGAACGTGTTGGAGTCGATATCCTGACCCGCTTTGTCGAGGCGGTCTTCTTGATACCGGCCTTCCAAGTTGATGGTGAACTCATCAGTCACATCATAAGAGATGGATCCGAAGAGGCCTGTCGTTTCAACATGGTCCGTATTCTGTGCTGCGTTGGTGGTCCGCAATGGCGGAATGGGTGCGCAGCCGTCGCCGGAGGCAGCCTGGTTCGGTAACGTATCCCAACAATAGACAACGACGCGGCCACCCGTGCCGGACGTGACAAAGTCCTGCTCGTAATAGTTCACACCGGCGAGCCAACGGAGACGGTTATCCTGGTTAGACGTGAGCCGCGCTTCGATGGATAAATCTTCCTGGCTCTGCGGGTCACGGCCAATATTCTGCGCGATCGCGGACAAGCCTTGATCGCGGATCCAGTTGGCTTCCATATCGTTGTAGCCGCCTTGGACATCCAACGACATGCCGTTGTCGAAGTCGTACCCAAAGGACGCCGAGAAACGTGTGGTGTTTCTGAGCAAGCCGATCTTATCGACCCGCGGCACGTCTGACAGCGCGTCGGGGAACGCCGCGTTGACGATATGATCAATCAACAAACCTTCGACGCCGAGCTGACCTTCAATGCCTGGGGTAAGCGTGGTGACCGTATCGATAATGTTGAAGTCACCAACTTTGGAAATCGCATCGCCTAGTGAGGGAACCCGGCCATTGCAGAACCAGTTCTGCGGCACAACTGTCTCACCGGCATTGGTCGTGACAGACTGGCCAGTACAGGTATTGTTTTCCGCACCGCCGACGAAACCACCTGCTGGCGGGCCATCATCGTCGCGGCCATAAAAAGCGCGCAGCTTGATTTCGAGATTTTCGTTGGGCGTCGCAAAAAGGGTTGCGTTTATGGACCGCGTCGATTGGTCGCCAATTGACCCGCCGTCAGAGGCTGTCCACATGCCGCCGCGATGGTAAAGGCGGCCGCCGACCCGCAGCGCAAGTTTGTCTTCCACCAAAGGGCCTTCGACGCTAGCGGACACATCGAACTCGTCGTAGGTCGCGCCGGAGGCTTGAATTTTACCGGAGAATTCTTCGGTGGACGGGCTGCGGGTGATGTAGTTCACCGCACCGCCGAAGGTATTCCGTCCGAAGTATGCAGCCTGCGGCCCCTTGATGACTTCGACACGTTCCAGATCGTCCAGAGGAATGGAGTGGGTCGACCCCAACACGTAGATACCGTCAACAAACAAAGCGCCGAGCTGGAAGGTCGGGATGTTCGAGTTGACGTTCATGCCACGGAAACGGATGGCCGGATTGAAACGGCCCGGACGCTGACCACCTTGGTCGTGATATTGCAGACCGGCAACTTGCAGCGACAGTTCCTCAAGGCCCTTGAAGCCCGAGCGATCGATGTCGTCGGCAGTAAAAGCGGAAATTGCCAGCGGAATTTCTTGCAACGACTCTTCGCGCTTACGCGCGGTGACGACGATTTCTTCCAGAGCCAAGCTTTGCGCGTAAACCGCTTCGCTGGCGCCAAAAGCCATGGTCAATGCGGCAGCGCCGCACATGAGATATTTCTTAGACATGTCTCTCCCCCTGATTGGTTTAACCGGCTGTGCCAGCCTCAGGAGCAGACCGGGTTCCCGTTAAACCAAGACACAGCACTGAGCTGGTCCGTCAATAACTCACCCGTGTAATTTACGCCTGCAAAAGCGGCGGATTCACACGGATGTACTAGAAACTATTACAGACGCGAATGATGACCGCAAGAAGGCGATTATATTAGAAAATCTGCGCTTAATTTGCAGATAAATTGGTATCTCATTATATGAAAGGGGGGAATTTAGGTCTTCAGTTTTCTGATTAGCGTGAATTTTCAACTCAGAGAGGAATTACGTTTTAGCCAGCGCCGCTTAGAGCGCCAATTTCCCATAAAGTGTTGCAGAAATGACGCGCGGACTCTGTGTTTGTCCGGACCAAAACACTTTGCGCTTTCCCCTCAGCCCGGTTGCGCTAGGGTTCGGGCAAGACGAGTCCGGCGCACACTAAGAGCTTCGCAGATATCTCTCGGCCTGTTGTCGAACTCGTTTTCTGGAGAGATTCAGATGACTCTGAAGCACAAGGGGAAAACTTAATGCTAGGCAGAAAAACTATTCGGACGGTGGCGTTATCGACCGTCGCGGCGCTCGCGCTGCCGCTCGCTGCGGAAGCGCAGCAAATCGCACTGGAAGAAATCGTTGTCACCGCACGTAAGCGTGCGGAGAGCTTGCAGGAAATTCCGGTCGCCATCTCGGCGTTCACCGCCGACCAGATGGAAGTGACGGGGGCGACGAACCTGGTCGACCTCTCAAAATTCACGCCGGGCATTCAGTTCAATGAGCAGGGCGTTCAAGAGCCGGGCCGTTTGTACACGGCGATCCGTTTCCGCGGCTTGGGTTCGGAAATTAAAGAACCGTTCGGCCAAGTTGGATCGGCTTTTGTGGATGGCATCTACGTGTCGTCCGGTGTGTCGAGTTTCGGCACTGAAAACTTCGAACGCGTAGAAATCGTCAAAGGCCCATCCTCCGCCTGGCTGGGCCGCTCGACCTTCGCCGGTGCGGTCAACATGATCACCCGCACCCCGAGCACCACGGAGTACTCGGGCCGCATTACCGCCAAACTGGCAGAGGACGGCACCTACGACAACTCGGCCTCCATCGAAGGGCCGCTGGTCGAGGACAAACTGGCCTTCCGCGCGTTCGTGCAGGGCTACGGCACGGATGGTCAATACACCGCCGGCGATGGTGGCGCGCTTGGCAAGGAACGTACCGAGACTGTCAGCGCGACGTTGTATGCAACACCGACCGATGAATTGAGCATCCGCCTCAACGCGATTTACGCCAAAGATAATGATGGCGCCCCCGCTGGCTTGTTCATCTCCGGCCCCTTGGGATTGCGGGGCAATAACACGACCGGACTGACAAACTGTTTCGATCAGAACCCCGGCTTTGCTACTCAGTTCAAGCAGGGCAATCCGGCACTCGGAAATCTGACGGACTTCGTCTGCGGTGAAATTCCAACCGCTCTGGACTTGGTGGACTCGAACACTGCGATCACACCCGAGTTCGTGACGTTCTGGAATGAAATCGTCCCGCAGCCTGATGGCGCACTGTTCCTGGACCGTGTTGGTATCAAGCGTAAGCAACGCCGGGCATCGCTACAGATCGATTATGATTTGAACGCCGGTGGGCTCCTTGAAGGATCAACGATTACCTTGCTGGGCGGGTACGGCAAAGAGCAAGTCTCCAGCATTCGTGACTTTGACATCACCCCGGCGGCCAACTGGCTGTCGCGTGATCCGCAGATCATCGAGACCAAGCAGTACGAAGCCCGTATCGCGTCTGGCCAAGACAATCCGCTGACCTGGCTGCTGGGCGTCAGCTACTTTGACGCTACTTTCTCCAGCCAGTTCTCCGGCGGCGAAGTGGTCGTCGGTCACGATGGCGGCCTAGCGTCTGTCTTGGCGGCGTTTGATCTCGACACGATCTTCGGCCGGACGTCTGATGGGCTATGCCCATGTGGCTTCCCGCCGCTTGACCCGCCGCCGATCAACACCGGTAAAACGTTCGGCGTATTCGGCAGCATCGGGTACGACATCACCGATCAGTTCGGCATCGATTTCGAATGGCGCTGGCAGGAAGATAAAATCCGCGCCGAAACGCGTTCGATCCAAGCCGTCTTCCCGTTCATTGAGCCGTTTGCAACCGGCGGAGGCTCGGGTCTGGGCGTCGAACTAGGTGAAGAGTTCAAGAGTTTCTTGCCGCGTGTCACCTTGCAGTATCAGCCGACAGACGAAACCAACGTCTGGGCCACGTACTCCGAGGGCAACAACCCAGGGTTCTTCAACCTGGATCTGATCACCCGGCCTGAGACGGACATCGATCTCATCCGGGCCCAGTTCCCTGATGCCAACCTGTTTGCCGACGAAGAAAGCCTGAAAAACTATGAGTTGGGCTGGAAACAGGTTCTCATGGAAAATCGGGTCAACTTCTCGTTGGTCGGTTATTTCATGGAGTGGGGTAATCAGAAGACCCGCACCGGCGTCGCCTTTGATCGTCCCGATGGCTCTCAAGGTATTGCCAACCTGGTTGTCGGCGGTTTCTCCACCGATATCTTGGGCTTGGAGTTTGAAAGTGCGGCTGCAATCACGGAAAACTTTACGTTAAATGCCGGCCTGAACTACGCCGACGCTGAGTTCCAGGATTTTGATTGCGGCTTCGCCGATGACTTTGCTCCAGCCGATCCGGATGGTGTTGTGCGCTGTGATGGCAACACGCCGGTTCAGTTCCCGAAATGGAGCGGCTCGTTCGCGGCCACCTGGACAGACAGCCTGACCAACAACTGGGATTACTTCATCCGCTTTGACGGCACCTACACCGGCAAGCGCTTCACCGACGAAAAGAACTTCTCGTGGATCGGTGAACAGTGGCTGTTCAACCTGCGTGTCGGCTTCACCGATGAGAACCTGCGTGTTGAAGGCTTCGTCACCAACCTGTTCAACGATGATCAGTACCTCGCGGGGAACCGCTGGACTGACTTCTCGGCCGACACCGGCGGGTTGTTCCCGTTCGAATTCGGCCTGCAGCAGGGTATCGCGCTGACGGCGCCGAAGAAGCGTCAGTTTGGTGTCCGTGCGGCGTACAACTTCTAAGTTACGCCGTCGCACAATCTAATCCAGGAAACGCCCTGGCCCAGGCCGGGGCGTTTTCTTTTGTGCCAAACCACGGGTGCGCCTAGGCTGGGTCTATGCGTTTACTCGCAGTTCTCTTCTGTGGCTTAGCGATCCTGTCCGGCGACCTGGCTGCCAAGGACGTCATCAGGATCGGCACGACGGCGTTGCCGCCTACCCTAGGCAACCCATACCGCAACACTGGCACGCCGCACATCTTCACGTGGTCGGCGACCTTCGATGGCCTCACCCGGATCGATGCGGACGGCGCGCTACATCCGTGGCTCGCGACAGCGTGGCAGGCGACAGATGAACTGACGTGGCGGATTACGCTGAGGGACGACGTCACGTTTTCGAACGGGCGGCCCTTCGACGCTGATGCGGTTCTCAATGTCGTCGACTTCTTCAAAAGTGACGCAGCGGTGCGGGAAGCTGTGGGGCGGGAGTTTGCGTTCATCGCTGGCGCGCGGGCCCTTGAGCCCCACGTGGTGGAAATCTCAACCACCGCGCCCACGCCCCACTTGCCCAGGGTTTTGCCGCTGATGCACATGGTCGAACCAGATCATTGGCGCGCGTTGGGACCTGAAGGCTTTGCGCAAGACCCGATTGGCACCGGTCCTTACCGGCCCGTCGATTTCGGAACGACCCGGATCGTGTACGAAGCGGTGCCGACGTCTTGGCGGGCGCCTAAGGTTCCCCGCATGGAAAAAATCGCCGCACCCGATGCCTACACCCGCGTTCAAGCTGTCATCGCGGATCAGCTCGACATCGCCATGAGTATCGGCCCCGATGAAGTGGCCGTTATCGAAAACGCCGGCGGCATTGGTCTGGATTGGCCGACAGCGGCGCTGTGGGCGATTAATTTTCACCATGGGCGTGGCACGCCGCTAGACGACGTGCGGGTTCGTGAGGCTTTGAATCTCGCAATCAACCGCCGGCAACTTGTCGATGCATTGCTTGACGGAAAACCGGCTTTGCCAACCCAAGCCGCAACACCGAATGCATATGGCTATGACCCTGCGTTGCCGCCCATTCCCTATGACCCGGAACGGGCACGGAGCTTGCTGTCGGACGCGGGATATCCAGACGGCTTCTCCTTTGTCGTTCAAGGCGTAGTCGGGTCCGGCGCCAACGACGCGGCCATGTATCAGCTGGTGGCACAAGACCTAGCTGCAGTGGGTGTGACGATGGAGATCCGCGTTTTCCCCGTAACTCAGCTGATCCGCAGTGTCATGGAAGGCGAATGGAACGGCGACGCCTTCGGGGTCACCTTCGCCGCTGAACCAACCATCGATGTGCTCAGACCGATGCGCAATCATTCGTGCCTGTGGCCGCATCCCTGGTACTGCGACGAACGGATTATGCCGGCGATCAACGAGGCGCTCGTCACATTTGATGAACAGCGCGGACTGGACCTCAGGCATCAGGTCATGGCGTTCTACCGTGAGGAATGGGTCGCGCTGTATCTCTATCAAATCGTGCGGTTTGCCGGAACGCGGGCCAACGTCCGTGGATTTTCCGAAGTGCACGGCTTTGTTTCCTTCGAAGATCTTCACTTCATCGACGAAGAGTGATGCGGCTCTTCGCATTTCTACTCTTCTGGATTTTGGGTGTCTCTAACACCCAAGCTCAGATGCTGCGCCTGGCGTTGCCCGAACTGCCGCCCGGCCTGGGATACCCATACCGGGTGATGACCATGCCGACCCTCTACACCGTGTCGGCCATGTTCGACGGACTGACGCGCATCGATGCCGATGGCGTTGTGAAGCCTTGGCTGGCAACGTCCTGGACTCAGACCAACCCAACCACTTGGACGCTGACCTTGCGGGACGATGTGGTGTTTCACAACGGCCGGCCCTTCACCGCGGATGCGGTCGTACACGTGGTCAATTTCCTGGCCACACGCGAGGGCATGGGCGAAGCCGTGGCGACAGAGATGGCATTTCTGCACAGCGCCCGCGCCCTTGATGACCATGTCGTCGAAATCCGCACGGATTACCCCGTGCCGATCCTGCCCCGGTTCCTGCCGGTGCTTCATATGGCGGAGCCGGAGGCGTGGTTGGACGCGGGACTAGATGAATTCTCCCGCGCGCCGGTGGGAACCGGCCCGTTCGCCGCTGACTCCTTCGCCGCGACCAAAGCGACCTTCCGCGCCCATGAGAAGGGCTGGCGGCCACCGCAGGTGGAGGGGCTGGAAATCTACGCCGTGCCGGAGGCGACTGCGCGGGTCCAGGCGTTGATCTCGGGGTCCGTCGATGTCGCACTCGCACTCGGACCGGATGACCGTGCACTCATCGAGTCCGTCGGCGGAACATTCCTGGGCTGGCGCAGCGAGACGGTCAGAACCATCTCGTTTGTGCTCACCGGTGACCCATCCCCGCTCGACGATATCCGGGTCCGCCAGGCCCTTAATCTGGCGGTCGACCGGCAAACTATTATCGATGGCCTGTTGGGTGGGGTGACCTCTCCTGCCAGTCAGGGTGCAACCCCCGCCGCGGAGGGCTTCAATCCAGATCTGGATGGCATTCTCTATGACCCAGACCGGGCGCGCGCTTTGATGAAAGAAGCCGGTGTTGAACACGGCTTTGAGATGACGGTGGAAGCGGTGATCGGCGCCAGCGCGGTACCGACCGCGCGATGTACCAGCAGGTCGCCCGGTATTTACTAGACATCGGCGTCACCATGACCATCGTGCCCGTGACTTTTGCTCATTTATTTGATCACTTTGAACGGGGCGGGTGGCATGGCCAAGCCTTCGGCATGGTCTATAGTGCCGAGCCTGTCATCGACGCCATCCGCCCGCTGCGCAACAACTCCTGCCTGCGGCCCGTTCCCTGGTACTGCGACACCGGCTTATCAGCGATGATCGAACAGGCGCTGACCGAACCGGACGTCGGCGAACGCGTCTCCTTGAAGCGACATATTCTCGCCCGATATCGGGAGGAAGCTCCGGCCATATTCCTGTGGGCGGAACCCCGTTTTGCCGGCTTGGCTGAGGACGTGGCCGGATATGGCGACGTTCATGGATTCATCAGTTACGATACGCTCGCTTTGAAGCAATAGGAGTGACCGTGAAACGCCTGTTCAGTTTGTTTCTGGCTATTCAACTGGCCTCTCTGCCCGTGGCCGCTGAGACCGAGTTGCGCATGGGCATGTCGAGCCTGCCGTTGTCGTTCGGCAATCCGATGCGGTCAGGCGCCACGCCAACGATCTATTTCACACCGGCGATTTTCGATGGTCTGACCCGGCTGGACCGCGAGGGCAACTTGCTGCCGTGGCTGGCTGTCGCGTGGGAACCCAAAGACACAAAGACGTGGGCCGTCACATTGCGCGAAGGCGTCACGTTCTCCAATGGCGTACCCCTAACAGCTGACGCGGCGGCCTTCGCCGTGAATTATTTGGCGAGTGAGGACTCGCTGCAAGAAAGTCTGCGGCGGGAAATCCCGGCCCTTGCTGGCGCCGTGGCCATCGATGACCTGACCGTCGAAATCACAACGGTCAACGAAGAGCCGCTGCTGATGCGCTCGCTCAGTATTCTGCCGATGGTGGAGCCCGGCCAATGGACCCGGCTCGGGCGTGAGGGGTTTGGCCAGGAACCGGTCGGCACAGGGCCGTTCCGCATCACCGGCTGGAGCCCGACCGAAGCCCGCATGGAAGCAGTCCCGACCTCGTGGCGGCCGCCCCAGGTGGACCGCCTGACCATCCTGGCCATTCCAGATAAGTCTGCGCGCATTCAGGCCTTGCAGTCCGGGCGGATCGACCTTGGCATTGAGTTCGGACCCGAAGACGGCGTGTTGATGCAGGCGGCCGGTCTCAAAGTGGAGAATTGGCTGGCGGCGGAAACGGCAGGCCTCTCTTTCATTCTGACACGCAACCCCGACTCGCCGCTGCAGGATGTGCGTGTGCGGGAAGCCCTGAATCTCGCCGTCGACCGGCAAACGCTGACGGACATTCTGCTTGAGGGCGCGACGGTTCCGGCCAACCAGCCAGCGCCGCGGTCGGCTTTTGGCCATAACCCGGACCTTCCCCCCCTCACCCTCGACACGGAGCGGGCCCGCGCCTTGCTCAAGGAAGCCGGGTATGAAGATGGCTTCTCGTTCACAGCCGTGTCGGTCGCGGGAATCGGTGTCGGCTCTTCTGTGCTGCAGATTATGGCGAATGCGTTCGCTGACCTGGGCGTGGAAATGGAAGTCCGCGCACTTCCGATTCAACAGTTTCTACAATTTTTGAGTCGAGGCACCTGGCCGGACGATGTGGACGCGTTTTCGATGAATTGGCCGATCTGGCCCTCGCTCGACAGTTTGCGCGCATTGCGTCTGCACTCTTGTTTAAGGCGTGAGCCATGGTACTGCGATGAAACCATCATGCCGGCGATCACAGCGGCAATGGCCGAATGGGACGAAGCCAAGTCTTTATCCATGCGCCAGGACATTATGGCCTGGTACCGCGACCAGTACCCGGCGGTATACATGTTCGAGGCGCCTCAGTTCGCGGGCATGAGTCCAAGGGTGTCGGGGTTTTATATGGCCAACAACATCATCGGCTTCGAAGACATCAAACTCACTGACTGACAGCGGGGCGCTCTTGGCTTTCGCGGGGATTGTCCATACCCTCCCGGTACAGACAGAGGGAGGGGTATGCCGTGAAGCGTCATCTCATAGCCATTGGGTCGATTCTGACCCTCGCAGCATCGCCGGGTGCGGCTCAGGAACGCAGCTACACCTTATTGGAGCGTGAGATCGAGTACCTGATGGAACTCTGGCCCGGTGACTATGACAACCGGGAGCAGATCCAGTTTGATTTCAACGCGGGTAAGCGGACGTTTGAAACCGGCGCACACCTCCGCATTCATAGCCAGATCCGGCGGGTCGATCTGCCCGCCTTCGGCGAGTATGTGCTGTACGTAGAAGAATACCGCGACAACGATCCGTCGAATATCTTCCGCCAACGTCTATACGAAGTGATGGCCGACGAGGATGAGAACGCCATCCGCATCAAACTGCATTTCTTCAAGGACGGGGAAGACTACCTCGGGGCCCATAACGACACATCTATTCTCAAGGGACTGACGCGTGACGACACCATCACTCTTGATGGGTGCGACGTTCTGATGACACGGGATGTGGATGCGCTCGTGGGCAGCATGGAGCCTCAGGCGTGCGTGTTTGGTGAGGAGGGCGACGAGCGCTACGCCGATTACCAGGTGCGTGTCACCGAGGGTGGGTATTGGTTCCGTGACCGGTCCGTTTCTGTCGCTTCGGGCGAAGTGATCGAAGGCATGGCCGAGTTTTCCTGGCACCAGCTGGAACAGGTGCGGTGGTTCCGGTGCATGATCGACTTCCCTTACGAAGACGGCGGCCGGCCAATTAACACGGTGGATTATGTGCGCATACATGACCAGGGCGGCACGCACACATTCACCTATCGGGATGGCCGCGAGATGGTGTTCACCTTCCGCAACAACTGGTCATACGGAATGCAGCGCGAGACCCTGGTGATTGTCGTTCAGGAAGGAGACGAATCCGGCCCAACGCTGGTGTATGGCTGGGGTGAACCTGGCTCTGACAGGATCGGAATTAATCCGGGCTGGATTCGCCTGCAGTGCGACCTGGACACCGAGAAGATGCGCAAATTCCAAGACTGGCTGCGGCCGGATTCGTGAGGCCAGTGATGATGAAATGGTTTGCCTGTCTCACAGTTGCGTGGGCCGCACTTTTGGGGAACGCCGACGCTCAGGAGCGCCGCTATACCTTGGTTGAGCGCGAGCTCGAATACCTAATGGAAGTGTGGCCCGGCAATTACGACAACCGGGAACAGGTTCAGCATGACGCCGATATGGGCATGCCGGATTATGACTCAGGCGCGCACTTGCGGGTCCATGGCCAAATCAGCCGGGTCGACCTCCCCGCTTTCGGCGAGCACGTGCTGTATGTGGAAGAGTACAAGGACGATGACCCGACTGCGATTTTCCGCCAGCGCCTGTATGAACTAAGCGCGGACGAAGATGAAAAGGCCGTCCGCATCCGGCTCCACTTCTTTAAGGACGGTGAGACGTATCTGGGTGCGCACGATGATCCATCCGTTCTTGAAGGGCTTACGCGCGCGGATACGGACACTCTTGAGGGCTGCGATATCTTCCTGCGCCGTGACGGGTATGCCCTGACCGGTGGAATGAAACCGGGAGACTGTGCCTTCGGCAGTGGCGACGAGAGGCGCTATTCGGATTATCAGCTACGTGTCGGGGAACAGGAATACGGCTTCCGTGACCGCATGGTCGCCGCAGCAACAGGGGAGAACCTGGAAGCCGTCGCCGGGTTTCAGTGGCACGACCTGCGTCAAGCACGCTGGTTTATGTGCATGATCGACTTCCCGGCCGATCCGGACAACCCCCGCAACCCGCGCCAATACACGGAACATTATGTGCGCACTCACGACCAGGGCGGCACCTTTGGCTTCACCTACCCGGACGGACGGCCAATGACGCTATCGATGCGCACACGCTGGTCCTACGGCATGCAGCGGGATTCCTTCGTGATCAAAATCCACGACGGCGGCGAGCCAGACCCGGACCTGGTGTATCATTGGGGGCAACCGGGCGATGACCGCATCGGCATGAACCCCGGCTGGATACGGGTGCAGTGTGATTTGGACACACCGGTAAACCGGGAGTTGCAACAGCGCTTGCGGCCAGATTCATAAACAGGACTCAGGGAGGCCGAACGTGTCAGACCAACGCGGCGACAAAGACCCTCTGGCTGCTCAACCGACGCGACGCGCTGTCCTCAGCGGAGCAGCGGCACTTCCGTTCCTTAGCGCCGCGCAAGCAGATGCCGCGGCACCGGGCACGGATCAGGTGTCCGTGCGTCAGGATGGGACGTATGAGAGGGCTGACCTAGCGCGCGACACAGTCGACTACGCCTGTGTTCAGCATCCGGTGCTCCCCGTTGATCCCACCGACCCCAAACCGGGTATTCGCGACAATCTCAAGCGCATGGTGACCTTGATTGATGAACACGCGCATTGGGCCGGGCCGGCGGACCTGCTGTCGTTTCATGAGTTTCCCATCGCCGGATACGCCGGTTGGACCCGCGACGAAATGCTGGCGGTGTCGATCGAGTTGCCGGGCGAAGAAACCGAGGTGCTGGCGGCCAAAGCGCGTGAGTACGATCTGTGGCTGACCTTCGGATGTTATGGCCGCGATCCCGATTGGCCGGGGCATGTGCTGATGCTCGGTGTGTTGATGAACCCACAAGGCGAGATCGTCGCCAAGCATTGGAAGGCCCGCGGTAACCACGGCCGCAATCCGGCATTCGAGCTGATCACCACCACGGTATATGACGTTCTGCCGCGCTACGTCGAAATGTATGGCTGGGACGAAGTGATCCCCGTGGCCCGCACCGAAGTGGGCAACATCTGCATCACCGGCGTGCAATACGATCCGTTGTTGTTTTCAGCCATGGCTCTGAAGGGATGCGAGATCTGTGTCAGACAGGCGACGGGCTCCAACCCGACCGACGACGCGCTGATTTCATCCCGCTACAACGGATACTACACGTCGGTTGTGTCGAACTCGGTGAGCCCCGGGAACCGGTACTTTCCGGATGCGGCAGGCGGACAAGGTGTGACTCAAATCATCGGACCGGATGGCGCGCCGATGGCCAAGGCTTGGGGGCCGTTTGAGGAAATCGTGCGCACCCGGATTCCGTTGGCTTCCTATCGCACGCGGCGGCGGCTGCCAGACTGGCAAATGGAGATGTACCGGCCCATCTTTGATGCCTATCAGGCGCGCTTTGCTCCAGGCGAATACCTCAATGGGTTGCCGGATACGATGCAGGACGCGGCGAAACGCTTTTATGGTGCGGGACGCTGGAGTTAGCGCCTACGGATTGTCCTGCGTTTCCTGCTCGGCAAACAGGCGTTTTGGCTCGGCCCCGGTGATATGCGCGGGCGGATCGAGTATAGGGTGCACTGAAATAGTGAGCGTGCCCGCCCCAGCGCGCAGTTCACGAATGTCCTGGTAGTCGTCTGAGTACCAGAACCCGCGCGCGGCTTCGACGCAGGGAAATTTGGCCCCGATGACGAACTGATTGTCAGGCCACTCGCCTTCAAACACTTCTACCGGGCGGGTGAATTGGTAGTAGCCTTGCTGTTCGGGATAGGTGGACAGTTCGCGCAAACGCGCGCCGTAGGTGCGCATTGGCTCGGGATTTTCGATCTGCCCCAAGACCAACATGATCACCGGCTTATCGCAGGCGACATTTAGGTTTTCCGGCTCGGCGGCAGCGGGTAAGCAGAACAGCGTGGCCAGAACGAAACTGAGTTGGCCACGCCAACCCATGTATGACTCCTTCATTATATGTCCCTTCATCAGGCTGCGAGTGTCAGGTCAGGTGGAGGTATGGGCCATCCTTGATCGTCCAAAAACCTCTTTTCCATCAGAGCGGTGAGCGTCGAAACGAAGTGATCCGCTGTGCCGGGACGATCAGGAAGCTCCAGCCAGTTTTGTTCGCAAAACGCGATAATGGCCGGGCCCCCGAGACGAAGTTCCCACAGAATTCCGAGCAGGGACGCGAAGTCTTCTTCCTGCTCCTTGGCCGCGTCATCGACACACCGCGCGGCATCCGCTTCGGACGTGCGGCCAGTCTCGGGCCCCGCACCTAAGCCAAAGTCCGGCAAACCTCTACGGGCCGGTGGTGCCAGTTGCCAGTGGGCGATCTCATGCAGCAGCACGGCGGTCTCCGTGCGGGTGCGGACCGCATATCCGTCCCAGCTAAACGCTTGCGCCGGCTCTTCATCGCACGTGGGTATGCCAAGACTCTGCGCGAGTGTGACGGCCTTGTCGTGTCCGGCCCATAGATCGGCTTCAAGCGCAGGCGCCAAGTCCAGCGTTGTGGCGAGTTTGTCGAATACGGACTGGGCCGCGGGCCAAGCCGACAGCATCTGACTGAACTGATGCAACATCGGTCTTAACTGGTGGGGCGGAATGGGCGAGAGCATCATGATGGAGAAGTCTTAGCGCGCTGACGGGAGGCGGTCTAGGATGGCGGTCACCGGCGAGGGGATCACATATGACGACATTGCGCGAAAACATGCCCTTGGTGGCTTCGAATGAGGGCACGTGGGAGGGTACATATTCGTTCATCTCCCCGTCCGGCTGGATCTCTGATCGCTACGATTTCCGCATCGTCTTGAGCATCTTCGACGATCCGGCCCTGTCGTACCGGCAGGAGAGCTATTATCGCTGGCCTGATGGCCGCACCGAGGACCGTGTGTTCGAAGCCGGTTATGACGCCGCGCGCAATCGCATGGTATGGGACAACGGGCGTATTGCCGGCGAACTTTGGGAGCTTGACGAGACGACGTTCCACCTCAAGTTTGGCTTCGCACACATGCCGGGCGTGGAATGCTTTGAGATGGTGCAGATGTTCGATGGCGGTGCGCGGCGGGGACGAACCTGGCTGTGGTACCGGGATGGCGACTTGTATCAATACGTGTTGATTGACGAACGGCGCACGCTTTGGCCCGGCGGACGATCAGTGGAGTAAGAGCTAACATGTCACTGATCAAAAAGAACATGCCGGTTCTGGCACGTCATGAAGGCACCTGGGAAGGCACGTACAGATTTATCACGCCGCATTTACAGCTCGTCGATCAATACGATTTTCATATTGAAGTCTCGTTTCCCGATGACGGACACGGCGGAATAACGTACCGGCAACTCAGCCACTATACGTGGCCAGACGGCCGCACGGGCGCGATCGACTTCGAGGCGCAATATCGAGACGGACAGGTAGTATTTGATACCGACCTTATTTCGGGCCGTATGTGGGAAATTGACGAGAATACGCTGTATCTAACGTTTGGGTTTCCGGATCAGCCTGGCGTGCACGTGTGCGAAATGATTCAGCTGGCAGAGAACAACGCCGATAGGGCGCGAACCTGGCATTGGTTTAAGGATGGCAAGCTGTTCCAGCTTACGCTGGTCGATGAGTGCAGAATTGCGTGATGTTATTCCGGTACGAGTTCGATCTGTTCAGGGTGTGTCAGTTCAATTTGTGGTCCATTAAAGTCACGGATCCAACCGCGCACCCGGATGGCGCGACCCTCGTAGGCCAAGGGGTCGATGCCGGCCTCTTCGAACAGGCGTGTAACAGCTCGATCAAAAGTAACGGTGAAGTCCTCGTTATAGTCTTCCCCGAAATTTAAAAACACTCTCGCTCTTACTCGCGCTACCTCTGCCACCCAGCCTTCGACAATTTGAAAGGTTGCGATGTCCTTGTTGAGATCATCCGGTGAAGTGGGGCGAATGGCATAGTAAGGATGGGACCAGATGCCCCGGCCTGCGGCGCGCGCTTCGCGCTCAAGAGCATAGAGGGCGGCGGCTGGCGATCTGTTGTCGGCAAAGGTGTAGACCCGGGCCAGCCCGGCGCGGATCATTTCCCCTTGAAGCCACAGACCGTCATTTGAGACTGGATGGGCCAAAATACGGCCGTGGCGATCTTGCGGATTGCCGTCGACGTGGAGCCTGAAAGACCGGCCGAGAGAGAGGCGCTCCAAGTACGCTTTCGCCTCCGCAGCCAACGGCCAATCCCGGAAGTTCGTCCGGCCAAGTGCGAGCTTTGGCGCTTGGATACCCGTCAAGCGCACTTCGGTCCCACCCGATAGCTTGACTGTATCTCCGTCAATGACCGACGCGACCGTCGCGGATTGTTGAATGGGAAGATCCGTTGGTGCTGCAACGGTTAACCCAGGCGTGATCACTGCGACAGATAAGACGATCAGCGCGCGGAAAGTTTGGAACACAGCCGGCCTTCTGGTCGTTATGGTTATGGTTCGCTGCATCCACCATTACACGATTGGGTGACTACCTATGTCCAGCCACGATTGCTCAGATCACTTATCGCGCAGATCACTGTTGGCGGGCGCCGGCGCCGCACTTGCCGGTAGTGCGCTGAGTGGCTGCAGCACCAACCCGGCGACGGGACGGGACAGCTTCACAGGCTTTTACTCCATCGAAGACGACATCAAGATGGGCCAGGCCGAATACCCGAATCTGATCCGAGCGTTCGGCGGCGCGTACGATGACATTCGGATGCAAAGCTATATTGGACGCGTGGGGCGATCATTGGCGCAGTATTCCGAACTGCCGGAACTGCCGTGGGAATTCACCGTTCTCAACACACCGATTGTCAATGCCCTGGCCCTTCCCGGCGGCAAGATCGCCATCACTCGCGGGCTTCTTGCGGTGGCGAGTAACGAGGCGGAAGTCGCGGGCGTACTGGCCCACGAAATCGGCCATGTGACCGCGCGGCATGGCGCACAAAGGCAGAGCCGCGGCATTTTGGCCAACCTCGGTTTGGCGGTTCTCGGGGTCGCCACGCAAAACGCTCAAGTGATGCAATTGGGTCAAACCGTAGCAGCCGGTTACCTGCAAAATTATTCCCGGAGTCAGGAGTTCCAGTCTGACACCTTGGGTGTGCGTTACCTGTCGAGAGCGGGTTACGACCCTGAGGCCATGGCGACGTTTCTCGCGTCTTTGCGCGAGCACAGCCAATTGGAAGCACGCCTGCACGGGCTGGACCCCGGCGCGGTGGATCAGCGCAATATGATGGCGTCTCACCCCCGCACCATTGAGCGAGTCCGGCAAGCTCAAGCCGCGGCCGAGGCAGCGCCCCCGGGAACCGGACGTAAGGAACGTGAGGTCTACCTGGACGCGATTAACGGTATGGTCTTCGGCGACGATCCGGACCAGGGATATGTGCGGGGGCGGGATTTTCTTCATGCCCAGATGAAGTTCGCGTTCGCCGTGCCCGAAGGATTCGTCTTGCGCAACGGGACCAGCCAGGTCACGGCAGAGGACCGCAATGGCGCAGCAGTGGTGTTTGATGCGGCCACGGTGAAACAAAGCCGGTCGCTGTCAGGTTACATTCAGAACGAGTGGACGAGCGGCGTTCAATTGCAGAACGTCGAGCCGATTTCGGTGAACGGTCTTCAAGCAGCGACGGGATCGACCCGCTTGAACACCCAAGGGGGCGTTGCCGATGCCCGGTTGGTTGCTTATGCCTGGGAGGGGCGCCAGGTGTTCCGTTTCCTGTTCCTGTCGCCCGCCAACCGCTCGGCCGCGTATGATCGCGCTTTCCGGCAAACGACGTTCAGCTTCCGCAGGCTTTCGGAGCGTGAGGCCGCGGACCTCACACCGCTGCGCCTCATCACGGCGGTCAGCCGCGCCAGCGACACGGTGCGCCGCCTTTCGAGCACCTTGCCCTATGATGAACTCAACGAAGCCTGGTTCCGCATGCTCAACGATCTGGATGAGGGCACGCCGATTCCTATAGGCCGCACACTTAAAATCGTCACCTCATAGAAAAAGCCCCGGCCGTTGACCGGGGCTTTTTGTCAAAGTCCATTCGGTGCGAGCGGTCAGGCAGCGCTGAGCAATTTTTCCAGCTTGGCCGTTGCCGTTTCCGGTTTGATTTTTTCGACCGCCGCCATTTCATGAGCGAGGCGCTCAAGAGCCTGCTCGTAAATTTGCCGCTCAGAGTAAGACTGCTCTGGCTGGCTGGTGCCGCGATGTAGATCGCGCACGACTTCAGCAATCGAAACCGGGTCGCCGGAGTTGATCTTCGCTTCGTACTCTTGCGCACGGCGGCTCCACATCGCGCGTTTGACGCGCGCACGGCCCTTCAAAGTGGTCAGCGCTTGATCCATGATCTTGCGGGTGGACAGCTTGCGCAGTCCGGAATTCTCAACCTTGTCGACCGGCACGCGCAGGGTCATGCGATCGCGCTCAAAGCTGACGACGAACAGCTCGATTTCCTGTCCGCCGATCACTTGTTTTTCAATATCGGTCACTTTGCCGACCCCGTGGGCTGGGTAGACGACAAAATCACCGGTCGAAAAAATGCGCGTCTTTTTGCTCTCTTTTTCCCGGGTTTTCTTGGTATCGGAACTGGCTTTTTTAGGCATTATTGGTTCTCTCGCTCCAGTTTGGACGGCGAATGACTAGAACCGAGCTGCCCCCCAGCAGCTGTGACGAAGAAAGGGCCTTTTGGCCCTTTAGGTCCCTGGTCATTCATTCGCGACTAAGGCGGCGTACGGCGGGTTCAATGATCTGTGGAACCCAAGAGGCCAGCGGAACGATAAATGCTGCGGCGCACAACCGTCGCCATATCGCGAAAAAATAATCCGCCGGTTTTCCCAGCAGATTAATTACTTATACCAAATTTGCGGCGCAAAAGACAGGGCAAATTCCGGGAGGCGCCTGCGCCCGCCCTGCCTAAATGGGAGGCAGATTAGCCGGAATTACCAGGATTTGGGCTGAAATGCTCCTTCTTACCCTCTTTCCCGTTCCACTCTTCGCCGTCTGCCGGAGCTTCGCCCTTGGCGGTGATATTGGGCCACTTATCCGCGTATTCCGTATTTAGCTCTAGCCAATCTTGTGCTTTGTCCTCCGAATCGGGGAGGATGGCCTCGGCCGGGCATTCCGGCTCGCAGACCCCGCAGTCGATGCATTCGTCGGGGTGAATAACGAGCATGTTCTCCCCTTCATAGAAACAATCGACTGGACACACTTCGACGCAGTCCATGAACTTACATTTGATGCAATTCTCGGTGACTACATATGTCATTACATTCTCTCTCCCGACACCGGCTAGCCTGATCTGACCCCTATGTCAGGGTCTGAGGATCGAGCCCAAGTTGATCTAACGCGGCTTTGCGGGCCCGACCGCTATCCTGGTCAGTGACGTACAACAATCCGCTGACTCGACGTACTAGATTTGCCTCAAAGTCGTCAAGCTGACCGTCAGCATATACCACTTCCCACAACATCTGCATCATTTCGACGCGACGGTCGTACTCCAATGTGTCTTTGACCGTTCTCGTAAAACCGTAAAGCTGGTTGCTGTTTGCCACCGCTTGTTCAGCGTCTGCAATAAGGGTCTGAATATCGTTCTCAGAGAGGTCGAAAAGATGATCGAGGACGTCCTGAATCTGTGTACGTTCGGTGTCATCAAAGCTGCCGTCCGCGAGGGCGGCCTCAACAAGCAGGGCTGCGGCTGCCGACTCAACGACATCCGATTGGTCTTTGTCCTCTGCACGATCTTGTACACGCGGATCAGAGATAAATTTTTTCAATGCTGCGATCATGTCCTCGGGTAACCCGATATGCCGTGACGATCAAGACGGATTGCAAATTTCACCCCTGCCCTGAGCGCCGGAAAAATGCCTCGAGCGCCCGCCGCTCCCGTTTGCTGGGCCGGCCGCTGCCCGGCAATCGGTAGAGCGGCGATCGATGATCGGGTTTGGTGAGCCTTACGGGCGGCTCAGGTTCCGTGAAGGTTTGCACGGCTTCCGCAGCTGGGCCACGACGCGCCGGCAATGAAACAATGACAACTGTGCGTTGGACAGAGCCCAGCGTCGCAGAAACTTCGTCGCCAACCTTGACCGATGCGTTGGGTTTGGTGACCGGCCGTCCGTTGATCGTTACGTCGCCAGATACACAGTGTTTTTGGGCAAGCGAACGCGTCTTGCAGAAACGCGCGAACCACAGCCATTTGTCGATGCGAAGTGTTGAGGTCAAGGCTGAACGAGGTCTTTCAGCTTGGCGAAGGGTGAGTCCGGATCGTATTTCGGCGGTGAAGACCGTTGGCCGGATGTCTTTTTCTTCGGTGCCGCGGAACCCTTCCGCGCAGACTTGTTTTTGGGACCGCGCTTAGGCTTCTTTTTGCGTGGCGCTATGGTGATCCCGGTCTCTGTCAGTTCACTGACGTAGCCCAAAGCCCGCAGCAATGTGACGGCTTGCTCGGCGCCGATCCCAAGGGGGGAGAGATGCTCTGGCGGAAGAACCTTGCCGTCCTCACGCAAGATTTGGCGCACTTGGGCGGCAAATCGCTCGATCATATCGACGCGATAGGCCGTGCCCTTCACCGGCCAGAAGCCGCATGCCAGATAGAAGGCCGCGGGCGTTCCCTGTGATGTCGGGAACGACACCCGTCCGGCGGGCGCCAATTCGACATCTTCGCCCGCGTTCTCAAAAACGCGCCACAGTATGCCCCGCAACCGCACCGGCTCCGCCTTAAGGACATCGGGCATATATAAAAATATGATCCCAAGACGAATTTTGTGGTGGGCAAGCCCTTGGCGGTCTTCGTCCGTTAGAGACGCA
Organism: Rhodospirillaceae bacterium; assembly: GCA_963921305.4. Taxonomy (GTDB): domain Bacteria; phylum Pseudomonadota; class Alphaproteobacteria; order Rhodospirillales; family Rhodospirillaceae; genus CAWUEX02. Next base: position 976,234 of record CAWUEX030000002.1, read on the forward strand.
AGCTCTGACTGCACTGATTTGCGGTCGAGTACGCCGAGCCCTTCGGCGACCTGATACGCGATACCACGCGAAACGCCCTTTAGGTCGGACTTCTCCGCGTCAACGATAGGGCCCAAGGTCTTTTGAACACATCCAAGCACCCAATCATTGAGACGGCGTGTCACCTTATCGCGCAGGTCCGTGTCTATATTGTCATCGATCAAAACACTCACGCCAGGCGAAATGGGGGTCTGACCACGGCAAAGCTTGGCGACGCGGGCGCCGGACCACAGAACGCCGGCATCATCATCCAAGGAAAACGCGTCGTCATCGGCAGCGACTAAATCGCCAGCGCGCTTCTCCAGTTCTGGCACCAAGGCCGCGCTGGCGGAATTCGCCACCGCGCGGTCTGCCGTGCGCAAACCTGTCGTGTCCGGCTGAAAGCTCAATCCATCAAGTTGACCGATGAAATGTCCGTCAATTTCAACTGTCCCGTTGTCGTGGACCTTTGCCGTCATGCGGTCCGTTCCTCTAAGTTTCTTAACAAGATGCGCCGTCCGTTGATCAATGAACTGCTGTGTAAGCTTATCATGAAGCGCGTCGGATAGTTTTTCTTCAATATCCCGTGTCGCGCCCTGCCAATGGCGCGCGTTTTGCACCCAACCGGACCTGTTCGCAAGATATGTCCATGTCCGGATTGCGGCTATGCGATCCATAACCGCGTGGATATCGCCATCGGTTCGATCAATGCGTTTAACCTGCTGCGCAACCCAGTCTTCGGGCAGCTCCGCGGCTTGGCCGGCCAGGTAGCCGTAGACCTGATGCAGCAAACGCGCATGGTTGTCGGGCCGAAGTTTACGGAAATCCGGAACCTGAGCGACATCCCAGAGCAGCCGTACTTTTTCTGAGCCACGCGCGAGGCCCTGAATGTCTTGTTCGCGCGACAGTATCTCCAAGATTTGCTGGTCCTCGACCGGTGCGGACTTGATCAAGCCCTGACGAGGCGCCGGTTTTTTTAATCCGCCCAGCAAGGTCTGGACCGTGGCGTAATTGAGATCGGAATTGCGCCAGTTCAACGCTTTGATAGGTGGGAACTCGTGTGACTCAATCCGGGCTACGTCTTCGGCATCGATCGCCTTTGCATCGGCAGTGACACCGAAGGTGCCGTCGTTCATATGGCGGCCGGCGCGGCCGGCGATTTGCGCCATTTCCTGCGCGGTCAGGGAACGCGGCGCGCGGCCGTCGAACTTGGACAACGACGCGAAAGCGACATGATCGACATCCATGTTCAGGCCCATACCGATGGCATCAGTGGCGACGATGTAGTCGACCTCGCCGGACTGATACAGCGCCACCTGCGCATTGCGCGTACGCGGACTCAACGCGCCCATGACGACAGCAGTACCCCCGCGCTGCCGCCTGAGAAGATCGGCGATGCCGTACACTTCCGACGTGGAAAACGCGACAACGGCAGAGCGGCGCGGCAGCCGAGTCAGCTTCTTTGGGCCGGCATACGACAATTTCGAGAACCGCGGCCGGGTCAAGAACGTCACATCAGGGATGAGCTGGCTGATGCGAGGCCGGATGGTCTCGGCCCCGAGAAACATGGTCTCAACGTCGCCCCGGCTGTGAAGCAAACGCTCGGTAAAGATGTGGCCGCGCTCCCGGTCCGCTGCGAGCTGAATCTCATCGACCCCGAGAAACGAGACCTTGCGGTCGACCGGCATGCTTTCGACTGTACAAATGAAATACCGAGCGCGCGGCGGGATGATTTTCTCCTCGCCGGTGATCAGCGCAACTGCGGAGGCTCCTTTGATGGCAACCGCGCGGTCATAGTTTTCCCGCGCGAGCAATCGCAGCGGGAATCCCATCATGCCGGATGCATGACCGAGCATGCGCTCCATCGCCATATGCGTCTTCCCCGTGTTGGTGGGGCCCAACACAGCGGTGACAGTTCGGGGTTCGGATGGCGGTGTTAAGTTCAAGAGCGTAGGTACACTTCGAAACGTCTACCGAAGCTAACGGAGTAGGGTTGAACTGAGAGCGGTTTAGGCCGTGGGCCCGTGAACCGTTTGGTTGCGATCGACAGACTTAAGCTTCCGCGCGAAGTCCTTAAGGCGTCGCTCCATGGTATCGAACGCGTCACGCAGAGCGATCTGAATATCTTCGTGCGCTTTTGTCTCTTTCGGGTCACGGCGGACGACCAGATCCTCGCCGGGGACGGAGAGGTGAATGCTAACGTGAAAAGGCTGGTCATTGGTATTGAGGTTCGAGTGGCTCTTGTGAAGCGCCTCGACAACGACCCGGCACCCGGTGATGCGATTGAAAAAGTGCTCGAGTTTAGCGACCCGCTCTTGGATCTTCGCTTCGATCGCATCTGATTTGTCGATTCCGTGAAAGGCGATTTGAACCGGAACTTGCATAAGCCCTCCTGGAGTATGGGTTAGAGCGTCAGAATCTCGCGTGATAATGACGCGTAAGTGCTGGGTGCCTGACTATGATGGACCCATTAGCGGGTGTCAGACAATGTGAGATTTAGGTGGGCCGCACCTCTTCTAAATCCACATTCACCCTCTTGCCTTTTTGGACACGCGACCCAATATCGGCGCCGCCGTCTTGGACGAGCGCCAAACCTAAGCGCACCAGCCAAAAACCATCAGGAAACCAGAGATGAGCGAAGAAAAACTCACCTTCCAGGCCGAAGTGGCCAAGCTCTTAGATATCGTTGTGCACTCGCTGTACTCGAACACGGAAATCTTTCTGCGGGAATTGATTTCAAATGCGTCGGACTCCTGCGACCGCTTGCGCTATGCCGCCCTCACCCAACCGGACCTGACCGGGGGCGAGGGTGCGGAGTTTGCGATCCATATTTCAGTGGATAAAGACAGCCGGACGCTCACGGTCAGTGACAATGGCATCGGCATGAATCGGGACGACCTGATCGAGAATCTTGGAACGATCGCGAAATCGGGCACCGGTGAATTCATGAAGTCGCTGACCGGTGACGCGACCAAAGATGTGTCGCTGATCGGTCAATTCGGTGTGGGCTTTTACTCGTCTTTTATGGTGGCTAAGAAAGTCGAGGTGTTCAGCCGCAAAGCAGGCGAGACGCAGGGCTGGCATTGGATCTCGGAAGGGCGCGGCAGCTTCCGCATTAAGGAGGCAGACAATATCGACCGTGGAGCGCGCATTGTCCTGCATCTGCGGAAAGACGCGGAGGAATTTCTCGAGGCTTTGCGGCTCAGGACGATCGTCAAAACCTACTCGGACCACATCGCCCTTCCCGTCATTCTCGACAGCGTAAACGAGAATGGGTCGGCAGAGTCAGAAACACTGAACTCTGCCTCGGCTTTGTGGACGCGGCCCAAAAACGAAATCACCGACGAGCAGTACACGGAGTTTTATCACCACGTTGCCCACGGCTTTGACGAGCCATGGCATACACTGCATTTCCGCGCGGAAGGCGCGATCGAATACACCAGCTTGCTGTTCATCCCGACCAGTCGACCGTTCGATTTGTTCGAACCCGACCGTAAGTCGAAGGTGAAGTTGTACGTCAATCGAGTCTTCATTTCCGATGAACTGGATGGACTGCTACCCGCCTATCTGCGCTTCGTCCGAGGAATCGTAGACTCTTCGGATCTGCCACTGAACGTGGGCCGGGAAATGCTGCAGGACAATCCCGTGCTGCAGAAAATTCAGAAAGGGCTCATCTCCCGTCTCCTGAAAGAGCTGAAGATCCGAAGTGACGATGCGGACGCCTATGCGACATTCTGGAACAACTTTGGCGTTGTCCTCAAGGAAGGGCTGTACGAAGACTTTTCCAGACGCGACGAGTTGTTGGAGCTGTGCAGGTTTCAAACCACAGCAAGCGGAACATTACGCAGCCTGAAAGACTACGTCGGCGATCTCAAAGACGGGCAAAAAGCAATTTACTACATTACCGGCGATAATTCGGACTCTCTCGCCCGCGCGCCGCAGCTGGAAGCGCTTCGAGCCAAGGGGGTCGAGGTCCTGCTGCTGACCGATCCGGTCGATGAATTTTGGATTCAATCGGTCGGCAAATATGGCGACCATGAATTTAAATCCACGGCGGCTGCCCTTGAGGATTTGGATGCGATTGCCAGTGACGAGCCTCAGGAGCCGGAAGACAACAAGCCCGAGAGCGGTGACCTCGAAAAAACGATTGAGCAAATTAAAACTGCCCTTGGCGACGCGGTAGCGGATGTCCGAACCTCAAATCGGCTGCGGGAAAGCGCGGTGTGTTTGGTCGGTGATCAAGACGGTATGAGCTTACATTTGGAGCGCATGCTCAAGCAGCATGGCCAAGGACAAGGCATGTCCCTGCCCCGTGTGCTCGAGATCAACCCGAAACACCCGCTCATTCAAAAACTCGCGGGACAATCAGATGAGGTTGTCGGAGAGACGGCGCATCTGCTGCTCGATCAGGCGAGAATAGTTGAAGGCGAGCCGATACCCGACCCTGCGGCGTTTGCTCAACGGCTTTCGCAGGCCGTCGAACGGGCTTTGGTTTGACGTAAGTGCGTTAGCGCGCCTCAGCAGTCGTTACGTTATTCTGACTAAACTGAGAGCCCGCAGCAGGCCGTGGCGGAAGCATGGCCGCTGCAGCGACACGACCCATGCGGTGGGTCTGAACAAATACAGCGACGCCATCCGAAGGCAGCGCGCCTATCTCAGCCAAGGTTACATTCATCGACACGTCGCCATCGATGTCAGGTGACAAGCGCACAAGACGCTTGACGACGTTGACGTTCCGCAGAGTGCGGCCACGGTTTCTCCGCCCTTCACACGGGTCATTTGGCTTGACGAGAAAACGGCCGCGTATAGTTCAGACGACATGTAACCACCGGCGTTCCGAACGCTGATCGAAAGCCGATCCGCGGCGGGACGACGTAAGGTTAGCTCTGGACGCCCTTTGGCAGCCTGACGCTTTGAAATAGAGATGGCGTTGAGGATGGCACCGCGCTGGGCTCCAGGCGCGGCAAACACACCGCCGACAACCATTTGCGGCGTGTAGACGTACTCGAGCCCAAGCACGTCTTGATAGGCCTGCTGGCGAGAGCTGAAGGACGGGTCTGAAAACGGATCTGCCCAGCCCTCGCTGTTCCAATAGTCGACATGAAATGACAGCGCCAAGACATCACTTCGATCCGAAAGATCCTGCAAGAACGCGTCGGCGGGCGGGCACGATGAACACCCCTGGGAGGTATAGAGCTCGACCAGTGTGACGGACTTGGATTGATCCTGAACGGCGGAGTCTGCCCCCGCCGTCATCGGCAGCGCGAGACAGAGGAGAACGGTCAGAACGGCCCTAAATCCGGTCCGGAACGCGCCCGGACGGTGGCATGCGGGCCGGGGTGTTTCTTTATGCATTGTGCGGTCCCTACCCCTGGCACCAATTAGATCATAGTCGAAACTATGTGCGGTATCCAACTGACTCAACGCGGCTAGTCAGGGACCGGTTGCAACGGTTTCGGATTTTTCTCGAAATAGGAGGGGTGATTAAACTTAGTTAACTTGATCACCGCCGAGGCAGGCCACCAATCCAGTCAATCTTCCGCGCTCAGGAACGGAAGAAAATCGAGCCCCCAGCTGGCGAAGTCATCGGTCAGCGTTTGAAAGGAACACGCAGGCGCTGCTTTTGCGGCAGCCATGGTATGGGGATTGTTCGGATCCCAAGCGGAGGTGGCTAGGAGTGTCGGCACGGGGCTGCGGGCAATGGTGTCATAGGTGGGATATCGGAAATGGGCGATGTAAGCGGTGCGGTACATGTTGCCGGCTTTCAACAACGAACAGACACGTTCATGCACCATGTCGGTCGCCAAAAAGGGATCACGCCAAATCACGCCGTCACGGGTGCGTTTGAACCAGGGATAGTAGATGCCCTGGTCGCGCATCTGGTGCCAGCACTGCATGAGATGGCCGCCGTGCCACACGGGCGAGACACTCGGCACGTAGTTCTCTTCCATGTCCCGCTGCTCATCGCCCGTGTGCTGAAACACATTGCTCATCACCAGCCGGCGGACTTGCCCCGGATGGTGAAGCGCGAGATCGAGACCAACGAACCCGCCTCCCCACATGCCGTAGAAATCGACTTGGTCCAGTCCTAGTACTTGCAAAGCCTGCGCGAGCGTATCGGCGTAGTCACGCACGACGACGTCCTGCTCCGGCAATATGCGGTCAGACTCGCCCGACCCCGGCATGTCAAAGGCAAGCAGTGTGCGGTGGCCAATGAGGCTTTGGGTGATGGGCTCGACGGTTCCGGTGGAACTTGCCGCGTCGTGCTGAATGAGGAGCGGCTGCGTGTTGGCATCATGGTTGGACTGGAAATGGAGTTGCCCGCCGTCAACCTGGACGTAGTCACGCCACAGCACTCCGGGGATCGGTTTCACCGGCGGTGGATCAGGAACGCTGGCGTCGAACGCATGATCGGCCAGGAAAGCCAGCGCCGGGGCAATACCCGTTTCGTGTTCTGTCGCCGTTTCGGCGCTGATGCTTTCACTAGTCCGTTCAATCCCGCGCCAGGGATCAGCGCCGTCATGACGCGCGCGGGCGATGACCTTCGCGGGGACGTTGAGATGCGCCAACACCTCTTTCGCATTGAAGGTCCGCGCTCCACCATAGCCAACATCGTAGTTGCGGCCTTGGCCCGGCGCAGACAGAAACTGAACCACGCGGCGCTGTAGCTCCTCAGCCCCGGGCATGTCCGCATCAACCCGCGTGTTCAAAGCGGGCGTGTGCCAAGGGTGAAACGCGGTTTGCTCGCGCAGCATGGCCCACAGCCAGGTGAGGTGACTGCCGTCCCACTTGGGTTCAAACTTGGGCAATGGATCAAGCGCGCTGGGCGGTAGATCGAGCGCGCCTGGAAGATCGAGGTCCCATGCCGCGGCTGCAGCGACACGATCCGGTGACAGAGAAGCCAAGGTGAGGGCAATCGCCGCACCAGCCTGCTCGCCATAGAACAACGCGCGCGGGAGTCTGAGCGCGTCCATAAACGCAGCAATATCTTGCGCAAAAACATCTATTGAAGCCGGTGCTTCCGCGAAGAGGTCCGAACGCCCATAGCCCGCGAGATCAGGCGCGATCACCGTAAAACGGTCGGCCGCTTTGGCTATGAAGGCGTCAAGATCTTGAGACGACCTGGGAATGCGATGCAACGCAATGAGAGGCGGACCCGACCCGCCTCTCCGGTAGTGGATTTGCCGCGCCCCAACCGTGACGTAATGACGGGTAAATCCAGGACGCGCCGGCTCAGTCATAAAACCTCAGTTCTATTATAGGCGCGACTCATCAGTCGATTTGAGGATCAAGCATCCGTTTAGTCCAGTACTCGAGTCGTTTTTCCGGATTGTTGGTCAAGAATTCGCACGCCCCTGCATACTCGTTGACGAGTATCGACATATTGACAAAGTTGTTATCGATCTTGGCCATCATATCCCTGATCGCCATTTCATATCTGGCAAGGATGGTCGCTTGTAACATTCCAGCTTCTTTAGTGATTAGGTCGGCCCGTTCAATCAAAGCACCAGAAACATTCTGGTAAGCTTCTGCGGTTTCTTGCTGTTCAGAATTGAGCATGCCCTCGGAGACGATCTGGAAGTACGCAGCACACTCGATCGTTTCGTGAGCGGCGTTGCTCAGCGCCTGTTGCAACAAACCGTCAACGTCATGAGCCAGTGCTGTTCCAGAAAACAAAAGCAAAAAACTAAATGTTCTCGGATCCATAAATACCTCCAGATCGCAATGATCCGCAGGACCTAAGTCTACGCCGCGAGGTTGCGCAGCACGTAGTGCAGCACACCACCGTTGCGGAAATAGTCGAGCTCGCCCTCCGTATCGATACGGCACAGCGCCTTGAATGTCTCCGTCGTGCCATCAGGCCGGGTGACTTTGACCTCGACATCGCCACGCGGGGTCAACGAACTCAGTCCCGAGATGTCAAACAACTCTGTTCCATCCAGCTTCAACGTATTGCGATTGACGCCATCCTGGAACTGCAGTGGCAGAGCGCCCATACCAATAAGATTGGAGCGGTGAATGCGCTCGAAGCTCTCGGTAATCACGACCTTCACCCCAAGAAGGTTGGTGCCTTTGGCCGCCCAGTCGCGGGACGAGCCCGTACCGTATTCTTTCCCGCCGATGACGACGAGGGGCACACCGTCTGCTTGGTATTTCATCGCAGCATCGTAGATCGGCATGGCGATGGCGCCCGGGTAGTACTTGGTCACGCCGCCTTCGGTGCCCGGCACCATTTCATTCTTGATGCGGATGTTGGCGAAGGTGCCGCGCATCATCACTTCGTGGTTGCCGCGCCGCGAGCCATAGGAGTTGAAGTCCTTTGGATCGACACTGTTCTCGATCAGGTATGTGCCGGCGGGGCTGTCCTTCTTGATCGAACCGGCTGGCGAAATGTGGTCGGTGGTGACGGAGTCACCCAGAATTGCCAGCGGACGCGCCCCGGATATGTCCTCAATAGCGTCGGGTGTCTTACCTATGTCGACAAAATAAGGCGGATTACGCACGTAGGTGGAATCGCCCTGCCAATCATACGTCTCACTTGGGGATGCCTTGACGGCCTGCCATTCTTCCGGACCCTTGAACACGTCGGAATAACGCGACGAGAACATCTCTTTGGTCAGGAACTCTTCGATGCAGGACGACACCTCCTGCGGGGTCGGCCATATGTCCCTGAGGAACACGTCTTTGCCGTCTTTGTCCTGCGCGATGGCATCCTTGGTGATGTCGATGGACATCGATCCGGCGATGGCATAGGCCACGACCAACGGTGGGCTGGCGAGATAGTTGGCTTTGACGTCGGGACTGATGCGGCCTTCAAAGTTGCGGTTGCCCGATAGCACCGAGACCGCCACCAAATCACCGTCGTTAATGCTCTTCGAGATGTTCGCATCCAACGGCCCTGAGTTGCCGATACAGGTGGTGCAGCCGTACCCCACGTTGTGGAAACCAAGCGCCTCAAGGTCCGGGGTCAAGCCAGCGGCATCAAGGTAATCAGTCACGACCTGCGATCCAGGTGCGAGGGACGTCTTGACCCAGGGCTTGCGGGTCAAACCCCGTTCGCGCGCCTTGCGGGCCACCAGACCCGCGGCAAACAACACAGAGGGGTTCGACGTGTTGGTGCAGGACGTGATCGCGGCAATCACCACATCGCCATCGGCGAGCGTATCTTTGGCCCCGTCGCCGGAGAGGCCTGCAACCGGAGACGTAGCCACGGTGGCATGGCCGAATGCGGACTTGAGCTGCCCCGCGAACTCGGACGAGGCGGACGACAGCGCGACGCGGTCCTGCGGACGCTTCGGCCCAGCCAGCGACGGTTCCACCGTGCTGAGATCAAGTTCGAGTGTATCGGTGAATTCGGGATCCGGCGTGTCATCTTCGCGCCACATGCCTTGGGCGCGCGCGTAGGCTTCAACCAGGGCGACGCGGTCCGCATCGCGGCCGGTGAAATCGAGGTAGCGGCAGGTTTCTTTATCAATGGGAAAAAAGCCGCAGGTGGCGCCGTACTCGGGCGCCATGTTGGCAATGGTCGCGCGGTCGGTCAGAGACAAACCGGATAAGCCCGGACCGTAGAATTCGACAAACTTACCCACCACACCTTTGGCGCGGAGCATTTGGGTGACGGTCAACACCAGGTCCGTCGCCGTCGTACCTTCCTTGAGCTTACCGGTCAGCTTGAAGCCGATCACCTCGGGTATGAGCATGGAGACGGGCTGCCCCAGCATCGCCGCCTCGGCCTCGATGCCGCCAACGCCCCAGCCAAGTACGGCCAGACCGTTGACCATGGTGGTGTGACTGTCGGTTCCAACCAGTGTGTCGGGATAGGCGATCGTGTTGCCATCGTCCTCACCGGTCCAGACCACCTGAGCGAGATACTCAACGTTGACCTGGTGACAGATACCGGTGCCCGGCGGGACCACACGGAAGTTGTCAAAACCCATTTGACCCCAGCGCAGAAATTCATACCGCTCGCGGTTGCGTTGGAACTCCAGGTCAATGTTCTTGGTCATCGCATCCGGCGACGCATAGGCGTCGACCATGACCGAGTGGTCGATCACCAGATCGACCGGCGACAGCGGATTAATTTTCTGGGCATCACCACCGAGAGACTTCATCGCTTCACGCATGGCCGCCAAATCGACAACCGCCGGCACGCCGGTGAAGTCCTGCATAAGCACGCGCGCGGGGCGGTAGGCGATTTCCTGATCGGATGTGCGGTCTTTGACCCAGGACGCGATGGCCTTGACGTGATCCGTGGTCACCGAAGACCCGTCCTCATAGCGCAGCAGGTTCTCAAGCAGAACTTTGAGGGAGAACGGTAACCGGGAGACATCGCCGATGCCCGCCTCGATCGCGGCCGGAATGCTGAAGTAATCGTAGCTTTTGCCATTTACGTCGAGCGTACGGCGGGTCTTGAGCGTATCCTGGCCAGTGAGCGCCATGGTTGCGTCCCCCATATGTGATTGGTGTGCGGGATGCGGTGGATCAAAGGGCGTGAACCCCGCATTTCTGCGGCATCATCCACATCCACTGGGGGTTGTCCAGCCCCACTTCGCCGCAGTGAAAACGCCGACAAGAACACTCTGCGGCGCACCTTTCCCGCAGAATTCTCCGTGCGCCGGTGGCAGGTTTCGCTATGGTGCAGCCCATGACGACGTCTCACACGCCCGCACAGACTCAAGGCCATGTCGACGTCCGGGATCTTGCGGCCCGGCGAGGAGATCGGCTTGTGTTTGAGGGCCTCACCCTTTCCCTCGCCGCCGGAGAAGCCCTCATCGTCACCGGTCCAAACGGCAGCGGCAAGTCGACCTTGCTGCGCATCTTGGCAGGCTTGCTTGAGCCATACGCAGGCGAGGTGAAAATCGGACACGGCGATACAGACAGTATGTGTTTTGCCGGGCACCTGGACGGCCTCAAAGGTGCATTGACCGTTGCCGAAAATTTGAGTTTTTGGGCCGAGATTTACGGCGCAGACGGCGGCGCATTGCATGACGCGATATCGCTGATGGACCTGGCCGCCGTCGCGGACATGCCGGCTGACATGCTGTCGGCTGGATGGCGGCGGCGCGCCGGACTTGCCCGTTTGCTGCTGTCCGGCGCTGCAACATGGGTCTTGGACGAGCCCTTTACTGCATTGGACAAGGAAAACGTCGCCCGTTTAGACGGAGTTTTGACCCAGCATCTGGAGAGTGGCGGCGCCCTCGTCTTGGCAACGCATCAGGAAACCGCGTTGCGCGCGCAACACCGCATCGACATGAGGAACTTCGCACCGGCCCAGCCCCTGATCCAGGACGGTGGCTGGTGAAACAGTTTTGGGCCCTGATCCGCCGTGATTTGCGGCTGTCTTTTCGCCAGCGGGCGGACTCCTTGATGGTCGCAGGCTTTTTTGCCGTGACCGTGATTCTGTTTCCGTTTGGCGTCGGCCCAGAACCAGGAGTCCTTGAGCGTATTGGTGCAGGCGTGTTGTGGGTCACGGCATTATTAGCAGCATTGTTATCGTTGGAGCATGTGTTCGCCGATGACGCCCAAGATGGCGCGCTGGATCTGCTGTTATCGTCACCGCTGCCGGACAGTGTGATCGTCGCCGCCAAGATCGTTTCCCATTGGCTGACGACGGGCGTGCCGCTGATCATCCTCGCGCCGATTCTCGGCGTTACCCTTCAGATGCCATCCTCTTCGATCGGTCCCGTCATGCTGGCCTTGGCCCTGGGCACACCGACGCTGAGCTTGATCGGCGCGATCGGCGCGGCGTTGACGCTCAGCGCCCGGCGACGCGGCGTGCTTCTGCCGCTGATCGTATTGCCGCTTTACATCCCGGTGTTGATCTTTGGGGTTGGCGCCATCGACGCGGCGGTGATGGGGTTTGACAACAGCCGCCTCTACGCCGTTCTGGCCGGATTTCTGCTGATTTCCGGAGCTTTGTGCCCCTGGGCGGCGGCTGCCGCACTGCGGGCAGCGCGGCTCTAAGCAGCCCCTTGACGTTCCGCCGGATTCCGGTTGGCAACCAGGCCCTGACCGAGTAAGCCTTCCTGCATGCACGCGCTCGCCAACCCGAACCGGTTTCTCAAACTCGCAGATGCGATCCAGCCCTGGGCGGTTGGGATTTGCATCCTGTGTTTCGCCATCGGCCTGCCCTATGGCCTGGTATTTTCTCCCGCAGACTATCAGCAGGGCGACACCGTACGAATCATGTATATCCATGTGCCGTCAGCATGGATGGGCTTGTTCTGTTACGGCGTGATGGCAACGGGGAGTGCCGCCTATCTGATTTGGCGCCACCCGGTTGCCAATATGGCCGCCCGCGCCTCCGCGCCGGTGGGGGCCATGTTCACGGCGCTGTGCCTTTTGACCGGCATGCTTTGGGGGCAACCGATGTGGGGCACGCCCTGGGTGTGGGACGCACGCCTCACCTCGATGCTGGTCCTGTTCTTCCTGTACCTCGGGTACATGGTGCTCGGCGATGCGTTCGAACACCGGGAGCAAGGAGACAAAGCGGCAGCCATTCTGGCCCTCGTCGGGTCGGTCAACCTGCCGATCATCAAGTTTTCCGTAGACTGGTGGAATACCCTGCATCAGCCCTCGATCTTTTCAATGGAGGGCGTATCAGTGGACACCGCCATGTTGGCGCCCCTTTTCTTGATGGTGGGGGCGTTCCAATCCTATTATGTGGTGGTGGTTCTCATGCGGATTCGGGCCCAGGTGCTGCAAGCCAAGGTGCGATCCGCCCGTCTCCTTCAGGCCGCCGAATAGGGTGGTGTGGACGGCCCAATCCGGTCATAGCAACGGCATCGAAGTGATCCTGTGGAAGCTTTAAGTTCCTATTTTGCCATGGGCGGATACGCTGTCTTTGTCTGGCCGAGTTACGTCCTGGCCTTGGTTGGGCTTTTGGGCATTTTGATGGTGTCTCGCCGGTCATTGGCCCAGCTGCAAAACGACCTGGATCGCTTGCGTCCGCGCCGGGAAGAGACCACATCAGGGGGTAACGATGCAGACGCGCAGGCGGAAGGCGAACACCCGTGAAACGTAAAACGCAACGGCTCTATTTTCTTCTGTTGGGCGGTCTGGCGGTCGCCACGGGCGTCGCCCTGGTGCTGACGGCCTTCGAAGACAGCATTGTGTTCTTCTACAGCCCAACTGAATTGCAAACCCAAACGGTGACGCCAGGACAACGCATTCGCATCGGTGGCTTGGTGGAAGACGGCAGTGTTCAGAAGGATGGAGATTGGGTCCGCTTTGTCGTGACCGACACGGCTGAAACGCTCGCCGTGTCCTACCGCGGCATTCTGCCCGACCTATTCCGCGAGGGTCAGGGGATTGTTGCCGAAGGCATTCTGACTCCCGCCGGCGATTTTCAAGCCTCGGACGTGCTGGCCAAGCACGACGAAAACTATATGCCGCCTGAAGTCGCAGAAGCCATTAAGGCCGCCGGAGAGTGGCGGGGAGATAACCCTGCCGATCCGGCGACGGTAACGGCGACATCGCCGTGAGGGGTGCCGCGTGAGTCCGGAGATCGGTCATTTCGCCCTGGCGCTGGCGTTGCCGGTTGCTTTGGTTCAGGCCACCCTGCCTCTCATAGGCGCAAAGCGTCAGGACATGGCGTTGATGGCCACGGCCGGACCGGCTGCGATGGCACAACTGCTCTTGGTCGGCATCTCGTTCGCCGTGCTGACCCAAGCGTTCATCGTGTCCGACTTTTCGGTGATGAACGTTTACCAAAACTCTCACACCGCCAAACCGCTGCTCTATAAAATTACCGGGGTCTGGGGCAATCACGAGGGATCGCTGCTGCTGTGGGTGCTAATCCTGGCTGTGTTCGGGGCTGCCGTAGCGGCCTTCGGGTCGGCTTTGCCAGACCGCCTGAAAGCCCGGGCCTTGGCCGTGCAGGCGATGATTACCATTGGGTTCTTGGCGTTCATTCTCTTTACGTCCAATCCTTTCCTGCGGGTCGACCCGGTGCCGGCCCAGGGCTTAGGTCTCAACCCGCTGCTGCAAGATCCGGGCTTAGCCTTTCATCCGCCGATGCTCTACCTCGGCTACGTTGGCTTCTCGATGGCCTTTTCGTTTGCGGTCGCCGCCCTATTGGAAGGACGCGTCGATGCCGCCTGGGCGCGATGGGTCCGCCCTTGGACCTTGGCCGCATGGTCGTTCCTCACCCTGGGCATCGGGCTGGGCTCATGGTGGGCCTACTACGAACTGGGCTGGGGTGGCTGGTGGTTTTGGGATCCGGTGGAAAACGCCTCTTTCATTCCCTGGCTGACCGGAACCGCGCTGCTGCACTCGGCAATCGTCGTCGAGAAACGCGAAGCCTTGAAGAGCTGGACGATCCTACTGGCCATTGTCACCTTTTCGTTAAGTCTGCTCGGCACCTTCTTAGTACGCTCGGGCATTCTCACATCTGTTCATGCCTTTGCTGCCGATCCGACACGTGGGGTGTTTATCCTTATCCTGTTGGCTATCACCGTTGGCGGATCACTCTTTTTGTATGCTTTGCGTGCGCCGGAGCTGGAGCCGGGCGGTATGTTCGCCCCGGTGTCGCGGGAAGGCGGCCTGCTGATCAACAATCTGTTTCTTGCAACGGCCGCAGCGACCGTGCTGTTGGGCACGCTTTATCCGTTGATTGCCGAAGCCCTGGAACTCGGCAAGCTCTCGGTCGGCGCGCCGTACTTTAATGCGGTGTTCGTCCCATTGATGGTGCCGCTGATCATACTTATGGGTCTCGGTCCACTGATGGCATGGAAACGCAGCGACCTGCCGGGCGTCATCTCCCGTCTCAAAGCAGCGGCAGCGTGTGTCGTCGCGGCCTTCGCGCTGACCTTGGCGATTGCGGGCGTCAGTATCATTGACATTGCCGGTGCTGCCGGCATGGCCCTGGCGGTTTGGTTGTTCGCCGCGACCCTGACCGAATGGGCGGGCCGGATCAAATTGTTCCGCGTGCCTCTTTCTGAATCCTTGAGCCGAGCCCGCGCCATACCCCGGGCGGCTTACGGCATGACCTGTGCGCACCTGGGCATGGCGGTGCTGGTGGCCGGTGTCACCGGCGCGAGTGCGTGGAAACAGGAACACATTCAGACGATGGTGCCCGGTGAAACCATATCCGTCGCGGGCTTTGACATCACGCTCGAAAAAGCTGAGGTGATCACCGGTGCCAATTACGAAGCGCTTGAAGGCCGCTTCGTCGCCACGCGCAATGGCAATGAAGCCATTCTGACCCCGGAACGGCGCGTCTACGATCAGCCCGTTCAACAGACCACGGAAGCAGCAATCCATACGCTTTATTGGGCGGACCTGTATCTCGTTCTAGGAGACGGACCGGACGAAAGCGGCCGGTATGTTGTCCGGGTCTACCTGGAACCCTTCGTGCCTTTCCTGTGGTACGGCGTGCTCCTCATGGGGCTGGGCGGCGCGATTTCTTTAAGCGACCGGCGGCATCGGGTCGGCGCACCGCAGCGCGCGGCGCAAAAGGCTGTGGCCGGAGCCTGATCCATGACCGATATCGCGACCAAGCCTGCACGCAGCAAATGGGCCGCCTTGGTGCCTGTTGCAATCGTTGCCGTGCTGCTGGGTATCTTCGCCAAGCGCCTGGCCGATGTCGAAGGTGGCAACGATCCGTCGCTGATTCCGACGGTCCTTTTAAATACGCCGGTTCCCGACATCGATTTGCCACCTCTGCCGGACCGGCCCCCGGGTCTAAAGACCGATGATCTGAGCGGCGAAGTCAGCCTGGTCAACATTTGGGGATCGTGGTGTGTCGCCTGCCTATCCGAGCATCCGCTGCTGATGCGTCTGGCCGAAGATAACGCTGTGCCGATCCATGGGATTGCATGGCGCGACGAACCCAATGCCAGCGTGCGCTGGCTTGCACGGCATGGCGATCCGTATGCGTTGATTGGGCAGGATCCGGTCAGCGAAGCCGCCATTGCGTTCGGCGTAACGGGCGCACCGGAAACCTTTGTCGTCGATGCCAATGGACTCATTCGTTACAAGCACATTGGCCCGATTTCTGAACAGGCCTGGGAGTCCACAATCGCGCCGCTCATAGAAGAACTGCGCACGCAATGACACGGCTATCTTTTTTACTGTCCGGCTTCTTTGTGATCGCAATTACGGTTGCGCCAAGTACATTCGCCGTAGAACCCGATGAGATGCTGGCGGATGCGGCGCTGGAGGAGCGGGCACGGGTTATCAGCCAGGACCTGCGCTGCGTCGTCTGTCAGAACGAAAACATCGATGAGTCGAACGCGGTGCTGGCTCAGGACATGCGGCGCCTGGTGCGTCAACGCGTGCTGGCCGGAGACACCAACCAGGAAGTGCTCGATTACATGGTCGAGCGTTATGGTGACTTTGTCCTCCTGCGTCCACGCATGACGCCGGAAACCTACTTGCTTTGGTTTGGACCGGCCTTGGTGCTGATCGCCGGCGCAGTTGTCACTGTGCGCACCTTACGCCGTGCAAGCCAAAGAACTCTGTCTACATCGCCGCAAAACCTGTCTGCCGACGAACGTAGCCGACTTGATCACTTGGTCAGTGACCGTGCCTCTGGGGATGAGCCATGACCTGGCTCGCCTTCGCTGGTCTGACACTCGTGACGGTGGCCGCGTTGGTGTGGCCGCTGATCCGCCGCCGCAGTGACGACACCGATCCGCGCGATGCAGACCGGGCGGTGTACGTGGCCCAGCTGGAAGAACTGGATCGCGACGTTCAGGACGGTTTGCTGTCCGACGCTCAGGCGCAGACCGCCAGGTTGGAAGTTCAACGGCGCTTGTTGGCAGTCGACAAACGCGCTTCCGAAAAAGACCAGACCGATAATACGACAGCGCGGTCCCTGTCGATGGTCGGGGTCGCCGTCGCCGTGCCCTTTGCCGCACTTGCCGTGTATTTGAGCCTGGGGTCGCCGGACATGCCGGGCGCCAGCGTCGCGGACCGCCGCGCCGCAGCGATGGAGCATCCCGACGACGCCGATCTCAACGTGCTGGTCGAAGACCTGGCTGACCGCATGCGGCAAAATCCCGAAAGCACCGAGGGCTGGGTTCTGCTGGCACGGAGCTACCGGCAGCTCGGCCGCATGAACGACACCGCCGCGGCGTATCGCCGGGCTCTGGCGCAAGGGGTGGATGACCCGCTGGTGTATGCCGAGTTTGGCGAGGCCCTGGTAGCACTGAACGAGGGCCGTTTGACGCCCGAGGCTCGGGATGTGTTCCGTATTACTCTGGAGTCAGACCGCGATGAACCGCGGGCGCGGTTTTATTTGGGTTTGGCTGAAGCCCAGGCCGGCAATGTGCGCGATGCCATCGCGATCTGGCGCGACCTGACCGCCACCTCGCCTGCTGATGCGCCATGGACGGCGATGGTGCGCGAGCAGATGGGCGAGGTCGCCATGACTGCTGGGATCATGCCCATGATGGTCGAGCCCCGGCACCCCCTTGATGCCCCCGGCGAGGCGGCTTCACCTCCAGCTGAGGCGATGTCTGCGGCGGTGCCGGAGGCCGATGAAGATGATTTCAGGCCGGACGTCAGCGGCCTGGCGGGGCGATTTTCAAACGACCAGCTGACCATGATTCAGGAGATGGTTGGTGGACTGGAAGCGCGCATGGAATTCGGCGAAGCCGATTACGATGGCTGGATGCAGCTTGGCCGCTCTTACACCGTTCTCGGAAATATGGACAAGGCGGCTGACGCCTTCCGCGCCGCCGCAGACATGCGCAGCGATGCCGTCATGCCGCGGGTTCAGTTGGCCGACACGCTGCTGCGGTCCGTCGGACCCGCAGAGCCCATTCCAGAAGAAGTGATCGCGCTTAGCAGTGAGATTCTCGCCCTCGATGGCAATAATCCGGATGGGCTGTTCATATCTGGATTGGCGGCCGCAAGTCAGGGAGATGCCGAGACGGCGCGGCAACGGTGGCTAAGGCTGTTGGACATTTTGCCTCCGGGAGACTCCGCCCGCACCGCTGTGGAACAGCGCCTCGCGGAACTGCCTGGGTAACGAACCGGATGAGTCAAAGATGACGCCTGCGACGATAAAACGCATCACCATCGGGGCCTGTGTGCTGCTTGGCACGTTGTTGATACTTGCATTTTACCTGCCGGCGTTGCGGCCAGATCCCTCCAACACGACCGTCGAAGGCGAAGCGGCGATCGGGGGGCCGTTCATGCTGGTCAATCAGAACGGTGAAATGGTTGACGAGCAAATCCTGCTGGGTCGATACAGCCTGGTGTATTTCGGCTTTACCTACTGTCCGGATATCTGCCCCCTCACGCTGCAAAGCATGGCCGATGCGATTGAACTGCTGCCGGGACAGGAAAGCGAGCTGGTACAACCGGTTTTCATCAGCCTGGAC
Organism: Rhodospirillaceae bacterium; assembly: GCA_963921305.4. Taxonomy (GTDB): domain Bacteria; phylum Pseudomonadota; class Alphaproteobacteria; order Rhodospirillales; family Rhodospirillaceae; genus CAWUEX02. The sequence continues at coordinate 994,584 of CAWUEX030000002.1, forward strand.
CCGGAGCGGGACACCCCGGAGGTTGTTGAGTCCTATGTCGGGAATTTCCATCCGCGCATGATTGGCCTGACAGGGACACCTGAACAGGTACGGGAAGCCGCCAGCGCCTACCGCGTGTTTTACCGCAAGACGCCGATCGGTGAAGAGGGCGACTACACCGTCGATCACTCAGGATTTCTGTACTTGATGAACCGCAGCGGACGGTACATCGATCACTTCCGCAAGGATGTGACGGTCGAGCAGATCAGCGCTAGGTTACGCGAACTCTTGTAAGGCATTACCTTGGACGACACCTTGCCACCATTCTGGGAGACAAAGCGCTTAGGCGACATGTCCACAGAGGAATGGGAAAGTCTGTGCGACGGCTGCGGCAAATGTTGTCTGCACAAGTTGCAGGATGCAGATACCGACGAAATTTATTCGACCAACGTGGCCTGCCGTTTGTTGGATCTGGACACCTGCCGCTGCCGCGACTACCCGAACCGCAAAAAGAAAGTGCCGGATTGCGTTCAACTCACGCCCGAAACGGCAGCAACCCTGTCATGGCTGCCGCCGACATGTGCCTACAAATTGCTGGCGGACGGCAAACCCTTGCCCGCGTGGCACCCCCTCATCAGTGGCTCAGAGCTGTCGGTCCATGAGGCCGGAATTTCAGTGCGTGGCCGAGCCGTTGCGGAGCGTCAGGCGCAGGGGATGACATCGCACATTGTTGAATGGCCCGACCTTTGATCTTGGCGGACGTGACATGAGCGACGAGGAGAACCAGGTTTTACTCGGCGACAGCCAGGTTCCTGTTTTCTTGCGCGAGTCCCTGCGTGCACGCCGCGTAAGCCTGAGAGTCGATGCACCAGCCCGCAAGGTGATTCTGGTTAAGCCGAAGCGCATGAGCCGGGCCAAAGCTTTGGAGTTCGCAACGGAAAGAGCGGACTGGATTAGCGACCGGATCGCAGAGTTTGTTGACCCAGTTCCCTTTGAACCAGGTGCGTCCGTACCGGTTCTGGATGTAGATCACGTGATCGTTCATGCACCAGAGGCCCGGCGGGGTGTTTGGGCTGATGAGGGATATATCCACGTGTCAGGCCAGGCAGAGTTCGTTCCGCGCCGGGTCCGGGACTGGTTTAAAGAGCAGGCCCGCGACGTCATAACCCCGGTTGCGTACGAATATGCGTCAAGACTCGACCGATCGATCTCTCGCGTTTCGGTGAGGGACCAGCGGTCGCGCTGGGGCAGTTGCACTGAGGATGGGACTTTATCCTTCAGCTGGCGGTTGATAATGGCGCCTGAACACGTGATGCAATATGTCGTCGCCCACGAGGTCGCACATCTGCGCGAGCTCAATCACTCAAAACGCTTTTGGTGCGTCGTGGATGAGTTGGTGAGTCATCGTGCAGAGTCGACAGCGTGGTTAGCTGCCCACGGCATGAACCTGCACCGGTACGGCTAACAGAATGAGAGGTTAGCGGCTGGCGACAGCTGTCGACTGGTCGGATTGCATCTCGACCCACTGCGCAAAGCGGTGCAAATCAGGCACCATGGGATCGCGCACAGAGTCATCGGGTGCGCGCCGTGAACCTTCAGGTTCGCGGTAGAAGATATGCCCACCAACGATACCCGAAACCTCGAGATTGTCGGCCCACTTTGGGTGAACAAATACAGCGTGGTACCACAACGCGCCGCCGGTTGGATCTGCGAGGCTTGAGTCTTTTTGCAGGACAGCCGCAGCGAGTTTCAAAGACTGACGCCAGGCGACGCGATTGTAAGGGGTATCAGACCGTCCATCGCAGTACCAAGAGAATTGGCAGCGATGAAGGACCCGCGCTTTGTTCTGTTTGATGACGTCGCAGACATTGGACGGGTAGCGGCGGTCCATTGCGCGATTGACGACGACTTTCGCCACGGCCAGACGGCCAGCCATACTCTCGCCGCGGGCCTCAAAGTAATCGTTGAGCGCCAGACAGATGAACTCTGACTTGGAAACGGTCAGGCTGCCGATGTCGATCATCAGGTCGCGCGGAATATCTGCCGCGACACTGTCCGCCGGACGCATGAATAGCATGGCCAACAGTGCGGCGGAGAACATCAATGCTTTGGTTCTGCAGATCATACTCTTTGTCTCGATCACAGGCTTAACTCCTTATCCGGCACGCGCGAGATGTGCCGTGGCGGACCAACCGCTTGTGTTCTTGTGCGTTACCCTGATGATCGCTGGCCTAGGCCGGACGTCGTTTTTTTCGTCTTTCCGGTGCCGGAGGTGACCCTACCCAGGTCAACCTTAACGAAGCCCTAACCGTGATTCCTGCGGAGACGCCTTACCAGCACATGGCGTTCCTGTCCGACGTTATGTGGGTAATTACGATGTAATCTCAACGTTTATTAAGTTTCTTTGTTTCACGGGAAATCTTTATAAAATTGCCGATCAGGCCGTTCGCCGGGTCACATTCGCTCAAAATTTGAATCGGTCCGAAACGACCAATCAGGAAGGCCGCTTGAGGCTCGTAAGTTTTTCTTTCGCAATCTCAGAGGTTTAAATACGGTCGGCACGGCACCGGTTCGGCGCCACTGTTTTAACTTCATTCTGGTTATGTTGGCGTTCTGTTTGTGAGCCTAAACATCGAGAAACCCGACCCGAGAGACATAAAAGTCACAGTATTGCTGACCCTTATGGTTGCGTTGGGTCCACTGTCCACCGACCTTTACTTGCCGTCCCTACCTTCTCTGACCACGACCTTCTCAACCTCTGTTTCGCAGGTTCAGGCGACGATGAGCGTGTTCATCGCCGGATTTGCCGTTGCCACCGTGATCTATGGCCCGCTCTCGGACCGCTTCGGCAGGCGTAAAGTGCTCGTTGGGGGGATGAGCATTTTCGTCGCTGGCAGTGCCGGCTGCATGTTGGCGGACTCAATCGAAAGCTTGATCTGGTGGCGCTTTGTCCAAGCGGTTGGTGGATGTGCTGGCCCCGTACTGGTACGGGCGGTCGTTCGGGATGTTTATGAACGCGAACAAGCCGCCAGATTTATGTCCTATATCGCATCGGCGATGGCGATGGCGCCGGCAATCGCCCCGATCATGGGTGGCTGGCTTCATCTTGAGTTTGGCTGGCGCAGCCACTTTGTTGCACTCAGTCTGCTGGGGCTGTTTTTTATCGCCGGGGTGATGGGTCTACTGCGTGAAACAAATACGCGCTTGGATCCTTTAGCAACGGATGCACGCCGCATTGCAGCCAACATCGCCATCATGGTGCGCCATCCGCAGTTCCTCGCGTTCTCATTGACATTGATGTTTTCCTACGGGGCCCTGTTCAGTTTTATCTCGATCGGCGCGTTTGTCCTGATTGATGTTCTAGGGGTGGCCCCTGAACGGTTCGGTTTCCTGTTTTTCTTCGTGGCGCTGGGATACGCCAGCGGAGGCCTTCTTGCTGGACGCCTCGTGCCCAAGCTTGGCATTGAACGGCTGATTCGGTTTGGCGTGCTTTTTGGAGTGTCGGTCAGTGGCGTTGGCCTTGCACTGGCATGGAATGGCGTTGAGACGATCGCGGCCGTCGTGATTCCGGTGGTCGGCGTTTTCTTCGCCTGTGGTTTTGTATTGCCGAATGCAACGGTCGGCGCGTTGATGCCCTTTCCGGAGTTTGCCGGCACCGCTTCATCGGCAATCAGTTTTCTGCAGATGAGTGGCGGCGCATTGATAGGGTTCGCCGCCGGCTGGCTGCATGATGGAACAACGCTACCCTTGTTCGCGGTGGTGATCGCCAGCTGGTGCTGGGCGGCAGCAATTTACTTTACCGCGCTTCGGAAAAACCTCATCCGCCTGTCAACCGGCGCCAAAACCGTGTGAGCGGATCAACTGGTTCAGGCTGGGTCCACCCACTGAGGGCCACAGCAGGCAAGGTTCGATGTGCAGCCAACATAACGTCCCGCCAGACAGCTGCGGGAAGACCGCCCCCGGTGACGCCCTGCATCCCCGTACCGTCGTCGTTACCAACCCACACACCTGCGATCAGATCAGCGGTGTAGCCGACAAACCAGGCATCACGATAATCCTGGCTGGTGCCGGTTTTACCCGCCGCAGGCCGATTGAGAGCGGCGGCCTTGCCGGTCCCCTCGGTGATGGTCATCGCCAACATACGGTTCATCATGCCGATGTGGTCTGGGTCGGCGACCCGGCCGATGCCACCGCCTTCCCGTTTGTAGAGAAGCTGGCCGTCAGCGGAGACAATATCAACGATGCCGTAAGGCACGACCCCAATGCCACCGTTCGCAAAAGGCGCGTACGCCGCGGTAAGTTCGAGCAAGGAAACCTCGGATGTTCCCAACGCCAGCCCCAGATCCTGTGTGAGCGAAGAGGAGACACCGAAGCGCCGGGCGACATCAGCGATCGCCGTTGGGCCCGCTTCGCGGGCCACCCGAACCGCGGCGGAGTTCAGCGAGTACGCCAGCGCTCGCTCAAGGGAGACCTTACCCTCGTAGGTCCCGGAAAAGTTTTGCGGCCGCCAGCCATCGATGTTGATGGGAGCATCTTCCACTTCATCAGTGGGCACCATCCCCGCTTCGAGTGCAGCTAAGAACACAAGCGGCTTAAAGGCAGATCCTGGTTGGCGTCTCGCCTGTACGGCACGATTAAACTGTGACGCCGCGTAGCTGCGGCCGCCAGTCAAAGCGCGCACAGCACCGTCTGGCTGCAGCACAATTGCGGCCCCCTGCGCCACACCGCGATCCGCACTGGACAGAGCGCCGGCCAAGCGAGTCTCGAGAACGCGCTGGAGGCTGCTATCGAGCGTGGTGTTGACGATGAGATCGTCTTCGATGGTGCCAAGCAAATCCTCGACACTGGAAAGAATCCAGTCGGAGAAATACCGCCCAGCCCCGCTCGGACCTGCGGCCAAGGTGATTTCGGCGCCAGTCTCCGCGGCCTTGGCCTGCGCCTCGGTCAAGAAGCCTGTTGCGACCATGGCGTTGAGGACGACTTCTGTGCGCGCCCGCGCGACAGCTTCGTCGGCCATGGGGTTGTAGCGCGACGGCGCTTTCATCAGGCCGGCAAGCATGGCGGATTGGTAGACCGAAAGCGCGCGGGCGGAGCGATTGAAATAGGTCTGCGACGCCGCCTCGACGCCATAGGTTCCCGAGCCGAAGTACACGCGATTGAGGTAGAGGGTGAGGATCTGATCTTTGGTGAATTTATGCTCGAGCCAGACCGCCAGAAGCGCTTCGCGAATCTTGCGGGCCACGGTCCGTTCAGGCGTGAGAAACAAGTTCTTGGCGACTTGCTGGGTGATGGTGCTACCGCCTTGGACGATCGATCCTGCGCGGGCGTTAGCAAGCATGGCCCGGACGAAACCGCGCAGATCGAGCCCAGCGTGGTCGTAAAACCTGCGGTCTTCAATGGCGATGACAGCGGCTGGCAGGGCGGGCGGGAGATCCTGAACCGTCACGGCCTCGCCGTAGAGGGCGCCGACACGCACCAGGTCGTTCCCCCCGGCATCGCGCACCGTGATGATGGGCTGACGCCGCGTGGTCTCCACCACCTCATCAACGTTTGGGAGCGTGAGGGCAAAATATGTAAGCACTAGACCGACGCCGATCACGCCCCAAATCAGCAGCGACAGGCCGTTGGAAATCCAGAACCAGGCGCCGCGGCGGCGCGGCGTTATATCGGAACCGCCCTTGCCTTTGCCGGCGTTTTTGGGTTGTTTAGACGTAGCCATAGACCTGTGAGACCATGTATCTTGTCGTTATCAGGCAAAAGTGTGGCATATCTGGGGTTATGCAGCCATTAACACCGCTTCAAAAGCGCATATGAGCGGTGCCGGAAGGGGGCAAAGGTGAGCACGACATCCGTCTCGGTCACCATCGACAGTGAGTTGGAACAGCGCCTAAAAGCGCTGTCAGACCGCCTGGAGAAACCTCTCGCCGAGGTTTTGACACTTGCTCTGGCGGAGTACGCCGACACGTGGGAAGACCATCTCGACACGGTCGACAATCTGAAGGATGGCGATGATCGCGTCCAGCTTGCGGTAAACGACGCCTAGCCGCTCTGCAGCATCTCAAATATCGAGATTGGTGACGTTCAAGGCGTTGTCTTGAATGAACTCGCGGCGGTGTTCGACGACGTCGCCCATCAGGGTTGAGAACACTTCGTGGGCTTCGTCCGCATGACTGACCTTCACTTGCAGCAGCGTGCGGATATCAGGGTCGAGCGTCGTCTCCCACAACTGATCGGGATTCATTTCGCCGAGGCCTTTGTAGCGCTGCAAGCTGGTGCCGCGTTTCCCTTCCGCAAGCACGGCGTCGACCAACGAGACCGGACCCGAGACCCTGAACTCTTTATCCTTGATATTGAGAACAGAGGAATGGGTGTAGAACTCCTGGAGTTCGGCAGCCTGGGAATCGAGGTAGCGCGCTTCTGAGGAATGCAGTATGGCCTCATCGAGAATATGGGTCTCAGTCACGCCGCGCACGGTGCGTTGGAAACACAGCCCGCCTTGATCGGCCGACTCACCACTCCAACCGCGCTCATACTCGTTCTCCAAGTGATCCAAGCGCTTGGCGATATAATCAGCTGCCTGGTCAGCTGTTTTCGAGTCCGACAGCACCTCCGGATTGAACGCCCCGGCGACCGCCACTTGCTCAACGATGTGCATGGGAAACGAGCGGCTCATCTGCTTGAGCGTGTTCTTCACATCGCGCGCTTTTTTGACCAAACCTAGAAGATCATCTCCCGCGATCTGGCCACCGGCTTGGGTCACCAGCACAGCGTCAGTAAGCCCGCCATCGATCAGGTGATTCTCCATGGCCCGGTCGTCCTTGAGATAGACCTCGGAATTTCCTTTCTTGGCGCGGTAAAGCGGCGGCTGCGCAATGTACAGATGACCCGCTTCAATAAGCTCGGGCATTTGCCGGTAAAAGAATGTGAGCAACAGAGTGCGGATGTGACTGCCGTCAACGTCGGCGTCCGTCATCACGATGATTTTGTGGTAGCGCAATTTTTCTAGGTTGAACTCCTCGCGGCCGATCCCGGTGCCAAGCGCCGTGATCAGGGTGCCGATCTCGTTTGACGACAACATTTTGTCGAAGCGCGCCCGTTCGACATTCAGAATTTTACCGCGCAGCGGCAGAATGGCCTGGAAGGCACGGTCACGTCCTTGCTTGGCCGACCCACCGGCGGAATCACCCTCGACGAGGAACAGTTCGGACTTGGCTGGGTCTTTGGTTTGACAGTCCGCGAGCTTGCCCGGGAGGGATGAAACGTCAAGTGCGCCTTTGCGCCGCGTCAACTCGCGGGCTTTGCGCGCCGCTTCACGCGCCAGCGCAGCCTCAACCACTTTGCCGACGATCTTTCGTGCTTCACCCGGGTGCTCTTCAAACCATTCGCTGAGCTTCTCGCCAACGATGCTTTCCACCACTGGGCGAACCTCAGACGATACGAGTTTGTCTTTGGTCTGAGACGAGAACTTGGGGTCGGGCACTTTGACCGACAGCACGCAGGTCAATCCTTCGCGCATGTCATCGCCGGACAATTGTACTTTTTCTTTTTTGGTCAGCCCGAACTCGCCCGCATAGGCGTTGATGGTGCGTGTTAGCGCGGCACGGAAGCCAGCCATGTGCGTGCCGCCATCACGCTGCGGAATGTTGTTGGTGAAGCACAGAGTGTTTTCGTGGTAGCTGTCGTTCCACTCAAGAGAGAGCTCTACAGCAATGCCCTCTTTCTCGCCGATTACGGTGACCGGCGGCTCATGCAAGGCCTGCTTTGAGCGGTCGAGATAACGTACGAAGGCCTCGATACCGCCTTCATAGTGGAGATCCACGGTCTTGGCTTCAGCGTGACGCGCATCAATCAGCCTGAGGTAGACACCGGAGTTCAAGAACGCGAGTTCACGCAGACGGTGCTCAAGCGTGCCGAAATCAAACTCGGTCATGGTGAAGGTAGTTGTGGACGGCAAGAAGGTGATCTCAGTGCCTGTCTTGGGCTTACCGTCCTCGTCCGGCGCATCGCCCACAACAGCCAGTGGCGACTCAGCTTCGCCATGGCGGAAGCGCACGTAGTGCTCCTTGCCATCGCGCCAAATTCTAAGGTCGAGCCAATCGGACAGCGCATTCACAACCGATACGCCAACGCCGTGAAGACCGCCGGACACCTTGTAGGAATTCTGATCGAATTTTCCGCCCGCGTGCAGTTGGGTCATGATGACCTCTGCCGCTGATACGCCTTCTTCTTTGTGCATGTCGACGGGAATACCGCGCCCGTTGTCTCGCACAGATACGGAGCCATCGCCGTTGAGAACGACGTCCGTGCGGTCACAATGCCCGGCCAAAGCTTCGTCGATGGCGTTATCCACGACTTCGTACACCATGTGGTGCAGGCCGGAGCCGTCATCGGTGTCACCGATGTACATACCGGGACGCTTACGCACGGCCTCCAGACCCTTGAGGACTTTGATGGACTCGGCGTCGTAGGTTTGCGGCGACTGGGCTTGCGAAGTCTGGGCTTGTTCACTCATGGCGTATGTCTGTTCAGTTTGTTGTACGTGATGATTGGGCGGCACGAAGCGGAACCGCCGGACTCGCGGTGGCCGTGCCATTCGCAACGTTCAGAATTTGCGCCGCATCGCCGAGACCGGCAAAGATCGCGGCATCCGTTCCGGTCAACCAGGCCTGGGCACCGGTCTCGAGAATACGCTCGAACAGATGCTGGCGGCGGTCTTCGTCAAGATGCGCGACAACCTCATCCAACAGAATGAGCGGAGGCTGACCCCGCTGCTGGGCCTTAAGAGCAACGTGCGCAAGCACGATTGATATCAAAAGGGCTTTCTGCTCACCGGTGGAACACTCGGATGCCGGACGGCCGGTTGAGCGCATGACGACACGGACATCGGAGCGATTGGGCCCCGGCGTGACCGGCGGCTCATGACCGACAGCCCATGACTGGCGGGAAACTTCCAACTCACGGCGTAACATATCCTCTGCATCGACGGCGGCATGATCTTTAAGGCAGTCGTCGACGAAACCACTCAGCATCAGGTGAGCTGCCGGAAACGGCCCCTCGGCGTCTGAAAGCGCATCGTTAAGCCGCGCGATCGTGTCCCGCCGGGCCGCCGCAACAGCAACGCCGTATCGCGCGAGTGTATCTTCGAGAGCTTCGTACCAAGCCGCGTCGGTTGCACCGTCACGGAACAGCCGCGTCCGCCGTCTGTAAGCTTGGTCATAGGCTGCGCATCTGGACGCATGTTCGGAGTCCAAAGCGGTGACCAGGCGATCGATAAATTTGCGCCGCTCTCCGGGAGAGTCAGTGAATAGGCGGTCCATCGCGGGTGTAATCCAAATGGCGCTCAGATACTGAGCCAGCGACGAGGCGCCGCGAACGGCCTTGCCGTCGATATGGACGGCGCGCCGTTCTTCCGCACCGGCTTCAATGCCCGTGCCGACACGCACCACACCCGCCGGTGTTTCGATATCAGCCGCAATCGCCCACGGACGGCCCGCGCTTTCTTCAGGCGTGCGCCGGCCAACATCGCCAAGGCGCGCACTGCGCAGGCCGCGGCCAGGAGTGAGAAAAGAAAGCGCTTCGAGAATATTTGTCTTTCCGGCCCCATTGGCCCCCGCGAGGACCACCGGGCGCAGATCGGTCTCCAAACGCAGGTGCGGGTAGTTGCGAAAGTCGGTCAACATCAGACGCACGACACCCGTTCCAGCGCATGACACCGGTGTCGCGACAGGTAAAGGTGTGACGGTATCCGGCAGGGCAATCACACGCGCATCGGCATCAACACGTAGACCGCCGAGCCATCCGACACGTCACGGATGACTGTAGGCGAAGCCGCATCGGCCATGGTGAAACGGGCGGCATCGCCCTCAATCTGCTGCATGATGTCGAGCAGATAGCGGGAGTTGAACCCAATCTCCAGCTGACCTGCATCATACGCGGCTTCGACTTCCTCAATAGCGCTGCCGTGCTCGGGGCTTGAGGCCGAAAGGGTCACCGTGCCTTTCTCGAGGTTCAGCTTAATCGACCGTGATTTTTCAGAGCTGATGGCCGAAACCCGGTCTACTGCGTCAGATAAAGTCTTGCAGTCGGTTTCGAGCACCTTGTCGTTGCCGGTCGGGATAACCCGTTCGTAATCAGGGAACGTGCCGTCGATCAGTTTTGACGTCAGGACGGTATCGCCCATGGAGAAACGGATTTTGGCATCGGACAGGGAAATTGCGATATCTCCATCCGCTTCCTCGATCAGCTTGCGCACTTCGCTCACCGCCTTGCGCGGGACAATAACCCCGGGCATTCCGGCTGCGCCATCAGGCAGCGGCAACTCAACGCGGGCCAGACGGTGTCCGTCGGTGGCGACTGTACGCAATACGTCAACGCCGTCACTGTCAGCGGCGTGCAAGTAAATGCCGTTGAGGTAGTAACGGGTTTCTTCGGTTGAGATGGCGAAACGGGTGCGGTCGATGAGTGACCTGAGGTCGCCCGCCGCAAGACTAAAGTTATGAGAAAAGTCACCGGACGCCAGCGCAGGGAAATCATCAACCGGGAGACACGACAACTGAAAGCGCGAACGCCCGGATGTGAGAGTCAGCTGACTGTCAGCGAAGGCTAATTCAACCTGGGCCCCGTCAGGCAGCTTACGGACGATGTCATAGAGGGTGTGCGCAGGCGCAGTCGTTTTACCGGTCTGGTTCACGTCCGCGGCTGCGGCCTCAACAATCTCCAAGTCCATATCTGTTGCGTTCAGGCTCAGCCCGCTCTTCGCGGCGTCGAGGCGAACGTTCGACAAGATAGGAATGGTGGTGCGGCGCTCGACGACGCTCTGGACGTGCCCCAGGGATTTCAGGAGGGCGGACCGTTCAATGACAAGTTTCATGGGCGATCATACAGTTCTAAAGTCAAAATTATGCCGCTCCAGACGAGAAAAGCGGATCTGCGAGTCCCTCACCGTCAGCAAGACCCTCAAAACGCCCAAAAATGGCCGTTTCATGCGGCTGCCAAAGCCCCTGCCAATGCCGTGTGAGGAGAGCGGAAAAGGCGGTAAAACCGTCTCTCCGCGACAGGGAAATCAGTATATCACAGGGGTGCGCTCACGGTAGGAAAAATGGCCTAATTTTGGGCCAACTCGCCTCCCAGTCGCGCTATTAACGATAGGCGCAGAGACGCCCATCAGGGGCGAAAAATCAGCTCTCTAGCATGCGGGTGAGAAGCTCGACGTCCTCGGCGAAACTGGAGTCTGCGTTGATCAGTTCCTCGACCTTGCGCACGGCGTGAATGACGGTCGTGTGATCGCGGCCGCCAAAAGCGCGCCCAATCTCGGGGAGGGACCGCGACGTAAGCTGCTTCGACAGATACATCGCGATCTGCCGCGGCCGGGCCACGGTGCGAGACCTACGGGCCGAACTCATATCGGACATCCGGATCTGAAAGTGCTCGGCAACGCGTTTTTGGATTTCCTCCATGGTGACGCGCCGGTCATGGGCACGCAGGAGGTCATGCAACAGGGTATGAGCGAGCTCGAGCGTAATCGCTCCGCCGACGAGCTGAACGTTCGCACTCAGGCGGGTCAACGCGCCTTCCAGTTCGCGCACATTCGATGTGATGCGGTGTGCCAGGAACTCTTTCACCTTTTGCGGCACCGTAACGCCGAGCTGCTCAGCCTTAGCATCAAGAATGCCAAGGCGCAGTTCGAAGGTCGTGGGATGCAAGTCGGCAACCAGACCCGATGACAACCTGGACCTCAGGCGATCCCCGATTTCTTCCAGATCAGAGGGTGACTTGTCAGCCGACAAGACAATCTGGCGGCCCTGATCAACGAGGGCGTTAAAGGTGTGGAAGAACTCTTCCTGCGTCGAGTCTTTTCCGGAGATGAATTGCACATCGTCAATCATCAGAACGTCGGCGGACCGGAATTGTTCCTTAAAGGAAACAGTGTCGTGATTGCGAAGCGCGCGCACGAAACTGTACATAAATTTTTCGGCCGACAAATAAACGACACGACGTTGCGGCGAACGCAATCTGATATGCCAGGCGATGGCATGCATGAGATGAGTTTTGCCCAGCCCCACGCCGCCATACAGAAAGAGCGGATTGAAACTGACGTGATCGGTATCGGCGACCCGCTGAGCAGCCGCGTAAGCAAATTCGTTCGGCTTGCCAACGACGAAGTTCTCGAAGGTGTAACGGGCATCTAACGGCGCGGATAAGGAATCCGCCACCACATCTTGGAGTGCTTGTTCCTGTTTGGGCTCTTGAGCAGCTGGGGATTTGCCCGGCTCAGACCGCGGCGAGGAATCGCCAGGTGTGGACTCGACATCCAATTGCACACGCCGGACAGCAGGGTTCTCTCCACTCCACAATGTGCGGATGCGATCGGCATAGTGAGTCACGACCCAGTCACGCATGAACCGTGTCGGCACATGAAGATTAACCGCGCCGTCTTTTAGACCACCAAAGGCGATCGGGCTCACCCAGCTTTGAAAAGCTGAATCGCCGAATTCGTGTTTCAATCTCTGCTTAACGCGATCCCATTCCGCCTGGTTCGACGTTCCTGCTTCCCCTCGTTTCACCCTTACGTCCTTGTCGTCTTCTCTGTTTACCGGAAGCGGTGCCGACACCCCCCTTAGATGTCTTCGGCGGTGAGCTTCGGTTCAGAGCGGGTTCTAAATTCCATTTGTTCGCAGTCGCGCCGAATTTGTTTTGACGTTCGATCACGTGCGAAGCTCCGCACTCTATCCCGCGACCTTCGAAAGACAAGGCGAAAGTTCGCTTGACACATTGGCGCAACTTTCACGGAACAGAGTCGCGAGTCTTTGATGAGGAAATCGGGTTCACGTCTGGCAATGATCCGGTGCTGTGTTACGTGCACTTAGCCGACTCAATTGGGGCGCCTCACGGCACGATCACAACAGGTTGTGGTGCCGTTCAACCGGTGGATCAAAAAACGAAAGCACGCGTGCCGAAGCACGCGCGCTCATCGATTGCGAGAAATTATGTATTGTTCAGACCGTGGCCATCGCCACGGTCGAGACGGCGGTTGCTAAAGCGCTTTGATGCGAGCGTTGAGTCGCGAGATTTTGCGCGACACTGTATTGGCATGCAGGACGCCCTTCGAGCGCCCGCGCATCAGCTCTGGCATCGCCTGTTTGAACGCGTCTGTTGCCGCAGTTTTGTCGCCGGCGTCGATGGCCGCTTCAACGGTTTTGACGATGGTACGAATCCGTCCCATGCGGGAATGATTAACCTGCGCCCGGCGGGCGTTGCGGCGAATGCGTTTCTTGGCCGAAGCGTGATGGGCCATAGCTCAATCCTGTGGTGATCTGGAAATCAAGGCGCGGGTTATAGTTAAGGGACTTGGCTGCGTCAACCTCTGAGCGAATCACTCTAAACCGCATGCCCCACCCTTGGCCTCTATTGGGCTTTTGAGGGCCGGAGCGCTGAGCCTCCTAGCGGTGCTTGAAGGTCGGCTGGCGCTTATCAACGAAGGCCGCCATGCCCTCTTTTTGGTCCTCCAGCGCGAAGGTGGCGTGGAACATTCTGCGCTCAAACAGGATTCCTTCAGCGAGGGACGATTCGAACGCCCGGTTCACCGCTTCCTTGGCCATGAGAATCGACGGCAGCGACATATCGGCGATTCGCTCAGCAGCTTTGAGCGCTTCTTCAACCAAAGCATCAGCTGCGACCACACGGCTCACCAGTCCGACACGCTCGGCTTCCGCCGCATCCATCTGCCGTCCGGTTAAGATCATGTCCATGGCCTTGGCTTTGCCGACGGCCCGGGTCAACCGTTGGGTGCCCCCCGCACCTGGAATGATCCCGAGTGTGATTTCAGGTTGACCAAACTTTGCCGTGTCCGCAGCAATAATGATGTCGCACATCATGGCGACCTCGCAGCCGCCGCCAAGCGCATAGCCGGCGACTGCGGCGATAATCGGTTTGCGGCATGTGGTGATTCGTTCCCAGCCTTTGGTAATGAACTCACCGACATAACAATCGACAAAACTCTTACTTGCCATCTCTTTGATGTCGGCACCGGCGGCGAAGGCTTTCTCGCTCCCCGTAATCACAACCGCGCGAATTCCATCATCGTCTTCGAAGGCGTCAAGCGCTTGTCCCAGGTCGGCGACCAGTCCGCTGGACAGGGCATTCAGCGCCTTCGGGCGGTTCAGGGTAATGAGGCCGACGTGACCGCGTGTTTCAACCAATATATTTTCGTAAGCCATGTGCGTTAGATGTCCTTAGATGTTCTTGCGTGTGATCTTGCGGAGAGCGTCGAATGACGAAGCGGGCTGCCCAAAATTAGGAATGCGGTTCGATGAGAAATCGCACTTCCAGAATTGTGTCTTGGTCATCGAATTCCAGTCTGAGGATTTCTCCCTCGCGCCGGAACTCCGCATCTCCTGTCATTGTCCAACCCAGTTGCGGCAGGGTCGACCGGTAAAACGTCAACACGCTTTGACGATCGATGCTCCCTGTGGCCGTGGCCTGTACAATGCGGCCCTGGGGCGTGTCAAACAGAACGCTTGAACCGGCAACCTGAGAAAGCGGCTCCATCAGGGGCAAATCTTCAAAACCGTAGACAAACGAGTCAGCGGCGTTCACCTGGCTCGGCGCGCCACTGACCCCCACAAAAAGAATGGCCGCCACCACAAGGGATGCGATTTTGCGTTTCATCTTTGACACCCTGAACAAAAGAACGTGGAGCGCCCACTTTGGACAAGGCGCTTTACTGTTCGTCCCTTGGAAGCACAGTCCGGCGTGAGGCACGTTTCACCTTCGCGACCGTATACATTCCAACTGTATTTAAAGTACCCGAGTTCGCCCGTCGGCTGAACGTAATCCCGCAGGGACGACCCCCCAGCGGCAATGGCCTCGTTCAACACGTCTTTGATGGCAGGAACCAGCCGGTCCGTCCTCCGGCCGGCAACGGTGCCGGCTTTGCGGCGCGGCGATATACCGGCGCGATACAGCGCTTCACATACATAAATATTGCCGAGGCCACTCACCACGCGCTGGTCAAGAAGAGCCGCCTTAATAGACGTCCCCTTGCCCCTCAGAGCACCGGATAAGCTTTTGGCTGAGAATTGGTTGCCCAGAGGGTCCGGCCCCATGCGCGCGAGCAGCTTGTGAGAGTCAAGCGCGTCTTCGGTTGTCAGGGTCAGCAGACCGAAGCGGCGTGGATCATTGAAAAGCACCCGTGTGCCGTCGTCCGTATCAAAGACAACGTGATCGTGCTTGCCGGGCGCCGTTTCGGGACCGGTGATGGTCATCCGGCCCGACATACCGAGGTGCGCCAACGCCACCTGGCCGTCGTTCAGGCGCATACAGATATACTTGGCCCGGCGGCGGATGGCGGTGACCGTGCGGCCAGTCATTTGCGCCGAGAGGTCGGGCGGAAAGGGAATACGCATGTCGGGCCGGCGGACGTCCACGTGCGTCAACTGACGGCCTTCGAAGACCTTGGCCAGCCCGCGGCAGGTGGTTTCGACCTCTGGGAGTTCAGGCATGCCGCGGAGAGTGCGTCATCGGCCCTTGCTTTGTCCATGGCAAGTGCGTAGGGGTTGCGTTGAGTTGTGGGGCATTCATGACCAAGGCGCTTTCCATCATGACTGACGAAACGGCGCCTGGCGCGGACGAAACGACCCATTTCGGCTTCGCGTCGGTGCCGACGATCGCCAAGGCGCATCATGTGCGGGCTGTCTTTGACTCCGTCGCGCCAAAATACGACCTGATGAATGATCTGATGAGCGGCGGCGTCCACCGGCTGTGGAAGACCGCAATGGTGGACTGGCTCGCGCCGCGCGCCGGTTGGTCGATTGTCGATGTGGCCGGCGGCACCGGGGACATCGCTTTTCGCCTTCTGGAACGCATGGCGGGGCGGGCGTCGCCCTCCTCAGGCACCGCAGGTCCGGCCAGCAACGTGACCGTGTGCGACATCAATGAAGCGATGCTGAGCCACGGGCGTGACCGGGCCCTCGACCGCGGTCTGCTCCGGGGTCTGACCTGGGCGGTCGGAAATGCAGAGCACACACCTTTCGAGGATATGACCTTCGACGCCTACACCATTGCTTTCGGCCTACGGAACGTCACCGATATCGACACCGCGCTTCGGGACGCCCACCGTGTGCTTAAACCGGGTGGGCGTTTGATGTGCCTCGAGTTTTCCAAGGTGGTGCTGCCGGGTCTGGATGCGCTGTACGACCGATACTCATTTTCGGTCTTGCCGCGGCTCGGCAAAGCCATCGCCGGGGACGCTGAAGCATACCGGTATCTGGCAGAGAGCATTCGCCGCTTTCCAGATCAAACCACGTTAGCCGATAAACTAGACGCGGCAGGTTTCGCCCGGGTGTCCTACCGCAACCTGTCCGGCGGTATTGCTGCCATCCATTCGGCCTGGCGCGTTTAGAGCGGGTCCGCGTCTGATGATCCGCGCTGTCCGCAACCTCTACCGGCTCTTTGTTATTGGCCGCACGTTGGCCCGGCATGACGCTCTTTTTCTGCTTGAGGGATACAGCGTTGGCCGCACCGTCGCCGTGCTTGTGCGCCTGACTGCTCGTCCTTTGCCGGCGCTGTCCGCGCTGAGGCCGGGAGAGCGGTTGGCCGCCGCACTGTCGTCCCTGGGGCCGACATTCATCAAGCTGGGGCAAGCACTGTCGACCCGCCCTGATCTGCTGGGCCAGGCGGTTACCGATGACTTGACGCAGTTGCAGGACCGGCTGGCGCCGTTTCCGTTTGCTGACGCGAAATCCACCATAGAAATGGATTTCGATGGTGGATGCGACGCGCTGTTCACATCGATTGACCCCAAGCCCGTCGCGGCGGCGTCTATTGCGCAGGTGCATTTCGCCGTCACCAGCTCGGACGAAGAAGTCGCGGTTAAAATCCTGAGGCCGGGCATCAAAGAGGCCTTTGCCCGCGACCTGGACCTCTTCTACTGGCTCGCCGAGACCATCGAAACGACCCAGCCAAAGCTGCGCCGCCTCAAGCCGGTGGAAGCGGTGCGCACCTTCGAGCAGTCCGTGCGCATCGAAATGGATCTGCGGTTCGAAGCCGCAGCCGCCGAAGAGCTGCGCGACAACTTTGCCGAAGAGCCCCGGTTTTCGGTCCCCACTGTGGACTGGCAGCGCACCTCGGAACACGTTCTCACGTTGGAGCGGGTTGCCGGTACCCGGGTGGATAATCCCGACGGTGTGCTCGCGCTCGGCCTCGATCCCGTGGAGATCGTGCGCACCGCGGCGGAAGCCTTTTTCCAGATGGTGTTCCGGGACGGGTTTTTTCACGCCGACATGCACCCGGGCAATCTGTTCGTCGCCGACGACGGCACCATCATCGCCATGGACTTCGGCATCATGGGCCGGGTCGATCTGCAAACCCGCCGTCACTTGGGCGAGATGCTGCTCGGCTTCCTGACCCGAGACTACAAACGGGTTGCAGAAATCCATATCGAGGCCGGGTTCGTGCCATCTGATAAAGATGTCGGCGCCTTTGCCCAGGCATGCCGGTCGATCGCCGAACCCATTCTCGGCAAGCCCCTGAACGAGATTTCCCTCGCCCGGCTGCTGGGTCAGCTGTTCCAGATCACCGAAACCTTCGACATGCAAACCCAGCCGCAACTGCTGTTGCTGCAAAAGAGCATGCTGCTGGCCGAGGGTGTGGGGCGCGCCTTGGCCCCGACCGTCAACATGTGGGAGCTCGCCCGCCCGCTCATCGAAGAGTGGATGGTGCGCGAGCTCGGCCCCGAAGGCCGCATCCGCGACGCCGTCTCCGACGCAACCACGACTCTGGAGAAACTGCCGCGCCTGATCGACAGCGTGGATGCCGCAGCCCGGCAAATTCGCAGCCACGGCTTGCGTCTGGACCCGGAAACGGCAGCCCACATCCGCGGCGGCGCGCCGCGCAAAAGTCCCCTGGCATGGTGGCCCTGGGCCGTGGCGGGCGGCGCCGTGCTTGTACTTGTCCTGGGCTGATCCCACCTCTTGGCCATGTTCGAACGAATCGGGTAGAGTCCGCGCCCCGCCTCACGGGCGGAAAGCCGTAAAGAAAGCAACGGGTTGTGCTGACATCGCGCCGCATATTGCTGATCGTCACCGGAGGCATTGCCGCGGTGAAAACGCCAGACCTGATTCGCCGCCTGCGCGAACGGGGCGCGGACGTGCGCTGCGTTTTGACCAAGGCCGGATCGCAGTTCGTCACGCCGATGAGCCTGGCCGCCCTATCAGGCAATAAAGTGTATCAGGATCTGTTTTCGCTGACCGACGAGAGCGAGATGGGGCACATCCAACTCAGCCGGGACGCAGATATCCTCTTAGTCGCTCCCGCAACCGCAGACATGATGGCTAAGATGACTCATGGACAGGCGGATGATCTGGCGACCACCGCCCTATTGGCCACCGACAAGCCGGTGATGATTGCTCCGTCCATGAACGTGATGATGTGGGCCCACGCGGCGACCCAAAGCAATTTAGAGACGCTAGTATCGCGTGGTGTCATGGTCGTCGGCCCGGGCGCCGGTGATCTGGCCTGCGGCGAAGTGGGCGATGGGCGCATGGCAGAAGTGCCCGATATCATCGCCGCCTTGGAAGATCACTTCGCCACCGCGCCCGAAAGCAACGCCCTTGCCGGACGGACCGCGCTGGTCACCAGCGGACCAACCCATGAACCCATCGACCCGGTGCGCTATCTGGCCAACCGCTCGTCCGGAAAACAGGGCCATGCCATCGCGGCCGCTTTAGCGCGGGCGGGCGCCGAAGTCACCCTGGTCAGCGGGCCAACAACGCAGCCCGATCCGGCAGGCGTGAAAACCGTTCCCGTTCAGACAGCCGAACAGATGATGCGGGCCTGCGCATCAACACTGCCGGTCGACGTCGCCGTGTTTGCCGCAGCGGTGGCGGACTGGCGCGCTGCCAAACCGGCACGTTCAAAGTTGAAAAAGAAAAAGGGCGCTGCGCCCGAACTTTCCTTCACGGAAAATCCCGATATTCTGGCGACTGTCGCAGCCAGCGGAAAGAAGCGCCCCAAACTGGTGATCGGCTTCGCCGCCGAGACCGATGATGTGGTTAAGAACGCCAAAGCGAAACTCAAAGCCAAGGGCTGCGACTGGATCGTCGCCAACGACGTGTCCGATGGATTTGGCGGTGACACGAATACCGTGCATTTGATCCGCGGCGGACGCGCGAAAACGTGGCCGCAACAATCCAAACAAGCTGTCGCGGCACAACTGGTGACGGAAATTTCTGCTGCATTGAAAAAGAAGAAGTAAGAACCCTATGTCCCACTCCATTTCCGTGGCGGTGAAACGCCTACCCCATGGCCAAGACCTGCCAATGCCGGCGTATCAGACGGAACAGGCCGCTGGCATGGACCTATACGCTGCCGTCGACGCCCCCGTGCCTTTGAAACCGGGTGAACACACGCTGGTGCCGACGGGGCTGGCGATAGCTCTGCCGGACGGATACGAAGCCCAGGTGCGCCCCCGCTCGGGTCTGGCGGCGAAACACGGTGTGACCGTGCTCAACACACCGGGCACCATCGACGCGGACTACCGCGGCGAGGTCAAAGTCATTCTCATCAATCTGGGGCCGGACACCTTTGAGATTCAACGCGGCGAACGCGTCGCCCAAATGGTGATCGCACCCGTAACCCGCGCGGACATGGTTGATGTGGACGACCTGTCCGACACAGCCCGCGGCGCCGGCGGCTTTGGCTCGACCGGTAAGTCTTAGTCGCACGCCATGACCCTGAGCGAAGATCAACTCGAACGGTATGCCCGGCACATCCGGCTGGATCAGGTCGGTGCGGATGGGCAGGAAAAGCTGTTGGGCGCCAAAGTGCTTGTGGTCGGCGCCGGGGGTTTGGGCTCCCCAGTGATCCAATACCTGGCGGCCGCGGGTGTCGGGACCTTAGGCATCATCGATGACGACACCGTCGATCTCTCAAACCTGCAACGGCAAGTGCTTCACACCACGGCGGATGTGGGCACGCGGAAAACCGAGAGTGCCGAAGACGCCGTGCGGGCGTTGAATCCGGACGTCACCGTAAATGCCCATGCGGAACGATTGACTGAAGCCAACGTGCGGGACTTGGTGCGCGGATACGATGTCATTGCCGACGGCAGCGATAACTTCGCGACACGGTTTCTGATCAACGACGCCTGCTTCTTTGAACACAAGATTCTGGTGTCCGCTGCCGTCATCCGCTTTGACGGTCAGCTCTCCACCTACAAGCCGCACGTGTCCGGCCCGTGTTACCGCTGTCTGTACCCGGATGCGCCACCGGACGATGTGTGGACCTGCGAAAGCGCCGGAATCCTTGGCGCGGTTGCCGGCGTCATGGGGTCGCTGCAAGCGACCGAAGTGTTGAAAGAAATTCTCGATCTTGGAGACAGCATGGCCGGACGCCTGCTGATCTATGATGCGCTCGATCTTTCGACACGGATCGTGAAAGTGCGGCCGGACCCGGCCTGCGCCCTGTGCTCGGATCAGGCAACGATCAAGGACGTTGCCGCTTAGGCCGCCGGGGCCGCTTGAGCCGCCCGGACCGCTCGCCTACTTCTCGAACAGAACGTCGACGCGGCGATTGCTTTCCTCGCGCGTGCCGTCGGGCCGCTCGATGCGGGGACGCTCTTCGCCGTAGGCTTCGACGCGCATATCCGCTTGCGGAATGCCTTCCGCGGCAAGAGCGTTATAGACGGCCTCGGCGCGGCGCTGGGACAACATGATGTTGTAGTCGCTTGGGCCGGCGGAGTCCGTATGGCCGACGACAATCACCGTGGCCGGATTGTATTCTTCATGAGCGTCTGAGATCACCTCGACGACCGATTGTGCTTCGGCATTCAGGGCTGCCGAGTCAAAGTCGAAGTAAATCTGGAATTGGGTCGGCATCGCTGCAGAAGGTTCGGCAGCCGGTGGGGGTGGAGGCGGCTCCGCCGCTTCAAGCGCCCGCAGCGCTGTGTTGAAACTGGACCGGCAGCGGGCGATGTCCTCGGGCTGACGGTCTTCCTCTTGTTCCTGCATCCAGCAATCGAAGGCGGATTGCGCCATCGCCGCCATGACCGGCATGGACCGGCGATTGTCATCTGTAAGCACGGCCATCAAACGCCCACGCGCGTCGCGCAGTGTGGCCACAACGTAGTCGGGGATATCCCGCGCGCCGAGCGCTTCGGGCCCGAAGGTGTCTCCCGCGGCAGCACGGCGCGTGCGGGATACGAAAGCACGGGTATCGGCCCAGTCGGCCTCGGCCTTTTCAGACGCGGCGAGATCCGCGTAATCGGTCTGCAGGGCACGGTGGAACTCGGAGCCACGGTTGGGAAGGGAGCGCGCCCCCTCGACGTCATAGTTGGCGCCGCAGGCCGCGAGAGACAGCGCGGCGGTGGCCATCAGGACTGCACGTGAAAACATGGACTCCCTCTCCCTCAAATCGGTGCCCCCACCTTCGTTCCCCGTGACATCATTGGCGTCCGTCGCGTGCCGGGAGGCACAAGACGACGTTGCCGGGGTTCCCCAGAAAGCAGGACCGGCTTTCTTTTTACCGTCGCACCCTAGGAGTGACAAGAACCCTTTGCGATTCAGCCGCTTGCGGCGTATGAGGGGCCATGCCTGATACTGGCCCCGATATCTCCCAGGCCCCAGCCGCAGACGCGGATTCATCCGCCCCGCGCCAGATGGCCATCGGCCTCGATAAAGCCGATTGGACCGAAATCGCCGCCGAAATGGGGGAGAAACCCTATAGGGGGGCGCAGATCTTCCAGTGGATCTACAATCGCGGTGTGCGCGACTTCGCGGAGATGACGGACCTCTCCAAGTCTTTCCGTGGCCGTCTAGCGGAACGGTTCTCGCTGGATCGCCTCACCATAGCCACCGAGCAGATGTCCGTCGACGGCACCCGCAAGTGGCTGAATGCCTTTGAAGACGGCCAGAAAGCGGAAACTGTGTTCATTCCTGAAGAGGATCGCGGGACCTTGTGTGTGTCGTCTCAAGTCGGCTGCACCCTGACCTGCCGCTTCTGCCACACGGGCACGCAACGGCTGGTGCGCAACCTGACCGCTGGCGAGATTGTCGGTCAGATCATGATTGCCCGCGACGCGCTGGGCGAATGGCCGACACCGACCGATGAAGCAAGGTCGCTGACCAACATCGTGCTGATGGGCATGGGCGAGCCGCTTTACAATTTCGAGGCGGTGAAAAAAGCGATGCTGATCGCCATGGCGGGCGACGGCTTGGCCCTGGGCAAACGCCGCATCACCTTATCGACTTCGGGGGTGGTGCCGGACATCGAACGCTGCGGTGAAGAGCTGCGGGTTAATCTGGCGATTTCTCTGCATGCCGCAAACGATGATACCCGGTCTGAGATCATGCCAATCAACAAAAAGTATCCGCTCAAAGACCTTATGGAGGCCTGCCGGACCTACCCAGGTGTGTCCAATGCACGGCGGATTACTTTCGAATACGTGATGCTGAAGGGCATCAACGACTCACCGGCCGATGCCCGTGCGCTGGTGAAACTGGTGAAGGGCGTTCCGTGCAAGTTCAACCTCATTCCGTTTAACCCCTGGCCGGGGACTCCGTATGAGTGCTCCGACCCTGTCGCCATCGAACAGTTCCAGGAGATTTTGGCGGCGGCGGGGCTGACCTGTCCGATCCGCACACCCAGGGGCCGGGACATTCTGGCCGCCTGCGGACAGTTGAAAACCGACTCCGAGAAACTCTCCGTTCGGGAGAGGCGCGAACAGGCAGAGCGAGCCTGGGCGGAGAAGGAAGCCCGCGCTTAACAGCCAGATGCTGGTTCTGAAAGGCTTGATCGCCCGGCGCGTTTTCAGGCGAACCGGAATCGGGGCGCCGGCGCGAAAACGCGCAGATTCATTATGATAGAGCATTTTCGAACCGCAAAACCGCACACACTTTTGCTGAAAATGCTCTAGTCTGGAAACGCCTTTCGTAGGAAACCAGGACCGATCTCTATGGAACTCATCTACGGATTCGTCATCGCCGCAATCTTGGCCGCGCTTTATGGCGTGTCCGTTTACAACCGCCTGGTCAAACTGAAGAACCGGGTGCTCGAAGCCTGGAGCGACATCGAAGTCCAGATGAAGCGGCGGTATGACCTGATCCCGAACCTGGTCGAAACGGTCAAGGGATACGCATCGCACGAGCAGGACACCTTGGAAAAAGTTATCCAGGCACGGAACGTGGCGATGAACGATCACGGCAATCCGGAACAGCAGGCCGCTTCGGAAAACATGCTGACCGGCGCCCTGAAGTCTCTGTTTGCGTTGTCAGAAGACTATCCCGACCTCAAAGCCAATGCGCAGTTCTTGAAGCTGCAGAATGATTTGAGCGAAACCGAGGACCTGATTCAAAAGGCGCGGCGCTATTACAACGGGTCGGTCCGCGATCTCAACATTCTCATCGAGCAGTTTCCGTCCAATGTTGTCGCCGGGATCGTGGACTATGAGACGGCTGAGTATTTCGAGATCGACGACACAGACGCTGCCGCACGCAGTCCGGTTGCCGTGAACTTCTAAGGCGCCTGCGCCGAATGCTGATTCGTTTTGGGATAGTCTGGCTGCTCTGCATCAGCGGGTGGGCGGGTGCAGCATCCGCGCAAGACGAGCGCATCACGTCGTTCGATAGCGACGTTATCATTTACCGGTCCGGTGAGCTTGAAGTGACCGAGACCATTGCGGTAACCGCGCGGGGACGGAATATCCGCCGTGGTATCTTCC
The DNA here is from genome assembly GCA_963921305.4 of Rhodospirillaceae bacterium. Lineage (GTDB taxonomy): Bacteria > Pseudomonadota > Alphaproteobacteria > Rhodospirillales > Rhodospirillaceae > CAWUEX02. The sequence continues at coordinate 1,018,276 of CAWUEX030000002.1, forward strand.
GCGATTTTCCCCGCCAGCGCGGGCAGTACTGGTACGGGCCACATCGCGTCAGCTTCGATGTGCTTGCCGTGACCCGCAATGGACGCGAAGAACCCTGGCGGATCGAGCGCGGCGCCTATTCGGACCGTGTGTATGTCGGCGACCCGGCGACGTTGCTGCAACCAGGTGAGCACACCTACACCCTGACCTACGTCACCGACCGGCAGATTGCCTTTCAGCCGGGCCATGACGAACTGTCGTGGAACGTGACCGGAAACTTCTGGGCCTTTCCCATCGACCGGGCGTCGGCAACGATTCACCCGCCCGCGGGATCGCGGGTGACGGACCTGTCGGCCGTGACCGGCGCATTCGGCGAGCGCAAAAGCGATGCGTCGGCCATCGTGACGGATATTGGAACCGGCGTGATGACGACCACCCGTGTTTTGCCGCCGGGCGAGGGCGTCACCTTGACCGCCCGGCTGCCGGCGGGGGCGGTAGTGCCGCCAGACCAGTCAACGCGACTCGTCCACCTGTGGCGCGACGGCGCGCCCGTCTGGATTGGCTTTTTAGGTCTGATGATCGTCGTCGCCTTCTACGCGCGGGTGTGGTGGTCCTACGGAAAGGACCCGGAGTCCGGCACGATCATCCCGCGCTACAGCCCGCCGGAGGGTGTGGGGCCGGCCGCCTGCCGCTACATCCTCAACATGGGATGGGACCCGAAAGGGTTCACCGCAGCGATCGTCAACCTGGCGGCCAAGGGCTTTGTCACCATCACGGAATTCGACCGGGATAAGTTCAAACTCACCCGCACCGAGAAAAGCGCCAAGGCGGCGCGGCTGTCACCCGGGGAGACCGCCGTGGCGCGGCGGCTGTTTGGTGAAAAACTTTGGACGTCGTTTGTGTTCCGCAGCGAACACCACGCCATAGCCAAACGCGCGCAGCGGAGTTTGCGCCGCAGCCTGAGAGAAGATTTCGAAAACGTCTACTTCTCGAAAAACAAGAAGCTTTTATCGGCAGGAACGGGTTTATCCGCGGCCGCGATTGGCGCTATGGCGGCTGTTAACACGGCGGGACTTGGGCTGGGTGTGACCGCAATCGCCTTCGCGTTGTTTCTGTACGTGCTGTACCCACTCAGCCTGGGGGCGTGGACAAACTTCGGCCAGGGCGAGGGCAGAGTCATCAGTTTCTCGTTCGTGTCTTTCGTTGGCATTGTTCTCGCCGCAGCGTTTGCGGAAGGCCTGGGCGACGCCGTTGTCGGGTGGCTGACACAAACAAGTCTTGTTCAAATCGTGTTGGTGACGGGCATCGTCGTACTCAACATGGTGTTTTACCACCTGATGAAAGCGCCGAGCCTATTGGGGCGCGAGGTGATGGATCACATCGAGGGCTTCCGTCTGTTCCTGACCGTTGCCGAAAAAGACCGCCTTAACTTTCACAATCCGCCCGACGTGACGCCTGAGGTGTTCGAGACGTACTTGCCCTTTGCCATTGCCCTCGATGTCGAGAACGAGTGGGGCGAACAGTTTGATCTCGCGCTGACCCGTGTGGGCGGTGGAACGACCTATCAGGGGGCCTATGAGCCGACCTGGTTTCACAGTGATTATCATGTCTGGCCTTCACCTCAGGCGTTTGCCTCGGACTTCGCGCCGACCTTTGGCGGATCGGTGGTCAACTCGCTGACACCGCCGTCCGCGACCCGGGGCGCCGGACTGGGTGGGGGCGGTTTCTCCGGCGGCGGTTTCTCCGGCGGGGGTGGCGGAGGCGGTGGCGGGGGCGGCTGGTGACCCTTGCTCTGATGCGGCGGCTCCCTATACTCCGCCGCGATTGCGCTGGGACCCGAGAGTAAGGGTCCAGCTAGACCGAGGAATACGAGATGAGCCGCGACAAAGTCGTCCTTGCCTATTCGGGCGGACTGGACACCTCCATCATCCTGCGCTGGCTGCAGGACGAGAAAAACTGCGAGGTCGTGACCTTTACCGCCGACATCGGCCAAGGCGAAGAAGTCGAGCCCGCCCGCAAGAAAGCGGAGATGATGGGCATCGAGCACATTTACATCGAAGACCTGCGCGAAGAATTCGTGCGCGATTACGTCTTTCCGATGTTCCGCGCCAACGCGTTGTACGAAGGTGTGTATTTGCTCGGTACATCCATCGCGCGGCCATTGATCGGCAAGCGGCTGGTCGAGATTGCGCGCGAAACGGGGGCCGTCGCGATCTCCCATGGCGCGACGGGCAAGGGCAACGACCAGGTGCGGTTCGAGCTCACCGCCTATGCCCTGGAGCCCGGCATCAAAGTGATCTCGCCCTGGCGGGAGTGGGATTTAAATTCACGGGCGAAACTGATCGAGTACGCCGAGAAGCACCAAATTCCCATCCCCAAGGACAAGCGCGGGGAAGCGCCCTACTCCATGGACGCCAACCTGCTGCACATCTCCTACGAGGGGAATGCGTTGGAAGACCCCTGGGTCGAGCCCGATGAGGACATGTTCCGCCTGTCGGTATCGCCGGAAGCCGCGCCGGATACGCCGGAATACGTGGAGATCGATTTCGAGCAGGGCGATCCGGTTGCCGTGAACGGAGAGCGTCTATCGCCTGCCGCGCTGCTGACCAAGCTGAACGAGCTCGGCGGCAAACACGGCATCGGCCGGGTCGACCTGGTGGAGAACCGCTACGTCGGCATGAAGTCGCGCGGTGTGTACGAAACCCCGGGCGGCACCATCTGGCTGGCCGCACGGCGTGCGGTCGAGAGCATCACCTTGGACCGGGAAGCCGCACACCTGAAAGACGAACTGATGCCGCGCTACGCCAAGCTGGTATACACCGGCTATTGGTTCGCGCCCGAGCGGGATGCGTTGCAGGCGGCCATCGATTCCACCCAGGAGAACGTCACCGGCACCGCACGGCTGAAGCTGTACAAAGGCAATGTGATTGTCGTCGGACGGAAAGCGCCCCGCAGCCTGTACAGCATGGACCACGTCACCTTTGAAGAAGACGACGTCTATGATCAGTACGACGCGGAAGGGTTCATCAAACTCAATGCCCTGAGATTGCGCCTGGGCGCGTTGGCAAGAAAGAAGTAAGCGTTAATCGCGCGGGAGAGAACCGGATGAGTGACACCATTCAACACTCCATCGACGCCGGCATTCTGAAGCTGACGATTTCCCGGCCGGAGAAAAAGAATGCGCTAACCGTCGCCATGTACGCGGCCCTGGCGGAAGCGATCAACGGCGCCAACAGCGACAAAGAGGTGCGCGTGATCCTGATCACCGGCTGCGAAGACAGCTTTACGGCGGGCAACGACCTCAAGGACTTTCTCGAGAACCCGCCGACCGATCCGTCCAGTCCGGTGTTTCAGTTCATGTACGCCATCGCCGGGGCACAGAAGCCGGTGGTGGCCGCCGTGAACGGATTGGCCATCGGCATCGGCACCACCATGCTGTTGCATTGTGACTTCGTCTACGCCGTCGATACGGCGCGCTTTCAGTTGCCTTTCGTCAACCTGGGGCTGGTGCCGGAACTGGGATCCAGCCTGGTTCTGCCGGCTCTCGCGGGCCGCGCCAAAGCCGCAGAACTGCTGATGCTGGGCGATATGTTTGACGCCGGGACGGCGGCGGACATCGGCTTGGTCAATGCCGTGTGCTCCGCCAATGACCTGGACTCGATGGCGCAAACAACCGCTGAAACTCTGGCCGCCAAACCACCGGCGGCGTTGCGCAAGACCAAAGCGCTGTTGAACGCGGACAAGGCAGCGGTGATCGAACAGATCGACGCGGAGGCCAAGATGTTCGGCGAACAATTGGCCAGCGATGAAGTGAAAGAGGCGATCGCCGCGTTCTTTGAAAAGCGCAAACCCGACTTCTCGAAGTTCGACTGAACTCTAAAAGTCTGTCGGCAGATCGAGATCGCTCAGCCCGCTTTGCAGCCGGGCCGCCCGCAGGGCATTAAACATCAGGCACGCGATGGTCATGGGGCCCACCCCGCCGGGCACCGGCGTGATGGCGGACGCGACCTCTGACGCAGCTTCAAAATCCACATCGCCGACAAGAACGTCCTTGCCGCCGTCACCGGGAATGCGGTTGATGCCGACATCGATGACCACCGCGCTCGGCTTGATCCAATCGCCTTTGACCATCTCCTGACGGCCAACGGCGGCGACGAGAATGTCGGCGCGGCGGCAATGGCCGGCGAGGTCTGCCGTGCGCGAATGCGCCGTGGTGACGGTGCAATTCTCTGCCAGCAGAAGCTGCGCCATCGGCTTGCCGAACAGCATGGAGCGGCCAATGACCACCGCATCCTTGCCCGTCATGTCGCCAAGCTGGCGGCGCAGCAGCAACTGACAGCCGAGCGGCGTGCAGGACACCATGCCGGTGTCCCCCGCCATCAGACGTCCGGCGTTTTCCGGATGCAGACCATCGACGTCCTTGAGCGGATCGATCGCCATGATGACCGGCTGTTCGTCGAGATGATCGGGCAAGGGCAGCTGCACGAGAATGCCATGCACCTTGGGGTCGGCATTCAGCGCCTGAACCAGCTTGAGCAAAGTCTCTTGATCCGCATCGCCGGGCAGCGTGTGTTCGAAGGACTCCATGCCGAGTTTGACGGCCATCTTACGCTTGCTGCGCACGTAGACCTGGCTGGCGGGATCTTCTCCGACAAGCACCACGGCAAGGCCCGGCTGAATGCCGTGCTCGCTGACCAATGCCGAGACTTGCCCTTCGAGCCAACCGCGCAGTCCGGCTGCCGTTGCCTTACCGTCAATGATCTGCGCGTGGGTCATAAATGCTCCCCCGATATCAATTAAGGCCAGCGTCAAAGCGTCATCATGACTCGGCGCAAAACCTCCTGCACAAAGATGATCGCGAGGATCAATAGAACGGGCGAAAAATCGATCCCACCCATGACCGGGAGAAAAGCCCGGATACGGCGCAAGGCGGGTTCGGTGATCGCATGCAACGCCGACCCAACCATATGGACAAAACGGTTATGCGTGTTGATGACATTGAACGCCACCAGCCAGCTGAGAATCACGGAAATGATAATCGCCCAGAGATAGAGTTCGAGCGCCATGCGGATCACTTGAATCAGAGGAATGAGAATGATGTCCATGAGTCAGAACGTGTCCTTGCAGACGTGAAAGATTAGCCATGAAGCGCTAGGCTGCCGCTAACCTAATGAGCGGCCCCGCCGCAGACAAGAGAGGACGGTCGAGACACCGCTTCCGCCATGCGCTTCACGTACTCAGCTCGCGGCCTGATTTGCGCCGGGGTTCTGATCACCTTCACCGCGTGCGCTCCGCCAGCCGAAATCTGGCAGATGGAGCAGAAGTTGACCGGCCTGCCCGTGCACGGCCTGCAGGGTCTAACCTTCGGCCCGGACGGCGGGCTGTACATCGGCAGCGTGATGAGCGAGGCGGTGGTACGGCTTGACGTGTCAACCGGAGAACTCACCGAAAGTGTCGGCCCACCGTTGGGCGAAGCAGACGATGTCGCATTTGCAACTGACGGCACCATGGCCTGGACCGCTCTGAACCAAGGGGCTGTGCGGGTGCGGACTCCCGCCGGTGAGATCAAGACCATTGCTGAGGGTCTTCCCTTCGTGAACCCGGTGACCTTTGGGCCGGACGGCACGTTATATGCCGCAACCCTATTTGGGCCTGACCGCCTGTGGGCCTACGACTTGACCGGCGGCACGGCGCGGGTCGTTGCTGAGAATATCGGCGGCCTGAATGGGTTCGAGTTTGGCGCCGATGGCTTGCTGTACACGCCCCTGCCGCAGCGCCAGGCGGTGGGCCGGATCGATGTCGTCACTGGAGAGCTGGAGATCATCGCCGAGGACGTCGGCAATGTGGTTGGTGTCGCCTGGCATCCGGATGGAAATCTATACGGCACGTCGTGGGATGATGGGCGGGTGGTGCGCATCTCGCCGGCAACGGGCGTGTCGGAAACCGTGACCGTTGTGGACCCGCCCCTGGACAATCTGGCCATCGATGCAGCCGGTGTGATTTACGTCACGCGGTCGTCCGACAACGGCGTGATCGCGGTCGATCCAGACACCGGTGCGCAGAATGTCATCGTGCGTAGTGATTTGGCCTCGCCGGGGGGAATGACGTGGGTGAGGCGGGACGGAGGGCAACAACTACTGATCACCGATATCTTCGGCTACCGGTTTTATGATCCCGTCACCGGATCGACCGAACTGCTGCCGTTTGATCTTGAAAAACAGGCGTCGTCGGACGTAACGGCGCGGGACGGGAAAGTCGCCATCACTTATGTACGGCGCAATCGGGCGCTCCTGCTCGATGAGGCATCTGGCGATGTCGTACAGACCTGGACGGATCTGGAAACGCCCTACGGTGTACTCATTGAAGACACAGGCGACGTCATCGTTGCTCTGCATAACGCGGGCGCCCTGGTGCGGCTATCTCAGGCAGACCCGTCAGCGCGCGCGACCCTGGCGGACGGCCTCGAGAGACCGGTCGGCCTCGCCTGGGCGGATGATGGTACGGCAGTTTATGTGGCCGAAGCCGGCGCCGGACGGATCAGCCGGGTCATCTTGGCGACAGGCGAACCGCAGACCATTGCCGAAGGTCTGTCTCAGCCTGAAACCGTTGCGGTTCTGCCGGACGGTCGCATTGCCGTAACGGAAGTTGGGGCGCAGCGGGTGGCCGTGATCGAGCCGGACACCGGAACCGCGACACCGATCACGGAGGCGCTTGCGCTTGGTGGGCCGATCTCCCGTTCACCCGACCCGGTGGCCATGCCGACCGGCCTCGCCGTGGACGACGAGGGCGCCGTTTGGGTGGTTACGGATGCGGACAATGGGCTGATCAAGCTCACGCTTTCAGAGTGAAATGCCGTTGCGCACGGTCGCGGGGCGGCAGTGCTTGACTTGGGGGGCCGATTTGCACAGTATCCGCGCCCTTCACCGGGGGGCCGTAGCTCAGTTGGGAGAGCGCGTCGTTCGCAATGACGAGGTCAGCGGTTCGATCCCGCTCGGCTCCACCAAACTCCACCCGACATAGCTGGATGTACTGACCGGGCTGCGCACCCTTCGTGGAGTGGCGGCAAATAAGTTCGTCTTGGGGCTACTCTATGAGCCCATGGGCAACGAACGCCTTCATGATACGTTCGACGATTTCAGGCTTTACGTGACGGCCATCTCGTTCCTGAAAAGCCTCCAGCCCCACGCCGGTCACCATTTCATATGAGGGGAAGTATCTTACGCCCTTATACTCTGAGCATATTCTTCCGGCCACCGCTCTCAGCGTAGACTTACTTTCCATATTCGCGACATATATTTCATTCCTTGTAAACGTGCGTGCAAGAGGAACGGGCGATACCGTCACCACCACTCTGGCGTCGGGCTTAGTGTCGAAAATGATGTCCATCGTGCGTTTCATATTCGCGTAGTTTTCCTCGTACGTGCTGGCATGAAACTCCGTTTCGCTGTGTCCTCCGCCTCTTTGATATCCCGGCCTCTGACAAGCGACCAAGCCGTTGTCTTTCTTTCTCCATACTTCAGTAAGTCCTAACGTGATGAAGAACACGTCTGCATCTCGCACACCGGCGGCGAAGCATGTGTTGATGGCGTCTGTCGTCTTGAGAAGTATTTCTGGAGAAATTGCGTAAACACCTCGGCGGTAGGGGTCTTGGTACGCGACCTCGCCGCTCCACCAGTTGTCGTTCACTGTCCAGTAGTCATCTTGGTCTTGCGTCCACTCTCCCGCGGCGCGTTCGAATTCCTGGCGGATTGAAAACGTGTTGTAGAAATTCATGTGAATACGTTTTGGCAAAGTGTCGACAAGACATGTCGACCAATCTACCGGTATATCCTGATAGCGAGGAAGCATCATGAGGTGCTGAGCGGTGAGCGCCGCTCGAACTTCCTCGGCGAAGCAGCTTCCGATGGTGAAGATCTTGTCTTGCCGTGAAAAGAACGGATCCCACTTGATTGTCAGAGCTTGTGACTCAAAGAAGTCTGCCCACCGCTGGGGCACGTCTTCATCCACACGCACCGCCCTCATGGGACCTTGATCCCTGTCAACCACATGTCGTCGCTCAAGATTATCGTGTTACGCATCACACTCCTCAAGGGTGCAACGAAGTTAACAGCCAATACGCAAGTGCTACCTAGCCCTTAACAATGATGGCTTGGTGATGCTCAGTGGTCCTGACCCGGATACCCAGCTCTGAACAAAAAGCATCGATCGCCTTTTTTGCGCCCGGCCAGTTGTAGTCGTCACACACAATTTTACCGCCTTTAACCAGCCGGGGATAAAAGAACTCAAGCGAATCTCTTGTCGGCTGGTAGAGGTCGACGTCAACATGAACGAAACGGAAATCGGAGTCAGATACGTCGTTAAACCGGCTTGGGATCCATCCTTTGAAGTACGAAATCTCCGGAAACCGCGAGAGATTCTCCTGAACCTTTTCAAGCGCATGGCTATACGCACCCGCAACCACTGGCAGGGTCGACCCTTCTTCCAACCCGTCCGTGTCTTCTGACTGGACCTCGCTTAGACCCTCAAAAGAATCGAAGACAAAATATCCCTCGCCCTGGAAGTCTGGACGGCCTGCCGCAATCCGCGTGCAAATGAGATGAGATGAAAGGCCGCGCAGCACGCCACATTCAGCCACCGTCCCTGGAAGATCGAGGCATGACTCCACTTCGCGCCACAAGGCGTGAAACCGCCGTCGCCGAATGAGCGTCGGGTGGGTGGTCGTGGCGATCATCGCTTCGTTATAGGCCGCGTGAAACGCGAGGTCATCGTCATCGGACGCACCCAAAACAGAGTTGAGGCGCCCGAAGATCACCTGTGATTCATCATGCTTGCCGCTTTTCGCGAGGCTAAAGGCGTATTGCTCCAGTGTACGGGCTTTGTCGGGCCGCAGCGCGGCATAACTTTTCAGGTGGCGGACAGACTGGTCATAGTCTTCCATGCGGGCGGCTGATACGCCTGCCGCTTCCAGGGCCTGGAGATTCTTTGGATCAGCTTCCAGCACCTTTTCCGCCGCACGCCGCGCCTCCGCGTAGTTGGTACACACGAAGAGCGCGTAGGCGTAACGCGCCAATGTGTCTACATCTGACCCCACACTCTGGATAACCGGGCGCAGCACATCGACCACGGCATGACTGCGCTTCAGCCGCTCGAGCGCGATGCTCCATTCCACGCGGGCTTTTACATCTTGGGGATCCAAGGCAACGGCGCGCTCATAGGCCGAGGCTGCATCAGCCCATCGTTGAGTCAGAAGATATGTGTATCCCAGGTAAGTTTGCAGACTGGCTGACGTCCTATTTTCAGCGGCAAGACGTTCGAAAACCTGAACGGCTGCCGCCGTTTCACCGCGTTGCAGTAAAGCGACCCCTTCTTTGAGTTGGGCTTGTACGTCAGACATCAGTTGGTGGCGATATAAGGGTCTATGATTGAGCTGTCATTATGAGACACGGGCGTAACTGTTCACTGCCGTATATTCCGGGTTGAACGCAAGAATAACCCACAGATCGCAAAATCGTGTAGCCGCGAGTCAATCACGGGACACCCCGCGCATAGACGCCGCCGCCCGCGCGGTCTAAAACCGCCGCAGCATGAAACGGCCCATCATTGATACATCCGGACTGCGGCGCGCGTTCGCCATCCGCAATTTCACCCTCTACACCGCCGGCAATACGCTGTCGCTGACCGGCATGTGGGTACAGCGTCTGGCCGTGGGCTGGCTGATGTGGGAACTCACCGAGTCCGGCGCGTGGCTGGGCGCCATCGCCATCGCCGAGTTTCTGCCGATTATGCTTCTCACGCCGCTCGGCGGGGTGGTCGCCGACCGCTTCGACCGCCAACGGGTCTCGTTGATTGCGCAAAGTTTTGCCTGTGGTCAGGCCGTGCTGCTGTGGACGCTGACGCTGGCCGAAGGCATGACCCCGGAAATTCTAGTGGCGCTGATGGCTCTAGGTGGTGTGGCCAACGCCATGAATCAGGCCGCGCGGGTGACGCTGGTCGTCAACATGGTGCCGCGCGACGTGATGTCCACCGCCATTGCGATCAACTCGATCATCTTCAATGTGGCGCGCATTGTCGGACCAGCCGTGGCGGGTGCTCTGATCGCCTTCACCGATATCGCCTGGGCCTTCCTGTTCAATGCGATTTCCTATGCTGCGCTCATCGCCGCGCTGCTGGTGATCAAGATGCCGCGCATGCGGGACAGCGTGCCCCCCGGCGCATCGTACTTCCGCGATCTGGCCGAAGGCGCGCGCTACACATTCACGCATACGGGCGTGGCGGCGATTATTGCGTTGTCTGCCGTCAACTCTTTGTTTGCGCGGCCGTTGATCGATCTCTTGCCCGGGTTCGCCGGCGAGGTTTTCGCGGTGGGCCCGGAAGGGCTGGCGACGATGACGTCGGCGATGGGGGCTGGCGCTTTGATTGCCTCGTTCTGGCTGGCGCAACGCAGCCGTTTGCGCGGCCTGACCTCCATCGTGTTCGTCGGTGTGATGATCAACGGCGCTGCCGTGGCGCTGTTCGCCCTTTCGACAAACCTGTGGACGGGCGCGCTTTTGTTGGCCGTCTCGGGTTTCACCCAAGCCTGCGCGGGCACCGGTACGCAGACGCTGATTCAGTCCTCTGTCGAGGACCGCCTGCGGGGCCGGGTGATGAGCGTGTGGCTGGTCATCGGCCGCGGCGGGCCGGCCCTCGGCGCCATGGTGATGGGCACAATGGCCGAGGTGGTGGGATTTGGGCCGCCGATGCTGACCGGTGCTATCGTCACGTTCCTGGCGGCCACGGCGATGCTGCCGCGGCGGCGGTTCTTAGCGACGCGGCTGGAGCGCGTGGCGGCAGAGTAAAATCTAAACAGGCTTCGTTCCGGCGACAGTGGTGCGGTGCATGTGCCGAATGTGCTCCGCCGCGTAGGGCGTGGCGTGATGCATGAGACAGCGGTTATCCCACATGACCAGATCACCCTGCCGCCAGCGGTGACGAAAGATCACATCAGAGTCAGTCGCGTAACCGAAGAGTTCGTCCAGCAACGTGCGGCCCTCGGCCTCACCCACATCGATAAGTGCTTCAGTAAAGCCGGGATTCACATACAGCGCCTTGCGCCCAGTTTCCGGATGGGTGCGCACAACCGGATGCACCGCACCGACCAGCTGTTTCTTTTGCTCATCCGTCAACGGTTTGCGTGCGCTGCCCTCGGTCTCCTGAATTTGAGTGTAGTTGAAACGGTGACGTGCGTTCAGGTCCGCCACTTTGTCTTTCAATTTTTGCGGCAGGTTTTCATACGCACGGTACTGATTGGCAAACATCGTATCACCGCCCTCCGGCGGCACCTCTAGGCCGTAGAGCAATGAGCCCAGGGGCGGCACGTCTTCGTAGCTGACATCCGTATGCCAGTAGCGGCCGGCGTCCTCGATGCCGACCGGTTCGCCGTGTTGGTCGCGTTTGTTGGAGATCACCAGCAACGTGTCGTACCCGGGCATCAGGTGCTGCTTGAGAATGTGGCCCTTGAGCGCCCCCCAGCGCTGCGAGAAGGCAACGTGTTGATCCGGCGTCAGACGCTGATCGCGAAACACGACAACACAGTGATCGAGAAACGCGCGACGCACGGCGGCGAAGGTTTCCGCATCGATTTCGCTGCCGCAGTCGAGACCGGCAATCTCAGCTCCGCATGGCGCGTCGAAGGGTGTGACCTGCATGGCTACCTCAGTCGTGGATTGAGTGCGTCACGCAGCCAATCCCCGAGCAGGTTAACCGACAGGGCCAGCAGCACCAGCGCCAAAGACGGGAACAGGGTAATCCACCATTCGCCCGAAAACAGAAAATCGTTGCCGATGCGAATGAGAGTGCCCAGCGATGGCGTGGTGGCCGGCATACCGACACCAAGGAAACTGAGCGTCGCTTCGGCGATGACCGCCAGAGCGAGACCGAGGGTCGCCAGCACCAACACCGAGGTCATGACGTTGGGCAGGATGTGGCCGAAGACAATGGCCAAAGGCGAGGCCCCGACCAGCTTGGCCTGAGCGACATAACCGGTTTGTTTCTGCACCAGGGTGGCCGAGCGCACGACACGGGCGTATTGCGGCCAATCCGCGATCCCAATCGCAAAGATCAGCATGTACAGCGCGATTTCGTCATGAACGTCCGGCGACAGCACCGCACGCGAGAATCCGTCGACCATGAGCGCGATGAGCAGGGCGGGAATGGTGAGCTGCACATCGGCAATGCGCATGAGCACGGTTTCGACCCAACCGCCGGCATAACCCGCGATCAACCCAACGGCAACACCGAGCACCATGGCAAAGGCGACGGCAGCCAGACCAACAGCGAGAGAGATGCGGCTGCCATAGAGAATGGCGGACAACATGTCACGGCCTTGGTCGTCAGTGCCGAGCAAGAACGCGGGATCACCAGGAATGGGGCCAGTATCGACCCAAGCCGGCGGCAGGAAAGAGTTCATCAGTTGCAGGTTGGCGGGATCGAACGGGTCTTGCGGGGCAATCCACGGTGCCAAGGCAGCGCCAGCGAAGAAGACGAGAACGATGGCCGCTGCGCTGATCGCCAACGGACTGGACTTAAACTTAAGCCACAGCAGGGTGCGTGGCGCGGTGACGGCGGCCTCGCTCATGGCGCGTTGTCAGTCTGAGTGCGCAAGCGGGGATCAGCAAAAGCGTACAGAACATCGACGGCGAGATTGATGACGACGAAGACAAACGCCACCATCACTAGATAAGCGGCCATGACCGGGATGTCCGCGAACGCAACGGCCTGGATGAACAACAAACCAAGGCCCGGCCACTGGAACACGGTTTCCGTGACAATGGAAAACGCGATCAATTCACCCAGTTTCAGACCGATGACGGTCATGACGGGCAACAATGTGTTCTTTAGAGCGTAGAGGTAATGAATGCGCGCAGCCGGCACCCCCATGGCCCGCGCCGTGCGGATGTAGTCGGAGCCGAGGACTTCGATCATCTCGGCGCGGACGAGCCGCTGTATGAAGGTCATCTGAAACAGGCCGAGTGTGATAGCCGGAAGAATCAACGCTTTGAGGCCGGACAGCGTGAGCAGACCGGTTGACCAGCCGCCGATGGAAACCGTTTCTCCACGCCCGAAAGAGGGCAGCCACCCCAGAGTGACCGAGAACAGATAGATCATGGCAATGCCGATGACGAAGGTCGGCAGCGACACTCCTACCAGAGAGAGCGTGAGAACGGTGCGGCTGAGAACACCCTCGCGGTGAATGGCGGTGTAGACCCCCATGGGAATGCCCAGAAGCAGCGCGAACAAAGCCGAGGCAAACACCAGCTCCACTGTCGCGGGCAACCGCTCGGCGATGAGGTCGGACACGGGCCGCTGCATGCGATAGGAGACACCGAACTCACCAGTGAGGGCGTTGCCGACAAAGCGGAGGAACTGAACCGGGGCTGGGTCGTTTAAACCAAGACGGTCGCGCAGGGCTTGGCGATCTTCGAACGAGGCTTCTTGGCCGACCAAGTTATTGACCGGATCGCCAACATAGTTGAACAGCACGAAGGCAGCGGCGGCGACCAGCACCATCACCAGTGCGGCCTGCCCGGCCCGGCGGAGAAGAAACGCAGTCATGACAGGGGTTGTGGCACGCCTAAGCGGCGAGTCAAGGCGCTGGCTGGATCCGCATGGTGACGCTTTGACGCGCGAAGGTGTTTTGGGGTTGTCACGGCGCGCCGTGTCCGGCTGAATATCTCTTCTTTGACTCGCGTGGGAGACGACGATGATGCGCCGTTTGAGTTCTGTCTTAGCTGCCCTGACGATTGTATCGTTCGCGCAGACCGCCGCTGCGGACGGCCGCGCCACACTGTCCGCCCTATTGGATGAACTGCCGGGCGAGTTCGACAGCCTGGCGCACAAACAGGAAGACGAAGCCAAGGGCTTGCCGGAGGAATTGGTGCATGGCTGGGTGAACCGGTCGTTCACGCCCATTTACGCGCCGGAGATCGGTACCCACGTGATTGTCGCCACCGTGCGCTACAACGGCGCGGACGGAATGTTCGACCGGGGCGAGTTCCAGGTCTGGACCCTTACTCCCAACGAAAATGGCACCGTGACCATGACGCCCCAGGGCTTTAGGGACATCGACGCCTTTCTGCCGATTTCCCGCGATGCCGCGGCCCTTTCGCGGCTGCGGCCGGACGACCTGAAACCGGGCGAAGGCGCCGCCGGCTGCCCCATCATCTGGCAATTGGAAGACGGCGTCTTGCAAGGGGCCACCGATCCGGCGACCTGTGTGAATATGTCCTCGACCATGGGCATCCCCCTGGGCTGGGAGTGGAGCTACACCCTGAAGGACGGCACCCTTTGGCTGAATTATGCGGGCTACAACGAGGACGGCGAGATCGTGAACGGCCGGGCCGACCAGCTGCCCTGGCGTCTTGACCGCGTGATGTAGCGCAGATTCAACCGCCGCACGCGGGGTCCCGTATCCGAACGGTGGCCGTGTTGGCGAGCACAGGCCTTGAAGCCCCCAAAAGCTGTTTAGAGTTTTCCTTCCAGCCAAATCGCTGGGACGAGAGGGAGGACTCTATGAACGCGTTTAAGACAACCTGTGCCGCTGCAGGGCTGGCGATCGGCTTGGCCGCCGCGCCGGCCTCGGCCCACATCATCATTGAGAACATGCAAGGCCGCGCCGGCTACAACGAAATGCTGACGTTGATCGTGCCGCACGGCTGCGGCGCCGATCCGACCACCGCCGTGCGCATGAAGGTGCCGGAAGAAATCACATTGATCGTGCCGCATCCCGGTGATGGCTGGGACGTCGAGATCAAAAAGCGCAAGACCGACAAGCCGATGATGCGTGAAGGCCGCCCAATTACCGAAGTGGTGGATGAAATCATTTGGTCCGGACGCACGCTGCCGTCAGAGGAACTTGGACTGTTCAAGTTTATGGCCGGCCTGCCGCGCGAACCGGGCAAAGTTCTCTACTTCAAGACCATCCAGGTGTGCGGCGACAAGGAAGACCGCTGGGTCGAAACCCACGACAACGATGACGAGTACTGGCGGGTGTGGCTCTATGAAACCCCGGCGCCCTTCGCCGTGCTGATCGAGCCTGACAAGCCGCAACTCGGTGTCGACATGCAAACGCTAGCCAAAGCGCGTGCCGAAATGGCGGGCGGACAGTAAGACGACCTACTCCGAGATCCGGGCCAGCCGGAATTGTGGCTGATTGTCCGGCTGGATGGGGAGTTGAAGGGAGTCCTTCATCGTCCAGGCTAAACCCTGGTGATGCAGCGGAAGATAGACCTGAGCCTCTTTGAGTCTGAGCCAAGCGCGATTGATCATATCGTTGCGCTTGGCCAGGTCCGTTTCGATGGCGATGGCGTCGATCATCTCGAACAATTCGGGATCATCCAGTCCCGTGCGATTCCAGGCGCGCTCCGGCATGGCCAGAAAATCGAGATGATAGTGGCTGTCCATGGTGCCTGAGCCCCAGCCGAGCAGATAGAAATCAGTTTCATCATTTTGAATCTTGGGAAAATGCAGCGTCTTGGTTTTGGCATCGAGGCGCACGCGCACCCCAATCCGCGCCAGCATGCCGACCACGGCCTGACAGATGGCTTCATCATTCATGTACCGGTCATTGGTACAATCCAGCGTAACCGAAAACCCATCGGCATATCCCGCTTCAGCCAGCAGCGCGCGGGCGGCCTCGGGATCAAACGGTGGCAGGGCATCGATCTCTTCGGTGTAGCCGCCAATTCCCGGTGACAACAACATCCCCGCTGGTTCGGCCAGACCGCGCATAATGCGCGCAACGATGGCGGTGCGGTCGATGGCCATGTTCATGGCCCGGCGCACGCGCAGGTCGGCAAAGGGATTCACCCCCTTTATGTCGGAGGAGCGAAGCGCCGCGCCGCCGGCATCCATGCCCATGAAAATAGCGCGCACCTCAGCCGTGGTCTGCACGCTCAAACCCGGCGTGCGGCGCACGCGGGCGAGATCCTGCACCGGGGTATCGAGCACGAAATCCAGTTCGCCGGATAACAGCGCCGCGACCCGCGTCGCCGCGTTCGCCACCGGGGTGAACACGATGCGATCGATGTTGTGCGGGTTCGGCTCTGAGAGGCCCCACCAGTCCGGGTTCCTGACCATGACCGTGCGCACATCGGGCTCGCGCAGCTCAAGAATAAAAGGTCCGGTGCCGTTGGTGTGGCGCACCGCGTAGGTTTCTTCAGCGACGGCAGTGTCTTGAGGCTCTACCACATTGTTTGCCTCAGCCCAGGCGCGCGACATGATGAAGATGTCGGTGATTTGCTGCGGCAGGATCGGGTTCGGCCCAGACGTGTGAATCTCGACCGTGAGATCATCGATGGCCTCGGCGCGCTCCACCGTGCCGATGATGTCTTTCATGTCCGAGGTGGGTCTCAATGCTCGTTCGAAACTAAATACGACATCGTCCGCCGTAAACGGCGTGCCGTCGTGAAAGGTGACGCCGGGGCGCAGATCAAAGCGCCACACGGTAGGGTCTTCAGTGAGCCGCCACTCCAGCGCCAACCCGGGCGTCAGCGCCATGGTCTCGGCGCGATTGACCAATGGCTCATAGATTTGCTGGGCTGTCGCCAGCGTCATGCCCTCGTTCTGGGCGTGGGGATCCAGGGTAATGGCATCGCCTTGGGATGACCAGCGCACGACGTTTTCCGCCAAGGCCGGAGGGGCGAAACACAGCAGAGAAAAAGCCAAAACAAGACCGCGCATGTACGAAACCTTAAGTGATTCGCGAAAGATTTGGTTTGGGTGAGCGGCACGTTCGAGTCAAGGTAGAGGACTTAGCACCGCAAGGTTTACCCCTGTGATTCGGAGCATAGCGAAATCGGCATGAGATTTCTCATAGGTATTGCTCTTACGTTCGCGTTCGCCGTCGGCTCGGGCGCCGCGCAGGATACCCAGCCGCGGCTCGACCTCAACGGCGGCTGGCAGGAAGCAGTGATTGTCGTCCCGGATGCCGAGCGCGCGGCAGACTTTTATCGCACCGTTGCGGGATGGACGGTCAGAAGCTCCGACGAGGTGGACCCAAGCCACATCAACGCCTGGGGGCTACCGGAACACGCGTCAGCACGCCAAATCGTTGTCGGAAATTTGGGGGACGACACCGGGTTCGTGCGGCTGGTTCAGTTCAGCGGTGTGGAGCAAGACCAAATCCGTCCGTCGGGACGGTCTTGGGAGCCAGGCGGTCACAGCGGCATTAACATGCGCGTGCATGACATCGATGCGAAGTATCGGGCCTTTCAGGAATGGGGGTGGCACGGCTACTCGCAGCCGGTGCGCTTTGACCTCGACCGCTTTACCGTCCGAGAAGTGATGATGCAGGGGTTCGGCGGCGAGCTGATCGCCATGATTGAACGCGTCTCACCTCCGCTAGAGGGCTGGCCGACGTTGAAAGAGTTGAGCCGCGCGTTTAACGCCTTTGCTGCTGTCGGCGACTTTGAAGCGGCCGAAGCCTTCTACAAAGATGTCCTTGGCTTTTCCGAATATCTGCGGGAGGAAGGACCGAGTGCGGTGCCCGGCGCCAACCTGTTTGGCTTGCCCCACAACTGGGTGAGTAACATGCCGCGCAAACTGGTGTGGCTGCATCCGCGCGGCGAGAATGAGGGATCGATCGCCATCCAACAGTTCTTTGAGGTTGAAGGTACGGACTTTGGGGACCGAGCCTCGCCACCGAACTTCGGCATGCTGATGTTGCGCTACCCGGTCTCCGATGCAGACGCGCGGGCAGCGGAAATTCAATCACAGGGTTGGCGGCTGGAATTCGATCCGGTCGAGGTCGCGATGCCGCCCTATGGCAAGGTGCGGGTTTTCGCGGTGCGTGATCCGAATGGCGGCTGGCTGGAGTTTTTTGAGCCGATCAAGTCAGCCCGGTAACCGGTAGCCGAGAAGGGTCAAGACCGAGATGATCTGACCTGATGTGCCGTGTTGAGCCACTCTAGATACCGGTTCTGACTACCCGCTTGGACCGATTGGCGCTTCTCCAGAACTCTTAGAATGTGCACAGCGAGATCGACACTTGAGTAAACGTAATGTGCAATTATGGCGAGACACTTGAGCACTTCATCAGACAAAGACTCATGCTCAATCGGGTTTCGCATATAAACCATATCGGCTTCGAGCAATTGGTTGAATGGCAGCCCTATATCGCCACCCCTTACCATAGGAGCTATCGACCATTGCTTTAGCTCGGGCATAGCGTGAGGGATAAAACCCATGGAACGCAGGTGAGTGTCAACCTCACCAAAGGCCGGCTGCCCCTCATACAAAGGAACGAAAGATACTTCTAGTTGGACTGCCGCGCATTTGGATAGCCGCTCCTGACCGAACCTCAGCACATCGAGTTCCGCACCTTGAACATCCATCTTTAGAAACTCGATATCCGGTAAGTCCGGAATGTCGTCCAGTCGTGAGGTGTTTACTTCTATCTCTTCGATAATTGTCCCGAACTCTTCAAAACCGTTGAAAAACGCCAGCCTGCGCCGTGAAGGTCGAAACAATGAGGTCATTCCACTCCGCGCGCCCTTAGACACGAAGAGCGTTCTTCGCTCACCGCACCCTACAATGTCTTGATGTATTGTCGCGCTGTCACCATACGCAGCTTTAATACTTTGTGTGTGCCTCTGATCCGCCTCAAAAGCATGGACATGCGCCAACCCTTGCTCCAGAAGATTCTTATAGGGGGCCTCTTTCGTTATGACAGCAGCACCTATGTCAGCGATTTGGATTTTTCCGGAAAAGCCTAGAATTTTCTCGATCGAATCCATGCTGGTGTGCCGCGCTTAGTTCAACCGCCGCCGGCGAGGCTTTCCTGGCGCGCGACGAAGGCGTCTTTGCCTTCTTGCACCAAGTCATAAATGCGCTGGGCCTCGCCGCCGAGTTTGGTGATCAAGTCTGCGTGGGTGGCGCGGGCCAGTTCGGCCCAGGGCGCGACATCGGCCAGTGATAAACGGTGAACGTTCACGCCTTCGTTTTCGACCGCGGCCAGTTCGAGCACCAGAGAGTCGCGCGTGTCTTTGCGCACAAACTGCTGGTCGGGAAAACTGTTGCGCATGATGCGCTGGTCTTCGGGCGCGAGACTATCCAGCCAGTCCGCGTTCGCCAGCAACGCGGCAAAGGAATAGGCGTGGCGGGTCAGCGTCAGATGGGGGCCTCCTGAAACAAACCGGCGCGGGCGTACATCAGGGTTGAGGACTCGCCGCCGTCGATCAGACCGGTCTGCAATCCGGGAATGACATCGGGAAAAGATAGGTTGATCACATCCGCGCCGATGGCGCCGAGAAACGCCTGCGAGGTTTCATAAGGCAACGCGCGCAGACGATAGCCCTCGGCATCGCGCGGCGTGGTCAGCGCCTGCTTGGCGTACAGGTTCATCCAGCCGATCTCAACCCACTGCTGAAACACCAGACCCTTCTGCGCCGCCAACTCTTTGATGGCCGGGGTGACGAATTCGTCGACCACGAAATCGAGTTCGTCCGGGCCGTCGAACAGATAGGGCATATTGAGCACGGCGACTTCAGGCACCACTTGGGCGAAGCCGCTTTCGCCGACAATCCCCACCTGACCGCGCCCGCGCCGCAGCGCCTGCATGACGAGATCGTCGCCACCGATTTGGCCGTGGACCAGCATTTGCAATTCAATGCGACCGTCTGACTTTTCCGTCACCGCCTGATCGAACATCTGCCACAGCTTGTCCCCCGGCCCGCCTGGCGGCGCGTTGGCCATCACGGTCACCTCAAGCGCAGGACCCGGCGGCTGCTCGCCGATCTGGGCCCATGCGGGCCACGCTGAAATGATGAAAGCGAAAACGAGGACCAAATTTCGCAACATATGAGACATCAAAGCTGTTCAAAGAAATCGATGCGCGCGCCGTTGGGGGCTTTCAACGTCATCATCTTCACCGGCCCGTAGGGCGGCACAGTCATTTCCGTGACCGGTGTGGCGATGGGATAGTCCGCCGCAGCGACCTGCGCAGCGAGCGCCTCAATATCGTCCACCGGCACACGGGTGCTGAGAATGCCCAGGTTGGGCGGATCGGTGCGCTGGGTGAAATCACGCCCGGTGAGCCCTTCCGACATGAGAATTTGGATTGAGCCGTTGCGGTC
Organism: Rhodospirillaceae bacterium; assembly: GCA_963921305.4. Classification (GTDB taxonomy): domain Bacteria; phylum Pseudomonadota; class Alphaproteobacteria; order Rhodospirillales; family Rhodospirillaceae; genus CAWUEX02. The sequence goes on from CAWUEX030000002.1 coordinate 1,038,363, forward strand.
GGTCTCGCTGGGCGCGTAGGCCGCAAACTGCCGCGCGGCGGAACTGGCCAGGTTGGCTGGAATGCCGGTGGGATTGAAGCCCGGCTCCGGCGTGGTCGACCGGCCCGACAGATGCACGGTCCAGCCCAGCACATCGGCGAAGAACGTCTCGTTAGCCTCGTAGTCGGCGACGATGAGCGCCGTATTGAACGGCCAGCCCCAACCGCTCTCTGAGCCCGCTTCGGTTTTGTCGTAGGGCGGGGCGTTGCGCTGCATCAGGCATAGGGCTTCGCCGTTCGGCCCGCGCATGATGGACTCGGTGATGTCGAAGGGATCAAGCATGTAGTGCACCGGATCGTTGTAGCCCTGCCAACCGCGATCCCGCAGTTGGTGGAACACCGCCTCGACGTCATCGACGTAGACATAGAGATCGAAATACCCGCCGTGATCCCAGGCCATGCCGGAGGAGCGGATTTGATCCTGCTCGACGCCATAGATTTTCACCAGACGCACGAAGCGGTCCGCCGGGCCCTTGCGCAAGACGACCTCATGGATGGGCGTATCCTCGGGCAGATTCCAATAGGCAGCGAGGGCGGCATCGGCGGGGCCGTCGCACACCACCTCGAACCCGCCGACGGTTTGCCAGGTGTCGTTGGCGGCATCGAGGTCGGCGACGCTGATTACGGACTCCTGAAAGCCGGTGATGGCGGCAGAAGACACATCGTCCACCACACAAGCGGCGTGTACGGCAGGGGCGGCAAGCAAGGCGGCGAGAGCGAGACCAAAGGCGCGCAGATGCATAGCGGAGGGCCTTTAATGAAACACGGTGTGCGGTAGTCTATCCGCCATGTGTAAGAACGTCAGCCCTGACTTTTAAACGCGGCGGGCATGAGTCTCAGAGACAGAAGGTATGTTTTGAACATGACTGAGGAGAGTGCCGAACCTTCAGAGCCGCGAACCGAGCGCGAGAAAGTCGCTCTGTTCATAGGCCGGAACGCCGAGCGGTATTTGCGCCTGTACGACGAGATGATCGCGTTCGAGGATGAGGAACAAGCTGCCAAGGGACGTACCTTTCGCGTCGGCGATGCGGATTTCTTCAGCCTGCCGATCCTGCTGGTAGCGCCGTTGTGGCTGGTCTACCGCAAGTTCTATTTGTGGGCGGCGGCATGGTTCTTAGCGATATTTGTGTGGGACCTGATCACCATGAACCTGATGCCTGAGGGTGTGATGTCCAACGCCGCGTTTTATGGGGTGGTGATAGGCGTGTCCGTCTGGGCCGCACTGAGCTTTCCCATCCGCTATGTAAAGTATGCGCGGCGGCAGGCGAAGGAACTAGCGCCGGATGACCTCACCCGGACCGGCGGCGCGTCCTGGCTAAGCGTTCTAGCGTGTTTGCTGATTCTCTATCTGTTCGAAGTGATGTTGGCGCAGGTCATTCCGTCGGCTTGAAGATGAGATCGATGACGTTGTGGCGCGATGGTTTCGTCTCCACATTCGGGTGCTGCCCGAACGCCACGTGACCTGGAGGCACCTGGCCACCAAGCACTGTGGTTCCGGCGGCGATCATGCAGTTATCCCCCACCTCCACCTTGCCGATGACCCGGCTGCCGCCATAGAGCACCACACCTTCGCCGAAGGTGGGCGCGTTGCCGTCGAGGTCACTGCCGACGCTGACGTTTTGATAGGCGCAAAAATAGTTGCCGTAGCTGGCCCGGCCCAGCACCGTGCCGACCGGGTGCACGAGCGCGAACACCTCCGGCAGCTCGACCTCATAAAACGCATCGAGCCCATGCAGCGCCTTGTTCAGCGCGTAGGCCTTTTCCTTCACCGGCGTGGGCCCGCCTTGGCGGTGCACCGTGTTGGCCAGATAATACAAAAAGATGGCATGCTGATCGGTGTGGAGGTGGTGGTAGTGAGGGCCGTCGCGCTCAGTGTGAAAGCCCTTGAGCGCGGCGTTGAGCACACAATGCTCCATGCGCTCAAGTGCGGCGGTGACGTATTTTTTGAGCTGCGGGCGCACGGGAAAGCCGTCCGGAAACAGGGCGTCTATCTGCCCGGCGATGTAGGCGGTGAGATCCTCGACCGACAGCGAGGTTGAGAAGGCTGGCTCTTCTGTTTTTGCGGGAGGGCGGCCCATAAGTGGTCCTAGTTTTGTGGTCTTAATTCCGGCTTGTCTTGCTGGCGCGCACATTAATGCCGTTGGACGACAGATGCGAGCGCAGCTTGATGGGGCTGTGATCGGTGAAGAGAAACAGCGAGGAAATCGCCACCGCCGAGGCGCCGGCACCGAAGGCCTCAATACAGTGCTGCAGCCCGCCGCAGCCGCCGGACACCACCAGGGGCACGTCGAGCTTTTCATCCAGGGCGGCGATCATGTCGGCATCATATCCGGTCATCATGCCGTCGCGGTCGATGGAGGTGATAAGGATTTCTCCGCAGTTGGACTCCTGCATCTTCAGCGCCCAGTCCACCGGGTTGTGGCTCGTCTTTTCGCGCCCGCCGTCGATAAAGACACGGGGCACTCCCGGGGCGATCTCTTTGTAGTCGATGGAGACCGTGATGCACTGATCGCCGAACTGCTGGGCAGCGGCGGCGACAAACTTTGGATCACGGACGGCGTGTGAATTGACTGAGACTTTGTCTGCCCCCGCGCGCAGCAGCGCGTTGATGTCGTCCAGAGACGTCACCCCGCCACCAACGGTAAACGGCATGAAAATTTCCTCGGACATCTGTTTGACGATATCGCGCACCTGCTGTTTGGACTCCTCACTGGGCACGATGTCGAGGACGATGAACTCATCGGCGCCGTAATCGTTGTAGACCTTGGCGGTGGACACCGGGTTGCCGGCCATCCGCTCGTCGTCGAAGAACTGGCGGTACTTCACCAACCGTCCGTCGCGGAGCAGGAACTTAGGGATGATGCGGCGCTTGAGCATGAGCCTTACGCCTTCCAACTCACAAAGTTTTCCAGCAGCTCGATGCCGGAGTCCTGACTCTTTTCCGGATGGAATTGGGTGGTGACGATGTTGTCCCACGCCAAGGTGCAGACAAACTTGGCGCCGTAGTCGCAGGTGCCGAGAATCTTATCCGTGTCCGGCGTGGTCACGGCGTAGGAGTGGACGAAGTAGAAGACGAGTGTTTCTGGACTGAACCCCTGAAAGAGGGGGTGTTCGGACGCCAGGTCTACCTGGTTCCAGCCCATGTGGGGGATTTTGAGGCAGTCCGGGCCGGGCTCTAGGCGGCGCACCTCTGCGTCCAACCAGCCCAGACCGGCGTGTTCGCCGTGTTCGAAGCCCGTCGCCGCAAGCACTTGCATGCCGACGCAGATGCCGAAAAAGGGTTTGCCCTTTTCGATCACGTTGCGGTGCAGGATTTCGGGCAGGCCACGTGCGTGCAGGGCGTCAACTGCATCGCCAAAAGCGCCGACACCGGGCAGGAGAATGTGGGAGGCGTTGTCGATCTCCGTCGCGTCATCTGTGATGACCGCATCGACGCCAATGTAGTCGAACGCATTGTAAACCGAGCGGACATTGCCGCGCCCGTAATCGATGATGGCGACGGAGGTCATGAGAGAAGTATAGCGCGGGAGCGACGGGCGGTCGCGCTACCCGCCAATCTTGATTGACGGCCGGTCGGGCCAGGGCACGTTGGTGCGGTCCCATTCATCCATGTCGGGCATGCGCTCACCGTCTTCCACCTGGTTGGGTTGGAAGCGGTGAGGGTCCACCTGGTGCGACATCGCACACTCGAGAAACTCCTCCTCGGTCATGTGAAGATATTCGAGGAAGATATCGAGTGAGGGCGGGCGCTTGCCGTCGTATTCCTTTTCCAGTTCCGCACCACGCTCGCGGGTCATGCGTCCGTTGCGGATTTCGATGTTGGCGAGGTGGTTGGTGCGCCCGAAGCCGCGCTTGATGTACTTGAGGTAATCGCGGATGCCCTGCATGTGGCATTCGATCTTCTCGTAATCGAACTCCGGCGGGATGCCCTCGACGCGGTCGCCCTGCCAGCCGAGCTCGCTCTTGATGATCTCGACCTGCTTTTTGGTGTCCCACTTGACGTAGTTGCCGAGACAGACCGAGCGAACCCCGAGTTTGCGCAGCTCCTTGCGCGGCGGATAGGCGAAGGGATAGAGATCACGCTTGGACACCCGGCCGTTCAGGTACTCGTACATGTCATCTGCGGTCATGCCGAGATTCATGGCGCGGTTGAAACGCTTCTCGTCAACCTCCTCCATTTCTTCATAGGTGTAGAAGCTTTGGTATTCGGCCAGGCTCTCGCCCCAGAACAGCAGTGGTGTTTCATAGCGCAGTGCCATCTGCATGGTGTGGGCATAGATGCCGGTATGGCAGTGCCAGCAGAAATCGCCGCGGCGCTTGAGGCTCTCCAGCATGAGCTCGCGCACCACATGCCAGCTTGGGGTGAACTGCACCACGTCAACACCGAGGGTCTTAAAGGTGCGCTTGTTGTTGTCTTCCAGCTGCGGGCGGTAGAAGCCGTGATCAAACCGCACGACGAGGGGTTTCATCTTCAGCTGGCTGACGATGTACCACAGCTGATAGGTGGAATCCTTGCCGCCGGAAAAGGGCACGATGCAGTCGTAAAGCCCTTTGTCTTTGAACTCCGCCACCAGTTCGTCGAGTTGCCGGGCGCGGTCGGCCCAATCCACCTTTTCTTCCTTGAAGGTGATCTGATTGCAGACGGAACAGGTGCCGGTGTCGTCGAAAGTGGTGGCCTCTGCGGTTTCGGGCAGGAGGCACTTGGCGCAGGATTTCATGGGGACGCCTAGCTCGAGTGAATGGGTTGGGAATTATGTAGGGGATTCAACCCGTTCTGGCCAGGGGTGGAGACGGTTTTCGCGTATGCGGCCTTGGACAACGGGCGTGGAACTGACCATACTCCGGCGCGGCATACAGGTTTGGGACACATCGTGAAAGACCAGCCGGACGCGCAAAAAGACGGCCTGATCTCAGTCATCATTCCCTTGTTCAACGAGGCGGGGAATGTTGAGCCCCTGTGCGCCGAATTGACGGCAGCGCTGGACGGCCTGGACCGGGCTTATGAGGTGATCTTCGTCGACGATGGGTCAACCGACGGCACCGGCGATGTGCTGGCTACGGCGGTGGACGGCAACGCACATTTCAAGGCGGTGACGTTTAAACGCAACGCGGGTCAGACCCCGGCGATGATGGCCGGCATCGATCATGCCGCCGGCGATGTGATCGTGCCCATGGACGGCGACCTGCAGAACGACCCGGCGGACATCGCCAAGCTGCTCGATAAGCTTGATGAAGGCTATGGCGTGGTTTCCGGCTGGCGGCAAAACCGGCGCGACCGCTTCTGGACCCGGGTGCTGCCGTCGCGCATCGCCAACGCCATCATCTCCTGGGTATCCGGCGTGCACCTGAAAGATTACGGCTGCACCTTGAAGGCCTACCGCCGCGAGGTACTGGAGGACTTCCGCCTGTATGGCGAGATGCACCGCTTCGTGCCCGTGTATGCCCATTGGCAGGGTGCGAAGATCGCGGAAGTCGCGGTCAACCACCGGCCCCGCCACAGCGGTACCTCGAACTACGGCTTGGGGCGTGTATTCAAAGTGCTGCTAGATCTTTTGGTGGTGAAGTTTCTCACCCAGTACGACGCCAAGCCGATTTACATTTTCGGCACGGTCGGCTTCGGCTTCTTCGGCATCTCGTTTGTTGCCGGGGTGTGGGCGCTGTACCTGAAGTGGTTTGAGGACACCTCCTTCGTGGAAACGCCACTGCCGCTGTTGTTCACCTTGGGCTTCATAACCGGCGTGATGTGCATTCTGATGGGCCTGCTGGCCGAGTTGATGGTGCGCATCTATTACGAAGCGCAAGGCAAGCGCCAGTACAGCGTGCGCAAACTGACCAACCTGGAGTCCTCGAACTCCGGTTCTGACTGATCCAGGCACCGGCGATGTGCGGCCTGACGGGATTTATCGGCGGCGGCGATGAGGCCGTGCTGCGTCGCATGACCGCCGCGCTGTCCCACCGTGGCCCTGATATCGAAGGGGTTTACCTCGATGCCGACGCGCCTGTGGGGCTGGGACATCGCCGGCTGATCATTCTCGACGCTGAAGGCGGGCGCCAGCCCATGTGGAGCGCCGACGGAAATATCGGCGTCGTCTTCAACGGCCTCATCTATAATCACCGCGACCTGCGCCGCGCTTTGGAAGGTTTAGGACATGTGTTCGCGTCCGACCACGCGGACACGGAGGTGCTGGTCCATGGCTGGCGCGCCTGGGGCCAAGAATTGTTCGTCAAACTGGACGGCATGTTTGCCTGCGCCATTTACGACCGCACCGCCGGAACGGTCACGCTGGCACGCGATCGCTTCGGTGAGAAACCACTTTATATCGGCACGGGATCAGACGCGGTGGTGTTCGGCTCAGAGCTGGCGGCGCTGCGCGCGCATCCATCCATCGCCGACGCACCTTTAAGCGAGATCGCCCTGAAAAAGTTTTTCGCCCATGGGTTCTTCCCAGCGCCGCACAGCCCGTACATGGGCGTCGAAAAGGTGCGGCCTGGATGTTTGGTCACCTTCGACGTCAGGACCCGCTCGCGTCGTGACGCGTGTTATTGGCGGTTCGCCTTGGGCGGACATCCGCCGCCAGCGGGCACGCCGGACGATTGGGCCGAGGAACTCAACGGACTGATAGGCGAGGCTGTTCATTCACGTCTGGAGGCCGATGTGCCGCTGGGATTCTTTCTGTCTGGCGGCATCGATTCCAGTGCCATGGTGTCCTACGCAGCGGAGACGCAGACCGCGGCTGATCTTAAGACGTTTGCGATTGGTTTCCGTGAAACCAGTTTTGATGAATCCCCCTGGGCGGAGGAAATGGCGCTGTACGCCGGGACCACCCACCATGTGGAGATTTGCGACCTGGACGCGGCGGAGCGCGAAATCCCGGAGCTTCTGGGCAAACTGGACGAACCCCTCGGCGATCCATCGATTTTGCCGACGCACATTCTGTGCCGTTTCGCCCGTGCCCACGTCACCGTGGCCTTGTCCGGCGACGGCGGTGATGAACTTTTTGCGGGCTATGACCCCTTCCGTGTTTTGCAGCGCGCGCGGCTCTATGACCAATGGATGCCGCAGCCGGTGCATGCCGTGGTGAAATATGTCGCGGCCATGCTGCCGAAGTCCGATGCGAACATGAGCTTCGACTTCGTGCTCAATCGCGGTCTGCGCGGACTGAAACACCCGGCCAGTCAGTGGCAGCCGCGCTGGCTGGGCGCGTTGAGCCCAGAGGACATTGCCGATCTGTTCAATACCCCTGTGAACGCGGAAGACTTGTACAGCGAGGCGATTGCGGCGTGGGACGCCTGCCCGAGCGATCACATCGTCGATAAGACCCTCGACTTCTACACGCGTTTCTATTTACCCGATGGCGTGCTGACCAAAACCGACCGGGCCAGCATGGCGGTGGGATTGGAACTGCGCAGTCCGCTGTTGGCCAACGGGGTGACCGACTTCGCCCAGCGTTTGCCGTGGACGGTGAAACTGAGAGGCCGCACCACCAAATGGATTCTCAAACACGCCCTGCGCGGCCGCCTGCCGTCGGGCATTCTGGCGCGCAAGAAGAAAGGCTTCGGCATTCCGTTGGCGCGCTGGCTGCGTCACATGGACCCGCCCCCACGTGCGGTGCAAGGCTTGGATAGCACATGGCTGATGAACCGCTGGCGCGATCACGCTGCCGGACGCCGGGACGAGCGTGCCGCGCTGTGGTGCTGGCTCGCCCTTGCGCACGGACAGACGGCTGAGGCCGCATCGTGACCAATCCCGGCGCCATATCCACAGCGGAGTGCACCGTAACCGATGAGGCGTTTGCGCGCCTGCGCGACGGTCAGGGCGTGCAGTTCGAACCCATACAAGGCCTCTCACCGGACCAGTATGCCGCCGACACCCTGGACCCCCGGCGCGCAGAGGAAGCCGCGGCGGTGTTGCAAAAGATCACTCCGCTGAGCGGTAAACGGGTGCTAGAGATCGGCGCAGGGTGCGGTGTCACCCACGTTGTCTGGACGAAGAAGTTTGGCATCGACGGAACGGCGATCGAGCCTGAAGGCCAAGGGTTCGATGACTCTGCCGACATTGCCCGTAGCCTCGTGTCGGCAAACGGCCTCGACCCCATGCGCATCGTCGGCGCGACGGGCGAAGACCTGCCTTTCGACGACAACAGTTTCGAAATCGTTTACTCATCCAATGTGCTGGAGCACACGGCCGACCCGAAAGCGGTGTTGCGCGAAGCGGTGCGCGTGGTCAAACCGGGCGGCATCGTGCAGATCGTCTGTCCCAACTATCTGTCGTACTTCGACGGACATTACGCCGCGTTTCATCCGCCAGTTTTATCGAACGGATTTTTTCAGTGGTGGATGCGCGCGGTCTATAAAAAAGACCCGTGGTTCGCGGCAACCATCAGGACCGAACTCAACCCGGTGTGGGCGCGGCGCGAAGTTGCAATGATCAACGAAACCACACCGCTAGAGATTCTTAGTTTGGGCCAGGATGTGTTCCGCCAGCGTATGCGCACCGCCGATGTCGGCAACTGGATGGCACTGGGTAAGGTGGGGCGCGTGGTCGGGGCGGCACAGAAGTTTAAGCTAACGTGGCTAGCCGCAGAACTCGCTATCCTGCTTCAAGGTTGGACACCGTTGATCATCAGCCTGCGCAAACGCGCCTAGGGTGGGCTAACCCGCCCGGCCTTTCATGTCGGCGATCGCACCGAGCACCGCCCCGAACAGGGTGTAGGCCAACATTACCAGCGACAGGGCAACCGCATCCGCTGCGGCGACACCGACGAAGCCGAGCAGCACCACCAGGCCGCCTTCGCGCAGACCCACGCCTGCGACGGTGATCGGCATCAGCAGCACGAGAGACACCATGCCGACGATGGCGATCCACGCCGGAAAGGACAGGCTGATACCCATGCCCGCGCCGAGGTAAGCGACAACGATCACAGAGATGACTTGAAAGGCGATGCCGGTGACGAAACAGCCGACCAGCGCGCCCCAATCGCCTGTCGACGCATGCCAGGCGCGCAGGAAGCGGCCAAGGGCGTTGTCCAGCGCGTTGGGGAACTTCGGCACGACCACTGGCAGCAACAACGCCAAAATCAAACCGGCGAGCAGAGCAAAAGACAACGCCGGAAAGGCGGCGGGAAAACCACGCGGATCGATCAACAGGGCAATGCCGGTGATCAGGACCAGTGCGGCGAGACCGACGATGCGGTCCACGACGACTGCGGCGACAACCTCCGCACCGTCATCGCCGGGCCGCACCAGGCGATAGGCTTTCATGGCATCGCCCAGCAACTGGCCCGGCAGCACAGTGCCGTAGAACAACGCGACGAAGGTGTAGCGCGTGAGGTCTGGCAGCGGGCGGTCTTCCATCAGCAGTTTGAGTTTGAAGGCGTTCAAGCCGTGCGCGAGGACATAAAGCGCCGCCGCGATGACAATTGTTTCCAATGTGAGTCGGGATAGGGCATCCGATACGACGGACAGATCCGTGCGGCGCAACACGACCGTCAACAGAGCCGCGCTGATCAGCGCTTTGCCAAGAAACGGGATGAGTCTGCTGGACCCCATAGAAGATCGCACCTGCCGGGCTGGGTTGGCGACGGACGGCTGTCGCCCTTGAGACTGTCGGGTATAGTCTGCTACCCCGGCGCCGACAACGGTCCGACGTATAACTGGTGAACAAGAGCCATGCCCGCGCAGCGCGCACCCCGCTTTCTGCTGATTAACTATGAGTACCCGCCGGTGGGCGGCGGCGGCGGCAATGCCACCCAGCACATCGGCCGGGCCCTGGCCAAGCGCGGCGCAAAAGTCACGGTGCTGACCGCCGGACACGGCAGCCTGCCCCGGCGCGAGAACGACCGTGGCGTGCAGATCGCGCGCATTTGGGGGGCGCGACGGCGGCAAGACCGGTGCAGCATTATCGAGATGCTGGTGTTCCTGGTTCATGCGCTGCTGGTCGCACCCGGGCTGGCCCGGCAGATGAAATGCGATGCGGCCCTGGTGTTTTTCGGACTGCCCTGCGGACCGGTGGGCTGGTGGCTGAAGAAGCGCTTGGGCGTGCCTTATGTGCTGTCGCTACAAGGCGGCGATGTGCCCGGCTTCATGGGCGCCGAACTGGCGTTGCACCATAAACTTTCTGGACCGGTGATTTCTGCCGTGTGGCGGGAGGCCGCGGCGGTGATTGCCAACGCGGAAGGCTTGGCTTCGTTAGCGCGGGCCCACACCCCAGACATTCCCGTCGATGTGATTCCCGCAGGCGCGGACTTGGATGCGGTTCAACCGGCGTCGGCGCCGACTCTGGAAGGTCCGATGCGGCTGCTGTTTGTCGGACGCCTGGTGACACAGAAAGGGTTGGATGTGCTGTTCCGGGCTCTAGCGATGATGAAGGGTCATCACGACTGGACGTTGACGATTGCCGGGGAAGGGCCGCTGAAAGACGAACTGGCTATGGCGGCGCAACAGCTTGGCATCGGCGACCGGGTGACGTTCCGTGGCTGGCTGGAACGGGGACAATTGCCAGCAGTCTACAAGGATGCGGACGCGTTTGTGCTGCCGTCGCGCGACGAAGGTATGCCCAACGCCATGCTGGAAGCCATGGCCGCCGGACTGCCGGTGATCGGCAGCAGGGTCTCAGGTCTGGAGGAGGTGGTCAGCGACGGCGAGACAGGCTTGCTGGTTTCACCCGACGATGCGGACAGGCTGAACAACGCGCTGCGCCAAGTCATCGAAGACCGCGATCTCACGTTCAAGATGGGACAGGCTGCGCGGCAGCGGGTGGAAGAGCGTTACAGCTGGCAATTCGCCGCTGACGCCTACATGACCGAGCTGTGCCAAGCGGCCGGACTCGATGAGCCCGAGAGCGCGGCGTGAGCGGCACGGCGTTGAGCGCGGAACAATATGATGCCCTGTGGTCAGCCGGGTGGGATGATACCCGCCTGTTCGGGCCGATGGCGCGGCACAGCCGCCGCCTGTTCCGCAAGCTGAGTGCGGATTTAACCCCGGCAACCATTCTCGATGCCGGTTGCGGCGAAGGCTCCCTGCTGAAAGCGCTGATGGACGCGCATCCGGACGCGCGCGGCACGGGTTTGGAAGTCTCACCGCACGCAACGGCGTTGGCGCAAAAGGTGGTGCCGGACGCGACCTTCATCACCGGAGACTTAACGGCGGTGAACATGGATCAACGCTTCGACCTGGTGGTATCCGCCGATGTGGTGGAACACATCGAGGACGATCGCGCCGCTATTCAAGCGATGGCCGATCTGGCCGCGCCGGGCGGGCGGGTGATCATTTCGACCTTGCAAGGCAAGATGCGTAACTTTGAGAGACAGGTCGGCCATGTGCGCAATTACATCCCCGGTGAACTGCAAGGGAAAATGCGTGATGCGGGATTAAAGATCGAGCGGGTCATCGAGTGGGGCTGGCCGTTTTACTCGCCGCTGTACCGCAGCCTGCTTGATCTGCTGGACAATAAGGGCACCATGGGGCGGTTCGGACCGGTGCGCAAATTGATCTGCCACGTGCTGTATGCTGTATTTTTGCTCAACCGGTCAGGCAAGGGGGATTATCTGTTCGTGCGCGCGGTCAAGGAGACGTAAATGCCGGGTGAGACTCTCGGAAAAGTTCTGGTGACCGGTGCGGACGGTTTCATCGGCTCGCACCTGACCGAAGCGCTGGTGCAGGCGGGTCACGATGTGCGCGCCTTCGTGCTTTACAACAGCTTCAACTCCTGGGGCTGGCTCGACCACAGCCCGGAGGACGTGCGCAATAAGCTGGATGTGTTCGCTGGCGACGTTCGCGACCCCCACGGCGTGCGCACGGCCATGGAGGGATGCGACACAGTGCTGCACCTAGCCGCACTCATCTCCATTCCCTACAGCTATCACTCGCCGTCCGCCTACGTGGACACCAACGTCAAAGGCACATTGAACGTCGTGCAGGCGGCGCAGGACTTGAGCGTGTCACAGGTGATCGTGACCTCGACGTCGGAGGTCTACGGCACAGCAAAGTTTGTGCCGATTACCGAGGATCATCCGCTGCAAGGGCAGTCGCCGTACTCGGCCTCGAAGATCGGCGCGGACCAAATCGCGCTGTCCTACAACCGGGCCTTCGGCACACCGGTGAGCGTGATCCGCCCGTTCAACACCTACGGCCCGCGGCAGTCGGCCCGGGCGGTGATCCCGACCATCATCACGCAAATTCTGGCGGGCAAGAAACGCATCAAACTGGGATCGATACACCCTACCCGCGACTTCAACTACGTCAGTGATACGGTGAACGGGTTTCTGGCCATGGCGGAAAGCGATGGGGCCGTCGGCAGCGTCATCAACATCGGCTCGAACTTCGAGGTCAGCATCGGCGAGACGGTCGAGATGATCAAAGAAATCATGAACGCGGATGTGGAGATCGTGACGGACGATGAGCGGGTGCGGCCCGATGCCTCTGAAGTGGAACGGCTGTGGGCGTCGAACGACAAAGCCAAACGGCTGACCGGCTGGACCCCGGAGTATGCCGGACGGGATGGATTCAAGCGCGGACTTGAGGAGACCATCGCCTGGTTTTCCGACCCCGCGCACCAGCCGCTGTACAAAGCCGATCTGTACAACATCTGAAGTCAACCATGGCCGACATTCCCACCCTTGAAACCGAGCGGCTGATCCTGCGGGGGTTCCGCGACAGCGACATCGATGCCTATGCGGCGATGGTCGCCGAACCCGAGGTGGCACAGTTCATCAGCGTTGGCGGACAGCCGATGGGCCGCCTGGACGCCTGGCGCTCGATGGCACTGCATCTGGGTCACTGGCAACTGCGCGGCTTCGGACAGTGGGTGGCAGAGGAGAAAACCACCGGCGCATTTGTCGGCCGCCTGGGTCTGTATTACCCGGAGTCCTGGTACGGACGTGAAGTGGGCTACGCCATCGCCCGCGAACACTGGGGCAAGGGCTTCGCCACCGAAGGCGCAACCCGAGCGCGTGACTATGCCTTCGAAGACCTAGGGTGGGACGAAATCATTTCCATCATTAGCCCAGCGAATGTTCGCTCCGTCGCGGTGGCGGAACGTATAGGCGAAACCTTCAAGGAAGAATGGCAACCTCCGGAGCGGGACGTAACACTGCACATCTATGCATTGCGCCGCAGCGACTGGAAGAAGCTGAACAGGTGAGAATGGGCGCCACTGCGCCGCTCAGAAAAAGTCTCGGCAAAAAACCGAGGAACGAGCCCATGCACGCCACGGCGCTCTGCGGGGCCGGCCTGAATTCGTGAAATAAATCAGAGGCTTATTTTTGAGTCAAACGAGCCCATGCACGCGCAATTCACGCCTGTTTGTCCAGACATAACGGCTCAGAGGGCTTTGCGCAGGCAAGCGATATAGAAACCGTCCATGCCGCCGTGCGCATTCAGATCGCAGGGCAAGGTGCGCAGGGCACCGGTGTCGGATTGCCACGAGGGATCACCACCAAGGGCTTTGCCATCGATAGGAACAATCGTGAGATTTGCGTTTTCCGCTACTGCGCTGACAACTCCTGATCCCTCCGCCGGTTCAAGGGAACAGACGGAATAGACCAAGACTCCGCCGGGTTTGAGAAACATGACTGCCCGCTCAAGCAGATCGCGTTGCAACGCGGGAAACCGGTCGATGTCTTTGCGGGTTTTGAGGTGCCCCAGGTCCGGATGACGGCGTAGCGTTCCAGTCGCCGAACACGGCGCATCAAGGAGGACAGCATCGAAAGCGTCATCGGGAGTCCACTGCAAGATGTCAGCGGCTATGACTTCGGCGTTCAACTGCATGCGCGCCAAGTTATCGCGTACCAACGTCAACCGATCGTCAGAGATGTCGACAGCGGTAACCGCGCATCCTGCTGCGGAAAGCTGTAGCGTCTTGCCGCCCGGGGCGGCACAGAGATCAGCGACCATCCGATCTTCCGGACCATCCAGCGACTGCAAAAGGACTTGGGCCGGCAGCGCTGCTGCAACATCCTGCACCCACCATGCGCCGTCGGTAAATCCGGGCAGGTCTTGCACCGCGCCACCGGTGGTACGGCGCAGGGTGCCCGTTGGCAGAACAGTCGCTTCGAGCTGAGTCGCAAGGGTTTCGCGCGAAGACGACTCTTTCACAGTGACATCGAGCGGCGGCTCAGCCAGATGGGCTTCGGCGATGCGCGCGGCGGTCTTTTCACCATAGGCTTTCACCCAGCCGTCCCACAGCCACTTCGGTGTGTTGATGCGCGCGGCATAGTGATCGGCGATCATCGCTGGGCCTTGCGCCGCGACTTTGCGCAACACGGCGTTGACCAGACCGCTCAAGCGCGGCTGGCGGATGCGTTTGACCAAACCTACGGCGGTATCGACGGCCGCATGGGGCGCGGTTTCCAGAAACAAAATTTGCGCCGCACCCAGGCGCAGCACATCCATCACCGGAGGAGGAGGCGTGCGAGAGACAAACGCTTTGATGACCGCATCGATTTGCCCCAGGCGGCGCAAGGTGGTGGCAACCAAGTGACGCACGAAGGCCCGGTCGCGCGCGTCCAGAGTGGCGGTAACCGCGCCAAAGCGGCTGTCGACCGCTTGACCATCCCGCACCACGCCGCTGAGCAGCGCCAGGGCAGCGGCGCGGGACGCAAGTGTGTCGGGTCGGTCCGTATTTGGCCGATCTTTACGATCAGCGTGGCGCTGGCTCATTCGCCGTCGTTGACCGGTAGATTCAAGTCCGAAGGCAACTCGGCGAAGCGGTCGAGCCAGGCGGTCGACGCCGGGCCTTCTAAGTTGGTTGCGGTAAACACCCGGTTAGCCGCGTCGGGATGACCGGCAGCGGCAATGGCAACGGCGGCCATGTCTTCACGCCCGATGAACATGCCGGCCTCATACTCGCTGCGGGGGATGAGGGCGATGCGGGTTGTACCGCCCGGTTTGTCATCAATGCCGGCAGGCGCGAGCACGGCGTATTCCAACCCTGAGTCCACCAAGGCTTCTTCGGCCTTGCCTTTCCAGATCAGCACGTTGCCGCCGATGGTGTTGAGGAAGTGATCCTTCACGCCCGAGTTTGACGAGGTGATGATGACGAAGCGCGTCGCCCCTGCGGCTTTGGCCGCGCGCGACAGATTGACCGTGCCTTCGTAGTCGACTTTTTCAGAGCGGTTGCCGCCAAAGGGCATGGCCGTGGCGACGGCAGAGATCACGATATCGACGTCCTGTACGGCTGCAGTAAGGGAGTCCGGGTCTGTGACGTCTGCTTCGACCCAATCGTACTGATCCCCAAACTCCTCTTTGGCGTCATCGACATCGCGGCTCATGGCACGCACATCAAGGCCCAGTTGGTCGAGCGCGACAAGAATATGCTTGCCGTTGTTGCCGGTTGCCCCGGCCAGCAGGATTTTTTTGCCCTGAAGGTTAGCGAGCGCGGCCTCACCGATATCCGGCGCGGCGGCGAAGGCGTGTCCGGAGACAAGCAAGATGAGTGAAAGAAAGAGTGCGCGCATAACAAGTGTCCTGTGATTGTTAATCAGTATCGAGAAAGGTGCGGATGAGGGCACAAGCCTCTGCCGTGTGAACATCC
The DNA here is from genome assembly GCA_963921305.4 of Rhodospirillaceae bacterium. Lineage (GTDB taxonomy): Bacteria > Pseudomonadota > Alphaproteobacteria > Rhodospirillales > Rhodospirillaceae > CAWUEX02. Next base: position 1,053,933 of record CAWUEX030000002.1, read on the forward strand.
AGGTAGCCATGGCCCCAGTCGGGCAGCTCTTCAATACGGCCATTCTGCATCAGGCCGTCGGCGCGTCGGCTGTGTTCGGCCAGATCGTCATTGGGGTTGAGCACCAAAATCGGCTGGCTCACCTGAGCAATCTTCTCCGCCATGGGAAAATCGAAGGCAGCGGCGTGGCCCCACCAGGAAATATCTGGCCGGCGCAGGGCATCCGGGAACTGCTCGGCGACGTGTTCTTTGGTCCAGCCAGGCCCTGCCCATTTGAGAAAGCTGCGCCACTTGCCGGCGACATGGCTGCCGTCGTCGGTCAGCTCGGTCTTGGCGTAGTGATCGCGATGCCAGGCAAGTTCTTGGTCCGTGAAGATGGGCGCGGACGTGAGCACCAGCTTGCGCACCCGCTCAGGCGCAGCCAGGGCCAGGGCGACACAGGTCTCAGACCCGGTGTGGTAGCCCATGACATCGGCCTGCGGAATGTCGAGCGCATCCAGCACGTCGAGCATGGCCGCGGCATAGTCTTCAATCCCAGGGCGGGACGGCGGCGGATCGGACTCGCCAAATCCAGGCGTATCCGGCGCGACGCAAAGCCGGTCCGCGCCCATGTGCCCTAGGAACGTCTCATAGATGCGCCCGCTGTTGGGGCTCATGTGAAAGCACACCAGGGGAGGCGCGCCTGAGTCTCGGTCAGGTTTGGCGACGCGTAGGTGAATCTGGCCGAAACGGCCATCGACATAGCGGCGCTGCACGGAAACTGCGGTCTGGGCTGTCATGCCGGGACCGTCTAGAGCAGGCGGCCCGGGGTCAAGGTTAAAGTGGCAGGCGCCGCCAACGCATGGACAGTCCGGTGACTGACCACAGGTGTGTAAGCGCGGGTGACCGCGAACACCAGTCCAGTATGATCAACCAAGCAAAGGAGAGGGCAGCACAATGTCAGACACCTGGGATGTCATCATCATCGGCGCCGGAACGGCGGGACTACCCGCCGCGATTTTTGCTGCCGAACGCAGCGACAAGGTCTTGGTCATTGAGGCCGCGCCGGAAATCGGCGGCACACTTCATTTGAGTTCCGGCCAAATGAGCGGCGCGGGCACACGCCTGCAAAAAGAAAAGGGCATCGACGACACGCCGGAAAAGCACATGGACGACATCATGCGCATTTCCAAGAACACCGCCGATGCCACCATCGCCGGACTGGCGGTGAAGCATGCGGCAGACACCCTGGACTGGCTGGAGGAGATCGGCTTCAAACCGCTGCCGGATCATCCGGTCAAAGGTCAGGCCCATGAGCCCTATAGCGAACTGCGCTACGTGTGGGGGGAGGACTTGGGCAAGTCGATCCTGGCTGTGCTCAAACCGCCGTTCGAAGCTTTGGTGGACAGTGGCCGGATCACCTTGAAACTGAACACGCGGGTAACGGATCTGGTGCAGGACTCCTCCGGCGCGGTGACCGGCGTGAAAGCCACCGGCCCGGACGGTGACGAAACCTTCTCCACCGGTGCGGTTTTGATCGCCGCGGGCGGCTACGTCGCCAACGGTGAGATGTATAAAAAGCTGAGCGGTCACCCCGCCTATGGCGATCACTCTTACCCTTATTGCGTCGGCGACGGCTTGAACTTCGGCTTGAGCGCCGGGGGCACGGCCTGGGGTCATGAAAACTATCTGACGAGTTTCGGCGTGGTGATGCAGAGCTACGACGTGCCCAGCAAGGTGCGCTGCCGCCAAGTGCATTGGCCGGAGCGCCGCCAGCCGTGGGAAGTTTACGTCAACGTGGAAGGCAAACGCTTCATCCGCGAGGACGAGCCGAGCGTCGATGTGCGCGAACACACCATCAAGGATCAGCCCCACCTGCGCCATTGGATCGTGTTTGACTCGACCACGTTGAACGAGGCGCCACCGCTGTTTCCCGACTTCAGCCCGGACGACATCCGCGCCGCGGCGGAAAAGGGTGAGCCGATGTTCTATGTCGCCGATACGATTGAAGATTTGGCGAACAAGGCCGGACTGCCAGCGGACGCCCTGAGCGAAACCATCGACACCTTCAATTCGGGTCAGGCATCGGGCAACGACGCCTTCGGGCGCGAGCACATGCCGCGCCCGGTGAGCGATGCACCGTTTTATGCCATCCGCTCCCAAGCGATGTCGGTGTCGAGCACCATCGGCCTGAAGATCAACGCAGATCTCAACGTGGTGACGGAAGACGGCACACCCATTACCGGCTTGTATGCCGCCGGAGAGTCCGTCGGCCAAGGCGCCATGATGGGCAGCTCGTTTTGCGGCGGCATGTTGGTGACCCCGGCGCTGACCTTCGGGCGGCTGTTGGGGCAACGCCTGTTGCCCATGGGTGAGTCGGCGCGCCACGCGGCGGAATAAACCGGAAGGACCGTTAGGTTATGGGATTTGAAGGCGGCCTGTTTGGCCTGTTGATCTTAATCGGCGATGTGTATGCCATCGTCAAAACGCTGCAGAGCGACGCCTCGACTGGCAGCAAGGTGCTGTGGATCGTGCTGATTCTGGTTCTGCCGCTGCTGGGCCTGATTCTATGGTTCCTCTTCGGCCCGAAAGCGACTGACTAGTCTTGAAGAGAGGAGGGCATGAAATCCCTCCTCCCCCTTCATGTGTGCTTAAGCGTACTGGATCAGAATCCAATAGACCGCCTTCTGGTGGTGCGGCGGCATAACATTGCCCTTTGCAATCGGCGCTGTCGTCGACGGTACGTCGTCAGACTTCCAAACACCGCTTTCAGGGCAACGTTCACCAGTACGAGCTTTGGTGCCAAGGGGAACCTTGGCCTTTGCTTGATATCCCATGGGATTTCTCCTTATTCATGGGGTTATTTACAAAGGCCACGCCTCACATTACCTTGTATTTGTGAGATACGGCGGCGCCGCGAGGCGTGGCCACTTCTACGAGAGGCGGGACTTCATTGCGAAGTTCCGCCTTTTCGCATTTAGGGTTATATCAAAAGTGGAAACGACTCGCAAGTTGAGTACTGTATTACTCCTCCCGCGCGTGGTTCCCCGTGATATCACATATTGTTAGTTTCGTCAACAAACAATTATTTTTGGTAAGATAACAAGAAGTAAATTTCGATTCGAATCAAAATAGACTACATGTCCTGATCAAATTTTTCAAATATGTTGGGTTAAGAAGAGGCGTATACACCAAATATAGATCGATCACTTACTTGTCTGCGTAGCCGCGGACGATAACCCACTGATAAATATTGATTTATTTTCGTTGCCTCGTCCTCAGTGGCCCGTGGATGGCACGGAGCCCCGGCCGGAGGAGGTGCGAGACTGAGGCGGCGCACCGCCCGCCAGCTGTTGCAGCTTGGCGATGCGGTTGGCGGTGTTCGGATGCGTTGAGAACAAGCTGTCAGCCGCGTGGGCATGCAGCGGATTGACGATGAACAAGTGCGCCGTCGCCGGATTTGACTCAGCGATGTTGTTGTCGATCCGGCGCGCACCGGACTCCAGCTTGCCCAGCGCGGAAGCCAGCCACATCGGGTTGCCGCAAATCTCCGCCCCACCCGCATCGGCGCCGTATTCACGGGTGCGCGAAATCGCCAGTTGCACCAGCGTCGCCGTCAGGGGCGCGAGTATGGCCACGGCCAGAACGCCGACCAGCCCGAGCGGGGTATCCCGCCGGCCGCCGAAAAACAGGGCGAAGTTCGCGAGCATGCCGATGGCCCCGGCGATTGTCGCGGTGATGGTCATCACCAGCGTATCGCGGTTTTTGATGTGCGCGAGCTCGTGGGCCATGACACCGGCCAGCTCTTCCTGAGACAGGATGCGCATGAGGCCGGTGGTTGCGGCGACGGCAGCGTTGTCCGGATTGCGTCCGGTAGCGAACGCGTTGGGCTGCTCGGTCTCGATGATGTAGACCTTGGGCATCGGCATGGCGGCACGCTGGGCCAGCTGCTCAACCAACCTGTAGAACTCGGGCGCGGATGCACGATCGATCTGGCGCGCGCCGTACATGCGCAGCACCATCGTATCGGCGTTCCAATAGGCGAAGAAGTTCATGGCCACGGCAAAGCCGAGCGCCAGGATCATCCCGCCCTCGCCGCCGAGGAGAAAGCCGACAGTCATGAACAGCGCCGTGAGCGCCGCGAGCAAAAGGCCAACCCGAAAGGTGTTCATCTCTGGTCCTGTGCGATGGACTAAACCTGATCAGAGATGTATGTCCGGGTGGACGCAGCGCAAGAGCAGGCCATGACGAATTCAGCCGACGACACAAAAACGAACCCGTCGCCAAAACACGGGACCAGCGAGAAACAGCGCGCCGGGACCACGCCGCCGGCTGCAGCACCGAAAGAGAAACCGGCGGATGAGATCGGCGGACCCAAGGGCCCAGAGCCAACCCGGTTCGGCGACTGGGAACAGAAAGGCCGGTGCTCGGACTTCTAAGTCCGTCTACCCCCGGAGCCTCATCGCGCCTTAAACAGTTCTTTAAGCGCGGCGGGATAAGAATATGATTCGAAATGCGATTCAAAGTTATCCACAAAACTGCGGCTGCGCGATCACCCCAGCGCCTTGAGCGGAATTCTTAAACCAAAATGTTAACTGGCTTTATTGACCGCCTAAAAAACAAGCCGAAAGATTCCGGGCTCGCCTTGGACCTGGATGATCCGCAGGAATTGTTTTACGCGGTCGAGCCACTCACCCTGCTGATCTGCCCGATGGCGGGAGATGTGACCGGCGACTCTGCGCGCCATTTATCGACCCGCCTGACCGGCCGGTTGGGGCTGAAGATCGAGGTGCTGGAACGGGCGCTGACCTCCGCCAAGGCCGACACGTTGCTGCCGTCTTCTCTGTCCATGGCGGCGGACCTGGGGCAGACCTGGCTGCAGCGCCATGACGCGGACCTGCTGGTCTGGGGCGATGTGACATCCAGCGGCACCTGGCGGCTGCGCTTCTTGAGCCGTTCGGTGGCCGTGCAGCCCGGCGCGGCGACCTGGACACCGATTGACCGGCTGGAAGTGCCGGCGATGTTTTCCGACGCGTTCAGCGACCTCATCTTCGCCTGCGCTTTGGCCAGCGCCGATCCGGAAACGGGTGTGCAGTACCAAGCCCGTCACGCCTTGTTGGCGCCGCTGATGGACGCGGTGCGCAACCTGGCTGAGGGTGACCGCTCCGGCACGGTGGCCGAGGGCGCGACGGCACTAAGTGCGTACAGCGCCATTCTGTTGCTGCAAGGCGCGTCCGGCGGCGATCTCAAAACCCTTGAGAAAGCGGTATCACTATCGCAAGCGGCGTTGATCATGGGCGACGATGCGTTTCCGCCCCATGAGGAAGCCATCATCGGCGCGCGCATTGCCGACGCGCTGTCGCTGATCAGTGATCTCAAAACGGGCACCAAACTGCCGGCGCGCACGGTGGAGCACTACCGCGCCGCCGTCAGCATGTTGGACCGCACTGAATTTCCCGAGGTGTGGGCCGCGCTGAACGTGCGCTTGGGTTTGGCGCTGCACGGCCTGGCGCTGGCCGATGAAGACATCGGCCTCCTGCAGCAAGCGGCGGACGCGATGACCGATGCGACCCGGGTGTGGTCGTTGACGGAACACCCGATGCGTTGGGCCGACATACAAAACTCCCTCGGCGGACTGCTGCTGACCATGGGCAGGCTCAGCGCGGAACCGGATCTTTACGACAAGGCTATCAACATCTTTTTATCGGTTGCGAGCGTGTGGACGCGCACCAAAGCCCCACTGGTGTGGGCCACCACCTTGGCCAACCTGGGCGCGGCCCTGAAGGCCAAAGGGCAGGTGCGCAACAACGCAGCAATTCTCAACAAAGCGGCAGATGCCTTCCGCCAAGCCGGTGCGGTGTTCACAGAGTTGAACATGGAGCGTTACGTCGCCATCGCCGACGCGGAAGTCGAGGACATCGAGGCTACGCTGGCGACGCGCAAAGCTTAAGCACTCATACCTGATTGAAGGCGGGATGATACGCCACTGTCGCGGCGGGTGCGTCGGCCGCGCTGAGGCGCACAGCTTGAAAATAGGGCCCGCCGCCGTTCTCCCAGGTGAGCCCGAACTCGGTTGAAGGCCGGAAGCCGAAACGGCCATAGAATTTCGGATCACCCAGCAAGACCACCCCATCACCCCCGAGCGCAGCCGCATCGGCCAACGCTTTGGTCATCAGCTGGGTGCCGATGCCTTGACCCTGCATATCGGGGTGCACGGCGATGGGGCCGAGGCCGTACCACGTCACTGATGCAGCGGGCGTGAGGGTGACCGGACTGATGGCAACGTGCCCGGCAAGGACATCGTCCAACCATGCCACCAAAGACAACGTGAGGGCATCGGCATCGCGCAAAAGATCGATGAGATCCGCTTCGGCCTCACGGCCAAATGCGGCAGCGGTGAGAACGTGGATGACCTGGATATCTTCAGAAGTCTCCGCTCTCATTTCAATCTGCATGGTGGCAGACACAGTGCCAGGCTCGGCAGCTTGGACAAAGATGAACTGAGATTAGTGAAGCGCACGATCTGCCGTTCAAGAAGGCAGGCGTAAAGGGTGACTATCTATCGGTTTACTTGACTCATAACCTCTACTTACACGCGTTGCACGAAAACGGGACTAGGCGTTGACTCTCTAGCATAACGAGAACTAGCGTTTCGAGGGAAACCACGACTAGGGGGGTGGGAGATGGCGGACGATCCGAAAAATGAATCGCCGGACGGCGGCGGCGATGGGGCGGGGATACAGCCGGACGACACCCCACCACCTAACGATCCGCCAAACACCGACTCAAAACCTGGCGGCCTTCTCGACCGGATCACGGCCTTAGGTAAGACCGTCCTCGGCGTCGATAATCCCTATGCTACACCGACGGTGATTTTTGCTTCCACGGCGGGGATGATCCTGCTCATCGCGCTCGTGATGTTATTGATCTCTGCTTTCGGAGATTCAAGTTGCGAGGCGGAGGCGTGCGACCCTCAGACCGTTGACGTTCTATCGGATATTATTTTGTCTTTAGTGGCACTGGCCAGTGCGGCCCTCGTGGTGATGTTCGCCGTGCACAAGAACGACACAATCATCAACGTATTTGCAATTGTGATTGCTGGGGCCGTGTTTGTGCCGAGTGACGATCTGATCAAGTTGGCGGCCGTGCTACTGGATCGTTTCGACGAATACAGCGTCGCGTTTCAAGCTAACGAATCCCTGGTTATCGGAAATCAGCGCGCAAGCAGCTCAGCCAGAGATGTTTATGAAGAGATTGAACGCGGATTGAATTTGAGATTGGATCGCGCCGTAAGGAAAGATCAAAATCCCGATCAACTTGCCGTAGAGCGAAACCGTTTCCTGAATACGCTGTCCCAAGAAGCTCCGCTTGTCATCAGCAACATCGAATGCGCAATCCGATCTGGAACTTACGAAGACTCGCTTTTTCGTCTGCAATCGCGCAATACGACGACGCTGTTTAAAGATATTGCCAGAAACAGAGATATAAAGAAGTTATACGGTAACGAACCACGGTTCGAATCGGATCTCAGATTCTTGCGACAGGAAAGTCTGATTTCTTTTCTGTATGATGACTATGAATCTCTTGAGGTAACTGATTTCGGATGCGCCTTGTTGGAGTATCAGTTCCTTGCACGCTCGAGCGTGGGGAATCAAAGCTTGATGCAAGGTTCAATCGCGAGTCAGTTTTCGCGTTGCAATGACTATAGATCGACAAGTTGCCGCGTCGAAACTTGCTCAACTAGCGCTGCGGTCAATGAATTCGGAGATGCCGAAACTGACGGCATTGTGACCGAGACACATGCCATAGGGTCGAAGAATATTTGTCTGACTTTGAGTCCCGACCGAAGCGAAGATTACCGTATTCAAATTAGCCCCAATTTAACGACGAATTCAGCGGTCAGACCATTGATAAACGTATATGAAATGCCGTTAGACACCGTTTCTGATTCGATGACGATAACGCCAGTGCTGATATCGGGAGAGGCAAGCCGCCAGGACGGCATTACAGAACTAGAATTGCCCCTACAAGCCCAGAAAAGTTATACCCTTGCCGTGCGGTCACTGGAAAAACGGGATTCGCGAACATAGAAATTGGACCCTCGTCTGCTTTTCCGCCGATCACACCAGAGGGGTGCTTAGCCTATAGTGGTGTCAAAGAAATTAGTGTCGATGGGAAGAACTTCGTTTTTGATGTAGATAAAGATTTTGGCTGCGGGTCTTTCACGATTCAGGTTGTTGGCGAATACACTATCTCAGCCCGCGGCCCGGGTGATCCAAACATCGTTCTATATCGAGGAGACGATGAGTCTTTTGTGGGTGACAATGATGACAGGGATAGAGAGAACGATGACTTCAACTCTGAATTGACTCTGCAATTAGAGCCGGCAACGTACATATTAGCGATTAACAGCTTCGAGTCCCCGGAGAGAATTTCTGTAACAGTAGATAAGAGTAGCAGTCAAAGCTCTAGCCAATAGCGCTCACGCCCCCTTCCGGTTGTTCACCAGATCGTCGACCACGCCGGGATCGGCGAGGGTGGACGTATCCCCCAGAGCATCGACCTCGTTTTCGGCGATCTTGCGCAGGATGCGGCGCATGATTTTACCGGAGCGGGTTTTCGGCAGGCCCGGTGCCCATTGCAGATGATCGGGCTTGGCAATGGCGCCAATGTCGTTGCGCACCCACTGAATTAACTCGTCGTGGAGCTCGGGTGTCGCCTCACAGCCTTCCATCAACGTGACATAGGCGTAGATACCCTGGCCTTTGACGTCGTGCGGGAAGCCCACAACAGCCGCTTCGGCCACCGCCTTGTGTTCCACCAGCGAGCTTTCGATTTCTGCCGTGCCCATGCGGTGGCCTGACACGTTGAGCACGTCGTCCACCCGGCCGGTGATCCAGTAGTAGCCGTCTTCGTCGCGGCGGCAACCGTCTCCGGTGAAGTACTTGCCGGGATACTGCACAAAGTAGGTGTCGATGAAGCGCTGATGATCGCCGAACACGGTGCGCATTTGCCCGGGCCATGAGTCCTTCATGCACAGGTAGCCTTCTGCGGCTCCTTCGAGCTCGTTGCCCTCCTGATCCACCAAGCAGGGTTGTATGCCGAAGAAGGGCCGCGTTGCCGAACCGGGTTTGAGGTCGGTCGCCCCGGCCAGCGGAGCGATTAGAATGCCGCCGGTTTCGGTCTGCCACCAGGTGTCGACGATGGGGCATCTGCCGTCTCCGACCACGCGGTGATACCACAGCCACGCTTCCGGATTGATCGGCTCGCCCACCGTGCCGAGCAAGCGCAAAGTGGTGCGCGAGGTGCGCGTAACCGGCTCATCGCCTTCACGCATGAGCGCCCGCAAAGCTGTGGGTGCGGTGTAAAACGTATTGACGCCGTGCTTGTCGACCACATCCCAGAAGCGGCTAGCGTTGGGATAATTGGGCACACCTTCAAACATCAGCGTTATGGCGCCGTTGGCCAGCGGGCCGTAAACGATATAGGTGTGGCCGGTAATCCAACCGACGTCCGCCGTGCACCAGTAGACCTGGCGGCCGTCGTAATCGAATACGTATTTGTGGGTCATGGCGGCATAGACCATGTAGCCGCCGGTGGTATGCAAAACGCCCTTCGGTTTTCCGGTCGAACCCGAGGTGTAGAGAATGAACAGCGGATCTTCCGCGTTCATTTCCTCCGGCTCGCACCACGTGCCCTGATGCTCGGTGATGACGTGATACCAGATGTCTTTATCGCCCATCGGCACGCCGACTTCGGTGCGCTCCACCACGATGACGTGATCGACGGTATCGCAGGACTCGAGCGCCTTATCGACGTTGGCCTTGAGCGGAATTTTCTTACCGCCACGCACGCCTTCATCGGCGGTGATGACCACACACGCGCCGCAGTCGTTGATGCGGTCGGCCAGGGATTGCGGCGCGAAGCCGCCGAAGACGACCGAATGCACCGCGCCGATGCGGGCACAGGCCAGCATGGCCACGGCAGCTTCGACAATCATCGGCATGTAGATGCACACACGATCGCCTTTCTTGACCCCAAGGCTGCGCAACGCGTTGCCGAGGCGGCAAACCTGTTCGTGCAGTTCGTAATAGGTGACGCGTTTGTGCTGGGACGGTTCGTCACCTTCCCAGATAATGGCATTGCGCGTGCCCAGTTCATTCAGGTGACGGTCGAGGCAGTTGTAGCAGGCGTTCAGCGTGCCATCCTCGAACCATTTGATCGATACATCATCCTTGCCGTAGGTGACCGACTTCACCTTTTTGTACGGCGTAATCCAATCGATGATGCGGCCATGTTCGCGCCAGAACCCCTCCGGGTCATCCACTGACCTTTGGTACATCTCCTGGTACTGGCGCTCGGTAACCAGAGAGGACTTGGTCCAGTCATCGGGAATGGGAATCACGGTATCGTCGGTCATGGCGTCTCCTTTTGGTGCCCCCTCTTGGCATGCCCTTGGGGCCTCTTTATGCGTGCTTAGTGTCACGCGCGTTTAGCGTCGATCATAAACCTGCGCATTGATCCACGTCACCCGCCGGGCTTGGCACACCGATTAAATGCTCAGGATTCAGTGACCAGTGCAGCGACGGCCTCAGGCCGACCGGCGATCACCACGCCGTCATCCACCGTGACCGGAAACCGGGTGAGGCTTTTGCCTTTGCACGGCCCCAGCGTGCAGTAGCCGTCAGTGGGCCGGAAATGCGCGCCGTGGGTGGTGCACAGCAGATAACGCCCCTTGCGGTCAAAGAACACGTCGCCGAACAGGTTCAACGGCACGCGCGCATGGGGGCAGGAATTGACGAAAGCGCGGACGACGCCTTCCCACTCCACCACCATGAGATTGTATTGCTCGTCGCCGTTCTTGATGACGACGTCCTTGGCCTTGGTCTCGGCCAGGTCCTCGACCCGGCACAGCACACGCCCGGCGAGCTCATCGGGATCGGGCAGCATCTTGCGCGGGTTACTCCATCGGCAGAATGTTGCGGCTGGGGCGCATGATCACGCTTTCGAACAAATTGGCCTTGTAATAGGGCTCGTCCGCGATCCACGCCCGCGCGGCGGCGATGTCTTCGAAGTCGAGGATGTAAAGACTGCCCTTGAAAGTTTCGCCATCGTCATCGAACAGCGGACCGACATATTCACCCTCGGGCAGGTTGGCTTTCAGCCATTCGAGATGCTTGGGCCGCGTCGCCATGCGCAGGTCGAGATGATTGGGTTTGTCGATACACATAATGGCGATCAGCATGTTGACGGGTCCTTTGCGATAACAGAATTAGCCGTGAAATTGAGCGAGGCCCGAGACCGTGCTGGGCGGCACGCTGGTGCGGGCCATCACTTCGCCGGTTTCGAGCGAGACTTTGACGATGTCACCGGTAAACCAATTGGCGGCATAGGCATAGGTGCCGTCATGACCGGCGGCGGTGAGCGCCCAGCCGAACCCCTCTAAGGGAATGTCTTGTTCGGTCTCGCCGTCCAGAGTGAGCACCGAAAGCTTGGTGCCGATGGGCAGCAAGAGCTTGTCACCGAGGGGTTCGACATCGAACAGCATGGCGGGCGGGCCGCCCTGGGACGGCGGCAAGGTCATGAGATCGGGCAACTGTTCACCGCGGACGAGATCGAAGCGCATCAGGCGCGGGCCGGTTTCCGAGGTGTAGATCAGCGTCGTTCCATCCGGCGCCAGGGCGGTGTGGGTGGCCCCCATGCTGCCGCTAACGCCGCCGTGCACGTCGGGCGAGAAGCGGCGCACCAGCGTTTCATCTGCATCAAAGATATAAACTTCGCCGAGGCCGACCTGGTCGGGCACGTCAGGCAAGTAGGGATAGCGCGTGGTCAGGTTTTCCGGCTGGGCACTGCCCTTGAGATACTCGATAAGGGCGAATTGTCCGTCCGGCAGAAATTGCACCGAACCGAAGGGCCTGTCGGCGAAGCGTTTGGTGGGAAGTGGCGTCGCATCGGGTTTGACCCGCACCACTGCCCAGGCAAAATTATCGAACGCCCACAGCGTGCCGTCGGAGGCGAAGTTGATCCCGCCAATTAAATGCGTGGTGCCTTCGGTCCACAGCACGCCTTTCAAATTTAGGTCCGCGTCGTATTGGAGAATACGCCCGCGTCCGGCGTGGTCGTCGTCCGGATTGTTCAACACGGTTGCGCCGACAAACACATCGCCCGGGGCGAAAGGCTGAAGGGTAGACGTCTCAGGCATGAGGTCTGACATTGGCTTGTCCTGCGCGTACAAAGAGCCGGCAGTCACGAGAGCTATAACCAAAGCGAAAAACTGAAATTTTTTCATTACGGTTTTTCCCGGCCGTAGTCGTCTTCAATGCGCACGATATCGTCTTCGCCGACATATTCACCGGACTGCACCTCAACCATCTCAAGCTCGACCTTGCCGGGGTTTTCCAGGCGATGAACCGTGCCGGCGGGAATGAAGGTGGACTCGTTTTCGCCAAGACGAATCTCCTGATCGCCGTTGGTCACCACGGCTGTGCCCTTAACCACCACCCAGTGTTCCGAGCGGTGCCAATGTTTTTGCAGCGACAACTTGGCGCCGGGCTTCACCCCGATGCGTTTGACCTTGAAGCGCTCGCCTTCATCGACGGTTTGGAACCAGCCCCACGGGCGATACGTGCGGGTGTGCGCCACCGCGACTTCGCGGTTGTCGGCTTTCAACTGTGTGACCACGTCTTTGACGTTTTGATCATGGCTCCGGTTGGTCACCAACACGGCGTCGTCCGTGACCACTACGACCGCGTCTTCCACGCCAACAACGGCGGTGGTTTGCCGCTCCGAGCGCACGTAGGTGTTCTTGGCATCCAAAGCCAGAACGTCGCCAAGCAGGGTATTGCCGTCGGCGTCGTGCTCACTTTCATCATGCAACGCCGACCACGAGCCGACATCGGACCAGCCCATCTCAACCGGGACGACGGCTGCTTTATCGGTGCGTTCCATCACCCCGTAGTCGATGGACTGGCTGGGCACTGCGGCGAAGGCTTCGGGATCGAGGCGAAAGAAGAACAGGTCATTCGAGCCGTCATCCAATGCTTTTTGACAGGCGGGACCAATACCGGGCTCGAAGGCGGCGAGCTCATCCAGAAACACGCGCGCACGGAACAGAAAGATACCGCCGTTCCACGAATAGGTGCCGGCGTCGACAAAACCCTGCGCGGTTTTTGCGTCGGGTTTCTCGACGAACGCCTCGACGCCGAACGCACCGCCGCCGAGGTCATTGCCGCGTTTGATATAGCCGTAGGCCGTCGACGGTCCGGACGGGGTAATGCCGAAAGTGACCAGCTTGCCGTCGCGCGCCAGGGGCAGCGCCGTCGCCACAGCCACACGGAAAGACTCCGGTTTGCGGATGAGGTGATCGGACGGCATGACAAGCAAGACCGCGTCAGGATCTTCCGCTGCGACCAGCGCCGCGACGGCAACGGCGGGGGCGGTGTTGCGGCCTTCCGGCTCGATGATGATCGCCTTAGGCTCGACGCCGACGGCGCGCAATTGCTCGGCGACAATGAAACGGTGGGCATCGTTGCAGACAATAATGGGCGGATTAACCGCCGGTGTGGTCTCCGGCCCGAGGCGGAGCGCGGTGTCCTGAATCAGGGTGTGTTCGCCGGTCAGGGCCTGGAGCTGCTTGGGATACTGCTCGCGCGACAGGGGCCATAGCCGCGAGCCGGAACCGCCGGACAGAATTACGGGAGTGATGCTCGGCGCCTGTGCCACCGTAAGTCCTCAAGAGTTTGGGTTCATTCGTCTTAGCGCATCGGATGGGGTGGGGGCCAGCACCCAGGCCCCAACAATTTAGCCGAAATCGAGCTCTTCCTTGATCGGCCGTTCAAGCAATTCGGCAATGGCATCATCCACCGGAACATCGCGGTTGAGAATTTGATCCATCGCCCGGCAGATCGGCATGTCCACACCCTTCTCGCTGGCAAGAGCGACGACCGCCTCGGCCGTGTAGACTCCTTCCGTCACGGCGCGGCGTTCGCCCAGCACCTCATCCAGCGTGCGGCCTTGTCCCAACGCAGCGCCGAGCGAATAGTTGCGCGATTGCATCGAGGTGGCTGTGAGCAACAAGTCGCCCAGCCCACACAGCCCCATCAAGGTTTCCTGACGTCCGCCGAGCGACACGGCCAGGCGCACCACCTCAACCAATCCCCGGGTGATGAGCGCGGCACGGGCGTTGTCCCCCAGACCTTTGCCCTCCACCAGGCCACAGGCAATGGCGAGTACATTTTTGACCGCACCGCCGATCGCGGCGCCGACAAGATCCTCCGACAGATAAGTCCGGAAGGTCGACGTGCCGATGGCGTCCGCCGCTTTCTCACCAAGGGCGCGGTCGGCACTGGCCAAGGTGAGCGCGGTGGGCAACCCGTTCGCGACTTCTTTGGCAAAGGTCGGGCCCGACAGCACCATGGCCGGAGCAGCGGGCAGAGCTTCGGCCAGAACCTGAGTCATCAGGGCTTTTGTCCCGCGCTCAATGCCCTTGGCGCAGATCATGGCGGGCACGCCGTCGGGCCATGTGGGTGCGAGTTGTTCGCAGACTTTTCTTAAGTGCTGGGCCGGCGCGACCAGAAGGACGAGATCGGCGGCAAGCGTTTCAGCCGTATCGTTGGTGGCGCGGATGCCGGGGTCGAGCTCGACATCTGGCAGGTACAGCTCGTTAACGTGGCGTGAGTTGATACTGTCGGCAACCTCGGGCTCAAGCGCCCACAGGACCACATCCCGGCCGGCCCGGCGCGCCATCGCCGCCAATGCCGTGCCCCACGCCCCGGCGCCGATCACCCCGATGCGCTGCATGGCTGATCTCCCCTTCGATCCCTCCGGTGTGCCCTGTGTCGCATGGCTGCGGGAGGAAGTCCAACCGCGAAGTCTGGACAAGCGCTGCGGGCTCAGCCACAACCGCAGTCATGACCATTTTGGTGACAGGGGCTGCGGGATTCATCGGCTTTCACACGGCCCAACGGGTGCTGGCGGACGGCTCAGCCGTCATCGGCCTGGACAACTTCAACAGCTATTACGATCCGGCGCTGAAAGAAGCGCGTTGGGCGCAACTAGAGGGCATATCTGGATTCACCGGTGTTCGCCTCGACATCGCCAACCGCGGCGGATTGGAAAATCTGTTCGCGGAATTCAAACCACGACAGGTGATTCATCTGGCGGCCCAAGCGGGCGTGCGCCACGGAGTCGATCATCCCCATGATTACGCCGGCGCCAATCTCACCGGCATGTTGAACGTGTTGGAGGCGTGCCGTCACGGCGGCGTCGAACACCTGGTATTCGCCTCCACCAGTTCGGTGTACGGGGCCAACGGAACGATGCCGTTTTCCGAACATCACGGCACGGCGCATCAGCTATCACTTTATGCCGCGACAAAACGGGCCAATGAAGCCATGGCCCATTCCTACGCGCACCTTTATGACATCCCGACCACTGGCCTGCGGTTCTTTACGGTGTACGGGCCGTGGGGCCGGCCCGACATGGCGCTGTTCAAGTTCACCAAAGCCATGCTCGCCGGCGAGCCGATCCAGGTGTTCAACAACGGCGAAATGGCGCGGGACTTCACCTACATCGACGACATCGTCGAAGGCGTGGTGCGCACCCTGCACGCGCCGCCGGAGACTGATGCAACATGGTCCGCGGACACTGCGGATCCGGGTTCAAGCGGTGTCGCGCCCTATCGCATTTTTAACATCGGACGCGGCGCGCCGGTGAAGCTGATGGACTTCATCGCCGTATTGGAACGTGAGTTGGGTGTGACGGCGGACAAAGATTTTCAACCGATGCAGCCGGGCGACGTGTCGCAGACATGGTGCGACGTCACAGAGCTGGATGCGGCGGTTGGCTACCGGCCCAAGGTACCGGTCGAAGAGGGGGTCGCCGCCTTTGTGAAATGGTACCGCGATTTCTATGGCGCGTGAGGTCAGGCCGAGGCCGACAAGTGCTCCAGCGGCCAGCGCGGTTTGGGTTTGAAGTCCAGCGGATCGCTGAGCCCAAGCCGCAGACGCTCAAGACCCGCCCAAGCAACCATCACCGCATTATCCGTGCACAATTCGGCGGGCGGCACGACGAACGGCACATCGTTCTCTGCCGCGAGGTTCTGGAGCGCAGCGCGCAAAGCTGTGTTGGCGGCAACACCTCCGGCGGCGACAAAAGCGGTGGGCCGGTCAGACTGAGTCATGGCCAACGCATTGCCGCAGCGGTCGATGACGTGCGCAACAATGGCTTGCTGCAACCCGGCGGCGAGGTCTTTGGCATCCTGATCCGCCAGCGGACCGGGTGGCAGCGCTTCGACGGCATGGCGCACCGCCGTCTTGAGTCCGGAGAAAGAAAAGTCACAGCCGTCGCGGCCCTTTAAAGGGGACGGCAGAGGAAACCGCATCGCGTTTCCGTCGCCTGCGGCGCACTCAATCGCCGGACCGCCGGGAAATCCGAGCCCGAGCATTTTCGCGCACTTGTCGAAGCACTCGCCAGCGGCATCGTCGAGGGTTGACCCGAGACAGCGGTATTGCCCTACGCCACTAACCGCGAGCACCTGACAATGCCCGCCCGACACCAGCAACAGCAGATACGGAAAGGCGACGCCGTTCGTCAGCCGCGCGGTCAAGGCATGGGCTTGAAGATGGTTGACCGCTAGAAACGGTTTTTGATGCACCGACGCCAACGCCTTCGCCGTCATGACCCCGACCATAACCCCGCCGATAAGCCCCGGACCGGCGGTGGCGGCAAAGCCATCGATATCAGCAAAATCAAGACCCGCATCGCTCAACGCTTTCGCGACGAGTCCGTCGAGCCGGTCCAAGTGGGAGCGCGCGGCAATCTCAGGCACCACACCACCGTAGGGGCGGTGCTCGTCGATCTGCGAGGCGAGCGCATGAGAGAGCACCGCACCCCCATCATCGACGATGGCGACAGCCGTTTCATCACAGCTGGTTTCAATACCCAGTACACGCACGAGAATTCATGTCCTCTCACGTCAGGAGGGCCGCTGAGACCCCCATGTTTCCCGTGTTGTTTCACACGAGACCTGGCTCTACAACACGCGAAGCGGTCTGCCTAGGTTGGCGGCCCGTGGTGCGGTAGGTTGTGTCCATGCGTTTTCTCATCACCAGCCCGGCGACGGAAACAGCCGACCTGATTGGCGCACTGTCGGCGCGCGGTCATGAGGTTGTCTCCATTCCCCTGGTCACACCGGAGCGGCTGGACGAGCCGGAGATCAACCTAGAGGGCGCGCAGGGTTTTCTGGTGACGACAGCGGAAGGCGTGCGCGCTCTGGCCGACGCGGTGGCGGTGCGGTTCTTCCCTGTGTTCGCGGAAAACGCCGAAGCCGCCGAGGCGGCCCGCGAGGCCGGTTTTTCAAAAGTGATTGCCGCCACGGACGATGCCGCCGCCTTTGCCCGCGCGATTGAGCAAACGGTGAAGACCAGCGCCGGTGCGCTGGTGCATGCCTGCCACACCACCGAGACGTCGGCGGTCGCCAACATGCTGACGACCATGGGCTTTGCCGTACGGCCGATGAAACTATACGCCCTGAGCAAGCCGGATAGGCTGCCGCGGCAACTGGACACGGCATTGCGTGAGGGATCGTTCGACGGCGCCGTGGTTTTGAGCGTGGATGAGGCGCGCGCCTTCACCGCGCTGGTGCAACAAGCCGAACTGGAAGAGACCGTATCCGGCTGGGTGGTGTATGCAACATCGCCGTTGGCCTCTGCACCGATGCGGGCGTTGGATGTCAGCAAAACAGTGGTGGCGCCGAGCCCCGATCTGAAAAGTTTGCTGGCGGCACTGGACACGGATTTGATGCCAGAGCCGGAACCTGAACCGGAGCCGGAACCCGAACCCGAGCCGGAACCCGAACCCGAGCCTGAGCCGGAACCCGAACCTGAGCCGGAACCCGAACCTGAGCCCGAGCCGGAGCCTGAGCCGGAACCGGAGCCGGAACCAGAACCAGAGCCGGAACCTGAGCCCGAACCTGAACCCGAGCCTGAGCCGGAACCGGAGCCGGAACCAGAACCCGAGCCTGAGCCGGAACCTGAGCCGGAACCCGAACCTGAACCCGAGCCTGAGCCGGAACCGGAGCCGGAACCAGAACCAGAGCCGGAACCCGAGCCTGAGCCGGAACCCGAACCTGAGCCAGAGCCTGAACCCGAACCGGAGCCTGAGCCGGAACCGGAACCTGAGCCTGAACCTGAGCCGGAACCCGAACCTGAGCCAGAGCCTGAACCCGAACCGGAGCCTGAGCCGGAACCGGAACCTGAGCCTGAGCCTGAGCCGGAACCTGAGCCGGAGCCGGAACCCGAACCTGAGCCTGAGCCCGAGCCTGAACCCGAACCTGAGCCTGAACCCGAACCTGAGCCGGAACCAGAGCCGGAACCGGAACCTGTTTTTTCAGCTGAACCGCTGCAACCTGAGGAGCCATCCGCTACCATGGCCCAAGACAAGTCATCATTAGAACGTGAACCCGACATGCCGGACACGCCATCAGATAAAGAGCCGGGTGCGCTGGAAGAGACACCAGTCGAGCGTCCGCCCTTGGAGCCGCTGGTCACCGGCCGCACGGCGCGTCTGATGGCGGAAGATGCCGCTGACCAAAGTTCACGGACGAACCGCAACCAGCCGCGGAAGCGGACGAAGACTCCTTATGATGATGAGCCGGATCCGATTCCGGACGCGCCGATCCCCGATGCAAACATTCCCGGTGGGCCAGCCGAGACTGCGCCACCGCAGCCGGCCAAACCCGCAGCGGAGCCTCCAAAGCGCCGGGGCGGCAGCCGCATCGGCACGTATTTCATTCTTTTGATTTTGATATTCGCGGGCGCATTCGGGTCGATGCCTTGGTGGTACCCGCGCATGCCGGCTTTGGTACAGAGTTGGGTGCCAGAGCCTCTGCGGCCGCCGCAGGTGAGCGGCGCACCGGACTCTTTAGAGGCGGACATCACCGCCTTACAGCAACGGATCGCATCAACCGAAGCCGATGTTGAAACTTTGCGGCAAGCCATAGCAGCACGTCCCGCACCAACAGCCGGCGATACGGCGGCGATAGATACAACCGCCATCGAAGGCGACGTTGCGGCGCTGGCCCAGCGCATCGCGGCGTTGGAGTCGCGGCCAGCGGCGGCCGCAGCGCCATCGGTGACCTCCGGCGGCGCCGATGCAGAGAGCGTTACGGCACTGGGTGAGTCGGTCGCCACGCAGGCTCAGCAACTGGCGGCGGTCACCGCACGTACCGCCACGCTTGAGGCGGCACTCGGCAATGCCGACACCATTGGCGCATTGGCGGAACGGGTCGAGACCCTGGAAGACCGCAGCGCCGACGCTTCGGCAGTGCTGGCGCTGGCAGCCCGGATCACCCAAGTGGAAGCCACCGCCGAATCTCTTGTGAGCGAACAAACCGGCGCGGTCGGGTTCCTGCTGGCGGTGTCCCAACTGCAGGACGCCGTGAGCACCGGCGCACCCTATGCCCTTGAGCTGGAAACCGTAGCCGCCTTCGCCGCCCGTCTTGACGGTGTAACCATCGACGCCAGCGGCCTGGTGGAAAACCAAGAGGCCGGCTTGGCCACGCGCCGCGTTTTGCGCCGGCAATTCGATGAGCTGGCCCCTGCTGTTGTCCGCGCAAGCGTGTTGCCGGAGTCTTCCGCGAGTTGGATTCAACGCACCCTCGATCGGCTGCTCGCGGTTGTCAGCATCCGCCGTCTGGGTGACGACGGCAGCACCGCAGTTGGCGCCGTGATCACCCGCGCTGAGCAGGCGTTGAATGACGGCAATCTGGCGGGCGCGGTCGCCGCGATTGAAACCCTGGACGGATTGGCCGGCGAAACCGTCGCGCCATGGCTGACAGCGGCGCGGCAGCGGGTGGCGGCTGAACAGGCGCTGTCCACCCTGACGACGCAAGCCATCGCGCAAATGGATGTTGGACGGGCGCCTGTTTCAGGCCGCGGCGGGTTGGACGACTGACCATGATCAAGATCGTTCTGTATGTCATCGCGCTTGCGGTTCTGATTACTGTCGCGGTGTGGTTTGCCGAAGAGCCGGGCAGCGTATCCATCGCCTGGTTGGGCTGGCGGCTAGATACATCCGTCGCGGTGCTGTTCGTGATTCTGGCGGCGCTGCTGTTCGGCGGCGCGACAGTATTGCGTTTGTGGAGCGCCTTGGTTGGCGCCGGGCGGGCAGTGCGGGATGCGCGCAAAGGCCGCCGCACCGCATCAGGATTGGATGCGTTGGCTGCGGGATTTGCCGCCATTCAAGGCGAAGACTCGGCAGCGGCGAAACGCGCCGCACGTACCGCTGAATCCAATCTCGGCGATACATCCGTCGTGCGCCTTCTCAAACAGCAAACGGCGCGCCTGAGTCAGGACGGCGTGACCGCCTCAGCTGAAGCCCGCGACATGGTGGACGACCCGTCTTTAAAGCTGGCCGCACTACGCGACCTTGCCGAGGCCGCACAGCAGGCCGGTGACTTCGATGGCGCCCTAAAGCACGCGTCGCGCGCCGCGGAGCACAAACCCGCGCCGGCGTGGGCGCTGAACAAGAGTCTGGATTTGAAAATCGCAACCCAGCGCTGGGCCGAGGCCGCAACGTTGCTAAGCCGCAA
The DNA here is from genome assembly GCA_963921305.4 of Rhodospirillaceae bacterium. Lineage (GTDB taxonomy): Bacteria > Pseudomonadota > Alphaproteobacteria > Rhodospirillales > Rhodospirillaceae > CAWUEX02. Next base: position 1,074,481 of record CAWUEX030000002.1, read on the forward strand.
AGACATGCAAGCGCTGATCAAGGAAATGGATGTCAAACGCCTACAGGCCGCCTTGGCGGCGCGGGCGGCAACAGCAGCCGTCAGGAATCAGACCTTCGACGATGCGATCTCTTGGGCCCGCAAGTCCCTGGCCTTGGACGCCACCCGGGCCGATGCGGCGGCGGCTTTGGCGCGCGCCCTGAATGCAACTGGCAAAGCAAAGAAGGCGGCCACCGAGCTGGAGAAAGCCTGGACGGCAAACCCGCATCCGGTGCTGCTCACAGCCTATCTGGAGCTGGCGCCGGGAGAAGCGCCGCTGGCGCGGGCAAGCCGGGTGGAACACCTGGCCCGCGGCAATGCAGATCATCCGGAGAGCCGCCTGGCCGTGGCCGAAACATCCCTGGCGGCGGAGCTATGGGGCCAGGCCCGCAGCCGCATTGAACCGCTGGTCGACGGCGATGCGCCCGCAGCTGTGCGTGAGCGCGCCGCCGCACTGATGGCCCGTGTCGAACTGGGTGAGCGTGATGACTGCCATGCCGCGACCAATGCCCTGACAAAAGCTTTGGCCGCGCGCACTGCACCGTTGGAACTGCCGGAGCCTTCGTCAGCGGCAGAGTTGTTAAACCGACCATACTAAGACGATTGCGGCATCATCGGGTCCGGCAAGGCGGTATCGCTGAGCACGGGGTAAACGCCGCGCGGTTTGAACAGCTGATAGTGCCACCACTCATTGCGGAAAAAGTCCCAGCCCGCGGACGTCATGAGGCCGAGCAGAAGGCCGCGGTTGCGCTGAGCCGCCACCGGAATGTCGAGCGCCCCGTGATGGGACGATGGGGTGAAATCGTCAAACGGCGTGCCCATGTCGAGTTCAGCGCCGCTTTCATCAATAAGAGTGAGATCAACCGCGGCCCCCATGGAGTGGGGCGAACCGCGCCGGGGATCGGAAATGAACTCGGGGTCAGGCGTGTGGTTCCACAACACCCACTGCGCTTCCGCGGGGCGGAACGCATCGAAGACTTTGAAGCGCAGACCCAGAGGCCGGGCCAGTTCAATCGCGCGCTGCAACAGTTCCGCTGCATCGGCATGCAAGTAGCAGCCGGGACGGGCGTAGATCTGCTGGCCGGTAAAATTATTGGTGGTGGCATAGGCGATGTCGAGTTCGACATCGAAATCCGGCGGCTGCACGTCGACCAGCATCACATCCTCTCACGGCGATCACGCGGCCTAAGCTAGCGCAGGCTGGACGCCAACCCAATCCTGTGCGACGCAATGCCTATGTCTGTGCCCACGTCTTTGCCCAAGTCCGTGCTTGCTTTCGACACCACCATGAACGCCTGCGCCATTGCCGTGTGGCGCGACGGCGAAACCTTGGCCCAGCACATCATTGAAATGAAACATGGCCAGGCGGAAGCGCTGGTGCCAGCGATTGAGCATGTTTTGACCGAAAGCGGCCAGCACTACGGCGACCTTTCGCGCATCGCCGTGACCACCGGACCGGGCTCGTTCACAGGTGTGCGTGTCGGCCTGGCCACCGCGCGAGGTTTGGGGCTGGCCTTGGGATGTCCCGTGATTGGTATTGGCACGGCAGAGGTGTTGGCTGCGACGGCTCTGCGGACACGGACTATGTCAGACCGGGCGCACGTGCTGACGGCCATCGACGCGCGGCGGGCCGAGGTTTACGTGCAAACTTTTGATCGCCAGGGGCATGCACTGTCTTCTCCTCTGTGTGCGTTGCCTGACGCGGTTGCAGAGGATGTACCGGATGCGCAGATTTGCCTGACAGGTGATGCTGTCAGCCGCGTCGCAGATCACCTGAGTTCACCCGTTGCGGAATTTCTTCAACGTCACGCGGCGCCAGAAGACCTCGCAGCCCTAGCCATTTTGCGCGACCCGTCAAACGCAAGACCCGCACCTTTGTATGTGCGCCCGCCCGACGCCAAACTGCCGCAGGCCGGTGGCCGCTTGCGGCCATGAGCGGTGATCGCCCGCCACTCTCCAACATCGAGATGGTGAGCTGCGGTCTGACCCATGCACCGGTGTTGGCCGCGCTTCACGCTGACGCGTTTGATGTTCCGTGGCCTGAGAGCGCCTTTGCTGAACTGAGCGTACAGCAAACGGTAACCGGATGGCTCGCTAAGACCAGCGAGCCGCTGGGATTCATTTTGATCCGGCGTGCGCGTGATGAAGCGGAAATTCTGACTCTCGCGGTCACGCAGGCCATGCGCAGACGCGGAGTGGGTGCGGCCCTGGTGGATCACGCGCTCGATCACATCAAGCAGCTTGGGGTTCGAACCTGTTATCTGGAAGTCGCCGTGGACAATGCTGCAGCACGGGCGATGTACGGGAAAGCTGGCTTCGCGGAAACGGGCCGGCGCCGGGATTACTATCAGCGCGGCAAGGGGCGAATTGACGCCCTGATCATGGGCAAAGCCCTGCCCTGAAGAAACGTACTGCTAAGTGAGCCTTAAATAAACCAAGGTATGCAACTTACCCAATACAGTAATACTGGCCCGCGTTTTTGTTGATTCCTGCGATTCGCCTACATATATAAATAAATAGTTTTCTCGATATTTGAGCCGGACATGACGGACACACAAGACACAGAGCTTTTGCCCTATGCCAGCGAGATTGTTGCCGCATATGTGGCGAACAACGCAGTGGCGCAGGACGAATTATCGGCATTGATCCGCGAGGTGTATGGAACTCTGGCCGGGCTGACGGGCAGCGCTGCAAGCGGGAACCGGCGTGATCCCGCCGTGGCGATCAAGAAATCCGTCACGCCGGACTACATCGTCTGCCTGGAAGACGGCAAGAAACTGAAAATGCTGAAACGGCACCTCATGACGGCCTACAATTTGACGCCGGAGGAATACCGCGAGCGCTGGGGGTTGCCGGCGGACTACCCCATGGTGGCACCCAATTACGCCAAACGCCGTTCCTCCCTGGCCAAGAAGATCGGCCTTGGGACAAAACCCGGAAGCAAAGCAGGGTAGTTGCAAGCCAGCCGTGCGTGTTTGTTTTGCACCGGTGGTGCACGCGACTTAAAATGCGAATGGGAAGGCAGTTGCTGGACTCTACACATCCCCGCCGGATCACATCACTTGGCATCACCGTAGCGACACTCAGGATAGAAATTTAATGACGAGCGATCCGTCACGCATCGAACAGCGGTGCATCGATCAAGGCATGAAGATGACCGAGCAGCGCCGGGTGATTGCCCGTGTGTTATCGGATGCCGAAGATCATCCTGACGTTGAAGAGGTCTACCGGCGGTCGGCTCAGGAAGATTCACGCATCAGTATCGCGACGGTTTACCGCACCATGCGGCTATTTGAAGAAGCGGGCATTGTCGCACGTCATGACTTTGGTGACGGTCGTGCGAGGTATGAAGAAGCCCCGGCGACACATCACGACCATTTGATCGATGTGAAATCGGGCAAGGTGATTGAATTCCGCAATGAGAAAATCGAAGAGCTACAGAAAGAAATCGCGCTCGCCCACGGTTATAAGCTGGTCGATCATCGCCTTGAGCTCTATGCAGTGCCGTTAGACCCGGCTGATAAGAACTGACGGATTTGAGTGGTTGAGCAGCGCACCATTGGGGGCCCCTGACACATCGGCACAACGTCGATGGAAACAAGCCTCTCTCCGATTCAAAAACGGTAACACGACACACCACACCGGAATCTGTTAATGTCGGTCCCCATGCACACATCGGTCCAATCGCCCCGGCAGGGTGACGCGATCCGCGATCGTTCGACCGAGCGGCACGCTAAGGATTGGGAAACGGAAGCCAATCACTTTTCGCCCGTCGTTGCCGGTCATCAGATTATTCGCCTCGCCGCCAGTGCCGCTGAAATCGAAGCCGCCCAACGGCTGCGCTACCGGGTGTTCTATGAGGAGATGGGGGCAAAGCCACTGCCCGATGTCGAAGCAGAGAAACGCGACTTCGACCACTTCGATGACACCTGCGATCATCTTGTCGTCATTGACCGCAGTGAGCCACATCACGCGACAGTGGTCGGCACCTACCGGTTCATGCGCCAGCCTCACGCCGCAAAGGCCGGTGATTTTTATTCAGCGGATGAGTACGACCTTTCACGCTTGAAGGCGAACGGCGGCACCGTCATGGAATTGGGACGCAGTTGTGTCGATCCAGCCTTCCGCAACCGCCACACCATGCAGTTGTTGTGGCGGGGCATTGCGGAATACGTCACCACGCACAACATTGATCTGATGTTTGGATGCGCCAGTTTTCCCGGCACGGACACGGCCGCGCTGGCTCACGCGCTTTCGTACCTTCACCACAATCACTTGGCCCCAGATCCGTTGCGGGCCTCTGCCCTGCCGGCACGGCGGGTCGATATGAATATACTGCCGCCGGAAAAGGTCGACCGGAGAGCTGCGCTTGCCGCGATGCCGCCGCTCGTAAAGGGCTATGTGAGAGTGGGCGCGTATGTTGGCGATGGCGCGGTGATCGACCATCAATTCAACACCACCGATGTCTGCATCATTGTTCAGACGGAACGCATCACCGGCCGTTATGCCCGTCACTATGCGCTGGACAACAGGCCAGACAATACCGGCGACGAAGCGACGGCCAGAATCAGGACCGTGTCTTGACGGCCACCGCGGTGACGATGCCGTCAACGTTCAGCGGCGTTGCCCTCGCGGCCATACGATTGACGGTTACGGCAGTCTGGATCGGTATCTTAGTTCCGATCATCGCGGTCCTGCGCGTCTTAAGCGTTCACACAGCACGGCCAAGACGTCTGTTCTTTCAAGGGCTGTGCCGGATTATCGGCATCGACGTTGTGGTGCACGGCGCACCGTCGGAGCGGCGGCCGGTGCTGATTGCCAGCAATCATATCTCCTATCTAGACATCTTCGCCTTTGGCAGCGTCACCGAACTGGAATTTGTCTCCAAGGCCGAGGTAGCCGACTGGCCCGTGTTCGGCTTGCTCGCCAAGCTTGGCGACACGGTGTTCATTGAACGACGGCGCAGCCAAACCGACGCGGCCCGGGAAAGTATGGCGGCCCGGATGGTGGCGCACCGGGTGATGGTGTTTTTTCCCGAAGCGACCTCTGGAGACGGCAACCACCTTCTGCCCTTCAAAAGTGCGTTGTTCGCTGTCGCCCAAGACCTGGCCACGGACGGACGGCCTGTGACGGTCCAGCCCGCCGCCATCACCTATACCCGTCTCAATGGGTTGCCCTTGGGTGTGGGATGGCGCCCGTTCTTCGCCTGGTATGGAGACATGACCATGGTGGGACACCTGTGGCAGTTCCTGCAATTGGGCCGCACCACGGTCGAGATCGCCTTTTTGCCGCCCCTAGACGGCGCGTTGGTCACAGACCGCAAAGCCACGGCCACCGCCGTTGAGAGCGCCGTCCGGACCGGCTTTAACGCCATGATCCAGGGCCGTACCCCGGTTTGAGATACAAATGCGCGCGTTTTTGGGGGATATCGGGTCAGCCTGCCAATGGCCTTCCCCTTTGCCTTGTCAACAACAAGCGGGTATAGACCCTGACTATGCCTCGGCAATCGCTCGGGAAATCCATGAGCCGGCACGACCGCCGCAAAAAGCTGTTCATCAAGACCTACGGCTGCCAAATGAACGTCTATGATTCCGCACGGATGACAGACGTCCTAGCGCCGTTGGGCTATGAGACCGCGGAGGAGCCGGATGGCGCCGATCTGGTGATTCTCAACACCTGTCACATCCGCGAAAAAGCCGCCGAAAAGGTGTTCTCGGACCTGGGCCGTCTGCGCCCCCTTAAGGACGCGAAAACAGAGACCGGCGAGACCATGCTGATTGCCGTGGCGGGATGCGTGGCCCAGGCGGAGGGCGACGCGCTGGTCGCCCGCGCCCCATTCGTCGACATGGTGTTTGGGCCGCAAACCACCCATCGCCTGCCGGAACTTGTGGCCCGCGCCCATCGTGAAAGCGGGGCGGTTCTGGACACGGACTTTCCGGTCGATACCAAGTTCGATCACTTGCCGCCGCCCCGGGCTGACGGCCCAACTGCCTTTCTGTCGGTGCAAGAAGGGTGCGATAAGTTCTGCACGTTTTGCGTGGTGCCCTATACCCGCGGCGCGGAATACTCTCGCCCGGTCAAAGCCGTGCTTGAGGAAGCGCGGGGCTTGGTCGCCGACGGTGTGCGCGAGATCACGTTGCTGGGGCAGAACGTCAACGCGTATCACGGGGACGCTCCTGAAGGTTCAACCACATGGGGCTTAGCACGGCTGATAAGAGAATTGGCCGACCTCGATGGCCTTGACCGCATTCGCTACACGACGTCGCATCCGCGTGACATGGACGATGACTTGATTGACGCCCACGCCACCGTGCCGGCGCTGATGCCCTATTTACACCTGCCCGTCCAATCCGGCTCGAACCGCATTCTGGAGACGATGAACCGCGGCCACACGCGCGATACCTATTACCGCATCATCGACAAACTGCGCGCCGGGCGGCCCGACCTGGCGCTGTCATCGGATTTCATTGTCGGCTTCCCCGGCGAGCGGGACGCAGACTTTGCCGACACCATGCGGCTGATCGAAGATATTGAGTTCGCCCAGGCCTTCTCGTTCAAATACAGCGCCCGCCCGGGCACACCGGCAGCGGATCATCAGGAACAAATTGCCGAAGATGTGAAGTCCGCACGCCTCAGTGCCGTGCAGTCTTTGCTGAACACACAACAAACAGCATTCAATGCGTCGTGTGTCGGAAAGACTATGCCGGTGCTGCTCACCGGCCCCGGACGCCACCCGGGCCAAATGATCGGCCGCAGCCCCTATCTGCAAGCCGTGCACATGGATGCACCAGCGGAATGGAACGGCCAGATCATTGCGGCACACATCACCCAGGTGACCGCAAACAGTCTTGGCGCCGAGACGGTTGATCCGCTTCCGGCCTCTGCCACGACGTCTCAACCCGCAACCGCAAGGATTTCCGCAAATTGACCGACGCCACGGCACGTCTGACCTGTGAGTTCGACGACAACGCGCTCATCCAGCAACTCTACGGCCCCAACAACACCCACCTGGATCAGATTGAAACGCGGTTGGGTGTGACGTTGCACACCCGGGGCAACACGCTGACCATCGAGGGCCCGAGTGCTTCGGCCGAGAGCGCGCGCGAAACACTGATCAGCCTTTACAGCCGTCTGGCAGAGGGTCATTCGATCGACAACGGTGATGTCGACGGCGCGGCGCGGCTGGCCGAAGGTGGCGCGCCAGACGCGGCCAATAACGATGACCTGACGATCCGCACCCGTAAGCGTCATGTCCGCGCACGCTCAGCTGGTCAGGCAACGTTTCTGGATGCTCTCAACACCAAATCAATGGTGTTTGCCTTGGGTCCGGCTGGTACCGGCAAGACGTACCTTGCGGTTGCCAAAGCCGTGGAGATGAAACTCAGTGGACAGGTAGACCGAATTATATTGTCCCGCCCGGCCGTGGAAGCCGGTGAGCGCCTCGGCTTCCTGCCCGGCGACATGCGCGACAAGATCGATCCGTACCTGCGCCCTCTCTACGACGCTCTATACGATATGATGCCGGGTGACTTGGTGGTCAAACTGCTGGCCTCCGGCGAGATCGAAGTGGCGCCACTGGCGTTCATGCGCGGGCGCACCTTGTCGAACTCTTTCGTGATTTTGGATGAAGCACAAAACACCACTCCGGTGCAGATGAAGATGTTCCTGACCCGCATGGGCGAAAACGCACGCATGGTGGTGACCGGCGATCTCAGTCAGATCGATTTGCCCTTGGGCGTAAAGTCAGGTTTGCGCGATGCCATGGATATTCTCCGCTCTATCGACGACATCGGTCATGTGACCTTCACGCACAAGGACGTGGTGCGCCACGATCTCGTGACACGGATTGTGTCGGCCTACGACGCCCGGGATGCAAAACTTGTGGCAAAGAACGCGGATAAAAATGGTAACGGCGGTACCGCAGCAAAGGAGCCGCCATGACCGCAGCCCGGCTGCGCACCTCGGTGCGTGTGGAGGACGAGGGGTGGCGCGTCGGACTGCCCGATGCCGCCCACCAGTGCCGCCGCGCGGCTGTGGCGGGCTGGACGCTCGGCAGACGCGCCCTGAACGACGAGCACGCCCTCTCCCGCCCTCTGTCCGCCCCGGTGGAAATCAGTATTCTCTTGAGCAGTGACGACGTCATTCAAGATCTGAATAGTACTCACCGCGGCAAAGACCGGCCGACAAATGTGCTCAGCTTTCCGGGGGACCACAGCCCCGGCGCACCTGGCATGGATATTCTTTTGGGAGACATCATCCTTGCCTGGGGAACCGTGTCCGGAGAAGCCAAAGCCGAAAATAAGCCAGTGAGCGACCATACCAGCCACTTGGTCATTCATGGCGTTCTGCATTTGTTAGGGTATGATCACGAAACTGACGATGACGCCACACGTATGGAACGTTTGGAAATTGACAGCCTTGCCCGCCTCGGCGTGCGCGACCCGTATGGGACCGGCTGCTGAAAAGACATGTCTGACACCCCACGCATAGATATGGAACGCGACGGCGACGATGCGGCGCCGTCTTTGATGAAACGCCTGCGCGCTTGGCTGCCCAGCGGTGGCGGCGACAGCAACTCCGTTCGTGATGTCATCGAAGAGCTTATTGAAGAGCAGCCGGAGTCTGATGACGCCATCGACGAGCATGAACGGCTGTTGCTGTCGAATGTGCTGAAGCAACGCCACGCCAGCGTCGATCAAATCATGGTGCCCCGCGCCGATATCGTCGCGACATCCACAGAAACGCCCGTTGATGAAGTCGTCAAACTTCTCGTCGAACAGGGGCATTCCCGCGTGCCGGTTTACCGTGGCACGCTCGATGACGTGATCGGCATGGTGCACATCAAAGATTTGGCCAATGCCATACTCCAACAGAACGGCTCGGACGCCGCAGAGGCTCACCTTGAGAAAGCGCTGCGCCGGGTCATCTTCGTCGCTCCCAGCACACGCGTGCTGGATCTGTTGTTGGAGATGCGCATCAAACGCACGCACATGGCCATGGTGGTGGATGAGTACGGCGGCATCGATGGGCTTGTCACCATTGAAGACCTGGTCGAGCAGATCGTCGGCGACATCGCCGACGAACACGACTCAGAATTTGAGCCCGAACTGGTTGACCGGCCGGATGGCACGGTCGTCGCCGATGCCCGCGTGACCCTGACGGATTTTGTTGAACGCTACGGGCCTGTCTTCTCTGAGGAGGACGTAGCGGAGCTCGATACATTGGGCGGGCTGGTGTTCCGCCTGACCGGGCGGGTGCCGAGCCGCGGTGAGCTCGTGACTCACCAAAGCGGAATAGAGTTCGAGGTCATGGACGCTGACCCCCGGCGCATTCGCCGCTTGCGCATTCGCAAACTGACGGACACCAGCGACACGTGACCAATACGGCGACGCCTCTTCTGGCGCGCATCGCTGACACGCCACACTGGCAAAGAGGATGTGCGGCGGCGCTGTTCGGGGCGTTGTCCACGTTGGCGATGCCGCCCTGGAGCCTGGTCCCAGTGTTGTGGCTGACGTTGCCCGGCTTCCTGCTAATCGTGACCACGGCAGCCAACTGGAAGCACACCGTTGCACTGGGCTGGCTGTTTGGCTTTGGTCATTTCGCAACCGGATTCGCCTGGATTACGAACGCGTTTTTTGTCGACCGTGAAACCTTTGCCGCGCTGGCGGTCCCGGCCGTGGGCGCGCTTGCTGCGGGGTTCGCCTTTTACATCAGCGTGTGCGCGCTTTTGGTATGGCTGTTAAAACCGCGTGACACTAACGGCGCCCCACCCCACCTGGACAGACGGGCCGGACCTCTGGCGTTGCATGTTCTGGTCTTTGCCGCGGTATGGACTCTGGTTGAGTGGTGGCGCGGCTGGTTTCTCACCGGGTTTCCCTGGAATCCAGTCGGCAGCGTATGGACCGCGCACCTGACCGTATTGCAGGGCGCGGGCGTTTTCGGCGTTTATGGATTGGGTCTCTTTACCGTAATCGCAGCGGGGTCGTTGGTTTTCGCTGGTGCAGCGGCACATCGGAACGTCATCGCGGCACTCCTCGCTCTCTTTCACCTTCCCATCGGACTCTTTGCAGTGGCAGGTTACTTTGTCCTTGAGGGTGAAGACCCAGACGACGTGCCTGGTGTTGTGCTGAGACTTGTGCAGCCGAACATCGCCCAGTCAGATAAATGGCGCCCCGAGGAACGTGCACAGCACGTCTATGATCAGGTCGCCATGAGCACACAGGATGCGGAGGCGATCACGCACGTGCTCTGGGCCGAGACAGCTGTTCCTTTCGCGCTGAACAGCGCGGACGAGGCCCGCGCCGTTGTCGCCAGCGCCAGCCCGCCCGGCGGTTTGGTGCTGACCGGAGCCCCGCGACTGGTAACCGCGAACGGCACCCGGCAGGTGTTCAATAGTCTTTTTGTCGTCACCCCAGACGGCACAAGTGATGCGGCTTACGACAAGACCCATCTTGTTCCGTTCGGCGAATACATGCCCCTCAGTGAGTACATTCCCATCCCGCAACTCACTGGCGGCAGTGGATTTTCACCGGGGCCCGGTGCCGTGACTCTCGCACTGGACGGACTGCCGCCCGTCAGCCCATCGATTTGTTATGAGATCGTCTATTCGGGTGACGTGACCGAAGCCGGCAACCGGCCAGAATGGCTTTTTAATCTGACCAATGACGCCTGGTTTGGCGACTCCAGCGGGCCTTACCAGCATCTTGCCGCGGCACGCTTACGCGCGGTCGAGGAGGGTTTGCCGCTCATTCGGGTCGCAAATACGGGAATCAGTGCGGTGATCGACAGCCGGGGCCGGATTTTGAAGTCCTTACCGCTGAATACGAAAGGCGTTTTGGATCATCCGCTGCCCGGCGCATTGCCCGAAACGATATTCGCCCGTTACGGTCATTTGCCCGTGCTGTTAATCAGTATTGTTCTGGTCGCAGCGGCTGGTTACAGGGCACATTTGATGAGCAAAATTGCCAAGAATCGGCGGAATCAGGGGAATTTATGATCGGCTAAGCCGTTGTGACCAACATAAAAGGTTTTGAGTGAAAAGTAGTTTGTGTGTTAAGATGTTTCAACGTTTGGTTGGTATCCATAGAACGATGCGTTACATTCTAGAACCGCCGGACAGGAAACTGGCCAACTCACAGAGCTAAGGCCCGGCTGATAAAGGGCCCGGCTGATAAAGGGCCCGGCTGATAAAGGGAATGAACATGGACCTCGCAGAAAACCGCAAAACCGAAACCGTGGGCATGCGCTCGACGCGCGGCCGTATGCCGTCAGGCAAACCAAATCCTGTCGATGTCCATGTCGGCGGGCGCGTTCGCCTGCGCCGCACGCCCTTGGGTTTGAGCCAGGAGAAACTCGGTGAAGCGATCGGGCTTACCTTTCAGCAGGTGCAAAAGTACGAGCGCGGCGCCAACCGCATTGGCGCGAGCCGCCTGTGGGACCTGAGCCGCGTGCTGGATTGTCCGGTGTCCTATTTCTTTGAAGATATGGGCGAGGATGTGGAAGCGGCCAGCCCGCGCAACCTGACGGAGCGGACAGCCGAACCGGATCAAAGCGAAGCCGACCCGATGACCAAGCGCGAGACTCTGGAACTGGTGCGCGCCTATTACAAAATCACAGACCCACATGTGCGCCGGCGTATTTATGAACTCGCCAAGTCGCTCGCCGCGGCGGAAGGCGCCATTCTCGACGAGGACTAAGCTGGGACTAAGCTGGCGGCTTAATCAGCCGCCGCATAAGCAGCTAAGGACACCCCGCTCGACTGTAGCGGGGTGTTTTTTTGTTTTACGAATAGGCTCCTGATGACAACACGGGCCTGAGGGTGACTCTTGCAAAAGCGCAGGCGTTCCTTTACCTCCGAGCACTCAGACCGGCGCCCGGCGCACTCAACCCGCATTCCAGGAGTATCTTGTGCCTCTCTCGAACTATGTCTTCACAAGTGAGTCGGTGTCGGAAGGGCATCCTGACAAGGTCAGTGACCGGATTTCCGACGAGATCGTCGATTTGTTTCTGGACGCCGAGCCCGAGGCCCGCGTTGCGGTGGAGACGATGTGCACGACCGACCGGGTTGTACTCGCCGGTGAAATCCGCGGCCCGGACTCGATTACCAAAGACGACATGATCGCCAAGGCGCGCGCCGCGGTGAAAGACATCGGCTATGAGCAAGACGGCTTTCACTGGGACACCATGACCGTGGACTGTTTCGTCCACTCACAATCGGCAGACATTGCTGTTGGCGTGGATGCAGCCGGCAATAAGGATGAGGGAGCAGGCGACCAAGGCATCATGTTTGGCTTCGCCGTCAAGGAAACCCCAACCTTGATGCCGGCGCCGATTCATTATTCCCATAAAATTCTTGCAGACCTGGCTGACGCGCGCCATTGCGGGGATGCCCCGTTTTTGGGACCGGACTCAAAGAGCCAGGTCAGCTTGCGCTACGAAGACGGTAAACCGGTGGGCGCGACATCCGTCGTGGTGTCGACCCAACACACCGAAGATGCCAACCAGGATGACCTGCGCGCTTTCGTGCGCGGGCGCGTGGAACAGATTCTGCCGCAGGGATGGATGTGCCCCGACGAGGCCTTTTACGTTAACCCGACCGGCCGTTTTGTCATCGGCGGGCCGGACGGCGATTGCGGTCTGACGGGGCGTAAGATCATCGTCGATACATATGGTGGCGCGGCCCCTCATGGCGGCGGTGCGTTCTCGGGCAAAGACCCGACGAAGGTTGACCGCTCAGCCGCTTATGCCGCGCGCTATCTGGCCAAGAATGTCGTCGGCGCGGGGCTAGCAGACCGGTGTCTGATTCAGTTGTCCTACGCCATCGGCGTCTCGAAGCCGTTGTCGGTCTACGTCGACACCCAAGGTTCGGGACACGTCGCGGAAGACGCGTTGTCTCAAGTGCTGCAGGACCTGATGGACCTGAGCCCACGCGGCATCCGCGAGCATCTGGGCTTGAACAAGCCGATCTACGCGCGCACTGCGGCTTACGGACACTTCGGGCGCGAGGCCGATGGCTCCGGCGGCTTCTCTTGGGAGCGGCTCGACCTGGTCGATGATCTCACCTCCGCGTTCGGTGTCTGACGCAAAACCCGCTCAAGACCCGCCGCGTCATCGCCTTTACGGCCGCCGCAAGGGCAAACGCCTGCGCGCCACGCTGCAAGCGCTTATGGATCGCGACCTGCCCAAGGTCCGCATCGACCCAGAAAGCCTGCCCAACCGGATTGACCCGGCGACTCTGTTTGACGTGAAGACTTCGGGTGTCTGGCTGGAAATCGGCTTCGGCGCCGGGGAACATCTGGCCGCGCAAGCGGAAAACCGCCCGGACGTTGGCATCATCGGCGCTGAGGTTTTCGAGAATGGAATCGCGGGCCTGCTGCGCCACCGCTCAGAACGGAACCTCAACAACGTCCGGATTCTGACGGAAGATGCCCGCGAATTTCTGCCGAGACTGGCGGACCAGAGCCTTAACCGGGTGTATCTGTTGTACCCGGACCCCTGGCCCAAGCGCCGCCACGCTAAACGGAGGTTCATCTGCCAGGAAACACTGGATCAACTGGCCAGGCTGATTCCCCCTGGCGGAGAATTCCGGGTGGCGACCGACCACCCGGTTTATGCCCGCTGGTGCCTGCGCCACATTCCCGTCCACCCGGACTTTGAATGGCAAGTGGCCGGGCCAGAGAGCTGGCGCCAACCGCCCTCGGATGCGGTGCCAACGCGCTACGAACAGAAAGCCCTGCGGCAGGGCCGCACCCCGACGTACCTGACTTTCTGCCGGGTTTAAAGCGATAGCCCGGGTATAGCGCTGACTCCTAAACCCTTGCCACAACCGCAAAATCCGACTATATCGGCCTCCTAACTTCACATGTCGGTTGACCTGAGGAGTGGGCCCCACGGCCCACTTTTTTTGTTTTTGGGCCCCTGTGTTTTTTGGGCTTAGGCAATCCGGAGCCCCCGCGGCCTCCGGACCCCTTAGCCCTCAAACGGAGAACCGGGCCAACCGGCACAAACAGACGGGCGTCATGGAACGGCTGACCTGGCTTGAAGACAAGATTGCACCAACCCTGGAAGGCCTGGGGTTCGAAGTGGTGCGCGTCGCCGTCACCGGCGCCAATGGCCGCCGCGCTCTGCAGGTCATGGCCGACCGTGCCGATGGCAGCCAGATCACCATCGATGACTGCACCCAGATCAGCCACACCCTGTCCGACCTGTTTGAAGCTGACGACCCGATTGACGGAACCTACGACCTGGAAGTCAGCTCGGCAGGGATTGACCGGCCTTTGACCCGGCCGAAGGACTTCACGGCCTACGCTGGGTTCGAAGCCAGTGTGCAAACCCGCCGCCCGATTGATGGGCGTAAGAAATTCCGTGGCCTTCTGAACGGATTGGCCGGAGACGACAAGGTGGCTCTGACGGTCGACGGCGCAACCGTCGAACTGCCGCTCGACGAAATTCACCGCGCGGAGTTGGTGCTGACTGATGAACTCATCGCTGCCACCGCGCAAACATAACTCTAACCAGGAAACACGTTCCTGACGCACACAAAGTGAGACCAGAAAGATGTCCGAGAGCATAGCAATGCCCCGCCCCGAACTGATCCAGGTTGCCGACACGGTGGCCCGGGACAAGTCGATCGAACGGGAAGAGGTTTTCATGATTATGGAGCAGGCCATTCAAAAGGCGGGCCGCTCCAAGTATGGGCAAGAGAAGGACATCCGCGCCACCATCGACCGCAAGAGCGGGGAGATCCGCCTGGCGCGCTATTTGGAAGTGGTTGAGGACGAAGACGCCGTCGAAGACGAAAACATCCAGGTCACCCTCGAGCAGGCCAAGCGCAAAAAGAAAGACGCGGTGGTCGGAGAGTTCCTGGTCGATGCATTGCCGCCGATCGACTTCGGGCGCATTTCCTCGCAAATGGCGAAACAAGTCATCGTGCAGCGGGTCCGTGAGGCGGAACGGGCGCGGCAATACGAAGAGTACAAGGATCGCGTTGGCGAGGTGGTCAACGGTCTCGTCAAGCGGGTTGAGTTCGGCAACGTCATTGTTGATCTGGGGCGGGCCGAAGGCCTGCTGCGCCGTGACGAACTTATTCCCCGTGAGCACTTCAAGAACGGTGAGCGTGTTCGCGCTTACATCATCGACGTCCGCGAAGAAGCCCGCGGACCGCAAATCTTCCTGTCCCGCACCTGCCCAGAGTTCATGGCGATGCTGTTTGCCCAAGAGGTACCGGAAATTTATGACGGCATTATCGAAATTAAGGCGGTGGCCCGCGATCCCGGCAGCCGCGCCAAGATTGCCGTGATTTCTAAGGATTCTTCCATTGATCCGGTTGGCGCCTGTGTCGGTATGCGCGGCAGCCGCGTCCAAGCGGTCGTCGCCGAGCTGCAGGGTGAGAAGATCGACATCATTCAATGGAATGAAGACCCCGCGACATTCGTCGTGAACGGGCTCGCCCCGGCAGAAGTGAGCAAGGTTGTTCTGGATGAAGACTCCGGGCGCATCGAAGTCGTGGTGCCCGACGATCAGTTGTCACTGGCCATCGGCCGGCGCGGACAGAACGTGCGGCTGGCGTCGCAGTTGACGGGCTGGACCATCGACATTCTGACGGAAGACGAAGAAAGTGCGCGCCGGCAAGAAGAGTTCCATTCCCGCAGTCAGGCGTTCATCGACGGCTTGGATGTGGACGATGTCATCGCCCACCTGCTTGTCACCGAAGGCTTTACCTCGATTGAGGAAGTGGCCTTCGTGCCCGACGAGGAGTTGATCGTCATTGAAGGGTTCGATGAAGAGATTGCTGGCGAGCTGAAAGCGCGCGCCCAAGCCCATATCGAAGAACAAAACCAAAAACTGATGGACCGCCTGAGCGAACTCAAAGTGGCGGAGGATTTGTTGACCGCAGATATCGAAGGTCTCGATTACGACATGATGGTCACGCTGGCGGAAAACGACGTGAAAACACGCGACGATCTCGCCGACCTGGCGTCCGATGAATTGATCGAGATTTTGGGTGACGGGTCCATGTCGCTTGACGAGGCCAACACCATGATCATGGCCGCCCGTGCCCACTGGTTCGATGACGAGGAAACAGCGGAAGACGCAGGCGAAGATGGCGAAGCCGTGAAGGAAGACGGCGTAGCCGTGGAGGAAACGGAGCAGGCGTGACTTTCGACCCCGCAACCGCCTCTGACGCAGCTCTTGATATGCCGGCCGGCCAACAGGAGACCGACGCCTCTGCAACGGCAGGGCCGATGCGGCGCTGTTTTGTCAGCGGCGCGCGGGAGCCGAAGTCAGCGTTGCTGCGCTTTGTCGTCGGCCCGGACAACACCGTCGTGTTTGATGCGGCGGAGCGTTTGCCCGGGCGGGGTTTGTGGTTAACTGCCGACCGGGATATGATACGAACAGCTGTGTCTAAGCGGTTGTTTTCAAGGGCTGCCCGGCAACCCGTCGAGGTTCCGGATGGCTTGGAGGAAACAGTCGCAAGTGGCCTCAAACGCCGTTGTTTGGATCGTCTGGGACTGGCCCGCAGGGCCGGGTTGGTGACGGCTGGATTTGAGAAAGTGCAGGCACAGGCCCGCAGCGGCCGCACCGCACTTATCCTTGCGGCCTCGGACGGTGCCGCTGACGGCCGGCGGAAGATCGCAGCGCTGGCGCCAACGGTGTCAGTGGTGGATTGTTTTTCCGGTGTTGAGCTTGGACAGGCTTTGGGCCGGGAACATGTTGTTCATGTCGGCCTTGAGGCCGGCGGCTTGACGGCGGCCTTGGCCGTGGACACGGCACGATACGAAGGTGTGCGAGACGCACGCCCGGCAGGCGAAGCGACGAACGATTAGATGGTGACAGGGGGAGCAACGGGCTCCCGGAACAGAATGGTACAAGACGGTATGGCGGACGAAGCAAAGAAGCCTTTGACCTTGGGTCGCGGCAAACTTGAATTGAAGAAGACGGTAGAGACCGGACAGGTCCGCCAGAGCTTTTCGCACGGCCGCAGCAAAGTGGTGCAGGTCGAGCGCAAACGCAAACGTCAGTTCGAGATGGGAGCGGACGGCAAGGTCCAAGAGGTCAAGGCTAAGGCACCTGCCACCGTTAAGAAACCGGTTGCCGAAGAGGCCGCCGACGCCGTTCAGCGCAAGCTGAGCGAGGAAGAGAAAGCGCACCGGCTGAAGGTTCTGCAGGACGCAAAGCGCGCCGAGGAAGAGGAACGCCGCGAGGAAGAAGAACGTCAGGTCCGCGAGGACGAGCTGCGGGCCAAGCAAGCCGAAGAAGATGCGGTAGCTGAACCGGCAGAAGAAGAAGCTGAAAGCGAAAGTGCAGCAGACACAGAAGCCGCGGCTGAGCCAGCGCCGGAAATCACGCCCGCGGACGTCCCCCCCAGCCCAGATACCAAACCGGCAGACCGGGGCGCGGGACACCGCCGCGGCGGCAGTGATGACGAAGAGGAGGAAAAAGGCCGTAAACAATCGAAGACCGGCCACAAGCCCCCCGCCGTCAAGCGCACGGAACAACGCCGCCGGTCAGGCAAGCTGACAATTTCTGCAGCGCTGGAAGGGGATGACCAAGTCGAACGCGGCCGGTCCATCGCTGCGCTGCGCCGTGCGCAGGAAAAAGAACGCCGCAAACAGATGCAGCAACAGAAGACGGCCATGCCGTCTGAAAAGATCGTGCGCGAAGTCACCGTGCCCGAAACCATCACGGTTCAGGAATTATCCAACCGCATGGCTGAACGGTCGGGCAACGTCATCAAGACGCTGATGAAGCTCGGGGTGATGGCAACGATCAACGAAATCATCGACGCTGATACGGCCGAATTGGTCGCACAAGAATTTGGCCACAAGATCAAACGTGTGTCGGAAGACGACGTGTTGACGGGCCTCAGCACCGGGCCTGACGACGACGAAGCCACAGAAGAGCGCCCCGCGGTGGTCACCGTGATGGGTCACGTTGACCACGGTAAGACGTCTCTGCTCGATGCGTTACGCGAAACCGATGTGGTGGGCGGTGAGGCCGGTGGCATCACACAGCATATCGGCGCCTATCAAGTGCGGTTGAAAGGTGAGAAGAAAATCACCTTCCTCGACACACCGGGCCACGAGGCGTTTACCTCGATGCGCGCGCGTGGCGCCCAGGTGACGGATGTCGTCGTCTTGGTTGTGGCGGCGGACGACAGCATCATGCCGCAAACGATCGAAGCCATTAAACATGCCCAAGCGGCGGAAGTGCCGATGATCGTGGCCATCAACAAGATCGATAAGCCGGAAGCCAACGCCGACAAAGTGCGCCAGGAGCTGTTGAGCCACGAAGTTATCGTTGAAGAGATGGGTGGCGAGACGCTGGCTGTTGAAGTTTCCGCGACACAGAAAACCAACCTCGACAAATTGCTTGAAGCGATCCAACTGCAATCGGAGCTGTTGGACCTGAAGGCCAACCCGGACAGGTCTGCCGAGGGCGTGATCATCGAAGCCAAGATGGAGAAGGGTAAGGGCTCGGTCGGTACGGTGCTCGTTCAGCGTGGCACGCTGAAAGTTGGCGACATTTTTGTTTCTGGCGCCGAGTGGGGCCGGGTGCGCGCACTGGTCAACGATCAGGGCATCCAAATCAAATCGGCCCTGCCATCAGCACCCGTCGAAGTCTTGGGCTTCAACGGCACACCGCATGCCGGTGACGATTTCATCGTCGTTGACGATGAAGCGCGCGCCCGCGAAGTGGCTGATTTCCGCGGCCGCAAATCGCGCGAGGCGGCAGCCGCAAGTGGCGCTACGACGATGGAACAAATGTTTGCCAAGATTCAGGCCGGCGAAAGCGAGGACTTGCCTGTAGTGATCAAGGCAGACGTACAGGGATCTGTCGAAGCTCTGACGGGAACGTTGGAAAAAATCGGAACGGACTCGGCACGGGTGAAAGTCATTCACGGCGCTGTTGGCCCGATCAACGAATCAGACATCACGTTGGCCCAGGCCTCGAACGCTGTGATTATCGGCTTCAATGTGCGTGCCAACACACAGGCCCGTGAGATTGCGAAACGCGATAACGTCGACGTGCGCTATTACTCGATTATCTACAACGTCGCCGACGACATGAAGAACGTGTTGTCGGGCCGCTTGGCGCCGACCTACCGGGAGAGCTTTCTGGGCTACGCCGAGATTCGCGAAGTCTTCAACGTGTCGAAGGTGGGCAAAGTCGCCGGGTGCATGGTGACCGAAGGCACCATCAAGCGCGGCTGCAAAGTCCGCCTCCTGCGTGACGATGTCGTCATCCACGAAGGCGATCTTTCGCAACTCAAGCGCTTCAAAGACGATGTCAAAGAGGTGCGCGAAGGGTACGAATGCGGCGCCGCCTTTGCCAACTACCAGGACATTCAGGTCAGCGATCGCATTGAATGCTTTGAGTTAGAAGAAGTCGCCACCGAACTTTAAGGACCAGCCTGCCGGACACGATCCGGCGCGCACGAAGGAACCTGCATGTCACGCAACCGGTCACGACCGCCGAGCCAGCGGCAATTGCGCGTGGGAGAAACCCTTCGTCATGCGCTGGCCGAAATCATGGAGCGGGAGACCTTCAAAGATCCCGATCTGGCCGGTGTGTCGATTACCGTAACGGAAGTCGATCCAAGCCCCGACCTCAAGCAGGCGACCGTATTCGTTATGCGCCTGGGCGGCGGCGACATGAAACCTGTGCTCGACGGGCTTGGCCGGGTGAAATCTTTTCTGCGCCGCGAAGTATCGAAGCGGGTGCACTTGCGTTACGTCCCCGACCTCAAGTTCCGCTCCGACACGACCTTCGACGAAGCGCAACATATAGACGATCTGCTGCATCGCCCTGAGGTGGCCCGAGATTTAAAGCGTCAGCCGGACGAGGCCGATGGGTCGTAAGCGCCGGGGCCAACCCATTCATGGCTGGCTGGCACTGGATAAGCCTGAGGGGCTGACGTCGACCCAGGCCCTGGGCAAGGTGCGGCGTTCTCTCGACGCGGCGAAGGCGGGACACGGCGGCACCCTCGACCCTTTGGCCACAGGCATTCTGCCGATCGCCCTCGGCGAGGCGACCAAGACGGTGTCGTTCGCCATGGATGCGCGCAAGAGCTACACCTTCGAAGTGACTTGGGGGACAACCACGGCGACCCAGGACCGGGAAGGCGAGGTCATTGCCACGTCGGAGGCCCGGCCGGACCCGGAGGCCATCGACGCGGCCTTGCCCGGATTCACCGGTGACATCACCCAGATTCCGCCAAAATACTCGGCCGTCAAGGTCAATGGCGCCCGCGCCTACGACCTGGCTCGGGCGGACGCGAACGTCGAGCTCAAGCCGCGCCAGGTGCGGGTCGACCGGTTTGAACGGATATCTGACGAAAACACACCGGATTCCGCAGTTTTTGAGGTGGACTGCGGCAAAGGCACCTATGTCCGCGCTTTGGCGCGCGACCTTGCCGAAGCCCTGGGCGTATGCGGGCACATCACCAAATTGCGCCGCACCCGCTGCGGGCCGTTTAGCGAAGAAATGGCGATTTCCCTGGATAATCTGGAGGCTTTGGGGCATAAAGCCGCCGGCCCTGGGGTCCTTCACCCCGTTGCGACCGTGCTGGACGACATCCCGGCACTGGCCCTGACGGAGGAAGAGGCCCGCCGCATGCGCCACGGACAACCCGTATCGGTCTTTGCCGTGGCCAACCGCACCCCCTTAAGCGGACTGACGCCAGGCACTGCCGTCCAGGCAGTGTGCGGGGACCGGTTGATTGCGGTGGCCAAACTTGCAGACGGACTGGTCAAACCGGTGCGTGTGCTGAACCTATAAACATATAAAGATCAAGGAGACCACGATGTCGATTACGCCGGAGCGCAAGGAAGCGCTCATCAAAGAATATGCGACCAAAGACGGTGATACCGGGTCGCCGGAAGTTCAAGTTGCTATCCTCAGCGAGCGCATCAAGAACCTCACCGAACACCTGAAAAGCCACAACAAAGACAACCACTCCCGCCGCGGCCTGCTGATGATGGTCGGTCAACGGCGGCGCATGCTGGACTATCTGAAGAAAAAGTCTCAAACGCGCTACGAAACGCTGATTGGCAGTTTGGGCCTGCGGCGCTAGTCGGTTGCTTTTCGCAACATCACACACACGTTTACGACGGCCAGCTGACGCCGGAAACACGTGCGGCCGCGCCCGGATGAGCCGGAGCCGGTTGACGCATCGTGCCGGATTGCAGCGGACGGTTTGGCCAGGATGAAACACTGTCTTCCGCTGCCTGTAGGGGGCCGATGACTCTCTGCGTATTCCAACGAAGGACGCGCAGCAGTCTGCACGCATTGGTGCCGGCCCGAATGAAAAGGAAAATCTGATATGTCTATGTTTACAACCCACCGCAAGGAAATCGAATGGGGCGGTCGGACGCTGGTTTTGGAAACCGGCAAAGTTGCGCGCCAGGCCAATGGGGCCGTGGTCGCAACCTACGGAGAGACCTCGGTGCTGTGCACCGCCGTGGGCCAACGCAAGCCCAAGCCGGGAATCGACTTCTTCCCGTTGACTGTGAATTACCAGGAAAAGACGTTCGCCGCCGGTAAAATTCCGGGCGGCTTCTTCAAGCGCGAAGGGCGCCCGACGGAAAAGGAAACATTGGTTTCCCGCCTGATCGACCGGCCGATCCGTCCGCTCTTTCATGAAAGTTACCGCAACGAAACCCAAGTCATCTGCACCGTGCTGTCGCACGATCTGGAAAACGATCCGGACATTGTCGCCATGGTCGGCGCCTCCGCCGCGCTGACCATCTCGGGCATTCCGTTTCTCGGCCCGATCGGTGCCGCGCGTGTTGGCTACAAGGATGGCCAATACATTTTGAACCCGGCCATGGGTGACGTTGCCGACTCCGAACTTGATCTCGTCTTGGCCGGCACCCGAGAAGGCGTGCTGATGGTGGAAAGCCAAGCCAACGAGTTGTCGGAAGAAGTCATGCTCGGCGCCGTGACCTACGGCCACGAACAGATGCAGGCGGTGATCGCCGGTATCATCAACCTGGCCGAAATGTGTGCCAAGGAGCCGTTTGAAATTGATGAGCCGCCGCCGGAAGTGGCCGCCGTCAAAGACAAGTTCGCGAGCTTCGTCGGCGACCTGGAAGCGGCTTACCAGATTCAGATCAAACAGGAGCGCCAGGACGCCATCAACGCGGCGAAGGCAAAAGCCATTGAAAGCCTGGGCGACAACGAAGCGGAACTGGCGGTAGCCGACAAAGTGCTCAAGGGCATGGAGAAGGACATCGTCCGCGGCAGCATCCTGAAAACCGGTAAGCGCATCGACGAGCGCACCACCGTGGATGTGCGTCAGATCGAAGCGGAAGTGGGCATGCTGCCCCGCGCCCACGGCTCTGCGCTGTTCACCCGCGGGGAGACCCAGGCGCTGGTCGCGGCCACCCTCGGCACCGGCCAAGATGAGCAAATCATCGACGCCCTGGAAGGCGAGTACCGCGAAAACTTCATGCTGCACTACAACTTCCCGCCCTACTCGGTGGGAGAAACGGGCCGCATGGGCGGTGCCGGACGGCG
Source organism: Rhodospirillaceae bacterium (assembly GCA_963921305.4). Taxonomy (GTDB): domain Bacteria; phylum Pseudomonadota; class Alphaproteobacteria; order Rhodospirillales; family Rhodospirillaceae; genus CAWUEX02. The sequence goes on from CAWUEX030000002.1 coordinate 1,097,020, forward strand.
TGAAATCGGTCACGGTAAGTTGGCCTGGCGCGCAATCCGTCCGTTATTGCCAGCAAAAGAAGACTTCCCCTACACCCTGCGTGTGGTGTCCGAGATCACCGAGTCCAACGGTTCGTCATCGATGGCGACCGTCTGTGGCACGTCGCTGGCGCTGATGGATGCGGGTGTGCCGCTCGCACGTCCGGTGGCCGGCATCGCCATGGGGCTGATCAAAGAAGGCGACGACTTCGCCGTCCTGTCGGACATCCTGGGTGATGAAGATCACCTCGGCGACATGGACTTCAAGGTCGCCGGAACCGATCAAGGCATCACCTCGCTGCAGATGGACATCAAGATCACGTCCATCACCCGCGACATCATGGACATCGCCCTGAAGCAAGCCAAAGACGGACGCCTGCATATTCTGGGCGAGATGGGTCAGGCCCTGACCTCGTCGCGTGAACAGGTGGCGGGTCATGCACCGCGCATCACCACGTTGTCGGTGCCGAAGGATAAGATCCGCGACATCATCGGCACGGGCGGCAAGGTCATCCGTGAAATCCAGGAAGAGACCAGCTGTAAGATCGACATCGAAGACGATGGCACGGTCAAAGTCGCCTCCGCCAACCAGGACGCGACGGACGATGCGGTGAAGCGCATCCGCGACATCGTCGCCGAACCGGAGATTGGCACGATCTACACCGGCAAGGTGGTGAAGCTGATGGACTTTGGCGCTTTCGTGAACTTCCTCGGCAAGCGCGATGGCTTGGTCCACATCTCCGAACTGGCGCCCTACCGCGTCGAGCAGGTATCGGACATCGTCAAGGAAGGCGACATGGTCAAGGTGAAGTGCCTGGCCGTCGACGACCGCGGCAAGGTCAAGCTGTCGATGAAACGCGTCGATCAAGAGACCGGTGAAGACATCGACGGCAAAGAGAAGCCGAAGGAAAAGGCGGACGCCTAACCCGCGCCGCCGACTTCACTGAACCGGCGTGGTTGGCGTATGAGCCTGCTGCCTCGCATTGTCGGTCATCGCGGTGCACCCCGGCTGGCGCCAGAGAATACTCTGGCGTCCTTCCGGGCGGCAGCGGCAGCGGGCGCGACGGCCGTTGAGTTCGACATCGCCCTGACCTTCGATGCGCGCCCGGTGGTGATTCATGACGCCAGTCTGGAACGCACCACCAACGGGACCGGCCTGCTGGCAGAAACCACACTGGAGGCACTCAGCGGTCTGGATGCCGGCGGCTGGTTTGACCCGAGCTTCGCCGGAGAGATGGTGCCGACCTTGGAAGAAACCATCGACCTGCTGGAGACCTCAAACCTCGGTGCAGATATCGAGTTGAAACCCGATCCGGGCCGGGAGGTCGAAACCGCGAAGATCGCCCTGGCCGTTGCGGCGGACTGTTGGCCGGACCACAAGCCGCCACCGGTGATCACCAGTTTCTCGCGCGTCGCCCTTGCGGCGGCGAAGGAAGCTCAGCCGGACTGGCCGCGCGGATTGTGTTTTGACCTGTTGCCGGAAGACTGGGATGAAGCCGCAGAGAGCCTGGGTCTCAGCGTCATGTGCCCGAATGCGGATCGCCTCACCGCTGACCAAGCGGCAACACTCATCGCCGCCGGATTCGAACTGATGGCCTGGACCGTAAACGATGCGGACATGGTCAACAAACTCGCAGGCTGGGGGGTGCGTAGTTTCTGTACGGACGTCCCGCAGGAGTTGCGCCCTTTAGTGAAACAACTCGATTTGGTTTAAGCCCCTAGAACCACTATATTTCTGCTCAATATGGCGGTGGGTGATTGCGGGAGACTTCACCTGCCGTCTGGGATACGAGAGGACACGACGTGAAAGCACTCAACCCGATCATGGTCTCGGGCGCAGAGGTTCTGCCCCTGATCGAGGGCGGAAAGGGCGTCAGTGTGTCCACCGGACGCAGTTCGGGCGCCTGGGCCAAGGCTGGGGGGATCGGCACCTTTTCCGGCGTTAACGCGGACTCTTTTAAAGACGATGGTTCGATTGTGCCGCAGGTCTACCACGGCCGCACCCGCAAGGACCGGCATGAGGAACTCGTCAAGTATGCCATCGACGGCGGCATTGCTCAGGCCAAGATCGCCCATGAGCTGCGGGGCGGCGAAGGCCGCTTGCACGTCAACATCCTGTGGGAGATGGGCGGCGCTGAACGGGTGCTTCACGGCATTATGGAAGACTGCGGTGAATTGGTGCATGGCGTCACCTGCGGGGCCGGCATGCCCTACCGGCTGGCGGAAATCGCCACCCAGTACGGCATCTACTACTACCCCATCATTTCTTCCGCGCGGGCATTCCGCGCGTTGTGGAAGCGGGCCTATCACAAACACGCCGATCTGCTGGGCGGGGTCGTCTACGAAGACCCATGGCTCGCGGGCGGGCACAACGGTCTTTCGAATTCCGAAGACCCCATGGCGCCCGAAGACCCATACCCGCGCGTGGTCGCCTTGCGCAAAGTGATGAACGAGGCCGGGCTTGAGACTGTCCCTATCATCATGGCCGGTGGCGTGTGGTGGCTGAGCGAATGGGAAGACTGGCTGGACAATCCTGAAGTCGGGCCTGTGTGTTTTCAATTCGGCACGCGGCCGCTGCTGACGAAAGAAAGCCCGATCTCCGATGATTGGAAGAAGCGCCTTCTCACACTTGAGCCGGGCGACGTGCTGCTGCACAAGTTCAGTCCGACCGGGTTTTATTCCTCAGCCGTCAAGAACGAATTTATTCACGAACTTGTCGAGCGGTCCGATCATCAGATCGCGTTTTCACCGGACCCGGTCGGCGCGCATGACACGGCGTTCGGCGTGGGCGCCCGTAAACGCGAAGTCTATGTCACCGCCGAAGACAAAGCGCGTGCAGAAGCTTGGGTCGCCGAAGGGCGCACCGAAGCGCTGAAGACGCCTGATTCAACTTTGATCTTTGTGTCTCAAGACAAAGCTGAAGAAATCCGCAAAGATCAGATTGACTGTATGGGGTGCCTGTCCCAGTGCCAGTTCTCGAATTGGGCGGAAAACGAGAAGGGCTCGACCGGGCGCAAGGCTGACCCAAGGTCGTTCTGCATTCAGAAGACCCTGCAGAACATCGTGCACGACGGTGAGGTGGAAGAAGAGCTGATGTTTGCCGGCCACAACGCTTACCGCTTCGCCCAGGACCCCTGGTACAAAGACGGTTTCATCCCAACCATGGAAGAGCTGATCGAGCGCATCAAGACCGGCTGGTAGTTTAGCCTCACCCTATGATGTGACCCGGAATAGGGACATGGGCGGCAGGTCCAAGCCGCCGGTGGCAGATAAACGCACCGATCTTTCACCCTGCTCTGTGAACAGCACGCCGCGCTGCAGTCGGTTGCCGTTCGCGGCACTAACTCGCATCTGAGCCGGCGACTGGGAGAAGTTCCCCCCGGTCACCGCCAGGGCTCCGGCGTTCTGCCGCGACGCGACGGCGCGCACGCGGTTCTCATCCGATGATGTAACGCGGACGAAGGTATCTCGGTGGGGTGCAGACAGGAACGCCTGAACCAAAGCGTGGGGCTGAAGGGCGCCGTTCTTGAGCGCGCCGTGCGGCCATTCCCGTGGCAGAGCTTCCGGAAACCAGGTCCAGCCGAGAAAACTCATGGCCTCACTGGCGAGAGCTTCGCGCACCAGATCGGCATGGGCCATCACCGGAGGCCAGGGCCACGGCGCGTCACTGGTGCGGCTGTGATCCGCATCAGCGCCATGAATAGCGTTCTCAAACAGCACCGAGGGAATAGGTCTTCCCGACCCGCCCCACTGTTCGGGCCGAACGGTAAGGTAATCGCGTTGCGAGACGCCGGTTTGCAACAGCAGATCAATGTTGCGGCGGCTCATCGGTATGGTGCCGTTGGAACGGTCGGTTCCGATCATGCCGCGATAGCGGTGCAAATCCATCGCCACACCGGGTGTGCCGATCAGTTCTTCGTAGAGGTAACGGTTCCAGCTGTTGGCTTGTTCCCGTTCCAGCCCGGGCAGGTCCGCACTGTCGGACGCCGACGCAACAATGATAACTTTGTCGTCGGCAATCTTTTCGCGGATGCGTTTGATCAGCGCGGCGTAAGACAGCACCGCGGGTGAGGGGTTGCGGAGTTTGTAGTGCCGCCACTCACACCCAGCAGCGATGTAGATGCGTTTCAGATCGCGCCACGTGGTGTGAAATTTCATGTAGTCCACAAGTAGCCTGGCGTGGTCGCTGATTTTTTCGATGACGTCTTCGGAAAAAACCTGATCGAAGAGGCCTGGACCCCAACGGGTCGTATTGCCGTCAATAACGGCAAGCGGCACGGACACGGTAATGGCCTCGAGATTCCAAATATGCGCCAGGGTCATGAGATCGCCGACGCCGACAATCGTTGTTTCGCACCATGGACTGGTGCGATTGAGAAAACGGGCGCAGTCCTGCAGGCGCTGACTCCACGGCCGGGCACTGTTTTCCCAGTTCACCGCCCAGGTAGAAAACGAGACACCCCATGGCCAACTGATGTTGCGCACATCGGCTGATTTGATCAGTGGCGCGTTGGTTTCACCCAAACGGATGATGTAGTCCTGATGGGATTGATCAGTGAACTGCGCGGGCGGCGACGGCCACAGCATGTCGCGCTTCCACATCGCCCCCCAGCCGACCACCCCAGGCGGAACCGGCCGCACGACATTGCGCGGGTCGACGGTAACGCTTACGGATTGGGACTGCGCCAAAGCCGGTGCGGCCAGGCCGGCGGCAGCGGATCCAAGGGTAAAGGTGCGGCGGCTTAACGTCGTCATCGGTGCGCTCCGTTATAATGCGGAACAGAATACCAAACGCTGCGCAGGAATTATGGCGGGAGCAAGGCTAGCTCTGAGTCGTGGCGCGGCGGATTTTTTCGTATTCGCGATCCAGTATCGCGTAGATCACGGTCGACCAGTACGCATTGCCAGCGCGGTAGTGCTCCCGCAGAAGACCTTCCCGCGCCATACCCAGCTTTTGCATCACGCGAATGCTGACCTTGTTTTCCGGCGCGCATTGGGCGGCGACGCGATGCAATTTGAGGTGATCGAACGCGGCTTCAATGAGCGCGCGGGCGATCTCTGTGCCGTAGCCTTTGCGCCACGCGTCCGGAGCCACCCCAAAACCGATCTCGCCTTGACTATGGCCAGGCGGCATCGCTTTGAGCACCGCTTCGCCAATTAGAGCGCCACCCTTTTGATCGGCGACGGCAAGATAATAGTTGGTCCGCGGCGCCTGGGCTTGTTCCTGCACGGCCCATTGCACCAAAGCCTTGACGCGGTCTTCCGTGGGCGGTTCCCCGGCCTGATATTTCCAGAATGCGGGGTCTTTCACGTAAGCATGAACCTGCGGCCAATCCTCTTCCGTGTAATCCCGGATAATCAGGCGGCGCGTTTTCAACGGCAAAGACAAGGTAGGCGCAGAACTCTCGGTCATCGCCCTACACTACGGGGCAGAAGTTGAGCCAGCAATGAAGGTGTCCCGAGGCGCAACTGGTTTAGCGGGTCAGGTGAGAGGCGATAAAGGCATCGATGGCAGCCCGGTCGAGACCTTTCGCTTCCAAGTCGGCGCGGATGGCACGGAGATCGACATTGGCGTAGTTGTGCACACTCGCGGGCCTGCGTTCTTCGCCAACAATCTCGGTAATGCGGAAGTCGTGTTCGAACGCTTCGCTCTTGAACACCTCGTACTGCAACACCTGATCGATATCATTGTCGGGCGTGAAGGTCAGAATACGCGGGGTGTGGCCGTAAAGCTGATCCGGCTCCAGATCACAGCTGGCGGCAAGAATGAGTTCGTCACCCCGTTGGCACGTTCGTGCAGCCGCGCCGTTGAGCACACAGCAGCGCGACCCCGGTTCGCCGTAGATGACATAGGTGGTCAGCCGCGCGCCGGAGTTCTTGTTCCAGACATCGACGAACTCGGTCGGATAGAGCCCGGCCTGGGCGCAATGCTCCGGATCGAGGGTGATCGATCCGTGGTAGTGCAAATCCGCACCCGTCACCCGGATGCCATGTAATTTGGCGCGTAACACTCTCACGACGAACCAGTCCTTTTGCGGCGCCGAAAACGGGCGCACCTTAAACCTTTTCAGCCCCGGGGCAAGGGTATGGCCCATACCGGAGGCCGCGGCTAAATCGTTCCAGTTGTCCGCGCATCGGCAGACCCGTAAAGTGGCAGTATGGGGAACATAAGATGAACAGGGGTCTGGCGCGGCGCACGTCCGGTAAAATCCGCGTCACCGATCCGGCGGCCATCACCGCCGGGGTGACCCGTGGTGTGTGCCGCTGGCTGGCCGACCAAGGTTACGCGGTGCTGACGGAGTTCAAGCTGGGTAACGGCCGCCGCGCCGACGTGGCTGGCCTGTCCCCGGACGGCACCTTGGTGATGGTCGAGGTCAAAAGCACGGTGGCGGACTTCAGGGCCGACGACAAATGGCTCGATTACGTGCCGTACTGCGATGGGTTTTCCTTCGCCGTGGCCGATCACTTTCCGCTGAAGATTCTTCCTGAGACCTGCGGCGTTTTGGTCGCCGACGGCTATGGCGCAACCGTCATCCGGCCGGCGCCGCTCCACCGCCTGCATGCCAGCCGGCGCAAGGCCCTGATGGTGAGGTTTGCCCACGGCGCCGGTCAACGCCTGATGGCGATGACCGATCCGGGCTTTCGCCTTCAGGACTAGAGCGTTTGGGTATGCTCAGCCGCAGCGCAGATTGATGATGCGGTTGCTGCGGTCCAAGTCGACGTTGAGCCGGCTGGGGTTGTAGTCCTGGGTCGCCATGGCGCCCGGGGGCAACACCCGGTAAGGCGGGGTGAGGCTTTCCTCGCGCAGATATTGACCTGAACCGGGCACGCGTGCGCCGCTGGGCACGAAGGTCATGCCGATGGCTGGCACCAGCACATGCCCGCGGCACGCCATCAACATTCCGGCATCGACGGGGGCGACGGGGGCCTGCGAACCCGGCACCACCGGAGCGGACGTCGGTCGGGTCGTCGCCGGCGATGAACTCGACATGGTGTCACCGGTCGGCTCGAAATCCGGAAAATATTGGCCGATGGCCGAGCAGCCGCTCAGTGCCGTGGTCAGTGCGAATAGAATGGATAGGCGTTTCATCAGGACCCCTCTTTCAGCGCCGCAATTGTCGCCGTTGTTGAATAGGAGTCAACCAAATCGGCGAGAATGACCTGGCCGCCTGCCGCTTCGACAACGTCGGCGCCGACGACCTCGTCTTTACTGTAGTCCGCACCTTTAACCAAGACATCTGGTTGAACGGCCTTGATCAACTCAAGCGGCGTGTCTTCGCTAAACACCACGACGAGATCCACCACCTCCATGGATGCCAAGACCGCGGCCCGCGCAGCTTCCGGCTGCACCGGGCGGCCCGGCCCCTTGAGGCGAGCCACCGACGCATCGGAGTTGAGACCGACGATCAAGCGGTCGCAGTGCGATTTCGCCTGAGTAAGCAGAGATACGTGGCCAGGATGCAGCAAGTCGAAACAGCCATTGGTGAAACCGACCATGCGGTTGTCCTTGCGCCACAAAGCTGCCTTGGCCGCGGCGGCTGGCAGATCCACCACTTTGGACTCTGCCGCGCTGAGATCACGCCGGAGCAAGGCCGCGGCCAGTTCGCGCGTTGTCACCACGGCCGTGCCGCGTCGGCGGACGACAAGTCCCGCAGCGGCGTTGGCCAGGCGTGCCCCTTGATCCAGCGGCGCGCCCGCGGCGAGGGCGAGGCCGAGGACGGCAGCGACGGTATCACCGGCACCCGTGACATCGGCCACTTCCTGGCTTTCCGCTTCGAAATGGGCTGGCGGTCGGTCCGCCTCAAACAAGGTCATGCCTTCTGCCGAGCGAGTGACCAGAACAGCGGCGAGACTGGCGGTCTCCATCACCGCATGGGCCGCCGTAGTGATATCGGCGTCGGCAACGACCGGCTGACCGGTGGCCGCGCCCAGCTCAGCGCGATTTGGTGTGACAACGGACGCGCCGCCGTAGACGCTGTAGTCGGTGCCTTTGGGATCGACCACCACCGGTACATTCGCCTCCTGGGCCGCAGCGATAACCGCACGGCACAGGGCCGGTGAGGCGACACCTTTGCCGTAGTCCGAAAGGATGACGGCTTCAGCCCGCGCGACTTCACGGCGAAACGCCTGGATGAGATCCTCTTCATCGGCGACCTCAATCGGCGCGACGGTCTCACGGTCGGCGCGCAGAAGGTGATGACCATCCGCTGAGAAGAAGCGATTCTTGATTGTTGTTTCGCGCTCGCGGTTGATGCGCAGGAACGGCTCAATGCCGCTCAGCCCGCTTAACAAGTCCGTCACTTCCTTGCCGGCACGGTCGTCGCCGATGACCGAGAAGAAGCCGACAGAGGCGCCAAGACTGGCCGCGTTGCGCGCCACGTTACCGGCACCACCAAGCTGCGAAAATTCGCGTGAGATGCGCACCACCGGCACCGGTGCTTCGGGAGAGATGCGCCGCACGTCACCATATATAAAGCGGTCGACCATAACATCGCCCACCACAAGCACGCGCCGGCCTTTAAACCGGCTGAGATGCAGCGACAATTCGGCGGCAGCGTGAGTCATGCGTTAGGTCTCAAGGGTCAAGCACTGAGGAGTGATTTGAAGTAAGCAATCGTCTCAGCCAGGCCATCGTCCAACGCCACATGCGGCTGCCACTCTAACTCGGTCTTCGCCAGCGTGATGTCGGGTTGGCGCCGGACCGGATCGTCCTGAGGCAAGGGCTTATGCTCGATCTTGGATTTGGACCCCGTCAGCTCCAGGATCTTCTCGGCCAACTCGAGGATGGTGAACTCCCCCGGGTTGCCGAGATTGACCGGACCGGTGAAGGCATCGGTTGAATTCATGAGCCGGATAAGCGCGTCGACCAGATCGCTGACATAACAAAAGGAGCGGGTCTGACTGCCATCGCCGTAAATGGTGATGGGCTCCCCTTTAAGCGCCTGAACGATGAAGTTGGACACCACGCGCCCGTCATCGGGCAGCATACGCGGTCCGTACGTGTTGAAAATGCGCGCCACTTTGATCCGCAGGTTATGCTGGCGGTGGTAGTCGAAGAACAGAGTTTCGGCGCAGCGCTTGCCCTCGTCGTAGCAGGCGCGCGGGCCGGTGGTGTTGACGTTGCCGTTATAATCTTCGACCTGGGGATGGACTTCCGGATCACCGTAAATTTCGCTGGTTGAGGCCTGCAAGATTTTGGCCTTTGTGCGCTTGGCCAGCCCCAGCATGTTGATGGCGCCATGCACACTGGTTTTGGTCGTCTGCACAGGGTCGAACTGATAGTGAATGGGCGAGGCCGGACAGGCGAGGTTGTAGACTTCGTCGGTCTCGACGTAGAGCGGAAAGGTCACATCGTGGCGCATCAGCTCGAAGCCCGGATGGTCGAGCAAGGCCGCAACGTTGTGACGCCGGCCGGTAAAATAGTTATCGACGCATAAAACTTCTTGATCGTCCGACATCAATCGTTCGCACAGGTGCGAGCCGATGAAGCCAGCGCCGCCGGTTACCAAAATCCGTTTCACCGGAAAACTCCCCACGTTTGCCTTGGCTGCGGGTTATGGCGCCCGCAGTCCGACACTTCACCCTATTCTTTAACCTTTTCCAAATGGTTACCGGGAAGAATAGGCGGCAGGTAAAATGAGGCAGATTGCGCCCGACTGGGAGTGTGCGGTCTGCATGTGAATTGACGCCGGAACTCCCCCAGCTATCAGGCGTTTCAGCACTAGAAAAGATCGATTTTCAGTGGTATGGCGCTGAACCGGCATCTCCCTTAGGGTGTTATTTGACAGGAACCACGCTGGCCGGCGCGTGGCGCGATTTGAATTGGTTTAGACAAGGGAAACGCGCATCCGGCGCGCGAACACGTTATGCAGGCCACAACGGCGTATCAGGAAAATCTGCTGTGTGACACGCTTGATCGGATGCGACGCAATCCGGAAGGCCGCAAAGTTGTCCGCATCTATCTGTCCCGCCTGATGGAGCGCAACCGCACCCCGGTAAAAACCAAAATCATCTCGCGCATGTTCGGCAATCTTGAAGGGGGCATGCACATTCAGATGTTCCCGATGATCAACCAGGATTTGGTGATCACTGTGAACGCCGGTGCGCAGCGGGACGTGAATGCCATCTGTAACCGTTTGCGCGGTCTGTTCGACGACGACCCGGCCACCTTCACCGAAGATGCGGACGGCAACGACCGTTTCGTCACGTGGTTCGATCTGGAAGTGGACTCGGCCCAAGCCCTGAACATGGCGCAAAACCTGCGCGAGGAAGCCAATCAGCGCTTGCGCCAGCCCCCGCCGGAACCGCCGCCGCCAGTCATGTCACCGGTACAGTTGGATCAGATTCAGAAGGAGCTGGCCGCCACCAATATTATCCCGTTTGTCCGGGACCAGGTAGCCATGAGGGTCGACCCCGGCCAAGCAGATGCTCAGATTGAATTTTATGAATTCTATTTGTCGGTGGGCGATCTGCAGCGCGCCATCGCGCCAGGCATTGATGTGTTCGGCAACCGCTGGCTGTTTCAGGACCTTAGCCGCACCATGGACCTGCGCATGCTGGAAACGGTTGTGCGCGCGCCGCATGCCCGAGAGTCCGCCGTTATCAGTCTCAACCTGAACCTCGAGACCATTCCGACATCGGCCTTCAAGACCTTCCTGGAGCGCATTCCCGAGAATCAAAAGGTGATCGTTGAGGTTCAAGCGATCGATGTGCTGTCAGCGATCCGCGAGTATTACGACGTGCAGGATGTGGTGACGGCCATGGGTCATTCGCTTCTAATCGACGGCTTGAGCACGGTCATGCTGCAAATGCTCGATGTGACGCTGATGAAGCCGGACTATGCGAAAATTATCTGGTCACCGGAACTGATCGACCAGATGCGGCCTGATTCGAATAAGAACGCTGAGGACCTGATCAAAGCCGTTGGCGGAAGCCAGACCGTGCTGTCGCGATGCGATTCCCAGGACGCCATGGCATGGGGGCTCCAGTCAGGCATCCGTATCTTTCAGGGGTATTTTCTGGACTCCTTCGGCAAACCCAATCACCGCGCGGCGAAGCGGTAGGGGGAGCGCGCTATGTCCGATCAGATGATGCCCGAAGAGAAGATGACGCCGCACCCACTGGGTGAGAGTCACGAGAACAAGTTGCTGGAAGACCTGCGCGGCTTGGAGCCTTCTGCCCGCAAGCGCGGCGTGATCCGCCTGCACTTGTCGCGCCTTCAGCCTCAGCATCGGGAACGGGACGATCTGCTGAGCGCAGAAACATCGTTTGAAGATTTAACGCGCACACGATCGGCTTGGCTTTACCGTTTGCGCAACTCGGATCTGATGGTGATTTTCGAGAAGTCGGAAACCAGTCAGGTCGAAAACGCCGTCGTCAAACTTCTCAAGTTATGGAGTGGCGATGAGCTGATGAAGCGATTCAGCTCTGATCCGCGCAAGAATCGGTTGAGCAGCTGGTTCGACATGACCAAGGACTACGACAAGCTGCTGGCCTTCGCCGAGCGGCAGGTGGCGTCGAGTGGGCGCAAGAAAAAGAAAAGCCTAGATGACTTGATCGCCGACAAAGAGGCGCTGCGCCAGAAATCCGACCGGGGCCAACCCATCACGCCGTTGGAACTGGCCCGCATCGAAGACTCGCTGTCCCAGGTTGACCTGTCGAGCCACACCCGGCGGCAGAACGTCTGTGCCTTCGTCGAAGAAAACCAGCCAGAGATCGTGTTCACAGAAGTGTTCGTTTCCATCGGCGACCTGCGCGAAACCCTGATGCCCAACACGGATCTGACTGCCAACCGGTGGCTGTTCCAACGGCTGACCCAAACCCTCGACCGCCGGGTGCTGGCCCAAGTGTCGCGGCGGGACGACCGCACCCTAATGCGTGAGGGCTTCAGCATTAATGTCAACGTGGCGACCATATTGTCGGAAGAATTTTTGACCTTCGATAGCGACGTCAATCCGACGACCCACGAAACCGTGCTGGAGTTGCGGCTGGAAGACATTCTGTCCGACCTAGCCAACTTCGTGTTCGCCCGTGATTTCCTGCACGAGCGGGGGTACCGGATTTGTGTCGACTCCCTCAGCCTCGACACCTTCCCCTATGCGGACCCGGAACGCCTGGGCGTCAACTACACCAAGCTGGCCTGGACCAGCGAGCTGTCCGGCATGGTGGGAACCCAGCGGGGTGAAGAACTCAAAGCCATGATTTTGCTGCGCAAGCGGGGACACACCATTCTGACCCGCTGCGATTCCGAAGCCGCGATCCGGGTGGGCCGGCAACTGGGTATTACCCTGTTCCAAGGCCGCTACGTCGACGAAGTCAGCCGCGAAAAGTTCTAGCGCCGGAGTCACCAGATGACTTGACCGGCTTTCATTATTGCCGGTCACGCCCGAATACGGCTAAATAGAGCCCATAAACGTGGGCGCGCCACATAATCGACTCAGTTGAAACCGACACTGACGTTCGGCCGTTATCCGGTAGAGCACACCCGGAGTCCGAGCAAACGCATAGGAGTCATAAATGACCCTCACTTTTTCTTGCTTTTCGAACGCTTACCGCGCCGTCCGCGCGTGTCTTGTCATCGCCGCGCTGGCTGGCCTGGTCACCATAATCGCGCCCGGCACCGCCGGACCTGCCCGCGCCCAAACCGACGACGCCATGGATGCACGGCACGTCATCGACGAGTCCAAGATTGCGGTGGAGCGCGTGCGCACCGAGCACAAGCCGTCGGATCAGCTGGAATCCCTGCTGGCCCGCGCGCGCGGAGTCCTGGTTATTCCGTCGTACTACAAAGCGGGATTCATCATCGGCGGAAGCTACGGTGACGGCGTGTTGCTGAAACGTCTGCGCGACGGCACCTTCGGCGACCCCGCTTTTTACCGCATGGCCTCTGGCTCCATCGGCTTGCAGGCGGGCATGCAGTCGGCGGAAACGATGTTTCTGATCCTGACCGATAAAGGCATGCAGGCCATGCTCGATGACGAGTTTAAGATCGGCGCCAATGTGGGCATCAGCATCGGCTCGGTCGGTGCGGGCGCCGAGGCGTCGACAACCACGAACGTCGGCAACGACATCGTCGCCTATTCGCGCAATGCCGGCTTGTTTGCCGGTGGCAGCTTCGAAGGCAGTGTGATCGAACCGCGCAAGGACTGGAACGCCGCGGTGTATGGCGTCGACGTGTCGCAGCCGGAAGCGATCATCAACCGCTCACAGCTGTTCTACGCTGATGCCTTGCGGAAATCCCTAGTGGCACAGATGTACACAGAGCAGCCGCAAGTCAACTGACCGGCATCGCAAGGACGTCTGGGAAAAACTAAAACTGCGGCGGTGCGGCGACGGCCTGAAGCGGCGCCTCGAACGTGGACGGCGCCATGTCGATCGGTTCCGCCCCGTTGCGGTTTACGGCCATCACGGCAAAACCGCGTTCGGATAGTCCTGTCGGCAGCAGGCGAAACACGCCATCTACTCCAGAAAATCCGCTGGGCATGGCTAACGCATCCGACGCGAAGGGCGCGCTCTGGCGGGTGCGGGCCAACACGGCGGCCAGCGCCACCGCATCGTAACCATGGGTGGCGATCGCCGGGGGCTGGCTGCCATACAGCTCGCGGTAGCGGCGGTAGAACACCGCATTGGATTCGGGATCGGGTGCCGGATACCAACCGCCGACCAGTGCCGGTTCCTTGCCGAGATCAGGGGCGTGCCATAACAACGTGCCGAGTAACTGCACCCGACCTGGATCGACATCATAAAATGGCAGCAGCGCCGCAACTTCGGTGAGACGGCCACCTTGCTCCGGCAGCAGCACCGCGTCGAAGGGCACGTCACCGATGGTGTCCATACGCTCGAGCCGCTGCAGGGCCACCCGTGACACTGCATCGGTTCGACCCTCAAGCGCTGCGCGTTGCGCCAACAACGCGTTGTGACGACGGTCGTAATCAGCGAATTGACGGACCACATCAGCGATGTCTTCACCGCTAGGGTCATAAAACGCGACACGGTTGAGGGTACCGCCGGTTTGCTGCAGCACTTGCTGCATGGCATCGACTGCGGTTTCGCCATATGGCGTTGCGGGAGCCAACGCGGCGAAGCGTTGAATGCCCTGCGCCCGGCTGAACGAGATGATGCGCCGCACCTGCTCATGAACAAGAAAGCCCATGACGAACACGCCTGGCGCCGCGACCGTGGGGTCAGTGGTGAACGGCACCATGTTGACGCCTGCCGCCTGGGCCTGGGGCATGACCGCCTTGGCCGAGGCCGAGAACATGGGCCCGAGCAGCACCTGCGCGCCATGAGCGACAGCAAGGGCCGCGGCATCGACCGCGCCGTCCGGTGTGCCGGCGGTGTCGTAGGGCTGCAGGACAAAACGGGCGTCGGCGATGTCGAACAGCGCCATCTGTGCGGCGTTCAGAAGCGCCTGTCCGGTATCAGCGGATGGGCCGGACAACGGCAGCAGCAGGCCGACCCGCACCAGGCCAAAGGGATCGCGGGGCGGCGCCGGGACTGTGACTGCGCCACCGGTTCTGAGGGCGGGGTCGAGACCGGGAATGAGCTGATTGCGGCTCAGCGCCGGTCCCGCATCCACGGGCGCGGGTCGAGGATCAGCAGGGGCGGCCACCACTTGCGGGGCCGCATTTTCCGGGGCCGCCTGGCGTGGTACATCGGACGTCTCACAGCCTGAAAGGACGGCTCCGGCCCAGAACAGCAATGGCAAGGCGCGCCAAACAGTCATCCAAAACATCCCGGTCAAAGGTGCAGTCGGCGCCGGAAACGTCTGGTCCGGCGGAGTCAGCGGACGGTAACGCCCGGCCAACCGCATGGCAACCGAAGCCGGAGGCTTGGCAACCTGAGGCGCTGGTCCCGCGCTTCAAGAGTCAGCCCCTGGAGTGTGGCCTTTATGTGGTGGCCACGCCTATTGGCAATCTGATGGACATCACCTTACGCGCGCTGGATGTGCTGTCTCAAGCCGATCTGGTGGCCTGCGAGGACACCCGGGTGACGGGAAAACTGTTGTCGCACTTTGGCCTTTCGGCGCCCCTGCTCGCCTACAACGACCACAGTGGTGCGAAAGTGCGGCCGAAGATTCTGGCGGCGCTGGACAAAGGGCAACGCGTGGCCCTGGTGTCCGATGCAGGCACACCCTTGATCTCGGACCCAGGCTACAAGCTGGTAAAGACCTGTTTGGATGCGGGACACAAGGTGATACCCGTGCCCGGCGCATCGGCTCTGTTGGCGGCAGCGGTGGCGGCGGGCTTGCCCACCAACCGGCTGGTGTTTTGCGGCTTTTTACCGCCAAAGGCCAAAGCACGGCAGCAAGCGCTGGCGAAGCTGGCCGCGATTGATGCTTCCGTGGTGGTGTATGAGAACGGACCGCGTCTGGCGGCAACCCTGTCCGACATGGCCGGCCTGATGGACGGGCGGTCCGCCGTTGTGGCGCGGGAACTGACCAAGCTTCATGAAGAGGTGCGGCGGGGGCCCCTGCGGGACCTCGCCGAAGTCATGGCAGCCGAATCACCGCCGAAAGGAGAGGTGGTCGTGATGATCGGGCCGCCTGCGCCCGACACCGCCGTTAACGCCGCAGACCTCGACCAGGCTTTAACCGCGGCGATGGCTTCCATGAGCGTGCGCGACGCCGCGGCCACCGTTGCCGCAGCAACAGGAGTGGCGAAAAAAGACGTCTACAGCCGCGCCCTAGCGCTTGCGGCCAAGACCGATGGCGGCTGAACCCCACACCCGAGCGGCGGCGGAGCGGCGGGGGCGATGGGCGGAACGTCTCTCCTGCTGGGCGCTGCGGCTGAACGGCTGGCGGGTACTCGACACACGCTGGCGCAGCCCACGCGGCTCAGGCGCGGGCGAACTCGACATCATTGCTGCGCGGGGCCGGACCCTCGCCTTCATTGAGGTCAAAGCGCGGGAGACTGCCACCCAGGCCATGGAAGCGGTGAGCGCGGACCAGCAGACACGGATCGCCCGCGGCGCCGAGGCCTATCTCGCCGCACATTCCCAGTATGCGGGATACGCCATCCGCTTCGACGTTATGATCGTGCGGCCCTGGCGCTGGCCCCGGCGGATTGCCGATGCCTGGAGACCTTGAGGCGGCCCTGGGGCAATTGCTTGGGCAATCCTTGGGGCAATCCCTGGGGCAATCCCTGGGGCAATCCCTGGGACAATCTAGGAGGGGAGCTGAATTGACGCAGCACCGCGAATCACTAGGTTAGGCGCCATGAGCCACCCTTTTGCCTCACCGGTTCCAATCTGCGCCGTAGCGGTCGCCATGCCGCTGCTCCTGAGCGCCTGCGCGCCGACGCCGTTCGAAATGGCGTATAGCGCCGGCGTGGCGGCAGCGGCCCGCGAGGATGAGACCGTTGTGGCACGCGATCCGCAGGCCGACCTGAGCCTGCAACTGGCCATCAACCGGGCGTGGCTGGATGTCAGCCGAGTCAGATTCACCGCCCTCGACACCGATACCAGCGGTGGCACCGTGCGCCTGTGGGGCGAGGTGGCCCACATCGACGATCACATCGAAGCCTTACGTCTGATCTGGTCGTTGCCCGGTGTTGCGGCGGTGCAGAGCGACGTCAAGATCGGCGGCGATCCGAACCGCGATCCGGTACTGGCGGAAACCATCCTCGCCCGCTTGAGCGACGATCCCGGCGTGCGCGGGTCGCGGTTTTCCGTCGAGGTCGTCGATCAAAGCGTCTATCTGCTAGGCCGGGCCGAAGATCAGTCGGAACTCAACCGGGTGATCCGCCACGCCCGCGCCGCCGGAAACGTGCGGCGCGTGGTGACGCTGGTTCATGTCGAGAAGGCAGGCGCATGAGCAAACCGGCCACCACCCCTCCACTCGACCAGCTTAAAGCGTTGCTGGAAAATCCCAATGCGCCGGTCGACCTGGCCGAGGCGGCCTTGCTGCTGGCCGCGATCGATCGGCCCGAGGCCGACTTGGACGAATACCGCGCGGTGGTGAAAGAGATGTTCAGCACCTTGGACGACGAGGTGCAGCAGCAAAAACTTGATGAACGCCATCCCGCCGCGGACGAGATGGCCGACGCGTTGCGCACGGTGATCTGTGACACCTTCCGCTTTCGCGGCGATGAAGACACTTACGACGATCTCGACAACGCCAATTTGATGCGCGTCATCGACCGGCGCAAAGGTCTGCCCGTGGTGCTGGGTATTCTGTTTATCGCCGCTGCCAAAAACCAAAGCTGGGACGCGGCGGGTCTGAGTTTTCCCGGACACTTTCTGGTGCGGCTGGAAGCCGAAGACGGCTCCCGCGTAATCATCGATCCGTTTCACAACGGGCAAGTGATGGACACCCGGGCGCTGCGCGACCTGTTGAAGGTGGTGGCCGGTCAGGCCGAGGAACTGGACGCCAGTCATTATAGCCCGGTGAGTGACCGCGATATCCTGCTACGCCTGCAGAACAACGTGAAGACCCGCCGCCTCGACCTGGGCCAAATGGACAGCGCCTTAGGCGCGCTGGAGACCATGCAGGTGTTGAGCCCCGACAGCCCCGCGATCTACCGCGAGACCGGTTTGCTGCATCTGCGCCTTGGCGAATTGTCGCAGGCGTTGGGCGCACTGGAAGCCTATCTGATGCGCGCGCCGCACAGCGTGGAACGCACCCGCATCGACACCGTGGTGCAAGATTTAAAACAGCGCGTGCACTGAAGACACACCGCATGAAGAAGGACACTTTGCGATGACGTTGGCCGTTGCCATACAGATGGACCCCATGGAGGGAATCGACATCAAGGGCGATTCGACCTTCGTGCTTGCACTGGAGGCGCAGAAGCGCGGCTTCGGGTTGTATCACTATCTGCCCAGCCGCTTATCGTTCCGCAATGGCCGGGTCATCGCCAAGGCCAACCCCATGGAGGTGCGCCGCGAAGACGGCAATCACTTCAGTTTCGGCGAGACCCAGGAGATCGACCTGACCCTGATGGACGTGGTGCTGATGCGCCAAGACCCGCCCTTCGACATGGCCTACATCACCGCCACCCATATTCTGGAACACATCGCCGACGAAACCCTGGTGGTGAACAACCCGGTGAGTGTGCGCAACGCCCCGGAAAAACTGTTCGTCACCCACTTCGACGGGGTTATGCCGCCAACGTTGATCACCTCCGACCCGGAGGAGATCAAAGAGTTCCGCGAAGAGCACATGGACATCATCATCAAGCCGCTGTACGGCAACGGCGGCGCCGGCGTGTTCCACCTGCCCCCAGGCGACGAAAACATGGGTTCGCTGGTGGAAATGTTCACCGAGAACTTCCGCGAGCCGATGATCGTGCAGAAATACGTGCCTGCCGTACGCGTAGGCGACAAACGCATCATCCTCATCGACGGCGCGGTGGCCGGGGCGATTAACCGGGTGCCGGCAGCGGGCGAAGCCCGCTCCAACATGCATGTCGGCGGACGGCCAGAGAAATCTAAGCTAACGACGCGCGAGGAAGAAATCTGCGAGGCCATCGGCCCGGTGCTGAAAGAGCGCGGGTTGATTTTCGTCGGTATCGATGTAATCGGCGATTATCTCACGGAGATCAACGTCACCTCGCCGACCGGCCTGCAGGAGATCAACCACTTCGACGAAACCTGCCTGGAGGCCCAGATTTGGGATGCGATTGAAGCAAAGCTGAAATAAAACGGAGGAGCGAATAGGAAGCCACGCCAACCGCAGGACAGATGCGGACATAAAAGAACAGCGGAGGACTTAGAGTTGGAACTGGAACTCGAACAGCAGATGGGTGAGGCGGTGGAAGCCGGCATGACCATCGTCACCACCTATGGCCTGTCAGTGATCGGCGCCATCGTCATTCTGGTCATCGGCTGGACCGTCGCCGGGATGGTGTCACGCTCAATCCGCAGAACGTCCGCTAAATCGGAACGTATCGATACGACCCTGGGGTCTTTCTTCGCTTCATTGGCCAAGTACGCCATCCTCACCTTCACCGTTATTGCCGTGCTGGCCCGTTTCGGTGTCGAGACCACCAGCTTCGTTGCCGTGCTCGGCGCGCTGGGCCTGGCCATCGGCTTGTCCCTGCAGGGCACGCTGTCGAACGTGGCCAGCGGGGTGATGCTGATCATCTTCCGCCCGTTCAAGGTGGGTGATTTCGTCGACACCGCCGGCACCTCAGGCACGGTGAAGGACATCACCCTGTTCACCACCGAACTGGCAACGCCGGACAATGTGAAGATCATCGTGCCCAACGGCGCGGTATGGGGCGACACCATCAAGAACTTCTCGACCAACACCACCCGGCGGGTCGATTTCCTGATGGGCATCGGCTACGACGCCAACATCGACCATGCGATCAAAACCATGGACGACATCATCAAAGCCGACGAGCGCGTGCACACCGACCCGGCACCGTTCTATGCCGTGGGCGAGTTGGCGGATAGCTCGGTCAACATCATCGTGCGGGTGTGGGCCAACGCCGGCGATTACTGGGCGGTGAAGTTCGAGCTGACCAAACAGTTCAAAGAAGCCTTCGACCGCGAGGGCATCGACATTCCGTTCCCGCAACGGGTGGTGCATCAGGTCAAAGACGCGGCGGAGTAGCGTAGATCCGACATATATGGGAGAAGCCAACAGAAAGAGATCGGCAACTCAGAGGTTCTTAGCAGAACATCCGATCTGTTGTTTTTGCGGTGGCGGTACGCAGGCAACAACACGTGATCATATCCCCGGAAAACAGCTCTTTGCGCTGAAGCGCCGACCAAGCGGATTAGAGTTTCCGGCCTGCTATTCTTGCAACCAAGCTTCAAAACACGATGAAGAAGTTGCGGCCTTTATGACGCGATTCTGGCCTGAACCGACCTCCGACGACGAACGAAAAGAATTGGTTGGACTGATTCGCAAGATTAACAAGCGTGACCCCCAACTGTTGGCGGAAATGCAGCCCAATAGCGATCAACTAAAGCGTTTCTCGGAGAATCGAGCACTTTTTCCCGCTGAAGCGAATCCGCTCAATGCGGAAGGACCCAGTTTGAACGACGCTATTAATCGTTTTGCGAAGAAATTGACTCTGGGAATGCATTATGAGTCAACAGGGCGGATTATTCCCCCAGAGGGTGGAATCGCTATTCGCTGGTTTTCGAACTTTGAAAATACTATGGGAGGAATGCCAGATTCTATCATCCGAAACTTTGACAGCCCTCAAAGCTTGCGCCAGGGAAAATGGAATGTAGAAAGTCAATTTATGTATGATTGGCGCGCTAGTTCAGACGGTAGCATGAGCGCTCATTTTTCGACATTTCGGAGTTCATTCGCAATAATTGGGTTTGCAATGATGGATAGAAACGCGGCTCCTGACGAATATAAAGAAAGTGACCTCACGCCGCATAATTGGAAGTTACAAGCATCTTAAGGTGCGCTGAGAACACAAAGCGCACAAATCTAGTTGGCGATTTTAGAAACGAGTGTGTACATCGGATCGCGCCGCGCGAGCGGTTCCCGCTCTCTATAAAAGTGAACGTGCTAAAAAACTGAAAAGCGGATAATCCATAAACGCCGGAGGCTATGGGTCACCCGATCAAGTCGGGTGACGACACATCTCTGATGGGGTGACAATCGGGGCATGGGAATTGGCGTGCGTGCATACACGCTCGGCCTCGCACCAGGCCGAGTCCCGCCCGTCCCGCACGGGACCTAGCCTTCGAGCAGGAAGTCCTTGGCGATTTGGTCGGACAGGGCGGCGGAGGCGTCGGTAAAATCTTCCAGCACGTCGTGCAGGTTTTTGCTGCGCACCACTTTGTCGATTTTCTTTTTTGAGAACTGCTGATGCAGCCGTTTGGCGAGAAACGCGCCGCGGGTATCAGGCGCGAGGTCTTCCAGTAGATCGGACACCACACCGGTGCAGTGATTGATGGAGCGCGGGAAATCCGGATTCAGCAGCAGCAGCTCCACCACCTGCATGGGCCGCACGGCATCGCGGTAGACGGTGCGGTAGGACTTAAAGGCTGACAGCGAGCGTAAGAGCGCGCCCCAACGGTAATAGTCCTCGATCTTGTCCTGCTTGCGCGCAGATAACACATGAAACTTCACGTCGACCAGACGGGCGGTGTTGTCGGCGCGTTCGATAAAGGTGCCCATGCGGTGGAAGGCAAACGCGTCCTGCTGGAGCATCACGCCATAGATGAGCCCCCGCACGGCGTGGACGCGTTCTTTCACCCAGTCACAG
Organism: Rhodospirillaceae bacterium; assembly: GCA_963921305.4. Lineage (GTDB taxonomy): Bacteria > Pseudomonadota > Alphaproteobacteria > Rhodospirillales > Rhodospirillaceae > CAWUEX02. The sequence goes on from CAWUEX030000002.1 coordinate 1,118,217, forward strand.
AAATCACGGTAACCCTGAGCCTGGATGGATTTGATATCGGCGGACTTGATACCGAGCCAGGTGGCGTTGAGACTTTCGAACACTTCCGAAGGAATGGAGTTGCGTTCGGCGCGGGCGTTTTCACGCGCATTGCGCAACGTGCTTTTGATGCTGGAGAAATTTCCGTCGTCCACCGCCAGATAGGCGATGACTTTATCGGGCGTGAGTTTCTTAAAACGCTTTTCGAATGCTTTCCTCTGGCCAACCACTTCAAGTGCGGCGAGCCATTCGGCGTGCGGCGCCAGCGAGGGATCGGGCATCTGGCTCATGCGGTAAGAAACATCGAGCAGGCGTGCGGTGTTCTCAGCGCGCTCCAGATACCGGCCGAGCCAGAACAGATTGTCGGCGGTGCGGGACAGAAGGGTCATTTGCTCAGCACCATCACTTGCTTAGAACCCATGTATCCTTGGTGCCGCCGCCCTGGGACGAGTTCACCACCAGCGAGCCCTTCTTGAGCGCCACACGGGTGAGCCCGCCGGGTACGACAGTGGGACCCTCGCGGCCCATCAGCACATAGGGCCGCAGGTCCACATGGCGCGGATCGAGTTTCTTGCCATCGAAGGTGGGACAGGTAGACAGGGCCAGGGCCGGCTGGGCGATGTAGTTGCTGGGCCGGGCCATCACCTTACGCACGTATTCGTCACGTTCTTTCTTGTTGGCCTTGGGGCCGACCAGCATGCCGTAGCCTCCGGCACCGTGAACCTCTTTGATGACCATGGTGGTGATCTTGTCGAGCACTTCGTCGCGCTCGGATTTTTTCTTGAGGTGATAGGTCGGCACGTTTTTCAGCGCCGGCTCTTCGCCCAGGTAATGGCGGATCATCTCCGGCACGTAGTCGTACACCGCTTTGTCGTCGGCGATGCCGTTGCCGACGGCATTGGCAATGGTGACCTTGCCGCTGCGGTAGGCTTGAAACAGACCGGGCACGCCGAGCATGGAGTCTTTGTTGAACTTTTTGGGATCGAGGAAGTCATCATTGATGCGGCGATAAATCACATCGACCCGCTGGGGTCCATCTATGGTGCGCATGAAGACGTGGTTCTTGCGCACGTAGAGGTCTTTGCCCTCGACCAGCTCGACGCCCATCTCGTCAGCGAGGAACGCGTGTTCGAAATAGGCGGAGTTGAAACGCCCCGGCGTGAGGACGACGACGGTCGGATCACCAACCCGCGCCGGCGCCGTAGAGCGCAGCACAGCAAGTAAGTCTGCGGGGTAATGACTGACCGGCGCGACGGGCAGTTGATCGAACAGATCGGGAAACAGCCGCGCCATGACATCGCGGTTTTCCAGCATGTAGGACACGCCGGACGGACAGCGCAGATTGTCTTCCAGCACATAGAAGTCGTCTTCGTCGGTGCGCACGAGATCGACGCCGGAGATGTGCGTGTAGATGCCACCGGGCGGAGTGAAGTTTTCCATCTCCTTGCAGTATTCGGCGTTGTTCTTCAGCAGTGAGCGCGGCACCTTGCCGGCTTTGAAGATTTCTTTCTTGCCGTAGACATCGGTGATGAAGTGGTTGAGCGCGGTGACACGCTGGCAGCAGCCCTTGGAGATGCGGTCCCATTCATCCTTGGCGATGATGCGGGGCACCACATCGAAGGGAATCAGGCGCTCGTCCTGTTCCTCCTGGCCGTAGACGGCGAAGGTGATGCCAAGGCGGCGGAACATATCGTCGGCCTGGGCATGGCGTTGGGCAATTCTGTCGATGGCATTGCGGCGGCGTAAGAACTTGGCGTAGTCGGCATAGGGCGGGCGGACCCGCTTGCCGTTGCGCATTTCGTCGAAAGCTTTGATGGCGGGGATGGCGCTCCTCCCTGTTGAGCGTTGGCCTGTTGTGCGTTGGCCTAGTGAGCGTTCTGGTTGTGATTATTTGGCGCGTTTCTGGCGACGCCCCCATTTTTTAACGTACCAGGCGGCAGAGAGTCACGGTTATGGGGGGCTCCGTTCAGTAGTGGGGCAGGCCAGGGCTGAGTTTCACAGTCCGAATAGAAGTTAAAATTTATTACATTTATAGTTGAAATTAATGATCCATTCCACGTTAGAATCGTATCGAGTCGTTGGGGGTCGAGTTGATAAGGACGGGCAATGAAAGACGCTGCGCGACCCACAACACCCTCAGGAGCGGTGGCACCGGAGCCGCACGCCCGGGAAGAGCAGCGATTGTCTGTGCTGCACGCCTTGAACTTGCTGGACAGCGCACCCGACCCGCGCTTCGACCGCATCACCAATTTGGCAGCGGACGTGTTCGACGTTCCGATCGCCCTGATTTCGCTGGTGGATGAAAACCGGCAATGGTTTTTGTCACGCTGCGGGTTGGAAGAAACGGAAACTGGCCGCGATGAGTCCTTTTGTGGTCATGCGCTGCATGAAACGGACATTCTGGTGGTCGAAGATGCCACTGAGGACGACCGCTTCGCCACCAACCCCCTGGTCACGGGGGGGCCGAACATTCGCTTCTACGCCGGCGCGGTTCTCGAAGCAGATGATGGACTGCCACTCGGTACATTATGTTTGATAGATACCAAGCCACGCTCGCTTTCCGTCGCCGAACGTAGGCGTCTCGTCAAGATGGCCCGTCTGACCCGAGCGGAACTTCTACCCAACAGCAATGCCATGTATCAGCGCTCTGAAGCGCAATTGGCGGCCCAGGTCGATCCGCTAACCAATGCCCGTTGGACACAGCCGTTTCTGGAGGCCGTCGACGAAGCCCTTGAAAAGGACGGCGCCAACGGTACGGCCGGCAGCAATGAGCATGGCGTCGCCGTCATGATCATGATCAACGTGCCGAAGTTGGAACAGATCAACAACGTGTTCGGCCGCATGACCGGCGATGAAATTCTGCTGGAAGTGTGCCGCCGGCTGCAGACCGCGTGTAGCGCCTTCGGCACACCGGTGACCGGCCGGTTGGGCGGGCATAGATTGGCCGCGTTTTTGATCGGACCGGGCACGTCTGACACGCTCGGCGATCTCAAGCAGCGCCTGCGCAGTGTTTACGAAGCGCCCTATAAAACCAAAGGCAATGTCAGATCGGTGAATTTGCAGGTCGGGCTGTGTGAGATCGACGGCACCCTAGCAACCGGCGCGGAAGCCATCGACCGTTGCCGGTTGGTGATGAACGACATGGACATGCGCGAGGAACTCGCGGTGGAAGTGTGCTCGGCGGACAAGCTCGAACCCCATAACCGCCGCGCCAATCTGGCGAGCGGTTTGAGGGTGGCGCTGGAAAACGACGAGCTGGAGCTGCATTTCCAGCCCAAGGTGGGAGTGGAGAGCCGCGCTCTGGCCGGCTTCGAGAGCCTGTTGCGCTGGACCCACCCTGATTTCGGCTACATACCGCCACCGGATGTGGTGGACGCCGCCGAAGAGGTCAACCTAAGCAACGAGCTGGACCGCTGGGTTGTACGCACCGCCATTGCCCAGATTTCGGCCTGGCAGGACAGCGGGCAGTTTCACGGTCCGGTATCGGTCAACATCAACGGGCTGTCTTTGTTCTCGGATGACTTCAGCGGCTGGCTGTCCGATACGCTGGCCGAGTTTGATGTCGCGGCAAAGTGGATCGATCTGGAGATCGTCGAGTCGTCGATCTTCAACGACTTCGACGCCACCATCGCAGCCATGACCGCGGTGACCGAACTGGGGGCGACGTTTTCCCTGGATGATTTCGGTACCGGGTACTCGTCGCTGGCCTATCTTCAGGAATTGCCGGTACAGAGCTTGAAGATCGACCGCAGCTTCGTGAACAGCATTGTCGAGGACCAAAAGCAGGCGGCGCTGTGTCACTCGGTGGTAACCATCGGCCGCGATATGGGCATGCAGACCATCGCCGAAGGTGTGGAAACCGAGCATCAGTATCTGATCCTGCGGGCCTATCGCTGCCCGATGATTCAGGGCTACTACTTCGCCAAGCCGCTGCCGCCGGGCGACGCCACGGCGATGCTGAGCGACGTGCCGGCAGCGTTTCATTAATCGCCGACAATTCTCTTCAGACCAGGGACGGGACACGGCAAGGGCGTTAAGATGGGCGCGCCCATTCGTATAGTTGTTTCGTTCCCTTAAAGAGTGATTGTCTTTTGGTTGCCGCCGTCCGCACCGTTGCCTTTGCCGGAATAGACGTTCTGCCCATCGACGTGCAGGTGGCGATCTCCGGCGGGCTGCCCGCGTTCACCATCGTCGGTCTGCCGGACAAGGCCGTGGCCGAAAGCCGCGAGCGGGTGCGCGCCGCCCTTGGGGCCATCGGCCTGGCGCTGCCGCCCAAACGCATCACCGTCAACCTGGCGCCCGCTGACGTGCAGAAGGAAGGCAGCCACTTCGACCTGCCGATTGCCCTGGGCGTGCTGACGGCGATGGATGTGATCCCCCGTGAAGAGATCACCGGCTATGTCGCGTTGGGCGAACTTGGCCTGGACGGCGGGCTCGCGCCCGTCGCCGGGGTTTTACCCGCAGCGATGAGCGCGGTTGACCAGAGCCGCGGTCTGATCTGCCCCGCACCGCAAGGCAGTGAAGCGGCCTGGGCCGGCGGCGCGGAGGTGCTGGCGCCGGAGTCCCTACTGGCGCTGCTCAATCACTTCAAAGGGGCGAGCCAGTTGACGCCGCCCAAGCCGGCGCAGCCTCAGACCGGGCCCGCGGCGCCCGATCTTAAGGACATCAAAGGTCAGGAGACGGCCAAGCGGGCTTTGGAGGTGGCTGCGGCGGGCGGCCACAACCTGCTGATGATCGGTCCGCCGGGCTCGGGCAAGTCGATGCTGGCCAGCCGCCTGCCCGGCGTCTTGCCGCCCTTGAGCGCGGCGGAAGCCCTGGAAGTGTCGATGATCCAGTCCGTTGCCGGACAGTTGCGCGGCGGCACCATCGTTTCCGCCCGGCCGTTCCGCGACCCCCATCACTCCGCCTCGGTGCCGGCTTTGGTGGGCGGCGGCCTGCGCGCCAAACCGGGGGAGATCAGTCTGGCCCATCACGGCGTGCTGTTTCTGGACGAGCTGCCCGAGTTCAACCGCCAGGCCCTGGAGGCCTTGCGCCAGCCGCTGGAGAGCGGACGCGCGGTGGTGGCCCGCGCCAATGCCCACGTGACCTACCCGGCGCGGATTCAGTTGGTGGCGGCGATGAACCCGTGCCGCTGCGGTCACCTCGACGACCCGGCGCTGGCGTGCAGCAAAGCCCCGAGGTGCGCTCAGGACTATCAGAGCAAAATCTCGGGGCCGTTGTTTGACCGCATCGACTTGCATGTGGATGTGCCGGCGGTGGACCCGCTGGACCTGTCGCAGCCGGCGGCCAGTGAATCCTCCGCCATGGTGGCCGAACGGGTGGCTGCCGCGCGCAACGTGCAGACGGCGCGTTACGCGGAGCTGGGTCTCGACGATGTCGCGACCAACGCACAAGCGGACGGCGAGATGCTGGAGCGCATCGCCGCGCCCGATGAAGCGGGGCGCACACTGCTGACCCAGGCGGCGGAGAAAATGCACCTGTCGGCGCGTGGCTATCACCGCATTCTGCGCGTCGCCCGGACGCTAGCGGATATGGACGGTGCCCAGGGATCAGGCGGTGTCAAACGCCTGCACATTGCGGAAGCGTTGAGTTACCGACGTGTGGCACCGGGACGGTCCTGAACCGCGTCAGGCCGCGCGGGAGCGATGGTGGAACAGGCCCAGGATATGGCCTTACAGCCGGGCCACCGCGGCGCGGTCTTTGATCTGATAATCCAGCGCACCGGTGCTGGCATCGATGTTGGCAATGCAAACCACATCCGCGGAGTCGGACGCCAGTTCAACCGAGACGTATCCCTTTTGGTCCTCTTTGACATCGGCGACACGCCAGTCATTGAAGCCGTACCAGCGAATGTGTTTGCTCAGAAGAGATAACGCTTCGTCTCTGGCCAACCCGTTAGACGGCGCGGCGTTATTCCGAAAAGGAGGATTGAAAGGGCTGTGGGTCATGGTCCGTCTCCTGCGAAACACCCTGTTTTGCCTGCACTGTTGAGAGGGGCCGGTCTTGGCCCTCGCCATAGTGCTGTGGTGGTTCCGGAGTGCTCTTTCAATTGCCGCTCACACCGATGTGAACTGCGGGGGCACAGGGGGGTACAAGAGACGCAGATTGAGGTTGCGGCTTAGGCCTCAGCGGCTCAAATCTACGCGGTGCCGGGGTCATAGCCCATCAGCGGCACGCGCATTTCACCGGTGGCGGCAAAACTCTCGACGTTGTCCGGATCGGCGTTCTGATACCACTCGCCCTGTTTGCGGCTGTCCAGCAACACGCCCTTGGTGCGCTCCTTGCGCGCATTTTCGTATGCCGTGAAGGCTTTGGTGGGAGTGTCATAGTGGGCAAGACAGCGCGCCAGCACGATGCCGTCCTCCAGCGCCATGGCTGCGCCCATGCCGAGAAACGGCAGCATAGGATGGGCGGCATCCCCCAAGAGGGTGGCCCGGCCCACTGTCCATTCGGGCACGGGGTCACGATCAAACAACGCCCACTTGAACAGCTTGTCCTTGGGGATGGCGTTGATTATGCCGATGACGTTGTCGTTCCAACCTTCGTACTCGGCCAGGAACTCTTCGCGCGTGGCGGGGATCGACCAGCCTTCTTCCTTCCAGGCATCGGTTTTGGCGATGCCGACCACATTGACGAAGGTTTCATGGCGCAGGTAATAGCGCGTGAAGATATGCCCCGGCCCCATCGTCGTCGTCGAATTGGCGATGGTCATGAAGTCTTTCACAGCTTCCGCCGGCACCATGCCGCGGAAGGCCGCCTGACCGGTGAAGGTGACCGAGACCGGATCGATGATCTGCGCGCGCACGGCGGAGCGCGACCCGTCGGCGGCGATGAGCACATCGCCGGTGGCGGAATCCCCATTGGAGAAAAACGCGGTGATGGAGTCTTCGGTTTGGGTCAAGCGCTCAAACGTGTGATTGAGAATGATGGCATCGGCGTCGTTGGCGCGCACCGCGGCGACCAGGGCATCATGCAAATCTGCGCGGTGAATTTGATAGTACTCGGCGCCGAAACGCTCAAGAAAACTGCCGTCGCGCTGGGTCAACACCAGGGCTTCGCCGGTGCGGTAATGCACCAAAGCCCCGGCCGAGGGTTTGTCGGCATGCTCGGCCATGAACGGGCCGAGGCCACAGTATTCCAGCGCGCGGGTGGCATTGGGACTGATGGTCAGACCGGCGCCAACCTCGCCAAGTTCGGGCGCCTGTTCAAACACCCTTACGGTGAAGCCGTGTTTTTGCAGCGCTAGGGCTGCGGTAAGGCCGCCCATGCCCGCGCCGATGATCAGAACCGTTTCACCTTGCATCACTTTAAACTCCTCATGAACCGCGCGACCCTAAGCGCGCCGCCCCACGGGAGCAAGGCCGCCCTTGCCCCGGTGATCACGGACCGGTAAGTCTGAACCATGAGGTATGTCAGTCTTCTATTGGCGGTCGCGTTGAGTGCATCGGTGGTTGCTTCGTTTGCGGTGGCGCAGCCGGGCGCGGACATCGACCCCCAGCGCAAACCGGTGGCCGCGGAACGGCTGTCCATGCCACTGTTTCCGTCTGGCTGGGCGGAAGTGTTTCATGAATACGGCCCGATTGAGATCGTCGAATACGTGCCTGAGGGCCAAACCGCAGCCAACTGGCGCGACAAGATCACCCTGCAGGTGTTTCATGAACTCAACGACCTGCCACTCGACGCCATTCAGCGGCGCATGCAGGGCCAGAACCGCAACCGCTGCACCGGCGTGATTGAAGGCCAACTTCAATCCGGTTTGAACAACGGCTTTCCCAGCGCGTTTTGGACACTTGGTTGCCGGTATCTGAAAGACATGGGTTCGGCCAACCTGGGTGAGACCCAGTACTCCAAAGCGATTCAAGGATCAACCGCGCTGTATGTGATCAGCCGTATGTGGCGCACACCGGCCTTTGGCGATGACGGCCCGGCAATTGACGCCCAGGACATCGGCGACGGCGTGGCGTTTCTGACAACGTCGATCGTGTGCGTACCGGGCTCGGCGGAGCACCCCTGCGGCGGTTAGCGCCGAAGCTTACCATTTGACCAAGTAGAGAGATGGTCCATCGGGCGTGGGGTAGACACCGAGCACGCGGAACCCGGCTTTCTGGTAACAGCGGATCGCGGCTGCATTGCCTGGCTGCGGATCGATGGTAACGAGGTCGATGTCTTTGTCACGGAGAACACAGACTGCGAGGTCTGCAAGAATTTTTGATCCCAAACCCCTGTAAAGATCTGCGGGGTCGATGATGAACATATCGACGCTGACCATGCCGTGCCGCTCGCCCGGCCACCATGGTTCGTCGGACAGACCTTGCCGCCACGTCTCGATGTAGCAGACGGGTTTAAGTTGTTTGTGGACGACAAAACCGTTCCACACGTCACCCATGATTTGCTGCTGCTTGTCACGAAGGAACTCAGCCTTTGGGTCAATGTCCCACCACTCTGCAACGTGTGGTCGCTTCAGCCACGCATAAAGCTGGTCAAGATCGTCTGCTGCAATCGGGACGTAGCTAAACCGGCTCCCTTCGAAATTCCAAAGTGGGCCGGACATCAAGTAGTCCTGTTATCTACACAGGATCGGCCCAAGGCGGGTGCCGCCCATGACATGAAAATGCAGGTGGGGAATTTCCTGCATGCCGTCGTTACCGATGTTCGACAGCACGCGGTAGCCGGTGCCGGCGATCTTCTTGGCTTTGGCAACTTCCAGAACGGCGCGGTTAAGCGCGGCGATTTCCGCATCGGAGGCCTTTTCGGCAAAGTCGCTCATGCACACATACTTGCCTTTGGGAATCACCATCACGTGCACCGGCGCTTGCGGGTTGATGTCATCGAAAGCGAGCACGTGATCGTCTTCATACACGGTGGTTTTGGGAATTTCGCCGCGCAGAATTTTCGCGAAGATGTTGTCGTCGTCGTAGGTCTCGGTCATCCGGCTTTATCCTTGTCACGAATGCCCGGCGTGCCGAAGCGGTGATCGAGCACGGCAAACACCTCTTGCGGCTTCACGTCCTTCGCCGCCCACAACAGCAACAGCATGTAGAGCAGATCCGCACTTTCCGCGAGCAGGTCTTCCTTCTCTTCCGCCACGGCGGCGAGTGCGGTTTCGACCCCTTCCTCACCGACCTTCTGCGCAATCTTGGTTACACCCTTGTTGAACATCTTGGCGGTGTAAGACTTATTCGGGTCGGCCCCCTTGCGCGACACCAACACGTCGTACAGACGTTCCAGGATCAGCGCATCGGCGGATTTGGTTTTGTTCTTACTCATGATGCCTCCTTAGGCGGCTTCAAGCGCAGACGGTGAAACGGGACGGACCGGCAATCCGGCGGCGGCAAGATGGGCCTTGGCTTCACCGACGGAATACTCACCGAAGTGAAAGATCGACGCGGCAAGCACCGCGGTGGCATGGCCCTCGCGCACCCCTTCGACCATGTGATCCAGCGTGCCCACCCCACCCGACGCGATCACCGGAATCGTGACCCGGTCCGCCACCGCGCGGGTAAGCGCAATGTCATAGCCATCGCGGGTGCCGTCGCGGTCCATGGAGGTGAGCAGAATTTCGCCTGCGCCGTACGCGGCCATACGCTCCACCCACTCCAACGCGTCGATGCCGGTGGGCTCGCGCCCGCCATGGGTGAAGATCTCATACTTGCCCGGTCCGACGGATTTGGGGTCAACGGCGACGACGATGCACTGGCTGCCGAATTTCTCCGCCGCTTCGCGCACGAACTCGGGGCGCTTCACTGCAGCGGTGTTGATCGACACCTTATCTGCCCCGGCCAGCAATAGCTTGCGGATGTCTTCGACCGTGCGCACACCGCCGCCGACCGTCACCGGCATGAAACAGTGCTCGGCGGTGCGGGCGACGACATCATAAATCGTGTCGCGGTTTTCATGACTGGCAGTGATGTCGAGGAAGCACAGCTCATCAGCGCCGGCGGCATCGTAGACTTGCGCCTGTTCCACCGGATCGCCGGCATCGCGCAGGCCGACAAAGTTCACGCCCTTGACGACGCGGCCGTCTTTGACATCGAGACAGGGTATGACGCGCACAGTGAGCATTGGTTTATCCGGCGAGCAGCGACAGCGCCGCGGCGAGATCAATACGGCCATCATAAAGGGCGCGGCCGGAAATCACACCGGCCAGTCCGGGGGACGCGGCCGCACGTGTCTTGATCGCGGCAAGATCGTCCATCGAGGCGACACCACCAGAAACAATAACAGGAATGGACACTGCATCGGCCAGAGCGGCTGAAGCGTCCAAGTTGGGACCCTGCAGCACACCATCGCGGTCGATGTCGGTGTGCACGATGGCGGCGACACCGGCGTCTTCAAACCGCTTGGCCAGGTCTTCGGCGGTGATGTCCGAGGTTTCCGCCCAGCCTTCCACTGCGACCCTACCGCCGCGGGCGTCGATGCCGACAGCGACGCGGTCTGGAAACGCGGCACAGGCGTCGCTCACAAGACCGGGGTTCTTTACCGCCGCCGTGCCCAGCACGATGCGCCGCACGCCATTCCCGAGCCAGTGTTCCACCATCGCCATGTCACGGATACCGCCACCCAGTTGAACCGGCACATCTACCGCGCTGACGATAGCTTCGACCGCTTGGGCGTTGACGGGCTTGCCGGCGAAAGCACCGTTGAGATCGACCACGTGAATCCACCCAGCTCCGGCATCGGCAAACGACGTCGCCTGCGCGCCCGGGTCATCGTTGAACACGGTGGCGCGGTCCATATCGCCTTGGGCAAGGCGCACGCATTGGCCGTCCTTGAGATCGATCGCAGGGTAGAGAATGACCTGGGCCATCACGGAGTCCAACGCAAGAAGTTCAAGATGAGTTGCAGGCCGAGCGCCTGACTCTTCTCCGGGTGAAACTGCGTACCGATCATGGTGTCACGTCCGATGACGGCGGTGACCGTCTGGCCATAATCGACAGTGGCGCGCACCATCGCCGGATCGTCGCACACGGCGTGATAGCTGTGCACGAAGTAGGCGAAGGCCTCGTCGCCAAGACCATCCAGTACCGGGTGCGGCGTGGTCACCGTCAATTTGTTCCAGCCCATGTGGGGGATACGCGCGCCGGCGCCGCCGGGTCCAGCGTCCGCGGATGGTTCGAGGGCGACAACTTGACCAGCGATCCAGCCGAAGCCCGGCGTTTCGCCGTGCTCCAATCCGGTGGTCGCCATGAGCTGCATACCGACGCAGATGCCGAGGAAGGGGCGGGCTTTGGCGATAACCGCGTCTTCAAGCGCCTCGATCATGCCGGGCACAGCGGCCAGCCCGGCCTTGCAGTCGGCAAAGGCGCCGACGCCCGGCAGAACGATGCGGTCGGCCGCGGCCACTTGGGCGGGATCGGAGGTCACCGAAACATCAGCCGCGATGCCGCCATCAGTCGCGGCTTTTTCAAAAGCCTTGGCGGCGGAGCGCAGATTGCCCGACCCGTAGTCAACGATAGCCAGTTTCATGATGTGACGTCCGGCGGCTCTTGTAACTTATCCGGTATCTGGTAGATGCCGGAGTGTCTAGGAGCCGCGCTTAAAGTTTACCTTTGGTCGACGGCACCGCGTCGGCCTTGCGCGGATCGATCTCGATCGCCGTACGCAGCGACCGGGCGAGCCCTTTAAAACAAGACTCGACGATATGGTGATTGTTGTCGCCATACTTGTTCCAGACGTGCAGCGTCGCGCCAGCCGACTGGGCGAACGCCTGGAACCATTCCTTGAATAGTTCGGTGTCCATATCACCCAGCTTCGGTTTGGAGAAATCGACCTTCCAAATCAGATACGGCCGGTTGGATAAATCCAGTGCAACTTCCGTCAAGGTTTCATCCATGGGAATGACCGCCGAGCCGTAGCGGGTGATACCCGTACGTTCGCCCAGGGCCTCGGCCACGGCTTCGCCAATGCAGATGCCGACATCCTCGGTCGTGTGGTGAAAATCGATGTGCAGATCGCCTTTGGCCTCCACCGTGAGGTCAATCAGGCTGTGGCGCGACAGCTGTTCCAGCATGTGATCCAGGAACCCAATGCCGGTGTTAATCGTATATTGTCCAGACCCGTCCAGATTCAGGGTAACGGAAATGTCCGTTTCCTTGGTGGTGCGGGTCACCCGGGCCTCGCGCATGGCTTTGTCCTTTGGCGATTGAGATGACGGGCGGTTGAATTGGCGCCCTTTTAACAGGTCAAATCCGGCAAAGCCACACGCCAGACGCGCCCGCAGCAGCATTGAGAACGGTCGCGAGTCGCCATCGCCGCCATGAAAGTGTGGGACACGCCGAAGTAGAGTAGCTACAATGCTTCCAGGCCCCGGAGTGTGGCCACTAAAAAATAAATCTAGGTTACTAAGAAGAACAGCAATCGGAACAACGAGCAGTGAACACAATGGCTCCTAATCGCAGAGGCAGACCCCCTGGCGCCAGGGCGGGATCTCCGGATCCCATCGACATTCATGTCGGCAGGCGCATCAAACTCCGCCGCACCTTGTTGCGGATCAGTCAGGAACAATTGGCCGGTGATATCGGCGTGACGTTCCAGCAGGTGCAGAAATACGAAAGCGGACACAACCGGGTCAGCGCCTCGCGGCTGTTTGACATCTCCCGGGTGCTGGATTGTCCGATCTCCTATTTCTTCGAGGACATCGGCGACGAAGTCACTTCGGACCGGCCCACGCCCAACCCACGTACGGGTGAAGGGATGTCAGAAAGCGCTGCGGATTTCGACGACGATCCGATGAACCGGACTGAGACACTTGAGCTGGTCCGTGCCTACTGGCGTTTGCACGGCACCGAGCTGCGCCGCAACGTACTCGATCTTTTGATCAACATGTCAAAGCGCGAGTAAACCGGACGGTTTTCCAACAAACACGCGGCGGCCTTTGTGGGCCGCCGTTTGTTTTTTGGGGCCCGTCTGTTTTTGGCGTCAGGTGTGTTACGGCTTAAGCCGGTAGCCGCCTGGCTCTGTGATCAGCAGCTGCGCGTTTGACGGGTCGGCCTCGATTTTCTGCCTGAGGCGGTAGACGTGGGTTTCCAACGTATGGGTGGTGACTCCGGCGTTGTACCCCCAGACCTCATCCAGCAGCGTTTCCCGCGGCACGGTCTTGTCGCCGACCCGGAACAGATACTTGAGGATCGCGGTCTCTTTCTCCGTAAGCCGGACTTTCTTATCCGTCTCGTCGTGCACCAGCATCTTGGCGGCCGGCTGAAACTTATAGGGCCCAACGGAAAAAATCGCGTCATCGGACTGGGTATGCTGACGCAGATGGGCACGCACCCGGGCAAGCAAAACCGCAAGCTTGAACGGTTTGGTGATGTAGTCGTTGGCGCCGGCATCGAGGCCGGTGACGGTGTCATCGTCACTATCTGCGGCCGTCAACATGATGATGGGGGAGCGGACACCCCCGCCGCGCATTTGTTTGCAGACGTCGCGGCCATCCATGTCCGGCAAACCGAGGTCGAGAATGATAACATCGAAAACGCCATCCGCAGTTTTGGCCAGCGCGTCCGATCCGGACTCTGCCTCAACGATGGTTTCAAAGTCGCCTTGCTCTGCCAACTGCTCCACCAAAGACGTGCGCAGCATGGCGTCATCGTCGACCAACAGCAGTGTTTTCCCTGAAGCCATAAACGTTCTCAGACCCCCTCCAAAAATCTGAGGGCTAAAACCCGCCCCCCCGGTATTCGCAAACCAGTGCTCGCTCATGGGTGCTCGCAATGCGTGATCCGGGGATATGACCTAAACCCTGTCACGTAAACACCGTGTACGAATGATAGAGCTGGGTTCTTACGGCAAATCCTATGTTACAGGGGGTCAAACCTACGTGTAGACGGCTGTCCCTGGACCGGATAAAACCCCAATCAAACCCACGCCCAGCGTCTTAAAACACTGAAAAACAAGCTATTATAGAGACATGACCGCCGACCCAAAGACCGAAACCGAAATCGACGTCACCGCCGCACTGGACACCGTCGACCGCGCTGTGGCGGAGATTCGCCGCGGCTCAGCGGTCGTGGTAACCGCCGGGGATGCCGCCATGCTGGTACGTGCGGCGGAAACATTGCAGCCGGGTCAGGGACCTTTAGCGTTTTTTGCCCGCCCTGGAGTGGGACCCCTAGCTGCGGCTGTGACAGGACGGCGCGCGGCAATCCTCGGTCTGGCCGACCCCGGCGCCCCTGCAGTCCTTCTGCATGGCGCGGACAGCTTATCCGAGGCGGATATTCTTAACCTGATCGACCCCAAGGCGGAGCAACAGCAGATTCCTCCGCCAGGTATTTCCGCCGCGCCCGTTGGCACGGAGTCACCGGCGCTGACCGCCGTGCGCTTGAGCAAGATTGCCCGGCTGTTGCCGGCGGTGGCTGTCGCGCCACTGGAAACCTCTGATGGCGCAGACGCGATCGCCTGGGCCCGGGCCAATGGCCGCGCCATTGTCTCCGCCGAGGCCGTGCAGGCCTATGACCGGTTGCAAGCGGAAACCCTGAAGCCGGTATCGGAAGCACGGGTTCCCCTTGCCGGGTGCGAGGACACCACGATTATTGCCTTTCGCCCCCGCGACGGCGGCGTCGAACACCTAGCCATCATTATCGGCGAACCGGACACAACGCAGCCGGTGCTGACGCGGCTGCATTCCGAATGCTTCACCGGCGATCTATTGGGCTCGCTGAAATGCGATTGCGGTGATCAGCTCCGCGGCGCCATCAGTGCCATTGCTGAGGGTGGCGACGGTGGCGTACTGCTATACCTGGCCCAGGAAGGACGCGGCATTGGCTTGGTCAATAAGCTGCGCGCCTACGAGCTGCAGGAAAAAGGCTTCGATACGGTCGATGCCAATGAGCAGCTCGGCTTCGATGATGACGAACGGGTGTATCTGCCAGCGGTCCAGATCCTCACCCGCCTGGGAATTTCCCAAGTGCGGTTGCTGACCAACAACCCGGCAAAGGTGGGCGCGCTGGCACGTCACGGCATCCGCGTCACCGAGCGGGTGGCGCATGTGTTTCCGTCCAACCAGCACAACTGGTCGTACCTGGATACCAAGGCGAAGCGGTCGGGCCACGTATTCTAAACCGCCTCTGCCGGATCAATATTGACCCGGCAAGAATTGCCGCCCGGCACTAAAAAGTGTGGCTTTGGCGCGTCACTCTGCTGCTAATCCGTTGGTTCTTCGCGCGTTTTATCGCGCCTCTTTGGCACAGGAATTGCTTCCCTATAAGACAAGGAGAAGCCCAACTGATGTCAGACCTGCAATCCCTTGCCGCCTACCCCGTCGGACCCCGTCCGGCAATCGAGGAAGTGACGGTGACGGCCCAAAAGCCGGAGGAGGAGGGATTCTCCTTTTGGGATTTTCTCGACGTCATCAATCCGCTGCAGCACATCCCGGTGGTCAATACCATCTACCGCGAAGTGACCGGCGACGAGATCAAGGCGCCGGCGAAACTGATTGGCAGCACCATCCTGGGCGGACCGATTGGCTTGGCCGCGGCGATGGTCGACACGGCGATTGAGGACGGCACCGGCAAGGACCTGGGCGGACACGCTATGGCGTTCTTCCGTGGCGAGGCGGCGGACTCCGATCAGGCGGTGACACCAACACAAACCGCGGAGGCCCAAACCGCGCAAGCGGCGACCGGACAATCGGCAACGACAGCCCAAACGTCGCGCGAGTTTATTCCGGCCGCGCTGGCCGTCGCCCAGATGGCGCCTGCGTTATCGTCGGTGCTTGAAGACGACGAACCACGTGAAGACGAAGCCGAGGCAGCCCGCCAGACCCAAGAGACGGAAGCTGCGATTGCCGCAGCGGCAGCGGCCGCGCCGCAGGGTCTGGTGTTCATGCCACTCAAAGGACGCACGCCGGCGACATTCAAAGCAGTTGAACGCCGCGATGACGACAC
Organism: Rhodospirillaceae bacterium; assembly: GCA_963921305.4. GTDB lineage: Bacteria > Pseudomonadota > Alphaproteobacteria > Rhodospirillales > Rhodospirillaceae > CAWUEX02. Next base: position 1,134,116 of record CAWUEX030000002.1, read on the forward strand.
TGCGTTTATGCCGATCGACCGCACCCGCCGCCAAGCCCCAGGACAGCAAGCTGCAGGTGACGCCGCCCTGGCAATGGCCGCCATCCGGGCACGCAGCGGGGGTGCGTCTGCGCCAATGCCGGGCCCAGTGCCTGGCTCGATTCCGGGCTCCATACCCGGGCAAAGTGGCGGCAAGCCGTTGGACCCCCTGCTTGAGGCGACCAAGCCGCAACAGGAGACCGGCCTGATGCCCGCCGCCGATCCCTTTGCCGCCGCGCGGCGCATCATGGAAGACGGTGGTGCGGTGGCCGTACCGGCGTGGTTCGACAAAGCCATGATGGATGCGGCCAGCAAGTATCAGGCGATGCAGTCGGTTGGAGGCCGCTGAGCCATACCGTAGTCTGGCCACATGGCCGATCCGTTCCTCCTGACCGTTAAACCCGACAGCAGCGAACCCACCAGGGGCCGCTTGTTTTTTAATGGGCGGGTTTACGACTGCGCCTTGGGCCGCGGTGGTGTCAGTCCGGACAAGCAGGAGGGAGATGGCGCCACCCCGGCGGGGCGGTATGCCCTGCGCCGGGTGCTCTACCGTCCCGACCGCATTGACACGCCTGAAACCGCTCTACCCTTAAGCCCGCATCGGCAAGACGACGGCTGGTGCGACGATCCCGCCGATGCCCGCTACAATCAGCCGGTGACGCTGCCCTATCCGGCGAGTGCGGAGCGGATGTGGCGCGACGACGGTCTTTACGACGTGGTGGTGGTGCTGGGCCACAATGACGATCCGGTGGTGCCGGGTGCAGGCAGCGCGATTTTTCTCCACGTTGCGGCGCCGGACTTCAAAGCCACCGAAGGGTGTGTAGCGCTGCGGCGGGACGACGTGCTGGAGATTCTCAAGCACTGCAGCCCTAACTCCGCCATCTGCATTGAAGCGCTAAAGCCTTAAGGAGGACGCGGCCCGAAGATGGCCGTGCCGAGACGGACGTGGGTCGCACCCAGTTCAATCGCGGTTTCGTAATCCGCCGACATACCCATGCTGAGCGCGCTCAACCCGTTGCGGGTGGCGATCTCGCGCAGGAAGGCAAAGTGCAATGCCGGTTCTTCATCCTGCGGCGGGATACACATCAGACCTTGCACATCCAAGTCGTATACATCGCGGCACTCCGCGATGAACGCGTCGGCATCAGCGGGCAGCACACCCGCCTTTTGCGGTTCCTCACCGGTGTTGACCTGGACGAACACCGGCACACGTTTGTCCTGCTTGGTCATTTCATCGGCGAGCTTGGCCGCCAGTTTAGGCCGGTCAACGGTTTCGATCACGTCGAACACATGGAGCGCGTCGCGCACCTTATTGGTTTGCAGTGGACCGATGAGGTGCAGGACTGCATCCGGAAAGGCGCGCTTCAACGCTGGCCATTTATCCGCCGCTTCCTGAACGCGGTTTTCGCCGAACAGACGGTGACCCGCTTCCAGAGCCGCGCGCACGGTGGCCGCGGGATGCACTTTGGATACGGCGACCACATGTATGTCGCTGGGATCGCGGTCCGCTTCACGCGCTACTGTGGCAATGCGGGCGTGCGTATCAGCCAAAGCCTGGGCGACGGGGCGATCAAGATCCTCTGACGGCTGGCCGGACAAAGTGGTGGGTCCTCGCATAAGATGAACACATGACACCAAGCATGTTTCGCCGGCGCCGGGCAAGACCCCGCTTGCCGCAGGTTATCGTGATGAGCGACAGCACCCGGTTGCCGGATGTGATCGCACTTGCCCAGACGTTGCCACGCGGCTGGGGCTTGGTGATTCGGCATTACGATGCGACAGATCGCACGTCATTAGTGAAATCCGCCGTCGAGCAGTGCCGCAGACGGAGAGTCTTCGTCATCGTCGCAGGTGACCCGGACTTGTCCAGGCGGGTGGGCGCCGACGGTGTGCACGTGCCAGAAGGGATGATTGGCACGACGGCGATGCTACGAAGTGCGTTGCACGGGCGTGGGATCATCGCCGCGTCGGCCCATGGCGCACCAGGCCTGCGCCGGGCGGCCTTAATCGGCGCCGATGCGGTGCTGCTTTCGCCGGTCTATGCCACGGCGAGCCATAACGATGCGCAGCCCCTTGGACGCATGCGCTTCGCGGCGCTGGTCCGACGCGCCGGTACGTGCGTCTATGCACTTGGCGGCATGACACTGCGCGACCTCAACGTCATGCGCGCACTCGGCGCGGCAGGGATCGCGGGCATAAGCGTGGTGAGGAAAACTGAGGGCGACGCTTAGAAGCGCAGGCGCACACCAACCCGGGCACCGGTGCCGGGAGGTTCGACCGTCGGCACGATTTGTTCGCGGTCAACGTAGAAGGCGTTGGCATCGAGCAGGATCGACGGGGTCAGCTGCACGAGACCACCGATCATCCACTGCTTGCCTTCGAGCTCCATCAGTCCGGTTTGAGCATAGTCTGACTCAGCGTAGGTCAGACGGACGTCAAAGGCCGTCGAACCGTAGCCAAACCCGGCCTGCCAGGCGCGGCGGCTTTCGATGAGGCCGTCAGAGCCCGCACTTTGAAAAGCACCACTGAGATAGAAGCCGCCATAGCCGACCGATGCGCCGACGGTACGTGATGTCTGCGGCTCAAGGGCAAACGCCGTCGGCTGATCAACCACTTCGCCGAAGACGCCGATCTGACTGCCGAATAAGGTGGTCGCGTATTGTCCTTGAACGTCCTGGCCGGATACATCGGTCAGACGGCTCGGCGCTTGCAGCAAAGTGATCTCTTCGCCCGACGTGGGCGCGGACACACTGAAGACGCCGAAGGCCGGCAGGGTGTAGCCGATGGTGAGGTCGGTCGCGGTGAGGAGCTCCGAGTCCGCGACAAAAGACACAGGTACATCAAGGACCAAGTCTTCGTTTTGAGACGAAGCGAGGCGATCGGCGGGCTCCGCCTCGGCCCAGGCGCCGCCGACCACGAGCTCAGCCGCGTGCGCAGGCGTCGCCAGCCCCCCGCCAAGGACGGCAAGCGCGCAAGTGGCCGCGAAAAGTGGCCCCGCAATCCGGTGCTTTGACCTCGAACTCATGGTCTCTAGTCTACTCTGAGAACCGTTAACGTTTGTCAAAATGGTCAGTGGCGGGGCTTGGGGTCAAGGATTTGCATGTGAAAGTTTCGCGATGGCGCAAGCTTGTGACATTTGCCCCACAAATCCCGGGTTTTGGACAGGCAGTGTGACCCAAATGCCATAATCTTGAGGCCCGGAATCGGCGCGTAGGAGTTGTGGACGCCTGACCGGACGAGTGTGACGCGACTCGGGCGGGCGGAGAAAAGCCGGTCAGGCTGACGGGGCTGCGGCGTAGTCTTGCGGGCCCAGCCCTTCGAGATGCTGGCTGGTGAAGTTCTCAATCGCATCGGCCACACCCTCGGATTCCTCGAACCGGGCGATGTGGTAGAGCGCGTCACCCTCATTGACGACGGGCAGGTTGGCGCGGCCGATGACGATGCCGGTGGCAGGTGAGGCGATGAAGCTTTCATGTTCGCCGAAAGCATCGGCGACGGCGCCAAGACGTTCACCCTTCTTGACCTGACCACCAATAGCCGCGATGGCCCGGAACAAGCCCGATTGCGGCGCGCGTACCCAGGTCGATCCTTTGGCTTCAACCGGTTCGACCGGCGTCCGTTTGGCGCGGCGGGTTTTCGCCGTCAGCATACCGATAGACCGCATGACGTTGCGAATACCGCGCACACCTGCACGGATGGCCAATTGGTCGAAGCGCAACGCTTCACCCGCCTCATATAGGAGTATGGGTATGCCCTTTTCCGCTGCCATCTGACGTAATGAGCCGTCGCGCAAGTTGGCATTGATGATCACCGGCGTACCGAAGGCCTTGGCCAGTTCCTCGGTTGTCTCGTCGTCAAGATTGGCGCGGATGTGCGGATGATTGAACCGATGCAGGCCTCCCGTGTGAAGGTCGATACCGTAGTTGGACCGGCCAAGAATTTCTGCGGTGAAGGTGAACGCCAAACGCGCCGTGAGTGAACCATGCTCACTGCCCGGAAACGAGCGATTGAGATCGCGCCTGTCCGGTAAGTAGCGCGAGTGCGTGACAAAGCCATAGACGTTGACGATGGGCACCGCAATTAGAGTGCCGCGCAAACCACTTAAGGCGGAACTGCGCAAAAGACGGCGGATGATCTCTACGCCATTGACTTCGTCACCGTGCACCGCAGCCGAGACAAACAACACCGGCCCATCCTGACGCCCGTGAACAATGTGTACGGGCATGGCCATGGGCGTGTAGGTGGACAGGTTGGGCAGTTCGACATGGACCGTCTTCCGGGACCCGGCCTTGATTGTCTCGCCGCAGAATTCAAATGAAGCGCGTGGCATGAACTTATTCTACGCGGCAGCGAGCCGAAGTCAGCCCTTGCCTTTGGTTTTGGTCTTGTTCGGTTGAGCGTTCTTTTCGATGAACTCGATGATCATGCCGGCAACATCTTTGTTGGTCGCCCCTTCAATACCTTCGAGCCCGGGTGACGAATTCACTTCCATCACCACTGGACCGTGATTGGCGCGCAGCATATCCACGCCACACACGTTCAAGCCGAGTGTCTTGGCCGCACGCACCGCTGTGGAGCGTTCCTCAGGCGTGATCTTGATGCTTTTGGCAGACCCACCGCGGTGAATGTTGGAGCGGAAATCGCCCTCTGCGCCGGTGCGCTTCATCGCCGCAATGACCTTGCCGCCGATGACAAACGCACGGATATCGCTACCGCCTGCTTCTTTGATGAACTGCTGCACCAGAATGTTGGCGTTCAGGCCGCCAAAGGCTTCGATCATCGACTTCGCGGCGGCTTTGGTTTCACCCAACACCACGCCAATACCCTGAGTGCCTTCAAGCAGTTTAATGACGCAGGGCGGACCTTCGACCAGATCGATCAGCTCTTCGGCGTGGCGGGTTTGATGGGCAAAGGCGGTCAACGGTAAACCGATGCCTTTGCGCGACAGCATCTGCATGCTGCGCAGCTTGTCGCGCGAGCGGCCAATGGCGACAGACTCATTCAGCGGATAGACGCCCATCATTTCAAACTGCCGCAAGACCGCGAGACCATAAAACGTGATCGACGCGCCAATGCGGGGAACTACCGCATCAATGCCTTTGAGCGCTTCACCACGGTAGCGCACTTCCGGACGATGGGAGGCGATGTTCATGTAGCACTTGAGGGTATCGATGATGCGGATGTCGTGACCCCGCTCCTCGGCCGCCTCGACCAAACGCTTATGCGAATACAGGTTCGGGTTGCGGGCCATCATCAATAGGTTCATCGGTTTTCCTTTCAGGGGGCGCATCAGCAGGCAAGATCATCAGCGCAGGGCGATCTCATCACCTTTCGTCCCGCCGTGCTATTTGATTCTCGTTAGATATGACCGCCCGGGATCGACGACAAAACGCCGCCGCACGGCCTGTCTGCCGAGCAACATGCGAAAGCCCATCTCATCCCGGTTGGTCAGGGTCAGCTCAATTGGCCACCTGTGGACACCGGCTTCAAGCGTGGTGCGGATGACAAAACGCTCCGTAGTCTTGCCGCCTGAGTCGGTGACAGCGCGGCGGTCGACCACCAGCGCCGTGCATTCGACCTCCGAGTTTCTCTTGCGCTGAGCCGGATGGACAAAGAAGCGCACATAGGTGGCGTTGTCTTTGGTGAACGTGGTGACACGGTGCGCGTGCAACGCTGAGGTGCGCGCACCGGTATCGACCTTCACTTTGATTCTCTCGATGCCGAGATCGGGGAGGCTGACCCATTCCCGCCAGCCGATAGCCGGAAGGAACGCTTTCTTCTTTTTCCGTGTGCGCTTTGGCGCAGTCTTGGTCTTAGACGTCGGCACCCCTGCTCCGCCGCTGGTCTCAGGTGCGCCGGACCCTAAAGGGCGAGGTCCATAATTTCAAGGCGACGGTCTGAGTCCGGGTAGGGACGGACACTATGTCTGTTCGGAACGACGCGTTACCGCACAGGCACGTTGCGCTGAATGAGATTAACGATGATGCCGTCGCGGTCGAAGAACAGCATTTCATAGGACTGCGTCTCGGCCTTGTTATCGGGAAACAGAACCATGGGCTCCGAGACGATGGTATAGCCCGCCGCCTTGACCGCTTCGTTGACGGCAAAGATGTCGCGGGTGAGGAACACCAAAGCGGCGTCGCCGGTTTCTACATGGGTGCGGGTTTCCGGCCAGGGCTTAGGCGGGTCCTCCACCAACTGAAACAGACCGACGTTGGCGAACACCAGATCACCCGATTGCAACAAGGCGACTTCCACCGGTGCGTCCTTAAGACCGAGCACCGCATCGCTGCGCGCACCTTCCAGACGGATACGGGTGCGCACCCGCAAGCCAAGAAGATCACGATACAGTTTCAGCGACTCATCCAGGTCGCGCACAAAATGGCTGCCGCGCATCAGCGGCGACAGCTGAAAGCCTTCAGGCACCTCGGGTTCGGTCTTCATGTCGGCAGCGATGTCAGCATGGGTTTTCGGCGAATTCATCACGGCGCACTCAAAGAATTTAGTTCTTCAACCAGTCGCGCCCGGCCATCAACAAGATTACTGTTAGCTTGATTCAGATGCATGCGAGCCGACTCGATATCATCCAACGTACCCTGACATGAATAATCAACACTTTGTTCCTTTCTCGCCAAGGCTATGTGATCGTCGATAATTGATCTGTCGGCATTTGACCAATCATCTTCGTCAAGCAGTCCACCAAGCCGATCCCTGACGCCATTAACCACATTTATGAACGCAGTGGCTTCAGCGTCATCCTCCAGACATGTTTCAGTAATGACGATAGCGCGTTCAATTTCCGTCGCTGCAGAAACGATAATATTCCTTACTCTTTTATCTTGGGCGTTGGACAACCCTGCGAACCCAAAAATCAGCAATGCGGCAAAGCCATAAGCTAAAATCGGCTTGGTCATTTAGTCCTCAAACGAAAGCGGTTGGGGCGCGAAGTTGGCCGCATCATTGGGGTCACCGTCGCCAGTGTAGCGCGCCGTGTCAGGATAATCATAGACTGGCCGGGTTTTAATGACGGTGCTGGGATCAAGCGGCCAGGCGTCGGCGCCGGGCAAGGAGATGTCATTGTCGCGGCGGTAACCGGTCACCGTGCTGGGAGCATCGCCGTCTTCGACCCAGGCGGTGATTTCGGAGATCCAATCGAAGGTGTCGACGCCCGGCCCGCCACGGCAGTGGTTCATGCCGGGCACGAGATAGAGGCGCAGGAATTCATTTGCCGCGGCCGCACCGCCGGCCACCCGTTTCACTTTTTCGACGTATTCGATCAACGGTTCGGCATTGAGCAGATCGTCGAGGCCCTGATAGGTGATGAGCTTGCCGCCGCGGCGTTTGAAATCGGTCAGGTCCGGGTTGTTGGGCGCCTGGAGAAAGCCCTTGGTGAACAAGCGCGGGTAGTCGCGGTCGGGATCGAAGGTGCCGGCGTCGTAGGTGGGACCGGGATCGTAGTCGAACCACGTATACCGCAGCCGGTCCTGGGCCATGGGCTCAAAGGTGCCGGTCTCGCCGGCTTCGTTGAGGATATACCGCATCAGGCCGAGCTCGCCGCCTTTGGGCACACCCCAACTGACACGCAGGCCCCCTTTCAGAAACGCGCCCTCATATAAGCGCTCGACCGATGCGATTTGGTCTGCGGTTAAACATGAGTTGGAGGCGCGCCCCCGCTTGCATTGCAGAACAGATAAGTCCGGTTCACACGCCCACGGGTCATCGATGACGCCGTCCTGCAAACCATCGGCGGGGTCGCACTGGCGCATGACCTCGTCATGCACCATGGGAATTTGGCTCTGCCCGAGGAGGACGTTGCCGTCCTCATCCAGGTTGGTGAGCGTGCGCCAGAAGATATTGATGTAGGCCGGTTGGATGCCTGCTGGAGCCCCGGCGATGATGCCGTCGAAATGCCACGGGTAACGCTGCGAGAGCATCAGGCCCTGACGCCCGCCGGTGGAGCAGCCGCGCCAGTAGGCGTAGTCGATGTCAGTGCCATAATAGGCCGCGACTATGGCCTTGGACGCCAGTACCGCTTTGTGGGTGCCGCGGTAGGCGTAGTCCACTTCCTGTTCCAGGTTGTTGTAGGCCCACTCACCCGAACGCATGATGATGTTGTAACCGGGCCGGCCGCCGGTCCACTCTTCCGTTGCCAGCGGGGCGGAGCGGCCCATGTCGGTGGTGGCCACAGCGGTGCCGCGCGACAACGGATCGTCGGCGTTCTCGATCATGCGCACGCCGCACAGGGTGCCGCAGCCTTCCATGTGAAAGCGCCCATTCCAGTCCGCCGGTAGACGCACCTGAATCCCGACCTGGGGCGCGACATAACCGATGACATCACAGAACGCGGGCAGGCCTTTGGCCGCGTCGACCCAGCGGGTGCCGGTGATCTGGGTTGGGGCGTCCGGCAGAGCGGATAGGCTGATCGAGGCGAGGTCGCGGCAGGCCGTCGGGCTGGCCTCGGCTCGCTTGACCACGACCGCAAGCAGGGCACCGACCAAAACCCCAAGCAAAGCCGCAAAGATCACCTGTTTCCGCATTGTCTTCTCCCTCCTGGCCCTCCCGTTCGGCCCCCTTTCGGCGACCTTAGGGCCCACCGCGACGGGACGGTAGGCCCCGTGACGAACACCGTCAAAAAATCCATGTTTTCTGCGGTTTTTGGGCCGGAAACTAGAAAAATACGGGGAAATGCCTATACTTATGCACATGACGTCTATTTCCGGCATTTCGGCCAAGAGCCAAATCGCTTCCATCGCCGCTTCGACCAAGGGTGCGGCGGCCCAGGCCCGCTATGTCACCGGCGTTCAGGAAGACCGCGACAAGGTGGCGAAGTCCATCATCGCGCCCGAGCGGCTAGACGAGACGCGCCAGCAGTTGGGCACCACGGAGACCTTCGAAGCGGACGACACCTTCGCCAACACCGAGGCGCAAAAGGTGCGCGGCGGACGCCTCGACCTGATCGTCTGAGGCGACGGCCGGGCCACGGACCGTACCGGGATATCTTCGAAAACCGCCGTAAATCAAGGTTTTGAACGAAAATCCGCAGACTCTGCGTCTCGTGATTTGAAACTGGTGATCCTGGCCCTAATATGAAACCTATGATTGATCTGACGCCCATCAAGTTCCGGCCGAAATTCACGCCGACCCTGGCCGCTGCCCAGGCGTCCTCGGCGTCGGCGCTGCACGCTCAAGCGGTCCAGAACGCCCGCGACGCGGCAGCGAAAACCGTGGCCGCGCCGGACAAGCTGGACGACACGCGGGCCAATCCGAACCTCAACAACACCTTTGAGGCCAACGACACCTTCGCCAACGTGGAATCTCAGAAGATCCGTGGCGGACGGCTCGACCTGGTCGTCTGACCGGCTCCTCCAAACCACATCACCTATCCGCGCGGCGGTTGGCTGAGGGGAAATTTCAATCCCCTTCGTCGCTAAACCCGTACATACTCGCACAAGCACGAGAGACGGGGAGAGACCGACATGCTGATGAACACCTGGTACGTCGCCGGAGTATGCGACGACGTCACCGACCAGCCCAAGCAAGTGAAACTCCTCGGCCAAGATCTCGTGCTGTTCCGCGACGAAGCCGGCACGCTGCATTGTCTGTCGGACATCTGCATTCACCGCGGTGCGTCCCTGGCCGGCGGACGCGTCACCAAAGGCTGCATCGAGTGCCCCTATCACGGCTGGCGCTACCGCGGCGACGGATCGGCGGCGGAGATTCCGGCCCACCCTGGCGTGCGCATTCCCAAGCGGGTGCGGGTGGACAGTTACCCCGTGCAGGAAAAGTACGGCTGGGTATGGGTGTTCCTCGGCGATGCGCCGGAGCACGAACGCCCGCCGCTGCCGGAGTTTCCCGAGTTCGACATGCCGGGACGGCGCACCATCCGCGGCACCTTTACCTGGAACGCCAACTACGGCCGCGTTGTCGAGAACGGCGTCGACTTCGCCCATGCGGCCTTCGTGCATCCGTCGTTCGGCGACCGCGACGATCCCGAGATCAAGGACTACCAAATCGAAAAACACGAGTGGTCGGCCAACGCGCGCATCGCCATGCGCCCGCCGCCTTATAAAGGCATCTGGGGATTCAAGCGTAAGGAACGGTCCGATGTGGTTGCCCGGCCCGAGTGGCACATCGCCGGGATGAGCGTGATCCTGCGCCTGCAAATCACCGACGACTGGGACAACGCCCTGTTCGACGTGAACACGCCGGTCGATGAGAACACGACGCTGACCTACTGGCAGCTGTCGCGCAACTTCTTCACGCAAAAGTTCTTCGATGGCGACACCTACCGCCGCACCATGAAGATCTTCCTGGAAGATCACGCGGTGCTGCGCAAACTCAACCCGGTTGAACTACCGCCGTCGCTGAGCCAGGAGTTCTCCATGGAGTCCGACGCGATGATGGTGGCGTTCCGCCAGAAGCGCGCGGAGTTGTACCGACGTGGCTGGGGCGTCGACATCAAAACCTATGAGGACGAGTTCGGCGACCGCAAAGCCGCGGTGATTCCAAGTCCGGCCCGGGGCGAAGATCCCAAAGGCTGGGTGCTGCCCGAAGTGCCGCGTCTGTCACCGGAAGGCGAGCCGATCAGACAAGCGGCCGAATAGCTTCAGGTTTTTGTAAACTTCACGATGAATCTACAGGTGTGATCGCGCAGTCCCTTTTCGAAGGGGATTTTGTCGCGCGTGTCTTCGGCGTTTTCCAGACAGTCTGACTCGCCGTCGAGTTTGAACCCGTGTGCGGTGACCTCGTCGATTAGCACGCATTTTTCGATGCGGTGGCACTCATGGGCGTCGTCAAAACCCTTGCCGGGCCGCGCAGCATGATCGAGCACGCCAAAAAGGCCGCCGGGTTTCAGCGCACCATGAACCACTTTGAGCAATTCGGTGCGGTCGACATCCATGTAACAGACGTCGTGATAGGTCATGATCATAAACACGGCGTCGAGCCCCTTCGGCAAGCCAGGGGAGTCAACCTCGCCGACCAAAGGCGTGATGTTGGTGAGCCCGTGTTCCTTGATGCGTTCCGCGATCGGATTAACCCCCTTGCGCCGCGCGATACTGGACGGCGCGTTGTGGGCATAGACATGGCCCGAGTCGCCCACTGCCGAAGCGAGCAGACCGGAAAAGTAACCGCCGCCCGACTGCAGTTCAGCCACTCTCATGCCCGGCTCGACGCCGAAGAAGGTGAGCACCTGATCGGGCTTGCGCCCGCCGTCACGGTTGCGTTCCTGTTCGGAGCGGGTGGCGCAATCGCAGGCGGCGAGGATGTGAGCGGGCACGGCAGTCATAAGAGTCCTCCAGCAGCGTTGCGGCATTTGAGTGGCGGCCTAAGATAAACCGGTTTTGCGAGGGGAGGCACCTGCTATGTCGGACTCAACTTCTGCCACGCATCCGCGCGCCGAGATTGGACGCGAACGCCGCCGCTCCATGCAGGTGCGGCAATCCTTGGTTGCCGCACTGGAGGCGTCGCCGCCCGGCAATACCGCTCATGCGGAGCTGTTAGAAGCCGCCGCAGACTACATGGTCACCGCCATGACCCGGCTGGATGAACAGGACATGGGCATCTTAGTGCGCCTGAAAGCGCGTATTCCCAAAGACCATACCGAGGCGCATCAAGGTCTGGTGGATTTGGAGGAGCGCCAGGCCAAAGCCCGGCGGGAGACCAAAGCGCTGCGCGACGCGATTGCAACCTACCGCGAGGGCGGGCGGGCCGACTTCGCACCTTTTGACTCTGCGGTGCGTCATTATCACGAGGTGATTACGTCGATGATGACGCCGCGCAAGAATCCCTATGAGCCCTACACCAACACCCTATTCGACGATGACGACTGGACCGACATCGCGGACGTCAGTGATTCGAGTACCGCAACGGAAGCGGACCAGTTCGCCACCGTTAAGGCCGCCGCCCCGGAGGCTATGGACCCGGACGGGTTCTCCGGCACCCATGGCATTAAACCGTCGCACATTCCCAAACCGGATTAGCGCAAACGTGGGTTAGTTTGGGGGCACCACCCACACTTCGCCAGGGCTCAACGCACGGAACACGTCGTCACCGACCTCCGCCGCCGTACGTTGCGCGATGAACTCATTAAGCGCGACGTCATAGCCGTCATCGGCCAGCGGAAACGTATTGAAGTGATGGGCGAGGCTGAAGGCCGCACCGAGATCTTTATGCGCTTTGATTGCATCGCGCGGGTTCATGTGCGGGTAAGCCATGAACCATTCGGGCAGGTACGCGCCGATGGGCAGGATGGCGAGCCGCGGCGCGCCGTAATCTACTGCGGCGGCGCGGAACAACTCACCATCGCCATAGCCGGTATCCCCGGCAAAGTAGATCGCCCCACCCGGCGTTTGAATGATGTAGGCCGCCCACAGGGCCTTGTTGCGGTCGGACAAGCCGCGCGCCGACCAATGCTGCAACGGCGCGAGATGCACGGTGACGTCATCGGATAAGGTAGCATATGCACCCCAGTCGTATTCCTCGACCGTGATGGCTTTATCGTGGCCGGTGATGGTGCGGGCGTTGCCGAGCGGCACCAACACGCGCGGGTTCGAGTGATCGGCCAAGCGCGACAAAGTGTCGAGATCGAGGTGGTCATAATGATTGTGGCTGATCACCACGGCATCGATCGGCGGCAAATCTTCGAACGCGATGCCGGGCGCGTTGACTCGCTTCGGCCCTACAAAACCGAAGGGGCTGGCGCGTTCTGACCACGTCGGGTCGGTGAGAATGTTCAACCCGGCGGTTTGAATCAGCACCGTGGCGTGACCGACGAACGACACGCGCAAATCGTCACCGGCAATACGCGGTGGCGGGTCATCGGCAAACACGTTCTCGACCCACTCAGGCCAGGCGCCTTGCTCGCGGGTGCGCTGCCATTTGAGAAAATCGGCGAAGTCGCGCGTCATTTCATTGCCGGGGAGAAAGAAGCGCTCGCCGTCAAAGTGATCGGATTCCGGCCCGGTGTAATAGATCGTCGCGCAGGCAGCGAGGACCGCCAGGGCGGCGGCACAAAACAAAGTGCGCACATTCATCGCCGGGCGGACCTGGCAGCTGCAGCAACTTGGATGAGCGCGCGTTCGATCAAGGCCTGTGCCGGCATGTCGGTGGACTTGGCCTGCAGTTCAGCCTGAGTAAGCAGCTCAAGCCCGCGCGCCAGCAGGGACGGCTTCCACCGCCCGGCTTGCGCTTTGAACTGGCCTTTGCGTTTGAAGAAGACCGGCGGGCGCAGTTTCATCATCGCCTGATCGAGCGGGCCACCGGAATGCACTTGATGCAACCGCATGAGGTGCCGGGATGCCGCCGTCAGCACCGAGATGGGCGAGGTGCCTTCCGCCATCATGCGCCCGTAGACGCGCTGCACCGTCGGCTGATCGCCTTCGCCCATGGCGTAGACCAGATCATCGAGATCGAACGCCGCAGTGTCGCCGACGCAAGCCATGGCATCATCCAGTGTGATCGTGGTGCCGTCATTCTTGCCTTTGTAGAGCACCAGCTTCTCAACCTCTTGACGGCTCAGGCCGCGGTCGCCGCCCATGCGGTCGACCAGCCACGCCAACGCGTCAGGATCGACCGAGAGTCCAGCCTGCTGCAAACCCTCGCGCACGACCTGATCGAGCGCCCGGTTGTCGTCGGCATAGCACGGCAAGGCGGCGGCGTTGTCCGCGCCTTCGAACAGCTTGCGCAGAGATGAGCGCGGGCCGAGATCGCCGCCGGTGAAAATGATCAACGCATCGCCGACCACGTCCTCAAGAAAACTCTCGACCGTTTTGCTGAGGCCATCGCTGGCATCGCGCACACGCACCACCCGGCGTCCGCCGGTGAGCGACAGCGCCGCGGCTTCATCGGCAAGGCGGGCGGGATCGGCCTTCAGACTATCCGCGTCCAGCTCAGCGAGACGGAACGGATCGTTGTCGCCCTTTAGCACAGAGTCCGCCAGCAGTTTGGCGCGCTCGCGCACCAGACCGGCGTCGGGACCGTAGACGAGGATGGCTTGGGCAGACGCGTCAGGAGATTTGGCAAAGGCCTCGGCGCGGGCGGCTTGAACTTTGACCATAGCCCGTGTGTGTTACCGCTGTGCCTGCTGCTGCGTGCGGTCGAAGTAGACCGCGACGCGGGTGCGAATCTCATCGCTGATCTGACGCAAGGCGCGGGCTTCAGCATCGCGCCCGGAGGTGATGGTGGCGTATTGGTCATCGAGAATGTTGTAGGACACGACAGCGCGGGCCTGATCCCGCAGCAACCGGCTATCGCCCTCCCACAACACGAAGTTGGCGGTGAGAATGAGGTTGGCGCGCGATGAGGTCGAGTCCTTGCGCACGCCGAGTTCCTGGGTGCGCGCGGCGAGGCGCACTTGCAGATCATAGCGCGTGGTCGAGACGCCACCCGGATGCAGTTTCTCATTGAGCTGCTGGCGCAACACCATGCCGCGGCGCTCGGCGATGGGGCGCACATCGATCTGCGCCAGCTTATCGGCCACACCGACAGACAGACCCGACGCCGAGGACCTGGGGTCGGCGTACATCGGGGTGAACCCGCAGGCGGCGAGACCAAGCGCGGCGAGGACAAGAAGACAAAAACGCATGGTCTGTTTAGGCCGCAGCCGGTGAGGACTGTCAAGCCTGGGGGCAACCCCGGAGGCAAGCCTGAGGAGCGGCACTCCCGGGCGCAGAAAAATTCTTTGGCAAAAAATCGAGGAACGAGCCCATACACGCCACGGAAGTCTGCGAGGCCGGTTTGAATCCGGCAATAAATTCAAGGCCTTATTTTTGAGTCAAACGAGCCCATGCACACCTTTGTTGCGCAAGGATATTTCATCGCCACAAAAGGCCGTGCCATAGTCCCCGCACGTCTTGGGGAGACCACATATGAGACTGCTGCACGCCTTGGCCGTACTCACGGCCCTCACAATCACGCCGGCACTTTCGCTTTACGCTGGCCCGGCGATGTCTCAGTCCAACGACGACGTCATGGCCTCGGCTGCCAGCGCCGCAGACGCCAATGCCGGACCGTTGCACACGGTGACCTTCATCACGCCCGATCTCGACGGCCTGCGCGCTTTGTATGAAGAGGGCATGGGGCTAACGGTGACCGGCCCGCTGGAGGTGAGCCCGGGACAACGCGCCACCCAACAGTATTTGTGGGACATGCCGCCAGGCCTGAAATACGACGTCTATCTGATGCACCGCCCGGCCGTGCCGGGCACGGTGCAGATGCGCGTGCTGGTCACCGAGGACGCGACGCCGGCGATGCGCGACAGTTGGAACCGCCAGCAGCTTGGCCCTTATGGCATGGGCTTCCCCACTCTGGACGTGGATGCCTGGGATGAACACCTGCTCGGCCTCGGCTTCGAACGCGCCGTGCCGGAGGTGGAAGAGTTTCAGGTCAGCGCGCCCAACGGCGAAACCTATCCGGTGCGCGAGGCGCCGTTCTTCGGGCCGGAGTACCTGCGCATCATCGCCATTGGCCGGGGCGGCGGCCGGCCCCAGGTGGGCGTATTCGACGAAGCCACCGGCCGCGGCGGCCCCGTCTATGCCACCCAGATCGTCGATGACGCCGATGCGATGATTGAATTCTTCACGACAGTGCTCGACATGGAACTGCGCTCGGACCGCACCTGGGCGGAGTATGAAATTCCCTTCCGCTTTGCGTTGATTCATTCCAAGGGCTCGCAGACGGGCCACACGCCGTTGGTGGAATACGCGCGCGAACACAATATTCCCGGCCTGACCGCGCCGCGCCCGCCCAACCGGGGCATGGCGATTTGGTCCTATAAAGTGAAAGACCTGGACGCGATCCTGGCCCGCGCCGAAGCTGCCGATACACCTGTACACAAAGGACCGGCGGAGTTCGACAGCCCGCTGTTCGGCACCGTGCGCGCGGCGACGTTCCTGGCGCCGAACGGATTTATGATCGAAGTGTTTGCACCCGGCTAGCGCCGGGAGGCGTGACTTCTCAGCTCGCGATATAGGAGAATATACTCCCCTTCAAAACCAGGGCGGAGGGTGAGTATGCGGGCTTTTATATACAAACAGCTTTGGCCGTCGGCGTGGGATCGAGAAGGACTGAGCCCGACAAACAAGATCATTGTTTGTCTTATAATCGCGGCATCAATCCTATTCGTCATCGAAACAGAGCCTGCCATTAGGGAGGGCTCGTCGCTCTTCTTTGTGTATGCGGAACTCTTTTTTACGACCGTTTTTTCCATCGAGTATGTCCTGCGTGTTTGGGCCGCGGGAGAGAACGAAAAATACAGAGGCCTTATTGGACGACTGCGGTTCATGCGCACGAGAACGGCGCTGCTGGATTTGATTGCGGTTTTGCCGGCATACGTTTCATTCATCACAACAGACGCGTACATTTTGCGACTGTTTAGACTTCTCAGAATATTGAGGTTGGCAAAGCTGGGGCGCTACTCGGCGTCGTTAACGCGTGTCGTGACTGCTTTATCGCAGTGCTGGCGTGAACTCGTCATTAGTTTGTGTTTTGCGGTCCTGTTGCTTTTGTTTGGTTCGCTGGCTCTTTACTTTGCCGAGCGTGGCGCACAGCCTGACGACTTCGGGAGTATCCCAAGAACACTTTGGTGGGCGATAGCGACGGTCTCACCACTGAGCAGCGGACCTGTGCATCCGATCACGCCCGTCGGTATGATCATCTCGTCGTTCCTGGCAATACTTGGGGTCGGAACGGTTGCGCTGCCTGCGGGCATACTTGCTGGGTCATTCAAACAGGCATTTGAAAACCGAACGGCCAGCGACCCATAAACACGTCGTCCTCGGATTTAGTCCGAGGACCCAGGGTAATTTTCAGAACCCATGCGTGAAACCCTGGATGCCCGGGACAAACCTGGGCATGACACCGATAGAGTGCCTTTCGTGCGCACACAAAAACGGCGCGGAGTTTGAAGCCCGCGCCGTTTGTCGTTTTATAAACGAGCCGCTTACAGGCGGTAGTTGAGGCGGAGGCCGACCTTCAGCGGGTCCGGACGGTAGCCGAAGCCGGACGGCGCGAAGCCGTTGAAAAAGTCCACATACAGGTTGCCGTCAACAATTGTGTCGTCGTCGAACAGGTTGTCGGCGAACAGAGCCGCACGCAGTGCGCCGTTGGTCGCGCCCACCTGGGCATCGACCCGCCAGTAGCTGGGCTGAGTGGCGACGTTGGCGGTGGACAGGAAGCGCTTGGAGGTGAAGCGCGCCGAGGCGTCGACGAACCAATCCCAGTCGTTGTTCAGCGCCGCGGTGTAATTGGCGTTGAAGTTAAGCTGATGGGTCGGCAGGTCGGCCGGCTTGTTGCCATCCTTGATCAACACGCACGCCGGCGGCGCGGTGCCGTCAAACGTGAGCAGCTCGCCGCAGCCGGATTCCCCGATGCGCGAGGCGCTGGTGGAGATCACCCGGAAGTCATCAAACTCGGCGTTGATGTACGTATAGGCACCGGACAGCGTGAGCTCTTCGGTGGCGCGCCAATTGGCTTCGAACTCCAGACCCCAGATCGTCGACTTACCGGCGTTTTCGATCACCGGCTGCAATTGCTGGGACTCTTCGTTGAAGATCTGGCTGGAGACCTGCTGATCCGAGTAGTCCTGGTAGAACGCAGCGGTGTTGAACGCCAGTGCGCCATCGGCCAACAACGTCTTGGCGCCGACTTCATAGGACCACAAGGTCTCACGCTCATAGGGAATATCCAGCTCGAAGATCGCACCGGACTGGAAGCCCGCCGGCTTTACGCCCTTGCCGACAGAGGCGTAGAGGTTGAGGTCATCGGAGGGACGGTAGCTGAGCGCGAACCGGGGGATGGTGTAGGACTCCTTGACGCGCTCGAAGTCCGTGCCGGTGACCGCACCGAATGACAGCAGGATCGGCGGCGTGGTGCCGCCGGTGGTGATAACGCCGAAGAAGAAATCGAACGGCGGATCGAAGTCTAGGCTGTAGTCGATGGTTTCATCGGTGTAGCGCACTTCGGCGGAGGCATAGAGTTCATCGGAGATGGCGTACTCAAGCCAGCCGAATACCGACTGGTGATAGGTGTCACGGGCGACACCGCGGCCCGCACCGTCGCGGGAGTTATAGAACGAGGCCACATCGGCATCGAAGATGGGTCCGAGAGCCAAGCCGGTGTCGTTGCTGCCGAACTGATCGACTTCTTCTTCCCAGTAGAGGCCGCCGACCATCCACTGCAGTGCGCCTTCGCCCTGTGAGGTGAGGCGCAGCTCCTGGCTGAACTGGTGGGTGTCGTTGATGCGCTCAGTTTCCTGGAACGCCCCGGTGACCACGCCGTTGACCGAGCCGGTGACGAAATCGTTGTCTTGGAAGATGTTGTCGTTGGCGTCGACCCAGCTGGTCAAGGATTTGAGGCCGACGGCCCCGACGTCCCAATCCGCGATTAGGGTGGCGCGGAAGTATTCGACATCGATGCCCTTGTAGTCGTCGCCGGTGCGCGGGTTGATGTCGAAGCCGATGGGATTATCGATCAGCGGGCCGGTGAAGATGCGGGTGGTGGCGACCCCGAGCACGGTTTGCGCGCCGGCGTCCAGTTGCACATCGGTGTTGCCGTTGATGACGAAGGCGGCCTGCGGATCATAGGACTCATCGGCGTATTCCAGACGGCCATAGATGGACAGGTTCTCGGTGACCTGGGCCAGGAACGCGCCGGAGATACCGACGCCGTCCCCACCGCCGACATAGTCACCGGACACGGTGTTGCGGTAAGACCCGCGCTCATCGAACGCAAAGGCGTTGACGCGGATGCCGAATTTATCCTCGACCAGCGGCGCACCCGCGGCGGCACGCAGTTCGAACCCGGATTCAGAATGGGCTTCGGCAGTACCGCGGAAATCCACGTCGGTCAGGCTGGGGCGCTTGGTGATGTAGTTGACTGCGCCGCCGAAGGCCGAGCGTCCGTACAGGGCAGCCTGCGGGCCCTTGACCACCTCGATACGTTCGACGTCGACCAATTGCAGGCGGGCCAACGAGCCACCGCCCGGCACCTGAAGGTTTTCGGAGGTGATGTCGATGTCATCGATGAGCAGACCGACACTGGTGCGGCCCTGTTCCGCCTGCAGGCCGCGGATGGCCGGGCGGTAGTCATTTTGAGTGACCGAGCGATCAAACGTCAGGCCGGGGACGATCTTGGCGATGTCCTGCAGATCCGACAGGCCATAGTTTTCCAGCTGATCAGCGGAGATGGCGACGATCGACACCGGAATATCGAGCAGGCGCTCGTCGCGCTTACGGGTGGTGACGACGATCTCCTCCAGGGCGACCTGCTGCGCCACCGCCGGAGTAACCGGTGCGGCGACAGGAATGGCGGAAAACGCGGCGGCGCCGAGCAGCGCGGCCTTGAGGGACAAAGGCGTGGAGTGAATGCGGCTTGTATTGCGTCTCGTATTGCGTCTCATGGAGACCTCCCCTTCTTTTGTAAAGCGCGGCTTCGAACCCGGCGTATGCGCGCGTTCAAAACCTAAGGTCGAGAAGTGGTACAGCGTCAACGCGAAAGCAAATGCAGTACACATTTGACGCCATAAATTTTAGTTATGGTTTTAAACGGAAACCGCGAAAACTCTGTAATGCAAAGGCATTGGGCGCTTTGCATTGCTCCGTAAGAGACACGTTTCAGCCGAGTGTGTGATATTTTTGCCGCAAGCCCCGGCAGGAACTTTGGACGGCTTGCCGGGTCAGGTCGTCACTTCATGAAAGTGGCGCTTGATGTCGGCCTCGTCCATGAAATGCTTGAGCATTTCGGCGGCGCGGTCCTTGGTGCGCAGATCGTCGATAAAACCGTCGTAGAATTCTTGTGCGGCGGCGGCCCGGTCCTTATCCACCGGTGCCGTGGTGGCGAGATTTTTCAAGTACACATCCAGATAGGCGAGCATGCAGTCGGTGAGGTCAGCGAGCCGGTCCATGGCGTGCATGCCGTGAATGGCGCAGTCGTGTTTGTAGGGCAGCATCCAATCCGGATAGGCGCCCTTGCTGTCGAAATCGGCATAGCTGCGGAGAATCTCCGTCAGCGGGTCGACCCAGGTGGCGAGGTAGTCCGCGTCGGTGCGCGGCGTGTAGACATTCAAGTGCGCGACGAATTTGTCGGCGCCGGTCATAAGAAAGAACGACAGAAAGATCGGCGCCTCGAACTCCGGCTTCGGATACATGATGGTGTTGAGCACATCCAACGGCGGCTGATGGATGGTGTGCCGCTGGTTGTAGATTTTGCGAAACCTCTCGGCGGTGAAGTTCTTGGCCCGCAAGCGGAACACCGGTGAGTCGACATCCGAAATTGCCGGGTCGAGCGCGACCTCGGTGAGCGGCATAGCGGCATCGACTTTGGCCAGTATGGCGTCGCGGCGGGTGTCCTGATCCATGGCGTGTCTCCCTGTTGCGTGCCGACACTAAAAAGAGACTGGGACGCGAGGACCAGGAGTGTGTGAGGCTTGGCCGAAGGTTGGAGAATCTAATTGGTCCTTATTTTGTCGTCCTCGGACTAGTTCCGAGGACCCAGGGTAATAATCATTGGCATAGTTTGTCGCCCTGGATGCCCGGGATAAACCCGGGCATGACGAAGGGTGAAATGAGTCGACGGCGTGTCAACCGACGACGATGTTGACGATCTTGCTGGGCACGACGATGACCTTGCGCACCTGCTTGCCGTCCATCTGGGCCTGCACGGTGGGAAGTTTCAGCGCTTCCGCTTCGCACGTGTCTTTATTGGCGTCAGCCGCGACATCGATGGTGCCACGCATCTTGCCGTTGACCTGCACCGCCAAGGTGACGGTGTCTTCAACCAAAAGCGCTGGATCGTGTCGCGGCCACGGCTGATGCACCAGCAAGCCTTCGCCGTTTAACGCCGACCAAATTTCTTCGGTGATGTGGGGCATCAGCGGATTGGCCAGGCGCGCGAGCGTCTCGACGGCGAAGCGGCGGGCTGGCGGCGCAGCGTTGTGTTTGTCACCGATGATGTTAGAGAACTCACGAATGTGCGCCACTGCGGCGTTGTAGCGGAAGTCTTCCAGCGCCTCGGTCACCTGGGCAATGGCCTTGTGCGTGGTTTTCACCAAATCCGCCGATGCGTCATCCAGCGCTTCGATGGCGGGAAGATCAATGGCGCTCGCATCGACGTCCTGCACCAGTCTCCACAGACGACTCAGATAACGCCACGCGCCTTCGATGCCGGCGTCGGTCCATTCCATGTCGCGCTCAGGTGGGGAGTCCGACAGCATGAACAGGCGCGCGGCATCGGCGCCGTAGGTACCGATGATGTGGGCCGGGTCGACGGTGTTCTTCTTCGACTTCGACATCTTTTCCGAGCGGCCCACATGCACATGGGTGTCGTCGGTCAGCCGGACATAGCGGCCATCATCGAAGCGTTTGATATCTTCCGGCGACAACCAGGTGCCGTCCTCAGCGCGGTAAGTTTCATGACCGACCATGCCTTGCGTGAACAAACCGCCGAAAGGTTCAGCGACGGAGAGATAGCCGCAATCTTTCAACGCACGGGTGAAGAAGCGCGAATACAACAGATGCAGCACGGCGTGTTCGACACCGCCGATGTATTGATCCACCGGCAGCCATTTGTCGGCCAGCGCTTTGTCGAAGCCGGCGGACTCATTGTTGGGATCGCAGAAGCGGGCGAAATACCAAGAGCTTTCAAAGAAGGTGTCGAACGTGTCGGTTTCGCGTTCGGCGTCCTTGCCGCACGACGGGCAACTCGTTTTCTTCCAGGTCGGGTGGCGCGCCAGCGGATTGCCCGGCTGATCGAAGGTCACATCCTCCGGCAGGGTGACCGGCAGGTCGGAGTCCGGTACGGGCACAGCGCCGCAGTCATCGCAGTGGATGATGGGGATCGGGCAACCCCAATAGCGTTGGCGGGAGACCCCCCAATCGCGCAGACGGAATTGCACCACGCCCTCGCCCTGCTTGTTGGCCTCGATCTTGTCGATGGCGGCGCGTTTGGCGGCGTCGACGTCTAGGCCGTTCATGAACTCCGACTTGATGGCCACGCCGTCACCGGTGAAGGCCTCGGCGCCCGCTTCCAACTCGGTTGCAAACGCCGCCGCGTCGGCGTCCTTCGGCGCAATAACGCAGATGACCGGCAGGCCGTATTTGCGGGCGAAATCCATGTCGCGCTGGTCATGACCCGGGCAGCCGAAGATGGCGCCGGTGCCGTAGTCCATCAGCACAAAGTTGGCGACATACACCGGCACTTCCCAATCCGGGTCGAACGGATGCTGCGCGGTCAGGCCGGTGTCGAAACCCAGCTTCTCCGCTTTTTCAATCGCCTCTTCCGAGGTGCCGAGACGGTTGCACTCGGCGATGAAATCGGCGAGCTCATTATTCTGCTCGGCCAACTGCGCCGCCAGCGGATGATTGGGCGAGATGGCGCAGAACGAGGCGCCGAACAAGGTGTCCGGGCGCGTGGTGAAGACCTCAAGTTTATCGTCAAGCGGCGTGCCGTCGGGCTGCAGCACCGTCCATTGCAGACGCGCACCCTCGGAGCGGCCGATCCAATTGTGCTGCATCAGGCGCACTTTGTCCGGCCAGCGCTCCAGCCCTTCGATGGCTTGCAACAAGTCGTCGGCATAGTGGGTGATTTTCAGGAACCACTGATTGAGCTTGCGCCGCTCGACCGGCACGCCGGAGCGCCAGCCTTTGCCGTCAACCACCTGTTCGTTCGCAAGCACGGTGTTCTCCACCGGATCCCAGTTGACCCAGGACTCCTTGCGGTAGGCGAGCCCCGCTTTGAGAAAATCCAGGAACATCTTCTGTTCATGGCGATAGTACGCGGGCTCGCAGGTGGCGATCTCGCGGCTCCAGTCCAGCGACAAGCCGAGCGGTGCGAATTGATCGCGCATGTCTTTGATGTTCTGGCGCGTCCAGGCGCCGGGATGGACGCCGCGCTCCAGCGCCGCGTTTTCCGCGGGCAGCCCGAAGGCATCCCAACCCATGGGGTGGAGAACGTTATAACCCTGTGCCTTGCGGAAACGGGCGACCACATCGCCCAGGGTGTAGTTGCGCACGTGGCCCATGTGCAGACGTCCCGACGGATAGGGGAACATCTCCAGCACATAATATTTGGGCTGATCGGAGTCATCGGGCGCGGCAAACACGTCGCCGTCGGCCCAGGCGGCCTGCCAGCGCGGCTCGACCTCTTTGAAATTGTAACGAACGTCACTCATGACGGAAGAACCAGTATGAAAAGGAGAGGCGGCCTAGCCCTCTTCGGCGACCGCCTGCATGCGCAACTGACGGGCCCGGGTGAGCACCGCCTCTTCGAATTCGCCGGGCACATCGGCGCCGACCGGCGCATCGGTCCAGCGTCCGCCAACGCCTTCGGTCTGGCGGAACACCGAGACCTTAAGACCGTCCGCCCGCAGCGAGCGGCCGAGAATGTAGACGTTGACCTTGAAGCGTTCGCCGGGGGTTTCCGGCGGTGCATACCAGTCGGTGATGATCACCCCGCCGAAGGGATCGGCGGAGGCCAGCGGCATAAAGGAGATGGTGTCAAGCGAGGCGCGCCACAGGAACGCGTTGACCGCCACCGCACCTTCCGTGCCCTCTCCATCGGACTCGCCGAACAGAGTGATACCGAGGCCACCGCCCGCGTTGGGGTCCGAGCGGAATTCGGGCGACGTGCGGTAGTTGGCGCCCGGATCGCCGTCACCGGAGCAGGCCGCCAGTACGAGCGCCACAGCACCGGCGGCGCTGAAAGCGGTCAAACGGGCAATAAAAGAACGGTCAGCCATGCGGCTTACTCCTTAATTCTCCGGTCTCCGGTGCGAGACCCGCGGCAGTGATCCGCAATGGGGCCTAGCCGCCGCCTGCAGACCGGGTTTTATAGCCAAAGGGCGGCCCTGCCGACAATGGGGCCTGTGAAATAGGGCAAGAGGCCTGCCGCGGCCGGCCGTTTCATGAAATGGTCATCGAAAGAGCCACAAAACCGTCATCCTGGCCGCTTATGGTGTGGCTGCAGCGGCTACATGGATTGGTTCTGCCGCTGATCAGGTTATTTGCGATCTTCGATTGCTCAGGTTCTGCGGTGGCACACCGCTTTGGTTCTGCGGTGACGCACCGCTCTAGGGACCCCTCAGACCGCCGGGTCCTCGTCCGGCGATCTCTCTCCCCTCTCGGAAGGCGGCTCCCCCGCCTTCCTTTTTTTTGCCTTTCCCGATGGCTCGAAGGCCATCTGGCCGAGAAACGCCAGCCGCCGAAATAGTCATAAAACCGTCACCCAAGTGTCGCTCGTCTGTCACCAAAGAGTCTTATTTTGCCGAAATCCGGCGAACGTGCCGGTTTTATGACGGAGCGACGACTCAATGATGACACCCAAGACGCGAACCCTGCCTCGAATAGCGTTGGCCGCACTTCTCGGCACTACGGCGATCAGTTCCGGTGCGCTGGCGCAGAGCAGCACCGACATCGAAGCCCTTCAGGCCCAGATCGACGCCTTGCAGGCGCAGGTCGACGCCATGAAGCAGGATCAGGACACCACACCGGAAGTCAAAAAAGCGGAACCCGCGCCGGAGATGCGCACCCGGGACAAAATGTTCGAGTGGAACCTGCGCGGCCGCATCTTCGCCGACAAAGCGTGGGTCAATGACTCCGATGATTCGGCCAATATCGATTCCACCGAGTTCCGCGCCGCCCGGCTGGGCATTGAGGGCAAGGCTTGGAGAACCATCAAGTACAAGTTCGAGGCCGACTTCATCGACAACGAAGTCGACGTCAAGGACGCCTACTTGGAATGGCAGGGTCCGATCAAACTGACCATGGGCCAATTCAAAACCCCGAACAGCCTGGATGAAGAAACCAGCGCACGGCACACCACTTTCATGGAACGCGCCACCTTCACGGACGCTTTTGGGTTCTCACGTGAGATCGGCGTGGCGGTATCCGTCGGCAACGATACGACGCTCTTGAAAGCCGGTGTGTTTCAGGGCGGCAACGGCACCGCCAACGACGATGAGGGCTACACCATCGCCGCGCGCCTGCATCATTCCTTCGAACTGGAAAACGGCTTTGCCCATCTCGGCGCGTCTTTCCGTCATCGCGATGTGGGCAACGACCAAAGCGACCTGCGCTACCGCGTACGTCCGCCCATTCACCTATCTGACCGCTTCATCAATACGGACCGCATCGCCGACTCCGACACCTTCTATGGCCTTGAAGCCGCCGCAATTTACGGACCGTTCCATGTTGCTGCCGAATACGGCATCCAAGAGGCCAACCTGAGCGCACCCGCCGCAGGCCAAAGCGATCCGTCGTTCGATGGGTATTACTTGGAAACCGGCTGGTTCGTGACCGGGGAGCAAAAAGGCTACAAGGGTTCGTCCGGCACCATGGACCGCCCGAAAGTCAACTCACCGGTGCATGAGGGCGGTATGGGCGCATGGCAAATCGCCGCCCGCTATGATGTCACTGACCTCAGCGACGAAGGTATCTTCGGCGGCGAGCAGGAAAACATTACCTTCGGTGTGAACTGGTATCTCAACCGCCACACCCGGATCATGGCCAACTACACCACCTCCGATGTCAAAGACGCGTTTTTAGTCGCTGCCAACGGCGCGGACGGTGAAAACGACATCGACTCCTTCGGCCTACGCTTCCAGGTCGATTGGTAAAACCCCCTCGCCGCTGCCCCTGAGCACCGCAAAGCTGGCCGCCGGACCAAGGTCTGGCGGCCTCTTTTTTTGCGGCGGCGGGACCACTAAAGTAGCTCTTGAAATAGCTTCGGGCCCTGCCACGGGCCGGCAGGATAGGGTAAGCCATGAGACATGTTGTGATTGCTGTTGCTGGCTTGGCCATGCTTGGAACTCCGGCTTACGCGGCTGAGCAGATCCGCCTG
Organism: Rhodospirillaceae bacterium; assembly: GCA_963921305.4. GTDB lineage: Bacteria > Pseudomonadota > Alphaproteobacteria > Rhodospirillales > Rhodospirillaceae > CAWUEX02. Next base: position 1,159,964 of record CAWUEX030000002.1, read on the forward strand.
TCGATTGGCGGCAAGATGGAGCAGTACTTCTTCATCGTCGATGCCGACGAACGGCCGGGCGAGAGCCTCAATGCCACCGGCGCCCTGTCCGATACCGAAATCTATTTTTCCGGCAGCACGGTGCTCGACAACGGCATCGAAATTTACGCCCGCGTTGACCTGGAAGGCGAACGGCGGGACCAGAACCGTGATGCCGACGAACAGTGGATCGACGTCAAAACAGCCTTTGGCATGTTGCGGGTGGGCGAGACCGAGGGGTTCAATCACAACCTGGTCTATGAAACCCCGTTCGTTGCCTATGAAGACGATGAAATTGTCGGCCGGGTGGTGCCCGCCCGCACGGGTTTGACGGTCAAGGAAGCGCTCACCTTCGAACGCTACACCGGGGCAGCATTTCATGTCGGCTATGAAAGTCCGCAGATCGCAGGCTTCACGCTGGGGGCCAGCTACTTCCCCACCACCACCCAAGGCGAAGATAGCTTCTTCGACAAGAGCACCAATGACAACAACGCCTGGGAAGTGACTGGCGCTTGGGAAGGCCGCATGCGCGGCGGCACCTTCGGCGTGGCTGCGGGCTACTTCAATAGCGAGTCCCGGGTGGGCGGACTCGATGGCGAGGAGGCCTGGAACGTCAGCGCCCAGGTGGAGATGGGCGGCTGGACCGTCGGCGGCACCTATCTGCGATCGACGCCCGCGGATGACTTGAACTCCACCGCTTTGGGTTTGGCGGGCACCTATGAAATCGGCCCGTGGGGTGTGGGCGCGTCATACTTGCGGGTGCGTGGCGATGCCACACCCAATGCGCTGATCAACGAGAAGATCGACCAGGGTAAAGTGGAGGCGTCTTATATATTGGTGCGCGGCATCAAACTGGGCGTGACCGGGTTCTGGGTCGGCCAAGAACCGGCGACCGGCGAAGAGTTCGACGACTTGGGCCTGATCAGTTCCGCCATTCTGCGGTTCTAAATTCCCTATGCGGAACGGTGATCAAGACTTGCAGCCGTATATCGGCGACTGGTTGACCGCGCGCGTTGCCGAGGACCCGGACGCGTTAGCGCTGCATGATCTGGCCACCGGACGGCGGCACAGCTATCAAACATTTCTTGAGCGCAGCCAGCGCATCGCCGGGGTTCTATCGCACACGTATGGTGTTCAACCGGGCGACCGGGTGATGGTGCTCGCCCACAACTCAATCGATCTCTACGAAATCCTGTTTGCCTGCTGGCACATCGGCGCAGTGTACATGCCGGTCAACTGGCGGCTCGCCCAGCCCGAGGTGGAAGGCATCGTAACCGACGCCACCCCGCGTGTGGTGATTGCCGACACCGAGTTCACAGGCCTTAAAAGCGCCGCCGCGCTACCGGTGTGGTGGCGCGCATCCGGTGAGAACGATCCGTTCGAACAGGCCATCAAAAACGCGGCACCAGTTGAAACGTTCTTTGAGGCCACACCCGATACCCTGACCACCTTGCTGTACACCTCGGGCACCACGGGCGAACCTAAGGGCGTTATCGGCACCTGGCGCATGCAGGCCATGGCCGTGCAACAGGCGAAGCAGGTGTTGCTGGGCGAGCGCACCCACACCCTGACCTCGGCGCCGATGTTTCATACCGCCGGTTTGAATTCCTTTTCCCTGCCGTCGTTCTTTTACGGCGGCGCCGTGCACATCATGCGGCGCTGGGACCCGGCGTTGGCCTTAAAATGCTTGAGCGATCCCGGCATGGGCATCACCCACACCTTGGGGGTGCCGGTGCAGTTCCAGCAGATGGCGGCACTGCCGGAGTTTGAGTCGGCCCGGTTTCCCACCGTCGACCGCGCCGGTGTGGGTGCGGCTCCGGTGACGGAAGACCTGCTGAAGACTTTTCAGGACAAAGGTCTGATGCTGTGTAACTCCTATGGCATGACCGAAGTGTTCGGCGTCGCCACCCTGCCGCCAGAGAAGGCGAGGAACAAACTGGGGTCGGTCGGCTGGCCGGTGACGGGTAGCGCCGTGCGCATCGCCGACGAAACCAACACCGAAGTTCCCGCCGGAACCGCCGGTGAGATTCAAATCAAAAGCGAAGGCGTCACTCCGGGCTATTGGAACAACCCAGACGAGACCGCCGCCAGCCGCACAAAAGACGGCTGGTATAAGACCGGCGACATGGGCCGTATGGATGAAGACGGCGCGCTGTACGTGGTCGACCGCAAGAAAGACATGTTCATCTCCGGCGGCGAGAATGTGTATCCGGCGGAAATTGAAAATGTGCTGGCCGGTTGGCCGGAGGTGCGCGAAGCGGCGGTGATCGGTGTGCCCGATGACACCTGGGGCGAAGTGGGCCATGCCATCATCGCTCTGAGCGATGCGACTCCCTTTGAACTCGAAGAGTTGCAACGGCGTTGCGCCGAACGCCTCGCCCGGTTCAAAGTGCCCAAACACCTGAGTTTTATCGACGCTCTGCCGCGCAGCGCCCAGGGCAAAGTGCTCAAGACTGAATTGCGAGACCGTTATGCCCGATAATGCCCGCGGCCCAACAAACGAAAGCGTCGCGGACAAAGTCGCGGCGATCAAAGCGCGGCTGACCTTGCCCGCCTTCGCCGCACCGATGTTTTTGGTGTCAGGGCCGGAGCTGGTGATCTCCGCGTGCAAATCGGGCGTGATCGGCGCCTTCCCGACCATGAATGCGCGCCCGCCGGAAAAACTGAAAGAGTGGTTCGAGCAGATCACCGCCGAACTCAAAGCGTTTGAAGAGTCGGGCGGCACACCCGCGCCATGGGCGGCCAACATCATCGTCCATTCCACCTCGCCCCGGTTCGAGCCGGATTTCGAACTGCTGCAGCAGTATCAGCCGGAGATCGTCATCACCGCTTTGGGCTCGCCCAAGCGGGTGATTGAAGGCGTGCATGCCTACGGCGGGTTGGTGTTCGCCGATGTGAATTCGGTCACCTACGCTAAGAAAGCGGTGGACGCAGGCGCTGATGGTCTGGTGCTGGTCTCGGCAGGTGCGGGCGGACACACAGGTTTCGTCACCGGCTTTTCCTTCGTGCCGGCGATCCGCTCGTTCTTCGATGGGCCGATCATTCTCGGCGGCGGCATTGTTGACGGTGCTGGCATCTGTGCCGCCGAAGCTTTAGGTGCTGACTTCGCCTATCTGGGGACACGGTTCATCGCCACCGAAGAAAGTCTGGCGCCGGAGAAATACCGGCAGATGCTGGTGGAGGCGACGGAAGAAGACATTCAGCTGACCGCCCACTTCACCGGCGTACCGGCGAATTACTTGAAGTCGTCGATCATTGCAGCCGGACTCAACCCGGATGATTTGAAGCCGCGGGAAGATAAAAACTTCGGCGAACGCCACGAAGGCAAAGCCTGGCGTGACATCTGGTCGGCGGGCCAAGGTGTGCGCGCGGTCGATAAAGTGCAACCGGTCGCAGACCTGGTGGCGCAGCTCAAAGGCGAATACGACGTGGCAAAATCAAAACCATGAGCGTAACCCCCCCTCCTTTGAAAGTGCGCGAGGTTCTTGGCGGCAAAGATCCGGCGTTCGACAAAGAGAGTGGCGTGGGCACGGTGCGCTACACCCCGGGCGCGGCGCTGATCAATCCGGCGGGCACGGTGCTGGGCGGATATCTCTCTGCCATGCTGGATGACGTGGCCGGATTGGCGACCTGGTACGCCGCCGGCGAGCGGCCCTTCGCTACGGCACAGATGTCGACGACGTTTCTGCGCGGGGCAAAAGAAGGCGAAGCCCTGACCGGATCAGCCTGGGTCACCGGCCATGGCCGGCGTCAGGCCTTCGCCGAGGCCAAGCTAACGCGCGACAGCGATGGGCGTACGGTGGCGACCGCAACGCTGGTTCAGACGTACTTAGATTAGCTGTCAGCCGGACCGATTAATTCGGAACGTCAAAGCCGGCGTCGCGAATGGCCTCTTCGATCTGACCTTGGGCGATGACGGCAGAGTCGAACTCGACTTCAACGTTCGCGCCTTCAAGTGAGGCCGTCGCCTTTTGAATGCCGGCGTGGGCGCCCAGCGCTTTTTCGACACTGGAAGTGCAGCCTCCACAGGTCATGCCTTCGACGGGAATGAGAATTTTATCCATGAGACTTTCCTCGCGTTACGTCTGTGAGAGTGTCGGACGCCAGCGGCGCAACAGCAAGGCGTTTGAAACAACGCTGACACTGGAGGCCGCCATCGCCGCGCCTGCCATCGCCGGGCTGAGATAGCCAAGCGCGGCGAGCGGAATGCCGATGACGTTATAGATGAACGCCCAGAACAGGTTCTGCTGAATCTTACGCCAGGTGGCCCGGCTGATGTCGAGTGCTCCGGCCACCAGGCGCGGATCGGGACGCATCAAAGTGATTGATGCGGTTTCCATCGCCACATCGGTGCCCGTGCCCATGGCGACACCGAGGTCGGCAGCGGCGAGCGCCGGTGCATCATTGATGCCGTCACCGATCATCGCGACCACTTTGCCATTGGCCCGCAATTCGTCGACGGCTGCGGCTTTGTCTTCCGGGCGCACGCCGCCCTTGGCGTTGTCAATGCTGAGAGAACGGCCCACCGCTTCGGCAACGGCAGGTGCGTCACCGGACAACAGGACTGATTCAATATTGAGACGATGCAGCTGACTGACCGCGCCTTTCGCTTCATGGCGAATGGGATCGGTCAGCGCGAACACAGCGGCGGGCTGGCCATCGGCGGCCATCCAGATGACGGTCTTGGCCTCGGCCTCCCACGCGTCAGTGGATGCGGACGGTAAGGTGATGTTGTGCTCAGCCATGAAGGTGCTGTTGCCGAACACAACCGAGTGACCGTCGACCGTTCCAGTGACACCGCGCCCGGTGACGCTGGTGAAATCTGTCACATCGGAAACAGTGAGGTCTTTCCCGGTCGCTAGATCAACAACCGCCTTGGCCAGCGGATGTTCACTGCCACTTTGAACACTGGCAGCGAGAGCCAACACGTCTGACTCCGTTCCATTGAGAATGTCGTAGGCGACGACAGCAGGATACCCTTCGGTGAGCGTCCCGGTTTTATCGAAGATCACGGTGGTGACCCGGTGGGCCCGCTCCAACGCATCGACATCTTTGACCAGGACGCCGGCGCGCGCCGCGGCACCAGTGCCGGTGACGATGGCGGCCGGCGTGGCCAAACCGAGCGCGCACGGGCAGGCGATCACCAGCACCGACACGGCGGCGATGAGTGCGGTTTCAAAGGTGCCCCCCGCAGCCAGCCATCCGGCAAAAGTGATGAAAGCGATGGCGATCACCACCGGTACGAACACTGCGGCGACTTTGTCGACCAACCGCTGCACATTGGCTTTGCCGCTTTGTGCGTTCTCCACCAGTGCGATGATGCGCGACAACGTCGAGTCCGCACCGACCCGGGTAGCGCGGATGGTCAGCAACCCGGTGCCGTTGATGGCGCCGCCGGTGACGGTGTCACCCCTTTGCTTGTCCACCGGTAGGCTTTCGCCCGTGAGCAGCGACTCATCCACCGCGGATGCGCCGTCCTCGACGGTTCCGTCGACGGGAATTTTTTCGCCCGGGCGAACAAGCACCACATCCCCAGCTTGAACCTGATCGACGGGAACTTCGACGACCGAGCCGCCGCGCTTCACCCGCGCGACCTCGGGACGCAGATTCATCAGTGCGCGGATCGCGGCGGTGGTGCCGCGCTTGGCCCGCGCTTCAAGGACCTTGCCAAACAGCACCAGGGTTATGATCACCGCGGCGGCTTCGAAATAGAGCTGACCCGTCGCGGCGTGACCCAACGTCAGCAACAAGTAGAGGCTGTAGCCGAAGGCGGCAGTGGTGCCCATGACCACCAGCACATCCATGTTGCCGGAGCCAGCGCGCAGGACCTTCCATGCGCCTTTGTAGAAGCGCGCCCCGGCAATCACCTGAACGGGGAGCGCGAGAAAGAATTCGGTCCAAGGTGCGAGGTGAAACCCGGCACCGGTAAAGTGCGCGCCCATCTGCGCCACCAAGGGCGCGGTGAGCAATGCGGCGAAGGCCAGGGTGAGATAGTCGATCAGCAACGCGCGCTGCTTGCGCGTTTCCGTTTCACTTGCATCGTCTTTAACCAACGACCGGGCCGAGAAGCCGACCTTGGCAACAGCGTCGGCCAATGCATCGAATGACACGGCGCCGGCCGGGGCGGTGACGCTGGCACGTTCCAATGCGAAATTCACGTTGGCAGACGATACCCCCGGAACGCGGCTGAGCACTTTCTCCGAACGGGTGGCGCAGGCCGCGCACGTCATGCCGTCCAGCGCGAAGTCGATGGTTTCGTCCGGGACGGCAAAGCCGGTGCGGCCCACCGCTGAGACAACATCGGCGTGGGTCAAATGGGTGGGATCAACGGTGACGTCGGCCTGCTCCAGCGCGAAATTCACCGTGGCCGACTGAATGCCGTCCACCCGCATCAGCGCCTTTTCCAGCCGCGTAGCGCAGGCAGCACAGGTCATGCCAGCAATGGGCAGGCGCACCTGGATGGTTTCAGCAAGGGGACGGGCAGTATCGGGCATGCCGCCCATATGGGGGTTCCAGAAACTGGAAGGTCAAGGACTCGCGTTAACCTTTTTCCGTCTCCATTACCGGGTCCACCGGATGCAGCGTCCAACGACTTTCCCCGGATTCCGGCGGCGCGAAACGGAAGGGAATGGCGTTGCCAGCGCGGGCCGCAGGTAATTCACAGAGCAGCGTACCGAAAGCGCGGAACACGCCCCCGTGGCTGACCAGAAGCACCGGACCAGGGCGGTCCAGGATCTCAACCAGGGCCGAGAGAATGCGGGCATTGAAGGGCTCATGCTCCTCGGCCCCATTGCCCGGGCCGTCTTCGTACCAGCCGCGGTCAAACGGCTTGCCCTCATAGGGCCCGAAGGCCCGTTCCATGATCCCTGGATGCCGATCCACCGGGACAGACAAAGCGCTGTTGACGATGGCGGCCGTGTCAGACGCGCGCTCCAACGGGCTGGTGACGATGCGCACTATGCCTTGGTTGCGCAACAGGGGTATGGCAGCAGACGCCTGGTCACGACCGGTGGCATTCAAGGGAATGTCGGTCTGACCTTGAGCCCGCGCCTCCTTATTCCAATCCGTTTCACCGTGGCGGAGGAAAAAGAACGGTGCTTTGGGCAGAGCTGACAGCGCGGTGCGGGAGTCCATGAGGGCGGTCATGGGCGGCAATTACCTGTATATCAATATAATAAAGTTTTTAAAAACAGGCCGCTAAGGCTCGGCCTGTTCCCGATTTGTGGACCCGGCCGCGCCGACGTCATGGTCCCGCGGATCGAGATGGGCGTCCTTCGAGGCCGGATCGCCGCCGTGGTCTTTTGGGAATGTCGCACCGCTTGCGGGACCCGGGCTTTCGGGTGGTGGCCGGGTGGTGGCGCCTGCTGCACCAACGTCGTCCTGACGGCTGTCGGGGCGGACGGACGCGTCCGCCGGATCCTCACTATGGCCTCTTGGGAAGGCACCGGCGCGTTTGGCCAACACCTCCTCAATATCAAGGACGTTTGGGTCTTTCGCCGCATCTGCGGGCTTGGCAGAGGATCGCCGCTGGGTCAGACGGCTGACGAGATCGTCAAGCTGTTCGAGATCACTATAGCCGAGAGTAAGGGTGCCGCCTTTGCCGTCGAAGGCAATATCGACCGACAGCCCGAGGGCTTCTTCGAGCTGGTGTTCGAGGGCCCGGGTATCGGCGTCCTTGGCCGGGCCGGACGGCGCAGCACCGGACTTGGCTTTGCGCTGGGGCTTGCCATGCTTGCGCACCAGCTTTTCGACCTGGCGCACGGACAGGCCTTTCTTGACGATGTCTTTGGCCAGCGCCGCGGCATCGGAGACGCCAATCAGCGCCCGGGCGTGACCGATGGACAACGTGCCGGCATCAAGCAGGCTTTTGACAGTCTCGGGCAGCGCCAAAAGGCGGATCATGTTGGCGATGTGGGTGCGGCTCTTACCGAGCAAATCGCCTAGGGCCTCTTGGGTGTGGCCGAATTCTTCGAGCAGACGGGCGTAGCCCTCCGCCTCTTCGACCGGGGTCAGGTCAGCGCGCTGGAGATTTTCCACCAGGGCGACTTCCAGCACCTCGGCGTCGGTGAACTCCCGCACCAGCACCGGCACTTGGTGGACCTGGGCCTGCTGGGCAGCGCGCCAGCGGCGTTCGCCGGCGATGATTTCGTAGCGGCCCTCGGCGGCAGCACGTACCAGAAGCGGCTGCAGCACGCCTTTGTCGCGGATCGAGGCGGCGAGCTCGCCGATCTGGGTTTCGTTGAACACCCGGCGCGGCTGCAGCGGCGAAGGATGGAGATGTTCCACCGGCAGCAGCGTCAGGCCTTTGCCGGGGGACGCGGGCGCAGCGGCAGAGGCGCCCTCGGCGGCCGGCGTCATTGCGACCGGCGCGTCTTCGGCGGTGTCACTGAACAGGGCATCAAGGCCACGCCCTAGGCTTTGACGGGATTTTCCTGCACTCATGCGGCCACTGGTCCCATAGAATTGGTGTTATTGGAGCTGTTGGCGGTTTCCCGCTTGAGGACTTCGCCGGCCAGATTGAGATAGGCCTGCGCGCCCTTGGACTGAAAATCGTAAAGCAGAACCGGCTTGCCGTGGGAGGGGGCCTCGGAAACCCGCACATTTCTGGGGATGACGGTGGAGTAGACCTTGTCGCCGAAGAAGCCGCGCACGTCGGACTCGACCATGTCGGAGAGGTTGTTGCGCTTGTCGACCATGGTCAGGACGATGCCCTGGATCTCCAGGTCCGGGTTAAAGGACTGGCGCACCCGCTCAATGGTGCGGACCAGCTGGCTGACGCCTTCCAGCGCGAGGAACTCCACCTGCAACGGTACCAGCACCGCATGAGCGGCCACCAAGGCGTTGAGGGTGAGCAGCCCGAGAGACGGCGGGCAATCAATAAGAACATAGTCATAGGTCTGGCCTGCGCCGGTGACGGCATCGCGCAAGCGGTTCTGGCGGTGCTCGATCTCCACCAGCTCCAGTTCGGCGCCGGAGAGATCAACGCCCGAGGGCACGACACTGAGGTTCGGCACTGACGTTTCAACCGCCGCCTCATCCAAATCGGCCTCGCCCATCAGCACATGATAGGCGTTGACGGTGCGGTCCTTGGCAGGAATACCGAGACTGGTCGAGGCATTGCCCTGGGGATCGAGGTCGACGATCAGGATGCGCTTCTCAACCGCCGCGAGAGCCGTTGCAAGATTTACAGCGGTGGTTGTTTTGCCAACCCCGCCCTTCTGATTTGAAATCGCAAGGATGCGTGGCGAGGGGCCATGATCAGACCGACGGGCTTGAGGGGGTTTGGTTTCGATCGGACTGGACATGACTGACCTCGCACACGCGCAACACACTGCCTCGCGGATCGGTCCAACTTGGGTGCCGATCCACACGCATTTTCCATATTTTGTGTGCAGCGGTCAATTCATCCTCAACATGTTGTCCCTTGAGGAAGAGACACACGGACGGGTCCGCGAGGAAGGGCTGGGCGTAGCCAAGCAATTTATCCAATGGCGCCAAGGCTCTGGCGGTCACGGCGTCGGCCCAGACCGGTTTGATTTTTTCGATCCGGTGATTGTGAATTTTTGTAGGCGCACCGGTTTTTTCGGCGACCGTGCGCAGAAAACTGGTTTTTTTGCCCGTCGAGTCGATCAGATGGACGCAAAACCCGTCCCGCTCCGCGCCCATGATCGCCAGCACCAGGCCAGGGAAACCGGCGCCTGAGCCGAGATCCACGACCGTCCGGGCGTCCGCCGGAAGCAAGGGAAAGAGCTGGGCGGAATCCAGCATGTGGCGGTGCCACAGAGCGTCCAGGGTCGAGCGAGCGACCAGATTCATCCGCCCGCTCCACTCCCGCAGCAAAGCGGCGTAGGCCTCGAGCCGTTCTAGTGTTTCACGTGAAACACCGGTGGCGGCCTGAAAGTCGGCGGTGGAAAAAGCCTCCGGATGTTTCACGTGAAACATTCAGTCCTCTTTCAACCTACCGGCACACCCTGGATCAGCAGGCCGCCGACAAGGGCGATGGCCAGCGAGCTGATCGCATCGAGCCAACGCCGCCGGGCCATCAGCGTCTGATGCAGGGCTGATCCGGTGAGAGCCACAGCCAGGCCGGTGAACCAAAGCCCTGTGAGAATAGGCATGCCTGCCGCCGCGGCCAGCGTTCCTCCGGCGCTGCCAAAACCGTCGCCCAGCAGCGCCGTCAGTCCGAGCAGTACAACCGCGGCCTTGGGGTTGCCCAAGTTGGTCAGCAGACCTAGGCCGAAGGCCGGAGTGCTCGGGTCGAGACGTGTGTCCTCGAGCGTCTCGCCGGCGGGCTGCCGGATGGCCGCGGACAGGCCGCGCGCGCCCATGTAAATCAGGAGCCCGCCACCAACGAACCGCATGCCCGTCCAGACTGCTTCGGACGTCTCCAGAAGAGCCGCCAGCCCCAACGCCCCGGCGCTGACCCACAGGGCCACGCCGCTGGCGATACCAAGCGCCGCCTTAACGGCATAGGCGCGGCCGTATCTCAAAGACACCGCTGTGACCAGCATGAGGTCCGGACCGGGACTGATCAGGCCGGCGATGAAGGCGGCATAGACGGCGAGAAGAACGCCTGGGTCAGGCACAGGACGCCGACCTATGTTTCACGTGAAACATCGGCCCTTATTCGGCAGCCGCCACGGCCGCCGCTTTCGGCTTCTGGACATGGCGGAGCAGGGCCGTCAACGCCGCCGGGGTCACACCGGGGATGCGCGCCGCAGCTCCGAGGGTGGCAGGGCGGGCCTCGGTCAGTTTCTGGCGGACTTCGTTGGACAATCCGCCGACACCGGCATAGTCCAGCGCCTCGGGCAGGGCCAGGGCCTCATCCTTACGGAAGGCGCGGATATCTGCCTCTTGCCGCTCCATATAGCCGGCGTAACGGCCTTCAATTTCCAGCTGTTCGCGCACATCCGGGCGGACCGCCTCAAGTTCCGGCCACATGTCCTGAAGCTGCCACCAGCCAATATCGGGATAGGACAGCAGGTCAAAGGCGGAGCGGCGGACGCCGTCCTGATTGACCTTGTAACCCCGCAAGGCAAGCGCCGTCGGGGTGGCCACCAGGGAACCCATGTGAGTCCGCGCGGCCTCCAGGGCGTCCCGCTTTTCCGTGAAGGCCTGGGCGCGCTCGGATCCGACGCAGCCGGCATCAATGCCTTTCTGGGTTAGGCGCAGATCAGCGTTATCGGCGCGCAGGCGCAGCCGGTATTCGGCGCGGGAGGTGAACATGCGGTAGGGCTCGATCGTACCCCGGGTGGTCAGGTCATCGACCATCACGCCCATGTAGCCCTCGGCCCGGTCGACGGTGAGCGACTTAGACCCGGCGCAGGCCCGGGCCGCATTGACCCCGGCCAGCAGGCCCTGCGCCCCGGCTTCTTCATAACCGGTGGTGCCGTTGATCTGCCCGGCGAAATACAGCCCCCGGACCTTGCGGGTTTCCAAGGTCGGGCGCAGCTCGCGGGGATCGACGAAATCGTACTCAATGGCATAGCCGGCCTGGCGCATCTCGGCCCGCTCCAGACCGGGGATGGTCTTGAGCATGGCCAGCTGGACGTCGTCCGGCAGGCTGGTGGAGATGCCGTTGGGATAGACCGTATCGTCGTCGAGGCCCTCGGGCTCGAGGAAAATCTGATGGCTGTCCCGCTCGGAGAAGCGGACCACCTTATCCTCGATGGACGGGCAGTAGCGCGGGCCGACGCTTTCGATCTGGCCGTTGTACATCGGCGCCCGATCCTTGTTGGCCAGGATCAGGGCGTGGGTCTCCGGCGTGGTCTTGGTGATGTGACAGCTGATCTGCGGCGTGGTGATGCGTTCGGTCAGGAAAGAGAACGGCAGCGGCGGATCATCCCCTTTCTGCTCGTCCAGGCTAGCCCAGTCGATGGTCCGGCCATCGAGCCGGGGCGGGGTGCCCGTCTTCAACCTCCCGAGCGAAAAAGATAATGATTTCAATGTGTTAGATAGGCCGTAGGCAGCCTCTTCGCCGATCCGCCCAGCGGGAATACGCTCCTCGCCGCGGTGTATAATGCCGCTGAGGAAGGTGCCTGTGGTCAACACCACGGCGCCGCACGGCAGGCGCGCACCATCGCCGGTGATGACGGCGGCGACACGTCCGTCCTTGATCTCCAGGTCTTCGGCGGCCCCAGCGCGGATGTCCAGATTGACCTGATCCGCCAGCAGGGCCTGCACCGCCTGGCGATAGAGCTTGCGGTCGGCCTGGGCGCGCGGACCGCGCACCGCCGGGCCCTTGGACTGGTTGAGCATGCGGAACTGAATGCCGCCGGCGTCGATGGCCTTGCCCATGAGGCCATCGAGTGCATCGATCTCCCGCACCAGGTGCCCCTTGGCCAGGCCACCGATGGCCGGGTTGCACGACATCTCACCGATGGTCTCGACCTTGTGGGTCAGCAGCAGAGTGCGCGCGCCGGTGCGGGCCGCCGCCGCGGCGGCCTCCGTTCCGGCATGGCCACCGCCGACGACGATAACGTCGTAGCTGTCAGCTGCGTGTGACATCGGGTCGAGCGCTCCTTAAAAAGCGCGCTCTCTATACTTTATTATTCCTCAACCGTCACCGGGTCTGCCGCACCTGAATCGTCCACAGGCCCACCATCAGCCGACGCTTCCGGTTTGAACGCCAGCGGCAAGACAAGGATCGACAGAACGCTCATCACCATGACGGCGATGCCGACGCTGAGCGGTCCGGTCACCAGATAGGGCGCGACGATCTGGGTGCCCACTGACGCCAGGCCCATGCCGGTGAACATCATCAGTCCGCCGGCCGACCCGGTATGTTTGCCCGCAAAGAACAGGGCGCGCGCAAAACCGGGGCCGTTGCGCAGGCCGATGCCAATCGCCAACGGCAACATCGTCACGGTAAAGCCCACCCCGCCGAGCCACTCAGGCCTGACCAGGATGATGAGCAGGAACGCCGCCGCGCTGAGCGTTTGCAGCACCGTGCCCACAACGATCACCGGATCGATGCCGTAGCGATCGGTCAGGCGGCCCGCCAGATTGGCGGCGATCACAAAGCCGACGATCAACACCAACTGCATCACCACGAACGACGAGGTCGGCTCACCGAGATAGGTCACCAGCAGATACGGCGCCGCCATGATGAAGACGATCAGTCCGCCAAAGGCAAACCCGGCACTGAGCTGATAGCCCATGAAACGGCGCTTCTTGAGCAGCCGCCCATAGCGGACCAGCGCGCCGGGCCGGTCGGGATCCGGCGGCGGCGGTTTCATCGCCGGCAGCCGATAAAACGCCAGCATGGTCAGGGCGGCACCCCCGGCCACCACCCAGAAAGTGCTCGCCCAGGTGAAGGTCAGCACCAGCCAGGCACCGAGGATGGGCGCCACCGCCGGCAACGCCGCTTCCATGGAGGTGACAACCGAGACCAGCCGCACCACCAGACTGTCGTCCCCTGCCTCGCGCAGGATGGCGGGCGCAAGGGCGGTGCCCGCACTGGCGACAAAACCCTGCACCGCACGCAGCACGATCAGGGTTTGCATGTCTGTCGCCAGGGCACAGGCCGCGGACGAAATCGCAAACGCGATCATCGCCCAGATGAGAATCAGGCGCCGGTCATAGAGATCGGCCATGGCACCGAAGATCAGCTGGCCGACGGCGAAGGTGGCGAAGAACGCGGCCAAAGTGTACTGCGCCCCGGCGGCATCGCCGCCCAACACCTCCGGCAGAATGGGAATGGCGGGCAGGTACAAGTCGGTCGCCAGCATCGACGCGCCGGAGGCGAGAAAAACGGGAAGGGCCAAAAGAAAGATCGCGCGGGTCATATATCTATCCCGGCCGCACCGGACTCATAAAAAAAGCCCGGTCAAACCGGGCTCCTACATCTAACGTATCGGAACGAACGGTTTCACCTCGAAGGGGAACACAGGGCAATGACGCCCACCGGCATAAAGACCGGGGACGAAAGGCTGCCAACAAGAACGGTCGTGGTGACCATGGGTCTGTGTCCTTCGAGACTGAACGAGCTCGTATGAAGGCGGGGTGTGTATCAGCGCGGGAGAGCGAGGGCAAGCCCTGAGATCAAAGTTTGTCTATAGATTTATGCGGATACGCCGTCGTTAATAGCGCTCTTCTAACGATTGGGCTGTTTGAATAGTGCAAAGGCGGCGAAAGCTCGCCGATCTTTCATCTGTTGTTCTTGGAACTTTTCTATCACATCTCTGCATTCGGCGACGTCTTGCCAAACTTCAGATTTGTAGAAGGTGATAAAGGGATCGTAGTCAGCCTGTTGGCGTTTTGCTTGCATCTTTACGAACGTATTTGCGAAATCCTCAAGATCCTTTGGAAAGCGCTTGAGAATCTTGTTGTCGCCAAAACTTTTCTTTGCCTGACCATGTGCCAGAGCGCGATACACTTGACGCCATGCCCCACGACTACGATCAGCATTTGGGCCGCCAACTAAAGCATCAGCGCAACATTTTGCTAAGCAGTGAAATAGTGCGTAGTACGCAGTGCTTATTGCACGTCGGAGATTCGCTTGCCGAGGCTTACCGCTTTTAACCTTCAATAGATCTTCGGCGGTCTTAAGTAGGTCAGCTGGTTGCAGCCTTACTCTTCCTTAAATCTGAAGCAGCGATATAGGAGATCACTGGAAATGCGAACTCATCAATTTCTTCAAGTTTCGGCCGCATATAGCGCAGAACGCTTGAAGTTTTATGAGCATCCAGTTTTTTACGCGTCCCATCAAAGACGACTTGAACGCGCAAAATTCTATCTCCGTCATCATCATAGTCTGACTCGACTTCAATAGATTCAATCTCAACGTCATCAAAGCGTTCCTTAAGAACACGTTCGACTACATCGCGAATTGCTTGATTATCTGTGGCACTTTTCGACACGGTAAAGTGTCCTTCCATTGGCCGGAACATGATTATACCTACCTTATACATAGGTGTGAATCCCTTGGATTTCATCAGTTTCCCGGGATTTTCTGACTGCATCCCCATTAAATCGATTGCCGAAGCGGGAACTCTGTCAAAACCCCTGCAGCAGAAAATCCAGCGCATCGACGATGGCGAAGTGATGCTCGGCGAGGGACTTCACTTTTGGACCGATGTTGGTCTGTGGTGTACCGGCCAGCTCCGGAAAGACCGCGACGTAGGTCCCCGGCCCGATCTCGAACGTCAGGTGAAGCCGCTCGATACGTGTGCCGAATGTCTCGACTGGTACGAGCGGAACAACAACGCGTGTCTTAACGCTTTCCAGAAACCGGTCGGCCTGGACATCGAGCAGGTAAGGTGCAGGGGATGCCGTGTTGGCGTTCTCATAGACATCGAACCGCGCCATCTGATGTTCTTTAGCCTTCTGCTATCGGGTGGGTGGGTAGGCCTCTAAAACGTGCGCAGACCTTCGTTGTACATCTTTCCACTCTCCACCCGCTTGCGGTGAAACTCCAGCGCCTCGGCGTTGCGCTCCAGCCAGGCGGCATGTTCCGCCTCGGCCACGGCTTTGCGGAGGGCGGTCTCGGCGACCTCCGACAGGTTGAAGCCGTGGTCCTTGGCGGCGGCGACCACGTCGGCGCTGACGGTGAGATTGACCCGGGTCTTGCGGGAGTCCGTCTGTTTCTTGGCGTGTATCTGGGGGCGTTGCATGTTCATGGGAAAGCCTCCTGAATGCGCATAATCTATACGCATTAATATACGTAGTTCATATGCGCATATTATATGCGCATGAACGGGCACGGTCCAGTTGCTTAAGGCGGGGTGACGCCACGTGGCGTCATTTCCCAATACAGAAGTCGCTGAACACCACGTCGAGCAGGTCCTCGACGTCGACGTGGCCGGTGATGCGTCCCAAGGAGCGGGCGGCGAGGCGCAGGTCCTCGGCGGCGAGTTCAGGCAGGCCAGCTTTGCGGGCGCGGGCGAGCGCGGCGGTGCAGTCTTCCAAGGCGCGGCGGTGGCGGGCGCGGGTCAGCGGTGCCGTTGATCCTATGTCGCATAGCGCCGCGACTTTCTCGGTGAGTTTGGTCAGCAGCAGCTCGATGCCGAAGCCGTCCTTGACGGAGATGAAGTGGGTCGACCGCCAAGCGTCAGCAACATCCAGTTCCTGCTCGCGCGCTTGATCGAGCAGATCGGCTTTGTTGACGGCGACCAGAGCTGCATCGTCCTCGGCGGCGGCGATGACCTCGCGGGTGACGGCATCGCGCTCGGGATAGACCGCGCCGTCAAACAACGCGATCACCAAGTCGGCGTCTTCAGCACGCTGGGTCGCACGTTTGACGCCTTCGCTTTCGATGGCATCAACTGTCTCCCGTAACCCGGCGGTGTCGGCCACCAGCACCGGGTAGCCGTCGAGATCAAGATGGACCTCGATGACATCGCGGGTGGTGCCGGCGGTGTCCGACACAATCGCCGCGTCACGCTTGGCCAGCAGATTGAGCAGGCTCGACTTGCCGGCGTTGGGCGGCCCGACGATGGCCACATGTACGCCGTCACGCAGGCGTTCACCGCGCCCGCCGTCAGCGAGATGTGCGGCAATGTCCTGTTCCAGCGCCTCGACTTCGCCCCACAGCTGTTGCGCGGTTTCTTCCGGCAGGTCTTCGTCGGGAAAATCGATCACCGCTTCCAGATGGGCGAGGGATTTGATCAGCCGGTCGCGCCAGTCCGAATACAACGTCTTGAGCGCGCCGCCCATTTGCCGCAGCGCCTGGCAGGCCTGGGCGCGGGTTTCCGCATCGACCAAATCGGCCAGCGCTTCGGCCTGGGTGAGATCGAGCTTGCCGGCTTCGAAGGCACGGCGGGTGAACTCGCCGGGCTCGGCAGGACGCAGGCCACCGATTTCATTGAGCGCGCCCAGCACGCCGTCGAGCACGGCGCGGCCGCCATGGACGTGCAGCTCGGCGACATCTTCGCCAGTGAAACTGCGCGGACTTGGGAACCAGGCGATCAGAGCGTCGTCGAGCACGTCTTCCGATAAATCATCGCCGCCTTGATCTGAACCGGGGGATTTTAGAACAGCACGGGTCAGCACCCGCGGCGGCGGCGGTGTCACACCCAGGCGGTCGAGCGCCTTGGCGGTCTTGGGCCCGGAAATGCGGATGACCGCCACCCCGGCGCGTCCGGCGGCGGTCGCCGGTGCAAAGATGGTGTCGGCGGTCATAGGTTTAAGTGAGGCGCTATTTCTTTTTCTTGCCGCCCTTAGCGGAAGGGGAGTCCGAGGCCCCGGTCATGCCAGACGTCATCGCATTCCAGAACGCCTTTTGCATGTCGGCAAAGCCATCCGTGCCCGCTCCAGCACCGAGTGGGAAGACAGCCTTCATCACCTGGTCCGGGTTCATCGCCTGGGCGGCGGAGTCCATCTGCTCGCGCATGCGGCCCATCATCTCGTCCTGCAGCGGCGCGACATCGGGCAGACCCATGAAGGCGCGGGCTTCCTCGGGCGTGCATTCCACATTGATGGTGACTTTCATGACGGCCGGCTCCTCTTGCTGACGCGAGATGCGGCAGAGTTGTATTCACCTGCCGGGTCTCTACATTGAGAGTCACTCTAAGAAGCCACCGCTCACTTTGAAAGCCTGCCGTGTCCCCAGAGCCGTCCACGCCTGACCGCAACCGTCTCGGTGAGGAAACCAGTCCCTACCTGCTGCAGCACCGCGACAATCCGGTGCACTGGTGGCCGTGGAGCGACGACGCCTTCGCCGCCGCGCGCGAGCAGGACAAACCAATTCTGTTGTCGGTCGGCTATGCGGCCTGTCACTGGTGCCACGTGATGGCGCATGAGAGTTTCGAGAACGACGCCATCGCCGCGCAGATGAACCGCGGCTTCATCAACATCAAGGTCGACCGCGAGGAGCGCCCGGATGTCGATGCGATCTATCAGAAAGCGCTGGCGGCGAGCGGCGAACAGGGCGGCTGGCCGCTGACCATGTTTCTCAAGCCCGACGGCAAACCGTTTTTCGGCGGCACCTACTTTCCGCCCGAGGACCGTTACGGCCGTCCCGGCTTTCCGGTGGTGCTGACGCGGATCGCTGAGGTCTATGGTAACGAGCGCACGATGGTCGACAGCCATGCCGATAAACTTACCGGCGCGATCGCGGGCGCCATCGCCGGCGGGGGTGACGGCGGTGCGTTGAAAGACCCGCTGAGCGTGGCAACACTGAACGACTGTGCCGAGCACCTGTCCCATTACTTCGATTACATCGACGGCGGGTTGCAGGGCGCGCCTAAGTTTCCCATGACCGACGTGTTCGAATTCCTGTGGCGCGGCTACCTGCGCAGCGGTGACGCCAAGTTCGCCACCGCCGTGCGGGTGACCCTGGACCGCATCTGCCAGGGCGGCATTTACGATCATCTCGGCGGCGGCTTCGCCCGTTATTCCACCGATGCGCAGTGGCTGGCGCCGCACTTCGAAAAGATGCTGTACGACAACGCCCAGCTGATCGATGTGCTGACGACCGTGTGGCAGGAGACGAAATCACCGCTGTATCAAACGCGCATCAGCGAAACGGTGGCGTGGCTGACGCGGGAGATGAGGGGTGAGAACGGCGCCTTCGCCGCGACGCTGGACGCGGACTCCGAAGGTGAGGAAGGCAAGTTCTACGTCTGGAGTGAAGACGAGATCGACGCCGTGCTCGGGGACGACGCCGCGCTGTTCAAGACAATCTATGACGTCTCGGCGGGCGGCAACTGGGACGGTAAGACCATTCTCAACCGCATCGACACGGCGGACGTGGAGCTGTCGGAGGACGACGAGCAGGCGTTGGCCGCTGCCCGGCAAAAACTCTTCGACGCACGGGCGCCCAGAATACGCCCTGGACGCGATGACAAAGTGCTGGCCGATTGGAACGGTTTGATGATCCAGGCGCTCGCCTGGGCCGGGATGGTGTTCAAGCAACAGGATTGGATTGATCTCGCCCGCGAGGCGTTCGATGCCATTCTGAACACCATGCAGTGGCAGGACGAAACTGGACGCAACCGCCTGGGTCACTCCCTGTGTTCCGGCAAACTGCAGCAGGTCGACATGCTGGATGACTACGCCAACATGAGCCGCGCGGCCCTGGTACTCTACACCGCGACCGGCGAGGCGGCGTATCTGAACCAAGCGATCGTGTGGTGCGATCTTGTGCAAGACTTGTATGGCGACACTGAGAACGGCGGCTACTTTTTCACCGCGGCGGACGCCGAGAATCTCATCCTGCGCACGGCGACCGTGTCAGACACCGCGACACCGTCCGGTAACGGTGTGATGCTCGAGGTGATGGCGCGCCTGTTTCATCTCACCGGCGAGGCACGCTGGCAGGCGCGCTGCGATGCGCTGGTTGCCCGCTTCGGCGCCGCCGCGCTGCGTCAGTTCCCGCACACCTGCTGTGCGCTGAACGCGTTCGAACTTTATGCCGAAGGGTTGCAAGTGGTGATCATCGGCGCGCGCGATAATCCCGCGACCAAAGCGCTGATAGATGCGGCGCTTGAGGTTTCCGTACCGACTCTCATCCTCTCGGTGATCGATGACCCGGATGCTTTGCCAAACGCGCATCCGGCGGCGGGCAAAGCCGCCGTTGATGATCAGGCCACCGCTTATGTGTGCCGGGGTCCGGTGTGCCAGCCGCCGGTAACAACGCCTGCAGATCTCAAAACGGCGTTGGCCACCTGATGCCGCAGCTGTCGATGCACAGTCCCATCGGCGATCTCGCCATCGCGGAGGACAACGGCACCATCGTCGCGCTGGATTGGGGCTGGGGCAGTGAGCAGGACGAAACACCGCTGCTAATACGTGCCCGTGATCAGCTCAACGCCTACTTCGATGGCGAACTCGAGGCGTTTGACCTGCCGCTGGCGCCCCACGGCACCGTGTTTCAAAACCGCGTGTGGCAGGCGATGCAGCGCATCCCCTTTGGCGAGGTCAAAACCTACGGCGCCATTGCTGCGGAGATTAAGTCCGCGGCCCGGGCCGTCGGCACGGCCTGCGGCGCCAATCCCATTCCCGTTCTCATTCCCTGCCATCGCGTGGTGGCGGGCAGCGGCCTCGGGGGGTATTCGGGCGACGGCGGTTTGGGTACAAAGCAGCAGCTACTGGACTTAGAAGGATGACCCGGACGGTGAACCCAACCGCCGCCGTGGTCTCCGCATAAAAAAGAAAACAGCGGGAGAAGCTTTCATGGCACGGGCAATCGTGATTTCAGAAACCGGCGGACCGGACGTGATGCTGGGCGCGGATGTGCAGGTGGGTAAACCTGGGCCGGGCGAGGTGCGCCTGCGGCAAACGGCGATCGGCGTGAACTTCATCGACACCTATCACCGCTCGGGACTGTATCCCGTGCCGGGTCTGCCGTTCACGCCGGGCATGGAAGCCGTGGGTGAGATCGATGAAGTCGGCGAAGGAGTCACCGGCTTCGAGGAAGGCGACCGGGTGTGCTACGGCAACGGCCCGATCGGCTCTTACGCCTCCGAACGGGTAATGCCGGTGAATACTTTGGTCAAAGTGCCGGGCAATCTGAACGATGAGCAGGTCGCCGGCATGATGCTGCGCGGTTTGACCGTGTGGTACCTGCTGCGCAGCCTGCATGAACTCAAGGCCGGTGAGACGGTGCTGTTCCATGCCGCTGCCGGCGGGGTGGGGCTGATCTTCTGCCAATGGGCGCGGCACATCGGCGCCACGGTTATCGGCACCGTCGGCTCGGATGAAAAAGCCGAGCTCGCCAAAGCCAACGGCTGCGATCACACCATTCTCTACAAGACCGACGATTTCGTCGGCAAGGTGAAGGAACTGACCGACGGCAAGGGCGTGTCGGTTGTTTACGACGGCGTCGGCAAGGACACCTTCATGGGCTCGCTGGATTGCTTGCAGAAACGCGGCCTGATGGTGTCCTTCGGCAATGCCTCGGGCCCGCCGCCGAAAATCGAAGTGGGGATGCTGGGGCCGAAGGGCTCGCTGTTCGTCACCCGCCCGACCCTGTTCGACTACACCGGCACCCGGCCGGAGCTGGAGCAATCCACCACAGAGCTGTTCGAGGTGGTCGGCAACGGCGCAGTCAAAATCGAAGTCGGCCAAACCTACGGGCTGGAACAGGCGTCCCACGCCCACGACGATCTTGAGACCCGCAAGACCTCGGGCTCAACCGTTCTGCTGGTGTGATGTGAAACTTTAGGCGCTGCCGGCGCTAGGTGGTGCCGGCCTTAGTTGTTGTCGGCCCTAGTTGTTATCGGCGAGCGTCACCGTCTTGTCGGCGCGGTCCAGCACCAGACCTTTCCAGCGTGCCCGCTGGATCATGTGATCCTTATGCGCGGCCTCGACCTGGCGGCGCTCTTCCGCCGAGCTGCAGTTGGCCAACTTGGCTTTCAAATCACTGATCTCTTCCTGTGACATCAGCGACTGGCCGAATACGGCCTCGGCTGTGCCTGTATCGGCCTGAACCGGCACGGTAAACAGAGCCAACATGACGACAACGACAGCGGACCGCAGCATAGTTTTCCCCTTTAGACGGCGTCTTTCCCCAAGGCTTTTGGCCCGAGACGTTCAAAAAATTATGCCGAAAATTTTTTTCGCTGTCAGCGGTTTCTTATGTCAGCACGTTTGATCTTTAGCGAGATCAAACGGTTTGCCGGACAAATGCGCGATTGGTTTGGGGAATGTAATTCGGTTGCGGGGTCTAGCCGCTACATCTTAAACCGCCGCCGCACCGCCAGCAGAAACAGCGCGAAGATTGTGAGGTGCAATGCGGATTGAAGCGCGGCAAACGTGCGCAGCGATATGGGATGATTGGCAAGTGCGGTCTGCATCCACGGGAAAGCATCGCGGGTGATGTCCGAACTGATCAGCACCTGAAAGGGCCGGAGAATTTGCAGGAATGTAAAGCGCACGGTGTCGTAAGTGCCCGCTGACGTTGCCTCGTGCGCGGGATAAACCAGACCGGCCCAGATAGCGAAGACGATGACAAAGGCGATGACGCTGCGCGTTGGGGAAAAGCCATAGTCCGAAATCAACCAGTAGCCCGCAGAGATCAGTTTATCAAAGAGTGCCCGAACGAGTTGGAGAGGATTCCTTGATTCGAATGTATTGGTGAAGAGCATGGCGCGTTGTTCGAGAGCAAAGAACCGCCCTTGTTCCGTGACATGGTGAATGTCTGACATCATTTTCTTGATCATGCGGAAACTATTTGCTTGTGAGTCTCCTCTTACAAAACCTCCAAATATCCAAAGTGGCCGGCCAAAGCGGCTGTATGAAAAAGAAACGTCCCCCTCAAATTTCGCGCCTGAAAGCGACATTGGTACGTCAAAGCCACATCTATCGAACGTCGCATCCCTCTCAAAAACAACCGACTCAAAAAGTGCAGCGTCTTTGAATGTCGCTGCTTCAAAGAACGCATACCGGCCAAAAATGACCTTCTCAAAATCTATTACCCCTTGAACCCGAGCCTCATGAAAGAACGCGTCGTCATGAAAGTGAGCGCTCTTAAATGCAGCATGACTCATGAATTGCGAGTATTGGAACATGGCTTGGCCATGGAAATTCGTAGATTTGAAACTCGCCATGGCTGAAAACGTGACGGATTGAAAATTTGCCCCGCCAGGAAAACGGGCATAATCAAAATCTACTTTTGGAAAAGTTTGCTTGGTAAAATCCACATGAGTCGGAAACACAACGCCACGGAGGTTGGCTTCTGTGCCATTGGCGAGTGACTCGTCAATAATTTTCTTAACTGCTTTATCGAAAGACTGAACCTGCTCTCCTGACCAGTTTGCTTTTGCGCTTCGATGGACGCCGTCGAAAGACTCCAAGGGCAGGTGAAATTGACACCAGCGAGACCCATCAAATTTTGTCACTGGCTCACCTTCAAATTGACATCGCGTCTCCCTATACGATCCTTGATCTTCCACATAGGCACATGCAGTGTTGTCCTTTTCCGTCATCGCCAACTCACACGCTTTGCACGAAATTTACGCGTGTAGCCTAGCGTGCCTATACGGACCGCAACACCAAAAAGGCCGCCCCGAATGGAGCGGCCTTGTTTGCATCAAACTGTGATGAATTAACCCAGCGGCGGGACCGCCGCTACTGGTTCATGCGGTCGAAGAAGTCGTTGTTGTTTTTCGACTCGCGCAGTTTGTCGAGCAGGAATTCCATACCGTCTTGCGTGCCCATCGGGTCGAGGATGCGGCGCAGCACCCACATCTTCGACAGCGTCTTCTGATCGACCAGCAGCTCTTCCTTACGCGTGCCGGACTTGGTGATGTCGATGGCCGGGAAGATGCGCTTGTCGGCGAGCTTGCGCTCCATGACGATTTCCGAGTTACCGGTGCCCTTGAACTCTTCAAAGATGACCTCGTCCATGCGGCTGCCGGTTTCGATCAGCGCGGTGGCGATGATGGTCAGCGAGCCGCCTTCCTCGATGTTGCGCGCCGCACCGAAAAAGCGCTTCGGGCGTTGCAACGCATTGGCGTCGACCCCGCCGGTCAGCACCTTGCCGGAAGACGGCACCACGGTGTTGTAGGCGCGCGCCAGGCGGGTGATGGAATCGAGCAGGATGACGACATCGCGTTTGTGTTCGACCAGGCGCTTGGCCTTTTCGATCACCATCTCGGCGACTTGGACGTGACGTTGGGCCGGTTCGTCGAAAGTCGAGCTGACCACCTCACCGTTGACGGTGCGGTCCATGTCGGTGACTTCCTCGGGCCGCTCGTCGATCAGCAGCACGATCAAATACACTTCCGGATGATTGGCGGCGATGGAATGGGCGACGTTTTGCAGCATCACCGTTTTACCGGCGCGCGGCGGCGCGGTCAGCAGCGCACGTTGCCCTTTACCTAAAGGCGAGACGATCTCGATCACCCGGCCGGTCAGCTCTTTGCCCTTGGGATCGTCGATCTCCATGTTAAGCTTTTCGTCGGGATAAAGCGGCGTGAGGTTGTCAAAGTTGATGCGGTGACGCACCGCCTCCGGGTCTTCGAAGTTGATGGTGTTGACCTTCAGCAGAGCGAAATAGCGCTCGCCGTCCTTGGGCGCGCGGATTTCGCCTTCCACCGTATCACCGGTGCGCAGACCGAACCGGCGCACCTGGCTGGGCGAGACGTAAATGTCATCGGGGCCGGCGAGGTAATTGGATTCCGGCGAGCGCAGAAAACCGAAGCCGTCCTGCAGAATTTCCAGCACGCCGTCGCCGGTGATGGCCTGTTCATCGTCGGCCAAGGCTTTGAGGATCGAGAACAGCATGTCCTGCTTGCGCAGGTTCGATGCGTTTTCAATGCCCAGCTCTTCGGCAAAGGCCAGCAGTTCAGGCGGCGATTTCTGTTTCAGGTCTTTGAGATTCATGGAGAGACAGGCTCCCGGGATAAACTTTGACGAGGGTGATCCGCGGTCAAGCGGAGAGGTGGGGGAAATTCCAAAGCGGCGGACGGATCAGAGCCGGCACATGCTGATGGAAAGCGGAAGAAGAGGCGGTTGAAACACCGGTGGCGGGCAAGAGGACTGTACGGTCCTAAGAACTGCGAAATCGTTAACGTATGAAAACGTTCGGTGTCAAATCATATTTGAATGAAAACGGCTAGGCCAGTTGGTGATATCCCCAGTCCCTCTTCTAATAAATATAAGAATCTAAAGATTGTATTTGTTGTTGGTCCTGTGGGTGCTGGGGATCAAAACCTGTTCGATGATTTATCCGCAGATACACCTGTAGATCACCGATACGGTTTCAAACTGGGGAGAACCAGAGAACCGATCATATCGAATCCGCGTAAAACGTGGTTCCGATCGGCGCACAACTTCTGTGGCGGACTCGTGAGTCCTGGGGAAAATTCCTTTTACACCCGTGTTACTCCCAATATGGGGGCGTTTTACCCTCTGTTGGCATTCGACCGCACAACCGGATAAGAACGTGCGGGGGATTTCTGTCACCGTTCTGTCATGGCAAGTTATCCCCGGCTTCGTTGAGTTTCACACGTCCGGTCCACGCTAGAGTATTACGGCGATCCAGTATGACAGACGCGACCTATAATCTTCATCTGGTGTCCGATTCGTCCGGTGAAACGGTCAGCGGCATCGCCCGCGCCTGCTTGGTGCAGTACGACGAAGACGCGGTGACCGAGCACTTCTGGTGGCTGGTGCGCACCAAAGGCCAGATGAGCCGGGTGATCGACGGCATCAAGGCTGCCCCCGGACTGGTCATTTTTACGCTATTAGATCCGACGGTGCGCAACCTGCTCGAGCAAGCGTGCCGTGACCTCGGCGTGCCCTGTGTCTCGGCGCTCGATCCGGTGATGAGTGCGCTGCAAGTCATGTTCAACCGCGAAGGCGGTCATGAAATCGGCCGTCAACATAATCTCGACGAGGAGTACTTCGACCGCATTGAGGCGATGCACTACGCCATGGCCCACGACGATGGCCAGACGGTGGCGGGTCTTAAAGACGCAGACATCGTTTTGATTGGTGTCTCGCGGACCTCGAAGACACCAACGTGTATGTACCTCGCCAACCGGGGCCTCCGCTGCGGCAACATTCCTTTGGTGCCTGGCGTGCCGCTGCCAGAGGACGTGGTGGTGGCGGAGAAACCGCTGTTCGTTGGTCTCACCCGCGAACCCAAAAGCCTCACTGATATCCGCCAGAGCCGGTTGCGGCTGATGAACGAAGACCGGGGCATGGACTACGCCGATGTCGAGCGGGTCAAAGAAGAAGTCGCCGATGCGCGGCGGCTGTTCCGCAAACACAGCTGGCCGGTGATCGACGTAACGCGCAAATCAATTGAGGAAACGGCAGCCTCAATCATCCAGCTCTACAACGAGCGTCATCCCCCATGATCGAAGGTGACCCACCCAATATTATTCTCGCCTCTGCCAGTGTCAGCCGGGCGCGAGTTTTGCGGGACGCCGGTGTGGTCTTCGACGTGATCCCGGCCCATGTCGATGAAGAGTCCGTCAAAGCGGGTCTTAAAGCCGAACACGCGACCGCGCTCGATGCGGCAGAAACCTTGGCCGAACTGAAAGCGGTGAAAGTCTCACAGCAAAACCCCCAAGCATTGGTGATCGGTGCGGACTCTATTCTCGATCTCAATGGCGAATGGTTCGACAAACCGGCGGACCTTGATCATGCCAAAGCGCATCTCATGACTCTGCGCGGGCGCAGTCATGCGCTGGCAACCGCGGTGGTCGTCGCGCTGGGTGGGCGGCGCATCTGGCATCACCGCGACCAGCCCAGGCTGAGCATGCGCCGGTTCAGCGACGGATTTCTGGATCACTATCTCGCCGAAGTGGGCGATGCGGTGACCTCTTCGGTCGGTGCCTATCATCTTGAAGGCCGCGGGGCGCAGCTGTTTGAGTCGATTGAGGGCGACTTTTTCTCCATTCTCGGATTACCGTTGATGCCCTTACTTGCCTTCCTGCGCGAACACAAAGCGGTGCCGGTATGACGATTTCAGGAAAAGCCAAACTGGCCGGGATCATCGGATGGCCGGTGACGCATTCCCTGTCGCCGCGGCTGCATGGGTTCTGGCTGGAGGAGTACGGCGTCGACGGGGCCTATGTGCCGCTGCCGGTCGAACCCAAATACTTAGAAGACGTGATGCGCACCCTGCCGCGCATGGGCTTTCGCGGCGTCAACATCACCGTGCCTCATAAACAACAGGCGATGACCCTGGTCGATGAGGTCACCGACATTGGCCAGCGCATCGGGGCGATCAACACGGTGTTCATCGGCGAAGACGGACGCCTGACCGGAACGAACACCGATGGCGAAGGCTTCATGGCCAACCTGCGCGAGGGGGCGACAACCTGGTCGGCCGATGAGGGACCGGCGGTGGTGCTGGGTGCCGGCGGTGCGGCGCGGGCGGTGCTGGTGTCGCTGATCGACGCCGGCGTGCCTGAAATCCGTTTGGTAAACCGCTCGCGTGATAAGGCGGAGGCGATGGCTGAGTCTTTCGCCGGGCCGATCCGGGTGTTCGATTGGAACACCCGGAATGATCATGTCGATGGTGCCAATCTGCTCGTCAACACCACGACTCTTGGCATGGAAGGGCAACCGCCGCTTGAGGTTTCTCTTGCGGGGATATCCGCAACCGCGGTGGTTACCGATCTTGTCTACGCGCCCTTAGAAACTGAATTGCTGGCCCAAGCACGAAAGCAATATCTCACGACGGTAGATGGCCTGGGGATGTTGTTGCACCAAGCCGTAACGGGGTTCGAAGGCTGGTTCGGACAGCGTCCGGAGGTGACCGGACGCCTGCGCAATCACGCCCTCAAAGCCACCTGAGCGGTGACCCACTTTAGAACCCGATCTGTGCGGCGACATCTCTCGCTCCCGCTGCGGACCATCGGATTGACCGGGTCTATCGGCATGGGCAAGTCGACCGCGGCGGCGATGTTCCGGCGTCTCGGCGTGCCGGTGTTTGATGCCGACACACATGTTCATGATCTGATGGCTGCCGGCGGTGCAGCTCTTGAAGACATCGCTGCGCGGTTTCCGGGCGTGGTGTCCGATCTGGGTGTCGATCGCCGCGCCTTGGGTGACGCGGTCTTTGCCGACAAAACCGCTTTGGCCGACCTGGAAGCGATTTTGCATCCGCGCGTGGGGGCGGCGCGGATGAAATTTCTTAAGGCTTGCGCGCGGCGCCGGGCACGTCACGTGGTGCTTGATGTGCCGCTCTTGTTTGAAGGCGGCAGCGACGCGTCGTGTGATGTGGTGGTGGTGATTTCCGCCCCGGCGTTTTTGCAGCGGCAAAGGGTTCTGCGCCGTCCGGGAATGACGGTTGAAAAACTCGCGGGCGTGCTGGCCCGGCAAATGCCCGACGGCGATAAACGCCGCCGCGCCGATGTTGTCGTCACCAGCGGACTGGGCCGCAGGGAAACCTGGCGCCGTTTGGTGCGCGTGTTAAAAAGACCCTCTCGCTCCACGCGCCAGACATCTCGACTAGGGCATCTCGATTAGGACATCTCAATGCGGGAAATCGTTTTCGATACGGAAACCACGGGTCTTGATCCCCGCGCCGGACACCGGGTGGTGGAGATCGGCTGTGTCGAGCTGATCAATCATGTCGCCACCGGCGAGACGTTTCACCGTTACATCAATCCCGAACGGGACATGCCGTCCGAAGCCGAAAACGTGCACGGTCTTAGCGAGGACTTTCTCTCCGACAAGCCTGTGTTCGCCGACATCGCGGATGACTTCGTCGCCTTTGTTGGGGATGCGGCGTTGATCGCGCATAACGCGCCCTTCGACATGGGTTTCGTCAATGCAGAGCTGGAGCACATGGGCCGGGACGCTTTGCCGATGGATAAGGTGATCGATACGGTCCGGCTGGCACGGCGCAAATTTCCGGGCGCGCAAGTCAATCTCGATGCGTTGTGCCGGCGCTTCAACATTGATCTGTCGGCGCGCGTCAAACATGGTGCCTTGCTCGATGCTGAACTGCTGGCCGAAGTGTATTTGGAGCTGATCGGCGGACGCGAACCCGGTCTCGGTCTGGCGGCCTCACAGACCTCCGGCGCCACCGCCCAGGCCGCGAAGATCGAACGCACACGGCGGGAGCCCCGGCCCCATGCGGCGAGCGCGGCTGAACTTGCGGCGCACGCAACTTTTGTTGAAAAACTCAAGAACCCGCTGTGGTCGGCTTAGGTCTTACTCAGAAACCGAATAGCCGCTTAGAGGTTTTGTCCGGCCACGGGTCCGCCAGTCACGGCGTTGCGGCGTGCGGCTTCGCGAACCCGGTCTTCTTCGGTTTCATACTTCTTCCGGTACAAATCGATGAAGTCGACGGGCTGCAGCATCAGCGGCGGGAAGCCGCCCTGTACGGTCATATCGGCGACGATCTGGCGTACGAACGGATACAGCTGCCGTGGCACTTCGATCATCAGAACCGGACGGACATTTTCATCCCCGATATCGCCGATCTTGACGACGCAGCCGTAAGTGCATTCCAAAATGAACACAGCTTTATCGCCAACGGTTGCCTCAATATGAATCGTCAGGGCGACTTCATACTGATCGGATTTGAGCTCCCGCACGGCAACGTCGATGGCGATGGGGATGTCCGGCGACGTTTGGCGCAGATCCTGAAAGATGTCAGGGGCGGACGGGGCTTCGAAGGACAGATCCTTGATGTACTGTCCGAGAAACTGAATCGGTGCAACCGGCTGCTCTTGGGATGCGGCGCCAGCGTCAGGTGACGTGTCGCTCATGGAAACTCCTTGGTCTTCGTCACTTCGGGAAAAAAGGTGGCCCAGCGAAAGGCCGGACGACTGTCCGTCACGCCATGCCCCTTTCCAATGCGGGCGCGGAGGTAGCATGGATCAGACAGACCGGCAAGCACCGGGGGCAAGCATCGGGCACAGTCCGGGCATCTGTTTAGGATGTGCGGTCCTCCGGTGGGTGGGGCGGCAGCGCCGCCGGTTCGTCCGTTGGCATGTCCCCGGATGTAACGTCGCGGTATTCACCGTCCACGTCGTAGCCCCTGCGCGGGGCGGGTCCGTCGCGCATCACCACGGTCACGTTAGACCGGGCCAGAATCCAGGCCAGTAAAACGCCGCGCAGCGGCGGGATGAACAACAGAAATCCGATGCCATCGGTCAAAAAACCGGGAATAAGAAGAAGAACACCGGCGGTGAGCTGGCAGGCCCCGTCAAATGCCGAGCGGACCGGCATTTCCCCGCGGTCGAGGCTGGCCCGCACGGCATTAAGGGTTGCGAGTCCCTGGGTGCGCATCAAATACGCGCCGGCCACAGCGGTCAGCAGGGTGGTTGCCAGGGTCGGTCCGACGCCGATGGCACTGCCAACTTCGATATAAACTGCGATTTCCAGCAGTGGCAGCGCCAAAAACGCGAGGAGAAGGAGGAGGGCCATGCTTGCCCTTGTTCTGTGAAGTCCCTATGTTCGACCCAGGTGCCGATACCCTGATCACGTAATGACCAGAAGGCGTCCGGTCAACGCG
The DNA here is from genome assembly GCA_963921305.4 of Rhodospirillaceae bacterium. Taxonomy (GTDB): domain Bacteria; phylum Pseudomonadota; class Alphaproteobacteria; order Rhodospirillales; family Rhodospirillaceae; genus CAWUEX02. The sequence continues at coordinate 1,189,851 of CAWUEX030000002.1, forward strand.
GCCTGCGCTTTTTTCTGGCCCTTGTTTCTGGCTCTTAATTTCTGGCTATAGGGCGACGGTCACCCCAGAACAGTCACAACGTGCTTGGCAACACCCCCTGATAAAGTCCAAGTCACACGCACTACGTATACCACACTAGGCACAACAACCGGTTCGGTCTCTCCATGGAAGGTTTTCAGTTCGTTGACATCATCCTCTTGGCGATGGTTGCCGGATTCCTCATCCTGCGGCTGCGCAGCACCTTGGGGCGGCGGACGGGCCATGAGCAGCAGCCGGATGCCTACCGGCGGGGCGACAATGTCGTCGATCTGCCGCAGCGCGGGCAAAATGACGCCCAAGACCGCGGCGACCGCGATATCGATCCTGCCTATCAGGGCACGCCGTTCGAAGAAGGGCTGACGCAGATCACGCTGTCTGATCCCAATTTTTCCGTCGACGGATTCTTGAATGGCGCGACCAAAGCGTTCGAGATGATCGTCAAGGCCTACGCCAACCACGATACCGATAGCCTCAAGCCACTGTTGGCAGATGACGTTTACGCCAGTTTTGCATCGGCCATCCAGGATCGCGAAGACAGCGGCGAACAGATGGAAACAGACTTGGTGGTGATTAAACCCGCCAAGCTGGAAAGCATTTCCGTCGATGGCCGTCTGGCCAGCATTTCGGTGCGGTTCGAGACAGAGCAGGTCAACCTGATCAAGGATGCAGACGGCGCCATCGTCGACGGTGATCCCGATCAGATCGAGAGCGTCACCGACGTGTGGACCTTCGAGCGCAATCTCGCCAGTTCCGATCCCAACTGGTTGCTTGTCGCCACGCGCAGCGTGGACTGATCTCCCCGCGATCGAGACAGGGCCCATTGTGACAGGGCAACGTCCCACCTCTTTTCTCTCTCGCGTTGTTGCCAGTTCTGCCGCACCCATTGCGGTTGCCGCGTTTATCGGCGTTGCCGTCGGGTTGCTGATTGCAGCGTTGTTCTTTCCGCCCCGCATTGAAACCCGTATCGAGACCGTGGAAGTTGCGGTGCCCGCGCCACCGCCTGCGGTCGAACCACCGCCGCCAAGTCCAGATGCGCTGCGCGTCACCTATACGCCGGTTGCCGTCGAAGATATCCCAGCCTGGGACACGGACGCCGTCGCGCAAGCGCTGCCGGCGTTGCGGTCGGCTTGTGCGATCTTCGATGGCATGACCGATGCCGACACCGTTGGGCCGGATGGTCTCGCCGGTACGGTCGCGGATTGGCGCGCCCCCTGTGCGGCGTTTGCGGTTCTTGCTGACGGCGATGACGCTGGTCTCCGGGCCTTGCTGCGCGACATGTTTTCCGCTTACGCCGTTGCCGGTCCCGACGGTGATCAAGGCACCTTCACTGGATATTACGAAGCGTCCCTGACCGGATCACTCACGCGGACCGAAACATACACCGTGCCGCTTTACGCACCGCCATCGGATCTCGTCGAACTTGACCGCCGCGCCTTTGATCTGCCGTCGCAAACGCCGCAAGTCATTGGCCAAGTGAAAGACGGCCGGCTTGTGCCTTACGACACGCGTGCCGTCATCGAAGATGACACGAATTTTTCTGGCCGGGCGCCGGTGCTGGTGTGGGTCGATGACCCGGTCGATGCTCATCTGCTTCACATTCAGGGCTCTGGCCGGGTGCGCCTGCCCGATGGCACGGAACGGCGCATCGGCTATGCGGCCAACAACGGCCTGCGCTTTCGCGGCATCGGCGGCATTTTGCTCACAGCGGGGGAACTGGGGCCTGGTCAGGGATCCATGCCCTCGGTGGCGGATTGGTTGCGGGCCAATCCCGAGGCCGGGCGTGATTACATGGCGCAAAACCCCCGGTTTATTTTCTTCCGTTGGATTGACGGACCAGGACCGATTGGGGCCATGGGCGCGCCCCTGGAACCCAAGCGCAGTCTGGCCATCGATCCACGATTCATGCCCTATGGCGCGCCGGTGTGGCTTGACACGGTTGATCCCGACGGCGAGCCGCTGACGCGATTGATGGTCGCGTTGGACACCGGTTCAGCGATACGCGGCGTGGTGCGCGGCGATTTTTTCTGGGGGGCTGGACCGGCAGCCTTCGCCAAGGCTGGCCGGATGAAATCTACCGGGCGGTATTTCCTTTTTTTACCGCGCACGGTGGCCGCTCCCGCACAAGCGCCGTAAACGTGGTATGCTGACGCTGGCCGGTTGACCGTCCAGGCTAACCGGCCGGGGTACCTGGGGATCTAAAGACGTAGACGTTATGGCAGACGAGAAGCCAGAATTTAAACGCCGTGACCGCGTACTCTACGCGCGCTTGATAGAGTCCTATCAAGCTGACCGCATCAGTATTCTGATTGACTTCGACCGGCTGAATTCTCCGCGCAGTCCAGTGTTCAGTCCCTGGGAAAATGTCGCCCCCTTGCTGATCCTACTGATGATCGCCCTTGGCGTGATGTTGTTATTCGATCTGCTTATCGGCACGGCGACGCTGGTCCTCGCGGTTGTCGCCTACCTGTTCATGATCCGTCCGTGGGTGTCGCAGCGGGTCTACCGCCGCGCCATCGCGGCGGCGACCGACAATCTGCACAACTGGAGCATCTTGTGGAAGCTGGGCGGTTTGGTGCTGACGCTCAACTACATGTCGAAGACACGGTGCGTATCACCCGATGGTGATTGGCGCGCGTTCGTTACACGCTACCTGCCGGAAATGGAAGTCGAAGGCATCGACATCTACAAGGACTTTCATGCTAAAGGCGAAAAGACGTCACTCGACGGCGTGGTTCGCGAAGACAATATCGATATGTAGGGCGGTGTAGTGCGCGACCGTTCAGCCCGCCACATGACAGATGCGGAAGCGACACTCTGGCGTGAGGTGATCAAAACCGTCACGCCGATCTCACGCCCGCCGCGGCTCAAACAACCGGACGTGACAACGTCTACGCCTGCGAATGAGACAGCGCACACCTTCAGCTCGGACGTGCCCATACGCCGTCATGCCGCCGCCAAACCTTTCAATGGCGCCTCAGTGTCGGATGCCGGTTCGGTATCGCGTACCAATGCAGATGCCCCTCTTGTTGTCGATGCACCGCAGGGCACGGACCGGCGCACCGCGCAGCGTCTCAAGCGCGGCCGGCTGGCCATCGATGCGCGTCTTGATTTACACGGCTATTCCCTCACCGCCGCGCACACCCGCCTGCTGGAGTTTCTCCGATCGGCGCAAGCGCACGGTGGACGCTGCGTCTTGATTGTGACTGGCAAAGGCCGGCGCGCCGTGGGTGACCGTGAGCGGGGTCAGCCGGGAAAACTCAAAAGCGCTGTGCCCGAGTGGCTGAACGAACCGCTGTTCCGTCCCCTTGTCCTGTCGGTGACCCACGCCCAGCCCAAGGACGGCGGCACCGGGGCGCTTTATGTTCTGTTGCGCAAGGCCCGGGGCCACGGCGCAGGTCCCGATGGGGAGCAGCGCGGATGACTCCCTTTGGACTGCGCATGCGCGAGCTTCGTGCCGCCCGCGGCCTCACCCAAAAAGATCTCGCCGCCAAACTCAATGTCTCGCCGGCGTACCTGTCCGCGCTGGAACATGGCCGCCGCGGTCAGCCCGGACCCGGTTTGGTGATGGAGATCTGCGGCCATCTTTATCTCATTTGGGACGAAGCCGAAGAGCTCAAACGGCTGGCCACCTATTCCAAACCAAAGGTCACGCTTGATACCGGCGGCCTGAGCCCCAAAGCCACGGAGCTCGCCAACCTGCTCAAACGCCACATGACTGATCTGCGCGACTCTGAGCTGGAGCAAATCCTCGCCATCCTTAAGCGGGCCTCGGGCCGCTAGCCGATTTCGGGTGACAAGCGTCCAGGTCCGTCCAGTTGACCTGCGTCAAAGCCAGGAAACCCGCGGGCTTGGTATGAAACTCAAGAAAATAAGAATGGTTCGCAAAAAGTGCTGGACGCGCTGCGCGGACAGGACTAAGAGTGCAAATCATTCTTAATAAGTTTGTCCTATTGCCGAAGCTGCCTATGACCGACCATCACACGCTCCCGCTGCACCGTCTGCCCAAGGGGACGCCCGCCCGCATTCTCACAGTGGGTGGCAGTGATGCCGACGCGACCCTGGAAACCCTGCTGCTGGGACTGGGGTTCGAGGAAGGTGCGGCCATCGAGCTGCGCCACCAAGGCGCGTTTGGTGGCCCATTGGCGGTTCGGGTCGACGACCGGCTGGTCGCGCTGCGCCCCGCCGACGCGGCAGCGATTCAGGTTGAGGTGACACCGCAGCACAATACAGTTGCCGCCGGGGCGGTGGCCGGGGCCGGACAGGCCGCCTGAGATCATGAGCACGGCCCTCAATCTTGCACTGGTGGGGAATCCCAACAGTGGCAAAAGCTCTCTGTTCAACACGCTCACCGGCAGCCGCCAGAAGGTCGGCAACTACCCTGGTGTTACGGTGGAACGCCGCGCCGGCACGTTTCAAGCATCCGATGGTCGCATCATCAGCGTGGTCGACCTGCCGGGCACTTATACCCTGACGCCGAACAGTCCCGATGAGGTCATCACCTGTGAGGCCTTGCTCGGCAAGAGCGATCTGGAACAGACGCCGGATGCCATCGTCTGCGTCGCCGATGCCACCAACCTGCGGGTCCACATTCGGTTTGTGCTCGAGCTCAGGCGCCTTGGCAAACCGGTTGTCGTCGCGCTTAACATGATGGACTTGGCCAAACGCGACGGCCTCGAATTGGATATCGAACGTCTGGCTCAAGAACTCGGCGTGCCGGTTATTCCCACCATCGCCGTGCGCCGCTCCGGCATTGAAGACCTTGCCAAGGCCTTCACCGGTGATGACTGGTCGGCGCTGTGGCAGCAGTTTCCTGTCTCACCGCGGGCCGAGGATCCCACACCCCCGGTGCGCGACCTGCAACGGGAGGCCCGCCGCATCGTCGCCGCGGCGACCCTTCATGAAGGCCTTGAACACAAACTCACCCGCCGCACCGATGCGGTGGTGCTGCATCCCGTCGGCGGCCCACTGATTCTTATGGCGCTTCTGTTCGTCATGTTTCAGGCGGTGTTTGCCTGGGCAGCCGCGCCGATGAAGTGGATCGACGCGAGCATCGTTGCCCTACAGGAGCTGACCCTTGCGGCGATGCCCGACACGTTGCTGCGCAGTCTTTTGGTCGATGGCGTGCTCGCGGGTGTCGGCAGTGTGGTGATCTTCCTGCCGCAGATTCTGATTCTCTTTACGTTCATTCTTATCCTGGAAGCCTCCGGCTATATGGCGCGCGCCGCATTCCTGATGGACCGCATCATGACCATGGCCGGGCTGAACGGCCGCGCCTTCATTCCGTTGCTGTCCAGTTTCGCCTGCGCCATTCCCGGTATCATGGCTGCGCGCACCATCGACAATCCCCGCGACCGGCTGACGACAATCATGGTTGCGCCGCTGATGACGTGCTCTGCCCGGCTGCCCGTCTACACCCTGATCATCGCCGCGTTCATTCCCAACACCGATGTCGGTGGCGGTGTCGGCCTGCAGGGTCTGGTGATGTTCGGTCTCTACCTCGCCGGTATTATCAGCGCTCTCATTGTTGCGGCGGTGTTGAAGAAAACCCTGACCAAAGGCGCGCCGCCACGATTGCTGCTCGAGCTGCCCAAGTATCAGGTGCCGAGTGTGCGCGACATCTTCATCGGTTTGTATGAGCGCGCGCGTATTTTCCTGCGCCGTGCGGGCACCATCATTCTATTGAGCATGATTGCGCTCTGGGGTCTGGCGACCTTCCCGGCGCCGCCGCCCGATGCCACTGAACCGGACATTGTGTACAGCGCGGCGGGCAAAATCGGCCGTGGCCTGGAAGTGATCTTCGCGCCGATCGGGTTCAATTGGGAAATCTCGATTGCTCTGGTGCCGGGCATGGCCGCACGTGAGGTCGCGGTCGGGGCGCTCGGTACGGTGTATTCCCTCAGCGGTAATGAAGACGCCGTGGCGTCCAGTTTGGCGACGGTGCTGCAGACCGCCTGGACCTTGCCGACGGCCCTGGCCTTTCTCGCCTGGTATATCTTCGCGCCGCAGTGCCTCAGCACCCTGGCGGTGGCACGGCGCGAGACCAATTCCTGGGGCTGGACGGTCTTCATGTTTGGCTATTTGTTTGCCCTGGCGTACATCGCCGCTGGCGCGACCTACTGGGTCAGCCGGGCGCTGCTGTAAGGCGCGCTAAAGAATAAACTTACTCAGGTCGCCCTTCTTGGCCAGGTCGCCGACTTGGCTTTGCACCATCTCCGGCGTAATGGCGACGGTCTCGCCGCCCCGGTCAGTGGCGCTGAAGCTGATGTCTTCCAGCAATTTTTCCATCACCGTGTGCAAGCGCCGCGCGCCGATGTTCTCGACGTTCTGATTGATCTCGGCGGCCAATGCGGCAATGGCGTCGATGGCCTCGTCGGCAAACTCCAGCGTTACGTCTTCGGTGCCGAGTAAAGCGCTGTACTGAACGATCAAGCTGGCTTCGGTCTCGGTGAGGATGCGTTTGAAGTCGTCCTTGCTCAGCGCTTTCAACTCAACCCGGATCGGCAGGCGGCCTTGCAGTTCGGGAAGTAAATCCGAAGGCTTGGCCAGATGAAATGCCCCGGATGCAACAAATAAAATGTGATCGGTCTTGACCGTGCCGTGTTTGGTGGCCACCGAAGTTCCTTCAATGAGGGGAAGCAGGTCACGCTGTACCCCTTCGCGCGAGACATCGCCGCCGCGGATATCGCTGCGCGCCGCGATCTTATCGATCTCATCGAGAAAGACGATGCCGTGATTTTCCACCGCCTCGATGGCATCGCGCACCACCATGTCCTCATCAAGCAGCTTGTCGCTTTCCTCGCGCACCAGCACATCGTAGGACTCTTCCACTGACATGCGCTTGGTCTTTTTGCGGCCGCTGAACATGCCACCCAGCATGTCGTTGAGATTGATCATGCCCACCTGGCCGCCAGGCATGCCAGGGATGTCCATGGTCGGCATCGACGCACCGCCGCTGTCGGTGACTTCGATCTCGATCTCTTTATCGTTGAGCTCACCGTTGCGCAGCTTGGTGCGGAAGGAGTCTCGGGTGCTGCCGCTGGCGCCTTCGCCCACCAAGGCGTCGAGCACGCGCTCTTCAGCAGCGATCTCGGCTCTTGCGGTGACACTTTTGCGCAGCCGTTCGCGGGTCATGTTGATGGCGATTTCCAACAGGTCGCGCACAATGCTCTCAACATCGCGGCCGACGTAACCGACTTCGGTGAACTTGGTCGCCTCCACTTTGATGAAGGGTGCCTGCGCCAGCTTGGCCAAGCGGCGTGCGATCTCGGTTTTGCCGACACCGGTGGGGCCGATCATCAGAATATTTTTCGGCAGCACTTCATCCTTCAGCGCGTCCGGTAACTGCTGACGCCGCCAGCGGTTGCGCAAGGCGATGGCCACGGCGCGCTTGGCATCGGCTTGGCCGATGATGAAGCGGTCCAGTTCGGAAACAATTTCTCGGGGGGAAAACGCAGTCATACCAAACGACAAACTTTCACTTACAAACTTTCAACAACGAGCGCTTCATTGGTGTAGACGCAAATGTCTGCGGCGATGCCCATCGCCTTGCGGGCGATGGCTTCGGCCTCCATGTCGTCCCGGTCGACCAGTGCGCGCGCTGCGGCCAAAGCATAAGCCCCGCCCGAGCCGATACCGATCAGGCCGTCCTCTGGTTCCAGGACATCGCCAGTGCCCGTCAGCACCAGGGAGGTGTCTTTGTCGGCGACAGCCATCATCGCTTCCAGGCGGCGCAGGTAGCGGTCCGTGCGCCAGTCCTTCGCCAGTTCGACACAGGCGCGGGTGAGCTGGCCTGGATGCTGATCCAATTTCGCTTCCAGGCGTTCGAACAGGGTAAAGGCGTCCGCCGTGGCGCCGGCAAATCCGGCGATCACGCTGTCGTCGGCCAGACGCCGCACCTTGCGGGCGTTGGACTTGATGACCTGCTGGCCGAGCGTGACCTGACCGTCCCCGGCCACCACCACCTGCCCGTTCTTGCGTACGGATAGAATGGTGGTGCCGTGCCACACCTGAGCGGTGTCCGAAGTCATACATGATCCTTTCGGGAGAATGGCGGCTGACCGATAAGGTCTAAGGATGGGGTCGTGGCAGGCCAGTTTCAAGGTGCCCGTTTCACCGCACCCATTTCACCGCACCCGTTTCAAGGCACAAGTATCACAGTGTAGGATGCCCAATCCCGCTCCCCGCCTGTCCGCCTCATTTAACCCGATCTTCCATGACTGACCTTGAGACCGCAAAGAAAGAGTACGGCGAAGGCACGCGACTCATGCAGGCCGGACAGGTGGACGCCGCACTGCCTCACCTTAAAGCCGCCGCGGAGGCGTATCCCACCGCGCAAACGTTGACGGCGCTTACGTGGGGGCTGATGCAAATGGGCGACTATGCCCAAGCCATCGCCTATTTCCAGGTTATGGCCGACAACAACTGGCACTCGGCGCGCACGCTGACGCTGTGCAGTCAGGCCTACGAAGGCGTCGCCCAATTTGACGATGCGATCGCGACCTACCGGCGCGCGATTGATCTCGACCCGGTGTTTGGTCCCGCGCTGCGGCGGTTCTGCGACCTGATGTGGCCGAGGGATCCGGACGAGGTGATCCGCCGTCTTGATAGCGCATACGCGCAGATCGACGCTGAGACCCCTGATTGCATCGAGATGCTGAAGTACGTGGCGACCTATCATGAGCGCACAGCACGCCGGGCGGCCGGAAAGTCAGATCTGTTCGGCGAAACGCTGGAGGATTTGTCGTTCACCTATGCGCTCGATAAGCGCGATCGCGCGGTTGAGGTGGCCGATGCCGTTCTCGCCCGCGACCCAGACAACCGTGGAGCGTTATCCCTGCTCGCCAGTCACTGCCTGCGCCAACGGCGATGGGACGACGTTACGGACTATCTCAAGGGGGTCGAGGATGAACCTCGGCATCATGCGGAACACATGGTGTGGATGGATGCGCCGCGGGCACGGCGCCTTGATGCCCTCACCCCAGAAGATGTGTTCGCGACATTTGCCCCGTGCGAGACTCTCGTCGCCCTGCCGCCTTCGGACGCGGGGACGGTGTTCCTAAGCTCCACACCGGACTACTTCGCCCAGTTCACCGCGCCGTTTTTGTTGTCGCTTGAGGCCACAGGTGCGCCCGCCCGCGTCCAAGTGCACATGATCAATGCCAAGCAAAACGACTTGGCGATTGCCGAGGCGTTTCTTTCAGGACTGACCGGCATCGCCTGCGGCCTCTCAACCGAGCTGGCCACCAATTTGGAGGGGCACGGCGTGTCCATGCGCAACTATGCCCACGCCATTCGCTACATCCGCGCCAATGCTCTGCTGATCGACAGCAACGGCCCGGTGTGCATGACCGATGTCGATGCGTTGGTGAACCGCGATCCCCAGGGCATTTTTGAGCGGGTGCGGGGCGGTGATCTCGGCCTGTGGGCGGTGCCCGGCGTGTGGCGCACCAACAGTCATTTTTGCGCGGCCCTCACCGTGTTTAATCCCACTGACAACGGGCGGCATTTTCTCGCCCGCGTCGCGGCGTACATTGCCGATGCCTTTCAGCGTTCGGAATTTTTCTGGGGTTTGGATCAAAACGCGCTGTATGTCGTTTACGACGAAATGCTGCGCGATGGACGCGCGCCGGACATCACATGCATCGATGAGTCTCTATTGTCCCTCACCAGCGATCCCGGCGCAGTGTTGTGGGGCGACAGCGGCAAGGAAAAGTTTGAACTGGTGCGCCGGCTTATGACGGAAGACGTCGACCCTCAATCCCTTGGTGACGATCCCTATGCCCAAACCTACGCCTCGTATTTTCTCAAAGCGCAAAACGCGTTCAAGGCGACGGCTTAAAGGCCATCTCACATCGTGTGATCCAACAATAGGCGCACCGGCGCATGATCCGACGGCGGCGACCAATGGCGCACCGCGGTCAACACCTCGACATCTTTAATCGCATCTTTCAAACCGGGTGTGACCCAGATGTGATCCAGCCGCCGCCCTTTGTTGACTTTCTCCCAATCGGCGGCGCGGTAACTCCACCAGGTAAAGACGGGATCGTCCTCGCCGGTTACTTCGCGCTGGGTGTCGATCCAGTTCAGCGATCGCTTGACCCGTTCCAAAGCGGCGATCTCGATTTCCGTGTGAGTGATGATGTTGCGCAGCTTGACGTGATCCCACACATCGGCGGGCAAGGGTGCGACGTTGAGATCACCGGCGAGGATCATCGGATCACGAAAGCCATACGTGCCGGCGAAGTGATCGGCCAGCGCATCGAGAAAGCGCAGCTTGAAATCGAACTTGGGGTTCTTGTCCCGGTCCGGCACGTCACCACCCGCCGGCACGTACACGCAATGAATCCCAATCCCTGTTTCGGATATGCGGGCGAAGACATGGCGGGCATCGTCCCGGCCGGCCCAGGTAAACGTCGCAACATCGGTTAGCGGCACCCGGGCGGCAATGGCGACACCGTTGTATCCGGGCTGGGCGGCAACGGCATGATGGGCGTAGCCAGCCTCGCTCAGCAGATCCAGCGGCACCACGCCTTCATCGGCTTTGAGTTCCTGCAGGCAAATAACATCGGGCTCATAGAGATCGATCAGACGGATCAGCTGGTCGATCCGCCGGCGCACGGAGTTGATGTTCCAGGAAATCAGGGAAAAGGCTTCGGACATGACCCGCGCTTATGGCGGTGGGCCGGGCCGCGTCGACACAAAAAAGCGCCCGATGTTGGGGGGACATCGGGCGCCGTCTTTGAGGTGCCGGAACGGCAGGGGAAACCGCTTCTCCGGCGCGCCGCCAACCGTTGCAGTTGCGGCGTCCATGGGCCCTATATTGGATCGATAGGGCCCCGTGTCAAAGTGACAAACCTGCATGGCAGATATGCAACGCCTGCGCGGTTAAGTTGTGATGTTGAAAATCACACGTTTTACAGTGTGTTACGGGCGAAGCTTCACACCCGGACAAACGTGAAAAATGTCCGGTTTCCCCGCGCCTGTTGCAGGTTTTCGGGGTCAGTCGTCGTCGAAAACGTCGACGTCTTCGTATTTAAATAGGTCCGAGTCGAAATCAACGCCTGTCCGGGTCTCATAGAGGGTCACGGTGACCTCCTGACTCTGGGCGTCTTTGACCCGCCATTGGCGCAACTGAAACGGCCCATCGGAGAAGATAAAGGTCAGTTCTCCGGCGGTCGGGTCATTGGCGTCGGCAGCGGTGATTTCAATCACCCCCGGCTCCTGGCGGATGTTGCGCACGTCGACCGACTCATCGGTGAAGGACCAATCCGGGTCAAGCAGGAAGCCGGCGGGCGTATCGTCGATGTCCAGATAGCTCGGCTCGTCCAGTTCCAGATCGACATAGATGACGTAATAGCCGTCGGCGACAATCAGCACCGGTGTCGGCGGATCGTACTCCAGGCGCATCTTGCCGGGACGGTCGATGTAGATGTCACCTTCGGCCACACCGCCGCGCGCATCCACCTGCAGAAAGCGCGCTTGCAAGGTGTCGATTCCGTTGAGGTAGGCCGACGCTTTTTCCAGAAGCGCGGTTTCGTCTTCGGATACCGCGCTAACGGTCGGCGGTGACGCCGACACCAGAAAGGCGCTCAGAATGCAAAGGGACAGGACTCGTTTCATAGCCGTCATGATGGCGTCAGCTTATGGCGGGATTGGGGCAGTCGTGCAAGCACGCGAAACAAAACGGGCAAGCGCGCTCAAATTCACGTGATTCTCTCTCTTACATCTCCGCCATTTCCGGCAGCAGAACTTCGCGTTTGCCGACGTGGTTCGGCTTGCCGATCATGCCTTGCGCTTCCATGTCCTCGATGATGCGTGCCGCGCGGTTGTAGCCGATCTGCAAATGGCGCTGGATGAAGCTGGTCGAGGCCTTGCGTTCGCGCGCGACGATCTGCACCGCCTGATCGAACAAGGAGTCTCCGGAGTCCGTGTTGCCGCCGGTTGTGCTGGTCAGGTTGTTGAAGCCCGGTACATCGGACACGTCCGCGGCGTCTTCGTCGGTCACGGCCTCCAAGTAAGCAGGCTGGCCTTGATCCTTAAGGTGGCCAACCACTTCTTCGACTTCTGAGTCCGTCACGAAGGGTCCGTGCACGCGGGTGATGCGCCCGCCTGCGGCCATGTACAGCATGTCGCCCTGGCCGAGCAGCTGCTCCGCACCTTGCTCACCCAGGATGGTGCGGCTGTCGACCTTTGACGTCACCTGGAAGGAGATGCGCGTCGGGAAGTTGGCTTTGATTGTTCCGGTGATGACATCCACTGACGGACGCTGCGTCGCCATGATGACGTGAATGCCGGCGGCACGCGCCATCTGCGCCAGACGCTGCACGGCGGCTTCGACGTCCTTACCGGCGACCAGCATCAGGTCGGCCATCTCATCAATGATGACGACGATGTAAGGCAGTGGTGTCAGGTCGAGCGCCTGTTCCTCGTAAACCGGCTTACCTGTTTCCGGATCGAAGCCGGTTTGCACGGTTTTGGTCAGGGTCTTGCCCTTCTTGGACGCTTCGCGCAGACGCTGATTGTAGCCCGCGATGTTGCGCACGCTGAGCTGGCTCATGGCGCGGTAGCGGTCTTCCATTTCACGCACCACCCATTTGAGGGCGACGACCGCCTTGCCCGGCTCAGTCACCACCGGCGACAACAAATGCGGAATGCCGTCATAAACAGACAGCTCCAGCATCTTGGGATCGATCATCAGCAGCCGGACGTCGTCGGGCGTATGCCGGTAGAGCAGCGACATGATCATGGTGTTGATCGCCACCGATTTACCCGACCCGGTTGTTCCGGCGATCAGCAAGTGGGGCATGCGCGCCAGGTCGGCATAGATCGGCGCGCCGCCGATGTCTTTGCCCAGCGCCAGTGTCAGCTTGCCGTCGAACTTGTCGCAGGCATCGGACGACAGCATTTCGCGGAAGTACACCGTCTCGCGCCGTTCGTTCGGCAACTCGATGCCGATGACGCTGCGTCCGGGAACGACGGCAATGCGCACCGCCACCGCACTCATCGAGCGGGCGATATCATCGGCCAACGAAACCACGCGTGCGGTCTTGGTGCCCGGCGCGGGTTCGAGTTCATACAACGTGACCACCGGGCCGGGCCGGACTTTGACGATTTCGCCCTTGATGCCGAAGTCTTCAAGCACGCCTTCCAACATCTTGGCGTTGGCTTCCAGGGCTTGCGTGTCCAGCTGAGCACCCGTTTGCACCCGGGGCATGGCCAGCATGTCGAGCGGCGGCAGTTCAAAGCCTTCCGGCGTGGCCGGCAGCAGCGAACCCTGCCGCGCCGCCAGTTCTTTCTTGGACGGTTTGGCGGCCGCTTGACGCGGGATGACGATGTCGGGGTCTTTGGCCGCAACCGGTGCAGCAGGTTCGGACTCATCGGCGTCGTCATCGAAGGTCGGCTCGACCCGTTCGGCAGCACGTTTGGCCGCGACCTTCTCCTCGCGTTTGGCCTCTCTCTCTGCCGCTTTCGCAGCGCGCGCCGCAGCGCGGCGGTCCGCCCGCTCGTCGCGGTCTTCGCGCAGACGGCCAAACAATCCCATGGTCCAATCGGCCACCCGTACGCTTTCGCGTTTGATCCACATCATCACACCGGCATAGAACGTGCCTGGCACGGTCCACACCCAGTGCATCAACGCAACGCCTGCGGTCAGGCAGACGGCCACGGTCAGCCAGCGCACGCTCTCAACCGCGCCAATGGTACTGAGCACGGCCGTGGCTTGGTCCAACAAAATGCGCCCGCCAAATCCCCCTAGCCCGGCCGGCAAAGCCGCCGCGGTGGAGAAGCCGGCCAGACCGACGGCCAGCAGCAATGCTGTTGCGGGGGCTGACACAGTGCGCAGCCACAGCCAGGCAATCGGCTCGGCGCGTAATACCCGCACACCCCAGGCAAAGACGACCAGCACCGGCACAGCGGCGGCGGCGCCCAACGACTGCAGCATGGCGTCGGCGAACATTGCCCCCGGAGTGCCCAGCCAGTTGCGCGCAGCGGCATCCGTTGCCGTGTTCAGAGACGGATCACCGGGATGGTATGTGATCAGCGCCAAGGCTGCGGCGATGGCGACGGCCATGATGCCCATCCCCGCCATCGCCCAGCCGCTGCGTTTCATCGCCGCGACCATAGTGGGTGGCAGGAAGGGTCCGCTGTCTGCACGGGAAACTGACGTAGCCATAATGATCAAGCCTCTTTCGCTAAAATATCTGCCATGCGCGACAGCGCGGTGGATGTGGTCTCCCGGTCATGGACCAGGGCGACGCGGATGTAGGAGTCACCGGGACTATGGCCGCCGGCGTCTGCCCGGCTTAAGAACGCGCCCGGCAGAACTTTGATGCCGCCGTCGCGCCATAGGCTTTGCGTGATGCGTTCGCTGTTGCCGACATCGAGCCACAGAAAGAACCCGCCGGCGGGCGTGCGATAACCGAAGCGGTTACCGAAAACATGCGCTGCGTCTTCAAACTTGCCGCGATACAGCGCGCGGTTTTCTTCGACATGGCGTTCGTCCTGCCATAGCGCTGTCGCCGCGGCCATCACCGGGAGCGGCTGCACCGCACTGGCGTGAGAGCGCAGCCGGGTGAACAAACGAATCAGATTGGCATCACCCGCCACAAATCCGGCGCGCAGGCCGGGCACGCTTGAACGCTTGGACAGCGAGTTGAACACCAACACATTGCTCAAGTCGCCGCCCATTTCCGCGCAGGCCTGAAGCAAACCAACCGGTGGGGCATCGCTGTAGATTTCCGAGTAGCACTCATCGCTCACCAGAACGAAGTCATGTTCGCGGGCAAGCGCGATCATGGTTTTCAGTTGCTCCATTGACGCGACTGCGCCCTGCGGATTGGCCGGGCTGCACACATAAGCAAGGCAGGTGCGCGCTAAGGTCTCGTCGTCGATTGCGCTGTAGTCGGGCTGAAAGCCGGTCTCGGCCGTGGCCGGAATGAAAATCGGATCGGCGCCGGCCATCACCGCCGCACCCAGGTACACTTGATAAAACGGGTTGGGCATTAGCACGGCGGGTGTTGCCGCTTTCTTGCGCGGCGGCACGGCCAATTGCGCGGCCATGAATAATGCTTCGCGCGTGCCGGCCACCGGCAGCACATGGGCATCGGCGGTCACCATGTCTTCAGGCAAGGTGTAACGGGCGGTCAGCCACGCAGCGACGGCGCTACGGTACTCAGATGTTCCGGCGGTGGGCGGATATTTGTTCCAGGACTCGGCGTGCTGGGTCAGCGCGCCATGAATCAGGTCCGGGGCCATGTGTTGGGGCTCACCGATGGACATGGCAATCGGCGCCAGGTCTGCTGGCGGGTCAATGCCATCCAGCAGTGCGTTCAGCCGCTGGAACGGATAGTCGGTCAGCCCATCGAGCCGGCTGTTGTACATCGCCTGTGACGCCCCTCACTCAACCGCTGTCCGTCCCGGGACTGTGCGGTTCCACCACATCTCGACAGAGTCGGCTGCAAAGGTAAAAGGCAGGTTAACAAAGGCGGAATTTCGCTTTTATCTCAACCCTTTGGGCCGCTCGGCTGAGTCAGTGTATCAAAATTAACGCAAAGCCGGCAGCTAGGGCTGCATAAAACTTAATATATTAAATAATATCAATATGTTATGATGTTTTTCTTGAGTCAATTGGGCGCGTTATCCCCGCGTGCCCACAGCTTATTCACCATCTTTCCCGGAATTTTCTGCCTCTTTTCCCAACTTTTTCCCCAAATCGGACCAGCCGCCCAAGTCTGGTCCCAGACAGGAGGAGCGGTCCGGACCAAGCGGTGGGCGCAGACCTCTTCTGACCAAGCCGGCGCGCGCCTATATGACGTAATAAGAGTTACAGCGTGAACGGTTGATGCGACGCAATGCGCAGCGGGCGGCGGCGCCTGTATAGAAAACAAAAGACGCACACCCCGCGCCACGCGGGCTACATCAGGAGAGGGACATGGTTGCAGCACCCGGCATGGAAGACCCGACGGCGAAAGTCTGGATTCCCAAAGGACGGCCGATCCCGTTTCACGACGGACCGACCAACGATCAGTTGATGGCCATGGTCATGGCGCTGGCCGTCGAAGTGTCCGTGCTGCGCGAGCGCCTCGACACCCATGAGCGGGTATCGGAAGAAAAGGGCGGGTTCTCCACCGCCGACGTTGAAGCCTACAACGCCGACACGGATGCGCTCGCCAAACGTTCGGTGCTGCGCAATCGCATCATGCATAAAGTGTTCCGCACCCTGCGTGCGGAAATGGCCCGCCTTGAAGCGGCCAGCGAAGATGACTACGACGAAATCATGAAAGAGTTTGACGACGTCTAACAGAGCAACAAAACTCATCTGACGTTCTGCCTGGAAAGGAAATCCCCATGGATGCCCATCGCCCCCACCCGATGATGCCGGAGTCCAATCACGACGAAATCGCCGAGCAACTCGCGATCGTCGACATGAAAGCGTTCATGTTCTCAAAGGTTGATCCCGGCTTGCGCAAGCTGCTTGAGAAAAAGGTCGCGCCGGAGTTCGAGAAGCGCGAAGGCCGCAAGCCGCGCAATCATCAGGAACTGCGCAAGGAGATGGAAAAGGAAACCGGCTACCAGGCCTGGCTGACCATGAACGCCACCGCGCAGGATATGATGTGGGATGCCGTCGGCACCTGTGTCGACCGTCAGCTCGACGACCTCAAAGAAAAAGCGAAGATCGAAAACCCAAAAGGGTCGGTGCGCACTGATCCGAATTTCCAAGCGCCGCGCTACGTCGATGCGCAAGACATCCATCGCATGCCCGGCAACTATCACGGCACCTACGGTGACGATGACGTGCGTCAGGGCGCGGTGTTCGATCGCGGTGCCGTGGTCTATCAGATGGGCCGCAACGGCGGTTACATGAACGACATCCGCGGCCACACCATCATCTCGCATTACTTCGCCCGCTGGCCCGATGGTCAGCCGAAGAAGATTCTCGACATCGGCTGCACCGTTGGTCACTCGACGCTGGCGATTGCGTCGTACTTCCCTGAGGCGGAAACCCACGCCATCGATCTCGGCGCGGGGATGCTGCGCTATGCCCATGCCCGAGCGGAGCGCTTGAATATTCCTGTGCACTTCAGTCAGCAAAACGCGGAAGAGACCGACTTCGAAGACAACACGTTTGATCTCATCACGTCGTCGGCGATGCTGCATGAAACCTCGGGCAAGGCGATGCCGAACATTTTCAAAGAGTGCCTGCGCATTCTCAAACCCGGCGGCGCCATGGTGCACCTCGAAGTGCCGGCGCGTCTGGACGAGCTCGACGACTGGGGCAAGATCCGCGGCGACTACGAAATCCAATACAACTACGAGCCTTTCTGGAAGGGCGCGTTGACGGCGGATTTCGAAAAGCTGGCCAAGGACACAGGCTTCAACCAGGTCGAGGTCGGCTACCAGGACGCCACCCCGAAAGCCGAACGCGGCAACACCCAGTTCGGAGGTCCGTCCAAGGGCGTCCACCGCTCCTGGCTGATGATCTCGGGTGTGAAGTAATCACGTTTTGGGTGTCGGGCTTTGGCTCGGCACCCCATCACCCGATAGGCCTCGCCCTTACCGCCGGGCGCGCACGGCGGCCCACACTAAAATCAGAGCCACGAACGGAATGTTCTTGAGCAGTGGCCCCAATGGGTCCAGCCACAGGTGCGGCAAGGCAACCGAGAGCACGGCGGTGAACATCAAGATTACACCAAGCTGAAGAGCCGCCAGCCAGCGTGTTGGCAGGCCGGTGAGCAACAGCAACGCAATCGCGATTTCGATCACGCCGCCGCCCCAGGCAAAGAGTCTGGGATCGACGCCCTCACGTCCGAGCGATTCAGAAATGGATGCCGCCAGCGGTTCACCGGCGACCAGTCCGACGACACCTGTTACAAGCCACATCAGCGCGAGCACGGCAGTCAGCACCGGCGCGAGCAACGCCAGGCGCGCGTGCCAGCGGTCCTGCACCGAAGACGGTGTGGCGGCGAACACGTCGTCCATGGATCGCGCCGCCGGGGCATACAATCCGGCGAAGGCGCCGGACGAGCCGGTGTTGCCGTGGGTGATCTGCGCCACCGCTGTCGAGTTCACCACCTTCCAGCGCAACAGGTCGCCCACTTTGGCGGCGGTTTTCACCAGCGCCATCGGCACTTGGATTACGCGGGCCGGTGTCAGGTCGAGCCACCGGCGCGTGGCGGTGACGATCTCGCGCAGGGTCATCACCTCGGGTCCGACCGGCTCGATGACATAGCGTTTTATGGTGCGGCTTTCGCACAGCTCACACAGGATGCCGACCAGATCGTCCATGTAGACCGGGCGGAAGGTTTGGCTGCCGTCACCGGGCACCATCACCGCGCCGGGCAGAGCCGCCAGGCCGCGCAGCAAAGATGTGCCGCCATAACTGCCACGGGCATAGACCAGGCTTGGCCGCACCACCACCCAGTCCAGATCCATCTGCATCAGGGCTTCATCGGCGGCGCGTTTGCTCTCGGCGTACAGAGTCTCGGCGTCTGCACTGATGGCGGAAACCTGTAGAATGCGGGTGATGCCGGCCTTGGCGGCGGCGGTGAACAGCGCCTGCGGGGCGCGTTCGTGCACCGCCGTCATGGTGCGCCGCCCGGCCTGCAGAACCCCGGCGCAATTCAGCACCACATCGACGCCGCTGACGATGTCCCGCCAGTCGTCCGCCTCCGTCATCTTGGTGAGGTCGCGGCGCACGATGGTGAAGCGCGGATGGTCCGCCAGCGACGGCGGAGCAGGACCGCGCATCACGCCCACCACAGAGTGACGCCGTTCCAGCAAAGCTGCGACGACATGGCGTCCGATAAATCCGGCGGCGCCGGTCACTAGAACTCTCGCCATATCGTCCCCGGGAACCTTACTTGAACCTTATCTAACGAATCAGTTCCGCAACGACGGCGTTGAGCACCAGCCGGCCGCGGGGTGTAGCCCGGACGGTATCGCCGCTGTGGTCGATGACCCCGTCGGCCACAAGACCCTTTAAGCGGTCTTTTGAAATCACGTCAAAGCGTTTCACGCCGCTCAGCCGTTCCAGATGACCTAAATCCAAGCCGTCGCTCAGCCGAAGTCCAATAAACACCATTTCTATGGCCCGGTCGCGAGCGGTCAAAGCGTCGTCACGCTGGCTGCCGTGGCCGTGCTCGGCGACCCGCTTGAGCCACTGCGCCGGCGGTTTCAGCCGCGCCGTGGCATGGACCTGTCCGTCGACGGTGACCCGGCCATGAGCACCGGGGCCGATCCCTGCGTACGCGCCGCCCTGCCACACATGCACATTATGGCGGCAAGCGTAGCCGGGCCGGGCATGGTTGGAAATCTCGTAGGCGGGCAGCCCGGCCACACTCAAAATATCCTGGGTGACATCGTAAAGATCCGAGCCGCCGTCCTCGTCGGGCAAAGTAAAATCTCCACGTGTGTGTGCGGTCTTGAACGGTGTGTTGTCTTCGATGGTCAATTGATAGACGGACAGATGTGCGCCACCGGCGCTTTGCAGAACATCCAGTGCGCGCGTCAGTTCGCTACGCCACTCCTCGGCGGTTTGGTCTGGCCGGGCATAGATTAGATCAAAAGACAAACGCGGAAAGGTCTTGCCCGCTAACGCGATGGCACGTTGGGCTTCTGCCGCCGTATGCCGCCGGCCCAGAAATTCTAGCTGGGAGTCATCAAGACTTTGCACACCGAGCGACAGCCGGTTCACACCGGCGTCCCGGAAAGCGGTAAAGCGCTCCGCGTCGACCGTGCCCGGATTGGCCTCAAGAGTGATTTCAATTTCCTCGTCGGTTGGCCACGCTTTTTTCGCACCGTCAATCACCGCGGCGACGGTGTCAGCCTCCATCAAAGAGGGTGTACCTCCACCGAAGAAGATCGATTGTAGTTTTGCGCCTTGCGTGCGCGCTGCTTCAAACGCGAGCTCTTTTAAAAGCGCGTCCTGCCACACACCGTGATCGACGTGATCAACAACATGGGAATTGAAATCGCAATAAGGACACTTCGAAACGCAAAAGGGCCAGTGCACATAAAGTGCGAGATCTGACTCGGCGGCGGTCATGCGAAGCAGGCGGCCACCAGTTTGGCAAACGCGTCGGCCCGGTGACTCATGTCATGTTTCTTGGCCGGCTCCATTTCCCCGAAGGTGATGTCGTAACCGCCGGGGACGAAGATGGGGTCATAGCCGAAGCCCCGGTCGCCGCGCGGCGGAAACGTCAATGTGCCTGCCACGGTACCTTCGAAGGTTTCGCAATGCCCGTCGGGCCAGGCCAGGGTCAGGGCGCAGACGAACTTGGCCGAGCGATCAGCGGCCTTGCCGAGCTCCTGTTTGATTTTGTCCATCGCCATGGCGAAGTCTTTGTCCGGCCCAGCCCAGCGCGCGGAGTAAATGCCGGGCGCGCCATCGAGCGCGGTCACGGCGAGGCCAGAGTCATCGGCGAGGGCGACAGCATTAGCGCCCTTCGCCGAGGCCAGCGCCTTCAGTTCCGCATTGGCGACAAAGGTGGTGCCGGTCTCTTCCGGTTCCGGCAGGTTGAGCTCACCCGCCGAAATCACGTCGGCGTTAAACGGCTCAAGAAGTTCGGTGATCTCGCGCACCTTGCCCGGGTTGTGGCTGGCGACCACCAAACGCCCGCCTTCGAACCGTCTGTGGGATGCCGTCATTGTGCTTACGCCGACGCCGTCACCGCGTCGAGAGCGGCCTGCTGTAGGCGCACCAGATCGGCGCATCCAGCCTGGGCCAAGGTAAGCAACGCTGTAAATTCGTCAGCAGTGAACGGATCCTCTTCTGCCGTACCTTGCACCTCGACGATCTTGCCCGACCCGGTAAGCACGAAGTTGGCGTCGGCCTGGGCGTTGGAGTCCTCGGCATAGTCCAGGTCGAGCACTGGTGTGCCTTTATAAAGTCCACAGGAAATTGCGGCGACCGGCTCGCTCAGGGGAATTGTGCTGATCGCACCCAAGGCCATCATCCGCTCGAAGGCCTGATGCAATGCCAGATACGCTCCGGTGATCGAGGCCGTGCGCGTGCCGCCGTCGGCCTGCAGGACATCACAGTCGAGGCGAATTTGAATCTCGCCAAACCCTGCCATGTCGGTGACGGCCCGAAGGGCGCGGCCGATCAGGCGCTGAATTTCCTGGGTGCGGCCGGACTGCTTTCCGCGCGCGGCCTCGCGATCGGTGCGGGTGTTGGTGGAGCGCGGCAGCATGCCATATTCCGCCGTCACCCAACCCTTGCCGCTGCCGCGCAGCCAGGGCGGCACCTTGTCCTCCACCGAGGCCGTGCACAGCACATGAGTGTCGCCGAACTTCACCAGGCACGAGCCCTCGGCATGCTTGGCAAACCCCAGGTCGAAGGAAACATCCCGCAGCTGATCCGGGGCGCGGCCTGACGGTCGCATCGACACTCTCCTGTCGTTTTAGGCAGTCCAAAGGACCGCGTGGCATTTCATGCTTAATAGCGTTGTGACGCCCTCCATACCCGTCCAGCGGACCGGGAACAAGGGCGGAGGCGCGGCAGCGAACACGCGGCTAAAAGTCAGATTTTCTGCGCCACGGCCATGGCCCTTCATTGACGCTGTCCCAGCGCTTGCTTACATACCCGGGCATGACCAATCAGTCCCATCCGTCCAATCCCCCAAGCCCGGCAGCGGCGCGCCTTGCCGGCGGCGATCCGGTGTCCGAGCTCAACGCCCGCTCCCGCGAGGTGTTCCGCCACATCGTCGATGCCTATGTGGAGACGGGGGAGCCGGTGGGTTCGCGCACCATCGCCCGGCGTCTCGGCGGCGAATTGTCGCCGGCAACGATCCGCAACGTGATGTCGGACTTGGAATTTGCCGGCCTGTTGTTCGCACCACATACCTCAGCGGGACGTCTGCCGACGGAGGTGGGCCTGCGTCTGTTTGTCTCGGGTCTGCTGCAGGTTGGCGGGCTCGATGCCGATGAACGCAAAGCCATCGAAGCGCAATGTGCCGCTGCCGGAAAGTCCCCGCAGGAGGTCCTTGAGGGTGCGTCGACCACCCTGTCCGGATTGACCCAACACGCCGGTTTGGTGATGGCGCCGAAGTCGGAGTCTGCGCTGAAGCATATCGAGTTCGTCAGTCTTGCCCCGGGCCGGGCTCTGGTGGTGATGGTGTCGGAGTCAGGGCTGGTGGAAAACCGTGTCATCGAAGTGCCCGACGGCCTGCCGCCCTCGGCGCTGATCGAGGCAGGCAACTTTTTATCGGCGCGGCTGAACGGCCAAACCTTGGGCGAGGCCCGCGACAAGATACTCAAAGATATCGAAGAGCGCCGCGCTCAGCTCGATGAACTGACCAGCAAACTCGTCGCCGACGGTTTGGCGACTTGGTCGGGTGATCAATCCGCTGGAGGGTCTTTGATCATTCGTGGCCAAGCCAACCTGCTCAATGACATCACCGTGCTTGAAGACCTGGAACGCGTCCGGCATCTCTTCGAAGTTTTCGAGACGCGTGAGCAAATGGTGCGGCTGGTTGATCTCGTTGGCGCGGCTGAAGGCGTGCAGATTTTTATCGGTGCGCAGAACGAACTGTTCAATCTCGCCGGCTGTTCGATGGTGGTCGCACCGTTCAAGAACGGCCAGGAACAAATCGTCGGCGCGGTCGGCGTCATCGGCCCGACCCGCATCAACTATGCCCGAATCATTCCGATGGTCGATTACACCGCCAAGGTGGTTGGCCGCCTGCTCGGCCAGTCGTAATTGAACGCCGGCATTTCGTTACTCTACAGGACTACACCTTATGTCAGATCAAGAGCCCAAACCCGAAGACGCCGAAGCCAACGGCGCTGAAGCCGCCGCTGAATTCGCCGACACCGCACCG
Source organism: Rhodospirillaceae bacterium (assembly GCA_963921305.4). Taxonomy (GTDB): domain Bacteria; phylum Pseudomonadota; class Alphaproteobacteria; order Rhodospirillales; family Rhodospirillaceae; genus CAWUEX02. Next base: position 1,212,707 of record CAWUEX030000002.1, read on the forward strand.
TTTGAATCCGCGCCGGAGGGAGAACCTGCCGGCGAAGCCGGGGATGAGATTGCGGCTGAACAACGCATCGCCGATCTGGAAGCGGCATTGGCCGAAACGCAAAAAGAGCGCTTACTCGCTCTGGCGGAAGCGGAGAACGCAGGTAAACGGGCCGACAAGCGCATCTCTGACAACGCTAAGTATGCGACCTCCAACATCTGCAAAGCGCTGTTGCAAGTTGCCGACAATATGGAGCGGGCTTTGCTGGCCGCGCCGGAGGAAATGCGCGGCAGCAATGAGGTTGTTAAAAATCTTGCCGTCGGGGTCGAGATGACCGCAAAGGAACTGGCCACTGTCTTGGAGAGCCAGGGCGTGAAGAAATTCGAGTCACTCGAACAGCCGTTTGATCCCAACCTTCACCAGGCGATGCAGGAAGTCGAAAACCCGGACGTCCCGAGTGGCACGGTCGTTCAGGTCGTGCAGGACGGCTACATGATGGCGGATCGCCTTTTGCGCCCGGCCATGGTTGTGGTGGCCAAGGGCGGTCCCAAACGTGAAGCGGCACCCGCACAAGAGAACGGCTCGCACGATCCCGCCTCCGCTGAGGGCGTCGATACGTCCGCGTAACGCCCATCCCCTCCCTCAAAAAGTGCACTTTCAGCCGGTGCGCTTGAACTCAATGCGGCCACGTGTCACGACTCCTCGCATTCGTCTCGGCAGCATACGGTTAGGGGAGTTCTCTTGATGACCCGGATTAGCCTTCGCAGCACCTTGGTCGCTGCAGCGATGAGTTTTGCGATTACACCCGGACATGCCGCACCGCTCGATCAAGACGTTGGTCAGGTCCTGCGCGTCGACCTCAATGACTTGGCTCAGCCGAATCCGGATACGCAGCAGCGCCCGCGCGAAATGAATTTCTCCCGGCCCCGCCCGCGCACGGATGCGGACGTGCCGCTGGTTCCGGATGGCTTTTCTATAGAGCTATTTGCGGAAGGTCTGGTGCACGCCCGCAACATGGTTGTGGCGCCCAACGGTGATGTGTTCATCGCCGAACCGCGTGGGGGCCGCATCACCATCATGCGCGATGAAGATGGCGACGGCCGTGCCGACGACATATTTACTTACCTCGATAATCTGACCATGCCGCATGGCATCGCGTTTATCGACGGCGCGGTGCTGATCGGCGATCAGGTTGGGGTGCGCCGCGTGCCCTATTCGGCCGACGGCAAAACACCGCCATCCTCCAGCGTGTTGCTGACGCCCTTAGGCGCGCTCGGTGATCCCAGCATGCGGTTCCACTGGTCGCGCAATGTCGCCGTGCATCCCGATGGCACCAAGTTTTATGTCGGCGTCGGCTCGGCGACAAACATCGGCGAAGACCCGTCACCCTATGCGACCATTCAGGAGTTTCCCATCGACGGTGGTCCGGGCCGCACCTTTGCCAGTGGTCTGCGGGTGCCGACGGAAGTCATGTTCTATCCGGGCACGACTGACCTCTACACCGTCGTCAATGAGCGCGACCGCCTCGGCGATGAATTGGTGCCCGACTATTTCACACGGGTGCCCGAAGGTGCGTTCTTCGGTTGGCCCTACAGCTACATGGGCTCAAATCCTCAACCCGGGCTTTCCGACAAGCGTCCCGATCTTGTGGCCCAGGCGATTCAGCCGGACGTGCCGTTCCTGTCGCACTCCGCCGCGATCGATCTTGAATTTTATATGGCCGATCAGTTCCCGGAAAAATATCAAGGGGGCGCTTTCGTCACGCTGCACGGCTCCTGGAACGCCAATCAACCGCGTGGCTACATTCTGGTGTATGTGCCCTTCGAAAACGGCAGTCCGGTTGGCAGTTACGAAGTGTTCGCCTCCGGGTTCTGGAACGGCGATGCGGACAACAGCCAGGTATGGGGCCGTCCTGCCGGGGTGGTGACTTTGCCTGATGGTTCGTTGTTGTTGTCCGATGATGTCGGCCAGACGGTCTGGCGCATCACCTATACGGGCTCGTGAGGGCCTAGACGTGGAAAAGACGGCAGCCACCGATGCGTTTTGGCAAGAAGCCAAAGAAAACGGCGCGGACGTCAGCGACGACTATTGGGTGCGGCGTATCGGCGGGGATCCGGAAACGACGGCGATTATCACTGACCTGGTTGTACGAGGTCTGAAGCGTGGAACGTTTGGTCTCGAGTGGCTGCAACAGCGCCAGCCCGAACTGAAACCCATCGTGGGCACCGACGCCATGCTGGTGGACCATGATAACGCTCCGCAAGCCATTGTGCGCACCACGCAAGTCACGCCTGTGCCCTACAAAGACATCACCGAAGATCATCTTGCCGTTGAAGGCCCGGGAGCGCGGGAACTCAAGCGCTGGCAGGAAATCCACTGGCCCTATTGGACGCGCCTGCTTGCGCCACACGGTCTCGAACCCACGCAAGACATGTTGGTGATGGTCGAACACTTCGACCTTATTTACTCCCCCTCCACATAAGGCGCTCTCCGTGTTGCGCCGTCTCACTACAGCCGACCGGGCTGAGCTGGATGCGTTTCTGTTGCACCATCGCGCGTCGTCGATGTTTCTGTGTGCAAACCTTCATCAGGCCGGTGTGACCGATGGGCCCGAGCCCTTTCAGGGGCTTTATGCCGGTTCATTCAGAGGCGAAGACCTTATCGGCGTCGCGGCTCATTACTGGAACGGAAACATTATCATGCAGGCGCCTGAGGACACGCGGTCCTTAGTTGACTTCGTCCTCTCTGAGTCCGGTCGCGAAGTCGTTGGTATCTTGGGGCCTTGGGCGCAGGTACAAGCCGTTCAGCCTGAGACTCTTTTGGATACTAACCGGTTGGGCAAAGTGGTACCGGAATATCTGTATACGCTGGAGATTGCGCGCATGAACGTGCCGCCCGCGTTGAATGCAGGATCGGTGACGCTGCGCGTCGCCACCGAGGACGACCTGCCAACACTGGTGGCCTGGCGCCGGGTCTATGACCGCATCACCATGGGCTTTCCCGAGCAAGCAATTGATGATCACAAAAATGCTGACATGTTCCGCCGGCAGATTTCAGAGAGGTGTTTGTGGGTGCTCGAGGACGCCGGGTCTCCCGTGGCCATGACCGCATTCAGCGCGCGTTTGCCGGATTGCGTGCAGGTCGGCGGCGTGTTCACGGATGAAAAGGCCCGCGGCAAGGGACATGCCCGCAGCGCCGTGGCGGCGTCTTTGCAGCGCGCGCAGACGTCCGGCGTCCGCGATGCGATCCTGTTCACGGAAGTGACCAACGTTCCGGCGCAAAAGGCCTATGAGGCTCTGGGGTTCGAGCGCGCCGGTGATTACGGTATGGTCGTACTCGATCCAAGTTGACGCATAAGGTCGCTTACACCGAAAAAAAGGACACCACTATGACCCGCTCCATCGTCATCGGCGAAGGTCCGGCCCGGCCGAAAGAAGAAGACCTCGACGCGTTTTGGGCCAAGGCCAAAGCCGCCGTGCCCGACTTGTCAGACGACCATCAGGTCAGATCGATCGGCATCGACGAGGAAACCACGGGTCTGATCCTGGACTTCATTCATGAAGGAACAAAGGTTGGCACCTTCAGTCTGCCCTGGGTGATGGAGGCCGAGGGGCATCCCGATACGCCGCCCGGAACGCCGATCATTCTCACCGGCTATGACGGTGCGCCCGTTGCCGTCATCAGAATCGGGCAAACCTATAACACGACATTCGGTGACATCAGTGAAAAGGAAACCAAGCTGGACGGACCGCCGGTGCAGGACCTCGACGTATGGAAGCCCCTCCACCTCGAGTACTGGAACGGCTTGATGGCGAACTATGGCAAAGCCTGTACCGATGACATGCCCATCATCGTCGAGCCGTTCGAGCTTGTCTTCACAACACGATCATAGGAGGTCATGATGCGCACGTTCCTTTTCGCCATGGCCCTCCTACTGACTCCGTCAGCACAGGCGCAGTCGTCCTCTCAAAGCGTCGACACCTTTTGGCAGTCCTGTTTGCCGCAGCTCGACACCGCGCCCGCCGATAACTTTTACCGGGTGCGCTCCATCGGCAGCACGCCGGAGTCCACCGCCATCATCACCCGGCTAATTCTCGAAGGCCAAAAAACCGGCACGTTCACGTCACCGTGGATGTACGAGGGCGACCGTTCCATCACGCCGGTGGCCGGCGGTTACTCCGTTCTACTTGATGAGACTCAGTCCCCCCGCGCGGTTCTCAAGACCACCGAGCTGATGATCGTGCCGTTCGATCAGATCACCGAGAAGGAAACCGCCATCGACGGCCCTGCGGTGCGCCCGCTCGATGTGTGGCGCCCAATCCATGTGACCTTCTTTACGACCGAGCTTGAGGCGCGGGGCAAAGCGTTTGCTCAGGACATGCCAGTGACGGTGGAGAAATTTGAAGTGATGTGCACGGGCTGAAATTAAGGGGCTGAGGTTTAGTCACTTTCAAGTTCACACTCGTTCAAGTTCACACTCGGCTTCGATTTCCACCAGCCAGTCTTCCCCGATCAATTCTTTGACCGCGAGCATGGTCGCCGCGGGTTTCGTCTTCGCGAACACTTCGCCGTGAGCCCGGCCGACGGCTTCCCAATCCTCGACATTGACTAAGAACATGCGGGTGCGCACGACGTCGCTCGTCTTTCCGCCAAGGTCTTCAATCGCTGCTGTGATGATTTCAAAGCAGCGCTTCGCTTGCCCATAGGCATCGCCTGGCGCGGCGGTCGATCCGTCCGGTGCGATCGGCCCCGTTCCCGCCACAACAATGCGATTGCCGGTACGCACCGCGCGGCAAAACCCGATCGAGTTTTCGTAAGGCGATCCGGAGGAGGTTCGGCGGCGGGCCATCGGTAATGATCCTCTATAGCGCTTTGCGGAAGGTGAGACTGATCCGCTCATCCAATCCGGCAAGCGGGCTGGTGTCCGCATAGACTTTGCGCACCCCGTGATAGCGCATCCGGCTGTCCCCGCCCATGATCAACACATCGCCGCTGTGCACCGGTACGATCATCGGCTTGTCGCTGCGCTTCAGTCCGCCGACCCAAAAGTCCGCCGACGCGCCAAGGCACACCGTGACGATGGGGTGGCTGAAGTCGGCCTCGTCTTTATCCTGGTGCAGGCCCATCTTCGCCCCGGGGGTGTAATGGTTGATGAGACAGGCATCCGGCATGAATCCGGCGGCTGCGGTGCCGGCCAGGACCGCGCTCAGCAGGGCTGTGAAGGTGTCCGGCATGTCCGGCCAGGGTTTGCCTGAGCGCGGGTCGGTGGTCTCGTAGCGGTATCCCCGTTCATCGCTCCACCAGCCCGCATGGCCGCAATTGGTCAATTGCGCCGAAAACTGGCCGCCGCCCTTGGTCCGCGGCTGGGAAAAGGGAGCCTCATTGGCCACCGCCAACACCGCCTGATGGGCGGCGTCCTGAGCCTGGCGGTCCAGCGCCCCCCTCAAAAGGCTAAATCCGGCGGGTAAATCGGGCGGAAACAGATCAGCGGCGAGGGCCATAAGGACGGCCTAAATCCCTTAAAAAAAGAGTCTTTTGCCCTGTTGCGGGGTCTGGGCCCACCCCCTATATACCCCCTGACCCCGGCGGGGGAAGCGGGTCGGACGGCCAAAATAAGCTGGCACCCGATATCCTGCCGGAAGATTAACCTTTGGGGGGTGCCCCACGGCGCCGCGAGCGGGCCAAGGACATCCGCCTCAACAAGAAGGACCTGACCCTATGGGCAAAGTCATTGGTATTGACCTCGGGACCACCAACTCCTGCGTCGCCGTCATGGACGGCTCGGACCCGCGGGTGATCGAAAACGCTGAGGGCGTGCGCACCACGCCGTCGATGGTGGCCTTTTCCGAAGGCGGTGAACGCCTTGTCGGACAGCCGGCCAAGCGCCAGGCCGTCACCAACCCGGAAAACACCCTGTTCGCCATCAAGCGCCTGATTGGCCGCCGGTTCGACGACCCGACCGTGAAGAAAGATCAGGCGTTGGTGCCCTACTCCATCATCAAGGGCGACAACGGCGATGCCTGGGTGGAGGCCTCCGGCGAAAAATACGCTCCGTCGCAAATCTCTGCCTTCATTCTGCAAAAGATGAAGGAAACCGCTGAGAGCTATCTCGGCGAAACGGTTACAGAAGCGGTAATCACCGTTCCGGCCTACTTCAATGACAGTCAGCGCCAGGCGACGAAAGATGCCGGTAAGATCGCCGGCCTCGACGTTCTGCGCATCATCAACGAACCCACGGCCGCGGCGCTCGCCTACGGCATGGACAAAGAAGCCACCGGCACGATTGCCGTGTACGACCTGGGTGGCGGGACCTTCGACATTTCCATCCTGGAAATCGGCGACGGCGTGTTCGAAGTGAAATCGACCAACGGGGACACCTTCCTCGGCGGGGAAGACTTCGACGCCCGCATCATCGATTATCTTGCTGACGAATTTAAGAAAGAGAACGGCATCGATCTACGCGACGACAAACTCGCGCTGCAACGCCTCAAGGAAGGCGCAGAAAAGGCCAAGATCGAACTGTCCAGCTCCGGCCAGACGGAAGTCAACCTGCCGTTCATCACGGCGGACCAGTCCGGTCCCAAGCACCTCAACATCAAGCTGACCCGGGCCAAGCTCGAAGCGCTGGTCGACGATCTGATTCAGCGTACTGTCGACCCCTGCAAGAAAGCGCTGAAAGACGCCGGCCTGAAGCCGAACGACATCAACGAAGTGATTCTGGTCGGCGGCATGACGCGCATGCCCAAGGTTCAGGAAACTGTGAAGGACTTCTTCGGCCGTGACCCGCACAAGGGCGTCAACCCGGACGAAGTGGTCGCCCTCGGCGCTGCCATCCAAGCCGGCGTGCTCAAGGGTGACGTCAAAGATGTGCTGTTGCTGGATGTCACGCCGCTGTCGCTGGGGATCGAAACGCTGGGTGGCGTGTTCACCCGCCTGATCGACCGCAACACTACGGTGCCGACGCGTAAGAGCCAAACCTTCTCGACCGCCGAGGACAATCAGCAGGCCGTAACCATTCGGGTGTTCCAGGGCGAACGCGAGATGGCGGCGGACAACAAGCTGCTCGGTCAGTTTGACCTGATGGGCATTCCGCCGGCGCCGCGGGGCGTGCCGCAGATCGAAGTCACCTTCGACATCGATGCCAACGGTATCGTCAATGTTTCGGCGAAAGACAAAGCCACCGGCAAGGAACAGCAGATCCGCATTCAAGCCTCCGGTGGTCTGTCCGACGATGATATCGACCAAATGGTCAAGGATGCCGAAGCCCACGCCGATGAAGACAAGAAGAAGCGTGAGCTGGTCGACGCCCGCAACCAGGCGGACGGCCTGATCCACACCACTGAAAAGTCGCTCGGTGAGTTTGGCGACAAGGTCAGCGAAGAAGAGAAAGGCGACATCGAAGCCAAGCTGCAAGAGCTCAAGGATGTACTCGAGTCCGAAGATCCTGAAGACATCAAGGGCAAGACCGAAGCCTTGATGCAGGCATCTATGAAGCTTGGCCAGGCCATGTACGAGGCCCAGCAAGCGGAAGCAGGTGATGCGGAGGCCGCTGAGGGCGAGGCCGAAAGCGCCGAGGACGCGGATGTCGTCGATGCCGACTTTGAAGAAGTCGACGACAAAGATAAGTCTTAAGACCCTTTCGTCTGACTCAGGGCGTTATGAAGGGTTGCACGCACATCGCGAAGTGTGTCCGGCGCCAACGGCGCTGGGCACACCGGCGTGCCTTTAGCCGGAGCGCGTAATGTCCAAGCGGGATTTTTATGAGGTGCTTGGCGTCAGTAAGTCCGCCTCCGGCGACGACCTCAAGAAAGCCTATCGCAAACTCGCCATGCAATATCACCCGGACCGTAATCCGGGTGACGAAAAGGCGGAGCAACAGTTCAAGGAACTGAACGAAGCCTACGAGGTTCTCAAAGACGAACAGAAACGCGCCGCCTACGATCAATACGGACACGCTGCGTTTGAAAACAGCGGCGGTCCGCGGGCCGGTGCCGGTGGCTTCGATTTCGGCGGCGGCTTCGCCGACATCTTCGATGAAATGTTCGGTGACATCATGGGCCGCCGTGGCGGCGGCGGGCGAACGCAAACCCGTGGCCAGGACCTGCGCTACAACATGGAGGTCAGTCTCGAGGACGCCTTCCACGGCAAGAAGGCGACCATCACCGTACCGTCGTCTGTCCAATGCGGCTCGTGCAACGGCACCGGCGGCAAAGACGGTGCGGCGCCTGAAACCTGTGACACCTGTGGCGGAGCCGGTCAGGTGCGCAGCCAGCAAGGCTTTTTTACGGTCCAACGGACCTGCCCTAAATGCGGTGGCGCGGGCCGCGTAATCAAAGACCCCTGCACCACCTGCTGCGGGTCAGGCCGGGAACGCAAAGACAAGACTCTTGAGGTTACTATTCCGCCCGGTGTGGAAGACGGCACCCGAATTCGGCTTGCCGGTGAAGGTGAGGCGGGTCTCAACGGTGCGCCTGCCGGCGATCTCTATATTTTCCTGGGCCTCAAACCTCACCGGCTGTTCCAGCGCGACGGCGCGAACGTCTATATGCGCGTGCCCATCTCAATGACGACTGCGGCACTCGGCGGCGAAGTTGAAGTGCCGACCATCGAAGGCCGCAAAGTCCGGGTCACTATTCCGCAGGGCTGCCAAAACGGCCACCAATTCCGTTTGCGCGGCAAGGGCATGAATGTGCTGCGGTCCACCGCGCGTGGCGACATGTTCCTAGAAGCGGCGATCGAAGTGCCCGTCAATCTCACGTCGAAGCAAAAAGAGTTGCTGCGCGAGTTTGAAAAGGACAGCGATCAAAAAACTTATAGTCCCGAGACCCAAGGCTTCTTCGACAAGATCAAAGATTTCTTCGAAGACCTGACCGACTGACGCGCACTTTAAAGTTTCCCGGTGATCCGTTGACGCCAGGAGAGTTTCTCCGGTGCAGGGTCCGGTCCATCCAAATATGCCCAAAAGAACGACATGGTGTACTTGGCACCGGCGCCCGGCGTGATGCCGCGGTGCAGGTGAGTCCAATAGGGCGGAAACACCACCACCTTTCCGGCCTCGGGTTTGACTTTGATGTTCTGATGTTTGAATTCGGTGTGACCGCCGTCCTCAATGTCCGACAGATATAGCAGGCACGCGAGGACCCGTTCCGCGGACTCCATTCCAGCATTATCGGCATGCCAGTCGAATCCCTGACCCGGGTCGACCCGTTCGATCCGTGGGTAACGGCAGCCGATCCGCCCGGTGGCCAGGTGTCCGGCGAGAGCCGGAAACGATGCCGCATACTGCTGAACGGCTTTCTCGACGGCGGCGTGAGTCTGTACGACAACGTCTTGCCAATCGTCCATGGTGTCATTGAGAAACAGGATCGTCCCCGTGCGGCCCTCATCCACACGCTTGTCGATGCGGCCAACCGTTGACGGTCCACGCCGGTCATCCTGCTCGAACCGCTCGATAATCAGCCGGCAGTACTCCGGCCCAAGCATGTCCGGAAAGGCTTGTACAAAGTTGGGCGCCGCTGCGCTCATGGTGTTCCTGATCTTCGGCCCGCGGTAGGATCACCGTCACTGTAGACTATGCCTCCGGCGCGGGTGAAGCGGGATGTCCTGGCTATCAAAACTGTTGCGGCCAAAACTGTTCCGGCGCACACCGGCACCGGACCAAAACCCGGACTCTATCGACACCCTGCTGAAACTCGTCGCGGATGCGCAGACCGCGGGCGCGGAGACATCTGAGCACTTGGCCCAAGCGCTGAGTGAAGCGGGTCTCAAAGCTCTGGGCAACGGACGGCCTGCCCACGCGGCTCGGGCCTTGACTGAGGCAGATCGCTTTGGGTTTCGCGCCCCGGAACTGCACTACAACATTGCCCTGGCGCTCAGCCGGAGCGGCCAAAGCGAGGCTGCCGCCGAAGCCTTTGCGCGGGCGCAGTCTGACGGACCGCGGGATCGAGCCGCCGACAGTTTTGCTCTGCGCAATGCCTATGCCTGCGCCGGACTGTCCCTGTCTGATTACCGGCAAATGGCAGAGAACTGGGCCGTGCATCATGTCCCCCAATCTCCTCCACGCCCACCGGTGTCGGCGCGCGGTTCACATCAACCACTGAAAGTCGGTCTGCTGTCCGGCCGGTTTCATCGCCACGCGGTTGGGTTTCTGGCGGTCGGTGCATTGGAGCACATCGACCCTGATCGGTTGGAGTTGCACCTTTTCAATAACAGCAGGCTCTCCGATGACTATACCGAGCGGTTCAAAGCCATCGCTGCGTCGTGGCACGACATCCGCGCCCTTGAGGATGATGCGGCTGCGCAACTGATCCGAAACCAGAGCCTCGATCTTCTCATCGACATGGGCGGACATTCGGCGGGCGGCCGCTTGGGTGTGGTGATGCAACGTCCGGCCCCTGTTCAGGCCAAATGGGCCGGCGGTCAGCATGGTACCACCGGTGTACCGGCGCTGGATTACTTTGTCTCTGATGCCATCTCAACGCCGCCCGCGCACGATGCGTTCTTCACGGAGGCGGTTATTCGCCTGCCGCACAGCTATGCGTGTTACGCGCCGCCACCGGATGCGCCGCCCGTTACCCCGTTACCCGCTCAAGAGCACGATAAAGTGACCTTCGGGTGTTTCAACAACATCGCCAAAATATCGGCTCAGACAAAAGAGATGTGGGCCGCGATCTTGCATCAGGTCCCGAGTAGCCGGCTCGTGTTGAAGCATGCCGCCCTCAATGAAGGTGAAACCCGCGATCGTGTGAGAGCCGAATTCGCCGCCTATGGTGTCACGCCAGATCAACTGATCCTGCGCGAGCCGACCGGTCATCAAACGCATCTCGGCGCATACTCAGACATCGATATCTCACTCGATCCTGTGCCCTGGAATGGTTGCGTGACAACCTGTGAGAGCCTGTGGATGGGCGTGCCGGTTGTCACGTTGCCGGGCGAGGCGTTTTGTCACCGCCATTCGGCGAGCTTTCTCAGCACAGCCGGTCTGACGGATTGGATTGCGGGCAGCTCAGAGGACTACGTTGCCAAAGCCGTCGCCGCTGCCAACAACCTCAACAGGCTCTCGGAGCTACGGGCCAATTTGCGTTCTCAGTTGGCGGCATCACCGCTGTGTGACGGAGAGGCTTTTGCGCAAGCGTTCGTGGACACCTGCCGCAGAATGGTTGAAACCGAAGTGGGCTAACCTGTCGCCAGACCGTGCTTCACCCAGCGCAGGTAAAGCTCAGGGTGCACGCGGGCGAGGGAAGCCGTGTCTGTCACCACATGGGGCTGGAGTTGCGGATGTTCCGCAAGCGCAGTAGCGCCCATATACAGCACGATATTTTGCCGCAGCCACCAAAATACATTGTCGTTGGTCCAGATGTCCGGGCGAATCACATCCACCGCTGTGTATCCGCGCGCGGCAAACTTATCTGCCCAATATCCCGGCCATTGTTCATTCACATGACCATTGCCACCCTGATAGGGAATGGCCGCTGAGAACACCACAATATCGCCGTGCCGCGTTAGGGAGTCGACGAACAGATCACTGGCTTTTGCGGGCAAGTGTTCCGCGACTTCCAGACTCAAGACCAGATCAAACTGTTTTCCGAGGTCCAACGTCTGATCGAGGGGTTGCGCTGAAAAGAAAGCGTTTGGGATGACCAGTGAGTCCGGTTCAATCCACGGGCCATCAATGCCGTAAATTTCTTCGACTCCCAGTTCACGGGCAGCCAGCAGCCAGGCGCCATGCCCGCAGCCAATATCCAGAACAGAGCGCGGCCCGAACATTCGGATCAGAGGCTCCAACACAACGCGTGCCGACGTCAGGCGAGCGTCTGCATTGGCATCAAGCATGGCATTGTAGTGGTTGGGGTCTGAGGCCATGGATTGACTATAATAGGTGCCGTACGGGAAAAAAGGTTATGGACCTCAAGCGTCGTCCGTATACTCCCGCCCATTCGCGAACACCGGAGTGAAACCAATGAGCGTCGCCATAGGGATCGTCGGCTGTGCAGGCCGCATGGGCCGCATGGTCATCCAAGAGGTGTTGGCCACCGACGGCTGCCATGTTGCCGGCGGCACGGAAGCGCCGGGCGGCCCGATCGGGCAGGACCTGGGCACGCTGGTCGGGGCCGAACCCGCCGGCGTGACCATTAGCGACGATCCCGCGGCGCTGTTTGAAGCCGCCGATGCGGTGATCGATTTCACAGTGCCCGCGGCGACGCGCCTTCATGCCGAAGCCGCAGACGCGAGTGGGACCTGTTATGTGGTCGGCACCACCGGGTTGTCCGCCGAAGACCAGGCGGTGATTGATGCTGCGGCGAAATCCGCACCGGTCGTTCAAGCGCCAAACTTTTCGGTCGGGGTCAATTTGCTGTTCGCGCTCACAAAGAAGGTCGCGGCGACACTGGGGCCAGAGTACGACATCGAAATTCTCGAAATGCATCACCGCCACAAAATAGATGCGCCGTCTGGCACGGCCCTCGGGCTGGGCGAAGCCGCCGCTGCGGGGCGTCAGGTTGCGCTCGACAGTGTCGCGCGCACCGCGCGTGAAGGACACACCGGCCCGCGTGCCAGTGGTGAGATCGGTTTTGCGACCTTGCGGGGCGGCGGTGTTATTGGCGATCACACGGCCATGTTCGCCAACGAGGTTGAGCGCCTCGAGTTGACTCACAAGGCCGGATCGCGCGGCATTTTTGCCGGCGGTGCGGTCCGTGCTGCCCTTTGGCTGCAGGGCAAGGCGCCGGGTCTCTATGGCATGGCCGACGTGCTCGGCTTGGACTAGGCGGCCCCCGTGCGCGTCAAAGACATTCCGGAATTTTACAGCCGCCTTCAGGCCCTGGAGCCCGAGCCCAAGGGCGAACTGAACTACGTCAATCCCTACACGTTGCTGGTGGCCGTGGTGTTGTCGGCCCAGGCGACCGATGTCGGCGTCAACAAGGCGACCGGTCCCTTGTTTGAGGTTGTCGATACGCCGGAACAGATGGTGGCGCTGGGTGAAGCCAAGCTCAAGACTTACATCAAGACGATCGGGCTGTTTAATTCCAAGGCGAAGAACGTCATCGCGCTGTCAAAAATCCTGATTGAGAAATACGAAAGCACTGTTCCGGAAGATCGCGACATTCTCGAAACCCTTCCCGGTGTTGGCCGCAAGACCGCAAACGTGGTGCTCAACATTGCCTTTGGCCATCATACCATCGCGGTCGACACGCATATCTTCCGGGTGGGCAACCGCACCGGTTTGGCACCAGGAAAAACCCCGCTGGAGGTCGAGAAGAAGCTTGAGAAGCGCACGCCCGAAGAATTCAAGCTCCACGCCCATCATTGGCTGATTCTACACGGGCGTTATTTGTGTAAGGCGCGTACGCCCGAATGCTGGCGCTGTCCGGTGGAGGACCTGTGTAAGTTTAAACCGAAAACGCCGCCGCCGGATCAGCGGCCCCCTAAAACCAAAGCCAAGGCAAAATCTAAGTCCAAAACCAAGGCGAAGCGGGCGCCTCAGCGGAGGGTTTAGCTTTTGTCGGCGTCGATGACGTCGATGGTGCCTTCGACACGGCCACCCGAGGCGATCGAAATATTGTTGTAGTAGATCGTGCCTTTAACATGTCCGGACTCGGCTACTTCAAGTGTTTGCCGCGCCCGCAGGGTCCCCTCGAAGGTCCCGGCGATGTGAGCGTGATCGACTTCCGCGTCACCTTTGAATAAACCGCCGTGTGCAACATCAATGGTATTGGCGTCGGCGACATTGGCTTCCACCGTGCCCTGAACCACAAGGGTCTCACAGGACGAGATATCTCCGGTGACCGTGATGGCCTTGCCGACAACCAGACGGCTGCCGTCATCCGCTGAGTCGGTTTCGGTCCGTTCCGCCTGCAGCCGTGCGGGATTTGGAATGTCGACCACTTTGCGTGGGATTTCCGGACGGTAGGAAGAACTTGGCGGATTGGCCATAACAGACCCTTTCTTAAACGGCTTCAGCGGTGGTGATACGGCGCCGGAGCGGCTTCCCAGCAGAAGCTATCCGACCTCGGACACAGTTTTAGCCGGTGAGGGATCGGCGCTCACGGCGTCCATGGCGTCCAGGTGAGGTTTACGTCCGGATGTTTGATCCGATGATTCTGAATTTTTTGTGCCCAACATGCGTCCCAGTCCTTCAGGCTACGTTGCCGTGTGCGGCCGGCCCCCTTGGCGGGTTTTATGCCGGGTTTTGTGCCGGGCCGCACAGACCTTCGAGACGGGCCGAGGCTGTTAGCCGCCTCTGACCCTGTGGAAGAAATGTACCATGGCCGCCGTACCCAGCACAGGGGCGATCATGTTGATAACCGGAATCGTGAACAGAAAGGCCGTGGCCGCCCCCATCATCCAGATTCTCAGCCGGTGCCGTTTCTTCAAAGCGCTTGCCTCATCTGGGGCCAGCCGCCGCAAGGCCACGACCTCGAAATACTCCCGGCCCAGCAGCACACCGTTGACCCCATAGTAGGCGGCGATATTGATCCCCGGGATCAGATAGAGCGGCAAAAACAGCAGGTTTAGGACGATTGTGAGCAGAATCAGCCGCGCAGACGTGCTGATGAGCGTCCCCCAGCCCATGGCCAGCGGCGCAGTAAGCCCGGGGTAATGCTTGGCTTCGACAGCGTCGGCGACGTCTTCCAAAAAGACCGATACCAGGGCACCGACGATGCCGGGAAAGAGAATAATGGCGATGACGGCCGTCGCCAGGCCGCCGAAAATGTCGACTGCTGTTTCCACCCAGGTGATCTCGAACAGGGCCGTGTTGGCCAAGGCCCAGCCGACGCCGACGATCAGCAGAATGAAGCCTAGAATTGTGCCCGCCACGCTTTTCCAGATAACGGAGCGGATTTTCGGGTCAGAGAGCTGGGCGATCGCCTGGGAATAGGCTCGAATCATAGTGAATGAGGGCCCTCAGGTGCCAGTTGTGCGGCGCGCGCGCGTGGCTATACTGCGCCGCCATCGGGCACGTTGTCCAATGAACCACTTAACCTGACATCCGAGACCGCCATGTCCTTTTCCACCAAATCCGATGCGAAATACGATGTCGTCGGCATCGGCAGCGCCATCGTCGATATCATCGCTCAAACGGACGACTCGTTTTTGTCCAATCACGATGCGCCCAAAGGCACCATGCTGTGGGTCGAGGAAGACAAGTCGAACGCGTTGTATGCGGAGATCGGGCAAGCCATCGAAGCTTCTGGCGGCTCGGCGGCCAACACCATGGCGGGCATCGCTTCGTTCGGCGGTTTGCCGGCGTTTATCGGTAAGACAAAGGCCGATCAGCTGGGTGAGATCTTTGCCCACGATATCCGCGCCGTTGGGGTGCACTACGATACCCCGCCCCAGGCTGATGGGGCCGCCACCGCGCGCTGCATCATACTTGTGACTCCTGACGCCCAACGCACCATGTTCACCTACCTCGGCGCCAGCGGCACACTTGGCGCGGCCGATATGGACGAGGATCTGATCGCCAATTCGAAGATGATCTACATCGAGGGGTATCAATGGGATCTCCCCGAAACCAAAAAAGCGATCATTGATGCTTGCAAGATCGCCGAGAAGTCGGGCGGCAAGGTCGCGCTGACTTTATCGGACCCCTTCGTCGTCGAACGTCACCGCAATGATCTGTTTGATCTCGTCAACGAACACGTCGACGTATTGTTCGCCAACGAGATTGAAATCACGGCGCTGTTCCGGGCGAACAGCTTCGATGCTGCGGTCGAGTCACTCGAGGGCTGGGTCCAATTAGCCGCGTTGACCCGCGGCGCCGAAGGCGCGGTAACCTTCAGTAAGAACGAGCTCATCGTTACCGATGCGAAGCCCCAAGGCAAAGTTGTCGACACCACAGGCGCCGGCGATCTCTATGCCGCCGGTTTTCTCTTCGGTTTGACTCAGGGGCGGGACCTGCACGCGTGTGCGGCGCTCGGGTCCCTGGCCGCTGGCGAGGTTATCTCTCATGTCGGCGCGCGGCCCGACGTGTCGCTTAAAGACTTGGCGGCGAAATCCGGACTCTAACAATCCGGACTCTCGTCGTCCGCTGCACCGCGGCCTGAACGGAACCCTTTCATGTCTCTGCGTAACATCGCGATCATCGCCCACGTCGATCACGGCAAAACCACGCTGGTCGATGCCATGTTCCGCCAGTCCGGCGCGGTGCGGGAAAACCAGCGGGTTGAAGAGCGCGCCATGGATTCCGGTGAGCTCGAACGCGAACGCGGCATTACCATTCTCGCCAAATGCACCTCGGTGACCTGGCGCAACACCAAAATCAACATTGTCGACACACCGGGACACGCCGATTTCGGCGGCGAAGTCGAACGCATTCTCTCCATGGTCGACGGCGCGGTGTTGCTGGTCGATGCCGCCGAGGGCCCGCTGCCGCAAACCAAGTTTGTGGTGTCCAAAGCGCTGGACCTCGGCCTGCGCCCGATGGTGGTGATCAACAAAGTCGACCGGCAAGATGCGCGCCCCGAAGAGGTGCTCGACGAAATCTTCGACATGTTCGATGCCCTCGGCGCCGACGAGCATCAGCTCGATTTTCCGGTGCTCTATGCAGTGGGCCGCGACGGCTGGGCGGTCGAAGACCTGGACGGCGACACCGGTGTCAATCTCACGCCGCTGTTCGACCTCATCGTCCGTCACGTGCCGCCGCCCAAGCACGATACGGAGCAGCCGTTCGCCATGTTGGCGACAACTCTGGAGGCGGACCCCTATCTGGGCCGCATTCTCACTGGGCGCATTGCCACTGGCCATGCCAAGGTCAACATGCCGCTCAAGGTGCTCGACCGCGACGGCAACAAAGTCGAGGACGGGCGCATCACCAAGTTGCTCGCCTTCCAGGGCCTTGAGCGCGTACCGGTCGACAGTGCGGACGCGGGCGACATCATCGCCATCGCCGGTCTGGCCGAAGCGACGGTGGCGCATACCTTGTGTGCGCCGGAGGTCACCACACCCTTGGAAGCGCGGCCCATTGATCCGCCGACGCTGGCGATGACGTTTTCCGTCAATGACTCGCCACTCGCCGGGCGGGAAGGCAAGAAGGTCACCAGCCGGCAGATCGGCGAGCGCTTGTTCCGCGAGGCCGAAGGCAACGTTGCCATCAAGATCAGCGAATCCCAGGACCGCGACGCGTTTGAGGTCGCCGGCCGCGGTGAGCTGCAATTGGGCGTCCTAATTGAGACCATGCGCCGCGAGGGCTTTGAGCTGTCTGTGTCCCGCCCACGCGTGCTGTTCCGCGAAACCGAGGACGGCAAACGGGAAGAGCCGGTGGAGGATGTCGTTATCGACGTTGATGAGGAGTTCTCGGGCGCGGTGGTGGAGTCCATGTCCGAGCGCAAGGCCGAGATGACCGGTCTTAAACCGTCCGGCGGCGGCAAGGTACGCGTTACTTTTGTCGCACCGTCACGCGGCTTGATTGGCTACCACGGTCAATTCCTCACCGAAACCCGCGGCACTGGCATCATGCACCGGCTTTATCATGGTTATGCACCGTACAAGGGGCCGATTGCCACCCGTCGTGAAGGCGTACTGATTTCCAACTCCGATGGAGAGTCAGTCGCCTATGCGCTGTTCAACCTGCTCGACCGTGGGCCGCAGTTCATCGGCTCCGGCGTCAAGGTGTATCGCGGCATGATCATTGGCGAGCACACCCGCGACAACGATCTTGAGGTCAATCCGCTGAAGTCGAAACAGCTCACCAACATCCGTGCCGCTGGCAAGGACGACGCCATAAAATTGCCACCGCCGCGGCAGATGTCTTTGGAAGAAGCCCTGGCCTACATTCAAGATGACGAGCTGGTGGAAGTGACCCCGAGCAACATTCGCCTGCGCAAAAAGTTCCTCGACCCCAACGAGCGCAAGAAGATGGCCAACAAAGCCGACGCAGCGTAGTCTTTAGGACATGGCTGAACCGGCGTCACGGTCCTTTCTCGACTCTTTTGCTGTCTACTTCGAACGGCGACTCATCATCATCCTGGTGATGGGTTTTTCGTCCGGTTTGCCCTTCTTGCTCACAGCTAGCACATTATCTGCTTGGTTGTCCGAGGCTGGAGTGACCAAGACCGTCATCGGCTTTATGAGCTGGGCGACGTCTGTCTACGCTTTAAAATTTTTGTGGGCACCGATCGTTGACCGTGTGCCCATTCCGGTGCTGACACGTCTTTTTGGTCAGCGTCGGTCTTGGATGCTCGCCGCACAAGCTGTTTGCATTACAGCGATCATTGGCATGGGTACAAGTGATCCCGGCGCCGATCTCACACCGACGATCATCTGGATGGTGGTTCTCGCGTGCGGGTCTGCGACACAAGACATCGTTATCGACGCGTATCGCATCGAATATCTTGACCAGTCCCAATTTGGTGCCGGAGCGGCTATGACATCCTTCGGTTACCGCATGGGTGTCGTCGCAGCAGGCGGCGGCGCGCTCTTTATTGCTGGCGGCTACGGCTGGACCGTTTCGTATTTGGCCATGGCCGCGCTGATGTTGATTGGCGTTGGCGCCGTTCTCATCAGCCCGGAACCCAAACATATTGCCGTGACCGGAGAGAACGCGACCTACGGGGAGTGGCTTCAGTCAGCCGTGGTCGAACCGTTCCGGGAGTTTTTGTCCCGTCCCGGCGCGATCGTCATTCTCGCCTTTATCATGCTGTACAAGTACGGCGACGCCTTGTGGGCCAGCATGTCTAATCCGTTCTATTTGGAGACAGGCTTTACGCTAGAGCAAATTGCTGGCATTGCGAAAACCTACGGGGTCGGCATGACGGTCTTCGGCAGCTTTATCGGCGGCGCGCTGATTGCGAGATTCGGACTCTATGTGACGTTATTTTGGGGTGGCGTCGCGATGGCTTTGTCGAACCTCCTGTTAGCGGCGCTTGCGCTGATCGGCCCTAGCTTGCCCGCACTAACTTTTGTGATCAGCGTCGAGAATTTCTCCAATGGCGTCGGCGGCGTTGCCTTCATCGCCTACATGTCGAGCCTCTGCAACGTGGCCTATACGGCAACCCAATATGCGTTGATGACGTCGTTCATGGCCTTTACCCGGACCATTCTTGCTTCGGGTGGCGGCTGGCTCGCTGATCAGATGGATTGGTTCACGTTTTTTGTGCTGACGACCTTCGCGTGCATCCCCGGGATGATCCTGCTGGTGTATGTGTTTAAGCGATTCCCCCAGCACGCCCATCGTGCGGCCGAAACCCGTCCCGGTTAGCCCTCGACGAACGTCACCGTCTGACGCGATACCGGTGTCTTTTCATACAACTTCGGGCCGTCGGCATCTGGGGCCTGCGGTTCAATCCAGCGGCCTTCGAAGTAGACCTCCACACCGTCTGCGTTAAAAGGGAAGGGTGCCGCGCCATATATGCCCGGTTCTTTCTCCATAACCGTGATGGTGACGTCATCTCCCTCTCGTGCCGGCACGTTGTGCACCTGGGTTTCGCCGCGCGCGCCTGCCGCTTTGCAGTGAAAGTACAGCGAGAGGGTGTCGAAGAACTGAAGTTGCTTGTAAGCCGTCCACAGGTCGTCTTCGCTTATGTCGATCTTCGGACGCATCTCTTTTTGATGTTCGAGCTGATCCTCCAGAACACTCTCCGCGAAGGCTTTGTTCTCACCTTGCAGGCGCGCGAGAATGCCGGGCGGCGACTTCCCATATTGACCGTTGAGCAATCCTGCCGTGTGCATGCTCGACAACACTCCTGCGAGATCGCTGTGCTTGGCATTGAAGGCCGGTGAGCCGCGCATCGTCTTCGAAGTGTACTCAAACGGCGTTTGAGTCAGGTGATAGGGCAGACCGGTGTCGGGATTGATCAGCACCAGGGCATCAACCGGGCGCCACCCCGCATCGTGGTAGGCGATGACGTAGCGCACGGACTCATCGGTTACAGGTGTAAAAGTGTCATTGCCAAACACCCCGGCAAGCCGGTCGGCGAAGGCCGTATGCTGTTCCATGGTCATGCAAAACTGCGCGGGCCGGTCTGGGTTGTCCTGCACGATCATTGGGCCACCTCCAGTTGTCTTACGCTGCGGTGGCTGGCTGCGCAGCGGCGGCGTCACCCGCCACCGGCAGATACACGGTAAAGGTCGAGCCTTCGCCCACGGTGCTTTCAATCACCAAATGCCCGCGGTGGCGCTTGGTGATGTGTTTGACAATGGCTAAGCCCAGACCTGTGCCACCCATTTCCCGGGAGCGCGCCGTATCGATGCGGTAGAAGCGTTCCGTCAGCCGCGGGATATGTTCGCGGGGAATGCCGTCGCCATAGTCGCGCACGGCAACCTGTACCCAAGGTCCGCCGCTGACACCGCTTGGGATTTTCTCGCGCGTCGCCACCCGCACCGACACTTTGTCGGCTTCGCGTCCATATTTGATGGCATTGAGAACGAGGTTTTGAAAAATCTGTGCCAATTCATCCACGTCACCCAAGGCCGGTGGCACGGCGTCGTCGACTTGAATATCCAGCGTCACATCACGTTCGACGGCTTGAGCCTGAAGCAGTTCACAGGTGGTTTCCACCACTTTGCCGATGTTCACCGGGTCCGTCGGGCGGGTGTGTTCCTTCAACTCGATACGCGAGAGCGATAGCAGATCATCAATCAGTCGCGCCATCAGGTTCGCTTGTTTGAGCATGATGTCGAGGAACTGCGCTTGAGCCTCAGGGTCGTCTTTGGCCGGGCCGCGCAAGGTTTCGATAAACCCCAGTACACTGGATAATGGTGTGCGCAATTCGTGACTGGCGTTGGCGACAAAATCGGCGCGCATGCGATCCGTTTTCACCCGTTCCGTTAGATCATGCAGTTGCAGGATCGCCGCTGTGCCATCTGTCGAGACGCCGGGCAAAACACCGATCTCGCATTCAAAACTGCGTTCTACCGGTGCGGACATGGAGAACTGTGCTGCGCCGGACACACCATCCTTCAGTGCACGGTCGGTCGCATCCAACACCCGCGGGTCACGGATCACGGTGGCGAGATCACCGCCCGTGATGGCGCGGCCAAACAATTCCTCGGCGGCCCGATTGGCGCCGCTGACCTGACGTTCGGTATCGACCAGCAAAAGCGGATCGGGCAGGCTGTCGAGGATCGCGTTTCTTGACTTCGCCAAGTCTTCAGCGGCATCGCGGCGGTCCTCCCACGAGCGCTGCAGCGTTACCAAAGCCGCGGCAAAACGCCGCGCTGTATCCGATCTGATAACGCGCGGTTGTGGTGTCGAAGGGTCTTCAATGAGATCCTCTGCGTGCCGGATCAGGCGCTCAAAATCACTGAGCAACGTGAAGCACAGCGACACGGTGAGTCCGAAGACCACGGCACCGGCCAGGAAGGCTTCCTCCGCCGGCAACCGGCCGATGCCCCATAACACGCTCAACACCGCCCAGCCGGGCAGACAGATCAGGACGGTCCAGCCGAGGACGCGGCGCAGTGGTGTGATCCGAAATCTGTTCAAAGCAGTGTGTCCGTTTTCATGGCGCCATGGGCCGCCATCAAAGCCATCTGCACGATATCGGAGACCCCTGACGTCATTGAGACGATCTGTACCGGCTTCGAAAGTCCCATAAGAACGGGGCCGATGTTGGTGCTGAGCCCATACGTTCCGACCAGCTTGGTCGAAATGTTCGCCGCATGCAGGCCCGGCATCAATAGGATGTTCGCCGGTCCGGACAAACGGCAGAAGGGATAAAGCTGCGCACGTTTGGCGACCAAGGCCGTCTCCACGCCCATTTCGCCGTCATATTCGAAGTCCGCGCCCTCTTCGTCGAGAATGCCCACCGCTTCACGAATGCGCTCGGCGATTCCCCCCGGCGGATTGCCGAAGTTGGAGTAGGACAAGAACGCCACACGCGGTTCATGGCCCATGGATCGCGCCAGGATGGCGGTCTGCCGCGCCATTTGCGCCAGGTCGCTGGGGTCGGGGCGCTCTTTGACGGCCGTGTCAGCGATGAACAAGGTGCGGCCCCGGCCGATTAACAAGGTCACGGCAAACACCAATTCTCCGCTGCGGGGCGCGATGACCTTGCGTACATCGTCGAGCGCGGTGTGATAGGCACGGGTCAAGCCCGTGACCATGGCATCGCCATGACCGGCATCAACCATGCACGCCGCAAACACATTACGGTCCTGATTGACCATGCGTTGGCAGTCACGCAGCAATGCGCCCTGCCGCTGTAATCTGGAATACAGCATGTTGAGATACATCTCGTTGTGAGCTGACTCCTTGGCATTGGTGATGACGATCCCATCCAGATCGTCTTCGCGGATTCCTATCTCGGCGATGGCTTCCTCAATTTTGCGGCGCCGCGCCACCAAAATTGCCTCGCCATAACCGGAATTGCGAAATGCGATTGCGGCGCGAATGGCCCGCTCTTCTTCTCCTTCTGCAAACACCACCCGGCGCGGGTGACGCGCGACCTCTGCGGCAATCACTTGCAAGCTGGTGACTGTAGGATCGAGCCGCGCAGACAACTGGGTCCGGTACGCCTTCATATCTTCGATCGGTGTGCGCGCCACGCCCGAGGTCATGGCCGCCTCGGCCACCGCCGGCGGTACGGCGGCAATCAAGCGCGGATCGAACGGCACGGGAATAATGTACTCGCGGCCATACTTCAGTTTGCGGCCCGAATAGGCGGCTGCCACCTCATCGGGCACGTCTTCCCGCGCCAAGCCGGCCAGCGCCCGGGCGGCCGCGATCTTCATGTCGTCGTTGATGGTGGTTGCGCGCACGTCGAGGGCGCCCCGGAAAATAAACGGAAACCCAAGAACGTTGTTGATCTGGTTCGGATAATCCGACCGTCCCGTCGCCATAATTGCGTCATTGCGCACGGCCGCGACGTCTTCCGGCGTGATCTCCGGATCCGGGTTGGCCATGGCGAAGATGACCGGCTGATCGGCCATCGACTTGACCATGTCCTGGGTCACAGCTCCTTTGACCGACAAGCCGAAGAAGGCATCCGCCCCATCCATCGCGTCGGCCAGGGTGCGCCTGTCCGTGTCAACCGCGTGGGCGGACTTCCACTGGTTCATGCCGTCTTCACGGCCTTGGTAAATCACGCCTCTTGAGTCACACATAATGACGTGATCGTTGGGCACGCCCATGGCCTTAACCAACTCAACACAGGAAATCGCAGCGGCTCCAGCGCCATTGACGACAATGCGGATGTCTTTGATGTCGCGCTTGGTCAGATCGCAGGCGTTGAACAATCCCGCTGCGGCGATGATCGATGTGCCGTGCTGATCGTCATGGAACACCGGGATGTCCATGATCTCGCGCAGGCGCTGTTCGATGATGAAACACTCCGGCGCTTTGATGTCTTCGAGATTGATGCCGCCGAAGCTGGGGCCGAGAAACCGTACACAGTTGATGAACTCATCGACGTCCCGGGTGTCGACTTCCAAGTCGATACCGTCGACGTCGGCGAAGCGCTTGAACAGAACCGCCTTGCCTTCCATCACCGGCTTGGAGGCCAAAGCGCCCAGATCGCCCAGACCGAGCACGGCGGTCCCATTGGAAATCACCGCGACCAAATTTCCTTTGGCGGTGTAATCGTAGGCTTTGGTGGGGTCTTCCGAAATTTCCCGGCAGGGCGCGGCGACGCCGGGCGAATAGGCCAGCGCCAGATCCCGCTGGGTGGTCAGCGGTTTGGTGGCATGAATTTCAACTTTTCCCGGACGCCCTGAGGCGTGCATCTGCAGGGCTTCGTGGTCCAGAGACCGGGAGGAGGAGTCGCTCATGAAACGTGTCCAGTTCGCCTAAATTTGCTGTGGCCGAGTCTCACTTAACCGCATGGACTGGCTGGGAGGCAAGGGTGAGCAAGGCGAACGGCAAGGCCAAAAAGCCTGGCATACGGGCGTTTTCCCCGCGCCGTCCGTGCGCTAATCTGCCGTCACTGTGCCCGACGATACCCAGCCCATAAAACCGTCCGAGACGTCCAAGTCCGCAAAGACAGCGCCGCGGGCAAATGTCACGCCGATGATGGCGCAATATCTGTCGATCAAAGACGGTTACCCGGACGCGTTGCTGTTCTATCGCATGGGCGACTTCTACGAGCTTTTCTTTGACGACGCAAAACAGGCGGCTGCAGCGCTTGATATCGCCTTAACCAAACGCGGTCAGCACGCCGGTGAAGACATTCCCATGTGCGGTGTGCCGGTGCACTCGCATGAATCCTATCTCTCCAAGCTGATCCGCAAAGGCTTCAAGGTGGCTGTGTGCGAGCAGCTTGAGGACCCGGCGGAGGCCAAGAAACGCGGCTCTAAAGCGGTGGTCAAACGCGATGTCGTGCGCCTGATCACACCCGGCACGCTGACCGAAGATGCGTTGCTTGATGCCCGCGCCCACAACGCTCTTGCCGCGGTTGCCCGGGCGGAAGGTCAGATCGCGCTCGCCTGGGCTGATGTGTCGACCGGCGACATCGAACTGCACGCGCTGCCGGCGGACCGGGTCGCCGCAGCACTGGCCCGTATCGCGCCCGGCGAGCTCCTGGTCTCCGACCGCCTTTACGATGATGAGTCTCTGAAACCCGTATGGGCCTCGTGGGACGATATCCTGACGCTGTTACCTGCCGCGCGGTTCGACTCGCAAAGCGCCGCCGTGCGTCTGCAGGAGGTTTACGGCGTCAAAACCCTGGATGCCTTTGGTACGTTCAACCGCGCCGAGATCGCCGCTGCCGGTGCTTTGGTTGCGTATATCGACATCACTCAGAAAGGCCAGCTGCCGCGTCTCAAACCGCTGCGCCAGGTTGCCGACGGCGCGGTGATGGAGATCGATAGCGCGACCCGGCGCAACCTTGAATTAACACAGACCCTGACCGGGGAACGCAAAGGCAGTCTGCTGGACGTGATTGACAAAACGCGCACCGGGGCCGGCGCCCGTTTGCTTGCGGCCCGCCTTGCCGCACCACTGACCGACCCTGCCGTGATTGCAGGGCGTCTGGATCAGGTGACTGTCATGGTCGATGCGGCGGCGCACCGCCTCGCAATTCGCGATGCGCTGAAGGCCATTCCCGATGTGGAGCGCGCCCTCACCCGCATCAGTTTGGGCCGGGGCGGCCCGCGCGATCTGGCCGCGGTGCGCGATGCGCTTGCACAGACGCCGGCCATCAAAGCCTCGGTGAGCGCAGCCGTATCAGAGGCCGGCACTCTTACCAAAGCCACCCCCTTCGCTGACGTCGAACGTGACCTTGGAGAACACGGGGTTCTGGTCGATCGGCTTAGCCGCGCGCTGGCTGATGAGCTGCCCATGCTGGTGCGCGACGGCGGATTCGTTGCCGCGGGGTATGACTCTGCCTTGGATGAGTTGCGGGAACTGCGTGACAACAGCCGCAAGCGCATCGCCGGACTGCAAGCTCAATACATCGACGATACGGGTGTTTCGGCCCTTAAGATTCGCCACAACAACGTGCTCGGCTATTACGTCGAAGTGCCAAGCCGTCATGGCGACACACTCATGCCCACGGCGCAGAATGCCGATGGCAAGGACGCCCAGGTGGCGCCAACCGCGTTCATTCATCGTCAGACCATGGCCAACGCCATGCGCTTTACCACGGTGGAGCTGGGTGACCTGGAAGACCGCATCCGCTCGGCTGCCGATAAGGCGCTGGCGCTGGAGCAGGAATTGTTCAAAACACTCGTCGATGAGGTGATGGCCCGCGCCGATGAAATTTCGACTGCGGCCTCGGCCCTGGCTCAAGTTGATGTCGCCACGGGTTTGGCGCAAGTGGCGGTGGACCGGCGCTACACCCGGCCGGTGGTGGACGGCTCAACGGTTTTTCATATCGAAGACGGCCGTCACCCGGTGGTCGAAGCGGCCTTGTCGCGCACCTCGGAAGGCGCGTTTGTCGCCAATGGTTGCAACCTTGGCGCGGCGGCTGAGGACGGGCCGGGTAAAGTGTGGCTGATCACCGGGCCCAACATGGCGGGCAAGTCGACGTTCCTTAGACAAAACGCTTTGATTTCTGTGCTGGCGCAGATGGGTGCGTATGTGCCCGCGGGTGCGGCGCGGATCGGCACGGTTGACCGATTGTTCTCCCGCGTCGGCGCAGCGGACGATCTCGCCCGGGGGCGTTCGACCTTTATGGTGGAAATGGTCGAGACTGCGGCCATTCTCAATCAGGCCACCGATCGCTCACTGGTGATCCTCGATGAAATCGGCCGCGGCACTGCCACCTTCGACGGGCTGTCGATCGCCTGGGCCGCGCTTGAGTATCTGCACGATGCCAACACCTGCCGGGCTTTGTTCGCCACTCACTATCATGAGCTCACCGCTCTCGCTGAAAAGCTTGCCGATTTAGCGCCCTATCACATGAAGGTTCAGGACTGGCAGGGCGATATTGTCTTCCTCCACGAAGTCGCTTCAGGGGCCGCTGATCGCTCCTACGGCATTCACGTTGCCAAATTGGCGGGCTTGCCCGATGCGGTGATCACCCGGGCGGAGCAGGTTCTTCACAAGTTAGAGCAAGGCGAGGACTCAACTTCTGCCGGCCGTCTGGCAGAGGAGTTGCCGCTGTTCGCCACCGCGCCGCCAGCTGCCCCGTCCCCGGCCAATCAGCCGGAGTCAGAGGTCGAAACCGCACTTGCAGATCTGTCGCCGGACGACCTGACCCCGAAGCAGGCGCTGGATGCCCTCTACCGGTTGCGCGCCCTCCTGGCGGGGACGCGTGGGTGACCTTATATCTGTAGAAGTGATACTCTCTGCCGTGCGGGTCAGTTCGGTCCTCCCGCACCACTGACTGGAGGCCCTTATGGCATTCTCCTTTAAGGACGACCGGCCCAATCCTCCCGCGATTGCGCGTATTCTTAACTTCTTGGGGTGGATGAGCGTCATTGGCTGTGCCTGCGGCATCATCCTGGCGTTTTCCGGCTACACCTGGGTCAACGAGATTTACGCCATGGCCGCTGCCGGCGCGTCCATCTTGCTCGGCGTGTTGTTTATCGGTCAGGCCAAAACCCTCGAAGCGCTCACCATCTTGAATGCACGTATGAAATCGCGGTTTGCTCTTGAAGGACTAAGCGGTTCAGCTGCTTTGGGCGAAAAGACATCCGGACGGCCGCCGATTGTGCCGCAACGCAAAGAGCGCGTCGTAAAAATCTCGGACGAGGATGCCCGGCGTTCCGGAGTCCGCACGCGATAGGCCTTTCGCGTTCCTGCGTGGCCGTTGTGCCGCGTAGGGTTTATAGTCGGGCAACCGAGGAAGAGTTTGTCCGTGACCAAAATCAAATCACCACGCGCTTTGATCGACCGGCAAGCTTTGACGGCACGTCTAGACGATCGCATGTCGGATGGACTCGCTGACTCCAAAATCCGTCCCGCTTTGATGGAGGAATTATCCGCGGCTCTTGAACACGGCCGTGAGGAGTGCCGCCGCCGTTTAGAGAACGGTGAGACAACGGGCTCCGATACCATTGTTGAGTTGTCCTACCTGACGGATCAACTGTTGCGGGTTCTGTTCGATTTTGCCACCGCGCGCGTGTTTAAGCGCGGTGTGCCTACGACCGCCGAGAAAATCAGTCTTATGGCTGTCGGCGGCTATGGCCGCGGCGAACTTGCGCCGGCGTCCGATCTCGATCTCCTGTTTTTGATGCCCTACAAAAAGACACCGTTCTCCGAGAACCTGGTCGAGTACATGCTCTATGTGTTGTGGGATCTCGGCTTCAAAGTCGGTCACGCGGTCCGCAGCATCGGCGAGAATATACAATACGCCAAGTCGGATATGACCATCCGCACTGCCCTTCTTGAGTCCCGATGGATCTGGGGAGACCAGGACCTGGCGCACGAGTTTCAAACGCAGTTCCGTTCTGACGTGGTCGAAGGCACGGGAATGGCCTTTGTCGACGCCAAACTGGAGGAGCGTGATGCCCGGCATGAGCGTCTGGGCGATAGCCGCTACGTGCTTGAGCCTAACATCAAGGAAGACAAAGGTGGCTTGCGCGACCTGCACACCTTGTACTGGATTGCCAGGTACCTCTACGGCGTCACCGACATGGACGGTTTGGTTGAGCGCGACTTGATTCACGATGACGCGGCCCTGCGTTTTCGCAAGGCCCATGATTTCCTGTGGACGGTTCGCTGCCATATTCACTATCTCACGGGCCGTCCCGAGAACCGTCTGACCTTTGATCTACAGCCGCGCCTGGCAGAGCGCATGGGCTACACCGACCACGCTGGCGGCAGCGCGGTCGAACGGTTCATGAAGCACTACTTCCTCATCGCCAAAGACGTCGGCGATCTCACCCGCATTTTCTCCGCTGTCCTGGAAGAAAAAGAGCGGCGCAAGCCTGTCTTTCGCCTACCCTCAGCGCTCCGCCGTAAAACACTGGAGGGATTTGTCGTCGAAGGCGGACGCATTTCCGTCGGATCAGACGATGCTTTCCGGACGGATCCCCTGAAGCTGATTCGCATTTTTCATGTCGCCCAAGATAACGGCCTCGATTTGCACCCGCGCGCTTTAGAACTTATCACCCGCGATCTGCACTTGGTGACGGATGTGCGCGATGATCCTGAAGCCAACAGCATGTTCGTTGACATTCTGACGTACCCGCGCAATCCAGACGTGATCTTGCGGCTGATGAACGAGGCCGGTGTGTTCGGCAGATTTGTTCCCGACTTCGGGCGCGTCGTCGCGCAGATGCAATTCGACATGTATCACGTCTATACGACGGATGAGCACACCATCCGCGCCATCGGCATTCTCAATCGTATCGAGACCGGCGCGCTGGCCGAAGAGTTGCCCATCGCGACGGAAGTTTTCCCCAAGATTCAGTCGCGCCGCGCCCTGTATGTTGCCGTTCTTCTTCACGACATTGCGAAAGGCCGCGGCGGCGATCACTCCGAGCTGGGGGCGGATATCGCGCTCACGCTTTGCCCAAGACTCGGGCTCAGCGACGAAGAGACGGAAACCGTCAGCTGGCTGGTGCGCTATCACCTGCTCATGAGCAACACCGCGTTCAAGCGCGATCTCGATGACACCAAAACCATTTCCGATTTCTGTGATGCGGTTCAGTCCCTGGAACGTTTAAAACTACTCTTGGTGCTGACCTGCGCCGACATTCGCGCGGTCGGTCCCAAGGTCTGGAACGAGTGGAAAGCGACGCTACTGCGCGAGCTGTATTCCCGCGCCGATGAGCGCATGTCCGGTGGCCATTCAACAGCGTCACTGGACGCGCGTATTGAACGGGCGCGCGCGGCGTTGGCCGAACGTCTTGACGATTGGCCTGAAAAAGCCCGCGAGAAGTTTGTCTGGTCGGGCTCGCCGGCCTATTGGGTCACTTACGATACCGACACCCATGAACGCCACGCCCGTTTCATCCGCGATGCGGAGGCCAGCGAACAGGACATCGCGGTTTCGTTTAAATCCGCGCCGCGTCTCGCCGCGACGGAAATGCTGATCTACACGCCAGACCATCCCGGCCTGTTCGCCAAAATCGCCGGGGCGTTGTCCTTGTCCAACGTGTCTATCGTCGATGCGAAAATTCTCACTCTGTCCAACGGCATGGCGTTGGACACGTTCATGATCCAGGACTTCACCGGCGCGCCGATTGCGACCGAGACCAAGATGAACCGTATCAAAGCGCGGGTCGTCGCGGCGCTGGAAGGGCGTCTACGTCTCGACCGTGAACTTAAAAACGTCAAGCCGCCGATCAACGATCGCACCCAAGTGTTGGAGGCGCCGCCGCGGGTGATCATCGACAACACCGCGTCCAAGGTGTTCAGCGTCATCGAAATCAATGGCCATGATCGCCCCGGGCTCCTGTTCGACATCACCACAGCGATCTCGACCCTGGGACTGCAAATCGGCTCGGCGCACATTTCTACCTATGGCGAGCGCGTCGTCGACGTGTTCTATGTCAAAGACGTATTCGGCATGAAGATCGAAAACGAAAGTAAGATTCGCCAAATCCGTGAAGTTCTTGGCGTGGCCATCGGTGTGCCCGATGAGTTTTCCGTCCGCCGCCCGCTGCCAGTTACCGCGCCCTCCGCCGCTGAATAACACCCTGCCCTGATTCCGCCGTGCCGCCGCCGTCTCTATGCCTTGCTGCGGGAGTGAGTTAAACCTGCATCATGGCTCAGCGATCCAACCTCCTGCGCGCTTTCGCCACGGTCAGCGGCATGACTCTGATCAGCCGCGTCACCGGTTTTGTGCGCGATATTCTTATTGCCGGCGTTTTGGGCGCCGGGCTGGTGGCTGACGCTTATCTGATCGCCTTTCAGTTTCCCAATTTGTTCCGCCGGTTGTTTGCAGAGGGCGCGTTCTCCGCCGGCTTTGTGCCGATTTTCTCTGAGAAGTTGGAGCGCGATGGCCGGGACGCCGCGCGGCGCTTCGCCGAGGAGGCTTTCGCGGTTCTCGCAGTGGCGGTCTTGGGTCTGGTTTTGGTGATGATGATCATCATGCCGGTGGCGTTGTTCGCCATCGCACCCGGCTTCGACCGCATACCAGGTCAGATGGAACGGGCGACGGAACTGGCCCGGCTCGCGTTTCCGTATCTGTTCTTTATTTCTCTGGTCTCTTTGCAGTCTGGCGTGTTGAACGCCTTGGACCGGTTCGCTGCCGCCGCGGCGACGCCCATTCTGCTGAACCTAACTCTTATCTCTGCAGTCAGTTTTGCCGTCGCCACCGGCGCTGAGCCGGCCTTCTCTCTGTCGCTGGGTGTGTCGTTGGCGGGTGTGCTTCAGTTTGCTTGGATGACCTGGCGGGTGCGTGCCGCCGGTCTGCCGATCCGCTGGGTCAGACCACGGCTGACGCCGCAGGTCAAAACGCTGCTGCGCCGTATTCTGCCCGTGGTGTTCGGGGCCAGCTTGTATCAGCTCAATCTCCTGGTCGATAAAATCATCGCCACATTGGTCGCCGTTGGCGCCGTGTCGTGGCTGTACTTTGCTGACCGGGTCAATCAACTGCCGCTCGGCGTGATCGGCGTCGGCATTGGTGTTGCCTTGCTGCCCATGCTGTCGCGGGCCATCCAGGGTGGGCGCGATGAGGAAGCGGCGAACTCCCAGAACCGCGCTATTGAAATCAGCCTCACGCTTACTCTTCCGGCTGCTGCAGGCATTTTGGTGCTGGCCGGGCCCATCGCTGCCGTGCTCTACGAACGCGGAGCCTTCACCAGCACCGACCGCGATGCCGTGGCCGCAGCACTGGCCGCCTTCGCCGGCGGGCTGCCCGCCTACGTGCTCATCAAAGCCTTGGCACCGGGCTTCTTCGGCCGCCAGGACACGGCGACGCCGGTGAAAATCTCGGCCTTCGCGATGGTGCTCAACATTGCCCTCAACCTCATATTGATGCGGCCCCTCGGTCACGTCGGCATCGCCTTGGCGACGGCGCTGGCCGCCTGGGTCAACGCCGGGCTGCTGGCCTGGGTGCTGCACCGCCGCGGCCACTGGAGGCCTGATGCCCGTTTGCGCCGCCGTTTGCCGCGTATCGTTTTGTCCTGCGGGGTGATGGCGCTGGCTGTGTGGGCGGGTACGGCCGTCTTGGTCGCTGCATCAGGCCCGCTCTTTGGAGTGGCGGGACAACCCGCCGGTGCGGAATTGCCCCGTGCCCTTGGCCTTGCCGCATTGATCGGTCTCGGCGGCGGCAGCTATGCCCTGTGTTTGCTCGCCACGGGTGGCGCTGCGCTCAGCGATCTCAACAGTCTGCGCCGCGCCGCGCCGTCCGCTTGACCGGCTGAGGACGCTGGGTTATCCCCCGGCACACTCTTTTTACACCCGCATAGAGCATCTTGTTCATGGCGTTTCCGTCCAATCGAATTCTGTCGGGCATTCAACCCACCGGCAATCTGCATCTTGGCAACTATCTCGGGGCGATGAAGAACTGGGTGGCGATGCAGCAGGACTACGAATGCCTGTTCTGCATTGTCGACTTGCACGCCATCACCGTATGGCCCGAGCTCGGCGACGTCGCGACCTCGTCGCGCGAGGTTGCCGCGGGCATGATCGCCGCCGGGATAGATCCCGCGGCAAGCGCGGTGTTTGTCCAAAGCCATGTGCCGGCGCATGCCCAACTGGCGTGGGTGTTTAACTGCGTCGCGCGGTTGGGCTGGCTCAACCGCATGACCCAGTTCAAGGACAAGGCGGGCAAGAACAGGGAGAAGGCGTCCAGCGGCTTGATGGTCTATCCCAATCTCATGGCCGCCGACATTCTGGTCTACAAGGCCACCCATGTGCCCGTGGGCGAGGACCAGAAACAGCATCTCGAGCTGGCCCGCGACATTGCCCAAAAATTCAATGTCGATACGGGCAAAGACGTTTTCCCGTTGCCCGAGCCGGTGATTCAAGGCCCGGGGACACGGGTGATGAGCTTGCGCGATGGTCAGAAAAAAATGTCGAAGTCCGAGACCTCGGACATGACCCGCATCAATCTCACCGACGATGCCGACGCCATTGCCACCAAGATCAAGAAGGCCAAAACCGATCCCGAACCACTGCCCGACTCAGCCGAGGGTTTGGGCGAGCGGCCCGAGGCGCTCAATCTCGTCAACATCTATGCGGCGTTGGACGACAGCACGGTCGACGCTGTGATTTCCGAATTCGCCGGTCAGGGGTTCGGGGCGTTCAAGCCAAGGCTCGCGGACCTGGCCGTGGCCAAGCTGGGCCCGATTGCCATGCGTATGTCCGAGCTGATGGCTGATCCGGCCGAACTCGACCGCCTGCTCAAGGCCGGCGCGGGCAAGGCCAACGCCATCGCCGAACCGGTGCTGGCCGAAGCGTATGATGCGATTGGCTTTACGCCCCGCGGCTAAACCATCTCATTCAATCCGGCAGGCCTGATCGAACTCGAAACGCGGGCCGCGTGGATATACCTTCTTGTCGTCGCCGTAACCGAGATTGCACAGGAAGTTCACCTTAAGGCGACCGTCCGGGAAGAAGGTGGCGTTGATTTTATCGGCATCAAACCCGGACATCGGGCCGCAATCCAATCCCAATGACCGCGCTGCCATCATCAGATACGCCCCTTGCAATGACCCGTTACGGAAGGCGGTCTCCTCAATGAGGGAGTCATTGCCGGTGAACCAGGACTTGGCATCGGTGTGCGGAAACAGAAACGACAGGTGTTCGTAGAATTGCGTGTCATACGCGATGATCGCGGTCACTGGGGCCGACATGGTTTGCTCCATGTTGCCTTCGGACATGGCCGGCTTGAGTTTCTCGCGGCCCTCGGGTGTGGAGACAAAAACAAACCGCGCCGGTGAGCAGTTCGCCGAGGTGGGTGCCATTTTGAGAAGGTTGAATAATTCCTGCAGCACGCTGTGGCTGACCGGCTTATCATGCCAGCTGTTTTGCGTGCGGGCTTCGCGGAACAGCAGGTTCAAACCATCGTTGTCTAACGGCGTCCGGGTCATTCGTGCGTCCTTACGATCTGGTATAAGAGCAAAATGAAAATCTTCCTTAGCAGACTTTGTATCGCGGTTGCAGTGCTTACCCCCTGGTTAGCGGCACCTGCTGCGCCGCGTGCTGCCGGCGACGGCGTTTCCCGCGCTGTCGTGCTCATGTATCACCGTTTCGGGGAGTCGGGCTTGCCCGCCACCAACATTTCGCTCGCCCAACTGGAACAGCATATCGACGCGCTTCAAACCGGCGGGCATACGGTCGTGCCGCTGGCCGACGTTGTCGATGCCCTTTCCGGAAAAGGGACTCTCCCAGACAAAGCCGTTGCCATCACTGTTGATGATGCCTACCGCTCGTTCCTGACAGAGGGCTGGCCACGGCTCAAAGCGGCGGGCTTTCCCGTCACTCTGTTCGTCGCCACTGAGGGCGTCGATGCCGGCTACAGCGATTTGCTGTCGTGGGATGATATTCGCCTGTTGCAGGGCGAAGGCGTGGCCATCGGGGCACACAGCCATACACATGCGCACTATCCCGCGCTCAGCGAAGAGGTCGTGCGCGAGGATATCCAGCTGATGAAGGAGTCCTTCGAGAGGGAATTGGGGTCCACGTCCGATTTGTTTGCCTACCCGTACGGTGAGGCCAGTGTGGGTGAATTTTCAGCTGTCGAAGACGCCGGATTCCGCGCCGCCTTTGGCCAGCACTCCGGCGCGGTGGGGCCCAAGAACTATCGCATGTACCTGCCGCGCTTCTCGCTTAATGAAGCTTTTGGCGATCAAGACCGGTTCAATTTGATCATCAGCACCCTGCCACTGCCAGTCACCGGCGTGAATCCGGCCAGCACAATTCTTAAATCCGATACGCCCACGATCGGTCTGTTTTTTGATGGTGCGCCGTCCAACATCGCCGCGTTGTCGTGCTTTGGGCCCGGAGGCAACCGCGTCGATGTCAGTATCGGAGAGGGATCGGCGCGTCTCGCGGTATCCGAGCCCATCCGGCCGGGCCGCGCGCGCTTGAATTGCACGCTGCCGGTAGCGGACCGCGCCCTCAGCGGACGCTGGCATTGGTTTGGCTGGCAGTTTATCGCCGGCTTCCGGTCGGAAGGGGCTGCGGTCCATGCGCGCTACCGCTGATACCGCAGCGGTTTTCATTTCCGCTTACTGGGCGTCGGCCAGTTGCACCATCGCGGATGGACTCGCCAACTGAGCTTTGTCGAGGGGCCGCAACCGGTTGACCCGCATGATGGCATGCAGCGAACTCACGTAGGCTTCGCCCCGCTCAGAGTACCGCGTAAGAGTTTCCGCCAAAGCCCAGCCGTCCAGGGGTGCTCCCTCGTTCAGCATCTGCGCGCGCCGTTCGCGGAATTGGGTGTAGGCCCAATGGGTGTTTAGGTTCTTGGCGTAGGCCCGCACCGATTGTAGAGGCGATTCAAACGCCCGGACCGCGTACTCCTGTCCTGGGCGCTGCTGCTCCGGCACGATGCCCGCATCTTCGTTCCACACCCACTGTCCAAACAGCGCATTACCTTCACGGGCAAACCGCGACGTGCCCCAGGCGCTTTCCTCGACCGCTTGTGCCATAGCGAGAGATGTCGGGATTGGCGCGACGCGTACCTTTAAAACGTCGATGACTTCCCGCAGGGTAATGTCGTCCTCATCTTGATCGATGCCGTACCGCGCCGACAGATCGGTAATCCACGCGGCATCCTCTTCAGATAACGTGATGGCAGCTTCGCTGCTGGGATCCACACTGCTCGCGATGTCCATCAATCGTGTCCGGTCTGCCGCGATCTCTTCATTGACCGTTAGGACGAGAGGCAGAACGGAGCGGAAGAACACCCGTTTGCGCCGGTCGATCACCCGCATATCCTTCAGGCCTTTCGGCACAGCGGAAATAATCAAACGCGGGACCGTGGTTTCTTCTGATCGCACCTTGTCCATGGTGTATCCGAAACCAGCGAAGGTGGCTTCCAGCTCATCGATGTTCAGCGCCTCACCGGTGATAACGATTCGCGCATCCCGCGTCTCATCACCGTCGTCAGCAAACTGAATCAGTGCGATGACAAATAGAAGCACGACGAAAACAATTTGCGCACGCAGAAGATCCTGACGAGCCCAGGTCAGCGCCGCATGACCGGCGCCGATAACTGTGAGGAAAAAATCCCGCATGACTTGATGGCGGTCTTAACCCGTCCGCTTACGCCACGGCTTCCACTTGCGTGACTTCCGGCACGTAGTGGCGCAGCATGTTTTCGATTCCCATCTTCAATGTCATGGTCGAACTCGGACAACCCGCGCAGGCGCCGCGCATATGCAGGAACACCGTTCCGTCTTTAAAGCCTTTGTAGACGATGTCGCCACCATCCTGGGCCACGGCCGGGCGCACGCGTGTTTCCAATAACTCTTTAATCTGGTCGATGATCTCAGGATCGACGTCGCCGTCGGTCATTTCTTCGACGTCGGTTTCACCGGCACCCTCATGCATCAATGCGGCGCCCGACGTGAAGTGATCCATGATCGTGCCCAGCACCAGCGGCTTAAGCACCTGCCATTCGGCTTCTTCGGTTTTGGTGATGGTGATGAAATCGGCGCCGAAGAATACGCCACCGACACCGTCAACGTCGAACAGCCGGCCCGCGAGCGGGGACTGAGCCTTGGCGTCGTCCGGGTTGGTGAAATCGGCGACGCCGGAGGACATCACTGGCCGGCCCGGAAGAAACTTCAACGTGGCCGGATTAGGGGTTTGTTCTGTCTGGATAAACATCAAGCGGACCCATGTCGTAGTGAAAGTGTGGGGTTGAAAAAGTTCCCACTTAACTAGGACTAATTCGGTCCAGTATCAAGCACCCGGCGCAGTTCCGGGCCACCCTGGGCTTATGTCATGGCATCGATGGCGGTGTCGTCCAATCCGCCGGGAACGATGGTCACCGGCAGGCTGATCTTGCCCGCCAGCCGGCCGGACAGGGCGGAAACCAAGGGCCCGGGCCCTTCGTCGCCGGTGCCTGCGCCCAGCACCAATACGGAAATGGATGTCTCTTCCTCGATCACCGCGAGCAGCTGTTCGATGGTGTCGCCCTCGCGCAACAGCACGATGGGCATTTTACCGGTCTGCTTCTGTACGTCAGCGGCAATGCGCTGGAGAAGTTTCTCCGCTTCTGAGCGTGCTTCCGTTTCCATCAGTTCACCGATGGAGGCGAAGTGATGGAAGTCCGCCGGTTCCACGGCATGGAACAGCGCCACATAGCCATCGGTGTGGACGGCCCGGCGGCAGGCGAAGCGCAACGCGGCGCGCATTTCCGACGACGCATCGACGACCAACAAGAACGTACGCGGTAGTTCGCTCTCGTCCGGTGAGTCCGATGTTCCAGATGTGTCGTCTTGATCCGTCATGTCTTACGTGCGCCGGAATACCGCTTCCGCCGCCCATCCGGCAAACACCGCGATAAAGATTGCCACCAGGCCGTAAAGCGGCGACAGGTTGTGAGCGAAGTCATATATCTCCGCACCCACACCGATCTTAGAGATGCTCAGCGGCACAATCTCGGCGCTGGTCACGTCGCCATTGCGGAACAGATAAATCTCAACGAAATACGTGCCCGTCGGCACATTGGCGGGAAAGTGCAGTTGCGTGCGGAACAACCGGTTGGCCAGCAAGGACACGCGCTTGACCTCAGCACTGTAATGCTCGCGGTCTTCATTGAGTCGAATCACGGCATCCCGATACTGCGTTCGGGTCTCGTCGTCGAGGCGCGCGTCATCGAAGGTCAGGCGCAAGTTTTCGAGACCGATCTGATACCGGGTGCGGATGCGCTCGGAGGTAAACTCTTCCGGATTGCGATTGCTGGCGATGCGATAAAACGCGGGCACGTCGCGCAAGGCGATCTCTTCATTGTTGGCCCAGATCGGCCCGAAGCGCTCCTTGCGGCGCACGGTCACGTCTTCAGTCGGTCCTTTGACGATGATCACCACGTCGCCGGGTCCGTCAGTGGCACCGAACAGCAGCACATCGGTGCCGGTAAATCCGGTGGTGATGGCAACCAGATGATCCGACAGGTCGGCCACCAGCGGCACCGATTGTGCCTGTGCTGCCGCAGGGAACAGCGCCACCATCATCACATATTTTAGGATGCACCTCATTCGCCGGCACCCCCGAAGGAGAAGGGCTCAGTGGGTGTAACCACCAGGTCGAATGCGAGTTTAAGGCAGACACCAAGAACGATAAGAGCCAGCAGCACGCGCAGTTGTTCGCCTTTCAGTTTGGCCCCCATGCGGGCGCCGAACTGAGCGCCGATCACGCCGCCAATCAGCAGCAGCAGCGCCAGCACCACATCAACGGTTTGGTTGACGGTGGCCTGCAAAAACGTCGTGTTGGCGGTGACAAAGATGATCTGGAACAGTGACGTACCAATCACCACCTGCGTCGGCATCCCCAACAGATAAATCATTGCCGGCACCATAACGAAACCGCCGCCCACCCCCATGATGGCGGCAAGAATACCGACGACGAATCCAACCCCCAGCGGCAACAGCGCCGAGATGTAGAGCTTCGATTTGCGGAAGCGCATCTTGAAGGGCAGGCCGTGAATCCAGGTGTGACGTCCGGGTCCACGCGCCGAACTCGTGCGTCCCGCCGGAGCGCGGCGCTGGCGCACCATGAACGAGACGCTCTCGTAAAACATCAGCCCGCCAATGATGCCGAGAAAGACGACATAGCTAAGCGAGATCACCAGTTCAATCTGTCCCAATTGGCGCAGGAACGAAAACAGCAACACGCCTAAACCGGAGCCGACGAAACCGCCGGCCGTCAGCACCGCGCCCATGCGGAAATCGACATTGCCGCGCCGCCAATGGGCGAGCACGCCGGAGACCGAGCTGGCGACGATCTGATTGGCTTCCGTGCCGACGGCGACGGCAGGAGGTACGCCGATAAAAATCAGCAGCGGCGTCATCAGAAATCCGCCGCCGACACCGAACAGTCCGGACAACATGCCCACCATGCCCCCCATGCCCAGAATGAGCAGGATGTTCACCGACATCTCGGCGATGGGGAGATAAATTTGCATGCCGGGGTCTGGCGCCTCCGGGCCCAAAAAACTGTTTGTGGATAAGGCTTTGTACGGCCCGCACAGTGGCCAATCAAGGGAAAAGCCGGACGGGCGGCGTGAAAATCGCCTTTTAGGTCAAACGTTTAAACCCGGCGTGGGCGACTGGTCCGCGCAACCGGCCTTGGACACTGCCGCTGGCCTTGGCCGACGCGATCAGGGCGAAGACCTCGCGGCAGGCGTTGCCATAGGCGGCGATGTCCTCCGGCGTATGCGCCGCCATGGCGTAAAACGCGCCTCCGGCTAAAAACCCCCGGTCGAGCATCTCTTGGGTAAACAGGGTGCGCTGCACATCGCTGTCTTCGCCGTTGAACTTAAGATGCGCCAAGGGATCGAGGCCACCGACGTGAATGTCCAGTCCCGTCGCCTCCGCTGCGGCGCGCCATATGTTTTTCACGTCACGGCCAGTGGCGACGAGTTTATCGGGCACGTTGTCGCTGATATGACGGTCAAGCATGGCCAGTGCCGCCGCGGGACCAATGCGCTCGGTCCATGTCGTCGAACTGATGAAGGTGTCCTGCGCTGCTTCCATGATCTCACCGCGGCCGATCACAGCGGAGATGGGGTAACCGTTGCCGAGCGCTTTGGCGAACACTGCCATGTCAGGCTCGATACTAAGAGTGAGATGGATACCGCCCGTGTTGACGCGAAAACCGGCTGTTACTTCGTCGAAGATCAACACGGCCCCGGTCTGGTCGGCGATCTGGCGCACCTGTTCCAAGAAGCCCGGCTCGGGATCGCTGTCGCGCACCGGTTCCATCACAATGGCGGCCAAGTCTTGGCCATGCGCTGAAACGATTTGCTTCAATTCGGCGGCATTGTTGTAGCGGAAGGGATGCATCAGGCCTTTCAGGCCACGCGGCACACCGGCGGGATCGAGGCCTGGCAACAGGTGGCCATCCAGCGCGCCGTCCTCCGCCAAGTTCGCGGACAGGTACCAGTCGTGCCAGCCGTGATAGCCGCAAAACGCGACTGCGGCCCGTTTCGTATGCGCACGGGCAATACGCACGGCGATGGCCATGGCTTCACCGCCGGCGCGCGAGAACCGGGCCATGTCTGCCCACGGGTGCAGATCGGTGAGACGCTCCGCCAAGCTCACCTCTTCCGGGGCGTTCAAGGTGGTCATGGAGCCATGATCTATGGCGGCTTTGGCGGCCGCGTCGACATAGGGATCGGCAAAGCCCAGCACGGTCGCACCGACACCGCCGATGGCAAAGTCTCTAAAGGTATTGCCGTCCAGGTCCGTCACCGTGATGCCCGACGCCGAGGCGTAATAGCTTGGCCAGCCCTCCGGCAGAAACATCTCCGGACGTTTTGACAACAGCTGGGTCCCGCCCGGGATCAGCCGCCGGGCGATATCGTAAAGTTGCTGGCCTTTACTCGTGTCGACCATGGTCGCTGTCGTCCGCCTGACTCAGGTGCCCGTAGTTACGTGCCCGCATGTACATGATTGTCGAGGTACCATTGATAGGTCTTAGCGATGCCATCCTTGAGCGATGTCTGCGCTTGCCATCCCAGTTCATGGATGCGGCTGGAATCCATCAGCTTGCGCGGCATACCATCCGGCTTTCCAGGATCGTTGGTGATATCGCCAGTAAAGCCAATGACGTTTGCCACTTCGCGCGCCAATTCACCAATGGCAATGTCCTCGCCGAAGCCCACGTTGATCGGGCTGTCGTCGGAATACTGTTCCGCCAGAAAGATACAAGCGTTTGCGAAGTCCTCGACATAAAGGAATTCGCGTTTTGGTTTACCTGTGCCCCAAATTTCAAAGGAGTCCGCGCCGGCTGTTTTTGCCGCATGCGCCTTGACCACCAAC
Source organism: Rhodospirillaceae bacterium (assembly GCA_963921305.4). Lineage (GTDB taxonomy): Bacteria > Pseudomonadota > Alphaproteobacteria > Rhodospirillales > Rhodospirillaceae > CAWUEX02. The sequence goes on from CAWUEX030000002.1 coordinate 1,252,892, forward strand.
GCCGAGAGCACGTGACTGCTCTCAAGATCGAAGTTGTCGCCCGGGCCGTATAGGTTTGTCGGCATGCAGGCGACGTAGTCGCGGCCATATTGCTGCCGGTAGGCTTGTGCCATCATAACCCCGGCAATCTTGGCGATGGCGTACCATTGATTGGTTGGCTCCAACGGACCTGTCAGCAGCGCGTTCTCTTTCATCGGCTGGGCCGCCAAACGCGGATAGATGCAACTTGACCCTAAGAAGACAAACCGCTCGACGTCATTGGCATGAGCGGCAGCAAAGATGTTGCTTTCGATCTGCACGTTATTGACGAGGAAATCCACCGGATATGTGTCGTTGGCCAAGATGCCGCCCACGGTGGCCGCGGCCATGAAAATCACCTCGGGTTTGTGCGCTGCCATCCAGGTTTCGACATCCGCTTGGCGGGTGAGATCGAGTTCGCTCCGGCTTGCGGTGATAATCTCACAGTCTTTGGCGGACAGTGCGCGCACCAAAGCGCTGCCCACCATACCGTTATGACCGGCGACCCAAACTTTCTTTCCCGCCAAGGAGTAGTGCAAAGCCGTCATCATGTTTTAGTCGAAGGGTTCGAAGCGTTGGGCTTCTTCGGCGATAACTTTTAAGTCGCTGGCGACCATCTCTTTGACCATATCCGCGAATGGTGTCGTGTGCTCCCAGCCCAAGACGCGCTTCGCTTTGGAGGGATCGCCGAGCAACAGGTCCACTTCGGTGGGGCGGAAGTAGCGCGGATCGACTTCGATCAAAACATCACCGGTCTTGGCATCAAGCCCTTTTTCTTCGACGCCCGATCCCTGCCATTCGATGGTGCGGCCAATCTGCTCAAACGCCCGCTCGACAAACTCGCGCACCGAATAGGTTTCGCCAGTGGCGAGGACGTAATCGTCGGGTGTCTCTTGCTGGAGAATCCGCCACATCCCGTCGACGTAATCGCGGGCATGCCCCCAGTCCCGCTTGGCGTCCAAATTCCCGAGATACAGTTTATCCTGATGCCCAAGTTCGATTGACGCCACCGCGCGGGTGATCTTCCGCGTCACGAACGTTTCACCGCGCAACGGGCTTTCATGATTGAAGAGAATGCCGTTGGAGGCGTGAAAACCATAGGCCTCACGGTAGTTCACGGTAATCCAGTAGGCATAGAGCTTGGCCACCGCATAGGGCGAGCGCGGATAAAACGGCGTTGTTTCCTTCTGCGGGGTTTCCTGAACCTTGCCATACAGCTCCGACGTCGAGGCCTGATAGAACCGCGTCTTGTCCATCTTTAAAATGCGCAGCGCCTCCAACAGGCGCAGTGTTCCCACCGCATCCGCATTAGCGGTGTATTCAGGTGTTTCGAACGAGACCTTCACGTGGCTTTGCGCCGCCAGATTATAGATTTCCTGCGGCTGCACTTCCTGAACCAGACGGATCAGATTGGTGGCATCGGTCAAATCGCCGTAATGCAGAAAGAAGCGCACACCGGTCTTGTGGAAATCCTGATACAGGTGATCGATCCGTCCTGAGTTGAAGGACGATGACCGCCGTTTCACACCATGGACCGTGTAGCCCTTATCCAGCAGGAGCTCGGCCAAGTAGGCGCCATCCTGTCCTGTAACACCGGTGATAAGGGCAACTTTTTCTGTCATGCCATCCTGTCGGGAAAGTTTGAGATGAGGCGCGGACACTGCGCGGGAAGTCCTAACAATCCATTATGTCGTGGAAGGGCTTGGTGCTCAATTGTCCCAAGTCCACTTCGGCCAGCACCCCGGCAATCTTTTCGGCGGCGCCGCCGCGGCCATAGGGCGGCTCGGTGTCTTTTGCCTTCGCTTTGAATGTGGGGTCCAGCGCCCGCGAGATCGCCGCGGCGATCTCTGAACTATCGTCTGCACAGTCGATGACCGAGGCGCCGCGCAGACGGCCTTTCTGCCTGTCTCCGATGTTGACCGTGGGCACGCCAAGGGCAGGCGCTTCAATCAAGCCTGAAGATGAGTTGCCGATAATCACGTCGGCCTCCCGGGCGGCGCTGAGATAACGGCGCTGGCCGAGGGAGTTCACCATCACCCGGCGATTTGAGTCCGGGGCAACAAAGGCGCCGATGGTGTCGCTGATGATTTGATGACCCGGGTCGGAATTGACGCCGGTGAACACCATCGCCGTCTCGTCAAATCCACTCAAAGCCTCCACCAGGTGCCGGACTGCTGTCCCGCCCTGATCCAGTTTGAGCGTGACCGGATGATAGGTGATCAGAAAAAGCCGTCCCCTGAGGTCGATACCCAAATCTTCCGAAAGGGTCTCTCGGGAGAGGAACTCCGTCGTGCTGAGATGATCGAGACCCGGCGCACCCACAGTGAATACGTGAGCGGGGTTTTCCCCCATCTGTCTCACCCGCGCGGCATAGGGTTCCGCGGCACAAAAATGAAGTCGGGCCATTTTGGTAATGGCATGGCGGATAGCATCGTCCACCGCACCTTCGGTGGCTTCGCCGCCGTGAATATGCGCCACGGGTATGTTCAGCATCAACGCCGCCTGCGCTGCGGCTAAAATTTCAAAGCGGTCTCCCAGCACGACGACAATGTCAGGCTTGAGCCGGTCCAAGCTCTCTGCCAGCAGCGTGACACCCCGGCCGATAGCCCGCGCCGTGTCCAGCGGCGTATCCGCACCCAGCTCAAGATCGGCTCTCTCGTCGATACCAAATCCGTCTTCGGCAATGACCGTCCAGGTGTCACCGAAGCGGTTGTCCAGGTGTTGTCCGGTGACAATGGTTTGCAGGGCTAATCCGTCATGCTTCTGCACCGCTGCCATCACCGACGACAGATGGCCGTAGTCAGCGCGCGATCCGGTGACAAAACAGATACGCCGGGTCATGGTTCGTCGCCCGTCATCCACGGGCTCACATCCAGGTGTCCGCGCTCGACCGCGAACGCGGCCCAGGCCAAATCTTCTGGCGTTTCGATTTCAATGGAGTGCCAGCGGTCCATGACGATGCCGTAACACTTGGCGGGATCACCGTACACGTTACCGGTCCGGCGAAACGCCTCCCAAGACATCAGGTAGAATGCGCCGTTCATGGTCACGTCCGGCGTTAAGTCCTGGCGGCGCCGGCCCTTCGCAGCCTGCATGGTGCTGACAATGCCGGCGATGGAGCCATCTTCACCTTGCGCGCCCGTGAGTGCGGCGTAGGTGCCGGTATGGCGCAATCCCACCACCAGATCCGCGTCGCGCGCGGTGAACAGGTCAATCGCTTCGTCGTAATGACCGCCTGTCGCGAATGGCGAGGCGGGCTCCAGCAGCATGACGGCGTCGTAGGTACGGCCTTCATTCTTCTCAACCCAGTCCATGGCGTGGGCGACCACGCCCTCGGATGGGGCCTCATCGGTTGCAAGTTCGGCGGGACGCAGAAACGGCACATCGACCCCGAGAGCCCGCCCTTCCGTGGCAATCTCTTCGGAATCCGTGGACAGGATCAATCGCGTGCAATGGCCGCAGGCCTGGGCCGAGCGCGCCTTGTAGCCCAGCAGCGACAATCCGGCGACGCGCTTGAGGTTCTTTCCCGGAACCCCCTTCGAGCCGCCGCGGGCCGCGATCAGGAACAGCACGTCAGGTGCGCCAGGCGGCGAATTAGGCGGTGAGGCAGACACGGATTTCGCAGTCTCTTCAGATAGTTACGAGTTGCACCATACCCGAGGCGCGGGCCCCGAGAAACAATCTTTCCGTTGCACGGGGTGCCGCCCTGGTCTACCTCCTTGGCCTGTGACCCACGCACCCCACCATACGTTTGTCATCGCCGAGGCCGGCGTAAATCACAACGGTGAAGTTGCCCGCGCCGTTGATCTGGTACGCGTGGCTGCGGACGCCGGGGCCGATGCCGTGAAGTTTCAAACCTTCAAGGCTGAGCGCATTGCCGCTGCATCCGCGCCGAAAGCCGCGTATCAGTCGCGCAACACTGGCGACGGCGGCTCTCAGATCGCCATGCTTAAGGCCCTGGAACTGTCCGATGACGGCCATCACGCCGTCGCAGCGGCGTGTGCCGACGCCGGTATCGAGTTCATGTCGACACCCTTTGACGAAGGCAGCGCGACCTTTCTCGTCAATGAAATCGGTGTCCAGCGATTGAAGATCGCGTCGGGCGAACTGACCAACGCGCCGTTGCTGCTGCACATGGCCCGCACCGGAAAACCGGTCATCCTGTCCACCGGCATGGCCGATCTTGCTGAAATCGAAACGGCGCTCGGCGTGCTCGCGTTCGGCTATTCCGAAGCCGGAGATCCCGATGTGCAGGCTTTTGCCGCAGCGTTTGCAGGTGACAAAGGTAAAGCGGTCCTGAAAGAAAAGGTCACGTTGCTCCACTGCACTTCGGATTATCCCGCGGCACCTGACACCATTAATCTTGCCGCCATGGACACGCTCGCCCACACGTTTGGTTTGCCTGTCGGCTTTTCCGATCATAGTCAGGGCATTGCCGTACCCACCGCCGCGGTCGCCCGTGGCGCCCGCGTGATCGAAAAACACTTCACCCAAAGCCGGGATTTGCCCGGACCCGATCATCGCGCGTCGCTTGAGCCGGCGGAGCTTGCGGCAATGATCACCAGTATTCGCACGGTTGAGCAAGCCATCGGCGCCGGCGCCAAGACAGCGGGCGCGGCGGAACGGGACACGGCTGCGGTCGCCCGCAAGAGTTTGGTGGCGCTCGATACGATTGCTGCTGGTGAGGCGTTCTCGCCGGAGAATCTCGGCGTCAAGCGCCCGGGCAGCGGCGTGTCACCGCTCGAATACTGGCGCTATCTTGGCCAGCCGGCCGGCCGCGCCTATGCCGCCGACGATTTGGTGGACCCCCAGTGACCACAGAAGCAAAGACCACAGCAAAGGATATTTATGTTGTCTGCGCCGGCGGCCATGCTCGCGTCATCATCGATGCTCTTATGCGCGCAGGCCATACGCCGCGCGGACTGATCGACAACGATTCCGCGCTGCAGGGGCAAAACGTGTTGGGTGTTCCCATCATCGGCAACGACGATGATCTCGCCAAAATGGATCCCGCGACGGTTGCTTTGGTGAATGCGTTGGGGAACCGTCCCGGTGGCAATGACTCTGGCCTCGACGAACGCAAAGACCTCTACGAGAAGTTCAAGACCAAGGGCTTCACCTTTGAAACGGTTCTGAGCCCCGATGCGACAGTGTCGGATCATGTAGCTGTCGGCGAGGGGTGCCAGATCATCACGCGCGCGCTGGTCCACCCGGGATGCAAAATCGGCGTGAACACGATCATCAACACGGGCGCGAGCCTCGATCATGACTGCATTGTCGGCGCCCACTGTCACATTGCCCCGTGGGCGGTGCTGTGCGGCAGCGTGACGGTCGGAGACAGCAGCCACATCGGGGCCCGCGCTGTTCTCGTGCCCAGCATCACGGTGGGTGCAGGTGCTGTCGTCGGCGCCGGAGCCGTGGTGATCGATGACGTTCCGGCCGGGACAACTGTGGTCGGCAATCCCGCACGGTCGTTGCCCCATTCGCCCGCAGAAGGTGAGCCCTGACCATGTACCGCGACGTGCGCGAAAACATGGTGTCGGCCTCTGCGACCATTCTCGACACCCTCAAGATTATCGACACCCATGGAGTGCCGTTCGGACTTGTCCATGACGACGGCGTGCTGGTTGGTACGGTGACCGACGGTGATATCCGGCGCGGTATTCTTGCCGGTGTGGCGCTGTCTGAATCCGTCGTAAAAGTGATGAACAGTTCGCCGACGGTCGTGGACCCGGGCGCCACTGACGCCGAGGCAGCGAAGCTGATGCGCGGCAAGTCCATCGGCCATCTCCCGGTGATCGACAAGGATAGGCGAATTGTCGGCCTCAAAGTCTTAAAAGACCTCGATCCCAAACCCGCCAGCAGCCACCCGGTGATATTGATGGCCGGCGGGCAAGGCGCGCGTTTACGGCCTCTAACAGAAGATGTACCCAAACCGATGCTTGAAGTGGGCGGCCGTCCCATTCTCGAGTCCATCATTGAGCGTTTTGATGCTCAAGGGTTCAGCGACTTCACCATTTCGGTGAACTACAAGGCGGACCTCATTGAAGACTATTTCGGGGACGGCTCCTCCCACGGTGTGTCCATCACCTATGTCCACGAAGATGCGGCGCTTGGAACATGCGGCGCTCTGGCGTTGTTGTCCGAACGGCCCACAGTGCCGTTTATTGTCATGAACGGGGACGTTCTCACCAAAGTGAACTTTCACCACCTTTTGAAGTATCACGAAAACCATGCCGCGCCCGCGACCATGAGTGTGCGGGAGTACCGCTTCAAGGTTCCCTTTGGCGTCGTCGAGACCGATTCCACGTTGCTGCAGTCCATTGCTGAAAAACCCGAACACACGTTCTTCGTCAACGCGGGCATATATGTTCTGAATCCGGATGTTCTGGATCTGATTGACCCGGGTGCCGCGATGGACATGCCTGATTTGTTTCAGAAGTTGCTCGACACAGGTCCGGCACCGACGGTGTTTCCCTTGCGGGAGTATTGGATGGACATCGGACACCTTGATGACCTCGACCAAGCCAAGCGTGACTACTCCGATCAGTTCGTAAACGTCGTCACGAAAAGTGATGGAGACGGCGCATGAGAACCGTTTCAGACCTATTTGACCTTTCGGGCCGCGCGGCCCTGGTGACCGGCGGCGCCGGCCATCTGGGCTGTGCGATCAGCGCAGCGCTTGCTGAATGCGGCGCGCGGGTCGCGCTTCTTGATCGCGTGGACTCCACCGCCGCCGCATCGGCGCTGCCAGAGGTCTCCGACGGGGACCACGCCGCCCTGACGGTTGACCTTTCGCTCGAGGATCAAGTCAAAGCCGCGCCCGGTGCCGTCGTCGACGCCATGGGCCGCTTGGATATTATTGTTCATTGTGCCGCATTCGTGGGAACCGATGCCCGCTCGGGCTGGACCACGCCGGTCGAAAGCCAAAGCCTTAATACCTGGCGTGAGGCGCTTGAAGTTAATCTCACCGCGCCCTTCGCACTCACCCAGGCGGCGATTCCCCATTTGCGCGCCTCCGGCCATGCGTCCGTGATTCACGTTGGCTCGATCTACGGCATGCTCGGGCCGGACTGGTCTCTCTACGATGCCGCCGATGTGCCCGGGACCCCGGCCGCCTATGCCGCCTCCAAAGGCGGCCTGTTGCAGATGACCCGTTGGCTGGCCACGTCGCTTGCCCCCGATATCCGGGTTAACTCATTGGTGCCGGGCGGGGTTGAGCGCGACACCCCGGAGCGCTTCAAGCAGGCCTATGAATCGCGCACCCCCCTGGGCCGCATGGCCACGGAAGAGGACATGAAAGGGGCTGCGGTGTTCCTCGCGTCCGACGCGTCGGCGTATGTGACCGGCCAATGCCTGACCGTCGATGGCGGCTGGTCGGCGTGGTGAAAAAGCCCGATTTCGGGTAAAGTCTTAGGCGAAAGCATTGAAAATCAGGCTGGTGTCGTGAAACGCCTCACCACACTCTTCACTCGTCCACGTAACCTGCTCGTATTGTTACATGATACGGCGATGGCCTTCCTGGCTGTTCTGGCGGCGTTCTATCTGCGCTTGGGCGATGCGGCCTTCGGCCAAGAAGACACCATACTTCAACTGGCTGCTGTGTACGCGGGAACCGCATTCCTTGTTTTGGTGGTGACGGGTCTCTATCGCCACGCTTGGCTTTATGTGTCGTTCAGCGACTGCATCAATATCGCCAAGTCGGCGACCTTCATCACTCTAGTGTTTCTGCCCATCGTGTTTCTGGTGACACGTCTTGAAGATGTGCCCCGGTCTGTGCCGGTCATTTCCTGGTTCGTCCTACTCGCCTTCCTGGCGGCGCCGCGCCTGCTCTATCGCATGGTCCGGGGGAAGACCTTTGCGCTCACTGCGCGTAATCAGCATGAGCGCACCCCTGTTCTCGTGATCGGCGCCGGTGACGAGGCGGCCCATTTCATCCGTGCCACCCAGTTCAACAGTGAAAACCCGTCTCGGGCGGTCGGACTCATTACCGCCACGCCGGAGCGCGTCGGCCAGATCATCCATGGCGTCGAGGTCATCGGTCTGGAGCGCGATTTGGAGCAGTTGGTCGCGCACCACAGAGTCCAAAACGAAACGCCGCTGCGGCTGATCGTCGCCCGGCCCGAAGTGCGCGGTGAGACGCTCAAGCGTTTCATGGACATCGCCCAGGCCACGGGCTGCTCCTTGTCCCGTCTGCCGCCCGCGGCGGACGTGCGCGACTACGGTGAAGCGGATTTCGCACCGCGGCCGATTGAGCTGGAAGACCTGCTGGGGCGTCCGCGCCGCTCGCTCGACCGTGCGGCCATGCAGGCGCTGATTGCCGGCCGGCAGATCTTGGTCACCGGTGCTGGCGGATCCATCGGCACGGAACTGGTGCGTCAGATCGCGGCCGCCAACCCGGCGCATCTCACCCTGCTCGATAACGGCGAGTTCAATCTTTACGCTATCGACCAGGAGCTCGGGCAATTCTGGCCGCAGGTGTCCAGCCGGGCGGTGTTGGCTGACGTGCGCGACCGCGACCGCATTCATTCTATTTTCACCGATGAAGCACCCGATATCGTGTTTCATGCCGCGGCGCTCAAGCATGTGCCGCTGGTCGAGGTCAATCCGCTCGAAGGCCTCGCCACCAATGCGCTGGGCACCCGCCATGTCGCCGATGCATGCCTGGCCCACGGCGTACCGGAGATGGTCTTGTTGTCCACCGACAAGGCGGTCAATCCGGCGAACGTCATGGGCGCGGGAAAACGCCTGGCGGAACTGTATTGCCAGGCGGCGGATCTCGAACAGTCGGGCACCCGCTTCATCACTGTGCGCTTCGGCAATGTTCTGGGGTCCGCAGGTTCGGTTGTGCCCTTATTTGAGAAGCAGCTTGCAGCCGGTGGTCCGCTCACCGTCACCCACCCGGACATCGAACGCTATTTCATGATCACGGCGGAAGCCGTCGAACTGGTGCTGCAGGCAGCGGCGCTGGGCCCGGGCCGCAATGACCAAGGCGCCATCTATGTTCTGGATATGGGCGCACCGGTCAAAATTATGGACCTTGCACGGCAGATGATCCGCCTCGCCGGTAAAGTCCCGGATGAGGACATCAAGATTGCCATCAGCGGTCTCCGCCCCGGTGAAAAGCTTTATGAAGAACTGTTCCATGGACAGGAACCGCCGGTGGGTACCGACATGGACGGTATCCTCATCGCCCGGCCCCGCGCCCGCGCATTGGACGCGATCGGCGCCCGCATGGATCAGTTGGCGGAGGCGTGCCGCCGTCAGGATGCGGTCACCGCGCTGGGCGTTCTGACCGAGCTCGTACCCGAGTTGTCGCGCCCGGATAACCCGGAAGCCCAGCCGAAACCGGGATACCTCAAAGTCGTCAAATAGACCTCGCTGTAATCCATTGCCGCCCCCCTCTAAGACGTTTGATCGCTCCGGCAGGCATGCTAAACCCCGGCCCACGCGTCTCACTGTCCGTCCTTGCAAGAGGTCTCTATGCCCGCTCCCGCCGTGCGCCGTGCGCTTTTGTCTGTGTCCGATAAGTCCGGCCTGGTTGATTTCGCAACGTATCTGAATTCCAAGGGCGTGGAATTGGTGTCCACCGGCGGCACGGCCAAGGCGATCGCGGAGGCGGGTTTGCCCGTCAAAGAAGTGTCTGATCTCACCGGCTTTCCCGAGATGCTCGACGGACGCGTGAAGACTCTCCACCCCAAAGTGCATGGCGGTCTGTTGGGTGTGCGCGGTAACGCGGATCACGAAAAAACCATGGCCGAACATGACATCGCCCCGATCGATATGGTGGTGGTCAATCTCTATCCGTTCGAGAACACGGTCGCCGCCGGGGCGGATTTCGATACCTGTATCGAGAACATCGATATCGGCGGTCCGGCGATGATCCGCTCGGCGGCAAAAAATCATGCGGGCGTCGCCGTCATAGTCGATCCCGGCGACTACGGTGAAGTGCAAGCGGACATGGACGCCAACAACGGAGCTGTGTCCGATGATCTGCGCACCGTCCTCGCCGCCCGTGCCTATGCCCGCACCGCGGCGTATGACAGCGCGATCTCGCAATGGTTTGCCGGGCAACTCGGCGACGCCTTTCCGCGCCGTTTGTCGGTGGCTGGAACCAAGAAGCAGGACCTGCGCTATGGCGAAAACCCGCATCAGCAAGCGGCGCTGTATCTCACGGGCGAGGCCCGCCCCGGCGTGGCGACCGCCGAGCAGGTGCAGGGCAAGGAGCTCAGCTACAACAACATCAACGACACCGACGCCGCGTTTGAACTGGTGGCAGAGTTTGAGCGACCAGCCATCGCCATCATCAAGCATGCCAATCCGTGTGGCGTCGCCGTCGCGGATAACAGCTTGGACGCTTACGCCAAGGCGCTGGCCTGCGATCCGGTGTCCGCGTTCGGCGGTATCGTCGCACTGAACCGGCCGCTCGATGAAACGCTCGCGGCCAAGATCACCGAGCTGTTCACTGAGGTGGTCATCGCGCCCGAGGCCGACGAAGCGGCCCGCAAAATCTTCGCCAAGAAAAAGAACCTGCGTTTGCTGCTCACCGGTGAGATGCCGGATCCGCGCGCGCCGTCACACATGATCAAGCCCGTCGCCTCTGGCCTGCTGGCCCAGACCAAAGATGTCGGCCACATCACCACCGATGACCTCAAGGTCGTGACCAAGGTTGCACCGAGTGACGATCAAATCGCCGACATGCTGTTCGCCTTTACCGTGGCCAAGCACGTCAAGTCCAACACCATTGTCTACGCCAAGGATGGGGCCACAGTGGGCATCGGCGCAGGGCAGATGAGCCGGGTGGATTCCGCCCGCATTGCCGCCGCCAAGGCCCGCGATGCCGCCGCGGAAGCGGGTGCGGATACGCCTGCGACCGTCGGTTCCGTGGTTGCCTCCGACGCCTTCTTCCCCTTCACAGACGGCTTGCTGGCCTCCGTAGAAGCGGGGGCGACGGCGGTGATTCAGCCGGGTGGCTCGATCCGCGATGATGATGTGATTGCGGCTGCCGATGAAAAAGGCCTCGCTATGGTGTTCACCGGCATGCGTCACTTCCGCCATTAACCACCATTACTATGGTGGCTCGCCTGTTCTAGTCAGCCGGTTCCTGAACCGTCTGCAGCAGCACTAAACCAACCACCAGAAACACCAGGATCGTCGCCATGCCGATCCGCTGGCTTGAGGCCAGCGCGGTGACCGCGCCCACGGCAAACGGTCCGGCAAAACTGGTGATCTTGCCGGAGACGGCATAGAGCCCAAACATCTCACCGCGCAGGTCCGCCGGTGCCAAACGCGCCATCATGGTTCGGCTCGCCGCCTGCACGGGGCCAAAAAACGTGCTCATCATCAACCCGGCGATCCAAAACTGGGTCGTCGTCTGCGCCACAAGGACGGCAATGGATGTTGCGATCAGCGCCACCAAGCTGATCGTCAAGGTAAGCTTGGATCCCAGCTTGTCATCAATGGTGCCGAACGCCACGGCTCCCACGCCGGCAGTCACGTTGAGCGCAATGCCGAACAAGATGATGTCTTGCAGTTCCATGCCGAAAGTCCCAGCGGCATAAATCCCGCCGAAGGCGAACATGGTGTTGACCCCGTCGATGTATATCATTCGGGCGACGAGAAAGCGGAAGCCGTTGGCGTGGGTCCGCGCATTGCGCAAGGTGGTGGCTAAGGTCTTGAGCCCGCGTTTTGCCGCCTCCGTCATGGTCACGCCGGTCGGCGGCGCATCGGGGGTAAATACAAACAGAGGCCACGCAAATAATACAATCCAACCCGCTGTCAGCAGCATGGTGGCGCGCACGTGTCCCGCATCGTCCGTACTCAGTCCAAATGGTGGCGGGTCGGCTTGAACGAACACCGTCAGGGCAATGACCAAACAGACCAGGCCACCGGCATAGCCCAGTCCCCAGGCCTGGCCCGACAGGCGTCCCATCCGGTCTCGGTTGACCAGGTCTGGCAACATGGCGTTGTAAAACACCAGCCCGACTTCAAATCCGACGGTGGCGATGATCGCAGCACTCAGTGCCAGCATGATTGATTCAGAACCCGGTGTTGCAAACCACAACGCCGCCGTTGCCATCACACACATCGCGGTAAAGACGGCCAGCCAGCGTTTGCGCCGTCCGGTGTGGTCGGCAATCGCGCCGGTGATCGGGCTGGTCACCGCAATCAGTAAACCGGCAATCCCCATGGCCGTGCCCCACAAAGCCGTGCCCTGTTCCGCGTCGCCGGCAATGGCTTGAGTGAAGTAGGCTGAAAAAACGAACGTGGAGACCACCGTGGGAAAACCCGAGTTGGCGAAGTCGAATAGCGCCCAGCTCCACCGCGCACCGGGACCTACCGGCCGTGCCGCGATCATGGTGTCAGCCCTGCGTGATGGCGAACCGCGTTCGCAAGACGCAGCGCTGACAGTGCAGCTTCGCCGTCCGTTGTATCGGACTCGACTCCTTTCGCCGCAGCGATGAAGCTCCTAAGTTGCGCCCGCAACGCATCGGTCTCCGTGACCGGTACAGCGGACTCTGCGCCGTCCCGAGTGACCGTGACCGAGCGGGTCGAGAAGTTGATGCTGTAAACTATATCGCTACTAGAGACGGTTAGTGTGCGGCGCGGTGCCGTTGCCTCCCGGTCGACCTTGAACGTCGCCGTCACGCCGTCCGCAAACGTCACCGCCGCATGAGTCGTGTGAAACGAAGCTGTGTCTTTGACCGCGATGGTGGGCGACCCATCCGCCCCATCTCGCACTCCCAAGAATCCGATCAAGTCGATGTCATGGATCATCAGATCGAGTATGGCATCCGTGTCGTAATTTCGCGCCTGGGCTGGATTGCAGCGCTCTGCCGTCACAGTTGTTGCGGTCAAGTCGCTGGGCAGCACCTGCCGTAAAGCCGTGATCGCCGGGTTGAATCGCTCGATGTGGCCAACCCGAAGTGTTGCGCCACCGTCCGCAGCAGCGGCGATGATCGCCTGGGCATCGCTTTCCGAAACCGCAATCGGTTTCTCGATCAAACAGGCGACGCCCGCGCGCAGCAGCGGAATCGCAACACCGGCATGAAGTTGTGTTGGCACCGCAATAACTGCCATGTCGATTTCGCCAATCAAATCTGTGACGCTTTGAACAGCCCGGCACTCAAAATCACTGGCCAGGGCGCGCAATACACTCTCATCAGACTCGCATATGGCGGCGAGGTCGACGTCCGCCGAGTCTGCACAGGCGCGGGCGTGATGCTGTCCCATACGGCCTAGGCCAATCACGGCGGCGCGCAGGGGCGAGGGCGACGTCACGGCGTCAGGGTCCGCTTAGGCGATAGCCGAACGTACGGCATCGATAATGCGGTCTTGAACGTCAGTCTCAAGGTAGGGGTGCATGGGCAGGCTAACAACTTTGCCGGCCAACTCTTCCGTGACGGGCAGTCCGTTTCCGGCCAGTGGGAAGTCTCGATACGGTGCGTGGGTGTGTAAGGGGTGGGGGTAAAACAGCGCTGTCGGAATGCCCTGCTCACCAAGTTTGCGGGCGATTTCGTCGCGGTGCTCGGAGATAACGGTGTACTGCGCCCAGACAGACGTCACGCCGTCGATCAGGGTCGGTGTTTGCACAACATCTGAGAGATGTTGCGTGTATCGCGTTGCGACAGCGCTGCGCCGGTCACATTCATCATCGAAGATTTTGAGTTTTTCCAGCAGCACGGCGGCTTGAATGGAATCAAACCTTGCGGTGAGGCCCAGACACGTCACTCCGCCCGAACCGCCATTGCCATGCACCCGGATCGATTTCATGCGCTGATAAAGCTCGGTGTCGTCGGTTAGCACCGCGCCGCCATCGCCATAACATCCCAGCGGTTTAGAGGGATAAAAACTGGTTCCCGTCACCCGGCCGATCGCGCCCAAGGGTGTGCCATTGTGATTGGCACCAAAACTTTGTGCGGCGTCGTCTAAGATCCACAGCCCGTGTTCTTCGGCGATCGGAACAATCGCGCCGTAGTCCGCCGGCTGGCCGAACAGGTCCACGGTCATGATCGCGCGCGGTGTCAGGCCGGCGTCCTTGGCGGTTTTGATCCCCGCCACCAAACTGCCCGGGTCCATGTTGAACGTGCGTCTATCAACATCCACGAATACAGGTGCTGCGCCGCGCAGGGCAATCACTTCTGCGGAGGAGGTGAAGGTGAAGGATGGCACCAGCACGGCATCGCTGGGGCCAATTTCTGCCGCCATTAACGGCAGGGTGAGGGCGTCGGTCCCGCTGGCGCAGGTCAGGCAGTGGGCAACACCGGCCCGCGCCGCCAGTTGTGCTTCAACTTCCAGGACTTCCGGCCCCATGATGAAGGCGCCGTGGGCCAACACCCGGGCGATTCCGGCATCGATCTCGTCCGCAATTCTCTCCCGCTGCGCCTGAAGATCGATAAACGGCAACGGCGAAGATACAGCGTCGCGCATATCTAAAAGGCCGTCCCTTCTTGCGTGAGGATGGAAGCGGAGCGAATGGCTAAAGGACCCGCATAAGCCCGCATAAGAACGTGCGACAACCTACATCGTTCCCCGCAGCCCTGTAAACGAAAGGGTTTTGATGACGTTCGCCATATTTTCAGAGGGTTGCGGCTCTGGACAAGCCGCGCGATGACCCGTTAACTGACCCACCTCATCATGTCTGAAAACACCCCAACCACGCCTACCGGTCCGCTGCTGCGCCGTCTCATCCGGGACGCGGTGGCGCCTTATGCGGGGCGTTTGGGCCTCGCGGTGTTGTGCATGGTCGCGGTTGCAGCCACCACTGCGGCCCTGGCGTGGCTGATGGATCCCGTCGTCAATGAAGTCTTCGTCGAGCGGCGCGCCGACTTGTTATGGCCGGTGGGTCTCGCGGTGTTCGCGGCCTTCGCGGTTAAGGGTCTGGCCACCTATGGACAGGCCGTGCTGATGAACGGTGTCGGCCAGTCTGTGTTGATGGACATGCAGAACCGTCTGTTCCGTCATCTCATGACTCAAGACCTGGCGTTCTTTCAAAGCCAGCCGACTGGCAGCCTGATGTCGCGGTTCACCACCGATATCGGCATGATGCGCCGGGCGGTGTCCAATGCACTGACCGGGCTCGGCAAAGACAGCCTGTCGGTGATCTTTCTCGTCGGCGTGATGTTCTACCAGGACTGGTTGTTGGCAACAGTCGCCTTTGTCGTCTTCCCGGCCACGGTCATTCCCATCACCGCGCTTGGCCGCCGCCTGCGCCATGTCACGGCAGACACCCAAGCCCAGACGGGCGGGTTTATGACCCTGTTGCAGCAAACACTTACCGGGATGCGGTTGGTCAAGTCGTATCGTATGGAAGACTACGAGACGCGCCGGGCAGAAGACATGACCCGCGACATCCGTGATCTCGTCGTGCGCGCCGAACGCGTCAAAGCCGTTGCCAGCCCGCTGATGGAAACGGTCGGCGGCCTGGCGGTCACCATTGTCATTATCTACGGCGGCTGGCGGGTTATTCAGGACACCACCACACCCGGCGCGTTTTTTTCCTTTATCACCGCGTTGCTGATGGCCTACCGGCCGATGAAGGCGCTCGCCAATCTCAATGCCCAACTGCAGGAAGGTCTCGCCGGTGCGGACCGCCTGTTCGCCGTGCTCGATACCCGGTCGTCTCTCACCGATGCTCTGGACGCCAAGCCGCTGTCGGTCACGAAAGGCGAAGTCGCATTTGACGATGTGGTCTTTTCTTATGGTGACGGCAAGGTGGCGCTGAACGGCCTTTCCCTTTCCGCACCCGGCGGTAAAACGACGGCGCTGGTCGGGCCGTCAGGTTCGGGCAAGACGACACTCCTTAATCTTATCGCCCGCTTTTTTGATCCCGTGTCCGGTGCAGTCAAAATCGATGGTCAAGATGTTTCTAAAATCACCATCGACTCTCTGCGGCAGTCGGTCGGCCTGGTGACCCAGGATGTCGTTTTGTTTGACGATACCGTGCGCGCCAATATCGCGTTCGGCAAACCGGAGGCCAGCGACCAGCAAATTCGCGCTGCCGCAGAAGCTGCCGGTGCCCTGGATTTCATCTCTGATCTGCCGGACGGGTTTGACACCGTCGTCGGAGAACGCGGCGAAACGCTGTCCGGGGGACAGCGCCAGCGCCTCGCCATTGCGCGGGCGATCCTTAAAGACGCGCCCATTCTGTTGCTGGACGAAGCCACCAGTGCGCTCGATGCTGAGACGGAACGTCAGGTGCAGAGAGCCATGGACGCGGCGCGCTCAGGCCGGACCACGGTGGTTATCGCTCACCGCCTCGCCACGGTCCAGCACGCCGACGTCATTCATGTGGTTGTCGATGGCCGTGTTGTCGAAAGCGGCACGCATGCCGATCTTTTGAGAGCGGATCACACCTATGCCCGTCTGTACGCGCTGCAGTTTCAAACGGAGGTTCAAACGGATGCGGGCGCTCAGGCGTGACGGGCTTCGGTGATGAGCCGGTCAAAGACATCGGATATTTCTGCAATGGCCGATGTATCGTTAAAGATTACGTCAGAGTTCTCGGCGATGGCAGCGCGAATGCGCTGGCGGAACTCATGGTCATGAACCAGCCGCACGGCGGTTTCCGCGTACGCCTCGGCAGAGTCGACGACGCAGTCCATCACCCCCATTTTTTTGTAAAACGCTAACGTGTGACGGCCGCGCATAAACGCGCCCGGCCAATGCACAATGGGTGTGCCCATGGCCAGACTTTCGAAGCTGGTCTTGCCGCCGGCCCAATGGGGAATGTCGAGCAGCATGTCGGCCGCCTTTAGCAACGACAGAAAATCTGCACTGGACACGCGTTTGAGAATCTTGACCCGGCTCATCAGCGGGCCCAACGTCTTCTCAAGACGACTCAGGAACACATCATCGGAGTCCGTTTCCAAAGAGAGAAAGTACAACCGGCCCGACGGATCACGTTCCAAAATCTCTTTGAACAAAGTGTCGCAGGCCGGGAGAATCTTGAACAGGCTCTGCGCGCAAACGTATGCAGGGGCATCAGGGTCAATCCCAAAGCCGTCTTTCGTCTTGCCATTCTCCGGCAGGCCCGGCTTTGGCATGCACACCGATAGGCCGTCGAGCGCAACCAGGCGTTCGCTGTAGTGCGCCTGTGCGCCATCCGGTTCCATGTCCGCGACGGACAGGAAAGCATCCACGTTTGGAATGCCTGAGGTCACCGGATGCCCCCATCCCATCACCTGCACCGGCGCGGACCGGGCGAAGGCGAGAAAATAGACGAGGTCTTCCATACCAATCTCGGGGAAGTACAGAAGGTCCAGCTCGGCACCGAACACCAGGTTCCGGGCGCTCACCAATGCGTCGGGCAGATCAATTACCTCATCCGCCATGGCCGTGAGTTTATCGGCGAGCGGGTCTCCGATCGGCAAGATCGGAGTGCGCAGAAGAACGATCTCGAAGCGTTCGCGGTCGAGGTGCTCAATCAGTCCATGATTCAGGTATCCAACCGTGTGGTTGCGCAGAAAGCTCGATAGGATACCAACGCGCCGCTTTCCTGTACGTGGTGGGGTGCCGATGTGGGGCGCCGTTGCCGCCAACGCGGGACAACAGTCGAGGTAGAATTGCGCCATGCTCTTTTGAATCTCGACGTCGTTCCGTCCGTGATAGCCAAGGTAGAAATTCGTAAAGCCGCCCGACAGATAAGGATCATCGACCTCGGGGCGGGAAAGCGTGTCCAGGGCTGATTCAATGCGCGCCCGATGGGTTTGAATTTCAGCATCGCTGGTGTTGATCACCGGCAAAATCGAAGCGCTTTTCAACGCCAGCATGCTGCGGAACTGATCGTCGATGTCCAATCCCAGCACATGTTTGTACAGCTTATGTGCAATTGCGGTCCGGCCACTTTTGCTTTCGACCTCACCCAGAAAGAAATAGCCCTTGGGGTCGTTCGGCTGAGCTTTGACATAGGTTTTAAGATGATGCCGAGCGGACTGAAGTCTCCGCGCACCCAAATACGCCTGTCCCAGGGCCAGGTGGGCGAACGGATTTTTCGGGTCAGCGGCGACGGCTTTTTCGCCGCAGCCAATGGCCAAATGGGGTTGTCCCAACGCCAAGCGGGCTTCCGCGAGCAGGCGCAATGTTTCCGAGTGACCCGGGCGCACTTGATTGGCCTGGGTCAGCCATCTCTCTCCTTCCGCAACCTGGCCGAGGGTGACGAGGAGGCGCCCGCAGTTCATAGCTGCGGCCGCGTTTTGCGGATCAACCGCAAACGCCTGTACGAAGATGTGGATCGCCTCTTTGTATCGTCGCAAGCGGCCGAGCACAGCACCCAGGTTATTGAGCACACGCGGGTCCTCGGGCCGCTGGGCGAGGGCGTGCTGAAGATGGAATACCGCCGTTTCGTTGTCACCGGCATGATAGAGCGCAGTGCCGAGTTTGAAGTGCGCCTCGGCGTTGTCAGGATCGGCCGTGCATGCCTGGCGATACCGCGTCTGTGCACTTATCAGTTCACCACGCGCCGCCAACGCCTCGCCTTCTGCGATCAGGGCCGCGGCGATCGACTGGGCATCTGAACCACTGGGGTTTGGGCCATCGGAAGACAAATCGGACATGATCCCGTGAAACACAGCTGGCTGCGGGCCAACCCCTTAATTCCATTGCTGCGGAGACGAAACTCTATAGGCTATGACCATGTCAGAAGCCACAGAAGCGTTGTCTACCCGTTTCCAAACGGCCTTAGAGGCCTATGAACAGGGTGATACCACGTCCGCCATGGCCATCGCCTCTGAATTGGTTTCCGCCGATCCCGCTTTTGCCGATGCCCACAACCTGATGTCGGTCGTTGCTCAGGATGAAGGGCGATTGGACGATGCCGAACAGGGGGCGCGCCTGGCGCTCCAGGCAGATCCCGGAAACCCTGTTTTTCTCAACACCCTGGCGAACACGTTGCGCCGGCTGGGGCGTACGGACGACGCCATTGAAGCGTTTGAGAAAGCGCGCCGCGGCCTTCCCGACCAGCCCGATATTCTGTTCAATCTCGGGAATGCGCTGCGCGATGCGGGACGGTTTGACGAAGCGGTCGAGGCGTACCGCGCTTCCGTCTTGGTCAGGCCGGGTGCGGTTGCCGTCCACAACAATCTCGCGATCACGCTTAAGGCGATGGGCGATCCGGAGGGGGCGGCAACGATCCTCATTGAAGGCTTGGCCTACGCGCCGAAATCTCCCGAACTCCGGTTCAACTTGGGCAACGCCCTGCAGGCAGCCGGCCGGTTTGACGCCGCCGAGGCCAGTTATGTCCATGCGATTGATCTCCGCCCCGATCATGCCGATGCCTGGGTCAACTTGGGGGTTGTTCAAGCGGCGCAGAATAAGAAACGTGCCGCGGAAGAAAGCTTCCGCAAGGCCATCGGCATCGATCCCGAGCTTGCACAAGCCTACGTGGGCTTAGCGGACCTGGCCGATGATGGTGGCCTCGATGCTGTCGCGCACCGCCGCAAGGTCTTGGCCATGAAGCCCGGACTGGCCGCTATTCACTCTAGTTTGTTGATGTGTCTGCACTATACGTCGAGTATCAGTGCGGACGCGCTTTCGCAGGAGCATTTCGCGTTCGGACAGCAATTTGAAAGGCCGGATGGCTCATGCTTCTCGCCGGATCACGATTTCTCCCCTGATAGACCTTTGCGGCTGGGGGTCGTGTCCGGTGATTTCCGTTTTCATGCCATGCTGTTTTTTGCCCAACCTGTGTTTGCCGCCCGTGGCCGTTCTGCTTTCCATCTCACGTGTTACTCCAGTACGGCGCACCCAGATGCGCACACCACGCACTTCCGTCAGGCGGCAGATCAATGGCGCGACGTCCGCACACTGTCCGACACCGACCTGAGCGACCTCATCGTCAAAGACGGTATCGACGTCTTGATTGATCTGTCCGGCCATGCGCCACACAACCGCCTTCTCGTGTTTGCGAGGCGGCCCGCGCCGCTCCAGTTGGCATGGGGTGACTACGTCAACACCCGTGGGTTGCGCGCCCTGGATGCGCTTATCGGTGACGCGGTGCATACACCGTCGGAAGAGCAGGACCTCTATGTCGAAAAACTGATTCACATGCCGCAGGACTACATCTGCTATCAGCCCCCGTCCTACCTCCCGCCGGCGGCCCCCGCACCTGCGGACTCGCGGGAGTACGTCACTTTCGGCACGTTCAGTGAATTGACAAAAATACAGCCTGAAACAGTGGCCCTGTGGTCGCGGGTTCTTGCGGCTGTGCCAGACGCCAAGTTCTTCGCCAACGGATACTTGTTCGCGGACGAAGCGCGGCAAGGCCGGTTGTTTTCCATGTTTGCGGATAACGGGATCGCGGGTAACCGTATCGAGATCGGGATCGGCGGCGATCACTCTGACTTCCTCGCTCAGTACAGTCAGGTGGACGTCATCCTCGATACCATTCCTTACTCCGGCGGGCTCACAACCTGTGAAGCGCTATGCATGGGGGTGCCCGTGCTCACGCTCACCGGTGACCGGTTCTGCGGCCGTCACGCAACGGCTCACGTGCGCGCTGCTGGGTTCGGACACTGGGCCGTGTCAAATGAAGACGAATTTGTGGCGCTCGCGGTTGATCTCGCGGGTCGGCGTGACACGTTTTCGAAACTTCGGCGCGACGTGCGAAAAACGACTCTGGCCTCGCCGTTGTGCGACGTGGAGTCCTTTACCGCAGACTTTTACGGTCAGATTCGAGCGCTGTGGCAAAGCCGCTGCGCCGGCTAATTAATCCCCACCGGCCGTGTTAATCGCGGCCAGTTGACGGTTAGTGACCGTCAGCATGGCCAGGTTCACCGTGTCGACGGAGCGCAGTTCCTCACGCAGCTGATCAAATCGCTCAACTCCCGCGGTGTTGCGGGTAATCCACTTGTCCAGCGCTTTATCGGCATTGAAAGACGCCTTCGGTCCACACCGCAGCACCCGTTGGGTGATGGCGGTTTGCTGGGAGAAGATTTCTTCAATCGCGGCCGATACCGCCAACTTCTGCCAATGGGAGTCCAAACTGAGGTCCCGGGCGCGGGCGCGCAACACGCCTAGGCCAAACCGTTCACCGACTTTGAAGTACGCGTCTGCGACCTCCTTGATCGGCCGTTTGGCCGATGCCGAAACGCGGGCGAGGTCATTGGCAGCCGCTTGGCGATAGAGGGCCGCAACCCGCTTTGCCAGTGCCTTCGGCACGCCCCGGTCGACATAGGCTTGGGCCCGTTGGTTTACGTATTCCGCAACTTCCTTTGACACGACCTTGTCGAAGACCTTGCCAAAGGTTTCGACCTGCGGCGTCAATTTTTCAAGCACCGCTGCCACATTCATAGGCGCTGACTCATTGCGAAGAAGCCACAGCACACTGCGTTCGATCATGTCGTAAACATCGGTGAGCATCTCGGTCTGCACCTCGGCGGTGACCTTGTTGTCGAGGGCTTCGATGTCTGACCAGACGGAGCGCAGATTAAACGCCGTGCGGGTGACGAAGTAGGCCCGCACCACATCCACCGGGCCTAAGCCGGTGCGTTCGGACATTGCCGTCAGAAAAGAGGCGCCGACCCGATTGATAAAGCTGTTGGTGATGACCGTAGCGATGATCTCGCGGCGCAGTTTATGGGCCAGGATGGCATCCAAGTATTTTTTCTGGATCGGCTGTGGAAAGTAGGTAATCAGATCCTCTTCCATCATCGGATCGTCGGGCAGATCGCTCTCCACCACCTGATCGTACAGCCACATCTTGCTGTATGGTAGCAGGACGGAAATTTCCGGACGTGTCAGGCCCTGGCCGCGCGCGGCGCGTTCGGCGATGGTCTCGTCATCGGGCAGGAATTCCAGCGCCCGGTCGAGCAATCCATCCCGCTCCATCACTTTCATGGCGCGATGTTGGGCGTCCAGCACGTCCACACCCCGCGCCTCAACGAAGCTGATGGTCTGTGTCTGCTGATAGTTGTCCCGCAGCACCAGGTCCGAGACTTCGTCCGTCATTTTTTCAAGCAGGGTATTACGGGCCTTCATATTCAACGTGCCGCTCTGAACGAGCCCATTGAGCAAGATCTTGATGTTGACCTCATGGTCGGAGCAATCGACCCCTGCGGAATTGTCGATTGCATCCGTGTTCAGCCGCACGCCGTGCTGACCACACTCGATACGCCCACGTTGGGTGACACCCAGGTTGGCCCCTTCACCGATGACCTTGGCGCCCACCTCTTCCGCATTGATGCGGATCGCGTCATTGGCCCGGTCGGCTGCGTCGGCATGGCTTTCGTCTTCCGCTTTGATGTAAGTGCCGATGCCGCCAAACCAGAGCAGGTCAATCTGCATACGCAATATGGCCTGGATCAGCGCATTGGGAGTCAGCTCAGCGTTCGATAGGCCCAGTAGGGCTTTGATCTCCGGTGTCACCTTCAGGGATTTGGCACTGCGTTCAAGGATGCGTCCGCCCTTCGACATAGTCTTGGTGTCGTAGTCCGTCCAGGACGAGCGCCCCATTTTGAACAGCCGGTTTCGCTCCTTCCACGATGATGCGGCGTCGGGATTCGGATCAATGAAGATGTGCATATGGTTGAATGCGGCGACCAAGCGGATGTGCTTGGACAGCAGCATACCGTTGCCGAACACGTCGCCGGACATGTCGCCGACCCCGATGGCTGTGAAATCCTCGGTCTGGGTGTTGATCCCCATCTCGCGGAAATGGCGTTTGACGGATTCCCACGCCCCCTTCGCGGTGATGCCCATCGCTTTGTGGTCGTAGCCATAGGTGCCCCCGGACGCGTAGGCATCTCCGAGCCAATGGCCGTACTCGTCCTCGGACACGGCGTTGGCGATATCGGAAAACGTTGCGGTGCCTTTGTCTGCGGCGACCACCAGGTAGGGATCATCGTCATCATGGCGCACCACGTTGACCGGTGGCTTGATCTTGTCTTTGACGACATTGTCCGTGATGTCCAGCAGGCCGCGCTGCATGGTTTGGTAACAGGCTATGCCTTCGGCCTGCTGTGCATCCCGGCTCGGATCCTTGGGCGGGTTCTTAACGACGAAGCCGCCCTTCGATCCGGTTGGCACGATGACGGCGTTTTTGACCATCTGCGCTTTGACCAGCCCCAGGACTTCCGAGCGGAAATCTTCAAGCCGGTCCGACCAGCGCAGACCGCCGCGGGCGACCGCACCGCCACGCAGGTGAATGGCCTCCATGCGCGGCGAATAGACGAAAATTTCCCGCCATGGCCGGGGCCGCGGCAAGTCTTCGATGATCTTGCTGTTCAGCTTCAGGGACAGATAGTCTTTCGGCCCGCCGTTCTCGGCGGTCTGGAAGAAGTTCGTGCGCAGCGTGGAGTCGATAAGGTTGAGGTAACGCCGCAGGATGCGGTCTTCGTCCGCCGATGACACGCCATCCAGGCCAGTCAAAATATCACGGCGAATTCGCTCGATGTCTTTGGCGGTCTTTTTGGCCTTCGACTTATGCAGTGCGGGATCGAACTTCGTCAGGAACAAATCGATAAGTTTTCGCCCCAGCGCCGGATGGGCCGCGAACGCGTTTTCAATATACGACTGAGAAAACGGAAAGGCCGCTTGCCGGAGATACTTTGCATAGGCCCGCAAAATCACGACGTCCCGCCATGCCAGGCCGGACAGCGCGACAAGCTTGTTGAAGCCGTCGTTCTCCATTGTGCCGGACCACACGTTGGCAAAAGCCTCGTGCACTCTGTCTCGTACACCATCAACATCGATGACCCGGTCGCCGGGAACATCCAGATCGAAGTCGTGAATCCACACCGGTCCGCCGCCGACGGCACTGCCGCGTGGTGTCACTTGATGCGGCACTTCGCTGATCACCGTGAAGCCCATGTTCTCGATCACGGGCAACACATCTGACAGCGGCAGCGGCGCGCCTTTGGCGTACACTTTGAAATGCAGGTCGTCGCCGTCGTCATCTGGCTGACGGTGCAGATGCATGGCAATGGCATCACCTGCAATCACCTCTTCCACTTTGCAGACGTCAAAGACAGCGACATCACGTGAGTACTGATCCCGGTAGGACGCCGGGAAGGCATACGCATAGCGGTCAAGCAACTCGCGCGCCTGGGCGTCATCAAGTTTGTCGTGCAAGGCGACGGCCAACTCGTCGTGCCAGGCCCGTGTGGCATTGGCCAGACGGTCTTCGAGGGCGTCAACGTCGACATCGGGCATCTGACCCGGTGTCGTGGCAATGATGAAATGTACCCGGGCGAGCGGTGAATCGGTCACCTGGGTGAAGAAGGACGACAGCCGGCCATTATAAGCCTGTACCAAGAGGTCGGTGATCTTCAGGCGCAACTGGGTGTCGAACCGGTCACGCGGCACATAGACCAGGCACGAGACAAACCGCTCAAAATTGTCCTGGCGCACAAACAGGGCCGTCCGGCTGCGTTCCTGGAGATGCAGTATCCCCAATGCCACTTCGGCGAGATGGTCGTCCGAACTTTCAAACAACTCGTCCCGCGGCAGGTTTTCCATGATGTTTTGCAAGCGCTTGCCGTCATGGCTGTGTTTACGGAAGCCGATGCGGTCGCGAATGCGGTCGATCTTGCGGCGCAACACTGGCACGAAGTTGGGGCTGTTGGTGTACACATCGGCGGTGAACATGCCCGCAAACAGGCGCAAGCCGACCGTCTCACCCTTGTCATTCAGAGTTTTGACGGCAATGACATCGTAATGAACCCGGCGGTGAACCGTGGCGCGTTGGTTGGCCTTGATGATGAGCAGGGGCGAGTCATTGCCGATGAACTGCTCGAAGAGGGGCGGGACCTCCATGCCGTCGCGCACACCGTCAAACATCACCAGCGACGGTTTTGACAACACGCCGAGATTCTCGTCACGCTGCATGTGCAGAATGCGGCGCTTGCCTTTGGCTTCGATGGTGTAGGCGCGGTATCCCAAAAACGTGTAGTGATCGTCGTGCAGCCAGTGCAAGAAGTCTTCGACTTCGGCCGCTTGTTCGCGCGTGACTCCTTTGGGCGCGCCGTCAAAGTCGGCGGCGATGCGGGTGGCCTGGCGGCGCATTTCCGGCCAGTCGCGCACGGCCGCGCGCACGTCTCCGAGGACCGAGTGCAGAGTATCGCCAATCCGGTCCAGCAGTTCCGGGTCGGTCTCCTGGGGGATCTGAATGTGCATGATGGATTCAAAATGCACGCCGCGTTTTGTCCGCTCCGCTTCATCGAGAAACGGCTCATCATCCGGGAAGACATCAATGAGCTTGCCGGCCTCATCCCGTTTGACCGGAATGACGGGATGAATGATGAATTGTGCCGGCTCGCCCAGACGTTCTAATTCCGCGGTAACGGAATCCACCAGGAACGGCATGTCGTCGTTGACGATTTCGATGATCGTCCGGTCTGAAAGCCAGGACTTCGCTTTGCCTTTCTTCGGGGTGACAACCCGGATCGAGGGCCGGTCCTTGCGCCGGGTTTTGGCAAAGGCAAAGGCCGACGCCGCGGCGGCGTAGAGGTCTTCCGCCGATGTCCCAGCCAAATCGTCCGGTGGGCAGTCTTCGTAAAACTGTCCAATGAAGCGTTTAAAAACGCCGCTGTTGGCGCCCTTCTCGCGCTTGTCCGCCAGCGCGGCAGCGCTGCGGAGCGTGGATTTCAAGTTACTGCTCTTGCTCTGCGTCATACGCCGGTCCCCCCTTACATCCGACTGCTTGACCCCACCTTTTAAGTCGTTCACAACACGATGAAGTCTACCACGTTTGCTTCACATACAAGTCCCAGCAACGAAATTTATGGCCTTGCGGCCGTCCGGCAGACTGCGGCCCGTTACGAACTGAAGCGCTATGGATCATCATCAACTCGTAAAGACCCATGCGGAACAAACACCGATCGCGACGATTGAGTATCGGGGGGCGTCGATGCGGTTTGCGATGTTGAGTGAAATGGCGCTCTACCGCGTCATGTCCTTTGAGACCAAAGAGCCGGAAACGGTTAAATGGATCAGTGGATTTGAACCGGAGGATGTGTTCGTCGATATCGGCGCCAACATGGGGCTCTACACCATTTTTGCCTCTGTTTTTGCCCGCGCCCGGGTCTTTTCGTTTGAGCCTGAGTCGCAGAACTACGCCCTGCTGAACCGCAATATCCTGCTCAACAAGGTTTCAGAGCGGGTGGTGGCGTGGTGCTGCGCCATGTCTGACGAACGAAAATTCGATCGTCTCTATCTTTCTCAAACCGAAGTCGCAGGGTCCGGCCACGAATTCGGGGCCGAGGTCACACCAGAACTGAAGCCGACGAAGGCACCATACGCGCAAGGCTGCATGAGTGCTGCGCTTGACGATCTTGTTGCCGGCGGCGTGGTGCCTCAGCCCCGCCACGTCAAAATCGACGTCGATGGGTTCGAGCACCTGGTCGTGGCCGGCGCACTCAAGACGTTTGAAAATCCCGAACTGAGCTCCGTCTTGATCGAGATCAGCCCCCATATTGACGAGCATGCTAAGCTCGTCTCCGATATGAAGACGATGGGATTCGAATTTGATCCCGACCAAGTCGAGCGCTCACGCCGGAAAGAAGGTAATACCAAAGACTATGGAGAATATATTTTCCGGCGCTGAATCCTATGCCGGAGCGCAGGTCGCCAAAGCGCCCCTTCTCACCGAGCCCTTCGAACACTGCATCGTCGATGACGTGCTCCCGGCTGAGGTGTTTGATGCCATCCACGAGAACTGGCCGTCCGACGACATCTTAAAGAGTCTGCCTGAACTTGGCCGCACCAAGGGCTATCAGGAACGCTTCGTCATGCTCATGCAGCAAGAATTTCTCGATCAACTCCCTGAACATCAGCGCGACGTCTGGCTGGCCGTTATGCGTGTGGTCATGGGGCAGGACGTCGTCCTCGCTCTGGTGGAAAAATTTCGGAACATTCTTGTGCCGCGCATCGCGCACTTGCCAAAGGACATCAATCTCAATCCGGAAATGCTGGTGGTCAGCGATCGCACCGACTATGCCATCGGCCCGCACACGGACACCAAGTTCAGGTTCATAAGTCTGCTTTATTACTTGTCTCGCGATCCCGAGTACGCCTCTTACGGAACCGGCCTATACGTTCCGAAGGACCCGCGGCACGAATTCCCCCACAACGCACACGTCAATTTCGAGATGTTCAACCGTCACACCCTGGTGGACTACAAACCCAATCGAT
Organism: Rhodospirillaceae bacterium; assembly: GCA_963921305.4. Classification (GTDB taxonomy): domain Bacteria; phylum Pseudomonadota; class Alphaproteobacteria; order Rhodospirillales; family Rhodospirillaceae; genus CAWUEX02. Next base: position 1,280,036 of record CAWUEX030000002.1, read on the forward strand.
TGCTGGCGTTTCCCCGGTCTGACAAATCTTTCCACGGTGTTGAGCCGGTGCCGGTGGAGAACTGTGACCGCCGCCTGATCATCGTCAACGTCAAGGCGCCGGAAGGCTCACGCTGAATCCCGTGTAAGTCGGCTCAAATCTTGAGAGAAAATGGAGCGGGCGAGGCGATTCGAACGCCCGACCCCAACCTTGGCAAGGTTGTGCTCTACCCCTGAGCTACGCCCGCTCGATTGACGGCCGCCTGGCCGCCTTGGAAGGAGGCGGACTATACCCATTCAGTAAGGCTTTGCAAGGGCTTCCGCCCCGCGGACCCTGCCCGCCAGGGAAACCAAGGAATTCGCCTCTGTCCCTTGCGTTTCACCCATTTTGGACGCATCTAAGGGTCACACTATCATCTACGGACCATGATTTGAGGCTGACATGTTAATTGGCGATCCCTCCGGCCAGCCCGACGCCGGCGCCGCTCTGGGCGCTGATCCAGGCGCTCTGGTGCAAGAGGGCAGCACGGACACCTTCCAGCAAGATGTCCTTGAGGCTTCGCACACTGTCCCGATTGTCGTCGATTTCTGGGCGCCTTGGTGCGGCCCCTGCAAGCAGCTTGGCCCCGCTCTGGAAAAACTCGTCCGCAGCTACGCGGGCAAGGTCAAAATGGTCAAAATCAACGTCGATGAAAATCAGGCATTGGCGGCCCAGTTCCGGGTCCAGTCCATTCCCGCCGTGTTTGCGTTTAAGGATGGCCAGCCGGTCGACGGTTTCATGGGCGCGCAGCCCGAGAGTCAGCTCAAAGCCTTTATCGATAAGCTGGCCGGCGGCGGCGGATCGCCAGTGGACGCGTTGCTTGAGGAAGCGGAAGCGCTCGCCGCCGAAGGGCACCACGAGCAGGCCCTCGGTGTGTATCAGCAGGTGCTCGCCGAAGACCGCGAGAACGCCCGCGCGCTCGGTGGGGCGCTGCGATGCTATATGGATGCCGGCCAGGACGATGTCGCCCGGCAAGTGTTAGAGCAGCTGCCACCCGAGTTGGCGGCCAAGGCGGAAATTGCCGCCGTTGCCACAGCGTTGGATTTGAAAGAGTCCACAGCCGACGCCGGGTCCGGTGAAGAGATCGCCGCACTCGAACAAAAAGTCGCCGACAATCCGAAAGACATGCAGGCCCGCTATGACTTGGGCATGGCCCGTTACGGTGCCGGAGACCGCGAAGGCGCGGTCGATGCCATGCTTGAGATCGTCCGTCTGGACCGCACCTGGAACGACGACGGTGCGCGCAAAGAACTGGTGAAATTTTTCGAGGCGTTTGGCCCAACGGATTCGCTCACCATTGATGGCCGCCGCCGCTTGTCATCCATCTTGTTCGCCTAGAGGCCTACCGCGTGTTCAGCCCCATCTCCACCAAGTTCGAAGATTTGCCGGATGTTATTCCCGTCTTCCCATTGAGTGGGGCTTTGCTCCTTCCCGGGGGCCGCTTGCCGCTCAACATCTTTGAGCCACGCTATCTCAACATGGTGCTGGATGCGCTGAGCAACGGCCGCTTCATCGGCATGATCCAGCCCAATTACGATGCCATGGGCAAACCGAATTTCGATGATGACGATGACGACTTCGATGAGGAGGATGGCGATGGCCCACCGCTGTTCAAGACAGGGTGCGCCGGGCGCATCGTCTATTTTGAAGAAACCGATGACGGACGGTTGCTGATCGCATTGAAGGGGCTTAGCCGCTTTCACGTCGCCGAGGAAGTCGAAGGTGCGCGCGGCTATCGCCGCGTCCATGCAGATTATTCCGCCTACACTGCCGACATGGATCCGCCGGGCGAATTCGATCTCGACAGGGATGAACTGCTGGAGGCACTGCAGCCGTATATCGACGCCCAGGGCATGCGCCTGAAGGTGGAAATCATCAAAGGGTTGTCCGATCACACGCTCGTCTCGTCACTCTGTATGATTTGCCCCTTTGATCCGCGCGAGAAACAGGCTCTGCTTGAAACGGGCACCGTCAAGGACCGTGCAGAAATGTTGCTCGCGCTTTTGCAAATGGGCGTGTTCGACGCCGGTGCCCCGGAAGGCTCACGGCAGTAGCTGCGAGACAGAAAATGGAAGGACGCCGTCATGGCTGGAGCTGAACTCGACGCCAAGTTGCTCGACATTCTGGTCTGCCCTGTCACCAAAGGGCCGCTGGAGTATGACAAGGACGCCCAGGAACTGATCAGCAAGCAAGCCGGCCTCGCGTTCCCCGTGCGCGATGGTATTCCCATCATGCTGCCCGACGAAGCGCGCCGCATCGAAGACTAACACCCCTCATGTCTGAGAAGACCTCATCCGCCGAGCCCCAAACCGCGGAACCCTGGCCGACGGACATCGCCTACGATCGCGAACGCCGCTCTTTGCGCGTCACTTTTGACAATGGCGAGAGCTACGACCTTCCGGCCGAATATCTGCGCGTCGAAAGTCCCTCGGCGGAAGTCCAGGCCCATGGCGGGGAGAAGGTCATCGTCGGCGGCCGCCGTTACGTCGGCATCATCGAAATCGCGCCCGTCGGCAACTACGCCGTCAAGCTCACCTTCGATGACTTGCACGATACCGGATTGTACTCCTGGCGGGTGCTGCGCGAACTCGGGCAGGAGTACGACACGCGCTGGCCGGCCTACCTGCAGGCTCTGGAAGACAAGGGACTCAGCCGCGATCCGTAAGCGACTGGTGACTTAGTCAGGCAACGCGAAGGCGATGAGATAATCGCTCAACTCCGTGTCGACTAGGGCACTACCGCCGGCGGCAATCACCACATACTGTTTGCCGTTCACTTGATACGTCATCGGTACGGCGATGCCGGGGACCGGCAAGTTTGCTTCCCACACGGTGTGTCCGGTCTTGATATCCATCGCGCGGAAGGTGGGATCGGTGGTTGCTGCCATGAAGACCAAATCACCTGCGGTGATCATCGGTCCGCCGGAAATGGGCGAGCCCCAGCGCTGCGGCGACAACAACAGTTTGCCGGGCCCGAACGGCACCCGCCCGATCCCCCGGGTCCAAATCAGATTACCGCTGCTGAGGTCGATGGCGGTCAGCGTGCCCCACGGCGGTGGCACACAGGGAATACCCCAGGGCGACAGCCATTGCTCGCCCTCTACCCGATAGGGCGTGCCTTCCATCTTGCGCGACATGGTGCTGGCCTCGAACAGGCCCGGCCCGTCCGCGGTCTCGGCCTCGGGCACCAGCTTCATGACAAAGCCGAAGTTCTGCCCCTTAATGACCAGCCGGTTACGTGCGGGATCGTAGGCCGCGCCGCCCCAGTTGGCGCCGCCGCCCGGTGTGGGCAGGAACAACGAGCCCTGTTCGCTCGGCGGGGTGAAGGGGCCTTCGTAGCGCAGGTTGCGGAAGCTCTCACGGCACTTGTTGCGGTCCCACGGCGTCAGACCGAACACGTCTTCTTCGTCGATAGACTGACGGGTGAAGGGCATCGGGCGCTGCGGGATTGGCTGCGTGGGCGCCGCCACCTCGCCGGGAATGGTGCTGGCCGGCACTGGGGTTTCCTCAATCGGAAACAATGGAGCGCCCGTCTCGCGGTGAAACACGAACACGGTGCCCATCTTCGTCGCCTGCACCACCGCCGGGATCGTCGCACCGTCCCGCTGAATATCGACCAGCAACGGCTGCGTCGGCAGGTCGTAGTCGAACAGGTCGTGATAGACCAATTGGTGGTGCCAGATCACTTCGCCGGTGGACCCGTTTATGGCGATCACTGCATTGGCATATGGAATCGGATCGGTGCGCCGTGCGCCATAGACATCGACACTCGGGCTGCCGGTGCCCACCACCACCATGTTGCGGTCTTCATCCACGGAAAACGGCGGCCAAACGTCAGCGCCGCCGGTTTCGTCACTCAGGTGCGCGGGGATGGTGTTGAAACGCCAGATCAATTCGCCCGTACGCGCATCCAGGGCACGGATGCTGCCATCCGTCGCGTTGGCTTTGACGTTGTCGCCGACCGAACCGGCGACGATGATTTTGTCGCCCAACACCTGTTGCGGTGACGTGAAGAACAGCGGCCCGTCACCACCATACTGTTCGCTTTTCAGATCGACCCACCCCTGTCCGCCGAACTCGGGACACGCCGTTCCGCTGTCGGCATCGACGGCGAACATGCGCCCCTGGCGATCGGCTTTGTGCACGCGCTTGGTGCAGGCTGTGCCCGGTGGGGCAGCCGTGTCTTCCCAATAGATCACGCCGCGGCAGGTAGAAATCACCCGCGCATCCTCGAACAGCGTCTCGTGGGGGTCGAAGCGCCAGAGCTCTTCGCCGTTTTCCGGGTCCAGTGCCAGCACCCGGTTCATCGGCGTGCACAGATACAGCAGGCCGTTGCGTAAAATCGGCGTCACTTGATAAGACGCTTTGCCACCCATCGCCCGGCTTTCCGCGTCGTGCCCGCTGCGATGCGTCCACGCCACCTCCAGCTCGTCCACGGTGTCCAGCGTGATCTGGTCAAGTGCTGAGTACTGCCCGCCGCCGGCGACGCCGCCGTAATGACTCCAGCCTTGATTGGTGGCTAGGTCTTGCGCGCCGGCAGGCCCGAGGGCAGCCATCGCCACATAAAAAATACCAGCAGTCCATCGCATCATAGCTCGGGTTTCCTTTTGGTTTTAGCCCGGCGCTTCACCGCGCATCAGCCGCGGCAGGTCACCGACCTGTCCCATGGCATGGCGCATGAGGGTCTGCTTCAACGGGCGAACGGCATTGACGCCGGCCAGGCCCATGTCCCGCGCCAACCGCACCGGTGGCACGTCGTTCGAAAACAACCGGTTGAGAATGTCAGTGGTGCCGGCCATCAGCAAATTGTCGGCGCGCCGCCAGCGTTGATAACGCTCCAGTCCGCCCGCATGGGCCAAGTCCAAGCCATAGCGCTTGGCGTCGACGACAATGTCGATCAGGGCCGCGGCGTCCCGCAGACCCAAATTCAAACCCTGCCCGGCAATGGGGTGGATGCCGTGCGCCGCATCGCCAACCAAGACCAATCGATCACCGGTGTAACGATCCGCGACCTGCAGGCCGAGGGGATGACGGAAACGCGGGCCGATCAGGTGCAACTCGCCGAGGAAGCCCCCAACCCGCTCCGCAATCTCGCTTAAGAACGCGTCATCCTCCAGGGCCAGGAACGCTTCTGCCGCGTCGGCGCGTTCCGTCCAAACCAGAGATGACCGGTGTCCGCCTTGCAACGGCAAGATGGCGAACGGCCCGGCGGGCAGAAACCGTTCGTGGGCGATGTTGCCGTGGGACTCCGTATGCCCGATGGTCGCGACGATGGCTTGCTGGTCATAGGTCCAGCCAGTAACGCCAATCCCGGCCTGCTCCCGCGTCGCGGAGGCCCGCCCGTCTGCGGCGGCGATCAACGTGCCGTGCACGTGCCGGCCATCAGCCAGCGTGACCACAGCCGCACCGCTTGCCGTTTCGATACCGGTGATCTCGACTGGCGCCAACACCGTCACGGCCTCACTCGATGCGATCAAATCCACCAAGCCTGCACGCAAATCACGGTTCTCAGCCATGTAGCCCAGCGGCGCATCGCCGATGTCGGCGTGGTCGTAATGCAGAAACATCAACGACGGCCCGTCAGATACCCGGATCTGCTCAATTGGGCCCGTCTTGCCGGCGATCAACGGCCACAGGCCGATCCCCTCCAAGGCGATTTTGGCGGACAGGGCAATGGCTGAGGCCCGCCCGTCAAATGTGGGCGAGATGCCCGCGTCCGGGGCCTGCCGGTCAATCACCACGGTCTCAATCCCGTGCCGGGCCAGGCCGCAGGCCAGGGTCGCGCCCACCAGGCCGCCGCCAATGACGATCACCTCTGTCTGAATCTGTTCCGCCATAACCCAGGCTTTGCCCATGCGGCGGTTTAGGTCAATAGGGGTGTGCCTCGAGCCCGGCGGACGGCAGCCCGGAACGGCTTTTCATTCCCCGCCGGTTGCTCTATGGTCCCGCCGCTTCACGTACCAGCGGGCCGACGTAGCTCAGGGGTAGAGCAACTGATTCGTAATCAGTAGGTCGCGTGTTCAAATCACGCCGTCGGCACCATTTCCCAGAATTCTCGAACAGGTCATCGAGCCCCTCTGGCATGGAGGCTGCAACCCTAGCACTGCGGTAGGATGAACACCGTATCTTCGGCAATGCCGGCGCGGAACCCAAACGCGAACGAGACGTACATCATCGATCCGGTCAGGCAGACGCCCAGCGCCAGAACGAAAAGTTTGCGCGATTTTCTATTTCTCAATTGAGTCACAGCTTGCCCCCCGTCTAGGCAAGATGCTGGCATATCGCCGCACGCAAAGCCACGGCTGTCACCGGCGACGTCCAGCCGTGAGAAGGGTGCTCAGTGGGCAGCGCGCGAGGCTGCGGATTGGCGGGCCATCTGAAACGCTTTGGTCAGGGTGCGGATGAGCTGCAACGAGCGGTCCGTCGGCGTTTCGTAAAATTCCATCAGGTCTTCGATCTCGCGGGCGAACTGGTGGCAAATATCGGCAAGGTCGTTCTGATCAACTTTCTTTGCCGCGTCTGACGCTTCTTCCAGGCATTGGATCAGAATTTCTAAATTGTCGAGAAGCTCATCGTCGATCTGCTTGGTGTCGTAGGCCGTTAAGATGCGGTCGCACACCGTGCCCAGCCGCATCCCCTGATTGTCCAGCTGGGCGGATTGAATCGCTTTTTGTGTTGCCTCCACGGCGGACGACACCATGTCATCGGTGACGGTCTTGCCCTCAAGCTTGAACTTCATGGTGCAAAATACGTTGACCAGTTGTCCGGCGTGTTCGCGTGGGCTGCGCCGGCGGTCCGGGCCAATGTATTCTGTGGTGGCGACAAACTTGTGCCGGTTCATCGCCACCATCTTGGCCCGGTCGACAATCTGCACCGGCGCAATGGGCTTGATCATCACGTCATCGGCGCCGGCATCTTGCGCCTTCTTCAGGCCGTCTTCGTTGTCGGGCTCCACCATCACCGTGACAATGGCATAGGGATTTTTGCCCAATCGCCCATGGCGAACGTCCTCGATGCATTTGTAGGCGTCATCACCCATACTGTCAGACACCACAACGACATCGACCGACCCTTCGGCAATGGCCTCGCGCACTGCTTCGATAGTGCCGACCGACCGCAGCCGACGAATGCCTTTCGCGCGCAGCATGCTGTTCATGTTCTGCCGGCTCATCTCGTTCGGTTCGCCGATGACAACGGCGATCTCGTCATAGCTTGTGTCGCGTGGCTGCAGCATGGCTGCACAGTCTCCCAAGGTGTCCCAGCGCGCTCTTTTTCACCTTATGACGGCGCGCTTGGCGGTCTTGGCCGCTTTAGTTTTGTCTGCCTAACTCATACAGCTTTTGCGCGCAGACGCTCCAGAAAAAAATAGCGACAAAAAACAAACCGCCGAGGCCCAGACCGCAAAGCCCTTGCTGCGTGCGATGTTGGGCCGGTTGAGTATGGCACTAAGAGGTGGGTGCGTTCTCTAAGTGGCCGAATATGGGGTGAGCGCGCGTAAAGCGTGGGACAGACCTGCGACCGGGTGGCCGTTAACAAAGTCCTGGTAGGCGTGCATCACGGCCTCTGCGCCGTTCGCCCCGAAGCGCCGGGCCAAAAGACGGCGTGCTTTTGCAGTTCTCGCATCAGGTGGCAAGGCATGGCTGCTGTCTCCCAAAGGCACCTGCGCAGATGCTTCTAGAGTTTTGCCGCTGACCAACTGCACGCGCACGATGGCAGGCCGGCCTGCCGGATAACCCTGGTCCAGGTCCGGGGCATGAGTCACGGTGACTTTATTCATCAAAGCCTGCACTGGTGGGCTGGCCAAGATTTCATCGGTCAACGTCTGTTCATTCAGATCGCCGAGGCATACCGCAATCGCCGCCGCTGCCGCGTGGCTGAACCGGGCCGCCAGAGCGTTTTCCGGCGCGGGGTTGTCGAACGCCAGTCCTGCGCCGTAGGTCGAGATGGCTATGGTGTCCACCTCCTCCGCCGTGAACGCATGCGCGTTCAGCAAGTCCATCATCGCATCATTGGCGCCGTGGAGATGGGCACAAGTCGGATGAACTTTGATGTAGGCGTTTAGGATTTCAAACGCGGCGAACTGACCGTCCGCTGTTAGGCCTGCGGTCAGCAGCTGCGCATCAAAAGCAGCCCCAGCTCGCGGACCGAAAAAGGTCTCCAATGTTCCCGGCAGATCGGTCAGACCTGCGACCGCACTTTGCGCGGCAACCAAACCCGTCACTGCGCCAAGGCCGATATAGGTGTGGTGGGCGGATGCGCCCATCAGCGGCAGATCACGGTAGGGCATCAGGGCAGTGGCGGCGGCGGTCTCGATGGCGCGGCGGATAACGTCTTTATCTCCGCGGCTGAATGCATGGGCGGCGGCGACGGCGGCGGCGATGGTGCTCCACGTTCCGGTATCGTGAAGCGCGGTATTTAGCCCGCCCATGGCCATGCCCACCCGGGCGCCGGTTTCGTATCCGGCAATGAGTGCCATCAATACGGTCTCTGCGGTCAGGTCACGGGCCTCGGCCAGGGCCAGCAACACCGGCATCATGTGGCTGACAGGATGACCGCGGCCCAAGCGGTGTCCGTCCTGCAGTTGCAGCACCGTGGTTGCGCCGCCATTGAGTTGGATTGCCGTTGCGGTAGGAACGCCTTGTGCCATACCCGGTATCGACGCCGGACCTGGCTCTCCGGTCAAGACGTCAACCAGCCGGGTGTAGTCCGGATCGGTTAGGCCGGCGGCTGCAACAGCAAGCGTATCGAGAAACAGATCGGCCGCTTGGCCGCGAACGGTCGCCGGAACCGTCTCCGGGGTGACACGCGCCGCCGCGTCTGCGAGCACGGTCGCGGCCCGGCCAATTTCAGTGTGGTTTTGCATGGACGACATCGTGCAACGCTACAGCAAGGTCGCCGTGCTCAGAAAACAAAACCCCCGGGTTTGATCCCGGGGGTTCGTTTCGTGTGTTTGATGTAGCGTCTCGTTCTATTCGCGGTTCGCCTATTCCCGATTTCCGAGGAACATCAGCAGGAACTGGAACAGGTTGACGAAGTTCAGGTACAGCGCGACAGCGCCCATGATGGCCGAGTTCTCTTCCATCGCCGAGCCTTCGACGCCGAAGTAGCCGCTTTTGATGCGCTGGGTGTCATACACCGTCAGGCCGGCGAACAGCAGCACGCCCACCACCGGAATGACGAAGCCCATCACACCCGACGGCCAGATCATCTGGACGATGATGGCGACGATGAGGCCGATCAAGCCCATGATCAGGAATGTGCCGAAGCCGGACAGGTCTTTCTTGGTGGTGTAACCGACCAGACTCAACCCGGCATACGCGGCGGCAGTGATCACAAAGGTCCGCGCCACGCTCACACCGGTGTAGGTGAGCAGAATGGTCGAGAGGCCAACGCCCATGGTGCCGACAAACAGCCAGTACAGCAATTGCATCGTACCAGCGGTGCGCTTGTGGGCGGTGAAGCTCATGAACACGATCAGGCCCAGCGGCAAGAACATGGAAATCAGGCCAAGCCCGGTGTACCCGGCCAACTGGCCCTGCTCATTGACCTGATAGAACAGGCTGATCAGATTCGAGTTCGCTACGGCGAAAGCGACGATGCCCGACAGCAGTAAGCCGGATGCCATGTAATTGTAGACCCGCAGCATGTACGCCCGCAGACCTTCATGGATGGCGGCGTCGTCTGCATACGCACCGGTCATGGTTCTGCGTTCAAATTGGGTAGCCATTGTGCTCCTCACAAAGTTGCGTTCAGTTCACCGCAGGCACGACCACCATGGTCCCTACCTGCCGAACCAATGGGCGTAATATTGGGTGTTTTCGAGCGCGCTTCAATGGGAATCGATACGATTTTGACAAGACTTTAACGAAAAAAGCGCTGATTTTATGGGCCTTTAGCCGCGAATCGGCTGTTGTCGCCGATTTAGTCGTTGCGCGGCGCGCGCTAATCGTTGCGCAGCAGCGGCGCAGCCTTAATGCCCAGTGCGCGCCACACCCCGGCGAAGCCTGCCAAAAGGGTCACGGCGATGCAGGCGAAAATGACGGCGGCGACGATTCCCGGGAACAAAATCCACTCGATCTTCATGACGAAGATCAGCACCGCCCAGGCGGACAGGGTGCCCACCGCTGCGGCAATGCCGCCGGTTGCCAAGCCCAGCAGGCAATACTCGAATACGAACGCCTTCAATACATCTGCCCGCGTTGCACCCAGCACTTTCAACACCACGGACTCATAGATCCGCCGCGCGTGTCCCGCGGCAATCGCGCCGGCCAGCACCAACGCACCGGCAATCAATGCCACGGCGGCGGTCACCCGCACCGCCGTGCCCAGTGCGCCCAATACCTGTTCGAGTATCTCCAACGCCTCGCGCACCTGCACGATGGTCACGTTCGGCAGGGCGTCGACGACAGCGCGCTCAATCGCCTCTTCCGTGCCTTGGGCGGAATTCACCGTAGCGATGTACATGCCGGGGGCGCCGCGCAACGCGTTGGGCGAAAAGATCAGCGCGAAGTTCATGGTGCCGGATTCCCAGCGCACGTCGCGCAGGTTGGCGATGGTCGCGGTGATCTCGCGGCCGAGGATGGTCACGCTCAAGGAATCGCCGATGCCCAGGCCCATGCCACGTGCGGCTTCGGCGTCGATGGACAACAGGTTTTCGCCTTCGTGATCCGGCGCCCACCATTCGCCTTCGACCATCTTGGCGTTCTCCGGCGCGGTCGCCGACTGTGATATGCCGCGCTCGCCGCGTACGATCCAGCGTTGATCGGGGGCAACCACGGCCTCGCGGGAATCGACCCCATTCACCTTTGAGACACGCCCACGGATCATCGACGCCATGGTCAGCTTATCGACGCCGTCTTGCGCCTCGACGATGGCACGGAAGGTTTCGGTCTGCTCCGGCTGAATATCGACGAAGAACATGCTGGGCGCCTGCTCCGGCAGTTCACCGTTGATCTGTTCGTTCAGGTTCGCTTCCAACAACGCGATGCACACCAGCACCGACAGCCCGAGGCCGAGCGACAGCACCACCGACGTTGTCGGGTTGCCGGGGCGGTAAAGATTGGCCATGGCCAGGCGCAAGGTCGGGCGGCCCGAAGTGACGCCGCCGCGTTTACTCGACAGTCTCGCGGCCAGGTTGGTGACGCCAATGGCGGCAAAGCGGAACAGCACCATCGACACCCCAGCGCCCAGCACGAAGAAGAAGGCGAACTGTGGCCGGTCGGCAGTAACGATGGTGAACACGCACAGCGCCAAGCCCAGCACAATAAGTCCGCTGAGGTAGCGTTTGCGCGGCCAGCGGCGGATGTCGCTGAGGAACTGGCGGAACAGAGCCACGGCAGGAATCTCCCGCGCCTTGGCCAGCGGCCACAAGGCAAAGACCGACGCAGACAGAATGCCGAACACCGCCGCCTTGATCAGCGGATCGGCGTAGACGCCAAAACGCGCATCCACCGGCAACATGCCGCCGATGGAATTGGCGGCGATAAAGGGCACGCCGACTCCCAGCAGCAATCCCAAGGCGATGCCGGCGGCGGACAGCACTGTCAGCTGAATCGCGTAAATCATGAAGATCAGTTCGCCGGGCGCGCCGAGACACTTTAGTGTCGCGATGGTCGACATGCGTCCTGCCAAATACGCGCGCGATGCGTTGGCGACGCCGATGCCGCCGGTGAGCAGCGCGGTCAGACCGACCAGTGTCAAAAACAAAGTGACGTTGTCGAGGAAGATTTCCAGACTGCGGGCGGCCTGATTCAGGCCCCGGATCCGCCAGGCCGTGTCAGCGAAGTTTTCTTGCAATGACGTCCGCAGGGCTTCGGCATCAACCCCCGGGTCAACTCGTACGTTGTAGACATAGGTGACCAGACTGCCGAGCTGAACCAATTCCGTTTCCGCCATTGCGCCCTGGGCAATCATCACGCGCGGCCCGGCGGTGGCGAAACTGATCACCCGGTCTGGCTCCTTGTCGATAAAGGCGCGCACTTCCAGCGTCGCCTCGCCGACGCGAATGGTGTCGCCTAAGGCGATGTCCAGCCGTGTGCGCAGCACGGGATCGACCGCCGCCCCCCACAGGCCGTTCTGTTGTGCCAGTGCGTCGCTCAATGGCAGCGCCGGGGTCATGGTGATCGCCCCATACAAGGGGTACAAGTTATCGACGGCCTTAAGTTCGATCAGCGTGCGTTGCTTGGTCTCACCGCTGGCCGCATCGGTTGAACGGGCCATGGAGCGCATGGTGATCTGCGCACTTACCGTGCCGGCGTTCTCAAGCGCCACACGTTCTTCGTCGTTCACTTCGCGGTAGGTCAGGCGCGCTTGCACATCACCGCCCAACAGCAACTGTGCGTCTTCTTCAATCCCGGCTTGAATGGCTTCGTTGAGCGAGCCCGCCCCGGCGATGGCGGCAACACCCAAAGCCAAACAAGCGATAAAGATGCGAAAGCCGGCCAGCCCGCTGCGCAGTTCCCGGAACGCGTAGCGCACCGCCAGAGAGAACGACAGGTTTGGTGTCACAAGCGTTACTCCGCCGCGGCGGAGGTCAGTCCTTCGCCGGCAATGATGCCGTCGCTGATGCGCACCACCCGGTCGCACCGCCCGGCGAGTTTCATGTCATGGGTGATCAGCACCAGCGTGGTGTTGTGATGATCGTGCAGGTCGAACAGCAGGTCGATAATCTGATGTCCGGTCGCGCCGTCCAGGTTTCCGGTGGGTTCGTCAGCCAGCAGCAGTTTCGGTTTCACGGCAAAGGCCCGGGCGAGCGCGACGCGTTGTTGTTCCCCGCCCGAGAGTTGCCCCGGGTAGTGGCCCATGCGGTGGCCCAGCCCCACTTTTTCAAGCTGCTCCTCGGCGCGTTCGAAGGCGTCGTCCCGCCCCGCGAACTCCAGCGGCACGGCCACGTTCTCCAGCGCCGACATGGTCGGGATCAGATGGAAGGACTGAAACACGATGCCGATGTTGTCGCGGCGGAACAGTGCCAGGCCGTCTTCGTCGAGATCGGCGTAATCTTGTCCGGTCACAGCCACGCGGCCCGAAGTGATGCGTTCCAGACCGGCGGTGACCATCAGCATGGTCGTCTTGCCGGAGCCCGAAGGCCCAACCACACCAAGGGCTTCTCCTTGCGGCACGTGCAAGGACACGCCGCGCAGAATGTTGACCTCCCCCGCCGGTCCCGCCAAGGTGAGATGAACGTCGGTCAAGTCGATGGCCGCTTGGGTCGAGGACCCAACGTCCAGCTGATGCGGAGTATTGGTCATGATGGTGCGCACCCTTACCACGCGCAGGGGTTTAATGTTAGCCCTCGTCGCGTTGCCACTGCTGTGTGGTTGTTCTGAAGGGTCTTACGCCGAAAACACCGTTTCAGATCAAAATGCTAGTGCCGGTGGCGGCGGTGCTGCCGTCAAAATTCTCGCCCTCGGAGATAGTCTCACCGCCGGCTATGGCCTGGAGGACTTGTCCTTGGCGTTTCCCGCCCGGCTTGAAGAGGCATTGCAAGCCGAAGGATATAACGTCGATGTCATCGATGCTGGTATTTCCGGAGACACCACGGCGGGCGGGCGTTCCCGTCTTGATTGGTCCCTGGCCGACACACCTGACGGCGTGATTGTCGAACTCGGTGGCAACGACGGGCTACGCGCGATCGATCCGGACGTCACCTACGACAACCTCAACACCATTCTCGCCCGGCTGGAGGCCGAAGGCATTCCGACGATGCTCGCCGGCATGATGGCGCCGCCCAATCTGGGGCGCGATTACGGTGACCGGTTTTACGGCGTATACACCCGCCTTGCCGCGGAATACGACGTGGTGTTTTACCCGTTCTTCCTTGAGGGCGTGGCCGGCGACATGTCGCTCAATCAGGACGACCGTATTCACCCGAATGAGGACGGCGTGAATGTGATCGTCGAGAAGATCCTGCCCTTTGCCGCTCAGCTGGTCGAACGGGCCGAGGAGGCACGGGACCGCGCCCCCGACTCATGAACCCTCTCTCATGACCTTTCTCTCATGACCGCCTTTCAACAGGCTTTCGCGGTTGGGTCCGATTGGCGGGCCTTGATCGCTGACGTCGCTACTCAGCTTGCGTCCGAGGACACGCCGCCCAATGGCCCGCCTCGTGGCCTTGGTTTCATCTATGCCACCGAGCCTTTGGCCACGCACTACTCTGATATCGTTACCACCTTGAAAGAACGCACTGGTGTCGCCCAATGGGTCGGCTGCGTCGGTCTCGGGGTGTGCGGTGTGGCGAACGGCCAAGTGACGGAGCTGCACGATGAGCCCGCGGTTTCGGTCCTGGTGGCGCCGTGGAGCGGTGACATGTTCCAGGTCTTTGACACTCTGGCCACTCCCGATGCCGTCCAGCCCCTGCTGGCGGGCGACTGGGCGGCGGCCCATGGTCCGGTGTTCGGTGTCGCGCATGGTGACCCGCGCAACCGCCATATCGCCGCCATCGTCGAGGCCCTGCCGCAGACCGGCGATGGGTATTTCGTCGGCGGCCTGACGGCGCTGGCCGATACTCCGGTTCAGGTCGCCGGCCTGCCCACCGGCGGCGGCTTGTCCGGCGCGTTAATTGCGGCTGACGTGCCGGTGCGGGCGACACTCAGCCAGGGCTGCTCACCAATCGGACCGCTGCACCGTGTCACCTCTGGCGAACGCTCCATCATCGCCGGTCTGGATGACCGTTCGGCCTTGGATGTTCTTAAGGACGAAGTCGGCGACGTTCTGGCGCGCGACCTCAACCGCATCGGCGGTTACATCCACGTTGCCAAGCCGGTGCCGGGCAGTGACACCGGTGACTACACCGTGCGCAACCTGGTCGGCATCGATCCCGATGGCGGCATGATTGCGGTCGGTGACGACGTGGCCATCGGCGACACCCTGATGTTTGTCCGCCGTGATCCGGAAACGGCGCAACAGGATTTCAACACTAAGCTCGAAGACCTCAAACGCCGGCTCGACGGCTACGAGATAAAGGCCGGACTGTTCGTGTCGTGCATCGCGCGCGGCGTCAACATGTTCGGAGAAGCCGGGCGCGAAGCCGAGATGGTGCAAGAGGTTCTTGGTGAGTTTCCCCTTGCCGGCGTCTACGCCAATGGCGAAATCTGCGGCAACAGAATGTATGGTTACACGGGAGTCCTGTCTGTGTTTTTATAGAACCAGACATTCGCTCTTTGTCTATTCGCTCTTTGTCATGGTGCGGTCCAAAGCCGGATCGCTGAAAGGGGTTGTTCCGCGATGTACCGTCTGTTTGTCGGTCTTGCCCTGTCCGATCCCCTCCGTGAGCAATTCGCCCGCCTCAATCATGGGCTGCCCAAGGCTCGCTGGGTCGATCCAGACGCCTATCATCTGACGCTCCGCTTTATCGGCGAGGTCGACCGTCATACCGCCGCCGACATCGACAGCACGTTGCAGCGCATCGACGCGGCGGCCTTCGATCTCTCGTTTTCGGGCATGGGGACCTTCGGCCAGGGCCGCAAGGCGCGCAGCCTTTGGGTCCGTGCCGAGACCAATCCGGGCTTGACCCACCTGCAGGGCAAGGTGGAGTCTGCCGTGGTGCGCGCGGGTCTGCCACCGGAGCCGCGCAAGTTCATGCCTCATGTCACCCTGGCGCGGTTTCGCGATGCCCATCCCAGCCGCATCCAGGCTTATGTCGAACGCCATGGACTGTTCCGCGCCGGGCCCGAAGCCATCGGCCGTTTTGTGCTGTTCGAGAGCCATATGGGCAAAGGGGGGTCTGTTTATGAGGAACTGGCCGACTATCCGCTCCGCCCGGCGCAAACCCGTCCTGCTGAAACCGCGTCCCACGCTGCCGCCGTGGGTGGCTAGCACCGCCCCATAGCCCTAGCGTGTCTAGGGTCCTGTCACCCTTTGTTACAGGGTTTCCGCCATAATCCAGGCAGTTTCGCTTGACCTTCCAGATGCGGGAACGTCTCATACTTAAGACAAATTCTTAGGTACCCGGCCACGGTCTGTGGCCGCCCTGTTGGCTTGACTCAATACGGAGAACTTCGCCATGCGCTCATACGTCACGCCGCTCCTCGCCTTGTGCAGCGGTCTCGCCCTCGCGACAGCGGCCGGCGCGCAAGAGATGGACCATAGCCAGATGGACCACTCGCAAATGGACCATTCTCAGATGGACCATAGCCAGATGGATCACTCCCAGATGGACCATTCGCAAATGGATCATTCGGGCCATGAGATGAGCGATGAGGAATACCGCATTCTGCGCTCCAAAATCCGGTCCTATCAGATGATGACTGACGCCGAGATCATGGAAAACATGATGATGATGCCGCCGACTTACGAGCGCTACATCAGCGACACATCGCTCAAAGGCGATCTGGGTGTGATTGTTCTCGCCCATGGCGCCGGTGAGCCGGGTGACACCTACTTTGCAGACTCGCTCACTGGATTGGTATCGGAATATCCCACCACCATCGGCTTCGGCATGGCGATGATGAACGGCAATCATTTGCAATCGGCCGTCGACAATCTCGCTGAAGCCGGCGCCAAGAGCATCGTCGTTGTTCCCGCCGCCTTGTCCGCGTCCGGATCGGTGTACGAGCAGTGGGCTTACTACTTTGGCGAACGGGAAGAGGCGTCCTACCTTCCGGCACCGCGTGTCGAGCAAACCGTTCCGGTGACCGTCGGCGTGCCCTTGTCGAGCCATCAGCTCATCACCGACATGCTGATGGATCACGCTGCCGAGATCAGCACCAACCCTGAAAATGAACTGCTGATCATCGTTGGCCACGGTCCCGAAGGCTACGAGGACAATGTTCTCGAACTGCAGGTTCTGGACACGCATGCAGATCGTATTCGCGCCAAGGGCATTTATGCCGACGTGCGCGCTTATAACTTACAAGACGATGCGCCGGACCGGGTCCGTAACAATAACGTCGAGGTCATGCGCGGCTGGATCGACAATGCGGCGTTTTTCGGCAAAGACGTCATCATCGTCGGCTATCTGCTGTCGACCCGCGGCATTCAGGCCAACATCGGCAAAGACTTCGAGGGTCTTAAGTACACCTTCAATGAAAAAGGCTTGTCCTCGCACCCGGACTTCGTCAAATGGATCGAAGCGGGTGTGGCGGAATATGCCGGGCGCATGTAAGCGCCGTTTGCACATCTAATCGTCAGCAGTTT
The DNA here is from genome assembly GCA_963921305.4 of Rhodospirillaceae bacterium. GTDB lineage: Bacteria > Pseudomonadota > Alphaproteobacteria > Rhodospirillales > Rhodospirillaceae > CAWUEX02. The sequence goes on from CAWUEX030000002.1 coordinate 1,297,186, forward strand.
AGACACAGCATCGGCCGGGCCTCTCATGCCCGGCCGTTTTCTTTTGGGAGATCCATGCCCCACCGTGCCACCATGATCGCCTGCGCCGAAGCTTACTTCGCCGATGTCGACCGTTTTGACCTCGACGCGATCCTGTCGCACCTCACCGATGACGTCGTGCTGGAAGTGCCGACCGGCGGCGTGCGCAAAGAGGGGATCACAGCGGTGCGGGAGACCTACATCAACCGCGCCAACACGGTCAGCAAATCCTGGCACGGGAATTTTACATTCACTGCCGACGAAAAGACCGGGCAACTGGCCGTGCGTCTTGATGTGAAGCGCACCAATCCCGACGGCAGCGAAGTCGAGATGGATAATCTCACCCTGCTGACGTTCAGTGGCGGCCGCATCGCCCACATTACGGTGTGGATGAGCGGTCCCAACTCGCTCACTTAAACCGTTCTACGCTCCAAACTTTTTCAACGTGCGCTCGACCGACTGCACATAGCTGCCGCCGAACAGGCGCACGTGCACCAGCAATGGATAAAGGTTGTACAAATCACGCCGCTCCTCAAAGAAGCCGGGCGCCAGCGGGCGGTGCTCCTGGTAGCGGGAAAAGAACGCATCGCCGAACGTGCCGAACAGGGTTGAAAAGGCGAGTTCGATTTCCGCATCGGCGTAATAGGCTGCCGGGTCGACGAACCCCGCGATACGTCCGCCGTCGCACAACACATTGCCGGTCCACATGTCGCCGTGAATCAAACTTGGATGCGCCGGTTCGCTCAGCCAGGTCGGCAGCCTGCCGCACAGATCTTCGACACGGTGCATCAGCGCCGCGGGGAGGCGTCCGGCCGTGTGTGCCTCGCCTGCCATGTACAGCAGCCGTTGCTCGGCGAAGAAGGTCACCCAACTCGCTGTCTCGGTGTTGGGCTGATCCAATCCGCCGATCAGCGTGTCCCGTTCCAACCCAAAGGCGTCACCGCGAATGGCATGCAAGGCGGCCAGATGGTCTGCGGCCTCCTGTTCAGCGCTCGCGGTCATCCCGCCGGAGGTTACCACGTGTTCCATGATCAGCAGGTCAGGCGCGGCATGGCGGACCGAGGGAACGGGCAGGGCCGAATGGTCGTGCAAATAGCTCAGCATCCAGCCTTCCAGATCGAGCTTGGCGTTGGTTCCCGCCGGCGCCGCTTTCACCACCACCCGCTCACCCGAGGCGAGCTCGGCAGCGGAGACGTCGCCGACGCAGCCGCCCGCCAAAGGCAAGGTACGAACGACATCCATATCGAGGGCGCTGCGGATGCGGTCGATCAAAGTGGCGTTCACAGACGCGTCTGCCGACTAAAGAAAGTCATCCTGAATGGCTTTGAGCAATCCCGCGCTGCCGGACTCAATCATGTCCAGCACGTCTTCAAAGCCTTTGTCCCCGCCGTAGTAGGGATCGGGCACGTCCTGGCCGGTCGCCCCTGGGGCAAACGAAAGAAACAGCTTCACCCGCTCATAGGTGTCGCCGGGCGCCATGGCGGTCAGGTCGCGTTGGTGTCCCCGATCCATGGCGACAATCACATCGAACTTATGAAAATCGTGCTCGTGCACCCGCCGTGCCACTTGGGTCGACAAGTCGTAGCCGCGTTTCGCCGCCGCTGCGACCGAGCGTTCGTCCGGGGACTCACCAATGTGGTAACTGTGGGTGCCGGCGGAATCGATCGTGATCTCCTTGGTCAGCCCCGCCTCGACCACCTTGGCGCGGAACACCCCTTCCGCCGTCGGCGAACGGCAGATGTTTCCGGTGCACACAAACAAAACTCCGACCGGCACGCGTGGTGTTCCCTTCCGCTAGGCCATCCAGGTTCTTTGCGCTCGCCCCGACGCGCGGTTAGCATGGCCGCCATTCAAGGGTCTGAGCGGCGCGCACTATGCCCCAAAGCGTATCTTCCGAGAAGAAAACAAACATCGCCATCCTCACAGGGGCCGGAATCTCCCAGGAATCTGGGCTGGAGACCTTCCGCGATCCCGATGGAATCTGGTCAAAAGTCCGCGTCGAGGATGTGGCGACGCCCGAGGCCTTCGCCCGCGACCCGGACGCCGTGCACGCCTTTTACAACATGCGCCGCGCCCGCCATAAGGTCGCCAAGGCCAATCCCAACGCCGCTCACAAGGCTCTGGCCCGGCTCGAAGCCGAATGGGGCGGCGAGGTCACGGTCATCACCCAGAATGTGGATTCCCTGCATGAGGCCGGCGGCAGCCGCAACCTCATTCACATGCACGGCGTCCATTCCAAGGCCCGCTGCAATGCCTGCCAGCACATCGTCGACTGGGAAGGGGATATGTCCACCGCCGACGCCTGTCAGGGCTGCGGCCAGGCGGGCGGCTTGCGACCCCATGTGGTGTGGTTTGGTGAAACACCCTTGGAGCTTGACCGCATTCAGGCCGCGCTGGTGGACTGCGACGTGTTCATCTCCATCGGCACGTCGGGCAATGTGTATCCGGCGGCGGGGTTTGTCTCGGTGGTCAAACAGATCGGCCGGGCGCGGACCGTCGAGCTCAACTTGGAGCCGTCCCTTGGCGCCGAACAATTTGACGAAGGCCACTACGGTCCCGCCACGGAAGTGGTGCCCGCGTTCGTCGACAAGCTTCTCAGCGCTGCGTGAAGACAACGGCATGACCAAACTTGTCTCTCTTCTAAAAGAGGTGCGCGCCTGCACCCACTGCGCCGCGCATCTGCCGCTCGGGCCGCGTCCGGTGCTGCGCATTGCGCCCACAGCAACGCTGCTCATCATCGGTCAGGCGCCGGGCACCAAAGTCCATGAGAGCGGTATTCCCTGGAACGACCGCTCGGGCGATCGGCTGCGGGAATGGCTCGCGGTAGACAAAGACGCCTTCTATGACGAACGCCGCATCGCCATCATGCCGATGGGGTTCTGTTATCCGGGGGTGGACAAAAACGGCGGTGACGCCCCACCGCGGCCGGAGTGCGCGCCCCTGTGGCACGACCGCCTGCTTGCCCATCTGCCCAACGTCAAACTCACGTTGCTCATCGGCATGTACGCCCAAGCTCATTATCTCGGCAAAGGCCGCAAGCGCACTATGACCGAGACGGTCAAAGCCTGGCGGGACTACGCCGATGACGGCTACCTGCCGCTGCCCCACCCGAGCTGGCGCAACACCGGCTGGCTGAAAAAGAACCCCTGGTTCGAAGCCAAGGTGCTGCCAGTGCTGCGCGAGGCTGTCAGCTAAACCGCGCCAACCGCCTCCTGCTCCGCCATCTCTTCCAGCGCGTGCATGTCGTCGTCGCTAAAGCCGAAGTGATGGCCGATCAGCCGTCGGACCGCCGGCGCGCGGAGGATACAGGTCCGCGCAAACAATGACTCACGATATCGGATTGCCCGCCTCTTGCTCCGCCATCTCTTCCAGCGCGTGCATGTCGTCGTCGCTAAAGCCGAAGTGATGGCCGATCAGCCGTCGGACCGCCGGCGCGCGGAGGATACAGGTCCGCGCAAACAATGACTCACGATATCGGATTGCCCGCCTCTTGCTCCGCCATCTCTTCCAGCGCGTGCATGTCGTCGTCGCTAAAGCCGAAGTGATGGCCGATCAGCCGTCGGACCGCCGGCGCGCGGAGGATACAGGTCCGCGCAAACAATGACTCACGAGATCGGATTGCCCGCCTCTTGCTCCGCCATCTCTTCCAGCGCGTGCATGTCGTCGTCGCTAAAGCCGAAGTGATGGCCGATCAGCCGTCGGACCGCTGGCGCGCGGAGGATACAGGTCCGCGCAAACAATGACTCACGAGATCGGATTGCCCGCCTCTTGCTCCGCCATCTCTTCCAGCACATGCATGTCGTCATCGCTGAAGCCAAAGTGGTGCCCGATCTCGTGAATCAGCACGTGACGCACAATCCAGCTCAGCTCTTCGCCGGTCTCGGCCCAGTAATCCAAAATCGGGCGGCGGTAGAGGAACACCATGTCGGGCTGGGTGTCCGACGTGCCGATGTCTTTTTCGTTCAGGGCGATGCCCTGGTACAGCCCGAGGATTTCAAACGGGCTTTCCAGTTCCATCTCGGCGCACACCTCGTCATCGGGAAAGTCATCGACGCGCACCACCACGTCTTTGGCGAAGCCGCGCAGAGGTTCGGGAATCACGGTCAGTGCGGCGCGCGCCATGGCGTCGAAATCGGCCAGATCAGGAGCAACAAACCGCGCGGTCATTTCAGCGAATCCTTGAACGGGTGCACGTCAAGCGCCACTGTCTCCAGTGTCCCCCTTTGTCCTACAATCGCGCCACAAAAGAAAAGGAAAAGCCATGACCGCCAAACTCTCCGCCGAGGCCCGCGTCGCCGCACTAAAGGAGCTTTCCAACTGGACCGAGGTCGAGGGCCGTGACGCCATCCAGCGCACGTTCAAGTTTGCTGACTTCAATGCGGCGTTCGGGTTCATGACCCGCTGTGCGCTGAAGGCCGATCAGATGGACCACCACCCGGAGTGGTTCAACGTCTACAACAAAGTCGAGGTCACCTTGTCTACCCATGACGCCGGTGGTCTGAGTGAGAAGGACGTGGAACTGGCCACGTTCATGGACGCGGTCGGATAAGCGTCAGCCCCTAACTCATCCATGCCTCACCCACGATCAATATGATCTGTTTTGTCGCAAAGCTGGTCGATGCTGGCGGCTTGTAGTCACTCTTATGGAACAACTATTCAACCTAACGAAGCCCTGGCACCCTAGAATGAATTAGAGCGTTCTCTTTGGATATCAGCTTCTACAGAACCGTTGGCGATAGTCACCGGGAGAGACTTTTACGACGCGACGGAATGAACGCCTCATCGAGTCTGCACTGCCAAAACCGCAGCGGGAGGAGATCGTATCGAGCGAGTCTTCCGTATCTTCAAGACACCGCTGCGCCGCCTCAACGCGTAGTTTTTCGACAAACGCAGCAGGCGTTTGTCCGACTTCGGCACGGAAAACCCGAGAAAAGTTGCGAAGGCTCATACCAACACGCCCGGCCAGCGCCTCGACCGAAAGATCACTGGAAGGATTGTCGACGGCCCACGCAATCAACTCGTTTATAGAGTTTCGTCCAGCATGCTGCGATTCCAATGTGGTACTGAATTGGGACTGCCCGCCAGGGCGGCGCATAAAGACAACGAGTTGCCGGGCGCAGTTGAGTGCAATCTCTCGCCCAAGGTCTTCTTCCACTAGGGCGAGCGCGAGATCAATTCCCGCCGTGACACCAGCGGATGTATAGATATTTCCATCCTTCACAAAAATCGAATCGGCATCGACATCTACGTTTGGATAGCGCGCAGATAGCTCTTCCGCTCCACCCCAGTGGGTAGTCGCCTTCTTGCCATCGAGGAGTCCTGCGCCTGCCAAGAAGAAGGCTCCGCCACAGATCGACACGATACGGCGAGACCGCTCCGCCAAGCGCCGTATCACCTTGCATGTTTGGGCCGACGGTCCTGCAGTCCAGGCTGGCTCGGTCGCGGGCACGATGAGCGTATCGATCATACCGCGGCAGTACCTAGCCGATAGGTGACTCTCCATTGAAATTCCTCCCGCAGAGGAAATCGTTGCACTGCCGTCACCGCTCACCAGTTCCAGTTCGTACGGTTGCTGTTCGCTGCCCGCCAGTCTGTTGGCTAAAGAGAACACCTCCCACGGCCCAGTTAGGTCGAGCAGGATCACCTCAGGAAAGGCGAGAAACACGACGCGGCGGGTTTTCCTAGTCGTTGGCCTGGGCAGCTGTTGACGCATCATTTCCTCAAGTTTCTCAGAATGGCCGTTTCTGTCGGTATATTTTCATTTACGCCATCCCGGGTGTCCACCAAAATCTTGTTGTCTAGAGGGAGTCTCCCTCAAAGCCATGAGCAAGCATCGCCACCGAGGAAGTCCGATGGAAAAAAATGAGACCGAGATGAACGAACACACGAACGCGCTGAACAGAAGAAAGGTCGTTGGTTCAGCCGCAGCCGCCAGCGTCGCCTTGATCGGCGGGACAGGGGCCGTAGGCGCGCAAGAGGGTAAACTGCAAGAGTCAAAACTTAAGCTGCCGCCAATGCACGATCAGCGAAAGCCGGAAGTGGCTATGCTCCTTTACCCGGGTGTGACTCTTCTGGACCTGCTGGGTCCGCAGACGGTTCTCTCCCCGTCGTGCAATGTTCATGTGGTTTGGAAGAACACGGATCTACTTGAGACAGACAGCGGCATTGTCATGAAGGCGACCTCTACGCTCGACGAATGTCCCGAGGACCTCGACGTGCTGTTTGTCCCTGGGGGCGAGTTCAGCATCATGCACGACGACGAAATCCTCCGGTTCCTCGCCGACCGGGGCGCACGGGCTAAATATGTGACAAGCGTTTGTGGGGGATCGATCGTTTTAGGTGCTGCGGGACTCCTCCAGGGATATGAGGCCACGTCGCACTGGGCTGCCCTGGACGCATTAATCCCGTTCGGAGCGACGCCAGTTAAGGAGCGGACTGTCCGTGATCGCAACCGAATTACAGGCGGCGGAGTCACGGCCGGTATCGATTTCGGACTTGTGCTGTTAGCGGAGCTGCTCGGTGAAGACGTCGCAAAGATGTCGCAACTGGCCCTCGAATATGATCCTGCGCCGCCGTTCGACGCGGGCACACCAGACAAAGCCGGGCCAGAAATTATGGAAAAAATGCACGATTGGCTTGGACCGGTGGGAGACATGCTCCCGGCCATGGCCGAGAAAGCGGCCGAGAAAATGGGAAACTACACCCCTCTCGTCATGTAGGTTTGCGGCCAACCTTCTCCAGCGATTCGCAAAAGAGTGTGTTGTGCTCTGTGGCAATGGCACGGCCAGCAGCGAGCACAACACACTGCTCCCATTACGAGGACTCGCGGACCCACCGTATAAAAAGCAGTGATAGATGAGTGAGATCAAAGCCACGGACAAGACACGGCAGGTCAGCCTCCTTGAGTTGATGTCGTACGCGGAAGCGACGACGTTGATCCTGCTGGTCTGCGTTGCCATGCCGCTTAAGTATCTTGGCGATTGGCAATCGGGGGTCCGCCTCCTTGGCCCAGTTCACGGCTTCGCTTTCCTTGTTTTCGTTTGGTCAGCTATTGAGGCGATCTCTGCCAATCCCAGCGTGTGGACATGGCTGGAAAGGCTGAGACTATTTTTGGGCGCGATGTTGCCGTTCGGCGGCATCCTTAACGCCCCGATGATACGTCGAAAGTCGCGTCACGGGTCAGAGCAAGAGCTGACGCGATGCTGACCGACCCTATCGAACTTTGGTTCGTCATAATCACGACTTTAGACGTCTATCTTTGGCTGAAGGCGTTTCACGTTATCGCCGTTCTCGCCTTTATCGGCGGGCTCACAACGGGAGCCCTGGGCTTGGCCACTGTGGTTGAGGGCAAACATAGTTTCGCCCTAGCAGGACGTATTCGGCAATGGGACCGCGTGTTCACAAGTCCTGCGCTTCTCGCAACATGGGGATTTGGCATTGCGGCTGCGGCCAGCGGCGACTGGTTTGCTCAGGGATGGCTGCAATTTAAGTTGGTCTTGGTTCTGCTGCTCTCGGCGTTTCACGGCGTTCAAGCCGGTCACCTCCGGCGCATTGCTGAAGGTCGCGGGCCTCCAGAACGAACGCTCGCCGTGCCAGTTCTGCTTTGCGTTGCGACGATTGCTGCTTTGGCTGTTGTGAAGCCCGGCTAACGGGTCCACGGACCTGCGAAAACCCACTACCATTTTTATGCGACATTATGTTGTCCACAGACCTGGACATGCCCGGACAAACCGGCCTGATTCGGACGTGACTCTTGTTTGCATGGGCTCGTTTGACTCAGAAATAAACTATTGAATTCCTTCACGAATTTAGATCGGCCCCGCAGAAACCCGTCGCGTGCATGGGCTCGTTCCTCGATTTTTCCCAAAAATAGCTTTCAGCCGGTTTTCAGGAGTCAGGGCGTGGCGGTATGGCCGGGTCCGGCGGCGGCGGTGTCACCCCCCGCACGCGGGCCCCGCGGATGACGATGTACAGCGTCGAGGCGACGATCACCCCGGCGCCGACGAAGGTCCACACACTCGGGCGTTCGGCGAACAGCCAATAGCCCGCCGCGGTGCCCAGGATGATCTGCAGATAGTCGATCGGGCTCATCAGCGTTGCCTCGCCGAACTCATATGCACGGATCAGACTGTATTGACCGAGGCTGGCGACGATGCCGAGGCCCATCAGCAGCAGGAGTTCATCACCGGTCGGGGTCTGCCATACAAACACAGCCGGAATCGCCGACACCAGCACCGTACCGATCGAGAATGACAGCATGATCGTCACCGGCGCGTCGTAGGGCACGATTAGCTTCACCGTCACCAGCGCACCACCCACGGCCAGCGCGGCCAGCAGCCCCGCCAGGATCGCCGGATCGAAGCCGTCCGGGACGGTTCCTGTTCCCGGTTGCACCATGATGAGCACGCCGCAGAAGCCGACCACCGTCGCCAAGCCGCGCCGCCAGCGCACGATCTCCTGCAGAAACACATAGGCGAGGATGATCATGAACAGCGGGCGGGTGAACGACAGGGAAATCGCCGTGGCCAATTCCAGGTTGGCCATAGCGTAAAAGCCCGACGACATGCCGATCACCGCACAGGTCACGCGGATGAGGTGCAGCCCCGGTTTGCGCACTTTGAGCGCACTCATGCCGCTTCTCGCCAGCAGGGGAATTACCACCAGCAGGCCGAAGACGCAGCGGAAGAACACAATCTCAAACGTGTGCAGGGTTTGGCCAGCGAATTTGATCAGCACCGCCGTGGCAGCGAAGAACACCACGCCGGCGACCATCCACAGTGCCCCGCGCAGATTGTCGATGGGTAAAGTCTCGGGCGTCAGCGGTTGTGGGTTTGCGGGGGCGGGGGCTACCAAAACAAAATCCAGTAACGATCAGGGGCAATAGCGACCAGGGGGTGAAACAGACCGTCAAGCTGGCAGCACTATAGCAAAGAGCGCGCTAGCATACCGTGCGTTGCCTGCAGGGGAAACTTTCGTGGACATCACGTCGTCGTCAGATACACCACCCATCACCCCGTTGTGGACTCCATCACCGGAGCGCGCGTCTGCGTGCGCCATGACCGGCCTGATGCGGCGTCTTGCGCAGGAAAACGATGCGCCGGGGGATGACGATGCCGCGTTTCACTGCTGGAGCGTCGACCACTCCGAGCCGTTCTGGCGCGCGGTCTGGGAGGACTGCGGCGTGCTCGGCGATCCGGGCGAGACCGTTCTTGCCGATGCCTCTCAGATGCCCGGTGCGCGCTGGTTCCCAGGGGCACGCATCAACTATGCGGAAAACCTGCTGCGCCCACGCGATGCGGATGACCTGGTTGTGCGCTTCCGCCGCGAAGACGGGGTTGAGTCCACGCTCACCTATGGCCAGCTGAGTGATCAGGTGTCGCAATGCACTCAAGTTCTCGCCGCAGCGGGGGTGACATCGGGTGACCGCGTTGCTGCCTACATGCCCAACTGCCCGGAGACTCTCATCGCCATGCTCGCGGCGGCATCGCTGGGTGCGGCGTTCTCCTCGGCGTCTCCTGACTTCGGCGTGCGCGGCGTGCTCGACCGCTTTGGCCAGATCGAGCCCAAGGTTCTTATCGCCACCGACGGCTATGTTTATAGCGGCAAAACCTTCGACCGCCGCAATGCCGTGCGTGACATCGCGTCCGGTTTGTCCTCATTGACTGCAGTGATTGTCGTGCCGTTCATCGATGCGGGAGAAGTCGACTGTAGCGTACCAACCGCGCTCTGGTCTGACGCGCTCGGTGCTCACACAGCCCGTCCGCTCACCTTCACGCGTGTCACCTTCGATCATCCGCTGTTCATTCTGTTTTCTTCCGGCACCACCGGGGCTCCAAAGTGTATCGTCCATGGTCATGGCGGCACGTTGCTGCAACACCTCAAAGAGCAGCGCTATCATCTCGATGTCCGCGCGGGTGATGGCGTGTTCTATTTCACCACCTGCGGCTGGATGATGTGGAACTGGCTGGTCTCCACCCTGGCGCTGGAAACGACTCTCTGTCTGTTCGACGGCTCGCCCGCCTATCCGGATGTCTTCACTCTGTTTGACTATACCGATGCCGCTGGCGTGTCGTTCTTCGGTACGTCCGCCAAGTTCGTCGATGCGTTGCGCGGCGGGAACGCAGATATCGCGTCCCGTGCCCCGCTCGCCAACCTGCGCACGGTTGCGTCCACTGGGTCGCCCTTGTCGCCGGAGTCCTTCGCCTACGTGTATTCCCACATCAAGTCCGACGTGCATCTCGCCTCCATCGCCGGCGGCACCGACATCGTCGGCTGTTTCATGACCGGCAATCCCCGTCTGCCAGTTTACCCGGGGGAGCTCCAAGGTCCCGCGCTGGGCATGGACGTGGCTGTGTTTGACTCAAACGGCCAAAGGCTGACAGGTGAACCTGGCGAGCTGGTGTGCTGTAACCCGTTTCCCTCCATGCCCGCCGGCTTCTGGAACGATGGCGATGGCGCCCGTTACCGGGCGGCGTACTTCGAACAGTTCCCCGGTGTCTGGACTCACGGCGACTGGGTCGAACAAACGAGGCATGGCGGTTTCATCATTCATGGCCGATCCGACGCCACGCTCAATCCCGGCGGCGTACGTATCGGCACGGCGGAAATCTACAACGTGGTCGAAGGCACGCCGGACGTCGAAGAGGCCTTGGTGGTCGGCCAGGATTGGGACAACGACGTGCGGGTGGTGTTGTTTGTCAAACTCGCCGCGGGTGCGGCGCTCTCCGATGATTTTATCGCCGATCTTAAAACCCGCATCAGGTCTGGCTGTTCGCCCCGGCATGTGCCGGCCAAAGTCCTGGCGGTGACGGATATTCCGCGCACCCGGTCGGGTAAGATTTCCGAGCTGGCAGTGCGCGACGTGATCCATGGCCGCGCCTTGAAAAACACCGAGGCCCTTGCCAATCCGGACGCGCTGGACCAATACACCAACCGGCCAGAGTTGCAGAATTAGCGGGGCGGTTGCGTGCGTGGGTATTTCGGCATCGGGGTGGAGGGCGTCAGCAAGCCTTACAACGTGGGCAGCGTCTTCCGTAGCGGCCATGCATTCGGCGCGTCCTTCGTCTTCACCGTTGGCGCGAACTATGAACGGCTTGAAGGCGGCCGCACGGATACGTCCGATACCCTTGGCCAACTGCCATTCTATGAGTTTCCGTCGGTCACGGACATGGTCCTGCCCGGGGGTGCGCGTTGGTCGGCATCGAACTCGACGACAACGCGGTGGAGCTGCCCAGCTTCCGTCATCCGTCCCGCGCCACCTATGTGCTTGGCAGTGAGCGGGGCAGCCTGTCGCCCAGGATGATGGCGAAGTGCGACCATCTCGTCCGCATCCCCACCCGCTTCAGTCTCAATCTCGGCATGGCCGGCGTCATCGTGATGTATGACCGGCTGACATCCCTTGGCCGCTTCCCCAGCCGCCCGGTGTCTCCCGGTGGCCCGGTTGAAGAGCTTCCCGAGCACGTGCATGGCGGCCGCGTTGAACGTCAAAAGCGCATGGAGCCGTTCCGTACCGCTCCGCCGCTGGCTGAAGCCGAATTATCGGCCCGCAACAGCACCGACGACCGGTCCGGTGACTAGCCAAGTGATGAGCTTGGCGACTCGGCGGAAACTAAGGGGTTGCGTCTGAGTCACAAGATCAACACAATCGGCGCCGAGTTTCACACCAGCCGCTATTCGAAAACAATTTCGAAAACGATAAGGAGTGGTTCTGAATGCGAGCCAATAACGCCTTGCAGGCGCTGAAAATTTTCGTCACCGGGCTGGCTGCCGTATGGCTCTGGGCCGGCACCGCCGCCGCACAGGATGTCACCGTCATTGGCACGCACGGCGCATGGACCGCCTATTCCTACCAGGAAGATTCCGGCGTGGTGTGCTACATGGCCAGCGAACCAACCAAGGCCGAGGGCAATTACACCCGTCGTGGCGATGTCTTCGCGCTGGTGACCCATCGCCCGAACGAAGACTCAATCGATGTCGTTAGCGTTGTCGCCGGTTACCCCTATCGTGAGAACAGCGACGTGAATGTGCAGATCGGCTCGCGCACCTTCGACATGTTCACCTACGGCGAACGCGCCTGGAACCGCGACGAGGCGTCGGACAAAACGATGGTGCAGTCGATGATCCGCGGCTCAACCATGGTGGTCAAAGGTACGTCCAGCCGGGGCACGCTGACCACCGACACCTACTCGCTCAGCGGCTTCACCGCGGCTCATCGAGATATTACCCAAGCCTGTAACGCAGGCTAATCATACACGTTTGCAACGCAGGCTAAAGCCGCGCGGCCAGCATCTGAGTAATCAGTCCGGGCGCGCCGTCGCCGATGGGCTGACCGGCGACTTCAACTAACGGGCGGACTCCTAACGCATTCGTCAGGAAGGCTTCTTCCGCGAGGCCTAAGTCATCGGGTGTCAAAGACTGTTCCCGGCCGCGGAAGCGGGCAATGATGTCGGCGCGCACCACGCCCGGCAGCGCGCCGTCATCCACCGGTGGTGTCAGCAGTTCCCCATGAATCAATAGAAACAGATTCGAAATCGTCGACTCCGCCAAGCGTCCTTGGCTGTTGAGCAACAACGCGTCATCGGCGCCGTAAGTGGCGGCTTCACGGCGGGCGATGACGTTGTCCAAATAACTCAGGCACTTGATCCGCGCCGTCGGTGAAAACTCATTGCGCCGCGTGCTGAAAGATATAATTGCCTTCACAGCTTCGGGCGGCGGCGGCGACGGTCCGGCGCTGATCACCAGAGTTGGTGTCGCCGTTTCGGGTGGCAGCAAGCCGCGTGGTCCGACGCCGTGACTCAGGGTGACTCTTACCGCTGCCGCTTCAAGATCGTTCTCTTTCAATACCGCCGCGATGCGCTCGGCAATGACGGTGTCCGTCGTGGTCACGGGGATACCAAGTGTCTTAGCCCCGTCGCGCAGCCGTGAGAGATGGGCCTCCAAGCGGTCCGGCTGTCCGTGCCGCACCCGGATGGTTTCGAACACGCCGTCGCCGAGCGTAAATCCCCGGTCCGCCGGGTCGATCCGGGCTGCGTCCGCGTCGGTCAGCGTGCCGTCGATGTCGATGATCATGAGCTGGGCCCCTGACCAAACACCTCAAGCAACGGGCGCAGTTTTGTCAACGCCTCTTCGTACTCGAGCGTGGGGTCAGAGTCCGCGACGATGCCGCCACCCGCCTGGGCGATGACCTCATCATTGTCGACCACCAGACAGCGGATGACGATGGAGGAATCCATGGTGCCGTCAAAGCCGATCCATGCCACGGCGCCGCAATAGGGGCCGCGCGCCGCCGGTTCCAACTCATGAATGATCTCCATTGCGCGGATTTTCGGAGCGCCGGTCACTGAGCCGCCGGGGAAGCAAGCCCGCAGCACCTGAACAGCGGTGGCGTCGGCGCGGATCTGGCCAGTCACCGCCGACACCAAATGATGGACCTTGGCAAAAGACTCCAGTTCACACAGTTGCGGCACCTGCACGCTGCCCGCTTCGCACACCCGGGACAGGTCATTGCGCATGAGGTCGACGATCATCAGGTTTTCCGCCAGATCCTTGGCGCTCGCCTTCAGCGCTGCTGCGAGGGCCTGATCGACATCGGCGCTGCCCCCGCGTGGCCGGGTGCCCTTGATGGGCCGGGTTTCGATTTGCCCACCGTGATCCAAACGCAAGAAGCGCTCGGGCGATGCGGACAAGAGCTTGAACCGGTCTCCCGCGGATACATATGCGCCGAAGGGTGACGATAAACTTTGGCGCAATTTCCTGAACACAGTCCAGGCGGAATCGCCATCGGGCAGGCGCGCGATGTGGCGCTGGGTGAGATTGGCCTGAAAGATGTCACCGGCACGGATGTATTCAATCGCGCGTGCGATGGTCCGCTCCACATCGGTGCGGCTTTGCTCCGTCTGCCACTGCACGTCAGTTCGCGGCACCGCGGAGTTTTGCGCGCCAGCGATTTTGTCGCTCAGCCACTGCGCCCGCTTATGTGCCCTTAAGCCGCGCAGGGCTTTGTCCTGTTCGGGAAAACCCGTTGCGATCACCCACGCGCGGCGTGTGTCGTGATCGAACGCGGCGACAACATCATACAAACCAACCGACATGGCAGGCTGCACTGCGCCGGACTTGGGCTGCGGCAGACGCTCCACGGCCCGCCCCAACTCGTAACCGAACAACCCAACTGCGCCACCTACGAACGGTGCAGGCGTCTCTACTTCTGAGAGGCGGTAGTGCGCCAGCAAAGCGTCGAGCACATGAAAGGGATCGCCCGGCACAGGAGCGCCGTCGACATAAACCTGCAAGCCGGCATCGACATCAATCACCTGAAACGGGGATGCCGCGACGTAAGACCATCGTCCGTGTTCCGACTGCCCATCACCATGCAGCAGGGCTGCGACCGGGTCATCGGCGAAGGGGGCAAAGGCGATGAGCGGGTCCCGCCAAGGGATGTCCCGTACAACACATACGTCGCCGCCCGCCTGCGCGGAGTTAGGAGGGCAGGACGCGATCCGGGGGGCGATGACCGTCAACGAAAGCCTTGATGTTGATGATGACCTTCTCGCCCATGGCGATGCGGCCTTCAATGGTGGCAGATCCCATATGCGGGAGCAGGGTCACGTTGGGCAGTTCCCGCAGCTTGGGGTTGACCGCCGGCTCGTGTTCGAAAACATCCAGCCCGGCGCCGGCGAGGTCACCACTTTCCAGCATGCGGATGAGCGCGTCCTCGTCGACGATTTCGCCGCGGGCGACGTTGACGATGTACGCCTCCTTCTTCAGCAGCTTGAGGCGGCGTTCACTCAGCAGGTGGAACGTCGCCGGCGTATGCGGGCAATGAATGGAGATCACATCCATCCGGGCCAGCATTTGATCAAGGCTTTCCCAATAGGTCGCCTCGACTTCCGCTTCGATTTCCGGGAGCAAACGGTGCCGGTTGTGATAGTGCACCGCCATGCCAAAGCCGCGGGCGCGTTTCGCCACGGCCAAGCCGATGCGGCCCATGCCGATAATGCCGAGGCGCTTGCCGGACATACGCCGCCCCAGCATGTGGGTCGGCGACCAGCCCGTGAAACGGTCCTCGTCGATCATACGTGCGCCTTCCACCAACCGGCGGGGCACGGCGACGATGAGTGCCATGGCCATGTCGGCGGTGTCTTCCGTCAGCACATCCGGGGTGTTGGTGACCGAGATGCCCGCGCCCAACGCCGCGGCGACATCGATGTGGTCCGTGCCGTTGCCGAAGTTGGCGATCAGCTTCACCGTATTACCCTCGGCTGAAAGCAGTTCCGCGTCGAGTTCGTCCGACAGGGTCGGCACCAGCACGTCGCATGACGCCAGCGCCTCCGCCAGCCGCGCCCGGTCATAGGGCGCGTCGTCGGCGTTCAGGCGGACGTCGAACAGTTCCATCATCCGCGTTTCCACCATATCTGGCAGTTTCCGCGTCACGACGACGGTGGGTTTTGTGAGGGTCATCCGGGTCTCCGGGCCGCTCTTCGGGCGAAAATTCGGGCTCTGCCTACCAGCCGCCGCTACGCTTGTCCAGGACGCACGTCCAGCGTTGCAAATGCCAGGTTTTTTAGGCATGACAGACGGTGATGAGGGGTTTCAAACACTGCACTTCTTGGGCACTGGCCGCCGCAGTGATGGCCATGCTGACTGCCGGAGCCGTGGCCACGGTGCCGTCCCGGACCGCCGTTGCTCAGATCGGAGAATCCACCTCCTTGCCCCTGCCGCGGTTCGTCTCGCTGCGCACCGAACCGGTGAATATGCGCACCGGGCCGGGAGTGCGCTATCCCGTCACCTGGGTCTACCAGCGCCGCGGTCTGCCGGTCGAAGTCACCGATGAGTTCGACACCTGGCGCCGCGTCAAAGATCCCGATGGGGAGGAAGGGTGGGTGCACCAGAGCATGCTGTCGGGCCAGCGCACCGGCTTTGTTCTTGAGGAGGCGGTGCCTGTCTACAAGGGCTCGACGCTGTCCAGCGCCGTCATCGCGCAGCTCTCACCGGGTGTTGTCGTCACCGTCGATCGTTGTCCGCGGCAGACGGAGTTCTGCTTGATCGAGATCGAAGGTCTGGATGGCTGGGTACGCCGTGGCGTGTTCTGGGGTCTCTACGACGGCGAGATCGTCGACTGACGGCACTCAATCTTAGTCTAGGTCGCGCGCCAGTTCGGCACGCACATCGTTCTGCAATAGCGCCGTGTGCTTGTAGTTCTCATGCTCGATGCCCAGCATCGCCTGACCGTCGCCGGACTTGAAGGCCTCGGCCTGTGCATCCGACAAGGTAAAGGTGATGAAGTGAACGGCCGACGTCTTGCCGTCATCGGTTGTGCGCTCGATGTCGTCTTCCGGTTGACCGGTTATCCGCTCATCGCCGAACGACAGCACGATCTTTTCTTCGACGTGACCGAGCGTTGCCAGAGTCCGGCGGCGGCGGCCTTCATCCTCAATTTCGATCAGCATCGTTGCAACCAATTCCCGGCCTTGCGGAATCAGCGGATTGTAAGCACTCAATTCGTCGGCGATCTGTTCATCGCCGCCGCGCTCGATGAACAGCATCTCCTGCACTTGAGCCCACATCGTCTCGTAATTCTCGAAATGGAACGTGACATGCGGTCCGACATGCACACGCCGCTTCGCTTTGGTTTCGATCAGTTCGCGCCGGTGGTCACGGCGCATGGCGCTGTACTCGTCCAGCGGCATCAGGTCATCGGGGGTGATCTTGCGTTTGATAACAGACATGTCAGAGATGCTTCGTTGCTTGTTTAGAAACCGTAGGCCTTGGCGAGAATTTGAATCGGGTGCAGCGATTGCTCGGTCTGCGGGGCGTCATCGTTGAGCGATTCCAGCCCTTGCATAATGTGTTTCCCCGCCAGCGGGCATTCCGAACACACATGGGCCGGTTTAGCGTCCGCCACTTTCCGCACGGTTTGGCGCGCGAACTTGGTGGCGACGTCAAAGTTGTCTTTCTTAATGCCCCACGATCCGCCGTGACCGGAACAGCGTTCCACCACCGCTACCTTGGCGCCGGGAATTTTGCGCAGCATCTCTGCGCCCTTGTTGCCCATGTTCTGTGCCCGCGCATGACAGGCGAGATGCAGGGCAACCGGGCCGTCCAAAGCCGACAGCCCATCGGCCAGTCCGTCCTTGTCGGCAATCCGCATGACGTATTCGGAAATATCGAACGTCGCCCGTGCCAGGCGTTGAACGTCTTCATCGTCCGGTACAATCAGCGGCCATTCGAACTTCATCATCAGGGCGCAGGACGGCACCAGGGCGACGATGTCTTTTCCCACATCGACATGGGGTTTGAGGTCCTTGGCGATGGCCTTCGCTTTTTCGGCCACCCGGGCGATGTCGCCCTGCTCAAGCTGCGGCATGCCGCAGCATTCCGGGTAGACCACCTCCGTCTCCACGCCGTTGTGGGCCAGCACGTTCAGGGCTGCGGTGCCGATCTCCGGGTTGTTGTAGTTGGCGAAACAGGTCGCGTAGATCACGGCTTGCCGCCCTTTAGCCGGTGCGTCGGCGTTGACCGCCGGCGGGTTCGCTTTGGCCTGGTCAACAAAAGTACGGCTGTGAAACTTTGGAAGCTCTGCGTCGGTGTGCACCCCGGCGACGGCGGACAGGGCGGGGCGGGTCAGGCTGTTGCCGCGCTTCGAGGCCCAGTTGGCCATACCCGACATTGATCCGGCGATCTTGCCGTTGCGGTCGGTTTCGGTCAGTTGCTTGTCGAAGAAGGGAACGCCGGTCTTGGCCTTTTCCGCGGCCCGGTAACGCAGCATCAGGTGCGGAAAATCGATGTTGAATTCGTGCGGGGGAACGTACGGGCATTTGGTCAGGAAGCACATGTCGCACAGCGTGCAGGCATCGACGACCGATTTGAAATCCGCACTGTCGACACCTTCCAACTCGTCTTCCTGTTCGTCGACAAGATCGAACAGGCGCGGAAAGGAATCACATAAATTGAAACACCGGCGGCAGCCATGGCAGATGTCGAACTGGCGCCGCAGCTCTGCATCGAGCTTTTCGGCGTCGATGAAGTCCGGGTTCTGCCAGTCGATGGGGTGACGCGTCGGGGCGTCCAGGCTGCCTTCACGCATGGCCGGGGCTCAGTCGGTCAGGTTTTCAAGAAAATACGGGGACCGGAGTGTTTCCGGTCCCCGCAGCGCAACTTGCTTAGGCGTCGAGGCTATCCAGCGCTTTCTGGAAACGCCCGGCGTGGGATTTTTCAGCTTTCGCCAGGGTCTCAAACCAGTCGGCGATTTCGTCGAAGCCTTCTTCGCGGGCGGACTTCGCCATGCCCGGGTACATGTCGGTGTACTCGTGGGTTTCGCCGGCAACGGCAGCCTTCAGGTTAGATGCCGTGTCGCCGATGGGCTCACCGGTGGCCGGATCGCCGACGCTTTCCAGATACTCGAGGTGACCGAACGCGTGGCCGGTTTCGCCTTCCGCGGTGGAGCGGAACAGGGCGGACACTTCGTTCTGGCCTTCGACGTCGGCCTTCTGTGCGAAGTACAGGTAGCGGCGATTGGCTTGGCTTTCGCCTGCGAATGCGGCTTTGAGATTTTCTTCTGTTTTGCTGCCTTTGAGATCAGCCATGGGGTCCCTCCTAGATTTTGAACACTATTCTGCAAGATTCGAATCTGCTGGCACTGCATCCGGCAAGACTGCACCGATGACACTGCCTATCCATCGTTCTAGGCGTCGCCCGGGACCGAGTCAAGCAGTTTAGAATAGTTCTAAATATTGGGGTGCGGCCGTAGCCGCGGCGACTATCCGTCGACGCGGATAATCACATCCACGCGTGAGACGGGAATGCCGTCCGGCGTTTCCGGCAGGCGGCCGATCTTCACGTCCGCATTGTCGATATCTTCCAAGCGGCCACTCTTCTCATAATAGAAGTGGTGGTGCTCTTCGGTGTTGGTATCGAAATAAGACCGGCTGGAATCGAGGGAAATCTCGCGCAGCAGCCCTTTGGCCGTAAACGTGTGCAGCGCGTTGTAGACCGTCGCCAGCGACACATGAACGCCCGCGCCAATCGCCTCGGAATACAGCGCCTCTGCCGTGACGTGGCGCTTGCCTTGACCGAACAGCAACTCGGCCAGGGCCATGCGCTGACGTGTCGGGCGCAATCCGACCGACCTCAGCTGTTCGGCTAGGGCGTCTTGCGGCTGTTTGGCTGGGGTCTCAGGGCTCATATCGGGTCAGGCTGTATACTTGTTCTTTGGAACCATTCTAACAAAATATTTCGCATCTGCGAAGCAAAAATAGTCGCAAAACTGTCACGGCTGATCGCGGAGAGGTTGAGAAAGGCGACGGACCAGCAGCGCGGTCGAGGACGGGGAGGGGAAGGGGCACGCACCGCCGGTCCGTCTATTCCGGCATATCACCCCTGAATTGTGTCGAATTTCGGGCCCGTTTCTAACAAAGCTGTCATCCCTGCACCGGTGACACATCGCGCTTTCACCGGCCCTGAGACTCCGCACGTCTTGCCCCCCTGGCCAGGGGCGGTGTAAGTCACCGCCCATGAACAGAGTGCTCTATATTAAAAGGCTCGCGGTCGGCGCGATTGCCGCTGCTGCGATCACCTTTGCTCTCGGCATCCTGGTGATGTGGATGAACGGGTTCATTGTGGACGACCGTCCCAGCGAAGTCGCGCTCACGCCGTGCGTGTTCGGCGAACAGGAAAGCCAGGCCCCGCAGAACCCATTCGCCAAGGATCCAATCACGTTGGATTGCATTCCACCGGAACAGGCAAAACCGCTTTTCATGCAATGGTTCGATACCATCCTGTCGCGGCGTAGTGACGAAGAGTCCTTTCCCGGTACATCGCGCCGGTGACCAATACCTCCATGACTAGCCCGTCATTCCACAGTGCGCGCCGCACCATCGGTGCGATGGCGTTCGGTCAGGCGCTGTCCATGACCGGGGCCGGTATTGTCATGCTGGTGACCGGACTGGCCGGTGCTTATCTGGCTGACGATGACCGCCTCGCCACTCTGCCTTTGGCGATGCAATTTATCTTCACCATGATTGCCGCTTTTCCGGCGGCGCTGTGGATGAAACACGTCGGACGCCGCATCGGTTTCACCGTAGGGCAGTTGATTGGTGTATGCGGCGGACTGGTCAGTGCCTTCGCCCTGTTTCAAAACTCGTTTGGCATTCTCATCTGCGGCGCGGCGCTGCTCGGCGTGCACAACGCGTTTTGGGGTTACTACCGTTTTGCCGCTGCCGAAGCCTCACCGCCGGATCTCAGAGCGCGAGCTATCTCATTCGTCATGGCCGGTGGCATTCTCTCTGCCTTGGCCGCACCTGAACTCGCCAAGCTCACCCGAGAGGTGTTCTCACCCATCCTGTTTGCTGGATGTTACGCCGCGATCGCGGTGCTTAGCCTGTTCACGGCGGCGCTCATTCAGATCGCCGCCTTGCCGCCGCCACGCGGCGCAAGTGCGGGCCTGTCGCCGCCCCGGCCGCTCAAGGAGATTGCCGCCCAGCCCACGTTTATCGTTGCCGCCATTTCAGGAATGGTCGGTTACGGCACCATGATTCTGGTGATGAGTGCGACTCCGTTGTCCATGGTCGATTGCGGCCTGACCTTCGACGACGCGGCCTTCGTCATTCAGTGGCACGCGCTTGCCATGTTCGGCCCCAGCTTCTTCACCGGGTCCCTCATCAAGCGGTTTGGCGTGCTGCGCATCATCTCCACCGGCGTGGTGCTTAACGTGGGGTGTATGGCGGCCAATCTCTCCGGCGTGGAACTCGCGAATTTCTGGACCGGTCTCGTCGCGCTTGGTCTCGGCTGGAACTTTATGTTTATCGGCGGCACGACGCTGCTCACCGAGTGCTATCGGCCCGAAGAACAGGAAAAGACCCAAGCCGCCAATGACTTTCTCATCTTTGCGACAATTTCCGTCGCGACCTTCTCGTCAGGCGCGTTGCAAAACAGCTTCGGCTGGGCCGCGGTCAACGGCGCCATGGCCGTGCCTCTTGCGGTCGCACTCGCAGCTGTCATGTGGCTCGCCGCGCGCGAGCGGCGCGCCGCGACTTAAAAGAATCAAGGTTGAGGTCTACTCTTCGCTGGAAGGCGCGGGTTCGCTTGGCGCATCACCGATCACTTCGACCTGCGTCGCCATTGGACCTTTCTTGCCGTCCTGCACGTGCATCCGAACCCGCTGGCCAGACTCAAGGCGATCCAGGTTGGACCGTTGCAATGCGCCGATGCCGATGAAGATGTCGTGTCCACCACCTTCCGGAACACCGAAGCCATATCCTTTATCGGCTGCGAAAAACTTGATCTCCCCGGTGATCACCGTTTCGTCGCCCTCGGGCACGTCATCGACAACGGTTGAGTTATCGACCTGTTCGATCTCAGTGACCTGAGGTCCCTTCGGTCCTGCAGATAATTCACAGGTGATGGTCGCGCCCTGCCGCAAGGTTCTAAGCCCCGCCTTGTGCACAACAGAGACGTGGAGAAACGCATCCGGGGTTCCGTCAGTCGGCGCGACGAAGCCAAAGCCCTTTGCAGGATTGAACCATTTGACCTTGGCGGTGACGCCGGACCCGCCGGACCCGGCCTGGGAGGACGATTCCATGTACGCAAGCAACCTTATCGAACCCGGGCCCTTCTGCGAATGTATCGCACTTCCCCCGACCCGCCAATTCAGCCCCAAGAATAGTGTTTGTGTTCAGCGCCTTAACGCAAAACAACCGCAGGTTTTGTGCGTTGCAATATCGGCTGATCAGGCCCGACTCCGCGTAAGTGGACCGGCCCGATGGCGATCCGCTGTCAAGCGGCTAAATTGTTTTACTGCGTCAGCACGCGCGCGACCGCATCTTGCCAAACCCCGCGCCGGGCGGCGCGCCAGTCCTCGGACCGGCCCGGTTCGAACAGGCGGTCTACTGTGCGGAAGGCGTCCGTATCCGTGAGCGTCGAGAAGAGTCCGGCGCCAACGCCGGCCATGAGCGCCGCGCCCAACACCGTGGTCTCGAGATAGTCAGGGCGTTCCACCGGAACCCCTGTAATGTCTGCCAATCTTTGCAGCATCCAGTCGTTCGCCGCCATGCCGCCGTCGACCCGCAGCAGCGTCAGGGGCTGGCCGGTATCGGAGGTCATGGCATCGAGCAGATCGGCAGTCTGAAAGCACACCGCTTCTATACCCGCGCGGACCACATCAGCTTTGGTCGTGTCGCGGGTCAGTCCGAACAGCGCGCCCCGGGCATCGGGATCCCAGTGGGGTGCACCGAGGCCGGTGAACGCGGGAACGAACATCACCGCATCCCGTTCGCTTTGCTCCGCCAGGGCCAAGGTTTCATTTGCAGATGCGAACAAGCTCAACTCGTCGCGCATCCATTGCACCGTGGTTCCGGCGTTGAACACGCTGCCCTCGACGGCATAAGCAGGTTCTCCACCAAGTCTGTAGCCGACGGTGGTCAGCAGGTTGTGTTTTGACTGCGGGGCCTCGGCGCCGGTGTTCGCCAAGACAAAGGCGCCTGTACCAAACGTGCTTTTGGCCATACCCGTTTCGAAACACGCTTGGCCCACAAGCGCCCCTTGCTGATCGCCGACCAGCGCGGTCACGGGAATTTTCGCGTCAGACAAATCGCTGTGGGTTTCACCGTAAGCAAAGGCGGTGTCATCGACCGTGGGTAAAACATCTTTTGGCACGTCGAACATGTTCAACAGGTCGGCGTCCCAGTCCTGTTTGTGAATGTCGAACAGCATGGTGCGGGACGCGTTGGTGGCGTCGGTGGCATGTACGCCGCCGGTCAGCCGCCACAGTAAGAACGAGTCGATGGTGCCGCAGGCAAGCTCGCCCCGCGCCGCGCGGTCGCGCAAGTCCGGTTGAGAGTTGAGCAGCCATTGAATCTTTGTCGCCGAAAAATAGGAGTCGGGAATCAAACCGGTGCGGTATTGAATGATCTCGCCCTGTTCGGAGTCCCGCAGTTTTTGACAGGTGTCCGCGCCACGCCGGTCCTGCCACACGATAGCATGGCCAATTGGTGCACCTGTCGCCCGGTCCCACAGGACCGTTGTCTCACGCTGATTGGTGATGCCGATCGCGGCGACGCGCTCTGCTCCACCGACATCCGCAATCACCGCGCCAACGGTGTTCTCAACCGTGGTCCAAATCTCTTCCGCGTCATGCTCTACCCAGCCGTCGCGCGGGTAGATTTGCTTGAACGGAATTTGACGAACGGCAGCTGGTTTGCCCTCAAGCGTAAAGGCGACGGCGCGGGTGGATGTCGTGCCCTGATCAATCGCCAGCAGGTACGGACTCTGTCCTGTCACTCCGCAGACTCCCGTTGCTCCGCCCGTTCTAAATCCTGCGGCGTGTTGATGTTCAAAAACGGATCAAGCGCGCCACCCGGCCAGTCTACCAAACGTGTTTGCAGGCCGGATTGAAAAGCATGAACGGCCCGGACACCGGTTTGTAACGCTTCGGATGCCTGTGGGGCCAATCGTGGACGCCACGCCGCAATCGTGTGGTGCTGTTGGCCCGCCGAAGTGGCAACGGCGGCATCGCAATCTGCGTCCGTCAGTCGCGTCGCCAGGTCCGCAGGCAGAAACGGCACGTCGACCGGAACGGTCAGTACCCAGTCGGCTGTCGGTGACAAAGCGTTGGCCCAGTTTAAAGCTGCGGCTATGCCGGCGAGCGGTCCTGCATTGTGCGGCGGGTCATCGGCAAGGACCGGGATGCCGAGTGCGCCGGTCCATGGTGCAGGTGCCTGAACACTTATGGCAACTGGGGTGCACTGAGGCATAAGCCGTGAAAGCGTCCGGTCGATCAAACGCTCGCCCGCGAGTTCGAGGAGCGCTTTGTTGTTGCCGCCCATGCGCCGGGCCTGGCCGCCGGCGAGGGTGACACCTGCACAGTTCACCATGACGTGACAATGGCGCCGCGCTGTGGCGCGGTCAAATCAGAATCGGGCGTGTATCCGCTTACGCCACCTGAGATGACTGAGACGTCGACGGGCCTTCGTCCTCGCCATTGAGGAAGGCATCCCAATCGAAATCGTCCTCGTTGTCGGTGATGTTGAAGCTTTGCGCCCACACCGGATCGGCGATCTGCTTTTCGCTGGCGTCTTTGATCTGCTTTTCGGCGCGCAGCAGATTGCGTTCGGTAACGTTGGCCATGCGGTTGGCGCCATGTTCACCGTACACGGTCAGTGCCGCGCGGAAGGCTTCCGAGGATTGGCGCATGTACTCCCACTCACCCGTATGCTTGGCCAGTAGGAACAAAGCCGAACCAAGAGTGTTCTGGATCGCCGCCCACTGCAGCGGTGCAGTATCGGGCGTGCGTACGTGCAGTGCGGACACACAGCAGCGCACGGAGTGCTGTAACACCGGCACGCTGCGCACGTTGTCGCCATAGACCTGTAGAATTTGCGCCAGGGTGTTCATGATCTCCGACCAGCGGATGGGATGAGCGTATTTATCGAACACATCCCGGGCCGCCTGACAGGCGTGGATGGCTTCGCGCAAGACATCGTCATTGCCTTCCGCCATATCGATTTTATAAAGCACGCCACCCAAGCGGTATTTCATCATACCCCAGTCGTAGGGCTGCAGGCGGCGTGAGATATGCACCAGCGCTTTGCGGTAGGACGCGGCAGTTTCTTTCAAGGTATCGATGTCGTTGTTGCGCTCGGCAACCAACTGCAGTGTCAGGCCGAGTTGCTGATGCAGATGGCCGATGGCGCGCTGATCTTCTGCCGGCGTGCGTTCAATCGCGCCGCGCCAGGCTTCGATGGCCGTGTGGAACCAGGTGCGGTCGCCGCTCAACTGGGCGGTAATCGCCGCGGCGTTGCCGTAGCACGACAAGATGCTCGCTTGCTCATGGTTGTCCATCGCCATGGACGGCTCAAGCCCAACAGAGCGGCCGGCGCTGGCCATCGACGGTAAGGCCGATCGGAGAATGCGAGCCTGGGCAAGGCTGCGCGGATCGACCGCGGCCAACGTGACGGCCCGAATGAGCGCAACCCACTCGGTGTAGAAGTCCACCGGAACGGTTAGCACATGGAACGGACGGAACCGCCCCGGCCGCTCACCCGGGCTTGACGCCGGCGCGACAAAGCGCAGCTGAGTCGAACGCCCTGTTTCATCGACATAGGCCCACACCAGCACGTCGGCGTTTTTCTCGGCAAGCCAGCGGCGGCCTTCTTTGGTCGCACGGCGCAATACGTCATCGCTCGGTCCGGTTTCCGAACTGTCTGCCAGTCCAGGAATTATACGGGCGAGGTCACGGTCGACGGGCTCGCAGCGCACGCCGGGAATTTCCGACAGCGCTTCGACAATCATGCCGTGCTGCATGTCTTCGCAGTCTTCGTGCACCTTGGAAACCAGAATGAGGACGTCTTCCGGCGGTGGCGCTTTGTTCGGCCGCCCGGGCATGCGGGTCGGATCTTTGACGACGGCGTCGATCATCCGCTCAAACAAGTTAAGCTTGCGCTCGCCAATCAAGTTCGGCGGCATCGGCCGGCCGACACCCACCGGGCGCACGGCTTTGGAGGAGTCCTCTTCGTCCGGTACCACCACGGGCAGGCGCGCAGCCTGCACCGCGGCTTTGATCGCATCACCGCGGGTCAGGGAGTCTTCATTCGACCGCAGACTCTTGGCCAGTTTCGACATCACCTTGAACGCAGTGTCTGGCTCCACCTCAACCCGGCGCAGAAACTCAGACCGGGGAATGGCACTCAGCGTGACAGCGGTTTTGGCGCGGGCGGTGTTGTGGCGGGGGCTCTTGTCCAGAATGCCCATCTCACCGAACAGGTCGCCGGTGTCCAACACCATTTCGACAGCCGGACCGGTGTCCGAGCTGCGTAAAAGTTCGACCTGGCCGTCGAGAATCTCGTACGCCCACTGGCTTTCTTCGCCTTCCGCGTAAATGACTTGGCCGGGTTGGTATGACTTAGTGACGGTCTGCACCGCGTCGCCTCCAAATTCTAGGACACGAGGTCATCGGGACTCGATGACGCAGTCTGGTCCGGGCGCCCTTAACAAGCCCTTAAACAGCGCCGCGAATGACGCGGCTTAATTGCCGCGCTCCACAGGCCAATCGTGGGATAACATGTATATGCAGGTTAATGTGCCGCTTAGGACTTGGTGGGCAGCAGCTCCGCCGCCTGCTCCAGGGCCGGCAGAACGCCCTGAAGTGTCGAGGAACCAAGGTGTTTGGCCACCGCCGTCTGGGCGGCTTGCCAGGCCGGCATGGCCCGCTCCAGCGCCGCCAAGCCGTCTAGGGTCAATGCGATCCGCTTGGACCGGCGATCTTCCGGGTCGGCGGACTGAACCAACAGACCATCTCGTACCAGAGGCCTCAGCGTGCGGGAAAGGGTCGTCGAGTCGGTCGCCAGGGCATCGGCAAGGGCGCCAATCGCAGGAGATTTCAAGGCATTGACGGCCATCAGCAGGTTGATCTGAGTGGCCTTGAGTCCGGTTGCAGCCAAATGCAGGTCGAACACCTGGGTGATGGCGCGTGAGGCTTTGCGCACATGCAGGCACAAGCAAACTTCGGCCGCTTGGGCGGCAAAGGCGGACTGGACAGGTTCATCTCGCATAATATGTATATGCACTGAACCGCGTCGGAACTCAATAAATTACATGAAAATCAATGATTTCCCTGGTCTTCCAGCTTTACGGCGCCGGCATAAAGCCGGGCGGACCGGCCTTCGTATGTGGCGAGAACAAACCGATTGCCGTTGGCATCGACATCGAAGGTCATCTCAAACGCATTGTTTTCCAGCGCCGAAATTACAGCCGCCTCGTCCAAGTCGAAGGCTTTCATCAGGCCGCCGACCAGCGCCGAGATTTCGTCAAACATTTCACGTTGATTGTTGGACGCCGAATCGCTCACAGAAACTCTCCCCCTGCCACCGGCTGAGATTCAGCCGCTAAACGGATATGACCGTATCACGGTTCGACCAAGCTCCCCGACATTCTGTACCGTGCGCGTCAATTCATCAGGCGCAAACCCTCAGGCGCCACAGGAGTTCGTTGCATGCCCGATACCAGTCCCGCCCATGATCTGCACGATGTCCTCGGGTATCGCGCCAAGGTCGGCATTCTCGTTCCCGCGTCGAACACGATTGTCGAGCCTGAAATGGCGGCGATGCAGCCCGACGGCGTCACCAATCACGTCTCCCGCATGAGCCGGGTCAAGCGCCCTGCCGATGATCTCGTTGCCTACAAAAAGTTTCTCGGCGCGTCCGTTGACATGGATGCCGCTATCGATGTGCTCGTCGCCTGCGAGCCTGACATCATCGTCCACGGCCATTCCGTCGACAGCTTGGCCAAAGGTCTTTCCGGGGCTACCGCGATGCGCGCGCACATGGAGGCCCTCAGTGGTGGTGTTCCGGTGATGCTGCCTGCGCATGCCCTTCTCAAAGCGCTTGAGGTGTTGGGGACGCCAAAGAAACTGGGCATCCTGACGCCGTGGATGCCGCCTGCCGACGAAGCATGCAAAGCGTTTTTCTCCGAAGCCGGCTATGACGTGCTCGCCATCAAAGGCCTGCAGCACCCCACGCCGCTTCATATTGCCACCGCCACGTCCGAGCTGCTCAATCAGGCGGTCGATGAGATCAATGTCGACGGTGTCGAGTGCATCATAAAAGTGGGCACCAATTCGTCGATGTCGTTCCTGGTGGAGGACATGGAAAAACGCCTGGGCAAACCTGTTCTGACCGTCAACGTGGTGACCTACTGGGCGGGGCTGCGGGCCCTTGGTATTGAGGATCGGCTGGAAGGGTTTGGCCAACTCGCCGCAAACCACTAAGCTCATTCCATCGTTACGACTCAGATACAGACTCTCGTAGGGAAGACACGCCGGTAAATCGGCGCAGTTTGCCCGTCATCACCCAAACAAAATTGAAAGGGACACACTCCATGCCAGGTTACATTGTCGCCGTTGCGCGCATTGACGAAATGACAGACGGCCTAAAAGCCTACGTTGCCAAGTCGGCGGAGTTGTCGGCCAAGCACGGCGGCGAGTACGTCGTCCGCGGCCCATCCAACGAGGTCACGGAAGGTGAATACCTCCAGGGCCGCAGCGTCATCGTCTCGAAGTTCGAAAGCTTGGAGAAAGCCAAGGCGTTCTATCACTCCGACGAGTACCAAAAAGAAATCAAGCCGCTGCGCGAGGGCTCGGGTGTCTACGATATCGCGATCTTTGATGCGCCGTAGCATGGGGCGCTTTGCAGCGGCGCTCTTTGCCGCGCTCTTGCCGATCACTTCGGCTGCCGCCGAGACCGTATGGAACGTGTCCATGTGGGGCAGCAGCCGTGCGGTGACGGTGGCGATCGAATATCTCGCCGAGGAAGTCGAAAAGCGCACCAACGGCGAGCTGCGCATGGTCGTACATTTCGGTGAGGCCATCTCCCCGGCGCGCGACAACATCGACGGCGTCGGATTCGGGGCGTTTGAGGCGGCGCACATCTGCCCGTCCTACCACCCAGGCAAAACCCCGGCCTTGCTGGCCATGGAATTGCCATTCCTGCCATTTAAGGACATCCGCGCGTCCCATGACGTCGCCCTCAAAGCCCACCGCCATCCGGTCATTGAGGCGGAGCTCGGCCGCTTCAATGCCCGCGTGCTGCAGCATGTCATCGCCCCGCGCTATGAATTCATGGGCCGCGGCGATGCGCCCGTCGCGCTGGATCAATGGCGTGGTATGCGGGTCCGGGCCCCCGGTGCCATCGGCGATGGCGTGCGCGCGCTGGGCGGCCGGCCAACGTCGGTGCCTGCGCCGGAAATCTACACCAGCATCGAGCGTCGCCTGTTCGACGCCGCCGCGTTGCCGTTCTCGTACACCTTCGGCAGCTACCGCATTCATGAAGTCGCCGACTGGTACACCTTCAACATGAACCTGGCGATTCCCAGTTGCGTCATTATCGTCAGCCAGGATGCCTGGCGCGACCTCACCGACGACCAGCGTGCTTTGATCGAAACCATAAACGCCGAAGCTTACGAGCTTCAGTTCGCGGCCTTGGCCGATGCCGACACGGCTTGGATTCCAGAATTCGATGCGAGGGGTCTGCAACGCATCGAGTATGACCCCGATATGCTGGCCACCTTTAAACAGGACACCGCGCAGCCGTTGTGGGACGAGTGGGTGAAGAGTCAAAG
Organism: Rhodospirillaceae bacterium; assembly: GCA_963921305.4. Classification (GTDB taxonomy): domain Bacteria; phylum Pseudomonadota; class Alphaproteobacteria; order Rhodospirillales; family Rhodospirillaceae; genus CAWUEX02. Next base: position 1,326,307 of record CAWUEX030000002.1, read on the forward strand.
CCGCCGCTTTGCTGCCCGCGAATATCTCGACTTCATTCTGGCGGAAGCCGAGATCGCGAACGCCGTGGCGCGTCCGGATAACTAACAGGTGCCCCGGCAGGTCATCGGCCCCACGGGCACGTTGCCCGACGGCGGCACCAATCCCATCAGCCCGGCGGTTCGCGCCGGCGACTTTGTCTACATCTCCGGTCTCATGCCCAAGGGGGCGGACGGCCAGATGGTCGAAGGCGACATCTCGATCCAGACTCGCGTGGTGATGGATCGGCTTGGATCGGTGCTGCAGTCCGCGGGATGCGATTTTTCGGATGTGATCAAATGCACCGTGTGGCTCACTGACGCGGACGACTTTAAGGCGTTCAACACCGTGTACGCCGGATACTTCCACGGCCCGCCTCCGGCCCGGTCGGCGGTGCGGTCGGACTTGCTTCTATCCGGTGCGCGTTTGGAGATCGAGGCCATCTGCTACCAACCGGTGTCCGCGTAACGACGCAAGTGGGCGGAAATGACGCTGCCCCGCGGTTACGGCTTCGTGCTGTCCTGCAGATGAGATAGCCTGCGGCACGTTTGCTCATCACCTGTATCACCGGCGTTGTTTTCCATCGTGCTGCATACCATCCTCATCACAGTCGACCGTATCTGGTCCCGGGTTGAAAACGCCTGCGCCGCCCTCGCGGGGGTTCTGATCGGTCTCGCGATGGTCCTCACGGTTGTCGAGGTGATCAGCCGCAAAATTTTGAACTTTCCACTCCCCGGTATCGTCGACGTGTTCGAACTCGGCATGGCCGCCATCGCCTTTTTCGGCGTGTCGCAATGTCAGCGGGTCGGCGGGCACGTGCGCATGGAGATGCTGGTGCGCCGGCTTCAAGGACGCACGTTGTGGGCGGTCGAAGCGCTGATGTCGACGCTGGCGCTGGCCTTCATTGGCGCGGTGGCGCTGGCCAGTATCGACGCGGTCGAACGCGCCTACCTCGTCCAAGACTCCACCATGGATCTGCTTTTACCGGTCTGGCCGGCCAAAGTGTGTGTCGCCATCGCATTGGCCATCTTGACGGTGCGGTTGTTCTTGGAGGCCGTCGACGGTCTACGACTCGCCATTCACCCAACGGCGGAACCCGTCACCGCCTCACGGGTGGCCTCGGTTGCCGATCATGCCCGTGAGGAGATTGAGGAGGCCCTCGGGGCTGACTCGGGCAATGAGTCTCGCTCATGAGTGTCGATCCGTTTCTTGCCGGCGTTCTCGGCACGCTCGCCTTAGCAACCTTCGTGGCCTTGGGCATGCGCGTGGCTTGGGCTGCTGGCTTGGTCGGGCTGGTGGGTCTGGTGCTGTTGCGCGGCTGGGAACCCGCTCTCGGCCTCACCGGCCTTCTCACCTATGCCGAAACCGCGCGTTATTCTTTGTCCGTCTTGCCGATGTTCATTCTCATCGGTCTGCTCGCCTTTCATGCCGGCCTGACTCAAAGCGCGTTCGCCGCCGCCCGCGCCTGGACCGGGCGTCTGCCCGGCGGTCTGGCGGTGGCCACCGTGTTCGCCACGGCGGGGTTCGCCGCAGTGTCCGGCGCCAGCACAGCAACCGCGGCCGTGTTCACCCGCATCTCCGTTCCGGAAATGCTCAAGGCCGGGTATGACCCGCGCCTCGCCGCTGGTGTGGTTGCAGCGGGCGGTACGCTTGCGTCTCTCATCCCACCCAGCGCGATCTTGGTGCTCTACGGCATCATCGTTGAAGAGTCCGTTGGCGCGCTGCTGCTGGCCGGATTTGTGCCCGGCGTTTTGTCCGCCATTCTCTACGCCTCGCTGATCGTGTTCCGTGCCTGGCGTAATCCCGACATCGGCCCGAGTTCTCTCGAGGCCATTTCCTTCGGCCAGAAAATCCGGGAGACAGGCCGCGCCTGGGGCATCATCGCCGTCATCGGCACTGTGCTGGTGGGCCTGTATACCGGTTGGATGACGCCCACCGAAGTCGGCGGCGTCGGTGCGGCCCTGGTCTTCGCCATGGCGGTATTCAACAAAACAACCACCAAGGGTCAAATCGCCGAAGCGTTCATCGACACCGCCCGTTTGACGGCGATGGTGCTGGCCATCGTCTGGTGCGTGTTGGTGTTTGTCCGGTTCCTCGGATTCACCGGCTTGCCCGGGGCACTGTCCGATTGGATCGGCAACCTGGAAGTACCGCGTCTGGTCATCCTGCTCGCCATCCTCGCGACGTACATGATCCTCGGCATGTTCCTCGACGGACTCGGCATGTTGCTGCTGACCATGCCAGTGGTTTACCCGATCATTCTGTCCCTTGGGTATGATCCGATCTGGTTCGGCATTCTGGTCGTGAAGATGATCGAGATCGGTTTGGTCACACCGCCGATCGGGCTCAACTGTTTCATCGTCAACGGCGTGAGACCCGACTTAAGTCTGGAAACCGTATTCCGTGGTGTTGGCCCCTTTGTCATCATGGATTTGTTCACGGTTGGCGTCTTGATCGCATGGCCCGACCTCGTATTGTGGCTGCCGAGAACCATGAACATGGGCGGCTATTAAATAGCACCCTCGAAGAGGCCCTGGGACACCATGAGATTCGTGTCTTACGAATACCGGGAAGGCGTCAAGATCGGCGCCGTCATCGACAACGGCATCATTGACCTCTCCGACGCCGGTGCCAGCTTGAAAAACGTCCTGGCCACCGGACCGTTAGACAACCTCATCAAGGTGGCGGAAAGCCGCGAACCCACCGTCGATCTCGATCACGTCGTGCTCCATCAAGTGATCCCCGATGCAGGGCGGGTGATTTGCGTCGGCAAGAATTATCACGACCACGCCAAAGAGATGGGCGGCGAAGCGCCGGTCCAACCTAACCTGTTCATGCGCACCACCCAGTCCTTGGTCGGTCACCATCAGTCGGTGGTGATGCCCAAGCTATCGGAACAATACGACTACGAAGGCGAACTCGCCGTCATCATCGGCCGGGGCGGCCGCCACATTTCCGAAACGGACGCGCTGACGTATGTCGCCGGATACACGTGCTTTCTGGATGGCTCGGTGCGCGATTTTCAGAAGCACTCCTTTACGGCCGGCAAGAACTTCGATTCTTCCGGCGCCTGTGGTCCGTGGATGGTGCCGGCCAAGGAAATCGCCGACCCTCAAAACTTGCAGCTGACCACCCGCGTCAACGGAGACACGCTACAAGACGCGTCGACGTCTCTGATGATCCACAGTGTTGCGAGTTTGATCGCCTATATCTCCCAGTTCACCCATGTTGAGCCCGGCGACGTTATCGCCACCGGCACGCCCGCCGGTGTCGGCGCGGGCCGCACGCCACCGCTTTGGCTAGAACCCGGCGACCATATCGAAGTTGAGATTGAAGGTATTGGAATTCTCGCCAACACGGTCAAGGCGGAGGCCGACGTCTGACCTTGCGCGCCGTCTTCGCCGTCCTTCTGTGTTTGATCTGCGTGCTCACGGCTCCGCGCGCCGGCGCTCAGGGTGCTGCTCAGATCATTGACGTCTATGTCGGCTCAGGTGTTGATGAGCTCGACCCTCATCACGCTGTAACCGCTGCCGAACATGCCGTCGCAGGTGCGATGCACCGCGGTCTAACCGCCTATGACGCTGGTGGCCGGCTTGTCCCGGACCTGGCGGACTCGTGGTCCGTTGACCGCAGCCGCATGACCTACACTTTTGTACTTAAGCCAGGCCTCACATGGTCTGATGGGCGCCCGCTTACGGCTAGTGATGTCGTGGCAGGCTTGAACCGCGCGTTCAATCCGTCGCGTCCGTCTCCGTTTGCCGCCCAACTTGGTGTCATTGCCAGAACCGCGGCGTCCGATACCAAGTCCCAAACTCTGCGGGTTTTCGCACCCGATTCACGCACGGTAGAAATCAGACTGACCCAGCCCGATGATCTTTTGCCAGATACACTCAGCCGGCCGGTCGCCGCACCTGCGCCGTCTGGCGATCCGGATGCCCTAAAAGACGGCATGGTGACGTCAGGCGACTACATAGTGTCAGAACGCAGAGGCGGTAGCGTCGGGCTGGTTCATCGTACTGTGGAGCGGAGCTTGCGTATTCGGCCCACCGGTTCGGTCGCCGAGGCTTGGGAAGCGTCGCAACAGTCCGATGCGTTTATCACGGCTGCGTTCCCTATCGTAACCGTGCCTCGTCCCGGTTCTCGTGGGGCCGACGCCAGAGTCGATTCGAGTCAGGCTCTCTACGCCTATGTCGTCAATACGCGCCGGTCGCCACTGGATACACTGGAAGCGCGGCATGCCTTAGCCATGGCAATCAACCGCGCTGAGGTGCTGATTGATGTTCCCGTGCGCGGCGCAGCGCCAGCTGTCGAGTTTGTTCCGCCGCAAGCGAAAACCTATCAGACGTCTTACCGGACACCCTATGCGACGCTTAACGATGAGGAACGCGAGGCCGTGGCTGAAGCGCTGCTTGCCGACGCAGGATATGGATCCGATAACCGCTTTACCGTTCGATTGCGGGTTCCGTCCGGTGATATTCATGGCGACGTTGCCGCGGCGGTTGCGCGCATGTGGCTGCGATCCGGAATCCGCTCAGATATCGTCGTCGCTCCGTTGCCCGAGCACTGGGCGGCGCTGCGTGCCGGCGACTTCGATGTCGCTTTCGCCACGTGGCCCGGGCCACGCGACACCCCGCGCAGTTTTCTAGAGCCGCTCAGTGTATTCGGCGGCCCGTGGAACTATGGCGCGTACCCGTTCGAAGGATTGGGTGAAAGGCTGTCGCGCGCAGCCGAGGCCGCTAACTCTGATGTGCAAGCGCAGTTTTTTCGCGAAGCGGAAAAGGCACTGATTGAAGATCAGGCTGTGTTCGCGCTGTTCTACTATCAGCCTTTGTCTCTGGTGTCGTCCAATGTCACCGGGTGGCAGGCCAATGCCGCCGGGGTTCACCCCCTCCGTGTTCTCGGCGTGCGGCCCGATGACCGTCGTCCCCGGTTTGCGCCCCCGGAATTGCCTCGCGCGGTCCCGTCTTTGGAAAGCGACGACTAATCCTCCCGCACGCCGTGTTGTGATCCAGGGGGGGCTGGCCTCTGATCAAGGGGCCCGGTATGGTCCATCTCGTAACTTTTCTGACGCACGCACCAACGGACTTCTATCCGATCCATGTGGGCCTATTTCACCCGCCGTCTCATCATTGCCATTCCGACCCTGTGGGTGGTCATCACCGTCGCCTTTTTCCTGATGCGTCTCGCGCCGGGCGGCCCGTTCGATCAGGAAGCACCCTTGCCGCCCGAAATCATGGCCAACCTTAAAGCGGCCTACGGTTTGGATCAGCCGTTGTGGTGGCAGTACTTCAACTACCTTGGCAATTTACTCCAAGGTGATTTCGGACCGTCCTTCAAATACAAGGACTTCTCTGTCACTGAATTGATCGGCCAAGGCTTTCCCGTCAGCGTGCAAAACGGATTTGCGGCTCTCATTCTCGCGGTTGCCGTTGGTATTCCACTGGGTGCGATGGCGGCATTGAAGCAGAACAGTGGGGCGGATCATGCGGCGATGACCGTCGCCATGACCGGTATCGTGATTCCCAACTTTGTTGTCGGTCCGCTGCTGGCGCTGATCTTCGGCATCTGGCTAAAGGAGACCGTGTTTGCCCTGCCGGTCGCCGGGTGGAACGATGGTGCGTTCGCCAACCGCATTCTTCCGGTCGTGTGTTTAGCTCTTCCGTTCATTGCCTATATCGCCCGCATCACCCGCGCGAGCCTGATTGAAACCCTGCATACAAACTATGTGCGTACCGCACGGGCAAAAGGCTTGCCGTTCCGCCTGGTTGTGCTGCGTCATGCGTTCAAGAGCGCTATGATTCCGGTGGTGACCTACATCGGCCCGGCGACCGTATTTTTGCTTACCGGCTCCATGGTGATTGAGACGATCTTCGGCTTGCCCGGCATCGGCCGCTACTTTGTTCAGGGCGCGTTGAACCGCGATTACACGCTCGTCATGGGGGTGACCATCCTCGCCGCGTCGCTGGTCATCACCATCAACCTGCTGGTCGATCTGGTTTACGCTTGGCTCGATCCGAAGGTGCGCTATGAGTGACACACCAATACCCAGCGGCCGCTCAAAAGCCAACCTGTCGGTTCCCCATGCGCAAGCACTGGATACGGCGGCAGAGGTTGAAGGGCGTAGCCTGTGGCAGGACGCCTTTCGTCGGTTGCAGGCGAACCGCGCCGCGATGGCCAGCGCCGTCGTTCTCATCGTCATGGCGGTGATCTGTTTCGCCGGGCCTCTGTTCGTGCCCTGGTCCTATGAGGAAATCGATTGGGATATTCTCGAAGCCGCACCGCCTGACTTCGAGAAGGGGCATTATCTCGGTACGGACTCTCTGGGCCGCGACCTCCTCGCCCGCATACTCCAAGGTGGCCAGGTTAGTTTTCAGGTCGGCATTCTGGCGACGGCGGTTGCGCTGGTGATCGGCGTCTCAGTCGGGGCCGTCGCGGGTTTCGTCGGCGGGCGCGTCGATCAGTTCCTCATGCGCTTCGTCGATGTCATGTACGCCGTACCGCTGATGTTCTTCATCATCATTCTGATGGTCGTGTTCGGGCGTAACTTTTATCTCATGTTTCTCGCTATCGGGTTCGTCGAATGGCTGACCATGTCGCGTATCGTTCGCGGACAAACCCTGACGTTGAAAAACAAAGAATTCATCGAGGCAGCGCGGGCGTCCGGGGGGTCGACCGCCAGCATCATCATTCGCCACATCGTGCCCAATGTTCTGGGCGTTGTGATTGTTTATGTCACTTTGACCATTCCTCAAGTCATACTGCTCGAGAGTTTTCTCAGTTTCCTCGGGCTCGGTGTGCAGCCGCCGATGACCAGTTGGGGCGCTTTGATCGCCGAGGGCGCGCAGGAGATGGAAATCACCCCACGCACGCTGATTCTCCCGGCGGTGTGTCTGTCGACCACCCTGTTCTGTTTCAATTTCCTGGGCGATGGGCTGCGCGACGCCCTCGATCCAAAAGACCGCTGACCATGCCATCCGTTCTTGAAATCGATCGTCTAACCGTTTCCTTTGACACGCCCGATGGCGCGGTTCAGGCGGTCAATGATGTTTCTCTTTCGGTCAACGCCGGTGAGTGCCTGGGTTTGGTGGGTGAGTCCGGGTCGGGGAAAAGCCAGACGTTCATGGCGGCGATGGGGCTGCTCGCCGACAACGGCACGGCCTCGGGTGAAATTCGTCTGGACGGCGTTAATCTGCTCAGCGCTAAGGAGTCTGAACTCAATAAACTGCGTGGCGAACGGATCGCGATGATTTTCCAGGACCCCATGACGTCGCTCACGCCACATATGCGCATCGGCCGCCAGCTGGCCGAGGTCGTGATCGAACATAAAAACGTCAGCAAGGACGAAGCCCGTCAGCGGGCGCTGGACATGCTCAAGCGGGTTCATATTCCCGAAGCCGAGCGCCGTCTCGATATGTATCCCCACGAACTGTCAGGCGGTCTGCGGCAACGGGTGATGATCGCCATGGCGCTGATGTGTGAGCCCGCTGTGATTATCGCCGACGAACCCACCACAGCGCTGGACGTCACCGTGCAGGCGCAGATCCTCGACCTTCTTATGGAAGTGAAAGATACACTCGGCACCGCCATTGTGCTCATCACCCATGACCTTGGCGTCGTGGCAGGGCTGGCGGACCGGGTCGCCGTCATGTACGGCGGGCGCATTGTCGAACGCGGGACGGTGGATGAGATTTTTGCCCAGCCCGCTCATCCCTATACGCAGGGCCTGCTGAAGTGTACGCCGCGCCTCGATACGGATACGGAAACGCTGGTGACGATTCCCGGTCAGCCGCCCAATCTGCAAAGTCTGCCGCCTGGCTGTAGTTTCCATCCGCGTTGCCCGCATGTGTTCGACCGCTGCGAATCCGAACGGCCGACACTGGACGAAGTCGCATCCGGCCGCGCCAAGGCCTGCCATCTCGAGACCTTGGAGGCGGCGCAATGAGTGATGCGTTTCTGCAGGTCCGTGACCTTAAGGTGCATTTCCCCGTGCGCACCGGCGGCATCCTGATTGGGGAATACACGCCGCTCAAAGCCGTTGATGGCGTGTCGTTTGATCTCAATCCCGGTGAAACGCTGGGTGTGGTTGGAGAGTCCGGCTGCGGCAAGTCCACCCTTGGCCGCGCCGTGTTGCAACTGGTCGGCGCGACCGATGGGGTGGTGTCGTGGCTCGGCACCGATCTGACGTCCTTAAACAAGAAAGAACTCATCGCCGCACGCGAAAATCTGCAGATTGTGTTTCAAGACCCGCTCGCTAGCCTCGATCCACGCATGACCGCTGGTGACATCATCGCCGAGCCGTTGAAGAATTACCGCCCGCAGATGACCAAGGCCGAGCGCAGGGCCGAGGTCAAAGACATGATGGAGCGGGTCGGCCTGCTGCCGCGCATGATCAATCGCTATCCGCATGAGTTCTCCGGCGGTCAATGCCAGCGCATCGGCATCGCCCGGGCGATGATTCTCAAGCCTAAGCTGGTGGTGTGCGACGAACCGGTCTCGGCGCTGGACGTGTCGATTCAGGCGCAGGTGGTTAACTTGCTCAAGAGCCTGCAGCGGGAGTTCGGTCTCGCCTTGCTGTTCATTAGCCACGATCTGTCTATCGTCCGCCACATCAGCGACCGGGTGATGGTGTTGTATCTCGGCAAGGTCATGGAGCTGGCTGATAAGTCCGCGCTGTATGCCCAGCCGCGGCATCCCTATACCCAGGCGCTGTTGTCCGCTGTGCCCATCCCCGATCCGGCGAAAGAGCGCAATAAGGACCGTATTCTGCTGACCGGCGATCTGCCGTCGCCGCTGTCACCGCCGTCCGGCTGTGTGTTCCGCACGCGCTGTCCCAAGGCCACGGAAGTCTGTGCGCAACACGTGCCCCAACTCGATCCGGTTGAGGATGGTCACACCGTCGCCTGTCACCACTGGAACACCTAAACGTTCACATCACCTCAAGAAAACATGACCGATCCTGATACGCCTTACTACGATCTGCACGTGTTCTGCTGCACCAATGTCCGGCCCGCGGGTCACCCGCGTGGCTCCTGCGCACGCAAGGACGCCGTCGCGCTGCGCGATTACATGAAGACCTCTGCCAAGACGATGGACGTCGGCCGGGTGCGCATCAACGCCGCCGGCTGCCTTGACCGCTGTGAACTCGGACCGGTGATGGTGATCTATCCCGATGGCGTGTGGTACCGCTATGAGAGCGAAGCGGACATCGACGAGATTTTGGAGAGTCACCTCAAGAACGGCACCGTGGTCGAGCGCCTCAAGCTGTCCTACGCGGACGGCCCCAAGACTTAATCCGGGAACAGTTCATTGGCCTGACGGGCAGCCGCTTTGCGCGCCATGCTCAACAGATCGACCGGCCCTTCCATCAGATGAAAGAAACGCCAGCCTTCGGGTTTGCGCCGCAGCAGCGCGGTCACCCGCACGTCCGCCGAGATGGGTTTGCGTTTGATGTCCTCAGGCCCTGCCAAGGTCGCCACCCAGCGCATGTCATATGTCGCGAGCGTAATATCTGCGGCGATCTCTCGCGCCCGGTGATTGGCCGAGCGGCTTTTCAAAGCCTCCATAATGACGCGGGATTTCGACCAATAAGCCTCGATCGCCTCCCAGCCCACCAGTGGGGTCAGGGCTTCTTCCGGCATCAGCAAAGGGAGGGGGTCGTCCGCGTCCCACAGGGCTTTCTTGCCGGCGAAGTCCATGGTCTCCGAATAGCCGACGTACTCTTTGACAAGCGCGGCAATGCCGCTCTGCAGCGTGCCCATTGCTTCAGCCTCTCACCGGAATGGCATCCAGGCCATCGTCGGCGATGGCCTCGTAATACCGCTGTAGTTCGAGCAACGGCGCCAGTGGAGCCTCTGCATAATGACAGCAGCGCCAGACTTCACCGTGCCGCCGCCACACCGATGTCACGCGGCAGGTGCCGCCGATGGGTCCGCGCCGGTCGCGCACCATCCATGCAACCGAATAGAACGCCATTCCCAAGTCTGCGGTAATTTCCCGCGTGATCACGCCTTCCGCGCGATGACGGATGTCAGAAAAAACATCGCACATCATGCGCATGTAGCTCCGGACGGCGTCCGCACTTGTCAGCGGCGCATCGTTTTCCGCAGCCAGGTACGACGCTTCTGCGTCATCCGTATCCCACAACGACATCAGCGCGTCGGGGTCCCGCACTGACCAAGCCGCCGTCCACGCGTCCACAGCTTCGCGCACCGGCGTGAACTCCCCCATCAACTGCCCGGTCACGGCGCGAGGTCGATCTCGTGATAGTTCAGCACGGTGTGATCCTGGCGGAAATTCAGCACGTTCGCGCCAAGACCCTTGTACATGACAACCTCATGCATCCAGATTGCCGGGGCTTCGTCGTGATAGGCCGCCATAATGTCTTCCGTTAGAACGCGGCGCTCTTCCAGGTCTGACGTGCCGAACGCCAAAAGAATTTTATCGCTCAGCGCTTGGTCGCAATACCAGGGGCTGCGGTGAATGCAGGAATGCAGCCGCAGCGGCCTCAGCGCGTCCGTGGTGCGCTCCGCCGAATAATTCATTCCGAAGGCCTCGCTGCGCCATTCGCCTTCCTGAATGCCACGGATCAACTGCTGCACAGGGATCGTCTTCAGCGACATCACTACGCCGATGTCGAGCAGGTCGGCGGCCACCTGCTGATAAGACGGCGCCAGGGACGCGCCGCCGCCGATGGTCACTTCTGCAGTGAACGAAAACCCGTCCGGATATCCGGCCTCGGCGAGAAGCGCGCGCGCCCGGCTCTGATCATACGGATAGGGCTCAACTTCATCGTTAAAGCCGAAAGCGGATGCCGTGGCCGGCTGACTCGCAGGCAGGGTGCCTTCGCCGAACAGCGCGTCGATATAGGCTTCCTTATTGACCGCGTAGTTAAGGGCCTGACGCACGCGCTTGTCGAGCAGCGGATGGCCCTCGTCTAACTGGGAAAGAATAAACACGACTCCCAGTACGCTTGCCGTTTCGCCAATGTCACCCTGACCGCCCCCGGATTCGATCGCCAGGATGTCATCCCGGCTCATCGCAACGGCAATGTCGATACGGTCCGCCAAGATCGCCTGCACCCGTGAGGCCGCGTCCGGAATGGCATAAAATTCAAGCGCATCCACTTGTGGTGGACGCCAGCCCTCCGTATGAGCGACGAGGGTGGCTTTGGCATCGGCCCATTCGACCAATTTGAACGGTCCGGTGCCCACTGGCGCCAAGGCAAACGCTTCGCGCCCCAAACTCTGCCAAAGGTCCGGTTCGACGATCAGCAGTGCTTCTGTCAGGGCCGGCAGCAGCGGGGCCGGAACATGCGTGCGGATAATAACCGTGTGGTCGTCGATCGCTTCGGCGCTGGCGAGCGCGCCGAGGTCGCGGGCGATGGGTTCGATGCCCGCCGTTGGGCCCGTCAGATAGTCCACCGCGTTGACCACCGCGTCGGCGGTAAAGGGCGTGCCGTTGTGAAACAGCACGTCCCGGCGCAGATCGAACCGCCACGTCAGCTCGTCGACCGGCTCCCAGGATGTCGCCAGCAACGGTTCGACAGTGCCGTCCTCTTTAACCGAGGTCAGACCCTCGAACATGCTACGATAGGTGTAGATTGTCGGCACACCGGTGCCGCGATACGGATTGCCCAACGCCGGCGGTAAACCCACCACACCGACACGCAGTGTCTTTTGATCCTGACCCGCGGTTCGGTTGACCGAGGCGGTTGTTTCACCCGCCTGATCCGGCGTGCGCAGGAGCCAAAAAGCGCCCCCGAGCACGGCCACGATCAAAAGTCCTGCGACACCTTTGTTCACAATCGTTGCGCCCTGTCATACTTCGAGTTTACTCCAGCGTACCCATGTGGCTGGAAAACGGAACCGGTTTTATCGGCCTACAACACCGTAGCGGCGCGGCGGAGTTCGGATATCAGGGTGGCGCAGGCAGGCAATTTCTGTGCTTCGGTTTCCAGAATCGCCAAAAACGAATCGGATTTTATTTTGCGCACGTCAACGTTTTCGGCAGCGCCCTCCAGACTCGCTGCGTTGACGACGATGTCGATCAGGCGTTCGGCGGCATGCAAGCGCCCCCATAAGTAATCGTTCTCACGGTAGGCCCGGCTGAAAAAAGCGCCGAAATGATTGAACAGCTGCCCCTTCAGGCAGGCTTCGGTTCCGCCCGGCCTCAGGGACGTGGCGTCCTCAGGGCTCACCCGGTCGACCCGGATCTCATTGAACTCATCCAGATCCCGCCAGTTGGTAATGGAAAAGGTCAACACATCCCACGCCGAGAAGCCGATATACGGCTCGAGAACTTCCCGCTTCACCGCTGCCGGAAAATCCTTCAGCAGCGTTGCCAATACGGCCTCGGCTTTTTCGGCATGGCTCTCGTAGCCTAACGCATCCCCCAGCAGAACCATGGCCGCATCCATGCTCTCCCGCGGCGCATCCGATTGCGGATCGATCGTTTGATCCGATGCGGCACCGATCAGGTGCCTAATCTGATCGCCGGTTTTGACGTCTAGGGTTCGCACGGCATCGGCAACCGGCGCCATGAGGTCGAGGGTGTCGTAAAGACCGGTTTTGAGGCGGTCTAAATGGGCTGCTTCAAGGCCCGCAAACGCCGGGTCGCCCAACCGCGCGTAGAGCTGATTGACTGTGCGAATGGTAAAACGCAGACGCCTTTGCCGGAACCGCGCGTCAAACCGCAACAGAAAACGCACCCACGGCGGCTGGGTGGCGGCATCGTTGGTTGCTCCAAAGGGGGCCGATGTCGCGCTCACGCCGGCTTGCGTCGCCCAGTGTTCCAGCGCTGCCGCGATCTGCCTGCCAGTCGCAGCGCCGGCGTTTTGGCCGCACAACGCCGCCAGCGCGGCGCCGACCTCCTCAAGCACACTCGCCAGTTTCAAGCGCAGGTAGCCGTCATAGGCGAAGCCAGTTTGTTCCCGCGCCTTGGCGTTGGCCGCCAACCTCAGGTCGCTGATGGTTTGGCCATCGACCTCACCGTTCAAAACGTCCCCGGCCACGGCCGTGACGATCGCGTTGATGTGGGGCCGTGACGCATCCACCACCGTCTGCAGTTGCCGCACTTCTTCGTTAAACGTATTCACCCACGAAAGGTCTTCGTGGGTTGGCTCATTGCGCGGGATATCCGATAGCGCGCCTTTCAGTGTGCGGAAGAAGCCCGGTACTTTGCCCCACGCGTCATTGCGCGGGCCGCGCGGGTGCGGGTCGATATACAACACGCGCCGGTCAATCTGCCGGTAGGCCGGGCGGCCGCTGATGGCGCCGATGGCCTGCGCAAAAGGTTTGTTGACCAGCACACTGCCATCAACGAAAGCGGCGTCCGCGGGGTTAAGCGATCGCTTCAAATAGGGCTCGAAGTTCGAATACAGAAAGTCGACCCGGCCCTTCCACACCAGCCCCTTCTTCTGTAGCAGGCGGTCGCATTCTCCCAACTGGGCGGGAGGGAACGCCCCGGGGAAGGACGATGTGGCGCGGCAGGCAAAGGCCAGGGCTGGAATGTTGTCGCGGTCGAACTCTGAGGTTTCGGTGCCCGGCGGCCACTGCCGGTAGCGCAATTGAATGACCTGCCGGTGTTCCCGCTCGATCACGGACGGAGGATCGTGGATCGGTGTTTCCTTGGTAAAGCCGAAGAAGTCCGTCACGGTGACAAACAGATTGAGCGGCAAGCCATCGGGCAACAGTGAGCGACCGCGGCGCAAGGGGTCTCCCATCGCGGATAAACCGTCGAACAGAACTTCCGTCAGCCGCGCGCCATCGAACGGCGGTTTGAACCAACGCGAGCGCAGGAAAATGGAGAGTTTTTGTCTGAACTCCTTGTCATCGGCCAACACCTTGCGGAACCAGAACATCAGCCCCCATACGAAGGGCCGGAACAGAATCTTGTTCCACCACTTGGCCTGAACCTTGTCGTCCATCAGTTCAACGACGTCGGTGTGGCGCAGCCAAAAGGCCTGAACCGGGTCGAGGTCCAAGTCATGGGCCAGAGCGCGGCCTAAGATGACACCATTGATGCCGCCTGCCGATGCGCCGGAAATGATGTCTACCACCACCCGCAGGTCAAGGTGTGGCTCAAATGCAGACAGTAGCGCCGCGTAGACGTCTTCACTGTCGCGAACGTCTTTACGGTCGTCCGACGTTTCAGACTGCCGCTGGGCATGGCGGTCACGCGATGCGCGGACGAGCTTGAGGATTTCCTTGGTGACGCCGTGCATGTACACGGCAAGAGACACGCCGCCGTAACATACCAACGCGAGCCTGAGCTCTTTTTCCTTCACCGCGTTCCGTGGTCCCTCAGCCGATCACGCTACGCGGGCGCTGAGCACCCGCGCTACGAGCTTACACGGATTCGTAGCGCATAAGATACGCCGGCACGGTTATTCCGCGGGTGTTCCGTCGTTCAGTGGATCGCCGGACATCCGGCCCCGGCCCGGATGTTGTTGCTCCAGATCATGAAGGTCGGCTGCGACGGCCCCCGGTGAGCGTGTACCTCGGGTGAGCAGTAGATAAAACACCGGAACGACCAGCAGCGTGATAAAGCTGGAAAACGCGACACCGGTGAAAATCACCACGCCGATGGACTCACGGCCTTCCGCCCCCGCACCGGACGCCAGAACGAGCGGGATCGCACCCATGCAAGTCGCCAAGGCCGTCATGATGATCGGACGCAGACGGATGGTTGAGGCTTCGATCAAAGCCTTGCGGAACTCATACCCCGCATCACGTAGCTGATTGGCGAATTCAACTATCAAAATGCCGTTCTTCGCTGCTAAACCGATCAGCACAATGATCCCGATCTGCGAGTAAATGTTGAAACTGATGCCGAACACCCAGAGCCCGGCCAAAGCACCCGTCACAGCCAGCGGCACGGTCATCATGATGACGAAGGGGTGGATGAAGCTTTCGAATTGCGCTGCCAGAACCAGGAACACCACAAGCAGCGCCAGGCCGAAGAACACGTACATGGCCATACCCGACTCTTTGTATTCCCGCGCCTGACCGTTCCAGCTGATGCGGGCCGCTTCGGGAAGCCGTTCATCGGCAACTTGCTCCAGCCAGGCAATCGCTTCACCGAGGGTGTAGCCAGGTGCCGGTGTCCCCATCACGGTGATGGACCGCAGCCGGTCATAGCGGTTGCGCGTACCCGCATCGGAGATTTCCTTGAGCGTGATCAGACTCGACAAGGGAATAAGTTCTCGAGTCGTGTCCGAACGCACATAGATATTAGTGACATCTGTCGGCGTACGGCGGTCCTGATCGCGCCCCTGCAGAATGACATCATATTCTTCGCCACGGTCGACAAAGGTTGTCACCCGCCGCGACCCCAGCATGACCGCCAGGGTTTGACCGATCGTGCCGACACTCACACCTAAATCTGCGGCGCGGTTCTGATCGATCTGAATGCGCATCTGCGGGCGTGTCTCGTTGTAGTTTGAGCGCACACCGAATAGCCGGGGGTTTTCGTTCATCGCCGACAGCATAATGTCGCGCCACACCACCAGTTCTTCGTACGTGCTGCCGCCAATCACCATGCTCAAACCGCCGCCCCAACGGCTTTGGCCAAAACCCGGTGAAGGCCTGGGAATGATCTGTGCCCCCGGAATGTCAGATAGCAACGGACGCAGTTCGCGCATGATTTCATGTACGGTTTTGTCGCGTTTCTCCCAGGGTTCCAGGCGCATAATCACGTTGCCCATGTTGGTCGCCTGACCGGAGACGCCGGCGCCCATAGGCATAATTTGTAGCACCCGTGCCGCCACGCCCGTGTCGACATAAGCGCGCATAACGCGCTCGTTGACTTCCTGACCTTGGCGGTCCGTATATTCCAGTGACGCTCCTTCGGGTGCACGCACCATGATGTTGATGCTGCCGCGGTCTTCCGGAGGTGTGAGCTCTTGCGGGACAACAAGAAAGATGCCGACCGCTGCGGCCATAACCGCGAAGAACAGCGCCAAAACAGCGAAGGGGTGATCCAGGCCTACATTCAGCGTGCGGCCATAGAAATCCTTCATCCATTCGAAGGCGCGCATGGAGCCGCGCGCGATCAGGGTTTCATCCAGTTCGTTGCGCAAAATTTTTGAACACATCATCGGTGTGAGCGTTAGGGCCACAAACATCGAACACGCCACCGCCGCCGCCATGGTGACGGCAAACTCCGTAAACAACCGGCCGACCACCCCTTCCGTCAGAGTGATGGGCACAAACACGGCAATCAGCACCAACGTGGTCGCGACAATTGCCGTGCCGACTTGCCGGGCGCCTCGGAAAGCTGCCAGCAAGGGCGGCTCACCCCGTTTGATGCGCCGGTGAATGTTTTCCAGCATGATAATGGCGTCATCGACCACCAAGCCGATGGCAAGCACCAACGCCAAGAGCGTGAGGATGTTCAACGAATAGCCGAGCGGCCACAACACGATGAAGGTCGCCATCAGGGAAATCGGTACCGTGACGGCAGGAATAATGACCGCACGGATCGTTCCCAAGAACAGATAGATGACGGCGATCACCAGCAGGGCGGCGATGCCCATGGCCAACCCGACCTCACGCAAGGCGGCGGAGATGAACACCGAAGAATCCTGGTTGATCACGAAAACCATGCCGCTCGGCAAAGTCGATTGGACGCGCTCGAATTCGTCGCGGATGCGTTGTGCCACGGACAGAGTGCTCGCCCCCGGCCGCTTGATGATGGCTATGCCGATGGAATTCTTCCCGTCGGTGCGGAAGCTCGACGCGGTGTTTGCGGCCCCGATTTCCACGTCCGCAATCTCGCCGAGGCGGACCAGATAATTGTCATCCCCGCGGGCAATCACCAGCCGCCGGAAATCTTCAGGTGAGCTGAAGGAGCGCGCCGTCCGCAAGTTAAAGTCACGGTTTTCCGATTCCAGCAGACCGGCACCCAGTTCGACATTCTCACGGCGCAAGGCATTCTCGACGTCCGTGATCGTCAGGCCGCGTGCGGCCATGGCCCGGCGGTCGAGCCACACCCTGAGCGACTTCTTGCGTTCCCCGCCGATCCAGGCAGAGGCCACACCTTCAATCGATGTAAACCGGTCAATAAGGTAGCGGTTGACGTAGTCCGACAGCTCAAGCCGGTCCATGTCTGGGCTTGAAACATTCATCCACATGATGGGCTCGGCGTCTTGGTCGGCCTTGCGGATGGTCGGCGGATCCGCATCGTTCGGCAACCGGCGTGCCGCCCGGCTGAGAACGTCACGCAGGTCGTTGGCGGCGGCATCGATGTTGCGGTCCAACTCAAACTCGACGCTGATCCAGCCCATGGCATCGCGGGCGCTCGAGTTGATCGACTTGATGCCTTCCACGCCGCTGATCTGATCTTCGAGGACCTGCACGACCTTGGTTTCGACAATCGCGGCCGACGCCCCCGGATAGGTGACATTGATGGAGACCACCGGCCGTTCAATGTCGGGCGCCTCGCGCACCGGTAATTGCAACAAGGCGACCAGACCGAACACAAACAGCAGCACGCTGATGACGGTCGCAAAAACAGGACGTTTGATCGAAAAATCCGAAAGCACCATGGGATGAGGTCCTTAAGGGTTAAGAGAGCGGCCTAGCCGCGCGTTGGATCGGTTGCCGAGGCGGCGGGTCGGCTGCGGATGTCGTCTTCATTGAGGAGGCGGACGCGGTCGCCGGTGTTCAGGGCCGTGTTCCCCTCGGTCACAACCAGATCGCCAAGGGTGAGTCCTTCAAGGACCTCGACGCTGCCTGGCTGCCGCCGGCCGATGGTGACCGAAACACGGGATACCGTGTTGTCCTCGCCAATCACGAACACGAACTGCTGGTTCTCGAAGGGCACCAAAGATTCTTCTGCGATCATCAGGCTTTCCCGACGGTCTTTGATGAGGTCGACCACCATCAGCATGCCTGGGCGCAGACTTTGATCGGGGTTGGGAAGCTCGGCCCGGATGCCGACAGCACGCGTGGCTGGATCGACCCGGGTGTCGACCGAGGTCACGCGGCCACGGAAAACCTCGCTCGGATACGCAGACGTGGTCGCTTCAATGTCCAAGCCCTCACGTAGTGTCGCGAGGAACGTTTCCGGCACCGAAAAGTCGAGCTTCATCGTCGACAGATCGTCCAGCGTGGTGATCACTGTTCCAGGTGACACAAGGGCGCCGACACTGATGCGCCGGGTGCCGAGGCGGCCATCGAACGGTGCCGTGACAGTATAGTCTTCAAGCCGGGCGCGTGCGGCGGCGACGTTGGCTTCCGCCTTTTTCACCGCGGCCTGCTGCTCATCGAACCGCGCTTGTGAGGCGGCGTTGGCCTGCGCCAAGCCGGCGATCCGCTCGAACTGCTTGCGTTGTTCATCCAGGTTGGCGAGCTCGACCTGATACCGGGCGCGCTGCTCTGCTTCGTCAAACTGCACCAGAACACTGTCCGCGCGGACCGCCTGTCCATCGCTGAAGCCGATGCTCTTAACCACACCTTGCAGCTTGGCGGTGACGACGATGGATTCGTTGGCTTGAAGTGTACCGATTGCCTCCAAGCGGTCGGCAAACACTTCACGGCGCACCGGCATGGCAATCACCGGTTGGACCCGGTCGCCAAAACCCGCGCGCGCGGACGGGCCACCTGCTTGTCCGCCTCCAGGCGCGATATAGGTCGTGTAGCCAAAATACAGTCCGGCTGCCAAACCGACAGCCACCAGCAGCCCAGCGAGAGAGCGCAACGCCTTCATCGTGAAATTCCCGGACAGTCGAGACCCGCCAAAGCGGCAAGGACCCTTACAAATCAATGATTTGACCAGCTTATACTAGCATACATTTCAAGATGCCAAGACAACGGCGTTACATTTGGTAACAGCGGCTTTGGTTTTGGCCTGGCAAAACGTCATTTCTTCGCACCACCGTCCCCGCGACGTGTCACGTTTTCGTGAGTCGTCATGATTGGGCGGCCTTCACAGCCGCCGTCCCGGGCCATTAGGATGCGGGCGCCCCCTTTCTCTGGAGGACCTTTGCGGTGGCACGGTTGTCGATGTTCGGTGCGATCAGGTTTACAGCGGTTTTGGCCCTGTTTTTGGGGATCTGCGCCACCGGGGCTTACGCCCAATCCAACCCCTTCGGTGTCGGTCCTGCGTCGTCCGAGTCTGGGGAGTCACCGAAGTCTGAGGAGGCCGGGCAACAAAGCCGCCCGGCGTCGCCGTTCGGCTCCTCAGCTGCGCCGGCGGAACCGCAAGACCCGCCGTTGTTTGTTATGCCCGCGCCGGTGCGCGCCGTGTTCCGGCAAATCGCCGATTGGCAGCGTGACATCAACCGCTACTTGGCCGGACAACTGCGTGACAGCAGCGATCAGGGTGGCCTGCTCGCCGCCTTCACGGTGATCATGGCCAGTTTCATCTATGGGGTCCTGCACGCGGCGGGCCCCGGTCACGGCAAGCTGGTCGTTGCGTCTTACTTCACCGCCCGCGAAGCCCCATTGCGCACCGGCATTCTCATGGGTGCGGTGATCGCCGTCACCCAAGCCATTGTCGCCATTACGATGGTGGCCATTCTCGCGATGTTGCTCGGCGGCAGTCAGATGCAAATCATCGACCGCACGGAATTGCTTGAAGTGGTGAGCTACGGCTTCATTCTCGCCATTGGCCTGTACATGACCTTTGGCGCCGTCACCGGCCGCGCCACCTGCGGCCACGATCACGACCATGACTCTGGGCATGATCACGCCCACCATCATCACGGCCACTCTCACGGTCCCGACCCCAATGCCAAGGATACGTGGCTGGCGCGGACGGCGTCACGGACTCTCGGGCCGCAGGGCGAGGTCATTGCCATCGGCATGGTCTCAGGCCTCCGGCCCTGTACGGGATCTATTCTTGTGTTGCTGTTTGCAGTTGCCAATGGTGTGTTTCTTCTCGGCGTCGTTGCCTCGTTCATGATGGCCGCCGGTGTGGCGATCACCATTTCCGCGCTGGGGATCGGCGCGATTGTCCTGCGGCAATCGGTTGCGGGGGGCGACGTTGACTCATCACCCCTACGCGCCTTCTTCAGCCGGGCACTGTCCATCGCCGGCTCACTGGCGGTTGCGGTTATCGGCGGGTTGTTGTTCGGCGGGGCGCTGGAACGCACCGGATTGATTGGCTGACGGGCTCGGCTAACCGCCCGCGCAGCTCAACCACACTTCCTGTGGCACCAAAAAATAGGATTGGCTGGTGACCTCATTGCCTTGGCGGTACTCGAGATCGCATCCCAGGTTCTCGCCGCCCGCGATCGTCACAGGCGCATCGCCACCGAAGATCAAATCCACATAGATGGTGGGATCATACAAGCTGAGGCCGATCGCGGAGCTCACCGGGTCAAGCGGGGCGTCCAAAACCAGATCGAAGGTGAAGATCATTTCGCCTTTCTCGGTTCCCACGGCAAAGTTATCGACGCTCGCAAACGGGTCCGGCGCGGCCCCTTGCGGTGTTTGGACGTGAGTGAAATAGCCGAAGTCTCTCAAGCTGGTGAACACCTGATCTTTCATCGCCTGAGTTTCACCCTCATCGAACACCCCGTCGCCGTTGGTGTCGAAATCCGCACCCAGTACCTGGCTGAAAAACGCGTCGAACTGCCAGCGCATGCCGACACCGACGAGTTTGTCCTCCTGCAGCTGGAAAGAGGCTTGGCCAGTTACCCAGACATGAGGGTGGGCCCAGGCGGACGTGTTCGCGAATGCCAGGATGAGCTGCAGAGATATGAGCGTTTTCAACATATTTGGACCGTACCGGGGCCTTCATGACTTCTCAAGACATGGCTTTGGCGCGGTGCTTTGGGGCGGTGGGTCTGCCCGGTCGGATAGGGTGTAAAGAGCGCCAGCCGATCAGGGCTCAACACGCCGTTGAACCCACTGATTATTGGTCTTATTTATATGACAAGTCATCTGCCCCAATGTCATGGCCCACATGTCACGGCGATGTTGGACCCAGAACAGGAGTTCTTAAGGATGTCGACCGACCAAAGCCAGGAAATCAATCTGCACCCGACTCAAGATGAGCTTGCGCGCCAAGCCTTCATCATCAAGTTCAAGCAGAAGGTCAATCTCGACCTGCAAAAAGACATCCGGGTGCAGTTCGACAGCGAAATTAAGGACGGTCTCCAGTCCGAGCTTGGCCAAGACCTCGACGATCTCAACCGCGATCACCGCAAGGCCGTCAAGCAACGCATTGCCGATGAGCATCTCTTCAGGACTTGGGAAGCCCTCACCTGGATCGGTCAAGACATGATGTGGAATTGCGTCGATGAAACGCTCAAGCATGATTTGTCCCGGATCGAGGCTGCCGCTGCTGAGCTTGTCGCCAAGCCGGATAAAGTGGGCTCCCTCACGCTCAACCCGGAACTCGAACTGCCCCCCAACGTGGCGAAGGTGGAAATTCACCGGCAACCCGGCGGCTTTTGCTTGGAGCGGGACGGCGTCTCCTATGACCTGTTGTCCGGCGCGCGCATGACCGGCGGCGGTATGATTTACGGTGCTGGCAAGGGGCGCACGTCTAAAGCCGGATACTCCGCCGCACACTTTCTGATTGGCGAACTCGAAAAGCAATTTGGTCCGCAGAAACCGAAGCGCATTTTGGATATCGGCTGCGGGACGGGTTTGAATACCATGACCTACGTCCAGCACTACCCAGATGCCGAGGTGCATGGCATCGACGTTGCGGCAGGCTTGCTGCGCTGGGGCCATGCCCGTTCAGAAAGCCTCGGGCTGCCCATCCATTTCACCCAGATGGATACCTCGGACATGCAATTCGAAGATGAAAGCTTCGATATGGTGGTATCGACAATCTGGGGTCATGAGACAACGCCCCAGATCTTGAAGGACTCAATCTCTGAGATCTGGCGGGTCCTCAAGCCTGGCGGCATTTCCTTCCACATGGATGTCACCAACCAGCCCGGTTACCAGGGTCTAGTCGATCAGGTTCTCAATGACTGGCAAATCCGTCACAACGGCGAGCCGTTTTGGATGGGATGGGCAGATGCAGATTTGCACGCTTTGATGACCGATGCAGGGTATCCCGAGGACGCGCAATTCACTGGCTACCGCAAGCGCAGCCAGGGAGCTGGTGACTGGTTTGTCCACGGCGCCCACAAAGCCGCCTAGAACTCCAAAAAAAACCCCGCCGAATGGCGGGGTTAAGTGAGGTTACTGGAACTAGTCAGCAGTCGTCTCGCCCAGATGGGCTCGACACACGCGAGGGATACTGTCACGCCGGACCGGGACAATAACCTGTGTGTTCTGACAGGTCGGGCGCCAAATGCCCTGTAAGGTCTGACAGGTTAGCCCGGCACCACCAGGCCCACTGGGTCCGGACTTTCACTTTATGCGGGTAATCAGGCGGCGCGTTGCCACCTATGCAAGGGACCGGAATTCGTCGGTCGCGCGGATCAATTCCGAGCGAATACCGGATTCCATGGAGGAATGACCCGCATCGGCCACCACCCGATAAGCCGCTCCATCCCAGACTTGCGCCAGCTGATCTGCGGTGGCGATCGGACACACCATGTCATATCGGCCTTGGACAATAATGGCTGGGTGGCGGCGCAGCTTTGCCATGCCGTCGAGCAGTTGATTCGGCGCAAGGAAGCCTTTGTGGGTCATGTAATGGGCTTCGATCCGTGCCATCGCCAGGGCACCCGAATAGTAAGAGGTTGAGCGGGCCGTTTTGGACTGACTGGGAATCAATCTCGAGCACGCGTTCTCATAGCCGCACCATGCTGCCGCGGCAGGTTTATAGATCGCCGGGTCCAAATCGGTCAGCCGCCGGTAATACGCGCCCAACAGGTCATGCCGCTCGTCGGCGGGAATGTGATTGGAAAACGCGCGCCATGCTTCCGGGAAAAAACGGCCCATGCCATGCAGGAACCAGTCCACTTCCGCATCGCTGAACAAAAACACGCCGCGCAAAACAAAGCCGATACAGCGATCCGGGTGAGTCTGGCCGTACGCCAACGCCAGGGTCGATCCCCAAGACCCACCGAACACGATCCACCGATCCACTTTCAAGTGAACGCGTAGAGCCTCAAGATCGTCAATCAAATGACCGGTCGTATTGTCTGCAAGTTCTGCTTCGGGGGTGGACCGCCCCGACCCTCGCTGGTCGATCAAAATGATGCGGTAGTGGGTTGGGTCGAAGAAGCGGCGATAGGCCGGAGCGGTTCCGGCACCTGGCCCGCCGTGCAGAAAGACAACGGGCACGCCTTTTTTGTTGCCGCTCTCTTCCCAATACAGCCGGTGGGGTTTGTCCCGGCGCAAAAACCCGGCGCGATTGACCTCGACCGCCGGGTACAAATTGCGCCCGGTTGTCGACCGTGTCTTAGTCGGTGCACCGATGGTCTCAAGAGCGGGAATAACCAAAACTCCTTGAGTGACTCGAGATTGACCCTGTTCCCATGTTTATATTGGCCAAAAGGGGTGACGGGACAAGCCCCGTTCACCTTGGCATTTAAACGTGGTGTTCACACAAGGTCTGCTTCGTCCATGTAGGCGTCAACTAAGCGGTAAATCTGCTCGGCATGGGACTCCGGCGTGACCGAAAGATTGCAATTTTCGCCGTACACATTGAGCACATAGCCCCGCGCATTACATGTCGAAACCAGCGCGCTCAAGAAGGGTTCAATAACCCTCTCATGAAGACTCTCTGCGGTAGGGCACCGTTCCATCTCAGCATGAAGCATCGCTCCAAGGTCACCCGCTGCTTGTCTGCCATAGCCCTTTTGCGGCCTGTTCTTCATCGATTTTTGACGGGGTCGTCCAGTGCTTCGTGCAGCCATGGGGAAAATCTTCAACAGTGCAAAAGGGAAGTGTCGAATAGTATATACCGCAGTCTAGGTGTCGGCCATCAAGCCTTTGCTTTCCATGCGCTGACATCCTATGACCGAACCCGTTCCGTCTGTTGCCTCAACCATTGAGGATGATGATGCAAAACCAGCTGAGCGAATTTTGGGACGTTGTCGTCGACGTCTGGACAACCGGAGTATCCGGGGCGGATTTCGGATCGATCCTGATTGCCCTCGCAATTCTCACCGGCTTTCTTATTCTCCGCGGTTTGTTCACGAAGTTCATCGTCGGCTCAATGCGGCGCATGGCGGAGAAGACCGAAAGCACGATCGATGATGCGATCTTCGACGCCTTGGAGGGTCCGGTCCGTTTCATCCCGGTGATTCTGGGCGTCTTTCTGGCTCTCGATTTTCTCGACCTGCCTGCCGGCTACGAGGAAAAGGCCGGGATGCTGGTGCGCACCCTCGTGGTGTTCGATATCTTTTGGGCGCTGTACATGATTGCCGGGCCCGTTAGCCATGCCATTCGCAAACTCGAGGAAGTCCTCACCCGGGAGATGCTCGACTGGCTGGTCAGCTTCCTGCACATCGCTGTCGTGTTTATCGGGGCTGCCGCCATTCTTGAGATTTGGGGCATCAAGGTTGGACCGATCCTCGCTGGCCTTGGTCTGTTTGGCGTGGCTGTGGCGCTTGGGGCGCAGGATCTGTTCAAGAACCTGATTGCCGGCATCCTCGTGATCGCCGAAAAACGGATGCGTGTCGGTGACTGGATCATGGTTGATGGTATCGTCGAGGGCACCGTGGAGCACATTGGTTTCCGGTCCACTCACGTGCGCCGTTTTGATAAGGCGCCTGTCTACGTTCCCAATGCCAAGTTATCGGACAACGCCGTCACCAACTTCAGCGAGATGTCGCACCGCCGCATCAAATGGATCATCGGTGTCGAATACGGCACCACTGTGGATCAGCTGAGACAAATACGCGACGAAATCGAAAATTACATTCAAACGCAAGATGCGTTCGCGTCGCCGCAGGATGTGTCGACCTTTGTTCGCGTCGACAGTTTCAACGACTCGTCAATCGATATTCTTCTCTATTGTTTCACTAAGACGACCAATTGGGGCGAATGGCTCCAAATCAAAGAGGCGCTCGCCTACAAGGTAAAAGACATCGTCGAAAGTGCCGGCACGGGCTTCGCCTTCCCCAGCAGATCGCTTTACGTGGAGTCCTTGCCAGGAGAGAGTCCCGAGGTGTTTGTGCCGCCCAGGACAAAAGAGTCAGGGTCTTAGCCGCATCAGAAGCCGCGCCCGTCCGAAATTTCGCACCGCACACAACACGGCATCTGCATGAGGCGCGTTGACAAAGCTTCGCGCGCGCAGGCAGGATTATGGTTCGAACTCGAAGCGGTTCTATGTTTGCATTCGGCAGAAATTGAACCTTGCGATTGCCGGTGTTGTTCTTGCCCTTCCGGATGGAGGTGGAGAGCCAACCGGAATTAAGCCCGCGAGCACAATACTTGGTGCGCCAGTTGGGCCGCATACCTGCCTTGGGGAGGGCACATCGAAATGGGTTTCGCCTCTATGACAGACTCGGTCACATCTTCGGATGAGTCGGCCGAATCGTTACCATCTCTGAAAAGTCAGTATTCTCATCTGGCCGTAACTCAGATCGGCGGCGCGCTCGGCGCGCGCATCGACGGTGTGAACCTCGGTGGCGACCTCGAGGATGACACGATCAACGGCATCAAAGCGGCACTGGCTGACCATTCGGTCTTGTTGTTTCCTGAGCAAAAACTCGAACCGGAAAATCTCGTTACATTGGCGGAACACTTCGGGGAGTTGGAAGAAGAGCGGTTTATTCCCAAGCTGGACGGTCACCCCGGTGTCCATGTTCTCAAGGGTGCAAGCAAGAGCAAGCTGACGACACAAAACCTGATCTGGCATGTGGATCACAGCTACAAGGAACTGCCGCTCATGCTGGCGGCCCTCTATGCCATTGATGTGCCGTCGGCTGGGGGCGATACATTGTTCGCCAACATGTCCGCCGCCTACGACGCCCTATCAGACCGGATGAAGGATTACCTAGACGGCCTTACGGCGGTCCACGACGTTGTTGCCTATGGTCTGCGGTCTGGGTTGTTCGAAAACACCGATGCCCGCGCCGCCATCGCGCGGATGCCACCCGCTGTCGAGCATCCGCTGGTCTGTGTTCATCCGCATTCCGGGCGGAAGATGCTGTTCGTCAATGAGAGCTGGACGACCAAAATATGTGGCCTTGAGCCACACGAAAGCGAAGCGATCCTGAAATTTTTATATCAGCACGCGTCGCGTCCAGAATTCCAATTTCGGTTGAACTGGGAAAACAACGCTCTGTGTATTTGGGACAATCTTGCGGTGCAACATCGCGGCATTCCAGATTACAGCGGTCCGCGCCTGATGCACCGGGTATCCGTGACGGGAACGTGGCGGCCGAATTGACGGCACAAGATACGCACAAAGCCTCAACTATCTAACTTAAGATCGATCCTAATCCGGGCGCGGGCACGATGTGCTGGTGTGGCCGGAGGGTCAACTCGTACCGTCGCGGACGCGAGCGCGTCCGGGTGCTGTTGCACCGCACTATGCAGCTGTTGCGGGTATGGACTTCGAGCCGGCTTCAAACCGCCTAAAAGCTCTTTTTTCTTAGGGTTTTGCGGCCCCGGTGGTCTTATTGACACGTCCTCTAACCTCCATTTAGCCTTATTTTTCGGAGAGGTATGAGAGATGAGAAGGTAGGGGATTTGCCTCTGAACGAACCCGGCTGGAAAGACGCGCCACCTCTCTATTCACCCGAGGAGCGCCGGCGCCGCGATGAGTCACCATGGACCATCGTCCAGGGCGTGTTGGCGCCTATTCAATTTCTTGTTTTCCTCGTTAGTCTTTGGCTGGTTATCCGTTACCTGCAAACCGGCGACGGATATCAAGCTGCGACCGTCTCTGTCGTCCTCAAAACACTCGTGTTGTACGCGATCATGATCACCGGCTCGATCTGGGAAAAGGTCGTGTTCGGATGCTATTTGTTTGCCCGTCCGTTCTTTTGGGAAGACGTGTTCAGCATGCTGGTTCTGGCATTGCACACGGCCTACCTCGTCGCGGTCTACACCGGTGCGCTTGATCCCGAAGGCCAGATGATTCTCGCCCTCGCGGCTTATGTAACCTATGTCATCAATGCGACCCAGTTCGTCCTGAAATTGCGCGCCGCGCGTTTGCAGCAAGCAGCCATGGATGCGGCGCAGCCAAACCTCGCCCGGGCAGACGGGGTGATGGAATGAACCAAGTCAATACCGTTGCACCTGCCGGCACCGGCACGGGATGCAGCGATGCTCCGGTGCTACGCGAACGCGGCCAGCGTGAAGTCTTCTGCGGTTTAACCGGCATCGTCTGGCTGCACCGCAAAATCCAGGACGCTTTCTTTCTTGTCGTCGGCTCCCGCACGTGCGCCCACCTGATTCAATCCGCTGCCGGTGTCATGATCTTCGCCGAACCCCGGTTTGCGACGGCGATCATGGAAGAAAAGGATCTTGCCGGTCTCACTGACGCAAACGAGGAACTTGATCGTGTTGTCGCGCAGCTTCTCGAACGCCGCCCCGATATCAAGCTCCTCTTCCTCGTTGGCTCCTGTCCGTCAGAGGTGATCAAGCTTGACCTGTCGCGCGCCGCGCAGCGCCTCTCCCAGACGTTCTCGCCAGGCGTGCGGATTCTGAATTATTCCGGCAGCGGCATTGAGACCACGTTCACCCAAGGCGAGGATGCCTGTCTGGCGTCCCTGGTGCCCGAGATGCCGGCGACCGATACCAAGGAGCTGTTGGTTGTCGGGTCGCTGGCCGACGTGGTGGAAGATCAGATGAGCCGCATGTTTGCTGATCTGGGTATTGCACCCGTGCGCTTTCTGCCGCCGCGCCGCGCCGCGGACTTGCCGCCGGTCGGCCCGGGCACGAAGTATCTGCTTGCTCAGCCGTTCCTAGCGGATACCGCCCGTGCGCTCGAGCAACGTGGCGCGACCCATCTTCCAGCTCCATTTCCGCTGGGCGCCGAAGGGACAACTGCGTGGCTTAAAGCGGCGGCCGATGAATGGCAGGTCCCGCAAGAGACGTTCGATCAGGTTACTCAGCCCGGTATTCGCCGTGCAGAGAGCGCATTGTCTAAGTTCAAAGAAGATCTCAGCGGCAAGCGCATCTTTTTCTTTCCCGACTCCCAGCTGGAAATTCCGATCGCGCGGTTTCTTGCGCGTGAACTCGATGTGGAGTTGATCGAGGTCGGCACACCCTACCTTCATCGTCAGCATCTCAGCGCCGAACTCGAGTTGCTGCCTGCCAGCACGTCGCTGAGCGAAGGCCAGGACGTGGAGAAGCAGCTCGACCGTTGTTACGACGCGAACCCCGACATCGTGGTCTGCGGCCTTGGTCTGGCCAATCCGTTAGAGGCGCAAGGCGTTACGACCAAGTGGGCTATTGAGCTCGTGTTCTCTCCCATCCATGGCTACGAGCAGGCGGCGGACCTCGCCGAACTGTTCGCCCGTCCCCTGGTCCGGCGCACCCGGTTGGCGGTCTAGATGCAGCTGACGGTGTGGACATATGAAGGACCTCCCCACGTCGGCGCGATGCGCGTCGTCACCGGCATGAAGGGCATGCACTATGTGCTGCACGCCCCCCAGGGCGACACTTACGCGGACTTGCTATTCACCATGATCGAGCGGCGCCAGGAACGCCCGCCGGTGACCTACACCACTTTCCAGGCCCGCGATCTTGGCGGTGATACGGCAGAACTCTTCAAGACGTCGGCCCGCGATGCCTATGAGCGGTTTAAACCGGATGCGATGCTGGTTGGTGCGTCATGCACAGCGGAACTGATCCAGGACGACCCCGGCGGTCTCGCCCGTGCGCTCGGTTTGGACATCCCGGTTGTCGCCGTCGAGCTCCCGGCCTACCAGCGCAAAGAAAACTGGGGCGCCGCGGAGACGTTTTATCAGCTCGTCCGCGGTATCGCGGGCGCCAACGCGCCTGAACCTGGTTTTGAGCGCCCGGCGCGGGCCCCGGGCACCCGGCCGCGCTGTAATTTACTCGGACCCACCGCGCTCGGCTTCCGTCATCGCGATGACGTTACCGAGCTCACGCACCTGCTGTCCCAGATTGGCGTTGATGTTCATATCGTTGCGCCCATGGGGGCGACGCCGCACGATCTCGCACGTCTCGGTGAAGCCGATTTCAACGTGGTGATGTATCCGGAGATCGCTGAGCTGAGTGCCAGGTGGCTTGAGCGCACGTTTAAGCAGCCGATGATAAAGACGGTACCGATCGGCATCGGCGCGACCAAAGACTTCATCGCCGAGATCACCACTCTGATTGGCGAGGACGCGGTCGATATGGCCGAAGTTTCCCGTCTGCCCTGGTATTCCCGCTCGGTCGATTCCACTTACCTCACCAACAAGCGCGTCTTCGTATTCGGCGATGCGACGCACGCCATCGCCGCCGCCCGCGTTGCCGACGAAGAACTCGGCTTTACCGTGGTTGGACTCGGTACCTACAGCCGCGAGTTCGCCCGCGATGTCCGCGCCGCCGCGGAGAAATACGGTGTCGAGGCGTTGATCACCGATGACTATCTAGAGGTCGAGCGCCGCATATCCGAACTGCATCCCGAGCTGGTGCTCGGCACCCAAATGGAACGCCATGTCGCCAAACGCCTTGGCATTCCCTGCGCCGTAATTTCCTCGCCCGTGCATGTTCAGGACTTCCCCGCGCGCTATTCCCCGCAGATGGGCTTCGAAGGTGCGAATGTGTTGTTCGACACATTCGTACATCCTCTGACCATGGGGCTCGAAGAACATCTGCTCGGCATGTTCCGTGAGGACTTCGAGTTTCACGGTGATGCCGCACCATCGCATTTGGCGAGCAGCTACGAGCGGCGCGACGAAACCCAAGGCGACATCGCCGTCTCCGAAGCCGCAACCGAGCCGGCTGAATCCCAAGACGATTTGGTGTGGGCTGCCGATGCCGCCAAAGAACTGAAGAAGATCCCGTTTTTCGTCCGCGGCAAGGCCCGCCGCAACACCGAACGGTTTGCCGCAGAACGCGGTGTGTCCATGATCACAGTTGAGACTCTGTACGATGCCAAAGCGCACTTCGCCCGCTAAGACCGCTGCCGGCAGCCCGCCGCCGGTCAACGTTGTTATGGTGACCCTCGACAGTCATATGGCGAGTGCGACAGATCGAGCGCGGGCGCAACTTGAGAAAACACTCCCCGGATTGTCGCTAAATCTGCACGCGGCCGCGGAGTGGGAAGACGATCCTGATTCATTGCGGCGCTGCCGTGATGACATCGCCCAGGGCGATATCATCATTGTCACCATGCTGTTCGTCGAAGAACACATCAGACCGGTGCTCGATGCTCTGCAGGCGCGGCGCGATGAATGCGATGCAATGATCTGTTGCATGACCGCCGGCGAAGTTATTCGCCTCACCCGCATGGGCGGCTTCCGCATGGATGGCAGTCAAGGCGGGCCGCTGGCGTTGCTCAAACGTTTGCGTGGCAGCAAAAACAAAAAGAAGTCGCAAAGTTCGGGTGCGGGTCAAATGGCGGCAATCCGGCGCATTCCGCAGTTCCTGCGCTTCATTCCCGGCACCGCGCAAGACGTCCGCGCATACTTCCTGACCTTGCAGTATTTTCTCGCGGGCTCGGAAGAAAACATCGTCAACATGGTCAACTATCTCGTTGACCGCTATGCCGACGGCCCACGCGCTGCACTCAAGGGCAAGATCAAGTCGTCGCCGCCGGTCGAGTATCCCGAGGTTGGTGTCTACCACCCCCGCTTGAAGGAGCGCATGACCGAAAAAGCGGCGCGGCTGCCCGCACCGAAAAACGCGGTGGGTACGGTCGGTTTGCTGGTGATGCGCTCCTACGTTCTGGCCGGCAACACAAACCACTACGACGGCGTGATCGGGGCGATGGAAGCCCAGGGTCTGAAAGTCGTCACTGCTTTTGCCAGTGGGCTTGATGCACGCGAAACCGTCAGCAAGTTTTTCCTGAAAGACGGTCAGGCGACGGTCGATGCCGTGGTCTCGATGTCCGGTTTCTCCTTGATCGGCGGTCCCGCGTACAACGATTCCCGTGCCGCGGAAGATATGCTGGCCGAGCTAGACGTGCCCGTGATCGCAGCCCATCCGGTGGAATTCCAAACCCTGGAGCAATGGGAGTCGTCGGACCGCGGTCTGACACCGCTGGAAGCGACGATGATGGTTGCCATTCCAGAGCTCGACGGCACCATCGGCTCAATGGTTTTCGGTGGCCGCTCTGATACCGCATCCAATCAGTTGCGCGACATGCAGGTCCATCCCGAGCGTGCCGCCATGCTCGCCGCGCGCGTGGCGAAGCTCGTGCGTCTGCGCCGCAAGTCGGCGAAAGATCGAAACATCGCCGTGGTCTTGTTCAACTTCCCGCCCAATGGTGGCGCGACGGGCACGGCGGCGTACTTGTCGGTGTTTGCCTCCCTTCACAAAACGCTTAAGGCGATGAAAGCGGAAGGCTACGACGTTGAGGTGCCCGAAACGGTCGACGATCTGCGTGACCGCATTCTTGGCGGCAACGCGAGGCAGTTTGGCACCGACGCCAACGTCCATGCCCACATCGCTGCCGATGACCATGTCGCCCGCGAACAGTGGCTCGATCAGATCGAGGAGCAGTGGGGTCCGGCGCCGGGCAAGGTGTTGTCCAACGGTGCATCGATCTTTGTGCTGGGCGCGCAATTCGGCAAAGTGTTCGTCGGCATCCAGCCAGGGTTCGGCTATGAAGGCGACCCGATGCGCATGCTGTTCGATAAGGGTTTCGCACCGACGCATGCTTTCTCGGCGTTCTACCGGTACCTCAAAGAAGACTATGATGCCGACGCCGTGCTGCACTTCGGTATGCACGGTGCGCTGGAGTTCATGCCGGGCAAACAGACGGGTCTGTCAGCCGCATGCTGGCCGGACCGCCTTATCGGCGACTTGCCTAACTTTTATCTCTACGCCGCCAACAATCCGTCGGAGGGCACCATCGCGAAGCGCCGGTCTGCGGCGACGATGATTACCTATCTTACGCCGCCGATCGCCCATGCCGGACTATATGAATCCCTGGCAGACCTCAAAGAAACCATCGACCGTTGGCGCTCTGTGGCGCCCGAGGACCTGGCCGAACGCGAGAGTCTCGTCGCCGCGATTCAGGCGCAAGCGGCGCAGATGGATTTGGCGTTGCCGGAACCGGCGTGGAACGGGGACTCTGATATACGCATCGCCGAACTGCGCGAAAAGATTCAGGAGCTCGAATACACGCTCATTCCCAACGGCCTTCATGTTCTGGGTGAGCCGCCCTCCGCAGAAGAACGCGTCGACCTGCTGCTGGCCATCGCTGAGGCCTCTCATGGCGAACGTCCCGACCGGCGTGTTGCCGAAGCGCTGGTCGCTGGAAAGTCCGCGCCGCAGGCATTGAAGGCAGCCGGACTGAAAGCGAATGAGACGACTCTGACGATGGTGGAGGCGCTCGCCAAGACAGATCGCCTTCTTACCGAGGATCACGAGATCCCGTCCATTCTGCACGCGCTCAATGGCGGGTACATCCGTCCAGCGCCGGGCGGTGATCTGTTGCGCACACCCGATGTCTTGCCGACCGGGCGTAACCTGCACGGCTTCGATCCTTTCCGCATTCCAAGCGCATTTGCGTTAAGCGATGGTGCGCGTCAGGCAGAGCGGGTTCTTCAGCGGTATATCGAAGACGGGCATGAATATCCTGAATCCATCGCGATTGTGTTGTGGGGGACCGACAATCTGAAAAGCGGCGGCGGGCCGATTGCGCAGGTTCTCGCTCTGCTCGGCACGCGCCCCCGCTTCGATAGCTATGGCCGCCTGTGCGGCGCTGAATTGATCCCCTTGGAAGACCTTGGCCGCCCGCGTGTCGACGTCGTTGTCACGTTGTCAGGAATTTTCCGCGATCTCTTGCCGCTGCAAACGCGGGTTCTGGCTGAAGCAGCGTACCTGGCGGCTGCGGCTGACGAACCGGTGGATCAGAATTTCGTCCGTAAACACGCTCTCGCGTATATGGATGCGCGGGGCTGCGATCTGGAAACCGCCGCCTTGCGTGTCTTCAGCAACGCGGATGGCGCTTACGGGGCCAATGTCAATCAGATGATCGACAGCAGCGCTTGGAGTGATGAAGACGACCTCGCCGAAGCCTTCGTGCGCCGTAAGGGATACGCTTACGGCCGGACCGGCCAGCCCGTTCAGCAATCCGATTTACTCCAGGCGATTATGGGGGACGTCACCCTGGCCTATCAGAATTTGGAGTCGGTCGAACTCGGTGTCACCACCATCGATCACTACTTCGATGCGCTTGGCGGTCTCAGCCGCGTCGCCAGCCGCACCACCGGTTCAGCGCTCCCGGTCTACGTCAGTGATCAAACTCAGTCGGAAGGCTGCGTGCGCAGCTTGAATGAGCAGGTTGCGCTGGAAACCCGGACCCGCATGCTCAATCCGAAATGGTATGAGGGCATGCTCAAACACGGCTATGAGGGAGTGCGCCAAATCGAAGCCCAGGTGACCAACACCATGGGCTGGTCGGCGACCACCGGTCAGGTCGAGCCCTGGGTTTATCAGAAAATTACGCAAACGTTCGTTCTGGATGCTGCAATGCGGGATCGCTTAGCATCGCTGAATCCTGCGGCGGCGTCCAAGGTTGCCAGCCGCCTCTTGGAAGCGCACGAGCGTCAGTACTGGACTCCCGATCCCGAGATGCTCGATGCTCTCCGGGAAGCGGGCGAAGATCTCGAAGATCGCCTTGAAGGCATTGGTGCCGAGGCGGTTGCATGAACCCTGCAAGGAGCACGCTATGAACGTCATTTCCAAGCCGCCGCAAACCCGACGCGGTGAAGACGGCGAGGGCAGTGTTCAGGTCAAAATGGACCCGAAGGTCCAGATTGACTCGGCCAAGGTTTTCGCCGTTTACGGCAAAGGCGGGATCGGCAAGAGCACGACGTCGTCCAATCTGTCTGTTGCCTTTTCCAAACTCGGCAAAAGGGTGTTGCAGATTGGCTGTGACCCCAAACACGACTCCACCTTCACACTGACGAAGCAATTGGTGCCGACGGTGATCGACACACTCGAAACCGTCGACTTCCATTCCGAGGAACTGCGCCCGGACGATTTCGTGTACGAAGGCTACAACGGTGTGATGTGCGTCGAAGCCGGTGGACCACCTGCGGGCACCGGATGCGGTGGCTACGTCGTCGGTCAGACGGTCAAGCTGCTCAAGGAACATCATCTGCTTGAAGACACGGACGTGGTTATTTTCGACGTGCTTGGCGACGTCGTCTGCGGCGGCTTCGCGGCCCCCCTGCAGCACGCCGACCGGGCGCTGATCGTCACCGCCAATGATTTCGATTCCATCTTCGCGATGAACCGCATCGTTCAGGCGATCAGAGCAAAATCGAAGAACTATAATGTGCGTCTCGGTGGGGCCATTGCCAACCGCAGTGCCGACACCGATCAAATCGAGAAGTTCAACCAACGGACCGGTCTCAAAACCATCGGCCATTTTCCAGATCTCGACGTCATTCGCCGCAGCCGGCTGAAGAAGGCCACGTTGTTTGAAATGGAACCGTCGCCCGAACTTGAGAAAGTGCAGGAAGAGTATCTGCGCATGGCGGCCGCTCTGTGGGCTGGCGTTGAGCCGCTCGAAGCGACGCCGCTGAAAGACCGCGAAATATTCGATCTGCTCGGTTTCGATTGATGCCGTCGACCACCTATCAGGAACGCCGCGGGCAGCTTGAAACCTACTTCGACCGGACGGCGGCCGACGCCTGGGCCCAGCTGACCTCCGATGCCCCGGTTGGGCGCATCCGCGCCACCGTGCGCGCCGGCCGCGACCGCATGCGCAGCACGCTGCTCGGCTGGCTGCCCAGCGACTTGCAGGGCAAACGCGTGCTCGACGCCGGCTGTGGTACCGGTGCATTGGCGATTGAGGCTGCCCAGCGCGGTGCGCACGTGCTCGCGATTGACCTGTCGCCGACCCTGGTAGATCAGGCTCGTTCGCGCACACCCGGCGATCTGGGCGGCGGCGCGATTGAGTACCATGTCGGAGATATGCTCGATCCTGAGCTTGGCCGTTTCGACCATGTGGTCGCAATGGATTCGCTCATTCACTATCGCTCAGAAGACATTTTGCAGGTGATTACCCAGCTCGCACCGCGCACCAATCAGTCGATGGTGTTCACGTTTGCGCCGCGTACGATACCGCTGGCGGTTATGCACGCGATTGGGCGTTTGTTCCCGCGCAGCGACCGGGCGCCGGCGATCGAACCGGTCAGTGAAGGCCGCATCCGGCAGTTGATCGGCGCCTCGCCGGATCTTACCGGCTGGCAGGCGGGCCGCACACAACGGATCGGCAGCGGCTTCTATATTTCTCAGGCGCTCGAAGTGCGCTGCATGGAGTCAGGCCACACGGGCTAAGGCTCAGGCTCACAAATACCACGTCCACTCAAAGGGAGGGAGGACATCATGACCGCAGAAACCCATACCGTTGAACCGAATGAAACCACGCAGATGGCGCGCCAGAACACGCTGCTGAGCCCGCGGTTCTATACGACGGACTTCGATGCCATGGACCGTATAGACATCTCCCCTGTGCGCAAGGAGTGGGACGATCTCATCGCTGAGTTCAACAGCGACCACAACCGCAAGCACTTTACCCGCACGCCCGAATTCGAAACCGCGGTCGCTGAGATGCCCGAAGACTTGCGCGAGGAGTTCATCGACTTCCTGGTCAGTTCCTGCACGGCAGAGTATTCCGGGTGCGTGCTTTACGCAGACATCAAGAAGAACGTGAAAAACCAAGATATCGGTCAATTGATGGGCTACATGGCCCGGGATGAATCCCGGCATGCCGGGTTCATCAACCAGTCCTTGAAGGATTTCGATCTTGGCGTTGATTTGAATTTTCTACGCCAAAAAAAGGCGTATACGTTTTTTAAGCCGAAATTCATTTTCTACGCGACCTACCTGTCCGAGAAAATCGGCTACGCCCGCTACATCACCATTTTCCGCAACTTCGAGCGGCACCCTGACCGCCGCTTTCATCCGATCTTTAAGTGGTTCGAGGAATGGTGCAACGATGAGTTCCGTCACGGCGAAGCCTTCGCTTTGTTGATGCGTGCCAATCCGCATCTTCTCAAAGGTCACAACAAACTGTGGATTCGCTTCTTCCTGCTCGCCGTGTTCGCAACCATGTATGTCCGCGATCACAAACGTCCGGCCATGTACAACGCTTTTGGCATGGACCCGGGTGACTTCGGCTGGCGCGTTTTCGACATCACCACGGCGATCACCCGCCAAGTGTTTCCAGTGGAACTCGACATCGAAAATCCCAAGTTCCGGGCGCGCTTCAACCGGTTGGTAGAGGTTTCTCGCGGCCGCGAAGAGGCCAAGGCCAGGGGCGGCCTGATGGGTACGCTCAAATATCTGGGGTTGGGTGCCGTTGGCGCGGCCACGTTCGTGCAGCTTTACTGCATGCCGACCAAAACCAACGACCTGCCGGATACGGTCCGGCTGGCACCCGCCTGGTAAGACGAGGGCTTTCAGATACTAGGCAGCTGTGCCCGCGGCGTGTTGCGCCAGAGAGCGCGACACCCGTTCGGCGGTAACGCGGTCTTCACCGGCCCGCCTGGCGTCACGTTCGACACTGTCGCGTAAACGCTTCGCCGCAGAAATCTGCACAAGATAGGGCTGCGCCTCGACGTGCTCATCCAGCATCTGTTTGGCGTCAGCATCCCATGCGTAGCTGTCGGTCTTCTCGAAACTGGTCAAGGTTGCATCGACTTTGTCCAAGTCCGTGCCCAGCGGCAGGATATGAAACAGCGCATCGAACAGCGCATTACAGAATTCCTGAATGATGTAAGTCGCACCGGCGTACCCCATGAACGGCGTACCCGTTGCCCGGCGTACGATCGCACCTGGGAAAGACGCCGGGATATACATGCAGCGTCCGCCTTGCTCGGCGGCGTACATGCGCTCGTTGTAGGAGCCGTATAGCACCAGCGGCGGCTTCTCTTTCAACGCGGCGCGCACCGCGGCGTTATCAGGTTTCTTCCCGGCCATCCGCGAAAAGGAAAACGTACAGGGAATTCCCATTTCGTCTTCCAAGAAGTGTTTCATGCCGCGCACATAGGTGTCGCTGGCCACGATCGCGAATGACGCCGTGGCAAAAAAGTCCTGTGTGACGCTGCGCCACAAGTCCCAAATGGGTTTAATGGTCGTCTGTTTTTCCTGCTCGATGAACGGCTCCGGATCAACGCCGGCAAGTTCACCCAGTTTGCGCAGGAAATTGGTGGTCGCGTACATGCCGATGGGGGCCTGCAAATACGGCCGCTCCAAGTCCTCGCATAATTGACGGCCGAACTCGCGGTACAGGCACACGTTTACATCGGCCTCGGCCAGCTTGGCCACGTCGCCGATGTGACTGCCAAGCGGGAACACCATGTTGATCTCACAGCCGATGCCTTCGATGAGGCGGCGAATCTCGGCCAGGTCTGACGGCATATTAAACGTGCCGTAGATCGGCCCTATAATGTTGACCTTTGGCTTGGCGTCCGCCGCCTTGTTTTTCTCTGCCGCCTTGCGCCGCGCTTTGGCTTTCTTGGCGCCGAACTCCGTCCACAGCCAGTACATGGCGCGGTCGGCGCTTTGCCATTGGTCTTCGTCGATGGTGCGCGGCAGGAATCGTTTCAGGTTCGATCCCTCCGGCGTTACCCCGCCGCCGATCATCTCGGCGATCGACCCGGTAACAACCACCGCCGGCATGTCCTGGTCCTGAGTGTCGCTGGCGCGCTTTAGGGCTTTTTCGGTGCCGTTCATCGACAATTCGTCTTCCGACAAACCGGTCACCACCACCGGCAACTCATGGGGTGGTAGGGCGTCTGTGTAGTGCAGAACGGCGGTCACCGGCAGGTTTTCGCAGCCGACGGGGCCGTCGATCACCACGCGCATGCCTTTGATCGCGGTGAAAGCGTAAACCGCACCCCAATACCCACCGGCGCGGTCAAGGTCGAGTACGAGCATGGCTCAGGTTCCTATCGGCTCTTCGATGGCGGCATCGACCGACTTGCGGTGTTTATCCGCTGCCGAGTCCTTTTTTGACTTGGCTTTCGCCGGTTTCGGTTTGGATACCCGCTTGGCGTCTTTCGGTGTGGGCGTGTTGCCGTAGCCGATGCTTTCGCCAGTGCCGACGCCGTCAAAGAACGACACCATCTTGCCGAAACGGTCCCCGCCTTTGGTCTGCGCAGCGACGATCTGCGGCACGGCGCCTGCGCCCGCTGGACCGAACAGAGGCCGGGCCGAGACCATGTTGGTGAAGTAGATCGCTGGAACGCCTTTTTCCTTCGCCGCTT
Source organism: Rhodospirillaceae bacterium (assembly GCA_963921305.4). GTDB lineage: Bacteria > Pseudomonadota > Alphaproteobacteria > Rhodospirillales > Rhodospirillaceae > CAWUEX02. The sequence continues at coordinate 1,364,544 of CAWUEX030000002.1, forward strand.
GCACCAGCGGTGTCGTGCCCACGGCGAGGTCCGGTTTGACCTCTTCCATGGCGGCAATGTCCTGTTCGAGGGATGCGCGGTACTGGACATGGGCGCCGTGCGCCGTAAGCCAGTCGAGATCGTCCGCACTCCAATCCGTCTTCGGCAAAGCCGTGCCGACGTATGGCACTTCCACTCCTGCCTCGATCAGCAGACGCGCGACCAGAAGCTCCGACCCTTCGTAGCCGGACAGCGTCACACGCGCCTTGACCTGGCTGCCGGCCAGAATACCCTGTATCGGCCCCAGCGCCTGGGCCTTGGCAGCGTCTATTTTGTCAGCCGGCACGTTGGCGGCCTTGCCAACGGCCTCCAGCCATGCCGCCGTGCCCTCGACACCGACCGGTCCCGACCCAACCACCGGCCGTCCGGCGGTTAAGAACTCACGCACAGTTGCGGTGTAGAAAGGATGGATTGCGCCCGCCACATCGCAGTCGAGCGCACCATAGAGGTCGCGCCATTCGCGCGACGGCAGCTGCGGTGCCAGCGCAAGATCCATGGGCTGCAGCATGGAGGCGATGCCCATTGGATCAGCCGGAAACAACTCGCCAATCAGCGATACCGTCGGCTTGTCTTCTTCCAAGTTGCTCGGACGGGCGACCGGGCCCTGTTCCGCTTCCTGGCGCGCATACTTGAGCATCGCGCCCGACAACACATCCTTGGCTTCCGCATGGGTGGGGACGCCAAAGCCGGGCACGTCGATGCCGATGACCCGCACGCCGTCGATCTGACGCGGCAGACGGTCGAGCGGCACACCGGACGCGGTCGGAACACACAGGTTAATCACCACCACCGCGTCGTACTCATCTGGATTGGCGATTTCGATCACCGCATCGCGGATGTCTTCAAACAGCTGGCCCGTGACCAAAGTTTCCGAATTGAACGGTACGTAGCCAACCGTGCGCCGCGCGCCGTAAAAGTGAGACGTGAATGTCAGACCGTACACGCAGCAGGCCGAGCCGGACAGAATCGTCGCGGTGCGCCGCATGCGCAGACCCACCCGCAATGACCCGAAGGCCGGGCACATAGACTGCGGCTGATCATGCGGCCCTTTGGGATAGTCCTTGGCCAGCTTGTCCAGGGCGCCGCTCTTGCCCGCGGCTTTCGCGGCTTCCAGCATGACCTCGGTGCCGGCGTGGCAGCCCGCGTCGGCGAGCTTGGCGACGGCGTCGCTGTCTGCCGGTGGTTGAGAGGTTTCCGTTGATGACATCAATTCGTCCTAACGCGTCTTTGTTAGACGCCTTCGTACATCACTTCGAGAGAGGGTTTATCGATCACTGACAGATCGCACATGTCTTCTACGGTGGCCGGGTCCAAAATGACGTCCCGCCCGACCGACTCGCCTTTGAACAGTCCCAGAAGTTCGTCCTGGGTCAGCGGTTTGGGCTGGATCGGCGGAGCGGCTGCGGCCTTGGCACCGAGTTCCTCGAACAGGCTGCCCCATTCGCTTTCGGGTCTGCCGATGATTTCGTAGTTCGCGCTTTTGCGGCGAATGTCGTCGTGCGCAGGGATCGCAGCAAGCACCGGAATGCCGACCGCCTCGGCAAAGGCCGCGGCTTCGCCGGTGCCGTCATCCTTGTTGATGACCATCCCGGCAACGCCGACGTTGCCGCCGAGGCCGCGGAAGTAATCCACGGCCGAACAGACATTGTTGGCCACGTACAACGATTGCAGGTCGTTTGAGCCGACGACGATCACTTTTTGACACATATCGCGGGCGATCGGCAGGCCGAAGCCGCCACAGACCACATCGCCCAAGAAGTCGAGCAAAACGTAGTCGAAATCCCAATCATGGAAGCCGAGCTTTTCGAGCAACTCGAAGCCGTGAATGATGCCGCGCCCGCCGCAGCCGCGGCCGACTTCGGGCCCGCCGAGCTCCATCGCGAACACCCCGTCGCGTTTGAAGCAAACATCGCCGATGATGACTTTCTCTCCCGCGAGTTTCTTCTTCGATGACGTTTCGATAATGGTCGGACAGCTGCGGCCATTAAACAGCAGTGACGTCGTGTCGCTCTTAGGGTCGCAACCGATCAGCAGCACCTTCTTGCCTTGCTGCGCCATGCTGTAAGACAGGTTCGCCAGAGTGAAGCTCTTGCCGATCCCACCCTTGCCATAAATGGCGATTACTTCCGTTTCTTTGGTGACCGGACCCGTGTTCACCGGATCAGGTTCTGTCGCAGCTTCGGCGCGCAGTTGCTCGGTCATATCTGATTTTTTGTCGACCTTGTTCATGAACAGGTACTCCAATCTAAAATCATTTTGAGGCATGCCGGATCGTTAAACGCTGTCCGATAGGCGTCGGCGGCGTCCGTGGCGGCATGACGGTGGGTGATGAGATTGTCGAGCGACAAGCGCCCGGCGCTTATATGTTCCGTGACGGCGGTTAAGTCAGGCGGCTTCCATTCGGCGGCAACGCGGATGCGGGCTTCGCGCATGAACGCAGGTGGAAAAGAGAAAGACAATGGCTCGCTGTAAAAGCCGGCGAGCACCACTTCTCCCCCAGGGGCAAGCCGCCCAATTAGGGTATCGAGCAATCCGGAGTCACCGCTGACATCGTAAATCGCGCGGTAGTCCTGCCGCTCATCGTCGTCGGGTGCGACCACGGTGTATCCCTCCGCGCCGTCCGCCCGTTGCGGGTTTGTCTCCCACACCGTCGGGGCGCCGCCCATGGCGACGGTGAGACGCGCGAGCAGCCGGCCAAGAACGCCATGACCGATGACTAGGTCCGGTCCATCCGGTCCCGCGGCAATGGCGTGATAGGCCGTTGCCGCCAAAGCGATCAGCACGCCGCGCTCGCCGAGGTTTTCGTCAATCGGGATAACCCGCGCCCCAGGAACGACTACACGGGACGCCGCGCCGCCGAACAGACCGCGGACCTCGCCGTAACATTGAGCCCCGGGCACGAAGACCGTTGCGCCGACATCGTAACCGGACTCTGCTCCCGCCTCGGTGATCCGGCCGACGGACTCATAGCCGGGCACCAGAGGATAGCCCATGCCCGGGAATGGTGGCATCCGGCCAGACCACAACAAACGTTCTGTCCCGGTGCTAATTCCGCTCCAGGCAATATCGACGACGATGTCTTGTTCGCCCGGCGGCGTCAGCTCAAGGGTGCTGAGCATCAGCTGTTCAGGCTCCTGAAGAACCACCGCTGTCGTGTTGAGGTGCGACCCCAAGTGCACAGGCTCCATATCCGTTTGCAGGTGCATCAAAGTCTCATGCTAAGTGAGCCCTATGCGGAGTCAAGGTGACGCCGAACCTGCTGAAACCCTGCTGAATTCAGGGCGGTCGCCACAGTGCTTTGCGGCACAAAAATATTGCGCTGCAGCAAACTCGATCGCGCTGAATCAGCGTCCCGGTGCGAAAGACTTCACCGCACCGGAGACCGTGGCGGCATCGGCATAGGGCAGTGGACAATAGATGGCACCCATGTCTTCAGCTAGGGCCTGAGCCTGCGGGTGTGGCTGACGCGACGTGTCGATGACCAGCGCGGAGTAGCCGTGCTGGCGCAGCGCCTGGGACACTGTCTTGGCATCGTCCTGCGCCCGGGTCCGGTCCGCGTTCCCGTCCAAGGCGATGTTGGCACGGCCGTCGGTCATCACTACGATCAGCGGCGTGTCGCCGGCGCGCTTGACGCTGTCCGCAACCGCTGCGGCGGATTGAATGGCCGACGCCAGCGGGGTTGCGCCGCCGCCTGGCAATCCGGCAAGGCTGCGTTTGGCGCGCACCAGCGAGCGCGTTGGCGGGAGTAAAATTTCCGCGGATTGATTGCGGAACGCGATCAACGCGACATTGTCGCGGCGCACGTAACATTCGGCGAGCAAGAGTTCCACCGCACCCTTGGCTTCGGCGAGGCGGTTTAATGCAGTGGAACCGGACGCGTCGACGACGAAGATGGTTGTCGTTCCCGCCTGCTGTTTGAAACGGGTGATCCGAAAATCGTCGCGCCGGACCTGGAGCCCGTGCGTAGCCGACTCATGCATGCGCACGCGCTGCCAAGGTGCTGCGGCCCGTACGGTGGCGAGGACGTTCAACCGTGCCCCAGCGCGCGGATCACCGGAACGCACACCGATCGGACGGCCGCGCTGTACGGTCTTGCTGACATCGCCGGCGCCGCTGTTGCCTTTGGTTTGACGGTTACGCTGCCCGCCTTTGCTGAGGAGCGCCAGCAGGTCAGGGGGGATGGCCGCCAGCGCAGCTTCAAGCACCATGTCGTCCAACGGTATGTCTTCGAGCGATTGCGGTTCGGGTTCCTCAATGTCTTCCGGTTCGTCTTCTTGTAGCTCGTCGTCCTCGGGGGGCGGCTCCGGCGAAGGCATCATGGTGGCGCGATGCCCGAGGACGAGACGCGCCGCCGCGGCGATGTCATCGCGGTCAACCTCATCGCGTCCGTGTAAAGCCGCCGACGCCCGTGCGGCTTTGAGCGCCAGAACCGGTGCGCGGCCGGAAGCAATTCCCATGGCCAAGGTCGCTGCGCAGACCGCCTGCACCGCATCATCCGGAACGGCGATGAGACCCAGACGCGACTGCGCGGCTAAGACATCTTCGCCGTCGAACTCGGGGATGGATGTGTCGTTGACGCCAACGAGTTGCAGATCGACGTAGAACGCCAGTCGATCGCTTAGCGATCCTGCCGTGCGTTCTTCGTCCTCTAGTCCTTCGTCCAAGGCAATGACACCGAAGTGGGTGTCGTGGCGTTGGGTCATGCCGTCGCGCTCGGCGACGACCTGGCCGGTGTCCAGTGCCGCCGCGATCATCGCAGCGCGGCCGCGGGTGATGCGCTCGGCCATGGGCAAAATGACGACACCGCCGTCCGCTTCCGCCAGCACGCCTTTCTGCGCGACAGGCTGACCCGACTGCAGGGTTGCGGCCAAATCCAAGCCGCCGAGCAAACGGCCGTCTCCAGTCTGAAGTGGGACTTTACGGACCGGCGCATCTGCCGGCATCAGCGCAAGCGCGCAGTCCATCCACGTGTCACGTACAGGTCCCGGCATGGCGCGCACGACAATGCCGCCTGAACCGAACGGATCGACTGCAAACAGGGCGGCGGCGAGGGATGCATCGCTCCATAGGCCGGACCCGGGTGTGTCCGCGCTCACGCGAAGACACTCTCCAGCACGCGGGCGATGCGCGCCGTCGATCCCGAGTCATCCAGCGGGTCGCGGCGCAAGCGGTGGCGCAGGGCAGACGGCGCCACCGTGCGCAAATGATCGAGTGTGACGCTGGTTTTCTTCTCGAAACTCGCCAAAGCCCGTGCCGTCCGCACCAGCGTGAGTTCGCCACGCAGTCCGTCAGTGCCAAGGGTCATGCATATCTCGGATGCTTTTTCGACCACGCTGTCGGGGACGTCGACCCCATCAAGCGCCTTGCGCGCGGCCAGAATACGCCGCCGCAACGTCGCGTCCTTGCGCTTCCACTTACCAACGAAAGCTTGCGGGTCTCGTTCAAAGTCATCGCGCCGGCGCACCACCTCAACCCGTTGCTTCAAATCGTCTGGCGTGGTGACTTCCACGGAGACGCCGAAGCGGTCGAGCAACTGCGGACGCAGTTCACCTTCTTCCGGGTTGCCGCTGCCGACCAAGACAAAGCGGGCCGGATGGCGCACGCTCAAGCCTTCCCGTTCAACCACGTTTTCTCCGGATGCGGCGACATCAAGCAGCGCATCGACCAAATGGTCTTCAAGCAAATTCACTTCATCGATGTAGAGAAACCCGCGGTGGGCGCGGGCCAGCAGGCCTGGTTCAAATGCTTTTTCACCCTGGGTCAGGGCCCGCTCCAGGTCGAGGGCGCCGATGACACGATCTTCCGTCGCACCCAACGGCAAATCGACAACGGATACATCAGCCTTCTTCGCTTTTGCCTCCCCTTTGGCCGGGCGGGCGTCGCAGTCGGCGGCGCAGCCGGACCGGTCCGCAGCCGGATCGCAGTTGTAGCGGCAGCCGGCGACCACCTCCATTTTTGGCAATAACGCGGCCAGCGCACGCACCGCTGTCGATTTGCCGGTGCCGCGGTCGCCCAGAACAAGGACACCGCCGATCGATTGATCGATCGCAGCGATGATCAGTGCCCGTTTCATCTCGTCCTGACCGACAATGGCGGAAAACGGAAAAGCGATACCCATGTTTTAGACGGCCCTCGACATGACTTTTAACATCCGGAGGACGACTCTATCGGTCCGCGCCCGACGACGCCAGAGTGGTCGATTTTTGCGGAAACGTGTGGTCAGGGACGGCCTGCTGTGCAGAATGGTGCCCTGTCCAAACCGGCACGGATAGAGAGAGGGACACACGGTGCTCGAAGCAATCGATCTCAAAAAGACGTACGGCACTCACGAGGCGTTGAAAGGATTGAACCTCACCATCAACGCAGGTGATATTTATTGTTTGCTGGGCGCGAATGGCGCTGGAAAGACGACGACCATCAATCTGTTTCTCAACTTTATCGACCCCAGCGGGGGAAGCGCCAAGGTCAACGGTATCGACGTCACTGAAAACCCGCTCGAGACCAAGAAGTATCTGGCCTACATCCCTGAACAGGTGATGCTCTATCCAAACCTCACTGGCTTGGAGAACATTCAGTATTTCGCCCGTCTCGGCGGTCATGACGAGTATGGCGATCAAGACCTGCGCGGTTTTCTCACCCGCTGCGGACTTCAAGCAGAAGCAGCGGACCGGAGGGTGTCGACATATTCGAAAGGAATGCGGCAAAAAGTCGGTGTTGCCATTGCCTTGGCAAAGCAGGCGAAGGCGCTTCTCTTGGATGAGCCGACGTCGGGGCTGGACCCCAAAGCCTCGAACGAATTTTCTGAGCTGTTGATCCAGCTGCAGTCCGAGGGGGCAGCTATTCTGATGGCCACCCACGATCTGTTCCGCGCCAAGGAAACCGGCACCCGCATCGGCATCATGCGGGAGGGACATCTCATGCAGGAGCTGACGACCGGCGAGGTCTCTCACGCCGATGTCGAACGTATCTATTTAGAACATATGCACTGAAGTCGGCGCCTCCACTACACTCGGCCGCCGACGGCCTGTCCGACGTTTGGATTCAGCGCCGCTTGGCATGGACTCTCAGGTCGCGGCGGCGCCTTAATATCCCAGGTTGTTTATGGCCATTCCGAAATGCGCAAATGTCTTCCTTACACGCGCGTTTCGCAGAGGAGGGAGCAAACCAATGCTCACATGGATCAAGCGCATCACCGTCACGGCAGTGGTGCTGGTGGTTGTCGTCGCGGCTGGGGGGTACGGCACGTTCACCTACATGAACCGTACACCACCGCAGCTGAAAGAGCCGAACTACTTCCGAATTTACAAAGAGCAGCTCGCTAGCGAAGAGGCGATGACGCCAGAGGGCAACGTCGCCATCTTTATGTCGGGCCTGATCATGCCGGAAAACTTCCGCATGCCAGATTTTTACAACTTGTCCCTTAAGTCAGCGCAGTACATCCCGTGGCCGATCCGCAGCCGGGCGCTGGCCGACCCCGGCGTGATTCTGCTGGATACGGAAAAGTACTATGAGTTTGAAGCGTTCGAGCCGACCAATCTGGTCGATGCCTATGGGTCCACCATGGATGTGGATGGCACGCCTTGGATCGAGCGCTACCACAACGGTGAACTCACTTGGGTTGATCCCAGTCCGTCACAACATTTGAGTCACGGCTATTTTCTGTATCCCGATCGCAAGGGCGGCATGCCCGGCCCGGCGCAGAAACTCGTCAATAAGGCCAGGGTGTACTACTACGGTAAGAACGCTGGATTCGTCAGTGGTAAAGTTCCTCACGAAGCAGGCAACTGGGCGATCGTCGAAGCGACGCTCGAAAAGATTCATGAAAAGTATGGCGACATTCCCTATCGCTGGGTGACGGCGGAGGATTTCCACATTGCACGCACAGCGATGTATGAACTCTTGGATGGCGGCGCCGACACCATAATTCTCGCGTCACCGCGGCCGATCTACTCTCACCACGAAGAATTCAATGGCTCCATCAAACATGCCATGGAGTACATTCATGAGTGGGAAGAGGCCAACGACAAAAAGATCAAAGTGATTATCACCCAGAACCTGGCCGACTTCCCCGTCATTCATCAGACCTATGCCCATATGCTGCGCGACCGGCTTGATACTTTGCCGCGCGGCTCGGACGTGAAAATTGTCGTGTCGTTGCACGGCATGGCGTGGGACCTGGTGCCTAACGAAGCGTGGATTGAATTGTCACCGGCCTATATCGAGCCCGTTATGGCGCTGATGAACGACGTGGTAGCGGAATATGATTTCGGACGGACCGAAGTCGTAGAGTCGCAAGACCATTTTGCCGACCCGTACAACAATCCGGATGGCAAGTATCTGTCCACCAACCAGGCGTTTTGGGACGGTATCAATGATGGCTATGACTATGTCATCAATCTGCCGGTCGAGTTCTTCGCCGAGAACACGGACACCATGCTGTATCACGCCATGTCCAACTATGAGGGCTTCCCCGGGTTCAATCACTATGACCCGGTGGACTACAGCGACTGGACCGAGCCCTACACCAAAACCTTTGATGTTCAGGGCACGAAGGTGATCTACAACGGCCTGCCCGTGGGCCGGTACAACACGCCTATCGTCGAAGCCTTCTATCAAGCCATGGACGCGATTCTATCGCGCGGATTGGAGCCCGTGCCGGGCGGCGTGGCGATGGTTGACTGAGGTCATACTCAAATTATCTCTGTAACGCCCGGCCCAAGTGCCGGGCGTTTTTCTTGAGCCCCCGCAAGGTGACAGCTAGAACAAGTGTCAGTTATTCGGGGAACCCTCATGCAACGCTTTTTCGTCTCCGCTCAGGGAAGACAGTTCCATGTCCGCCGGGCCGGTGAAGGCCCACCCGTCATCCTGTTGCACCCGTCGCCACAATCGAGTGCCTTCTCTGTGCCGATGGCAACGCGGCTGGCAAAGAACTTCACGGCCATTGCCGTCGACACACCGGGGTATGGCTTGTCCGATCCATTGCCAAACGGATATCAGGGTCCTGAACTTGATGATTATGTCCAACCGCTCGTCGACCTGCTTGACGGCCCGGGTATCGAAAAAGCCGCCTTCTATGGCAATGCCACGGGCGCGGAGATCGCTCACATCTTTGCCGCCGCCCATCCCGAGCGGGTAGCCGTGTGCATGCTCGATACGGCCGGTGATGTCAGTGATGACGAGGTCGATAAGCTCACCGACGGGTATTTTCCCGATGTCACGCCGGTCCGGGACGGCGGACACCTTCTCACTCACTGGGACATGGTGCGGTCGCTGAGCTTGTTTGCGCCCTGGCAATTCACCACCAAATCCAACCGGTTGCCGGTGGATATGCCGTCTCCGGATAAAATTCATGCCAAGCTGCTCGACTATCTGCGGGCTGGACCAGGCTACGCCGATGCCTACCGGCCGGCGTTCTACACCGCGAAGCATCACCTCATTAGCCGGGTCACCGTGCCTGCAACCCTCACGCGTTGGGAAGCGAAACCGGACCTGACCGAGGTCGACGATCTTATCGCCAAGGGCCTGCCGGAAAACTTCACCGTTTTGCACGCCGGGCCGACGATGGACGAGCGCCTGGCCGCCAGCGAAACCTATCTGATTGAAAATTATCTACCGGTTGGCGCCGCCGCACCACCGCACCCCAAACAGATTGATGAGGCCGCACCTCAACTGCAGAAGATGTTTATCGAAGTTGAGGGCGGACAGCTTCTCGCCCGCGTCTCTCTTGCTGGACAAGGCCGGCCCATTCTCGCGCTGCACGACCCCGCCGGTTCGTCTATCCGCATGGACGCATTCCTCGCACCCTATCTCGGAAAGCGCCCAGTGATCGCCCTCGACAATCCTGGCAGTGGTGAGTCCGATCGCCTCCTCGCCCCGGAGGATATCTCCACCGAACGCTACGCCTCCTATGCGGCACTGGTGCTCGACAGCCTTGGTATCACGGAAGTCGATGTCATCGGCCGCTACTCAGGCGGTCAAGTGGCGATGGAACTGGCAACGCAAAGATCCGGATTGGTGAAACACATCGTCCAAGCGGGTGTGCAAATCTTCACCGACGCCGAGTGCTCGGAGTTGTTGGAGAACTACACACCGTCGATCGCGCCGCGCTGGGACGGCGGTCATCTGGTTACCGCCTGGGCCATCGTGCGGGACATGAATTTGTTCTGGCCCTGGTACAACCGCACCAAGACGGGAATTATCGACCGTGATGCCAATCTTGACCCCACTGTTCTCGATTCCCGCGTCCAGGACCTGTTGAAAATGGGAGATGCGTACCAGAACGCCTACGCCGCCTCGTTCACCTATCCCATGGCCGACAAGCTTGCGTCTTTAGATGTTCCCTGTCTGCTGATCGATTGGCCGGGTGCGGCGTCCTATGACCGGCTCGCCATGGCGCACCAGGCCGCGCCCAAGTGCGCCATCGCGGATATGCCCGAAGATCTGGGCACGTTGCCGGACTTGCTCGATCCGTTTTTCGCGTCGGCATGATTGAGTCATGAAAATATCCCGCCGGTTCCTCACTCTTCCGAGCGGCCATCAGGTTCACTACCGCATCGCCGGGTCTGGGCCGGCGATGATTCTTATGCATCCGTCGCCGATTTCCTCAGCAGCGCTCATACCGGCGATGACGGAGTTCTCCAAACGCTTTACCTGTATCGCGCTCGATACCCCGGGTTATGGCCTTTCCGATGACAGCGTGTCCGAGAAGGACGAGTTGTGGGGCTACACCGATGTGGTCGCGCAAGTTCTGGACGCCTTTGGCCTCGACACCGCAGTTGTCTATGGCGCGGCGACCGGGGCACAGATTGGTGTTCAATTTGCGCGGCGCTATCCTGCCCGCACCCGGCTTCTGGTCCTGGATAGTGCCGGGCATTTCGACGACGATGACATCGCCCGGTTCGAAAAAGATTACTTCGTCAATCTCACGCCCCGCCGCGATGGCCGCCATCTCTTGGAAGCCTGGGACGCCAGCCGTCACCTCACGGTGTTCTTTCCCTGGATGGCGTCGCACGCATCTGACCGTGTCCATGCCGATGTCGCGCCGCCGCAGATCATTCAACACCACGTCGATGACATGCTGCGCGCCGGGCCCAACTACAAAGACGCCTACTGGCAGGCCATGCTCGCTGAGAAGCACGCCAACGCGGTTCAGGTCACCGTGCCGGTGCTGTTGTCCCGCAACGACGGCAGCATGATGAAGCATCATACGGATACACTCATCGCCAAGGGCCTGCCGGAGAATTTTACCATCGTGCCGTGCACGCCAGTGGACAGATATGCTGCGCTCTGTGCAGCGGCCCATGCGGCCGCCGGTGGCGGACCAGGCGGCACGCTGCCGGACCAAACCGGCGACGCGCCCCAAATCCGCAACGTCATGGTCGATGTCCCGGGTGGGCAATTGCGTGCGCGTCTGTGTCTTCAGGGCGAGGGCCGCCCGCTTGTCGCGATTCACGATCCCGCAGGGTCGAGCCATTTGGTTGAGCCGATCCTCACGCCCTACCTCGGGCGCCGCCCGGTCATCGCCTTCGACAATCCTGGCAACGGGGAGTCCGACGCCGTCATCGATACCTACACGTCGGAGACCTATGCCACAGTTCTCAACGCCGCTCTCGACTCCCTGGGCGTCGATGAGGCCGATGTCATCGGCCGCTACTCTGGTGGTCCCGTCGCCATGGAGATGTGGTTTCAGTCGCCCAAACGGATCAAGCATCTCGTGCAAGCCGGCGTGTCCTTCTACGAGGGCGACGAGCAGGCGTGGCTGGTCGAGAATTACACACCGTCCATCGCGCCCCGATGGGATGGCAGCCATCTCATGACGGCCTGGTCCGTCATGCGCGATCAGAGTCTCTATTGGCCGTGGTTCAATCAAACCAAGGACGGCATTCTATGGAATGACGGGGCCATCGATGTCGCGCTTACCCATCTCAGGGTGGTTGAGATGCTCAAATGCGGTGACTGCTATCAGCAGGCCTACAACGCCATGTGGTGCTACCCCATGAGGGAAAAACTGCCCGCCGTGACGATCCCCACGCTCCTCTGTCATCCACCGTGGGAGCCCGTGGCCTACACCACGGCGCTCGCCCATGACGCGGCGCCAAACACGCAGGCGGCCGAGGTGCCGCCGTCCATGACGGATTGGCACACAGTGCTGGATCCCTTCTTCGACGCCCCTTGACCCCGGCGTCTTTGCACCCAAAATAAAGGACAGCGCCGCGCCTGTTGTGGGCGGTGCTGATCGCCGGTGCCGGATAGGACCAACGCCGGTCTCGCTCAAACGAGGAGACGAAGAGGGTACGCCATGACACGCATGTCCGTGTTTTCCAGCCCGTTGTTGCTGGGTTTTGACCACATTGAACGCGTTTTGGATCGCGTCAACAAAACGTCGGCGGAAGGCGGCTATCCGCCCTACAACATCGAACAGACAAGTGAGCATTCATTGCGCATTACCCTGGCCGTGGCCGGTTTTGCGGAAGAAGACCTTGCGGTCACTGTCGAAGACAACCAGCTGGTCATTCGCGGCCGCACTCAAGAAGACACGTCCAATCGCGTTTACCTGCATCGTGGAATCGCGGCGCGGCAGTTCTCGCGCAGCTTCGTTCTCGCGGAGGGTATTGAGGTGAAGAACGCCGGCCTCGACAACGGTCTGCTGCACATCGATCTCGAGCGGCAAATCCCGGAACCCAAGGTGACCGAGATCAAGATCGAAACCCCGAAAGCGAAAAAGAAAGCCAAGCCCACCACCATCGACGTCGATCCGGCATCTGCTGGGTAACGCACCCTAATGGCCGGACCGGCGCGTCACGTATTGAGAGTTACTCCGGGGCATCGAAAAGGATTTCGTTATGACTGACACACTCACACCCGCGGCCCCTTCCACCGAGTCCGAGACCGACTCCAGGACCGTCGAGATCGGGTCTACACCCGTCAATCTGGCCGAGCTCGGGCTCAATCAGATCGCCTATGTTCGCCGCGCCGTACTGAACGATCAGCCCGTCTGGTCGATTCACAACGCCGCGGGCGCGCCCGTGGGCACCGCACCAACGCGCGAGCAAGCGTTGGGTGCCATCCTCCAACACGACCTCACGCCGCATCACCTCAACTGAGTCTTGGACTGAGTCTTTGGGACGCACAGGTCGCGGGAGTCCCTAACCGCGCGCGCTATGCTATAACGCGAGGCTGCCGCGTGGCGGCGTAATGGCGCGGGTCCCCGTAGCTCAGCAGGATAGAGCACAGGATTCCTAATCCTGGGGTCGTGAGTTCGAATCTCGCCGGGGACGCCAGCGCCAGACTACGCTAACTAAAAATCTCCCATATCGAAGATTGGATAGAAGCCGGTCTAAGCGCCACCACGTCACTACACTCGCCAGTGCCTAGGTAATTGCAGTTGCCACGTTTCACCACGCTAGGTAGCGTAGGCAATTGGAGACGCTATGGCCCAATCACTTAGTCAATCTGGTGTCGGTAATATTGGTGTTCAGGCCTCGGGCGAGAACATCACGGTCACCGTTATTCAGGGTCGCGAATGGGCCCTGACGCGCTATGAGGGCCGCCGCGAGAGCAACCGCGATCTTTCGAAGCTTGAGACGGTCGATCTTCTTGAAGCCTATACGGAGAGTATCCCGGTCATTGCGCGGGACGCTTTTGCTGATGAGTTTTGCAGCTGGCTGGAAGATGAAGCTGCTAACATTTCGGTTCGCGTTCTGGTCGGGCGAGCCGGTCGGGGCAAGACGCGCTTTGCATTGAAGCTTTGCGACCAGGCCGTGGAGCGCGGTTGGGATGCGGCCTTTTTGGCGACGCCCTCCACGGATCAGGGTGGGAACCGTCAGAGTGCGGCGAACTGGACGTGGTCTAAGCCCACCTTGCTGGTACTGGACTATGCGGCCAGCCGATCTGAGTTTCTCAAGAACTGGATTGGTGAGCTCGCGCTGAAGGCTGATCAGGGGCCATCTCAGGAGGGTGGCCCTTCGCCTTTGCGTATTTTGCTCGTAGAGCGGCAGGCCAATCTGGATCTCGGCTGGATGCACGATGTCTTCGGAGGGGGCGACGGTGGCGCCCGCGCCAAGCGCCGCCTTCTCGATACCGAAGAACCGATCGAACTGCCGGCGATCACTGACGTTGATGAGCGCCGAGCGATCCTCGCCGCGATGCTGAAACGTCTTGGGTCTTCTGATGAGGTTCCCACTCCAGGCAACGATCTAGGCTTTGATGACAAGCTGGCACACGTCAGTTGGGGTGGTGAACCCCTGTTCCTGATGATGGCAGCGGTTTTGGCGAAGGAGAGTAGTCTGTCGACAGTCTTGGAGTTGCCGCGCGACCAAATTGCGCTTGAGATTGGTGAGCGGGAACTGACTCGGATCGAGAGTATCGTTGCCAGAGAAAACATCTCACCGGAATTCGCTCGGCATCTAACCGCGACCGTAACGCTCTACGGTGGTCTCGACGAAACGGCCGCACTCGCGGTTATAGAACAGGAGAAGACGGCGCTCGGGTTCACGAATGAGGGTAGCGCGGCGACGATCTTTAGCGCGTTCTACGACGCCCTGCCGGGTCCCGATCTTGAGGTGCGTGTACTTGAACCGATCACGCCAGATGCGGTAGGCGAGGCTGTTATGGTGGCAGTCTGGAAGCCACCGTTCGTCCAGCGGGGCATTGAGACGGTCCTAAGAGCTATTGAGGTCGATCACGCGCTGATCACGGCCATTGTGATCCGCACCTGCCAGGACTTTGCCATCCATGGCTATGAACATCCTCTCCAGTGGTTGCAGGCGCTAGGGGAAGCCGCAAGCGCAGACCTCAGCATGCTGTTGGAGCTAAGCGATGAACTGCCCCAATACACATTGACCATGCGTGTGATCGCGGTCTGGGTCTCCGAAGAGCTTGTCGACCGGTTGTCGGAGTTAGAAACTGATCAGACCTCTGAGCAATATCAGAATTTTCTCGGCGCAGCTTTGAACAACCTGGCGAACCGGCTCTCCGACGTTGGCCGGCGTGAGGAGGCTCTCAAGGCCTGCGAGGAGGCAGTCGAGTTTTATAGAACCCTTGTTGCACGCAACCCGGACGCCTTCATCCCTAAGCTGGCAATGAGCCTGGGCAACCTGGCGAACCGACTCTCCGAAGTTGGCCGGCGCGAGGAGGCGCTTGAGGCCGGCCAGGAGGCAGTCGAGTTTTATCGAACCCTTGTTACACGCAATCCGGACGCCTTTACCCCTGATCTGGCGATGAGTCTGGGGAATCTGGCGAGCCGGCTCTCCGACGTTGGCCGGCGCGAGGCGGCGCTTGAGGCTGGCCAGGAGGCAGTCGAGTTTCATCGAGCCCTTGTTGCACGCAACCCGAACGCCTTCACCCCTAATCTGGCGACGAACCTGAGCAACCTGGCGAGCCAGCTCTCCGACGTTGGCCGGTTCGAGGAGGCGCTTGAGGCCGGCCAGGAGGCAGTCGAGTTTTATCGAACCCTTGTTGCACGCAACCCGGACGCCTTCACCCCTAATCTAGCGATGAGCCTGAGCAACCTGGCGAGTCTGCTCTCTCGCGTTGGTCGGGACGAGGAGGCGCTTGAGGCCAGCCAGGAGGCAGTCGAATTTTATCGAACCCTTGTTGCACGCAACCCGGACGCCTTTACCTCTCGTTTGTCGATTACCCTCGGCGCCCTTCACCGAGTCTACGAGGGGCTCAACCAGCCGCAGGACTCACTCGCTGCTATACGTGAAGCCGTGGAGACGCTCTCCCCCCTGTTCTTGGCCCTGCCGGACGCTCACTGGAAATTCATGTACATGATGGTTCGTGACTACATCAACGCGTGTGAGCGTGTAGAGGAAGAGCCTGACGGTGTATTGCTCGGTCCTATAACTGATAAGCTGAAGCCATATTTAGATAATGGCAGTTAAGGAGTGAGAAAAATGGATATTGCGACTATGTCGATCACTGCTTTGGCTACGCATGTGGTGCAGCTTGTGGGGGACGCAGGCAAGGCGACAGGTCAAAAAGTTGCGAGTCGTGCTTTCGAAGTCGTCGGTGCCAAAGTTTCGAGCTGGTTAGACCAAAAGCTTGGCAAAGAGAAGGCAACGCCAATCATTGAGCGCATTGCCGAGAACCCGGATGCTAAAGGCCCAGCCGGTGAATTGCATGATCTATTGTGCGAGCATCTGGAGGCGAATGAAGAATCTGTGCATTCGTTACGCGGTCTCCTGACTGAACTGCAGCCAGAAATCCAACAAACAATCGAACAACGTGGTGATCACAATAAGGCTGCAAACGCCAAGGGTAACAACATCACCATAAATATCAGTTGATAGGAGAAATCACTGACCGATCAAGGTAATGACAAAGAGTCAGAGCCAATACCATAGTCCTAAATCCTGGGGTCGTGAGTTCGAATCTCGCCGGGGACGCCAGCGCCAGACTCTCTATTCCTCGTTGCCGCTTCCTGGTCCTCCGGGAAATTCTCATCCGGGTCAGAATATGTTAACGTTTCTGCGTCACGGTACAGGGTGGAAAACCCTGCCAAACGGCAGGTACGCCAGGAAAACCGGCGCCTTGGGGGCGGAACGCTGAATGTCTGATATCGCCGAAGACTATGCCGTTAATGACGTTGTGGTCGACATCGTGGTCGTCCTCGGCTCGTCAAAGCTGCGCCTCAATCAGATTCTGCAACTCGGCCGTGGCGCCGTGGTGGAACTGGAGAGCGGCCCCAACGACCAAGTTGAGGTCTACGCCAATGACATCCTGATCGCCAAAGGCGAGGTGGTGATCACCGGCGGTGACGTTCTCGGTGTCGCGGTGACAGAGGTTCTGAAGTCGGTCTACACCACCGGCTAACTGCCGAGCACGGCAAACCCTTGCAATCTTTTAATTCGTCTGCACGTTCACGGCGCCAGGGGGCTGTGATAAACGGCACTCAATGTTGTTGATCCCGTTACGGAGACGTTTCATGACCAAGCGTCCACACTTTATTTGTTCAGCACTACGCGCACCGGCGCAGATACTTGGCGCCGCCGCTCTCATGGCGATGTTGAGCTTCGGTGTCGCGTTTCCCTCAAAGGCCGCAGACTTTGATACGGCGCTGGCCTACTACAAACAAAACCAATGGCTGCCCGCCTTTCTCGATTTTCAGATTCTTGCTGCCGAGGGCGATGCCCGTGCTCAGGCGTATATCGGTCTCATGTACCGGCGCGGCTTTGGCGTCGCCGCTGATCTGTCAGAGGCGGAAAAGTGGCTGCGGGCCGGAGCGGAACAGGGCAACGCCATGGCCAACCATCGCCTGGGCTGGATGTACGCCAGTGGCGAAATCACCGGCGCGCCGGAGTTCACCGGCGCGGTGAAGCATTGGAAGGCCGCGGCCGAGGGCGGCAACCACCAGGCGCAGATGGATCTTGGCGTCATGTATTGGCGGGGAGAGGGAACGCCACAAGACTTGGTGTTGGCGTACACGTGGCTAGACCTGGCAGCCGAAGACCCCGAGTTATCCGCGGCAAAATCCAATCAAGAAAACCTTGCCCGGTCCATGACGGACGAGCAGATCGCGCAAGCTCAAGACTTGGCGTCGGCGCTTCGCGAGGATATTGCCGCGCGTTAAGTCCTGGCCGGCTCTGGCCTGACTTAGATCAATGCGCCTGGGTAAACCAAAGGCCTAGGCTCGCTCCCATAAGCTTGAATTGGTCCGTCTAACTCGGCCAAGGGAGCGCGCCATGACCCTGAAATCCATTTATCTGCCCCTCAGCGGCGAAGCCGACGCGACAGCAGCGGCGGATACCGCCTTCTCGCTCGCCAAAACGTTTGAGGCCCATCTCGCCGCCAGCGATACGGTATCAGAGCCCGGCCCGTTTCTTGATCAGACCGGTATCGGCATGATGGCGACCTACTACGACGAACTCTACAAAACCGCCGAGAAGGTTCAGGCGCACAAACGGTCTGCCGCAAGTGAGCTTTTCGAGGCTGCGCGCCAGCGCCACGACGTGCCGTTGAAAGGTCCGGTTCACGGCGCCGCCACGTGCCTGCTACATACCCATGATGGTGACCCGGCGATCGTTGCCCGTCTTGGGCGCCTCGCCAACCTCATCGTCCTGGCGTGTCCTGGTGAGCGATCGTCTTTTGCCGATTTGAAAACCCTTGAGCAAGCGCTGTTCGATGCGCGCCGGCCCGTTCTCATGGTGCCTAAGGGTGTCTCGTTTGACATGACTAAACCGGCCTTGGTGGCCTGGAACGGTAGCGCTGAAGCAGCGCGTGCGGTGATCAACGCTGTGCCCGTGCTCGAAAAGTCCGATCACGTTCTTGTCGTGCAGGCCGGCGACATCGAGTCAAGCGGCACGCCTATCGCAGATGCCCAAGACCACTTATCCCTCTTCGGTATCAAAGCCGATATCGAAACGGTAGAGGCCGCAGGCAAGTCCGTGATGGATGTTTTGACCGACCGCGCGAAAAAAATCAGCGCAGGATATGTCGTCATGGGGGCCTACACCCACAACCCCTGGAGAGAACTTGTGCTCGGCGGCGTCACCCAGCACATGGTCAAACATGGCACTCTGCCGGTCATGCTCGCACACTGACAGTGAAGGGTGGTGCCGATTGCCCGATGCGGCGTGCATGTCTAATTTGATAGACTGACGCTTCACTCCTGTACGAGGTGGGCTGTATGCCAACCCGACTCAGTCACGGCTTGGCCGTTTCGTCGTCCCGGGATGAAACCGCGCGGCAAGACTTCGCCACTGGTATGCGGCGCTACGTGCTTGGCAATCTCGCCGGTCACATGCGCACGGTTTATGATCGGCGTGTCCGCCCTGCGCATGAAAAATCAACCGGCCGCGCGCCGGAAACGGGTCCGCAAATTCACGTGGCGATGAAACCCGAGTCCGTATTCAAATTCTACTCTTCCATTCGCAATGGCACACAAGAATTGGTGTGGCGCTCGGTGCTTCCCTCTATCGACCGTTCCGCCAAAGACCTTGCGGGGAAAGCAGAGTCCCTCAACGCATCAGCCGATACGCTCCACCTCGATCCTGGTTTCGAGGTGCCGAAGTACATATCCGGCTTGGATGTTCATCTCATGCCGGGGTGCTACCACACCGAACGTTTTCCCGGCGACGTAATTCAAGGCGCGTTGTACGACAACGGCTTGTCCGTGTTTCTCATGGGTTACCTCGGTCCGGGCATGGACGACACCGGCCGGTCGGTCGCCAATTTTCTCAAGCACCGCTATCCGGACTTCGCGCCTCAAGTCATGGTCGACATCGGTGCCACCATTGGCTTCAACACCTTGCCGTGGCTCGAGGTCTGGCCGGACGTGGAGGTGCACGCCATCGATCCCGGCGCCCCCAACGTGCGCTACGGCCATGCCCGCTGCGCCGCCATGGGTCAGCCCATTCATTGGCATCAGATGAACGGCACGTCGCTTACATTCGAGGACAACAGCGTCGATTTGGTCTGGTCGGCGATGGTTCTGCATGAAATGCCAATGTCGGATGTCGCCAAAGTGTTCGCGGAATGTCATCGCGTGCTCAAGCCGGGCGGCCTGATGATTCACATGGAACTGCCGCTCAACGCTGACGTCGAGCCGTATGAGCAGTTCTATTTGGACTGGGACGCCTACTACAACAAAGAGCCGTTCTATAAGTCTTTGCGCGATCTCGATGTAAAGGCCGCCGTCACCGATGCCGGCTTTGCCGCTGATAACTTCGTCCGCTTTATCATTCCCAGCCAACACAACCACGGGGCCGACGCCGTCGTCGAAGCGGCGCGAGCCGATGCGGGCACGGTTGAAGGCAATGTTGGCAAACTGCAGGACGGCCTGAAGTGGTTCACCTTCGGGGCCTGGAAGTAGCCTCAAGCAGCAACGATCACGCGTAAACCGCTGCGATCGCTGCCTCCACCAACGGCAAACCGCACGGCCCCGGTCCCAGGCCTTGATGCATCACGTTATGGCTGTAGCCGAAGCTTATCTTGGTGTCCGGGTCGGCGAAGGCAAACGAACCACCCGCACCGATGTAGCCGAAACAGCTGTTGCCCGGACCCATTGGCGTGATCGGCGGACAATTCATCTCAAACCCCAAGGAAAACCGCATCTCAATTCCGTTGACGGCGCAGGTCTGACGCACACTCTGAGTTGCAGCGAGCGCCATAGTTTCAGGACCAAGAATGCGTGTGTCTTTCAGTACGCCGCCACGCGCCAATGTGCCGTAGAGCTTCGCCATCGCGCGGGCGTTGGTGTGGCTTGTGCCCGCGCCGTTTTCGGCCTTGCGCCATCTCAGGCTGTTGTAGGTCTCATTCGAGTCGCGGCCCTTCATGCTCTTGGCAAAGGTGCTGTAAGGGTCTTTGGCGATCAGGCGGCTGAACGCGTCCGGATCGGTCTGATATACGGTGGCCAGACGGGGCATCACGCCGTCTGGAACCGCGAAGTGCCAATCCAGTCCCAGCGGCTCTGCCAACTCCTCACGCAAAAACTGGGCCAGCCGCCGCCCGCCGTTGACCCGGGCGCATAGCTCGCCCAGCAGATACCCCTGAGTCATGTTAAGGTATCCGAGTTGGGTTCCCGCAGGCCAGTTGGGTGCGGTGTGTTCAATGGCGGCAACCATGACGTCCCAGTCATTGGTGTCACCGGGCTGCAGACCGGCATCGACGTAGGACACACCGGCGGTGTGATCCAACAGATGGCGCACCAGAATGCCGTCTTTGCCATTGGCGCCGAATTCCGGCCAGTATTGCGCGACCGGCGCGTCGATCTCGATGACGCCCGTGTCGATCATCATCAGGGTCAGAACGGCCCCGATGGTTTTGGACACGGACCAGCAACAGCACAGTGTGTCTTCCTGCCAGATGATGTCCCGCTCCACGTTGGCGAACCCACCCCACAGATCGACAACCATCTCGCCGTCGACCATCACCGCGCAACTGGCACCCACGTCGCCGTTCTCACCGCGCGTTGTCAGGTTTTGCTCGAACGTATCGGCGACAGTCTGAAAAGCCGGGTCACAGCGCCCGAACATGTCCGGCGTCTTTCCGTTCAAGAACGGGCTTGGTCCTGTTGCCCCGGCGTTCACGTGACATTCCTCCTGCTTTCGCCTTGCATGATAACCCGGCGTTAAGGCTATGGTAGCGCCACGCGCATATGAAGGGGACGCCGCATGACCATGAAACTGTTTTACTCTCCCATCCACGGCTTCATTCACAAGGTACTGGTGACCGCGCATGAAGCCGGCGTGTGGGATCAGATCGAATTCGTTCCGGTTTATCCCATCCAGGACGGGTATTCGATTGCAGCAATCAACCCCCTGCACAAGGTGCCGACACTCGCACTAGATGACGGTACGGTTCTCTACGGCAGTCAGACCGTTGTCGAATATCTCGACTCTTTGTCGACCACCGGTACGCATCTCTATCCCGCCCCAGGTCCGGAGCGGTGGGATGCTCTGCGCCGGTTGGCGCTGGCCGATACCTTGTTTGAAGTCACGGTGGTGATGGCGTTGGAACGGCTGGAAAAGCCGCACCGCGAAGTCGTCTTCAAGTGGAACTGGGCCAAAGTGGTCCGCGCCGTCGATCAAATGGAAGAAGACGCCGCGAACGGGTTCGAAGCATTCGATATTGGCCAAGCCTCGGCGCTGCACGGCCTTTCCTATCTCGACCGTCAAACGACGCGCGGGCTGTGCCCCCCGGTTCCTGACTCTTGGAACTGGCGCGACGGCCGTCCCGCGCTAACGGCGTGGTGGGATGAGGCCATTCAGCGTCCCTCCGTCCAGTCGCACTTCAACAAAGAGTACGAAGGCGAGGACAGTGCGGAGTATTGCCAGGCCAAAGTGGCCGAAGTGCTGCGGGCCCAAGGCAAACCCGCGCCCGAGAACCCGGTCCCCGTCCCGGTCGATTTCGTTCCACCGGAAGAGTAAGCGGCTATGACCGGAGCGTTTCCGCGTCTCAGGTCACCGTTCAAGCTGGGGCCTGTCGACCTGCGCAACCGGGTGGTGATTCCCGGCCACTCGATGGTGCATGGCGACTCCTCCGGTCTGATGTCATCCCGCTATATCGCCTATCTGGAAGCGCGTGCGCGCGGCGGTGCCGCCCTCGTTGGCATTGAGTCAGCACCCGTCCATCCCGACTCCCGCACGTGGATCGGTCAGGTCGAGGTGTGGCGCGATGAGATCGTCGACTCGTTGGCCGCAACCGCGGACGCGGTGCATGCCCATGATGCAAAACTCTCCATTATCCTTTGGCACGGTGGCCACAACGTCTCGTTCCGGCGTGGGGCTCCAGCAATGGCGCCGTCGGTCATTCCTTCGGTTCAGATCGGGGAGATTCCCCGGGCTATGACCGTGCAGGATATCAAGGACATCATTCCGTACTACGTCGCAGCAGCGGACAGGTGCGCCCGCGCGGGGCTGGATGTCCTGGAGGTCCAAACGTCGTCTGACTATCTGCTCGGGTCGTTCCTGAGCCCGCAGCTGAATCACCGCACCGATGGGTATGGTGGATCGGTCGAGAACCGGTGCCGCATCGTGATTGAGATTCTCGAGGCGATTCGCGCGGAGCTGCCGTCTCATATGGCACTGGGAATTCGCACATCGATTTATCACGCCATTCCGGGCGAGCCGGACGGCTACACCATCAACCATTCGCTCCCTGCGATGGAGCACATTGCCGCGTCTGGGCTCATCGATTACCTGAGCGTGATGAGCGGATCGAACACCAACTTCGCCGAAACCATTGCGCCGATGACCTATCCGCGGCCGCAGATCGCGGATCTTTCCGCAAAATTCAAAGCTGCGTTGGATATTCCCATTGTCGTTGCCGGGCGCATTGTCACGCCCGAAGACGCCGAAACTATTCTGGAAAACGACCAGGCGGATTTGATCGGCGTGGCGCGGGCGGTGATCGCCGATGCGGATTGGATGGCCAAGGTCGAACGCGGTGAAGCGCACCGTATTCGTCTATGCACCGGATGTAATCAGGTCTGTCTTGGCTTTGCCGGCCGGTCGTTGCCCGCCGGATGTAACATCAATCCTGAAGCAGGACGCGAGGAGGAACTGCCGCCACTTCAACCTGCTCCGGTTGCAAAACGCATCGCGGTCGTCGGCGGCGGACCGGCCGGCCTGGAATGTGCACGCATCGCGGCGGAACGCGGTCACGCGGTCACTCTTTATGAAGCCGAAGATCACCTTGGCGGTGCGCTGCATCTGGCCGCGTCCACGCCCCACCGCGACGAGCTAGACTTACCCCTGCAGTGGTGGGCGGCAGAACTTCAGCATCTCGGCGTCGACGTGCGGTTGGAGACCCCCATTGACGATCCGTCGCGCCTCGACGCGGATGACGTCGTCTGGGCGGTCGGCGCCGAGCCCGCGTCGATGTGGCAGCTGCGCTTCCGGCCCAGTCTGGTGGACGGTA
Source organism: Rhodospirillaceae bacterium (assembly GCA_963921305.4). GTDB lineage: Bacteria > Pseudomonadota > Alphaproteobacteria > Rhodospirillales > Rhodospirillaceae > CAWUEX02. The sequence continues at coordinate 1,387,944 of CAWUEX030000002.1, forward strand.
TTCCGGGCACGGCCGGGCTGCCCCATGGCCGTGATGCCATCGCCGGGCGTGTATCCGTATCCGGTTCCGTTCTGATCATTGACGAAGAGGGTGGCTGGCCGGCGCTCAATCTCATTGAACACGTTGCGCAGCAAGACGCGGTCACCGCCGTGACGGTGGTCACCAGCAGTCCGCTGCTGGGGATGCCCGATTTGTTTATCACCGGTGAGTTCGGGCTGTTCGCCGCACGGCTCAAAGATGCCGATGTGACCTTGGTTACTGGCACCTTTGTCAGCCAGGTCGTCGACCGGTCAGCGGAAACAAGTGACGGCGAAACTCATGGCCCGTTTGATGCCATCGCTCTCTCTCTTGGCGCGCGGGCCCGGCCGGTTCCGGATGGGGTGCATGCGATCGGCGATTGCGTCGCGCCGCGGGACATCTGGGCCGCTGCTCAAGAAGGCGCTCGCCTCGCCCGCCAGCTTTAACTGGCCCATAATGTTCATTGACGGAACACTTGGCCGACGATGGTTCCGCCCTGGCGGCCCAGCGGCCATGATCGCCCTCCAATTCAAAGGGACCGCAAAATGAACATTCGCCTCGCCTTCACGGCTACTCTTGCTGCTTTCGCTTTTTCCCAGACCCCCAACGCAGCCGAAGTTTCTGTCAATTCCGGCGCTGTCTTTCAAGACTGTGCCGATTGTCCTGAAATGGTGGTGATTCCACCCGGCCGCTTCGTCATGGGCTTTGACGGCGGCTTGAACGAGGCGCGCTATGAAGGTCCGGTGCGCACCGTCACGATTGACTACGCGTATGCGCTCGGCCGTACCGAAGTGACGCAAGCCCAGTTCCGTGAATTCATGGAAGAGACAGGTCATGAGTCTATCCAAGGCTGCGCCATTTGGAACGGGGAAGAATGGTATCACACGCCAGGTACGGACTGGCGTGATCCGGGCTATGGCCGTCCCCCGGCGGACAATGAGCCGGTCGCCTGTGTCACATGGACTGATGCGGCGGCCTATGCGGATTGGATGGCCGAAAAAACAGGTCAGCCCTATCGCCTGCCCACTGAAGCCGAATGGGAACACGCCGCGCGCGCGGGCCGGATCGGTACATACACCTGGGGCGATGATCCTGATGGCGGTTGCAACCTCGCCAACATCTATGACCAGTCGGGGATCGATCCCAAGCGTCCCTACGATCCTGTTGGTTGTGATGATGGCTTCGCCACAGTTGCGCCGGTCGGATCACTCGATCCCAACCCCTTCGGGCTATACGACATGATTGGCAACGTCTGGGAGTGGACCCAGGACTGCTACATTATGCCGATTCCGCTTCAACCGACGGACGGCAGCGCGGTATACGATCCCGCCAACTGCGAGCGCCGTGCGGTGAAAGGCGGCAGCTGGTCATCGGAAGTGTTCTGGCAACGTCCGACCTTCCGCGGCCGTGATCCCGAAGACCGCATCAGCCACATCTTCGGTTTGCGCCTCGCCCGTGATTTGACGGCGGAGTAAATATCGTGCGGTTTACCCTCTACGCTGCCGCGCTCAGCAGCTTGCTCTTTCATGGGGCCGCCGGAGCAACGGATGTGTCCCTCGACGCAGGTTCTATTTTCCGTGACTGCGCCGACTGTCCGGAGCTGGTGGTTATCCCGCCAGGTAAATATGAGAGAGGCTATGACGGTGGCGTCAGCGATGACCGCTACGAAGGCCCGCCGCATCCGGTGTCGATTGGCTATGCCTTTGCCATTGGCCGCATGGAAGTGTCCAACGCCCAATTCGCAAAGTTCATCGATGACACCGGGTATGAGCCCGGAACAAACTGCCGCATGTGGGACGGCGAAGGCGTGTCCAACATCCCCGGTAAGGACTGGCTTGACCCGGGCTACGGACGGCCTCCTGCAGACAATGAACCGGCGGCCTGTATTTCCTGGTACGACGCTAAGGCTTATGTCGCGTGGCTGGCGGACAAGACGGGTCAGCCCTACCGGTTGCCGACCGAAGCCGAATGGGAATATGTCGCACGCGGCGGCACGCAAACCGACTATGCGTGGGGTGATGATCCCGACGCCGGGTGTTTCATGGCGAACTACTATGACCAGTCCGCCGCCGGTCAGCGGCCCTGGGATCCTGTCGCCTGCGACGACGGCCATCCAACCGTTGCACCGGTGGGCTCGCTCGCACCCAATGTGTTTGGTTTGCACGACATCATCGGCAATGTGTGGGAATGGGTCGAGGACTGCTACATCATGCCCTACGGCGTACAAGCGACGGATGGCTCCGCTCATCAGGTCGATGGCACATGCGGCCGCCGGGGCGTGCGCGGCGGGGCCTGGCATTCACGCGCGACCTGGCAGCGGCCCAGCTTCCGGGGCCGTGACACCGAGGACTTTGTCACCCAAGTGTTTGGTATCCGCGTCGCCCGCGATCTGCGCTAGGTCCGTGACCGGCCTCTCGAGACCGCGTTGTTCTGACGTGGTGTGAGGCCGCCGCTCAGCTGTCCAGGAATTCTATGATCTGCGCCGCAAAGGCGTGCACGTCCTGCGGATCGGATGTGAGCGGGTCACCGGTCATCGCCGGATCCCATGCCGTCGCGTCCGGTATAAGCGCAACCGCTTCGTCGCCGCGCACTAAAGTCTTGGCTTTGATTTGCGGCAACTTGTCTTCAATGTCGTAGGCGTAATAGGCGGCGAACGCTTTGTAGGCGGTCGCTGCCATTTTCACCTGCTCGACAAACGCAACATGCATCAGTTCGGCCGGCGGCAAATCTTTGCGCCGCATGTTCTCCGCCTTGCGTTTGAACCAAGGAAAGTAGGTGTAGAGGTCGCGCAACCGGCTCCACAAAAACTGGACATACACACCGCCTTGATCGGGCGTGACTTTAGGCGCGTGTTGCGCGGCCATGTCGGCGCGGGCTGTGCCTTTCATGATGCGCACCTGACCCAGGACCAAACGGCGAATGCGGTCCGGGCGAGTCACCGCCATGTCGATGACGACGCGTCCGCCCAGTGAGGACCCATAGACATCACACTGCTCAATCCCAAGCTCATCAAGAAACCGGATTACTGCATCTGAGTAATAGGAGAGGGGCGGCGGGTCACCAGCCTCGTCCGGTGGCGGTGCGGAGTCACCCATACCCATCAGGTCGGGAGCGATAACACGCCTATGATCTGCAAGCGCTTCAAGCAACGGCACCTGAATCCGGGCCGTTCCCGGTCCTGGATGGAGGACCAAGAGAGGCGTACCCGGCCGCTCCCCACCCTCCGGGCGCCAGTAATGGACCTGGCCCTCGTCCAGGTCCGCGAAGGCTCTTTTCATTCGCATAACGGGTGCAATCCTATCCCGGGCCCCTCTAATGCGCTCAAAAACAGCACTTTTTTGGCCGGAAAGGCGATATATGGTCGCCTGAAGAACGCTCGGCTATTGCGGTCTCCAGGCGACCACGGCAAGTTTAACCAATCTGCAGCCAAGCAAGAAAAACAAGAGCCAGGGACAAAAATGGGACAACAGACTTCTGTACGTGCTTTGGAGCGCGGCCTCGATATTATCCAGCTGCTGAACCGGCACAACGGACTTACGGTGACTCAGGTGGGCCAGCTCACCGATCTGCCGCGTCCGACCGCGTTCCGCCTGCTCCGCACTCTTGAGTCTCTTGGGTATCTGTTCCGCGACACACAAGACAAAAAGTACCGCCTCACCGCGCAGGTCCGGACTCTCAGTCACGGGTACGATCAGGAAGAATGGATTCCCAAGGTCTCCCGGCCGATCATGTCTGCGCTGTGTAAGAAGATTCTATGGCCGATCGCACTGGGTACCGTCAGTGGCGGCAAAATGTTGATCCGCGACACCACCGACGAAATGAGTCCGTTTGCCATCCGCCGACATCGCGGCGGCTTCAACATCCCGCTCCTCAATACGGCGTCGGGCGCCGCATACCTGGCCTACTGCGAATCTCACAAGCAGGACCAGCTCATCGAGTTTGCGTTGGCGGACGACCCAGACGCTTTGTCACGTGGCGGAACAAACCTGGAGCTGTACAAGCGCTCTCTCGAATCTGTCCGCCAAGACGGTTACGCGTGTATGCGCGTGGTCGATGCCAATCATAACGCGTTGGCGTTTCCCATATTGGTTAACGGTGAAATTTTCGCGACCATATCGGCGCGCCTCTACACCTCGGCCATGACCCTGCAACAAGCGGTCGAGCGCTACGCGGACGACATGCGTATTGCCGCGCAAGACATGGGCCGGGAAATCACCGCGTGGAAATCCCAACTTCCTGACGCGGCCTGATCACGCTGCCGAAGGGCTGCTGCTTTCCGCGTCTTGCGGGAAGGGCAGGCGGAAGGTCAGCAACAAGAAGAACACCGACAACCCCGCCGCGATCAGCATGCTCGTCTGCGGCGATGTCGCCGCCGCGATCCCGCCCCAGAAGGGGCTCCCAGCCGCATAGCCCAGCATCAAGGTCATGTTCAGAATGGCGATCCCGCGGCCGCGCACGGCATCTGGCAAGATCAGCTGGGCTGAAATCTGCAAAGCCGACATCACGAAGAACCACGCCGTTCCCGCGACCAGCAAGAGCGCGCCCATCATCACCGGATGGCTGGTTAATCCCAGGCCGGCCAGTGTCGCCGCATGGATCAGGATGGCGCGCAAAACGATGGCGTTCCGGCTGTAGCGGCGGGATATGTAGCCAAAATTGAGGGCGCCGGTGATGGCGCCCAAGCCAAAGCAGCCGAACACCAAGCCATAGTTCTTCGAGTCCACCACCAGCATCGGCATCATGGCCAGAATGATAGACGTGACGGCGAAGAACAAACCGCCGCGCACCAAGATCGTTCTGAACTGTGACGACTCCCGGGCAAAACGGAAGCCTGTGCGCACGGCTTTGACGAACCCGTCTTTAGACGTATCCGCGGCTTGCGGTGTCCGCCGCCACCACAGCAACACACCTAGCAACACCAGATAGCTTCCAGCATTAAGTCCGATCACCGCCGCGCCGCCGATCAGAGGCAGAAGCACACCGGCAATCCCTGGCCCCAGCACCCGCGCGCCGTTGTTGGCGATGCTGTACAGGCTGACGGCGAAGGGCACGTTCTTCAGGCCCACCAGCTCGGGCACAATGGCGCTTTGCGTTGGCTGGTTGAGAGCAAAGCCTATGGCCAGCAGTGCGGACAGCCCCAACAGCATCATCGGGTCGGTGCTGCCTAACAGAATCAAGATCGCAAGCAGGCCTGCGGCGATCATCATCCATGTATTCGCAAAGACCAGCAGCCAGCGTCGGTCGAAGGTGTCGGCCAGCGTGCCCGCGGCGACAATCAGCATCACCGTGGGCAGGAAGTAGGCTGTCTGCACCAGGGACACCAGAACCGGATCGCCGCCGCTCCATTCTTTCATCAGCCAGGCGGCGGTGATGGTCTGCATCCAGTAGCCCAGGTTTGACAGGCAGATGCCGATCCACATGGCGCGATAGAGCGGAAACCGTAAAAGCTGCCACACGCTGGTTACTGGGGGAGACGCGTCAGGACCTGTCACGCAACACTCACTCTACGTTGGCTCGCCATGACCGGCACATGGCCCTGTCCTGAGATTAAGGCCAACAGCCAGATGATTTCCGACCGCTGAGTGAGCGGCCCCACTGCCAGCCCTGTTGCCCAATCGGTCCTCAAGAAAGCATGCTGCATAGCCAATCCCAAAGCCCGTCACGACCAATGGAGTTCGAGCATGGTTGCCCCCACGCGCACATCCCGGCGCACCCTTCTGAAAGGCGCATCCGCCGCGGGACTGATCGCGACCGCGGCCCACAGGCCCACCCGCGCCGCAGAACGCAGCGACGTCATTGTCATTGGGGGCGGGTTTTCGGGTCTTAACGCCGCAATCCTACTTGCCGATGAGGGCCTGTCCGTGACCGTTCTCGAAAGCAACTCCCGCGTCGGCGGACGCGCGTTCACCGCCGATCATGTCTATGGCACGCCCGAGTTCGGCGCCTCTCAGATTGGACCGTACTACGCCCGCATCCGCGATATGGCTCAACGCCTCGGCGTCGAGTTGGCACCGGGCTCCAATATCAACGCGCCGTTCACCTTTGCGATCGGCGACAAACTCATTCGCCGCGACGAGTGGGAAGGGCATAGCCTCAACAACACGGTGGGCGAGGAACGCACGGTGCCGCCGTCGGCGATGCAAAGTTTCTACATGAGCCGCCACAATCCTTTTGAGGGTTTCGATGATTGGCTGGAGCCCGAGGCGGCGAGATTTGATATCCCGCTCGGCAATTGGCTGCTCGAGAAGGGCATTTCTCGCGATGCCTTGCGCCTCGTGAATGAAGGCTTGATCGCGCCGGATGTCTGGAACGTGTCCCTTCTGACTCTCATGCAAGAGGCGACCCGTGCCCGCCTGATGTCCGGTGAGACGGCGGACACCAGCGGCAAAGACCGCTTCGAGCAGGCGTCTCTCACCAGTGCCCGCGTGGTCGGCGGCACGTCACGGTTGCCGGAAGCGATGGCGGCCCACCTCGGCGATGCGGTGCAGTTGAACAAGATCGTCACCGAGATCGACATGGAGTCCGGCAGCGGCGTTGCTGTGCGTTGCCTGGACGGTTCCCGCTATGAGGCGGACTTCGCCATTTCCGCCCTGCCGTTTGGCCCCTTACGGCGGGTTTCGATTTTCCCGGCGCTTGCGGGTGAGCAAGCTGCAGCTGTCCGTCACATGCCCTACGCCAACAACACCCAAGTGCATATTCGCCTCAAAGGCGCGCCCTACTGGGAGCAGGATGGCATGGATGCCTCCTTATGGACCGACGGGCCGCTCAACCTCGTGCGCCAGCCCATCGGCTATGACGGCAGCCGTGACCGCTTGGTCGTCGTGTGTGTCGGCAAGAAGGGTGAGCGCCTCGATCAACTTGCGCCCGCCGATCGCGGTGAATTTGTCATCCGGGAAATTGAACGCCTGCGTCCCTCGACCAAAGGCAAGATGGAAGTCACCGGCGTGCACAGCTGGCCGCAGTATGATTTTGTTTCAGGTTGTCGCCATTCCTATGGGCCCGGTCAAGTGACCCGTTTCGCCCATGATATGATCAAACCGCATCATCGCCTGCACTTTGCCGGGGAACATACCCGCCGCATGGAAATCGGAATGGAGTCGGCGATGGAGTCCGGCGAACGGGCCGCCTTCGAAGTTCTGGAACGCACCGCCTAAACGCCCCGCCCAACCGAAAGGCCAAGACAATGACCAAAAAACTGATCAGTCCGACTCTCAGCCGCCGGTCGTTTACCGGCGCCCTTGGTGGAACAGCGGCGCTACCGCTTCTGGGCCGCAAAGCATTTGCATATGAGTCCGCCGACGTCATCATCATCGGCGCTGGGCTGGCTGGCCTGAATGCCGCCCTTAATCTTGAGATGGAAGGCTATAGCGTCATCGTCCTGGAAGCGCAGAACTACATCGGCGGACGCACCCGCACCTACGATCTTCCGGTCGGCCCCACCAATGCCGGCGGCCAGACCATCGGTCCGTACTACGCCCGTATCCGCGATGTTGCTAGCCGTCTGGGTGTGCCGCTGATCAGCAATCCGCCCCGCGTGTCCATGGGCAACTATGTCAACGGCCAGCTCGTGTCCGCCGCCGATTGGGCCACGTCCGATGCCAATAAACTCGCCGAGGCCGAGAAATCGGTCCTGCCCAGCGCCCTGGAGTTTTTCTATCTGTCCCGCACCAACCCGCTGCCGGATGTGGAAAGCTGGATCGAACCCGATCAACAGCACCTCGATGTATCGATCAGCGAGTATCTGCGCAGCGTCGGCGCCTCGGAGGAAGCGTTGCGTTTGATCGGCGTCACCATCAACGTGTTTGATCTATCGGTCGGCTCCGCACTCGCCTATCTGCGCGACATCAAGCGCCTGCAATGGGGCATCGCCACCAACGCCAACGAAGAAACCCGCTCCACCTATGGCGCCAGCAGTGATGACGGCTTTGAGTTCAACGAAGTCGAAGGCGGCACCCAACGTCTGTGCGAAGCCATGGCTGCGGCACTGAACGGTCCCGTGCACCTGAATACACCCGTGCGTATGATCGATCTCAGTGACGATGGCGTCGAGGTGCGCACCAATGACGGCAGCCGCTATGCCGGCAAGTTTGCCATCTCGGCGGTGCCGTTTTCCGCGCTGCGCAACATCGATGTCACGCCGCGATTCCAAGGCCGTCAGAGCGACGCCATCAAATATTCATCCCACGGCAACACACTGCGGGTGTTCATGGAGTTCTCGTCCCCATTTTGGGATGACGACATCGGCGATCCTGCCCTGTACACCGATACGGCCATTGAACGGGTCTTTGCCCGCACCACCGAAGAGGGCGAAGTTTTCGCCCTGGACTGCTGGGTTAACGGCAACGCGGCGTATCGCTTGGATCAAATGCCCGAGGAGTACGTCAGTGCGTTCGTCGTCGATAAGCTGGCGCGGATCCGTCCATCGACCAAGGGCAAGGTCAACGTCATGCAGGTTCACTCCTGGGCCAAGCATTCGGCGTCCGGCGCCTGCCGCCATGCGTTCGATGCGGGTCAGGTGAGTCAGTGGGCCGATGTGATGGGCACGCCGCATCATCGGTTGCATATCGCAGGTGAGCAAACCCGCAGCATCGAAAACGGTATGGAGGCGGCGGCGGAGTCCGGTGAGCGCGCCGCATTCGAAATTATGGAACGGATGGTCTAGGAGCGTCCTATGATCCGCACCCTCTGCGCCGCCGTCCTCGTCGCGTTCGGCGTCACCACACCAGCGGTGGCCCAAGACCCGCTGCCCCGGGCTGAGCCTGCTGACGTTGGGATGACCGTAGAAGGCCTCTCGGCTTTGGCGTCCAGCATGCGCGGCCTGGTGGATGAGGGGCTCCGCGCCGGCGTCGTCTGGGGCGTTGTCAAGGACGGCAAGCTGGTGCAGCTCGAAGCCTATGGCCAGCGCAACGTCGCCGAGGGTCTGCCGATGGAAACGGATACGGTATTCCGGTTGTACTCTCAGTCGCGCGCGGTCACCGGGGCGGCCATCCTCACACTGGTTGACGACGGTGACCTGCACCTCGACGCGCCCGTGGCCAATTACCTCCCGGCCATCGCCGACATGCCGGTCATCTCGGAAATGCGCCGTGACGAAGTCATCGCGACGGTGCCGCAAAGTCCCCCGATGACGGTGCGTCATTTATTTAACTATACTGCAGGTCTGGGCTACGCGCGGGATTGGCCAGCGGCATTCGGCATGGATCAGCGCGATATTCTAGCGCTTGACGGCAACTTGGACGACATGATTGCCAAGTTGACTCGTTATCCGTTGCTGGCTCAGCCGGGGTCGAAATGGATTTACGGTTTTCACTCGGATGTGCTGGGGGCCGTCGCGGAACAGGTCTCGGGCCGCAAACTGAACGATTTTCTCGACCGCCGCCTGTTCAAACCCTTGGACATGAAAGACACCGGTTTCTGGGTGCGGCGAGGGTCCAATGACCGTCTTGCCGTCGTCTACGGCCCCGGCGACGGCGGTGCCCTAACCGAGCGCCCGGCGCCTGCGTCCAGCAGTTACACCGAGCCCGGGCCAATGTTCTCAGCCGGTGGCGGTCTGGTCTCCACGGTGCCCGACTATCTCCGTTTCGGGCAGATGATCCTCAACGGGGGCGAGCTCGATGGTGCCCGCATTCTCAAAGCCGGAACGGTCGCTGAAATGGGCACCAACGCCATTGGCCCGACCCAAGGCACGGTGTCGTTTGGCGATGGCTTGAACCCGCCCCGGCCCTTCGCAGGGTATGGGTGGGGGCTCGCCATCGGCGTGCGCTTGGCCGATGGGATTCACACAGTGCCGGGGTCACCGGGAGACCTGGTTTGGGGCGGCCTGGCCAATACGACCTACTTGATTGATCCGGTCGAAAACATCGTTGCTGTCGCCATGACTCAGTATCTCGGCCCCAACGCGGACGAGCTTGTATTCCGCCTGCGCGAAGGCGTCTACGGCGCGCTGGCCAAGTAAGTGCGCGGACTCTTTCTCTTTTCTTTTCTGACGCTCTTTAGCGCGGCCTCAATGCCGGCCGCGGAGATGCCGGTGGCGTCCGCGGAAGACGCCGGGCTACAGCCGTTCGCCATCGATCATCTCGATTCAGCAATGTCCGCTCTGGTCGACAGCGGCCGCCGCGCCGGCGTGGTCTGGGCCGTCGCCAAAGATGGCAAGCTGCTCACCCACAAAGCCGCAGGCTGGCGCGATCTAGAGAACGGCCTGCCCATGCAGACGGACACTTGGGTGCGCTACTACTCCATGACCCGCGCCGTCACCGGCCTCGCGGTGATGATGTTGCATGAGGAAGGTCAGTTTGAGCTAGATGACCCGGTCGCGAAATTCATTCCGGCCTTCGCCGACACGCCTGTTTTGAAAGACCGCACTGGCGATCCCACAGACGTCGAGCCCCAGAGCACACCGCTCACCGTCTATCACCTGCTCAACTACACCTCGGGACTCGGCTATCCCTTTGACTACGCCCCGTCGCTCAATGTGTCGTTCGACACTGTACTGTCGTCCGGCCTCACCATCGAACAAGGCATCACTGAGCTGGCCGCCAAACCGCTGCTGTTTCAGCCCGGGCAGCATTGGTACTACGGATTTTCTGGCGATGTGCTTGGGCGCCTGGTCGAGGTTTGGTCCGGCCAGTCCTACGACGCCTTTCTGCGCAGCCGTATTTTTGCGCCGCTCGGCCTGATCGATATCGGCTTTCAGTTGTCCGCTGACGACTGGCATCGCATGGCTAAAGTGTATGGCAAAGATGATGACGGCAATCTGATCGACGTCACCGCCAATCTGCCGCCCATCAACTCCTTCCGCGCCGGTGATACCGTCTTCTCAGGCGGCGGCGGACTCGCGGGAACGGCGCTGGACTATCTCAAGATTGCCCAACTGCTGTTGAACGGCGGAGCGTTGGACGGCGTCAGGTTGTTGAAGCCGGAAACCGTTGCGCTGATGACCCGCAACCATCTGACACCTGATCAAGGGCCGCTCAATTGGTACGCCCAAGGCCGATTTACGGAGAACGATCCCTGGCGGCGGCACGACGGCTATGGCTGGGGCTTGAGCATCGGGGTGCGTCTTGAGGGCGAGCCGCACACCATCGGCGGCGGGCGGGGCGAGTTCACCTGGGACGGGTTCGCCAACACGACCTTCTTCGCCGATCCGGAAAACGGCATCGTCGCAATCGCTCTGTCCCAGTATCTCGGCCCCAATCAGGACGAACTGGCTCTCGTCTTGCGCACCAGTTTGTACGGTGCTCTCGGCGATTAAACCGTCGGCGCGGCGCTATTCAGCCAGGGTGAGTTTTTCCATCGCCAACTGTTTGTGCCGGTAGTGCAGGGGACCAAGCCGCCCGCTTGCTGCGACCACATCCACCAGCGGCACCAGGAACAAGGATGGTGCTAGGTCGTGCACCTCTTTGGACAACGCTTGCAGGGCGCGTTCCCGCTTGGCGGGATCGAACATGCCGTGGGTGGCGTCGATGCGTGGCATCATCTCCGGTACGCAAAAGAACGGTGTGGGTTTGTTGCACGAGAAAATCTCAATCGCCCGGATCACATCCCAATAGGACGCACCGTTCCACGTGGCGGAAATAGCGTCGGCCTCGCCCCACTCGCCCGAGAAGTATTTCGCGATCCACTGCGCCCCCTGCACCGGGTGGGGCTCGAACTGAATACCCACCGCTGCCAAATCCTGAGCGATCTTCTGGTACATGGTCGCCGCTTCCACCACGCCGCCGGCAATCAGCACATCGGCCCGGAAGGCGAAGCCATCTTCGTATCCTGCCGCACGCAAGAGCTCCCGTGATTTTACCGGATCATACGGATAGGGTTCGACATCCGGGTTGAAACCGGTCATCCCCGGCACCCCCGGCTGGCCCGCAGGTGTGGTCGTGCCCAGCATGATGATGTCGCTGATGGCGCGCTTATCCACGGCGTAATTGATCGCCTGCCTGACGCGCTGATCCTGAAAGGGCGAGTCCTCGCGCAGGTTAGACAAAGCAATCGACGTAACCTGGCCGCCGGGACGGGTGGTGATATTGAATCCATTCGCGCGCAGCAGATCGAGCTCGATCACACCGAAGTTGTAGCCGATATCCACTTCCCCAGTCAGCAGCGCCTGAATCTGCGTCGCCGCGTCCTTGACGATCCGCAGTTCAATCGTGTGGAAGGTCAAAGGTGGACGCCAGCTTTCCCTGTTGGCTTTCAGAATCGGTGTCTGCGCACTCAGGTTCCAGTCGTCCACCACGTAGGAGCCCGTGCCGACAGGGGCGAGGCTGAACTCCTCAGGGCCCAGTTCTTCATACAGCCACGGATCGGGCATCAGGATGGTGCCGAAACGCCGCGGCAGCAGCACGTCGGGTGCGGTGGTCTCAACTTCCAGCGTCAGATCATCGGCCGCGCGGATAGATTTGATCTTGCGGGTTTCCCCGGAAATCACGAAGCGCCGCGCCGCATCGCTTTGCAGGTAATCGATGGTCTTGACCACGGCCTCGGCGGTGAACGGGCGGCCATTGGAGTACACGACGTTCGGGCGGAGATGAATACGCCACACCGTTTCTGAGATCGGTTCCGCTTCCAGCGCCAAGCCCGGCTCTAACGTACCGTCGGTGGCGACAACAAACAGCGAGTCGTGAATCTGTGGGTGCGGATTAACGATGCCCTGCACCAGCGCCGAGAACGGGTTCAGCAGTGCCACCAGATTCCCTGTCGTTGCGGCACGTAGTGTCTCGGCCTGCGTCGCTGGACTCAGGCTTGTCCAGATCACCAAAGCGATGGCACCGCACAGAGCTCTCAAGGTGCCAACTCCGTTATGTGCTCTTGCCTGCACAGCTGTCTCCTATTCCCGACGGTCAGGCGATTCTCGCGCCGTCTTGATTTCAGGCCAATGGGTCACCGATGATCGTGTTCGTTACGCTACCATGAACCGTTTTGAGTCACGACTGGCGATATATGCTCCGCTGCGCGCTTCTCATCCTCAGTGTCCTGTTCTCGCTTTCCGTTTCGGCGTCCGGCCCTGCAAAAGCTGAACAGGCGGTCCATCGCGGCAACCGCGGCGAGCCGGATACGTTGGACCCGCACAAGACCGCCAACGGCTGGGAAGCCAGCATCGCCATGGAGGTGTTCATGGGACTGACATCAGGAGGGCCCGGAGGTGAGCTCCTCCCCGGTATGGCCGAGTCTTGGACCGTCTCTGACGATGGGCTGACCTATACCTGGACCCTGCGCGACGGACTACAGTGGTCCGACGGCGAAGCGCTCACGTCGGCTGATTTTGTTTACTCTTATCGCCGTCTGCTTGATCCAGCGACCGCGTCGTCCTTTGCTTCGCTGCTCTATCCCATCAAAAATGCTAAAGCGGTCAACACCGGGCAGCTCGACACCGCAGCACTTGGCGTCAGCGCATCCGATGATCTCACGGTCGTCATGACTCTGGAGCATCCCGCACCGTACCTGCCGCAGATGCTCATTCATCGCGGCTTGCCCGTTCCCCGGCATGCGGTCGAAAAACACGGCACCCGCTGGACGCGGCCTGAGAACTTTGTCGGCAACGGCGCATTTACCCTGGCTGAATGGGTGCCTCAGTCTCATGTGCGGCTGGAGCGTAACCCCATGTTCTTCGATGCAGCCGCCGTCCGCCTCGATGCGCTGTACTTTCACCCTACCGAAAACCTCGGTGCGGGTTTGGCGCAGTTCCGGGCCGGAGACCTCGACGTGTTGCCCGCGCTACCGTCGGACCGCTTGCAGTGGGCACGGGAAAATATGCCCGAGTCCCTGCGGGTGATGCCATCGCTCGGCGTCGAGTATCTCGTGTTCAACGTCAACGCACCGCCGTTCGATGATGTGCGGGTGCGTCAGGCTCTGTCCGCTGCGGTCAACCGTCCGGTGCTGGCCCAGAACTTTCTCAAAGGTGGCGAACGGGATGCCTATTCCATCGTCCATCCGGGCGTGATGGCGCAGTATGACGCCTTCCGGCCGACCGTGCTGCAAGGCGGCGATCAGGCGCGGATGGCGCGGGCATGGCAGCTGCTGGCAGAGGCCGGCTACGATCAGGACAACCCGCTCATCGTGCAAGTGCGTTTCAACAATCAGGATATTATTTCGGCGACCATGGATGTTGTTGCCCGCATGTGGGGTCGTCTTCCGATGGCGGTCGAACTGATCGGATCCGATACGCCGACGCTGTATTCCGATCTGCGCACCGAAAATTTTCAGGTGGCGCGGGCGGCCTGGTATCCGGAGGCCGTCGATCCCTCGACCTATTTGTACTTGCTGCGCTCTACCTCAGGTCCGATGAATCAGTCCGGTTACAGCAATCCCGAGTTTGATCGCGTGCTCGATCTTGCCGATCAAGAAACCAATCCCGAAAAGCGTCTCGCCTATTTTCGCCAAGCCGAAGTGATCGCGGGCGAGGATCAGCCGCTGGCACCCTTGTTCTATTACTCCTACCGCATGCTCGTCGCCCCGCGCGTCGGCGGTTGGGTCGACTACAACCGTAACACTCACCCGGGCCGGTTTCTGTACGTGAAGGATTAGGCCGGTACGAACTGAAGCTCGAGCTACCGCCCGGCGGCGTAACCCTGCATGCCGCGGGCATTGGCGGCGGCCCGCAACAGGTCGCCATCCGCAGCGCAGGCGGACAAGCGGCCTTCCGACCAGTCCGGTCCCCTTGCTATGTCATGGCCGCGCCGCGCTAATTCAGAAATGACGGTCTCGCCAACACGCCCTTCGACCACCAGCCGTCCGGGAAACGCCTGGCGCGGGTAGAAGGAATTGGGCCAGTGCTCCGAATGAAACGCTGGCGCGTCGATGGCTTCCTGTAAATTTAGGCCGTGGTGGACGTGCCGCAGAAAGAACACCAGCGACCACTGGTCCTGTTGATCCCCCCCGGGCGTGCCGAAGGCCATGTAGGGTTTGCTGTCGCGCAGGGCGAGCGAGGGCGTCAACGTCGTGCGCGGGCGTTTGCCCGGCGCCAGGGCGTTGGGGGAGCGTTCGTCCAGCCAGAACATCTGTGCCCGGGTGTTGAGGCAGAACCCAAGGTCCGGAATCACTGGCGAGCCTTGCAACCAGCCGCCGCTGGGTGTGGCAGAGACTATGTTGCCCCAGCGGTCGATGACATCCAGATGGCAGGTGTCGCCCCGTGTCGCCCCGGACTTCGCTACGGTTGGTTCTCCGGCGCCGAACTCGCCCAGGTCCTGGCCGTGCGCCGGCGCGGAGTCCCCCGTGCCAATCGGTCCGCCGTGTCCGGGGATGCTTCCAGGCCGCAGATCAAGAGAGGCTTCATCGGTGATGAGCCCTCGCCGTTCTCTCGCGTACTCATCGCTCAGCAAGGTGTCGAGGGGCACGTCGGCAAATTTGGGATCGGCGTAAAACGCTTCCCGGTCGGCAAAGGCGAGTTTGGTGCTCTCGACAACGGTGTGAATAAACTCGACACCGTTCGGGTCCATGTGCCCCAAATCAAAACCCGCCAACACCGCGAGTTGTTGTAGGAACACCGGGCCCTGGCCCCAAGGTCCAGTCTTGCACACGGTGTATCCGTGATAGTCAAACGTCACGGGGTCTTCGTAGGTGGCTGACCACCCCCCAATGTCATCGCCCGTCAGCAACCCCTTGTGGCGCTCGCCCGAGGTGTCCATCGCCTCGGTGGACGCGCAAAAGCGGTCAATGGCCTCGGCCACGAAGCCCGCCCGCCACAGGGTGCGGGCGGCATCGATCCCGGTTTCGCGCGATCCCTTTGTCGCATCGGCGTGATCGGCAAGTGTGCGGTAGGTCTTGGCCAACCGTGGATTACGGAACAGTGCCCCGGCTTTCGGCGGCGATCCATCTGGCAAATACACCGCGGCGGACGTCGGCCACTCGGTTGTAAACAGTCCTTCAAGGCGGGCGATGACGTCCGCCGTCGTCGGCAACAGCGGCTGGCCGTGCTCCAAATAGTGCAGTGCCGGTTCCAGCACGTCACTGAGCGTCCAGGTGCCATGGTCGCGCAGCAGCATCAGCCAGGCATCGAACGCACCGGGCACGACGGTGGCGAGGAGTCCGGTGCCAGGCACCATGGTCAGTCCAAGGGTGTTGAAGGCCTCAAGTGTCGCCGCCTGCGGCGCGACGCCTTGGGCGCACACCACTTTGGTCTCTTGGCCTGCCGGGGCGATCAGCATCGGCACTTCGCCGCCAGGACCATTGAGATGCGGTTCAACCACTTGCAGGGTGAAGCCTGCCGCCACCGCCGCATCGAACGCGTTGCCGCCGCGTTCGAGCACGCTCATGGCAACACCAGTGGCAAGCCAATGGGTCGACGCGGCAACGCCGAAGGTTCCGGTGATTTCCGGACGGGTGGTGAACATGCGGCTGCGCTACCAGCCGATCACGTAATGCCACATGACCCGCTCGACATGCAGCTCGAACCAGCGGTCATAGTTTTGCCAGCTCTGATACTGCGGCAACTCGACCTTGGTGATAACGTCGAACGCAGACGTGCCCGCATCCAGTTCCTGTTTGACGGCGGTCATCAAGTCCGACCAATACCCCAGCGTGCTTTCCACCACCTCCCGTCCGACCACGGGGGACCGGTGGCCGCGGGCGACGCGTTCGAAATCCAGCGCCAAGATTTCACGCAAGGTGCGCACCGTATCACCGGGGTAGTAGTCGGGCAGATTGCCGAACGGCAAGGCCTGTTCCGACAAAAGATCAACCACAAACAGCAGCTTCTCGTCGGGAAAGCGCGTGATGGTCATGCAATCGCCATGATTACGCCCGAGGTACAAAAGTTCGATGCGCGGCCCGCCCAAATCCAAGGTGTAGGTGTCACTGTAGGTAATGGACGGCGGCACGACATCCGGATCGGGCACGTAATCGAAGGTGTCCAGGCAGTTCTCATGGGCGACGAACACGGCGCCTTCGTCGGCGAAAATCTGCCCGCCGCGGATGTGGTCGTAGTGCTCATGGCTATAGATGACGTGACTCACCGGCTTGTCGGTTGCGGCGGCGATGCTGGCCCGCAGTTCTTGTGCCGAAGCAACATTGATGGGGTCGAACACGACCACACTGTCCGGCATCTCCACCCATAGGCTGCGTCCGCCGCTGTTGCCAAAGGAATAAATGTTCTCTGCGATCTGCGTGGTTTCGCGCGGCGACCCGAACTGCGCCGCCGCCGGTGCCGCTAGGCACGCCGTCAGCACGGCAGTTATGAGTGCTTTAAGCAGGGGCATCAAGGAACGCGCGGGCTTCGTGGGCGATAACGTGTGAGCCGACGGAAAACACGCCGTGGGACAGCTCGGGCAGGTCGACCAGCGTCGCGTTGGGAGTGTCACGCGCCGCCGCCAGGGTTTCGTCATACAACACGCCGTGCGGGTTGAGCAGCGCCATCGGTTGCGTCACCATCGGATACCGCTCGGTGCTCGGATAGGTGAACACGGAAACATAGGCCCACCATTCTTTGTCGCCGCCGCGCATGCGTTCCTGGAAAATCTTGATCGCCTGTTCCAGGGTCACACCTTCGGCCCGGCGTTTCACTGTGCCGTCCCACAGGTCGGCGACGCGCGTGCCGGCCTCGGTGTAGGGCGAACGGTCCTGCCGGTTCAGCATCTCCTGTTGGCGCTCTTCGCTGGTGTAGTAGGGCACCGCGACCAGGCACAACTTGCGGATCAGCTCCGGGCGTTCGATGGCCAGGTCGACGGCGATGGTGCAGCCGGTGTGATAGCCCAGCAAATCCACCTTGGCGTAGTTGGCATCGCCGCCGAAGCTCAGGTTGTCGAGGGCATCGCCCATCGCGCCGGAGTATCCGGACATTTCCGGAATTTCAGGCGGCCGGTCCGACTCACCATAGCCTGGGGTGTCCGCCGCCATCGCCAGACGGTCTTGGCCCAAGTCGGCAATCAGGTCGCGGTAATACCAGCCGCTGGCCGGGCTGGGGTGAAAACACATGATCGGATTTCGCGTCTGCCGCGCCGGATTGAGGGGCCGCGCGACGTGCACATGCAGTTGACCATAGCGGCAATCGACGTAGCGCCGTTCGATCAGCACCTCGCCCCGGATCTCGCGCGCCAGTACACGAGACGCAGACAGAACGCCGGTAGCGCCCAGCGCTCCCGCCGCAGTCAGAAGGCGGCGACGGGAGATATCCAAGGAAGTCGTCATCCTCGACTAGTGCGCAGGACGTCCAGAGACCTCGCGGAGGTATTTGCGCACCCGCTCGGCGTTGGCACCGACATCACCAAAGCCGATGCGCGACTTCGAGCGAATGTCGACCTCATACGCCATCGGTACCGCTTCGACACGGATCACCACATCGTCGACAAAGCCGAACCACTGGGTGGTGTCGTAGGCTTCGATCCGGCCCAGTTGCGGGTTGGCGGACACCAGGGTCCAGCCCATTTCCTCCACGCCTTTCAAGGCCTTCTCGAACACGGCCTCATAGTGTGTGCCTTCAAAGCGCAACGCTTCGATATCTGGATAGTGGTCCTTCTGTTCGGCGACGACATCGACCGAGCGGCCAAAACCTTCCACCAACGGCACATACTCAGGTGGGTTGCGCGCGCCCCACTCTTCACGGAGCGGGACGACATCTATGAACGCCGGTGGATTGTCGAAGTCGGTGGTGACTTCGTGAATGGGCGGTGCGCCGCGGCTGGTTTGGCTATAGGGCACGATGAACACGGCGCCGGCTATAACGAGGCCGAGCAAACCTGTCGCCGCGTTACTCAGCACGTCGCCCTTAAAAGCGATGATGCCGAGGATAAATCCGATCAGGCACAGGGCGGCGCCGGCCAGCATCCCATAAATGGCGTACCGGAGAACGCCAAAAGCCGGGAACAGTTCGAGCACACCGGCTTGATAGAGCGGTCCGGAAGCGGCTGCGACCACGGCGCCCAGAATGACGAGCGTCAACCCGATGGAGCAGGCTCTCCCCGTGTTCTTTTCAGCAAAACTTGGTTGTGCAGCGCTGGCTTCACCCATGGCAACCTCCCCTTTATCGCGGTCCGGAGCGACGCCCGCTCCATCTGAGTTGGGGGATCATACCGCCACAGCGGGAGGGAACCAAGCCGGGGCCTGGGTCTTCACAGGTGTTGGACGTAGCGGCTAGGCGCAGTCGGCGACCGCCCGCTTGGCCATCACACCGATCAAATGGGCCCGGTATTCGGCGCTGGCGTGAAGGTCCGCGTTCAGTCCGTCCGCCGGAATCGAGATGCCGGCGATCGCATCCGCGGAGAAAGACCCCTCCAGCGCCTTTTCCATCTCGGTCGCGCGGAACACGGTCGGCCCGGCGCCAGTGATGGCCACGCGCACGCCATCGCCGGTCTTGGCGACAAACGCACCGGCAACGGAGTACCGCGACGCCGGATTGGGAAACTTCTGGTAGGCCGCTTTCTCTGGAATAGGGAAGGACACCTTCGTAATCAGTTCGCCTTCTTCGAGCGCGGTTTCAAACATGCCGGTGAAAAAGTCATCCGCTGCAATCTCACGCGCGGTGGTGTGCACGGTCGCGCCCAAGCCGAGCACCGCGCCCGGATAATCCGCTGCCGGATCGTTGTTGGCGATGGACCCGCCCAGGGTGCCGCGGTTGCGCACCTGCGGATCGCCGATGAGGGACGCCAAGTATGCCAGCGCCGGAATGGCGTTCTTCACCTCTGCCGATGCAGCGACATCCGCATGACAGGTCATCGCACCCACGGTTACGGCGCTACCGTCCACTGTGATGCCGCTCAGGCCGGCAATCCCGCCAAGGTCGATAACATCTGACGGCATCGCCAGACGCTGCTTCAGGGTCGGGATCAAGGTCATGCCGCCGGCCATATAGGTGCCGTCATCGGCGTCTTTAAACGCCCCCTGGGCGTCGTCCAGGCTTGCCGCTTTCTTATATTCAAACGCGTACATCAGGCGCCTCCTTGCATAGCTTTGGCACCCGCCGCGATGGCTTTGACGATCCCGTGGTAGCCGGTGCAGCGGCACAGGTTACCTTCCAGCTCTTCGCGAATGGTCTCTTCACTGATGTCTTCGCCCTTGTGGCGATCGACAATGGCCAAGGCCGACATAATCATCCCCGGCGTACAGAATCCGCATTGCAGTCCGTGGTGATCGCGGAACGCTTCCTGCATCGGGTGCAGTGTACCGTCGGCGTCGGCCACACCTTCGATGGTGGCGATGTCCTGACCGTCGGCCTGCACCGCAAGCAGCGTGCAGGATTTGATCGACTTGCCGTTCATATGAATGGTGCAGGCGCCGCATTGACTGGTGTCGCAGCCGACATGGGTGCCGGTCAGGCCCAGCTGGTAGCGGAGAAACTCGACCAGAAGCGTGCGCGGCTCAACCTCGCCGCTGTGCTCCTTGCCGTTGATGGTCATTGAAATATTCATGCGCCTTGCGTCCGGTTATGCGTGTTCTGAGGGTTCTAACGGTTAAGCGAAGATAAGCCAAATCACACCGACGGCGAAGAGTGCACCGACCATCGGCGCCCATATGCCGAACGTGATCGGCCGGTGGGCGTTGAGCGGGTCTGGTTTCTGTTCCGGTACCGGCACGCTGACCGGAGCCGTGTCCGGGGGAGGTGGGCTTTGGGAGTCCGGCGCTGGCACCGGTGCCGATTCGGACTCCGCTCCGCTCGCCGCCGTGGCTTGTTTGCTGAACTCCGAGAAGAAATCGTCGGCCATTTTCTTCGCGGTTGAATTGATCAGCCGGCCGCCGATCTGGGCCAGCTTACCGCCGACGCTGGCATTCACCTCATAGGATAGCTTGGTCCCGTCGGGAATGTCGTCCAGCTTCACCGTCGCGCCGCCCTTGGCGAACCCGGCGGCGCCGCCCTTGCCGGATCCGGAGATGGTGTAGCCGTTGGGCGGATCAATGTCAGACAGCGTTACTTCGCCGCTGAACTTGGCCTTTACCGGCCCGACTTTCGCCGAAACGGTTGCCTCCAACTCGGTCTCCGAGTGGCGGGTGATCGATTCGCATCCCGGAATGCAGGCTTTCAAAACTTCGACATCGTTCAAAGCCTCCCAAACGACATCGCGTGGGGCGGGGATGTCATAGGACCCGCTCATATCCATAGTCATGTTCTCCTGAACTTAAGGCGTGGACAGGGGTTTGCCCTGGGGCGGGTCAAAATGCAACCACCCGGGCCGTCCTGTACGGACTTCGATCAGAACGCTCTCTCACTAGTGTTGATGGGCGATCCCGGCGCCGCTCGGCACACGGATGTCATCGACCATGTCCTGTACCTCGTCCGGTGGCGCGGAGGTGAAGCGTGCGACGGCGAAGGCGACAGCGAAATTGAGCGCCGCACCGATGAATCCGATTCCCTCCGGCGAAATGCCGAACAGCCAATTGGGATCGCTGTTCAGGTCCGGGCGGATGAACTTGAAGTAGACGATATAGCTGAAGGTGAAAATCAGACCGGTCACCATGCCGGCAATCGCGCCTTCCTTGTTCATACGCTTGGAGAACACGCCCAACAAGATCGCCGGGAACAGCGAAGCTGCCCCCAATCCGAAGGCGAAGGCAACGACTTGAGCAACGAAGGCCGGCGGGTAAATCCCAAACAAGCCCGCCAACACCAGCGACACGGCGATGGCGATGCGCGCGTACAACAGTTCCGCTTTCTCGCTCAGGTTTGGCGAGAAGGTTTTTTTCAGAAGGTCGTGCGACACCGCTGCAGAGATTACCAGCAGCAAACCCGCCGCGGTCGACAGCGCTGCGGCAAGTCCGCCTGCAGCGACCAGAGCAATCACCCAGTCGGGAAGACCGGCGATCTCCGGATTGGCGAGCACGATGATGTCGCGGTCGACGTAAACCTCATTGGCGGACTGTGTCGGCCGGTTATCGAGCAGCCGCTCACCGGACGCGCCACGGCCTTCGGCAAACACCGGGGCACCCTCAAAAGGCGCGCCGGCGCGGTACTGCAATTGTCCATCGAGGTTTTTGTCCTGCCAGGCAATGAGTCCGATCTCTTCCCAGTTGCGGAACCAGGCCGGGGTTTCCGCGTAGGTTTTTTCGTTGACGGACTCAACGAAGTTGATGCGCGCAAACACAGCGACCGCCGGGGCGGTGGTGTACAGGATGGCGATGAACACCAGCGCCCATCCGGCGGAGCGGCGCGCGTCCGACACCTTTGGCACAGTGAAGAAGCGCACGATCACATGGGGCAGTCCCGCCGTGCCCAGCATCAGGGCGGCGGTGATGGCAAACACATCGATGGTCGACTTGGTCCCCTCGGTGTAGGCGCTGAAGCCGAGATCAGTCAGCACCCCGTCGAGCCGGGCCAACACCGTTTGCCCTGACCCATCGGCCAGCGTCCCGCCGAAACCTAACTGGGGCAGGGCCGAGCCCGAGACCAGGATAGAAATAAAAATCGCCGGCACGAGATAAGCGAAGATCAGCACGCAATACTGCGCGGCTTGCGTATAGGTGATGCCCTTCATGCCACCCAGCACGGCATAGACGAACACAATCGCCATGCCGATGACGACGCCCATGGCGATGTCCACTTCCAGAAAGCGCGAGAATACGATCCCGACTCCGCGCATCTGTCCGGCGATATAGGTAAACGAGATGAAAATCAGACACACCACCGCGACCACACGCGCGGCTTTGGAGTAATAGCGTTCGCCGATGAAATCCGGCACGGTGAACTGGCCGAACTTGCGCAGATAGGGCGCGAGCAACAACGCCAGCAGGACGTATCCGCCGGTCCAGCCGAGCAGATACACCGAGCCATCGCGCCCCATGAAGGCGATGATTCCTGCCATGGAAATAAACGACGCCGCGCTCATCCAATCCGCCGCCGTGGCCATGCCATTGACCACCGGGTGCACGCCACCGCCGGCGACATAGAAGTCGTTGGTCGAGCGCGCCCGCGCCCAAAGTGCGATGGCGATATAGAGCGCGAAGGTTATGCCGACGAAAATGTAGGTGAGGACTTGTACGCTCATGCGGCATCCCCCGCAGGTGCGGACGTGGCGGCAGGTTTGTCGTCATCATCGACGCCGTGGGCGCGGTCGATCCGGTGCATCGCAATTACATAGACGAAGATCAACACCACGAACACGTAGATTGCGCCCTGTTGCGCGAACCAGAACCCGAGCGGAAAGCCCATGAAGGTGAAGGTGTCTAGCGTGTCGGCAAATAGAATGCCTGCGCCATAGGACACGATGAACCAGATCGCCAGCAGCGTGCCGACCAGCCGCAGATTGGCGCGCCAATAGGCGCCAGCCTTGTCTTCCGACAATACTTCTCCCTCATGCGCCGAGTGTTCGGTCGGATTGTCCTGGCCCTCGTGATGATAGACGTTCGGTTCGCCGTCTTTGTCGCTGTCGCCCATCGTTCCCCCTTACGGTGCCACGTCACGCAGCGCTCCCTGCCGCACCCTCGCCTTATTTGGCCGCGATGCTAGGGTACAGGCCTATGACACAGAAACAAGACGTCACCGCGCCACCTGTAGAGCCCGTCCTCGCGCCGGATGTCGCTGCCTCTATTCTCGATGACGCGTTGACCCGATATGCGGCGCAGCGCCGCGATGCGGTGGCCGATTTCGTGCGCCGCACGTATGGCTGGCGTGGTGCCGCGCGGTTGCATCGGTCGGCGCTGGGATGGGACTTGGTGCGCGCGCCTGCCAATCTCGTGCTCGGTGGGGTGACCGGCATGGCCCGGCTCGGTGGTGTGGCGGCGCGGTCTGTCGGTGCGCGCGGTGTTGGTGCGCGGCTTGGCCGGGTCAACGTGTTGCTCGATACGGATGTTGGCCGGGAAGTGACCTGGCGCCTGCATTCCGATCTTTTGATGATTCCCTACCAGCAAGTAGGACGCGTCAGTATGGCTGACGCCCTGTTCGACGAAATTCTGAAAGACCCGCGCGTGACCGGCCATGTCGATCGAACCTTATCGGCGATCGCCGCGGAATCCGATGCCCGCGCGTTTCAGCGGCGGCTGGATCGGGCCTTGCGCGACTACATTGGGGCCCGTGCACCGGCGACGGACATCACCGCCGCCTTCATGACGGCGGCCATCGGCTATGCCGCCTATCACAAAGCGACGCCCGGATTGGTTTCGCTCAGCGCCACGGTTGCTGCATCGCTGTCGCACTCCCTGGCGGTCTCGACCTTCTGGGCCGGGTCCGCCGCCGGCAGCATGTATTACGGATTGGTCGGTGCGCCCGCCGCCTCGGGTCTACTTACGGCAGGGGTCTTCGCCGGCCTGGCCGTGCCCGCCGCCGCCATCACCGCCCTGGCCGGCATGGTGTCCGATCCGCTGCAAGCCGCCACCGGAGCTCATCAGCGCCGCCTCATCCGTCTCATCGATACGCTGGAGACCAATCTCAAAAGCCGCCGGGACGAACCCTTGCCGCTGCGCTCTCATTATGTTGCGCGTTTGACAGACTTATGGGACTGGACGGCGATGGCCTATACCCTAACCCAACGCTCATCTGTTTGAGTCACACTCCTAGTCGCTGCGGCCTTTGCGTATCGCGTTCCGTCCGAACTTGGCGCGCACCGCGTCCATTGCGGTTTCCACGCCTTTGACCCGTTCCAAATCGTCATCCAGAAGATCCGGCAAATCGGCGACTGCGGACTCCGTCAACGTGCCCGCGCCAATGCCGATCAGCCGGAACGGCCCCTTGGCCATTTCCCGCTGCAGCATCGGTTTGGCGACGCGATACATCACTTCGGCAAGTTGGGTTGGTGTACCCAGGGTCAGGGTGCGGGTGAGGGTGCGGAAGCGCGCGGTCTTGAGCTTCAGAGTGATCGCCCCGCCCGCCAAAGACTTATGCTTAAGGCGCGATGCGACATCTTCGCACAAGGGCCACAACCGTTTGAGCAGCACGTCCACGTCACCGATGTCCTGCGCGAAGGTGCGTTCCGACGAAATACTTTTCGCTGCCCGGTTCGAGGACACCCGGCGGCTGTCTTCACCCCGGCTGAGCCGCGCGAGGTGCCTGCCGGTATCGCCATAGCGCCGCTCCAGCTCGTCCGGAGTTTCCCGCTGCAAATCACCGATGGCGTAAAGCCCATCCACTTTGAGACGATTGGCGAGCGCCGGTCCCACGCCGGGGATGGCACCGATAGGCTGGTCGTGGAGAAACGACACCGCATCCTGTCTGCCGATCACCGCAAAGCCGTTCGGCTTGTCGATCTCAGACGCCATCTTGGCCAGGAATTTGTTGTAGCTGAGGCCGATGGAAATGGTGATGCCCACCTTTTGCTCAACCTCTTTGGCAATGTGGGCGAGGGTGACGGCAGGGGCGCGGCCATGCAGCCGGGTCGTGCCGCTTAAGTCCAGATAGGCTTCGTCCAATGACAATGGCTCAACCAACGGTGTGACCTTGTCCATAATCGCGCGCACCTCGCGGCTGGCCGCGCGGTACTTTTCCATGTTGGGCCGCATCACCACCGCGTCCGGACACATCTTGAGCGCCTTGAACATTGGCATCGCCGACCGTGGGCCGTACTGGCGCGCCACGTAACAGGCGGTCGAGACAACGCCGCGTTTGCCACCCCCGATCAGCAGGGGTTTGTCCCGCAGACCGGGGTCGTCGCGTTTCTCGACGGCCGCGTAAAAGGCATCGCAGTCGATGTGGGCCAGGCTCAACCGATCGAGCTCGTCATGGCGGATCACACGGTCCGATCCGCACACACCGCACGGCTTATTGAAGCCCGATGTGGCGAGGCAATCGCGGCAGAGCGCAGAGAAGGAGTCGGTCTTTGTTGTCATGGCACGTTCGCCGTCACCCTTGACGGACCGGGCCGCAGGCCCACACCCTGCGTTCATATCATGAAGCCACATTCAATGCCTTCCGCAAAGCCGCCCGCCGCCGATCCGCTGACTCGCGCCAGTCTGAACGCCGACGCCGTGCGGCGGTCCATCCGCAAAACCAATCCAGATACCTATGTCTGGAGCGACGCGGAACTTGAGGCGTCCCTGGAGGAAACCTTGAGCCGTGCTTCGGATCAGCGGCACATCTGGGTCTTCGGCTATGGCTCACTTCTCTGGAATCCCGTGATCCATGTCACCCGGCGCCTGCCCGGCCGGGTCTTCGGGTACCGCCGCCGCTTCTGTATGCATGCGCCGACCGGCCGGGGTACGCCCGAAAAGCCGGGTCTTATTCTCGCCCTGGATGCCGGCGGCAGTTGCCAGGGTGTGGCGATGAAAGTGCGCGGCCGCGGTCTCCGTGATGAGCTACGCCTATTGTGGCGGCGCGAGATGGTCGTGGGGTCTTACACCCCGCGCTGGGTTGATTTGCACCACGACGATGGCATTCAGCCCGCCGTCACCTTTGTCATGAACCGCGAACATCGCTCGTATCGCGGCGCCCTCACGCCCGCGAGAACAGCGTCGATCATTGCCCGCGCCGCGGGTGTGCTGGGATCAAATGCGGATTATTTGTTCGATACCCTTGACCACCTCCACGCTCATGGGCTCAAAGACAGGCCCCTGGAGGATCTCGCCGCACGCGTCCGGCGTATTCAGAAACGCGCCCGGCAACTCCAAAGAAGGACGTCAACATGAGCGATCAGCGCAGCAGCCGCATGGCGATGCTGGACCGGCCCAAAGGCAAGGACACGCGCTACCTGTGGCGTATGTTCGGCTTCATGAAGCCCTATGGCCTGGCGCTGACGTTGGCCGCGACCGCTCTGGTGCTGACCGCTGGCGCGACGCTGTCGATTGGTCTGGGGGTTAAGTTTCTCATCGACAACGGTCTAAGTGCCGGCGATCCCGAGTTTCTCAATCGTGGTTTGTATGTGCTGATCGGTATTGTCTGCGTCATCTCCGTCGGCACGTACTTTCGCTTCTATTTCATCTCTTGGGTCGGTGAGCGGGTGGTCGCCGACCTGCGCCGTGCCGTCTATGCCCAGGTGCTGAAACTCAGCCCCGGCTTCTTCGAAGTCACGCGCACGGGTGAGATTCTCTCCCGCCTGACCGCCGATACATCTCTGCTGCAAACGGTGATCGGGTCGTCTCTCTCGATCGCCCTGCGCAATGTGTTGTCGCTGATCGGTGGGGTGACTCTGTTGATCTATACCAACGCGAAGCTGACCGGCCTGGTGGCATTGGTGGTGCCCGCCGTGGTGGTGCCGATTATCTGGTATGGGCGCAAGGTCCGCCGGTTGTCGCGCGACAGCCAGGACCGCCTCGCCGATGTCGGCGCCTACGCCGAGGAAAGCCTCAACGCGATCCGCACTGTACAGGCCTACAGCCATGAAACTGTAGACAAAGAGCGCTTTGCCGAGGAAACGGAAAACGCGTTTACCACTGCCGTGCGCCGCATCGGGGCGCGGGCGATGCTGGGATCGACGGTGATCTTTCTGGTGTTCGGTGCGATCAGCATCATTCTCTGGGCCGGCGGCCGTGATGTTATCAGTGGCGATATCACCGCCGGCGAGCTCACCTCTTTTGTGTTCTACGCGGTTCTGGTCGCCACTTCGACCGGCGCGCTTACGGAAGTGTTCGGTGATCTACAGCGTGCTGCAGGTGCCACTGAAAGACTGGTGGAGTTGCTCGAAACGGAACCGGACATTCGTCCCCCGGCCAACCCCGTACCCATGCCGGAGCCCGCCCGCGGTGACGTGCGGTTCGAGGAGGTGACGTTCCACTATCCGTCGCGCCCAGACGTTGCCGCCCTCAACGGCCTGACGTTGGACGTCAAACCCGGCGAGACGGTCGCACTGGTTGGTCCGTCCGGTGCGGGCAAGACGACCGTGTTTCAGTTGCTACTGCGGTTTTACGATCCTCAGGGCGGCCGCATTTATGTCGATGGCGTCGACATCAAACAGGCGGATCCCGTCGTGGCCCGCAGTCGCATCGGCTTGGTCGCGCAAGACCCGGTGATTTTTGCCGCCAATGCCTGGGAGAACATCCGCTATGGCCGGCCGGACGCATCAGACGACGAGGTCCGCGCTGCGGCGGAGGCGGCCATCGCCACCGAATTTCTCGACCGCATGCCCGAAGGCATGAACACCTTCTTGGGCGAAAAGGGCATGCGGCTGTCCGGCGGGCAGAAGCAACGCATTGCTATTGCGCGGGCGATTTTGCGCGATCCGGCCGTGCTGCTTCTCGACGAAGCCACCAGCGCGCTCGACGCCGAGAACGAACGCCTTGTTCAGCAGGCGCTTGAGCAGGTGATGGAAAACCGCACCACCATGGCCATTGCCCACCGCTTGGCCACCGTAGTGAACGCCGACCGCATTGCCGTGCTGGAGGACGGCCAGTTGGTCGCGACCGGCAATCACGAGCAACTGCTGCACACCAGTCCGCTTTACGCCAGGCTGGCTCAACTGCAATTTTCCGCCGAGTCCGGGCCGGAGTTGGCGGAAAAGTCCGCCTAGCCGGACGGGCCGGTTAAATTTTCGACTCAAAACGACAAATCCCGTATAGTTCAGGTCAGGCATTAGTCTTCGCTGGGGTTGGGCCCAACGTGAAACAAGCGTCCGCAGGGTCAACGCTCGATCAGTTGTTGGTGAATTCGGATCTGGCAGACCGGTCCAGACCAGGGGCCCACGCGTCGCCCCCGTTTATCGATCTCGCCCTGCGCAGCTCCCACATTGTTGCCTGGGAGATTGATCTCAAGACCGGCGAGATCATCGGCAACGATCAACTCAGCCATGTCCTCGGCTACGAACCCGAGGAATTACAGGTAATGGACCGCCCGTGGGCGACCCTCTGCCATCCCGAAGACCAAGACCGCCGCGAGGCCGAGCTGGCCCGCCATCTCAGCGGTGAAATACCGCGGTACGAATGCGAATACCGTCTGCGTAAGAAGTCCGGAGATTGGATCTGGGTGTTGGTCAAGGGGCAAGTCGTTGAACACGACGAGTCAGGCAAACCCAAGCGCATGGTGGGCACCACCCTCGATATCACCGCGCGCAAACTCACTGAACAAGACCTCGGCGCTGAAAACGAACTCTTGTCCCTCGCGCTGCAGATGGGTGGCCTCGGGTGCCATTACTGGGACCGCGCCACAGACAAACTGTTTTGGCCCCAAGAAACATTCCGTCTGTGGGGCCACAACCCTGACCAAGTCGAGCTCTCCGTGGCGTGGTTTCTCTCCACGCTGCATCCTGAAGACCGTGACTTGATCAGGAGCCGCTTTGAGGATCAGTCGTGGAACGATCTGAAACACGACTTCCGGATCATGCTCCCCGATGGGAAAGTAAAATTTCTTCGCAGTCATTCCATCCGTCAGCGCGATGACGATGGCGCCATCATCTCAAGTTACGGCATCTATCAAGACATCACATCGTCACGCAATATGCAGAATGCCCTGCGCGAAGGCGAAGCGCGTTTTCGCGCGGTGTTTGAAACCTCAGGCGCTGGCATCGTGCTGTCGGACGAAAACGGCTACATCCGGTTCATCAACGAAGCCTTTGCCAACCTTCTCGGATATTCCGTTCCGGAATTGATCGGTAAGAACTTCACCGCATTGAGTCCCGAAGGGGAGTTCGATCCCGTCGTTGACTTTGCCGATGACCTGAGATCGGGTGCGCGCAGTCAGCTCAGTTTGGAGAAACGCTACCGGCATCGCCAAGGTCACACCGTCTGGGTGCGGTTGGATTTAAGTGTCGCGTCCGGGCTCAGTTTCAGTGAGCCCATGTTTATTGGCGTCGCGCAAGACATTACCGAGCGCAAAGCCGCTGAACAGCGCCTCACCCAAAACAGTCATCTCCTGGAAGAGGCGCAGCGCATCGGCAACATCGGCCACTGGACGTGGATTCCCGATACCGGCGCGGTGGAGTGGTCGAGCGAAATGTACCGTATTCTCGGCCTCAATCCGGATCAGCTGGAACTGCCGATGACCCCGTTCCGGGAATTCGTTCATCCCGATGATCGCGACAAGTGGGATGAGGCGCTCCGCACGGTTCTGGAAGACAAAAGAGAGACAGCGGCTGAATATCGCTTGCTTCACCCCGATGGCACTTCGCGCAATGTTATCGGCCGGGCGACGACGGAAACGCTTCCCTCAGGGCAAGTGCGCATTTTCGGAACGCTGCAAGATCTGACCGACCGCAAACGCAATGAAGAGGTTTTGCAGCAGGCTATTGAGTCCGCTCAGGCGGCCAGTGAAGCCAAGTCCAAGTTTTTGGCGAGTATGAGTCATGAACTGCGTACGCCCCTCAATGCGATTCTAGGGTTTGCGCAATTGCTGGCGTTGCAAACCCGCGGCCCGCTCGGTGAAGATCAGCAGGGCTATGTCGACAACATCATTCAGGGTGGCGAGCATCTGCTGGGGCTGATCAATGATGTGCTTGATCTTGCACGGATCGATACCGGTCAGTTCGCCGTCAATCTCACCGTGGTCGAAGTGGTTGAGACCGCCGACCGCGTGATCAGAGCGTTTGGGCAACAAGCGGAGGACCGCAAGATCGAGATCGGGTTTGCGCCAGACGTGCCCGAACGTCTGTTGGTCAACACAGACCAAATGCGCCTCACCCAGGTCATCAACAACTTCATGTCCAATGCCATCAAGTACAACCGCGAAGGCGGCCGCGTGACCATCGGCATCCAAAAACATGACGAACGGTTTGCCCGCATTTCGGTGGTCGATACGGGCCGCGGCATTCCCGCCGACCGGCACGACGAAGTGTTCCAAAGCTTCAATCGTCTCGGCGCGGAAGCCAGTGGCGAAGAGGGCACGGGTATCGGTCTTGCGCTCTCGAAGAATCTGGTCGAGCGCATGGGCGGGCGTATCGGGTTTGTCAGTGAAGCTGACAAGGGCAGCGAGTTCTGGGTTGATGTGCCCTTGTCCGGACAGTCTAAGACGTCTTAAGTGGTCTCTTGCTCCGGCCGCCGCCGCAGCTTTTTCAACCGGCCCCGGGATTTTTTGTCCGCCACACGTTTATTGGCGGCGCTGCGTGGGGGCTTGCTGGCCCGGCGGGGCGCATCTTGTTTTGCCGCCGCGGCGACAAGCGCGACCAACCGACCAATCGCATCTTCTTTGTTTCGGGCTTGAAGACGATAGCGTTTGGCTTCAATGACGATCACGCCATCCCGCGTTGCCCGCCGCCCGGCCCGGGCAATCAACCGGCTCCGCACATCGCCTGGCAAACTTTGGCTTCGCGCGGCATCGAACCGCAATTGCACGGCTGTCGCCACCTTGTTGACATTCTGGCCCCCCGGTCCTGACGCGCGTATGAACGAGAACTCGAATTCAGATGGATCAAGGGTTATATGATCGGTCACGTAGATCATCTGATCAGCCACCAACTTCTGCAGACTTGCTCCGTTCGCCGGGGCTAAAGTCCCGCGTTAGCACGGATTCATAGAGAACAAACGGTATCATGTCCGACACGGAAACTCCGCTTGAGATGATTGCTCCGGCCCTCAGTTTTGATGAGCTGGCTGAAAATTTCGAACTTTTCGACGATTGGGAAGACCGCTACCGCTACATCATCGATTTGGGCAAGGGTCTGCCATCTCTGCCTGATCAATACCGGACCGACGCGACCAAGGTCCGCGGCTGCATGAGCCAGGTGTGGATGGTGCCGGGTCATGCTGAAGGCGACGAGGGCAAGTTCGCCTTCGCCGCGGACAGTGACGCCCACATCGTGAAAGGACTAATTGCTGTTCTCGCCATTCTTTACACCGGTAAATCGCGGCGCGAGATCGCGGCGACCGATGCCGATGCGGCGTTTTCCCGCCTCGGGCTAGATCAGCATCTCAGCCCCAGCCGCCGCAATGGCCTGGGCTCGATGGTGGACCGCATCCGTACCTTCGCCGGCTAGTCGTCCTGGGGCGAACCGGTTTCGATCGCCTCTTTCACCGATTGTGCCAGCGTATTCTCTGGGTCTTTCTCCAGGCACCATGCGGCGAGTTTGCCGGCCTCAGCTGTCTCACCCCGCTTGAGTGCGACGTCAGCCATGCTCGCCCGGATGGCCACGCTGTCCGGCGCTAGGCTCGCCGCGTTGCGCAGGTAATCGTGTGCGGTTCTCAGATCGCCCTTGCTCAGATACACCACCGCCATCTGATGAATGATATCAGCTGATTTCGGCACCAGCTGGGCTGCGCGCGACAACGCCGCGAGGGCGTCGTCCCATTTCTGCCGGAAGGCCGCAATCCGCGCCAAGCCTATGAAAGCTTGGTAAAGCTTCGGTTCAAGCTCGACAGCTTTGATGTAATAAAATTCCGCCTGAGGAAAGTTCCCGTAGCGCTCGTGCAAGTTGCCTAAGTTTCCATAGGTCGACGCCGAGCGGGGATTCAGCATAAGTGACGTTTGAAAGGCCGCGATCGCGCTTTGGGGCCGGCCGCGTTTGCGCAATACCGTACCTAGATTGTTGTGCGCTTCCGCAAATTGGGGCTGCGCTAAAACCGCCGCCCGAAAATAATACCCGGCCTCCGACAGCTTATCCGCACGGAAGAACTCGACACCGCGCGCCTTGAGGTCAGACGCAGATTCATCTCCAGCGAACTGCTGGCCCGCCAAAAGTGATTGCTGACCGAGTTTGCGGACAAGCGCCGCCCCATCTGCGCGTTCCATGCCTGACATGCCTGTGCCTACCGGCGGCCAAACCCGAACCACCGCGCGAAGGCCATGCGGATTTTCTTCCAGGCCAATCCGCGGTTGAGACCGATGGCTGTCTTAAATGCGTCGACAGCGGCGTCTTTCTGCCCGAGGGCTTGGTAGGCTTCGCCCATGTTGTAGTGGGCGTCCGCATGGCCGGGGTCCAGCGTCACGGCCCGTTTCAGCGGAATGAGAGCTTCCTCGTTCCGGCCCAGGGCCATCAGAATCACGCCGGCGTCTGCTTGATAAATTGCGCTGTTCGGCTCCGCGCGAATCGCCGCGTGAACATGATTGAGAGCGTCGTTGAGGGCGCCATTGCGGA
Organism: Rhodospirillaceae bacterium; assembly: GCA_963921305.4. Taxonomy (GTDB): domain Bacteria; phylum Pseudomonadota; class Alphaproteobacteria; order Rhodospirillales; family Rhodospirillaceae; genus CAWUEX02. Next base: position 1,420,736 of record CAWUEX030000002.1, read on the forward strand.
AGCAGGAGACCGCTTTAGCGTGTTCGGCCTGATGGTCGACGGATTTGGCTTTGCCGGCGGACGAGGAAGATGAGGCCACGGGAAACTCTATTCGTTGATGAGGTGCTGACTAATGACCTAGGTTCTAGCGCATCTCGCCCCGGGGGCCAAAGGGTCGGCGGTGAGGCAAAACCTAAGAGTGTTTTGATCCGAATAACCGGCGGTCCAGCTTGGTGACGAACTGCCACGGGTCAGGGTCGGGTTTGCCGAACAAAAACCCTTGGGCGTACTCGACGCCACAGTCACGCACGAACTCCAGCGTTTCCTTGCTGTCGACCATTTCGGCGATGGTTTCCACATCCATGGTCTTACAGAGCGTGGTCAGCGCCCGCAAGAATGCCCGGCCTTTCGGCGCGGTCTGAGCATTCTTCACCGCACTGCCGTCCAGTTTCACCACATCGACTTCGAGCACGCTGAGGTACTGGAAGCTCGCCGCGCCGGCGCCGAAGTCGTCGAGACACACGTGGAACCCTTTCTGCCGGACGGACTGGACGAAGGCGTTGGCCTTGTGCAGATCGACCACACGGGCGGACTCTGTAATTTCGAACAGCAAGTAGTCCTTCAGCCACGGATCCCTGTCGAGCAACGCATGAAGTTTTTCGATGTAGGTCGAGTCATCGACGGAAATGCCCGAGATGTTGACCGCCATAGAGACCTTGTCTTTTTTATGTTCTTTCAGCCAGTCCACGGCCTCTTTGACCAGCGAGTTCATGTTTTTGGCAATGTCTTTGACATTAAAGTCATTGCCGCTTTGCTCACGGAAGTGATTGATGGTGTAGACGAGGCCACGGGTCAGGTCTTCTTCATCGATGTCGCTGGTATCGACGTCAACCGTGCCAGCCTGGACCTCGACGCCTTTGCCGGTGGGATCGAACACGCGGGTGGCCTCGGCCAGCTTGGCCTCAAGGTCGGCCACGTCTAAGCCGCCCTCATGCAGAATACCGAACTTGCCTTCACCAATTTCACCGGCGGACTCGCCACCTATGGAATTCGCACGCAAGGTCGTACCCACGGTGCTCATCAGGATGTCCTGATCCTCACCCGACAGGTTTTGATAGAAGTCGTCGAACCCCGGCAAGTTCACCAATGTCAGCTCGGCGTTGTCGCCGCCCTTCTGGGCATCCTGCAGTTTCTGCGCCGCCATGTCGGAAAACGAGTTGCCTTCCAAAAGACCGGTGCTGGTATCACGCGTTCCCGCTTTTTCCAGTTCACCAGACTCGTCCATGTGCGCAACGGTGCGCAGGGCTAAAAAGAAATTGTTGCCCAAGTCCGGCATCAGATATCCGGCGAAGGCGAGCGGCGGCGTCGGCCCCTTGGTGCCCTGCAAGTGGACCAGGGTGTTGTCGATGCGGCCCTTCTTCGCCGCCACGGCAAGCAACTGCTCAACCAGGAGCTTGTCACGCGGAGCGATGTAGTCGCGCAAGCTGGTGCCGATCAGGTCCTCAACGGTCTTACCCAGCACGGGCATTGTTGCCCCTGCCGCAAAGACAATCTTACGGTCCTGATCAAGCTCGATCAGAATGTCCGCCCAGCAAAAAGCAAAGGCGATAAATTTTTCACGTGGTGTGGACATAAACGCGCCTGTGGTCCCGCCCCTGAAGTCCGGGCGTTTGCAATGGCCCGAAGTGTTTGTGCTTTGCGCGGCGTAATTGCGCGCCGCTCCGCCACTTTACCCAGGACTGACTATCAATCCATAGCAAGAATTCGTATCAAATAGGTAACAGGGCCACTTTTCTCCGGTCAACGGACGATCAGAGGCGGGCCAAAGCATGCTATTAACGATGGGGAGAAGCGTGGCGCGTCCACATATCGAATTTATTCACTCTCAGGTTTTGCCATTTCGCCAGGGTCTGCCCGGCGGTGCGCGCGACTCGGTCGCCTGCCGGATTCTCTCTATCGACGACGAAGCCGGCGATTGCTCCACCCAACTGCGCTACGCGCCGGGCTGGGATGCCGGAGACCCTCATTACCTGGATGTTCACGAAGAACTCTTCGTTCTGGAGGGTGCGCTGCAGATCAACGGCCGCACGTATGCGAAACACGCATACGCCCACCTGCCAGCCGGATATGTGCGCACCTCCATGTCCAGTCCCCGCGGTGCCGTTGTGCTGACGTTTTTCTCCGGTGAGGCCCATGCCCACGTGTCCGATCAGCAGGGCGAGATGTTCGATGACAGATTGTTGGTCGAGCACATCGATACGCGCACCATGGCAGGGCAAACCGGCAAGCGCGAACACATGAAGTCCGGTGATTGGGATCCGTCAGGTACGATCCATAAGAAATTGTTTCATCACCCCGACACCGGTGAATTGACCTGGCTCATTGGGCTCATGCCTTACTGGTCGACGCCGCGTACGGAAATCCATCCGGTGGTTGAGGAAGAGTTCGCCGTCCTCGGCGATATTTGTTTTCCTATGGGCGTAATGCGTGACGGCGGATACTTTTGGCGTCCGGCTGGTATTGAGCACGGTCCCTTTGCCACCTGGGGCGGAACGCTACATCTTTGCCGCGGCAAAGGCGGGCCATACGCCACTGAATGGAACGAGTCCGATGGACCGAATTGGGCACCAGACTATGACCCGATCTTACCGCCGGAATACCGGGCTTACGTTGACGCCGCCCATGACTATGATCGTGAACCAAACTACTGAACCAAGTCGTACGGACCTCCACCTTTATGACTATAGCGCCCGCGATTGATGTTCGATGCCACGACGACGAGGCCCGCGCTCATCCGCTGTTGTCTGAGCTTCAAGACTATTGGTGTGGGTTGAACAACGGCGCACCGCCGCCGCGCAAGGCGTTTGAGTTCATGGAGGTTTACAAGCTCGCCCCCCATCTCCTGATGTCCGAGCGGGTCGCGCCGCGCACGTTTACATTTATCTATTGCGGTACACATGTGGCGGAGAACTTTCCGCTCGATTTGACGGGCAGAACGTTCGGTCCCGACAGCGTCGAAGCCAGCCGCATTCCTTGGTTCGACTATAAGTCCGAAGCGCTGGACGGACCCTGCATCCGCTACGGCCGCGATGCCTTCGATTGGCCCAATACCGATTTTGACACGATCCTCTACGGTGTGTTTCCACTCACCGATGATGATGGCAACGCGGTTTTTCCGCTTGCTGGGTTCGTGTTTGAAGCGCGTGAGTCAAAAAGGCCTGTTCTGTAGTGCGCTTTAATCAGTCCTCTGGCTGACCAGGGCTGTTTGCGCCAAGGCGTCCGTGCTCTACAGTACCGGGCAGAGTCTTCACTTCCTGCACAGGTGACACGCACGTGATGGCGGCACTTCGTTCTTTTCAAACTCACGCCCGCGTCTTAGGGGTCTTCGCGCTGTTTCTGACGGCGAGCTTTGTTCTGGCCGGCGCACCGGCGGCGCAGGAAACGGCGGTGCGGCGGACAACCCTGCTGGTGGAGGACATCGACCGCTCTATTGATTTCTATCAGCGTCTCGGTCTCACGCCCTGGTTCGAACGCTCGTCCCGTGACACCGATGACGGCGGCGTGATCGGCACGTCCGAACTGCCGCTCACTGCCGATCCCAGGATAGGCCGCATCGTCATCATGCGCGGCAACGATGACCGCATCGGCATGATCGGCTTGCTCGGCTACCAGCGTCCGCCCCTGGCCAACGCCCGCGGCAATCTCATGGGGCTTGGCGTCGGCGACGTCATCATCATGATCGAAACCGACGATATCAATTTCGTCTACAACCGCTTGCAGGAAACCGGCGCGCGCTTCCATACCCCGCCCGAGCGGTTTGAGGTCACCAACCCGGATGGCTCATTGCGCGACACCGGCTATCGCATGTTCGTCTACGATCCCGATGGTCATTTGATCGAGGTGTCCGAACCGGCGGACCGGGAGCCGGGCTAAAGGAGAGGCCAGCTCCGGCCTAGTCGCCCATCACCGTGCCTTCGCGGCGTGGATCGGCCCCGCCCCAAATCACACCGTCGCGCACCGCCAGGGCGTGCACGCCGCTGGGGAAGTTGCCCACGCGCACGCGATGGCCGAACGCTTCCAAATCCTCTTTGAAGTCCGCGATGGCGGTTCCGCCTTCCAGCAGCACGGTCGGTCCGAAGATCAGCACATTCGGCAGGTTGGTGGCGTCCTGTGGCGTCATATTCCAGTCGAGCATGGCAATCAGGGTTTTCGCCACCAGGGGCACGATGGCCATGCCGCCGGGTGAGCCGGACACGGCGACGATTTCGTCGTCCGCGTCGAACACGATGATCGGCGCCATGGAGCTGCGCGGCCGCTTGCCGCCCTCGACCCGGTTGGCGACGGTCCGGCCGTCCGCCACCGCATCGTAGGTAAAGTCGGTCAGCTGATTGTTGAGCAGGAATCCGCGCACCATCAGATGCGAGCCGAACGCGCCTTCGATGGAGCTGGTCATGGATGCCGCGTTGCCGTCGCCATCGATCACCGAAATATGCGTGGTCGAGGGCCGCTCGAACTCGATGCCCGGCTGATACAACAGGGTCTCTTTATGAGGCGGTTCTCCCGCGGTGACTCTGTTCATCCGTGCGGATGGATCGATCAACGCAGAGCGCTCGGCCAAATAGGCTGGGCTCACCAGGCCGTCTTGCGGCACGCTGACAAAATCCGGATCGGCGATATGCACTGCCCGGTCGGCATAGACCAGACGGCTGGCTTCGACGAACAGGTGAATCGCCTCGGCGGACCAAGGGTCCATCGCCGGCAGATCGAAGCGCTCCAGCAGTCCCAGAGTTTGAATCACGCCGATGCCGCCCGATGTTGGCGCTGGCATGCCGCAAACCTTGTAGCTGCGGTAGGGCGCGCACAGGGGGTCGCGTTCCTTGGCGCGGTAGGAGGCCAGATCGTCCAACGTAAGGTCCGCCGGATTGCGTGTGGTTTCACGCACGCGGGCGACAATCGTTTCGGCAATGTCACCGGTGTAAAACGCTCGCGGGCCTTCGGTTGCGATGCGTTTGAGCGTCGTCGTCATGCGCTCGTTCTTGAGCACGGTGCCAACGGGCTTCGGCGTGCCGTCGGCCTGGTAATAGTGCTCCGCGGGAATCCGGATTTTCGGCAGCGTTTCATCGAGGTCCAGCAACCGGTGCAAACGCGGTGAGATGGCGAAGCCGTTTTCCGCCACGCCAATGGCCGCGGTGAACAGATCGCTCCAGTCCGATGCGCCATGGCGGTCGTGACTCAGTTTCATCATCCGCACCAGGCCGGGCACGCCTACCGACTTGCCGCCGATCACGGCCTGGCCGCGGCGCATCGCCTTACCGTCTGCGGTCAGGAACCGGTCTTCGGTGGCCGACGCCGGCGCGGTCTCGCGGCCGTCGTAGGCGTACAAGCGCTGAGCTGCATTGTCCCAGTACAGAACGAAGGCGCCGCCGCCGATGCCCGACGATTGAGGTTCAACCAAATTCAGTACGAGCTGAGTCGCGAACGCGGCATCAAGGGCATTGCCGCCGTCTTTAAGCATGTCGTAGCCGGCCTGCACCGCAATCGGGTTGGCAGCGGCAACCATGAACGTCTCGGCCGTGCCGCCTTTTTGTTCGACCAGCCCGCTTGAGGCTTCCGGGAAGTCGAACTCCTGCGCTGCCACCTGCGCCGATGCTGCAAGTGCGGAGACGCCGCAAACCGCCGCCAAAAGCGTACGCCAACACCGAACCATCATTTGAAAACCTTACGCGGAGATTATGTGAACAAACCCGAGCCGGGTGTTTCTAGCACAGGGGGCAGACGCGGTCAGCCACGCGCATTCGCGTGATCGGCCACGCGCGTCTGCGTCATCACCCAAGCGCTTGACGAATCAAACGGCGCATAAGGGTGACCACCTGGGCCTCCGAGCGTTTGATCCGCGCGATCGGCCCCCCCAACCCAATCACCACAGTCTGGCCGCGTACGGGCCGGGGATAGGCAATGGCGATCGCACCCGTATCCGGCGAGACCTTGCCGTAGGCGATCGCGGCCCCCCGCTGTTCGACCTCTCCCAGCCGCCGGGCGCAGACCTCGGGCGAGATGGTATCTCCATCGCTGTGGCGATTATAGGCGCGGCGCAGGTCTTCCACCGTTTCCGGGCCCTGCGCCGACAGCCAGGCGCGTCCCACGGCGGACTCGAACAAATCTGCCAACGCGCCCTCGGCGATGTTCAGCGCCACCGGGAAGGTGCTGGGGACGATGGAGACGAATTGCATCGACATACCCGCGCGCACGGATGCGGAGATGGTTTCTCCCGTCGCCGCACTGAGCTCACGCATAATGCCGGTGAGGATGCGGTCGCGCCGCACCGAGTCCAGCAGCCATTCCCCCAGAAGCCCGACCCGCATGGTCGGAAAGTACGTCGCCGTTTCTGAGTTGAATTGCAGGTAGCCCAATGTGACCAGGCTGGCCAACAGGGCGTTGGCGCTGGAGCGCGGCAATTTCAAAGCGGCTGCCAGCTCGCGCGCGGTGGCGGGCCGCTTCCAGGCCTGGAAGGTCTCCAGTATCGCCAGCGTGCGGCCGGCCGACTTAACCACACTGTCCGGAGCGTTAGCGGAGGTTGGTTCAGACCCGGGTGAGAAGGTTGAGAGCACGGGAGTCATCCACCTTGAATGAGGGACGGATGGTTTGTGGTTTCAGCATCACAGCGCCGCACAATACGCCATAGTCGAATTTGTATCTAGATAGGCCTTATACATATGTGGATGACCTACTATGAATGTCTTCGTCAGACCTCGAAGAGTTGCCTAGACCAATCAGCCGGAGTCGCATAACCGGCATCTCAACGCCACGTTGCCCGAGGGTAGAGGAGAGACAACCCCATGAAACTCACGAAAAAGCGCGCCTTGCTCGGCGGAACCGCACTGACCTTGGCTGCCCTGACAGCCGTTACCCCGGCCCAGGCCCAAAACACCTTGGCGCTGGAAGAAATCGTGGTGACGGCCCAGCGCCGTGAAAGCACGCTGCTTGATGCGCCCATAGCGGTATCCGCCTTCGATGCCAACGAGATCGAACGGCGTCAGTCCTTCAACGTCGTTGATATCGTCAACAACGTTCCCAACCTGATCGGCAACAACAACATCGGTCAAAGCACGGCGACCACCGTGTTCCTCCGCGGCGTTGGCACCACTGAGTCCATCGTTACCGTCGACCCCGGTTTGGGCTTCTATGTCGATGACGTGTTCATCGCCCGCCAGGGTGTGAACAACTTCAGCCTGTTCGATGTGGAACGGGTCGAGGTTCTGCGCGGGCCGCAGGGCACACTGTACGGACGTAACACCAACGCCGGAGCCATCAAGGTGGTTACCAAAAAGCCGTCCGATGAGCGTGAGTTTGCCGGCGAGATTTCCTATGGCCGCTTCGACCGTTGGAACGCCAAAGCTTCCGTCAACGGCGCTCTGTCCGACAAAGCATTTGTGCGCCTGACGGGTCTGCGTCAAAAGGGCAATGGCTACACGGAAAATCGTGTGACCGGTGAAGACGTCAATGATCGCGATGTCTGGGGTTTCCGCGCCCAGGCACGCCTCCTGCCAACCGACGACATCACTTTTGATATGGCCGTCGACTGGAGTGAAAGCGACGCCGCCGCCCTCTACGCCAAGGACGTTGCCGGCATCACCCGCCCGTTCGACGGCGACCTGTTCACGGTCGACAGCAGCATCGACACACAGAACATTGGCCGCACCTGGGGCGTGAGTGGACACCTGACCTGGGATCTGAACGACACCACCACGTTTGAATCGATCACCGCTTGGCGCAATACGTTCCAGCAGTGGAACCTGGACCTCACCGATCAGCCGGTGTCGATCTTCAATCTCTACACCATCAACGACAGCGACCAGTTCACTCAGGAATTCAAGGTCGATGGCACGGCGATGGACGGCAACCTCGAGTACGTCACCGGGCTGTTCTACTTCAAGGAAGACAGTTTCTCGTTCATCGGTGATGAAATTAACCTGTTCATTGCGCCGGGTGTGCGCGTGCCATTGCCGTTCTTCGGACGTGACTATGATGTCGGGGTCGACAGTTACGCTGCCTTTGCCGACATCACCTATAACTTCACCGATCAGCTGAGCCTGGTGCTTGGCGGGCGCTATACCGAGGACAAGAAGAACCTGGATATCACCCAGCGGGTTGGTGGTCCGGTCGGCCTTGAAAGCCAAAGCACGGTCATCGGCTGGGACAGCGACACCTTGCGTGCACTGGGTACGCCGACCGAGCAGAAGTTCACCGAGTTCACGCCGCGTGTCGGTCTGACCTACGACATCAACGACGACATCAATGTCTACGCCATGTTCACCCGCGGCTTTAAGTCTGGAGGATGGGCCGCGCGTACCAACAACCCGGCGGAGGTCACGCCGTTCGAGCCGGAAACCGTCGACAACTATGAACTCGGTTTTAAATCCAATCTGTTCGACGGGCAGGTCCGCTTGAACCTGGATGCCTTCTATTACGACTACACCGACCTGTTTAACACTGGCACCGGCGCGGGCGGCAACTTCATCGTCGCCACCAACGACGCCGAGGTCTACGGTCTCGAAGGTGAGATCACGGCCCGGATTTCCGAACAGTTGGATATCTTCGGCAACTTCGGCATCCAGGACGCCAAGTATATCGACGTCAATCCCGATCTCGCTGGAACGGTCATCGGTGACAAGCTGCAGCGCTTGCCGTCCTTTAACGGCCAGATCGGCTTCACCTACGTACAGTCCGTTTCAAACGATTGGAACCTGCGCCTGACGTCCGACTACAACTACTCGTCCAGCCACTTCACCAACCTGCAGAACACGCCGGAAGCCAAGTCGGGCGACATCGATCTGGTTAGCGCGTCTCTAAACTTTGAGCGTGTTGATGAGTCGCTCTCATTTGGCATCTCCTGCCGTAACTGCATCGACGATGAATACATCAGCCAGAGCCTCGACTTCCGGGGCCTCGGGTTCATCACCGTGTATCCGGGCGAGCCGGCGACCTGGCTGTTCACCATTAAGACCCGTCTCTAAAGCGGGCACACGCCGGCCGGGGAAACGCCCCGGCTGGTACTTTTTATAGAAGGGAGGCGCGCCATGGCGGCGATGGCTTTATCGCGCGACCGTACCGCATTGGTGGTGGTCGACATGCAAAACTCCTTCTGCGCTGATGATGGCGGCTGCGGCAAAGTCGGGCTACCTATCCAAAATCTGCAAAGCGCCATTGAGCCGTGCGTGAAACTGGTCGCGGCCGCCCGGGCTGCCGGCATCCCAATTATCTACACCCGTTATATGTACCGTCCCGACTATGCCGATGGCGGTGTGCTGATTAAGCATCTTCTGCCAGAGTTGGCGGAGGCCAAGGCTCTTCAAGCGGGCACGTGGGATATCGAAATCGTTCCCGAACTCACCCCGCAGGATGGCGACTTCATTGTCGATAAGAACCGTCCAAGTTCCTTTTACGCGACCAGTCTCGAAACGATTTTGAACGGTCTCGACGTTGAGTCACTGGTCGTGTGCGGCGTGACCACCAACTGCTGCGTCGAAAGCACGGTGCGGGACGCCAGTCACCGGGATTACAAGACATTTGTTGTGCAAGACGCTGTCGCCGAACTCGACCAAGAGCGCAACGATGTCGCGCTCAAGTCCATGGCCATGCTGTTTGGCAATCTTGTGACTGCTGCGGACGTCGCAGGCGCTTGGGATGTGGCCCAGGCCGCCGAGTAGAACGCCTCATGACCAAGTCCAAAGCATCCGGAGATCTTATGCCGGTGTGGAATCCGCCGTTTGGCAAGCCGCCGTTTCCCATGCTCAAGGCCGAGCTCTTGATGGTGGAATTCGAGACCGACCAGGATGAAATCAATCGCATCACACCGTCGCCGCTGCAGCCGGCCAGCCACAACCGTTTGACCGCGTTCGTCGGTGATTGTTCGCAGTTGTCGCATTCTCTTGGCTACCACGAAGTGGCGATCATTCAGCCCGTTGAGCACGACGGCAAACAGGCAGTGACCGTTCCGTATATCTGGACGTCAACCGACACCGCACTGCTGGCGGGCCGAGAGCTCTACGGCATGCCGAAACTGCTGTGCGATCACGATACGCTGCACAAAGCCAGCAATGAAGTCACAGGCTATCTGCATCGTAACGGCACCGAGATGATGAGCTTGTCGATGGTCATCGACGGAGAGGGGGATCCGGCCACATTGCCTTTCGGCGCAAACTTTACCTTTGTGCGCCACATCCCCAGCCCCGATCCCGACCGGCCGGACCGCAAGCAGCTTGTCTGGATCGAGCTTGAAGACTTCAACGTCGTTGAATTGTGGCAAGGCCGCGGCCATGCCGAGTTCCGTCATCCGCTCAGTTCAGGATTAGACCGCATAAAACCCGCCAAAGTGACACATGCGTGGTACGGCACCTTCACCTGGACCTTGCCTTGGGCGAAGGTGCTGGAGGAATGGGAGGAGTAAGCATGACCCGGCCGTTTATTATCGATGGTGTTTGCCATCCTTACAATTTCGCGCCGGAAAACCTGAAGGGCCGTTTCGGGCGCATCTTTAACGATGTCATGAACAGCTATCACCCGGTGGTGAATCCGGTGTTTCTGGACAGGCCGGTGTGGGAGCGGGATTGGCAACCCGACGAGTTCATTGAGACCATGCTGCTCGAAAGCGACACAGACATGTGCTGTGTCCATTCCACGCCGATCTTCGATGCCTATCACGATGGCTTGGTGTCCAACGCCAAGGGGCGCTATCTCAAAGACACATACCCTGACCGCGTGATTTGGTATGGCGCCGTCGATCTGTTTGCCGATCCCGTCAAGGCACTTGAAGTGGCCGCCGAGCAAATCGACGCGGGCTGTGACGGCATCAAGCTCTATCCATCGCGCTATGTCGACGGCTTTACCGAGCACTGGCGTATGGACTCCCGCGAGATCGCGTTTCCGCTGTTCGAGTTGGCCCAGAGCAAAGGCATTCGCAATGTTGCAGTGCATAAAGTGCTGCCGCTTGGTCCCGTGTCGTCCGAAGGCATGAATGTCGACGACATCTCGGCCGCCGCAAACACGTTTACTGACCTCAACTTCCAAATCGTCCACGCCGGTTTCATGTTCGTTGATGAAACCAAAATGCTGATCGGCAATCACCCAAACGTCTATGTGACGATGGAAGCGTCGCTGTTGTTCACGATTCTTGACCCCCCTGAGCAGGTACGTCTGCTGACCGAGTTCATGCGCTTTGGTGGTCTGCAAAAAATCATATACGCCTCGGCCGCGGTTAATCCGCACCCGCAGGTGGTCATCGACGCGCTTGAGGCTTTCAGTATGCCAGCGGACAATCCATTCCAGCTTACCCCTGAAGTGCGCGCCATGATCATGGGTGAGAACTTGGCCGGCCTGCATGGCCTCGACATTGCGGCCCGGCGTAAAAAGATTGAAAACGACTCTTTCGCCCAAGAAAAGGCGGCTAACGGATTGCGCGCCGCGTGGTCGACGATTGGCCATGCGCAGGCAGCGTAACTATGGATAACCAGTCTCTCAAAGGCGCTGTCCGAGCTGCGCTGGCGACCGTCAAAGATCCCTGCATGGTCGCGGGAGGTCTGGACCTTTCCATCGTCGATCTTGGACTGATCTCGGCGCTAGAAATCGAAGAGGGCCGGGTCGATATCCGCATCACGTTTACGGAAGTCGGCTGCCAGTTCACCCATCGGGTGATCGAGTCCGTCTACGTCGCGGTCGAAGCTGTCCCAGGTGTGACTAACGTCACCGTCACGCCCGCCTGGGATAAGGCGTGGACACCAGAGTGGATGACCCCTGCCGGGCAGGACGCATTCGCCGCTGCCAAGTCCCGCTTCGCCGCGCGTTTGAATTCTACCGTTTCATGCCAACAGGACGTCGCTTCATGAGTGGTTATATCGATATCGTCTGCAATCCCTTCACGCCCTGGGTGGTGGAAAAAGGCCTCATGGGTGTGGACGAGGACTTCAAGAAACAGGTGCGCATGGCCGGTGACGCTAAAGCGGGCGTCGAGATCGAAGACTATCTGAAGATGATGGATAAGGCGGGCATCGAACGTTCCCTCCTCATCGCCCACCGCTGCGGCGATCTCAATGTCAAAGGGTCGCACCACATTCCTTACGAGTATGTGCGCGACATTTGCCAAAAGTATCCCGACCGGTTTTCCGGTCTCGCCGGTATCGACACCACCAAGGGCATGGAACAGCTGCGTGAACTTGAAGTCGCTATCAACGACTACGGCTTCGTCGGCGCCCACTGGTATCCGCACTGGTTTGGCATCCGCCCCGACGCGCCGCAGATTTACCCCATCTACGCCAAGTGCTGCGAACTCGACATCCCGATCATGATGCAGGTTGGTCAGAACTTGGTGTATTCCAAGGAACGGCGCCTGCCGTCTGTCGCCAAACCCATTCTGCTCGATCAGGTCGCGATTGATTTTCCTGAGCTTGTTCTCATCGGCATTCACATTGGCGTACCCTGGACCGATGAAATGATCGCCATGTGCTGGAAGCATGAGAATGTCTACACCGCCGGTGATGCCTATGCGCCGAAGCACTGGCCGAAACAATTCGTGCACTACGCCAACTCCTATGGCCGTCACAAAGTCATGTTTGGCACCGACTGGCCGGTGATTGACCCGGAACGCGCCGTGCGCGAGGTTTCGGAATTCGGCATGCGCGACGAAGCGCATCAGATGCTGATGCGTGATAATGCGCTGCGCATTTTCAAACGCATCCCTGGTGCCTAAGGGGCCTGAGGCTGATGACTTCGCTTGATCCCAAGACCGTTACAGTCCCGCATTCCTATACCTCAATGACTATGGGGCGGGGCTTGCGTGCGACGACCAAGCGCAACCCCTCCAAGATCGCGATCACTCACAACAACAAGAGCCGCACCTTTCAGGAACTGTCAGACCGCACAGACCGGCTGACGGCGGCTGCGATCAGCGACCTTAGGGTCAACAAGGGTGACAACGTCGCCATCGTGTCCAAGAACTCGATCGAATACGTCGAAGTGGTCTGCGGCCTGCCGGAGGCTGGGGCCGCGGTGGCGACCGTCAATCCTAAGCTGACCACCAGCGAAATCGAAGGCATCTGTAACGACGCGCAGGCGCGGGTGGTCTTCGTCGATGATGCATCGGCAGACTCGGTCGCAGCAGCCAGCTTCGAGACGGTGGAGCGCGTCATCCATCTCGGTGACGAGTATGAGGCACTGCTCAAGAATGCCTCGGTTCCCGATGTCTACCCCGAAATTCACGAATGGGATTCCTGGACCATTCCCTACACCTCCGGCACCACGGGCAAGCCTAAGGGGGTTGTCCTACCGCAGCGCTCGCGCCTGCTCGCGTTCTATCAGATGGCCCAGGAGTTCGGCTGTTACGGGCCCGAAGATCGCTTCCTCGGCACGACCCCGATGAATCATGGCGCGGGAATTGCTTTTCCCCTTGCGGCCATCATAACCGGCGGCTTCACCGAGATTCTCGACAAATTCGATCCCGAGCTTCTCCTGAAGAAGCTCAAGGAAGGAAACTTCTCGGGCGTGTTCACTGTGCCTACGCAGCATCACGCGATTTTCGAACTGCCGCAGACCACCTTGGACAAGTATCGCGATGCGCCGTTGCGCTCGGTGATCTCCAATGCCTCGGCGTTGCCGCAACACCTTAAGCACAAGATCGTCGCGTATTTTGGTGAGGGAAAGTTGCACGAAACTTACGGCTCCACCGAAGGCGGTTTCGTCACCAATTTGCGTCCCCCGTTTCAGTTGCAGAAAGAACGCTGCGTCGGCACGCCATTCCCGCATACGTTTGTCAAACTCGCCGACGACGATTTCAATGAAGTCGGCCCGGAAGAGCCTGGCGAACTGTGGGTGAAATCACCCTCGTCCTTTGCGGGATACTGGAACCGGCCGGAGGAAACGGAAGCTGCTTTTCGCGACGGGTGGGTCACTGTAGGCGATATGGCCAAGCGCGATGCAGATGGATTCTTCTATATCGTCGACCGCAAGAAGGACATGGTGATTACCGGCGGCGTCAACGTCTACCCGCGCGAAATTGAAGAACTCTTGTTCGGCCATCCGGCCATCTCCGATGTCGCCGTGGTCGGCGTGCCCGACGACAAATGGGGCGAACGTCTCAAGGCCTTCGTCGTCGCCCGCGAAGGACAGACGGTGGACGCAGAGGGGCTGGAGCAGTTCTGCGAAGGCAAGCTCTCGCGGTTCAAAATCCCCCGCGACGTCGCGTTGATCGACGAGCTGCCGCGTAACGCCAACGGCAAAGTTCTCAAAACCGAACTGCGCAAGGCCGGATGATATGACCTTGCCACCTGCCTCGTCTGATCCTGCAGTCGCGGCGGTATGGAGTCTGCTCGAAGGCGTTGCCGATCCCTGCCATGCCCTGTCGGGGCACGATCTTTCAATCGTCGATCTCGGTCTGATCAATGATGTGGTGCGCGACGGAGATATCATCACCGTCAGCGTCACCTTCACCGATCCGAGCTGTGTGTTTTCCTACCAGATCATCATGGACATGGAAGACTTGGCCGCTCGCCTGGACGGCATCACCGCCATCAAAGTGTCGTCAGACCCTTATCCGCTGTGGACGGAAAACCGCCTCAGTGCCAAAGCCAAGCAACTGTTCGCTGACAAACGCCAGCGCTTCGGCGTCGCAGACCACTTCCGGGAGACAGTGTCATGACCAAGGCCCCCGAGCACCCTGATACTGGAGTTGGCCGCCGGGCTGCGTTGCAAACTCTCGGTGCGCTCGGTGCGGCTGGTGCATTAACTACGCGCGGAATCTCGCCGGCGCTTGCGCAGGCAGATTGGAGTCCCGAGCCGCACCCCATGGCCGAGCGCATCTTTGTCATCGACGGCGTCGCCCATTGCTATAACCACGCGGAGTACAATCGCCGAATCAAGCGCGCCGCGGTGAACAGCATCAACACCACCCACCGCTATCATGTGGCCTGCACGCCCGAGCGCTACCGCCTGACCTTTGAACAGTGGTCGCGGGATTGGCAGGCCGACGAAGTGGCCGACATCATGTTCATGGAAAGCCATACCGACATGATGCTCATGCATTCGGTGCCGATGAACGACCTGTACTACGACGGTCTGGTGTCCAACGAGAAAGGCGCCTACCTCAAGAACACCTATCCCGATCGCATCCTGTGGTACGGCGCCCTCGATCTGTTCCAGCCCTATGACGAAGTCATCGCCCTGGCAGACCGTCTGGTCGATCAGGGGTGCGACGGCATCAAGTTCTATCCCACGCGTATCAATTTCGAGACCGGTCAGCCCGAAGGGTGGCTGATGGACGATGAGAAGGTCGCATTCCCCGTTTTCGAATATCTGCAAAGCAAGGGCGTTACCGATCTCGCTGTCCATAAGCTGGTGGGGCACGTCGGTCCGTCCACCGAAGCCCTCGGCATTGATGATCTCTACAAAGCCGCCGAAGCGTTTCCCGATCTCACCTTCCACCTGGTTCACGCCGGCTGGCAGAACTTCCAGGAAACCGCGGATCTGATGAAGGCCCGCGAGAACATCACCGCCGTGCTGGAAGGGCCGATGCTTTTCCCGCTATTCGACATGGAGACGTTCAACGAAATGATGAACGTATTCATGACTCAAGTGGACCTCGACCGGATGATCTATGCCTCGACGGCGGTCAACCAACATCCCTACTGGATCGTCAACGCGTTCTTCGATTTCAAACCGCCCGGGGGCGCACCTTATGTGCTGACCGAAGAGGCCAAGGCCAAAATTCTCGGCGGCAACCTGGCGCGCTATCACGGTATCGATGTCGCGGCCCAGCGCGCCAAAATCGCGGACGACAAGTGGTCTAAGGCCGTTGCCGCAAACGGTCTGCGCGAGCCCTATGTCATGCAAAGAACCTAACTCATAAAGGTCGTCTCTGCGTCGCAGGCTGTGTTAAGACCCCGTCATGACTGATTCGCTCCACACCCAAGCGCTCGGCATGTTCCAGAGCCTGCTCGGGCCCGATGGCGTCATCACCGATGCCGCCGCACTCGAGTACTACAGCACCGACATTTCGGGGGAGGGCAGCACACAGCCCATCTGCGTGCTTAAGCCCATTGCCGTCGATCAACTGTGTCAGGCGGTCACCATTGCCGGCGGTCTCGGTCTGCCGATGGTGCCGCGCGGCGGCGGGTTCTCCTACACAAAGGGCTACCTACCAGAACGCAAGAACACCGTGATGTTCGATCTCACCGCGCTGGATGAGATCGAGGAGATCAACGAAGACGACATGTATGTCACCGTCCAGGCCGGTTGCACCTGGGCCAAGCTGTACGAGGCGCTGAAAGAGAAGGGCCTGCGCACGCCATACTTCGGCCCCTTGTCCGGCATCGCCTCCACAGTCGGCGGCGCGGCCAGCAACAACGCCACCTTTTTCGGGTCCGGCACCCACGGCGCCATGGCGGACAGCGTGCTGGGTGTCGATGTGGTGATGGCCGATGGCAACGTGTTGGAAACCGGCGCCTCCGCGGCTGACGGGCGCACGCCGTTCCTGCGTTCCTTCGGACCGGATCTCACAGGTTTGTTTATCGGTGATTGCGGTGCCTTCGGCATCAAAGCCCGGGTCACGCTCAAGCTCATCGCCATGCCCGCCGCGGAAGATTATTTGTCTTTTGTGTTTGAGCGGATCGAAGACATCGCCGCCGCACATGTCGCGCTGGCCCGTGAAAACTTTGTCGCCGAACAGTGGGGCATTGATCCGGTCGGCAACCAGCATCTCGCCGCCAAGGGTTTCGACTTCCTGCAAGGCATTGGCTTCGTCAAAGATGTCGCCGCTGCGTCCGAAGGTGTGGTCAAAGCCATCAAGGATGTCGGCAAGATGTTAGTCGACGGCCACCGCGCCGTTGATCGCTCCGGCTACACCCTGCACGTCGTCATCGAAGGGGCTGACGACAAAGAAGTCGCGCTCAAGCTCGACCGCGTGCACCGCATTGTTGGTCCGCTGGCAGTGCGCGAACTGCCCAACACCATCCCCCAGGTCACCCGGGCCAAGCCGTTCCGTCCGATCAAATCCCTGCTGGGGCCCGAGGGAGAAAACTGGCTGCCCGTCCACGGCCTGTTTCCGTTTTCTCGCGCCGAGGAAGTCGCCGCCGTCACCGATGAGTATTTCGTTCGTCATGCCGAGGCGATGGACAAACATGGCATCACGTTCTCTTACCTCACCTCCGGATCGCCGAACGCCTTCCTCATCGAACCCATGTTCTATTGGAAGGACCGTCTGCATGCCTTTCACCAAAGGCACGTGACCGAAGACCAGAAAAAAGCGCACGGCAAAACCAAAGCCGATCCGGACACCCGCGAGCTGGTCATGAAACTGCGGCGTGATCTCGCCGGCCTGTGGGATGCCTTCGGCGCCAGCCATCATCAGATGGGCCGCCACTACGCCTATGCCAGTCAGTTGTCCTCGACGGCGCGGGCCACCGCCGTGGCGCTCAAGGCGGCGCTCGATCCCAAGGGCCTGATGAACCCTGGCGTGCTGGAACTCACCGGCGAAGGCGATGGTGTGAAGAAAATGACCAAGTTCCCCGAGTTCCCCCAAGACCTGCTCAAAGACCAGCGGAATGTGATCTAACCCCTCATCGTCACCCTCGCGTTTATCGCGAGGGTCCAGGGCAAAGGGCTCAGGTCATCGTGCGTTACTCTGGATGCTCGGACTAAATCCGAGCATGACACCTTTTCATTTCCACTCCGCGGTCGCGTGACCGCACAGTGTTGGGTGGTTCTCCCCAATCGCTAAAGTGCTCCCACGAAAGGGAGATGCACGCACATGAGCAACACTTTTGGCGACCGGTTGATGTACATCGGCGGCGAGATGACCGCCGGGTCCGGCAACGAGTGGATCACCACCGTCAATCCCGCCACGGAAGAGCCCATTGGCCGGGTGCCCGCCGCCACCGCAGACGACGTCAACGCTGCTGTCGCCGCGGCCAAGGCGGCACAACCGGCCTGGGCGGCAAAGTCCATCTTCGAGCGCGGCGCGCTGCTGCGCGCCCTGGCCGCTAAGTTCCGTGAGCGCGCCCAGGACATTCTGACGATGGAAGCCACCGACACCGGCAACACCATCGCCAAGCTTGGCGCTGACGTGCAGATCGCCGCTGCGTACTTGGAATACTTCGCCGGGCTCGCCACGGAAATGAAGGGTGACACGGTCCCCGCGTCCCCAGGCAACATTCATTTCTCCCTGCGCGAGCCCTTTGGTGTGGTGGCGCGCATCGTGCCGTTCAATCACCCGTTCATGTTTGCCGGGGCGCATCTCGCGTCCCCGCTCACGGCGGGCAACACGGTGGTGGTCAAAACGCCTGAAACCAGTCCGCTCACGGGATCGCTGCTGGCCGCGTGTTGCGCCGAGGTGTTGCCGCCGGGCGTGGTGAACATCATTTCCGGTTACGGCCTGCCTGCGGGCGATACCCTGGTGCGCCACCGGGACATTCATCGCATCGGTTTTACCGGGTCGGTGCCCACCGGCCTTGCCATTCAGCGCGCTGCGGCGGAGGTGGCGGTCAAGCATGTGTCGCTCGAGCTGGGCGGCAAGAACCCGTTGATCGTGTTCCCCGACGCCGATCTCGATCAGGTCGAAGCGGCGTCCATCGCCGGGATGAACTTTTCCTGGGCGGGTCAGTCCTGTGGTTCGACCAGCCGCATCCTGGCTCATGAAAGCATCTATGACGAACTGGTGGAGCGCGTCGCCGCGCGCACCGATGCGGTCAAACTCGGCGATCCCCTCGACCCGGCGTCGGAAATGGGGCCCGTTAATTCAGAGGGGCATTACAACACCGTGCTGAAGTTCGTAGAAGCCGGCAAGCGGGATGGCGCCAAGCTGGTCGCGGGCGGCGCACGGCCCGAGGGCGAGATGTTCAAGAAGGGCTACTGGCTGCGGCCGACGGTGTTCGCCGATTGCACCATGGACATGGAGGTGGCGCGCGAGGAAATCTTCGGGCCGGTGGTCTCAATGCTCAAGTGGTCAACGCGCGAAGAAGCGGTCGAGATGGCCAATGCCACAGACTACGGATTGACCGCTGCCATCTATACCAACGATCTCAAAGCCGCCATGACCACCGCGCAGGAGGTGGAAAGCGGCTATGTGTGGATCAACGGCGTCGCCCAGCACTATGTCGGCCTGCCCTTTGGCGGCGTCAAGAACTCCGGTCTCGGCGGAGAGGAGGCACTGGAGGAGTTGCTCAGCTACACCCGCACCAAAACCGTCAATGTCATGCTGAACTGATAGCTGTCACCCTCGGACTTGTTCCGAGGGTCCAGGGCAATCTCGCGCCGAGGATCTAGAGCGACGTGCACTGTCCGAGCGCTCTGCCCTGGATGTTCGGAATAAATTCGAACATGACCTAATAGATGAGGTGGAGGAGTGCGTCCATGACAGACCAAGACCGCGTTATCGTTGTCGGCGGCGGGCCGGTGGGCATGATCACCGCTTTGCGTCTGGCCCAGTTGGATATTCCGGTCGTGGTTTTGGATGCCGAGGCGGAAACGCCGACAGCCCATCGCGCCGCCACCACCCATTCCTCCACGCTCGATCTGCTGGACACCGTCGGCATTACCGATGAGATCATCAAACAAGGTCTCACCGCGCGCTATTTCCAATACCGCTACCGCACCACCAACGAAGTCTTTGCTGAATTCGATTTCGGCCGGTTGGCGGATGAGTCCAACCACCCTTACGCCGTGCAACTCGAACAGCACAAAACCGTCGCCATCGCCTTGGAGGCAGCGCAAAAGTTTCCCCACTTCCAATTTCACCGCGAGCATACGGTCACAGACGTCATCAACGACGACGACAAAGCCGGTGTTGTCACTGAAACGCCTGATGGCGAAAAACAAACCTGGATGGCCCGATATGTCATTGGCTGCGATGGCGGACGCTCCACCGTGCGCAAGTCGCAAGGCATCGATTTCCCCGGCTTCACCTGGGAAGAACGCTTCATCATCGTCGCGTCCTATTTCGATTACGAAGCGGCGGACAACTACCGCTACCGCAACTACCTCGCCGATCCGGACATGTGGTGTTCGGTGTTTAAAATTCCGGGGCCGGATGAGGCCGCTAACACCAACGGTATGTGGCGCAACCTGTTCCCGGTGCTCACCGGCGATCCGGAAGAGGTGGTGACCTCGGATGACTACGTCTACGGCATGATCAACGCGTGCTTTCCCTACGCCAAAGACCTGCAGATCATTCACCGCAATCTCTACACCGTGCATCAGCGCGTGGCGGAAAGTTTCCACAAGAACCGCGTCACGCTGGCGGGTGATTCCGGGCACATCAACAACCCGCTCGGTGGCATGGGTATGAACTCCGGCATCGCCGACGGTCTTAATCTGGCGGAAAAAGTGGGGCAGGCGTGGTACGACTCATCCGTTGATGATCAGGCGCTGTTCGCCCGCTACGACCGC
Source organism: Rhodospirillaceae bacterium (assembly GCA_963921305.4). Taxonomy (GTDB): domain Bacteria; phylum Pseudomonadota; class Alphaproteobacteria; order Rhodospirillales; family Rhodospirillaceae; genus CAWUEX02. The sequence goes on from CAWUEX030000002.1 coordinate 1,441,142, forward strand.
CAGCACCGCCCGCTGGCCCAGAAATACGTGCAGGCCCAATCCATCCAAAACAAGGAGACCCTGCAGGCCAAGGATCCCGCCAAGGCCAACGCCCGTTTTGAGGAGATGCGCAAAACGGCGGAGGATCCCAAACGCCACAAGGCGTTTCTGATGAATGCGTCGCTGATCAATATGGTGCGCGAGGCCGACGCGATTGAGTAAGCTCGAACCCTAGTGGAGGGTCGCATGCGAATGCTCGTTACAGCATTGGGTTTAGTTTGGTCGGTCGCGGCGGCGGCATCACAGCTTGCCATCACCAATGTCACGGTCATCGATGGGACGGATGGGCCCAACGCTGTTAATCAAACCGTGCTTGTTGAAGACAGCTTCATTACCGCTGTCGGAGCAGCGAATTCGATCCAAGTCCCGCAGGCGGCGCGCCGCCTGGATGGTGCGGGCAAGTTCCTCATGCCGGGGTGGATCGATGCCCACATTCATCTCATCGGCGCCGGGCAGTGGCGCGGGCTAGACAACCCTCCCGGCGTGGAGATCGATTTCGCGGCTGCCAAGTCTGCGCTGCACGGGTTTCTCTACGTCGGTGTGACGTCGGTGTATGACGCTGGCAATAATCCTGATCTCATTCTGGAGATGCGGCGGCAGGAGCGTGCCGGAGAACTCGTCAGCCCGCGTATCTTCGCCACCGGTCATGCGCTGAGCTGGCCGGGAAGTTGGATGTCGTCGACCTTTCATGGTGTCGGCGTGCCCGACTGGCCCGACACCAAGCGCGTGCTCGACCGCCAGATTGCCATCGCGCCCGATCTGCAAAAGCTGGTGGTCGAGCCTTTCGGCGGTGGTCCCAGTCCGGCCGGGCCGTATATCCCCGATGATGTCGTCGCCAACATGATCGCCTACCTGCGCGACAACGGCGTGCGCACGGTCATTCACGCCACCAAAGAACCGAACGCGCGTAACGCGGTGGAGGCTGGCATCAATGCCCTGGCGCATCCTGTCACCGCCGGGCGTGTCAACGCATCGTTCACCCAACTGCTCGCCGGCACCCAAACGCCCGTCGCCACCACGCTGGCGGTGTTCGATGAAATCATCCGCTTTGGCGAAGATCCCAGTGTCATCGACACGCCGCTCAACCGGTTTGTCATGGGCGGAGACGAAATCGCCGCGCGCCAGGCCAAAGGTCCACCGCTTTACGCCAGCATGGGCTGGACCACCTGGTTCAAAGCACTTGCGCCGTACATCAAGGAGAACGTGCGCGCGTTGTACGATGCGGGAGGCGTTGTTGCCGTCGCCACCGACCGTTCCAACGGCCCGTTGTATTTCCGCGAACTGGAAATTCTCGCTGAGATGGGACTCCCCGCTGCCGATCTGGTGCGCATGGGCACGTTAAATGGTGCGAAGTTTCTCGGCCTGGAAAATGAACTGGGTACCATCACTGTGGGCAAACGCGCTGACCTGGTGCTACTCGCCGCCGATCCCACGGCTGACATCCGCAATGCGCAACAGATTGTCGAGGTGATCAAGAACGGCACCGTAATCGACCGCGCCGCCCTCGATCTGCCCGGCAACCGGTAGCGCGCTGACTGGCCGAGGACTCATCGGTTGGTCTGGACCAATCGGCTCAAATCCGGCGTGACTCAGGCGTGCATGGGCTCGTTTGACTCAAAAATAAGCCTCTGAATTCGTTGATGAATTCAGACCAGCACCGCAGTTTCCCGTGGCGTGCATGGGCTCGTTCCTCGATTTTTTACCGAAAGAGTTTTTCCGTCCCTCATTAGGCCAACCCAAACCCGCACCAATGACGGGGATTCTTGTTCTTCACCGGACCTGCCCCTAGCGCGTTTTCAGGCGAACCGGACTCGGGGCGCCGGTGCGAAAACGCGCAGATTCAATATGATAGAGCATTTTCGAACCGCAAAACCGCACACACTTTTGCTGAAAATGCTCTAGTCTGCCGCCATGTTCTTGCCCGTCCGTGACGACAATCCGCACACCATCACGCCAGTCGTCACCTGGGTGCTGATTGCCATCAACGTCTGCGTCTTCCTCTGGCAGCAAACTCTGAGCGAGCAAGGGAGTCGCATCGCCATCCTGGCCTTCGGGCTGATCCCGGCGGACCTGTTCGGCACGGCGGAGCTCAACCCCGCCATCGCGCCGCTGCCGGCGTGGCTCACCATCTTCACCTCCATGTTCCTGCACGGCGGGTGGATGCACCTCATCGGCAACATGCTGTACCTGTGGATCTTCGGGGACAACGTCGAAGCCTCCATGGGCCGGGGCCGCTTCCTGTTGTTCTATTTCATCTGCGGTTTGGCGGCGGCGCTGACGCAAAGTTTATCGGCGCCCGGTTCTACAATTCCTATGGTCGGCGCGTCCGGAGCGGTGGCCGGGGTGCTCGGCGCCTATTTGATCCTGCACCCCCACGCCAACATCCGGGTATTCGTGTGGATCATCGTCTACATCTCGGTCATCAACGTCCCGGCCTGGATTGTGCTGGGCTTCTGGTTCATCGGCCAACTCCTCAACCAGCTTGTCACGCCTTTGGGGGCGCCGGGCGTGGCCTTCCTCGCCCACATCGGCGGGTTCGTCGCCGGGGCGCTATTGATCTTTAAGTTTCGAAAACAGGGCGTTGCCGTGTTTAGCCGCCGGGTCTCCCGCCCCTTTGAGATGTCCAGCCGCCGTATTGATGCACCGCGCCGCAACGGCGGCAGTGTGCCGCAAACCGGTACACCGCCCCCTGAGCCCCCGCGCCGTAGAGGCCCATGGGATTAACCGGATCATGTTTATGGATCGTTGAGTTGTCGCCGATTGTCTCGGCTGCGCTCGCTTAAGCCACGCTCAAGAGTCCCGCGCGCGCGGGTGGGCGTCGTCATACACCCGGCGCAACTGTTCCTCGTCGACGGCGGTATAGCGTTGCGTCGTCGACAGCGACGCATGCCCCAGCAATTCCTGAATGGTGCGCAGGTCGCCGCCCTTGGCCAGGAGGTGTGTCGCGAAGCTGTGCCGTAACGCGTGCGGTGTGGCGCTGTCGCCGAGACCAAGCAGGGCCCGCACGTGACGCATCTGCCGCTGCACCACACCGGCATTCAAGCGCGCGCCGCGTTTGCCGACAAACAGCGGATCATCTTTGGTGATCGCATGTGGGCAGGCGGCCCGGTAGCCCTCAATCGCGGCGGCCACCACAGGCAGCACCGGCACGATGCGCTCCTTGTTGCCTTTGCCGATCACCCGCAAGGTGCCATCGGTGTTTTTGTCCTGACCGACATCGCCGCCGTTCAGCGCCAAGGCTTCACCGATGCGCAAACCACAGCCGTAGAGCAACAGCATGATCGCCATGTCCCGCTTGGCCAGCCAGGGTTCGTCTTGTAGCTCGGCGGCGGCCTTCACCGCGGCAAGTGCATCTTCAGCGGTCAGCGCCTTGGGAATGCTTGACGGAGTCTTCGGCGTGCGCACCGCGTCAATTGCCGGGTTATGAACCAGGCCGTTGCGGTCCAGGTAGCGGAAGAAGTTGCGCAGTGTGCTCATCGCCCGCGCCAAGGATGTGCGCGCCAGACCTTCTGCCGTGCGCCGCGCCAGGTAGCTGCGGAAGTCCGCCGCTTTAAGGTCCTGTAGGTCAGACAGACTAGGCTCGCCGCCGATGTGCTCAACGAGGAACGCAAAGAAAGCGGCCAGGTCGCGGCGGTAGGCATCCGCCGTGTGTTTCGACGCCCGCCGTTCGCTCTCCAGCCAGCGGGTCCAGCCGTCGATCGCAGCGGAGACGTCCGGTGCGACGGAGAAGTGAATTAAGCCTGCGCGGGCCACCATCGCGCCACGGCGTAGCGCACGACCTCTGTCAGAAAGCCGAGCAGCTCCGTGCCCTGATCTTCGGAGAAATACCCCTCCTCGCGGCTGCCGACGGCGAACACCCCGACCGGCATCGCGCCCAGCGGTTCCAGCCGCACCAGCGCGTCCGAGGTCACCAGGCCTTCCGCAGCACCATAAAGCGCCGTGCCGCCGTCGGTCTTGGTCCGCAGGCGCGCCGGCGCGCCGGTACCCATCAGCATATCGACGGTTCCAGGTGTCAGCGGGCGGATGGCCTCGTCAGCCCCAAGCGGCAGCGCTGCGGCGGTGGGGTCAACCTCAATGCCGATGGCCGCCGCATCGACGCTCATGAACAACGGAATTTCTTCCGCCAGCAACCGCCCAAGAGCGGCGAAATCTTCCGCGTGCAGAACGGCAAGGGCGCACTCGTGGGTCTTCTCCAGGATCGACATGTTCGAGCGCGTGGTGGTGACCAGATGCTCGCTTGAGGCTTTCAGTTCATCGACCTGGCGGCGCAGGCGCTGCACCACAAAGCGCTGCATGTCGACCACGGTCTCAGACTCAAAACGCCGGTCCGGAGCCAGCTCTGACAAGAGCTTGGGGTTGTTCAGCAGCAGTTTGGGATGCGCGCGCAAATAGGCGATGACGTCCGCCTCGCTCAGGTCAGCTTTCTCTTTTGTCGGCGTGTCAGCCATGTGTCAGCGATCCTCGCCTTAACTTCACAGGATCGACTGTCCGGTCTTAGCCCAGTCATCCAGGAAGGCGGCCAGACCTTTGTCGGTCAGGGGGTGCTTGTACAGCTGGCGCAAGGTCTTCGGCGGCATGGTGGCAACATGAGCTCCCATCCGCGCGGCCTCGACCACATGCATGGGATGGCGGATTGAGGCCACCAGCACCTCGGTCTTGAAATCGTAGTTGGCGTAGATCTCGCAAATCTCATCGATCAGGTTCATGCCGTCGGCGCCGATGTCGTCCAGCCGGCCGACAAACGGCGAGATGAACGCCGCACCCGCCTTTGCCGCCAGCAATGCCTGGGCGGCGCTGAAGCACAGCGTCACGTTGACCTGAGTGCCGTCGTCGGACAGCGCCTTGCAGCATTTCAGGCCATCGGGGATCAGCGGCACCTTGATGGCGACGTTGGGTGCGATCTTCCTCAGTACCTCGGCTTCTTTCATCATGGTGTCGAAGTCGGTGGCCGTGACTTCCGCGCTCACCGGGCCGTCGACCACGGCGCAAATGTCTTTGATCAGATCGAGAAAGGATTTTCCAGTGGCCGCTGCCAGTGACGGATTGGTGGTCACGCCGTCCACCAGGCCCGTGTCTGCCAGGTCTTTGATCTCGTCGATGTCTGCCGTGTCGATGAAGAATTTCATGGCGGTTCTGAAACAACCCCTCTCATTATACGTGCTGTGAAGTCCGGCCGGCGTCCTCTCCGGCGCTCAACCATGATATGACCAGGACACCATGGTCCAATCAAGTGCTCCTCTGTCCTCAAATGGCGACGGTCCTCACGGCAAGCAGGTTTTCGGGCCGGGTGACCGGATCGCGGTGCTGTTGCCGCTTCCGGTTGAAGGCACCTACGACTATCGCGTGCCCGATGACGTCACCGTTGCCTCCGGCGACATCATTGAGGTGCCCTTGGGGCGCCGGTTTGAAACCGGCGTGGTGTGGGGTGCCGCTGCGGATGACATTGACCCGGGTAAGGTCAAAGACGCCGTCGGCCTGAAGGACCTGCCGCGCTTGCCGGCGTCATTGCTCACCTTCATCGACTGGATGGCCGACTACACGCTGCAGCCCAAAGGCGTGATCTTACGCATGGCTTTGCGCGGTGCCCGCGGCCTGAAACCTCACGCGCCGGAAACGGAGTTGATCGCCGCCGCCACGCCGCCGCCGGGCCTCAAGCTCACCGAAGCGCGTCAAAAGGTGATGGCGGCGCTGGGGCAGGGGGCTGCGCCGAACGCCACGCAACTTGCCAAACGGGCGGGTGTCAGTGCGTCGGTGGTCAAAGGCTTGATCGAGGCTGGTGCGATCGAAACCCGGATCGCGGCCTCATCACCTTTGTTCGATGCGCCTGATCCCCATCGTCAGGGCGTCGCCCTCGAGCCCGAGCAACAAGAGGCGGCGTCGGTCCTGTCGGGTGCGGTCGGACGTGGGTTTTCTGTGTCTTTACTTGAGGGCGTCACCGGGTCCGGCAAGACGGAAGTGTATTTCGAGCCCGTTGCTGCCGCCCTCAAAGCCGGTCAGCAGGTGTTGGTTCTGGTGCCGGAGATTTCCCTGACGGCCCAATGGCTAGGACGCTTCCGCGCCCGCTTCGGCGTTGATCCCGCCGTCTGGCATTCCGAGGTCACCGGCAAACAGCGCCGCGAAACCTGGCGGGCCATCGCGGAGGGCAAAGCGCAGGTGGTGGTCGGCGCCCGCTCGGCGCTGTTTTTGCCGTTCCCCAAACTCGGCCTGGTTGTCGTCGACGAAGAACATGATGCCGGGTTCAAACAGGAAGACGGGGTGATCTATCACGCCCGTGACATGGCGGTGGTGCGCGCGCGGGAAACCGATATCCCTATCATCCTCGCGTCCGCGACACCGTCGTTGGAAAGCATCCTGAATGCGCAGGCCGGGCGGTACCGTCATGTCGTACTGACGGGGCGTGTCGGCGGGGCGGTTTTGCCCGACGTGACACTCATCAACATGATCCGCACGCCGCCGGAGAAGGGGCCGTGGGGCCGGTCCTGGTTGGCGCCGCCGCTGGTGACTGCCATCGACGAGACCCTGGCGGCGGGCGAGCAGGCCTTGTTGTTTCTCAACCGCCGCGGCTATGCGCCGCTGACCCTCTGCTCTGCCTGCGGTCATCGCTTGCAATGCCCCAGTTGTACAGCGTGGCTGGTCGAACACCGCTTGGCCAAGCGCCTGCAATGTCATCACTGCGGCTACGTCGCGCCGCTCCCCAACGCCTGTCCCGCCTGCGGCAAGGAAGACACGTTCGTGCCCTGCGGTCCGGGGATCGAGCGGGTGGCGGAAGAGGCCGCCGCCCGCTGGCCTAAAGCCCGGGTGGTGGCGGTGGCCAGCGACACGCTGGAACGGCCCTCGGCCATGGCGGCGCTGGTCGAGGCGATCGAGCGCCGGCAGATCGATATCGTTGTCGGCACCCAAGTGCTGGCCAAAGGCCATCACTTTCCCGGGTTGACGTTGGTCGGGGTTGTAGATTCCGACCTCGGACTTGCGAGTTGGGATCTGCGTGCCTCGGAACGGACTCACCAACTGTTGCATCAGGTCTCCGGCCGGGCGGGGCGTGCCGAGGCGCCCGGGCGGGTCATGCTGCAGACCCATGATCCCAACCATCCCGTGTTGCAGGCGATGATCGACGAAGATGCCGCTTCGTTCCTGACCACGGAAGCGGATGCCCGCCGGGGTCTCGGCATGCCGCCCTTCGGGCGCCTGGTTGCGATTATTCTCAGCGGCACCAATGAACACGCTGTGCAACAAGCCGGGCGTGACATGGCCCGCGCGGCTCCTAAGGCTCAGGGCGTGGAGGTGCTTGGTCCCGCGCCTGCGTTCATGGCCTTGTTGCGTGGCCGCCACCGGCACCGCTTTCTCGTCAAAGGGCCCCGCAACCGGCTGCTGCAACCTCTGATCCGGAGCTGGCTCGAGGCGGTCCAACTGCCCTCATCGGTGCGGGTTCAGATCGATGTCGACCCCTACAGTTTCTATTAGTTTTTCTATTCGTTTCCGCGCTTGTCCGGACTCTGTTGCAACGCACATGTGGTTATGGTACCACCCCGTTCGCGGTGGCCGAGGGGCCTGTTCTGGGCTCCAAGATCGCTAATAAAATCAATTGTTTAGTTCTCACTTCGGTGGGGCGAAAGACGGGTCCCGGCAGGCTCCGGGGCGAGCACCATAGCGGTTGGGGTGCACCGTCGTCTTGAAGGGGCACGTGAATGGCATCGGACGGAGCAGGTGTAGGCGGTTTAGCCGCTCGGTATGCCTCAGCCCTGTATGACCTGGCCGATGACTCCGGCGCCATTGACGCCATCGCCGATGACCTCGCGAACCTTGGGGCGTTGATCGAAGACAGCGGTGATTTCGCCCGCTTTATCAAGAGCCCTGTGCTGACGCGCGATGAACAGACCAAAGGCATTGCTGCCGTTGCCGCGAAAGCCGGTCTGAACGACACCACCACCAAGTTCCTCGGCCTGGTTGCCAGCAACCGCCGCTTGTTCGCGTTGCCGGACATGATCAAGGCCTACCAAGACATTCTTGCCGCCCGCCGCGGTCAGGTCACCGCAGAGGTCACCTCCGCCGTCGATCTGTCGGACGGTCAAAGCCAGTCGCTGGCCGACGCGCTCAAAGCCGCCGTTGGCACCACCGTGGCGGTCACGACGAAAGTCGATCCATCCATTCTCGGCGGACTGATCGTGCGTGTTGGCTCACGCATGGTCGACAGTTCGCTCAAATCCAAGCTGCAACGCCTTAAGCTGTCTATGAAAGGGGTCGGATAATGGAAATCCGCGCCGCAGAAATCTCCGCAATCCTCAAAGAGCAAATCGCCAACTTCGGCACGGAGGCTGAGTCCGCCGAAGTCGGCCAGGTGCTGTCCGTCGGTGACGGGATCGCCCGCGTCTACGGCCTCGACAATGTCCAGGCCGGTGAGATGGTCGAATTCCCCGGCGGCATTAAAGGCATGGCGCTGAACTTGGAGACCGACAATGTCGGCATCGTGCTGTTTGGCGACGATAGCGGCATTAAGGAGGGCGACGTCGTCAAACGGACCGGTGACATCGTCGACATTCCGGTCGGCATGGGTCTGCTCGGCCGCGTGGTCGATGCGCTGGGCAACCCGATCGACGGCAAAGGCGATATCGAGTCCAGTGAGCGACGCTTGGCTGAACTTAAGGCGCCCGGCATCATTCCGCGTCAGTCGGTTCATGAGCCGGTGCAGACCGGACTCAAAGCCATCGACTCATTGATCCCGGTTGGCCGTGGCCAGCGTGAGCTGATCATCGGTGACCGTCAGACCGGCAAAACCGCCGTTATTCTCGACACCATCATCAATCAGAAAGCCGTCAACGACGCCGCCAAAGATGAGTCAGAGAAGCTCTACTGCGTCTATGTCGCGGTTGGCCAAAAGCGCTCGACGGTGGCCCAGGTGGTGAAGACGCTGGCTGACTATGGCGCGCTTGAATACACCTGTGTGGTTGCCGCCACCGCGTCCGATCCCGCGCCGATGCAGTTCCTGGCGCCGTATTCCGGCTGCACCATCGGTGAGTGGTTCCGCGACAACGGCAAGCACGCGGTTATTTTCTACGATGACTTGACCAAGCAGGCGGTGGCTTATCGTCAGATGTCCCTGCTGCTGCGTCGTCCGCCTGGCCGTGAAGCGTTCCCGGGTGATGTGTTCTATCTTCACTCCCGCCTGCTCGAACGCGCGGCGAAGATGAACGAAGACAACGGCTCCGGTTCGCTGACAGCGTTGCCGGTGGTGGAAACCCAGGCCAACGACGTGTCGGCCTACATTCCCACGAACGTGATCTCCATCACCGATGGCCAAATCTTCCTGGAAACCGATCTGTTCTATCAAGGCATCCGTCCGGCGGTGAACGTCGGTCTGTCGGTTTCCCGTGTTGGATCTGCCGCCCAGGTCAAGGCGATGAAACAGGTCTCGGGCGGGATCAAACTCGACCTCGCGCAGTACCGTGAGATGGCGGCGTTTGCGCAGTTCGCCTCCGACCTCGACCCCGCCACACAAAAGCTTTTGGCCCGCGGTGAGCGTCTAACCGAGCTCTTGAAGCAGGATCAGTACGCACCGATGTCGGTGGCCGAGCAGGTTGTGTCGATCTATGCCGGCACCAAGGGGTATCTTGATGGCATTGGCGTGCGCGATGTGCAGCGTTTCGAGAAGTCTCTCATTGCCGCTATCAAAGACAAGGCGCCGGATATTCTTGAAACCATCCGCTCGGAAAAAGTGCTCAGCGAAGACACCGAGAGCAAGCTCAAGAGCTTCCTCGACGACTTCGCCAAGGCGTTCAGCTAAGCCCAGGTAGATTAGAGCGGTTAGGGAAAGGGCCACGCCATGGCAAGCCTAAAGGACCTGAGGCTTCGCATTACCACGGTCCAGTCGACCAAAAAGATTACCTCTGCGATGAAGATGGTCGCAGCGTCAAAGCTGCGCCGTGCGCAGGACGCGGCAGAGCAGGCGCGCCCCTATGCCGAACGCATGGAAAGCATGCTCGGCAATCTTGCCGCCGGCACGCAAGGGCAAGAAGGTGCGCCCGCGCTTTTGGGCGGCACCGGAAAAGACGATACGCACCTGGTGGTGGTCATGACCGCCAACCGCGGTCTGTGTGGTGGCTTCAACACCAACATAATCCGCAATTCACGCATGCTCATTCGCGAGCTCCTAGCGAAGGGTAAGACGGTGAAGATCTTCACTGTTGGGCGCAAGGGCCGCGACAACCTAAAGCGCGAGTACGCCGATCACATGGTCGGACACTTCGATGAGTTTGGCCGCACGGTCACCGACTTCTCCGAAGCCAAGCAAATCGCCGATGACATCACCGGTATGTTCGATGCCGGCGAGTTCGATGTTTGTACGATGATCTACGCCGCCTTCATCTCGGCCATGACTCAAGACGTGACCCGCCAGCAAATCATTCCGTTCCCGGTACCCGAGGTGGACGAAGGCGCGGAACAGGCGTCTGCCGGCGGGTATGAGTACGAGCCATCCGATACCGAAATTCTCACCGACTTGCTGCCGCGTAATCTGGCAGTCCAGGTCTTCAGGGCCATGCTGGAAAACGGCGCATCCGAGCAAGGCGCGCGTATGACCGCCATGGACAACGCGACCCGCAACGCCGGTGAAATGATCGACAAACTGACCCTGACTTACAACCGTACCCGTCAGGCGCAGATTACGACTGAACTGATTGAAATCATTTCCGGTGCCGAAGCCCTGTAGGGCGGACCGGACTTTTAGGAAAGCGAACGAACGCGTTCGAGAGGAGTAGGCCAATGGCTAGCAATAGTGTCGGGACCATCGCCCAGGTGACAGGCGCCGTCGTGGACGTGAAGTTCGATGGCGACCTGCCCAACATCATGAACGCCTTGCACACGGAAAACATGGGCAAGCGTCTGGTGCTTGAGGTTGCCCAGCACCTAGGGGAAAGCACGGTACGCTGCATCGCGATGGACGCTACCGAAGGTCTGGTGCGTGGTCAGGACGTGCAAGACACCGGCGCGCCGATCCGTATGCCTGTGGGCCCGGGCACCCTCGGGCGCATCATGAACGTCGTCGGTGAGCCGATCGACGAACGCGGCGATGTCGATGCCAAGGACTTCTTTCCCATCCACCGTCCGGCGCCGGAATTCGTTGAGCAGGCGACGGAAACGGAAATTCTCGTCACCGGCATTAAGGTCATCGATTTGCTCGAGCCCTACACCAAGGGCGGTAAGGTCGGCCTGTTCGGCGGGGCCGGTGTGGGCAAGACCGTGCTCATTCAGGAACTCATCAATAACGTTGCGAAAGGCCACGGTGGGTATTCCGTGTTCGCCGGCGTCGGCGAGCGCACCCGTGAGGGGAATGACCTCTACCACGAAATGATGGACTCCAAGATCATCGACCACGACGGCCAAAGCCGTGTGTCGCTGGTGTTTGGTCAGATGAACGAGCCGCCGGGTGCCCGTGCCCGTGTCGCCCTGTCCGCGCTCACTCAGGCGGAATACTTCCGCGACGAGGAAGGCAAGGACGTGCTTTTGTTCGTCGACAACATCTTCCGCTTCACCCAGGCCGGCTCCGAAGTGTCCGCCCTGTTGGGCCGCATTCCCTCGGCGGTGGGTTATCAGCCGACCTTGTCGACCGACATGGGTGCGCTGCAAGAACGCATCACCTCCACCAAGAAGGGCTCGATCACCTCGGTGCAGGCCGTATACGTGCCCGCGGATGACTTGACCGACCCCGCGCCGGCCACGTCGTTTGCCCACTTGGACGCCACCACCGTGTTGTCGCGTCAGATCGCCGAGCTCGGCATCTACCCGGCGGTGGACCCGCTCGACTCCACCTCGCGTGCGCTCGACCCGCAGGTTGTTGGTGAAGAACACTACACCGTGGCCCGTGAAGTGCAGCGCGTGCTGCAGTCCTACAAAAGCTTGCAGGACATCATCGCCATTCTGGGCATGGACGAGTTATCGGAAGAAGACAAACTCATCGTCGCCCGCGCGCGTAAAATTCAACGCTTCCTGTCACAGCCTTTCCATGTGGCCGAGGTCTTCACCGGCTCGCCGGGCGTGTTCGTCAACCTCGAAGACACCATCAAAGGCTTCAAGGGCATCGTCGAAGGCGAATACGATCACCTGCCCGAGCAGGCGTTCTACATGGTCGGGACGATCGAAGACGCCGTGGCCAAGGGCAAGAAGATGGCTGAGGCCGCCTAAGGGCAGCTGCGGTCAGACGTTAAGCAGGGTCAGGACTCACCATGGCAGACACTCTCCAGCTCGATCTCGTCTCTCCGGCGAAGCTGCTGCTGTCCGAAGCGGTTGGTATGGTTGTCGTGCCGGGTGTCGAGGGCTACTTCGGTGTTCTGCCCGAGCACATGCCGGTGCTGTCCACGCTTCGCCCCGGTGTCGTATCCGTGCATGAGAATGTGACTGCGCCGGCCTCCCAACGGTTTTTCGTCGATGGCGGCTTTGCCGAGGTCAACCCCCAAGGCTGCACCCTGTTGGTGGACGAAGCCGTTCCCGTTGGCGAACTCAGTGCGGATGATATCGCCGCGCGCCGCAGCGCCGCTGAGGAGGCGCTGCAAAACGCCAAGACCGACGAAGACCGCACGGCCGCAGAAAAGGCCATGGACGTGGTCGACGAAATGGCCCGCGCCGTCGCTGAGACTGCCGGCTAAATCACCTTTTTCAGATCTGTTTCGAACTTTGACTGGCCTGGCGGTGAGCCCGGCGTCTTGATTCTGTCACATACACTTTGGTACCCAAGGCCATGTCCAACCAGGCCATCACTCATTGGACCCTCGACGATATTCCGTGGGCGGAGTTCGATCCGGCCAAGGTCAACCCGGAGGTCGTCAAAGTCATCAAGACGGCGGCGTTGGTTGAGCGCAACGGCGCGGACTACGGCCAGTACCTCGTCAATGTCTTTGCCGACGATCCGGAGTTTTGCCGGGTTGCGTTGGCTTGGGCCGAGGAAGAAGAGCAGCACGGTCTTGCCTTAGGGCGATGGGCCGAGATGGCAGACCGGGACTTCAGCCTCGATGCCGCTTTCGCCCGCTTCACCGATCTCTATCGCATTCCTGTCGATGCGTCGGACTCGGTGCGTGGCTCCCGCGCCGGCGAGCTCTGTGCCCGCTGTGTTGTCGAAACGGGCACCAGCTCGTTCTATTCGGCGATCCGTGATGCCGTGGACGAACCCGTCTTACGGGCCATTTGCAAACGCATCGCCGCCGATGAGTTCCGCCACTACAAACTGTTTTCCGATCATCTCGCGCGATACCAGGCAACCGAGGCACTGACGACGTGGCAGCGCCTCAAGGTGGTGTTGACCCGCTTTCAGGAAACCTCGGACGACGAATTGGCCTCGGCGTATCATGCCGCCAACGGCGGCGACGCGCCCTATGACTGCACCACGGCGAACGCGGCCTATAGCGCGCGCTCGATGGCGTTCTATCATCACAAGCACGTGCGCCGCGCCGGCCACATGATGTCGCAGGCCGCCGGGCTCAAACCGGACGGCTGGGCGACCCGCGTGCTCACGCGCGTCCTGTGGTGGATTGTGGCGCTGAAAGGCCGCCGCTTCCGGTCCGAATTGGCGCGGGCCTAACCGGCGAGATCGCGCACGCGGTCAGAAAATGCCGCGACAATCTGGCGGTACAGGTCCCGTTTGAAACCGATGATCAAATCCGGGAGCGACTCCAACTCCGTCCACTTCCACTCTGAAAATTCGGGGTGATCGGTGTCGATGTTGATTTCGTCGTCGCTGCCGAGAAACCGCATCAGGTACCATTTCTGTTCTTGACCTCGGTATCTACCCTTCCAGACTTTGGTGTGCAGGTCGGCAGGCAGATCATAGCGCAGCCAGTCGTCGGTCTCGGCGACCAGCTCCGCATTCGCTGTGCCGGTTTCCTCTTCCAGTTCGCGGAACGCGGCCTGCACAGGGTCTTCGTCCTTGTCGATCCCGCCTTGCGGCAGTTGCCAGGCTGGTTCATCGGTGTCGATGCGTTGGGCGACGAAGACGCGGCCATCGGCATTCACCAACACCACGCCGACGCCGCGGCGATAGGGCTTATCGGACTGAGATGGCGCCACAGTCTATTGGATAAGAACCTGCGACACAGGTGCGACGGCGACGCCCCGGCGGGTGACGTCATCTAACCACAGCGCGATCCGCTCATAGGTGGCGGGCTTCGGTGAGGCGATGGCCACTGAGCTGCCCTGATATCGTGCCAGCTCTTCGATGTAGTCGAGGCGGGCGTCGATCGAGGCGCGGAAGTCGCGCTCGTCAATGACGATATCGGCGGTGGCCGTCGGCACTTTGTCCGTTCCCACCCGTAGCCCAGGCCGGCCCTGCACATAGAACATGCCGCGGGCGTCCAGATTGTTCATCACCAAGCTGATGTGCTCGCTCGACTCACGGAAGCGGCTGCCTGTGGTGTCGAGAATACCTGGCGCCCCTTCTGCGGTTGCCAGAATCGCGGTCAGGCGCTCGACATTTTGCAGCGCATCCAACGAGGTAAGCAGTCCAAACGGCCCCGGATCATCCGCCGGGAACCGCTTGCTCTCCATCGGCACTTCAATGAGCACTTCGTGTCCGGCTTCGCGCGCCCGCTCCAGCCAATCCGGCAGATCGCGCGCGTAGGGGCTGAAGGCTAGGGTCACGCTCGGGGGCAAGCTGTCGATGGCCGCCTCGGTGGCCGCTTGGTTGAGACCAAGCCCTTCGACGATGATGGCGACCCGCGCCCGGGCGGTGTCGTCCTGCACTATGGCTTGCGCCGCCGGCAGGGTGGCGAAGCGCGGCGGTGCGGCGCTAATCACCCGGCTGTCTGTCGGCGGTGTTTCCGGCTCCACCAGTCGTGGTCCGGCGCCTGGTTCTCTCGGTTGCTGTTGCAAGGCATCGGTGCTGGCAAACCGTCCTGCCGCGCCCGGAACCAGCTCCGTTGGGGCGGGCGGCAAAGCGGCGGTTTCCATTTCGGCCGATGCATCAGGCTCTGGCGCGACACCTTCCGCTGACTCGCCAGCTTGCGGCAGGGCTGTCGCCATCGTTGCTGTGGCAGCCGCGTTGGGGGTGACAGGTGCCGGCATGGCTATGCCGCCAAGCGGGGCAGGCACAGGTGCTGTTGTTGGGGCTGATGGCGGTGGTTGGCTTTCGCGCGACTGGCGCAGCAGGTCGTCCATGCTGGAGGCGCGGCCGCCTTCTGAAGTTGCGGTGGTATCGCCGGTCAGCCAGGGACGGCGGTCGGCCGAGCGGTCTGACTCCGCGGTTGTATCGTCGATAACCGTAGCCGATGTATCGCCAATCGGTGGCAGCGCGATCGGACCGGACGTGGCGGCTCCCTCGGCCCCAGTGGCTGCCTCGGCACTTGTCTCACCCTGGTTGGCGGTCAGGTCTTGAATGACGTTGCCGTTCTCATCGACGACCTGGGTAATTTCAGTGGGCATGGAGCCGGCTACCGGGCCCGCAGTTTCATCGGCGGTCAGGATCACCGTGCCGATGAAGGTCACCAGCAGCAAGCTCAGGCCAACGCTGACGCCCAACGCGATCTTCGGACCGAGACCCCGCCCTTCCGAGTCCTCGTCGTCAAACGAGTCCTCATCGATGAAGTCTTCGTCGAAATCTTCGTCGTCACCAAACGGATCCCGCGCTTTTTTGCTGCGCTTAAACAGTCCAGTGATCGACGCCATGGAAAAGGCCATGATCGCCTCCCGCACCACTATGGGTTTACACCCATTTCCTCACGGTCGTTCTACCGAAGCGGCCTTAACAGGCCCTTAATCCCGCGTGTTTACCGCCTCGCTGTGACCCGGCGAAAAGCCCGGTTCTCTGGGCTTAATTGGTCAAGCTGCGGCGATACAGCGCCAGGCCCTGGATCAGGTCGATGGCGCGGGCGAGTTGATAGTCGTCCACGTCCTGGGTGGTCCGCTCGGCCGCGCCCTCCTCGTCCAGACCGTCATCCACGGTGTCGTTCTCCAACGCGCCGCGCAAACTGGACTCGCTGCGCCGGCCGCGCTGGGCCAGCCGCTCAACCGTGGCCGGGCGCACGATGATGTCCGGTTCGATGCCCGTGCCTTGGATCGAGCGGCCCGACGGCGTGTAGTAGCGCGCCGTCGTCAGGCGGATGGCGCTGTTGCTTTGCATTGGCATGATGGTTTGCACCGAGCCCTTGCCGAAGGATTTGGTGCCCAGAACAATCGCCCGGCCATGGTCCTGCAACGCGCCCGCGACAATTTCCGAAGCTGACGCCGAACCATCGTTGATCAAAACCACCAGCGGCATGCCGTTAATCAGATCGCCCTTCTTAGCCGTCTTGCGGGTCGTCTCTTCGCTGTCGCGGCTGCGGGTCGACACAATCTCGCCGCGGTCCAAAAACGTGTCCGTGACCGAGACGGCCTGATCGAGCAATCCGCCGGGGTTGTTGCGCAGGTCCAGCACAAACCCTTTGAGCGTACCGCCCAACACTTCCTCAATGCTGGCGATGCCCTCTTCAAGGCCAGTCTGAGTTTGTTCATTAAAGGACGTCACACGGATGTATCCGACATCTCCCTCCGTGCGGTAGCGCACGGACCGGATTTGAATCACTGCGCGGGTTAGAGTCACCTCGAAGGGCTCCACGCCCTCGCGCCGAACTGTAATCGTAATGTCGGTATCGACCGGGCCGCGCATCATCTCAACGGCCTCACCTAGGGTGAGACCGAGTACCGAGTCACCGTCGATAGAGGTGATGTAGTCATTGGGCTGCAGTCCCGCGTCAAAGGCCGGGGTGTCGTCGATCGGCGACACAACCTTCACGAACCCGTTTTCCATTGTCACTTCAATGCCGAGCCCGCCAAATTCTCCTTTGGTCTGCTCCTGCATGTCCTCGAAATTCTGCGCGGACAGAAAACCCGAATGCGGATCAAGCGACGTCAACATGCCGTTGATGGCAGATTCGATCAGCTCTTGATCGGAGACCTCTTCCACGTAGTCCTTGCGTACGCGCTCAAAGACATTTCCGAACAGCTCAAGCTGGCGGTAGGTGTCGTTGGAAAACTTATCCTGCGCTTGGGCGCCCGCGACGGGCAGAGCTGCGAGGATCAGTGCTAAAAAGGAAACGATGTAAGTTCGGGTCATCCGCTGTTCTCGTTGGTTCGCGCTGCCAGCCATGGCAACGGGTTAATGGGTTGGCCGTCCCGCCGCAACTCAACATATAGTGAAGGATCGCCTTCCGGGGCCATGACGCCGACGGGCTCGCCCGCCAGAACTCGTTGGCCGACAACGCCGTCGAGGCGGCTCATGCCTGCCAGAAGGGTATGGTATCCCTCGCTGTGTTCCAGGATCAAGAGCAGCCCGTACCCCCTGAATTCCCCGGCGAAAGCCACCACGCCGTCAAAGGGCGAAATCACTGGGGCGTCCGCCCGGGTTGCGATGGTGATCCCCTTGGACAAGATGCCATCCGCGTCCGCCTCGCCATAGCGCTGGGCCGTCCGGCCTACGGCGGGAAACGGCAGGGTGCCCCGGGCCTCACTAAACGACCGTTCCGGCTCTGGCGGGACAGGCCGCCGTGCCGCGACGATCTCCGGAGATGGCGCGTTTGCATCCGGCGGGGTCAGGGTCACCGCCTCTTGCTGGCGCCGTTCTTCTTCGCGCGCTTGCCGGGCACGTTCGGCAATCACCTTCTCCAGCAGCTCCCGCAGATCGCCCGCCTCCCTGGCCAGGGTGGTCACACGGGCGCTGGCCTCAGAGGCCTGCCGCTTGAACTGTTCCTGCCGTTCTGACTGCTCGGCGAAGAGGGTGCGCAGCTTGGCACGCTCGTCCAGCAGCTCGGCCGCGGCGGCGGCAATCTCTTCACGCTGCGCGATGATCTCTGACCGTGTCCGGTACATCTCATCCAGATCGTTTTGGAGTTTTGCCGCCGTATCGGTCAGAGCCGGGATCGCCGCCGACAGGACCAGGCCTGAGCGCACGGCATCGGCTGGGCGCAAGGGCTGCAACATGAGGGCATCGGTCGGGCGCACCGCCAAACGCTCTAGGGCCAACAAAACGTCACGCATCTGCGCGTCCTTATCGGCCAGGTCAACCGCCATGCGCTCCATGTCCCGTTCCAACGTCGCGAGCTCAGATTCGAGATCGTTGAGGGCACGCTCCCGATCCTGAATACGCCGCGCCGCATCGACCATGCGAAACTGTAAGTCTGCCGCCTCCCGCGCAGACTCAGCGGCGCGCCGTTCAGCTTCAGCCAACGCCTCACGCTCGCGTTCAAGGTCGCGCTCGACCGCCTGCAGATCGGACTCTTGCGGGGCGGCAGGATCGTCTTGTGCTGTCGCAGGGCTGCCCAACAACAGCAGGCATGCCAGACACACCGTCACGGCGGAGTTGGATTTGGAAACGTGCGTCGCTCTATTCAGCGGCACGGCGGGTCGATGCCGCATCCCGGTCAAGCAGGGAGCGTCCGGTCATGACATCCGGCTGGGGCAATCCCATGAGATCGAGCACCGTCGGCGCCAGGTCTGCCAGGCGTCCGTCATGCAGCGCCCCTGCCGGACCGTTGATCATCACCACCGGCACCTCGCCCACTGTATGCGCGGTGTGCGGCTTGCCGGACTCTAGGTCCGTCATCATCTCGCAGTTGCCGTGATCTGCACTGACGAGCAACGTGCCACCTGCCTCGGTCACAGCCTCTTGTAGGCGGGTGAGGCACGCGTCGATGGTCGCCGCAGCTTTGATGGCGGCAGGCAACACGCCGGTATGGCCGACCATGTCGCCATTGGCATAGTTGACGACGATGAGATCGTACTGGCCGGACGTAATCGCCTCGACCAGTTTATCGGTCACTTCGGGGGCAGCCATCTCCGGCTGCAGGTCGTAGGTCGCGACCTTCGGACTCGGCACAAGAATACGGGTCTCGCCGTCGAACTCCCGCTCCGAGCCGCCGTTCAGGAAGAACGTCACGTGGGCGTACTTCTCCGTCTCGGCGATCCGCAATTGTTTCAAGCCGGCGCCGGCCACCACTTCACCGAGACTTTGTTCCGGCGTCTCCGCCGGGAACAGCACGTCCAGGTGCTGCGCCAGTGCGGAGGAGTATTCCGTCATGCCCAATTTGGCCGCAAAGTTGACCGTGCGTGCCCGTCCAAAGCCATCGAAGTCCACGTCGACGAGGGCTGTCAGAATTTGCCGTACCCGATCGGCGCGGAAGTTAGCCATCAAAAGCCCGTCCCCGTCCGCCATGCCGGTGTAGCCGTCAAGGATCACGGGTTCGGCGAATTCGTCTGTCTTACCGTCGTCATAGGACGCATCAATTGCGGTAAGCAGATCCGGTTGGGTGTCTGCCTCGCCGGCAACAATCGCGGTGTAGGCTTTTTCAACCCGCTCCCAGCGGGTGTCGCGGTCCATGGCGTAGTAGCGCCCGCCCACCGTGGCCACCGTCACGTCAGTAAGCCCATCGATATCTTCTAAAAACTGTTCGGCGAATTCGCGAGCGGACTGCGGCGGCGTATCGCGGCCGTCGAGAAAGGCGTGAATGCGCACCGGCACCCCCGCTGCCGACACGGCTTTGGCCAGCGCCACCATGTGGTCCTGGTGGGAATGCACGCCGCCAGGAGACAACAAACCCATCAGATGACACGTCCCGCCGCTCTTTTTCAGCGCGGCGATGAAAGCGGTCAGCTGGTCCCGCGTTGCCAGCGTTCCATCAGCCACCGCGGCATCGATCTGCGGCAAGTCCTGCAACACCACCCGGCCCGCACCGATGTTCATGTGACCGACTTCCGAATTACCCATCTGTCCAGCGGGCAAGCCGACATCACGGCCGCTGGTTTCGACCAGGGCATGAGGTGCACCGTCGTTCCCCATCCACCGGTCCCAGGTCGGGGTCTCCGCCAACGCAATCGCGTTGTTTTCCGGGTCCGTGCGATGGCCCCAGCCATCGAGGATGCACAGCACCACGGGGCGTGGAGGAGGCGTATTTTGGGCCGTTTTTGTCATAGCCTGTGGATAACTCATTTGGGTCTCGATCACGGCTGTTTTTGAAGGCTCAGTGGTGGTTTGGCAAGGGGGCAAACCGGCGGAAACCTTGGCGGTGCAGGATTTCCGCCCAACCGGCCCGTAAGGCCTTGCGTCCGCGCCCGCGACGTTTGATATAGTGGCCTCGAGGGACTGGCGGTGGACAGGTGTCTCGCCAACCCGGTCAGGTCCGGAAGGAAGCAGCCGTAACGAGTTTCCGCCTGGGTCGCCGTCAGGACCTCACTTCAACCTCCAACCTGGATCGATCCCACGGATGAGCGCCACATGACCGACGAGCCCAAGCCTTCCGGCGACGTCGGTGCGGCGGCCCCCGACTCGGATCAGCCGTCACTCATCGGGGGTGACGAGTCAGCCGGCAAAACGCCCTACCAGGTTCTCGCCCGCAAATACCGGCCCACTACCTTTGCCGACCTGGTCGGACAGGAGGCGGTGGTCCGCACGCTGACCAACGCCATTGCTTCCGGGCGGCTGGCGCAGGCCTACATGCTCACCGGCGTGCGGGGCACCGGGAAAACCACCACGGCGCGTCTCATCGCGCGAGCTTTGAATTGCATTGGACCGGATGGCACGGGCGGGCCAACGGACTCCCCTTGCGGGGTGTGTGAACATTGCCGGGCCATCGCCGAGGACCGCCATGTCGATGTGCTTGAGATGGATGCCGCCAGCCGTACGGGGGTCGATGACATCCGCGAGTTGCTGGACGGCGTGCGCTACCGGCCAACCTCGGCCCGCACCAAGATCTACATCATCGACGAAGTGCACATGCTGTCGAACCAGGCGTTCAACGCATTGTTGAAGACGCTGGAAGAGCCGCCGGAGCATGTGAAGTTTATCTTCGCCACCACTGAGATCCGCAAAGTTCCGGTTACCGTGTTGTCGCGCTGTCAGCGTTTTGACCTGCGCCGGATCGGCGCCGGACCATTGAGCGCTTTGTTCAAGTCCGTTGCCGAACAGGAGGGCGCGGTCATCTCTGACGATGCGCTCATGCTGATTGCGCGCGCAGCGGATGGATCCGCGCGGGATGGTTTATCCATTCTCGATCAGGCAATCTCACAGGCCGCGTCCGGTGAGGACGCGCCAAGTGTCGATGAGGCGCAGGTGCGCGACATGCTCGGCCTTGCGGATCGCATTCAGGTCTTCGATCTGCTCGACGCCGTGCTGCGCGGTGACATCAAAACATCGCTCTATCTCCTCGCGTCCCAATACGCCTCGGGGGCTGACCCCCTGGTTGTCGTCCAGGACATGCTCGAGCTGACCCATTGGCTCACCCGCTTGAAGGTCGCGCCTGACGGCGCGGACGATGCGCTGGTCGCGGAAGCCGAACGCACCCGAGGGAAAGACATGGCGTCGGCGCTGTCCATGCCCGTCCTCACCCGCACCTGGCAGATGTTGCTGAAGGGATTGTCCGAAGCGCGCAACGCACCCATGCCGTTACAGGCGGTGGAGATGATCCTCGTACGGCTGGCCTATGCCGCCGATTTGCCTACACCGGAAGATGCGGTGAAAGCCGCCATGGCGGGCAACGGCTCATCTGCCGCAACCCCCAGGTCGTCTGCGCCCCGGTCAGGCGGCAACGGGGCATCAGCAGTTGCATCTCGTAGTGCAGCGGGCGGCGGAGCAGCCGCTGCCCAGCCGGCCCCTCAACCTACACCCACGTCCGCACCTCAACCTGTTACCGAGCCGACCGCACAGGCGTTGCCTGTCCCGGCCTCACTCGAAGAGGTGGTCGCTCTGTGCCAAGAGCAAGGCGAGGCCACATTGGCGGCGCAATTGATCCGCGCGGTTCATTTGGTCCGCTTTGAGCGCGGTCGCATCGAAATACGCCCGCAAGACAACACACCCCAAGACGTCGCCGGTAAACTTGGGGCGTTCCTCAACGCCAACACCGGTGAGAGGTGGATGGTCAGCGTCTCCAATCAAACCGGCGAGCCAACGCTGTATGAACAGCAGATCAACACGGCAGCGGCTGACCCGTTCGTGAAGTCGCTCTTGGACGCCTTCCCGGGCGCTAAGATCGAAGCTGTGCGAGACGTTTCCACCGAAGACTAAGTTAACCCCCCGACAAGAGAGAGCAGAATCATGAAGAACCTCGGTGCGCTGATGAAGCAGGCGCAAGAGATGCAACAGAAGATGGGCGAAATGCAGGAACGCATGGCCGACCTCGAGGTTGAAGGATCGTCCGGTGCTGGAATGGTAACGGTCGTATTGTCCGGGAAGTCGGATATGCGCCGCATCAAAATTGATCCGTCTCTTCTCAAACCGGATGAGGTTGAGGTGCTTGAGGATCTCGTGGTCGCTGCGACCAACGATGCCCGGGCCCGTCTGGAAGTGCGGATGCAGGAAGAGATGAGCAAGGTTACCGGCGGGCTCGAACTTCCACCGGGCATGAAATTGCCGTTCTAAATCAGGCCAGCTAAGGTAGGCACGCTACATGGCTGGTCCTGACATCGAGGCCCTGATTCGTCAGATGGCAAAACTGCCCGGCCTTGGGCCGCGTTCTGCCCGGCGCGCCGTTCTCGAGCTTATAAAAAAGAAAGAGTCGCTGCTGCAGCCTTTGATTCAGTCGCTCGAGCGAACAGCCGATGCGGTGAAAATTTGCGGGCACTGCGGCAATTTCGACAGCCAAGATCCTTGCGGCATTTGCCTTGATGCCAAACGGGACCGTTCCGTGATCTGTGTGGTTGAAGACGTTGCAGACCTGTGGGCGCTCGAACGCAGTGCCGCATTCCGCGGCGTCTATCATGTGACCGGCGGGCTGTTGTCGCCGCTGGATGGTGTCGGTCCGGATGATTTGAACATCGCCGCGCTGGTCGAGCGGGCCTGCGCGGATGAGGTGAAAGAAGTGATTCTCGCCCTGAGCGCGACGGTCGATGGGCAGAGCACCGCACATTACCTTGCCGACCGTCTCGAATCGGCAGGTGTGGACATCTCGGGACTGGCCCATGGTGTGCCCGTCGGGGGCGAGCTTGATTACCTGGATGACGGAACACTGACCGCGGCCCTGAAGGCGCGCCGGCCGGTCTGAACGGCAACCGTGGGCGTTGCCGGTTGCCATGTCTCTGCCACATTCGCGCCTTAAATCAGCGGGTTAGTTAACGGTGGCGTGAATTGGCATACGGCGCAGAGTGTGTAGTATCGCCAACACGAGCGGCATCCGCTTTGCCGGGACTTAACAGGAGCATATGCCATGATGAGATCAGTTCAGGTCAGACAGCTTCTCTTGGCGGTGGTTGCCACATTTGGCTTGGCCGCTTGCGCCAGCCCCAAGTACGTCGTTTCGGATGTCACCCGTCATCACGACGTGGCGGCAACGCCGTCCGGTCAGACCTTCGCGGTCGTTGCGGCGGAAGCCGAACAGGATGAAAGCCTCGCGTTCAAAGCTTACTCTGACCTGGTGTCCGAACGCCTCTCGGGTATCGGCTATCGCAAATTCGACGGGCAGAGCCAGTCGCCGGGTATCGTTGCCACACTGAAGTGGTCCGTCGAGGGCCCAAGCCCCGACGTGAAATCGCGGTCCACGGGGTATGGCTATGGTTTCGGCTATCGCAGCCGCTTCAGTCATTTTGGGTATGGCTACGACGCCCCCTACAGCGGACGGACCGACACGCGGCAGATGTTCGTGCGCCGGGTCGAAGTCGCACTCTATGACGGCGCGACGTACAACACTGAAAATCCACGTCGCATTTTTGAGGGCTCCGCGGTGAGCGCCGGCACCAACGGTCAGATCGAGCCGGTAATGCCGTACATCATCCAGGCGATCTTCGATCAGTATCCTGGTGAGTCCGGGTCGACCAAGACCATCCGGGTCGAAGTTCCGCCGGACGCCGAAGCGGTCCAGACCACTCAGTACAGCGGCCGCTCATCCAAGTAAGGATCATCGAAGCCTGCGCCGTTAGTCGGCACGCTCCACCAGCAAAATCGCGCCGTTGACACCGGTGACCCGTACCGCTGTACCGGCGGGCAAGTCCGGGCCCTCGGCCATCCATGACGAGTCGCCGACATGAATGCGGCCCCGGCCGTTTTGCAGTGCGGTGTCGAGGGTGAAGGTGCGGCCGACGTGCTGCTCCGCCCGCTTGTTCAGGGACGGATCGGCTGCCGGGGTGTTGCTGGGCCGCCAGACGCGCCGCCCCACGATAATTGTAATCACGCTGAGAACCGCGAAGATCACAAACGCGATCTGCCAGCCCATGCTGGGGACCAACAGCATCACGAACCCGGTTATGGCAGCGGCAATCGCCAGCCACAGGAAGACGATGCCGGGCGCGGCCAGTTCGATGACGAACAGCACCAGAGCGGCAATCCACCACGCCCAGTAGTCCATGGTCTCAAACAGACTCTCCATGATTAGGACGCCCCGGAGTCGGGAATGCGGCCCGCACGAGCTTCTAGTGCCGCGGCTTCGCTCTCCGCTTCGGATTTCGCCAGCGAGGTCTTAGCCAGTTCGGCAATACCGCCGATGGCGCCAATCACACCGCTCGCTTCCATCGGCATGAACACCAGTTTTTCGTTTGGTGACCGGGCGAATTTGGACATTGCTTCCACGTACTTTTGCGCGACGAAGTAGTTGATGGCTTGAACGTCGCCCTTGGCGATGGCGTCCGACACCATCTCGGTGGCTTTGGCTTCGGCCTCAGCCAGGCGTTCACGGGCTTCGGCTTCGCGGAATGCAGCTTCCCGTTCGCCTTCGGCTTTCAAGATGTCGGATTGCTTGTCGCCTTCGGCGCGCAGGATGGCGGATTGACGGTCGCCTTCGGCTTCCAGAATCTCTGCCCGCTTTAATCGTTCGGCTTTCATCTGCCGCGCCATCGACTCCACCAGGTCGCGCGGCGGCGAAATGTCTTTGATTTCGATCCGAGTCACTTTGATGCCCCAGGGGTTGGTCGCTTCGTCTACCACCACAAGCAGCCGGGCATTGATGGCGTCACGCTGGGACAGCAGTTCATCCAGGTCCATGCTGCCCATCACCGTACGGATGTTGGTCATGGTCAGGTTCAGGATGGCGACTTCCAGTCCGCTGACTTCGTAGGCCGCCTTGCCGGCGTTGAGCACCTGATAGAAGACCACACCGTCCACCGTCACCATCGCGTTGTCCTTGGTGATGACCTCCTGGGAAGGCACATCAAGCACCTGTTCCATCATGTTCATGCGTTTGCCGACGCCTTCGATGAAGGGCGTAATCAGCTGCAAGCCCGGAGAGAATGTTCGGGTAAATCGGCCAAACCGCTCGATGGTGAAGTTCCAGCCCTGCGGCACAACCACAACGGACTTGAACACAATGATGATGCCGAGGACGACAAAGATGATGGCGAATATGGAGGGGAAATCCATCGCGGTGGGGCTCCTTTCAACAAGGTAGGGCAAGGTAGGTGCATGGGCTCCCGGCAGCCGTGTATCGCCGAAAACCTTACTCTTTATGATATGTGGCTCGCAAAAGGGTATGTCAACCCATGAGAACACACGCTTAAATTGAATCTTGCGCTCGTATCCGCAGAGGCTTACTGCGGCCCGCGAAAAGCGCCCAGTTGCGTGACCGTTGCGCCATCCTCATCGTCGCCCAGCTTCAATTCGGCAGCACTTGGCTCATCCAATTCCACTTGTTTGATGCGGTTGCCATGCAAGGCGATCTTGCGGGTCGACTTCTGAATATCTTCGATGTCTTTGTTGCTCTGTGCGAAGTGACGTGCCAGTGCGCCCACGCGTTTGTCCAGCCGGGCGACGTCTTCCATCAAAAGTCCGACCTCTTTCTGAATCATGCCCGCCTGTTCGCGCATTTTGGTGTCGCGTATCAAAGCGCGCACCGAATGGAGAATCGCCCAGAGGGAAGAGGGCGATGCGATCACGATCTTGCGCCGGTAGCCTTCCTGAATGACGTTCTGAAAATTGGCGTGCAGTTCCATGTAAATCGATTCCGCCGGTACGAACATCAAGGCCCATTCCGACGTTTCGCCCGGAATGATGTACTTCTCCGCAATCGCTTGAACATGCTTGATCACGTCGCGGGAGAACGCCTGCATCGATGCCTTGCGGTCGTCGTCACCCTCGGACTGCATCAGGCGTACATATCCTTCGTGCGGATACTTGGAATCGATGCCGATCGCGCCATGCGCACCGGGCAGGGTGATCAGGCAATCGACCCGTTTGCCGTTCGACAATGTCGCTTCAAAGGAAAAGTACTCAGCTGGCAGCATGTCGCGCACGATGTCTTCCATCTGCACCTGGCCGAACGCGCCACGCGCCTGCTTGTTGGACAGGATTTCCTGCAGGCCGACGATATCGCTCGATAGCTCGGTGATGTTTTTCTGCGCGGCATCGATGACCGCCAATCGCTTTTGTAAGTCGGTCAGAGACTCTGACGTCTTGTCGGTCGTTTTTTGCAGGTTTTCTCCGACCCGCCGGGTGACGTCCTCCAGCCGCTCATCCAGTGCTTTGCGGATTTCCCGCTCCTGGCCTTGCAGCTGCTCCGCCATCAATTTGCGCGTCGTATCCTGGCCGTCAGCCATCAGTTTGATCTGGCCGCGCAACTCGCCTTGGTCCGCGGTAAGACGGGTCAAGCTGTCGGCTAGCGCGGCAAAGGCGTCAGCGTTCTTGTCGTTCTTGCCACCGCGCAAGATCAGCACGACGACCAGGATCAAGGCGACGGCAAGCCCGGTTCCAAGCCCAAACTCGGTCGCCGTCAGACCTAAATCTGTCAAAAAATTCATCGGCTTAAGCCCTGCCATACCGCTGCCATGATCGCTACACTACCTTACGCTCCAGCTTGAAACCACGGCGTTTGCGCGCCGGAGTCACCATGCGGTGGCGTACCAACACGATGATGAACAACTGGATTTCCGTTATGTCTCTCTCTCTTCGCGCCGTGCTCTCCATCGCCCTGCTTGCAGTCGCGCCCGGCGCGCTGGCTGCGGAAATCACTGTTCCGCCATCCGCGCGGTCAGACCTGAGTGTCACGGTCTATAACGGCGACCTCGCACTGGTCCGCGATACCCGTGAGATCACGGCTCTGGCGGGGGAGTCCGATCTGGCGTTCGCCGGGGTGAGTGCACAACTGCGCCCCAGCACCGCGTTGTTCCAGCCGGATATGGACGGCCTGACGGTGAGCGAGCAGGTCTTCGACTTCGATGTCTTGAGCGAAGCCAGCTTGCTGCGCGCTTATGAGGGACGTGAGGTCACCGTCGTGCGGGTGAACCCCGCAACCGGGGACGAGGAACAGCAGCGCGCGACCGTGATTTCCGTCGCCAACGGCGTCGTTTTGGAGATGGACGGACGCATTACCACGGGTATCCCGGGGCGGTTGGTGTTCGACTCCCGGCCCGACAGCTTGCGCACTCAACCCACTCTGGTTGCGTCCGTGACCGCGGAGTCCGATGTCAGTGGAGGAGCGACACTCAGTTATCTCACATCCGGTTTAAACTGGTCTGCCGACTACGTCGCTGAACTGAGCGCGGATGGCAAAACCATCGATCTCTCTGCCTGGGCGACTGTCTCCAATGCCACGGGCATCGACCTCCCAAACACCAACCTCAAGCTCGTCGCCGGTGATATCAACCGCGTTCCCAAAGGCCGCGGTTTCGAAATGGAAGAGATGGTGATGCGCAGTGATGCCCGCATGGCGACGATCGCGCCATCGGTTCAGCAGGAGAGTCTCTCTGCCTTCCATCTCTACGCCATCGGCCGCCCGGTTGACCTTGGTGACCGGCAAACCAAGCAGCTGGCCTTGCTGTCGGCGTCAGACGTGGGCGTTGAAGAAGATCTGTTCAGTATCGGCGACGGCAGGGCGGTGCGCAGTCAAATGCCAGGTCAGGTGCGTAGCGAAAATGCCACCCGCGCGTTGGTCTTCACCAACTCTGAAGACGAAGGAGCTGGCGTACCCCTGCCCGCGGGCACGGTCCGGGTTTACGGCCAAGACTCCAGCGGCGCCGCCCAGTTGCTGGGCGAAGACCGTCTTGAGCATACGGCCGTCGGGACTGAGGCCCGGCTCAACCTGGGACGGGATTTCGACGTTACAGTCGAACGCGTTCAAAGTGAGTTTCTACGCGCCTCCGACCGCATCACCATTTCCGCACATCAAGTCACAGTGCGGAATGCCAAAGAAACTCCGGTGACCGTGCGGCTGGCCGAGCGGCTCCAGGGCGACTGGGAAATCATAGAAGAAAGCATCGATCACGATCGCGTCGCGGGCAGTCCCGAATGGCGTATCAACGTTCCTTCGGGCGGAGAAACACAACTCACATACCGGGCCCGGCTGCGGTTCTAATCCGAAGTTACTGTCATGGTTATCGTTGCTGTTCTCATCACCGTGGTTGGCCTCAGCCAGCTGTGCGCGACGGAACGGTGGCAAACCTATTACCGCTGGCTGGCCCATCAGGGTCCGCTTGGAGTGCGTCTTAACGGCCTGGTGTCCTTGGCGATCGGTGGTCCCATCGTCCTGGTTCACAATGTGTGGAGCGGTCCCGCGGTGCTCCTCACCTTATTCGGCTGGATGCTGGTGCTCGAAAGTGCCCTGTGTCTGTTGTTTCCCGGTGCCGGACTGGCCGGCCTCATCGAGATCGAAGAGGCCACCCGGGCCAGAATTCTGCAGTTTACCGGATTGATCCTGGTGGTCGTCGGCGGGGTTTTGGTGCTCACCGCGACCCGTGCCGCTGGTTGACCCTGCCGCCGCTGGCGACTATGTCACATCCACCACAGTTCAGGGTGGCAGTGGCATGGCCAAGCTCGACATCATCATCGCGCCCGATCCCCGTCTCAAGCGGACCTGCGCGCCCGTAGACTCGGTCGATGACAGTTTGCGCACCCTCATGGACGATATGCTGGAGACCATGTACGACGCGCCCGGAGTTGGCTTGGCGGCGCCGCAGGTCGGTGTGGCGAAACGTATCATCGTCGTCGATGCGGCCAGGGGCGAGGAGCCACCCGCGCCTCACAGATTGGTTAATCCAGAGATTGTTTGGTCATCCGACGATGCCAAGGTTCATGAGGAGGGCTGTCTTTCTCTCCCGACCTATTATGAAGAAGTTGAGCGACCGGACCGTATTCGCGTGCGGTACACAGATGAGAATAATGCGGAGCAGGAGCTCGATGCCGATGGCCTGTTGTCGGTGGTGATTCAGCATGAAATGGATCATCTCGACGGCGTTCTCTTTGTCGACCACATCTCGGCGCTCAAGCGCGGCATGATTTTGCGCAAACTCAAAAAGACCAAGAAGCAGATGGCGTCGGAGAACGCGTAGCTCATGCGCGTCGTCTTTATGGGAACGCCGGAGTTTTCCGTTCCGGCTCTTCAAGCCATTGCGTCCCGCCATGAGGTTGCCGCTGTCTACAGCCAGCCGCCGCGTCAGGCGGGGCGGGGTCAAAAGCCGCGGCCTGGTCCCGTCCATGCCTTCGCCGAACGCGCGGGCTTTCCCGTACATACACCCCAAAGCCTAAAGAAACCGGACGCACAAGACATCTTCGCGGCCCACGCGGCGGATGTGGCGGTGGTCGCGGCGTACGGGTTGATCCTGCCTCAGGCGGTTCTGGATGCTCCAAAATTCGGGTGCCTCAACATTCATGCGTCGTTGTTGCCGCGCTGGCGTGGAGCTGCGCCGATCCAACGTGCGATCATGGCCGGAGATACAGAGACGGGCGTGACGATCATGCAAATGGACGCCGGACTCGATACCGGCGATATGTTGCTTGCTGAACGCGCCGCCATTGATGACACGACCACTGCCGGCGATTTGCACGACCGGTTGGCCGAGCTCGGGTGTAAGTTGATTGTCGACGCGTTGGCCGCGGTCGAAGCGGCAGACATTTCACCGCAACCGCAACCCGAAGCGGGTGTGACGTATGCTGACAAGATTGCTAAATCCGAAGCACATTTAGACTTCAATGCACCAGCCGCTGATGTGCTTCGGCGCGTCCATGGTCTGTCGCCCTATCCCGGAGCGTTTGTCTTGCTCGGGGGTAAACGGCTTAAGCTGCTGAACGTGGATATGATCAAGCGAGACGCAGCTCAAACGGACATCCCGCCCGGCACGATTCTCGATGACCAACTCACCCTGATGTGCGCCAAAGGGGCACTGCGTCCCAGCCGCGTTCAACTTGAAGGCAAGGCGCCGATGGAGACCGCAGATTTCCTGCGCGGCTTCGAGTTGCCTATCGGGACCACGGTCGGGTAGATAGGGCTTTCAGCCCGTTCTTCTTTCACCTCTCCGGACTCGCGTATGTTTGGACGCCGCAAGAAAGCCATCGCCCGCGGAGAGCGTGTGTTTTTGTATGCGCCGAGCCGCGATGCCGGTCAGGAATTCGTGGCGATGACCCGGTCCAGCGAGACCTATCACCGGCCCTGGGTGTATCCGCCGACGGACCCGCGCCGCTATCGCGCGTACCTCGACCGTGTGACCGCGGGACGCACCCATGGCTTTCTGGTCGGGCTGAACGATGACGACCGCCTCATCGGCGTCATCAACATCAACGACATTATGGGCGGCGGTTTCAAATCTGGATCGCTCGGATATTACGTCGACATGGACTCCGCCGGTCATGGGTATATGACAGAAGCCCTGGCCCTCGTGCTGGATCAAGCGTTTACGGTGCTCGACCTGCATCGATTAGAAGCCAACGTTCAACCGGCCAATGCGGCCTCCATTGCTTTGATTCGCAAACTCGGATTCCGCAAGGAAGGGTTCTCGCCCAAGTTTTTACAGATCGACGGCATTTGGCGGGATCATGAACGGTGGGCCATTCTCGACGACGAATGGTTTGCGGCGACGGGGCAGGGCTGAGTCATGCCGCGCTTTAAGCTCACACTGGAGTACGACGGCAGCGGTTTTGTCGGCTGGCAACGCCAGGCCAATGGCAGCTCTGTGCAACAGGCGCTGGAAGAGGCCGCCGAGTCCTATTGCCAGACACCGATCACCGTCCAGGGTGCGGGCCGCACCGACGCCGGTGTGCACGCCACCGCGCAGGTCGCGCATCTGGATATTCCCCGCGATGACACCGGTGAACGGGTCAGGGACGCATTGAATGCTTTGGTGCGCCCCCATGCGATTGCGGTTCTCAGGGCTGAACAGGTGCCTGATACGTTTCATGCCCGCTTTGACGCGAACGAACGTCATTACCTTTACCGCCTCAACACCCGGCGCGCGCCGCTTGCGCTCGAGCGGGACCGGGTGTGGTGGCTGCCGCGCCAGATCGATGCAGACGCCATGAATTCTGCCGCGCAGGTCTTAGTCGGGAAGCATGACTTCTCAACGTTTCGCGCCACCGAGTGCCAGGCAAAATCGCCGGTCAAAACGCTCACTAAAGTGGACGTCGCGCGCAGCGGAGACGTCATCGAGATCAAGGTCGAGGCGCCGTCGTTTTTGCATCACCAAGTGCGCAATATGGTCGGTACATTGTGTCTGGTCGGAGAGGGTAAGTGGACGACAGAGGACGTAAGGGCCGCGCTTGATGCGAAAGACCGCTCCGCCGGCGGACCGACAGCGCCGCCGGATGGGCTCTACTTGACCTACGTGGGGTATCCGGAAAGCTGAGTGCGGCTGGCAGCCTCCTTGGCGTCGGTCACAGCGATGACGTCACCCGGCGAAGTAGCGCTCCAAAATCTTGCGGTAAATGTCCGTCAAGGCCGTGAGGTCGGACACGGCTGCCCGTTCATCCGCCTTGTGCATGGTTTCTCCCACCATGCCAAATTCGCAAACCGGGCAGACCGCCTGAATAAAGCGCGCGTCGGATGTGCCGCCGCTGGTTGATAGTTCGGGAGTCAGTCCCGTGACCTCTTGGACCGCGTCGCTGACAATGTCGCTCAACGGTCCCGGCGGGGTCACGAATGACTCCCCGCTGATGTGAATATCCAGCTCGACTGCTGCGCCTGCAGCCGCATCATCAACAGTCTTGCGAATCCATTCGGACAGACTTTCGCCGCTGTGCAAATCATTGAAGCGGATGTTGAACGCCGCCCGTGCTTCCGCGGGAATGACATTGGTCGCATCGTTGCCCACGTCCACCGATGTCAGTGTCAACGTTGACGGCTGAAATGTGTCGCTGCCGTTATCCAAAGGCTCTGCCGTCAACGCATTCAAAATCCGGATCATATGAGGGATCGGATTGTCGGCCAGACGCGGATAGGCGGCATGACCCTGTGTGCCCAATACGGTGATTTTGGCGTTCAGGCTCCCGCGCCGGCCAATCTTGATCATCTCGCCCAGACGCATCGGGTTGGTCGGCTCACCGACAACACATACGTCGAGTGTTTCGCCCCGCTCATTAAGCCAGTCCAGCACCTTGCGCGTGCCGTTGATCGCTGGGCCTTCTTCATCGCCAGTGATCAAGAGGCTGATCGACCCCGCCGGTGGCGGCTCATCGTTTTCCAAATACTGTGCGGTTGCCGCCACGAAGCAGGCAATCGCGCCTTTCATGTCCGACGCGCCGCGGCCAAAGAGATAATCGTCCGATACTTCCGCCGCAAACGGATCCTTGGTCCACCCTTGGCCCACGGGCACCACATCCGTGTGGCCGGCGTAACAAAAGTTCGGACCATCGGTGCCAAGGCGCGCATAGAGGTTTTCAATCGGCGCTGTTCCAGCGTCTTCAAAGCGCAGCCGGTGACAGGCGAATCCCAGCGCCGTCAAGGCCCGTTCCAGAACATCCAGCGCCCCTGCATCTTCCGGCGTGACGCTGGCGCAGCGAATCAGGTCCCGCGCCAAAAGCAGCGGGTCTTTTAGCGCAGACCGGTCATAAGCAGAGGAGACGGATGTCATACAGTGGGTTTATTCGCGCAGCAGTTCGTTGATGGACACTTTCGAGCGGGTTTTGGCATCCACGCGTTTTACGATCACCGCGCAATACAGGTTTGGTCCCGGTGAGCCGTCGGCCATTGGTTTGCCGGGCAGTGTTCCCGGCACGACGACCGAATAGGCCGGCACGCGGCCCATGAATACTTCGCCGGAGGCCCGGTCGATGATCTTGGTCGACGATCCGATGTAGACGCCCATGCTCAGCACGGCGCCTTCTTCGACGACAACGCCTTCGGCCACCTCTGACCGCGCACCGATGAAACAGTTGTCTTCGATGATCACCGGCCCCGCCTGCAGGGGTTCCAGCACACCGCCGATTCCCGCTCCGCCGGACAGATGGACGTTCTTACCGATCTGGGCGCAGCTGCCTACCGTAGCCCAGGTATCGATCATGGTGCCTTCATCGACGTAGGCGCCGAGGTTGACGAAACTGGGCATGAGGACAACGCCCGGGGCGATGTAGGCCGAGTGGCGGACCACACTGGTCGGCACGGCGCGAAAGCCGGCTTTGGAAAACGCTTCAGCGGTCCAGCCCCTGAATTTGGATGGGACCTTATCCCACCATACGCCATCGTCCGGGCCACCCTTCTGGATGTCCATGGCGTTCAGCCGGAACGAGAGTAAGACGGCCTTCTTACACCATTCGTTGACGATCCAGGTGCCGTCCTGTTTTTCCGCGACACGCAGTGTGCCGTTGTCGAGCAGACCTAGGGTCTCTTCAACTGCATCCCGGTGATCCCCGGTACTCTCCGGCGAGAGCTCATCGCGAGCGTCCCATGCCGCGCTGACGCGGTCTTCTAAAGCCTTGATATTCATACGTGATATGTCTCCGCGTCTTCGCTGCATCCCAGGCCGTCCCGACGGGACCGGGAGGGAGGCAGACCATAGCTACCGGCCCCGCCAAGTCAACGACATCTCCAGCGGCATCTCCAACGGCTCAGCGGCGGATCGCGGTTCCCCGGCCGCAGCTGATCGACGCTAGAATCCGGTTCACAAACCGGCCTACCGTCTTTATAAAAAGATAAGGTATATCAACCTCTTGTCGGGTGTTTTCTCCCGCCTGGGGTGAGATGTCTTGGGGGCGGGCATGGCCGCAGGCGACGGCAAAGACACATCAAGTGCGGGGGTGACTCGCGTTGTTGATGATGGCCTGTTTTCCCAATACGACGAACCCATTTTCGAACTAGAGCCCGATGGATCCCTGGCCGCTGCCAATCAGGCGGCCGAGGCTTTTCTCAGTGGGCTTGATGCCGAGAACGTGAACCGCATCGCAGAGGCAGTTCGTCAGCCTGATAACCTGCGTAGGCCGATGGTTGAGCAAGTCGACCTTCAGACCGGCAGCAGCAAACAGACTCTTCACCTTACCGTCATCCCGCTCATGCAGGACCGGGCGGTGGTGCTGGCCCGCCACGTGACCTTGGAAACGTCTCTACGCCTTGCCCTTGTCGACTCCCGCCAGCGTTATAAGGATTTTGTCGAAATCTCGACCGATTTCGCTTGGGAAATCGGCGTCGACATGAAGTTCGCATTTGTGTCGCCGCGTGGCGGGCTCGGATACAGCGCCGATGATCTCATCCGGCTCGATCCCAAAGCTTTGGTGCTGGATTTCTCAAGCGGGTCCGATGCGCCATTCTTCACCAGCCGCCGGCTCGAGAATACCGAGGTTTGGCTAAAGCGGTCCGATGGCCGCGCCGCCTGTGTGGTTGTTTCCGCAATGCCGATGGTTGGGGCCGACGGCAGTTGGCAAGGGGCCCGAGGTGTTTGCCGCGACGTCACGGAATCTCGCGAACGCGAAGCGACGTTGGCACGCGTGCGCAATCGCGAACGCATTCTCACCCGCATCGTGCGGTCCTTCCGCGATGAAGTGAATCCGGAGAACATGTTGGTCGCCGCGGCGGAAACCTTGGCCCGAGGTCTCGGCGCTGAAGCCTGTCAGGTGTTTCGGATCAAACCAGCCAAGGCCGGCGCCGAAAATGCTGCGCCTGAATTTGAAGCCGCAGGAAAGTTTGGCGAAGCTGGAGATGGCTTGCATGAGCAGGTGCTCGAGTCTCTCGCGCATGGCGCCGGGGCTGCAGAAATCACCCGGGATGACTGGCAAATTCTGGCAGCGCCGTCCCGCTACCAAGGCAAGCTCAATGGCGCGGTCATACTTCTGCGCCGCATCGAACGTGGCACGTGGACAGATGACGACCGCCTGCTCATCGGTGATATCGCCAATCAAATCGGTATTACCATTGAACAGCTCACGCATCATGAACGCGTTCTGCGGCTCTCGCGCACCGACGCCATGACCGGGCTGTTGAATCGTGCCGCTTTCATCGAAGCGCTAAACCGTCAGCTTCATAGGTTGAAACGTGACCCTGGCGATGCCGCACTGATGTACGTCGATCTTGATAACTTCAAAGCCGTCAATGACACCCGGGGACACCGGGCAGGCGACGAAGTTCTTCTTAAACTCCGCGATATTCTGGTCCAACAAACTCGGCCCACCGATCTTGTGTCCCGGCTGGGAGGCGATGAGTTCGCAGTCTTCCTCAACGGCGCGAATACGGGCATCGCCGAAACACGCGCCAAGAAGTTTCTTGAGGCAGCGGAGGTGCTCAAAGATTTTTCAGCGTCGGATGAACAGCCGCTTGGTATGTCCATCGGCCTCGCCGTGTTGGCGCCGCAGTCCGGCGAGAAGCTTGACGCGCTGCTCGCCCGAGCTGACGAAGCCATGTATGACGCCAAGCGGTCGGGCAAAGGGCGCTTCGCTTTAGCCGCGCCGCCGCAAGGGGCAGGCGCATCATGACCCAGGCCAAAGATCAGCTTATTCGTCTGCTCGGCCAGGTGGACAAAGCCATCGGCTATGAGCAGGCGCGGGACCTGCTCGATCACCCTGATGTCGATGTCCGCTGTGCCCTTGCCGGCCGGGAAGATCTTGAGCCGGAGATTTTATTTTACCTCGCCCAAGACCCGGAAACCCGTGTCCGCCGCGCTGTTGCGGTCAATCCAGCCGCCCCGCTTAAGGCCAATAAAAAACTGGCTAAAGATGCTGAAGACGAGGTTCGCGCCGACCTGGCTGGCCGCCTGGGCCGGCTGCTGCCCGATCTGAACGACGATGAGAAAGACAAAGCTTACCGCACCACCCATCAGGCGCTGACATTGCTGGCGCGGGACCAGTTGCCGCGTGTGCGCAGTATTGTCTCGGAAACGTTGAAGCTGGTGCCAACGGCTCCCCGTGACCTCATTCTGATGCTGGCCAACGATGGCGACGCGACGGTTGCGGCTCCAGTTCTGCAATTCTCACCCGTGTTGTCGGACGAAGATTTGTCGGAGATCATTGCCAGCAGCCCTCTGTCCGCATCTTTGACAGCCATTTCGAAACGCGAAGGCGTTGGTTACGCTGTATCAGATGCCATATTCCACACTGGTGACACCTCAGCTGTTTCTGCTTTGCTGTCGAACAACAGTGCGCAAATTCGCGAAGAAACACTCGATGCCATCATCGCGGCGGCTCCAAGCCAGTCCGCTTGGCACAAACCGTTGGTGCGCCGGACAGAGTTGAGCGCAGACGCGGCTTTGCGTATTGCAGGTTTTGTCGCGGATCATTTGATCGAAGAACTCGCCAATCGGGCCGACTTTTCGCCGGAAACCACGGCGCGGCTCAAGGACGTGGTGCACTCGAAGCTCAAGAAGGACCAAAGCAACGAGCCCATGCTTGCCCCGGATTTCGATAGTGAAACACTTGATCCCGACGCGGTGGCGCTGGCGCACCAGCAGGTTGCAACCCTAGCGGAAGACGATCTGCTGGAACCCGAGCACGTGATGAAGGCGCTCGATGACGGCAACATCTCGTTCGCGCTTGTCGCGATTGCCAAGCTTGGAGGCATTGAGCCCGCCGCCATCCGCGCCGCGGTGAACGCACGCAGCGCGAAGTGTCTTCAGGCGATAAGCTGGAAGGGTGGCTTTTCAGCGCAGGATGCGGTCCATATTCAAATGGCGCTGGGCCGTGTTCCGCCGGACGAAATTATCACGCCGCGGCCCGATGGGGCTTATAACGCGACCGAGTCGGAAATGACGTGGCAGCTCGAGCTGTTCACGGAAGAAGCAAACGCGGGCTGATTCCTAAACCTGTAGCGCCTCTGCGGCCCGGTTGAGCCACGCCTTCAGGTCCGGCGTCGTGAAATGGCAGTGCGCAGGCCAGGGCGACTCTTCAGCGATGCTTTCGTGATGAACAAGAACGGTCGTCATACCCAGGTCAGCTGCCGGCTTTAGATTCTTCACCGAGTCCTCGAACATGATGGCGGTTGTCGGTTCGAAAGTATGGCTTGCCAGGAACCGGTGATAAGACTCCGGGTCGGGTTTAGGCACATAGGCGCCAGCGGCGACATCAAAAATCGCCTCGAAATGAGCCCTGATCCCCAATGCATTAAGCACCTCTATTGCATGGCGTTCCGAGCCGTTGGTGTGCACCAGCTTGCGGCCAGGGAGGCGGTGCAATACCTCATTCAACATCTGATCCCGGTCGAGCACCGAATGGTCGATGTCGTGCACGAACTCCAAAAACGCGTCAGGGTCGACATCGTGGTTGAGCATCAGCCCGCGCAGGGTGGTGCCGTGTTCGTGGTAGTAGGCTTTCTGCAGTTTAAACGCGCTGTCGGGATCAAGACCCAAAAGTTCGCCAATGAACGCCTTCATCCGCACATCGATCTGCGGAAACAAATTAGACGAAGCCGGGTACAAACGTGTTGTCGAGGTCGAAAACCCAGGTGTCGATCCGGCTCAGCCGGTCGCGCAATTGGGTATCCATGCGACCAGACCTCTAGCGGATCAGCGTGCCGGCGCCGTGAGGTGTGAACAGCTCAAGAAGCACCGCGTGGGGCACGCGTCCGTCCAATATCACCGCAGCATCAACGCCGGTTTCCACAGCGCGCACGCAAGTTTCGACTTTGGGAATCATACCGCCCGAAATGGTTCCTGCCTGAATCAGCGTTCGCGCCCGCTCAACGGTGATCTCTGGCATGAGCTGTTTGGTATCGCTCAGCACGCCGGGGACGTCGGTCAGCATCAGCAAGCGCGAGGCACCCACGGCGGCCGCAATCGCGCCCGGCCGAGGTATCCGCGTTGATGTTGTATGTCTCGCCGCCAGTTCCCACGCCAATCGGTGCGATCACTGGAATGATTTCAGACTCTTCAAGAGTGCGCAGAATGTGAGGATCGATGTCTGACGGCTCGCCGACAAAGCCTAGGTCGAGAATCTTTTCGATGTTTGAGCCGGGGTCTTTTTTTGAGCGCCGTAACTTCCGCGCCTGAATCAGGTTTCCGTCCTTGCCGGACAAGCCGACCGCAAATCCGCCGGCGCCGTTGATAGCCGTGACGATCTGCTTGTTGATCGATCCGCACAGAACCATCTCGACGATGTCGACCGTCGCGGCGTCGGTCACGCGCAAGCCGTCAACAAAGGTGCTTTGGATCTTTAGCCGGTCCAGCATCTCGCCGATCTGCGGTCCGCCGCCATGTACCACAACAGGGTTAATCCCGACCTGCTTCAGCATGACGATGTCTTGCGCGAAATCGGCTGCCAGTGATGCGTCGCCCATGGCATGACCGCCGTACTTCACCACTACGGTCTCGCCGGCAAACTCGCGCATGTACGGCAGCGCATCTGCCAGGATGCCCGCTTTTTTGAGCCACTCTTCGGGATTATCGGTGTTCGACATAACGGTTTTCTTTTTCTTAGTTTACGCGTTTGCAGGCAACGCCAATTGTGACAGCGCCGCGCGGAGTTCGGCAACCCCCGTGCCTTTTGCCGAGCTGGTGACCAGAATTTCCGGATACGCGGCAGGATGCGATGCCGCCTCCTTCTTAACCGCTTCGACCGTCTGGGCCAACGGGCCAGGCTTCACCTTATCGGCTTTGGTCAGGATGATCTGATAATTCACCGCCGCCTCATCGAGATCCTTCATGACTTCACGGTCGTTGGCTTTAAAGCCATGGCGGCTGTCAACCAGCACACACACCCGCCGGAGTTGCGGGCGTCCCATCAAGTAGGATTTTACCAATCGCGTCCAGGCGTCTACATCCGCTTTCGGGGCGCGGGCATAGCCGTAGCCGGGCAGGTCGGCCAGCAGCAGACGTCCACCGATGTTGAAAAAGTTCAGTTGTTGAGTCCGCCCCGGTGTGTCCGACGTGCGTGCCAGCGTTTTCCGGCCCGTCAGCGCATTCACCAGGCTCGACTTGCCGACATTCGAGCGCCCGGCAAACGCAATTTCCGGCAGGTCCGAGTCCGGCACTTGAGACAGCTGCGCCGCACCCAGCACGAAGGTGCACTCACCGCCGAATAACTTACGGCCGTCGCGCTCAAGATCTGGGGAGGGCTGCTCTGGCATACCACCGGGGCCTCTCAAGTGGCTCGGTTAGGCGGATACGCCCGCGCGGCGCATGATGGACCACTGCTGCAAGATACCCAGCGCATTGCTCCACGCCCAGTAGATCACCAGTCCCGCAGGGAAGGTGGCCAGCAGGAACGTAAAGATGATGGGCAGGAAGCTCATGATCTTGGCTTGCATCGGGTCGGTCGGCGCGGGGTTGAGTTTCTGCTGCAGCCACATGGTCAAGCCCATGATGATCGGCCAGGCGCCAATGGTCAGGAACGATGGCACGCCGAAGGGCAACAGGCCGAACAAATTGAAAATGCTAGTCGGGTCCGGCGCGGATAGGTCGTTGATCCAGCCATAGAACGGCTCGTGGCGCATTTCGATGGTGACGAACAGCACCTTGTAAAGCGCGAAGAAGATCGGAATTTGAACAAGAATGGGCAAACACCCGGCCGCCGGATTGGCTTTCTCTCGTTTGTAAAGTTCCATCAGCTCCTGATTCATGCGCTGCCGGTCGTCGGAGTAGCGTTCCTGCAGCTTCTTCATTTCCGGCTGCAGTTTCTTCAGCTTCGTCATGGCCTTGAACTGTTTGTCGGCCAGGGGATAGAGCAGCAGGCGCAGGCCGACGGTCAGGCCAAGAATGGCGAGGCCGAAATTGCCCAAAATACCTTGCAGCCAAATCAGGGAGTAGAAGAAGGGCTTGGTCAGGAAGTAGAACCAGCCGAAGTCGATCGACAGGTCGAACCGGGCGATGCCAAGGTCTTCGGCATAGCCGTCCAGCAGTTCGACCTCCTTGGCGCCGGCAAAAAAGTAAGTGCGCGCACCTGCCGTCTCGCCGGCCTGCACCACCATGGCGTCAGCGGTGCGGAAATCCGCCTGATAGCGATCCCGACCATTGGGCGATGAATGGCGGAACGCGGACGCTACAGCGCTGGTTTGTTCGTGGGCTAGAGCTGTCAGCCAATACTTATCGGTGAAGCCGATCCAGCCGCCTGTGGACGTCACCTCATCCAGCGGCTCCTCGCGTAGGTCTTCGTAGTCCACTTCTTTCAAGGTGTCGTCGAACACGCCAAGCGGACCCTCGTGTAAAATGAAAAAGCCTAGAATGTCGGGCGTATCGACCCGCGCGATCAGGCCGTAGGGATAAAGCGAGATCGCTTGATCTGTTCGGTTTTCGACTTCGTCGTAAACCGTGAACATGTAGTC
Source organism: Rhodospirillaceae bacterium (assembly GCA_963921305.4). Taxonomy (GTDB): domain Bacteria; phylum Pseudomonadota; class Alphaproteobacteria; order Rhodospirillales; family Rhodospirillaceae; genus CAWUEX02. The sequence goes on from CAWUEX030000002.1 coordinate 1,481,476, forward strand.
CTGATCAACGGTGATGGTGCGGCGGAAGGTCAGCCCTGCACCATTGTCCCAGGTCAGTACCAAAGGGCGTTCGGCACTTAGGTTTGGATCGGTCAGGCCTGCCGACCACTCCGTATCCTGGTTCGGCACCGGCATCGACGTGTCGCTGCTCAGCCAGCCGATTTCAGCGTAATAGGGGCTCGGCGCGCGGGCCGGGGACAGCAGCACGATTTCCGGGCTCTCCGGATCGACGGTTTCCCGATATTTGACCAAGGTCAGATCGTCGAACCGAAGCCCCTTGAGGGGGATCGACCCGTGCAGGCTGTCAGTGGAGATTTGCGCGCGAGTGATGTCGGTTAAAACGTCGTCGCGATTGCGCGGGGGTGCGGCCGCACCCGGGGTAGTTAGACCTGGTGCCCCCGGTGCAGCTGAGGGCGCAGCCAATCCGTTCGCGTCGGTCGCCGCCTCCGTCGCGGGGGACTCCTCAACAGGAGCGGGCTGAATACCGAAGAAGTAATCCCATCCGAACAGAATGGCCATGGACAGTACAATGGCCAGGAACATGTTGCGTTGATCGGTCATCGGCTTGTCTTGGCTAGGTGTGAAGAGGGTGTGTCAGCCGCAGGCGGTACCGGATCGTGGCCGCCCTCGGACCACGGGTGACAGCGGACCAGACGCCGCACGGCCAGGAATGTGCCACGAACCGCGCCGTGCTGTTCCACAGCTTCGGCGGCGAAGCACGAGCAGGACGGATGAAACCGGCAGCGCTGGCCGAGGAGGGGAGAAACTGTCACCTGATAGACCTTGATGACGCCTAGCAGGAGCCGCGATGCGAAGGTCATGCCGCCGTCCCCGTACTTTGCTTTTTGTTCAGCGCACCGACGGCTTTCTCAAGATCGGTCCGCAGTTGGGCGAACGGCATGGTCGCCGTGTCCTGGCGGCCAATCAGTACATAGTCGGTTCCACAGGTGCCCATCTTGGGCAGCACCATGCGTGCAGCCTCACGCAGCCGCCGCCGGGCCCGGTTGCGACGCACTGCGTTGCCGACCTTACGGCTAGTGGTAAAGCCAACCCTTATGGTCTCGCCGTCCACGTCACGCACACGTGCTTGCAGCACGAAGCCTGGAGCGACGCGTCTTAGTTTCGACTTGGCAACCGTGAGAAATTCGGCCCGGCGTTTCAGGCGGCCCAGGGGCTGTCCCATGGTCCGGGTCCTCCCGCCAGGGTTAAAACTTAGGCAGACAGCCGCTTGCGGCCCTTGGCACGCCGGCTGGCGAGTACTTTACGGCCGCCTTTGGTGGCCATACGGGCGCGGAATCCGTGGCGACGCTTGCGAACCAGTCGGCTGGGTTGGAACGTCTGTTTCACGAGAATTCTCCGCAGAAATCAAAAAAACGAGCCCGCCAGCGGTCTGCGGCGGGTCCAAATACATTCGGAGGGGTGTATAGCGGCGCCCCAGCGGCCTGTCAATGTGCGGCCAACCGGCATTTAGCGTCAAAAAACCGCACAAATTCAATCCCTTCGAGCGCCCTGTTCACGTAAACCTGACTGGTCTGGGCCCGGGAGCGGTGGTATGCCCCCCGGGGACGGCAGATCGAATCGCCCCGGCTGGCGGGGTCAGGTCCGGTGCACGAAGCAGTTGGTAAGGCAGTTGGCATGAACGGTTCTCCTGAAACCCAAGCGGCGCCCGGTCAGAAACCGCCGTCAGGCAAGGTTAAGCGTATCGCAGTGTTGGCTGTGTTTGCCGGCGTGATCGCCATCCTTCTATCGTCCGGCGTACAGGATTTCCTCTCGTTCGATGCCCTGCAGGACAACCGTCAGGCGCTGCTCGACTTTGTTGCGGTCAACCAGGTTATGGCGGTGGCTGTGTTCATGGCGATCTACATCACGGCGGTCACTTTTTCACTGCCTGGTGCTGTCTGGTTGTCCATCGCCGGTGGTTTTGTGTTCTCGGCTGGGCCGGCGACCGTCTACATCGTCACCGCAGCGACGATCGGCGCCACACTCGTCTTTCTTATTGCGCGCTATGTGTTGGGTGACACCTTACGCGACAAGGCAGGCGGAGCGGTCGAGCGCATGCGGGCTGGGTTTCAGGAAAATGCGTTCAATTATCTCCTGGTCTTGCGGCTGGTCCCGTTGTTTCCGTTCTTCATTGTGAATCTAGTCCCGGCGTTTCTCGCCGTGCCGCTGCGCACATATGTCCTCGGTACGGCGCTTGGCATCATTCCCGGAGCCTTTGTGTACGCGCTTGTCGGCAGCGGTCTCGGCACGGTGTTCGACGAAGGCGGCGAAGTCGATCCCGGCGCGGTTCTGTTGCAGCCCGAAGTGATTGGCTCCCTTCTCGGCTTGGCGGTTCTTGCTCTGATTCCGGTTATTTACAAACGTATGCGGACCACGCGCCATGAGTAAAAAACTCAAACCCGACCTGTGCATCATCGGCGCCGGCTCCGGCGGCCTGTCCGTCGCCGCAGGAGCTGTGCAGATGGGCGCGTCCGTTGTCCTCATCGAGAAAGGTAAGATGGGAGGCGACTGCCTGAACACGGGCTGTGTGCCGTCCAAAGCCCTCCTGGCTGCCGGGCATGCTGCCCATACGCCGTCACTGGCGCCACAATTCGGCGTCAATGTGCCTGATCCGGTCGTGCAGTTCGCCACCGTGCATGCCCATGTCCACGATGTCATCGCTGGCATCGCGCCGCACGATTCCGTTGAGCGCTTTGAAAGCCTCGGCGTCAACGTCATTCAGGGTGAAGCCAAGTTCATCTCGGCACGAGAGGTCGAGGTCGATGGCACGATCATCCGGCCGCGGCGCTTCGTAATTGCTACTGGATCGACCGCGCTGGTCCCACCCATCGATGGTGTCGACTCAACGCCCTATCTGACCAACGAAACCATATTCGATCTCACCACCGCGCCCTCGCATCTCATCGTGGTCGGCGGCGGTCCCATCGGATGCGAGTTGGCTCAGGCCCACCGCCGGCTCGGCTGCCAAGTTACCGTGTTAGAAGCGGCCAGTATTCTGCCAAAGGACGACCCTGATCTCGTCGAGATCGTGCGCGACTCTCTGCGCGCAGACGGCATTGCCGTTATGGAAGGCGCACGGGTGGAGAAAGTCTCCGGAACCGCAGGCTCGATACAGGTGACCTATAGCGTTGATGGCACGGAACACAGCGTCACCGGATCGCACCTGTTGATGGCAGTGGGCCGGCGCCCGACAGTCGACGGCCTCAATCTTGATGCGGCGGGAATCACCTATTCGGCTAAAGGCATCGAGGTTGATGCAGGGTTGCGCACGTCCAACCGCCGCGCCTACGCCATCGGCGACTGCGCCGGTGGGCTTCAGTTCACCCACGTCGCCGGATATCACGCCGGTATTGTCATCCGCAGCGCCTTGTTCCGGCTACCGGCCAAGGCCGATCACAGTACCGTGCCGTGGGTCACGTATTCGGACCCCGAACTTGCTCAAGTGGGGCTCACCGAGGCTGACGCCCGGGAACACCATGGTGACGGGATCACCGTCGTCACCTGGCCGTTTGAGGAGAACGACCGTGCCCGCGCTGAGCGTAAAACAAAGGGCCTGGTCAAGGCGGTCATCGCCAAGAACGGCCAGATCCTCGGCTGCGGCATTGCCGGTCCTACCGCCGGTGAACTGATCCAGGTCTGGGTTTTGGCTTTGACACAAAAGCTCAAGATCGGTGCCATGGCCGGTATGATCGCGCCCTATCCCACGCTTGGTGAAGTGTCGAAACGCGCCGCGGGTGCTTACTACACACCCAAGCTCTTTAGCCGCCGCACACGGATGGTGGTGCGGTTCCTGTCTTTGTTCGGATAACACGCCATGCCGGATCGCGGGCAGCCCAGGCCAAACGCCTCAACGCAGCAAGACGCCGCCACCGGCTTGCTCACGGGCCTCTCTGCCCGTTTGTTGTGGCTCACGGTTGCCTTTGTGATGGTGTGCGAAGTTTTGATTTTCGCGCCGTCCATCGCCCGCTTTCGCGTTCAATACCTGGAGCAGAAACTCGACGCCGCTCACTTAACACTCACCGCGCTCGAAGCTGCGGACATGGTCGACCCCGAACTCCAGCGCCGGTTGCTCAATCAGGCTGGCGTGCTCGGCATGACCGTCATCCGCCCCGGTATGCCGGCGCGCACGCTCGGCCCGGATATGCCGGCGCGCATTCCTTTGTTGTTCGATCTGCGCGAGGCGATGTTCTTCCAGCTTATCGCCGATGCCATCAACTGTATGTTCGAGCAAAAGGACATGGTCATCGGCGTCACCGGCTGGTCGCCGTCCGATCCCGATGTTTTGGTCGAAGTCATCGTCGCCGAGCAACCTCTCCGCCAGGCGCTGATCGACTACGGTGAACGGATTTTTTTCCTCAGCTTGTTCATATCGGTTGTTACTGCCGCACTCGTGTATCTGTCTCTGCAGTGGCTGGCGGTGCGCCCCATGCGGCGGCTGACCGCCAGTATGACGGCGTTCCAAAAGGCACCGGAAGATACCGCCCACATCATGCAGCCGGGCACGCGCCGCGACGAAGTCGGCGTTGCGGAACATGCGCTCGCCGAGATGCAGCATGAACTCCGTGTGGCGTTAACCCAAAAAGAGCGTCTTGCCGGAGTCGGCGCGGCGGTGACCAAAGTGTCCCATGACCTGAAAAACATTCTTGCCACGGCCATGCTGGAGTCAGACCGCCTGGAGAAGTCAGACGACCCAGAAGTCCGCCGCATCACTTCGGGACTGGTGAAGGCAATCGATCGCGCCATCCATCTGTGCACGAAGACATTGCGCTTTGCCAAGGAAGGCCCGCCCCAGGTTGACGCGTCGCCGATCGGCTTTAAAGCCTTCATGGATGAAATCACCGTGGCGTTGGAGCCCGTGCTGGATGGATGCGACGTCGTCGTCGAAAATCAGCTGAGCGGATCGCTGCGCGCCGACCCGGAACTGTTGCGCCGCGCGCTCGAGAATCTTATGCGCAATGCTGCCGAGGCGGGCTCGCAGCGGATTACGGTCCGCGCTCAAAGGTCCGGCAGCCATGTGATCATTGAGGTGACGGACAACGGCCGGGGGTTGCCCAACAAAGCCATTGAAAATCTCTTCCGGCCGTTCTCCGGCTCGGCCAAGGCGGGAGGCTCTGGCTTGGGTCTGCCGATCTCCCGGGAGGCCATCCGCGCCCACGGCGGCGATCTTTTGCTCAAATCTACGTCTGATTCGGGCACAACCTTTGAAATTCAGCTTCCCGCCTGATGGGATAGAGAGCCCGCCGCCCCTACCATCACCGCGGTAAATAGGCTAAACCCCGCCGCCAGTGACAGCGTTTCGGGACACCATGGACCCTGATCATGAGCACGGACATACCTCAGTCAAAACGCCGCCTCTCGGTACGTGACATCACTGCCCGCAAGGGGGGTGCGCCGCTGGTGTGCATCACCGCGTACTCAGCGCCAATGGCGCAGTTGATGGACGAAGCTGTCGATGTCCTGCTGGTCGGCGACTCTCTCGGCATGGTGTTCTACGGCCTGCCGTCCACCCTGCCGGTGACTGTCGACATGATGGTGAACCATGGCGCTGCCGTCATGCGCGGATCGAAGTCGGCCTGTGTGATTGTCGATCTGCCGTTCGGGTCTTACCAAGGCTCGCCGGAGGCTGCGTTCGATGTGGCGGCCCATGTGATGGCGGAAACCGGATGCGCCGGGGTCAAACTCGAAGGCGGCGCAGTGATGACCGAGACCATCGCGTTTCTGGTCGCGCGGGGCATCCCAGTGATGGGACACGTCGGTATGACGCCCCAATCGGTGAACAGCTTCGGCGGTTACAAGGCGCAGGGGCGCACCGATGAAGCGGCGGATAAAGTCATCGCTGATGCGAAGGCTGTAGCTGACGCGGGCGCGTTTGCGGTGGTCATCGAGAGCACGGTCGAGCCCGTCGCGCGCGACATTACGTCGCAGGTCGCCGTACCCACCATTGGCATTGGCGCCTCACCGGCCTGCGATGGCCAGATCATCGTGGCCGAAGATATTCTTGGCATCTTCCAGGATTTCACTCCCAAGTTCGTCAAGCACTATGCCGACCTCGGACCGCAGATCACGTCTGCTGTGGAACACTACGCGGCTGACGTCCGCGCGCGCCGTTTCCCCGGGCCTGAGCACTGCTACCGCATTAAAAAGAAAAGCTGATCCTGATGGCTGAAGACGTTCCCGCGCTAACGGTTGTGCGCGATGTCCAGAGTTTGCGCCGCCGCATCTCTGCCCTGCGCGGTGCGGGCAAGACCATTGCGTTTGTGCCGACAATGGGGGCGCTGCACGCCGGGCATATGTCGTTGGTCGATCGTGCCAAAGCCCTGGCCGATGCGGTGGTGGTGTCGATCTTCGTCAATCCCACCCAGTTCGGGCCGGACGAGGACCTCGCGGCTTATCCGCGCAAGGATGCCGAAGATTGGGAAGTGCTCAGCGCCGCTGGCATTGACCTTCTGTTCATGCCTGATGCGGATGTGATGTATCCGCCTGGGTTTGAGACCGATGTGCGCGTGCCGGGTGTTAGCCAAGGTTTGTGCGGCGGAGAGCGGCCCGGTCACTTTGACGGTGTGGCCACCGTCGTTACCAAACTGCTTCTCCAGGTTCTGCCGGACTACGCGGTTTTCGGGGAAAAGGACTACCAGCAGCTTGCGGTCATCCAGCGTCTGGTGACCGATCTCAATGTGCCGGTGGATATTGTCGGCGCGCCGACCGTGCGCGAGGCAGACGGCCTCGCGTTATCCTCGCGCAATGCCTACCTCACCGAGGACGAGCGCAAAATCGCGCCCGCGCTCTACCGCACCCTGACGACGGTGGCGGACGACCTTGCCAAGGGCGAAGACGCTGCTGCCTGTTGCGACGCTGCAGTGGCTGCGCTTGAAGCGGCGGGCTTTGACGCAGTCGACTATGTCGAAGTGCGGGATGCGGAGACATTAGCCGCCGACCCTAAATCAGATCGCCCCCGCCGGGTGCTCGCGGCCGCCCATCTCGGCAAGGCGCGGCTGATCGACAACGTGCCCGTGCCTTAGAGTGCCGTAGGCCCTAACGCTCGAAGAAGGATACTGACAATTCGGGTGGTGCGCCGGGCGCTAACGGACGTAGATATGTACTTCCGAGGATTGCGCCGTCGGGCTGGCCATCGCGGACAGCATCACCCGATCACTCGGCAGACCCATGGTCGCCAGGGATTGCAGCACGGATTCTGCATTACGCCGCGCGGAACCGGTCGACAGGTTCTGGTTGCCCGTGCCGGGGCTCACCGCCACCAGATCGAACACCGCATCAGGGCGGCGCTCCAGCGCGCGGCTGACGGCCTGATACAGGGCCGGTTCGTATTGCACATCCTGCCGGTCGAAGCGGATCACCACCAGTGGGCGGCGCTGCGAGAAATCTCCGGGCACGGCGGACGCCATCTGCATGCCGCTTCCTGCCATCGCCTGCTGGTCTGCGCCGTATAGCTGACCGGTGTTGATGTCGGCCGCCAAGTCCATGAGGTTGGCGCGTTCATTGGCGACAAACTGCTGCTGACGGGTGACGTCCGAGCGCAGTTCAGCCAGCAGCCGGTCGATGGTGACGGTGGTCTGATTGACCTCGTCTTCCAGGCCGCGCAGGCGGCGGTGATCTTCATCCACCGCGCCGGTGAGGCTGTAAGCGGCGCGTACGCTATCCAGCAGGTACGACGACATGGCCGAGTCCGCCGACACCTGCGCCGCCAGTTGGTTCATGCTGGCGATGTCGCCTTCGATGCGGTTGAGCTGCTCTTGGGCCGAGCGCCACTGGCTCATCAGCTGCGGGTTGCCGGGCGTGGTGCCCACTTGCAGGCGGCTCTTAATGCCACCAACCATGCCGTGATAGGACGAGGCGTTGTTGACCGTCTGGCCACGAATGCTTTCCAGCTGGGTGTTGCGCACGGAAATGGTCGAGCGCAGCTGGTTCAGTTCGGAGTTAAACTGGCTGACCTTCTGATTGACGAAGGTGCCTGTGTTGAGCGCCATGCCGGTGTTGGGTGAGGCGGCCACCGGCGCGGGGCGGAATTCCTGCGCGCTGCCGCTGCTGGTTGCCACCGGCGCCTCTTCGTCGCCAAAGACCGGAAACAGCGCGTCGGTTGCGAATGAGCATCCGCCCAAACTCAAGACCGCGCTAAGTGCAATAATATGACGTGCGGACAGCCCCATTACATTCATCCTCTGTCTGCCCCTTTTCGCCGGACAAGGTGGTCCCGTGATCACAAGGGTCGACCAACTGTCTGTCGTTTCGATTCGTTATGCAACACCTCGTTTCGCCGGCCCCGATGTCTTAACGGGGGGCGCCAAGGTGTTGAGGCAGAAACAAAAATCCCGATTTCCCCCTGCCTGCGGCGAGTGTACGCAAAGAGGCTGGGCGGAACAAGCCGCATTTGCCCGGACAATGGCCGTCATCGCCCCATACTTTCAGGGCTTTAGCGTTGGCTGGCAAAATCGCGCGCGGGCTGGACAGGTCTTAAACACCCGGCGTAACCGCCCAGTTTTTTCAGGATTTTCCCTAGACACGGCCAATACGGTTGAGTAGGACATCCGCTCCCGTCAGCGATGGGGCGCCCGTAGCTCAACTGGATAGAGCACCTGACTACGGATCAGGAGGTTAGGAGTTCGAATCTTCTCGGGCGCGCCACGTTTTTGATAAAACGTGGGTTGCCCTCTCTAAAAAGGAGGTTCGAACGAAGTTCGAACCGGCGCGCCCCGCGCCTCAGCAAGCCCCTCCGCCACTCAACAACTTTGCTAGAGTGAGCGCTGCATGACGGATGCGCAGCCCTCCCACGGCCACGCCAAAAGCGATAAACCTCGGCTTCTCTTTATCGTCACAGAGGCGGGCTACTTCGCCTCGCACAAACGCGATCTCGCCCGGGCGGCGGGCGACGAAGACCCCCGTTCGGCGGTGACCACAAAGGCGCAGGCCTTGTTCCCGTCGAATTTGGCGGTCCGCCACGTGCGCGGTGTCATGCATATACGTATATGAAACCTACATATTTCGGCAGTTTTTATTTGATTTCTGCATGATTATACCGGCGTCCTGCTTGAAAGGACGCGCGATGAAATCCGCTACCCCCTCCGCCTGGCGTGTGCCGGCCCTGTTGCTGCTCTTGTCTGCAGTGCCCGTCATCGGCGGCGCCACGCGCCTGGCGACGGTGGCTGCTGGCGTCGAGGTCATCCCCGGCAACGGCCGGTTCTTTGCTGCCCCGGTGGCGGTGACCGTCCACATCCTCAGTGCCGGCATGTTTTGTGTCCTCGGCGCGTTTCAGGTCTCAAGCGCGGTGCGCCGTCACAGCCCGGCCTGGCACCGCCGCGCCGGACGGGTGCTGGTGCCCGCAGGCTTGACCGCCGCGCTGTCGGGCCTGTGGCTGACGTTCGTCTATCCGCCCGGGGAGTTGGATGGCCCGGTGCTGTTTGCCGTGCGCCTGGTTGCGGGCGTCGGCATGGCCACCGCCCTTGCACTCGGTGCCGCCGCCATCCGCCGCCGCGACATCGCCGCCCACCGCGCCTGGATGATCCGCGCCCTAGCCCTGGCGCTCGGCGCCGGCACGCAGGTGTTCACCCACATTCCGCTGGAGGCGTTTCCCGCGCTGCAAAACGAGGCTGGCCGTACGCTCGCCATGGCCGCGGGCTGGATGATCAACCTCACCGTCGCCGAATGGATCATCCGCGCCGGGGCCAAAGCGGCTGCCGCACGCATAACCGGTCAAACAGAAAGACGATCAACACCAGTGCTAGCGCGGTGATGATGGCGCGGTCGAGTTTGTGGCCTTATCCGGCGCATTTCCTCTTAGGCGTCTATTGTTTGCTAGAGTGAGCGCCGCATGACGGATTCTCAGCCCTCCCACGGCCCCGCCAAAAGCGACAAACCTCGGCTTCTCTTTGTCGTCACAGAGGCGGGCTACTTCGCCTCGCACAAACGCGATCTCGCCCGGGCGGCGGCGGACGCCGGGTTTGATGTTTATGTCGCCACGCGCACGGATGGCGACACGGCCGCTTTGGCGGACCTGCCGGTGAACGTGATCCCGCTCACCTGGGTCCGCACCGGTTCGATCGTTTCCGCCTTGGTTAACTTGGTGCCGGACGTGCGGCGCGTGCGCACAGCGCTGCGTCAGGCGCGCGCCGATGTTGTGCACGCCATCGCCCTCAAGCCCGCGATCATCGTCAGTCTCGCTGTGGGCCCGTGGCCGGTGAAGGTCATCCATTCCATCAACGGCTTCGGGTACATCTTTTATGCACGGTCCCTCGTTGCCCGTCTGGTGCAATGGGGCTGCCGCAAAGTGCTGCTGCGTTCGGCGCGCAGGGATGGCGCTCAGTTCATCCTGCAAAACACGGATGATCTGGCGTATGCGCGGACACGCATCGGTGTGTCCGACACCCAATCTCACCTCATTCCCGGATCGGGCATTGATCCCGAGCACTTCACGCCGGCGCCCGAGCCCGAGGGTAAGTCCGTGCGGTTTCTCATCCTCGCGCGGCTGATCGCCATGAAAGGGATCGCTGTGGCGGTCGCGGCGCTGGAACAGGTGCGCGCCCGCGGTGTCGATGCCGAGCTGGTGATTTGCGGCGCGCCTGATCCCGGCAATCCCACCTCCATCCCGCAAGAGCATATCGATGCATCGGCACAATCGCCCGGTGTCACCTTCAAAGGCCAGGTGTCCGACGTGCGGCCCGAGATTGCCCAGGCGCACGCAATGCTGGTGCCCTCGCTCGGCGGTGAAGGCTTGCCCCGCGCCGCCCTGGAAGCGGCGGCCTTGGCCCGTCCGATTATCGCCAGCGATATCCCCGGCAATCGGGACATCGTCTCACATGAGGGCACCGGCCTGCTGGTGCCGCCCGGCGACGCCAAGGCCCTCGCAGATGCCATGTGTTATGTGGCGGCAAACTCTGAGGACCGCGCTGCTTGGGGTCAGGCCGCGCGCCGGCGGGTGGAGGCGGAGTTCTCAGCTCAATCCATCCGCCACCATCATCTCGCGCTCTATCAAACCCTGGCGCGGGAGCTCCCCTAAGAAATCAGGGGTACTTTGGGCCAATCTGGCCTATAACCCCGCTCTCCCCTACAGTAATGCCTTGGTTCGCTTGAATTTATTGGCGTTTGGCGGGCTTGGGGACACGCCGGCGCGCAGCCGGCCGGACGGTTGAGGAAGAAGGTAGCCATCCATGACGGCAGATCACCCAACATCTGCACAAAAGGACCCGGAGGCGGCGTATACGCTCCATCCGGACCACCTGTCGTCCTACCTGTCTGGGCCGTCCTTCTGGGCGCCTCAATATGTCGAACAGTCCGCGTGGCTTGATCACGCACCGTTCGCTTTCTGGCTCATCGACGCAATCCGTCCGCGTGTGCTGGCCGAGCTCGGCACCCACAACGGCTACTCCTACTTCGCCTTTTGCCAGGCGGTGAAGGCGGTTGGTTTAGAGTCACGCTGCTATGCCATCGATCACTGGCAGGGAGATGAACACGCCGGGCACTATGGCGATGAAACCTATCGCCAGGTGATGGGCTACAACGACACACATTATTCGTCGTTTTCCCGTCTTGTCCGCGCCACCTTCGATGAGGCCCTGGAGCATTTCGAAGACGCGTCCATTGATCTCCTGCACATCGACGGACGTCATTTTTACGACGACGTCGCCCACGATTTTCAGTCGTGGCAACCCAAGCTGTCAGACCGGGCCATTGTACTGTTTCACGATATCAACGTGCGCGAAAGCGGTTTCGGCGTGCACAAACTCTGGGTCGAGCTGCGGGACACATATCCCTCGTTCGAGTTTCACCATGGCCATGGTCTCGGTGTATTGGGATTCGGCAAAAATCTGCCGCAAGGCTTCGTTACGTTTCTAAAGGCAGCCGAAGATCCGGAGGTGACGCTCGATATCCGCCGTACCTATGCCCGTTTGGGCGTAGCGTTTAAGTCCGCCTACGACGCACGGCATAAACAAGACCATTTGAACGACCAGATCGAGGCGCTCAACTTACAAACGCAAACAGCCCTCGAACGCGCTCATGAGACTGCGCTGGAAATTGAATCGCGTTCACGCGAGCGTTTCGCCGAACTCGCAGAGAAGCACGAATTGCTGAGCGAAAAGCTCGAAGGTGAAATGGCCTGGCGGGCAGCGCTTGAGACCGAACTGGAGCGGCGCGAAACGCTTATCAAGTCTCTGAGAAACTCGACCAGTTGGCGCATCACTGCGCCAATCCGTTCATTCCGCCGCATTCCCGGATTGATCAAGGGCTCTGTTAAGCGCGGCCTAGCGGCCTGTGTACGGTTTTTCTACCGCGGCATGCCCCTGCCGGCGCGGGCCAAGCACAAAATCGCAGATGTGGTGTACCGCTTTGTAAAGCCGGTTGTTGGCGACACAGATATGTTCCGGCGCTGGGAGCACACCCGCAGCCAAATCGAGAGAGAAGCCAAACGCCAATCACGCCGGCCGAAGCGCGAGACTTTGCGCGAAGTTGCCCGGCCCATCGAGGCAGATCACAGCGTTGCGGTGCCGTTTGGATATTATCATTTACCGCCGCCGCCTGAACTCGCCGTCATCATTCACATGTTCTACGAACATATGACGCCGGAATTTCAACTCTATCTGCGCAACATTCCCTACCCGTTCGATCTGTATATCTCCACCGACACGCCGGAGAAGAAAGCTATCATCGAACGGTTCCTTGAGAACGAGACCTACAATCACGTCGAAGTGCGCTTGTCGGAGAATCGGGGCCGCGACATTGCCCCTAAACTCATTGCCTTTAGAGATGTCTACGACCGCTACGAGTTCGCCCTACATCTGCACACCAAGTGGTCCGACCACGCCAGCGAGCTGGCCAACTGGCGTGGATATCTCTTGGAAACGCTGTTGGGCTCCGGTGAGATCGTTCATAGCGTTTTTGAAGCTTTTGGCCGTGTCGACGATATTGGCATCATCGCCGCTCAGCATTTCGAGCCGGTGCGCCATTGGATCAACTGGGGGCATGACTACAAAATCGCCAAGGCGCTCAGTAAGCGTATGGGTTTTGACCTGCCCAGCGATAAGAGCGTATTGGATTTTCCTTCGGGGTCCATGTTCTGGGCGCGCACCGATGCCCTTAAGCCGTTGCTCGATCTAGAGCTCAGCTACCAAGACTTCCCGCCAGAGGAAAACCAGATCGACAAGACTTTGGCGCACGCTATTGAGCGGCTCTACTACTATGTTTGTGAGCACGCTGGATTTCAGTGGCTCAAGATTGCACATCGCCCTTTGATGGACCACACTCCCGGCATCGTTTCCATCGACCATCACGAGTCTCTCAGACTGTTCGTTCACAAGCACGGTCTTCAACTCAGTGGGCCCCATGTGCCCGGGGCGCGCACAACTCCGCCGCAGCCGATCCACGTTCCCGCCGCCGACTTGGTCTCGCGTCGGCAGGACCGGATGTTCGGTATCGCCGAACAGGTCGACCCATCTCTTCACGTCGCGGTGGGCGTGGTCACGTACAACAACACGCAGGATCAAATTGAGCGCATTACAGCGTCCGCCGCCAAGGCGCTTGCCCACGCGGGACTCTCAACGAAGGGCCGCGTTCAGATATTGGACAATGGTGCCTCTACAGAGTCTTTCGTCTTAGACAAGGATGCGGTTCGCCATCTCCCCGCCGCGGGCAATGTGGGCTTTGGTGCCGGTCACAATCGCCTGATGAAAAAAGCATTCGCCGACGGGGCGGATATCTACATTGCAGCCAATCCCGACGGCGCGTTTCACTTCGATGCGGTTCGGGCATTGGTGCAGATGATGAAGGCTCATCACGACCGAGCGTTGGTGGAGGCGATTCAATTCCCCGTCGAGCATCCCAAGATGTACGATCCGTTCACTTTCGACACGCCCTGGGTGTCGGGGGCCTGTCTGGCGATACCCCGGTTGGCATATGAAGAAGTCGGCACGTTTGATGAGTCCTTCTTCATGTACTGCGAAGATGTCGATTACGCATGGCGCGCCAAGTCCAGCGGGTTCGCCTTGAAGATGTGTCCGCGCGCGCTGTTTATGCACGCCGTCAGCAACCGTAAGCAAGATGCGGACACCCTTCGTATGATTTATACGTCCGGCGTTTGCCTTGCTCGAAAGTGGGGCAACACGGAGTTCGAGTCCTGGCTGACAAACAAACTGCGTGAACGGGGATGGCCGGCGCCAGACACGCAACCCGTCCCCGTGCCGGAGTCATGGCAGCGTCTTCCCGATTTCAGCCATCACTTCAGTTTTGCTGAGACGCGGTGGTAGCGATGCCCGAAACCCTGGATACCATCGTACGTTTTCATGATCTCCGGCGTCTCAAGGAACTTGACCGCTGCGTCTTTTCCTTGATTTGCCAGAGCTATCGTCCCCTCAACATAATTCTTGCAGTTCAGCGGTTTTCCCAGGCTGATATTGACGCCGTGCGTTCAGCGTTGAGCCCGCACGTTGAAGGCGAGGTGGGTGTGACGCTCGAGATCGTCAACTTCGATAAAGAAAAGCCAGAGGACGCGCGCTCCGCTTTGTTAAACACCGGCCTTCACGCTGCTGGGGGCCGGTACCTGGGTTTTCTGGATTACGATGACGTTCTGTATCCCGAGGCCTATGAGCTGCTCACGTCGCGCCTCCAGACATCCGGCGCTGCCATCGCATTCGCGTCGGTGCGGGTCATGCAACTCAACGTTTATTACTATTTTCTCTACGGTGTCGAGGAATTGAGTCCGTTCTATCGAGGGTCCGGCTTATCTGATCTGTACAAGAGCAATTTCTGCCCCCTACACAGTTACCTCATAGACCGAAGCCGGGCGGATTCAGATACCTTGCAATTCGACGAGACGATGACGATGCAAGAAGACTATGACTTCCTGCTGCGTTTCTGTGCCGTGAATGTGTCTGACTTCGCTATGACAGATACGCCAATCGGCGACTACTATTATAAATCCGATGGCAGCAACACGGTGCCCACCACCCGCGGGCTCAAAGGAGAAGAACTTGCCCGGTTCAATGCCATTGTGACGGCGATGGAAGTGCGCCGGCGGACAACAAAAGTTTCTGACGCGGTGCAGCGTTCGCTTGGCATAGAGGAGCCGGATGAGTCGGCGACCATCCGTAAGGTCATGGACCGGCTCAAAGCCGGGGTCTAGGCCAGTGCGGGCAGGTTCATGACATCGCCTGAACCACGAAAGGCGCCTGTCGCCCGCCAGGCCGTCTCATTTGGGCGCGGTCTCGATATTGCCTTGCCGGTCCTGGTGCTGGTGCGTCACTTCCTGATCTACCGGCAATTTCTCGGCCGCTCGATTGCGCGGCGCTATCGGCTGAGTGTGCTCGGGCTGTTGTGGACCGTGCTGGTGCCCTTGTTCACGCTCGTCATTTACACGTTCGTGTTCGGGGTTGTGCTGGAAAGCCGCTGGGCCGGGATGGACGGCGGCGACACCACCTCCTTCGGGCTATATCTGTTTGTCGGCCTGCTCGTATTCTGGTTGATGGCTGACGTGGTTGGCGGTGCACCGGGAGCGGTGATCGACTACAGCAATCTGGTCAAGAAGGCGGTTTTTCCGATCGAAATTTTACCCGCGGTGCTGGTTGGCAACGCTGTCTTCCACGCGCTGATCACCACCGGCGTCTTGTTCATTGCCTTGCTGGCGATCAAGGGATCTATTCCGCTCACCGCGCTGTTGTTTCCCATTGTCTTGGCGCCCTTTGTCTTGCTGATGGCGGGGCTCGGTTGGCTGCTCTCCGCCATAGGGGTGTTTTTTCGCGACATTCAACACATCGTCGGTTTGCTGATGACCGGCGTATTGTTTCTGTCGCCGATCCTCTATTCTATTGACCGCCTGGGACCCGGCCTCAAAACCCTCATCCTGTTCAATCCCGTCACCGTCATCGTCATCCAGATGCGCCGCATCGCGCTGGAAGGCCAGCAGCCTGATTGGGCTGTCCTTGGCCTTTATCTCGTGGTGGCGTGGGTGGTGGCGTCGGCCGGGCTGGCGTTCTTCCGTTACGCGCGCAAGAGCTTTGCCGATGTCCTCTGATCTCCCGCATATGGGCGATGTCGTCCGCGTTGACCAGGTCTCCAAGGCTTACACGCTGTATCGCCGCTCTTCCGACCGGCTGTTGCATCTGCTCATGCCTTGGCGCGCGTATCCCAGCTTCACCGCGCTCGACGGTGTCTCCTTCACTGTCAAACGCGGCGAGACCGTCGGCATCATCGGCGAGAACGGGGCCGGCAAGTCCACGTTGCTGCAGATCATCACCGGCACGGTTATGCCGACCATTGGGGAAACCCAGATCCAGGGCCGTGTCGCCGCGCTGCTTGAACTCGGTGCCGGTTTCGAACCGGATTTCTCGGGCCGTGAGAATGTCTACATCAACGGCACCATCCTCGGCCTCACCCGTTCTGAGATTGATGCACGCATGGACGACATCATCGCGTTTTCCGAGCTCGAAGAGTTCATCGATCGTCCGGTGAAAACCTATTCCAGCGGCATGTTCATGCGTCTCGCGTTCTCGGTGGCGGCCCACGTCGATGCGGACGTGCTCATCATCGATGAGGCGCTTTCGGTCGGTGATGCCCGTTTTACCCAAAAATGCATGCGGTTTCTCAACGATTTCAAACGCCGAGGGTCGATCCTGTTCGTCAGTCATGATCTCGGCGCCGTTGCCGGATTGTGCGACCGCGCGATCTGGCTCGACCACGGTAAAATCCGGGCAGAAGGGGAGGCCGGCCGCATCTGTGAGCAGTATGTGGAATCACTGTTCGTCGAACCGGAAGACATCGCGGCGTCGACGGACGAGGACCTTGCAGAACGCCCGGCGCCAATGCCGCCGCCGACGTTTGTGAAGACGCAGGTTGGCGCATTTATGGCAGCAGGAGGCCCAGTTCAGATTGCTGGTGGGTCGTTGCCGCCGTTGGCGTCAACCGGCACGACACTGTGTACGCCGTTTAATCCCGCGGCCAACAGCTTTGGCATCGGCGGTGCTATGGTCGTCGATGCGTCCCTGCGTGATGCGGTGACCGGCTCGGTTTTGACTCAGGTGGCAGACGGACAAGAGGTCGATTTGCAGATCGTCGCCAAGGCTGAGACCGAGGTCGCGCGCCCGATCTTCGGGTTCTACATCAAGGACCGGCTTGGGCAGAACTTGCTGGGTGAAAATTCGTTTTCCGAAGGCGAGACGGGCTTTTCACTAGATCCAGGGGAGGCCGCCGCTATCCGCTTCCGCTTCGCTTGGCCGGCTCTGGCCAAGGGCACCTACGCGCTCACAGTTGCCATTGCTGACGGCACCATGGCGGACCACGTGCAGCGCCACTGGCTGCACGACGCCATCATGTTCGATGTCATTTCCACATCGGCGCGGCACGGTCTGGTCGGTTTGAATATATCAGATGTGGTGGTCGAACGCGGTTCACTCTGACGGCTGCTCGTTCCGCACGGTCTTTACCTTCGAAATCCGGTCGCGGAACTCTGCCGGATTCCAACTCAGCCAGGCAGCAATCTCTTTGAAAGATACTTGACGCTTGCTCTGTATGACTGAGCGGGACCGCCACATCGGCCCCATACCTTTCAGGCCCTCCCAAAACCCTTTCATGCGCGGCGACAGCGGACGCCGGACAAACGCGAACAGCTGCAGAAGGATGTAGCCAGGTAGAATCGCAATCAGCAGGCGCACGGGCATATTCTTAATCAGCATCCACACCTGGTTGCGGGCGATCAGCCGTTCGGCAAAATCTGACAGTCCCTCGAAGCTTGCACCGCCAACATGGTTGACGACGGCATCACGCACCACTCCGCAGCGATATCCAGTCAAACGCAGGCGAAAGGCGGCATCGACATCTTCGTAAAAACAGAAAAAGCGCTCATCAAATCCGCCAACCGCTTTTAGCGCCTCTGTGCGGTAAAGCGCCGCCGCGGCGCAGACGCCGAAACTCTCATAAACGTCTGCGGGCTCGTCTGGCAGTGTGCGTCCACGCCACGCCAACCCCCATGCCAGCAGATGATCGCCAAAACCATCTAAAGCGTCGGGCTCTCCGGCCTTGAGCTGAACAGAGCCAAGAGCGGCGAAGCCGGGATAACGATCTGCCGCGCCGACGAAATGGCTGAGCCACCCCGGGTGCGGGAAAGCGTCCGGATTGAGCGCCACGAGAAACTCTTCGTGCGTCTGCGCCAGCACCTGGGCCATGGCCCCGGCGAACCCCACGTTCTCCGGGTTGGCGATATAGGTAAGGTCCAAGCCCGACGCTTCACCCGGCCCGCCTGGGTTCTCGCCCGGTGCGTTATCGACTAAGACTACCCGGAATTTCCGATAATCTTGCGCGACGAGCGCGGCAAGGCACTGTGGTAAGGTCGCTGAAGACTTGTACGCAACGATGACGATGCAGACGCGGGGGGTGTCCTGATCTGTCATGCGCGTATTCGTTTGGTCTTGGTTTGAAATGACGTTCGCGGTGGTGTCACGGCACTCCCGCACGACTGTTCAAGGACGGGTATGACGGATATCGACATCGTTGTGGTGAACTATAAATCGGCGCCGCATACTGTCAAATGTGTCGAGTCCGCATCCCGCGTCGCACGTGAGGATGGTCTCACAGCGCAGATTATCGTGGTGAACAACGGTGATGACGACAGCGATCTAGAACCACGCCTGGGCCAAGTGACTGGGCTTGAGGTCATCACACCTGGCGCAAATCTCGGTTTTGCCGCCGCCTGCAATGTCGCAGCGGCGCGCGGCCAGGCGCCCTTCATTCTGTTCCTCAACCCGGATGCAGAGATCAGCCCCGGTGCATTGAAAGCCATGACCAGCTTTCTCTCGCAGCCGGACAACGCTCACTATGGCATTGCCGGTCCTGAGTTACGCAATGCCGAGGGAGAGGTTGTGCCGTCGTGCTCCCAGCTTCCTACTTTGTTTGATCTCATCCTGCGTACGGCCGGGCTGCATTGCGTCTTGCCAGATCGGGGATATCCTTATCTTTCGCCTGCGGGTCACGCCCAAAGCGGTCCCGTCGGTCAGGTGATGGGTGCCGCGTTGATGATCCGGCGCCCAGTGTTCGATGCGCTCAACGGCTTCGATGAACGGTATTTTCTCTATTATGAAGACGTTGATTTATCTCTGCGGGCCTTACAGTCGGGCGCACCCAGCTATTACCTGAAGGAAGCTTGCGCCGTCCACGAAGGCCGTGTGTCCAGCTCGCAGGACTCAGGCCTCGCCCTGGCTTTGCATATCCGCAGCCGTTTGATATTCGCGCGCCGGCACTTCGGTGTTACTGGCTGGCTGGCGCTTTGGCTGACATGCGCAGTCATTGAAGGCCCGCTACGTATTCTTCAGGCAACCTTCGGCGGCGGGCCTCTGTCTCTGCCGGCGGTGCTGCGCGCCTATGCGCTACTGATCAAGAACGCGGTCTCATCAAAGACGCTTCCCGGCACACGTTCTGATCCGGTGGCCTCATGACGCTCTCAGTCCTAGCCCTGACCCGGTATGACCGCATGGGCGCCAGCAGTCGAGTGCGGTTTCTGCAGTACATTCCACACCTGCAGCGCGAGGACATTCGGGTCGAAACGCACGCACTGCTCGACCGCCGTTATCTAACGCGCCTCTATGACACCAAGTCACGCGACCCGCTCTCAGTCGCGGTGTCGTGGCTCAGCCGTCTGTGGCGCGTTCTTCACACCAAAGATATCGACATCCTGTGGGTGCAGCGCGAGGTGTTGCCGTTTCTTCCTTACGTCTTTGAGAAAGCGTTGCTTGCCGGTAAACCAGTGGTGAGTGATTTCGATGACGCGCACCATCTGTACTATCGCGACCTGCCATTCGCCCCGCTGCGCGTCTTATACGGCGACAAGATTGATCGGCTCATAAAAGCCTCCGCGGCTGTTGTCGCCGGCAACGCAACGCTTGAGGCGTATGCGCGGAGCCTTGGCGCGCCTGAGGTCGTGCAAATTCCCAGCGCCGTGGACGTGTCTAAGTATCCGGCCTCACCACCCTCGGGTCCCTTCACCGTCGGCTGGATCGGCACGCCGGTCACCGCGCGCCAATCGTTGCCGCTCATCGCCGGCCCTCTCAAGCGGTTCCTGCTGGAAACCGGTGCACGGTGCATTCTGGTAGGTGCGGGTGACGAGGCTGTGCCGGACCTCCCCGCAGAACGCATCCCTTGGACCGAGACCATTGAGGCCGAAGCCTTGTCCCGCATCACCGTTGGCCTCTGCCCGCTGGAGGACACGCCGTGGACCCGCGGTAAAAGCGGCTACAAGATCATGCAGTATATGGCGGCGGGACGCGCCTGCCTGGTGTCGCCGGTTGGTATCGCCGCCGACCTCATCACGCCGGAGCAGACCGGATATCACTGCCGCACGGAGGACGAGTGGTACGACGCGCTCATGCGTTTCCATCAACGAAGTGATGACACTAGGCGCATGGGCCAGGCGGCCCGGGCGGAAGCGCTTGAAACGTATGACACAGCCGTTGCGGCCGCGCAGATCGCCGCCGTTTTCCGCTCTGTGGCAGGATTCTGAGATGACACTGCGCATGACGCTTCAACGGTTGTTTGCATCTATCGCTCTGGTGTTTCTGCCACTGACGGCGTGGAGCAAAGATGCCACCGTGGTCGCGCTGGCTGGCGGGGCGATCGCAGTGAGCCTCGCCCCCGGCGTGTTGACGCAGGTTCGGCGATCGCTGTCCATGCGCAATCCCACTGTCCTTTTCGGTGCGTTGTTCTGCGGGTGGATGGCCGTGTCGCTGATCTGGGCGCCGGTGCTGGCGCTGTCGGCTCTTGCCAAAGCCTACGCCGTGTTTGCCCTCGCAGTTGTCTTGGGCGTCGGTATTGCCCAACTGGCGCCGGCGCAACGCTCTGCCTTGGTCAAGCCGCTCGCGACATCATTTGGCGCGCTTCTGGTTATTTTGGTGATTGAACGCGTCACCGGCGGGTTCTTTATTTCCCTCGACCGGTCCTCCGAGACGCCGGAACAGCTGCTCAACGCCATGAACGGTGGCCTGGTGATGATCGCAAGCCTCACATTCTGCGCTGCCGCGGCGATGTACCGCACCACCGGTCAGCGCGCGTTGTTACTCGTCTTGTTTGTCCTGACGCTGACGCTAACTTACCGCATGAATGCCGTGCCGTTGGCCTTACTAGCCGGCGCGGTCGCGGCGGCGGCCGCCGTGTGCATCGGGCATCGAGCTGTGGTCGGCCTGTTTGTAGTCGTAGGCGGTGGCGTTTTGCTGTGGCCTGTCGCGGCATGGCTGGCGGCTGAGTCCGGCCTACATTTTTGGGTTGCCGAAAACGTGTATCCCAACTGGGGTCACCGTATTGCTATCTGGGGTGCGGTCAGTGAACTCATCGCTGGAAAAAGTCTCCTCGGGTACGGCTTCAACGGAGCCCGGATCGTTGGGCAAACGGCAGACCTGATGCCCGATCCGCAAGGCCGCACCTCGTTTCTACATCCTCACAACGGTCTGCTACAGATCTGGCTGGAACTGGGCGCTATCGGCGTTGCTCTGCTCTATGCCGCGACCATTGCCGCCGCGCGCACGGTTCTAAACCGTCTGCGCGACACGACTGTGCTCGCCGCGGCCGCGGGCACCTTTGCTGCAATGCTGACCATTTGGCTGCTCAGCTTTGGCGTCTGGCAGAGCTGGTGGATGTCTGTGTTGGGCCTTGCAATTGCCGCTGTTGTCTTTGTCGGCGGCACAACACAGCACTATAAACGCGGGCCAGCAGAAGACTAAGACCCCGCGTCTTCAAGCACCCGCATAAGATAATCGCCATATCCGCTCTTCTTCAGCGGTGCCGCCAGAGCCTCTAGAGCTGCTGAATCAATCCAACCTTTCTCAAAGGCGATTTCTTCCGGTATCGATATGCGCAGACCCTGACGCTTCTCGATGGTCTGCACGAAGGTGCTGGCTTCGACCAAGCTGTCGCAAGTTCCTGTGTCAAACCAAGCGAATCCGCGGCCCAGCCGCTCCACATGTAGCGCGCTTCGGTTCAAATATGTCTGGTTCACGTCTGTGATTTCCAGTTCCCCGCGCGCGCTCGGTTTCAGGTTGGCAGCGATGTCGACCACATCATTGTCATAGAAATACAGTCCGGTTACCGCCCAGCGCGATTTCGGTTTTTCTGGTTTCTCCTCAATCGATGTTGCCCGGGCATTCTGATCAAAGGCGACAACCCCAAACCGCTGTGGGTCGTTGACACGGAATCCGAAAACGGTAGCGCCTGAGGTGCGGTTGGCCGCCGCAACGAGCTTCTCCGTCAAACCCTGGCCGTAGAAAATATTGTCGCCCAGCACCAGAGCGCAGGGGTCCTGGCCGATGAAGGGTTTACCGATGATGAAGGCCTGCGCCAGACCGTCCGGGCTAGGTTGTTCGGCATATTCAATGGATATGCCCCACTTATCGCCGTTGCCCAACAAGTGTTGGAACGGGGCGGCGTCCTGTGGGGTGGTGATCACCAGAATGTCACGGATGCCCGCCAGCATGAGCGCGCTGAGCGGATAATAAATCATCGGCTTGTCGTACACCGGCAGCATCTGCTTCGACACCGAGTGCGTGATCGGGTGCAGCCGCGTGCCAGTGCCACCGGCGAGAATAATCCCCTTCATTGGGCGTCCCTTGTTTCATCCTGCGCGCGCGCCAGGGTCTCGTCGAGCATCTCCGCCAAAGCCTGTTGCCAGGGTCTGAGGGTGATACCGTAAATCCGGGCGATTTTACTACAGTCCAACACGGAATTTTTTGGCCGCTCCGCCGCGGTGGGATAGTTGGCGGCTGGAATGCCCGTGACCTTCGGGGTTTTCACGCCTTTCTGCGCTGCACGCTCGAAGATCGTTTGGGCAAAGTCGCACCACGTTGTTACCCCACTGCCCGTGCAATGAAACGTGCCATACACATCTGGCGTGACGGAGTCCGTTTTTAGGTGCTGGGTTATCGTCAGAAGGGCCTCCGCCAGATCGCCGGCGAAGGTCGGGCCGCCATGCTGATCGTTCACCACGTGTAGCGCGTCCCGGGTTTCGGCCAGCCGCAGCATGGTCTTGACGAAGTTGGTGCCATGTACGCCGTACACCCAGGCAGTCCGTACAATGACGTGGGCGGGATGGGTCTCCCGAACCGCGGTTTCTCCAGCGAGCTTGCTGGCGCCATAAACGCCCAGCGGCGCGACCGAATCCTCCTCCGAATATACTCCGTCCTTGGTGCCGTCGAACACGTAGTCTGTCGAGACATGAATCAGTGGGATCTGATGTTCCGCGCAGGCCTTGGCCAAGTGCGCTGGACCACTTCGATTGACGGCGTGGGCCGCATCAGCGTCGGACTCTGCCTGGTCGACCGCGGTATACGCCGCCGCATTGATGACGATTCGGGGGGCCGCCTCTGCAACAACCCGCGCCACCTGCGCTTGGTCAGTGATGTCCAGTACCGCGCGGTCAACTGCGGTAACGGCTATGCCTTGCTTATGTGCCCGGCGTGTCAGTTCCCACCCCAGCTGACCGTTCGCACCCGTAATGAGGACGTCACAGCTCATGAGCTCTTGGCGGCTGTATCTGTTTTGGCAAGCCCGAGCCGCTGGCCGCTGTAGGCGCCATCCCGGATGGCGCCCCACCAGTCCCGGTTGTCCAGGTACCATTTCACCGTCTGGCGCAGACCGCTCTCAAATGTTTCCTGTGGCGTCCACCCAAGCTCGGTTGAGATTTTGGTCGCATCGATGGCGTAGCGCGCATCATGTCCGAGCCGGTCAGTCACAAAGGTGATGAGATCTTCGGTCGGGCTGTTGGGGCTGACGAACTCATCAAGCAGCGCGCAAATCGACTTCACCACGTCGATGTTACGGCGTTCTGCGTTGCCGCCGATGTTGTAGACCTCACCCAGCCGGCCCTCGCGCGCCACTAGCCACAAGGCGCGTACGTGGTCCTCCACATGCAGCCAATCGCGCACGTTCTCACCTTTGCCGTAAACTGGCAGAGGCTTGCGTTCCAGCCCATTCAACGTCACCAGTGGAATCAACTTCTCGGGAAATTGATAGGGTCCATAGTTGTTCGAGCAATTGGTGGTCACCACGGGTAGGCCGTAGGTGTGAAACCAAGCCCGCACGAGATGGTCGGACGACGCTTTGGAAGCCGAGTATGGCGAGTTGGGCGCGTACGGCGTCGTTTCGGTAAACAGACCCGTTTCACCTAACGAGCCATACACTTCGTCAGTGGACACGTGCAGGAAACGGAACCCATCGCGCTGCGCACTGGGTAGGTCTGTCCAATGGGCCCGCGCCGCTTCCAGCAGTGTGTAGGTGCCCATGATGTTCGTTTCCATGAACGCGGCTGGACCGTCGATCGAGCGGTCGACATGGCTTTCTGCCGCCAGATGCATCACCACATCCGGCTGCGTGTCTTTAAGAACCCGGTCCAGCAAACCACGGTCGCAAATGTTGCCGTGGACGAACTGATAAGACGGATCATCAGCCACAGGCGCGATCGAGCCGAGGTTGCTGGCATACGTGAGGGCGTCCAGATTAATCACCTCGACCCCTTCTTCGCGCACCAGCAGGCGCACCAGTGCAGAGCCGATAAATCCTGCGCCTCCGGTCACCAGGACTTTCGTCACGGCTCAGACCCCGCGTACGTGAAGTAGGCTGGTAAGTCTGCCAAAGCGGGGTGCTTCGTGTCTTTATCGGACAGGATCGCCGCATCAGGATCGATTTGCCAGTCGATGCCAAGCGCCGGATCATTCCACAACAGGCCTTTGTCGCAGTCAGGCGCGTAATAGTCTGACACCTTGTATAGAACCTCGGTGTCCGGCTCCAAGGTAACCAACCCGTGGGCAAACCCTATCGGGATAAAAATCTGATTCCACTCGTCTGCGGAGATTATCCCCGAGACGTGTTGACCATAGGTTGGAGAGCCGGTCCGGATGTCGACGGCCACGTCAAAAATCGCGCCGCGTGTCACGCGCACGAGTTTGTGCTGGGCAAAAGGCGGGACCTGAAAATGCAATCCCCGCACGGTGCCCTTTTCCGCTGAGAGGGAATGGTTGTCTTGAACGAAATCCATGTCGATCCCCGCTTCGGCAAAGCTTTTGCGGGAATAGGCTTCCGAAAAGAAACCGCGATGGTCTCCGTGCCGCGCTGGGCGCAACACTTTCACCTCGGGAATGGCTAGATCTTCGTAGATTAGAGACATGCTGACATCTTTTAGAGAATTCGGTGCTGCTAGGCTACTGCGCGGCTAAAGGGCGGCTACAGCAGGTACACAGTCAGGCCCGGGAAGGTGCGGGTTTCCCGCACCAGCGGTTTCAGAGCATTCATGTAGGCAGCCCCCCAGTTGTCGAAACGCGAACGCTCGGTGCCGTTAATGGCCCAGTCCATCACGATCACCACAGGCGGTTTTTCGCGCTGGGTCGTGGCAATAGCCTGAGGCAGCCAGTCCGGATCGATCAGTGGGATGGAGTCGTCCACATAAAAGTAATCGAACAGCATGCGCCGCCCTGTCAGGAAGGCATAGCCGGGGCAGTAAGGCACACAGACGATACGGTCATCCGGCGTCGAGTTTTCTCGAATGAGCGCGTCGATGGCCGTGAGCTGGGCGTGCTCGGTCCTTGAAACCAAGACCGTGCCGCGCTCCGCGATGGTTAGGGGTGTTTCGCGCTCGGTGGCGACACCAATTGATCCCGTCGCTGCGGAGGTCAAGCCATAGCCGACGTAGAACACCAGGTGCGCGGTGACGAGGCTAACCCCGGCGACTTTTGCAGTCAGCTGCCACTTCGTGCGGGCGCCGGGGTGTTGACTTAAACGCCACATCAGCGCGCTGGCCAAGACCACAAATCCGGGCATGAAGTTGGCGATGTGTGACACGTCTGGCCGGTAAAAGAAATAATGCGGAAAGGCGGCAACCCCGGCGCATCCGGCAACACTGGCAACGGCAAGCGGTTTAACGTCACCGCGTTGCCATCCTTTCAGACTGTCGAGCGCCGCGACACCTGCGTAGATTAAGATCGCGGCCACCGGCGCGTAGACTAAGATCGCCCGCGTCTGTTCGGTGCTCCCTGCAGTAAATAGGTTGGAGAGGCCCGGGCGCTGTAAGGCCGTCGTGCCCAACGTGTCTGACACACCCCCACTGCCGCCCACCAACACCTGAAGGCCGCCGAGCGCATAACGGATCATTGTCGCGGGGTAGTTGACGTACTGCTGCGCCACGATGTCGATGTAGCCGCCGGCCGTGGCCAAGAGCAGCACGGGTACATGGGCCAAGATAAAAGCGCCAACGGCTCCCGCCAGAATCCTTATGCGGTTGTCTTTGGTCGACGACCGCAGCGCCAGCGTGACCAACAGAATGAACGGCACGGTCCAGATGTAACCGAAGTCTGGGCGCAGTTGAAACGACACGGCCAAGGCAAAGCCGGCCAGTGCCACGTCGCGCCAGGTGCAGGCGTCGATCCGGCGGGCCATGTTCATCTGCGCCGCCGCGTTCACGGCAATACATAGGCCGTAGAAGGCGGTCGGCGGAAACGCCGGCACGAACAAGGGAACACTCGTGGCGACCAATGCGAACAGGCGGTTTCCGGTGGCGAGAGCGATGGTCAAAAAGATCAGAACGTTGGTGGCGGTGATCGCTGCAAAGAACATGGCCTTCACTGCAACAATCTGAACACCGAAGATGTGAAACAACGCTTCGCCGGCTTTAAACCACAGGATGCCGTATGTGATGGTGAGGTCCCCAGGCGCGCGGCCTAGAAAGAGCTCATAGGCAATCTGCGCGTAATTGCCCTCATCGGCGGTCGAAAAGCCGACAGAGATATATAGGCCGTAATAGACGACAGAGATCGCCAGGATCACACCAGCGTAAACCCACGTCTTGAGGGGCCGCCGGTCTTGTGTCCAATCGTGGGGCATACGTGCAGGGTCCCGAGGCCGCAACAGGAGCGCGTGACTGTGCCCCTGCATACCCCACCCTGTATACTCCAGGTCGGGCCCTAAGCGGTACCTTGCGATTAAAGCGTTAGCTAGCGGCCCCGGAGGCTTCTAAAGCGCGCATTTCGCGGACATATTGGTCAGCACGCCAGAGCCCTCGTTATCGACCACATGCTGCATGAATCCGTCGAAACCGGAGTCTAACACCACGTTCACATGGTTTTGGCCCGCTTCCGGCTCACTGCCGAAGAACTCAACTATGTCCGACATGAACACTTGCACTGTCGTATGAGCGGGGATGCTATCCGTCAGGTTGAAGGACCCGATGAAATCTCCGTCTCTGGCGTCATAGACGGAGAGGTCAGGGTTGGCCGCCGTCTCGCCGCTGTTGTGCACAATAATGAAACTCGGGTACCCGTTGATCAAAGATGTATGGATGTTGCCCATGTGAGTTACTGAATTCGACAAACCATTCTGACACCCAGAAACATTCGTCAACGACGCCCCGGCTTGGTTCCACAGCACATGCTGAACAAACCCACTGAATGTGGAGGTTACGTAAAGCGAATAGGATTGCGAGCTCCCTGCCACCGGAATGATCTGTGGTTCCGCCTGCTGCTCAATTTCCTGCATTGAAAATTGTAAGGATGCGCGCCGCGGAATGGATGCGGACCAAGACCCGACAATTTCAGCCGTTATGTCGTCCACGATCTCTACGTTGACCGTCCCAGCCGAGGAATTGGGATTGTAGAACCGGATGAAGGACTCCGCCCCTTGGGTCGTCGACGCAAAGGCTGCCCCAACGATTGTTCCGTTTAGGAATGTCCCAGTTTCCAGAGCGCTGAACGCTGCGGCCAGGTCGATCCTTGGAGTTTCCCATGTCCAATCAAGGCGAGTCTCAGGAATGCCGGTGTTCTTAAGGGTTGCCTCGATCTCTAGCGCGCTGGCAGTGGGCTTTGCCGATTTTAGAAGAGCAAAAGAGCCGGCAACGTGCGGCGCCGCCATCGATGTTCCAGACGAGATCGAGTAACTGTTCCCAACGTCGGCGGACTGAATCAGAACCCCCGGGGCGAGGAGATCGACCAACGGGGAATGATTTACGTCGGAGTCAGGCACCGTAATAATGACCGAACTTACGGTCACCGCCGACGAAATACATCCGGGAGAATTGACGCTGCCCACGGATCCGTCGTTTCCGGCTGAGATCACAGAGGCAATGTCGAGCCCTAAGAGAGTGTCGATTGCAGATTTCCGCAGATCATCATCACAGGCCGAGTCAAACAGCTGCGATCCGCCGATGCTCATGTTGACCGAGGCGATGTTGTAGGTCGTCGCCAAGTCGATCACATGGTTTAGGGCGCCAAGGGTCGACGACGTATACGCTGCGGCACAACTGTCTTCGCCGTCACAGAAATCCGGATCGTCGATCTGCGTGAAAATCTGAATGGGGATCAGCTCGGCATCATAGGCGACACCGCGGCGCACGGTGCCTACCGTGTCATTGTCGACGGCAATGCCGGCGACATGGCTGCCGTGGCTGCATGCTCCAACCGCCGACGGGCAGAAACTCGCCGCACCGGTGCCGGTCTGGCTGGTCGAGCCATTGGCGCACAGTGACTGATCCGTGCTGTCGAACTCGTCCGAGAAGCAGGCCTCAGTGGCGATCTTTCCGGCGAACATGTCGTGGTCAGCATCGATACCGTCGTCCATCACCACCACGACCTGACCTTGCCCCGTGAAGCCCTGATTCCAGACGTCGTCCGCATTAATGTAACCGGTCGTGGTGTTGATCTGGGGTGTTGCCGGATCGTCATTCAGCGCGGCCTGCTGGCGTTGAGACCGTTCTTGGGCGTCTAGAGACTGATAGTGCGCTGCAGACCGGGTAGAGGCACCCTCACTCTGCCCGGTACGGGGTGCCGCTTTGATGCCGATATTGTTCGGCGTCCACTTGGCCCGGGCTGCTTTGTTGAGAATGATTGAATTGACCTGAGGGTTGGCGGCGAGGTGTTTGAGCTGCTCCTGATTCACGGTGGTCAGGAAGACGGGGAGGTTTCTGTACTCTTGTTCGAAGTCAATGCCTTGGTTTGCCAACTGTGCGCGCACTGCTGTCTTGGCGTCGGCGACCAGTGCCCTGCGGGACTCGATCATCTGAACGCGATCTGACGGTGTTTCAGCCGGAGACGCCATAGAATTTTCAGCGCGGGGCAGCACCAGCTGCACGAGAACGGTGGCGGATCCTTTTTCCGCGATCTCGGCTTCGATTTCGGCAATCGACTCTTTGAACGAACTCGCCAGCGCGTTGTGCGGATTAGACCCCATAAGAGCGAGGAGAACGGCGAGGGCGAGTCTCGCCTTGGTGAGCAATGACATATTATCCCTACTGGTTTGCAGGCAATTACAACCAATAGTGATTATAGCAGCGGCCGTGAGCGCACAAACCGCTAATTTGTACGAATTTTTGTGTGAAAGCGCGTCGCGGGTGCCACGTGAACAGGCGTGTTAAAGGGGCGTGGTCCCCCGGCTAAATGTCATCACCCGGCGCGTCGTCTGTCACTTGCTTCTCGGCCCGCTCCGCCTGATGCAGTAGCAGATACATGACCCGCTCGCTGATTTCGGTGCGCAGCGCATCGCGCGCCTCTGCTGCGTCTTCGTCCGGCGTGAACCGCTCCACTTCGCTTTGATCGACCAGACCCTTCTTCTCGAGCAGCCGCTCAACCGCATCCAGGCGCTGGCGCGTGACGATCAGCTCATTCAGCAATGAAACATTCATCGACAACAGGATGTCGTTGGCCTCGTCCTCGAACATCATCGGGCGCGGGCCCTTGGCGACGCGGGGCAGTTTAATTTTCGACGATTCATTCATGGTGCATCTCCTACTCTTTGATGCCGACCAGGAAGGCCATGCCCAGCGGCGAGCCCGGCGGCGCGCCGTAACCGACGTTGCGGGATTTTTCCACCGCGGCCTCGATTTTCGCGGCGTCGCGGCCGCCTTTCACTTGCGAGAAATCGCGGATGACGTTGTCTGGCAGGAACCCGGCATCCGTTGCCACTTTGCGCAGGTCCATGGTCCGGTACTTCGTCCAGAACGGTTCGTTGTTGTAGTAGGTCTCGTTCGTATAGATGAACTGGCGGTAGGGATCGACTTCGTCCAGTTGCGGCAAGTCGGCGTGAATCATCACCCCGCCGGGTTTGAGCAAGCGGTGACACTCTTTGATGATCGCTGGCCAGGCTTTGGTCGATGTTTCGTGGGCGAGAATATTAGACGTAATCAGATCGAAGCTCGTCTCTTCGAATTTGGTTTTCTCTGCTGTCTGCTGTGAGAAATGAACGGCCACGCCAAGGGCCTCGGCGCGGGCATGACCATAGCGCAGCAGGGCTGCGCCGACATCGATGGCATGTAGCTCAGCCTCCGGCCAGCGCTTGGCGTAGGCGATGGTGCTGTGGCCGATGGTGCAGCCCATGTCGAGAATGCGCTTGGGGTTAAGGTCCGGAAAAATCGTGTCGATGTAATCGGCGATGGTGCGGCCAGCCATGTCGGTCATGCCGCCGCCCCGTGCGTTGTAGATGTGGATGGCCCGGTCATAAATCGCGCCTGCGGCAATGTCGCCGTCACAGTGATCGGCGGTAAACCCACCCGGCTGGCAGTGGATGTCCACTGCGGTGATGTAGCGCGGCAGATCGAGCTCGGGGTCCAGCTCCAAGCTGCCCAGGTTTTGGTCGAGCTCTTTCGAGGTCTCGATCAGGTCCGGCAGCCGCTTTTCAACCGAGGGCACCAACGCTTCCCACATCAGTTCCTGAACGGCGCGGTGGAAGCCCATCTGGAACTTCATGTAATTGCCTTTGAGCATCTCCTGACGGATTTGCCGGTAGTCATCCAAGGGCTTGCCGTTGTCTTTTTCGTATTTCGGCGCGATCTCGCGGTAGAACATCTCGCGGCTGCCGGCGGCCAGCTTGGTCAAAATCTTTTGCCGCAAGGTGCGCACATTCGCTTGCCGCTCCGCTTCGTCGTGGGTGCGGTGGGTCATCATTCCATGTTCGAATTGTTCTTCCGGCATCTTTGGTGTCCCTACTCGTATCGTGTTTGACGGGTGTGCCCCTGTGATGTGTCTACGCGCTGCGCTCCCGGGAAGTTTAGCGCCTCCTGAGCAATGCTCGCGCGGTGGTGATTCCCCGGCTCTCAGGACCACGCCACGACGCCAAGAAAGAGGCATAAATTTCAATGTCTTACAACATGCCTGGCCGCGAACCGGGCTCAATCAGCTGAGGTAAAATGCCACCAAAGCGTTACCGTGCGAAGCGTGCCCCGGGCGAGTCGTAGGGCAGGGCGATGAAGGTGCCGTTGTTGCGCCTCGTCACTTCCCGCATCAGATGGGCGTAGCGTCCGCCGGTGCCCGCCGCCAATGAATAATCACTGAGGAACCCAACCGCGTGAATCTGAACCCGGGTTTCCCCGCTGGCGTCGGGCCGGTTGATGGACTCAATCATCCGCACCGTGCGCTCCACCGAGTCGCCACTGAACTCATCACCAAACACGAACACGCTGATCTTTTTGTCCGGGTCGTAGTAGGTCTGAATTGCGGCGCGAATGCCCTGCACCGGATCGCTGTTGGAAAAATCGTTCCAGCTGCGCATCAGCTGTAGCGCGCCCGATCGCATGGACGGCGTGTCGGGCATCCACTGGCGGCGGTAGCCTTCGAATAGGTACTCGCCTTGGTCGTTCATAATCTGAAAGCCTTTTACGGTCGGGTGAATGTCGAGCACGTTTGCCACCTGCTGCATCACCTTCGACCAGATTTGCTTCATACTGCCCGACGTATCGATGACGAAGATCACGTATTCGCTGTCAACGGGAATACCGCCAACGTCTTCATCCTGCTCCACCTCGTCGAGGAGCCGCCGCATCTCGTCGGTCAGGGACTGGCGTGCTTGTTCCACACTACTGAGAGCCCGCGCGGCAATGGTGCGCCGGGAGTCTGCCTCGGCCTGGGCTTTTGCCGCTGCGGTTTGGCTGGCCCGGGCGCGTTCCAGGGCTTGCGCATTGGCATCCACGTCTGCCTGCAGCCCGGCAACCTCCCGCTCCAGGCGTTGGGTTTGAGTCATTTCGGCAAACAGC
Organism: Rhodospirillaceae bacterium; assembly: GCA_963921305.4. GTDB lineage: Bacteria > Pseudomonadota > Alphaproteobacteria > Rhodospirillales > Rhodospirillaceae > CAWUEX02. The sequence continues at coordinate 1,513,448 of CAWUEX030000002.1, forward strand.
TCACCGACAAACGCGCGCGGCTCCGGGTCCGGCTGATCGGTCACCGAGGCCGACTTGGTGATCAGCAGCAGCAACACAATCGCCCCAAACCCGCAGGCGATGATGTCCAGGAACGAGAGACTGAACAGTTCAGCCTGGCCGCGGCGAGACTGCCTCACGCTCATGGCCAGCCCTCCCGCGGACTCAGAAACGTACCGCCATTCTGGTTGGCCAGCACCCAGTAGCCCAGCGCCGCCGCGGGATCGCCCTCAATCGGCAACAGCACCACATTCACTTTCACGCTCGGGGCGCGGCGGTAAAACTTCTTCATGGCCCGGGAGAAAAACTCGCTGCGGCATTTCGGCGTCACGGTGCTTCTGCTCGACCGGTAACAACTTGTGATGTTGTCCAGATCGAAGGTGCTTAAGTCGCCGTGCAGTGTCGGCAGACCATCGGTAATCAAATAGACCGTATCCGGCGCGGGCCGCAGGGCCGCCACCGCGTCGAGTGCCTGCTCCAGGTTGGTACCGTTCGCAGGCAGCGTGCTGGTGGCGCTGGCAACGGCGGCGGACAGCTTCTCCGTATCCCGCGCGCTCATCCAGTTGATGCCAGCACTATGATCTACCGTATTCGTGCTGAAGGTCAGAAGGCGCACATCGCTGCGCACCGGCACTCGTGCTGCGAGCCATTGGGTGATGTCCTGCGCCCACGTCCACTTTGGCGCGGCGCGTTGACGCGCGGGCGGCGAATTGCGCAAGCGGATGATATCGACGATCTGTGTCGCCAGCATGCTGGCCGAGGTGTCCAGCAGAATGACGATGCGCTCTCCTTCCACCTTCAATCCGATCAGGTAGTTGCGCAGGCCTTCCTCCTCGATTTCCAGAGCGGCGTTGGCGGTCTCCTCCTGGGCCTCACTCATCTCCGCCCGCGCGCGCTCGATCTGTGTGCGGATGGTGCTGGTCTCACGCTCCGCCGCGCTCGCCGCCGCCCGTGCGGCCTGGGTGGTGCGGTTCAGCTGTTCAAGCTCTGCCGCTTGACGGGTCCGCGTGGCCTCCAGTGCGCTCTTACGCGCCTGCAGATCAACCGCTTTCTGGCGCTCGAACTCGATGTCGGTCTGCACCGCGCCCAGGTTCTGCGGCGTGGCTTCGTCGGCCTGCTTGATCAGCAGGAACACCAGAACCACCGCCCCAAGTCCGCAGGACATGATGTCGAGAAACGATAGGGAAAACGGGTTCAGGGCCCGGCGTGATGCCCGGCGCGATGATCCCGATCGCGCGGTCACGGCCTAGTCCTCCGAGAGATGCTTGAGGAACATACGGTCGCAATACTCTTGAGCGTCCAGCACCGATTTGTCTTGAATCAGCTGCAATTGATGCAGCAGAAACATCAAGACGATGCTGATCAACAGCGCCACCAGGGTTGAATTGAACGCGACGCCCAGACTGGCGGTCATCCCGGCGATGTCGCCCTCCAGCGCGATATGGGCCTGTGACAACGCATCGCCAATGCCGCGTACGGTGCCGATAAAACCCACCGATGGAATGGCCCAAATGATGTAGCGCACCATCGACAATTCAGCCTCGAGCCGCACGCTCACGTTCTCGGTGTACTCGGCGACGGCGTCCGAGGCGTTTTGAATGCTGCCTGTTGCGACGAACCGCTGCAGGCCGGCGATCAGTGACTGGATCACCACCGCGTCCAGGGCCGGACGGCCCAAGTCCCACAACCGTTGCAGCGCGATCCGGGCGGTGGCTTGGTTGAGTTCCGGTGTCTCCTGACGTTCGATCAAGTCAACGTCCAGGTAGTGGCGGTGCTTCAGTGAGTCGAGAATTTTGCGCGCGATGATACAGATCGCCCACAGCATCAGGATCAGACAGATCTCCTGCTCATAATCTTTAAGGATAATGAAAATCGTCCGCTCGGGTGCCTGATTGACCGCTGCAGCGTTGGCAACTTGCAGCGCCGCAATCGGACGGATCGACAGCAAGTATAGAGTATGCACGAACAGGATCGATCCCAGCAGGGCGCCGACCTGAAACAGCAAATCGGTTTTGGGGCTGGTGTCTGCGACAGTCGCGTAGGTGGTTTGGTTTTCAGCCATAGCGGCCTCTCTCGTCTGGGGCGTCAAATGTCGGTGGGAAAAGACACCGCGTTGTCGGTGGAGATCTCTACGGAGGGATCGAAAGACTCAAACGCCTCTCTGTCCCGCGCGGGTTCTGTGGGGGACGGCGCGCGATTCGAATCCGGACGCGCCGTGTCCCCGGATGGCGTCTGTTGGGCCGGGTCTACTGTCTGTTGTTGTGCCGGTGATTGCGGCTGTTGTGCCAAGGCAGCAGACACCAGCGCCGCCAACGCAGCCGCTAACAGCGCAATACCAAGTGTCTTATTCGCCATCGCGGGCCCCCAGCCACCGCGCCACGCGGAACCCCACGTCGTCGCTGCCGCCGGTCCCTGGCTCCCGGTAGGTCAGCCTCAACTCGGTCAGCGACGACGACCGCCAGCTCGATCCTCTGATGACATGCTGTTGCCCAGACGCCGGGCCCAGGCGGTCGATCTCGATGTCCGGGCGGGACAACGATGCGATTTCATATACATCGTGGGTCCATTCGCTGACGTTTCCGGCCAGATCATGGAGCCCTGCCCTGCTGGCGGGATAGCGCCCAACCGGTGCGACGGAGGCCACGCCGTCTTCGTAGTTGGGGATGACCGTATTGACGACGCCGATGGCGCTCTGATCGGCGAAGTTGCCGGACTCCGGTGGGATCGGCATGTCCTGTCCCCAGGAGAACCGCATGGGCCGCTGGCGCAGACCGCCGTCGTAGCGGGCTACCCAAGCCCACTCGGCCTCGGTGGGGAGGCGGTAGCCGTTGGCGTCGACATCGAAACCCTGATAGGCGCTACCAACAAAGCGATACACGGGCCGTAGTCCGTCCAGGGCACTCAGCCAATTGCAGAACTGCGCGGCCTGCAGCCAGGACATATTGGCGGCCGCATCGCCCGTTGCGCCATTGGCCGGCGCAGTGCCCCGTCCATTCAAAAAGGCGTTAAACGCCGTCGCCGTCACCTCCTTGGTCGCCATATAGAAGTGGCGTGTGATCCTTACGTCGCGCTCGACTTCGTTCGCCCGCTGTCCGGGGTCGCTGCGCGGCGCGCCCATGGTCAACGCGCCCGGTTGAATCAGCACCAGAATTTGCCCATCGGCGCTGATCACGGTCGGCTTGGCGTCGCGGATCATCGCTTCGCGCAGCGTATACAGGGTTTCGTTGACGGTCTTTTTGATGTTGGGGTCGGGCGTCACGTCCGCCGACACACTGCGGTAGCCGTCGCGCTTCAGTTCGATCAGATGTTTGGTCGACGGCAGCGACACGTCCATCGGTGTCTGTCCGCGCGGTTCGCCATCGATGAACACATCCGCAGGTGGCGAAGACCGGATTTCCACCATGCCGGTGCGCGCCGACAGGTCGATGTTCAGAGAACGCGTACTGCCGGCGGTGACCCGCACCGTGCGGCGTGCGGTCTCGTATCCCGGGCTGGTGACTGAAATCGTGTGGTCCACATCAGGCGAGAGGTTGAGCCGCGCCGGGCTCGACCCGCGGAATTCGCCCCCGACAAGAATGGTCGCATTTGCAGGTGTGGTGGTCAGCGACACCACGCCCGGATTGCGGCTTAACTTCACCAAGCCCAGCTCGGGCAGGCGGTTCAGCGAAACGTTGATCAGCCGTTGTTCCGTGACATACCCGTCGAGCTCGAAGCGCAGCTCACGGCGCCCCTCCAGCAGGTCGACCTGCACCGGTGTGGTGTTGATGAAGGTGTTGTCAACAAACACACGCGCGCCTGATGGCTCGGACGACAGCAAAAGTTTTTGAGTGGCCGGTTCCAGCGTGACATTGAGTACGATCTCATCGCCGCCGCCATCCACACTAAATGTCTCCGTGTAGTCCAGATGCGTTGGTTCTTTGACCGACAGTTCATAGGTGCCCGGTCCCATGCGGACCGCGGCCTCCCGCCCGGTGCCTATGAGTGTGCCGTCGATGAAAATCTCCGCGTCCTCAAGGCGCTGGGTCAGGCGCACGCGTACCACATCAGGTAACGGATCGAGGGTGACCTCCAGCGTCGTCCCGCCGGCCAGCGCTGTCGCCGTCACGGTCTTGGGTTCATACCGCGGCGCCGTAAACGCGAGGGAGATTTCACCGGGAAGAACGATGACCCGGCGCCCGGTGACAAACCCTAGACCCTCGGTCAGGCGCATCTCTGCGGTCACATCGGCGTCCTCTGGTAAAATGCGCACCTGTACGCCCGAGCCGAACAGCAGATAGGCCGCGCCACCCATAATGAACAGCGCCGCAACCGCCAATACGGCGATGATGCGGGTTGCAGTTTGCCGCCGGGCCGCATCAATACGGGCCGCCAGGTCGGGGCCCGCTGGTGCGGTATCTTCGGTGGACGGCTGTTCAGAATTCATCGCGGCAAATCACGGTCAGAGTTATCGGGTCGCTGCCCGGCAGCACGTCAAAATCTTGGCGCACGTCCCGGAAACCTGCACGCGCGCCGGTGACGACGTAAGATCCCGGCAACACGTCCAGTATCCTTTCGTCAAACTGGCCGATCTCGCCGACGCGTTGGATCGACACATTGGTGCGGCCGTCGGAAACAAGGGTCAGGCGCACAGGCGTTTGCATGTTCTCCATCAGCCCTTCGAGCTGCGTGGCTTTCGCGCTCAGCCTTGGCCAGGTACCGGTGTAGGTGCGGGCATCGGCCAAAACGTTTTCGGCAAACTGAAAGACCGCCGTACTGCTCATGCGAAACGGCCGCGCAATCAGATCGTCCATCTGCGCTTCCAGCTCCAGCAAACGATCCAAAGTGGCCTTGCCGTCGATGGCTGCTTGTACGGTCCCGTCGAGGTCGAGCGCTTGGGCATACAACGCGCGGCTCGCTTCCCACATCTCGCGCTCCGCCAAGTCGTCGGCGTTGGTGATCAGACGGTCCAGCGACTGGCTGCGCACCAGAGTGTCCGCCTGCTGTATCCCTTGTGTCGCTTCGGCTGAGCCGGGGCGGAGGGCCAGAGCCTGGGTAAAGGCGTCTCGCGCCCGCGCGCCGTCCCCTTGTTCCAGCGCCTGAAATCCGATCGACAATCGCCCACGGTAGTTGTTGTTACGGATGTCTGCGACCACGCTTTGCAGCGCGTCGTTGATCTTCGCATTCCCCGGGTCCCGCGCAGCGGCTTGCTCAAGGAGGGACCGGGCGTCATCCAAGCGCGCCTCTGACCGGGCGACGAGGCCCTGGTAGTACAGGTCCAATGTCTCACCTTGCGCCTGAGCACGCTCCAGACCTGTCTGTGCCCGGTCAGACCGGGGATCGATCGCCAGCGCTTGTTCAAACGCGGCGACCGCGTCGTCTGTGGCCTCATTGTCGAGCGCGGTCCATCCCTGCTGAAGTGAGTCGTCGAATTTTTCGCGCCCGGTTTGCTCGACCTGCTTAAACTGTGTCAAAGCGTCAGAGAACTGTGCCTCCGCCTCAATAAAGGCGTTGTCCTGAAACAGTTGGGCGGCAGAGGCGAAGTCCGACACGGCTTGCGCGAAGGGTAAGGTCGCCCACTCTGCTGCATTCCGTTCATTTAAGTCTTCCGCGAGTTCGGAGGCCTCAGACCACGTCATCAGGGCTTTTCTCCGGGCCACGCATTCCGGCGCTTGCGACCTGGGATCAGCGCAGGTCTCTCCTGAGTCTGAGGCGCGATCCGGCTGCTGGGCGGGGGTGGCAGATGAAGCCGTCGCCGTTTCCTGGACAGGCTCATTCTGCGTGTCCTCCGTCAGCAGGTTGAGCACGCTGAACCATGCGACGAATAGTGTTGCAGCCGCGATCGACCCGATAACAATCGTCAGCCGGCGCTGTCTGCGCGCTTCTTTCGCCTGTTCGAAATCCAAACCGATATTGCCTTGGACGTGAGAAAAATCCTGAGAGCGCGGTGGGCCTTACATCGGCGACTCTGGAGACTCCGGTAAGTTCTCCGCGTCCCAAATCTGAGCCAAAATCCCGCGCCACTGTTGCGTCTGCTCTTCCATGTTGCCGGTCAGGGTCACGGTCTGATCTTCCATTTCGACCACCCGCGGCGCCATCTCGCCATCGATGGAATTCGCAAGCTCGTCGATCACCGTGGAATGCACTCTGGCTTCCCGGGAGTCTCTCCAGCTGTCGGCCAACAACGCACCGCCGGCCACACCCGCGCCTAAAACCGCAACATCTTCCACAACACTGTTGTTCTTGCTGTCAGCTGCAATCGCGCCGGCGATCAGCAGAATGCCACCCAGCGCTTTCAGCGTCGCGCGGTTGCGGGCTTCGCGCGCCCGGATGACTTCGGCGTTGCTTTGGGTTTGCCAATAGCGGTAGCTCTCGCCCATCTCCTCGGCGAATTGGTCATAGCGTTCCTGCAACGTGTCGACGAACATCTGGCCGCGGAATCGGATCGCCTCGACGCGTTCGAGCATAGGGTCGCCGTCCGCTGGCATGCGCTCCAGCCGCACCCGGCCGCGCCGCACGTCGAGGGCATCGGTAAACGCGTCCGGTGACAGGTTCTGTGCAAACCGCAGATCGGTAACCGCCCGCACTTCATTCAAGTTCTTATCTCGTTGCCGGTCGAGGCGCTTGGCCAAATCTTCGGCAATCTCGTCATAGACCGGCTGAAACGGCTCGCTGTCGGCATTGCGGATGCTGCGGTACCACGAGTCGTCAACCTTGTGAGAATAGGTGCGCGTGAACCACTTTTTGCCAGTGGAGTCCGTCGCGGTAACGCGCACCCGCAGCTGTTCGCCGTCAGAGGCAAGAATCTCGCCTTCGACGAACAGATCCGCAGAGAATTGGGTGTCAGGGGTGACGCGGACGGCACCAAACTGCCGGGTGGCGGCTACGGCATCCCGCACCTTCACCGCCATGAAGCGCGCTTCCGCCCGGCGCAGCTCCGGCCATTCCACGTCCGTTGCACCGTTTTTGTCATCGGCCAGGCCTTTGTCGAACACCACGATATTCACATCAAGCGGATCGGCGACGGGCATCACCGGTTCGGCGGCACTCACCTGGCGCACCGACTCACTTGTCGACATGCTCGGGCCGACTGCCATGCTGCCGGTCCCGCTTGTGGTCTGGCACGCTGCGAGCACCAAAAGCGCGGCGCTGCCGACTAGAAGCTTGAGATAATCCATGATTGCACCCTGAGTTCTTTGTGACTTAAGGGAGAGCCTACCAAGCAGGCTCCATGCGTCAATCGGCGTCCGCCGCCGGTGGCAGTCCTTTGTATTTACGGTAGTCTTCCCAAAGCCGCGCCCGCACATTCGGGTCCGGTTCGGCCAAAGCGGCTTCCCTGATTTGTTGGGCAACGACATCGTCATCATCGCCGGGCGGGATGTCCTCGGGAATGGCGCCGTTATCCAATGCGGTCTCGCCAATGGGCGGGCCAGTGCGGTCTTGCCGGTCACCCGTGCCTTGGGGTCCGGTGCGGACGTTGGCGACATCCGTGTCCTGGCTTTGTGGGTCATCGGTCTCTGCAGGGCGGTCGGTGTTTTGCTGCCCAGTGCTGCCGGACTGGCCGCCGGCTCCAGTGCCCTCCGCGGTGCCGCTCGCAACACTGCCACCACTGCCCGATGCGCCGCCGGATGCAGATGCAGAGAGCGTTTGTAGGCACTCGTCATGCTGACTGAGCGATGCGTCCAATGCACGTTCCAGGCGCGCCACCCGCTCGGCCGGTGTTTCGACACCCGTGGCCTGTTCCACCTCGATCTCATCCACGTCACATACAGGGCCGCCGCCGACCTGCGCCGACGCTGCATACGGCACAGCCAGCACGCACAGGGATGCAAACAGGGCGCCACGAACTTTCAAAGTCTTCACAGAAGGTCCTCCCGCCAATTCAGGCCTGCCTTCGAAGTCTCATTGAGAGTAGCAAATATGGCCGGAAGATGGCCAAAACCTGGTCTGAACCCGGGCTTTCACTGTCCTGTGATGTCAGGCTGTCGATTCGCGCTGAATCAGGGTTTGCTCGGACAGCGCGAACGAGGTCGGGTTGTCGACGTCGATGGGTCCGAACGGGTAGGGCAGGTCAACCGCTGTGGCCGTGATGCCGAGGTTGCGGGCGATGCGGCCAATCAATTCATCCAGGGTCGCCGCCTTAAGTTTGTACAAGATGAACGGCATGATCCCGAACGCCTTGAGAATGCGCAGGTGCTTCTTGCCGAACTGACCGCCGCCTTCAAAAATGTGCGCCGTAATAAGTGACGCCTCGTTGCGCAAGCCAAACAGATTGCACGCCGACCAACCGCCGTCCTTGATGCGATGGTAGGCCAAGCCCGACTCCGGGAACATTTGCTGCACCACAGCCTCCGAGGTGAAGCCTACGGCAGCGTCTTGGGGCGCGCCGAGAAACGCTTCGACAAAGTCGCGGATCAGCTCTGGTGTGTGAAGCGCGTTGTCTGCCGTGGTGATCACCAGCGGCAACGGACTATCCAAGTGCTCGACCGCGGCCAGCACGCTGCCCGCCAAATTTCCGCGGCTCGGGGTGATTACCACATCGCCGGAGTCGATCCATGTTGCGATCTGCGGCACCTGGCGCACGATCGCTTCATCCTCTATGGAGATCGCGACTGTCTCGAAACAGCCGCTATCGAGCATGGTGCCGACGACCCGTTCCAGCATCACCGTGCCGGCGATTTCGACCAGGCACTTGTGACTCTTGTTCTGCAGCTGTGCGACGGAATCCGTCGGGCCACGCCGGCTCGCCGCCATCACCAAACCCGTCAAATGGGGTGCGGTGACTTTCGGCTTCTCTGCCGTCATTCAGCCGTCTCGGCGAAGGGAACGCGCAGCGGTATCATGAGGTCTCCGATGGACGTCAGTTGATCCAGGCTGTTGAGCGCGGTTTTCACCGGCTCACACTGAGAAGACGTCATCAGGCCGTCCACACATCCATCGAACTTCATCCAATACTGCTCATCGCTGAACGGGGCCGCGATGCTGCCGAGCGGCATGTCGAGGCCTTTCTCGACCACGTCACCGGATGTCAGGTGGACTTCAACCACTGTGGTGACTTCGCCTTCCAGCTTGTCGATGGGGTCGAGCTCCACCTTGCGGTAAATCGCGCGGACGTTCGGGCGCATCACCGCGTCCGGTGTGAAATCACCCAGAGTGCAGTTACCGGTCGCCAAGATTGTCGCCAGCGCATACTGCATTGAAAACTTCGCTTCCATCGGATCTTGCGGATCGTGATGCATCAGATTGTTCAAATGCACTTTGGGGGCATGAACGATCATCTTAGTGACGTCGTCTGGACCGAAACCATGCTCTTCCTTTAGCAGCGACAAGCAGTCCATCGCCCGGTGCGCACTGCCGCAATTCGGGAAGCGCTTCACGCGGAAGCCATACTCGGTAATATGTAGGGGCGTGCCGACGTTTTCGGTTTCAAAGCGCAGGTTCTGGCCGTGATCGAAATGGGTCAGGGAATCCCGTTGTTCTTCGTAATCCGGCCCAACCCACAGCCGGTTCGCGCCTGTGGGGCTATCGAGGGTCGTCATGCTGGCGGCGACACCCGACCGCGCCATTGAGGCTGCCACCACGCCGGCCTTGGCCGCCAGGCCCGCATGCACCGGTTTGGCCATGGTGCCGAACTGGGCCATGAAGCCGGCGGCCATGCTGGTTGATAAAGAGATCGCGTAGGCGGCGCGCTTGGCATCCAGTTTCAACAGCCGCGCACAGGCTGCTGCCGCCCCGACCGCACCTACGGTTGCGGTCGCGTGCCAGCCACGGTTGCGGTGTAGAGGATTCACGCCCTGACCGACCCGGCCCATGATCTGCAGCCCGACGATATAGGCGTCGATACACGCCCAGCCCGAGGCTTTCTCTTGTTCGGCCAGGGCCAGAATCGCCGGGGTGAGGACCGTTGTTGCGTGGGCTTTCGGCGGGTCAAAGTTGTCGTCGAAATCGAGCGCGTGTCCGGCGGTGCCGTTGAGCAGGGCCGCCCACGGGGCGCTCAAGGTTTTGGACTGTCCGATCACCGTGCACGGTCCGTCGCCCCAGTCTTTCACCGCACCGAACACGCCCAGGGTGGACTCGTCCACCGCGCCCGGCACAGTCACGCCGATCTGGTCGATGTACTCCCGTTTGGCCGAGTGCACGGCCTCGTCGGGCCAGTCGTCCGGAGTCTCGGCCACCCACTGCCCGAAGGCTTCGGTGGGTGTGAGGTCCTGCCAGTTTCTTCCACGCATGCGGCCATTTCCCCAATAGGCGTCCCGGTGTAAGAACGCATGTGCCTCAGGCGACGGCGGAATGCAAGGGCGCCCGCTGCTCCCGGGCCATGATCGGGAGACGTCATGACCACTCAACCGCTGGCCAAGGACCGCTTACAGGCGATCTATGCTTTGCCGGATCACGAAGTGGTCGGGGCCCTAGTGCCCGAGTCTTTGACGCGCCGTCTTGAGATCGAGGAGGCGTTGGCGCATATCGCCGAGGTGCCGGGTCTTGTGCCCGTTGCCATCGACCCCGGCCACACCGATGATACGGGGGCCAAGGTTCTGTGGGCCGATCTCGGCGACCACCCGTTTCGCGAATGGCAGTTTCTTTTCACGGTGCGGCATCTGGCGGAACGCGGCGAGATCAAAGACGCCTTTCACACGGACATCGCCATCCTGAGCGACGACCGCGTCGTCAATGGTGGGCTCACGCCGTCCGGTTTCATTCACCATATCTCGCGCTGCGGTTCGACTCTCACGGCCAAGGCGTTGGCCCGCGCACCGCAGCATGTGGTGATCACCCAGGGCGGTCCGTTGCAGCTCGGATTTTGGGCCTATCTGACCGACGACTGGCGTAAACCCTTGGAGCCCACCCCCGATGCGCTGCGTATGTTCCGCAATCTGGTCGAAGCGATGACCCGGCCGCGCCGCGCCGAGCAGACCACCGCCTTCGTGAAATCCATCAGCTGGAATGTGCTGTATGCGGACTTCTTTGCTGCCGCCTATCCCGATGTACCAGCGCTCTTTTTGTATCGTGAACCGGTCGAGGTCATCGCCTCGGTGATGAACGAAACCACTGCCGTGCTGCACGCCACGGGAACGCGCGAAGCCGGGTTTCTCACGGGCCAACCGGTTGCTGAGACCGCGGCCATGTCCGATGTGGAATATCTCGCCGCATGCTACGCCCGTTACTTTGAAACGATTGCGTCTTCAAAGATGTCAAACCTGTCGTGGCTCAACTACGTTGATCTCAAACCCGAGCGCTTTGCCGATATCGTTGCCCGAGGTCTGAACTTTTCGCCGGCGTTAGAGGTCGTCGACAAGATGACTGAGCAGTTTCAGTTTCACTCAAAGGATGACAGCGACAGCGCCAAGTTCAAAGGTGACAGCGAAGAGAAGCGCAAAGCGATGTCTGACGAGGACAAAGCGCTGATCCGCTCGATCTGCGGCGGTTATCTGGCAGACCTCGACCGCGCGCCGCGCAATCTGTTCCCGAAAGGTTGATCACTCGACGCGATATTGCGCCACAGTCTCGTCGGCGATCTCCAAGCCCAGACCGGGCTTTTGCGGCGGCGTCATCATCCCGTCTTTGATGTCCGCCGGCTCGGTAAACGCGGCTTCCATCCACGGCATGTGTTCGATCGGCGCGTCATGCATCACGCCGCAGGCGACATGAATGGTGGACTCCATCATGTGGTGCGGGGCGAGGGCGCGTCCGGCAACCTCGGTCAGGGTGGCAACGCGCAACATCTCAGTGAGGCCGCCCATGCGAATGATATCGGGCTGCAGAACGTCGGCGGCATCGGCGTTCAGGTAGGCGGCGAACTCGTGCCGCGATCCCAGGGTTTCCCCCAGAGCGATGAGGATGTCCAACTCAGCGGCCAGCCGCGCATGCCCGGCGATGTCCTCGCAGTTCAGCGGCTCCTCAAGCCAGCCGATGCCCAACTCTTCGAACGCCCGTCCGGCTTTGATCGCTTTGGGGTAATCCCACATCTGATTGGCATCCACCGTGATCCACACGTCGTCGCCTAAGGCTTTGCGCACGGCGGTGACCCGTTGGATGTCGATGCGAATGTCGTCGTGGCCGACTTTCATTTTCACGCCCATCATGCCCTGGCCGAGGTAGGCGTTGAACGCCTCCAGCATCTCCTCGACCGACATGTACAACCAGCCGCCGTCCGACCCGTAAACCGGCGCAGAGTCCCGTAAGCCTCCCAACAGCTTGTAGAGCGGCAACTCAGCGGCTTTGCCTTTCAGGTCCCACAGAGCGAGGTCCGTCGCGGCCTGGGCATGCACCACCAGGCCGCGCCGTCCTACCGCCTGCAGTTTCTTGCCGATCTGCCGCCAGATGCGTTCGTGGTTGAGCGCGTCCTGTCCCAGCAACATCGGCTTGATGTCGTGCTCCAGTACCGTGCGGGTTGCCAGGGCACCGCCCATGTGGCTCCAAGCGTACCCTAGGCCTTTGAGCCCGCCCGCGGTGGTGATGAAAATCACCGGCATGCTGATGTGGGTGACCGGTTTGGCGCCTGCGCCGCCGGCGGAGCCCGACAGCATCGGTCGTGGCAAGGGCAGGCGCAACAACTCGACCTGCACCTCAGTGATTGTTGTCTCGGTGGTCATGTCCGATCCGCCCCTAGAAAAAGTGCTTCCGCTTTTCGTACTCGACCAGCTTGGAGTAAGCCTGGATGCAGCCAGTTTAGTGCGCCTTCAACAGGCCACCAATCTACCGCAGACGCGTCCAAAAGCCACGTTCATGGCGCCGGGCAACGCCATAGCTATAGGTAAAGCGAAACACGCAATAACCACTTTCAATGAACGTATGGCTAGCGGGCATACAACGCAATTTGCGATACTCTCCGTTTGGAAAATCAACGACTCTCCCGCACACTCAGAACCCCTATCCAAATCACCGGACGTTCGCCATGCCAGGAATTTACGACACCGACCTCGACCAGACCTCGGCCAACCATGAGCCGCTGAGTCCGATCTCGTTTCTCAAGCGGGCGGCGGAGGTGTATCCCAAACGCACCGCGGTGGTGCATGGCGATCTGCGTTACACCTATGCTGAGTTGTATGCGCGCAGCCGGCGGCTGGCGTCGGCTCTGGTCAAGTACGGCATTGCGCCGGGCGATACCGTGGCGATGATCGCACCCAACATTCCAGCACACCTTGAAGCGCATTACGGCGTGCCGATGACCGGCGCGGTGTTGAACTCGATTAACACCCGGCTCGATGCCTCCGCCATTGCCTTCATTCTCGATCACGGCGAGGCGAAGCTGTTTCTGGTCGATCCCGAGCTCGCCGGCGTCGCCAAGGAGGCTTTGGCGGAATGCAGCCGCGATATTCCGGTCATCGACATCGACGATACGCTTGCACCCAAGGCCGAGCCGCTGGGTGACATCGCCTACGAGGCCTTTCTTGACACCGGAGATCCCGATTTTCCCGGCGTACCGCTCGGCGACGAATGGCAGGCCATCGCACTCAGCTATACCTCCGGCACCACCGGCAATCCCAAGGGCGTCGTCACCCATCATCGCGGCGCCTACATGAACGCCATCGGCAACATGATGGCCTGGGGCATGACCCCGAAGCCCATCTATCTGTGGACTCTGCCGATGTTCCATTGCAACGGCTGGTGTTTCCCGTGGACGGTCACCGCGCTGTCCGGCACCCACGTTTGTCTGCGCAAGGTCGATACCGCGCAAATCTATGCCCTGATGAAAAAGGAAGGCATCACCCACTTCTGTGGCGCGCCGACCGTGCTGAACATGCTGGTCAACGCGCCGGACGAGCAGCGCGCAGGCCTGCCCGACGGCGTCAAGGCGATGACCGCCGGTGCCGCGCCACCCGCTGCGGTGATCGCCACCATGGAGGGCATGGGCATCGCCATCACCCACGCCTATGGGCTGACGGAGGTCTACGGGCCGTGCGCCGTCTGCGACTGGCACGAAGAGTGGGATGAACTGCCGCTGGAGGACCGTGCCGCGCTCAAGGCGCGCCAAGGCGTGCGCTATCCCGTGGTCGAGGGACTCGACGTGATGGACCCCGAAACCATGACGCCGGTGCCGGCGGACGGCGAAACGATCGGCGAGATCATGTTCCGCGGCAATGTGGTGATGAAGGGCTATCTGAAGAATCCGAAAGCCACGCAGGAATCGCTGGCGGGCGGCTGGTTTCACTCCGGCGACCTCGCCGTCAAACACCCCGACAACTACGTCGAGATCCGCGACCGCTCCAAAGACATCATCATTTCCGGCGGGGAAAACATTTCCACCATCGAGGTCGAGGGCGTGTTATACAAACACCCCGCTGTGCTAGAAGCGGCGGTTGTTGCCAGGCCAGATGATCACTGGGGCGAAACGCCATGCGCATTCGTAACGCTTAAAGCCAATCAGTCCGCGACCGAAGACGACATCATCGCCTTCTGCCGCGACAACATGGCGAAATTCAAAGTGCCGAAAACAGTGGTGTTCGACGACCTGCCGAAAACCTCCACCGGCAAAATTCAGAAATTCAAACTCCGGGAACGGGCCAAAGCGCTTTAACACCGCACGGCGTCCGCACTCGGGGTCCCCGTCCCCGAGGCGATCATGGCTACCCCTTCTCAAACCGGCCCTTCTAAAACCGGAGAGTCTGACGACGACGCGCCCAAGAAAGACCCACCCCCCGATCCGCGGTTTATGGGGCGCGATGCGCATCTGAAAACCACACCGGTTTCCTTTGTCTGGTCTTTCATCAAACGCTTTCAGCCCATCGGCGTGATCTGGCTGGTGCTCGCCGTGGTCCTCGGCACCGGTGTCGAGACCGCCCAACCTTATGTGTTCGGCGCGCTGGTCGACGCCATTACCCAAGCCGTCGGCGCTGATGCTCCGGCGGTTACGGAGGCCGCGGCTCAGGTCACGGTCCTGTTTGCCATCCTCGCGGCCATCTGGATCGGCGGTCCGCTGCTGGACCGCCTGTACTGGGTTGCCAGCGCCTTCGTCATGCCCGAGCTGCGCTCGCGCATTCAGGAGTACACCTTCGCCTACGTGATGGAGCACGCGCCGAAGTACTTCCTCGACACCATGGCGGGGTCGGTGGCGCAAAAAATCCGCCAGGCCGCCAACTGCACGGTGGCGATTCTCGAAACCTCCGTTCTGGTGGTGCCGCGTGTTGCCGTGATGCTGGTGGTATCCGGGTTCCTGCTGTGGAACGCAGCGGCGGATCTCATTGTCATCTTTGTCGCCTTCGCCGTGGTGTTTCTCGCCGTCGCCTGGGTGCTGGCGCGCAAGTGTCAGAAATTCGCCAAGGCCCACGCCAAAGCGCAAGCTTCGCTGAGCGGTCGTCTGGTCGACTCGGTCAGCAACTGGAGTCTGGTGCGCACCTTCGCGCGCAACGTCCATGAACGCTGGAGTTTCTCCGGCTACCTCGGCCGCGAGTGGCAAACCTCGCACCAGCTGCGCCTCGCCCTGGCGTTGATGCGTATCGGTTTGCATCTCGTCACCGCCGGCTTTCTGGTCACGCTCATCTGGTTTTCCGTGCAGAAATGTTTGGCGGGCGGCATGACCGTCGGCGATCTCACCATGGTGGTGACCCTCAGTTTTTTCATTGCTGGCACCATCAACTGGTTGGGCGATAGTCTGCTGTTCTTCTTCGAGCAGGTCGGCACGTTGAGCGACGCACTCGACACAACGACGGTCCCGCACGCCATTGTCGATCAGCCGGACGCGCCGCCGCTCAAGGTGTCAGAGGGCCGTGTCGTCCTCGACCGCATCAGCTTCACGTTTGATGACGGTAAGCAGGTCTTTAAAGACTTGAGTCTGGAGCTGGAACCTGGCGAGCGTGTCGCTTTGGTGGGGCCGTCCGGTGCGGGCAAAAGTACGCTCACCAAACTGATCCGCCGCCACTTTCTTTTGTCCGGCGGACGCATCCTTATCGATGGTCAAGACATCGCCGAGGTGACCTGGGACTCCATCCACGAACAGATTTCCGAAGTGCCGCAGGAGTCCGGTGTGTTTCATCGCTCTATCCGCGACAATATCCGCTACGGCCGTCCCGAGGCCAGCGATGATGAGGTGATTGCCGCGGCTAAGGCGGCCCACTGCCACGACTTCATCGTCACCCGTAAGCACGGCTATGACAGCGTTGTCGGCGAGAAGGGCATGAAGCTGTCCGGCGGCGAACGCCAGCGCGTGGCCATCGCCCGCGCCTTCCTCAAGGATTCGCCGATCCTCATTCTCGATGAAGCGACGTCATCGCTCGACAGCGCGATCGAGCACCTGATTCAGGATGCGCTGACCCGGCTGGTCGCGGGCCGGACCGTGCTGGCCATCGCCCACAGGCTATCGACCATTATGCATATGGACCGCATTATCTTTCTCGACGGCGGGCGCATCGTCGAGCAGGGCACCCATGACGAGCTGCTCGCCAAGGGTGGGGCTTATGCGACCCACTGGCAACGCCAAGCCGGCGGGTTTGTTTAAGGGTGTTTGAGCCGCCTCAGCGGCGGTTGAAAACTTCCGGCCGCACGCGGCTGGCGATCTCGGCGGTCTGATCGAGCATGGTGCGTGACGGATTGCGCGCGCAGCTTTTTTCCAAGGCGCGGACGATCTTGCGTTTGTCGGACACGGAAATCACCAAACGCGGGTGGTAGCGCGCACTGACGTTGCCTTGAACGAAGGCGAAGGCCCAAAACTCCGCGGTATCCGCCTGCTCGCGGGCATCGCCGCGGCTATCCCGCCCGTCCATGTAAGCCGCGCAGGAATACGACCGCGGATCAAACCCCATACCGGGGACCGGTGGCAGAGGCTTGGGGAACGTGCCGGTGCGCACCGCCGCGGCGTGAATGGAAAACTCACCGTTCTCTTCGCAGTAGTCGGCGACTTGCGAAACGATGGTCGCGCCTGCCGAATCGCCGTCGTCGGCAAACTCCAAAACCTCGTCAGCCTCATAGGCGCCGGTGAGAAAACTGAACAGCCAAAATTGGGCCACCTCAGCCCGCTGCATCGCTTTGCGGCGGCTGTTTTCCGACAGTCCTTTGACGAAAGCCTCGCAGGCATAGCGGGCGTCTTCGATGCGCCGGTCGCTCACTGCACCTGCCGGCTGGGCCAGCGCCATCGTCAGTACTGCCACGCCAAGCGCACCGGATACGAAGAACCGTTTCACCATACCTACAGTTTCATGTCTTCCCGCGTGTGGCACAATAGTCTTCACTCTCTTGTGACGTATTTGATGACTTTCTGGAAGGCGCGGTATGGCTATAACCCTCTACAAATTCGGGCCAGTGATGGGATTGCCAGATCCCAGCCCATTCTGTTTCAAGCTGGAAACCTATTTGCGTATGGCGGGCCTGGAGTATGACATTTCCGCCGACCGCAAGAAAAAGGCCCCCACCGGAAAACGACCTTTCATCGTCGATGAAAGTGGCAAATTGGTGGCGGACAGTGGTCTCATCATCGAGGAACTAGAGGCGCGCCATGGCCATCCGCTGGACGGCAAGCTTACCTTGGAGCAGCGGGCCGAGAATCTGGCCTTTCAACGCCTTATGGATGAGCACCTTTACTGGGTGCTGGTATACAGCCGCTGGCTCGATCCCGAGGGTGTCGAGAAATGGACTCCGTACATGAGGGAGGTGCTCGGGGTGCCTGGGCCGGTCTTTGGCCTCATCAAGCCCCTGGCCCAGCGCATCGTGCGCAAGCAGCTGACCGGTCATGGCATGGGCCGGCATGAGCGCGATACCATGTACAAGATGGCCATTGCCGATGTCGGCGCCCTGGCTCATTGGCTCGGCCAGCGCGAGTGGGGGTTCGGCGACGCGCCGACCACCTTCGATGCCGGGCTCGCCGCTTACGTGGGAGAATTGGTCGCCCAGCCGTGGAGCAGTCCGCTCGTTGTGGAAACGCGCAAGCACCGCAATCTCGTCAGCCATTTCGAACGGGTGATGACACGCTATTATCCCGAGCTCGACCTGCCAAAAACAAACTGAGGGACACCCTTACCGATGGCCGACACAGGATACGCCCGCCCGGACCTGCTGATTGAAACCGATGAGTTGGAAGCCGAGCTCGGCGCTGACGATCTGCGCATCATCGACTGCAATGTGGTGATGCGGCCCAAAGACGGCGGCGGTTATGAAATCAAGTCAGGCCGCGAAGACTACGATGCCGCGCACATACCCGGGGCGGTGTTTCTCGATTTGCTGACCGAACTGTCCGACGACCATCCGACGTTGCGTTTCATGATGCCCTCAGCCGAGCAGTTCGCCCGCGTGGTCGGTGCGGCAGGTATCGGCAACGGTCATCGCGTGGTGGTGTATTCGCGCGGCGCCAACTTCTGGGCTACCCGGCTGTTTCTGATGTTCCGCGCTTTTGGGTTCGAGGATTGCCGCGTGCTCAACGGTGCGTGGGACAAGTGGGCGGCGGAAGACCGTCCAGTCACGCAAGATGTCCCCGAGTATCCGCCAACTGAGTTCAAGGCGACCCTGCGCCCGGGCCAGATCATCGGCAAGGATGAGGTGCTGGCGGCGGTCGAGCGCAAAGATACGTGTCTCATCAACGCCCTGACGCCCGAAGTGTATTCCGGCAAGACCTTCAACGCCGCCTACGGCCGGCCCGGTCACATCGCCGGCAGCGTTAATCTCTACGCCTATGACCTGATCGACAAAACCGATAACACCTTCGTTGACGCTGCCGCCATGCGCGAGAAATTTCAGGCCATCGGCGCGTTCGATAAAGACAAGATCATCACCTATTGCGGCGGTGGTATTTCCGCGACGACCGATTCCTTCGCTCTCATGTTGCTCGGCCATGACGATGTGGCGCTGTACGACGGCTCGATGACCGAATGGGGGCCTGACGAGAGCCTGCCCATGGGAACAACAGCCTAGGCTGTCATTCGTTGACGTATTCGTCCCACACCGCGCGGTAGGTTTCTCGCAGTACGTTTTTTTGTACTTTGCCCATCGCATTGCGCGGCAGCTCTGCGGCAAGGGTTACCAGCTTCGGCACCTTATAGTTCGCTAGCGTCTGTTTCAGTGCTACGCGAATGTCATCGGCGTTCACTGCAGCATCGTCCGCGACCACAACTGCGAGTCCAGCCTCGCCGAAATCTGGATGAGGCAGTCCGACCACCGCGCTCTCGCGCACACCGGTCATGGCGTCGATCACTTGCTCGATCTCCTTGGGGAACACGTTGAACCCGCCGGAGATAAACATGTCTTTGGCCCGGCCGATCAGGGTTAGCTGCCCGCTGTCATCGACAGACCCGATGTCGCCGGTGCGGAAGTAGCCGTCAGCGGTAAACTCAGCCGCGGTTTTTTCCGGATTGTTCCAATAGCCGGAGAACAAGCCGCTGCTCTTGATCTGGACACCGCCAGTGTTGCCTGGCGCGACGGGTGCGTCAGTCTCATCGGCAATGCGCAGCGTGACACCCTCTAACGGCCAGCCAACCGTTCCGGCCTGGCGTGGTGTGTCCGGATCCGCGCTGGTGATGATGCCGGACTCGGTCATGCCATAGCGCTCGACAATTGCATGGCCAGTGCGCGCGGTAAACGCGGTGAAGGTTTCGTCAAGCAAAGGCGCTGAGCCGGAAATGAACAACCGGACCGAGGCGCACGCGTCCCGGGTCAGGGCCTCCTCGGCCAGCAGCCGTGTGTAGTAGGTTGGCACGCCCATAAACACGGTGGCGCGTCGCAGGTCGGCAATCACTGCGGTTGCGTCGAAGCGCGGGTGAAAGATCATCGAAGTGCCGTTCATCAGCACCGTGTTGGTGGCGACGAACAGGCCGTGAGTATGAAACACGGGCAGCGCGTGCAGCACCACATCGTCCAGCCCGAATTGCCACACTCGCCGCAAAGCCTCGGCGTTGCCGGCCAGGGCGCCGTGGCTCATGACTGCACCCTTGGGTTTCCCGGTCGTGCCCGAGGAATACAGGATTGCTGCGGGATCGGTGTGCGTCGCCGCGTGCGCGCCCTCCAAGGTCTCGGCGCTGGCGGTATGATCCGTCAATGAACCCTGTCCCGCCGCGTCTAGCGTCAGCACATGGGCCACGCCCGCTGCGGCGGCGCGCGCTTGTGTGTCCGCGTGCCGTGCCGGATCGCACACAACAACCGTTGGTCTAGCGTCGGTGAGGAAATAATCGAGTTCGTCGCCCGTATACGCCGTGTTTAGGGGAAGGTAGACCGCGCCGGCGCGCAGACATCCCAGATACAGCATCAGCGCCGTCGCGGACTTTTCCACCTGCGCCGCGACCCGGTCTCCCGGCGCCACGCCCAAACTTTGGATCAAAGCGGCGATCTTGCCGCTTTCGTG
Organism: Rhodospirillaceae bacterium; assembly: GCA_963921305.4. GTDB lineage: Bacteria > Pseudomonadota > Alphaproteobacteria > Rhodospirillales > Rhodospirillaceae > CAWUEX02. The sequence goes on from CAWUEX030000002.1 coordinate 1,533,702, forward strand.
CACCATGTCCGCGTAGGACACGGTCGAGCCGTCAGTCAAATGCAAGAACGGCGCGTTGGTGTCCTTCGGAAAACGCTGCGCGAAAATGTCGAACAGATTGTCAGACATAACCGTCGGCTGGTCTAAAGCTCTTTGATGAGAATATCCGGATCGGCCAGGCGCGCGGGGTCTGGCGCGAGCTTTGCAGCGATGGCCTTTTTGGCCTGGAGAAAATCCTTCGGCCGGTTCATGGCGTTGATCGCCACCAACACGCCGTCGCGCAGATAACACACGGAAAACGAGCGCGTCGCCGCGTCGCCGCGGATCACCACCGTATCGCCGGGGTCGTTAATACCGGCCATCTGCAGCTTCACGTCATACTGGTCGGACCAGAACCACGGCACTTCGGCGTAGGGGGTGCCCTTGCCGAGAATTGTGTTGGCTGCGGTTTTGCCCTGGCTGAGGGCGTTCTGTACGGATTCCAGCCGCAACCGGCGGCCCAGCAGTTCGTTGGGATGGTTGGTGCAGTCTCCCACCGCATAGACATCGGGATGAGACGTGCGCGTCAATTCATCGACGACAATGCCGTTGTCGATATGAAGTCCTGCCGCCTCCGCCAGGTCCGTATTGGGGATGATGCCGATGCCGACAATGGCAAGGTCGGCCTCTAAGGAGGATCCATCGGAGCATGTCACGCCTTCAAGTTTACCGCTGCCGGTGAATCCCGACACCGTCGTTCCGGTGCGGATGTCCACACCTTCCTCGGTGTGAAGACGTGTGTAGAAGTCAGAGACCTCTGGCGCGACCACCCGGTTGAGCACGCGCTCTTCCATTTCCAAAACAGTGACCGCGCAGCCATGTTTGACCGCGACTGCGGCCACCTCCAAGCCGATGTAACCGCCGCCGACCACAGCGATACGCGGTTTCGCCGCTAGCTGATCGCGGAACCCGAGCACGTCATCGAAGGTGCGCAGGTAGTGCACACCCGGTAAGTCCGCGCCTGGCACGGGCAGTTCGCGCACGCGCCCGCCTGTAGCCAGAACAATCGCGTCGGCCGCGAGTTCTTCCCCACCCTCCATGGCCACGCCTTCGCCGGGCGTGATCGCTGTCACCCGTTCGCCGAGGCGCAAGGAGATGTCTTTGTCCGGATAGAACTCGGCGGCGCGGAGGTACATGCGCTCCATGTCCATCTCGCCGGCGAGGAACTGTTTTGAAAGGGCCGGGCGCTCATAGGGGACGTAGGGCTCGTCGCCGATGATGGTCACCGGTCCGTCATAGCCGCCTTGCCGCAGGGAAATCGCGGTCTGGCCGCCGGCCTCGCCGCCGCCGACAATCACAACTCCATTTCCCATGATGAGTCCCAACCCGTTGTTGCGCCCAGAACGCTCTGGCGCGTTGTGCCAGAGAGCGGGGCCTCAGTCCTCGCTGATGCTGCCGCCCGCCACGAGGCGGTCGATCTCGTCCTGGGTCAGCGCCTTGTCGCCGCTGGGCTGGTCCGCAGCCTCCGGTGGCGGTCCCTTGCCGCGGCGGTCCTCGCCGCCTTCGACATCCACGGTGCGCCGCCGCCGGTCCGGCCCGAAATACCCGCCCACATCCACGAAGGGCCGGGGCCGCTCGATAATTTCTCTGACCCGTAGATACAAAGCCTTCGCGGTCAGGGGCTTGGCGCAATACTCGGTGACACCGGCGTTGCGCGCTTCAATCACTTGTTCGCGCCGGGTTTCGCTGGTGGCCATGATGATCGGGGTAAACTTGATATGGGAGGCCTGGGCGCGGACGGACTTGATCAGGTCCAGCCCGTTAACCGGGCGCATCCGCCATTCCGTGATAACCACGTCCGGTTCCAGGCTTTCAATCGCCGCCAGCGCATCGCCGCCGTCCTGCGCCTCTTCAATACGTTTGGCGCCAAAGGCTTCCAGAATATTTTTCACCAGCCGGCGCATGTACGGCTTGTTGTCGACCACCAGAAAGGTGATCGGTTTCAGATACTCTGTGGTGGGTTGAACCATGCCTCATCCCGCAGACCGCCATTAGGCGCGTCATCCCCTAACAGGCCCACATTACCTTAAAGGCCCAAATTAGCTTAAAGGTATGAGCAAATCCTTTAAAAATCAAAGCCCTAGATTTCGGCGCGGATGCGCTGCCTAGTCTTCCCCAGTTGCGGTCGGCGCGGCAAAGGTGACGCGAAACACCGACCCCTCTCCAAGTTTGGAGTCCACCGTGACGTCGCCGCCATGAAGTACCATCAGGTTTTGCACCACGGCCAGGCCTAGTCCGGTGCCAAAGCCGTCGGTTTCGCCCGTGGAGCCGACCCGTTCGAAGGGGTTGAAGATGCGGCCCACGTCCTCTTCCGCAATGCCGATTCCGGTATCGCGAACCTCGATCTCTACTTTCCCCGCATCTGTCTTCCTGGCCGACACGGTGATTTTGCCGCCTTCATTGGTGAACTGCACCGCGTTGGCGATCAGATTAAACAGTATTTGTTTGAACGCCCGTTTGTCTGCCCAGACCGCGAGGTCGGGCGCGATGTGCGTGGCCGACAGCGACTGACTTTTCGCGATCGCCCGCGGCTGCATGAGATTTAGGGTACCCTCGACGATGCCGGCGACCGAGATGTGTTCCAGGTTGAGTTTGGTCTGACCTTCCTCGATCTTTGCGAGGTCCAGAATATCATTGATGAGGTCGAGGAGGTGTTCGCCACTGGCGTGGATGTCGCGGGCATAGTCCTGATAAGCCGCACCACCTTGTCTGTTCAGTACATTGTCGCGAATGACCTCCGAAAATCCAAGAATGGCATTCAAGGGGGTGCGCAGTTCGTGACTCATCGTCGATAGGAACGTCGACTTTGCCCGGCTGGCAGCCTCGGCATCGCGCAAGGCCGCATCGAGTTTTTTCTGTGACTGACGCAGCTCGGAAATTGTTGCAGTCAATTCCCGTTCATTCTTGCGCCGCCGCTCCTCCTCCACCTTGCGCTGGGTGATGTCAGTTACCGATCCGGTTGTGCGCAACGGTTTGCCGGCGTCGTCGCGGGTCGTCGTTGCCGTGGCATAAATCCAGATTTCCTCGCCGTCGGGACGCCACAGCCGGAACTCCTCTGAAAACGGCTCATCCTCCCGAATATGCTTGGCCACAGCCGCGTAGACGCGGCGCCGGTCATCCGGATGGGCCATCTGGTACATCATGTCGTTATTCTTGATATCGGTCTCCGGCGATACGCCGGTGATCTCAAACATCTTTTCCGACCACAGGAGGCTTCGGTCAGAGTGATTTCGCTCCCAGAAGCCGACACCAGAGACTGTCACCACACGGTCATAGCGGCCCCGGCTGTCCTGCAGGTCATAAGTCATGCTGGCGGCCATCATCCTTGCCCGGTCCCGGGTCGCGCTTTCATACCAGACAAGACCACCCATCAGCAGCGTGATGGCCAAGCCGAGAGGAATAATAACGCCCACCGGAACGGTCAGCGGCGCGACGTAAAAACCACGCTCCGCCAGCAGGCAGATGGTCAATGTCTGACCGGCTATGGTAAGAGTCCGCGTTTCCTCATAGAAAAAATCACCGTCCTCGGGGGCACCGGCATTGCAGTAGCGCCCGACGAAGGCGTCTTCAACGGGATCCGCTCCGTCGAAAAGATCAACGCATATTTGAAAAGTGCTGCCACTGACCGCCGCTGCCAACAGCTGTGGGCCGGAGAAACTCGCGAAAACCGACTGACGCATGTCCCCGGACTCATCTGGCGGAGGCACCGGAACGACAAGCGCGTATCCCGGCAGGCCGTCTTCAACGAATCGATTTGGAACCGCAGCGGTCAAGCCGGCAACGTTCTCTTCAATTGCTCGGGTCAGAGCACTCGCAAATGGCGGGTCTGCCATTAGGTCACGGCCACTCACTTCCAACGTGTTGCCGTTTGCCAATGTCACAATCCGGGTGCTTGCCTGCCAAGCGCCATTTCCTGGGTCACGGCCAATCGAAATCAATCCGACGTCGTTGATTTCCGGCAAGCGGTCTTGCCGCTGAATGCCCTCCAGATACGACGTCCACTGTTCTTTGGTGATGTTTTCGGTGCCGCGCACATAGGCCGCCAGTCCGAGAAGGACCTGCTCGTACATCTGCTCGGTGCGCTCGAGACTGATCGTGATGCCGTCCAGGATGCGCAGGAACAGACCGCTCTCGCGCATGGCCACTTCACGCTGCGCCAGCCAGGCGGAGACGCCGGCGCTGATCAGGCACATCACCACAATCGCAAGAGTCGGCAAAACGCGCCGCTTTCTCCTGCTGGTGTCCACGGAATCGTCTTTGGTTTTGGTCTCCGCTGTCACGGCCGCAACATTCTCCCTCCTCCACATTATGCCACGAAGCCGGGAGCGGGCTAGGCACCATGCCGATGAAAACGTAGGATGACACGTTTCCCGCCGCGAAGGTGAATGACCAACTCATGGCGTCCCGGCCAATGAAATTCGCTGAGCCCGCCGAAGCCGCCGTTGACGTTTCATCGCGGCTGGACGCGCACGCGCCGCGCACCTGGCAGCGTATGCTGTCGGGCCGCCGTCTCAACTTGATCGATCCGTCGCCGCTCGATATCGAAATCGAAGATATCGCCCTGGGGCTCGCCCGCAACACGCGGTGGAACGGCCAGACCAAAGGCGCGCACGGCTGGAGCGTCGCCCAGCATTCGGATTTTGTTGTCGATATCGTCCGCCGTTTGGACCGGCGCGCCCCGCCGGATGTGCTCATGGCGGCGAAGCTGCACGACGCGTCCGAATATGTGACCCACGATTTGATCACGCCCCTGAAGGCTGTGGTCGGTGATGTGTTCAGGGAAGTCGAGGTCCGGCTGCTGCGCGCCATCCGGCTGCGCTTCGGCTTGGCGGCAGATCTTCCCGACGACACCCGCGCCCTGATCAAGCGCGCCGATCAGGTCGCCGCCGCTACCGAGGCCGTTCAGCTTGCCGGTTTTTCCCATGCCGAACTGCGCACCGTGCTGGAGTTTCGCGAAAAACCGTTGGAGGACGTGACTTTGACGCCGCTGCCGGTGGCCGAGGCCGAACGCAAATTTCTCGACGGTTTTCGCCAACTGGCCGCTGCCATGGACCTGCAAAAGCGCTAAACTGCGTCCAGACCACATAGTCCAGGAGGTTGGTCATGACACTCAGCCGCACCGCCGTTTATCTCATCGTTTTTGCCGCCATCAATGGTCTCATCGCTGTCATCACGGGCTCGCTTGCCGCCCATGGCATCGAGACCATGGCCCCCGCCGCCGAGAAAGCTGTCAGCTGGTTTTACGATGGCAGTGATTTTCAGATGAAGATGGCCTTTGGCATCATCTTTGTCGCGCTGCTGCACGATCGTGTCGCCGAGGGCCTGCCGCGCAAGTTGATGCTGACCACCGGCATTTTGTTCGGCTGCGGCACGCTGTTCTTCTCCGGCGCGCTGTATTCGCTGTCGTTCAACGGTCCCGGCATCATGGCCCCCTTCGGCGGTTTGTCAGCCATGCTCGGCTTTGTGACCCTGGCCATCGGCGCCATCGCCTCCGGTGCGCGTGCGCTGCGCCGTGATGTGAACCATGGTCATCCGGGGGCCCACCCTGAGGCCGCGGAATGATCGCTGCCATTTTCGCCGAGGTCTCATGGCTGGGCGTTGTGCTTGGCATGGTGGCCGCCATGGCATGGGGGGCGCTGTATTACTCCCCGGTGCTGTTCGCCAAAGCCTGGATGGCCGAGATGGGCAAGACGCCCGAGGAGATCGGCAACCCAACCAACGCCCTGATCAATGCCGCGCTGATGAACCTGATCGCTGCCCTCGGCATCAACATCGTCTTGGCCATGCACGGTGTCACCACTCTGGGCGGCGCGGTCTCAACCGCGATCTTTTTGTGGGTCGTATTCGGCCTGACCACCGAACTGCTGCACGACCGCTACAACGGCATGTCGGTCAAGCTGTCGATGATCAATGCCGGCAACACGCTGGGCGCCTATACGCTTATGGGGCTGGTGATTCAGCTTCTGCGTTAGCGGCCGGACTTTCGGAGCCCGCATCGTCGGGTGCGGGCCCCAGCCCCACCGACAGCACGAACAGCAAAAACGCCAGCACCATCAGCAGCGGCAACACAATGCGGATGAGTCCTTGGGGCATGGTGATCTTTAGCTTCTCCACTCCGGGCTGCGTTTTTCGATGAAGGCGGCAATGCCCTCACTGCAATCGCCTTCCAGCATGTTCTGTGCCATCACGGCAGAGGCATAGACATAACTCTCCGCCATGGGCTGTTCGATCTGCGCGTAGAATGCTTTCTTGCCGAGTTCGAGAATACGCGCCGATTTTGACGCAATAATGGCGGCTAGGTTGGCAACGGTGCCGTCCAACTCGGCGTCGGGCACGGCGCTGTTGATCAGGCCGGCCGCTTCCGCGCGCGCCGCTGAAATCGGCTCGCCGGTGAACAGCATTTCCATCGCCGTCTTGCGCGGCACGGCGCGGCCTACCGCGACCGAAGGCGTGGTGCAGAACAAGCCGATGTTCACCCCCGGTGTGGCGAACTTGGCCTTGCTTCCGGCGACGGCCAGGTCCGCCGCCGCCACCAGTTGACAGCCTGCCGCCGTGGCCAGACCGTGCACCTTGGCGATCACCGGCTGGGGCAGGCGCACCAGCTGCATCATCATCTCGGAGCACTCGAGGAACAGGTTCTCGGTTGCGGCGGCGTCCAGGCCTTTGAGTTCTTTCAGGTCATGCCCGGCGCAGAACACCGGGCCGGCGCCGGCGATCACCACCACCCGCACGTCCGGATCATTGGAAATTTTATCCAGTTCGCCGGAGAGCGCTGTGATCATCGCCGCCGACAAGGCGTTGCGCGCCTCGGGGCGGTTGAGCGTCAGCGTCGCAACACCATGCTCATTCTTTCGTAATACCAACGCGTCTGCCGGCGGCGCCACAGCCCTACGCCCGGGGGTTTTCGATTAGTTCGGTCAGTTCGCCGGCGGGGCCGATGAAGGTCGCCACCCGCTTGCCGCCGTACTCGATGATCGGGTCGGTGATGAAGGTGACGTCGATGTCATCCAGGGTGTCGCACTCGAACGAGGTCATCGCCACGCCCTGGGGCAACTGTCCCTCCGCCGGAACACGCGGCTTGGTGTCCGCGGGGTATTCATCCAGCTCGATGTTGTTGCCGCGCTCGCGGCAGCGCACCAGGCCGATGTTGTAGACCAGGTCGGTCGGACGCCCCTGCATCTTCGAGATCAATCCGCCGGTGGAGGTGAAACGGTACTTGCCTTCGTGCATGTTGAACGTGTCGCCATAGAATTTTTCCATAGCGTCGAGGTCGGTGCCCGCCAGCACCATGATGAACGGGCGGTCCACCGCGCCACGGGGCAGCGGCAAGGTCGATGTCGACCGGTCGCCGGTTTCACAGGTCAGGTAAATCACCTCTTCGGCGGGGCCTTTGTACTGCGCCGCGCGGATCGACGAGGTGCCGCCCATCAGGTTGGCCGGACCCGCCAGATGGGTGAACGCCGACGTGCGTAGCTCTTCATGCAGCGCATCAACGTCGTCGACGATGATCTCAATGGCGTTCCAGCCCCAGGTGGTCATGGCTTCGTAGCCGGGAATCGGATCAACTTCGACCGCGCGGATGTACACGTCGTCCTTGGCGGCGGATTGAAGATTAATAAATGACCGGCCCGCCGTGTTCGGCGTACCCCACGAGTTGGCGAGCGCCTTATCGACTGTGCCGCGTTCGGCCACGGTGTAGCCCAGCCACGTGGTGTACCAGCGTTCAATGGCGTCGAGGCTGGGCGCGCCGATGGTCGCGATCTTGATGCGGCTGAGCAAGGGGCGGGACTCCTGGGCGAGGGGATGGCCGGGCAACGCGGCGGCGGTTGCCGCGGCCCCCGAGAGAGCGAGGAACTGTTTGCGGCTGATGTCCGTCATGAGCGCCGTTTTTCTTCGATCAGTTCAATCAGCTCGCCCGCGGGTCCGGCAAAGGTGGCGGAACGCCGCCCGCCATACTCGGTGATCGGCGCGCCGAAGAAGTCGGCGGGCACGGCATCAAGGTCTTCGACGTTGAACGTCACCAGCGCACAGCCTTGCGGCAGCATGCCCATGGCGCGCGGCTGTTCGCCGAACTGTTCCAGGTATTGATCGTACTCGATGGCATTGCCGCGCTCGGCCAGACCGTTGAAGCCCAGCACATAGGTGTGGTCGGCGGGCAGGCCTTGCATCTTGGCCACCACGCCAATCGGCTGCGGGCGGGCAAAGCCTTGGCCCTTTCCGAACAGGTCGCGGTAGACCTGCATGGTTTCAGCAACATCATGGCTGGCCAGGATCACGATGTTGGCGCGGCCGACGTCTTCACCCGGGTCCGGCAAGCCGGATTGAGAACGGTCGCCGGTTTCACAGTTGAAATACAACACTTCACCCGCCGGGCCGACATACTGCGACGCACGGATCGATGAGGTGCCTCCGCCCAGGTTTGCCGGGCCGCCAATGTGTTCAAACGGCGAACCGTCGATGAGGCGGGCGTGCAGGTCATCCACATCGTTGACGATGATCTCAAACGCGGTCCAGCCAATGTTCCTTTTTGGCATGAAGCCGTCTAGGGCTTCCGTCTCCACCGCGCGCACCATCACGTCTTCGCCGGTCATCGGCTGCATCAGCACAAAGGGGCGTCCGGCTTGGTTCGGTGTCCCCCACGACAGGGCCATGGTCTCGCTGACGGTGGAGCGCTCGACAACCGTGTGGCCCAGCCAGCCCGTGTACGCCGCTTCGACGGCGGCGACATCGGGTGCGCCGATGGTGACATACTTGATGCGGCTGATGTTCGGCGGATTGTCTTGCGCGGCGGCAAAGCCAGGGCGGACCAACGCCGCGGCGCCGGCCCCCGCCAAAGTGAGGGAGAGGAACTGTTTGCGGGAGAGAGTCATGAGATCGTCCTTACTTAGTCTTGCGCAACAATCGCGCGCACGTTGATTTCAATTTTAAGCTCGGGGTAGGCGAGGGCGTCTACGCCAATCACCATGGACACGGGCTTGTGACCTTGCGGGAAAAAGTCACGCACATGCTGATAGGCGGGCTCCGGATTGGCGTTGGGCAGATCGACGATATAGATCTGAATCTCGACCACGTCTTCGCGGGTCGCGCCTGCCGCTTTCAGGGCAATGTCGATGTTGTCCCAGGTCAGCTGTGACTGTTCTTCCAGGGTTTCGGGAACCTGACCGTCAGCAGTCAGCCCGGCCTTGCCGCCGAGCAACACCAGCTTGCCCTGACCCTCGACCGTTACCAGTTGCGAATAGCCGTCCGGCTGGCTGAGGCCCTCCGGGTTCCATCGTTTGATTTCCACTTGTGCCTCCGCCGATGTTGCAAACGTCAATGCGGCAATCCCTAGACCGGCCATGAAACGGATCATCGCGTGCCTTCCCTATCCAACCTGAACGAGTTCGACCCATTCGCCGGAGGGTCCGACAAACGCCGCGACCGGTCCACCGCCATATAAGGCTGCGGGCTCGGAGATAAAGGACACGTTGATGGCATCGAAGTCATCGGTCGCCAGACTGACCATGGACACGCCCGGCGGCAATTGGCCGGGCGCGCGCGGGCGCGGCCCCGACAACGCCACATTATAGGCATCGAATTCCAAGGAACTGCCGGGCCGCGTGCCCCGCGCTCCCGCCATTTCAATCGCCACGTCGCGCGAATAGCCGAGCGCATCCGCCACCACGCGCACTTTAAATTTCTGCACCTCGCCCAAGCTCATGCCCAACTGCCGGCCATAGAAGGTGCGGCTCGCCGTCATGTTTTGCGTGCCGATCACCGCGTTGAAGGGCCGGTCGACCAGCGACTTGGGTTGGATCAAACCGAATTCGTTTTCTCCGGTGACATCGCCGGCATAGTAGAACACCTCTTCGCCGGGCCCTTTCACCTGCATGGCATGAACGCTGGCATAGGCTTCGCTCAGCGGGCGCGGTTCGCCGATCACCTCAAACCCCGCCGACAGCACCCGTTCGTTGACCTCGTAGATGTCGCTGGAAATCATCTCGATGGCGTTGAGGCCCCAGGTGCTCATAGCAGAGTAGCCCGTCACGGGGTCGACTTCGACAATGCGCAGCCGGAAGGTTTCATCGCCACTTTCACAGCGCATCATCACCCACGGTTTGCCGATCATCTTGGGCGCCCCCCAGGCCTGCGCGACCGCCTCGCTCACCGTGCCTTTGTTGACCTCATAAACGCCGATGGCCTGCTCATACATCGCTTGCGCTTTGGCCACGTCCGGCACACCGATGGTGGCGACGTGATGTCCGAGAATCGGATTGGCGCGGGTTTCCGCGCTGGCGGACCCGGATGCGGACGTCGCGGCCGCCACAGCGGCGGCGCCAGAAACAATGCCGCGGCGGCTCACGGATGGACCTGCGGCATCGGTCATTACGGCCCCTCGATCAGTTCGAGCAATTCACCCACCGGTCCGCGCGCCGTGCGGGTGCGTCCGCCGCCGTAGCCCATGCCCTGGCCGTCAACGGCATCACCGACCCAGTCCAAGTCCGGGATGTCGAGGCTGTCGACCGAGAACGACACCGTCGAACAGCCGGGCGGCAATTGACCCTCGGTACACGGCCGTGCGCCGAACTGTTTGCCGTAGCCGTCGTACTCAATGAAGTTGCCCGCTTGGCCGAGGAACATGAAGCCCATGTCGTAGATGTGGTCGCCCGGCAGGCCCTGGGCCTCGGATACAACGCCAATCGACGTCTGCATGTCTTCCTCGCGCTTCATATGAAACGTCTTGCTGTAGTACCCCTGCGTGTCGTCCACGCCGTGTCCCGCCAAAATGACGATGAACGGACGGCCGACAAACGCGCCCGGCGGCGGCAGCAGGGTGTCGGGCGCGCGCACCCGGTCGCAAGTCAGGTACAACACATCGCCTGCTGGGCCGAGCACTTGCATGGCATGGATGAAATCCAGATCGCCGCCTAGGCTGGCCGGTTCGCCGATGATCTTGAACGGGCTGTTCACCAGCTTGTCATTTAGTTTGTAGACGTCGTCGATGATGATCTCGAAGGCGTTCCAGCCCAGTGTCGTCATCGGCGTGTACCCGGCCACCTCGTCGATTTCGACAACGCGGATGAACACGTCTTCGCCGCTTTCCGGCTGCAGCAGCACGTAGGGCCGCCCGGCCATCGCCGGGGCCGCCCAAGACTTGGCAAGCGCCTCGTCGATCTCGCCCTTTTCACACGTGCTGTAGCCCAGCCATTCCGTGTACCACTGCTCCACCAGGCCGATGTCCGGCGCCGCGACGGTGTTGATCTTCAAGCGCTTCAGCAGCGGGGTCGGCTCAGCATTCATGATGTGTCCTAGATGTCAGGTGAGAGGGTTACGTATGCCGTTCGATCAGTTCCAGCAGCTCGCCGGCGGGTCCAACAGCCGTCGCTGCGCGGGTGCCGTATTCAGGCACCGGCGGTGTGATGAAGTCGAGATTCAGATCGTCGAGAGACTCCACCTCCACCGACGTCATGGCAATGCCCGGCGGAAGTTGTCCTTCCGTACTGGGCCGTGGGCCGGTGTGATCACCGTAGCCGTCCAGCTCCAGAATGTTGCCGTGATCGGCCATGCCGACGATGGTGATGGGGCGCTCGCTGTCCAGCGCAATACCCTGCGCCCGGTTGATCAGCTCGATCGGTGAATTGCGGATCGGTCCGCGCTGCATGTTGAAGGTCTCGGCGTAGAAATCCTGCAGCGCCTGAATATCCGGTCCGGCGACCACCATGATAAACACCCGGCCGACGAACGCGCCGGGATGGGGCAGCAGCGAGTTGTCGCGGTCGCCGGTCTCAGCTGTCAGATACAGAACATCCTCAGCCGGTCCTTGGAACTGGGTGGCGCGGATGCTCGGGTAGTTCTGCAGACCCTCGGGTTTGCCCAGTAATGTGAAGGGGGAGTCCGACAGCTTTTCATACACCGCGTCGGGGTCGTCGACGATGACCTCCACCGCATTCCAGCCCCACGTGGTCATGGCTTTGTAGCCGGGCACCGGGTCGATTTCGACTGCGCGGATGAACACGTCCGTGCCGCTCTCCGGCTGCATGATCACATAGGGCCGCCCGCCCGAGTTGGGTGCGCCCCAAGAGGCCGCCAATCGCTGCGGCACCTCACCCTTTTGCACCGTGGCGTAGCCCAGCCATTCGCCGTACAGATCGGCGATGGCCGTGACATCGGGCACCGCCAAAGTGGCGATCTTGATGCGCTTCAACAGCGGCGGGCCGGACATGGTGGTCTCCTCAGCCTGGTTATCCGCGCTGTCTGTAGACGTCTCCTGAGCGTCCGAGCAGCCGGTCTGCGTTGCGCCAACTAAGGCCACGCCGCCCAGTGTGCCAATTGCATTCCGTCGTGTGCTACGCGTTGTCATATCGGTCCTGGCCCTAGCCAGTCTGCGCCTTGAAGGCGTCGAGAATTTCCGTGCCCGTGGCGGACCAAACGCCGTCGTGCTCCTTGATCCAGCCGAGCACCTGATCGAGATACTTAATGCGATAGTGTAAGCCCATGATGTACGGCGTCAGCACCAGCGACAGAACGCGTCCGCCATACTTGTCGGTTTCGTTGTAGAGCACCGAGAACGCGTCCTGCACCTCTTCGACGAATTCCTCCTCGTTGTGCTTCTTGTCCATGATGATGGTGCGGTCCCAGATTTCATCGCCATGCGGCATCGCCCACAGGTTCCCGCCCGCCTCGTTCATCTGGTAGGGCATGTCGTCGTTGCCCCAGTCGCAGCAGTACACCACACCGTTGGCGGCGAGGTGCTTCATGGTGTTCCAGCTTTGTGATTTGCCGGGTGACCACCAGCCCGTCACCGGCTGGCCGGAGGCTTGGCGCAGAGACTCCAGGCTCTCTTTAATCAGCGCTTGTTCCTCGCCGTCGTCCATGCCGCCGTAATGAATTTTGCCCATGTCGACGCCGTGGCCGATCAGTTCATCGCCGCGTTCGTTGATCTTGTTGACGAGGTACGGATAGCGCTCCGCCACCTTGGAGTTCACCGCGGCGGAGGCTTTCAAGCCGTGCTTGTCCAGCACCTTCCACAGGCGCTGAATGCCGACCCGGTTGCCGTAGTCCCGCGTGGTGAAGTGGCGCAGGTCCGGGTAAGGCGTGACCATGCCGCCCGGCGCTTTGAACGGTTTGGCCGGCTGATCGAGCGGGAAGAACTCCAGGGAATAGCTGATCCACAGCGCCACCTTGGCATCGTTCGGCCACTTCACCGGCTCGCGTTTTTGCAGGATCGACCAGTCGTACAGGTCGTGGTCCATGCCGTACTTGCGGTTCGGGTACTCCAGATACTCTTTATCTAAGGTCATGGCTCAGCCTCCTTTCCGCGCGTTTATGTCGGCGAGGCATTCGTCGTAGTAGGTCTCGTAGTAGTACTCGGCGATCTCACGGCCGGTGGTGATCCACACATCTTCCTTGGAGTGGCCGGTGATATATTCCAGCGCGTCCTCGAAGCCGCCGATGCGGTGCGGGTGTCCCACGGCATAGGCGTGCAGGGGAATGCACATCACCGTGCCGCACTCTTCGCCCTCTTTCAGCAGTTGATCGAACTGATCTTTGATCATCTGGCCATAGCGGCGCGGCGTGCCGAGGTAGGCGTTGTAAACAATGATGTCGTTGATCTCGAGCGAGTACGGCATGGAGATCAGCCGCCCGCTGTTCACATTCACCGGCTGCGGCGTGTCGTCCTGGAACAGATCGCAGGTATACAAAAAGCCGTATTCGGCCAGCAGATCCATGGTGCGTTCGGTGTGGGTTAGGGCTGGGGCCAAATAGCCGGCCAGCTTCTGGCCCGTCGCCTTCATCACCGACTCCAGGCTGTCCTCCATGATGGCGCGCTCTTGCGCTTCATCCATCTCATAGGAATACCGGGTGTTGTAAATGCCGTGGGAAAAGAACTCCCAGTTCCGCGCCTTGGTTTCCTCGATCAGTTCGGGGTGGTGATCGATCAGGCCGATGCTCAGCGAAATAGAGCCGCGTACATTATATTTGTCCATCACCTCCATCATCCGCCAGTGGCCCGCACGGTTACCGTAGTCGCGGTTTGAGGCCAGCAGCACGTCCGGGTGCGGGCGCGGCCAGGCATTGCGCAGCGGGTTCTTCGGCGGATCGAGTTCATAGAACTCGATGTTGGGCGCCACCCAAAAGGCGATCTTGGCGCCGTTGGGCCAGCGGATTTTCGGGCGGCCCTCATAGGGCCAGTAGTCATAAAGTCCGAGATCGGGTTTCACGCACCCCTCCACATTTTTAGCGTGATGGAACAGCCGCAGCTGCGGCGCTGTTAGCTCTTCAGCCAGGCCTTGACGGTTTCAACCGGTTCCACGTCGCAGTACTTGAGCGCGAGGTCGGTCAGGTTGGCGAAGTGATAGCTCTCATGTTTATCGGCAACGCACTCTTCAATCACCGTGGTGCGGTAACCGCGCGACAAGCTGTCGACCCCGGCGGCGCGCACGCATCCGGAGGTCGAGCCACCGGTCAACAGCACCGTATCGACCTGGTGGAACACCAACAGCGATTGCAGATTGGTCTCGAAAAAGGGCGACGGCATCTTCTTGTCCATGATGATGTCGCTGTCCTGGATGTCGAGGCGGTCGTCCAATTCGGACCGCTCCGAGCCGTATTTGATGTTTTGCAGACTGTCCGGGGTGTCGGTGCGTGTGCCCCAAACGCCGCAGTCCTCTCCGGACTCCACATAGGCCACGTAGGTCCAGATCACCGGCCAGCCCTTGGCGCGCATCAGCGCTGCCACTTCGTTGACGTATTGCAGCTGGTTGGGATCGGTTTCGTACGCCGTCTTAAACAGGTCGGTGCGGGTGTACGCCTTCTGGATATCGATGTTCACCAGCGCGGCTTTGTTGCCGAAGCCGAATTTGGCCCGGGCCGGATTGGCTTTGACTTCTTCGTAAAGTTGCCGGGCAGTTTTGTCGGACATCTCCATGGCGATGCATCCCCTTCGTCAACGTTTCTGTGTGCGGTTTGACCGTGTGGTTTTTGGCGGTGAATCCGCCGTTTGGACTTTTGATTGATATCGCGCTGAGAATACTCAGGCGCGGGGCGGAATCAAACCGGCTAGGGCGGGAATCCGCGCCGAATCCCCCTCACAGAAAGGTCATCTGGCCTGAATGGTCGAGTCGCGGACACCCGGTCAATCCGCCCCTTGAGTGGTGCGGCCTCAAGCAACCGGGTAAAACGAAAACTCATCGTCAGGAGTCGGCCTCATGCACCGTCTATATTTTATTGCAGCCCTCGTGGCCATGGCGTCAGGGGGTGCCGCGCCGCACGCCCAAACCGTCCTCTCCGACGTGCCCTATTGGCGCGCTTCGGCGGGGCTGTGGGAAGGCCAGAACACCTATTTCGACGACGCCATGGATTACAACGTGCGCGACTACGCCAGCCTGTCGCGCGTCGAACTCGACGGCATCCATTACCGCGAAACCGAGTACCGCTTTTATCCGCATGGCCTCGGCACCGAGCGTTACGCCGACGGTTTGGCCCAGCCCGGCGAGGGCGTGGAGCTGGTTCAAGTCTACACCGGCACGCTGGTGGACGGCGACGGGACGGTGGCGTTGCCGCGCGCCACCTCACGGGCGTCCGCAAACGGGAGCGGGGCAACCTATCGTGTGCTCAGCGACAACGATGCCGTGCGCCTGCGGGTCGATCCCGAAACGGGAACGGAGGCCTACCGCTATTACGTCACCCTGGTGGGCGACGAGCATCGGTATAAATCGAATTTCGGGTTGCGCTACGAAGGCGAGAACGCGGGCGGCCTGCGCGCGTTTATTCTTTACCGCGACCGGCGCATCGACAGCAGCGCGTTTGAAGTCCGCCGCGCGGCGCTGCGCGCCAAATATAATGTGACGGTGTTGAACGCACCCGACCCGGGCTTTGCCAGCGGCGTGGCCATCACCAGGCTCAGCCGCTAAACTGACCTCGACGATCTATCTCGCGCGTAGCAACAGACGGGCACGCCACTCATGATGGACTACACCCTACGCCAGCACGGCCGGGCAGCCCTCGATTTTCTCTCATCCTTCGGACCGGCGGTTAAGGACCTCATTCAACAGCAGCATGCGGCCTTGGATGCCAAGGGCCTGGATGATGCAACGCTGTCCGATGATCTTGATGAACGGGCGGCTGAAATTGAGGGGGTGCTTAAAGCCGTGCCTGCTTTCCGAGCGGCGAACCTTCTGGGTGAGTGGCACGCGGAGCATCATGGCCGGGTCGCCAAGGATGCTTTTGAAGAAATACACGACGACTTGTCGCCCGAGTTCGACAGATTGTCGAAAGGCGCGACGGAACTGCATCCAAACCCCACCCTCAAGATCCCCAAGTATTGGGATTATCCCATCCACCGCACCACGGGCGGCTGGGATGGTCACCGCCATATGGGGTTCATCCACGGCTGCCTGGTTCAGCGTATCCTCGACAAGAACACGTCGCCGCCAACGTCCGGCGTCACCGTACCCGATGCATACGCCGTCCGCCGGCAAGTCGCCGAACAGGCGCCTCGGCGCGACTATGAACATATCGTCGATGTTGGATGTCAGTCCGGTCTCTACACACTCAAACTCGCGGAGGTTTTCCCGGACGCACATATAACCGCCTGCGATATTTCCATTGCCCAGCTTGAGCAAGTCCAGCGAAACGCCAACACCCATGGCCACACCTGGACTCTGCTTCACGCGGATGCTTGCGCCACGGATCTCGAAGACCAAAGCTGTGATCTCTTCACGTCCTATATCCTTCTTCACGAGCTGCCCCAGCACGTGATCCGGGAGGTCGTGCAAGAGGGATTCCGTATTCTCAGGCCGGGCGGCGATCTGCTGTTCGCTGACGTGGCGCCGTACAGCGAACTCGGCAAACGCGCTGAGTGGAGAACCGACTACTTGGCCCGGTTCGGCGGCGAACCCTACTGGCGCGGGTCCGCGACCATTGACATGGTTCAAATACTGAAAGACGCCGGGTTTGCGGATATCCGGTACGACGGCATGCCGCCGAGCAATTTTCCGTGGATCACCTGCGCGCGGAAGCCGTAGATCTCGGCCTTAGACTGCTCCCGGCTTATTCCGCTGCTTTCAGTGTCGCGGCGTCGTAGCGCTTGCCTTCTTCCAGCAAGTCCGCCGTGCCGAGCAGATCGTTGAGGCCATTGAAATCAAACATGCGCTCGCGCACGGCGGCGGTGGAGCCGTCGCGCTTCAGGGCCGCCAAATACTCCTGGCCCGCCTTGGCGACCATGCGCATCATCGCTCCGGGGAAGATCACGAACTTAAAGCCGATTTTGCCCAAGTCATCGGCGCTGGAGACCGGCGTTTTGCCGCCTTCGACCATGTTGGCCAGCAGCGGCACACGGTCTGCGAAGCGTTTGGCAATCGCTTCCATCTGCTCGATCGAGCGCGGCGCTTCGATGAACAGCATGTCCGCACCGGCTTCAAGATAGGCGTCGGCACGGTCGAGCGCGGCCTCAAACCCCTCCACGGCAATGGCATCGGTGCGCCCGACGATCACGGTGGCGTCATCCAACCGCGCATCCAGCGCAGCTTTCAGCTTGCCCACCATTTCATCGGTCGACACCAGCGTCTTACCGTCCAGGTGACCACAGCGTTTCGGCATGGTCTGGTCTTCCAGCTGAATGCCGGACGCGCCCGCGCGTTCGAACATGCGCACGGTCCGTTGGGTGTTCAGCGCATTACCGAAGCCGGTGTCGGCATCCACCACGAACGGAATGGCGATACGGTCACGGATTTTCGAAATCGTGTCGGCCACTTCGTTGCAGGTGGTCAGGCCGATGTCGGAGCGGCCGAGGCGGGAGTAGGCGATGCTGGCGCCACCGACATAGGCGCAGTCGAAGCCCGCTTGTTCGACCAGCAATCCGGTGATGCCGTCGTACATGCCTGGCGCGACAACCGTGTCCGGTCCGGCGAGGAGGGCGCGTAGTTTTTTTGCGTGGCTCATTTCGGTGGTGCTCCCGTTTTCAGCTCTCCGGCGTCGATCTTTTTTTTCAAATACGGCATCAGCCCGCCCGAGGTGATCATCTCCATCAGGTGCTCAGGAATAGGCGACACCTTATAGGATTTCCCGGTGGTCAGATTGCCCACCGTTCCGGCGATGGCGTCGACCTTCAGTTCATCCCCGGCGCTGATCTCGTCAGCCTCGGGGAAGATCAGCGCGGGCACGCCGAAGTTCAACGTGTTGCGGTAGTAAATGCGGGCGAAAGACTTCGCCAGGATCGCCCCGACTTTGAGATATTTGAACGACAGCGCCGCCTGTTCGCGCGCCGAACCGATGCCGAAGTTGCGTCCCGCCACAACGATGTCACCAGGCTGAACGTTTTTGGCAAACTCCGGATTGATCGCCTCGCAGCAGTGGCTCGCCATCACTTCGTTGGACTCTTTGAAGTAAATGCCCGGCGCCATCACGTCCGAGTTCACTTCGTCGCCGAACTTCCACACTTTACCGGTGACACTGCTCATGCTGCCGTCTCCCCCAACATGTCGCGCGGATCGACGATGTGTCCCGCCACCGCCGCGGCTGCCACCGTATAAGGCGATCCGAGATAAACGAAGGCGTCCTTCGAGCCCATGCGGCCTTGGAAGTTGCGGTTGGTTGAGGAGATGCACACTTCGCCCTCGGCGATGATGCCCGCGCCCAGTCCGGCGCAGGCGCCGCAGCCCGACGGCAGGATCATCCCGCCCGCTTCTGTGATGGTGGCCAGGGTGCCGTCCGCCGCCGCTTCGGTCATGATCTTCTTCGACGAGGGTGCCACCATCAGGCGCGTACCGTGCTTAACTTTACGGCCTTTCAACACTGCCGCGACCATGTGCAGGTCGGTTAGCTTGGCCCCGACGCAGGCGCCGATATAAGCCTGATCGACGTGAATCTTTTCGGCTTCATAGTCATCCGCCGGGGCGGAGTTCGACGGCTTGTGCGGTGCGGCCACTTGCGGCTCCAGCGTGGTCGCATCGAAGGCGTGTTCGGCGCAGAAGCTGGCGTCGTCATCGCTGCGCCACGACAAGGCATCCGCCGCCGGTTCGGTGCCGCCATCACGGATCGCCTGCAGTGTCACGTCGTCCGGCGCAATTAACCCGGTCTCCGCGCCCAGTTCCGCGGCCATGTTGGTCAGCACCATACGTTCCATCATGTCCATGTTGGCGATGGTCTCGCCGCCGAACTCGACAACCTTGAACGCCTTCTCCATGCCGAGCTCGCGGGCGAGGAACAGCATGATGTCTTTCGCGGCCACGCCCGGGCCGAATGCTCCCGACCAGTCCACTTTGATGGTCTCGGGCACCACCGACCAGATCTCGCCGGTGATCACCACCCCCGTCATTTCAATCGCGCCGAAACCGGCCATGTAGCAGCCGAAGGCGCCGCCCATGGTCGAATGGCTATCCCCACCGCAACAGAACATGCCCGGCTGCAGGTGGCCGTTCTCGGCCATCAGCACATGGCAGATGCCTTCCATGTCGTAGAAGTTCTTGATGTCGTACTTCTTCACGAAGTCGCGGGTCAGTTTCAGAATCGCCGCGCTTTGCGGGTCGGCAGCAGGCACGAAGTGATCGGCCACCACCACCACTTTTTCGGTGTCGTAAACACCGACGCCCAGTTCCTTCAGCCGCGGCCAAATCTTACGCGGTCCGCCGGAATCCAGAATCATCGCCAGATCGACCGCGCAGGTGACGATCTCGCCTGGCGTGACAGACTCCGTCCCGGACGCCCGCGCCATGATCTTCTGAATGAGAGTGTGTCCCATGCTGTCCCTGATGGTTTGGAAGCTGTAGTGTAAGGCTTAACCTTCTGGCAGCAAACCTAGGCTGAGAACGGGCGATGATCACCAACACATTAATAAGTAATCAACTGTCGGATGACGCATACGCGTGGTATCGCGCCTATTTACAAGCTGTCGATGACCGCAATATCGACGCCTATGCCGTGAACCTGGCTGACGGTATTTCCATTCAGTTCAACAATGATGACCCGATTGTGGGCAAAGCCGCTGTTGTCGCGATGCTCGGTGGATACTGGCAGGGCTTCGCTAGCCTGGAACATGAGCTGCTGAATATCTACGGCACGGATCAGGCATTCGTGCTGGAGGCCCTCAACCACTATGTCCGGCACGATGGTAAACCGGTGACAACCCGCGCAGTCGCATTTACGGACCGGAACGAAGATGGGCTGGTCACATCAGTACGCGTCTACGCTGATGTGTCGCCCGTTTTCGCGGACTGACGCGCTTCTTCGCAGTCATGTGGCGCGACAATCCAGAGTTCGGCGTACCGAATTTGCTTGAGATCAGGACGTTGGGAACCCAGTCTTCTATCCTATACCGCACTGACAACAGAGTTATGGCCCGACGATGAGCGCTTCCCTGCCCCTGCCGCCACCCTATGATCGGATTCACCGCCACGATGTGCTGCCGGAGGTGACCCACGACGAAGCCGCGCGGCTGAACTTCATCGCTCACCTCAACATTCAGGTCGGCGGCGCGCTGTTTCCCGGCGTCAAGGCGGCTTACGAAAACCGCGTCGAGCCCGCCTTTATTAAAGAACATGGCCGCAGACCGAAAAATTCGGTCGAAGTGCGCGACGCTATGAAGAAAGACGTCGCGTTCCAGAACTGGTCGGCGATCCGCCGCAACACCATGGAGATGCGCCACCAGTTCGGCCGGTCCGTGGTGTTCCGCCAGATCGATCACCTCGTCGAGACCGCCCGCACTCTCAACGCCGGCAGCAATCGTTTGCGCCTAGACCCGTCGGTGCAGCCGCCGAAGTATCTTGCCGCCGCCGACAATCACATCATGCCCGGCAGCTACTACACCGACGTCGTCCCGGATGATGTGTCCGCCGCCTGCAATTACGAAGCCGGGCACTACACCACCGTCGCTGGTGGCACCGGTCCGAAAAGCGACATCGTCGGCCGCGGCATGGTGCTGTGGCTGAAAGAGCATCACCCGGATTTCAAACCCAAACGCATTGTCGATCTCGGCGCCGGCGCGGGCATCAACACCCTGCCCATCGCCGAGCTCTACGTCGATGCGGAAGTGTGGGCGGTGGATGTTGCGGCTCCTTTCCTGCGTTACGGTCATGCCAGGGCCAAGTGCATGGGCATCGACAACGTCATCTTTCAGCAGGCTGACGTGGAAACCGTCGATATCGAACCGGGCAGTGTCGATCTCGTCATCTCGGCGATGTTCTTCCATGAAACGGCAACCAAGGCGATGCGCAACATCCTCGCCAAGGCCCATGAGCTGCTGAAGCCCGGCGGCATGATGCTGCACATGGAGCAGCCCAACTTCGATCCCGATACGCCGGTGTTCGAGCAGTTCGTGCGCGACTGGGACTCCTGGTACAACTCCGAACCGTTCTGGGCCAAGCTGCACACCTTGGACGTGGTTGAGGAAATGGTCGCCGCCGGGTTTGGCCGCGAGGACACGTTCGAGACCTCGCAAAAAATCGATCGCGGCGATCCCAGCTATCCGGCCTGGGCCGGGTCTTTCAGCCGCCACGCCCACGAACTCAAAATGCGCGAGACGGCGGAAAAGCCCAACCCCAAGAAGGCAGGGGGCATGTATATGTTCGGGGCGTTTAAACAGGCGTGAATGGGTGCCGCGCTTGAGCCCACCCCCACCGGGCCGCTAAAGTCACGCCACGCATATCTCGCCGCCCGGCCTGCAGGCCGCCGCGGTCCGCATGTAAGGACATCCGGTCATGACCGCTTCACCGTCGCCCGCCGGCGCCGACGTTTCCTACGCCACCAAGTGGGGCAAGTTCGTCTGGGACGATCCGTTCCTTTTGGAGAACGAATTCTCCGAAGAGGAGCGCCTGGTGCGCGACACCGCGCGCAACTATGCCCTCAACAAACTCATGCCCCGCGTCATCGACGCCTACCGCACTGAAACCTTCGACGCCGACATCTATCCGGAACTTGGCGCGCTGGGTCTTATCGGCGCCACGGCGCCCGAGGCCTACGGTGGGTCCGCCCTAAGTCATGTCGCCTATGGTCTCATCGCCCGTGAGATTGAGAAGGTGGACTCCGGCTACCGTTCGATGATCAGCGTGCAGTCATCGCTGGTGTGTTACCCCATCACCGCCTACGGCACGGAAGAGCAGCGACAGAAGTACCTGCCCGGCCTCATCTCCGGCGAAAAAATCGGCTGCTTCGGTCTCACCGAACCGGACTCCGGCTCCGATCCCGGCAGCATGTCCACCAAGGCGGTGAAGATCGACGGCGGTTACAAACTCTCGGGCACCAAAACCTGGATCTCCAATGCGCCGGTCGCGGACGTCTTTGTCGTCTGGGCCAAGACTGAAGACGGTGTCATTCGCGGCTTCGTGCTGGAAAAAGGCATGAAGGGTCTGTCGGCGCCGAAGATCGAAGGTAAGTTGTCACTGCGTGCGTCCATCACCGGGCAGATCGTCATGGACGGCGTCGAGGTCGGCGAAGACGCGCTGCTGCCCAACGTCGAAGGCCTTAAAGGTCCGTTCGGGTGTCTTAACAAAGCGCGCTACGGCATTGCCTGGGGCACCATGGGCGCGGCGGAGTTCTGCTGGCACGCCGCGCGGCAATACACGCTGGAGCGCAAGCAGTTCGGCAAACCGCTGGCGCAAACCCAGCTCATTCAAAAGAAACTCGCCGACATGCAGACCGAGATTACCCTAGGTCTCACCGCCGCGCTCCATGTCGGCCGCAAGATCGATGCCGGCACCTGCGCGCCGGAAGACATCTCCCTCATCAAGCGCAACAACGCCGGCAA
The DNA here is from genome assembly GCA_963921305.4 of Rhodospirillaceae bacterium. Classification (GTDB taxonomy): domain Bacteria; phylum Pseudomonadota; class Alphaproteobacteria; order Rhodospirillales; family Rhodospirillaceae; genus CAWUEX02. The sequence continues at coordinate 1,556,440 of CAWUEX030000002.1, forward strand.
GGCGCTGGACATCGCCCGCATGGCGCGGGACATGCACGGCGGCAACGGCATCGCCGATGAATATCATGTCATGCGTCACGCCATGAATCTGGAAAGCGTCAACACCTACGAAGGCACGCACGACGTGCATGCCCTTATTCTTGGCCGTGCGCAAACCGGCCTGCAGGCGTTTTTCTAGGCCGCTTCGCTGTGACACCGGCTCTTATTTCCGAGGACTACCGCGACCTGAACGCCGCCATGCATGAGGACCCCGCCTTCGGCGCGGGCGCCCATGCCCATGCGCCGATGGTCGCCGAACTATGCCGGGTCAATAAACTGTCGTCGGTGTTGGACTACGGTTGCGGCAAGGGCACGTTGAAGCCTGCCCTGGCCGAGCTCGCGCCGGATGTCATGGTGACGGAGTACGACCCCGCTGTGCCGGGCAAGGACCAGGAGCCCGCGTCCGCCGATTTGGTGGTCAGCCTCGATGTCTTCGAGCACATTGAGCCGGACTCCCTTGAAAGCGTGCTCGGTCATATCGCCGCGAAGGCGGACAAAGCCCTGCTGGCGCTGATTTCGTTGCAAGAGGCGCGGCGCGTTCTGCCCGACGGCCGCAACGCTCATCTGATCGTTGAGTCCGAGTCCTGGTGGGATCAGACCCTGGCAAAACACTTCCAAGCGGTGTCCGTGCGGGTGCTCGAAACCGAGAAGCAGGACAAACTGGAACGCCACCTGCTGTACATCGGCCGCCGTCTGGCGGAAAGCTAGAAGGAGGGGCGCATGAACATCGCCTTTATCTGCACCGACGATGGGGATCAGACCGAGACCCGCACCACCCACTTGATCGAGCATCTGCGCTATGTCGAAAGCGTGCTTGATAAAGTGGTGGTGGCCGGGCCGTGCCCGGCGCCGGAGGGCGAGGGCCGTCAGTTTCAGGGCTCGATCATGGTTTACAACGCCGACAGCGAGGAAGACGCACGGGCCTTGTTTGAAGCCGATCCCTATGTGAAGAACAATATATGGTCCAAGGTGCGCGTCATGCCGTTCGTGCCGGTGGCCGGAGAGCTTATCGGCGGCAAGACCTGGGTCATTGAAAACGGTGAAATGAAGCGCGCCGAACCGCACGGCCTTTAACACCGCGCCGCGCATTGCGACGCGCAATACAAAGACAAAATCTGGGAGCACAGACATGAACGTCGATCCATCCGCCCGCAACGACCGTTTGGTCGAAATGCTCACCACGATCCTCGGCCCCGATCAGGTCATCGTCGATGAAACCGAGCGCGAGTATTACGCCTCTGATGTCTATTCCGTCGGCGCCACGCCTGCGGTCGCCATCCGCCCGACCGATAAAACCAAGTGCGCTGAAGCGGTCGCGGCCGCGGCCAAGGAAGGCTACGCAGTGGTGCCACGCGGCGGCGGCATGTCCTACACCGGCGGCTACCGCCCGGTGCGGGAAGACACCGTCACCCTCGATACCTCGGCGATGAACAAGATCATCGAGATCAACGAAGAAGATCTCTACATCACCGTCGAAGCCGGTGTGACCTGGAAGCAGATCTACGAAGAGCTCAAGCCGCGCGGTCTGCGTCTGCCGATGTTCGGCACGTTCTCCGGCTACAAGGCCACCGTCGGCGGCGGCCTCTCAAACGGCGCGCTGTTCATGGGCACCGGGCGTTACGGCACCGCGGCGGAGATGCTCCAGTGCATCGAGGTCGTGTTGGCGGACGGCACGCTGTTAAAGACCGGTCAGCCCGGCTTCAAGAATGTCGACAAGCCGTTCTACCGCACCTACGGGCCGGACCTGACGGGCCTGTTCGTCCACGACGCCGGCTCTCTCGGTTTCAAGGTGCAGGCGACGCTGCGCATGATGCGCATTCCGGCGGTGACGGATTTTGCCTCGTTCTGTTTCCCCGACATGGAGTCGACCGCCAACGCGCTATCCGACATCGCCCGCAGTGGTGCGGCGGAAGAGGCCTATGTGTTCGACCCGGCCTCGACCAAAAAGAACATGGCCTCAGCCGATATCGTCGAAGACATTAAAACCCTGGGCGCGGTGGTCAAAGGCCAGTCGGGCTGGCTCAAAGGGTTGGTGGAAGGCGCCAAGCTGGTGGTCGCCGGACGTGACTTTATTAAAGAGGGCGCGTTTTCCATTCACACGGTTGTCTCGGGCAATTGCCGCGCCGCCGTGGATACGGATCTGGAAGCCCTGCGCAAGGCGGCTGAGAACAACGGCGGCGAGGAAATTCCCAACTCCATTCCCAAGGCCGTGCGCGCCGATCCCTTCAAGGCGGTTAACGGCATTCTCGGCCCCGATGGCGACCGCTGGGCCGCGCTGAATGCTAAGGTCGGCCATTCCGGTGCGCTGCCGCTGATGCGCGAGGTCGAAGCGCTTCTGGAGGACAACAAAGAACGCATGGACGCCCACGGCATTTTCATGACGCGCCTGATGATTGCCATCGGCCAGCATTACTTTTCCTATGAGCCGGTGTTCCATTGGTTCGATGAGTGGTACCCGCTGCACAAACGCACGCCGGAGCCAAGCCACCTGAAAACGCTGACGGAGCCGGAGCCCAACCCGGAAGCGTCGGCCCTAGTGGCTGAGTTGCGCGAACAGGTGGTGGCGATCTTCTCCAAGCACGGGGCGGCGTCGAACCAGATCGGTAAGACCTACCCGTACTACGACAACTTGCAGCCGGAAACGGCCCGGGTGATGGGCGGCATTAAAAAGCTGCTCGATCCCGATGGCGTGGTGAACCCGGAAGCGCTGGGCTTCCCGACGAAATAGCGCGGCTATGGAACCGCGCATCAGTCTGATCACGCTTGGCGTCGAGGACCTCGCCCGCAGCCGCGCTTTTTACGAAAAGCTAGGCTGGACCGCGCACGCGCAAAGCAATGACGACGTTGTGTTCTTCCAAGCGGGTGGGTCGATTTTCGGTCTCTATGGCCGCGCGGCCCTGGCACAAGACGCAGCGGTGGAAGATACCCCGTCCGGCTTTCGCGGCGTGTCCCTGGCCTACAACGCCCGCGACCGGGCCGAGGTGGATGCCGTCCTCAAAGAGGCCGTTGCCGCGGGCGGGAACCTCATCAAAGCCGCCGAAGAAGTGTTTTGGGGCGGTTATTCCGGCTACTTCGCCGATCCCGACGGGCATCTGTGGGAGGTCGCCCAAAATCCGTTCTGGACCATCGCCGCCGACGGTACGATCGATCTGGACGCAGCCCCCTCCTAAAACGTCCTCCTAAAACCGGCCCACCAGGCTCACGCCAAAGTCCACCATGGGGACGATGCGGCGCTCCTGAAAGCTGGTGAGGCTGCCGCTGCCCTGGTTGGGCGTAAACACGGTGGTGCGGCGGAAGTTGGTGGTCTTCAGCACGTTGTCCCAGATCACCCGCAGCACCACGTCATTCAGCACTTGTTTCTCGACCGTCAGCTTGAGGTTGGAGCGCGGGTTGCCCTGCCGCAGCTGGTCGAGTTCGCTCAGCAACCGCGGCCCGTCATTGCTGAACTCCACATCGTAGGACAATCCCCAGGCCTTAATGTCGTGGCGGAAGTTGATGGACAATGACGTTTCGCCTTGCAGGGCGAAGTCGCGCTTCTGACCGGTGAACGCGTCGGTCACGCTTGAGTCCTGCCACAGGTAGGTTGCGCCCAGCACCGCGTCGATGAGGTTGAACTGGGCCAGCCGCAAACTGGATTCCAGTTCAACGCCATAGTGATTGCCGGAGCCGATGTTGCCAGGCTGAGTCTCGAAATCGCCAAAGGGAATGCGGTCGCTGACGTCATTGACGCGGCGGTAAAACACCCGGCCGTTCACCAGTCCTTTGTTGTCGGCCAGGCGGCGTTCCGCGCCCACTTCGAAATCCCACGAGGTTTCGGGCTCCAGGTCCGGGTTGCCGAGATCGATTTCATCGTCGTTGCGGTCGACCTCGGCGACGAAGTCTTCGAAGTCCAGTTGTCCCACGTCGCGCTTGAACGAGAACCACAGTCGGGTCGAGTCCGTGGCGGTGTAGAAGGCGTCGAACGAGGGCTTGACGAATTTCAGGGTGCGGTTGACATCCACGTCCGAGCCGACCTGATCCAGCTTGGAATACTCCCACGCCAAACCGGTGTCGAACTCCAGTTTGTCCGTCGCTTTCCAGTTATAGGTGGAGAACACTTCCAACCGGTCTTCCGAGACTTTCTGATCGGAATTGAAAATATCGGTGTCGATGATCTCACCGTCCTGGACGGTGAAGACGTTCTGAAACACATCAAGGCTGTTCAAGGCGCCCTCCGCACCGAACTCGAAGCCGTGTTTGGCGCTGGCGGCCCAGTCCAATGTCAGCCGTAGTATTTTTTCTTTTTCGGTTTCGTCCTCGTCATCGCCGCCGATGAGAACGTCCGGGCCGCCGAAGGCGCGGAAGTTGTCGTTGTCCCGTTGATGGGTATCCGTGCGCAGCACAAACAGCGCTTCCAGTTGGAGGGATTTGGACAACGGCTGGACGTAGTCGCCGCTCAGCTCCCAGTCGTCGTTCTTGCCGCTGCGCTGTTCAAAAGTGGCATCGGTGTTGAACCGGTTGCCCAGCTGATCGAACCCGAAGGTGAAGTCGGATTCGAACACCTTGATGGGTTTGTGTTCGACAAAGCCGTTGAGCTGGATGTAGTGGTCCGGCCCGAAGGTGTAGGCCAGCCGCCCACGGCCGATATAGAACTGCCGGTCGACAATGCGTTTCTCAACGGATTGGAAAAACGGCGTGCCGTCGGGTGTGAAGAATATTTCGTCGAGATCGCGGTTCGGCATGTTGGGGCGGGTCTCGACGAACACCGTGTAACTCCAGTTGCCCGCATCGGCGCTATAGGACACATAGCCGATGGGTCGAATCTGGCCGGTGTCGAATATTTGCGTGCCCGCCTGCCAGGTGCCGCTGCCGCTGGCCATGTTCTCATCCAGCACCACGTTGATGACCCGTGAGCCCACGTCGGCGTCGATCTCGCGCACGTTGCCGCTGATGATTTCAATGCGGACCACCTGAGCTGCGGAGATACGGCCGAAGTACTCCTGGATGTCGTTGCCCTTGGCGGTGACCCGGTTGCCATTGATGAGAATTTGATCCGTGTCCGAGCGCAGGCCGCGGCGCTCCTGCGTGGCAAAGTCCCCGGCAGAGTCATCGGACAATATGGCGTCCGCGCCGGGCACCCGTGCCAGCATGTCGGCGGCGGAAATCGGGCCGTAGGGTGCGAAGTAGGCTGCGTCGTAGGTAACGACCGAGGCGTTAGACGTACCCGCAGCGTCTTGGGCGGCAGCGGCGCTACCCAGTGCACAAACCAGGACCGGGGCGCAGAGATGCAAAAAAATACGGCGGGAGAACACGAAACAATCAAACACGGCGGCACTATGCCTCAAGCGAGCCGCGGCCGGGAGACTCTTTCTTGCCGTGTTCTTCCGGCAATCGCCATTTGACCTTTCGCAAAGACGCTGCTGGTGGGTATGCCGTAGCGTGGCGGTCTCAGTCCCACAGACCTCAAGGAGGGTCGCGCCATGACGGATGTTCGACTCTTCGCCGCAATATTTTTTCTCGCCGGCTTAGGGGCCTGCGCGACGGACGGCACCTCCATGGCCACGTCAGATTGCTTTGACGCCTCCCGCATTATCGGTTGGGAAACCCATGATGGCCGCACCCTCGATGTCACTGATTATCAGGGCGATCACTATCGCATTCACTTCTGCAACGCCTGCCGCGATCTCGAAGATGCAATCGCTCCGAGGTTCGAAGCGGGTGCAGATGGCTTGATGTGCGGCGATGCCGATGAGGCTGTACGCGTCCGCACGACGACCTGTCAGGTCAGCTCGGTGATGCGGGTCGGGCCCCAGGCCGAGGAACTGGACGCACTCGCCTGCGAGTGACAAAACGCCGCTGCTATTTCGGCGGCAGGCTCTCGACAAAGGCCAGGCCCATGCCGATCCAGCGGGTGAGGTCGCGTTTGGTGCGGATGCCTGCCGCCTTCACGGTGACGAACCCGGTCAGGGGCTTGCCGGTGAACTCCATGGTCGTCGCGTGCTTGCGTTTCAGTGCCGCGGCGTACTGGTCCGGCCCGACGCGCACCATCAGATCGGCGTCGCCCTCACCCTTACCCGCACCCTTACTGGGCAGCGGCCCGCAGCACATATGGCCGCCGACCATGAACGCCACGCCGCCGAACATGCGCTTTTCTTCCACATCATTGCGGGGGCTCAGCACATCGCGGATGCGGGCCAACAGTTTTTCGTCGGCCGCCATCTCTTAAGCCTTGACCATCTCCTCCGGGGCCGGCGGCATTTCCGGGAAGTTCGGCAAGCTGGCGTCAGGCGCATCCCACGACGGTGCGCGCGACGCGTACACCACAAATTGCGGGGTGAACTGCTCCGGGTCATCCAGGGCCGACGCCCGCAAGGCCATCATGCCCGCCATACCCGAATTGGTGGAGTAAACCGACGACCCGCAGGTGGGGCAGAAGTGACGGGTCACCTCGTTGCCGCTGTCGGCCGTGACGGTAAAGGATGTCTCCGGTCCGGTGATGGTTACCGCATTCTCTGGCACCATCATGTGTGAGCCGTGCCCGGTGCCGCTGTCCTTGCGGCAGTCGACGCAATGGCAATGGCCCGTCATCAGCGGTCCGGCGGTGCAGGAAAAGCGCAAGGCGCCGCACAGGCAGCCGCCGTTCATCGTCTCAGTCATAGGGCCTCCCTTCTTTGTTTTGCGTCTGTATCTGCGTCCCCTGGACGCCTGACTTGCAATTTGCAAGCTTAGTTCCCAACTGTAGGCATAGTAACTTTTAAAATGCAAGTGACTAATCATGGCTGATGATGATTTCCCCATGGAGCCCCTGCCCGAAGGGGCGGAGCGCTCTCCCTGTCCCATCTCCACGGTGCTGGATTTGGTCGGTGACAAGTGGACCCTGGTGGTGATGCGTGACCTGTTCGTCGGCAAATCCAAGTTCGGTGAATTCGAGCAATCGCCCGAGCGCATTCCCACCAACATCCTGTCCGAGCGGCTCAAGCGTCTCGAAGGGGCGGGCATGATCGAGCGTGCGCCCTATCAGGACCGCCCGGTGCGCTACGCCTACGCTCTCACCAAAAAGGGCCGGGCGTTCCTGCCGGTGCTGCAGGAAATGTGCCGCTGGGGCAACGCGTTTGTTCCCGGCACCTGGACCCCGCCCAAATTCTTCATGGAGATGACGGTTTAGGTCGTCCCCGCATGAGCCCACTGGCATTGGAAAATTTTTTCCTGGCCCGGCGGTAGCCATCCCGCCGCCGCCGTCGCACAATCGCCGCTCAAAACACAAGGACGGCGGCGCATGACCGACACCCATCTCAAACGCACCACCATTTTGGTCGAGGACTGCACGCGCTCCATCGCCTTTCACCGCGATGTCATTGGCATGACCGAGTACTACAACCAAACCATGACCGTCGGCGGCAAGATCATCCCCGCCGGAGAAACGGTCGTGCCCGGTGCGGAAGTCCATCTCGGCATCATGGAAGGCAACCGGCCCGACATCGCCAAGCTCGGTATTCTCGAGTGGACCAACCCGCGTCTACCCGCCAACCCGGCGTTTGTAAAACGCGCGCGCATGGGCATCGGCGATGTGGTGTTTGTCTGCGAAACACCGGATATGGTTCCGCTGATCGAACGGCTCACCGCCTCACCGGACTGCCGCATGCATTGCCCGCCCCACGACTGGTCGGTGCCCGCGCCGGATGGCCCAGGGGGACAACGTGGTGAGATCGAAATGACCACGCTGTCGTTCTTCGATCCGGATGGGTATTTCTTCGAGGTCAATCACAAGCGCAACGCGCCCAACATCCCCGCCTTCGGCATCAAACGCACAACGCTGATCGTGCGAGATATCCAAGCCTCGGTGGACTTCTACACGCAAATCATGGGCATGAAGGTCTGGTACGACCAGGAGATGGAAGTGGGCGGCCAGGTGCTGCCCGCCGGCGAGCCCGGTGCGCGGGTGCGCGTCGCCATCCTGCAGGGCAATGACCCAGAGGTCGGCATGCTGGGTGTGATGCAATACCTCGACCCGCCCATCGCCGATCCCGGCCCGTATCCCAAACACATCGGCGTCGGCACGGCGATGTTTGTCGCCGGCGCGGAAGATGTGAATGACATCGCCGCGCGCATGGAAGAGGCGAAGGGTCGGTTTAATCACACTGTGCATTGCCCGCCGCAGCACGACGAAGTGCCCGGTGCCGACGGCCAAACCATCGTGCTCACCACCATGTCGTTCTTCGACCCGGATGGGTACTTCTACGAACTGAATACGCGGAAGGCAGTGAGTTAGTTAAGATAACTCGATATCGTCACCATCGGCTTTATGCCGATGGTCCAGGGTAGCCAGACGCATTCCGGCGTGTTGCTCTGGATGCTCGGAATAAATCCGAGCATGAAGTCCTTAAGTTTGGAGCGAATCATGACCGATACCATTCTCAAGCGCACCACGTTGATCTGCCGCGACGCCGAGCGCATGAAGGACTTCTATGAACAGGTGTTCGGCTGGAAAGTGTCCTACCACGCCGAGATGGAACTCTCCGGCGGCATCCTGCCCTGCGGCAATCCCGGCGACCGCGTGAAGCTCTACATGATGGAGGGTGCCGACAGCGAGATCGCCAAGATCGGTCTGCTGGAATGGCTTGATCCCAAGCTGCCCGATCCGGGTCCGCCCACGCATCAGCTCGGCATCGGCGACGTGGTGCTGGTCGCCGACGTGCCGGACATGGACTCTCTGATCAAAAGTCGAGGCCTTCGATGGCGCGCACGTGCACTACCCGCCCGAGGACGGCGAGTTCCCCAATCCGCGCGGCGAAGGCATGATCGAATACTGCTCCGCCCACATCTTCGATCCGGAAGGGTTCTTCTACGAACTCTACTACCGCTACAACCAGCCCAACCCGGATATCTTCCTGATGCGCCGCACCACCTGCATCGTGCGCGACGTTGACCAAACCCTCGATTTCTTCACCGGCACCTTGGGTCTGACCAAGTATCAGGACTCCACTATGGAAATCTCAGGCCAGCTCGCCGCCGGCAAACCGGGCGATACGGTGCGCTTCGCCGTCGCCAAGGCCGAGCATGACTACTACGGCATGATCGGCGGCCTGCAGTTCATCAAAGACCCGCTGCCCGATCCGGGCGATGCCTCCTGGCAACTCGGTGTGGGCAAGGCCGTGTTCGTCGCTCACGCCCATGATGCGAAAGACCTGTTCGCCAAGGTGCAGACCTCGGGCGTAAAGGTCACCCGCGAGCTGTTCTCCCGCGCCGTGCCCAAAAGCGGCGGCGCCGGGGAAACCAAGATGCATTCCATGGGCTTCCACGATCCTGACGGCTTCGTCTGGGAAGTGAATCAGCGGGAAGAGTAAGCGAGATGTCTGAAGACCCGCGGAGTCAGGGCCCGGAACCGAAAAAGCCGAGGGATTTCTCAACGCTCGCGACGCTTGCCGCTGCGTTTGTCCAAGTGCTCACCGTCGTCAGTCTTGCAATTGCGATTACCGTGAGCCTGCCGGAAGCGACAAGCGTTGTGTTTCCCCGGCATGAAGACTACGCCCGCCAGATCGCAGACCAATACTATGTTTTGCTAACAGAGACCCCGCAAGAAGAAGAGGCCAGGCGTGTCCGCCGGCAACTCTTGGAGCTGTCGTTGCTGGATTTTTCCCAGACAAGCGAACCTGGCCAGGTTGAGCCCGCAATAAAGTGCAAAGTCGTGGAAGGCGAGTGCACCGAGATCGGGCTCAACCCCGATCAAATTGTCTACGCGAAGTCAGACAGCGCGGATGATATGTGGATCGTCGGGTTGGATTTGGATGCCGGACAGGGCGACCTTCACTCAACATCCCAGAAGCTAAAAGAAACTCAGGAGATTTTCACGGCTTTGGTTCTGGAAGTCTCAGCGGAGTCTTCCGATGGACGTGACACTGAGAACGAGAGAAAGATAGTGGCCTCGCTCGACGAAGCGCAGCAGTTAATGGCCGGTGCGAAAATAAAATTCTTCGACGCGCTGGACTATGAGTCGCGCCATGGCAACTTGGGCAGGCTCCAATAAAAAGAGTGAGGCCCAGAATAATACGGTAAAATGTTGGGCGGGTTTATGCGTCGTGCGAACCGGGCGAAGGACACGGTCTCAATACGTACACCGCGCCCGTTGCTCCACAGAATGTCCCCCATTGCCACCCGTATCTTGCGTTGCGGCTCATATACTCTATCGTTTCTCCGCACATCTGCCATGCGGGAATAGAGCATCGCGCCCGCGCGGCCGCGGCGTAAAGTGGGCTCTCCGTTCATCGCGGGAGTTCTCCCATGGCCTGGTTGGAGCGTTTCATTCTCACCCGCCTCGCGCGCCGCGATCCCGGTCAATGGACATGGCTGCGCGATCTCGCCGCCCGCACCTCCGGGGTGTTGTGGAAGTTCGGGGCATTCGGTCTACTGGCCAATCACCGCCGTCACGGACCCGCCGCGCTGCTGCACCTGGCACGCATCGGCGCCATGCAGGTCTACGACTGCGGCACCTGCTTGCAAATCGCCGTCGATTACGCCGTCAAGGACCACGTACCGCCGGATGTCCTGCGCCATGCCTTGGAGGGCGGGGCCCGGCTCACTGGTGCTGAGCAACTGGCCTACCGCTACGGCTGTGCGGTGGCCGCCGACGATCCGGCGTTGCCCGGCTTGATCGAAACCATGCGCGGCGCTCTCGGTGACGCGGTGCTCAGCGAGCTTGCCATCGCCGCAGCCACTGCGGGTGTATTTCCGCTGACCAAGCGGGGGCTCGGCATCGCCGTGTCCTGCCAGCGTATGACGGTTGCCGTGCGCTGACCTTTCGGCCACGCTTGTGGTGAAGAGAAGCTGACAAAATAAAGAGCAGGAGCAGCGCTATGACCACCTTCGACTGGAGCGTCATCGCCTTCGTCATGGCGATCTACTTCATGGCCGTCGTCACCCCCGGCCCGGCGTTTCTGTTTATGTCGCGTCTGTCGCTGCAGGGGCGGCGCAGCACCGGCTTCGGCGCCACCCTCGGCATCGCCATCGCCTCGACGCTCTATGCCCTGCTGGCCATGACCGGTCTGGCCTTTCTGCTCGATCAGTTGCGCTGGCTTACTCGCGCGGTGCAAATCGCCGGTGGGCTGTATCTCATTTACCTCGGTGTGCAGGCGTGGCGCGCGGCCAAGCACGGTCTCGAAGACGACGCCCCCGCTCTGCCCGCTGATCTCAAACGCCGCAAGGATTTCTGGTCCGGCCTGCGCATGGGCATGCTGGTGTCATTTTCCAACCCCAAGGGCGCGTTGTTTTTTGTCAGCCTGTATGCGGCCGCCATTCCCGTAGATGCGTCGCTCGCCACCAAGGGCGTCATTCTCGCCGGCGGTACGTCCATGGAACTGCTGTGGTACGGCCTCACGGTCGTGTTGTTGTCGCGCCCGCACATCTCATCGCTGTACCGCCGCGCGGCGGCGTGGATCGAACGGGTCATCGGCACCGTGCTGGCCTACTTCGGTTTGCGCCTGATTCTCGACCGCACCTGAAACGCGCCCGCACATCACCCAAAAAAGCCCCTCCAAAAAGTCCGGCAAAGCGGTTAGAGAAAGGCGCGCCAGTTTTTATCGTACTTTTTCACGGACACAGGATGTTCCCCATGCCCACCGCCATTCCCCGTATCGAAGAACAATCATGGGGCCACATGGAATGGCTCGCCGATCATGCCTCGCACCCGGGCGTGCGCGCCTCGCTCGCCAAAATGGTGCTGAACGGCAAGGAGGCCTCGCCCCGTCACCGCCATGATACGTGTGCGGAGATTCTTCACGTGCTCACCGGTGCCGTCACTCTGCACGTCGACGGCGAAGACCCCAAGCCTCTAGTGGCCGGTGCCACTGCCGTCGTGCCGCCCTATAAATCGCACTGGCTGAGCAATGCCTCGGCGGCGCAGGCGGACGTGATGATCGCCTATTCCTCCGGCAACCGCGATTACGTCGATCTCAGCGCCGCATGATCACGCTTTACGACTCCGCCTTGTCCGGCAATTGCCACAAGGTGCGCATGATGCTGGGTTTCCTTGGGTTCGACTATGAGATCACGCCCGTCGATTGGGCCAAGGGCGAGTTCGATACCCCGGCGTACCGCGCCGTCAACCCGCGCGCCCAACTGCCCGCGTTGGATGACGACGGCACGGTGGTGTGGGACAGCCAGGCGATTCTGTTTTATCTCGCCACCCGCTATGGCCAAGGCACGGGCTGGTGGCCGGATGACCCACTCGCGCAAACCCGGGTGATGCAATGGCTGATGCTCGCCAATGAAGAGGTCGCGGCATTAGCCTGGGCCCGGGTCACCGTGCTGATGAAACGTCCGCGTGACCGCCTGGGCGAGTTGCAGGCCAAAGGCCGCGCCGGCCTCGCGGTGATGAACGCCGCCCTGGCGGACACCACCTGGCTCGCTGGCGGCGAGCATCCCAGCATCGGCGATATCGCCTGTTTTCCCTACGCTGGCATGGCCGGGCAGGGCGAAGTCGCGCTCAGTGAGTATCCCCATGTCCAGCGGTGGATCGCGGACATCAAAGCGCTGCCCAACTACACCGTCATGCCGGGGCTGTAATCGCTTCTGTTCACCTGCCGAAACATGCCCGCTGCGGCAGCATTTGCCACAGGAAATTTTTTGCCCCGGACGCGCCGCCCCGCCAGGATAGGGCCTCAACACTGCGCCGATCCGGGAGCCTTGCGCCATGCGTTACACCGCCGCCTGTTTGACCGACATCACCGCCGGCACCGGCGAGGACTGGGCCCGGCGCATCGCCACGCTTGCGGGCGACTACGCCGACCTCAAACTCGTCGTCCTTCCCGCACTGCCGGACGGTGCGGACCTCCCCGCCGGTATCGCCGAAGCCGCGGTCGCGCATGGCCTGCATGTTGCCGGGGCCATCGGCGCGGCGGCCTTTCTGCTCGGTCCGGACGATCATGATCATCTGTCCGATGCGGGAGGTCTTTATCCCGTGTGCCGTACGGCCATCGGCGATCTTGCGGTGGTGGTGAACGACGATCTGCGCCAGCACGAAGTGGTGCGCGGTCATGTCCTGGCGGGCGCGGAGATCGTGCTTAATCCGGCGCGGCAGCGGCCCGATGCGCTGGACCATCAACGCGCGATCGCCCGCCCAGCCCGCGCCTATGAAAACCTTGCCGCGCTGCTCACCGCCTCCGCCGGTGGTGCGTCTGGCATTTGGGACAGCCGCGGCCATGAGCTGGTGTCCGGCGGGGCGGAGACCGATGCCGTTGCTACCAAGATCGACCTTGAAACCCTGCGCACCTCCCGCACTGTGCCGATGCTCAACTTCCCGGCCCAGCTGCGCACCAAGCTCTATGCGGTGGAATACAACCGGGCTGAGGCGCGGGCCAAAGACTGGCCGGCGGATGTCGCCGCGCCTATCGCGCCCTATCAGGTGCTGCTGGCCCAGGCCCATATCACCACCGTCACCAGTGTCGAAGACGCCGATGAGGTGATCAGCCGCAATCTCGACCGCAGCCTCGGTCTGGCGTCCAAGTTCGCCGGCAACCCGGCGGTCAAGCTGACGGTGTTCCCGGAGTATTGGATGACCGGTGCGGCCTTCGGCAAATCGGTGGACGACTTCTGGCCCAACGTCGGCATCCGCATGGACGGGCCGCACTTCGCCCGGCTGCAGGACTTCGCGGTCAAGGCAAGTACCTTCGTTGGCGGGGCCATCTTCGAATACGATCCCGAGTGGCCGCGCCGCTGGTTCAACACCGCCTTCATTATCAATCCGGCGGGCGAGGTCATTCTCAAATACCGCAAGCTGCAATGCGGCGACATCAACGGTCTGCTCAACAACACCACACCGGGCAATGTTTACTCCGAATACGTTCAGCGCTACGGCGAAGACGGCTTGTTCCCGGTGGTCGATACGGAAATTGGGCGTCTCGCCGCGTGCATCTGTTACGACACCAACTTCCCGGAGTTATGGCGCTCGCTCACCCTGCGCGGTGCGGAGCTGGTCGTCTATCCCACCGGCGAGCCCCACAACGGTCACCGCACTGCCTGGGACATCGCCAAGTGCGCCCACGCAGCGGAGAATCAAATTTACATTGCCAGCGCCAATGCCGGGTGTGAGTCCGCGCACCTCAATGCGCCGACCACCTATTTCCACCGTGGCTTTTCAAAGTTGATCGGTCCCGACGGGCGCACCGTTGCGGTGGCCGATACCGGCGGCGAAGTGCCCTTGGTCGCCAGCGTCGATATCGCTGCACTGCGCCGCGCCCGCGCCGATGCGGATCTGTCGCTGATCGATAAGGTGGATTTCGCCAAGGCGGCAGAGATGTACCGTGGGCACGAGGGGTTTCCCCTCGACTGGGCGTTGGAGACACCAACGGAAACGGCGCAGGAAGGTATCGGCCACGTGCTGCAGACCATGGCCCGTTACCGCGAGACCGGTGTTTACCGCGCGCCGGCGGCGTTGGCCGCGGAATAAGCTGTACAGCCGTTAGTCGTAGCGCAGTTCTGTCGCCTTGCCGCTGAACACACGGTAAGCGAACACGGTGTAGCCGAAGATGATCGGCAGCACGAAAAGGGTTCCCGCCAAAATGATCATCAAACTCTCCGGCGCCGCGGCTGCGGCGTATATCGTCATTTGTTCGGGCACGACGTAGGGATAGAACGAATAGGCCAGGCCGGCGAACGCCAGCACGAACAGTCCCGCCGTGGCGCTGAAGGGCAGCCAGGAGTAGCGGTCGCCCGGTGCGGGCAGGCGCTTCAGGCCGAACCACAACACCGCCAGCAGCGCTGCGGCGGTCAGGGGCAGCGGCGCCAGCCACAGCATCTCGGGGAACGAGAACCACTTGGCGAAGATGCGCGGGCTCACCAATGGTGAGGCCAGGGAGATCGCTGCGAACCCGGCGGCCACCAGCACCAGCGAGCGCCGCGCCCAACGCACCGCCTTGCGCTGCAGGGCGCCGTCGGTCTTGCGCACAATCCACCCGGCGCCGATTAGTCCGTACCCAGCGCTTAAACACACGGCGGTCAGCAGGGCGAAGGCCAGTGCCGCCGGCGACTGATCGAGCCCCAGCACATAAAGTCCGAGCATGAACCCCTGACTCAGAGCGGTGACCAAGGAGCCAACGAAGAACCACCGGTTCCACAAATCTTTGCGTTCGGGCTCGGCCTTGGCACGGAACTCGAACGACACGCCGCGCAGGATGAGGCCGATGAGCATCAGCGCCACCGGCAGGTAAAACGCGGTGAGAATAATGCCGTGGGCGACGGGAAAGGCGACCAGCAGCAGGCCCGCCGCCAGCACCAGCCAGGTCTCGTTGGCATCCCAGAACGGGCCGATGGCGGCGATCATGCGATCCTTCTCCGCATCGTCGGCCAGCGGCAGCAGCAGGCCGACGCCCAGGTCGAACCCGTCCAGCACCACGTAGATCAGGATCGACACGCCCATCAGGGCGGCGAAGATGAAGGGCAGCCATTGACCGGGATCGTCAAACATTGCGTCTGTCACTCCGCCGCTTGGCCGAGACCCGGCACCGCCGTCGGCAGGGCCGGCTTGCCAGGGGCATCCCCGCCCCCGGCCTTGCGAGCGAGATAAAAGATCGCGCTGACGTAAGCCGACAGCAGCAGCACGTAAACGGTCAGATACATCGCCAGGGTGGTGCCGACCATGCCGGCAGGCACCGGCCCAACCGCTTCGGCCACGCGCAACACCCCAGAGACCAGCCAGGGCTGACGGCCGATTTCGGTGACGTACCAGCCGGCGATGGTGGCCACCCAGCCGGAGAAACTCATCACCACCAGCGTGCGCAGGGTCAGGGTGTTCAGGCCGCCGCGCTTCCAGTATTGCCACGCGCCCCACCAGGACACGGCCAGCATCAGCACGCCAACGCCGACCATGATGCGGAACCCGTAAAACACCGCCGGCACCGGCGGGATGTCTTCACCGAAGTCGTTGAGGCCTGGCACCACGCCCGACGGAGAATGTTTCAGGATCAGGCTGGCGCCACTGGGAATGCCGATCTCGAGGTGATTGGTGCGCGCGTCTTCGTCAGGCACGGCAAACAACAGCAGGGGCACGTGCGGTCCGGTCTCCCAGTTGCCTTCCATGGCGGCCACCTTGGCCGGCTGATGCTCCAGCGTATTGAGGCCGTGCAGGTCGCCGGCGAGAATCTGCAACGGGATCAGCACCGCGGCCAAGGTCACCCCCGTGCGCAGGGCGGCGGCCACGGCGGGCGTGCGGTCGTTGCGCAGCCAGCGGTAGGCGGAAATACCGGCAATTAGGAAGGCCACCGTCAGGCCCGAGGCCAGCAGCGTGTGAACGAGGCGGTAGGGCATGGACGGGTTGAACACCACTGCCAACCAGTCCGTCGCGTGGGCGATGCCGTCGCGCAGCTCGAACCCGGTGGGCGTGTGCATCCACGAGTTCAGCACCAAAATCCAGAACGCCGACAGGGTCGTGCCCACGGCCACCAGCACGGTGGCGACCGTATGCATGCGATTGGAGACGCGGCGGAAGCCGAACAGCATGATGCCGAGGAACACCGCTTCGAGAAAGAACGCGGTCAGCACCTCGTAGGCCAACAAAGGTCCGGCGATGTTGCCCACCCGCTCCATGAAGCCGGGCCAGTTGGTGCCGAACTGAAAACTCATGGTGATGCCTGAGACCACGCCCATGGCAAAGGACAGGGCGAACACCTTGACCCAGAAGTGGTAGGCCTCCATCCACTTCATGTCGCCGCTGCGCGCGTAGGCCCACTTGAAATAGACTAGCACCCAGCCCAGCGCGATGGTGATCGCCGGAAACAGAATGTGGAAGGTGATATTGGCGGCAAACTGAATGCGCGCGAGCAGCAGGGCGTCCATGTCGTCGTCTCGTGTTTGTCGTTATGTCGCTGCGCCGGAGCTGGGCTTCTTCTTGCGGCCGGGAATCACGGTCAGCTTGTCTTTCATCTCGAACACCTTTTGCACTTTGGCCCCCAGCGCCAGCAGCTGGATCAGCCGGTCGGTGTCGAGTTTGTTGACGTCGTCGTACCACCCAGTCAGCAGCTCAATCAGATCGTGCAGTTCGGTCATGCGGGTCTGGGCATAGCGGTCCCCGTCGTTGGACGCGCTTTGCATCAACACGTCGCGCAGCATGGTCAGGGTCGGGTCGACCTCGCGCTTTTTGCGTTCGTCCGCCAGGGTGCGGACGATCTGCCACAGGTCTTCGGGTGTGGTGAAGTAATCCCGGCGGTCGTCGGGCATGTGACGCAGCTGCACCAGGTTCCAGGCCTGCAGTTCCTTCAATCCCATGGAGACGTTGGAGCGCGACACGCCCAAGCCGTCCACGATCTGTTCCGCGTTCAGCGGCTCCTCCGAGAGAAACAACAGGGCGTAGATTTGGCTGACGGTGCGGCTGATGCCCCAGCGGCTGCCCATCTCACCGAAGTGTAGAACGAAGGTCTGGGTTAACGGCGGCAGGTTCATGGCGAACTCCTTTGCCGCTTACATAACCTCATTTTCACTAATTTCAAGAATTTTTGAAATAAATGAAGAATGTCAGAAAACCCGCCTTTTTCCTCAGGTATTGGGCCTCAGATGTTGGGATTATATCAGGTGGTTACCGCGCACTGTCCGCACTCGCAGCGGTATAGGCGGCCTTCGCCTCAACAATCAAGTCATAGAACGCCAGCGCATTGCCGCCGATCTGATCCACCAGAGCCCGGTGCGTCGACTGTCCGGCGTCGCGCCAGCGTTGCAACTCGGCGCTGTCCGGCTCGATGATGGTCACATGACTCGCCGCCGCGTCCGCCAGCATGCGCTCTTCGTCGGCGCGCAACGCCGCGCCCGCCTCGCGCATCGGCGGATAGGCCGCCCGCACCAGCTCCTGCTGCCCCGTCGACAAGCCATCGAACCAACGCTTGTTGGCGATGATCGACACCACCGACGCCGTGTGCCGTGTGCGCGTGTAGTACGGCGCGGCTTCCGACGTGCCGGTCATGTTGTAAACATGGCTGTTGGTTTCGCCGGCGTCGATCAGTCCGGTCTGCAGCGCCGTCAGAATCTCCGTTGAGGGAATCTGAAACAGATCGACGTCGAGCGCCTGAGCAAACAGTTGCGAGGCCGGATCGATCAGCGCGCGGAAGCGCGCGCCGCTCAGCTCGCCGGGCGTGCGGGCCGGGCGCTTGGTGTAGACGCCGTGCCAGGCCGCGCCGAAATGACGTAGCCCGACCACGCCGTTCTCCGCCAGCAGGTCGTTCATATAGGGCACCACCGCGGTTTCGAGCACGCTGTCGAACTCGTCCCAGGATGCGAACAGGTAGGCGGCATTCAGCACCGCCAGTTCCGGCAGCATGGTGGTGACCGACTGCATCCCCACACCGGCGATGTCGAGGCGGCCGCGCCGCAAGGCATAAAAGTGTGCTTCGTCCGAGCCCAGCTCCCCGTGCACCAGAAGCGTAACGTCAAACGGTTCAGTTTCCGCTTCGCTCAGGCTGCGGCCAAAGTCCTGGTAGAAACCTTCCGATGCCAACGCTGGTGAGGAAAACGCGCCGATGCGCACAGGCGTTGTGTCCGCTGCGTTTGCCGACGCCGCGATCACACACAAACCGATCAAAGCAACGAGGCGCCTCAAGGTTTTCTCCAAGCTGGATGGTGTCTTTAAGAAGCCGTCGTAACGACGGACATTACAGGCCGAGCGATCCTGGGTTCATCCGCCCCTGCGGGTCAAGGTGCGCCTTCAGCGCCGTCAGCAGGGCGCGCGTTTGCGCGGTGCGGCTGGCGAGGTAGGGATACACCCGGCCGATCTGCATGTGCCCGGCCCCGCGCGCCCGAAACACATCGATCATGCCTTCCCGCAATGTCTTTACGGCGGCACGGGCGGCGGTGTCTTCCGCGTAGACCGGTTTTTGATCGAGATAACTTTCCGGCAGGCTGTCGTCGATCAACGCCGTGCGCGCGTCCCGCCAATACAAATTCGGCTCCACCAGAATGCCCGATGGTCCGGCAGGCACCGCTGTGATCGCCCAGACGATATCGTGTTTGTCGATGAGACCGGCGTGGCCGTCCATGAACGCGTCCAAACCCTGCAGCAAATCCCGCAGGCGTGAGTGCGGCACGACGCCGTGCATCGGCACCCAGCGTTCGCCCTGATGGCCGAGAATGATGGTCGGATCCGGAAACGGCGTGCCGCGCATCACCTTGGGAATGCTGGCTTCGATCTCCCGGCCGTTTTCCGCCAGAATTTTTGTTGCCGCTGCCAGCCGTGAGTCGGCTTCGCCCTGATCGCGGCCATCGACGGTGATGTGAATCGAATAACCGATGTTTTCCAGATAACGCCGCCCTGCCGAGGCGACCTTCAGCGCTTCTTTCAAACCGGCGGCGATAGAGCCTTGTTCCTTGGCGACGCCGCTCAACATCTTCAGCCCATCTTTCAAGCCGACATGGGTCGTGCGCAATGTGGTAAAGCCCGGGTCGAAGCCGAAACACTCGGCCACGGCCTGGCTGCGGGCGATGGTGCTGAGCGCCGCGCAAAAAGCATCCGCATCGCTGAACTCATAGGCCACGTAAAGGGTTACCGCCGGGCGTTGAATGAGTTGCAGGGTGGCGCGGGCTTTGATGCCCAGTGCGCCGCAGTCGCCGAGGAACACGCCGGTCAGGTCCGGGCCGTAGTGGCGCAAGAACGGCGAGGGGGCTTGGTCGTTGCCCCCGGTGCCGGTGACGATCAGTCCGCCGTCGGCAGTGATCACCTCCAGCCCGGTGATGCACTGCGCCGCGAAGCCGTACAGTCCGGAGCCGTAATTGAGCCCGTTCTGCGCCAAGGTTGCACCGACGGTGGCGTGCTTGCCCGAGCCCGTGCCCCAGAACGGCGTGCGCAGGCCCAACGGTTTTAGCGCCGCGTCGAGCTCGGCCCAGGTGACACCGGTCTCCACGGTGACGTACATGTCCTCGGCATTGATTTCCGTAATGCGGTTGAGGTCGCGGGTGTCGATCAGCACCGCATCCGGATCGCTGGTTACATACCCGGCGGAGTAGGGCATGCCGCCGCCGCGCGGGATCACCGCCAACCCGGCGCCGGTGAGGCCTTTCACCGCGGCACGCAAATGCGCAACGGTGTCCGGGATCACCACCGCGCAGGGCGGTTTGCCCTCATAAAACAAATCCGATGCAAAGTAGTGCCGTGCTGTTTCATCGGTCAGAACCCGGTCTGTGCCCAGGCTGTCGATGAGCGCGGTTAATGCCCCGCTGTGAGCGCCGTCCGGCATGACGGATTCAAGCGGCCTTGCGTCCGCACAGGTAGCTCATGCCGCGTGCGCCCCGCGACGCGCCCATGACGTCATCTGCCGCCACTTCCGGCTCAATGCTGTGCGCTTCCGCCGGGCCGAAACCGACTTCGGTGAACACCTCGTCGCTATCCCACCCCTGAGTGCGGGCCGTGCTGGCCAGATCCATATCCAGAACCGTGCCCCAGAACGGCTCGTTGTTGTTGAAGGAGTCCCAGTCGCGGGTGAAGTCCAGCCACGGGTCTTCGTGGCGGTAGGGCTGGATTTCCTGATGCACCATCAAGCCGCCGGGTTTCAGCAAACGGCGGCTCTCTTTGAGGATGTTCAAGGTCGCGCGGTGGGCGGTTTCGTGCAGCATCGCCGCCGAGACCACGAGGTCGAAGGACTGATCCTCGAAGTCCGTGGCTTCTGCGTTCTGCTGCGAGAAGTGCACCTCCACGCCCAGGTGCTCGGCACGCCCATGGCCATAGCGCAGGCAGGGCGCGCCGGTGTCGATACCCCACACGTCGGCATCGGGGAATTGTTCCTTCAAAGCGACGGTCGAGCCGCCGACGGTGCAGCCCATGTCCAGGATGCGTTTCGGTTCGAACTCCGGAAAACGCACGCGGATGTATTTCGCCAGGGCGACGCCGAGGCCGTCGTTGCGTGGGCCGAAGTTGCCGTCGACATAGATAAACGAGCCGCGGTCATACAGCGCGCCCATGCTGACGTCGTCCTCGGTAACTTCGGTGTGATAGCCGCCGGCCATGCAGTGATGGTGGTTGTGTTCCAAATAGCCGGGAATCTCGAGATCGGGGTTGAGCGTCAGGCTGCCGCGCACCGGTCCGTCCGCAATCTCTCTGAAATGGCTGATCATCTCCGGCAGCTGGCGTTCGATCGACTCCGCCAGCGAGCCCCACATCATTTCCTGGGAACAGCGCTGCAATGCGCTCGACATTTTGTACTGTTGGTTCGGCAGCATCGCCTTGCGCACCTCTTGGCGTGTCTGCGGCGCGCGGCCGTTGTCTCTCTCAAACGCCCGGCGGACAAAACGCTCATACACCGTTCTGTTGCGGGGCGTGATGTCGCTGCGGATGAAGTTGGCGAGGTGATAGGCAAACGTCGTCCGCGCGGCCTCGTCGTGAACCGCCATCGGCATCATCGGGTGGGGCGTCTGCTGGCGCATGAAAAGTCCTCCTTGCGGGGCGCTTCATGTATGATGGTAGCGAGGCAAACAATCTTTCGAGAAAGTATCTTTCCAGAAAGATAAACGGCCCGGATACGGTAAATCAAGGACGGCACCGGCCACATGAGCGAAGATAAGCGCGATCTCGTCGACACCCTGGTCGACCAATGGGCCGCGGAAATGCCGCGCTACAACAGCGCCGCCAAGGGCCTGGTCTACCGCCTGATCTATCTCAACGAGCGTTACATGACCGCCATGCAAAGCCGCCTGCGCAAGCAGGGTCTGACCATCGGCTCCTACGGTGTGCTCGCCTGCTTGCGCCGTCAGGGCGAGCCCTACGCCATGTCGCCGACCGCGATCTTTCAGGCTCTGTCGCTCAGTTCCGGCGGGGTGTCCAACCTGCTCGAGCGCATGGAGACGGACCGATTGGTCAAACGCTCGCCCGATCCCAACGACCGGCGCGGTGTGTTGGTCAAGCTGACCCCCCGTGGCCAGGTCATCGCCGATGAAGCCGCCGCGCTGGAGTCCAAAGCGGAAGAGGCGTTCATCGCCGACATTTCCGATGTCGAACTGAAAGCGGTCAACGGTATCCTGCGCCGTGTGCTGCGGGACATGGACGGCGCGGCCCTGGAAGAGGCGTCCGGCGAGGGCGAAGAGACTGAGTCTTAAACCGCCTCAAACACTTCGAGGAAATATCCGTCCGGGTCTTGGGCCATGAACAGGCGCACGGGAATGAAGTTGCCGTCCGCATCACCCAGGTTGCGGCCCTCGCTCACTGGCATGACGAGGGTGCCGCCCAACCGTTCGACCGCATCCGCGCTTGCCGCTGCATCAGACGTCGACAGCACCAGTGCCATGCTGCCGATGCCCAGGCGTCTGACGTCGTGGTCCGGTTCCGGCAGCGGCGGATCGCGCATCTCCATCAGACCGATCATCGCTTCGGTCGGATTCTCGCCTTTGAGAATCACAAACCGGCCTTCGCCGCCGCGCGGTTCGGGTCCGACCGGGAACAGGGGAATGCGATCCATGCTGACGGTGAGTTCAGCATAGTCCGTCAAGCCGAACACACCTTTGTAAAACGCCATCGACCGGTCGAGATCGCGCACGAGCAGGGTTGCCCGGCGCAGCACGCTTGAGACCTCGCTCACGCCGTCATGTCCTATGCATCGAGAAACGCGAGGATCGCCCGCGCCCGCGCTGCCGGATCGGCCGGCCGCGGCACCGCCGCACCGTGGGGCAGGCCGGACACCGCCTCGGCGGCCCAGCGGTAGCGCGAGTCGTCTTCGGCCTCAAATACCAGCGCCGGAATGTTCACATCACCCAATGCTGCCCGCGCATCGCTTTCAATCGCGGCGGCAATGGCATCGCCCGCCGTCTTCCATTGTTTCAGGGTATCGACCATGCGGATGTGCAGCGCGGTGGCGTCCAGATCCGGGGTGATCTTGCGGATGGCGTCGAGGCCGCCGTCGTACCACGGCCAGTGAATCTCCTGATCGCGCAGCATGTGCCAGCAGCGGTGCAGGTGGGTGCCGTCCATATGCGGGCGCAGATCGGGCAGGTAGTTCACCTTCATCTCGGTGCGCAATTCGTCGTCGGGCAACGCCACCGCGTCCAGCACCAGCCGCCGCACCTTGCCGCCCTGTGCCGCCGCAAGCTTCAGCGCCAGCGGCGTGCTCAGGCCGTGGGCGACAACGTCGGCTTCATCCAGTCCAAGTGCGTCAATTGTTTCGCCCAGGGCTTTGACGTAGGCGTCCAACGACGCATCGCCCAGTGCATCGGAGTCATTGCAGCCCGGCAGGTCGATGCCAAAGGCCGGACGCCCTTGTCCCAAGGCTTTGAGGAACGGCTCGTCGGCCCGCGCGCTGCCCGGCAGATCGTGAAGGAAGATCACCGGCGTACCGTCCCCGCGCCCCGCGCGGCGCACCAGCACCTGGCCGCCGCCGGCGGTGACGTAGCCCCGTGTCACCGCCATGCCGTCCAGGGGATCTTGCAGCGGGTCCGGCGGCGCAAAATCTCCGGCGCCGTCGAAGTCGGCGTACTCGCTGAACAGCTCGCCCAACCGCGCCTTCCAGGCCTCGCGGTCGGGGCTCAGCCGTTCGATGGTGCTGCCCGCGGGCAGCGGATCCGGCAGGCTGTCGAGGAAGCCGTAGAGCACGTCATCTTCGCGCGCCATGAACACGCAGCGCGCTTTTAAAGTCGGGATCACCGGCGGCGCCTTGTAGCGCATCGCGCCGGAGTAGGCGTCGGAGAAGTGCGGCCCAGCCATGAACAGGTCCATGCTGTATTCATGAAAGTAGCGCATGTCGCGCTGGGCCATCGGCAGCCGCGCCGCCTTGGTTTTGGCGAACCACGGGAAGAAGCGCTGGAAGTCGCGCACCCGCGTCCATTCCTCACCCAGGTAACTGCCGGTGTCGGTCACCACAAACGGGCGCATGTAACTTTTAATGAAGGCGTGATCGGTGTCGCCCGGCGGCAGCGAGATGCCGTCCATGATCGCCACCGCCACCCGCTCGGGATGATTGGCGGCAAACTCCAGGAGAATTTTCGAACTGGTGTGAAAGCCATAGACCGGGCAACGCTCGACCCCGAACCCGGCGACGGTCTCGGCCAACGCGCCGGCGAAGTCGGCAATCTCCGGGCGGGGCTCAGACGGCAGCGGCGTCGAGTTGCCATAGCCCGGCGTGTCGATGGCAATGGCAGTGAATTTGTCGGAGAAGTGCTCTACCAGCGGCGTGTGCAGCACCGAAGACCGCGGTGAGTCGTGCAGCAGAATGATCGGCGGGCCCGACCCGGCGGCACGGTAATGCACCTGTCCCGCGCCTGAGTTGATGAACCCTTTGCGTATGCGCGCGCTCATAAACCGTCCCTTTCTTCGCAGCGGCGCACAGACTACCGGGCTTGAGGTGATGCGGCTAGGCCAGCGTCAGTAGGGCCTAATAGGGCAACGACTCGTCATAGGTTGTCGCCAGCCGCTGGGCCACGTCTTCGGGGAGGAACGGGTCGTAGGCCGCGTTCCATGTTACCGGGTAGGCGTCCTCTGACCATTCGGTCGTCAGCGGTCCGCCTTTGCAGCGGAAGAAGCCCAGCGCGCCGGTCTTGGTGCCGACCGGCCCATGGGGAATCCCGGGCGGCCGCCAGAAGTACGCGCCTTGTTTCAAGACGCCCATCGGCATGTGCATTTCGCCGGACAACAGAAAGACTTCCTCGACCACGGGATGCGTTTCCAACCGGTTGACGTCGCCGCCCATGCCGGTCTCGTCGATGTCGAGCAGCCAGGTGGTGTCGCCGGTCTCCGGGTCTTTGCGCAAACCCAGCCGCCGCACCCCCGGCGCTTTGACTTTCGGATCGGTCGCACTGCCCCACTCCACATCGTGGGAGGCAATGCGCTCCACCAGTTTGCGCGCGTCATACACACCGTCCGCCGCCGGACCGTCGATGCGCGCGTGCGGACCTTCGAAGAACGTCAGGACGTCCGCACCGTCCGGCGCAGCCATGCCGTCGCGCAGATACCCGGCGGGCAGGTAGGCGTAGTCGCCTTGCCCATAGGTGAGGTTTCCAACCGACAGTGATCCCTTCAGCACGAACAGTTCTTCATCGCTGTCGAGGTGATGAGCGCCGCTCAGCTCCCACCCCTTGGGGTAGCGCAGAATCGCCGATACTGCTTTGCTGTCGGCGTCGCGGCTCAGCGCTTTAGCATCCACACCCCGGCGGGCGGACTCCGGCCCGAGGGTGCGCCATGACACCGCTTGGCACTGAATGAACTCGATATGCGGGCGGCTCACGGCCCGTCGTCGCCTTCCAGCACACCGCGGGCTTCCCGCACGCTGCGGAACACCCGGCGGATCAACTCGGCGCGGTTTTCCTTGCGCTCGGCCCACGCCGCGTCGTCCGGCTCCCAGGCTTCGATGTCGGCGCGGGTGAGGGACCCCTTGCTTTCCAACACCCGTTCGATGGTGTCGAAGCGGTCCGCCAGCACAGAAACTTCCGTCGCCAGCGCGATGATCATCGCGTGCATCTGATCCATGTTGGGATCGTCGAAGTACTGCGGGCGTTTGCCCTTGGCCTGCCGCGGCGTTTGTATCTTATCGCTCATGACAACCGGCGCGTCCGGTGGCTTAGGCTTTGGGCTTGGTCATGTGCGCATACCACGCCTGACCGCCGCCCCGCGTAGAGCCCATGAACTTTTTGTTCTGCACTTCCACGGCAGAGGTCATGGCATTGGCTTCAGCGATGCCCGGGCCGTTGCCCTGCCAATAGCTGTCCGCGTCGAACCCGGCCTCGGCGGCAATCTCGGCGAAGTTCATTTCGTGCACCGTGCCCCAGAAGGGTTCGTTGTTGTTGTAGGTGTCCCAGTCGCGCACGAATTGGGTCCACGGGTCGACGCCCTCATAGGGCGGCAGTTCCGACAACAGGAAAATCCCGCCCGGTTCCAACACCCGGTAGGCCTCTTTGAAGACGTTGTGCACGGCGCTGCGGGACATCTCGTGCAGAGTCGCCGGGCAATTGACGAAGTCGAAGCTGGCGTCGTCGAAGGTCATCGCTTCGCCGCTCATCTGATGAAAATGAATCGCCAGACCCAGGCTTTCGGCGCGGGCATGGGCATAGCGCAGCACCGACGGGCCGACATCAATGGCGTGGATCTCTGTCTCCGGGAACGCAAACTTCAACCCGCTGGTCGAGCCCCCGGCGGTGCAACCGATTTCCAGCAGCTTGCGCGGTTGCAGGCCCGGCCACGTCGCGGCGATCATCAGCGCCGTCGCCTTGCCGATGCCATCCATGCGCGGCCCGAACAAACCTTGGGTGTAGATAAACGCGCCCTTGTCATAGAGCGCCCCGGCGGTGATGTCGTCGTCCACCAGTTCACCGGAATAGCCGCCCGGCATACAGTGGTGATCGTTCTCCGCCACATAGTCCGGAATCTCGAACCCGGGGTCGATGTGCAGCGAGCCCAAGGTTTCGCCCGCGCGAATGTCCTTGGCCGTGGCAATCAGCTCCGGCAGTTGACGCTGAATGGTGTCGTCCACCGAGTTCCACATCATTTCCTGCACGGTGCGCTGGAAGGAACTGGTCATTTGGTAATACGGGTCGCGCACCATGCCTTTGCGGATCTCATGGCGGCTTTCCGGTTCCCGGCCGAGCTCCTGACGCAGCTGCGGCAACACACGTTTCTCGTAGGCCGCTTTATTGCCCGGCGTGATCTCGTTCAACACATGCTTGCCCAACTGGTTGAGAAAGTCCTGCCGCGCCTGTTCGTTGACCGTGGACTTCGGCAAAACCGCATGCTCTTCCTGGCGTAACATGGTCGTGCTCCGTGATCGCTCGCTGTCTGAGAGATAATCCCTTACCCTAACTTGGCAAGGCCCTGGCCGCAAAGCGGTCTGGTATTGAACGCGGTAAAGTGAAATGGGGGAGAGGCCGCATGTGGCAATGGTGGACAGCAATCCCGCTATGGCGGCGGGTCATGGCCGGGCTGGCCCTCGGACTGATCACCGGGCTTGTCTTGGGTCCCGACGCGGCGGCGCTCAAACCGCTCGGTGATCTCTTCCTCCGCGCCATCAAACTCCTCGTCGCGCCGTTGATTCTGGTCAGTATCGTCTCCGGCATTACCGCGATGGATCATCCCGGTGATCTCGGCCGCATCGGCGCCAAGGCGGTCGGGCTCTATATGGTGACGACGGTGTTCGCCATCTGCATCGGTTTAACCGTCGCGGTCCTGATCGCGCCGGGCGACGGCCTCACCTTGGACACTACCACGGTGCCTGCGGAAGCCCCCGCCGCGCCGCGTGGCATCGATGTTTTGACCGGTCTGGTGCCGGACAATCCGTTCGCGGCGCTCGCCGAAGGCAACGTTTTACAGATTATCGTCTTCGCTGTGTTGCTCGGCATGGCCTTGGTGGTATCCGGCGAGGCGGGCCGGCCGCTGCGCGCGCTGATCGACTCCGGAACAGCGGTGATGATCACGCTCACCGCGTTCATCATGGAGATCGCCCCTTTTGGCGTGTTCGCTCTGATTGCCTGGGTGGCGGGCACTCAGGGGCCCGACATCGTCCTGCCGCTGCTCAAGCTTGTTGCTACAGTGTACGGCGCGTGCTTGCTTCATGTCGCACTGACCTATGGCGGATTAGTAACGGTGCTGGCCCGGCTCAACCCGCTCAAGTTTCTCGGCGGTATCACAGATGCCATCGCTGTCGGGTTCTCGACGGCGTCTAGCTCCGGCACCTTGCCGGTCACCCTGCGCTGCACGGAAGAGAACATCGGTGTATCCAACCCCGTCGCCAGTTTCGTGTTGCCATTGGGGGCCACCGTCAACATGGACGGCACCGCGCTCTATCAAGGCGTCGCCGCCGTATTCATCGCTCAGGCCTTTGGCGTCGATCTGGCAATGGGCGATTATCTGACCATCATCGCCACCGCGACCCTGGCCGCGGTCGGATCGGCCGGCGTGCCGGGCGCCGGGTTGATCATGCTGACCACGGTACTCACCTCGGTCGGCCTGCCGCTTGAAGGGGTCGCCGTCATCGCAGGCGTCGACCGGCTTCTGGACATGGGCCGCACCGCCGTCAACATCACCGGTGACGTTTCGGTGACCACGGTGATTGCCGTCAGCGAAGACGCGCTTGACCACGAGGTCTTTAACGCCTCGCCGGAAGCGTAGGCGGTCTTAGGTCACCGCCGCCGCGCGCTCCAGCGACGTGATCAACGACGAGTCCCGCAGGAACGGGCGTGCCTTGTCGGGATCATTGGCCACGGCTTTCATGTCGTCCAACGCCGCTTGTCGTTTGGCCGGATCTTGTTCCCGGTGGCGTTTGTGGTTGGCGTCAGATGTGGTTTGAATGTCGGCGCTGGCGGCAAAGTGACGCTGGCGCGCATACAAATCAAGCAGCGAGTCGTCCGCGCCGTTCCACACCTGGATCAGTTTGTCGGTCAGGTTGAAGGCGTCATGCACACCGCCGTTCATGCCGAACCCGCCGGACGGGCTGTTGAGATGCGCTGCGTCGCCGGCCAGCATGATGCGGCCGATGCGTAAGGTTTCCACCAGGCGCCGATGCACGCGGTACAGCCGCGCGGTGATCACCTCGAACGGTCCGCCGTCCGGCACGATGCGCTCCAGGCGGCTTTGCACCTCCGCATCCGCCACCGCTTCGTCGTCGCTCATGTCCGGCGACGGCGAATAGCCGACGCGCCACATCTGCTTGGTGTGGAACATGCTGAACGACCAGCCGTCGGCCCAGAAGTAATTGACGCCGCACAGCTCCGGCACATGGTCGTGAAACGGAAACGTCGTGCCGATGGAGATCGACGTCATCGGATACGTCTCACCGGCGAAGCCCAAACCCATGCCGCGCCGGACGATGCTGTTGGCGCCGTCGGTGCCGATCAGCCAGCGCCCCGTGACGGTCTCTACCTCGCCGCCGATGTCGACCGTCACCCGCACGTTATCCGCTGTCTGTTCAATGCCGGTGACTTCGGCGTTGTGGATCAAAGAGCCTGGCGCTTCGGCATCAAGCATCTTGGCGGCTTCGACCACCAGATTGAGCTGCTCGCATTGCAGCCGGTAGGGGTGGTTGGTTTCATCGGCCAGAACGCTCAGGTCGAACACCGCCCGGTCGCCGCTTTCGAACATACAGTATTGCCACGTCGGGGCGGGGCGTCCGAGCGCGACCAGGCGCTCGCCCAGGCCGAGGGTATCCAGCAGGTCCACCGTCGGAGGATGAAAGGTCGAAGCGCGCGGCTCCGCATGGGGTGCGCCTGCCGCCTCGAACACCACCACCGGAATGCCCGCGCGCACCAGACGCAGCGCCGCCACAAGTCCCACAGGACCGGCCCCGACGATCAAGACCCGTTCGATCGCGTTCACATCCAAGTGGGTCATAGGGGTGTCTTCCTGCTGACGGCGGACATTGATCACCTTGTATGAAATACTGTAGCAGACTTTTCTCTGCCGCCGCCTAAAGGACCTTTCCCGTGCTGTTTGCCCGCTTCCTCAAGCCTCTGATGAAAAGGGGCACGCTCACCATCATCGCCCATGACGGCAAACGGCATGAAGTCGGCACCGGCGGCGATCCCAAGGTGACCTGTACGTTTCATGATCCCGGTCTCGGCACCAAGCTGTTCATCAACCCGGCGCTGTACGCCGGTGAGGCCTATATGGACGGCACGCTGACCATCGAAGACGGCGATCTGTTCGACCTGCTCGATCTGGTGATGTCCAACATCGGTGCGACCCACGGCCATTGGGCCGCGCGCATGCTCAAATCCATCGAGCGCTTCGGCGGACTGGTGCGCACCTACAACCCCATCAAGCGCGCCGCCAACAATGTCGCCCATCACTACGACCTGTCGTCGACGCTGTATGAGCGGTTCCTCGACGACGACATGCAGTATTCGATGGCCTATTACCGCTCGCCGAACGAAACGCTGGAGCAAGCGCAGCGCAACAAGGTCGATCACATCGCCGCCAAGCTGTGCTTGGAACCCGGCATGTCGGTGCTCGACATCGGCTGCGGCTGGGGCGGTCTGGCCCTCGGTTTGCACCAACGCCATGGCGTCAACGTCACCGGCATCAGTTTATCGGAGGAGCAGCTTAAGGTGGCGCGCCGCCGTGCTGACGAAGCGGACGCCGGCGATGGTGTGAAATTTCTCTATCAGGATTACCGCGAGACCGAGGGCACGTTTGATCGCATCGTCTCGGTCGGCATGTTCGAACACGTCGGGCTGCCGATGTACCGCACGTTCTTCAAGACGGTGCGCGAACGGTTGGCCGATGAGGGCGTGGCGTTGCTGCACACCATCGGCCGCGCCGACGGGCCCGGAGCGACGGACTCCTGGACGTTGAAGTACATCTTCCCCGGCGGGTACGCCCCGGCGCTGTCTGAGATCGTGCCGCATGTCGAGAAAGCGGGCTTCTACATTACCGACGTCGAAACGCTACGGCTGCACTATGCGTTCACGCTGAAGGAATGGCGCCGCCGCTTCATGGACCACCGCGCTGAAATGGAAAAGATCTACGACGCGCGCTTCTGCCGCATGTGGGAGTTTTTTCTGGCCAGCGCCGAGTCCAGTTTCCACAACGCCTTCCACGTCAACTTCCACATCCAGATGAGCCCCGCGCTCGAAGCCGTGCCGTTGACCCGCGATTACATGTACGCGGGAACTTAGAGCGAAACCTATTGGATAGGCTTCAGTTCGCAACCCTGGACCCTCGCAATAAATGCGAGGGTGACAAATTGTGCTTTTAAACCGTCGTACTCGGACCCCCTGGTCCGCCCCCGGCGGCCAGAGGACAGGCTTGCCCGAGTACCCAGGGTAAAAGGCACCGGCCTCGCGCCATTACGCGCGGAGAACATCACGTTTAGACTTGTTCGAACAGCACCACCGCGCCGCAGGCCTGATCGGGACCGACCCACACGCTTTCTCCGTGTTCGTGAACGGCAACGTCGTGGCCGTTTAACCACGCCCGGGTGGCGGCGATGTCGGGTGTGCGCATGCTGAAGCCAGCTAAAGCCGGGGCGCGGACCTCACCCATGCCGCAAAAGGTGTCGGCAAATGCCGCGTCGGTAAAAAACGTCAGGGTCTGGCCGTCAAAAGCCAACGCCGTCTCTCCCGCCGCCCGCGCGCCCGGATAGGCGGCGAAGCGCTGCATCGTCTCGGCGATGTCTTTGCACAACACCAGCACGCCGCTGACGCCCGCCGCGCCGTTGGGGTGGCCGTCCGCCGGCGGTTGGAACACCAGTTCCGGCGTCACCTGCTCCACCAGACACACGAAGCCTTCCTCGCCCAGGGCTTCCGGCGCCTTGAACCATTTGAACGCGGCGTCGCCGTGCCGCGTGCCGTAATCCACATGCCGTCCGGCATCCTGCACTGCCGGGGTGGCGAACCCCTGGGCCGTGAGCGCGGCGTGACTCGCCGCCGCGTCGCCCGTGCCGAGCGCCAGTATGTGCAAACCGTGATAGCGGGCGAGGAACGGCGCCAGGTGATGGCTCGGATCGGTGCTGGTCACGCCCGACAATTCCACATAGCTGTCGGCGAAAATCAGATGGGCGGAGTCCTGCCCCAGCGGCACCAGTGCGCCGTCTTTCACACCCATCAAGGGCACGGGCTCGGTCGGGGTAAAGCCGAGGCGGGTGTAGGCCGCGGTCAGCGCCGTGATGTCGCGGCCGACCACGCCCAGGTGGTCGATAGCCGAAGGCGTAATTTGTGCGAGCGTATTCATTCCCCTTAGGTGCCATATTATAAAGGCGGCAGGGAAGTCCTAGAGTTAGAGCGCGCACAGGGGAGACCGTAAAGATGAAAACCGACGCCAGGTATCCGGACTACATCGGCATTTCCGATGTCAGCACTCAATCCTTCGAGCAGATGCGCGTGGAAGGCTACTTCGACGGCCAGCCGTCCATCATGTTCGATGAACCCGAAGGCTTCGACATCGGCGATCCGCCTGATCTGCAAGGCCGCTCGCGCGGCTGGACGCCGGTGCATGCGCAACTCTGTGCGCTGGCAGCTTGTACCTCCATCACCGTGCGCGTCGTCGCCCGCGACATGGGGTTCAAGTACACCGGCATCCGCACGGACATCCGCTCGCTCATCGACATCCGCGGGTTCTTCTTCGATCTGCACCTGCAGCCCAAGTATGAGCAGCTCAACTTCGATCTGCATGTCGACAGCACCGAAAGCGTCGCCCGGGTGAAGGAATTGGCGGCGGAGACCGACCGGCGTTGCCCGCAGTTGGGCCTGTTCCGCATCGCCAAGATTCCCATGGTGATGAGCTGGTACCGGGAAGGCGCCAAAAAGCCGATGTTCGAGAACCGCCTCGCCATCGGCCGCGGCAAGACGCCTGAAGACAAGCTGATCGAGGCGCAAAAGAAGATCGAGGCTACCGCCGCGAAGGCGGCAAAACCAAAAGCCAAGAAGAAGAAAAAGTAGACCGGACAAATGTCCGGAGTCGGTCATTGACCTAGCCGCCAGCGCCATGCATCCATAACGCTGCCTAATTCGCACAAGGACTCAATCGCTTACGGGCGACTCTTCAGGTTCCGCCGCAAGGATTTGAGCGGGCGTGCATGGGCTCGTTTCTCGCTAAAGTCCGCGCAAATTTTTTTCGGCGGTTCCGCGCCCGCTGCCGCCGGGGTAAAACTCCGGCTGATCACTGTTCACCTGAGTTCCCTCCGCCATGCCCCTTCCCGCCACGCCAGACGACGCGATTTATCTCGAGACCTCCGGCCCGCACGCGGTCCTGACGCTGAACCGTCCGGACAAGCGCAACGCCCTCAACCTCGGCATGTGGCGGCGGATGATCGAACTCCTGGCCGAGGCCGAAGCTGATCCCGCGGTGCGGGTGCTGATCGTCACCGGCGCCGGGCCCGCCTTCGCCGCCGGGGCCGACATCAGCGAGATGGAGGCGGTGTTCGAGGATGCCGCCATCGCCGAGACCATCGCCGAAGTGACCTATGAGGCGCAGAAGACGCTGCACCGCTTTCCCAAGCCCACACTGGCGATGATCCGCGGCGCCTGCGTCGGCGGCGGCTGCGGCATCGCGCTGTGCTGCGACCTGCGCTTCGCCGACACCTCGGCCAAGCTCGGCATCACCCCGGGTAAACTCGGGCTGGTCTACAGCCTGGCCGACACTCGCCGTCTGATCGATGCCGTCGGCCCGGCCCGCGCCAAGGACGTGCTCTACACCGGGCGCATCTTTAAAGCAGATGAAGCCAAAGAGGTTGGCCTCATCGATTTTCTCACCGACCCGGACGCCCTGGAAGCCGAGGTCCTGGCCTACGCCGATCAGATCTGCGCCGCCTCGTCCTTCTCCGCCGCTGCCACCAAGCGCATTGTTCACTTGATCGGTGACGGTGAAGCCGACGACACGCCCGAGACCCGCCAGCTATTCATCGACGCGTTCTCCGGTGGGGACTTCAAAGAAGGCTTCACCGCCTTCAAAGAAAAGCGCACACCCGACTTCAGCAAAACCTGAGTCATGGCCGGATCTTCGGCAGCGGACGCAGACGCGCACTTCCAAACCGGTGTCGCCGCCCTGCGCGCCGGTGATCCTGCCGCTGCCGAGGCCGCCTTCCGTGCGGTCTTGGACATCACCCCCGATCACGCTCCGGCGCTCTATAACCTCGGCGTTGTTGTCTTCCAGCGCGGTGACTCCGCCGCCGCCGAACCCTTGCTGCGGCAGGCAGATCAAGCGCGGCCCCATCATGCCGACACCCTGTCGGTGCTGGCTGCCGTTCAACTCGATCTCAATAACCGCGACGCGGCGCTGGCCACCGCGCGCCGCATTCTCAACTGTGCGGACGCCGACGCGCCGGCCTTGCACACTGCCGCTCAGGTGTTTGCCCAGGCCGGTCACACCACCGAGGCCGAGACCATCAGCCGCAAAGCCCTCACGCAAGATCCGTCGTACCGCCCCGCCGCGCTCACGCTCGCCTCGCTGTTGTCTTTACGCCGGGCCTTCGACGAGGCCGCCGCGGTCTGCACCCAAGCCCTCCAGCATCGCCCGGCGGATGCGGACCTGCACCTCAAGCGCGCCCAGGCGCTGTGGGACGGCGGCCAGCCCGCCCCGGCCAAGACCGCGCTGTTAAACCTGCTCGACCTCGCGCCCGATCACGTCACAGCGTTGTACAACCTGTCGCTCTACGCCGATGTTCCAGAGCGTGCCGCCGCCATCGCCCGCCTGCAGTCGCTGGTCGGTGAGGAAGAGCTCGACCCCGAAGACACCGCCAAGGCCTGGTTTGCGCTGGGCAATCATCACGCCGCCGCACACGATTGGCAGGAGGCGCTCGCCTGTTTCACCGCCGGCAACGCCGCGCGCGCCGCCCAGGCCACGGCGCTGCACGCCCGTTCCAATGTGCAGTTCGACAAGCGTGTCGCGGCACTACTTGCGCAGCCGCTGCCGCGTTCCGAAACCCCACCCGCACCAGACGCAACGCCTAGTCCTCTCATCCTCTGCGGGCCGTCGCGCTCCGGTAAGTCGCTGCTGCAATCCTGGCTCAGCGCCCATCCGGACGTTGCCGCCGCCGATGAAGTGGGCCTGCTGTCGCGTCTGGCTGAAACCGATTGCCTCGCCAGCGACGCCAGCCGCGCCACGGCTGCGCACGCCTACCGCGACACGTTGCGCGCCCTCGGCGGCGAAGGGCGCTTTGTCATCGACACCCATCCCACCAACGCGTTGTATCTCGATCTGCTTCTGGCGCTCTGTCCCGACGCGCGGGTGATCTTTGTCGAGCGCGATCCTCTTGACGCCGCGGTCAGCATCTTTGCCCGCCACTTCGTCACCGGCGGGCACTGGGCCGACACCTGGGAAGGCATCGCCGCGCGCCTGACGGCGTATCGCAAGCTTGCTGAACACTGGCGGGCGCACCCTGCCGTGCTGGAGCAGGTCGCCGTTGAGGATGCCATCGCCGCCCCCGGGCAAACTCTGGCGCGGGTCAGTACCCAGCTTGGCCTCACCTGGGACGACAAGTTGACTCCGGCCATCGCATCACCAGACACCGAAACGCCCATGCCCTGGGCCAGTTTTAATGACCGTCCGGCAGCACGCTTAGACACCATCGGTCTATGGCGGCCCTTCGCGCCCTGGCTCGGCGGGTTTGCCGATGCCTATGGCCGCGAACATCTTGCCGCTGCGCAGGATATTCCCTCTGCGCCAGCCACGGCGGAGTCCACGGCAGACCTTCAAAATGTGCCAGGCACCCACCGCCGCCGTGCCGATGAGTTCGAACGCACCGGCGATTTTGCGTCCGCGCTCGACGCGCGCTGGGCTGCTGTCTCCTGCCGCCCGTTCACCCGTTTCGTGCGCGACCATGCCGAAAGACTATCTGACACTCTCAGCCGCGCGCCCGATCATGCGGCGGTTTCACGCCTGCATGCAGAGGTCGACACGCTATGGCAAACCTATCGTGCGCAGTCCCGCCTCAGGTTCGGCGACTACGGTCTGCTCTATCAAAGCTATGCGCCGGCGTTTCTACCGGGCAGCCGCGACACCGCGTCCCGCGCGGCGGCGTACCACCTTACTGATCTCGCCTCCGGCGCGCGCGTGCTCGACCTTGGCTGCAACACCGGGTTTCTCGCGCTCACAGCCGCTGCCACCGCGCGCGAGGTTGTGGGCGTCGATCACGCCGCACCGTTGATCGCCATCGCCGAGGCTGTGTGCGCGTTTTCCGGCTTCACCACCTGCCGGTTTGCAACTGCTGACGCCGCCACGTTTTCCGACCCTGAGCCCTTTGATCTCGTCATCGCCGCTGCCGTCCATGGCTGGATCGACCTGCCGCTGCCTGATCTATCGCGCCGCCTCGCCGCGCTCACCGCCCCCGGCGGCGCGGTGCTGTTCGAAAGCCAGGGGCAGCGTTCTACCGAACACGCCGAAACAGACTTCGGCGCCAAGGTCACAACGCTGTGTGACGCCGGGTTCTCGGTCGAGCGCCGCGGACAAGTCTGCGACGATGGCGTCAACCTGCGCGCTTTCGTTGTCCTACGCCGGAGCTCCTGATGGCCTCACGCGAATACTGCGATTACATCCTGGATGTGCTCGACCACGTCGGCGGCGTGTCCGCCCGCAGCATGTTCGGCGGCTTCGGTCTGTACCGCGACGGCGCCATGTTCGGTTTGATCGCCGACGATGTGCTGTACTTCAAAGTCGATGCCGCCAACCAGCCTGATTTCGAAGACGCCGGCTCATCGCCCTTCACCTATCGCGGCAAAAGCAAGCCGGTGCAGATGTCGTTCCGGCGTGTGCCGGAAGAGGTGCTCGAAGATGTAGACGACGCCCGTCTGTGGTCACTCAAGGCCTGTGACGCCGCGCTGAAAGCGAAGAAGGCGAAGAGCAAAAAGCCCGTGAAGAAACGCAAACCAAAAGCGGGAAAGAAAACCTAGACCGCCGCCCGCTTGTGTTGTTGGTGTGCGGCCCGCACGTTCTGTTAACGTGCCGCCCGCACGGGCTTCTGACCCGCCGCGCCCCACTTCACCCACGTGCCGTGAAAGTGCGCTGTGCCCAGCAACTGTTCTGTTCCGCCCGGCCACAAGGTCAGGCGCACGCGCGGGTAATCGTCCAAGTCATCCGGTTCCAGGCGCAGCCACGCCAGCGGCGTGCGGTCGTCTCGTGCCGCGCCGGCAGATTCGATCAAACCGCGCACCGCCGCCTGTTTTTCTCCCGGCATGTATTGCCAGAAGATGGAATGAAAGATCACCGTACACACCCCGGCCACCGGCTCCGCCAGTTCGGCGCGCAGCCACGTTTCCGCATCGGCCTCATCCAATCGGACATCTGCGTGCTGGGCGACGGCGATGGCGCCGCGCAGGCGCGTCAGGCGCTCGGTCTGATCGGCCCACACATAGGATTCCAATCTGCGCGCATCGTCCGGGCGGCGCACGTCCAGCGGCGCGATGTCGCAGCCCGCGCGGTCGGCGATCTGCACCGGTGCGGTGGTGTCCGGTGCTTCGCCTTCCCAGTTGGTTTCGATCCACACGTCATGAGTCGCCATCTTCCAACTGTAGGCTTGATTGACGTAACGGAACTGATCCCACAGCAGGTTAAGCCCTGCGCTGGCGCCGATCTCGCGCAACGCCAGCGGCAGGCGAGTCGCGGCAGCGGCGGCAAGAAACCCGCCATGCAGCGCGGCGGCACGGCCGACCTCGTTGGTCTGCGGCGGCAAGGTGATGTAGTCGGTCAGAAACTGCTGATTGCCGTCCAGAGCTGCCGCGACGGCTTCAGTCAGTGGGCCACCACTCCACGTGCCGTCACAGGACGGGTAATGTGCCGCGAGGTCTGGGGCATGCCCATCAAGAACAAGCCTATGCAGCCCGCCCAAAAAGCGGGTGGCCAAATTGCCCGCGAAGGGATCGCCCGGCCATGTCTCAACAACGGCTCGTGCCACGCCGTCCGCGGCGATGTCCGCCGCTACGGCGTCGAGCACCGCTTGCGACAAAGCTGAACCCAGTTGACCGCAATGCGCCGCCTGCCAGCGGAAATTTGCGAGAACCGGATCGCTGTCGTCTGTCACTTCTGCTGCTTACTCGTCGTACGGCTCAATCCGGTAGACCTCGCTCATCTCAATGACGTAGCCGTCCGGATCCTGTACGAACATGATCGCGCCGAACTTGCGGCCATTGACCGAGTTGGATGTGTAATCCTCAGGCTCTTTCAGGATCGTCGCACCCATGGCCTGCAGGTTGCCGTGCACTTCTTTGATGTCGTCGGTGACAATCACCAGCACTGCGTCCGACGTGCCGATGGTTTTGTCATCGGGATCGCGCGTCCATGGCAGCGGCGGGTTGTCGAACTGCAACAGGCCGATCATCGCCCACTCCGGGTGCTGGCCTTCCATGATGGCGATGCGCGAGTACGAGGGTTTACCGTTGAGCGGCAGTCCGCCGCCTTCGGCGTTGGGGTCGCGGTCACCGCCGCGGTCGAGCCAGATGGAAAACCCAATCGCTTCATAAAAGGCAATCGAACGTTCGATGTCTGACACCAGCAGCGTTGTACGTTTGACCACTGACTCAGCCGCCTGCGCTTGCGTCATCAAACCGAACGCCACAACACACGACATCAAAAACCTTGCGCACAGTTTCATGTTCGTCCCTCCCAATCGCGAAGTTGCGGTCTTCGCCTACTGCGACGCCGCCCGTTCCGCCGCAAACGCGGCTTTGCCCTCTTGCACCAAATCCCAGATGCGCTGGGCGTCGCCGCCGATGTCATTGATCATCTGCCGCGCCACCGGCGCCGTCGCCGCTTTCCAGCGCGCCCGCTGATCCGGTGTCAGGTCATGGGACGTGAAGCCCCACTTGTCTTGCTCGTCCAGGAACATGCGCCATTCGTCGCGGGTCCACTGCCGGGAGTCCGCGATATCCACCAGTGATGTTTTGAGGATTTCTTGCTGATCTTCGGGCAGCCGGTCGATCCAGCGCTTGCGCATGACGATGATCGAGGTGGCGAAGGAATGGTTCGTCAGGGTCAGGTGCGGCGCTTCGCTGGCAATGCCGGTGGGCGCATACATGATGATGGCGTTCTCACCGGCATCCACCAGTCCGGTCTGTAGTCCGGTGACGATGTCCGTGAAGCCGAGCGGGATCGCATCTGCGCCTAAAACTTCTGCGAACAGCCGCGCCGACTCACTGGACGACGTGCGAAAGCGCACGCCTTGCAGAGCTACCGGGTCGAGTACCTGCGTCTTGGTGTAAATTTGATTGAAGCCGATCTCGTCCCACTGCAACAGCAGCACGTCCTTGTCGGCCAGCAGCTCGGCGTAAGCATCGAACAAATAGTTATCCATGATGAAGTCGGCTTCGGCGTAATCGTCGAACAGGAACGGCGTGTACAGCATCGCCATTTCCGGCACGACGGTTGTCGTCGCCAATCCGGACCAGTTGGCCACATGAATGCGTCCCCGGCGAATGCCGCTGACCAGATTATCTTCCGGCCCCAGCTCGCCGTAGATCAGCATGCGCATTTCGATGTCGCCGTTGGACCGGCTTTCGACATTGCGCTGATAGGTCAGCCATTTGCGGTCACCGGCGGTGTCCTTCACCCCCGTGCCGCCCACGGTGACGGTCAGAGCGCTGGCGGTGCTGGCGGCGCACATCCAAGCCAAAAAGCCAACAATGAGACCGAAGCGGTGCATCATGAAACGCAATCCTTGCTGACATCAGGGGCGCCAACCATAGCTGCCGTCGCGTGGCTTGCAAATCTCCGCTCACCGCACGGTGAGAAACAAGATCCTTAATCGTGGGGCGCGACCCGCTCTATTCCGCCGCCTTATTCCGCAGGTAGGGGTTGCCGCTTGGCCAGGCCCAGGCTGGCGGCCAGGCCGTCGGCCTGGATCATCGCCAGGGCCGGTACCAGCAGCATTTGCACAGCGGTGCCGAACAGCACGCCGAATCCGATGCTGCAGGCCACCGGCACCAGGAACTGGGCCTGAATGCTGCGCTCGACGATCAGCGGAAACACGCCAAGGAACGTCGTTAAGGCTGTCAGCATGATCGGGCGGAAACGCGACTTGGCGCCGTCGATGATGGCGATGCGCGGGCGTTTGCCGCTGGCGCGCTCTTCGTTGATAAAGTCGATCATCACCAGCGCGCCGTTCACAATCACCCCGGCCAGCCCGACGATGCCGAAAATTCCCGGCAAGGTCAGATTGATGCCCAGCAGCAGGTGGCCGAGAATCGCACCGATGGCGCCGAAGGGAATCGCCGCCATGATGATGATCGGCTGGATGTAGGAGCGGAAGGCAATCGCCAGCAGGGCGTAGATGGCGAACAACGCCATGACGAAGTTGCGGCCCAGCACCGGCAGGGTGCGGCGCTGTT
The DNA here is from genome assembly GCA_963921305.4 of Rhodospirillaceae bacterium. Classification (GTDB taxonomy): domain Bacteria; phylum Pseudomonadota; class Alphaproteobacteria; order Rhodospirillales; family Rhodospirillaceae; genus CAWUEX02. The sequence goes on from CAWUEX030000002.1 coordinate 1,596,142, forward strand.
CCCGCTGCTCGCCGCCGAAGTCATAGGTCAGACCCGGTAGCTCCTGCGCCAAACGCGGCAGGATCTCGTCTTCCAGCGCGGCTGTGACTTCTTGGCCGGTGACAGTGGTGTTGTCGACGTTGGCGGTGATCGCGACGATACGCCGGCTGTTGCGGCGTTTGATCGCCGACGGGCTCAGGCCTTCCGTCAGATCGGCGACCGCTCCCAGGGGCACGAAGCCGCTGCCCGGCACCTGCACACGGTAATCCAGCAAATCGTCCAGGGAGTCCCGCTGGTTTTTCGGCAGCCTGACATACACACGCACCTCTTCGCGGCCGCGCTGTACCCGCAAAGACTCGGCGCCGAAGAACGCCGCACGCACCTGTTGCGCCAGTCCCTCCAGGGTCAGACCATACACCCGCGCCTGAGGCTTCAGGCGCAATTCGATCTCGCGCTTGCCTTCGTCACGGTCATTGCGCACGTCGAACACGCCGGCGATCTGTTCCAGCTCGGATTGCACGGAGGCCACCGCCTGATCGAGAGTCTCCGGTGTGCCCGCAGACAGTTCCACCTGCACCGGTTCGCCCAGGTTGAACAGCTGCGAGGAAAAGAACAGCCGTCGCATGCCCGGGGGATTGCCCACTTTGTCGCGCCAGCGGTCTTGGAACTCTTGCGCTTCGAAGTCACGCTCCTGCGGATCGGCCAGTTCCAGCACCACCGACGCTTTGTTGGCGTCCGGCAGAATGCTGACGCCGCCGAAGGGCGGTGCGGCAAAATCCTGGCTGCCGACCAGGACGTACACGGCGGTGACGACTTCGCCGTCGCCGTCCATCCGCGCTTGAAATTCCTGTTCGACCTCACGTCCGATCTTGAGGATGTGCTCGGCCATGTCCTCGGTCTGATCCAACGGCGTGCCGGGTTTGAGTTCCAACGTGGCGGTGACGTAGCGTCCTTCCACAACTGGGAAGAACTGGACCTTTACGTAGCCTCCGGCGACGAAGCCGAAGGACAGCAAAATCATCGCCAGGCCGGAACACACCGCGACCCAGGGGTGGGCGGTGACGAACTGCAGCGCCCGGTCGACCGGTCCGTTGACGAACTGTTCGAGCCGGCTTGAGAACGCGTTCTGCACTTTTTGCACACGCTCCAGCCAGGAGCCCCGCTTTGGTGCGGCGCCGAACTGCTGGTGCGACAGGTGATAGGGCAGCACCAGCATGGCCTCGAGCAGCGACAGCAGCAGCAGGATGATCACCACCGTCGGCATCTGGCCGAGGAACTTGCCGCCGGTGCCCGGCACCAGCAGCAGAGGTGAGAACGCGGCGATGGTCGTCGCCACCGCGAACAACACCGGCACCGAGACCCGCTGGGCGCCTTTGATCGCGGCCTCCAACGGCGAGCCGCCGCGCCGGTTGGCGGTGTAGATGTTCTCGCCGATGACGATGGCGTCGTCGACGACGATGCCCAGCGCCAGGATGAATCCAAACAACGCGATCTGATTGATCGACCCGCCGACGCCGTTGATCACCGCAATGGCGGCGATGAAGGCGACGAGAATGCCGAGTGAGGTCCAGAAGGCGAGGCGCACGTCCAGGAACAGGGTCAGGGTGATGATCACCAGCATCAGACCGATCGCGCCGTTTTTCAGCAGCAGGTTGAGGCGGCTTTCCAGTTCCTCGGCGTCGTTGCGCCAAATCACCGTCTTGGTTTCCGGCGGCAACATGGGGGCGAGCTCTTCGCTCAGGTAGGTTTCCACCGTGTCGACGACGGACAGCACCTGCTCATCGCCGGTGCGGAACACTTTGACGAAGGCCGCCGGCTTGCCGTCGAAAATGCTGATCAGGTCCTGATCGCGGAAGCCGTCCTCAACGGTGGCGAGGTCAGCGAGTTTGACCTGGGCGCCGTTGGGACCGGTCATCACCACGATCTCGGCGAAGTCCTTGCGGTCGTAATTGCGCCCGAGTGTGCGCAGCACGACATCTTCGTCCAGAGATTCGATTTCGCCGCCGGGCAGGTCGAGGCTTTCTTGGCGGACGATGCGGGCGAGCTCCGGCAGGGACAGGCCGTAGGCCCGCAGGGTGGCGTTGTCGACTTCGATCGAGACTTCGTAGTCGCGCACCGAGCTGACCTCGACCAGGGAGATGTCGTCGGTGGCCGTGAGGTCGTCCTTGATCTTGTTGGCGATTTCTTTCAGCGCACGTTCGCCGATGTCGCCGACGATGGCGATCTCGATCACCCGTTGGCGGTTGGAGATTTCGCGCACCTCTGGCTTTTCCGCGCCGGCGGGAAAGGTGGTGATGCGGTCGATCTCGGCTTTGATCTCATCCAGCTTGGCGGCGCTGTCTTCGCCGATGGCGAGCTCGATGGTGACCGTGCCGCGGTTTTCGATGGCCGTGGCGGTGATGTCCTGCAGGCCGTCGATGCCTTCGACCCGCTCCTCAATGCGCTGCAGGATCGACTCTTCAATCTCTTCCGGGGTGGCGCCGAGGTATTCGACCTCAACGGAAATGGTGTCCAGCTTGAGTTCCGGAAACACCTCGACGGGAATCATGAAGGCGTTGATCAGCCCAGCGACCAGCATGAACACCATCAGCAGGTTGGCGGCGACCCCGTGGCGCGTCATCCATTCGATGGCGGTTCTCATGGTGAGAGTCTCATGGCGTAGCTGTGTCCAGAGCGCCGGGGGCGTCATCTGTGGGCCGCACCACCAGTCCTGGCGTGGCGATGGCAAGGTCGCTGACGATCAAGCGGGCGCCGGTGTCCAGGCCGGGGCCGCGCACCGCGATCCGGGCGCCCTGATCCTGCACCAGTTCGACCGGGATGCGCTCAAGCTGATTGCTGCTGCCGACCACCCAGACGGAGGAATCGTCGCGGTAGGCGGCGCGGGGAATGAGGGCGTATGTCAGGGCCACACCCGCGATCTCGACTGCCGCGTAGGTGCCGGGCAGCAGGGGCGGAGGGTCTTCCAGGGGGTCCGTATCGGTCGCGTTCGTGCGGCGTCCAGGTATGGTCGGGTTGGATACCCGCACCACCACGTCGATGGTCCGTGTGTCGGGATCGATGCCCGCTTCGACGCGGTGGACAAAGCCGTCCCAGGCGTAGGTGTTGCCCCGGTAGGGCAGGGTGACGGTCGCCGCCGGGGCGGCGGTCAGGGTTTCGTCCCAGATGCCCGGGATCAGCGCCGCCTCCCGGTCGGACAGCGAGACGACGATCTCGAACACATCGGTGGCGAACACCCGGGCGATCTCCGCGCCGGGCTGAACCACCGATCCAACATCAACGGATTCGGTCAACACCCGTCCGTTGAAGGGCGCGGTAATGACCGTGCGCTCCAGGTCGACCCGGCGCGCCGCGATCTGGGCGTCTAGGGCGGCAATCTGGGCCCGCGCCCGGTCGCGCTGGTTGAGGGTCTCGTCGCGCCGCCGCTCGCTCGCCGCGCCGCTCTGGGTCAACTGCTGGTCGCGCTCTAATTGACGCTCCGCAAACGTCAGGTCTGCCTGCCGCGCGGTGCGCTCCGCTGCGGCCTGATCCAGCGCCGCCTGATAGGGCCGGGGGTCGATCCGCGCCAGCACCTCACCAGCCGTAAACGTCCCGCCGGTGACCAGCGCCTCGCTGGTTTCGATGACATCGCCATTTATTTGGGCCACCAGCCGCACGTCCGCGCGCGGCCGCACCGGGCCAAACCCGCGCACCGGCAGCGGACCGTCAGCCAAAGTTAGGGTTTGGGTCTGCACCAGCGGCGCTTGAGTTGGCCGTTCAACCTGCCCGGGCGCCGGTGCCAACGTGCGCAGCAGAATGAAGCCGACGATGCCTGCGGCCAAAATTCCTGCGGCGATCAGACCCCATTTTCTATCCGGGTCCGCCCGCCGCGCCAGTTCATTGTCGCTCTGACTCGTGCTCGACTGCGCCGGATGCGCTCCGTCGTCCATCGCCTGATCCTTCCCTTAGCCGGCCATTCATTGACTGACTGGTTAGTCAGTATATACTCCTGTCGATGTTTTGAGGCAACAAAGGACTGACACATGCCCTCTCAAGGGTCGGCAAAAGGCGTGCGTGCCGCTCAAAAAGAGGCCCGCCCCGGCGAAATCGTTGAGGCTGCGCTCGAGGTCTTTGCCCGTGATGGCTTCGCCGGAACGCGACTCGAGGAGGTGGCCAAGCGCGCGGGGATCAGCAAAGGCACGATCTACTTGTACTTCGATACCAAGGAAGATTTGTTCAAAGCCTGCGTGCGCGAAACCATTGGCCGCCACGTCGCGGAAACATCCGAAATGGCAGCCCAGTTTACCGGCGCCACCCATGACTTGATTGAGGAAATTGTAGTGCGGTTAGCCAGCCGCCTCTCTCAGCCCCAGTACAAGACCATTCTTCTTCTCATGATTTCCGAAGGTCCGCGTTTTCCCGAGCTCGTCGAATTTTACTACGGCGAAATCCTGTCGCCTGGACTGGCAGCCTTGCAAGGTGTGCTCGACCGGGGAGTAGCCAGAGGTGAACTTAGACAGTCTGCGCTTACCGACTATCCGATGCTGCTGATGAGTCCGGTTATCATGACCGTGATCTGGAATCATTTGTTTGGGTCCCAGACCGAGATTGAATTGAAAAAGGTGCTGCGCGCCCACTTCGACGCCGTTCTGAACGGCCTTAAAGTGTAATCAAGCTTCCTGATATTCCACCACCGCCCAGGCAAACCCGTCGGGCGCGGTGAAGGTGAACGCGGGCACACCAAACTCATCCGGCTGAATATCACTGACCTTGGTTGCTGGGGCGTTCTTTATCGCTGCATGCATCGCCGACAGGTCCCGCACGCGCACAGTATAGAAGCTATGCCCCAGGTGGCCTGGCTGAGCACGCTCCAACCGGTCGTCGGGTGGTTCAGGGCTGCGCATCAGGAAGCATCGCAGCCGGCCGGGCAGATGCTCGGTCGGGTGGTCACCCGCCGCGGGATCGTCGAAATCGACTTCGGAAAACGACTCCTCCGGAGTCAGCTCGAACATATCGCTGGGCATATATCCCGGCTCATAGGAAATGTCGGCTTGGTGGTAGCGTTTGAACCCGATCACGTCTTCGTAGAAATCGAAAATGCTTAGGTCATCGCCTTGAATCACGATGGCCATGTGGCACCCCTCACTCAGCCGCAGCGGTGCCGACTCATTGATCGTTCCATACTTGGGCACCGCAAAGTTCATCCGCGTCATCGCCACCAGTTGAGCTTCAGGCTGAAACAATAGAACGTCGCCAGACGCGGGCAGGGTTTCATCAAAGGGGCGTTTCTCTTCCAGCTTGCGGGCGAGGTTGAAATTGTAGTGGGGGCCGACCAGGTGGATCGGCTTGCCTTGACGCCGGAGAATCTCACCATGCACATAGGCGTTGGCGATGTTGTCGGTGCGGTGCACGGACCACCGGCATCCATGCGTGCGCAGCGGCGCCATATTCAATCCCGGTCCGAGAGGCTTATCCCATTTGATTAATCTAATCAGTCCCGCCGTTGCATTCTGATGGGTCATGCGCAGGCACGTCGCGGCAGAGTCAACGCCATACAAGGACGTCGCGTGTTTCGCGGTGAGCTGCGCCTTTTGTCCTGGGGTATACCCGCACGCGCGCCAGAAGGTTTCGCCTTGTTCCAAATCGCTGACACCCACTCCGATGTCGTATATGCCACCGACAAGATTTGAACCCTTTTGAGTCACGCTCTTCCTCATGGCTTTGGTATCTGGTGACCGGGTAGGAGGCCATCTGACGTGCACTGTAAACGCAATGGCGGCGCGAATGTTAGGCGTTTAGGGTGTGAATATGGTTTTTCCGGTTATTCACTCCACGCTCGATCCCAATGCGCTGTGTGACGAGATCGCTCGGAGGTACACGCTCCCACAGCCTGTGCGCTGCCGTCTTATGAGCCGGGCCAACAACGATTTTTACGAGGTGTCAGCTGGCGGGTCGCGCTACGCGTTGCGTGTGACCAAGGCGAATTTCCGGCCAGATGGGGAGTACTTGTTCGAGCAAGCCTACGTCGCGCATCTCCATGCGAGAGGCTGTCATGTGCCGGCTCCGGTTCCCGGTGCAGATGGCTCCCTCCTGTTCTCCGTCGAGGCGCCGGAAGGCCAGCGCAGCGTCACGGTGATGCAATGGCTCGCCGGTGTGCCTTTCACAGAGAATCTAACGTCGTCTGATGCGCATGACATGGGCGCTGCGCTCGCCAGACTTCATCTTGCGGGGGAAGGCTTTTCCTGCGCCGAGCCGCGGCTGATCTCGACCATGAAAAGTCTCAAAGAACGGCTACCCGACCTCTTAAAGATGCTCACCGAACACCCCGATGACTGTGCGTTTTATGAGGCGACTACGCACCGGCTCGATGAAGTCTACGAAAAGATTGATGCGGGAGACGTGCCCCAAGGTCCTGTGCATGGGGACTATCAGTTCGCAAACGTTCTACGTCTCGACTCCGGTGAGATCGGCATGCTCGACTTCGACACTTGCGGCATCGGCTACCTGGCCGAAGACATTCTGACGTTCATTTGGCGCAGCGATATGGAAATCCAAGATGAGGCCGTCAACCGATCCTTTCTCGACGGGTATGAGTCCGTTCGGCCGCTCAATAAAGCCGAGACCCGACTGCTTCCCATTTTCCGCCTGACCCGTGATCTGATCATGTCCGTGAGCTATGCGATGCTGATAAACCGGGTCGGGCCTGTTTTGGGCTTTGACGGCGACTTTGGCCCCTTTACCGATTTGGCGCGGCGCCACGCCGCAGCCGCCGGTTTGGACTAGTCTATGCCGTCAGACGTCTTTCCGGTCAGCCAGTCCGTACTCGACGCCGATGTATTGGCAGCCGAACTGACGCGGCGATACGAGCTTTCTGGCGAGGTGCGTTGCCTTTTGCTCAGTCGCGGCATGAATGACATCTACCGCGTCGAGCATGCCAATGGCCCGCATGCGCTGAAGGTGGCACGCACCGGTAAGAGTTCCGACGATGAGTTTGCTTACGAGCAGGCCTATGTGCGCCATCTGGGCGAGCGTGGTATCGCCGTGCCGGCGCCGGTGCCCCTCGCCAACGGAGATTTATTCTTTTCCGTCAATGCGCCGGAAGGCAAACGTCAGGTCGTGATGATGGGGTGGCTGGAAGGCACGCCGTTCACCCACACCGTAGATGAAGAAAATGCGCATCGTCTCGGAGCGTTCCTGGCCGACATTCATCTCGCCGCTCTTGATTTCAAGACCGGTCACCGCAAAGCTGTTGCGTCGGAGACAAAGCTGCCCGAACGGCTGCCCTACCTGACAACGATGTTTGAGGGCCGGGGTGGAGATCAGGCGTTTCTGAAACGCGCTGGTGATGCGGCGCTGTCGTTCATGACGTCTCTCGACCGAACCGAAGTTCCGGTGGGTGCTTGCCACGGGGATCTGCAATGTGCCAATGCCATGGAACTTGCGGATGGGGGATTGGCCGTCTTCGATTTCTCTGACTGCGGCACAGACCCGTTCGCCAAAGACATCTCAGCGTTTTACTGGCGCAACGATTTTGAAGGGCGGCCCGAGGCGATCAATCAAGCGTTTGTCGACGGATATGACTCCCGGAAACCTCTGTCGCAGGCTGAAAAAGATGCGCAGCCCATGTTCCGGCTCATGCGCCACCTTCTGATCACGTCAAGTATGGCGCTGTTCATAAATCGCATCGGACCGGTCCCCGGCTTCGACGAGAATATCGATTACTACTTGGACATGATCCGCCGCTACGCCGCAGATGCCGGAGTCAACTGATCCCGCCGCCTAGTACCCTTGCTCAACATCGACCACGGACAGCATTGGTTCACCCGCCACATAACGTCTCAGGTTTTCCCGCAGCACAATCCAGAACCGGTCACGCCCGGCATCGTTGAAACTCGAGGTGTGAGGCGTAATCAACAGGTTCGGGGCATCCCACAGCGGATGGCCCTCTGGCACCGGCTCCGGGTCTTGCACGTCGAGGCCCGCGCCGCCGACCTGACCGGACTCTAAAGCAGCGATCAGGTCTTCGGTCACGACACTGCCGCCGCGCCCGACATTGATAAACAACGCACCCGGCTTCATGCGATTGAGGAGCTCTGTGTCAAACAAATCGGTGGTGGCGTCGGTGAGGGGCAGCGCATTGACGACCACATCGGCCTGGCCCACCAACTCCGGCAGTTCATCCGCCAAGCCTACGTAGTCGACAAAGTCCGGCCCCTCGCGGCTTGAATTGCGGGTGGCGATCACCCGCATCCCGAAACCGGACGCCAGGCGCGCCGTCTGGGTGCCGATGCCGCCCAGTCCGGCGACCAGCATGGTCTTCTCGCTGACCGCCCACAGCTCGTTAGCAGGAACGGCAAAGCGGTTCCATTGTCCGTCTGCCTGGGCCGCCGCATAGTGATCCAGTCCACGGGCGAAATACATCATCATGGCAATCACGTGTTCGGCGATCTGCGGTCCCGCCAGGCGCTGCATATTCGAAACCAAGTAGCCACCGCGCGCCACCTGCGGAATCGACACGCACCGCGCCACTCCGGCAAACGGCATGTGCAGCCAATGCAAATTTGGTCCGGCGGCGACTAAATCCTCACTGCAAAAGCCGACAGCGGCGCGGGCCGTTTCCGCATTTTCACGGGCCAGGCGCACCGCGTCCGCGTTGTTGCGGGCGGCCAGAAGAGTCACTGACTCGGGGACCACCTCCCGGTACCAGGCCACCCGCTCGTCGGTGTCTGCCAGAACGATAATCGCTTCGGGCGGAACCCATCCCGGCATGTCGCGCACCGCGACGGGGCTTTCCACGAGGCCCAGTGCGAAGATGACATCCTGCGCGTCATCGGCTTCTGCAAAGGCCGTGGGCGCTATGAACGCGGTAAAAATCAGAAACATCCGACGGAATGGCATACCAGTGCTCCAAGAGGGCGATATTGACTCGCCCTCATCATACCGAGTCATCATAGGTTCGGCCATGCTGGTCGAGGGAGGAGAGCCATGGACCTGTATAAAAGAGCGATCGTTGGTATGTGGGCGTTACTTGGCATTACGGTTCCGGCGGTTGCGCTGGGACAATCCGATGCATCGGTGCAAAGCTTATTGCTCCGCGCCGTTATCACCACCTGCAAGCTTGAGGAGTCCATCGCGTTTTACCGGGATATCCTCGGTCAAAAAGTCATTCAGGAGCGCGATTTCACACCCGATGTGATCGGCAAGTACACAGCTGTCTCAGAAGAGGGCTCGGTGCGTCTTGTAGTCATGGAAGGGCGGGGCGAGTATCCCGGTGGTCCCGTCGCGGGCGGGCGCATTGCCTTCATGGGTATTCTGAATGACCCCGATGGTCCTGGGTGCCGCAACATGGACGAAAAGAAAACCCGGCCCGGTCATCACGGCGATCCGGTGTTGCCGTTCCGTGTCGGCAACATCGATGAAATCCACCGGCGTTTGATCGAAAAAGGCTACGAGGTCAGTTTCCCGCCGACACGCTCGCCCGTTGGTCTATCGCGCAACATGATCGCGTTCGATCCGAATGGCGTGCTCTTGGAGTTGTTCGAGTTGAACATCGCGCCGTTGGCTGAGCCCATGGACGGTGTGTTCGAGCGCATGCCCATTCGGTAAGGCTTCGCGGCCTAATCCAAAAGGCGCCTTATCACGTAGACTCACCAAATACTCCTTCAGGTGAGGTTTGTATGTTTGTGCGCGCTGTCGCGTCCGTTGTTGGTTCCGCATTACTTGCCGGATGTTCCGTTGTCGGTGTGCGGGCTGGAACCGAGCAACCCAGGTACTCCATTGTCGAAACGCTGGGAGAAGACGTCGAAGTGCGGTCATACGGCCCGCGTGTCGCGGCTGAAGTCACGGTAAATCGCACGTCCCGTAGCGCCAACGAAAATTCAGCCTTTGGTGTGTTGGCTGGCTACATCTTCGGCAACAACACCGCGCGTACAGAGGTGGCGATGACGTCACCGGTGGAAACGCGCACTCAATCCGAAAAGATAGCCATGACGTCACCTGTCGAGACCGCGTCATCGGATGCGGGAATGACCATGCGCTTCTTCCTGCCTGCGGCATACTCGGTCGAGTCGGCGCCGAAGCCAAATAACCGGTCGGTTCGCATTGTCGAGGTTCCGTCTGAAACGGTCGCGACATTGCGGTTCTCTGGATTGCGGTCAACCTCCAACGTCAATACGCATAAGCGGGACCTACTCGCACGGCTTGAACAGTCGGAGTGGCAGCCAATTGGCGAACCTTCAGCGTATTTTTATGATCCGCCTTGGACGGTTCCAGCATTGCGCCGGAATGAAATCGCTATCCCGGTCGAAAAGCGGGCGGGTCAACGTCAAAGGCCTTCAGTGAGCTCAACCAACTCGTAGTAGGTCTGCATGTATCCGTCGACTTGGCCTTTGAGAAAGATGTAGTCCCCGTCGGTGGTGGTCCATACGTTGTAGATCGGGTGTTCCTCGGGCAGGCCGTCGACAGCGACAAACTGAAAGTGATGGGCTTCAAACGTGCCGGCCCCCACCGTGATGGTCTCATTCCCTTGATAAATCACGGTGGGCCGGGCCTCGGCGATGTAAGGTCCCGTCGCGCCCCGATGATCGGTTGACGACACGAGCTGAGAAAATGTCTGCTGTTCGCCGGGCCGGGACAGATCGACAGAAGCGCACACCCAGCCATCGTTTTGAATGGCGTGACCGCCAAATCCGGGGCACGTGCCCGAATAGGGAAAACGCTGCGACATCCGTCCTTCTAACGCGGTCACGGTCTCGCATTCGGCAACGCCATCGGCAAACCGGAACCACCCTGACCCGCGAAACTCATCACCGACCGTGATGCGTACGAACGCATCAATGGGCGACCAATCCGCGTTGGCAGTGAGGTGCACAAAGCGCAGCACGCTTGGCCGGTCGTCTATCTCACCGTGAGACATAAGCGACCGGCGCCCATCGGCGTGACGGGTTAGCGTCCACTGTTCGCGGCCGCGTTCTTCGTCCAACCTATCCGGCTTCTTGGACGTGTAGACAAGTCGCCCGCGCCGCGTGACGTGGTCGCGCTGGTGATAGGGCTTAGTCATGTACGCGCTCGCCTAACCGACCGTTTTTTCAAACTCGACCAGTTCGTAGTGGGTTTGCATGTAGCCGGCGACGCCGCCCTTCAAGAACGTGTAGTCCCCGTCCGCTGTGGTGTAGACCTCATAGGGCGGATGCTCTTCCGGCAAATCCGTGTTGGTCGGCACTTGAAAGTGATGCGCATCGAACGTGCCCGCGCCGACCGTGATTTTTTCATCACCCACGTAGACCATGTCCAGCCGCAAAGGATACAGCATCGGGCCGGTCGCGCCGCGGTGATCGGGCGAACAGAGCAGCAGTTCGTCAATGCTTTGCTGTCCAGGGCCTTTGCTCAGGTCGTAGTGGGAGAAGTGCCAGCTGTCACAGGCGATGGCATGATTTTGAAACGACTTTAACGACCCGTGTTTGTGGCTCATCCGTTGAGAGACGCGGCCTTCAAGTGCCGTGTAGGTCTCGCACTCGGTATAGTCGTCATGAAACTTGAACCACCCAGTGCCCATGAATTTATCGGCGACGGTGAGGCGGACAAAGCAATCCTGCGGCATCCAGTTTTTATCCACCGTGTAAGTGGCGTCACGCATCACCGACGGGCGGTCGTCAATTTCCGTATGCACGCCGATGGTGCGGCCACCCCAGCCGTATTTGGTGATCGTGTAAAACTCCCGCCCGCGTTCTTGGTCCATACGTTCCGGTTTCTTCGACGTATACGCGATCACACCGCGCACGACGGTATGTTCGATCTGGGTGATAGGCTGGTCCGACTGAGATGCGCTCATGATGTCCCCCGGGGCGTCTCGCCCTTTTTTTGTCCTGTTTCAACGGGCATCATACCTTTGGCCGGTGGGATGTCCACGGCGGGCGCGGTGCGGGAGGTCTGTCTCATGTTGTTTATTGTCCGTTTTGAAGACCGGCCGCAGGCGATGGCGCTGCGCCGCCAACATCAGCCCGCACAAGAGGCTTACATTGCGGCGCGCCGCGACACGATTCGTGCCTCGGGGCCGCTGCACCGGGACGACCTTGGCCGCGAAAGCGGCGGGCTGTGGTATGTCGACGCACCGGACCGCAGGTCTGCTGAGGCTGTCTGCCATGCGAGCCCCTATTGGCAGGCCGGGGTTCACAACCGTTTAACCGTTATGCCGCAGCAGACCCCGGCACACCCCTATGCCAATGTCCGGGTGACGTGTTTATAAGCACGTCCTTATAGCTGCGCCGCTTGGCGGTCGGGCGCAGACGTAAACTTGAGAAGCATTCCGCTCTGTTTGACAACACCCCCCCTCATGACCAAGCCAAAGGGACCGATCATGCTTCGAAGTCTTACGTACTGTCTCGCTGCCGTATTTGCCGTGCTGTCTGTGCCTGCTGCGGTTGCCGAACCGTTGATGGGTCGCGCCGCCGGTAGTGTGCCGAAGGGGTCGATCTGGGACGAACACTGGCAGTTCCGCAAAGACATTCTCACCGCCAGCCCGGAGGTTGATTTCGAATTCTATCTCTACGGTGAGCTTGGCAACGAAGAAACCATGATCAACGGCCTGCGCCGGGACCGGGTGCAGATTTCTTCGGCTTCATTGTGGGGGCTGTCTTCGGCAATCCCTGAGGTGGCTGTGTTGTCGCTCCCCTATCTGTTCGAGAGCGCCGAAGAAGCGGATTACTTCTATGATTGCTGCGCCGGAGACATCATCAAGCCGTATCTGGAGCCGATTAAAATCTCTTTCCTCGGGTGGTCCGAAGCGGGATGGACCGGCTTTTATGGTCCCCGCGCGTATACGTCTCCGGACGATGTGAAGGGCGAGAAGCTGCGCACGCCTGCGACGCCGTCCGTCGCTATTTTCTTCGAAGCCCTCGATGTCGACACCGTCTTTCTCGGCATTCAAGACGTGGTGCCGGCCCTGCAGACGGGCATGGTCAAAGGCGGCGCGTCCAGCCTGCCGTGGTACGTCAACGCGTTTAAGGATCATGCGCCGCACTACACGCTGACGGGTCATCATTACGAAACCACGGTGCTGATGGCTTCCAAGCGTTGGCTCGACAAAGCCACGCCGGCGCAGCGTGCCGTAATCGACGAAGCGTTCAATGTGTTCGCCACACAACGGGTCACGGTCCGCCATGATGCGGATGAGAAGATCGCCGGACTGCGCCAGGATGGCGCCTCCGTTTATGAGCTAACACCGGAGCAGCGGGCGCGTTGGATTGCCGCAGCCCAAGCGGTTCACCCAGACATTCTGCGCGATATCGGCGGTGATGCGGAGGCCATTTACGCTCAGGTGCTTGAAGCCAAGGCCGAGTTCAAAGCGCGTCAGGATCAGGAAGCCGCGGCGCGTTAAGGTGCGATCTGCATGCTTTCCATCGGTCACAGTTTTGTGACCTGCATATAGTGTCCGCGCCCCATTCCAGACATAATCAGCCGCAAGCATGACATTGCGTTGATGCAGGTCGATAAAACTTGCTCCAATCGTCAATGTAGAATGACACTTCGGGAGGCTTGTTTAATGAAATGGTTACTGGTTGTCGCGGCGCTTGCGCCGGGAAGCGATGAGAAGGGTGTAGACGCCCTAACGTTGCACACTCTAACTTTTGACTCTCAGCCGGCCTGTGAGGCTGCGCGCGAGGGTATTGTCCGGCAGGTCGAAGAGGTCATGGAGCCGGATATGATCAAGCAATTCGTCGTCGATGAATTACGCCGCACCGGTGACGTGCCGAACCCGCAAGAGTTTGCCGACATGTTTCTCGGGCGGGCCAACGCGGCCTGTTATCGCAGTCAATAGGCTCTAAGCGGCGCTTTCGAAGGCACGGCCAATCCGAAGCGCGAGGCTTTCCTCGCGCTTCGGCGTGACAACTTGCAGTCCCAGGGGCAGGCCGTCTTCGGTTTTGCCCATGGGCACTGACAGGGCGGGACATCCCGCATAGTTGGCAAAGGATGTAAACGTCGTAATCGTCTTCGGCATGTCCGATTCAAAGGCGAAGGCCGGAACCGGCGTGGTCGGCGTAACCAGCGCATCCACAGAGGCGAAAAGACGCCGCGCGACGGGTCGCACGTTCTCGATCATGTGCAGCGCCTTGGCGAGCTTGGGTGCAGGCTGCGCCTGACCGAAATCGATGCCTGCACGAAAAGTCGGCGAAAACCCATCCGGGTTCGACGCCAGCATCTCCGCATGAATGTTGGCGAGATCGGCCTCGATTAAGAGCAGCGCCTTTGATCTGACAGCTGCGGGGTCAAATCCGTCCCAAGTCACCGGCTCAAGGCTAGCGCCAGTAGACTTCAGGCGCTCAATGGCTTTGGCATAGGCCAAGGACACAGCCGGATCTATGGTCTCGCCGGCGATTCGATTGACCTCGGCGAAGTAGCCGATTTTGATGCCGCTCAACGAAACATCGCCGGTTGCGGCAGAAAATTCGGTAGGGCCATGACGGCTCGCCGGATCGTCCGGATCAAATCCCGCGAGGACGGCCAGGAGCATGGTGAGATCAGCGCAGGACCGCGCCATCGGGCCGACGTGGTCAAGCGCATAGGCGAGGGGCATGACTCCGCGGGTGCTGACCAATCCGTAGGTGGGCTTCAGGCCCGTGACACCGCAGAAGGACGCAGGAATGCGCACCGACCCCAAGGTGTCGGAGCCCAGCGCGCCGGCGCACAGACCGGCGGCAAGCGCCGCGCCCGATCCACCGGACGATCCGCCGGGTGTAAACCCCTCGCGGTGGGGATTCTGACAGTACCCGAAGGCCTCATTGGCCGTCGTCGCGCCATGAGCGCCTTCATGCAGGTTCAGCTTGCCGAGAAAAATCGCACCGGCATCCCGCAACCGTTTTGCCACAACCGAGTCTTGCTCGGGCACGGAGCGGCGATAGGCCTCAATGCCGCCGGTCGTCGGCACGCCCGCCAGATCGATGTTGTCTTTCAGCGCAACGGGAACGCCGTCGAGTGGCCCGAGGGCCTTATTGTTTGCGCGCCGTTCATCCGCCGCTTTGGCCTGTTCCCGCGCCGCCTCCGCCGTCACCGTAATGAAGGCCTTTAAATTGTCGTTGTGTTCGGCGATCCGGGTCAGATAGGTCTCTGTCGCCTCAGCTGCTGAGATCTCACCGGAGGCAAGCGCATCTGAAAGGCCGGCCACGCCGCCGCTAACAACATCAAACGTCATGATCGGTCCTGTCGGCCTGGATCGTGGTGTCTACTTCGGCAGGGCCTTGCCAGCGCCTTTGGTGGTCCAGATCACACTGTCCGAGGCATGGCGCCGCCAATCGAGGAAGCGCTCTGGCACGTCGCAGATCACCATGCCCGAGTCCTCGCCCTTGGCTTTGTAATAGCGCCGCGCCGCAAGCAAGGCCATCTGATCGATAAACCACGCATCCTCACCTTTCGCTTCGAAATGCAGGATATAGGCCGCGACAGTATCGATGAAGGTTTGCGCCGCTTTGGTGGGCGAAAGATTGACGAACCCTGCGGCAATGCGTTGATGCAGAAACACGTCTTCCTCGCGGTAGCGCAGGGCGACATCGTGTTTGGCAAGTTCCGTGGTGGCCGCTGCAACGTCTTTCTTCACCACGGAGTCAAAATCGATAATGTTCAGCGGACGGTCGAGCACCCCCATGAATGTCGATGCCCGCACGAAGCGCCGCGTGGAGAATGTGGTCCTGCTCGCGCCAGGTGCGTTCTCCCAGGTCAGGCTGTGGCCCGGCAGGCCGGCGGGCAGATCCGGCGGCGCACTGCCCGCGTCCGGCACGACGACGTGAATATGGATATCGGTTCCCGATGAGTTCTCGGCGGCGGACTTGATGAGGGCCGGAGCGAAGCGTGCCGTGTATTTCGGATCACCAGAGGCGATGATGAGCGGCACGCCCATAGCGGATGGCATGCGGCCCTGCACCTCGGGAAGGGAAGACGGGTCGTAGGCGGCGACCGCGTTCTCCAAATCCTCGCCGTATAGACTGTTCACCGATTGGGCGGCGATCTTGAACGCCTCTTCGGTCTCATCCATGTCCAAGTAGGCCGCTGCCTTCATCAAGCGGGTAAGCTTACCGTCCTCTGCTGACTCCACGGCGCGGGTGCGAAACTCTTCCGCGTCGCTCGGTTTGGCGCGCGCCTCACAAACTTTGGCCAGCAGGCAAAGGGCTTTGACGTAATCCGGTTTCCACTCAACGGCCTGACGTAAAACCGTTTCCGCTTCCTGGTCGCGATCGAGATCGATCAACACATCCGCAAGAGTAACCGCGCCTGCGGGGTCAGATGAGTCCGCGACGTAGCGGCGGTAAGCATCCGACGCATCGACAAGCTGCCCACTGTCGCGCAGGGCATGACCCAGCTGGAATCGGACCGCGGGCCGGCATCCCGGTATGCCCGTGGCCGTGCGCAGCAGGGTGATTGCCGTTTTGTAGTCGCGCTTCTTGATGGCGCGCACACCAAGGTATTCCAGCGCCAGCGGTTCCTCTGGGTTGGCTTTGAGAAGCTTCTCGAAGATGGCGGCCGCACCGTCTTCGTCGCCCTTTTTATGTAGCGCCATCGCCGTCGCGATGACTTCCTTGATCGCAGCCATCAAACCAATCTTTCTATCCGGTCGATCACACGCGTCAGTGCAGCGGCTTTCGCCGCGTCATCCGATAAGTCTAGTGCCATATCACGGGTAAACCAGTGGTAAAACTGGCGATACTTTTTCAACTGAGAGGTTTCGTCCCATTCCTGAACCGCTGCAAACGCGGCGTCCAGGTCCTGCGGTGCCGTTTGCAAGGCCAACGTGTCGTATTCCGCCTGCCCGAACATGATCACCGGCTTGCCATGCAAGATTGCTTCATGGCCGACGCCGCTGTTCAGGGTCACGACGGCCTGACAGTTTTCGATCAGGTCGTGAATGCTGACATCGGCCCAATGGGTGAACGGCGTATTGGCAATGGCGCGAAATTCTTCAGCCGTGTCGGGCGCAGCGGGGTGCGCCTTGAACACAATGTGAATCTTACGCTCCGTTGCCCACCGGCTCAGCGCGGCGATGGCACCGCGCTCCGAGATGTCGCAAAAGAACCGCACCACTTCATCGTCGGGAATTTGACACGGGAAAAACAGATATGGCGCGTCTGGCAATGTTCCGTTTCGAATCAGATCTTCGCGTGTGCGCCGGTTCGGTTGGCCGAATTTGCTGTCATTGGCGCCGGTAATTTGATCGAGATACCTCTCCAACACGCCGCTGTCGGCGGGGCTATCTTCGAACCCGTCATACGGATAGGCCGCCGCCCCGGCGCCCCACCCGTCTTCGTCGAGCGTGAACAGCCAGCGATGAGCGATCTGCATCAGATAAAGCGCGGGTGTTTTGACGTCACATTGAAAGCGCTGCCGGTGGGGCAGGATCACCACATCAGCGCCGGCCTCGTCTGCCAACTCCGCGGTGATCTCGGTGCCAGGCCGCTCGAGGCGCACTGCGCGATGGCCGCGTGCCTCAAGCGCTTGCTCAAGAGCGTCAAAGCACGCACTCCAGGAGGCGCGCAAAGCGCCATGGGCTCCAGTCAGAAACGGTGATCCCTCCCTTCGTCGCTGCGCATCTGCCACCAGGTCAGGACTCTTGAAAGGCAAAGCGATGTCCGGTTTGAGTAGCAGGACCTTTAGCCCGTCACCCTCTGGCCACAGGCTGATGCTTGCTGCTTCCCCCGGGGCTGTGTCCGCCGCTTGTGATGGCGTGATAGGGAAGCGGCCAACCGCCTCGCCCGACCCTGCTTGCAGAGCCGATGTGACGGTGCGTACCGCCTTAGGTGCATCGCCCTCTTTAACGTCTCCCATGCGCACGCGCTTGGCCAAGGGCTCCGCGATTTTGGCTAGCACCGCCAACGCGGTATCGCTGCCATCAAGGGTAAGACTGGGCCTTGTGTCGTCGTCCGCAATCGCGACCGCGGTTTGTTGCGCCGTGGCGGAGAGACCGCCCGGCAAATGGGGAGCATCGCTCAGGGTGCAATAGGCGTAGGCGCCACGGGCGAGACCGGCGATCTGGAACAGACGAATTAGGCCCAAGGCCTCTGATGCGGCGTCTTGACCTGGCGCGTCTTCATAAGTTGCGGAAAGCTGAGTGTCTGTATGCGCCTCGGCCCAAAGGGTTATCCGTGCACGTTCCAACGCACTCGCGCCGGGAACGTGAACGTGGACCCGCGCCGCACCTGCGCGGGCTTTTGCCATCGCGAGGGCGGACAGCATCTTCGCGTCTGCGTCATCCGCGCGCACGCACACCATGAGGGTGACGTCACGGGGGGACGCGGCGGGAAGCTCGCCTTTGAGCGGCGGCAGTCCATTGAGAATGGCCGAGGCAGAAGTCATGCCGTATCATGCCGTCCCATGATGAATCGGCAAGACGCCATGTTCCGTGCGCCTCGTTTTTTGCACAAATCGGAGACCGTTGGAGACGACTTCAAGTTCGGTGTGTCTTTGGGGCGGTCTCTAGTGACCGCCTGCAAAATCAACACCCGGTCCAAGGGCTGAGCTGCCGTGGAACGCATCATGGCGACCTCCATGGCCGACATCCGGCGCGATCACATGGCGCGTTACGTTGCCGCCAAGCATTGGCTGGTCAGCAATGGCGCGACCAGCCACGTGCTCGATGCCGGCTGCGGCGTCGGCTATGGCTCGGCATTGATGTCCGATGCCGTTGCGCAGATCACCTGTGTTGATGCGTCGTCCGAAGCCGCCGCACTGCACGCGCAGCATTTTGCCAAACCCAACGTCACCTACATCAACGCCAATCTGTTCGAGGCTACGTTGCCAGGACCGTTCGATGCGGTGGTGTCGTTCGAGTTCCTTGAGCACATTCATGAGGCGCGCGAGGCGGTGGAATTGTTCGGGTCGCTTGCGCCTGTACTGATTTGCTCGACACCTAACGAAGACGTGCGGCCCCACAAGATGGAGCCGGTGAATCCGTTCCATGTGCGGCATTACACACCAAGTGAGTTTGAGGATTTGCTGGCTGCGGGCGGTTACCAAGTCGCCACGCGCTTTCATCAGCGCGGCGGGCAAGACCCCAAACTCCGCCCCGGCTGGGACGGCAAGTTCATGATCGCGGTGGCGGTGAAGCCGAAAGGTTAACCAGACCCAAACCGTTCGTCGCTGAGGCGTTTGGCCTTCTGGCGGCGGTCGATCTCGGTGTACTGGGTCAATTCACCCGGCCTGTAGAATTCCACGGGCATTTCCACACCGATGCGGGACTTGATCAGCGCCTTATAGGTTTGTTCCAGATCGGGCGAGGGGTCGGCGGTGATCTCCGCCATGACGATCATGTCGTCGCGGCCCGCGGCGTCGCGCACGGCCCGGCAGAAGTACTCGCCGGTGAATTCCGGGCGCTCCAGGAGAACGCCGCCAATACCGTGCGGGAACACGTTGATGCCGCGCAGCTTCACCATGTTGTCGGACCGCCCGAAGATGCCCTGCATGCGCTTGAACGGCAGCCCGGTGTCGTTGACGCCGGTATGAAACGCCGACACGTCATGGGTGTTGAAGCGGATCATCGGATACAGATCGTCCTTGAACAACACCGTGTCGATCACGTCGCCTTGTTCGCCATCGGCCAGCGGTTCGCCGGTGTCGACATCGGTGATCTCCACGTAATGGGCGTCTTCCCACACATGCATGCCGGTGTGATCAGGTCCTTCCGCGCATATAACTCCGGTGTCGCCGACGCCATACCAGTCGAAGGTCTCCGCACCGCCCCACAGCCGGGAGAGCTCGTCCCGGTCCTCGCGCCCGAAGTGGCCTGAGATCATACGCACCGGAATATCGGTGCCGATCTCAATGCCTTCTTCATCGGCGACGGCGGCGAGCTTACGCAGATAATCGACAAAGCCGACGATCACCGTCGTTTTGAAGCGCTTCATGATGTGGACCTGCTGCACCGAGCGTGTCTCCACGCCCGTGCCGGCGGAACAAAAGATGGCGTTGGTAAAATGCAGGACGGCCTCGCGCATGTAGTGTCCGGCGTTGACCATGCCGTGCCCGTAAATCGAGTGCACCACGTCCGAGCCCTTGAGGCCCTGGAACAGATAGGCGCGTGCGACCAGCAGGTTTTGCATCTCGCGGGTCTTGGGGCTGAACAGCAACACCTGCGGCGTACCTGTGGTGCCCGAAGTGGTGTGCATAACTGCTGGCATATGGTCATCGTCGGCAAAGTCGGTGCCGGCAAAGTCGCCGAACGGCGGGTGCGCGCCGATGGACTCCATCAGGTCGGATTTTCCGAACGGCGGAATCTTGGTGATGTCCTCCAACGCCGCGACGTCGCCAGGTTCCAGACCCACCTTACCCCAGTGGCGCTGATAGAACGGCACCTCCCAGGCCCGGGCGACGCACTTCAGGAAGCGCTGTTCTTGCAGGGCATGGAGTTCGTCACGGCTCATACCTTTGAATGCAGGCATGAAGTCCTCACCGATCGGGTGATCGGTGAGCATCTGATCGATGTTGAAGCCGGCGAAGTACGGCGGGCGTGTGACCATGCCAACCCCGGTGTGCTTAGTACGACCGCGGCAGGCCGAGCACGTTTTGCCCGATATACGCCAGAATCAGATTGGTTGAGATCGGCGCCACCTGATACAGCCGCGTCTCGCGGAACTTGCGCTCGATGTCGTATTCCTCGGCAAAAGCGAAACCGCCGAAGGTTTGCACGCACATTTCCGCCGCCTCCCAGGACGCTTCCGAGGCCAGCATTTTGCCGATGTTGGCTTCCTCAGCGCATTTCTCTCCGGCATCGAACTTGCTGGCGGCTTCGTACACCATCAAAGAGGCCGCGCGGTATGACGCGTAGGCGCGCGCGATGGGAAACTGGACGCCCTGGTTTTGGCCAATGGGGTTGCTGAACACCTTGCGTTCGTTGGCGTAGTCGGTGGCTTTCCTGATGAACCACTGCGCATCGCCCAGGCACTCTGAGGCAATCAACGTGCGCTCGGCGTTCATGCCGTCGAGGATATAGCGGAAGCCCTTGCCCTCTTCGCCGATCAGGTTTTCGGCGGGCACTTTCACGTTGTCGAGAAACACTTCCGTGGTTGCATGGTTCATCATGGTGCGGATCGGGCGGATGGTCATGCCGTCCTTCAAGGCATCACGCATGTCGACCATGAACACCGACAGGCCTTCGCCTTTCTTCTCAACTTTGTCCTTGGGTGTGGTGCGCGCCAGCAGCACCATGAAGTCTGAGTGTTCGGCCCGGCTGGTCCAAATCTTTTGGCCGTTGACGACGTAATGATCGCCGTTTTTGACCGCTGTTGTTTGCAGCGAAAGTGTGTCTGTGCCGGAGGTGGGCTCCGTTACGCCGAACGCCTGCAAGCGGATTTCACCGCTCGCCACTTTCGGCAACCAGTCGGCTTTTTGCTCAGGGCTGCCGTGTTTGAGGATAGTGCCCATGGTGTACATCTGGGCGTGACAAGCGCCGGCGTTGCAGCCGTTAAGGTGGATTTCTTCCAGGATGGCGCAGGCGGCTTTCAGACCCAAGCCCGAGCCGCCGTACTCCTCGGGGATCAGTGCCGCCAGGAACCCGGCCTCGGTCATTGCGGTGACGAAGGCTGTTGGGTACTCCCGCTTTTCATCCAGTTCGCGCCAATACTCACCGGGAAAATCCTGGCATAGGGCGCGGACCGAGTCGCGGATGGCTTCGATTTCCTCGTCCGATATCGCTGAGTCGGTATGGTCGTCCCGCATGGGAGAACTCCTTTGGTCGTCATAGCCGCAGGGTGTGCGGTGAGTTTGCGCGCACTCTAGTCGAGGAATCCACCAGCGCAACGGCCTTCGATAGGCTGCGCGCCCGGCGGTCGTCGTTGTCCGAGGATCGGACGTTGAGGCCCAGCGCTGGCCGACTCGGGCGCGACCCTTCAGCTACCAACGCTGACGTGGCAGCTAGCGCGCAGCCTGCCGGCGTTTCATCTCGTCATAGAACCAGCTCGGCGCACGTTCGAATGACCCGTCCAGTTTGTAGACATCGACGCGCTCAATGATGATTTCCCGGAACATCCCGGCCCGTGTGAAGGGGTCGTCGTACACGTAGCGGCTGATGCCGTCCCAGTCCGCATAGTTGCTGATGGAAATGCCGCCGGCCCGGCCATCCTCCGACACCAGCGCGGCGGACATGATGGTGCGTCCGTAGGCCTTCAAGTGCTCATTATGAGCGGGATCATGTTCAGCCCGGATGCGCTCGACGGTTTCCGCATCGGCATACACCCGTTTGACCAAGTACATGGCCGGTTGCGCTCCGCCGCCGGTGGGTTTGACGGGCCGGTCGTAGCCGGAGGCTTTTTGGCGACGCTCAAGTTCCGGGGCAAACCAGGCCGGCGCGCGGTTAAAGGTGCCGTCAATCTTGTACAAGTCTATCGGCTCGATTGTGATGCTTTTGTAGATGCCGCCCTGCGTGAACGGATCGTCGTAGACGTACTGACTGATCTCTTTCTCTGTGCCGATATTGCTGATGGAGACGCTGCCAATCCGCGTGCCGTCGTCGGCGAGCAGCGCGGATGACACCACGGTCTGGCCAAATTTCAATAGGTGTGCCTGATGGCCAGATCCATTGGCCGCGCGAATGGCCGGGATGTCTTTGCTGAAATCGTAGAGACGTTTCACCATGTACATGCGCACACGGTCTTGCTCACCGGTAAAGGTGATGCCGGAGACAGTGGCCTCGTCGTCTGCCGCGGCCGGTGGAACAGGAATGAGAATCGCCACTGCCAGCCACGCAGTGGTAATCCAGGCGAAGCACCGCATTGCCGATTTCCTCCACATGAGGCGCCGTTCTTAATACCCCGCTTTTTCCTCAACGTCGTTGTCGCGCCCCATCACCAAAATGGTGCGCTCGTATGAGCAGATCACCTCACCGGTTTGCTTAAAGCCCGTGGTTTTGACAGTAACGATGCCTTGGCCGGGCCGGGACTTGCTGGCCCGTTTCGACAAAACTTCAGACTCAGCGGTGATGGTGTCGCCCGCATATACCGGGTTGGGCAGCTTGATGTCGGTCCAGCCCAGGTTGGCGACTGCCTTTTGGCTGATGTCCGACACACTCATCCCAGTGATGATCGCTAGCGTCAGGGTCGAGACGATAAGCGGCTGGCCGAATTCGGTGTGCTTGGCGTACTCGGCGTCAAAGTGTACCGGATGGGAATTCATGGTCAGCGTCGTGAACCAGATGTTGTCGGTCAGCGTTACCGTGCGTCCGGGGCGATGCTCGTAAATGTCGCCGACTTCGAAATCCTCGAAGTATCGCCCTCCGCGTTCGCGGTAGCGGTTTTCTCCAACCTTGGCGGCTTCAACGACCATGTTTCTCTCCTGTGAAAAGTCTTTGCTTTAAACGGGCGCGGGAACTTGCGCCGCGTAGGCGTCGGCAATCTGTTTGCGAGTGGCGAACCACACATCCGGTTTTGCTGCCGCGTGTGCCAAAAAGTTCCTAAACGCCTTGATGCGGCCTGGTCGGCCGACAATGCGCAGGTGCGTACCAAGCGACATCAGCTTGTTCGGGCTGTCAGCGCATTCTTCGTACAACCAGTCGAACGTATCGATCAAATACCGCTCCCACTGGTCAGGCGTATACGACGGATCCATCCAAAACTTCATGTCGTTGGTATCCAGCGCGTAAGGCGAGATCAGGATGGGCTTACCGTCGACCACATCCCACCGCGGTGTGTCGTCGGAGTAATCGTCCATGTGATAGCTGTAGCCTTCCTCAATGAGCAGGCGGCGGGTGTTTTCCGTCAGCACGTAGCGCGACAGCCAACCGTCGGGCCGCTTACCACAGGTTTTCTCAATCGACTCAGCCGCTTTGCGGATGAAGTCGCGCTCCATGTCTTCCTTCATCCAATGCTGATGGGCCCAGCGGTAACCGTGTGCACAAACCTCGTGACCCTCGGCAACGATCTGTTTTGCCAGGTCAGGCGCGCGTTCCAACGCCAAAGCGGCAGCAGTGAACGTCGCGTTGACGTCGTAGTCCTTCAGCAGTTTCATCACCCGCGGCGCACCGGCGCGAATGCCGTACTGGTAATTCGACTCGTTGCCGAGGTTGCGGCCCTTTTTCATCACCACTTGCAGTTCGTCGACGGGCTCGGGCGCGCGATCGCCGTCAGCGATGCTTTCCTCGGCGCCTTCTTCTACGTTGACGACAACCGAAACCACCAGACGTTTTCCGTCCGGCCATGAAAACATAGTTTCAGACATGTTTAGTGATACTCCTCGCCGCCGGAGACGTTGAGCGCCTCGGCGGTAATGTAATCCGCTTGATCGGAACACAGGAAGGCGCAGGCCTTAGCGATGTCGTCGACTAAGCCAACCCGGCCCATGGGGATGCGCCCGCGCATGTCGGCCAAATACTCTTCTTCTGTTTTGCCCTGGGCTTTCGACATGAAGTCGTTTTGCCAGGCGCCCAGTCCGGTGGTGACATGGTTGGGGCAAATCGCATTCACGGTGATGTTGTGCGGCGCCAGTTCAATCCCGGCGACGCGGGTGAGTCCGACCAGGCCATGTTTGGAGGACGTATACGCAGCCGTATTACCGAAACCAGATTTTGCCGCCTGGCTGGCGATGTTGATGATACGCCCGCCCTCGCCTTGTTTGATCATGTGCTTTGCGGCGTGTTTGATGCCGAAGAAACATCCGCGCAAGTTAACACAGAGCACGGCATCCCATTGCTCTTGCGTCATCTCGATGAGGGGGCCGAACAGGTAACCGATACCGGCATTGTTAACCAAGATGTCGAGGCGGCCATAGGTCTCAACCACGAAGTTGATCAGAGCCTCGACTTCGCTCTCGACCAGCATGTCGGCGGCGTAGCCGACAGCGTCTCCACCATCCGCTTTGATGCCTGCGACAACTTGGTCGATTTCATCCGAGGTCCCGACACCGTGCTTGGGTGCGATATCGCCTTTGGTTTGGCCGATATCATGGACCACGATTTTGCAGCCTTCTTGGGCCAGCCGTTTTGCCATGGCTTCGCCCAAACCGGCCGGGCGTCCCGCACCGGTGATCAGGGCCACCTTGCCATCCAGATCGTACATCCCTGCGTCCTCCTCAGCTTGTTTGTGCTGGCGCCTTAGAACGGTTTCCACAGGCCGATTGCGCCGGCCAAAAAGACCAATCCCCATATGGTGAGGATGGGAATGCGGGTCGTCCAGAGTGCGCGCTTCATGATCGCTAGATCTTCCGGATTTTCACCTTCCGACATGACCCGGGCGTGGGCCGGACGGAACGGCGCCATGGTGGTGCGCGAGACGATGCCGCAAAACACCGTGCCTGCCCAGATGAGCAGCTTGGCAGCGAGCCAGTTGTCTTCGGTGATCCCGGCTCCCATGAAGGACATGATGGCGATAGCTGTAATGGCGATACCAATCACCCAGCGCATCGCCATATCGACCTTGCGCACGGAAGCGGTGTGTTGATCGCTGCCCCAGCCAAGAAACAGCGCCAGCACGAAGTAGATCCACATGGCGGTGATGGCCCAGATCAGAACCAGCCATCCCATGCCCAGCTCATTGGGAAACCAGCGCATGCTGCCCATGGTGAAGCCGAGGGCGATCACCAGCGGCATGCAGACCCGCGGGAACTGATCGAGCCAGTGATAGATTTTGATGGTGGCGGCGCGCGCTTCTTTTGTGAGTCCGGTCTTAAGCAGTTGTCCAGAGCCGTAGAACACGCCAAGGTCACCGCCGAGCCAGTACACAAAGCACAGCACGTGCCGATAAAGCAGTATTTCGTAGAGACCGATTTCCACCCTGCATCCCCTTATCGTCTTATGGCGTGGCGGTTTGCGCGCTCAGCCGCCACGGGGTATAGCATCCGCATCAAAGGGGTCAAAGGTGCGCACAAAGCTCACGTTTATCGCTGTTCTCTTATGGATTGATTTCGCACCGGCTGCGCCTGCGATCACTGGCTGCGACCGATTGGCTGCGAACCCGCCTGATCCAGATCGGGTCACGGCCGGAGTGCCGCGCAGCGAAGTCGATATCCCCGCCGCCATAGCGGCTTGCCGGCTTGCTGTTGATACCGAACCGGATGTCGCCCGATTCTCTTATCAGCTTGGTCGTGTCCTATTTTACGATCAGCAGGTGGACCCTGCATTGGATGCGTTCGGTCGTGCCATCGAGCAAGATTACCGCCAGGCGAAATTCTTAGTGGGCCTAATCATGACCCGTGGGTACGCCGGGGTGCCCGATGACATATGCCGAGTCGAAGAATTATGGCGCAGTGCGGCGCGCCAAGACCATGCCAACGCTCAGGTGAGCTATGTTGATCTCGCCCTGCAGGGGCGTTTTGACGCGTGCCCCGAAGCCGCTTCGCAGGATGAGATGAATAAGTTTCTCGATGCCGCTGTTGATCAACTCGACTATGTCGGTGGATTGCTCATTGCCAACCTCAGGCGAGACCTGGGACACTCGGATCAATAACAACCGCCAATATGCGGAAGGGACGGACCACATGCGCTATCTGATTGCTTTGATTTGTTGTGTGCTTGCTGCGGGCGCGGTTGCGCAAACACCGGATCCCGAAGCGGTCACGGATTGTGACCGTCTCGCGTCGCACGGCTCTGATCCCGAGCGGGTCGCGCCGGGCGTCAGCCAATCGGGCATGCGCAAAGCCGCTGCTATCGCCGCGTGTTTGGCCGATACGGAGATGCAGCCCGAAAATCGCCGCCTGCGCTATTTGTTGGGGCGCGCGTATTTCTATTCCGGCCGTCCCGACGACGCGATGCCCCACCTTATCTTTGCCGCCGAGGCCGGGCATCGTCAGGCCCAGTTCGTCTTGGGCTACATCTATGACGAAGGGTTGCAAGGCGTCGAACAGGACCGTTGCAAGACAGAGGCTCTCTGGCTGCGCTCGGCGCGCCAGGGCCGTTTCGCCGCATTGGTGAGTTATCCGCACCATGTCGTACGTGGGCAGTTTGACGACTGCGAGCTCGGCGCCAGTGCTGATGAAATGGAACGCTTTCTCGGAACCGCGAAGACGATGGCGTCCGACTACTACCGCCGCATGTGGACGGCGGATGTGACAGAAGATTTTGCTGCTTATCGCGAAAGGACAGGACAATGAATAAGTTCACCGCACTTGTTGGACTCGCGTTTGCGTTTGCTGCGCACCCCGCCGCTGCCGAAGGCGATTTCATCACAGAGTGCGACATGCTGGTCTCCCATCCGGAAGATCCTGATCGGGTTGCACCGGGTGTGGACGATGTCTTGCTTTTTGCGGGCCGCGCGGCGTGTGAAGAAGCTGTATCTAAGGATCCCGAGAATCCCCGGTTGCGCTACCAGCTCGGCCGTGTGCTGTTTTACAGCGGCGATGCCTCTCAGTCGTTGCCGCACCTCGAGTTCGCGGCTGATGCTGACCACGAACAAGCTCAGTTCGTTCTCGGCTACATCACCGACGAAGGCTTTCAGGGCATCAAGAAGGACCCCTGCAAGGTCGAAGACCTGTGGGTGCGTTCCGCCCGCTTGGGCCGCTTTGCCGCACGTGTGAGTTATCCGCGTCATGTCGCCCACGGCAAATTCGAAAGCTGCACGATCCAGGCGGATGCCGATGAAATTCATGGGTTTCTGACAGCCGCCAAGGATCAAGCCGCCGGATATTACCAGCAGCTTTTGGTCGCGGAGGTCATGAATACCTATGAGGCTTCTGACCATGCCAAGTAGTCTTCGCGCCCTCGCGCGGATTGCGGCGCTGGCGGCCGTGATGGCCGCCGCTCCGGCGTGGGCGGACGGTCACATCACCACATGTGATCGTCTCGCGGCGCATCCGGAAGACCCGGATAAAGTCGTACCCGGCGTCGCCACATCTGATGTCGACCTGCCGGCTGCGATCGCCGCCTGTGAAACAGCCATGAAGGCCGATCCAACCGACATGCGCGTGACCTATCAGCTCGCGCGGGTCTATTTCTATTCAGGCCGCAGTGCAGACGCCGTAGCAACCATGGAAAAAGCGGCTGAGGGCGGATACCGCCAAGCGCAGTTCGTCATGGGGGCGTTGATCACCAATAATCGCCCAGATGCTTCAGACAATGTTTGTGACGCCGAGCGCTGGTGGTTCGAGTCCGCCAAAAATGGCCGTCTTGCCGCCCAAGTATCTTACGTCCGTCACGTTACGAAAGGTCTGTTCGATGGTTGCACGTTGCGCGGGACGGCCGAGGATATGACGGGCTTTCTCGATAACCTGCGCGCCAATGGCAGCAACTATTATTTGCGGTTGTTGGTCGCCGACCTAACGGAAGATCTTGACGCATATCGCGCTCGATAAAATTCGCTCAAGGCTGTTTGAAACAGCCGCACACATGGGGATGACATGGCAGACCAGAACGTACAGATTCAACTTGCCCGCCAACCGGATGGGGAACCGCAGGTCAGCGACTTTCAAGTTGCGCAAACGGATATCCCATCGGCGGGGCCCGGCGAATTTCTCGCCCGCAATATCTATCTCTCCCTCGATCCCTATATGCGCGGTGCGATTGCCGGGCGGCATATGGGCCACTCTCGTCTCAACCAGGGCGACCTCATCGGCGGCCGTTGCGTCGCCCAGGTGATCGACTCTAAGCATGCCGACTATGCGGAGGGCGATTACATCGTCATTGAGTCCGGCTGGCAGCAGTACTGCGTCTCAGACGGTGGTGCCAAAGACGAAGTGCGCAAGCTCGACCCCAATGCCGGTCCGCTGTCCGCCGCACTCGGTGCTTTAGGTATGCCGGGTCTGACGGCCTGGGCCGGCGTCGAGCAGCTCGCAAAACCGGGCCTCGGCGACACGTTCGTCGTAACAGCCGCGGCGGGACCCGTCGGCGGCACTTCCGGGCAACTGGCCAAAGCCAAAGGGTGTCGCGCCGTCGGCATCGCCGGGTCCGACGAAAAGTGCCGCATCGTCGTCGAGGAGTATGGCTTCGATGCCTGCGTCAACTACAAAAAGGACAGCTGGATCGACGACCTGAAGACCGCGTGCCCGGACGGCATCGATGTGTACTTTGACAATGTCGGCGGTCCGGTGCTCGACACCATCACCCAGCAGCTCAATCTCTACGGCAAGATCGTCATGTGCGGCTTGGTGTCGCAATACAACCGCTCGTCCGATGGCGGATTCCACGGTCACAACATGGGGCCGTTTGTCGGCAAGCGGGCGCAGTTGTTGGGCTTGGTCGTTTACGACTACTACGACCGCATCAATGAGTTCCTCAAAGCTGCAGTCCCACTGGTCAAGGATGGGCGCCTCAAGTTCCACGAAGACCGCGCGGATGGACTTGAAAACGCCCCGGCCCACTTTGCCAAGCTGATGAGCGGACAAAACGTCGGCAAGGCCATGGTCGTCATAGGCCCCGAAGAGATTTAGCGGGTACGAACGTGGCGGCAAATCTGCAAGTTCAGCTGGCCAAACAGCGTGACGGCCAGCTCGACGCCAGCGACTTTCGCATCGCCGAAGCGCCGCTGCCGCGCCCGGACAAGGGGCAAATGCTGGTGCGGGCAGTGTACTTGTCGCTCGACCCCTACGTGCGCAAAGCCATGCGCGGCGATCACCCGGGCCATGCCGTGTTGACAGAAGGCGACGTGATCTACGGCCGCAGTGTCTGCCGTGTGATCCGCAGCCATTGCGAGGACTTTCAGGCGGGCGATTACGTTGTCGCCGAAACCGGATGGCAACAGCACGCCGCGATCGGGCTCGATAAAGTCGTGCAGCGGATCGACCCCGCCGCGGGGCCTTTATCCAGCGCCATTGGTGCACTGGGTATGCCGGGGCTGACGGCTTGGGGCTCGGTCGAACATCTGGGCAAACCGGTTCTCGGTGAAACTCTGGTGGTGTCCGCCGCGGCGGGGCCGGTCGGCGGCTGTGTCGGTCAACTTGCGAAAATTCGGGGCGCGCGCGTGATCGGCATCGCCGGATCGCAAGAGAAATGCGATCTGGTCACCAAAACCTATGGCTTCGATGCCTGCCTCAACTACAAGCAAGATGGCTGGCACGACGCTCTCAAAGCGGTTTGCCCGGACGGTGTCGATGTCTATCACGACAATGTCGGTGGCGCGTTTCTCATGTCCATGGCGCAGCATCTCTCACTCTATGCTCGGGTTGTGATGTGCGGGCGTCCAAATGACTATCACAGCCCAAAGTTCGATGGCGTTGGCCTCGGCCCGTTCATTGGCCGCCGCGCTAAAATGTTTGGCTTGGTCGTCTATGACTATGAGCCTGACTTTGATCACTATCTCGCGATGGCGTCGCGATGGTTGCGGGAAGGCCGTCTCAAAATCAAAGAAGACCGTGTCGACGGGATCGAAAAAGCCCCGGCCCACTTTCTCAAACTCATGCGCGGCGAAAACGTTGGCAAGGCCATCGTCGCCGTCGGTCCTGAAAAAGCTTAACCCCTCACTTCACTTGTAAGGAGATCACTATGACTGTTTATGTAATCGGCCAAGCGCGCGTCACCGACCCCGCCGGCTTCAAAAAATATTCAGAAACGGTTGCCGGTCTGGCCGCGGAATTCGGCGGGAAGCTTATCGGAGCTGGTGGCCCGGATGAAAAAACCGTGATCGAGGGCACGCAGTTTGAAGAAGGACGGATTGTGGTGTTCGAGTACCCGTCGCTTGAGGCGTACCAAAACTACGTCGCATCCGAGAAGTATCAGGAAGGCAAAGGCTACCGCCTGAACTCCGGAACGCTTGATGTCGTGGTGGTGCCGGCAACCGGCAACTGATGTGGTGCCGCAGTTGGATGTGTTAGTCGATCAGGAACAGCGACAGCTGCGGCACAAACATCACGATGATCAGGCAAAAGATCATCAACAGGATGAACGGGATGACGCCCTTGACGATGGTCAGGAAGTCTTCCCGGAACGCCCCCATCGCAATGATGATATTCAAGCCCATAGGTGGCGTCAGATAACCGATCTCCAGGTTGACGATCATCATGATGCCGAAGTGGATGGTGTCCATGCCGTAGTCCGCGGCCATCGGCGGCAGCAGCGGGCTGAGGATCAAAATTGCCGCGCCGATGTCGAGGAATAGCCCGACGGCCAGCAGCAACAGGTTGGTCATCAGCAGGAATAGCAGCTTGGAGTCAATGAATGTCGTCATGAACTCGACAATGCGCCCGGGCACCTGTTCGTAAGTCATGAACACGTTCAGCGACAATGCGATGGCGAGGATCGGAAACAGACTGCCCAGCAGGGTCGAAGTCTCGCCCACCACGCGCCAAACCAAAACGCCGGATTCTTTAAACGTGCCCCCAAGTTCTGCGAACCGGCCTGTTACCAAGTTCCGAACACCGTGCTTGTGGGCGAAAATTTCAACCCCGAGCGCGGTGAGCACCGCTACGGCCGCAGACTCGGTTGGGGTGAAATAGCCTGAATAAATGCCGCCGAGAATGACCACCGGGGTCATCAGCGCAAAGATGGCGCCGGTGAAGCTTCGCCAGATTTCCGCGCCATCCCACAGGTCGCCGCGTTTGCTCCAGTTGACCGTCATGGCGTAAAGGCTGAGGACGATCAGCAGCAGGGCTGCAGGGCCGGTTCCTGCCAGGAATAGATCGGCGATCGATTTCTGGGTCATCACCCCATACAGAATCAAGGGGATCGACGGAGGAATAATAATGCCCAAGGTCCCGCCCGCGCACAGCATGCCAATGGCGAAGGGGCGGGAGTAGCCCTCTTGAATCAGCGCCGGATACATGATCGAGCCCACTGCCAGCAACGTTACGGCAGACGATCCGGAAATGGCGGCGAACACACCGCAAGACAATAGTCCGGCGATGGCCAGGCCGCCCGGTATGGGTTTGGTCAGCGCGCGCATCAGCAGAATCAGCCGCTCGGCAATGGAGCCTTGCGACATGATAGAGCCGGCTAAAATGTACAGCGGAATCGACAGCAGGACTTCGCGGTTGGACGCATCCCACATGTCGTAGACGACGTTCATGATCTCGCCGCCGCCCCAGAAGTAATAGGCCCAGAACGTCGCCACCCCGAGGATGACGATGATGTTCATCCTTAGGATCAGCAGCGCGATGAGAATGACGGCGAGGAGCAACCCGTTCATGAGCGGGTTTCTTTCTCGTAATCGCGCACACCGTCGGCGATATCCGCAGCTTCTCTGTCCGTCGCGATCTCGACTCCTTCAACCGCTTCGGGGGGAACAGGTCTGAGTTCAAGGAATATGCCGTACAGAGTGTGGCGAATGGCGACGAGACCGAAGCCGAGGACAATCACGCCCTGCACCGGCCAGATCGGCCAGCGCGTCACCGGGGCCACGTCTTTCAATTCGAAACTCTCCAACGCAACCTGAAACGCGACATAGGACATAAAGGCGCAGAAGATGGCAAAGCCGAACTCACCGATGCGATTGGCGGTGTCATCCCACCGGCGCAACAGTCCGTCAGCGAATTTGGGCCGGAAGTGTGTGCCGTTGGCCGAAGCCAGGGCAACGCCCATATAGGCAACGATGATCATGCCAATCACGCCATACTGCGGCGCGCCAAACCACCCGGAGCCGGTGATTTCACGTTGAAGCACGTCGCGGATGAGGACGTATGCCATCACGAGAAACGCGAGAAAGCACAGGGTCTGCTCGAAAATGCCGAGGTAACGTAAAAAGGCCTTTGCAGCGCGCAAGGCGGGTCCCCAAAAATCAACTGTAATCAGTAGCGTTGGGCTGCATCTTATCCACTGCGCTGGGGGATGCAAACCGCATCGCCCCGCCCGAACAGGAAGTTGATAAGGGGGTCTACTGTGCGGCCATGGCTTGCGCCGCGAACGCCCGCTTGCCCTCTTGGATCGCGGCATAGACCTCTTCGGCCCGCCCGCCGATTTCATCGACAATCAGTTGATGAGAAGGCGCGGTCGCCTCAACCCAAGCGGCCCGTTGCTCTGTTGTGAGGCTGTGCATGTTCATGCCGCGCGATACCAGATCGGCCTTCAGGTCTTCCACCAGGGCGCGGATGTTCTGCCGCGATGGACCAATCGGGAAGAACGCGCCTCGAATGGCGGCCTGCTGCGATGCCGTCAGGCTGTCCCACCATCTCTTATTCGCCATCTGGATGCCCTGATCGAACGACTGATGGGTTTCGGTCACGTCGGTCGCGAAGTCCGACAGGGCGTAATAGAAAAACACCATGCTCGACAGGCCGCCATCGACCAATCCCGTCTGCAAGGCCGGGGCAATGTCGGCGGTGCCGAGCGGGACGGAATCCGCGCCGACGGACCGAAGAAAGGCTTGAGCCGCGAAATTGGGTGATCCGCGAATTTTCAGTCCTTCCGCATCTTGCGGCGTCAGAACGGGACGTGTCGCATACAGATTGCTCCAGCCCACTTCCGACCAAGCCAAAAAGACCAATCCCCGGTCCGCCAAGAACTCGGTAAAGATCGGCTGCAGATAATTGTCGAATACGAAGTCGACTTCCTCAGTCGTCTCGAACAGGAACGGAATCATCGGCACGGCGGACTCAGGCACAATGCCCGCCAGGCCCCACATGGTGATGCCGCCAATCTGAATGCGGTTGCGCCGCAGCGCCGTCAGCATCTGTTCTTCGGTGCCGACTTCGCCCCGGATGAAATATTCCAGTTCAATGTCGGGCGCTTCGTCGATCTTCGCTTTGAAGTGATCCCATTCCCGGTCCCATGGCGAGTCTGGCTGCGCCAGCGCCGTCACCTTGCCCTGGGCAATATCTTGCGCCCCTGCGTCCCAGGGGACGGTCAAGGGAGCGGCGGCTAACAGAACGCATAACACCAGTCTCAGCATGGAAACTCTCCTGATCACGCCACCTTAATCTAGCATTCCCCGATGGCACCGGTACATTTAGTGCCATGTGCTTGGAGGTCAAATTCATGCGATCACTTCTTACGATCTGTCTCAGTCTGGCCGTGTTCGGATTTGACTCTCGTTTTGCTATGGCCGCTCAACCAGACATTGAGACCGTGGTGGCGTGGACCCAGGGTGCGTTTTCAAACGAACGGCAGGTGGCGAGCGTAGACGCCGGAGAATCACCCGGCCTGTTGTTTCCGGTCTTCCGGCAGGTTGAGATCCCCGCGTTCGGCGATCACGTCATCTACCTCCAATGGCCGATGGAGGCGCCGGATGGAGACCTCCAGCGCCAGCGTATCTGGGCGTTCCACAAGAACGGCGATGGCTCCGTCGTCATGAAGTTTTATACTCTTAAAAACCCTGACCAGTGGCGCGATGCGCATCTCGACCCTGAAAAGGTGCGCGACATGACGGTGGACGATGTCATCGCTTATCCGGACACCTGCACCCTTCCTGTTTATTCGGCGGGTGAGGAGTTCCGCACCGCCATCCCGCCGACGTGCAGCATCGTCTCGCAAAGCACACGCACCACCATGACCATTCAATCGTTGATCACGATTGCGCCGGATCGGATGACTTATATGGAGTTCGGCGTGGCGGGGGACGGCAAGATGATTTTTCAGGTCCCGGCGTCGGGCGCTTACGTGTTTGACAAATTGGCGCCCTAATCCCGCGGCGTGTCTCGCAGGGAGATGTCCGCCATCGGTTTGCGGTGCGGACCCGGATAGGGTGGGGTGCGCCAAATCACAGCGCAGAAGAACCCGTGAGAGACAGCAAAGAACAGCCAGACCGGCCACGGCGGCACTGCGCCTAGAAGCACAAACGTCATGGTCATCAGCGTCACGAACACGGCAATGGTCATCCATGTGACGACGCGTTTGCGGTTCATGGTCTGGGCGCGCTTGTTTGGCATGACTACACCATATCGACCGCTCGCACGGATCGCAATTCAAGGACGGGCGGTAAGTGTCATAGACCCTGCCGCAAAACCGGTTACACTGCGCAAACTCTTCCTCACCTTGCGCAATTTTTTGAGGGTTCGATGATCGATCTGTATTACTGGCCGACGCCAAACGGCCACAAGGTCCCCATCATGCTTGAGGAATGCGGGCTGGACTATGAAGTCCATCCCATCAACATGCTCAAGGGCGATCAGTTCGAGCCCGCGTACCTGAAGATCAACCCCAACAATAAGATTCCAGCCATCGTCGACCGCGACGGCCCAGGTGGCAAACCGTATACCGTGTTCGAGTCCGGCGCCATTTTGCTTTATCTCGCCGACAAGACCGGCAAGTTCATTCCGCAGGACGAGGCCGGGCGGTTCGATGTCATTCAGTGGCTGTTTTTTCAAATGGCCAATGTCGGACCCATGTTCGGCCAGTGTGGGCACTTCCTGCAGTATGCGCCGGAGCGCATCCAATACGGCATCGACCGCTATCAAAACGAAACCAAACGTCTCTATCGTGTGATGGATAAGCGGCTGGACACGGTCGATTACCTTGCCGGTGAATACTCCATCGCCGATATGGCGACCTATCCGTGGGTGAAGATCAACCACTTTCACGAAATCGAGATCGACGAGTATCCCAACGTCAAGCGTTGGCGTGAAGCCGTGGGCAGCCGCCCGGCCGTGGAAAAAGGCTGCGCCCTGCTCGAAGACGTTATGAAGCTGGGTGATCCCGACGACGAAGCCTTCGACAATCTCTTCAACAAACAAAAGACGATTTAGCCCGCCATGCTGCTCGACCGTGACCGCTCCCAAGTTCTAATCGTCGATGTGCAGGAACGCCTGCTTCCGGCCATGCATGACGGCGAGCGCATGGTCGAGCGTTGTGGTCTGTTGCTTCAGGGCGCAGCGGAATTGGGCATTCCGGTGACCGTGTCGGAGCAATACCGCAAAGGCCTCGGCCCGACAGTGGAGCGCTTGGACAATCTCAAAGGCGACGCCACCGTCATGGAGAAAATGCATTTCTCCTGTGCCGCCGACCCAGACATGCTCAAACATATTTCCGACACCGCGTTAAACGGACGCCGCCAACTTGTCGTCGCCGGGATTGAATCTCACGTGTGTGTGCTGCAATCCGCGCTCGGGTTCAAACAGGCGGGACTCGACGTGTTCGTGGCGATGGATGCCACCACGTCGCGCCTGCAAAGCAGCGTCGATCTCGCCCATGACCGCTTCACGGCCAACCGGGTCTCCGCGATCAATGTCGAGATGGCGTTGTTCGAATGGATGCACGTCTCCGGCACGCCGGAATTCAAGACCATCAGCAAACTGGTGAAGTAGCGCCTCGTCGCGCGTTACAGCGTCATCGGTTCGCGCGCGTCCATGTAGCCGTAGAACGCATTGGTGTGGCCTTCCCAGGGAATGTCCGAGGAGAACAACTCGGGATGCCGGTCCTCAAACCATTTCAGATTTTTTGACGGCACACCTGAGGGGTCCATCATCTTTTTGCCGAATCCGGTCCAGCCCATGTAGGCCAACTCCGGCCCCATTCCGAGCCACGGCACCACCACGCTTTGACCGGTGATAGTGTAATCGGTTGGCGCATAGGATTGATCCGGATCGCGCACGTCGGCGACCTTGGCGCGGTAGATCGTCTCCATGTTGGTCCAGTTCTTATCGCCCGCCGCTTCCACCGGCCATTTCTTTGGATCAAGCGTGTGAGGCCCGCTGTACCGGTAATCCCGCTGCATCCAGAAATCCTCGCCCGCGACTGTCTTGGGCAGGTCAATGGACAAGGTCCGTTCGCTGTCGGACCCCACACCCAGGTGAATGCCGGCATTGGAGATATGCGTATCCAGTGGTCCGTCCTTGGCGTGAAACGGGTAGACTGTGCGTTCGGTGATTGGGTTGACCATGCGGTCAACGATCTCGCGGGTGTTGATGTCCCAAAACACCATGCCTTCCCAGCCGCGGGACGTGTACATGCCGTCGTCATCGCGGGTGACGATGCGGCGGATGAGGGTGTCATGGCCGACCGTGGTGACAGGCAGGCGCCCCGGTACGATCAGGTCCCAGTGGCCCATGAACCACCACCAGTGCTCGCCCGGCTCCAGGTTGGAGTACAGCTTCATGAAGGCGGTGAAGGGATCGACGCCCGCATCGCCGGTGTTGGCAGCGCGCGGGGAGGACACCATGCTATCGGTGAACAGGGTCGTTGCCATCACGCCCAAGCCCGTGAGAGCCGTACGCCGATTCACATTTAGATCCGTCATCGCGTCATCCTCCGTTCTTACCCGAGAGCTTGGCACAGGGAGCGGTGCAAAGAAATCTTTAGGGTGCGGTCGGGTCCTTGATGCGGATGGTAAACCCTTCTTCCGTCAACCGGTCGATCACTTCCTTGGCGTGGTCTTCGCCGCGGGTTTCGATGGTGATGTTGAGCCGCGCCGCGCTCGCCGACAGGTCCATGGCGAAGCGGGTGTGCGCCACTTCCAACACGTTGGCGCCGAGATCGGCACAAATTCCGGCGACCGCATGCAGCTGGCCGGGCTTGTCGGGCATGGCGATCGACAACGTGAGCACCTGACCCAGCCGCACCAGGTCGCGCATCAGCACCGACGACAACATGCGCCCGTCGATGTTGCCACCAGAAAGAATAAGACCAACGTTGCGCCCGGCGAACAGCTCCGGATATTCCAGCAGTGCCGCCAGTCCCGCCGCGCCCGCGCCTTCCGCGACGACTTTGTCGCGGGACAGAAACATTGATACGGCCCGCTCCATCCCGGTTTCGGATACGGTCAGCACGTCGCTGACATGCTCTTGGATGCAGGGCAGGGGGGCCGTGCCCATGGTTTTCACCGCGATCCCTTCGCCGATAGTTGATCCCTCGCACGGCGAAGACTGTTGTTTGAGCGCGTTGCTCAAGGACGGGTACAACTCCGGCTCCACACCGATGACTTCGACATTAGGTTTGAGGCCTTTCGCCGCGGTCGCCGTTCCCGCGATCAAACCGCCGCCGCCGACCGGCACGAGCACCACATCTAGGTCGGACGCATCTTCCATCAGCTCAAGGCCGATGGTGCCCTGACCGGCGATCACCGCGTCGTCATCATAGGGGTGAACAAAGGTCAGCCCTTTTTCATCTGCCAGGGCCTGGGCGTGCGCGGCTGCATCTTCTAGAGTCTCACCTTCCAGCTCGACGGTCGCGCCGTATTCGCTGGTTTTGCGCACCTTCACGAAAGGCGTGCCCTTCGGCATGACGATCACCGCCGGAATATTCAGGCGTCCTGCTTGAAAGGCGACTCCTTGTGCATGGTTGCCTGCAGACATCGCGACCACGCCGCGCGCTTTTTCGTCCTCACTCAGCAAGGACATTCGGGCCAGCGCGCCGCGGGCTTTGAACGCGCCTGTATGCTGCAGGTTTTCGTATTTCACGGTCACGGATGTACCGGTGCGCCGTGACAACGCCTCCGACGCTCGCGTTGGCGTGCGCATCACGCCGCTCGCAATGCGCTCCGCGGCGGCTTGAATATCTTTCAAGACAACGGTCATGACTCACCTCGAACCGAGGTGTCTGATGGTAAGGATGTGAACTGTTGTGGGACCATGATCGCCGGTCTCCAAAAATTAGGTGGATAAGAACTGCGCCAACGGCACGAAAAACGCCCGGATCTCCCTAGAGAGCCGGGTTCATAATTCGAGCAATGGCGGTCCTGACGATCATGGCGTCACGCTTAGCAGCCTATGAGATTGAGGTCTAGACCCCACTCACGTGGGCCGGAAGATAAAGTTGAAGACGTAATCGCTCTTGTGTGCCGGGGCACGGTGCTGTGCGTCCGGGTTGAACGCGGCGATGGGCTTGATAACGGAACCTTCATCGGCAAAGTGAGCGCTGTATCCCAGCGCCGTCACGTCAGCGATCAAGTCTTCGATATTCCGGCCCGTATGCCGTTCCTCAAGCTCGATCAACATCACTGGTTTGAAGTGAGCAATGGTGCCGCGCGCGCCGGCCAATACCTGGCTTTCATAGCCCTCAACGTCGATCTTGATAAATCCCACGTTGGAGAACGCGCAGGCATCCAGCGTGCGGGTTTCCACGGATATCTTTCCATGGGGCTCTTCCGCCCGCGCCGGACGAAGCGAGCTCATTTGATTGGAATAACCACGTCCCCGGCGCGGCACATACAGGTCCTGGTGACCGTCTTTGTCTGAAAGCGCGATGGTGTGAACGGACACGTTGTCGGGCAAGGCACGTTGCAGCCAGCGCACCGCTTTGGGGTTCGGTTCGAACGCATGCACGTGAGACGCTAAGCGCGCCAGCGCTCGGGTGTAAACGCCTTTGTTGGCGCCAACGTCGATGGCCACGCGGCCGCGGGGCACTAGCTCGGGGAGCAAGGACAACTCACGCTCGCCATTTTTGAGATTTTTGTTCTCGAGATAGCGCGCGTAGAGGTCCGGCGGCACCAGCGCGTATTTCAGCCACTCGCCCGGGGTAAAACGCGGTGTGTACGGGTCGGCATCTCTCATAGGTCTTGTGATAGCATGCCGCGGCAGGTACCACACGGTCCCGTTCAGTTGATTGGTCCAATCATGTCCGCGAGCCCATCAATTCCCGTCGCCGGTGAAAATCGTCCGTTTGGCATCGGCCTCATGCTCGGCGCCATGCTGACCATGACGGCGATGGACACGGCGGTGAAGTGGGCTGTCGCCGATTACAGCCTGCAGCAGGTCAACTTCATCCGCAGTATTGCGGCCATGCTGACGCTGGCGCCGTTGATCTGGAAGGATGGAGGGCTGCGCGCGCTGAGAACCGAACGCCCCTGGGTGCATGTCTGGCGCACCAGCCTGATGATCGTCATCAGCTACACGTGGTTTTATGCCCTGCGTTACATGAAGCTCGCCGATATCGCCGCCATCGTCATGGTCTCACCGCTGATGATCACCGCGTTGTCGGCGCCCTTGCTGGGTGAAAAGGTTGGCCTGCGCCGTTGGCTCGCCGTCGGCGTCGGCTTCATCGGCATGCTCATCATCGTGCGGCCCGGCTTTGGTGTGTTTCAGCCCATCGCGCTGATCGCGGTGCTGGTGGCTTTTGGCTACGCCATGCTGATTCTCTCCAACCGCGCCAACCGCGAGCGGGAGACCCTGTCGTCGCTGACATATTATCCTCTTATCGGAATCTTCGTGGTCTCGGGTTTGCTGTCGCCTTTGGACTGGACCACGCCCGATACCTTCGCTTGGTCGGCCATGTTGTTCGTCGGTATCTGCGCCGGTCTCGGTCACCTCTGTCTGACCCTGGCGTTCCGCTATGCGTCACCGCCTGTTTTGGCGCCGTTGGAATACACCGGGCTGCTGTGGGCGGTGTTATTCGGCTATGTCTTTTTCAATGAGTTGCCAGACCAGTTCACCGTCATCGGCATGGTGTTGATCGCCGGTGCTGGTGTGTTCGTGGTTTACCGCGAAGCCGTGCTGTCGTCCGAGCCAGTGCCGGAAACCCCCGCGGCGAAGGCTGATCTGCCCTCCTGAATGATATCGTAGAGCCGCGCGGCCTCACCGCCGATCTCGTCGATGAGAAGACGATGTGTTCCCTCGGTCGCCGCTTTCCATGCGGCACGCTCAGTGTCGGTCAGTGTGATTAGCTGGGCGCCCTGACTCGCCGAATAGTCCAGCGCGTCAACGCCCTCGGCGCGCACATCGTCGCGCACCACTTGAGTCGGCGCAATGCCCAGGCCCACCTGTGCCTGCTGACTTGAAGTCAGGCCGTCAAACCAGCGCTTGTTGGCAAACACGGCACCCGGATTCAAACCGTGGCGGGTAAGCGTGATGTAGGGCGCCAGTTCATAGAGCGCGACCGTGCGGTACATTGCCGTGTTGGTCGCTCCACCGGCCAGCATGCCGGTTTGCAGTCCGGGCACCAGATCGGCGAAGGGCAATTGCGCCACGTCCGCGCCGATGGCTTGCAGAAACACCCGTGCGGCTGGTCCGCCTGCAGCGCGCATGCGCATCCCTTTGACATCTGCAGGAACGCGCACTGGAGTTTGGGAAAACACGTTAAACCAGCCGGAGTCGATCCACTGCAGAAAGGTCAGTCCCCGTTCCGCGAAGAGGTCCTCGGTCAGGGCAGTGACAAAGTTGTCGAGGACGAAGTCCGCCTCTTCGAACGAATCAAACAGATACGGTGCCATCAGCAGGCTCATTTCCGGCACGGCAGCGGAGGTGCCCGGCGTGCTTAACATGGACATCTGTGCCCGCCCGCGCCGCACGGCTGCCGCCATGCTTTCTTCCGTGCCGACCTGACCGTCGATCAACAGAATGACATCGACGTCAGCGCCCCAGTTCTGTTCAAGGCGCTGTTCGGTGGCTTCAAACTTGTTGCGGAGCTGGCCCTCGCCGGGGACCAGCGAGACGATGTTGACGATGTCCTGTGCGCTGGCCGGCGTCAGGAACGTGCAAAAGCAGAGGGCAAGGGCGGTAGCGCGAAACGAAGACGTCACTTTTGCGCGCATACCACCAGATAGCTGTTCACGGGCACGTCGTCACTGGCGCGTGCCCTGAGTTGTGGCTCCGCCTGTCCCAGCTGAACCTTGTCCCTGTCGAAACCCGCCTGAGTACAAATCCCGACAAAGTCTTCGTCTTGTACCGTGCCGAGATAGGGCTCGTTGTTATACACCGCCATCCAATCCGCATAGTATTTCTCATACGGATCATCCGGGGTGATGCCGTCCATGTGGATCATCAGACCGCCCGGCGCCAGCAAGCGGTGGCACTCCTTGTAAATCGCCCGGATGGCGCGGCGCGAGGTTTCATGCATCACCGCGTGTGAGACGATGAGGTCGAAGCTTTCATCGTCGAAATTGGTGTGCTCGGCATTCTGCTGCGAGAAGTGTACTTCTTTATCCATCGCGACGGCGCGGGCATGGCCATAGCGCAAGCAGGTGGCGGCGACGTCGATGCCATGTACTTCCGCATCCGGGAACAAATCGCAATAGGGCAAGGTCGAGTGGCCGACGGTGCAGCCGATGTCGAGGATGCGCTTCGGGCCGGTCTCGCCGAAGTGCTGGCGCATCCAGGCGACCAGGGTGTGACCCATGTCATCCAGGTTGGG
This sequence comes from Rhodospirillaceae bacterium, assembly GCA_963921305.4. GTDB lineage: Bacteria > Pseudomonadota > Alphaproteobacteria > Rhodospirillales > Rhodospirillaceae > CAWUEX02. The sequence continues at coordinate 1,637,915 of CAWUEX030000002.1, forward strand.
GCCGAGCCCGCCCATGGAATACAGCCGGAAGGTGCGGTCGAATTCCGCTCCGGCAAACACATCGTCGGCGATCATCTCCTGCTGATAGCTGCCTGGTTTGCAATGCATGTCGACAGCCGCCAGATAGGGTGGCACCTCAACAGAGTCGTCCAAGGTCAGTGAACCCTTCTTGCCGCGCAGGGATTTAGCTCTCTCAATCAGGTCTGGCAGCTGCCGCTCGATGCTGGGGCCGACGGTGTCGTAGAGCATCTCCTGGGTCGTACGGACCACAGACCCCCACCATCTATTGCTGTCTTCCCGCTCCAGAGTCTCGCGCATCTCGCGCCGGCTGGGGCACGCTCCCTCGGAGTGGTTTGGCAACACTTTTTCATTGAGGGTGGCGCGGTTGCCGGCATGGAAGTTGCGCGTGCCGAATACCCTGAGTGTTTTGATGAAACTCTGCGCCGCCTGTTCATCGTGCGTGGCATCGGCAAACATGGCGTGATCGGAATTGTTGCGCATGGTCGGTCTCCGGCAGTCGCCCAAAGGCGTCTTTTCATTGGCTGCCGTCATACTAAACTCTCACGCAACCGGTTTCAAAAACTGACCGCCTTTGTCAGGCCGTCACGTTCGGTATGGGAGCGCAAACTATGGCTGCAGATGAAAACAAGCGGCGCCAACGGGTTGCCAAGGGCCGCCGTCCTTACTTTCTCGACAATCCGGAGTCCGACAAGCTCTTGGCCATGATCACGGCCTTGGTTGGCGAGGTTTCGGTGTTGCGGGATCGCCTCGATACCCATGAGCGTCTGGCGGCGGCAGGCGAGGTCGCAACGCCGGATGCAATCGAAGCCTACAGTCCGGACGAGGCGGTCGAGGACGAGCGCGAAGCGTGGCGTTCGGCCATGCTGGAGCGGGTGTTCCGCATCATCGCGGTCACGCGGGATGGGGACGCAGGCGAGGCACCTTATGACTCGCTGATCGACAAATTCGCCAACGACGATAAAACAGCGCCGTAAATTTTGTTTATGAGCGCCGTAGGCGCGGCTACTGGCTGGCGTAGGCGGCGCGGCCAGCGGCGATTAAATCCATAATCTCTGCGGCGCGGCCACCGATTTCCTCCACCAGCTTGCGCTGATTGGGTAGCGCGACGTCTCGGTATCGCGCCCGCTGTGCTTCGGTCAGCTCATGCACCTGCACGCCCATGCCGTCCAGGCGCTGTTCTTCCTCGCGCAATAACTCAAGGGCCATGTCGCGCTGGACGGATTCCGGGCCGAAGCTGGTGGCGATGATGTCCTGCTGCACCTCATCCAGGCGTTGAAACCAGCGGCGGTTGACGATGCTGAAGCCGAACTGCCGGGCATGGCGGGTGCGGGTCATGTGCGGCGCGTATTCCGCTTCGCCACCGCGGGCATACAGCACCAGGCTGGACTCGCCGCCGTCCACCAGGCCGGTCTGCAAACTCGACACCAGGTCCGTGCGGGGAATGTGAATCACGTCCGCGCCGATGGCCTGCAAAAATAAAATCGAGGCCGACGACTGTAGTGACCGCATGCGGTAGCCCACCGCGTCTTCAGGTTTCAGCAATGGCTTGGCACCGAATAGGTTGAGCCAGCCGACGTCCTGCCAGTTGAGCACAATAAATCCCTTGCCCTCGGCGAGTTCCGCGTAAGGTTCGCGCAGGAAGTTATCGACGACGAAATGGACCTCATCGAGAGAGTCGAACAAAAACGGCGCGGTCAGCAGACCGAACTCGGGCACCACACGCGACATGCCCGAGTCACTGAAGCTGGAGATGTGAACCCGCCCGCGCAGCAGCGCCGGCATGCGGCTTTCCTCGCCGCCGGTTTCGCCATAGATGAGCATGCGCAGGGGCATTTTGCCGCCGGACCGTTCAAGCACGGTCTCCTCGTACTCAAGCCAGATCTGCTCACCGATATCGCCGGAAAACGTCGCTGCGCCGACCGTGCCGATAGGCTCGGGTTCGGAACCATCGCTGGGCACGGACAGAAAAAGAACCACGCCAAACAGCAGTGCGAGAGCGATGTACCAGGTAAAGGAATGCATAAATCGCGTAACCGTATCCGCCTCAGGGGCAAGCTGCGACCGTGCAGCGCAACGTCATCTTGGCATGACGCGCCGAGCGTCTACAATGCCGGGACGAATCCGGAGACCACCGGACACGGCTTCATCAGGAGGGATGCATGCAGATCAAGGCTGCGGTCTTGCACGAAATGGGCGCGCCCGCGCCCTACGCGGACAGCCAACCGCTGAAAATTGAAACGTTGACCCTCGACCCCCCTGGGCCCGGCGAACTTCTGGTTCAAGTTAAAGCTGCAGGTCTGTGCCATTCTGATTTGTCAGTCATCAACGGCAGCCGGCCACGTCCCACGCCGATGGCGCTAGGCCATGAAGCCGCCGGCGTCGTCAAGCAGGTGGGGCAAGGCGTCACCCGCTTCAAAGAAGGGGATCACGTGGTCCTGGTGTTTGTGCCCAGTTGCGGCCATTGCGTCCCCTGTGCCGAAGGCCGTCCGGCGCTGTGCGAACCCGGTGCGGCGTCCAACGTCGCCGGGACCCTCGTCTCCGGCGATCGCCGTCTTCATGCGGACGACGGCGACGTGCACCATCACCTGGGCGTGTCGGCCTTTGCCGATCATGCGGTCGTCAGCGAAACGTCTTGCGTGAAAGTCGACCCCAGTCTCAGTTTCGAAGAAGCCGCCATGTTCGGCTGCGCCGTCATCACCGGCGTCGGCGCTGTGCTCAACACCGCGAAAGTCGAACCGGGAGCGCGTGTCGCCGTCATCGGTCTCGGCGGTGTCGGCTTGAATTCCTTGCTCGGCGCGGTGCTGGCCGGGGCCAAACAGATCGTCGCGGTCGATCTGCGTGACGACAAACTCGACCTCGCCCGCCAGCTCGGGGCGACCGACGCCGTAAACGCCGGCAGCGACGATGCGGTTGCCAAGATCAAAGAGATCACCGGTGGCGGAGTCGATTACGCCTTCGAAATGGCCGGTTCCGTCCCCGCGCTTGAGTTGGCTTGGGCCATAACGGCCCGCGGCGGTGAAACCGTCACCGCTGGTTTGCCCCATCCCGACAAGCGCATGGCGTTGCCGCCGGTTCAGTTGGTCGGCGAAGAGCGCACGCTAAAAGGCAGCTACCTCGGCAGCTGCGTGCCGTTGCGCGACATCCCGATCTACATCGATCTCTACAAGCAGGGCAAACTGCCGGTCGACCGTCTGATGTCGGACCGCATCGCGCTCGAAGATATCAATGCGGCGTTCGACCGCCTCGCTGCGGGCGAGACTGTGCGTCAGGTCATTCTCTTCCCGTAACTGGTTCCCGCCACGAAAGCGCCCGCCATGCTGCTCAACAAACCGCGCGCCTATGACGTCATGGACAAGCATGGCCTTGATGGGCTGGTCGCGGTCAATCAGATCAACATCTATTACCTGACGGACTATTGGGGTCCGCTGATGCGCATGCGGCGCATGTTTTTCAACTACGCGGTTCTGCCCCGCAAAGAAGACGCCCCCGCCGCGCTGGTGGAAACCGCTGTCGGCATGCTGCGTCTGTTCGAGGACAAAAGCGCGACCTGGGTGCCGAACATTTGCGGCTATACCCATCCGATCTATTCCGACCGGCGCGACTTCGATCCCGACACCGAGGAGCCCGAAGCCGTGCAGGAGGGCATCCGCTGGCCCGTGACTGACGGCAAACTATCGCCGACCGACGAGGAATACCTCGCATATGCTGAGGATTTCAAAGGCACCTACTCTGTTAACCCGCTTTACGCATTGAAGAAGGCGCTTAAGGACGCGGGCTTGGATAAGGCCAAGGTCGGCATCGATGATCCGAGGGTGATTCCCTGGCTGCATGAGATCGGGCTGCCGGATATCGAGGGCGTCGAAGCCACCACCATCTTCCGCGAAATCCGCATGGTGAAGTCGCAAGATGAACTGGCGATCCTGCGCGAAGCGGCGGCGATGAACGAAGAGTCGGTGAACGCCGCCATCTCATCGTTGCATGTCGGCATGGAGCAGCGAGAGCTCGAGATCGTTTACAATACAGAACTGGCCAAACGCGGCGGCAAGGGTGTGTATCTGTCCACCGGATCCATGGGCCGGCGCAAATCCCGGGTGGAGGAAAACCGTCTCATCACCTTCGACGGACTGTGTGAGTTCAAGCACTATCATGGTGACATGGGGCGCACCGCGATCTGCGGCGAGCCCACCGACGAAATGCTCAAACGCAATCAGATCATGCGCAAGGGCTGCGAGATCGCCTATGACATGATCAAACCGGGCGTGAAAGGCCGCGATATGACGACCCGGGTGATCGAAGAGATGCGCAAACTCGGTTTTCCCGGGTTCTTTATCTGTACGCCCCATTCCGTTGGGCTTGAGCACACCGATCATCCGTTGCCCATCGGGCCCATGTTGCCGGGTTCGCAAGGCGAATTCGTGTTCCAAGAGAACATGGTGTTCACCATCGACATGCCCTACTACGAAGTCGGGTGGGGGAACATGCATCTTGAGGACACCGTTCGGGTATCCGCCGATGGCTGCGAACCCTTCAACAGTTGTGAAGTTGGCCTGCGCATCGTGCCGCCTCAGGGCGGAGACGTGGTAATCGCGGGCGCATAATTCGACCAAGGACATATCGTGGCCGCCAAATCTAAGTCCGCTAAATCCAACCGCCGCACCGGTGGCGACGTCATCGCCGGCGCGCTCAAGTCATACGGGGTCAAAACCGTCGCCTGTTTGTCCGGCACCGCGCACACGCACCTCCTGTTCGCCTTCGAGAACCGCGACATGGGCATCGTCTCGGGCCGCCATGAAACCGCGACGGTGGCCACCGCCGATGGCTACGCCCGCGTGTCCGGTGGCTTGGGAGTTGCCTTAATCAAAGCAGACCAGGGCGTGCCGAATGCCATGTCGGGCATCCTCACGGCGCATCAGGCCTGCTCACCGGTTGTTGTTCTGGTCTCACAACTGCCCGATCCCAAACGCGAAGCCGCCGACGAATGGCCCAACGACTGGCTCGACATGGTCAAGCCTTACGTCAAATGGGCGCGCAGTGTGCCTGCGGCCGAACGATTGGAAGAATTCGTTCACGCCGCCGCGCGTCAGGCTCTGACCGGTCGACCGGGGGTTGCGGTGTTGGGCATCCCCCAGCACTTCGAAGCGGCGGTTCTGGACGCCGTCGAGTCTTATGCGCCGCCGCTAACTACGGCGCCCGCCCCGAACGCAGACGCCATCGAAGCCGCCGCAGATATTCTCGCCAAGGCCAAGCGCCCGATGATTCTCACCGGCACCGGCGCGGCGTTGTCCGAGGCCGGTCCCGCACTGCGCAAGTTCGTCAAAGCCTTCGGGTTGCCCGTGCTGGGTAATGCCCTCGGTCGCGGCCTCGTGCCGGAAGACCTGGAGTACGGTTTTTCCTGGCCGCTCGCGCAGGTGGCGGCCAAAGACGCTGACGTGGTTCTGGTGTGCGGCCTGCGCCTGACCGAACGCATGGGCTACGGTCTGGCGCCACGCTTCAACGCCAAAGCGAAGTTCATTCAGATCGACGTTGAGGCTGAGGAAATCGGCCGTAACCGTATGGTCAATGTCCCGGTGGTGGGGGACGCCACGTTATCACTCGACGCGCTCCACAAAGCGCTGAAAAAACGTAAAGTGAAAAACCCCGGTCCGCCGACGTGGGTCGACAAAGCCATGAAAGCGCGTTTGGCCCGCATTGAAGAGCTCGGTCACGAAGCCGCCGCCCCCATCCATCCCTACCGCATCGCCCGCGACCTCATGGACGTGATGCCCAAGGACGCGATCTACGTCGGCGATGGCGCGGACATCCAAAACTGGATGCACGCCATCCTGCGCATCCGCACTGCACCCGGCTTCATGGATCACTACCCGCTTGGCTCAATGGGCATCGGCACGCCGCTTGCGCTTGGCGCCGCTGCTGCCGCGCGCGACATGGCCAAGGCCAACGGCACCAAACCGCGCCCGGTCGTGCTCGTCACCGGCGATGGCGCATTCGGCTTTTACGCCGCTGAGTTCAACGGCGCGGCTTTGGCCGATCTTAAGATCGTCTGTGTGATTTCAAACGATGGCGCCTGGGGGACGGAGAAACACGGCCAGCTCAATGCGGTTGGTAAGTCCATCAACTGCGAGCTCGGTCAGTGGGACTATCACCTCATCGGCCAGATGTTCGGCGGCTACGGCGAGAAGGTCGAACAGCCGGCTGATGTCAAACCCGCGCTCAAACGGGCGTTCAAGGCCGACACCTTCAGTGTCATCAATGTCATCACCGATCCCATGGCCGGTTTGGTGCGCAAGCAAGACCCGCGCGTGCAAACCGTCGCCTTTGAAGACCTCGTCTCCAGTTTGAAAACCCATCACACGCCGGACGTTGCCTAGCGCCGGGCATCAAATCTCAAAGGACTCCTCATGCCAGCCAAGACCAAATCCAACCGCGGCTCCAACCAGATGACCGGTGCGCAGCTCATCCTCCGCGCGCTGAAGAAATACGACCTCACCACCGCGTTCTGTCTGGCTGGCACTGCCCATGGACATCTCCTGGTCGAGATGGCCAAGGACAAGATCAACATTATTTCCGGGCGCAATGAGTCGGCGACGGTCGGTGCGGCGGATGGCTATGCCCGCGTTACCGGCAAACTCGGTGTCGCGTTGATCAATGCCGAGCACGGTTTGCCCAACGCTATGACCTGCATTCTCACGGCGAATGAGGCCTGTTCACCAGTCATCGTTCTGCTCACCATGCCCTATGGCAACCGGGCCGATGCGCAAGGCGGGTATCCGTCCAACGTGCTCGACATGGTCTCGCCCTTTGTTAAGTACTGCCAACTGGTGCCGGATGCCGATCGACTCCAGGAATACATCGAAGTCGCCGCGCGCCAGGCCACGTCGGGGCGGCCGGGCGTGGCGGTGCTCGGCATTCCCAACGGGTTCCAGGGCGCGGCAGTGGAATATGCCGAAGCCATTAATCCGGACGTAACGCGCGCGCCGGCGCCGGAACCAGACACAGGCGCCATCGCCGAGGCTGCTCTGTTGTTGTCTAAGGCGAAACGCCCGCTGATCCTGGCTGGCTCAGGTGCCGCGTTGTCTGATGCCGGTGCAGCGCTAAAGAAGTTCGTCAAGGCCTACAACATCCCGGTGTTCGCCAATGCCTTGGGGCGCGGCCTGGTGCCGGAGGACAACGCGCTTAGTTTTTCCTGGCCGCTGGCCAACATGACGCCCGAGGCTGCCGATGTGGTGGTCGTGCTCGGCATGCGCCTGACCCAGCGTATGGCTTATGGTCTGGCGCCGCGCTTCAACAAAAAAGCCAAATTCATTCAGATCGACATCGAGGCCGAGGAGATCGGGCGCAACCGGCCGATTCACGTGCCCGTCGTCAGCGACGCCCGGCGCGCGGTGGAGATGCTGCACAAAGCGCTGCGCAAGCTGAAGGTGTCGCCCAAGGCCAATCCCACCTGGATCAAGAAGGCGCTCAAGCCGCGCCTCGACCGCATCGCCGAACTCGCCAAAAGCCCGGAGGGCGGCCCCATCCAGCCCTTCGACATGGCCCGCGCCGTCACCCAGTACATGCCGAAGAACACCATCTACGCCGGCGACGGGGCGGATACGCAGAACTGGATGCATGGCTTTCTGCAAGTCCGCGCGGCGCGCTCGTTCCTGGATCACTATCCCGTTGGCTGCATGGGCACGGCGTTGCCGCTGGCCGTTGGTGCGGCGGCCGCCTCCAAAGAAGAGGCGGAGCAAAACGGCACCAAACCCCGCCCCGTGGTGCTGGTCTCCGGCGACGGGGCGTTCGGTTTCTATTGCGCCGAACTCAACGGCGCGGTGATGGCGGGGCTGCCGTTGATGGTGGTGGTCTGCAACGACGGCTGCTGGGGCACCGAGAAACACGGTCAGATTTTGCAACTGGGCGAGGTCGTCAACTGTGAGCTCGGCCACAACGACTACCACCTCATCGGCCAGGCCTTCGGCGCGGTGGGCATTAAGGTCGAAGACCCCGCGAAACTCGACGCTGCGATCAAGAAAGCCTACCGCGAGGTCAACACAGGCCCGGTGGTGGTGAACGTGCTGGTCGATGGCATGGCCGGTCTGGTGCGCAAGAAAGAACCCGTGGTGCAGACGATCGCGTTTAGTGACCTCAAAGCCGCGCAAGCTGCGCAATATGATCTGAGCTAAAGGGCTTTGCGGAACACGACCTTGTCGTCGCCCGGAGCATAGAATTCGCGGATGCGGGCTTCGCGGTCGTACCCCAGGCGCTCATAGAACGTGCGGGTGCGTTCGAACTCCGGCACGCCCGAAGTCTCAACGATAAGAATCCGGCCTTGCCGCGCGCGGACCACGTCTTCGACGTGAGTCATAAATTTCTGACCCATACCTTCACCGTGCCGGTCTGGATGAACGGCAATCAGCAGCAGGTTCCACGTTCCCTCGGTCATCATCTCTGGCCTGGCGAAGGCGAGGGCGACGGGTTCGGGATCAGCGACTGCCAGCCAAATCTCGTCGCTCGCTTCTCCGCCAAGATAAGCGGCGGTCATCCCGTCCAGCATGTCCGGTGGAAAGAGATCGTTGGCCGCGATCACCTCTTTCAAGGCGTCCAGGTCTGATGCGTCAACCGGCCGTATCTTCATCTCAGAACCAGGCTGAGGCCAGCACCCAGAAGATGCCCACCGGGGCGACGAAGCGCACCAGGAAGCGCCACAGCTTAAAGGCGGTTTCGCTCATGCCCAATTCCTCGGTCAGCACATTGGCTTTCATCCACCACCCGGCAAACAGGGCGATCAGCATGCCGCCGAGCGGCAGCAGCGCCTGTCCGGTGATGTAATCGACGAGATCGAGAATGCCGGTGGTCTCGAATTTTTCGATAAAGCCGAGCAGGTAAATGTCAGACCACACACTGGTGGACAGAGCCGACGCCATGCCCACCAGCCAAACCGCACCACCAATGGCGAAGGTCGCGCTGCGCCGGGTCCAGCCCTCGCGTTCCTCCAGCCAAGACACCGGCACTTCCAGCAACGAGATGGCGGAGGTGAGGGCGGCAAAACCAAGCAATACAAAGAACGCCGTGCCGACAATCGTGCCGCCGGTCATCTGCCCGAAGGCCAGTGGCAGAGTGACAAACACCAGGCCCGGTCCCGCCGCCGGGTCCAAACCGTTGGCGAAGACGATGGGGAAGATCGCCAGACCGGCCAGCATGGCCACCAATGTGTCGGCGATGGCGATGGTGACGCAGGCCCGCGGCAGGGGAATGTTGTCGGGCAGGTAGGCGCCGTAGGTGAACATGATGCCGATGCCGACCCCGATGGAGAAAAACGCCTGGCCGATGGCGGCCAGTACCACGTCGGCGGAGAGCGCAGAAAAGTCGGGCGCGAACAAGAACGAAATCCCCGCGCCGAAGTCTCCGGCGGCCAGCGCGTAGCCGACGATGACGATGAGCATCACGAACAGCGCCGGCATCATGAATTTCACCGCCCGTTCCAGGCCGGACTTGATGCCATGGGTGACGATGCCCACCGTCACGGCAATGAAAACCGTGTGCCAAAACACCACCGAGGTTGGATTGGCCAGCAGGGCGTTGAAGTCCGCGCCCACCGCATCGGCGTCCATACCGGTGAATGCGCCGGACACCGTCTTGGGCACATACGCGATCACCCAGCCGCCGATGACGCTGTAAAACGACAGAATGAAAAACGCCGCCGCCACGCCGAACCAGCCGACGATGCTCCAGTTGCTCGACGCGCCCACCTCCTGCGCCGCTTTCTGCATCGACACCGGCGCGCTCATATGGCCGTGACGGCCGATCATGGTTTCGGCAATCAGTGCCGGAATGGCGATCAACGCCACGGCGATCAGATAGATCAGCACAAAAGCGCCGCCGCCGTTGGTGCCGGTCATGTAGGGAAAGCGCCAGATGTTGCCGAGGCCGACCGCCGCGCCCACTGCCGCCATCAGGAAGGTCGTGTTCGACGACCAGGTTTCGTGTTTGAACGCCATAGCGCGGCTCTCCCCTCGCAACGCGATACTTCACGTCATGCTAGCGGATATGTCCTTAAGGCAAAACCTCGGCCAAAGCGGCGAGCACGCGGTGCGCCGTAGGTGCGGGCGCATAATGTTCGATAGCCCAGGCCCGGCCCTGCGCGGCGATGGCAGGCCATTCATCACGCCGGTCCCAAAGTTCGGTTGCCGCATGCTCCAGGTTTGCCAGGTCCAGCGGCACGTAATGTACCCAAGGCTCTGGCATCACCGGTAAATCAAAGCCGTATTTCTCAAAATCGAGATGGATGGCAATACACCCCGCCGCTAGCGCTTCCCAGAAGCGCCAGCTGTCCCAGCGCAGCACAGCGGCGGCCTCGAGGGTTTCGAAAGCATGCAACGCCGCCACATCCGGCTGGTTCTTCGCGAACCATTCATTGCCCTGGATGGGGCTGTAAAAATCACCGCCGTAGCACAGACACACCGCCGTTTCTTTTAAAGCCTGAAGGTAATCCTTGGGCGGTACATTGACGCGCCGCACCGGCAGGTGCCGTTCCAGCGCGGGCACAAACGCGAGATCAAGCAGCGCCCGTACCCCTTGCTGCAAGGTCGGGCGGAAGGAATGCATAGCTTCCTGGCGCCGCTCGGTCATCGCCGGTGTCTGCTCCGTACCGGCAATCAGCTTCTGCGGCAGCCCGAAGGCGATGGGAACACGCTTGCCCGGTTTTACCGCCGCGCGGCTGCTATGCGCCGTAAACAGAACATGCGGATCCGGCACTTCGCAAAACGCGCTGATGTCGCTGGTGGTGATGTAGGCCACCGGCGACAGGCCTTCGACCGGCACGAAAGTATTTGTGGCGGAAATGTCGATCAGGTAGGCCGCGAATCCGGTCAAAGGTTCGCCGTGGATCGTTGCCAGGTCAAAGCCGTGCAGGGGCATGGACACCGGGCGGGATGTCAGCTGTTTCGCATTGGTCTTGACCGGCACGCCCAGCGCCAGGAACCCTTCGACCAAGCAGCCCGAAAAATGGGTCAGGGTCTCATCGGCGGCGTAAACGTAAACGCCGCGTTGAAAGGTTTTGGCCGGGTCGAGGTTTGACATGTCACAGGTCTGAGATTGCACCGCGAGCCGACATCCTGCACCATCTCAGTCACCTGACAACCCCGGCCCTTCGTCCGGCCAAGGCAGAGGCGCATTCATGCCCGTCGTTCACTTCACCGCCCATCTTGACGGTGTCGCCCCGAAAGACCCGGTTACGGTCGACGGCGCGACGGTCGCCGAGGCGTTGAACAAGGTGTGGCCGGAGTACCCCAAACTCAAAGGTTACGTGCCCGACGATCAGGACCGGGTGCGCAAACACGTCGCTATCTTTATCGATGGCGAACTGGAGCGCGGCCCCGATGTTCTGAACCTCAACGTCAAAACCCACACCGATATTCACGTCTTGCAGGCCCTGTCCGGGGGCTGCGCTTAAACTAGCCGGAAAGGATCGCCGTTATGGCCGACCGCATGTTTGCCTCCACCCGCAAGGGGCTGATCGAATACCGCAAAAACGGAAGCGGTTGGGCACACGCCGCCAACCACTTCATGGGCCAGCCCGTCACCAACATGGTGGCCGATGCCCGCGACGGCACGCTCTATGCGGCGCTGGATCTCGGCCACTTCGGCGTCAAGTTGCACCGCTCCGACGACGCGGGTGAGTCCTGGCAGGAGTTCGATCCGCCCAAATATCCCAAAGCTGCAGACGGCGAAGACGGCCCGTCCCTTAAAATGATCTGGGTGCTCGGTACCGGCGCGGACGATCAGCCCGGCCGCATCTGGGCCGGCACACTCCCCGGCGGGTTGTTCCGCTCGGACGATCGCGGCGAGAGCTGGCACCTGGTCGACAGCCTGTGGGATATGCCGGAGCGGCAGAAGTGGTTCGGCGGCGGCGCCGATGAGCCGGGCATCCATTCCATCTGCATCGATCCGCGCGACAGCAACCGCATCGCCATCGGCGTGTCCTGCGGTGGCGTTTGGGTCAGCGAGGATGACGGCGCGACGTGGCGGGTCGGCTCTCAAGGCATGTGGGCGGCGTACGTGCCGGAGGAAGCGAAGTACGATCCCGGCACCCAGGACTGTCATCTCATCGTGCAGTGTGCCGCGGCGCCGGATGTGTACTGGTGTCAGCATCACAATGCCATGTTCCGCTGCACCGACAATCTTGAGAGCTGGCACGAGATCACCACCGCGCCCGTCTCCAACTTCGGTTTTCCAGTGGCCGTGCATCCGCACGATCCCGACACGGCGTGGTTCGCGCCGGCCCAGAAAGACGAGTTCCGCTACCCCGTCGACGGCAAGGTCATCGTCAACCGCACCCGCGACGGCGGCAAGACCTTCGAAAGCCTGCGCAATGGCCTGCCGCAGGACAACGCCTTCGATCTGGTTTACCGCCATGCCTTCAAGGTCGACGGCACCGGCGAAGAATTGCTGATGGGCTCAACCACAGGATCGCTCTGGCACAGCGCCAACGGCGGGGACTCCTGGGACACTGTCTCGACGCATCTGGCGCCGGTCTACGCAGTGACGTTCGGTTAGGTGGTATCCGCAACGCGTTCCGTTGTGGCCAATGTTCCAGAGTCCAATCTGTAAAATAACAGGCACAGGCAGCTCAGGATCAGCGTCGCGCCGGGTATCAGGACGGCGATATCGATGGCCATCAGCGCGCGTTCCGTCTGCGCCACCGGCACGCCACCCCGGGCTTCTGCCCATCCCAACGCGCTGAGGATCAGCCCTAAAACTGCCGGCCCGAAGGCGAAGGAGACCTTCTCGACGGTGGTATACACGCCCGCGAAGATGCCCTCGCGGCGCAGGCCGGTGCGGCGGTAATCGTATTCGATCGTGTCCGGCAACAGCGACTGCCCAACCAGCATGAGTCCGCCCGCGCCGAGCCCGGTGACCGTCGCCCGCAAATAGATGAACCAGTCAGGGTCGGCGGCTGTGCCCAGCACCCACGAGGCCGACGCCACCGCGAATACGGCGGCGGCAACAACATACGTCGCCCGGTAACCCACGCGTTTGCTCGCGGCGACCCACACCGGTTGCGACACCATCGTCGCCCCGGCCTGAAACAGGTAATAGGTGCCGAGGTAGGCGTAAGAGACCTCCAGAATACGGGTGAACAACAGCGGCAGCGCGGCGAGGAATATGGCGAAGCCGAACAGCTGGGTGAACTTCACCAGCAGCAAAACGATGAAGGGGCGGTTCTGCACCGCAAGCGATATTTGTGCCATCAAGCCGATGCCGTGTCCGGGTGCCTGCGTGGTGTAGGCGGCGCCGTCCGTCGCCCAAAAACAAGCGGCGCACAGCGCGATGAGGGACAGGCCCACGAAGACCGACATCACCGAATGACCGAGCAGGCCGCCACCGTAATAGGCGATGATCACCGGTCCCAGCACGGAGGACAGAATCTGTCCGCCGGCGACGGCGCTGACCCGGTAAGACATCATCTCCCTGCGCTCGTCGGTCACGGTGGTCATTTCTGCCGGCATCGCCAGGTACGGCACGTTGAACACCGTATAGGCGGTGGCGTTCAGCAGCAGTGCCGCGACGATATAAATGATCAGCGCCGACTGGCTGTCGAATTGCGGCACCGTAAACATCATGATGAACGACCCGCCGCAGAGCACGCCGCCGAGCATGAGATAGGGCCGCCGCCGCCCCCAGCGGCTCTTGGTCCGGTCGGTGATGACGCCCATCAACGGATCGGTGACCGCGTCGTAAATTTTTGACAGAAGGATCAATGCCCCGGCCAGCCCCGCGGCGATGCCCACATGCTCGATGAGAAACGTCAGAAGCAGCAGGCTGACGGCATTGAACATCGCCGACATCGGCAGAGTGCCCATGCCCCAACCGATTTTCAGCTTCAGCGGCAATGCGGTGTCCGGGGTCTTCGGTGTCGTTTCCGTCATGCTTTACTTGGGTACCTGGTCAATCAGCCGATGCAAATTCATCATCTACATTACCGGCGTAATACTTCTGTAGGTGGAGCATCGGCGCGGCTGGGGCCTCGACATAGTGGCAGATCAGCCAGCGCCCGCCGCGCCGGCGGAAGATGGCGGTAACACGGCTATCGATGCCGAACAGATGATCGAACCCTTTGATCTCGCCGTTCCAATGCATCTGGTAGAGCGCCACGGCGAGGTCCGGGGCGATCACTTTGGCATGAATGTCCCAGACGCGCATGGAACACCGCTCAAGCCTGGCTTGGGCCTGGCTGTAATATGCCGTCAGGGCGTCCCAGCCGATGACCGGGTCGGCCCGTTCCTGCGGCAGGGCGTAAGGTGTGTCTTCGTCCGGGTCCCAGAGTTTTTTGATCGCGGGCTGATCGCCGCGGTTCCAGCAGGCGCACATCGTAGCCAGCGCGTCTTCGATCTCTGCCGCAATCTTCGATGTGCTGTCCGCCATGCGTGGCTCCGAGAGTCCCATGCCCCATCGTTCCACAGAAGAGCACGCAGGGCCATGACTTGCAGCATGGGGTGGGGCGCGGGTTAGGATGAGCGCACCGGTTCGGAGGACACCGATACCTCATGCCCACCTGCGACACCCTCTTGCGCGGCACCGTCATCACCATGGATGCCGAACGCCATGCCTATCTTGACGGCTACGTCGCCATCTCAAATGGGCTGGTGGCCGCCGCCGGTCCGGCCTCGGAGTGTGACTACACCGGCACGGAGGAGATCGGCGGCGACGGATTTATCGTTCTTCCAGGTTTGGTGAACGTCCATGCCCATCTGGTGCAGGGCTGCATCCGCAGCATGGCAGAGGGCACGACCTTTGAAGAGCGGCTGTTCGGATTCTACTACCCGATGACCGGCGCCTGCGATGAGGAACGCTCTTACGTTTCCGCGCTGCCGCCGGTTCTTGATCTGGTGCGCCGGGGTGTGACCACTACGGCTGATGATCATTTCACCCATGTGCACAAGCGCTCTATAGACGGCGTGCTGCGCGCGGTGCGAGATGCCGGCATGCGCTGCCGCATGGCCCGGCTCATTCTCAGCGATGAGGACAATGCTCCCGACGGCTTCCGTGAAGACCTCGACACCGGCCTACGCGAAACCGAGCGCGTCAAAGCCGAATGGGAAAACGAGTTCACCACTGTCACCGCCTCGACCATCGGCATCACCTACTGCACGCCCGAGGAGTTCAAGGCCATCTGGCAGTGGACGGTCGACAACGACCGGCAGTTCGATGTGCATGCGCCCTCTGTGCTCGACACCAAATATCTCGCCGAACGCCGGGGCTGGCAGGGCGGCTCCTTCGAGTGGATGGATCACGAAGGCATCCTCGGCCCTAACGTTATCGCCGCCCACGCCCAAACCTTGCGGCCCGGCGAAGCTTGAGTTGATCCGTGACCGCGACGCTAAAATCGCATTGGTGCCGGATATGGAACAGGTGCTTGGTCTGGTAGACTTCGACTCCCGCCAGTATCTCGACGCCGGTGTGACCTGCGGCATTGGGCTCGACGGTCCGGTGGTCGCCTATGGTCATGATCTGTGGACCGCGTTGCGCGCTTTTCTCACCGCCCAGCGCATGGGCGATCAACACCGCACCCAGATGGGCGACGCCAGCATGCAGTGGACCGGCTTTGAGCTGCTGTTCGGTAGTGCTGAGTTGGCGCTTGAACTCGCCACCATCGGCGGGGCGAGAGCGCTCGGTATGGCTGACCGTATTGGCTCGCTTGAGGCGGGTAAGGACGCCGACGTTGTCGTGATCGACCGCCGTGGCGAAACACAATTGTCACCGCCGGGCGCGCTTGTTCCCAGTCTGATTTACGGCAACGGGCCGTCGCCAGAGGCGGTCGCGCGGGTGATGGTAAAGGGCCGTACCATCGTCAAAGACGGCGAACACGTCACTCTCGACCGCTTCGCGGCGGTGCGCAAATCAGACGCCCTACAGGATGAACTTCTCGATGAAACGGGCGCCCGGAAATTCGTGCGCATGCGTTCGCCCTTCACATGGGTTGAGAGTTAGTCAGTCCAGCTTGTCGCCGTTGCGGGGAATGCGCACGGTCGCCTGCAGTCCGCCCTCGGGCCTGTTGTTCATGGCAAGCTCGCCGCCGTGGCTGTGAATGATTGACCGGCAGATCGCCAAACCGAGGCCGACGCCGCCGGTTTCTTTGTTGCGGGATTCCTCCATCCGCACGAACGGCATAAACATGCGGTCCTGCTGCTCTTCCGGAATGCCGGGACCATCGTCGTCGACGGTAATGGTGACCGTCCTGTCGTTCGCGGCCATGGCCAGGCGCACCCGCTTGCCGTACTTCACGCCGTTCTCTGCCAAGTTGCGGATGGCCCGTTTGAGGCTGTGGGGCCGGCACGACAACACCACATCTTCCTGAGCCGTACTCGACACGTCATGGCCCACGTCACGCAAGTCATCTTCGATGCTTTCTATCAGTGCCGTCAGGTCGACGGTCTTGGTGGCCTCCGATATCGAATCTTCTTTGGCGAGCGCTAAAGTCGACTCGGCCAAATGCTTCATCTCCTCCAGGGTCACCAGCATACGTTCGCGGTTTTCATCGTCATCGATCAGTTCTGCGCGAATGCGCATTGATGTGATGGGCGTGCGCAAGTCATGGCTGATCGCCCCCAGCATGCGGGTACGGCTTTCGATGAAGCGGCGCAGCCGCACGTTCATGGTATTGAAGGCGTAGACGAGCTGCCGGATTTCCCAGGGGCCGGCTTCGGGCAGAGGGTCAGTGTCTTCGCCGCGCCCCAATTTGTCTGCAGCAACCGCCAGCGCGGACAGGCGCCGGGTTGCGATTGTGACGACGACGATGATCACCAGCGTTGTGGCAAGACCGGACATGGCGGCTTGTGCGTAGAGCGACATGGCCAGCGGTGGCGCGCCGGGCGTGTGCAGCAGCGTGGCGTTCAGCCACTGCCCGTCGGGCAGTTCCACCGCGACCTGCCAATCGGGCGGAATGTCTTCGATGCCGCCTTCGGCGAACAGGTTCCACAGAAAATCATTGCGCAGTACGTCGTTGGGCATGGGACCGATGGGCAAGCCATTTTCGTCGCGCTCTATTGGGCCAGGCGGCGGTGGCGGAAAACCGCGCTCGGCAAACCAGGTGTCTACGTCAACGCCGGGCGGTGGCGGCGGTGGACGGTTGCCGCCTCTCCCGCCAGGTCCCGGACCCCGGCGGGGCGGTGGGCCGCCCTGACGCCAGTTGGGCGGCGGCGGTCTTTGTCCCGAGTATGCTTCGTTGGCCAGGGCGCCCCTGGCAATCACATCGTCTGGGGCGGGCAGCATGCCGGGCGCCAGGCCTTCAGGTCCCGGCAGGCTTTCCGGCGGTTGCGGCGACGGCAGGAACTTTTGAATAAGGGGCCGTGTGTCCGGCATGTCCCGCGCCAAAACGTTAATCCCCGGCATGAATTTCAGACGCCCGGCGATGTCCGGCAGATTTTCCTGAGTTAGGGCGCCGTTTGCCAAGACGCCGGGTCGCGGCGCGATCCAATAGAACGAGCCCAGGTTCTCAAAGCCTTCAAGATACCGGGCGCGATCAATCTGAGGGCGCGTCTGAAACAGCTCAACGAAGGCTGCAACCTCGCCAAAAAACTCCCGGCCCCTGCGGATGTGGTCTGCCTCCATGCTCCTCCCAGTGAAGTACGCAATGGTGAGAATCTGGGTGATGACCGTCGTTGCCAATAGGACCAGGATCATCCGTCCGGCGAGGCTGTTGACCCAACGTGAAACGGCGCCAAACACTAGCTGCGCTTCACGTCGATCGACCACGTGTAACCACCGCCCCACACGGTCTTAATGAACTTCGGATTCTTGATGTCGTCTTCGATTTTGCGGCGCAGACGGCTGACCTGATTGTCGATGGTGCGGTCAAACACATGGGCTTGGCGCCCGTGGGCCAGGTCCAGCAACTGATCGCGTGTCAGGACCATTTTCGGGTGGGTCAGAAAGGCGATCAGCAAATGAAATTCCGCCGTGCTGATCGGTACGGTTACGCCCTTGTCATCAATGAGCTCACGTTCGCCGACCTTCAGCTCCCAGCCGTCGAATTCGAAACTACCATCTTGAGGTGCCGCATCCTGCTTCTCGTTTGGTGCATCGGCACGCCGCAAGATGGCTCTGATGCGCGCGAGCAGTTCGCGCGGACTAAACGGTTTGGTGAGGTAGTCGTCGGCGCCGATCTCCAGACCGACCACCCTGTCGGTCTCATCGGACAACGCGGTCAGCAGGATAATCGGAATGTTCGATGAGCTACGTAGATCCCGGCACAGGCTTAAACCGTCTTCCCCCGGCATCATGATGTCGAGCACCAGCAGGTCGAAATCCGTCGCAGACATCTTTTCCCGGGCGGATTCTGCCGCATCGGCCGTGGTGACGCGCAGCCCATTGTTCTGGAGATACTTCGCCAGAGGGTCGCGTATATCGCGGGCGTCGTCGACAACCAGGATATGCGGTGTTGTGTTCATACGCAGAGAGTGCCTCAAACGCGCACGGCTTTTACGCCAAATAGTGTATCGGTCTGTCGCAGGTCCACGGGGAGTTCTGCCTCGCTGTAGTTCCACCCCATAGACTCATTATAAGTCATGGGGTTAAGGCCTAAATCACGCCGATACAATTTAATACATTTTCGCACGTCTGTGACATCTCTGCCTGACATATACCCAGCTTAATCCTGTCTCAGGTGATACGCCGCACATGGCGTCTGAGCCCGAAGCTTCGCAACCTGAACAGGACGCTCACGATGAAAAAATCCCTTTGCACCTCTGTCAGCAAGCTCGCGGTGGCAGGAAGTCTCCTGCTGCCCGCGATGGCGGTGGCCGACTCGATTCACTTTTTTCAGCCGGACATTTCCGGTGGTGCGGTCGGGTATCTCGCCGTCAGCAATCCCGGCGATAGCGCGGTGACGGTTACCATTGCCGGCGTGGACGACACAGGAGCCAATGCCCCCGGTGGTGATGTCACCCTGACGCTGGGCAGCGGTCAGTCGAAATACCTGTCGAGTGCAGACATTGAGGTGGGGCGTAGTGACACCAATGGCGCATTCGGCAACGGATCCGGGTTCTGGCATCTCGACATCACCGCCACCAGCGAGATCAACGTGCAGAATTTCCTCTACACACTCGACGGTGCGCTGAACGAACTGACAACGCCGCTTACCGCAGAGGAAAACGGTGACTACAAAGTGCGGTTCTTCACCGAGCCTGGTGCATCGGTGTTCGATACAAAACTGCGTCTCCGCAGTCTGTCGGCTACCGATGGCACAATCACCGTGACGGCGACTGAGTCATCCGGGACCGCCTTGGCCGGTAGCGCGATTATTGACCTCCCCGCGGGCACAGCTGTCGAGGTGACCAACGCCATGCTCGGCGCCGGCTCGCCCCCCGTATCTGGTTCGCTGCCCACAGGCGATGGCTTCTGGATCATCAATCTCGACCCGGATGTATCCATCGCCGCCATCGCCATTGCCCAAGGCTCTACCGGTCAGATCGCCGACATCGGCAGCGGGGTTACCATCGCCGGGACCATCAGCAATGAATCCAACAGTCCCTGCGACAACTTCCTCGATGTGCAGCCAGACTCCAACAACAGCGAGTATCCCGATCCCGAGCTGACCGTATCGTGTTCGTCGGACACACTGACGGTGCAGACGAACAACATCCCCAACTTTGAATTCGTGCAAACCACGCCCAGCGAACTCGAAGCTCAAGATTTCAACTTTGAAATCCCGCTTAACCCAGTGGTTGATCCCACGCCGGACGACGTGCCGACCGTCGGTCAGATCGGTGTTACGGTCGGCGGTTTGATGATCTATGCCCCCAACGAAGCGCCCTCCGACGGCTTCCGCGACCCTAT
This sequence comes from Rhodospirillaceae bacterium, assembly GCA_963921305.4. Lineage (GTDB taxonomy): Bacteria > Pseudomonadota > Alphaproteobacteria > Rhodospirillales > Rhodospirillaceae > CAWUEX02. The sequence continues at coordinate 1,657,751 of CAWUEX030000002.1, forward strand.
CCTCGATGAACTTCAGGATTACTGCAGCGGCCACACCGGCGGCGGCATCTACCACCACCACTCTCGGCCCGCGTGCATCATCGAGAATGCGGGTGAACAAACGGGCTTGGTGTTGGGCTACGCCTTCGACGGCTATCCCATTATGCATCCCTATGAGTGCCGCGATGAGTCCTGCACCGAGGTCTACAACGTCAGAAGCAGTTATCAGTTCATCGGCGGCTCGGACAACGCCTACGAGCAAAACGAATACGTCGAAGGCCTCGGTGATCTCGATGAATGCAACGGTATGACCCGGCCCGATGGCACCTACGCCTACTACATGACGGAAGGCTTTCCGTATACGTTGCGCTGTTACCACGGCGTCGCCAACGAAGATAACTTCGTCAACAGCGGCGGCGGGGGCGGCGGTGGTGGTCAAGGCGGCGGAGGTGGCTCGTAAGAGCCACGTCCACACCCTTGCGTGATACACGGCATGCCACAGTCTTGGTTTAGACCAGCAATGCGCATCGGCGCGGTAGCGGCAACGCTCACCGCGTTGATCGCCTGCGATCCGCAGCCCGGCGGTGGGCCGTCAACCACCGGCGTGCTGCGGGTGGCCGCAGGCTGGCATGACACAGTCTCAGCCGATTTCACCACCGATCGCGGGTACCGCATCCACCTCGACGCTTACATGATCAACACCTATTCGGTGGAGCTCATCCCCTGCGACGAGGAGCTGTTCCGCCAACTACAGGAACCGCGGCAGAAGCCAGGGGTTTCGGCTGGTTTGTCGCAGCTGCGTTTTATCAGCCCGGCGCTGGCCGGGCATGGCGATCCCACCCGCCCGACGCGCACCGGTGCTATTCTGCCCGAGTCCGGTCCGTCTGACTTCGAAGCGGTGCCCCTTCAAATCGACACCCTCGATCCGCCGGACTATGCCTATTGTAAAATTCACTACCTGATTGGCCGTGTGCCTAACGACGACGAGCACAATGTCCTGTATCCGGGGCTTGCCGGGACCAGCCTGCGCCTCACCGGCACATATACCTCGCTAGAACGCTCGACACCTGTGCCCTTCACCATCGAAACATCCGCCGCGCATGGTGTTCTGACCGCATTCGATGGTCCTGCAGATGGCGTCACCCTCAAGGCCGGAGACACGGTCCTGGTCCAGCGGCACTTTCAGGCCATGCTGAACGGCGTCGATTTCGAAACCATGACGGAGCAACAGCAAGCCCGGCAGGTTCTACGAAATCTGGTGGACGGCACGACGGTTCGCGTCGTCTCAGCCGGAGACGGCGCGGATGCCTAGCCTGGTTCGCACCCTCATCTGTGCGTTCTGTTGTGTGTTCTGCGCGGCCGGCCTCGCGGCATGTTCGGAGTCCAAGACGCCCGTCGCGATTACGTTTACGCCCGTCTACGGCGATGAGTCACTCACCTGCTCCACGGGCCCCGATGCGCAGCGTCTGACCGATCTTCGTTTTTATGTTCACGATGTGGAGCTCCAAACACATGACGGTGCCTGGCAGTCCCTTAGCTTCGACACCGAAACGCCGTGGCAGAATGAGCAGGTTGCCCTGATCGATCTTGAAGATGGATCTGGGTCTTGCCGGGGTGGATCAATCCAGTCCAACTCCACAATAACCGGCAGCGCACTCGGCGAGTCGTTTCATGCGCTGCGATTTACATTGGGCGTCCCCTTCGACCTCAATCACACCGATCCGGTGCGCGCCCAAGGCCCGTTGCACCTCACCGCCATGCACTGGCATTGGCAGGCCGGCTACAAGTTCCTCCGCGCCGGGGTGCGCGATGGCGACGCCGGAGCCTGGGTCCACCTCGGCAGTACCCGGTGCCGTGGCGTGATCGGCGCCATTGAAGGATGTGATCATCCCAACCGGGTGACCGTGACTTTGCCCGCGTTCAATCCGGAGGCCGACACTGTCGCGATCGATCTCGCCCAACTCTTTGCCGGGGTCGTGTTCACGGCCCCGCAACCGCTGGGGTGTATGTCTGATCCTGAAGACAGGCCTTGCGCCCCGGTGCTCGCCAATCTTGGCGTTGCGGGAGACACAGGCGCTTCAATCTTTGCACGGCAGTCCAATGGGTAAGGTGACCCGCATTGTATTGGGATGCGCAGCCATCGTGGCGGCAGCGTTCGTGGTCTATACGGCCTCCCCTGCGCCGTATCAGTGGACTCTGCCGCCGCATTTTCCTGAGCCCGCTGTTCCAGACAACAATCCCATGACCACGGCCAAAGCCGAACTCGGCCGTCATCTGTTTTACGATACACGCTTGTCGGTCAATGGCACCACGTCCTGCGCCACCTGCCACCGTCAGGAACTGGCTTTCACAGACGACCTGGCCGTATCTGAAGGCGCGACCGGCGACCTGACGCCGCGCAACTCCATGAGCTTGATCAATGTGGCCTACAACCAGCGCCAGACCTGGGCCAATCCGCTGATGGTCTACCTTGAAGATCAAATCCCCGTGCCGCTGTTTGGTGAAGCGCCCGTGGAGATGGGACTTGCCGGTCTCGAAGACCGCATCGTTGCAGAGTTATCCGAAGATGATGTCTACCCGGGCTTGTTCCGCACTGCGTTTCCGGGCGAGTCCGCGCCGGTCTCCGTGGCCAACATCGTCAATGCCATCGCCGCCTTCGAGCGCACCCTCATCTCTGGGCGGTCTGCCTATGACAAATATCTGGAGGGCGACGCCGAAGCTTTAACCGCGTCCCAGCGCCGCGGCATGGACTTGTTCTTCTCAGAACGCCTGGAATGTTTTCACTGCCACGGCGGTTTTAATTTCACCGACTCTTCCACCCATGGCTCAGATGAACTGGTGTCCGTCGCCTATCACAACACGGGTCTCTACAACCTTGATGGAAGGGGCCGGTTTCCCGACGGCAACCGCGGCATCTATGAGTTCACGGGTGACTCACGCGACGAGGGGTTTTTCAAAGCGCCGACCCTGCGCAACATCGCGGTCACGGCGCCCTACATGCATGACGGCAGCGTAAAGACCCTGGACGAGGTGATCGATCACTATGCCGCCGGCGGACGGGCACGCAGCAGGCGCACCAGCGAGTTCGTCGCCGGCTTCGTGCTCACCGAACCTGAGCGCGCGGACCTTATCGCGTTTCTCGAGAGCCTGACCGATCACGCGGCGCTCACGGATCCGCGCTGGTCCGACCCCTTTGCTGAGACCGCAGAGGTCAAGTAAAACAGCGGGACGCATTCTGTGAAGGTCTCGCCATGCCCTCAAAACGCAATCCGCTCAAACTCAACGCGCTGCAACTCAAGACACTGACGATCTTGCAGGCTCTCACCGAACCCGAGGAGGGCACGCCGGCGCCGGAGGGTGACAGGCTCATTCCCCAATTGCCGCCGGCACACGGCAATCACTTTCATGTCGGTCCGCACATCGTCATGGGCAGTGACGCGACCGGGCTGCACAATCCCTCGGTCTGGGCGGCCTTGATCCGCAAGGGGCTGGTCAGCGGCGCGCCGCCGTCGAGCCTGACCCTGACGGCCGACGGCGTGGCCTATGAAACCGGTCTGGCCGGGAAGATTCTCCACAGCCACGACCATTGAGCTCTGATCCGCTCCGCCTATATGCCTTGATGTCACCACAGTGCGAGCGCACCGTGTAACCTGCCGTGATGCCAGGGCCTGCTTGGGTTAGGGACGCCGCCATCACATCGGAGACCATTGTCATGCGCGCTTTGCTGATCACCGCCGTCACTGCTTTGGCCGCCGCCTCTGCGCCAGTTTCTCCGGTTCTGGCCGACGACCGCGCCCTGCGCGTCGCCATTGAGTCGCGCTCGCCCACCTACGGCAATCCTTACACGCAGACGATGCAGAGCATCTTTCATCCGCTCTACATGATTTACGATGCGCTCACACTGCTCGATTCCGATGGCGAGGTGCAGCCCGCGTTATCCGTCTCGCACGAACGGCTCGATGACCTGACGTGGCAGTTCAAGCTGCGCCCGGGCGTCACCTACTCTAACGGCGAGGCCTTCAACGCCGCGGCGATGAAGCATAATCTGGATTACTTACTCAGCCCGCAGGGACAGACTGCTTACGTCGCGTCTTTGATTCCCTCGGTGACCCGTGTCGAAGCGGTCGACGACCTCACCCTCAACATCATCACCGCAACGCCGGATGCAATTCTGCCGCGCCGCATGGCCGCCGTCGCCACCGTTGCGCCCGGGCAGTGGGAGGAGCTCGGCCAGACCGATTATGCCTTCTCACCGATCGGCACAGGGGCCTATGAGCTGCAAGACTGGGGCGACTCCGACAGCGTCATGGACTTCAAGGCGTTCGACGCCACGTGGCGCGGTCAGCCTGCCATCTCTGACATTGAGGTCGTCATCCAGCGCGAGGGCGCGGCCAGAAGTCAGGCCCTGCTGTCCGGGCAGATCGATATCGCCATGAATGTCGATATCGATGAAATCGAGTATCTGGAGTCCGCCGGGTTCAACGTTGTTAACAATGTGTCTCCGGTTGTTGGCGCGCTGGCGTTCAACAACATGGATGAAACATCGCCGTTCACGGATATCCGCGTGCGCCGCGCGTTCAACTACGCCATTAACCGCGAGGCCATCGCCCAATTCATCTTCGGCGGCATTGTCGAACCCGTCGGTCAGGGCTCAACCGCAAGCGTGTTTGGCCACAACCCGGATGTGCCACTGTATCCCTATGATCCAGAGCGCGCTCGCGCGCTGCTGGCCGAGGCCGGTTATGGCGATGGCATTGCCATGGAGGTATTGGTCACGCCCGGGCCGCCGGTGATGAGCTTGATGTATCAGCAGGTCGCGCAGGACTTGTCCAACATCGGGGTCACGTTGAACATTCAGTTCGCTCAAGGACCCCGCTGGGTGCAGATGTGGTTCTCGGGCGATTGGGATGACGCCGGAATGATCTCGGCGGCGTGGTCCAATGTCACCTTCATGGACACGGCCCGCGGCTTCGAAACATACTCCTGCGTGCGGCCCGATCCGTTTTTCTGTGAGCCTTCCGTGGTGCCGGACATTGAAGCTGCCGCGCAGGAATTCGATGTCGCAAAACGCCGTGCCATTCTGCAGAAGCTGGCGATGGACTTTCACGAGCTGGCGCCGACACTGCTGTTGTTTCCCACGACCAACAATCTCGCGTATAGCGCGGATATTATTCCGGCGGAGACCATTGGCATCCGCTCGCGTGCCGAGACCATCCGCTTCGCCGACTAACACCACATTTCTTTAGACAAAAAGAAACGGGGCCGCATCGCTGCAGCCCCGTTTTTTTGTTTATGTCAGCTCTCGCTTACTTCGCCATGGCTTCCTGTTGCATGGCGTTGCCGCGGGCCTGTTCCGGGGTCCACTCCCACGGATACTGTTTCTTCGCAGGGGCGCGCACCACGAAGAACGGCGCCGGGCCCGAAGTCGCGGTCATGAACGCCCAGGTCTTCTCAGCGAAGTCCGGATCGTTGATGTCCAATTCCGCTTCCGGCATGTCGACGTAGGGGTCGGTGCCCTCTTCACACACGGTGATGTTCTTGATGTGCACAATCTCGCCCGGGGTGTTGGGAATGGTCATGCGGAACTTGAACGGATACCAGCCATCGTTGGGGACGGTTTTCACCGGGTTCTTCCAGATGATTTCGCCAACCACTTCGTTGACTTGGCGGCCATGGGCCATGATCGGCTCATCCAGTTCCCGCATTTTGTATTCGATGTCCCAGGCGGGATCGAACGCCGCCTTGGCATCGGTCACCCCATCGGGCACTTGAATGCGCAGGCCGACGACCGGGCTGCCCTTGCAGCCGTGGTTGACACTGAGCACCATCGGTGTCGAATAGCCGGCGTAGCCTTCTTTAATATCTAAGCCATTGTGGGCGGACGCTGTGGCGGCCAAGCCCAGCGCGCCGGCGGCAAACACGCTGGCGAACAAAGCTTTCTTGAACATAAAACTCTCTCCCTAGAATTGACTGTTGGACGAAACATGCAGCTTCATGCGCCGCGTGCTGCAGGGAAGCTGCGACTGGGCGCTTGGTAAAATTTTAGCAGGTCGGGAAAGCTGGGGCGAGTCGCTTCGCGGCCCTGTTACAAAGCCTTGCGAGCCCTGGAAAACCGCCAGCATAGCCAGATCTTGGCGACATATGTCTTTACTCCGAGGCCTCAAAGTTGCCGGGGTTGTAGGGGTGACGGCAGAGGCTTTTTCAGACCTGATCAGTCGGCGTGCCTTGATGGAAACGGAGTTGCCAAGACTCGCCTTGCCGTATCCAGATCGACGAGCGATTTGAACGTTCAACAATGTCTCCACGCTGTACCTCGCTGATATAGGTGGTCAAGGCAACGGTTTCAGACAAGGCGCGAGCTTTGAACTCAGGCAGTGGCAATGTCGCGTCGAAATCTTGCCGTTCTGATTCTTCTAAAAGCAGATCAGCGCGCTCATAACGCCGCCCAGATCGCCCGTATTCCATCAAGTCCGGTGCGAACACTTTTTCCATGAGCTCTGAATCGAACCGTGTTTTTGGTCGCCACAGCATTTCCTCCAAGTCCTGAAGGCGCTTTATGTCGGCAGCGTTAAGCATGGTGTCCCTCGCCACGAGCGTGTGTGGAGTTCTCTGAACATAGTCCGTGCCGCTTTCATAGCGTCACCGCGCGGCGTGTGCTATCCCCGCGCCGCTATGTTGACTGTGCAAGACATCACCGTGCGCCTGGGAGGCAACGTCATTCTGGACGGGGCCAGTGCGGCCTTGCCCGCAAAGAGCCGGGTCGGTCTGGTCGGGCGCAATGGCGCGGGCAAGTCGACGCTGCTGAAGGTGATCACCGGACAGATCGACCCGGATGCCGGGTCGGTCGAGGTGCCCAAGCGCGCCCGCGTCGGCTATGTCGCCCAGGAAACGCCGGGCGGTCCGGCCACGCCGCTGGACACCGTGCTCGCGGCTGATACTGAACGCACTGCGCTGCTGGCCGAGGCCGAAACGGCGGAGGACGCCCACCGCATCGCCGAAATTCATGAGCGGTTGAATGTGCTCGATGCTCACGGTGCTCCCGCCCGGGCGGCGCGCATTCTCGCCGGTCTCGGCTTCGACGAAGCCGCGCAAGGGCAACCGCTGTCGTCGTTCTCCGGTGGCTGGCGCATGCGTGTGGCGCTGGCGGCGCTGTTGTTCTCGGAACCCGATCTGTTGCTGCTTGATGAGCCGTCCAACCACCTCGACCTTGAAGCCGAGCTGTGGCTCGAATCCTTCCTCAAGTCGTACCCCGCGACGCTGGTGATCGTCAGCCACGAGCGCGATCTATTGAACAATGTCGTTGATCACATTCTTCATGTGCAAGGTGGTAAGGCGACGCTCTATCCCGGCAACTATGATTCCTTCGAACGCCAGCGCCGCGAACGCCAAGCCCAGGCGGAAGCCTTGCGCACCAAGCAAGAGGCCAAACGCAAAGAGCTGCAGGCCTATGTCGACCGCTGGCGCTACAAGGCCCACACCGCCAAGCAGGCGCAAAGCCGCATGAAGGCTCTGGCCCGGCTTGAGCCTGTCGCTGAAGCCGTCGAGGATCCGTCGCTGTCGTTCGACTTTCCGAGCCCGGAAGAACTACGCCCGCCTCTGGTGGTGCTGGACGACACGGAGGTCGGGTATGTCGAAGGTACGCCCGTGTTGGCGGGTCTCAAACTGCGCATCGATCCCGATGACCGTATTGCGTTCGTTGGGCGCAACGGCAACGGCAAGACCACCCTGGCGCGTCTGCTTGCCGGGCACCTCAAGCCGTTCAATGGCGCGGTGACGTTGTCCAACAAACTGCGCGTCGGTTATTTCGCCCAGCATCAGATTGAAGATCTGGTGCCGGACGATACACCCTACCTGCACATGGCGCGCGTGATGCCTGACGCCAAGCCGGCGGAGGTGCGCAGTCAGCTCGGCCGTTTCGGCTTTTCCGGCGACATGGCCCTGCGCGAAGTCAAAGCCCTGTCCGGCGGCGAGCGCGCGCGGCTGGCGCTGGCGCTGATCACCCGCGATGCGCCGCATGTGTTGCTGCTCGACGAACCGACCAACCACCTTGATGTCGACGCGCGCGAAGCCTTGGTGCAGGCACTGAACGCCTTCGATGGCGCGGTCATCGTCGTCAGCCACGACCGCCACATGCTCGAAGCGACAGCCGACCGCTTGGTCTTGGTGGCGGACGGCACCGCGCAGGATTACGACGGTACGTTGGATGACTACCGCGATCTCATTCTCGGGCGCGGGGCCGCGCGCGATACAACCGAAGACAAACCGCGCACCAGCGAGGGCAAGTCCGCGAACAAAAAAGAGCAGCGCCGTCTCGCCGCGCAACAGCGCGAGCAAACCAAGTCCCTGCGTGAGGCGGTGAAGAAAGCCGAGCAGGAGATGACCCGCTATGGCGAGCGCCTCTCCGCCATCGATCACGCGTTGTTCAAGCCCGAGGAGGCGATCGAAGAGTATCAGGGCAAGCCGATGTCCGACCTGATGAAGTTGCGCGGGGATGTGGAGCGCAAACTCAACGCCGCCGAAGCCCGCTGGCTTGACGCCAGTGAAGCTCTCGAAGCGGCGGAGGCCGCGTAATCATAAAGAGCGGCGGCGGAGGCCGCGTAGCTCAACACCCCGCCACCTTGGTCCCGTTCGGGATTGATACGGACAAATCTCCCATTTTCAAGCGTGCATGGGCTCGTTTGACTCAAAAATAAGCCTTTGAATCCCTTTGCGAATCCAGACTGGTCCCGCAGAACGCCGTGGCGTGCATGGGCTCGTTCCTCGATTTTTATTGCCGGGAATTTTTCAGCCGGTTGTCAGCGCTTTTCAGTCCTGTGGCACCCGTATGTATCCATCCGGACACACGTGGCATCCCCGCGCCGGTGTTACGCGTTAAAGTAGGGCCTTAAGGAGTCTTTGCCGTTTTTGGTGGTAAGACTCTGTTGTTTCGACACCCATGGTGCGCGGGAAGTCTTGATGGGTCTGAGCGATTTCAAAACAGCTGCACTGCTTGTCGCTGGTGTGATCAGCGGCGCTTGCTTTTGGACTGCATCAGCGTCCCAAGCAGCGCCGCTTAACGTTAGTACCGTGTTCTCGACGGCGCAGCCGGCGTCTCAGTCGTTCCTGCGCTTTTACAACGTCAGCAGCAGCGCCGGCACCGTCACGGTGACGCTGCGCGACTCCGAGTCCGGAGAGTCCCTGGGCCAGTGGATCAGTCCCACCGTGCCCGCCGGTGCCGAACATCAGTATCAGATCTCAGACATTGAGAACGGCGTCGCGCAATCCTTCACGACACCCGACTACTATTCGCTCTCTGTCGACTCACAGTTCACCGGCTACTTTCAGCATGTCTTGTGGCGCTCCGCAGACGGCACGCTGACCAATTTGAGCACGTGCGAGACCGGTATCGCGTCCGACGCACGCAGGTTAAGCGCCGTGCATTCGTCGCTGCTGGCAGCCAGCTATCCCAGCTCGGTCGTGGTCAACAACACCGGAAGCGAGGCGGCATCTGCCACCCTCGGTATTTACGACGCGCGCGACGGGTCGAGTCTCGGATCGTACACGTCTGCGTCTATCGCGTCCGGCGGGCATGTCATACTGACCGTCGGCGACATAGAGACCGCCCTCGGCATCACGCCGGCCAGCGGCATGTTTCACTACGTGGTTGTGATCGAAGGCGCCTTCACCGGCTATGTGCAACATCTCGTCGACAATATTCAGGCCAGCGTAACGACGGATATGAGCGCGGCCTGCTCCATGTCGGGGTCATTGTCCACCGCGCCGAAATCTCCGCTGCGCGGCGGGGCCGTGTTTTCGACGGCGCAACAAAACGCCCAGTCGTTTCTCAGGTTTTATAACACGGGGTCCGAGTCCGGTACGGTTACCGTCGCGCTTGCCGACTTTGATAGCGGCGAGGAACTCGGTACCTGGACGAGTCCCGCCATCCCCGCCGGGGCCGAGCAGCAATTCTCAATCGATGATATCGAACAAGGCACCGGACAAAGTTTTACCCCGCCCAACTACTACGCGACCCGTATTGAGTCGGACGTCGCCGGCTATTTCCAGCATGTGTTGTGGCGCCCCGCCGACGGCACGCTCACTAACCTCAGCACCTGTGCCGCGGGTGTTACCGCTGACCGGACAAAGCTGAGTGCGGTTCATTCGTCGCTGTTGAGTGAAAATTATCCAAGCACCATCGCCGTCACCAACTCGGGCAGTGCGTCGGCAAGCGCAACCTTGACGATCTCCGATGCGCGCGATGGCAGTGTTCTGGGGACGTACACCACGGCAAACATACCGGCGGGCGGGACCGTCTTGTTGTCGGCGGCCGATATCGAAACGGCGATCGGCGCGCCCACGAGCGGGATGTTCCACTACGTCATCGAAACCGATGCGCAGTTCACCGGCTATTTGCAGCATCTGGTCAACAACATCCAAGTCGGGGTCGTCACCGACATGACGACGGCCTGCGCCATGAAGGCCCGGCCCACCGCGGAGACCTACGTCGCGGTTTCGCAATTTCCCCGCTTCGGCGCGGCGTGTGAAGCCGGACAAACCACACTGGACGATGAGCTGCTGGTGTGTGGCAGCGACGGCACGTTCCGCTACGCCCTCTACGATGACATTCCCGACATGCCGGACGGGGGATACACCGAGCGGCCATCGTGGTATCCGCCCGTTGCGGCGGCGTTCCGCGTCAATTCGGAACCGGCCTGCCCGGTGGAGGGCCGCATCACCTTCACCAGCATGATCATGCCGGCGGACGAACTCACCGACACGATTCCCCAGGGCCGCATGCTGCTGACCCATGTGACACCGACGGATCACGGCTATGTCGGCATCTCATCGAACGACATCCCCGCCGCCGAACGCACTGAAGACGACTATGTGCCGGTCTACGCGCCGGCGGCAGGAGTTGTCACCGAACTGCAGATGCTGTCGGCCACCGATATCCGTATGGTCATCGCCCAAGGTTGCGAAACCTACACAGTTTATATTGTGCTGAATCGTCTCGCTGGGGTGCTGGCTGACTATCAGGACGAGTTGCAACCCGGCATGTCCCTCTCTCCCCAGGTCTCGGTTCAAGCCGGCGATATTGTCGGCGAGCAGCGCGATGACCGGCTCGATTTCGAAGTGCATGACGGGAGCACCTGGTTGTCTGGGTTTGTGTCGCCGTTTTCCTATGGCCGCGAAGCGTGGAAGCCCTACACCATCGATCCGAAGGACTACTTCACGCCCGCTCTGGCGTCCGTTTTCGAAGGCACCTCGCAGCGCGAGGTTGAGCCGCGCTGGGGGATTATCGATCACGATGTCGCCGGCACCGCGGTGGGCAACTGGTATGTCAGCGGAACGCTCGGATATTCCGGCCGGACCATCGAGGAGTACAGCGCGGCGACCGCGTCAGTTTCCAGCGGCACGCCGCCCGGCAAAAACACCTACGTCTGGAGTCACCTGGCCATTGCCCAGCACTGGATTCTGCCGGACAACTGGGTGTTCTCAACCGGCTGGTGGGAAGATGAGGCCGGTGATCCCACCCAAGTCTGCATGGACCTCAGCGACGGGACGCCCGCACCGTCCGAGCTGACGCCAGAGGACGGCACCGTTGTATACGATCTGCGCAAGCTATTGAATGCGCGCGACGTCACAGATGGCAATGTCTGCGATGCCGAGAACCGGGGCATCGTCGCCATTCAGGTCAACGGCGATGGTACTCTGTTTGTTGAGCCCTTGCCGAGTGCCGAAAGCACGTCGGATTTCGACGGCTTTAGCGACGAAATGCGGACGTACTGGCGCTAACGCGCAACCCCGGTCTCCTGATTTTTCACTGACAGGCGTTTAGCCCCGCGGCACCCGCAGAATGACCGTCCGCCGGTCGAGGGTTTGCGGGTCGATGTTCTCGAACCGCACCGGGTTGGGCCCGCCGAGCGACGGCGGTGTCACTTCGACATCCACCGGTCTCATGTCCGGCAGAGCGACGTGCACCGGCATGGCGTTCTGGGTTTTGTATCCGGTGCCGGTGTCGACCATACGCGTCCCCAAAAGGTCGTCCGTGCCCGCGCGCGTCACCCGCACGGTTGCCCCCGCCATGGTGTAGCGCCCGTTCTCGTCCAGCACCAGAATATGTATGCCACGCGCTGCAGCCGATGAATCGAGGTTGTTGCGAAACAGCGCGTGCTGACCGGCCGGGTCGTTCGCCGCCAACGCCAGGTCGAGATCGCCGTCGAGGTCATAGTCGGCCCACTGCACGCCATGATCCGCGTCGCGCCCATCCATGATCACGCCCGGCATGACGTCGGCAAACGTCGATCCTTCATTGCGGAACAGATAGTCGCGCGCACCCGGCTGCCGGTTGACGTAGCCGACGGTGTAGAGGTCTTGGCGTCCGTCGTTGTCGTAATCGCCCCACGCCCCGGTGACGATGTGATCTTCGGCGTTTACTCCAACATCCGCCGCAACATCCGTGAACGTGCCGTCGCCGTTGCTGCGAAACAGCGAGTCATGTCCGTATTCGGCGACGTACAGGTCGAGGTGCCCGTCGTTGTTAAAATCGGTCACGGCGCAGCCGACGCTGCCGTCCGCCGTGGGGCGGCGCGGTTGATCCATGTCCAGTTCGATGCCCACGTCGGTGAAGCGTCCGCTGCCGTCTTTCGCCAAGTCGTTGCGGTACATGCCGTCGCGGTCGCCGTTCTGGTTGGCGGTGAACAGATCCAGATCGCCGTCGCCGTCCATGTCGAACCAACACGCGCCGACCGTGCGCCGGATGTCCGCCGTACCGCTGGCAAAACTCACATCGGTGAACGTCCCACTCTCATTCACGTCGTTGCGGAGCAGCCGGTTGAAGATCTCACGAAAGGCCACATACAGATCGACGTCGCCGTCCGCGTCATAGTCGATGAACGACACCTGCCCGGTGATGCCAACCAGATCGACGCCCAGCTCTGCCGCCACGTCGGTGAACGTTCCGTCGTCGTTGCGGAACAGATGATTGGGCGGCCCGAACCGGTCCGCATAGCCGAGATAAAGATCGAGATCGCCGTCGCTGTCGTAGTCGCCCCAGGCCGCGCCGCGCATGTTGCCGCCTTCAACCGGCAGGCCGCTCGCTGCGCCCACGTCAGCGAAAACACCGTCGTCGTTCCTGTATAAACGCACCGGCGCGTTGCGGAAGGTGACGACCAGATCCAGGTCGCCGTCGTTGTCATAATCGCCCCAGGCATTGGACTGTGCCCCCGGCGCCTTGAACAGCTCCGGCTGCGCCGGGGTGAAGGCCGGCTCCCCGGCAACCGCAGGCGTGACCACCAGCGCAATAAGAAAAGCGAAGTGTCTGTTCACAATCATCGGCCCAGCGCCACGCCTTCGCGCCGCGGGTCCGCGCCGCCGGTCAAACCTCGTTCACTGATGGTGATGCCATGCAGGCCGCTGTTGAGATCGCTGATGCGCACGCTGTGTCCCATCGCCTCGAGAGCCGGGGCGGCGGCTTCCAGCGCCGTGCCTTTTTCCACGGCCAAGCGCCCGAAGAACAACGCGGCGTGCGGCAACTCAATCGCTTCCTGAATGTTCAAGCCCCAGTCCAGCACGCCGATGATCGTCAACGCTACGTAGGCAATGATCGCCTGACCGCCGGGCGAGCCGATCACCATCACCGGCGCTCCATCCGCGTCGAACACGAGGGTCGGCGCCATCGCCGACAGCGGGCGTTTGCCAGGCTCGATGCGGTTGGCCACCGGTAATCCGTTGCGGGTGGGTTCGAATGAGAAGTTGGTCAGCTCATTGTTGAGGATGAACCCGCCCGCCATCACCCGGTTGCCGAATACCGCCATGACGGTGTTGGTCGCCGCAGCGATATTCCCCCGCGCATCGACGACGGAAATATGTGTCGTGCCCGGCGGCTTCGGGGTGATGTCGGCGGCCAGCGGGCGCGGTGTGCGCCACGGCGGGTTGCCCGGTGTAACGTTCTCAAGAGCGGCCCTTGGGTCGATCAGCTGGGCCCGGGCCGTGAGGTACGCGCCGTCGATCAGCCCAACACCCGGCGTCGGTCCGAAGTCCGGGTCGGCGATGTAAATTTCCCGGTCGGCGAAGGCCAGGCGCATGGCCTCGAGAAACAAGTGGGTTGCTTCCGGCGAATTCGCCCCGAGCGACGTCAGGTCGAAGTGCTCCAGCAGTCCGAGGATTTGAATCACGGTTAAGCCACCGGAAGAGGGCGGGCCCATGCCGCAAATGGTGTAGGTGCGATAGCCGCCGCACACCGGCGGACGCTCCAACGGCTGGTAGTCGAGAAAATCCTGAGCGCTCAAGTAGCCGCGATGGTCCGCATCATCGTTAGTGACCGCTTCGACAATCGCCTCGACAATCGGTCCGTCGCGGAACGCGTCTGCACCGCGCTCAGATATCTCGCGCAGGGTCTCCGCAAATTCCGGGTTGCGCAGCACGTCGCCCTCCGCATAAGGCCGGCCATCTTCATGGAAAAAATAAGCCGCCGTCGACGGATGGCGTTGCAGGCGTTCCGTGTCGCGGGCGATCAATCGGGCCAAGCGCGGGGAGACCACAAAGCCCTCTTCCGCCAGCGTCAACGCCGGTTCGATCAGCCGGCCCCACTTCAATCCGCCGGTGCGGTCGTGGGCCATCTCAAACATCTGCACCAGGCTCGGCACGCCGGTGGACTTGCCGCCTTGCGCTGCGTCACCGAAGCGGAACGGGTCCGCATAGGGCAAGAAGATGTCATCCGGCGTTGCTGCGGGCGAGGTCTCCCGTCCATCGAAGGTCGTCGTCTCGCCGCGCCGGGCATCAAAGTGAATCATGAAGCCGCCGCCGCCCACGCCGGCGGACTGGGGCTCGACCAGGTTGAGCACGAACTGGCTGGCGATCAGCGCATCGGTGGCCGATCCCCCGGCGTCGAGAATCTCAAACCCGGCTTGGGCCGCATAGGGATTGGCGGCGGAGATCATGAACCGCTTGGCGAAAACCGGGTCTTTCTGCGTCAGCCCGGTCGCGCTCTCCGGCAGCAACTCACTGTCGCTTTGCGCCAGCGCGGCTGTCGCACCAAGACATGCGGCTGTTAGAAGTGCGGTGAGCGTTTTCATGTAGTCCCCATTCGTTCACGCATAAGCGCGGCATCCGGCCTACGCCTTGGCCCGCGCTTAGGTATGAGGAGTATTTCAGCAATCCAAGCGGCTGGAAACGGGGTTGGAGACCGGGTTGGCTGGGGGACCTGGATTCGAACCAGGACCGACGGAGTCAGAGTCCGCAGTTCTACCGTTAAACTATCCCCCAGCACGACCCAGAGGGCGCAACCACATCGACGAAGTATAAGAGGAGCGAGGCGGTTCTCAAACCAGCACACCTGTCCCCGTGTCCGGTTTGAAGCGGCGCATCCTACTCAGAACGCCCGGCAGTGCAAGCCTCCGGCGCGCCTGCCAAAACTGGCCGTTAGACGGATATCTAAGGCCCGCGTATTGTGTCCCGACCGGCGGGGGCACAGGGTCTGCCGCCCCCGCTTCACAAGGCTATTTCAAGATGCCCGTTCTCCTTGCCGCCGTCGCGATCAACGCCATTCCCGTCAGCCTCGTAGTGCCGATGCTGCCGTTTCTTGGTCAGCGCTACGGTGCCAGCGAGTTCGAGGTCGCCATTCTTTTCATGCTGATGCCGCTGGTCGGCATCGTCGGCAACCCGCTGTGGGGCCGGCTGAGCGATTCCATCGGCCGGCGCGGCGCGCTCACCTGCACCCTCGGCGGCACGGCGCTGTCGTTCGTTGCCTTCGCCTTCGCCAACACCCTCGATGCGTTGTACGCCACCCGGGTGTTGCAGGGGGTGTTCCACGGTTCGGTGTCGATTGCGCTGGCCTATGTCGCGCTCACCGTGGCCAAGGAAAACCGCGCCAAGGCCATGGGTCAGGTGTTCGGTGCCATGGGCATCGGTCTCGCCATTGGTCCCGCGCTCGGCGGGTTCCTCATGGGCGACAACGCCGCGACGTTTTCGCAAACCGTGCCGTGCTTGGTCGCCGCCGGATTGTCGCTCACCGCGGCGACCAGCGTGTTCCTGTTCCTCAAGGAGCCGCAAGCACCTGAAGCGGTTGATGGGGCGCCGGCGGGCGCAGCGGGTCCACCCAAGCCGGGTCCGGCGTCCGATCGCCTTAAAGCCGTCTTGGCCACGCCGGCGCTATGGCCGCTGGTGCTGATGATCCTCATCAGCGGGTTCAAGATGAACGCCGAGCAACTGGCGTATCCGTACTGGGGGATCGCTGTCGATTGGACGCCACAACTGGTCAGCTTCGGCTTCGCCGGATTGAGCATCGGCTTCCTTATCACGTCCTTCGCGCTCATCGGTCCCATGACCAAACGTTTCGGCGAAGAACGCACCCTGGCCATCGCCTCGGCGGTTGATGTCATCGCTCTCACAGGCTTTCTGCTCACATCCTCAAGCGCGTTTGCCTGGGCCTGGTTGTTCCTCGTGTCGATCTCCAGTCCCATGTGGGGCACGGTTTTAATCAGCGTGCTCTCCCGCCACGCGCCGGAGGGCATGCAGGGCACGGTGCAGGGTCTGGCAACATCGATGCAGCTCTCGGGGCGGATTATCGGCACGCTGATTGCAGGCGTCGTGCTGCAGCAGTTCGGCTATGCCGGCGTCTATACGCTGATGGCGGCGATGATCTGCCTCATCGTTGTTCAGGCCATCCGGTTCGTCATGGCTTTACCGCCGTCTGAGTCCCCAGCCGACCAGCCTGCACGTTAAAATGACCGGCGGCACGGATGATCTGGAGCGGGCGTACTGGCAGCCGTATCCGGGCGTGCGCCGCACGTTTGTCGACGGGCCGGAAGGACAACTCCATGTCCGGGTGAAGACTCTTGATCCCACCGCTACGCTCGCGCCGCTTTACGGCGTCCATCAAAGTCCGTCGTCCAGCGTTGCCCTTGCGGCGCTCGTCGCCGAGATGGGGAATGACCGTCCTTGTGCCGCGGGCGACACGCCGGGCTTCGGTGAGTCCGATCCGCCCGCAGAGATGCCGTCAATCGACGACTACGCGGCGGCGCATCTGTCGATCCTCGACGCCTTGGCCTGGGAGGCTCCCATCGATCTGTTTGGGTTTTTCACCGGATCGAAGATCG
Organism: Rhodospirillaceae bacterium; assembly: GCA_963921305.4. Lineage (GTDB taxonomy): Bacteria > Pseudomonadota > Alphaproteobacteria > Rhodospirillales > Rhodospirillaceae > CAWUEX02. The sequence goes on from CAWUEX030000002.1 coordinate 1,674,808, forward strand.
TGCTCGCCATGGCGCGGGCGCAGCCGGAGCGGTTCCGGCGTCTCGTCCTAATGGGTGCTCCGCTGTACAGCGATGATGAGCTTGAAAGCGAACGCACCACCTATCGTCCCGACGACTACGATTGGGATGGCGCGCACTTGATGAAGTGGTGGCAACATCTCAAGGCCGGCGCACCTGAGCCTCATTCTCTGTCTCTTTTTGCCCGTCACTTCGCCGAAATCCAGCGCGCCGGTCCTGACTCCTGGTGGGGCCACCGGGCTGCCTTCGATGTCGATCTGCGGGACTGGTTGCCGCAGGTCGCTCACCCGGTCTTTGTGCTCTGCACCGATGATCCCCAGGGCGCCAAGTCCACCGGCGCAGCGGATCTCGCACCGAACGGCCAAAGTCTTGAGCTGCCCTATCCAGGCCAGGCCCTATTGGATCTGCATACTGACGAGGTGTGCAGCCATCTCCGGGCGTTTTTGGACGCCTGACGATCAGACTGGCGCGCGGCCTTGCTGCATGCCGCGTCTCGGCGCTAGCATGACGTCATGGAGACAACGCTGCCTGTGCAGGTGCGCGGCGGCCGGACCACGAGGTTTCGTTGACCCGTTCACATAGCCGCCGGCATGCGACGTCCAAAGGACCGACCGGCAGCGACGCTTCCCGCCCTGCGGCGCGCCGTGCAAAAGCCCGGTCTTCGCAGCGGCCAGACACCGTGTTGGCGGCTGTCGATCTCGGCACCAACAACTGCCGCATGCTCGTCGCCCATCCGCACGAACACGACTTCGAAGTTGTCGATTCCTTTTCCCGCATCACCCGCCTGGGCGAAGGTCTCAGCGGCTCGGGCTCGCTCTCCGAAGCGGCGATGCAACGCACCATCGAGGCGCTGCAATGCTGCGTGCGCAAAATGGAGAAGTGCGGAGTCACCCGTTCGCGCCATGTCGCCACCGAGGCTTGCCGCCGGGCCGACAACTGTGATGAGTTTCTCGATCGGGTACACCGGGATACCGGTTTGGACCTGGAAATTATCAGCGCCGATGAAGAGGCCGGTCTGGCCCTGAAAGGCTGCGCCTCGCTCATCGACCCCGCCGTTCCGTACTCTGTCATATTCGACATCGGCGGCGGCAGCACGGAAGTGTTGTTCGTGCGCAACCAGACTGAGCCGGCGCAAGATATGGACGTGCTTGGTTGTATTTCCATGCCCCTCGGCGTTGTCACGGTCGCGGAAGACTGTGGCGGCGGTGACCTGTGTGAACGCACCTATGAAGAGGTCGCAGTGCGCGTCGCCCGCCTGTTGCAGCCTTTCGAAGACACCCATGGCATCGCGGCCCGGGTGGCGGCGGGCGAAGCGCAGATGATTGGCACGTCCGGCACCGTCACCACCCTTGGCGGTATTCACCTCGGGTTGGCCCGCTACGACCGCACTGCCGTTGATGGCATCACCATGGAATTCGACACCCTTATCCAACAGGGGCGCGACCTCTGCCGCATGAGTTTGCAGCAGCGCGCGGCGGAGCCCTGCATCGGCTGGCAACGGGCGGATCTGGTGCTTGGCGGCTGTGCGATCCTCGAGGCCATTTGCCGGCTGTGGCCGGTCGGGCGTTTGCGGGTGGCGGACCGTGGCTTGCGCGAAGGCATGCTGATGGATCTTCTGCATCGCGCAAACACGAATGCCTATCCGCCGGCAGCCGCGACCTAAGTGGACTGGCCCGCATGGCTAAGAAACGCAGTGCACCGGCGAAGGGCAGCAGCGGACGCGGGCTGACGGTCCGGGTTAAAAGTGCGAGGGGCCGCAAGACGTCCTCAACCCGTTGGCTCAAGCGCCAGCTCAACGATCCCTACGTGCGCGAAGCCCAGGCGGCGGGGTATCGCTCCCGCGCGGCTTTCAAGCTGATCGAACTCGACGACAAGTATAAAGTGCTCAAGCGCGGCGCCCGTGTGCTCGACCTTGGCGCGGCTCCGGGCGGGTGGACCCAGGTCGCGGTCGAGCGGGTCGGCAACATCGGCCAGGTCACGGCACTGGACATCCGAGAGTGGGAGGAGGTCGCGGACGCTACCTGCCTGACGTTCGACTTCATGGACAACGATGCGCCGGACAAACTGAAGGCTGAGATCGGCGGACCCGTCGACGTGGTGTTGTCGGACATGGCCGCGCCTGCCACCGGGCACAATCAGACCGATCACCTGCGCATCGTCGCCTTGGCCGAAGCGGCGTGGGCTTTTGCCGAGGAGGTGCTGGCGCCCGGCGGCGCCTTCGTCTGCAAAGTGTTTCAGGGCGGCACCGAAGGTGAGTTGCTCAAGGCCATGAAGGCGAAATGCAGCAAAGTCGTCCACGCCAAGCCGCCCGCCAGCCGCAAAGACTCCGCCGAAATGTACGTGGTGGCCACCGGATTCCGGGGCTAGGGCACCGTCACACGTCTTTGCCTTTTGAGGGCCTTGAGGCGAACAGGCAAGTGTGCCATAACCCCGCAACTTTCAACGGTGGTGACAGAGCCAGAGCCTGATGAAATTCGCCGAAGCATACACGTTTGACGACGTGCTGCTTGTGCCCGGCGCCTCCTCTGTGCTTCCAAACCAGGCCGACACCTCCTCTCTCCTAACCAAATCCATCAAGCTCGGCATCCCGCTGATCTCCGCGGCGATGGACACCGTGACCGAGCACCGTCTCGCCATCGCCATGGCCCAGGCCGGTGGTATTGGCGTCATTCACAAGAACCTCAGCGTCGAGGACCAGGCGGCTGAAGTCCGTAAGGTTAAAAAGTTTGAGTCCGGCATGGTGGTCAATCCGGTGACCATCCATCCCGACCAAACTTTGAATGACGCTCTGCGCCTGATGGACGAGAACCGCATTTCGGGTATTCCCGTCGTTGAACGGGACAGCGGCAAACTGGTCGGTGTACTCACCAACCGCGATGTCCGGTTTGCCTCCAATCCGGACGAACCGGTTAGTGAACTGATGACCAAGGAGAATTTGGTCACGGTGCCCGAGTCCGTCGACCGGGAGGAAGCCAAGCGCTTGCTCCATCGCCACCGCATTGAAAAACTGCTGGTGGTCGACGACGCTTACAAGTGCATCGGTCTCGTCACCGTCAAGGACATCGAGAAAGCCGAAACCCACCCCAACGCCTCCAAGGACGAGCAAGGCCGTTTGCGCGTTGCTGCGGCCACGGGCGTCGGGTCCGACGGGCTTGCCCGCGCGGAAGCGCTTCTGGACGCGGGTGTTGATGTCGTGGTCGTCGATACCGCCCATGGTCATTCCGAGGGCGTGCTCGGCGCGGTCGATCAAATCAAGCGGGCCAGCAACTACACCCAGGTCATTGCCGGGAACGTCGCCACGGCCGACGGCGCCAAGGCGCTCATCGATGCGGGCGCCGATGCGGTGAAGGTCGGTATTGGGCCCGGGTCGATTTGCACCACGCGCATTGTCGCCGGAGTTGGCGTGCCGCAGCTCACCGCCGTGATGGAGGTGGCCGAGACCGCCCGCAAATCCGGAGTACCCGTAATCGCGGACGGCGGCATCAAGCAATCGGGCGACATCGCCAAGGCCATCGCCGGTGGGGCCGATTGCGTCATGATCGGCTCGTTGCTGGCGGGCACGGAAGAAAGCCCCGGCGAAGTCATTCTGTTCCAGGGCCGCACCTACAAGGGCTACCGCGGTATGGGCTCGCTGGGCGCCATGGCTCGCGGCTCCGCGGACCGCTACTTCCAACAGGACGTCGGCGACAACATGAAGCTGGTGCCGGAAGGGGTCGAAGGCCGTGTGCCCTATAAAGGGCCGGTGCACCCGGTGGTACATCAGCTTGTCGGCGGTCTCAAAGCCGCCATGGGCTATACCGGCAATGCCACCGTTGCCGAAATGCAGTCCAAATCCGAGTTCCGGCGCATCACGGCGTCTGGTTTCCGCGAGAGTCATGTGCATGACGTGGCGATCACGCAGGAACCGCCCAACTACCGGATCGATTTTGACTAAGCCGGCGTCCCGGCTGCTTCGGATCATTTCCTCATGACCCCAGGTGCGCGCCTTCAGGCAGCAATCGATATTCTATCTGCGATGGCAGAAAGCCCCGGCGCGGGCGATAAGACGCTGCGCGCGTATCTGCGCGGGCGTCGGTATATCGGCTCCAAAGACCGGCGCGACATCAGCGCGCGCGTGTGGCGGGTGGTCCGTCACCGCGCCAGACTGGCCTGGCGGTTGCAGACCGATCCGCTCGAACCGCGCCGTGCCGTGCTCGCCGATAGTTTGATGCATGACGGACACGACCTTGAAGCGCTTGTCGAGGTGTGCTCTGGCGAAAATTATGACGCGGCTGTTCTGTCAGACGACGAACGGACAACTCTGATGAGCGCCGTTGAGAAGGCCGCAGAGGACATGCCGTACCATGTTGCGGCGGAGTGTCCCGAATGGCTGTGGCCCTACTTCACGGATCTTTACGGCGACGACGCGGAACAGGAACTCCGCGCGCTGAGCGAGGAAGCGCCGGTGGACCTGCGGGTCAACACCTTGAAGGGGGACCGGGCAGCGGCCCGGGCGGCACTGGCGTCCGAAGACCTCGAAGCGCAGGAGACGCCCTGGTCGCCGCTGGGACTGCGTCTGGCGGACCGCATCAACCTGGGCAACAGCAAAGCCTTCAACGAGGGCCTTGTCGAAGTGCAGGACGAAGGCTCGCAATTGGCCGCTCTGCTCGCCGATGCTCAGCCCGATCACACCGTGCTCGATCTCTGCGCTGGCGGCGGCGGTAAGACCCTCGCCATGGCCGCCGCCATGGCTGGTCAGGGTCGCATCGTCGCCGCCGACAGCGATGCCGGGCGGCTCAACCGGGCCAAGCCGCGGCTCAAACGCGCGGGCGTGTTCAATGCCACCACCCGGGTGCTCGACCCCGCCAACACCAACTGGCTGCACAAACGCCGCAAGAGTTTCGACCGGGTTCTGGTAGACGCGCCCTGTTCCGGCACCGGGGCCTGGCGGCGCAATCCGGATGCGCGCTGGACGCTCACGCCCAAAGACCTCAGCCGCTACATCGATCTGCAGGATGAGGTTCTCGCCCAGGGCGGACGCATGACCAAACCGGATGGACGGTTGATCTACGTGACCTGTTCGCTGCTGCGGCAGGAGAACGAGGACCGGGTTGAGCAATTCCTGGAGCGCCACGCCCATTTCCGCGCTCTGTCTTGTGGCGATGTGTGGAAGGCGGTGCTCGGCACGCGCTATCCAGGGCGCGGCAAGTACTTGCGATTGTCGCCGCGCCGGCACGGCACGGACGGCTTCTTTGTCGCCGTCTTGCAGCGGATGGAGTGATTATGGCCCGGCGTCCAATCCCCTCTTTGACCCTCTGGCGTCACCCCTCTAAAACGTTCTCTGTTTCTTTGTTTGGTGCTTCCCCATGACCGACCGCATTCTCATCGTCGATTTTGGCTCTCAAGTCACCCAGCTCATTGCCCGCCGGGTGCGTGAGAGCGGCGTCTACTCGGAAATCCACCCCTTCAACAAGGTCACCGAGGACAGCATCAAGGACTTCGATCCCCGGGGCGTGATCCTGTCCGGCGGTCCGGCCTCGGTGGTCGGCGATGACACCCCGCGCGCGCCGCAGGGCCTGTTCGAAATGGGGCTACCGGTCCTCGGTATCTGCTATGGCCAGCAGACCATGGTCGCCCAACTGGGCGGTAAGGTTGAAAACGCCGATCACCGCGAATTCGGCCGGGCCTTTGTCGATGTCAAAGACACCTGTGCGCTGTTCGATGGCGTGTGGAACACAGGCGACCGTGAACAGGTGTGGATGAGCCATGGCGACCGGGTCAATGCGATCCCCGACGGGTTCACGGCCGTGGGCACGTCGGACGGCGCGCCCTTCGCCGCCATCGCCGATGAAGACCGCAAGTTCTATGGCGTCCAGTTCCATCCCGAAGTCGTGCACACGCCCCATGGCGCCGCTCTCATAGAAAACTTCACCCACCGCGTCTGCGGGGCCGGTGGTGACTGGACCATGGCCGCTTTTAAGGATCAGGCGATCCAAGCGGTGCGCGATCAGGTCGGGGATGGCCGGGTGATCTGCGGCTTGTCCGGCGGGGTCGACTCCTCCGTGGTCGCCGCGTTGGTGCATGAAGCCATCGGCGATCAGCTGGTGTGTGTGCTGGTCGATCACGGCCTGATGCGTGCCGGCGAGACCGAGCAGGTCATCGACGTGTTCCGCAACCGCTTCAACATTAAGCTGGTGCTGGCCGATGCCTCCGATCTGTTTCTCGGCAAGCTGGCCGGTAAGACAGACCCGGAAGAGAAACGCAAAATCATCGGCGCCACCTTCATCGATGTGTTCGAAGACGAGGCGAAGAAAGTTGGCGGCGCGGACTTCCTGGCTCAGGGCACGCTGTATCCGGACGTGATCGAAAGCGTGTCGTTTCACGGCGGGCCGAGCGTCACCATCAAATCCCACCACAACGTCGGTGGTTTGCCGGAACGCATGAACATGGCGCTGGTCGAGCCGTTGCGCGAACTGTTCAAGGACGAAGTGCGCGACCTCGGGCGCGAGCTGGGCTTGCCGGAGGAGATGGTCGGCCGTCATCCGTTCCCGGGCCCTGGTCTGGCCATCCGCATCCCGGGTCAGGAGATCACCCGCGAAAAGCTCGACACGCTGCGCAAGGCTGATGCGATTTATCTGGAAGAGATCCGCAACGCCGGTCTCTACGACGCCATCTGGCAGGCCTTCGCCGTGCTGCTGCCGGTGCGCACGGTGGGCGTCATGGGCGATAGCCGCTCTTACGACTATGCGCTGGCGTTACGTGCCGTCACCTCGACCGACGGCATGACGGCGGATTTCTATCCCTTCGACATGGAGTTCCTCGGCCGCGTCTCCAACCGCATCATCAATGAGGTCAAGGGCATCAACCGGGTGACCTATGACGTCACCTCCAAACCGCCTGGCACGATTGAGTGGGAGTAGGGGCGGAGGCGCTGGCCTGTTAATCGTATCTTTAAGCAGGCCCGCGACAGTACACTGACGCGTGTTCTTTTCAGCGGCGGACCGGACCTATGAGCGGCGACTCAGACAGTCAGCCTCAAGACCAGAAAACCTACACCCTGCGCCGCCTGGGCACGCCTTATGGCGGCTGGGAGTTTCTGGACGTCCCTGAACTGCATAACGCCACCATCATCAGCGCCGGTCTGGGTGAAGACGCCTCCTTCGACGTCGAGTTCGCCAAGGCCTATAACGCCACGGTGGTGATCGTCGATCCCACGCCCCGCGCCGTTGCGCATTTTGCGGAAATTCAGGCGCGCCTCGGCCAGCCACGCACGGAGCTTTATGTCGAGGGCGGCAAGCAGCCCGCCGGGGCGTATGACCTGAGTGGTTTATCGGACGACAACTTCATCTTCGTGCCCAATGCCCTGTGGAATGAGGCGACGACGCTCAAGTTCTTCCAGCCCACCAATCCCGAACACGTGTCCCACTCCATCGTCAACTTCCAGAACGACTACCGCACTGACACGCCGAGCATCGACGTCGAAGCGATCACCTTTTCGGGCCTCATTGAAAAGGCTGGTCTGTCGGGCCAGGAGATACCGCTGTTCAAGCTGGATATCGAGGGCGCGGAAATCGAAGTGATTGAACACCTGCTCACCGCCGGACATCGCCCCCGCCAAATTTTGGTGGAGTTCGACGAACTCAACACCAAAGAGCAGCGCGGTGTCGACCGCTTCACGCACATCAATGGTGTGCTCGATGCCCACGGCTACGGCGTTCTCAAACGCCTGTCGTTCTCAGATTTCCTTTACGGCCACGTCGCTACGTTTGTGTAGGGGTTTGACGTCAGGTGTAGTTAATCAAGAAAAAGGGCGGCTCAGATGAGCCGCCCTTTGTGTTGCAGCTACACGGCTGTGAGGACCTAGAACCTCACGTTCGCGCCGAGGTGGCCCGCTTTACAGCATCCACTCAGGCTGATTAATCGTATCTTAATCGCTCGCCGCCAAGCTCACTTCCTTAAGCACGAATTTCACCGACTGGACAAAACGGTTTATCCAAACTTAGATTTCCGAACAGTCTTGGAAGGTCTCCCGCAAAGTCTTCGATTTACTTAAGACAGCGAGCATTTCGGCGGAGTTTAAGGCTTTATCATGAGCAGGATCGCATCCAGAGAGATCGTTGGCCAGCGCACTAAACAGCAGCGGGAACGTGATGACGCATTCAAGAAATTGGCGCTGAGGCAAATCGAAGATACAGGTGAGAATTGGGCGCTTCACTGCCTTCCAATTTTGAAACGGAACAGCCTGGCGCGGCTAATATATCTAAATGATCTCTATCAAAGAATTCTGCCCGTACCCGGTGTAATTTGTGAGTTCGGCGTTCAATGGGGCGCAACACTATCTACCCTCTTAAACTTAAGGGCTCTCTATGAGCCTTATAACCATTCCAGAATGGTTTACGGTTTCGATACGTTCAACGGTCTGTCCGGTACGTCCGACATAGACGGAAACTCAGTGAAAGATGGAGACTACGCTGCTGCTCACAGCTACGAAGGAACGCTGCAAAGTATTTTACAGTATCATGAGTCTATCTGCCCGTTTCCAGAAAAGCGAAAATTCGAGCTTGTTGTTGGCGATGTAAGAGAAACCGTGGACAGTTGGCTCGAGGAAAATAGCCATGCGATTATAGCTTTAGCCATCTTCGATATGGATATTTATGAGCCAACAAAAATTGTGCTCGAGCGAATACAGCATAGATTGGTTAAGGGCTCCATTCTAGTTTTTGACGAAGCGAACGCCCCAGACTTCCCTGGAGAAACTCTGGCCGTCCAACATGTCCTTGGTCTCAAAAATATTAGACTGACAAGGCACCCCCTGCAGTCTTGCTGCGCAATTTACGAGGTTGACTAGTGAAGGAGTACATCCTCAACAATTTCAACCCTCAAAAATTGATCGACAACGCTGCTGAAATCGCGGCGCTTTTTCATGAGTATGGTGTCGTTGTCTTCCCATCTCTATTTCAAGGGGATGAGGTTTTTGAGAGATTTCTGTTCGAGCTTAAATGGATATTGGATGAAATTCTTTGCCGGCATCTCAGTCAGGATCTTCCCAGTGACATCGGGGAGAAGCTTGCCTTGCTGAACAAGGTTCAGCCTCTCGATGGTAGAATTTTTACTGATATTGGCACGCAGCCCAATAAGTTGTTCGGTTTCAACCAACTCAAATACTCAAAATATACTGCGGCACTCATTGATGAAATATTCGGTAGTGGGCACGCAATAGCATCGCCACACGCTGGCGATACGTTGCATTTTTTTGGACCGGGGGCTGAATTCAAAAAGTATCAACTCCCCATGCATCAAGATTACCCATACCTCATGCAGTCTCCTCAACAAGTTACCATGTGTTTGGGATTGTCAAAGTACAAACCGCATGTGGGCGGGCTTGGGGTTTGGGAAAAGTCTCACCAGCTAGGAATGCTCAAGAGCAAGAAAGATAGTCATGGGGCGTTTCAAGTCGCCGATGAGGCTCAGGTGCGCAACTCTTTTGATCCGTTCGATTATTACTGGAACGTCGGAGACCTGGGCATATTTAGCAGTTTGCTCGTACACAGCAGCATTCCCAATGAATCAGCGGATGCCGCTCGAGCCTACCAACTGTTCAGATTTTCCAAGTTGGATCACACTATGGCCAAGGCGTACAATTTCTACTCAACAGTCTATCCCAGGCGCGGTGTTGCGTTCGAGGATGTCCATCAGGACTTGTTTTGTGTTTGAACGTTGCGCGGATGCTTAACGGCGCTTTCCCGGAGCATATCCAGGGCTTGGCGCGGGCGTTGGTTTAGCGCAGGATTTCGTATCGTTATGGTCGCTTTTGGGCGCAGGCCTCACGTGTGCCGCGTGGGTACGCGGTGTCGTTGTGCCGCGTCAGGCCGCACCGGCTTCTTCGGCAGCTTTCGCCCGGTCTGGGTCGTAGGTGGCCTTGATATATAGGCGGCGGAAGATCGACAGCTTGTCGATAAACAGCTTGCCAGCGAAATGGTCCATCTCGTGCTGCAGGCAGACGGCGTTCATGCCAGCAAGGTCGCGGTCAAAAAACTGCCCTTTGACGTCCTGGGCACGGACGCTGACCTGCGTGCAGCGCACGACGTTGCCGGTTAGGCCGGGCAGGGACAGGCAATTCTCCTGGATCAACCCCCAGGCCCCTTTGGCGCGGATCTCGGGGTTAATGTAGACCTGCGGTTCGTTGCGGGCCTCTGACAGGTCGATAACCAATACCTCCCGACGGTCGTCGATCTGCGGTGCCGACAAAGCGATGGCGCTTGTCCGATAGAAGGTCTCCAGCAGATCATCGACCATGCTCGCGAGATTGCTGTCGAAGTCCATCACCGGCTGCGACGTCAGGCGGAGGCGGTCGTCGGGGTACGTGAGGATCGCGCGTGTGGCCATGGCGTGCCGTCAGCCGCTTTGCGCCGCGGACTTGCTTTCGCCTTCGCGTCCGCCCGCGCGGCCGCGGACCAGCGGCCAGATGGCAACGATGGTGATCACAAGGAGGGTGATCTCGAGCCCATAGACCGCCACATAGCCGGCGGCGGGCTGGTCGAACCCGGCGAGGGAACCCTCCGAGCCCAGGATCAGGTTGACGATGTCCCGTAGGGAGCCGCTGACCGCCACCGCGATCCCTGCCGCGGTTGCCTGCACTGCGCCCCAAGCGCCGATGGCAAGCCCGGCCTGGGCCGTGGGTGCGCCCATCATGGCCGCGGTCAGAGTGCCGTGGGCGAACACGGCCGCGCCGAAGCCGATCAGGAAGTTGCCGATCAGGAAGGCGCCGGACAGATTCATGGGTGCGGACAGGATCACCAGGGCGAACGCCGGAATGCCGATAACGGCGCCGTGTTGCGCCCAGCGATAGGGATCTCCTCTGCTAGTGCCCAACGCCTGCGACGCGACATTGAGGCCGAGAAGGCTGCCGAACGCGAGCAATGCGGTCAGAGCGGTCGTCTCCGAAACCGTCCATTGCAGGACTTGGCCGCCGAAGGGCTCGAGCAGGAGATCGGCCATACCGAACGCCATGGTTCCAAGGCCGACGACGATGAGGCGGCGGACGGCGAAATCGCCCTCGCAGAAGCGGGCCCAGGATTCGCTGAACGTGGGATCGGGAGCAGCCGGGGCGGCGCCGCGTGGCGGCCGGCGGGTCTCCTGTTTCCACATGGCGACGGAGTTCAGGAACAGGCAGACCAGGGCGGAGCCCTGGATGACCTGAATCAGGCGGCCGGGGAAGTAGTTTTCGAGCAGCGCGCCGAAGATCAACGCGCTGGCGATCATGCCAAGTAGCAGCATGGTGTACATCAGTCCCACCACCTTGGGGTGGGACTCCGGCGGGGTGAGGTCGGTGGCAAGCGCGAGGCCGGCGGTTTGCACCACATGGGCCCCGGCACCCACCAGAAGGAAGGCGAGTGCGGCCGATGTCAGGCCGATCCACGCTGGTGCGTCGGCCGCCTGGCCCTCGCCGCCAAGAACGAGCAGTGCGAAGGGCATGATGGCGTACCCGCCGAACTGCGCCAGCGTCCCGTTCCAGATGAACGGCACGCGGCGCCAGCCTAACTCACAGCGGTGCGTGTCGGATTTGTAGCCGATGAGCGCCCGAAAGGGAGCGAACACCAAGGGCAGTGCGATCATGACGCCGACGATCGTGGCGGGAACCTCCAGTTCAACGATCATGACCCGGTTCAAGGTGCCGACCAGCAAGACCATGGTCATGCCGACCGAGACCTGGAACAACGAGAGCCGCAGCAGGCGGCTCAGCGTTAGATCGGGCGTCGCGATGTCCGCGAAGGGCATATAGCGCGGGCCCATGGACTCCCACGCGACGACCAGTTTGCGGGTGTATTTCTTCACAAAACGCCCTAATGCGAAACGCGCGCCGGATTATTAAGCGACGCGTTTGCGTCCTCGCCAAGTAATGCTAGTGCGAAGAGTGAGCTTCTTATTGCTTCTCGGTCAAGGTTGACATGCCGAGGAGTGACGAAAACGGCGCCGGGTTTTTGCTCAGGAGCGGGAACCCAAAGCTCGAGTTCTTTCGCTTCGGCGCGCTCAATGTCTTGATGCCGAAGAAGGAGTTCGCCCCGCGCTGGTTCTTGCTTAGCAAGGGGATGCCAAAGCTCGAGGTTTTCCGCTTCGGCGCGCTCAATGTCTTGATGCCGAAGGAGGAGTTCGCCCCGCGCTGGTTCTTGCTCAGGAGCGGCATGCCAAAGCGGCTGGAAAACGTCCACGAGGAACTCAGCAGGTCCGACATGGGTTCGAACTTGGCCAGGGTCGGCCACATCAGGAGATCGGACAACGGAGATGGATTGCGGTAAACCGGCTCAGGAATGGCGTCAGTTTCGATCGCACCGGCGTCGGCCATGATACCAATAGCGTCAAGGGCTTGGCCAAACGGCGCAGCGACGGCCACCAACGACCTGCCCCGTTGCAGAGCATCGACGCAAACAGCGATGGCATTGCGTGGGATTTGGCCTTGGTCGACTCCACCCTGAACCGCGGCGTCCGCCGGCGCACCGACGGCAGGCGGCAACAAGGTCAAAACGTCAGAAAAGCCATTGGCTTTGAGATTGCTGGCGGCTCTTTGAGCAGCTTCCTCAGACGCGAACATCCGTACCGTAGGTGTCATAACCACTTCTCCGAATCAAAATCGCGGCCGCCAACGGGCGTTCCGGCTACCTAAAAACCGTGCTGGAACACGTACCAAGAGCCGGGCCACCTGGCCCAACTCTTGCCGTGCTTGCCCTCAAGATGAGAAGGGCAATAGGTGGCGGTCAGCCGCCACCTTGAAGGTGAGCCGGGAACCATGTGGTATGGACCAGCAACACGTAATGAACGACCAAGGCAATAACGGCAACCGCGCCGAGAAAGAGCGGCAGACCAACGGTCGGGTTAACGACGCACCAAATTCTTCCCTGATTCATGATCTAATCCCCCTCAGGCGCCCCACATGAAAACGTAAACGAGGATGTGGGCAAGCAGTGAAATAAAGAAGAACACGCGCGTGCCGTCGATGACGTGCTTGTGCAGCTCTTCCGATTCCCGGATGGTTAGCCCTGTCGGCCAGATCCGGTTGGGATCGTCCAGGTCGGCCGTTTGCATTTCTGCCATAACGAAAACTCCCTCAAGAGTCCAAATCGTCCGGAATACGACACTCCGAACCGATAAAACTTACAGTTTATGGGGGGAACGAGTCAAGATCACGCGAATGTGAGCTTCGCAATCTAGGTCAAAAAGGGCGGCCTTTTTGAGGCCGCCCTTTTGTCTTATGTGAAACGTGTATCTGCGGTTAAAGCTTAAAACTTCACTCTAGAACCTCACGTTCGCGCCGATGTAGCCTGTCATGCCGTAGATTTCGCTGCGGGTCACCCATTCGGTGCGGCCCTGGTATTCGCCCAGCGGCTCGTTGTTGATGTTCTGCAGCTCCAGGAACACCCCGTAGTTGTCGTTGAGCTGGTAGCTGGCCTTGAAATCGAGGCGACCGTAATTCTTGTCGTAGAAGTCGTTGTCCACGTCGCCGCCGATGTCGACCAAAATGTCGTCGGCCCAGTCGTAGGACAAGTTCATCTCCAGTCCTTCCCATTGATAGAACAGGAAGACGCTGTAGACCGTGTCGGCTTGGCGGAAGAACGGCAGCTTATCGGTCCGCCCCTCGACTTCGATTTCGGAGTCCACCAGGGTCAAGGAGGCGCCACCGCCGAGGCCGCTAAGGAGGCCAGGCAGGCCGGTCCAGACGTCCTGGTAATTGAATTCGATGCCGAGAATTTCACCATCATTGGCATTCTGCGGCGTTGAGATGTTTAGGGTGGTATAGAACCGGTCCTGAAAGGTCACGTCCGTCAAGGTCTGAGTCTGACTGACGATGAAGCCTTCGACGTCCTTATAGAACGCGGCCGCCGAGAGGATGCCGGTGTCGCCCAGGTAGTACTCGACCGAGAGGTCGAAGTTCATGGACTCGAAGGCTTCCAGGTCCGGGTTACCCTGGCTGACTGAGCCGACGAACACGCCCGGGTCATCTTCCTCACGGCTGGTCACCCGGCGCGGCGAAATGTCCCTGAATTCCGGCCGGCCGATGGTGTTGGTCCAGGCGGCGCGCACCGCCAGTGGGCTGTCATCCGGGCGGTATTGGATGTGCAGACCCGGCAGGTAATCGGTGTAGGAGCCGTCGCGGCGGATTTCCACCACGTCGGTGCCGTTGAGCAAGTCGAAGCCGGTGGCTTGAACATCGGTATGCTCGATGCGTAGGCCGCCGATCACTTTCCAGTCGCCGATATCGACGTTGGCCATCAGGTACCCGGCCCACACATTCTCTTCGGTTTCATAGTCGCCGGTGGTCGAGTCCGCCAATGAGCCGCTGACATCGAGCTCAAAGATGTCGGGATTGTTGATATTGGCATTGGTGAAGGCGACCAAGCCGTCAAAGTCGAGCTTCGGCCCGGCGAAGAAGTACTGGCCCTGAATTTCGCCTTCGACGGTCTCACCTGTGGCGAGGCCCGGGGTGCCGACGGTCCAGCCGGTCGGGCCGTCGTCGTAGGCGGTTTCATTGATGTCCTGATCTTTTTCGACGGACCGGTACAGCAGGCCCACTTTGACGACTCCCGGGTAATCGCCCGACAGATCGTAGGTGACATCGCCTTTGAGCTGGAAGCCATCGTCGTTGGTGACGTTGTCTTGAATCGAATACCCCTGTGCCGGGATCTGATCCAATTGGCTCAGGATTTCCGCCTCATTGGGGATCACTTCGAAGATCTGGTTGGTCATGTCAAAGGTGCCGGTGAAAATCCGGCCTGAACGATGCTGCCAGTTTTGGTTCGGCTCTGTGGTGTTGTTGTCGATCAGGTTGGCGGCGTACTCAAACTTGTAGTCGCGTATCCGGTTTTCGCCACCAATGGAGTAGTTGGAAATGCGCTTGTCTTTTTGCTCATCGCGCAGTTCGACGCGCAGGCGTTGGCCGGTGTAGGTGCCGCTGACCCCGTCGCCGTTGAAGATGATGTTGCTTTCGCGCTCGCCGAAGTAATTGCGATTGCGGAAGCGGCGTTCATCTTCGTCGAACTTGGAGTAAACCGCGCGGGCGTAATACAGGCTGTCTTCGTCGGGGCTAATCTCGACCGCACCGGTGAAACCCAAGCGCTCACGCTTAAGCTCATAGCGGTTGAATTTATGGCTTTCCGGCAGGCCGCGGGTGATGCCGTCCACCTCGCGCCAGTCATCGACGTACAGGCCCTGGGTGTTGTAGTCGCGCCAGGAGTAGCTGATGCCGGCCATGACGCCGATGCTGTCGTTGGAGCCGAACGTACCGCCAACGGTCAGTTCCGCCGCCCAGGGGTTGGTGCTGCTGAATTCCTCATCGCCGATCTGCGCCGAACCGAGGACGAACAGATCGCGGTCGTAATCGAAGGGACTGGCGGTCAGAACGTTCACGTATCCGCCGATGGCATTGTGCTCGAGGTCCGGGGTGACCGCCTTGACCACCTCGATGCCGCCGATGAGTTCACCGCCGATGATGTCGAGTGGCACCTGGCGGGAGTTTTCCTCCACTGAGCCCACCGACAAACCGTTGATGGTGACGGAGTTAAGCGCCGGCGCGGCGCCGCGGATGGAAACAAACCGGCCTTCGCCTTGGTCGATGGAGATCGAGACACCTGGCAGGCGATCAATGGCTTCGGAAGCGTTCTTGTCCGGCAGTTTGCCCAGGTCGTCGGCGGAGACCGCATCAAGGATTGAATCGGCAAAGCGCTTGCGCTCGATGGCGCGTTGCTGCGACAACGCCGCGCCGCGCACTACGATCTCTTCGACATCAAGGTCAGGGCCTGGTTGCGCGTGGGCCGGGGCGGCGCCCAGCGTCAAAGCCATCGCGGATACGGAAAACAAAAGACGTGAGTGAAGCCGGGCCGTTGTAGGCCGAATGAAGCGCATAACCATCTCCGTGTGCAGGTGTGCGAAGCGCCCCCCGTAGGCGCTCTTCTGTCTGTCGGATGCACACATGCGGCAGGAGCGAATGCACGGCAACGCCTAAAGGCACACGGGCGAAAATCTTCAAGCGACTGAAAAGAATGCGAAAACAGAATGCAGCAATTAGGTCACTGCACTGTCATAAAACCCGGAGTGTGACAGCCGTATGACGCAGCGCCGCGGCCGGCTCGGTCCGCTAAGGGTATTCTATTGGGAAGTAATACGGTCCGCCGGCGCGATAGCGCTCAAGGCGTTCGCGTTCCGTAGGATCGATCTTATCCGGCCAGGATGTCACGCCGTTCTTCAAGTCGGAGGCAGCGATGACCACCGGCGTCCGCGCCACGCGGCCGTTGGTGTCCAACACCACATAAGTGAGCGACGGATCCTCTGCGGCCGTGTCGATGTGCAAGAGTCCTGCGTTCGCACTTTCGAACACCGGATTGCGGATGCGGATTTCCGGCCGGCGTTCCTGCCAGTCGTCGCCCGGCGTTTGCGCCAGCGGTGAGCTTGTTAGGTCATACAAGTCGTACCCGCCCTGTTCTGAGAACGGGATGCAGTTGGCTTCGGCCACATGGGTGTCGCCCGACAACAGCACGACGCCCTCGATCTGTTCATCCCTAATGTATGAGAACAACGCGTCGCGCTCGGTGAGGAAGGCCGACCAGGCATCTGCACTGGGCCCTTTGGCTTTAGACCAGCCGCTGCCGCAGACCAGCAACTTGAACGGCGCACGGGAGGCTTTCAGTTCGTCCTTCAGCCACGCCAGTTGGCCGTCGCCGAGCATCGTCTTATCCGGTCCGTCGGGGTCGGCGTTGGGGGCGCGGTAATACCGGCCATCCAACATGAAAAGATCGACCGCGCCGTAGCTGTACGTGAAGAAAACACCCGGTGTTTGCGGCAGGCCGTAAGCCGGGTTGGCCCAGTATTGCTTGAATGCGGCTAACCCGATGTCCTTCACCGGGCTGGTCCGGTCGTGATTGTTGAGGCCGTAGTCGTGATCGTCCCACACCGCGAGTTGCGGGATGGAGCGGATCACCGGCTGCAGCAGCGCCACCGAGCGCTGCCGTCGGTACTCTTCCTGAAAGATATCGAGAGTTAGGCTGTCGGCGTAAATGTTGTCGCCGAGCCACAAGAACACATCAGGCTCGGCCCGGTGTACCACCGGCCAGATGGTTTGAACCGGGTCTTCCTGCAGGCGTGCGCAGGACCCAAAGGCGATGCGGACCGTTCCACGCGCTCCGGTGTTAGGCGCAGTTTTAAAAGGAAAGGGCGGTGAGTCGCCCAAGTAGTCGTCGGGCGCCCCCTCGACGTAGATCCGGTAGTAGTACCGCGTGTCCGGCTCCAGTCCGGTGAGGCGCAAGCGCACGGTATGGTCGTCTTCCGGCTTGGCGGTGATCGCCGCCGTGCGCCGGGCATCGCTCATGAGCGGAGACGTGCTGTATTCAGCTTCAACGGCAAGGGGTCCGCTCACGCGCAGCCAGATCAACGCACTGTCCGGCGACACCGCACCCATCATAGGGCCTTGCATGACGCGCAACTTGCCGATGGGGTTTTGTGCTTGAGCGGCAATGGATGGCGTTGCTAGAGCCGCGCTCGAGAGTTTGAGGAACGACCGTTTGCTGATGGGCATATGAGACTCTCGCGGAGTAATGAATTTTTTCACTACATCCACTAGTCTCGGCGGAGGGCGGCCCGCAAGACGTAGAAGGCGACCGTCGCAAAAACTTCACAGGACAGGCGCGCGGTTCCCACCTACCACAGACCACAACATTCTATGGAATACGCACGCTGGATACGGTTATGAAAAATTCGTTGTCGCCGCCGGACAATGGCTCAAATCGAAACTCAGAACACCGCGCGACCCTGGCGCGCAGAGACGTGTTGTCCGGTACCGCTGCGGCAATGGTTGCTGCCGCGGCACCACCGCATCAGGCTTTGGCGCGTGAAGCACAGGCGGCAGCCGAGACCTTTGAGGAACTGCAGCACGGTCTTGATGCGCATCATCACGTTGCCGACGGTTACCGCGCCGATGTGTTGATCAGGTGGGGTGACCCCCTGTTTGCCGACGCGCCCGCCTTCGACCCCGATAATTTGTCGGGTGCTGCCCAGGCGCAGCAGTTCGGCTACAACTGCGACTTCATCGGCTATTTTCCTTTGCCCAAAGGGTCAGAGCGGTCCGATCACGGATTGCTCTGCGTCAATAACGAGTACACCTCCGCCGATCTGATGTTTGACGATGTGCAGGGTGCATCGCCTTATCCCGCGCCAACGCGGCGGCACATGGACGTACAAATGGCCGCCCATGGCCATAGTGTCGTCGAGATCAAGCGCGACCGCAGCGGCACGTGGACTTACGTTCAAGACAGCCGTCTCAACCGGCGTATCACGGCGTGGGATACTGTCGTGTCGGTCTCAGGTCCTGCCGCCGGTCACCAACGCCTCAAGACGACGGACGATCCGACCGGCCGCCGCGTGATTGGAACGTTTAACAATTGCGCAGGCGGTCAGACGCCCTGGGGCACATGCCTGATGGCGGAGGAAAACCTGCACTATTACTTCACGGGTGACCCACGCGGCAGTGAGGAAGCGGACAACCATCTCGATATCGGCATCTCCCGCGAACTGCGGTACGAATGGTGGCGCTATCTCGACCGCTTCAATGTGGAAAAAGAGCCGCATGAACCCAATCGTTTCGGCTGGGTTGTCGAGTTTGATCCCTACGATCCAGAGTCCGTGCCGGTGAAGCGCACGGCACTTGGCCGGTTCCGGCACGAGGGAGCGACAACCGCGCTCAGTTCAGACGGGCGAGTGATTGTTTATTCCGGTGATGATCAGCTTTTCCAGTATGTCTACAAATATGTCTCCAACCACGCCTTTGATCCTGAAAACCCAGCCGCAAACCGGGACCTGTTGGATGACGGCGTGCTCTATGCCGCGCGGTTCGAAGAGGATGGAACTCTCGCGTGGCTGCCGCTGGTGTGGGGCAACGGTCCGCTGACGCCGAAGAACGGTTTCGCCGACCAAGCGGGCGTGTTGATCGAAACGCGCCGTGCCGCGAGTTTCATGGGGGCGACACCGATGGATCGCCCTGAAGACATAGAAACCAATCCTGTCACCGGTGCGGTCTACGTGGCGCTGACCAAGAATCCATTCCGGCGCGCTTATCAGGCCGACGCGGCAAACCCACGGGCGCGCAATCGGGCCGGGCATATCATTGAAATGCTGCCGCCCGGCGGCACCGACCACGCTGCTGAACAGTTTCGCTGGAACGTCTTCCTGCAAGCTGGAGATCCCTTCGATCCCACCTCCGGGGCTCAGTATCACGCCGACGTGTCGGCCAACGGCTGGTTCGCCAACCCGGACAACTTGGCGTTTGACCCCCAAGGGCGGCTCTGGATTGCCACGGACGGGGCCGATGATTTCGGTACGGCGGATGGCCTGTGGGCAACCGAGACCAGAGGATCGCAGCGGGCGCTGACCCGTTATTTCTTCAAGTGTCCGGAGGGTGCTGAAATGTGAGGTCCGGCGTTTACCCCGGACGGCGAAACCCTGTTCTGCGCGGTCCAGCATCCCGGTCAAGGGGGCGGGTCCACCTTCGCCAATCCGTCGACTCGTTGGCCTGACTTCCGAGACGGTGTTCCGCCCCGGCCATCGGTGGTGGCCATTACCCGCACCGGTGGCGGCTCCATCGCCTGATTGTGAGCCGGGTCCGCCGGAGCCCAGCCGAATCCGGTTGAAAACGGGCTCCAAAACCCCGATATACCGGTCAAATTTCCGGTGTAGACCGCGCCGGACGTGGTTCCGTGGAGGACAATACAAATGTATCGGGAAGAAAAAGCGTCAGGCGAATCCGCCCCTCAGGCCATTGATGCGATTCCGGTTTCCACCCACGACGAAGTCGCGCGCCAGAAGTACGTTTCGTTTCTGCGCAAGTTCGTCATGGCTGACTTGGCCAAGGACATGCGTGACGTCTACGACCAGTCTGTCGCGCCGCGCGGTGAGCTGAAAGACGCCCGTGAGGTGCGCAAGGCCATGGAACCGGTCAATTTTTACCGGACCTGGTCATCCATGCGTTACAACGCCCAGGAAATGACCTGGCAGTCGGTGGAAGATGCTGTTGAACGGTCTTTGCCGGAGTTGATCTCGGCAGCAGATCGGGTTGCCGCCAATCCGGCTGCGGGCGGCACCTTACGTTTGAATCCTGATGTGGAGATTCCCAAGGCCGTCAGTTCACTCGACATTCATCTTATGCCGGGATGTTTTCACACGGAATTCACCGATGAGGACGTGGCGGTTGGAGCGATCTATGCCCACGGCACAAACGTCTTTTCCGGCGCGCTTAAAAAATCGCTCAACCGTGGCAAAGGTGGCGTGGCGGACTCGATCGGTCATTACCTGCGCCTGAAGTATCCTAATTTTAAGCCCAAGCGCATTCTCGATCTTGGCTGCACCATCGGCTCTAACTTGCTGCCCTACCGCAGCGCGTTTCCTGACGCGGAGTTGTACGGCGTGGACGTCGGTGCGCCGGTTCTGCGCTATGGCCACGCGCGGGCTGAGGCTATGGGTGTGCCTGTTCACTACTCACAGCAGAACGCGGAAAATCTAGATTTCGAGGACGGGATGTTCGACCTCGTCGTCTCAAGCTTCTTCTTCCACGAGATCGCCGTCTCATCGACCAAGAAGATCCTGGCCGAGGTCTATCGCATCATGGCCCCGGGCGGTGTCACCATTCACATGGAGCTGCCGCCGTCCAACCTTATTGACCCCTACTATAATTTCTTCCTCGATTGGGATGCCTACCACAATCACGAACCGCACTATGCGGCTTTCCGCCAGCAGGATCCGAAAGAGCTCTTGTCTGGTGCGGGCTTTCCGCCCGAGGCGTGCGATCTGACCCGCATCCCGGATCGCGGTGGGGTGACTGACGAGGAGTTTGCCGCCGTCGCCCGCGGCGAGACAGAGGCGCCACGGCACGCCAATTTCTCAAGTTATTATCTGTTCGGTGCGAGAAAGCCTGACTGATCCACCGTTGTCAGTTTTCGGCGGCTCTTCAATAATGTGGCCAAAGCACTGAACACCGGAGACGCACCATGAATGCGATTCGCGACATCGACACCCTGGTTGACCCAACTCATGACGAGTTGGCCCGCCAGCAATTTGTCTCTCGCTTGCGCAAGCACGTGATGAAAAACGTCTCCAGCGAGATGCGTAGCGCCTACGACAAAGCGGTTAAGCCGGCTTTCGTCGCGGCCCACGGCCGTGAGCCGGAAAATGGCGTCGAAGTGCAAGAGGCCATGAACCCTAACCTGACCTACCGGATGTGGAGCAGTATGCGCTACAACGCCCAGGAAATGGTGTGGGAGTCGGTGCGCGAAGAAGTCGAACGGCAATTGCCAGACATGATCTCCATTGCCCAGCAGGCGATGGAGTCCAACAGTCACGGCGGTACGCTCACGCTCGATCCGACGATCGAGATTCCCGACTACGTTGACTCGCTTGACGTCCATCTGATGCCGGGGTGCTGGCAGGATGAGCACGCGGATGACGACGTTGCGCAGGGGGCGATCTACGCCCACGGCGGCCTGGTGTTTCGCGGTTCATTGATGCCCAGCAAGACGCGAAGTGGTGTGGCTGCTTCGGTCAGCAAATGGTTGTCGATCAAGCATCCGGACTTCAAACCGGAGAAAATTCTCGAAACCGGCTGCACCATCGGCAACAACCTGTTCCCCTACCATGACATCTATCCCAATGCAGACCTGCACGGTATCGATGTGGCGGCGCCCTGCTTGCGGTATGCCCATGCGCGGGCCGCATCGCGCGGTATCGCGGCGCATTTTTCTCAACAAGACGCGGAGCACCTCAACTTTGAAGACGAGAGCTTCGATCTCATCGTCTCAAGCTTTTTCTTTCATGAGATTTCGGTCGAGGGCACCAAGCGCATACTCGCCGAATGCCGGCGTTTGTTGAAGCCGGGCGGCATGATGATTCATATGGAATTGCCCGCCGCAGATCAGGCGGACGCCTACTACAACTTCTATTTAGATTGGGATAACGAGCACAACAACGAGCCGCACTACCGCGATTTCCGCGCCCAGAATTTCTTTGATTTGATGACCGGCGCCGGATTCCCGGAAAGCGCGTGTTTCACGGTTTCGATCCCGGATGTCGGTGGCGTGCCTGAGGACGAGTTCCGTAAGGTCGCGCTTGGCGAATTACCGCCGCCGCAACACGGAAATTACACGTCTTGGTCGTTGTTTGGGGCCTCAAAGCCGCATTAACGATTGCGCCGGGTGTCAGCGCGCCTCTTGAGTCACGATGCGAATCAGGTCTAGCGTTTCTCTCTAAATAAAAAAGTGAGGACGCAGGCGTGAAGACTTCTTTCCAAAATATGTGTCGTGCGTGGGGCCGAGGTCCAGTCCCTGCAGTCATCCTGGCAGCCGCGACTCTCGCCGCATGCGGCAGCACCCCAGATACATCGGCTGTGCCTGAGAGCACCAATCTCGCTGATACCGCATACGAACCGTTGCCCACCTTCATGGCGGGTGACCTGTTGTCCGATGATTTGTTAAGTGGTGAGCTCCATGACATCGAGGTGACGGTCGAAAACGACGGGTACGAAAACCGCTACACCATCGTCTCTGATTTCGGCACCTTCGTCGCTCACCGCACCGACTACGTGCCCGAACGTGTTCAAGAAGTGTACGCCATCGCCGAGCTCAACAAAGTGACGCGGTCGGAAGCCTTCGCGCAAGGAGTGGCCCAGGCCGCGACAAGTCCTTTCCGCGCCTTGAGGAATCTAGCCACCGAACCGGTTGGAACAGTGACCGGTGTCTTTAAGGGGGTGGGTGCGCTCTTTTCGCAGGCCGGAGAGATGGTCTCCGGGTCTCGCGGTGAGCTGGAAGAGTCGGCCGCCAAGGAACTGGTCGGCTTTGGCGAAGTGAAACGTGAGATCGCCGAGCTGCTGGAAATCGATCCCTATACCACCAACCCGGTTCTGCAGGATGGGATGAACGACGTGGCTTGGGCCGGATTTGCCGGCGGTCTGAGTCTGGCGCCGCTCACGGCACAAGTTGGCGGCGGTGTCGGCACGGCCTTGTCGGGATTGCAGAATAGCCAGACGTTAAACTCGCTGCTGACATCCCAGTCCCCAGAGGCGCTGCGCGATTTCAACCGCAACACTCTGCAACGCCTCGGCGCTTCTGACGAAGCAATTGATGTGTTTATCAATCATCCGTGGTTGTCGCCGCGCCATGAGACGGTGATCGTTGCCGCGCTGTCGGGGCTGGAGGGTGCAGTAAACTTTGACGCCTTTCTTGAGCAAGCGGTTGTGTCCGAGAGCGAACAGCAATCCGTGTTTCTCATGCGTCAAGCTGAGAGCATTCTCGGTTTCCACCAAAACGTCGGTCCGGTGCGCCGCCTGGAGCGTGTGAATCGTGCGGTTATGCTCAACACGGTTGATGAGCGCGCGGTCATGGTGATGCCGGCGGATCACCTGGTGTGGAGCTTGGGGGGCAAGTCTGATCGCCGATCAGACGGTGGCGCCAAATCTGCAACGGGAACTGTGGTTAACGGGAACGATCAGTGCCCGCGCAAAGGCGGAGTTCGAGCAGCGGGGGCTGGCGGGTGATGGCCGGTAAAGCAGATGATCTCGCTCCTGACATGGACGCGGTGTTGTGGGAGGAAGAGGCCGGTCCGGACAGTGAGGAGCGAGACCAAGCAGCGGACTCGTGAGGGATCGCCGCGTCAGCTGAGATGCAGGCGTGTCTGAGAAAGACGCGTTTACAGCAGGATGCTGGCGCTGGATGCGAACACCACACCCGTGAACAGAATGGTCGAAACCAAGACCGTCACGTGCAGATATTTTGACAACGTGTCCATACCATTACTCCTTTCTCTAACCGTCAGCGTTTTCCGCGCTGATCACGTTATTAGGTACGCGCGAAATAATATTCCGGATTAGAGAAATAAACCGCTGCGTGTGCATGGCAGCCCTGCCTGGGCCGCATGGCCGGACAGGTATAAAAATCGATTTAATATCAGTCGGTTAAGAGACCTTGCTCAGGTCTTAGTGAGAGACCAGGCCGAGCGGCCGGTCAAAAATCTGCAGGGCCTCAATGAGAGAATGGCTTTGGCTCAACGTACGCTGTTGCGAGGTGACCATAAACTGTCCCTTGCGGGCCAAGGGGCTGCGGGCGCGGCCCTCGGTAGCGAGCTTGGTGATGGTAAAAGCAGGTTCTTCGCGGCTGCTTCTATAAATACAAAACCGGGCAAAGCCCGGTGTGGTTCCGATCGAATAGTCGCGCCATTCTCCTTTGATGACGCGGGAGGAATAGACCCCCAGCAATTGATTTAGTTCTGCGCGGGTGAAGTGAAGCGCTGCCGATTTGCGCCGGAATTCGGCGAGCCGCACCAATTGCCCCATCGTTCAGTCCGGTCCTTGAGCCACTGCAACCGTGGAATATCTTTCCACCGTTTCTGGCTGCGGACAAGACCTGAGGTGGGCGGGCCGGGACTTAGTAGCCGGTCGAGCCTTTGGGCCGGGTGTTCCGGTCGGGGTCCGGCCGGTCGAAGCAGTTCACGGTGCCAAGGGTGTCGTAGCAATAGCGGCTCACGCTGGCGACTGAGTCGTCATTCTGTGAGCAGACAAATCCGCCAGCGGTCGACTCACTGTTGTTGCACTCATAGCCAACGGATTGGCGAAGGATCTGGTCGGTCGTGCTGCTGCATGCCGCGACTGCAGCGGCGGCGAGCACAATGAGACTGGCTCTGATCACGACATACCTCCGTGTGTTTCGTTTTCCGTGTGGGACGGGGAACTGGGCGAATATCGCCCGACTCTGCCGCGCGGGGCTTAACAAACCCTAAATCTATGCGCCTTCGGCGGGTGTGTGGAGAGCCCCGGCCGGGGGCCGAAGCGAATTCCCAGACCTGCCCGCAAATCTCTGGTATTGCGGCGTTTTTTCCGCTATCCGGGGGCCGATTTGACGAATTGCAACACCTGGGCGGCCTGGGTAAGGTACCGCCCGCTCTGACCATCACTACCCCCAGCGCATCGGAGTCCGGTGCGCCCAAGAGGCCCCAAGAGGACCCCAAGAGGACCCATCGCGTGACCAAGCAGAAGGGTGGCGGCCGCAAAGCGGCCAAGACCGGCAAAAATAAACCCACGCCCGAAGAGGAAGAGCAACAGGCTCTGGACGCGTTCATGACGGAGATCGAGGACGATCTCCGCGATGAACAACTGCAGAAACTCTGGGACAAATACAAGTCTGCCGTCTTTGGCGGCATGGCGGCGATCGTCGCCGTGGTCGCCGGGTACCAATACTGGCTGGGACAACAAGAAGAAAGGCTTGCGGCGCAGGCCGATGCGTATGCCTCAGCGGTTGTCGCTATCGAAGATGGCAACGCGGAAAACGCCCTCCAGGCGCTCGGCGATGTCGCTGCTGGCGGCGGCAACTATCAGGCCATTGCGGATCTCCGGCGCGCCGCCTTGCTGATCGAACAAGGCCAGCGTCAGGATGCGTTGTCTCTCTACAGATCGCTGAGAAATGAAGCCAGTGTCGCCCAAGCCTACCGTGACCTCGCCAGTGTCCTGTGGGCCATGCACGGCGTGGGGGTCGAGGACACCGCGGCCTTGGAAGATGCTCTCTATCCGATAACAGCACCAACCAATCCCTTCAGCTATTCAGCCCTGGAACTGCTCGCGGTGCTTGCGGTAGAGCGCAGTGACATTGATGAATCCCGATCGATTTTGCAGGACCTCCTAGATGACGCGGGCACGCCGTCGGGGATCCGCGGCCGCGCCGAGGAAATGATGGCGGTCTTAAGCGGCGGCGGGCTACCGCTTCTCGCGCCGTCCGCGCCCGCGCCCGAAATCGAGCAGCCGGCAACGGCCGGCGCCGAGGCAGAACCTGGCGCCACATCCTCGGAAGAAACCCCCTGATGGGTCGTGTCATATGAGGACCGCAGTGCACTCCTTTCTCAGACGGGATCACCGTGCCGGATGGCGCCACGCCATCGCCGTCCTGATTCTGGCTCCGGTCCTGGCTGCATGCGATCTCGGCCTCTTCGGCGGCGGCGACGACGATGAAATTCTGCCCGGCACACGAATCTCGGTGCTGGCTCTGGAGCGCGCTCTGCGCCCTGACCTGGCGGCCGTCGACACGCAGATTGTCCTGCCCGCGCCGGAAGACACCTCCGCCTGGCCGCAAGCCGGAGGGCTGTCGCACCATGCCATGCACCACATGGTGCTCGGTCCTGCGCCTCAGCGCACCTGGCGCACCAGCGCTGGTACCGGGTCCGGCAAGCGCAACCGGACGCTGAGTGAACCCATTGTCGCCGGCGGGCGCATCTTCGTTCTCGATGCGAAGTCTTACGTGCGCGCTTTCAATGCGCGCAACGGAGACGCCTTGTGGCGCAATGAACTCGTGCCAAATGACGAGGATGATGCCCACTTCTTGGGCGGCGGCTTGGCCTACGCCGATGGATTGGTCTACGCCACCACGGGCTTTGCCGCGGTGGTGGCTTTGGATGCGCGCTCGGGCCGCGAAATTTGGCGCACAAACGTCGATGCGCCCATCCGGTCTGCGCCCACGGTCAACGGTGGGCGTGTCGTCGCGATCACCGTGGACAACGAGGTGGTGGCGCTTGCGGCCAAGGACGGACGGCGGTTGTGGAGTTATTCGGGCGTCAGTTCTCAGACGATCCTGCTCGGCGGCGGAGCCCCGGCCATTGATGGCGGTGTGGTCATCGCGCCGTTCACCAACGGCGAGATCGCGGCTCTGCGGGTCGACAACGGCGCCGTGCTGTGGAGCGATTCTGTCATCGCCGTGCGCCGCACCGAGGCCGCCGCCAGTTTGACTGACATCAGTGGCCGGCCGGTGATTGACCGTGGCCGTGTCTATGCCGTGGGGCACTCCGGCATTCTGGTGTCGATTGACCTGCGCACCGGCCAGCGCGTCTGGGATGCGCCGGTGCCGGGTGTCTATCAGCCCTGGATCGCCGGCGACTTTCTTTACGCCACGACGCTTGATGCAGAAGTGGTGTGTATCGATGTCCGCACCGGGCAAATCATGTGGGTGACACAGTTGCGGCGGTATGAGGATGAGGACAATCCGGATGATCGCATTATCTGGACCGGTCCGGTGATCGCCAGTGACCGCGTCATTGTCATGGGCACTGACGAGAAAGCCTTGTCATTGTCGCCTTACAACGGCGAAGTCCTAGGGGAAATTGATCTGCGCAGTACGGTGACAATTTCTCCGGTCTTCGCCAATTCGACCATGTATGTCTATGACGACGCAGGCGATTTAATCGCCTACCGCTGACCAGTCATCGATTTCGAGCCTCAAGAACTTAAGAGCCCTAGGCCATGCCGTTCACCGTTGCCATTGTCGGGCGTCCCAACGTCGGCAAGTCGACCTTGTTCAACCGTCTGGTCGGCCGCCGCGTCGCGATTGTGCACGATCGGCCGGGCGTGACTCGGGATCGCCGCCAGGGTGAGGGGCGGATCGCTGATCTTGAGTTCACCGTCATCGATACCGCCGGGTTGGAGGAAAGCGACGCCGAAAGCCTCGAGGGCCGGATGCGCAGCCAGACCGAGCAAGCTGTCGTAGATGCGGACGTCGCGGTGATGTTGATTGATGCCCGCGCGGGCGTCACTCCGGCGGATGAGTATTTTGCCGCGATGCTGCGCCGCACTGGCCGGCCGGTCGTCCTGGCGGCCAACAAGTGCGAGGGTTCGGCGGCAGATGCCGGTCTCTTTGACTCGTTCAGCCTCGGTCTTGGTGAACCCATCGCGTTGTCGGCGGAACACGGATTGGGGATGGACGACCTCTATCAGGCGCTGCGTCCGTTCGAGGCCGACCCCGTGGCCGCGTCAGACCCAGACGACGATGAAGACGCCGAGGTGACGGAAGACGCCGTGGAAGACGACCCCGACCGGCCGTTGCAACTCGCCATCGTCGGGCGTCCCAACACGGGAAAGTCCACCTTGGTCAACCGGCTGATCGGCGAAGACCGGATGCTTACTGGGCCGGAGCCGGGGGTCACTCGTGACGCCATTCCTGTGGATTGGGAGTTCGACGGGCGCCGCGTGCGGCTCGTCGATACCGCGGGCCTGCGCCGCAAGGCCCGCGTCAGCGACGCAGTCGAGAAACTCTCAGCCCTGGATACACTCCGGGCGATTGATCTTGCCGAAGTGGTGGTGCTGATGCTCGACGCCGATGCAGTGCTCGACAAACAGGGCCTGACCATCGCAGCGCGGGTGATCGAAGAAGGCCGTGCGCTGGTGATCGCCGTCAACAAGTGGGACGCCGCCACCGATCGCCAGGAGTCACTCGACCGGCTGCGTGACCGTTTAGAGACGTCATTGACCCAGGTGCGCGGCGTTCCGACGGTGACGATCTCAGCCAAGACGGGCCAGCGGATCGACATCTTGATGAACACCGTGTTCCAAGTTCATGAGATTTGGAACAAGCGGGTTTCGACATCGGCCCTCAACCAGTGGCTCGATGACACAACCCAGCGTCACCCGCCGCCGCTGTCGAAACAAAAACGCCGAATCAAGATCCGTTATGTCACCCAAGCAAAGGCGCGGCCGCCGACCTTTGTGGCGTTTACATCGCGCCCGACTGACCTGCCAGACAGTTATCACCGCTATCTGCTGAATGACCTGCGGGAGACCTTCGGCTTCGATGGTGTGCCGTTGCGCCTGTTTGTGCGCAAGCCGGACAATCCCTACGACCGCGGCGACTAATACAAAAGATTTTACTCCGCAGCCGAGTAAACAAGCTTGCCGCCGACAAATGTGTGGGTCACGGCAATGTCGGCCAAGGCCATCGGGTCGGTTTCCACGGGATTGCGGGCCAGGACCGTGAGGTCGGCAAGTTTGCCGGCCTCGATCGTGCCTTTGTCGTTTTCTTCGAAGGCCTGATAGGCCGCGTACGTCGTGATCCCCTTCAGCGCCTCGAGCACGGAAATGCGCTGGTCCGCGCCGATCACCCGTCCGCCGGAAGATAGGCGGTTCACGGCGGCCCAGACGATGCGCATCGGCTCCATCGGCACAACCGGGGTATCGGCATGCAAGATGAACGGCAATTCCCGTGTCACGGTGGACGCGGTGGGGCTCATCCGCGCCGCCCTGTCCGGTCCCATGAACAGGTCCCAGTGACGGTCACCCCAGTAATAGGTGTGTAGATTGAAGTAGGACGGAATCACCCCGCCGGCCTGCATGCGGTCGAGTTGGTCCTCGCGGGTCATTTGTGCATGGATGACAATATGCCGCGCGTCCGGGCGCGGTCTCAGAGATTGGGCGCGTTCGAAACCGTACAATACGTCATCGATCGCCGCGTCGCCGTTGCCGTGCAGGGCAATCTGATAGCCGGCCTCGTGCACTGTTTTGATCTGTGCGGCGAGGGCGTCCCGGTCCATGCGTGGGTAGCCGCGGTAGCGGGGGTCGGCATGGCTATGGCTGTGGTAGGGCTGACTCAGATAGCCCGTGTAGCCCTGGATCGAGCCATCGGCGAACCCTTTAGCCGCGCCATAGGTGACCATCCCGTCCGCATCCAACACCGGCAGGGCGCCGCCCTTCTCGGTCAGGGCCGCCACAGCAGCCAGCACCGGCCACACATGAACACGAATTGGCAGTACGCCCTGACGATACGCTTCGACGAACATAAGTCCGCCATCGGGGGCGGTTGCACCCTGTTGCGCCGTCGTGATGCCCATAGCTGCATATTCGCGCGCCGCAAATGCAATGGCCTCAATCATGTCGGCGTCCGTGAACGTGGGCAGAAGATCGCCGACTTGGCCCATCGCCGGTGGTTCTTCCAGTACGCCGGTCGGAGTTCCGTCTCCGTTTTTCTGAATCTTTCCACCGAACGGTTGCGGTGAGGCCGCCGTGATCCCGGCCAGCTCAAGGGCCAGGCTATTGGCCACAGACAGGTGGCCAGAGATATGCCCAATGTAAATTGGATGTTCGGTCGAAGCCCGGTCGAGGTCCCAGCGGGTTGGGTGGCGCATGTCCACAATCAAGGTGTCGTCGTAGCCCCGGCCCTGAATCCACTCTCCCGCTGGTGTTTGGGCGGCACGGTCGGCCAAAGCCGCGACGATATCATCGACGGAGGTCATCACACCGATCGGCGGGCTATTCAGGTCGACAAAGTGTTTGGCGATCAGCCCAGAGCTGGGGAAGTGGCCATGGGCATCGATGAACCCCGGCAGGACCGTGCCACCCTGTAAATCGATGCGCTCTGTTTCAGGCCCCGCCAACGCGGCAACGTCTGAATCGGTTCCGACAGCGGTGATGCGGTCTCCGGTGATCGCGATCGCTTCAGCGGATGCCGTCTGAGACGTGAGCGTCAACACTGTTGCGTTGTGCAAAATCACATCAGGAGCAGCACGGGCGCTGCCTAAGGCTCCAAGCAGCGCTACTGACACAAACGCAATGAAACGCATGATGATCTGTCCCCCCTGCCTCAGGTAGGGATCGTAACACGCTCTCCGTTCATGTCGCATCCGGCCTCGGCCAGTACGACAAAGGCCTCAGCCACGTCGTCCGGTGATCTAAGTGTGCTTTCATCTTCACCCGGAAAGGCTTTTTGCCGCAGCGCGGTGCGCACCGGTCCAGGGTCGATGATGTTGGCGCGCACCGAGGACTCGCTCATCTCCGCCGCATAGGAGCCTACCATCTGCTCCAGCGCCGCTTTGCTTGCGCCATACGCGCCCCAAAACGGCTTTGGCATTGATCCGGGGCTGCAGGACACAAAAAGCGCGCGGCCCGCATCCGACTGGCGCAGCAGCGGATCAAGCGCGCGCAACAGGCGCCAGTTGGCCGTCAGATTGAGCGCGAACACTTGGTCCCAGGTCTTCACCGGGATGTGGCCGACGGGAGAGAGTTGACCCAAGGTGCCCGCCACGCCAGCCAGGATGTCTAGCTTTCCATATCGGTCATGCAGCGCTGCGGCGATGTGATCGGTCTTGTCGAACTCGGTGAGGTCTTCGTCGACCAGCACGGCGGGCTGTCCTGACAGTGCGGTGATCTCATCATCCAGAGAGAGCAGCGCGTCTTTGCTGCGCGCCACGGCGACGATGGTTGCCCCTTCACCGGCAAAGCACTTGGCCACGGCCCGGCCGATGCCTTTTGACGCACCGGTGACGAGGGCGATCCGCCCTGCCAGACGGCCGCTGGGTTCTGCCGCCATGGGGCCTAGCCCCGCGCTTCCGTCAGCAAGGAGAGCTGATGCGGCAAGGACTCGGCGTTGAGGTCGGTGAGGGCGCTGGGATAATCACCGGTAAAGCAGGCGTCGCAGTATTGCGGGCGATTGGTGTCGCGCTTGGTTTCGCCGACGGCCCGGTACAATCCATCAATGGAGATAAAGGCCAAGCTATCCACGCCCAAACGTTTGGCCATGCCATCAATGTCGTGCTGCGCGGCCAGAAGCTGTTCCCGCGACGGCGTGTCGATGCCGAAGTAACAGGGGTAAGCTGTCGGCGGTGACGAAATGCGCATATGCACTTCCGTCGCGCCGGCCTGACGTACCATGTCGACAATCTTGATCGATGTCGTACCGCGTACGATGGAGTCATCCACTAGGACAACGCGTTTCCCTTCAATCTGCGCAGGATTGATGTTGTGTTTGCGCTTCACACCCAAGTGGCGGGTTTTGTCTGTCGGCTGGATAAAGGTGCGGCCGACATAGTGATTGCGGATGATGCCGTACTCGAACGGCGCACCAATCTCGGCGGCATAGCCCAGAGCGGCAGGCACGCCGGAATCCGGCACGGGGACCACCACGTCGCAGGGCACATGGCTCTCGCGGGCCAATTCAGCACCGATGTTCTTGCGCACTTCATAAACGCTCGAGCCTTCGCACACGCTGTCGGGCCGGGCGAAGTAAATGTACTCGAAAATGCAGAACCGCGAGTCCGAGGCTGGGAAGGGCCGGACAGAGCGCAAACCGTTCTCGTCAATGACGACCATCTCGCCCGGTTCGACGTCGCGGACAAACTCTGCACCGATGATATCCAAGGCGCAGGTTTCCGAGCACAAGATATACGCGTTATCCAGTTTGCCGATAACCAGCGGGCGTACACCAAGCGGATCGCGCACGCCGTAAAGCGCCGTATTGGTCATGGCGACCATCGAATACGCCCCCTCAAGCTGCCGCAGAGCATCGATGATGCGTTCCTCGACAGTGGGCTGCTGACTGATTGCAATGAGGTGAACGACGACTTCGGTGTCCGACGTCGACTGGAAAATACAGCCGCGGCGCACCAGTTCCTGGCGAACGGTAAGGGCGTTGGTGAGGTTGCCGTTGTGACCGACGGCAAAGCCACCGAACTCGAAATCGACGAACAGAGGCTGAACGTTGCGGATAATGGTATCGCCGGTGGTTGAATAGCGCACATGGCCGAGCGCCATGTCACCGCGCAACCGCGAAATCACGGATTCCGCATTGAAGTTGTCTGAGACGTGTCCCAAGCCGCGATGGCTGTGGAAGTGTTCCCCGTCGAAGGTGACCAGACCGGCGGCCTCCTGCCCACGATGTTGCAGCGCGTGCAAACCAAGTGCGGCATGGGAGGCGGAGTCCGGATCGCCGAAAATTCCGAACACACCGCATTCTTCGTGCAAGGTGTCGCCGTC
Source organism: Rhodospirillaceae bacterium (assembly GCA_963921305.4). Lineage (GTDB taxonomy): Bacteria > Pseudomonadota > Alphaproteobacteria > Rhodospirillales > Rhodospirillaceae > CAWUEX02. The sequence goes on from CAWUEX030000002.1 coordinate 1,707,377, forward strand.
GTCAGCGCCATCGTCCCGGTCTAGTTCGAACGGATGGGTGGTCAAATTTTGCGCTGAGGAGGCGGGCAGGTCGGATGTCATGAGTTACGGATCATCCTGATTGGTCTGAAACAGGCGGTCCATGTTGCGGCGTTCATCCTGCTCGTACGCGCCGTCGGAGGACGGGTCCGCGTCCGCGTCGTTTCCCGGGGGCGGCTGGGTCAGGCGATCGAGCGTTTCCTTCAACTCGAGTGCCTCCCGCGCCGACTCGCTGGCTTCTTTAGCAGCATCCTCCGCCCCCATAAAGCCCTCAGGCATGAGGTCGATGATGAGGTCCGAAGTTACCTCTATGACGGGCAAAGTTTTGGCCGATTCGACCCAATCCGGGCGGCTGTCATCGTCGTACACCCAGTCCACGACAATCAGAATGGCGCCGAAGATGACCAATCCGCGTACCAGCCCGAAGACGAATCCAAGTGACCGGTCCAAATTGTTCAACGCGCTGGCCTGAATTGTCTTGGCCATCATCTTAGTCAGGATGGAGCAGGCCACGAGGACGGCCAAGAAGATGACGACGGCGGCGGCGATATCGGCAACCAAAGTTTGAGGAATAAGGTCCCGCGCCAGTGGTTGGGCCAGCGGCAGCCCATAGAACACGGCGAACACCGCAACCACCCATGCGGCGATGGACAACACCTCGTGCACAAAGCCGCGCATGAACGCGAGAATTGCCGACAGCAGCAATATGATGATGACAGCGAGGTCGAGGCCGTTCACGGGCATGAGAGACGCCGATCCTGTGTGCCGGGTGTGCCAGGTGTGACGGTGGTCATGCGAACTTGTCCGCTAGATCCTGAACATGACCCATCGCCGATACCGCCAATCCTGATGGCGTTGCAGACTTTGTGGTGCGACGGCCCGTGCTCTTGGGACTCCATGCTTCGGTAAACCCTAGTTTTGCCGCTTCGCGCAGCCGCTGATCCATCTGCGAAACGGCCCTGATTTCACCGGACAGTCCGATTTCACCAAACACGGCTGCTCCTGCCGGTACCGGCGTGTCCCGCAAAGACGAGATCAGCGCCGCTGCCACCGCAGCATCCGCCGCCGGTTCAGTAATGCGCAGGCCACCGGCCACGTTCAAATAAATGTCATGCCCCCCCAGCGCAAGGCCGCAGCGGGTCTCCAGCACGGCCGCGATCATGGCCAACCTGCCCGAGTCCCAGCCGACCACGGTGCGCCGTGGCGTGCCAAGGGCCGATGGGGCAACCAGGGCTTGTATTTCCACCAGCATGGGCCGCGTACCTTCCAGGCCCGCGAACACGCAACTGCCGGAGACATTGCCCCGGCGTTCCGCGAGAAATAGGGCGGACGGGTTGGGCACCTCTGCTAAGCCCGCATCGGCCATCTCAAACACACCGATTTCGTCAGTCGCGCCAAAGCGGTTTTTAACGGCCCGCAGAATGCGGAAGTGATGGCCCCGTTCGCCTTCGAAATAGAGCACCGTGTCGACCATGTGCTCCATCACCCGGGGGCCGGCCAAAGTGCCTTCCTTGGTGACGTGGCCGACCAGGAACAGCGTAAAGCCATTCTTTTTGGCAATGCGGATCAGCTCATGCGAGCAGGTCCGCACCTGCGTGACCGTGCCCGGGGCGGAATCCACGGCATCTGTGTACATGGTTTGAATAGAATCGATGACCACCAGGTCGGCAGACCCGGCTTGATCCAGCGAGGCAGCGATGTCGCGCACGTTGGTGGCCGCAGCCAGCTCTACTGGCGCTTCGGCCAACCCAAGGCGGGCGGCCCGCAGGCGCACCTGATCGATCGCTTCCTCGCCGGTGATGTACAGACACTTCGCCGTCTTCGCGACGGCGCCGCAGGCTTGCAGGAGTAACGTCGATTTGCCGATGCCCGGATCGCCGCCGACAAGAATGGCCGACCCCGGCACCAAGCCGCCGCCGCACACCCGGTCCAGTTCGGCGATGCCGGTGGACAGGCGCGGCGGTGCGGCGGTCTCGCCCTTAAGGCCTACAAACGAGATTTTTTGTCCGCCCTTGCCGCCGCTCACGCCCTTCGGCAGGGCGCGCGCCGCCGTCTCTTCCGCCAGGGTGTTCCATTCATTGCAGGCTTCGCATCTGCCCGCCCATTTTGGATAGACCGCGCCGCAGGACTGACAGACGTACTGGGTTTGCGATTTCGCCATCTGGACTTACCGTCGCAGCTCCATCTTGATTGGGCCATCGGCGCGGCCGTGCACGAACTGGTCGACGAATTCGTTGCCAGACTGATCGACCTCTTTAGCATTGCCGACCCAGATCAGCTTGCCGTGATACAGCATGGCGATGCGGTCGCCGATTTTGCGCGCCGATGCCATGTCATGGGTGATCGAAAGGGCGGTGATGCCCAGGTCTTTGACGCAGTCCACGATCAGGTCGTTGATAACGTCCGCCATGATCGGGTCCAAGCCCGTCGTCGGCTCATCGAAGAACACGATTTCCGGCGATCCGGCGATGGCCCTGGCCAGACCCACCCGTTTCTGCATGCCGCCCGACAGTTCCGCCGGGGAGAGATCACCCACCTCGGGTGCTAGTCCGACTTTGCTCAATGTCTCAATCGCCCGTTCTTTTGCTTCGGCGCGATCCATGCGCCGGCCCTGGATCAAACCAAAGGCGACGTTCTCCCACACCGGCAGACTGTCGAACAGGGCTGCTCCCTGAAACAGCATGCCGAATTTCTCGTTTGTCTCGCCGCGGTCATTGGCGCCAATGTGTGTCACATCCTCACCATCAACTTTGATGATGCCGCTGTCGGCGGTCAAAATTCCAAGGATGCATTTTAGGAGTACGGACTTGCCTGTTCCCGAGCCGCCGATCACGACCACCGACTCGCCTGCGGCGATATCGAGGTCAATGCCAGTGAGAACGTCTTTCGGCCCGAAGCTTTTGCGGACGTCAGCAAGGCTGATTTTCGGCTGCTCGGTCATACGGCAAAAAACAGTTCGGTGATGATGTAGTTGAACGTCAGGATCAGGATCGACGACGACACCACCGCATTCGTGGTCGCGCTACCTACGCCCTGCGCCCCGCCGCGGGAGTGGAAGCCGTTGTAGCAGCCCATCAGCGCGATGATGAAACCAAACACTGCCGCTTTGACGAGGCCCGAAATCACGTCGATGGGCTCCAGGAAATCCACCGAGTTGGCGATGTAGACGTTCGGGTTGAACCCCAGCTTAAAGACACCGACCAGATAACCGCCGAACACGCCGATAATATCTGCGACCAACACCAACAGGGGCAGCATCAGCAGACCGGCGATCAGGCGCGGTGCGATCAGATACTTATAAGGATTCGTCGATAGAGTAGTCAGGGCGTCAATCTGCTCGGTCACCCGCATGGTGCCGATCTCCGCCGCCATCGACGCGCCGATGCGCCCTGCCACCATAAGCCCCGCCAACACGGGACCGAGTTCGCGGGTCATCGACAACACCACCACATTGGCGATGGCGCTCTCGGCGTTGAAACGCGCAAATCCTGTATAACTTTGCAGTGCGAGAACCATGCCGGAGAAGATCGCGGTCAGGCCGACCACCGGCAGCGAGTAATACCCGATGTCGATCATTTGCCGCCCGATGAGGCGCGGAAAGAACGGGGGGCGCACGCAATGAGAAACAGAGGTCGCCGTGAACAGCGTCAGCCGGCCGATATGGACGAGAAAGCTCAGCGCCACCCGCCCCACCGTAGCAAGAAAGTTCATTGGCCCAGTCCGGTGGCGGTGGGAGACAGGTAGCGCCGGGCATATCGGTTGCCCAAGCTGGTCAGGATTTCATATCCGATGGTTCCGGCTTGCCGGGCTAAATCGTCGGGTCCGTGATTTTGCGATAGAAGGTCAATCATGGCGCCAGGCCTCAGGCTTGAGTCGGGCACGTTGGAGACATCAAAGGTCAACAAATCCATCGACACCACGCCCGCCACTTTGACCGGCACGCCGTCAATGTGCGCAGTCCCCGCGTTACTCAGCGCGCGGTGGAACCCGTCTGCATAACCTACTGAAACTGTTGCCAATTTCGCCCCATCGGCGGCTCGGAAGGAGGCACCGTATCCAACGGTCTGGGTGCTGTCAACGCGCCGCACCTGGAGGATTTTGGCCTGCAAGCGCACCACCGGCAGCATCGGGTTGGGCTGGCCGGGCTGCGGGTTCAAGCCGTAAAGCGCCGCACCCGGCCGGGCAAAATCAAAGTGCCACGCATCACCCAAAAACACCCCGGCGCTGTTCGCCAGAGTGCCTTTGGCGTCGCCGAACTTGGTGCGGAAGGCACTCAGCGCGCTGGTAAAGCGTTCAAGCTGCGCAACGTTGAGTTCGTGATCTGGTGTTCCGGCGCAGGCGAGGTGGCTCATCAACGCCAAGGGTGTCAGACCTTGAAAGGCATCAGGATCACTCATGTGATCGGCGAACTCCTGTTCGCTCAAGCCCAGTCTGTTTATGCCCGTATCCACCTGAATGATGCTATCCTGCAGCACATCGGCGTCCGTCGCGAACGTCTTCCAATCGACAATCTGTTGCGGTGTGCTCAGCACAGGGATGAGGCTGTGACGGAACAGCTCTCCTTCATATCCACGAAGCACGCCATGCATCACAACAATGCGCGGGCCTTGCCCGATCGCCGCACGCAACGCGATGCCCTCGTCCAGGTGTGCGACGTAAAAGGTTTTGCATCCCGCGCCAGCCAGCGCCGTTCCCACCTGCGCGGCGCCCAAGCCGTAGCCATCGGCTTTGACGACCGCACCGCAGTCCGTGTTGTGTTTGAGTTTGCGCTGCAACAGCCGCCAGTTCTCGGCAACGGCAGCGAGATCGACGGTCAGCACCGCTCCGGCACGGTCCGGCGGGATCATAGCTAAACCATCCGCCACGGCGGTTTAGCCCATTTCGTCCGGCAAATGGCTGGGATCGGCAAGGTTATCGAAGTGCGTGAAGGAGGGCTCAAACAGGAGTTTGACCGTACCGATCGGCCCGTGCCGCTGCTTGCCGACAATCGCTTCCGCAACGTTGTGCACGGCTTCCATGTCGTCCTGCCACTTCAGCATCTTTTCCTGGAACCGCTCTTCTGTCTCAAAGCCCTCGCGCTGGGGCTGTTTGCGTTCGAGGTAATACTCTTCGCGATATACGAACATCACTACGTCGGCGTCTTGCTCAATGGAGCCTGACTCGCGCAAGTCGGAAAGCTGCGGCCGCTTGTCCTCCCGCTGCTCCACCGCACGGGAAAGCTGCGACAGGGCAAGTACCGGTACGTCCAGTTCCTTCGCCAGGGCTTTGAGGCCGCGGCTGATGGTCGAGATTTCCTGCACGCGGCTATCATTGCGGTTACTCGACGCGGCGTCGAGCAGTTGCAAGTAGTCGACGACGATCAATCCGAGGCCGTTATGTTTGTCCGAACGGCCCTGCCGGGCGAGACGGCGGCAACGCGTGCGCATGGCTGAGATCGTAAGGGCCGGCGTGTCGTCGATGAACAACGGCAGCGAATACAGTTCCTGGCTGGCCGAAACCAGTTTACCGAAATCATCATGGGCCAAGCGCCCGGTGCGAATTTCGTGCGAGCTCAGCCGCGACCGTTCAGCCAGGATACGTGTCGCCAATTGCTCGGAGCTCATTTCCAGAGAGAAGAAGGCCACCAGCTTGCCGTGTTCTTCTTCACGGTCGGTGTGCTGGAAGTAGTGGGCCGCATTATAGGCAATGGTCGTCGCCAATGCGGTTTTCCCCATCGCCGGACGTCCTGCGAGAATGATCAAATCAGATGGATGCAAACCGCCTAGCTTGGCGTCCAGGTCATCCAGGCCGGTCGTCGTGCCGGACAGCGCGCCGTCGCGCCGGTGGGCGGCTTCGGCCATATCCAAGGCGTCGGTCAGCGCTGTTTCGAAGCGCTGGAATCCACCCTCCGTGGACCCGGACGAGGACAGCTCGAACAGCTTCTGCTCCGATGTCTCGATCTGGCGCTGGGCGTTCTCATCCAGGTCCGCATCGAAGGCATCATTGACCATGTCCTGGCCAAGATTGATCAACTCGCGGCGCAGATGCAGATCATAAATCAGGCGGCCGTAGTCGCCGGCGTTGATGATGGTGACGACGGAGTTGGCGAGCCCGGTGAGAAACGAAATGCCGCCGGCCTCTTGCACCAGCGGGTCCTGTTCCAAGTAGGTCTTCAGCGTGATCGGATTGGCTTGATGCCCTTGCTCGATCAGGCGCGTCGCTGACTCATAGACTTTGCCGTGTACCGCTTCGCAAAAGTGTTCCGGCCGCAAGAAATCAGAGACGGACTCATAGGCGCGGTTGTTCAAGAGAATCGCGCCGAGTAAGGCGCGCTCCGCTTCAATGTTATGCGGCGGTGAGCGCAGGACGTCCGGCGCGCCGTCGTCGGCCGCCAACGCTGTTGAAGCTGGAGGAGTCATGGCCGGACCATAACAAAGTCAGGCCTATGAGCATACGCACCAACACGTGTGAAGAAGGTGGAACCTGTGGATAAAATAGGTGTCGGACAAAAAGAAACGCCGGTCTCAAGAGACCGGCGTTTCCATAGCTTGATCTGAATAAAAGCCTAACCTTAAGCGTCGGGCTTCTCTTCCTCTGCAGCAGGAGTTTCGGGTTCGTTGCTCTCAGCTTCGGCAGAGGCTTCTTTGTCGAGTTCCGCATCGCGCGCTTCTTCGGCTTCTTGCTCTTGAGCAATCGCTTCCGCGGCGTCTTCTTCGCGTTCAAGTAGAGCCGCAGCCGCATCGATGTCCGCTTGATCCTTCGAACGTGACACCGTCACGGTGATGTCGACCGACACTTCAGGATGAAGTTTCACCGGAACAGTATATTGGCCGAGTTGCTTGATGGCTTGGTTCAGGTCGACCTGACCCCGGTCCATCTTCACATCTTCTTCTTTCAGGCCGTCGGCAACGTCACGGGCGGTGACCGAGCCATACAACTGTCCGCCTTCGCCCGCTTGACGCACGAGGACGAGGTGCAGGCCCGACATCTTCTTGGCCACGGCTTCGGCTTCGTTGCGGCGTTCTAGGTTGATCGCCTCAAGTTCCGACCGGCGGCTCTCGAAGTAGGCCTTGTTTGCGTCTGTCGCGCGCAACGCTTTTTTCTGCGGCAGCAGGTAGTTCCGGGCATAGCCGGGTTTGACTTTCACGACGTCGCCCATTTGTCCGAGCTTGTCGATCCGCTCTAACAGAATCACATTCATTGCAGTTCTCCCTTACGCCGGCTTACTCGTTGACCACATAGGGCAACAGGGCAAGGAAGCGGGCGCGCTTAATTGCACGCGCCAGTTCACGCTGCTTCTTCGCAGAGACCGCGGTGATGCGGCTCGGTACGATCTTGCCGCGTTCGGAAATGTAGCGTTGCAGCAGCTTGATGTCCTTGTAATCGATCTTCGGCGCATTAGGGCCGGAGAAGGGGCAAGACTTGCGGCGGCGGAAGAAGGGTTTACGACGTGCAGCCATTAGCTCTCTCCTTCTTTGGCGGGGGAGTCATTGCTGTCGTTGTTGCTCTTGTCTCCCGGCGCGCGACGGCCTGAGTCAAAGCGTCCGCCGTCACGTCCTTCACGCCGGCCGCCACTGCCGCCACGTCCTTTGTTGGACAGGATAGCGGACTCGCCTTCTTCCAACTCTTCGACGCGAACCGTCATATAGCGCAATACGTCTTCATTGATGCGCATGCGGCGTTCGTATTCGGCCACGGCTTCCGCTGGGGCATCGACGTTGAACATCACGTAATGGCCCTTGCGGTTCTTCTTGATGCGAAACGCGAGGCTGCGCAGCCCCCAATTTTCACGTTTGGCGACCTTGCCGCCGTTTTCTTCCAGGATTGTTGTAAGGTCATCCGCGAGGGTGTCGACTTGGGCCGACGAAATATCCTGACGCGCAATGACCACGCTCTCGTAGAGTGGCATGCAAATGCTCTCCTTTTGGCTTCTCTCGTCCCCAGAGATCACCTGATCCCGGGGCATAGCCGACTGGGCCGGCAAGGAGCTATGACGGCGCGGACTATACGCATTTCGCCCGTTGAGGCAAGCGCCGAAGTCCCGAAAAGTCCTTTATTTTCAGCGCTTCAACGGGGTCTTCACCGTTCTGTACGTTCCCCGGTTGCTTGACAGGGGTGGCAATTCCTGGCCTTAAACCGGTAAATGACCGTCCGGCGGACCAAACCGCCGGCCAGCCGCTAGGGGGCGCGCATGAGTTGGGCGTATGTATTTCCGGGGCAAGGGTCCCAGGCCGTTGGCATGGGGCAAGACCTGAGCGAGGCCTTTCCGGAGGCCAAAGAGGTGTTTCAGGAGGTCGACGAGGCCCTCAAGCAAAACCTCAGCACACTGATGTTCGAGGGGCCGGATTCCGATCTTGTTCTGACCGAAAATGCCCAACCCGCGCTCATGGCGGTCAGTCTGGCTGTGATCCGTGTGCTCGAAAAACAGGGCAACGTGTCGATCCGGAACACAGCACGCTACGTCGCTGGTCACTCGCTAGGCGAATATTCCGCTCTCGCCGCTGCCGGATCGCTCTCGGTCGAGACCACGGCTCGTTTGCTCAAGACACGGGGTAAAGCCATGCAGGAAGCCGTGCCCGTGGGTGAAGGTGCGATGGCGGCCCTGATCGGGCTCGACCTGGATGTGGCGCAGGAAGTCGCTGCGGAAGCGGCGGCAGACGGCCAGGTCTGTGCGGCGGCGAATGACAATGCGCCCGGCCAGGTGGTGGTGTCTGGCCATGCCGCCGCGGTAGAGCGGGCGGTTGAACTGGCCAAAGACAAAGGAGCAAAACGCGCGGTGCTGTTGTCCGTCAGCGCGCCGTTCCACTGCGCCCTCATGCAACCCGCGGCTGATGTCATGGCCGAGGCCTTGGGCAATGTCGATATCGCTGCGCCGGTGGTTCCTCTGATTGCCAATGTGACGGCGGCCAGTGTGATCGATCCCGATGACATTCGCCGTCTCTTGGTATCACAAGTAACCGCAATGGTGCGGTGGCGTGAAAGCGTTTCTCTCATGCGCGAAGCGGGTGTCGACACACTCATTGAAGCGGGCGCGGGCAAGGTGCTCACTGGATTAGCGCGCCGTATCGACCGGGACCTGACCGCAGTCAGCCTGCAAAGCCCCGCAGATATCGAAGAGTTCTTGAAGACCGTCTGAGCCGTTCAACTCGTTTGCGCTACGGAGACCCTATATGTTTGATCTGACTGGCAAGACCGCTCTGATAACTGGGGCAACGGGCGGCATCGGCGGTGCGATCGCGCAGCAGCTCCATGCGCAAGGCGCAACCGTTGCGGTGTCGGGCACGCGGGAAAACGTTCTTAATGATATCGTCGCCGCTCTTGGCGATCGCGCTCACGCGGTGCCCTGCGACTTGACCGACAAAGCTGCGGTCGACGGGCTGATTGCTCAGGCCGAGGAGGCGGCAGGGCCGCTCGACGTTCTGGTTAACAACGCCGGCATCACCCGTGACGGTTTGATCCTGCGCATGAAGGACGAAGATTTCACGGATGTGATGGGCGTCAATCTCGAAGTCGCGTTTCGCCTCTCGCGCGCCGCGGTCAAAGGGATGATGAAGCGGCGCAGCGGACGGATCGTCTCTATTACATCGGTCGTGGGTGTGACAGGCAATGCCGGTCAAGTGAATTACGCTGCGTCGAAGGCCGGGCTGATCGGGTTTTCGAAATCTCTTGCCCAAGAAGTGGCCAGCCGTGGCATCACCGTGAACTGTGTTGCGCCCGGTTTCATATCCACCGCCATGACGGAAGCCCTGACCGATCAGCAGCGCGACGCCATGATGGCGGCAATCCCCGCGGGCCGGTTCGGCGAAAGCGAAGATGTCGCCGCTGCTGTTGTGTATCTCGCCTCTGATCAAGCTGCTTACGTGACAGGTCAGACCCTGCATGTGAACGGCGGAATGGCCATGGTTTGAGCCATTTTTCCGCCTCTTCCGTAGACCTAGCCATGCCCCATGAAGTATGCTACCTAACCGGCGCTTCGGGGACTGGGGGCCACATCTTGGCTCTCTTTCGTTGCACACCACCATCCCTGGGAACATGTGAGGAAGGACGCCATGAGTGACGTCGCTGATCGCGTAAAGAAAATTGTTGCTGAACATTTGGGCGTTGAAGAAGCCAAGGTTACCGAGAATGCCAGCTTCATTGATGACCTTGGGGCTGACAGCCTCGACACTGTCGAACTCGTGATGGCCTTCGAAGAAGAATTCGGGTGCGAAATTCCCGATGACGCGGCCGAAAAGATTTTGACCGTCAAGGACGCGATCAACTTCATCGACTCAAACGCGTCGTAGCCTAAGGGATCGGTCGGCCCGGCTTTCGGGCTGCACATCCTTTGGCGCTCGCCAGCCTACCGCAGTAGACTATGACACGTGTTGTCATCACCGGTTTGGGACTGCTCACGCCGCTCGGTCGGGGGATCGAGGGTAATTGGGAGTCTTTGACTCAGTCCAAGTCGGGCATCCGGGCGATTGAAAGCTTCGATGTTTCGGACTTGCCGTGCCGGATTGGCGGGCCAGTGCCGCAGGACGAAAATCATCCCTACCGCTTTGACGTCGATTCTTTGGTGTCACCCAAAGAACGCCGGCGTATGGACGACTTTATTGTCTTCGGTCTGGCTGCGGCGGACGACGCCATTGCGGATTCTGGCTGGGTTGCCGAAAGCGATCACGATAAGGAACGGACCGGCGTCATCATCGGTTCCGGAATCGGCGGGCTGCAGACCATCTACGATAATTCTCTTGTTCTGCAGGAACAGGGGCCGCGGCGCATCTCGCCGTTTTTCATTCCATCGAGTCTGATCAATCTGGTCTCCGGCCAAGTGTCGATCAAACACGGCTTCAAGGGGCCGAACCACGCGGTCGTCACCGCCTGCTCGACCGGTGCGCATGCTATTGGCGATGCCGCCCGTATGATCAAGTATGGCGATGCCGACGTCATGGTGGCCGGTGGGGCGGAAGCCGCGCTGTGCCGTATCGGCCTGGCCGGGTTCGCTGCCGCCAAAGCGCTTTCAACTGACTACAATGATACGCCGGAAAAGGCGTCCCGGCCCTGGGATAAAGGGCGAGACGGTTTTGTCATGGGCGAAGGCGCGGGCGTCGTCGTGCTCGAAAATTACGAGCATGCGAAAGCCCGTGGCGCGAAGATTTACGCCGAGGTGTTGGGCTACGGCTTGTCCGGAGACGCCTACCACATCACCGCTCCGGCGGAGAATGGCGATGGCGGGTTCCGCGCCATGCGGGGCGCCATCGCGGATGCGGACCTGAGCCCCGATGACATCGACTACGTGAACGCGCACGGCACGTCCACGCCGAAGGGCGATGAAATCGAACTCGGTGCGGTCAAGCGTCTGTTCGGCAAACAGGCAGATAAGCTGTCCATGTCGTCGACAAAGTCGGCCATTGGCCATCTGCTCGGCGCGGCGGGAAGCGTCGAAGCGATCTACTCTGTGCTGGCGCTGAAACATCAGATCGCGCCACCAACGCTGAATCTCGAAGACCCGTCCGACGGTTGCGATATTGATCTTGTGCCGCACAAAGCCAAAAGCCGGGATATCCGTTTCGCCCTGTCCAACTCATTCGGCTTCGGCGGCACCAACGCGTCGCTGGTTCTCGGCCCCGCCGACTAATTCGCCGGCGATATGCGCCGCTTCCTCTCAGTCCTGATTGTTCTCACCCTGGCGGGCGTTTGCGCCGTGGCGGGCGCGTGGCTGTGGCTTCAAGACCAGGTTCACGCCGCCGGTCCGCTGGCCCAAGAGCGCGTCGTGGTTATTGAGCCGGGCTCCGGCCTCAACAGCATCGCTGCGCGGTTAGCGGATGTAGGCGTGATCGAGTCAGATTTTATTTTTCGGATCCAAGCCCGCCTGAGCGGATCGGCGGCGCAACTCAAAGCTGGTGAGTATGCGTTTGCGGCCGGTATCTCCGCAGACGATGTTCTTGCGAAAATCGTCGCTCATGATGTTGTCGTCCGGTTTGTTACGGTTCCGGAAGGTCTGACAACACCCCAGATCGAAGATCTGTTGCGCGACACCGCCGGTCTGAATGGGGGCGTGCCGGCCGGTCTTGAGAACGGGACGCTCCTGCCGGAAACCTATGGTTTCAGTCTCGGTGACAGCCGGTCGGACTTGGTCGCCCGCATGTCTCAGGCGATGGACAGAACCGTGACCGAACTTTGGGACGTCCGGGCCCCCAATCTTCCACTCGACACGCCGCGCGAAGCCGTCATCCTCGCGTCGATTGTTGAGAAGGAAACGGGTGTCGCGGCGGAACGGGCCCGTGTCGCCGCGGTGTTCATCAATCGTCTGCGCCGGGGTATGCGCCTGCAGTCCGACCCGACAGTCGCATACGGTGTTGACCCGTCTGGCGCATTGGGCCGGCCACTACGCCGGTCAGACCTTGACACACCGACGCCCTACAACACCTACGTTATTAGCGGCTTGCCGCCGGGTCCTATTTGTCATCCCGGACGGGCGTCTCTGGCAGCCGTTCTCAATCCCATTGAGAGCGATGAGCTGTATTTCGTCGCCGACGGAACGGGCGGTCATGCCTTCGCCCGGACCTTGGCGGAGCACAACCGCAACGTGGCGCGCTGGCGGCGTATTGAAAGAGAGCGCCGCCAATAGTGACGCTCAGGATTTCTTAGGCAAACGTCTGGCGATAAGTTCACCCAGCGCATTTGGCAGGGTGTCAAACAGCCACGCGCCAAAGACCATCGGCCAGGGGAAAGCGATGCGGCCCTTGTTGTGTGCCAACCCTCTGCAGATAATTTTGGCCGCACGGTCCGCTGGCATCAGAAACGGCATGGCAAAGGTGTTCCTGGCAGTTATGCCGCTTTCGACAAAGCCTGGGCAAATGACGGACACACCAATGCCGTCGGGGGCGAGCGCACCGCGCAGGCCTTCGCCCCAGGACTTCACGGCGGCTTTGGACGCTGCGTAAGCCGGTGCACCGGCCAGGCCCCGAAAACCGGCCAATGAACTCATGACGGCGACGTGGCCTTTGCCCCGTGCTTTCATGCACGGCAAGGCCGGGAGAATGGTGTTGATGACACCGTCCACATTGATGGCAAAGATCTCGCGTGTCTGAGCGTCGTCTTCACCGCCAGATCCTGTACCGCCGGATATGCCTGCGTTGGCAATAACCAGATCAAGTGCCGCCGCGGCATCGCTGGATGCGATGACTGCTCTCATCGCCTCCGCGTCGCGCACATCGGCGACATGGCAGGTCACAGTCGCTTCCAAGTTTCTGCATTTCGCGGCAATGGTATCGAGTGCGGACTGACGTCTGCCTACCAGAGCAAGTGTTACGCCTGCTCCGGCTAGATGCGTGGCGAGTGCGGCGCCGATACCCGATGACGCTCCGGTAATGAGAACCGATTTAAATTGATAGTCACGTGGCATGAGGCCGGCAGCATTGGTGCGCTTGAGGCCGCCGTCAAGTTGCCAAGTCGATCAGCAGTCCAATCTGGAGTTTCTCGACAGAGGACAAATCTCCGACCAAGCGCCGTTCTAGTCCCATGCCGCTTCGAATGACTGTCGGTGTCGCGAACACGTTATCCGTCATCGCCCCCTCGGGATCGGACAACACATCGATAACTTTGAGCTGGATGTTGGCGTCAGGATTGCTTTGGATAAGGTCCGAGATTGCGCTCTTTGCCTTTTGGGCACTGGATGTTGTGCCCGTCACATAAAGCTTCAGGAGAATCTTCGGTTCAGGTGCGCGATCATGACCCATGCCGGACTACCTCATCACAATCCTATGACACTGGTGACGATGGACCTGATTTCATCGAGGGCCAGGGGCTTGCGCGCTAGATCGAAGGACAGGCCCTCGTCGTGCGCGTCGCGCAGTTCCTCCATGAACTCGCCATAGAATCCGGTGACGATATAAACCGGTGTGTCTGGGCAGATCTTGCTCAGGTGCCGCAGGGTCTCGACGCCATTCATGCCCGGCATTTTCAGGTCAAGCAGGATCAGATCAGGCTCGTACATCTTCGCCATTTCCAGGCCGTCCTGGCCGCTGCTTGCCGAAACCACGCTGTATCGGGTTGCCTCCAGAGCCATGCTGAAGGCGGTTCTCACGCCATCATCGTCATCGATTACGAGGACACGGCTCATACCCGGAAACTCCTAATTCAACTGCGGGGAGGCGCAGTTTTTGGTGCTTTAAAACCAGCCCTTGATTACCATTGAATAATAGTTTCGAATATATGCAATATTAAGTCAAAACAATAATGTCGGGCAGAAAGGTAACCCCTGACATGAATTCGACACCGGGGACGGACGTACTAATCGGCGCGGATGCCATGTTCCTTAGGGAAGTGGTGGAGAATGCTGCTGATGGCTTTTTGGTCATCGATCACAGCGGCAAGATTGCCTATTGCAATGGGTCGGCCGGACATCTGTTCGGCCGTCCGCCGGGCCAGCTGGTTGGCACCGACTTTGGATTTCCGTTTTCTGCGGGAGAAGAGTGGACCAGCCTCCAAATGGCGCGCGATGGTCAGCCGTTCTATGTCGACATGCGGACGACGCCTGTTTTGTGGCAAGGACGGGATGCGACACTCGCCACGCTGCGCGATGTGACGTCCCGGCACGTAACGGAAGACCTTGTCGAGTTGCAGCTCACGGCGATGGAAGCTGCCGCGAATGGAATTTTCATTACAGATGCCAAGGGCGTGATTACCTGGATCAATCGTGCGTTGACAGAAACATCCGGATTTGCGGAGGCTGATCTCGTTGGTTGCAATGCTAACGTCCTCCGGCCCGATGATTCTGATCCAAAGCTTTACAAAAAACTCGAAGCTCAAATTTCATCAGGCGCGCCGTGGAAGGGAAAGCTGACGTGCAAGCGCAAAGACGGTTCGACCTATACCACGCAGCAGACGATCACACCGATGTGCGATCAAGCGGGCCGCCTGACGCACTACGTGGTTGTCCAAGAAGACCTCTCGGAAAAGCTAAAGGCTGAGGCCGATATCGCCCGTTTGGCGGAATACGACATCCTCACAGATTTGCCGAACCGGACCTTGTTTATGGACCGCGCACGAACCGCTCTTGATCGCGCCTCAAGGCTTAAGCGGCGTGTCGCAATCCTGATCATGGACATTGATAAGTTCAAAGACATCAACAACACACTTGGCCATGATGCCGGAAACGCCCTGATCAAGCATGTTACTGAACGGACAACCAAGCTGATGCGCAACACGGATACGATGGCGCGCATCGGCGGTGATGAATTTGGCATTCTGCTTGAGAATCTGGGCGATATCGAAACTGCTGGGCGGCTCGTGCGGCGTATCCTCCACACCCTTAGCATCCCTGTCACGATCAACGGGCAAGAGGTTAAAAGTTCCGCCAGTATCGGCATCGCCGCATATCCCGATGATGATCTGAATCTTGAAAATCTCATTCGCCACGCCGAGCTCGCCATGTACCGGGTCAAGGCGGAGGGCGGAAACGGGTTCAAGTATTTCGACAAAGCCATGGATGATGAAATCCGCCGGCGGGTTTCATTGGAGCAGGACTTGGGCGAGGCCATCGACAAGAACCAGTTGTGGCTCGCCTATCAGCCGCAACTTGACCTGGGTACCGGCCAAATCATTGGGGCCGAGGCTCTGTTGCGGTGGTCTCATCCCGAACTCGGGTTTGTTTCCCCCGGCGATTTTATCCCCATCGCCGAAACGAGTGGCTTGATTTTGCCGATCGGCGATTGGGTTATTGAGGAAATCTGCCGGCAAGCAGCCGTCTGGTTCAAAGACGGCATGCCCAAACTGCAATTCGGAATAAATATTTCCGGATTTCAGTTCAAGCAACGTTCCGTTGGCACCCAGGTGCTCGACCAATTGAGCCGCCATGGCTTGGCGATCGAAGACGTCGACCTCGAAATCACTGAAACCGTGGCGATGGAGAGGACCCACCAAGTCAGCCAAAACGTTGAGGCGCTGAATGATGCAGGTGTCAGTATATCCATGGATGATTTTGGCACCGGCTATTCTTCCCTGTCGAATCTGCAGCGCTTTCCGATCCGGCGTCTTAAGGTCGACGGATCTTTTATCAGCGGCATCGGAAAAGACGCCAGCGATGAAAAGATTGTCGAAGCTGTGATCGGACTCGGACATTCCCTGCGCCTCAGCGTCATCGCCGAAGGCGTGGAAACTGAAGAGCAAATCCGCTTTCTGCGCGAGCGGAAATGCGATGAGATACAAGGGTATATCCTCAGCAAACCGCTTCCGGCCCAGGAATTCAGGTCGTTCGTCGAAAACCACTCGCCAAAGGTCCTGCATTGAACAGGGGCCGTCCCGCTGCTGGCCTAAACCATCCGATGTCCTTATAAACAAAGACAAACTTCGGGTGCCGACGGGAAGGGTCGCCAGTGGCTTTACAAAGTATGACCGGCTTCGCGCGCGCCGAAGGAACGGCTATGGATGGCCAGTTGTCCTGGGCGTGGGAGGCTCGCAGCGTCAACGGCAAAGGCCTTGACGTTCGTATGCGGTTGCCCTCCGGTCTGGATGGACTGGAAGGGGTGGCGCGGAAGTCCGTGGCCGCCAAACTTTCCCGAGGCAATGTCACTTTAGCTTTGCACACCACGCTTACCCGAGATGCCGAAGCCTACACAGTCAATGAAACCCTTCTTGAGCAACTGATCGATGTCGCGGTTCGCAAAACAACCCAGCACCCCGAGCACTTTGGCAAGCTTGAGATCGGTGGACTGTTGGCCGTCAAGGGGGTTGTTGAGATCGCGGATGCGAGCACGGCGACCGACGCTGAGCGATCCAAGAGGGAAAAAGATTTGCTCGCTGGGCTTGATGAAGCTCTGACTCTTCTGATCGAGGCTCGTAAATCCGAGGGGGCGCGGTTGGAGGCCCTGTTAAAGGACCATCTATCTCAGATCTCGCGTACGATCGACGCGGCGGGCAAACTCGCCGCGTTGCAGCCGGATGCGCTGAAGGCGCGGCTGCGTGACCAGGTTGCCGAGTTGCTTGAGGCCTCGCCCCAGTTGCCCGAGGAGCGTCTCACCCAAGAGGCCGCGGTGCTGGCGACAAAGGCCGACGTAAGGGAAGAAATTGATCGCCTCAACGCCCATGTCGCCCAGGGTCAGGACCTCTTAAGCACTGGCGGGCCATGTGGCCGCAAGCTTGAATTCCTGTCTCAGGAACTTAACCGGGAAGCCAATACGCTATGTTCCAAGTCGACCGACGTGGAGCTCACCAGATTGGGACTTGAGCTCAAGGCGGTGATCGATCAGTTTCGGGAACAAATTCAAAATGTTGAATAGCGCTAACTTCATTTTGCTTGGGCTCTCGCCATGCCGTCATCCGTGATCCACCGCCGTGGCATCATGTTGGTGCTGTCGTCTCCTTCGGGCGCCGGCAAAAGTACGATTGCGCGTGCCCTCCTGGAGCGGGAGGACAAACTTAACCTCTCCGTGTCTCTGACGACCCGCCCGCCGCGGCCTGGAGAGGTTGATGGCGAGGATTATCATTTCGTGAGCGTCGAGGACTATCAGGCCAAAGTCGCCAGCGACGACTTACTCGAACATGCTGAGGTGTTTGGCAATTTCTATGGGACGCCAAGGTCACTGGTCGAAAAACATCTCTCTGTCGGTGAGGATGTGCTCTTCGACATAGATTGGCAGGGTACTCAACAGCTCCGGGAATCGGCGCGGGATGATCTTGTCAGCGTTTTCATATTGCCCCCTTCGATAGAAGAACTCGAGAGTCGTCTAACCGGACGCGGACAAGATTCCGAGGAGGTCGTGCGCAATCGAATGGCCAAAGCGGCGGACGAAATGAGCCACTGGCCCGAGTACGATTACGTCATCGTGAACGACGTGGTTGAAGAAAGCATTGTTAACGTCCAATCCATATTGAAAGCTGAGCGTCTTAAGCGGGTCCGGCGTCTTGGTCTGGTTGACTTTGTGAACTCCATGCGTGGTACGGCGTAACGCCGGGGCATTGAAGGGCCGAAAAACAGAATGAGATCTTTTATTGTTGTTTTGATCGTCGTGGCCGGGCTGGGCGGTGCGGCTTACGTCGTGCTAGGGGGGGGAGAGTCCGCGCAGCCTTCCGGCGCCGCTTCGCAAGTACGTCCAGGTGTCCCGGTGGAAATGGCCGAGGTTGCGACAAGGCCTTTCGTCGAACAGGAAGTCGCGATCGGGTCATTGGCGTCCGATGAGGCGGTGATTATCCGCTCCGAAATCGCGGGCCGGATTGATCGGATTTGGTTTGAAGAGGGACAACGTGTTGAGTCGGGCCAAAGGCTGGTCACGATAGATGACAGCATCTACCGGGCGGAATTTGATCAGGCTGATGCGCGGCTCAAGCTATCCCGAGCGAACTATGACCGCGCAGTCGATCTGCAAGAGCGTGGTGCCGGTACGCAGCGCGCTTTGGATGAAGCTGCATCTAAACTGCAGGAGGATCAGGCAACACTTGATCTCGCCCGGGCGCGCCTGGAGCGCACCGAGATTGCTTCGCCCTTTGCCGGCGTGATTGGCATTCGCCGCGTAAGTCCGGGCGACTACATCATGGCCGGTCAGGAAATCGTCAACCTCGAGGCGATCGATCCGATCAAGGTGAATTTCGGATTGCCCGAAATGCTGCTGTCTGCGGTTGAGGTCGGGCAGTCGATTAAAGTCTCTGTTGATGCGTTCCCCGGGGAGGTCTTTGACAGTTTTGTATACGCGATCAATCCGCGCATTGACGCCGCCGGACGTAACGTCGAGCTACGGGCGCGCATTCCCAACCCCGATGGCCGTCTGCGCCCAGGCTTGTTCGCGCGGGTTGCCATCATCTTTGCCCGGTTTGACGAAGCCATCATGGTGCCCGAGCGTGCGCTTGTTCCCATTCAGGACCGTCAGACCGTCTTTGTTGTCGAGGACGGAAAAGTCGCCATCCGGGAAGTCGAGACAGGTGGGCGCGACGGCGACATGGTTCAAGTCACGTCCGGACTCGAACCTGGCGAGACGATTATCACGGGCGGACAACTCAAAGTGCGTGAAGGTGTTCCCGTCGTCGATGCCGCGCGCCTGTCCGGGCCGGGCGCATGAATATCACAGAGCTCTGCATCCGCCGGCCCGTTCTGGCGACGGTGATTAACTTGGTTATAGTCCTGCTCGGTCTGATCTCACTGCAGTCCTTGTCGATCCGCGAATACCCGAATATTGATTCGCCTGTTGTCACAGTGGTCACCGTCTATCCCGGCGCCAGCGCCGCGATCATGGAAACCCAAGTTACGGATCCGCTCGAAGATGCTTTGTCTGGTATCGAAGGCGTCGATTTCATAAGTTCCATCAGCCGGTCCGAGCAAAGCCAGATCACTGTTCGGTTCTTATTAGACCGTGACCCGGACGCGGCGGCGTCCGATGTGCGCGATCGTGTTGGGCGGGCACGTGGCATGCTGCCCAACGAGGTGGAAGAACCGATCATTGCCAAGGTCGAGGCAGACGCCAACCCGATTATCTATCTGGCGTTCTCGACTTCGCGTTACTCAGCGCTTGATCTCACCGAGTTTATCGAACGCTTGGCCGTTGATCAGGTTCAAGCATTGCCTGGCGTCGCTAACATTCAGCTCATCGGGTCGCGGCGGTATGCCATGCGCGTTTGGCTCGACCGCGCCCGCCTCGCCGCTTTTGGCCTAACGGCTCAGGATGTCGAACACGCGCTTCGGGAGCAGAACATCGAAGTTCCCTCCGGTCGT
Source organism: Rhodospirillaceae bacterium (assembly GCA_963921305.4). GTDB lineage: Bacteria > Pseudomonadota > Alphaproteobacteria > Rhodospirillales > Rhodospirillaceae > CAWUEX02. The sequence goes on from CAWUEX030000002.1 coordinate 1,727,061, forward strand.
ATCGAGAGCGTCGACCGCGAATATTCGGTGGTCGCTCAAACCGACCTCCGCACACCCCGGGAATTCTCGCAGATCATTCTTCGTGATACGGACGGGTATCTCGTGCGTCTAGGCGACGTGGCGAAGGTCGAATTGGGCCCGGAGGAAGAGCGCCAGCTAAGCCAGATCAACGGCAATCAGGCAGTCGCGTTCGGCGTGGTCAAGCAGTCGACCGCAAATCCCCTCGATGTCAGTGCCGCCGTGAAAGAAGCGATCCCCAGCATCCTGGAGAGTATGCCTGAGGGCGTCAGCATCCGCGTCGGATATGACACCACAGTATTTATCACCGAGTCGATCAAGGCGGTGTACTTCGCAATCGCCGAAGCAATTGTGCTGGTTTCGATCGTTGTGTTCGTATTTCTGCACACGGCGCGGGCCACCATCATCCCGCTGGTGACGATTCCCGTGTCGCTGATCGGCGCGTTGGCGATTATGAGTCTGTTCGGGTTCAGTATTAACACCCTGACTTTGTTGGCGTTTGTACTGGCGATTGGACTGGTGGTCGATGACGCTATCGTCATGCTCGAAAATATCCACCGGCATATCGAGCGGGGTACGGCTCCGTTTCAAGCTGCCATACGCGGGTCACGCCAAATCACCTTCGCCATTATTGCCATGTCGACGACCTTGGCCGCAGTCTTTTTCCCCGTGTCTTTTGCATCGGGCACAATCGGCAAATTGTTTACTGAGTTTGCATTGACCTTAGCCGGGGCCGTGTTGGTGTCAGGCCTCACTGCATTAACGCTCACACCTATGATGTGCAGCCGCTTGTTGCGCGAAGAAAAGGAAAAGGGGGCGTTAACCGGTGCATTTGAAGGGGCAATGGACGCGCTGACCAATACGTACCGCGGCGCACTCGAAGCGGTGCTGCGGCTTCGTGTTGCTGTCGTTGCGGCCATCGTGCTGATCGCGGCCTCTGCCTGGTTCATGTTCACCAATCTCAAGCAGGAACTCACGCCGCTTGAGGACCGCGGTCTTGTCATCGTCCAACAGGTCGGGCCGGAGGGGGCGACACCAGATTTCATGTCCCGGAATGCCGCAGAGGTGGAGGAGATCGTTCGCAGTATTCCGGAAATTGAGAATTTTATGACCATGGTCGGATTTCCCGTTTCGACTGTCACGTCAACGTTCTCAACCTTGATTCCTTGGGAAGAACGAACCCGGAAAAGCTATGAGATTTCTGGAATAATTGGGCCTCAGGTGTTCGCGATTCCCGGAATCATGGCCTTTTCAGCCGTTCCGCCGTCCTTCGGGTCCCGCGGAGCCACTAAGAATATCGAGGTGGTCGTCAGAACGACCGGCACGTATGAAGACCTGGAGCGTCTTACAGACGATGTCATTGCCCAGCTGCCACCGGGTTCGGGTGTGCGCGATCTGGACACGGACCTGCGCCTCAACAAACCGGAACTCCGCACCACCGTGAATCGTGACAAGGTCGTCGATGTCGGTGTATCCGTGGCCACGGTGGGCCGCACGCTGGAGACGTTGCTGGGCGGACGCAGTGTCACGCGCTTTAAGCGCAATGGTGAGCAGTACGACGTTATTGTTCAGGTCGACGAGGCCGAGCGGACCGATCCGCGCGATTTGGCCCGTTTGTTCGTACGCGGGAACGACGGTGCCATGGTGCCGCTGGCCAACGTTGTTCAGTTCGAAGAAACCGTCGCACCGCGCGAACTGGTTCACTTCAACCGGTTAAGGGCTGTGACCATCTCCGCGAATGCTGAGCCCGGAGTGGCGTTAGGAGAGGCACTCGACCTGATCGAGGGCGCTGTGCGCGATGTTGCACAGGTGCCGGTCCAGATTGACTACCGCGGCGTTAGCCGGGAGTTCAAAGACGCCTCAGGCCGCCTGGCTTTGGTGTTCCTGCTTGCCATCGCGTTTATCTATCTGGTGCTGGCGGCGCAGTTCGAGAGCTTTATCGACCCGTTCATTATCCTCGTGACCGTGCCCCTTGCCATGGCTGGAGCGCTGCTGACCCTAAATCTCACCGGTGGGTCTCTCAACGTTTACAGCCAGGTTGGGTTGATCACGTTGATCGGACTGATTTCCAAACACGGCATTTTGATTGTCGAGTTCGCCAATTCCCGCCGCGCCAAGGGCATGGATAAGATGGAGGCCGCGCTTGAGTCTGCGGTGCTCCGTTTGCGGCCCATCCTCATGACCACCGGCGCCATGGTGCTTGGGGCTGTGCCTCTGGCGATGGCAACCGGTGCAGGTGCCGAGGGCCGCGAACAGATCGGTCTGGTCATCGTTGGCGGATTGCTTTTTGGGTCGTTCTTTACTCTGTTTGTGGTACCTGTCGTGTACACACTGCTGTCGCGCGAACGGCGCACTTTGCCAGGCACTCTGCCGGAAGACGCTGCACCGGGCGCGCCTGCTGAATAACCCAAATCCGATTTTAGAAGTTATCTTTGCGCTGCCGGATTTCAGTGAAAACGGCGACAGGGTCGGCACCAGACATGCCGATCGCGTCCTGCAAATCCGGCTGATCCGCTCTGAGAAACGGATTGGCGGCCAATTCTTCGGCCATGCGGGAGGGTACCGTTGGTTCACCTCTATCCCGCTTCGCCGCCACATCCGCTTCCCGGGTGCGTAGGGCCAGGTTGTTGGGGTCGACGGTCACCGCAAAATTGATATTGCTCTGGGTATACTCGTGGGCGCAGTAGATCCGGGTTTCTGAAGGCAGGCTACGCAGGCGGCTCAGGCTTGACCACATCTGACCCATCGTCCCTTCGAACACCCGGCCGCAACCAATCGAGAAAAGAGTGTCGCCGCAGAACAATGCGTCGGCTTCGCTGAACCAATAGGCAATATGGCCACGGGTGTGCCCGGGCACGAAAAATATCTCTGCTGAAAGCTCGCCGAACGCAAAGGTGTCGCCGTCGTTAAGTTCCACATCAATTCCCGGAATACGATCCCGATCAGGGGCAGGACCGACAATGGTGCATCCGGTATGTTCTTTGATTTCAAGATTACCGCCGGTGTGATCGCCATGATGGTGAGTGTTTAAGATATGTGTGATCTTCCACCCAAGCCGATCAGCTTCTTCCAGGACTGGCCCTGTGACTGCAGGGTCGACAACGCCGACAACGTCCGCATTGGGTTCGCGGATCAAATAAACATAATTGTCATTGAGAACCGGAATCTGATGGATTTCAAGTGTCATAGGTCGTGCGTCCTTGAGCAAGCAGCGCATCATACGCGCAGACGTACCCAGTTTGAAGCATGGCGATTACCTTGCTAGGGTCCGGTCATGGCGCGGTTACCCGCATATCTATGGTGCAGTCTTGCGTTCAGCTTTCTCACGGCGGGCGGATCAGAACGTGTGGCGGCCTGCGAGCTGGACCGCCCCGTCGTCTTCGCTGGTATGGATTGGCAGTCCAACGCCTTTCACACCGCCGTCGCCCAGATCATTACGGAACAGGCTTTCGGCTGTGAGACCGATGTGCTGCCGGGCACCACCATTCCGTTGTTGCAGGGTGTCGCCCAAGGCGACATCGATGTGGTGATGGAGGTGTGGAAGGACAACGTTACCGAAGTATGGAACCGTGCGTTGCGCCGCCGGCAAGTTGTCGAGCTTGGAACGAATTTTCCTGACGCGGTGCAGGGGTGGTACGTGCCGCGCTATTTGGTCCAGGGAGATGACCCTGCCGCGCCGGCGTTGATCTCCGTTACCGATTTGCCAGCACACAAACATCTTTTCACCGATCCAGAGGAGCCGGACAAGGGGCGTTTCTACAACTGTATCGCTGGATGGAATTGCGAGGTCATCAATTCAGCAAAGCTTAAGGCGTACGGGTTGGAGCCTTACTTCACCAATTTCCGTCCCGGTACGGGTGCCGCTTTGGCGGCGGCTATCGCATCGTCCTATGTGCGTCAGCAGCCCATTCTCACCTATTACTGGGGGCCGACGTGGGTGCTAGGGAAGTACGACATGGTCATGCTTAAAGAGCCCGCGTATGACGCCGACGTGTTCGCGGCTCTGGCGAAGGAACGCGACCCTGATCAGGCAACCGCCTATCCCGTGGTTGAGGTAGCCGTCGGCGCGAACCGCCGCTTCGCCGAGGCTGCGCCCGAGCTCGTGTCATTTCTCTCCGCCTATGAGACCGACGCTGACATGGTCAGCGGCGCGCTTGCGTTCATGCAAGACACGCAAGGCTCTGCCGATGATGCGGCCCTGAATTTTCTCGCCTCCCGTTCGGACGTCTGGCGAACCTGGTTGACAGAAACACAAGCAAATGCGGTCCGTTTATTCGTTGAGGCGTCCGGCCCCGCAACGCCTTAGTCCTCACTGGTCACGCCTCAACATGTGGAGGGCGTCATGTTTCCCGAAACCTTAACCGTTTCTATTGCGCCACCCATCAACGCTTTTGTCGACTGGTTGGTCGTGAACTACGGGGACTCGTTCCAGGCCGTATCCGACGGGCTCTTGCAGATCCTCGTGCTGATCGAAGGTCTGCTTCGGGATGCCCCGTGGTGGATCGTGGTGCTGGGTCTCGGTGCGATCGCATATGGGGCCAGCAGGCGACTGATAATGGCCGCAGTCGTCATGGGGTTGGCATCCTTCATGGGCGTTTTGGGCCTGTGGGACGAGGCCATGCAAACCTTGGCGTTGATGGTGGTCTCTACGTCCATTGCGGTCATTATCGGCTTGCCGGCGGGAGTGCTGTTGTCCCGTTCGGGGCCAGGCCGGTTCATCGGCTTACCGATCCTCGACGCGATGCAGACGCTACCTAGTTTCGTGTATCTCATCCCCGCCCTGATGCTCTTCGGGCTCGGAAAAGTGCCGGCGATCATCGCGACGGTTATTTACGCTCTGCCCCCCGTGATCCGCCTCACCGATCTCGGCTTGAGGCAGGTCGATACCGAAGTGCTCGAAGCGGCAGATGCGTTCGGCGCCACCCCGATGCAACGCCTGTGGAAGGTCGAACTGCCCTTGGCTTTGCCGTCGATTATGGCCGGCATCAATCAGGCGACCATGATGGCGCTGTCCATGGTGGTTATCGCCTCGATGATCGGCAATCGGGGCCTGGGACAGGAGGTGTTGCTCGGTATCAACACCCTCGATGTCGGGCGCGGTGCCGCCGCCGGACTGGCCATCGTCGCCATGGCGATTCTGCTGGACCGCACAACCCAATCTTATGCCCGGCGAGTTCAACAAGCCCGGGGCGGTGCATGAGCCTTATCGTTCTAGAGCGTGTTGCCAAGGTCTATGGCGGTGATTCTGCCACTGCGCTGGCGCTGTTCCGGGACGGCGAAGCGGGGCAGACCATTCGCGAGCGAACGGGCGCCACCGTGGCCCTGGCTGAGACATCGCTTGAGATTCAATCCGGCGAAGTGTTCATGGTGATGGGGCTATCTGGATCGGGGAAGTCAACGCTGCTGCGTCTGATTAACGGTCTGATCTCGCCCACATCCGGACGCGTGCACGTGAACGGGCAGGACATTGGCGCGCTTGACCCCAAGGCTTTGCGCGATCTGCGCCGCACCACCATGGCGATGGTGTTTCAGAGTTTTGCGCTGCTACCGCACCGCTCGGTCGTTGAAAACGTGGGCTTTGGTCTGGAAATACAAGGCCGTGCGTTGGCGGAGCGCAAGGCCGATGTTCAGGAGTGGATTGATCGGGTGGGGCTCAGCGGCTTTGAGCAGTCTTATCCGCACGAACTGTCAGGCGGTATGCGCCAGCGTGTCGGGTTGGCCAGGGCGCTGGCCACCGGCGCTGACGTGTTGCTCATGGATGAGCCATTCTCAGCACTCGACCCGCTGATTCGCCGGGAAATGCAGGATTTACTTGCAGACTTGGAGCGTGACCTCGGCAAGACCATCGTCTTCGTTACCCATGATTTGGCTGAGGCGATCAAGCTCGGAACCCGGATTGCCATTCTCAGAGACGGGCGTGTGGTGCAGGTCGGCACCGGGCAAGACATCCTCGACTCGCCTGCGGACGATTATGTGCGGGCGTTCACCGAAGACGTGCGGTCACATGGATAGGTCTTGCAGCTATCGGCTCCGGGGGCTGCGGTGGTGGTCAATGAATTCCGGGTGCTTGCGCCGGACCCAACGAACAAAGGTTTCAATATCCGGATGCGCGCGCAACGACTCGGCCGTGCGATAACCGGCAGCCAGTTCTTTCTCATCCAACACCGCATGAATCTTGCGATGACACACTTTGTGGAGCCACGCCCATTCCTCCGGATCACCGCCTTCGGACTTGGGTATCCAATGATGCCGGTCGAGACTGGGCCCGGACATCATCTTTCGGCCGCATAAGGGGCACGGTCCAAGGGTGTTCTCAGTCCTGTCCGGCTCCGGCCCGTTTCTTTTCATCGGCAGATTCCTGTCGCCCAGGTCCCAAAAATCAACACATTTCTGGGTCAGTGTGTTATGTGACCGGCGTCAGGTACACAAACAATGAATTTAAAGTCCCGGGTCCAGGTTTTCGCTCAGTCGTGTCGCATTTTCGTTGCGACGGTCGCCATGTTTGGTGTGATAGCGGCGCTGGCAGCCGAGACCTCACGCGCCCAAGATCTCAACATCATTCGCATTGGCACAGGGTCAACGGCGGGCACCTATTTTCCCATCGGCGGTTTGATCGGCAATGCGATTTCAAATCCACCCGGATCGCGTCCGTGTGACCGGGGTGGCAGTTGCGGCGTCCCTGGACTAATCGCGGTCGCGCAATCCACAGCCGGTTCGGTGCAGAATATTATCGCGGTTGATGACGGCTCAATGGAAATGGCGTTAAGCCAGGCCGATGTCGCGTATTGGGCTTATTTCGGAACGGGATCGTTCGAAGGGCAGGAGAGACGTGAATCCCTGCGTGCGCTGGCAAACTTGTTTCCGGAGAATATTCACCTTGTCGCCCGCGCCGATGCCGGTATGGAAACGCTCGAAGACATTGAAGGAAAGCGGGTGTCGATTGGCGGACCGGGCTCGGGATCGCAGATCGACGCCAAGCTCATCTTGTCCGCGTTCGGCATTCGCTTCGCCGACCTGACTCTCGTTGAACTGGACATTGAAGAGTCGACGGAGGCGCTGGTCGAGGGCGATATTGATGCTTTTTTCTATGTCAGCGGTGCCCCGGCGCTGGCGATCTCTGATCTCGCCCAACGTACCGAACTCTATTTTGTGCCCATCGATGGACCAGTTGCCGAAAAACTGGCCAAGATATTTCCGTTCTTTGAGCCGGGTGTGATCCCGGCCGGCGTGTACGGCGATAATCCTGAGACGCCGACCTTGGATGTTGGTGCCGTGCTCGTCGTTCATGAAGACATGCCGGACGATCTGGCATACGGAATCACGCGGGCCATCTGGCACCCGAATACGGCTGCCATATATGCCAATGGACATCCGCGTGCCAGCTTGATGACGCTTGACCGTGCGACCCGGGGTATCGGGTTCCGCATTCATCGCGGCGCCGTGCGCTATTATGCAGAACAAGGTATATTGCCCCCACCTCTTGAGGGGCAGGACGAGGCGGCAGACGCGCCACTCGCAATCCGTTAGTTTGATCTGCAATCTTCATCTCGTCGAAAGGCGACGCCATGACTTCGCTTCCGCTGATTGACGCCGATCCCAAAGCCATTGCGATCTCTGCCGTAACCTCTGACGGATTTGCAAGTTGGTGCGCAGCGCAACAAGATCAAGTCCGCCGCTGGGTTGAAAGTACAGGGTTTAAAGCCGACGCAGGGTCAATATGCTTGATCGCCGACTCTGACGGTGGTCTGAGCCGTGCCGTTATTGGGCTTGGTGCGCCGGATCGCTGGGCCGGAGGCCGGCTCGCGCGCGAACTACCCGCCGGATCATACTGGCTGGATGAGGTGGCCGGGGTTGAGGACGACCAGGAGGCGGATGTCGCAACGTCACTCTGTCTCGCCTGGGCGCTGGGGGCATATAAATTTGAGCGCTACAAGTCTGAGGCCAGTCCCGAGCCAGCCGCGCTGGTTTGGCCTGAAGATGCTGACCGTAAGTATGTCGAGGGCGCGTCACAGGCCGCGTGGCTGACCCGCGATCTTATCAATACACCGGCTGAGCACATGGGTCCGGATGCCCTAGCAGCGGCGGCCGCAACGCTCGCCGAAGCCCACGGCGCCGAAATCGATGTCACCATTGGCGATGATCTGCTTGCAAAAAACTTTCCTGCCATTCATGCCGTTGGCCGGGCAGCAACAAACGCACCACGTTTGATCGACCTGACCTGGGGTCAGTCAAGGAATCCCAAGGTCACACTCGTGGGCAAGGGGGTGTGTTTCGACTCCGGCGGTCTCAATATCAAACCCACCTCCGGAATGCGTCTCATGAAAAAGGACATGGGCGGCGCCGCGACTGTTCTGGGACTGGCCGATTGGATCATGCGCGCCGGTTTACCGGTTCGATTGCGCGTGCTTATTCCGGCAGTCGAGAACGCGATTTCCGGCAACGCGTTTCGTCCTGGGGATGTCGTCGCGACCCGTGAAGGCACGTCCATTGAGGTCGGCAATACCGATGCGGAAGGGCGCGTCGTTCTCGCCGACGCATTGGCTCTGGCCTCTGAGGAAGACCCCGCGCTCATTATTGACTGCGCGACACTCACGGGTGCAGCGCGGGTCGCACTCGGTCCCGAACTGCCGGCGATGTTCACCCCGGACGATGATTTGGCTGATGCATTGCTTGCCGCGGGCACGGCTGCCGCCGATCCCCTATGGCGTTTGCCGCTGTGGGGCGGATACAGGCGTTTGATTGACAGCAAGGTCGCGGACATCAGCAACTCAGGCGAGTCCGGATTTGCTGGCGCGATCACCGCGGCGCTCTTTCTCAAAACGTTCGTCAGCGAGGCTGTGCCGTGGGTCCATTTCGACCTGTTCGGCTGGAACCCGGATGACAAGCCGGGCCGGCCCGCCGGAGGTGAAGCCTATGCACAGCGGGCCGTGTTTGCCACCATCCGCGATCGCTTTGCCTAGGCTTTCTTCTTGTCGTCGGACTTGGCGTGCGGGGCGTCGCGTTGAACCGGCACATCCAGCTTGTTGAGCATTTCTTTCGGCACCACTTGCCAGAACTTCCGGACCTCGCGGTCCCAATTCACAAGAATGCGTTCCGCCCAGGCGGAGCCGGTTTCCTTGTGGTGTTCGCTCACCAGGCTCCGCAGCATGGCTTCATAGTGGCCCACTTCGATGCGCTGGTAGATCACGGAGTCCGGATTTACCCGGTATTCGAAGTCTTCGTTGCTGTCGTAAACGAATGCCATGCCACCGGTCATACCCGCCGCGAAATTCGGGCCCACCGGTCCAAGAATAACCGTCGCACCTCCGGTCATGTATTCGCAGCCGTTAGATCCGCACCCTTCGACGACGGCGATTGCACCTGAGTTGCGCACGCAGAACCGCTCTGCCGCTTGCCCGGCCGCAAACAGTTTGCCGCTGGTCGCGCCGTAGAGCACGGTATTGCCGATAATGGTGTTGAGATGTGTCGGGAACGTCGAGGTCGTCGTCGGCCGGATGACGATGGTGGCACCGGACAGGCCTTTACCGACATAGTCGTTGGAGTCACCCAGCACCTCAAGCTTCAAGCCTTGAACGCCGAACGCGCCCAGAGACTGGCCGCAACTGCCGCGCAGGCGCACGGTGATGTGGCCGGGCTGAAGGCCGGTCAATCCATACTTGGTGACGATCTTGTGCGAGAGCTTGGTGCCGATCGCGCGCTGCGTGTTGCCGACGTTATAGGTCAACTGCATCTTCTCGCCGTCCTCCAAAGCAGGCGCGGCATCGCGGATCATCTGGGCATCCAGTGTTTCCGGAACCTCGTTGCGTCCCTCGGTCATGTTACGGGTCGGCAGACCGCCGGAATCCGGCTGTACCAGCAGCGGGTTAAGGTCCAGGTCGTCCAAATGTGCCGAGCCACGGCTGACCTGGTGCAACAGGTCTGTCCGCCCGATCACATCGTTCAAGGACGTAAAGCCAAGTTCGCCAAGCACGTCGCGTACTTCTTCGGCGAGGAAGGTCATCAGGTTGACCACTTTCTCAGGTGTGCCGGTGAATTTCTGGCGCAGCGCACTGTCTTGAGTACACACACCAACGGGGCAGGTGTTGGAATGACACTGCCGCACCATGATGCAGCCCATGGCAATCAGGGAACTGGTGCCGATGCCGAACTCCTCGGCGCCCATCATCGCCGCCATGACGATATCACGACCGGTCTTCAGGCCACCGTCCGTGCGCAGTACCACACGGTGGCGCAAACGGTTCAGAGTCAAAACCTGGTGGACTTCCGTCAGACCCATTTCCCACGGCAGCCCGGCGTACTTGATCGATGTCTGCGGGCTGGCGCCGGTGCCGCCGGAGTGGCCCGACACCAAAATGATATCCGCATTCGCTTTGGCGACCCCTGCGGCAATCGTACCGATGCCTGTGCGTGACACCAGTTTCACCGTTACCCGCGCACGCGGATTGATTTGCTTCAGGTCGTAGATCAACTGCGCCAGGTCTTCGATGGAATAGATGTCGTGATGCGGCGGCGGTGAGATCAGCATTACGCCTTCAGTCGCGTGGCGCAGTTCCGCAATTTCCGCGGTGACCTTGAATCCAGGAAGCTGTCCGCCTTCGCCGGGCTTCGCCCCTTGCGCGACTTTGATTTCGATCTCGCGGCACTGGTTCAGATATTCCGCCGTGACGCCGAAGCGGCCCGATGCAATCTGTTTGATCGCTGAATTGGCGTTGTCGCCGTTTGGCGCGGGCTTATAGCGCTTGCGGTCTTCCCCGCCTTCACCGGAGTCGGATTTCGCGCCGATGCGGTTCATGGCGATGTTTAGGGTGCCATGCGCTTCGGGACTCAGCGCCCCCAGCGACATACCCGGCGTGACGAAGCGTTTGCGAATTTCTGTGGTCGATTCAACCTGTTCCGGCGGAACGCGCTCATTCACCCGGCGGAAATCAAGCAGGTCGCGCAAGTTGATCGGTGGCAGCTTGCGCATCCCTTCGGAGTAGCGCTGGTAAATCTGGTAGCTGTCTTTCTCGACGGCGGCCTGCAGCGTATGAATCAGCCGGCCATCGAAGCTATGAGCTTCTTGTGAGTGGGCGCGATAACGATAGAACCCGCCAACCGGCAAGGTGACGACGCCCGGCTGAAACCCTTTGCCATGCTGGCTGCGTGCCTTCTTCTGAATGCCCGGCATCCCAATGCCTGAAATGCGGGACGTCATACCCGGGAAAAACTCCGCGACCAGGGAGCGCGACAGGCCAACGGCCTCGAAATTATATCCGCCGCGGTAAGAGCTGATGACGGAGATGCCCATCTTGGACATGATCTTACGCAGCCCTTCGTCGACCGCCTTCTTGAACCGGGCCATGGCCTCGTTCAAAGACATCTCGCCAAACAAACCCTTGCGATGACGGTCCGCAATCGCTTCCTGCGCCAGATAGGCGTTCACTGTCGTTGCGCCTACGCCAATCAAAACGGCGAAGTAGTGCGTGTCCAAGCACTCACCTGACCGCACATTGAGAGAGGTAAACGTGCGCAATTTCTGCTTGGTCAAGTGCGTGTGCACCGCGCCGGTTGCCAGGATCATGGGGATCGGCGCGCTGTCTTCTGTGATCGTCATGTCCGACAGGATCACATGGGTGCAGCCGCCGCGTACCGCGTCCTCGGCTTCCTTCTGAATGCGGGAGACGGCTTTACGCAGCGCGTTGCGGGTCGCGCCGCTGACGTCGAAGGTGCAGTCGATCTCGACCACCTTGTCTCCCATGTGGTCCCGCAGCATCTTGTACTGGGCATTGGTCAGAACCGGGCTCGACAGTTGCAGCACGTCACACTGACTTGGGTCTGCCTCGAGAATGTTGCCCAAATTCCCCAGCCGGGTGTTCAAGGTCATCACCCGGGTTTCGCGCAAACTGTCGATCGGTGGATTGGTCACCTGACTGAAATTTTGCCGGAAGAAATTGTGCAGACCGCGGTAACTGTCTGACAGCACCGCAAGCGGGGCGTCGTCACCCATGGACCCCGTGGCTTCCTTGGCATCGACCACCATGGGGTGGAGGATGAGCTCCAAGTCTTCCATGGTCATGCCATAGGTCACCTGGCGGCGGCGCAGCTCTTCGATGGGCATGTCGCCGCACGCGGTCGTGTCATCCGCATCCTCGGTGTTAACCAGGGTCGTGTTTTTGACCCACTCCTCATAGGGATTGGCGCTGGCGAGTAAGTCTTTCAGTTCGGTATCGCGGTAGAACCGGCCCTCGTCGAGGTCGACGGCGATCATTTCGCCTGGTCCGACGCGGCCCTTTTCCTCAACTTCGGCATTGGGCACATGCACCATGCCGGTTTCCGATCCGACGATGAGTAGATTGTCTTTGGTCAGGGTGTAGCGCATGGGGCGCAGGCCGTTGCGGTCCATGCCGGCAATGACCCAGCGGCCGTCTGCGGCGCATATCGCGGCCGGGCCGTCCCAAGGTTCCATCACCGCGTTGCAATAGGCAAACAACGCGCGGTGGTTGTCGGGCATTACCGCGTTCTGGCTAATGCTCTCTGGAATTAACAGGGACTTCGCCATCGCCGCATTGCGTCCGGCGCGGCAGATCAGTTCGAACACCGCATCCAAGGCGGCTGAATCCGAGCTGCCACCCTGAATGATCGGCTTCAAGTCCTCGATGTCATCGCCAAATAAATCGGATGCCAGGCGGCACTCGTGGGCTTTCATCCAGTTGGAGTTGCCCAGCAGGGTGTTGATTTCACCGTTGTGCGCGAGTGTGCGGAACGGCTGAGCCAGCCACCAGGTCGGGAAGGTGTTGGTCGAATAGCGCTGGTGATAAATCGCGAACGACGAAATGAAACGCTCGTCCAGCAGGTCCGGATAAAACGTTGTCAGTTGCTCAGCCAGGAACATGCCCTTGTAGATGATCGAGCGGCTGGACAGCGAGCAGATGTAGAAGTCATTGATCGCTTCTTCTTTCACCCGCTTTTCGATGCGCCGGCGCACGACATAGAGATCGCGCTCAAGTGCTTCCACGTCCATGCCGCGCGGATTCGACAGCATGATTTGCTCAATTTCAGGCCGCGTGGCGTTGGCTTTCTCGCCGATGACCGAGATGTCCACCGGCACCTGGCGCCAGCCGTAAATCTTATATCCCGCGGAGAGCACTTCGCTTTCGACGATCGTGCGGCAGGTCTCCTGCGCGCCGAGGTCCGACTTGGGCAGGAACACCATGCCGACGGCAAGGGTTTCGTCCTCAGCCAGTTCATGGCCGGTGCGAATAACGTGCTCGCGGAAAAAGTCTTGTGGCACTTCTACATGAATGCCGGCACCGTCACCTGTCTTGCCGTCCGCATCGACGGCGCCGCGGTGGTACAAAACCTTGAGCGCTTCGACGCCCGCCACGACCACATCCCGGCGGGGTTGACCGTCGATGGCCACCACCATGCCAACACCGCAGTTGTCGTGCTCCCATGCCGGATCATAGGCGGTGGCAGCGTTCAGCTTGGCTGTGTTGCTCTTCCAAGCCGCGACAAAGGCTTCTCCGGACTCAGGCGTAACGTGCGTATCCATATCTTTCGGTGCCATATCGATGTCCTTAACTTGCCTTGCGCAGCGATGTGACGTTTTCCGTCGCCTTCGCCGAGAGATACTTATGAATGCTTGCCGCGGCGTCGCGGCCGTCGCGGATCGCCCACACCACGAGGGAGGCGCCGCGCACGATGTCACCGGCGGCGAATACGCCGTCCATGTTAGTCATCAGCGTTTTGTAGTCGGCCTTGACCGTGCCCCAACGGGTGATGCCCAGTTCCGGTTCGCCAAACAAGCCGGGCAGGTCCTCGGGATCGAAGCCGAGCGCCTCGATGACGATGTCGGCAGGCACGACGAATTGCGAACCGTCGATCACTTCCGGTTTGGCGCGGCCGCTGGCATCTGGCGTACCCAAGCGCATGCGCACTGCCCGCACGCCCGTCGCCGTGTTGTCGTCATCATGCAGAACCGCTTCGGGTGCAGACAGCCAGACAAACTCGACCCCTTCTTCGATCGCGTTCGCCACTTCGCGCTGGGAGCCAGGCATATTGTCGCGGTCGCGGCGGTACAGACATTTGACCGACTTTGCACCCTGCCGCACCGCCGTGCGCACGCAGTCCATCGCCGTATCGCCACCGCCAATCACCACTACGTTCTTGCCCGTGGCGTTGAGCGTGCCGTCATCGAAGTCTTCAACCTTATCGCCCAGGCCTTTGCGGTTCGACGCGGTCAGGTAGGTCATGGCGGGGAAGACACCGTCGGCGCCGACACCGGGGCAGGCGAGCGCGCGGGCTTTGTACACACCCGTGGTGATGAGCAGCGCATCGTGCTTTTCGCGCAGGTCGGCAAAGCTGACATCTTCACCGACATTGCAGTTCAGGTGAAAAGTCACGCCGGAGTCTTCCAGCAACTTCGAGCGGCGCTCGACGACATACTTTTCGAGTTTGAAGTTCGGAATGCCGTAAATCAGCAGACCACCAACACGGTCATAGCGGTCATACACGTCGACCTTATAGCCCGCGCGGCGCAGCTCCTCGGCAGCGGCCATGCCGCCCGGTCCCGCGCCGATAATCCCAACGGAATAGTCGAGCTCTTGCAGAGGCGTGACCGGTTTGACCCAGCCGCGCTCCCACGCGGTGTCGGTGATGTATTTCTCAACTGATCCGATGGTGACCGTGCCGTGCTGGGATTGCTCAAGTACACACGACCCCTCGCACAACCGGTCCTGTGGGCAGATGCGGCCGCAAATCTCGGGCATATTGTTTGTGGCGGACGACACCTCATAAGCCTCTTCCAGACGGCCTTCCGCTGTCAGCTTGAGCCAGTCGGGAATATTGTTCTGGACCGGGCAGTGCACCTGGCAAAACGGAATGCCGCATTGCTCGCAGCGGGAGGCTTGGTCACCCGCTTTGTCGTCGGCGAACTGATCATAGATTTCTCCGAAATCACGGCGCCGCGTCTCAGCCGGGCGTTTGTCGGGCCAAGACTGCTCGAGACGGGTGAACTGCAGCATTTGCCGAGACTTGGTGTCGCTCATAGCTTCCTACCTCCTGGCGGCCTCCCACGTCCTCCGCGCGGGGACGCGCAGGGGAGACGAGGCCCGGTCCGGCAGTTTTGAGCCCGCTGCCGGTGATCACTCGTGATGTCGCATTTCGGTTTCAGCCGTTTCTCGGCCGGGTCGTCCGCGGGTCCGTTCAACCGGACCCTTCTTAAAGTTGGCTACAGTATACCGGCGTAACCCCGCGATGGCCATGCCAAAACGCGATTTTAGGTAATATATATTGACCTAAAAGAGATTGGGTAGGTTCACCGCAGGGGAAAAAATCGGATTAGTTGCAAGTTAAGCCAAAAAAATAGTTACCATTTGTGTACTAAAAGCCGCCTGGGTGAGGTTTGGCTGCCATGATATAACGGCTTAGGAGCGGCAGTTGGGGGCCAGCCGTGGCTTTGACACAAATTATAGTGCTGGCGGTTGTTCAGGGGATCACCGAGTTCCTGCCCATCAGTTCCTCCGGTCACCTTGTTCTCGTGCCCTTTTTCACCGATTGGCCCGATCAGGGCCTGACAATGGACGTCGCCGTGCACGTCGGCACCTTGGGCGCGGTGATCATCTATTTTTGGCAGGATTTGCTCGCCATGGTGCGCGGCCTATGGCGCCTACTGCGCGGTCGGCGTGATCCTGGCGCGACCCTCGCTGGGTTGGTCGCGGTGGGTACTATTCCGGTTCTTATCGCTGGATACCTGGTTGACCGCTATGCCGGGGATGCACTGCGGTCGATCGTGGTGATTGGTTGGGCAACCCTTGGGTTCGGCTTGTTGTTGTTCGTTGCAGATCGCCTGTCCATGACGGTCAAGCGGGTCGAACATTTGGGTCTGATTGATGCGCTGGTGATCGGACTGGCCCAGGTTTTGGCTCTCATTCCCGGCACCAGCCGCTCGGGCATCACCATGACCGCGGCTCGCATTCTCGGCTACGAGAGGGTCGAAGCGGCGCGTTTTTCCATGCTGCTGTCGATCCCGACCATCGCCGCTTCGGGCCTATGGCTGGGTCTGTCCCTTTATGAAGCGGATGACATGCAACTCACCCAGGGTGCGGTTATGGCCGCTGGATTGGCATTCGTGACGGCGATCCTGTCGATCGCGGCGCTCATGGCATGGCTCCAGCGTTCGACCTTTACACCGTTCGTCATCTACCGCGTGATTTTGGGAGCCGGCCTGCTGGCCGTGGCCTATGGCTGGGTCTGACGGCTAAGCGGCCCGCAAGCCTATGGGTGAGCTTGGATGCGTAGCTTTTTCTGTTGTTGATGTGGGCGAAAGCGGCGCAGATAGGTCGGGACGATGGATTCCACGGTTGTGGGCGTGATTCCAAGGTCATCAAGGCCGGGTTTTGACCCGTCAGCAACGTTATCCGTTTGCAACAGTTTGATCTGGTCCGGCGTGAGCAGCGGCTTAGGAAGGTATTGAAGGAAGACCGCCTGAATGCGGCCAATTAAGAACGGCAAACCCAAAACCCATGCATTGCGGTCCGTATACTTGTTTATCAGCTCCAACACGGCCCGCATGTCATAGACGTTGGGACCGGTCAGTTCGTAGGTCTGTCCCGCGTGGGTGTCCTCCATCAGAGCGGCCATGGCTGCCGCGGCGACATCGCCGACATATACGGGCTGAAACTTCGTGCCGCCGCCGCCGTCCGTGTGGGGATTCAAATCGGTGAAATAGGGCATGATCCCAAAGGTCCGTCCCATATCAGCGAACATGTTGAAGAAGCCGTCCTCTGGCCCAAAGATCACACTGGGCCGCAGAATTGTGGCGCGCGGGTACGCGTCCAGCACCGCGGACTCACCGGCGGCTTTTGAACGGGCATAAGCCGATGCAGACTCTGCGCTGGCCCCTAGAGCGGACAGATGCACCATGCGGCCCGCTCCCGCGTTAGCCGCAGCTTGAGCGATCCGCGCGGCGGCGCCGACATGCATGGCCTCGAAGGTGCGGCTACCGCGCTCAAAGAGAATCCCGACACAGTTTACGACGGCGTCCGCTCCAGCTACGGCGCGGGCGACATCCGCGTCCGAGGTCACCGACGCCGGCATGAAACTGACTTGTCCCAGGTCGCCGCTGGTTTTCAGGAAATCCGCTTTCTCGACGTCGCGGACCGCGACCCGCACGCGGACGCCGGCTTCTGCGAGACGGCGGACGATATACCGCCCGACAAATCCAGATCCTCCGAACACAGTGACCAGGCGGTTTTTCATGTGCGGTTCACCTTCATGACGTCATCTCTGGGCGCAGATGCAAGCGGCGTTGAAACCGCGACACCCGATGCGCGGAAAGCCGCGACACCCCATGCGCGGAAAGTGGCACAGGCGTCCTGTCATGGCAATAAACCGCAGGATAGGCCCGCATTCCAGCCAGGGTTTCGTTGACAAAGGTTGATGGAAGGCGATATGCCTTCGGCCCCCAAGTCCGGGCCAGTTTTGATCCACTGGCTGTCGGCGCCCAGGTGGCGGAATTGGTAGACGCGCTGGCTTCAGGTGCCAGTGGCCGCAAGGCCGTGGAAGTTCGAGTCTTCTCCTGGGCACCATTACGGGGCACGATAAGACCCACGCGTGCAGGGCACGATAGAAACACAGGTTTTAGAACGTAACGGCCGCAGGGGGGCGCCGGTGACCAATCACGTGCATCAGGGAGATCTGCCGGAGGGCCTGGCCTTTTCCGGGGCCGTCGCCGTCGATACGGAAACGATGGGTCTGAATATCGCCCGCGACCGCCTGTGCGTGGTTCAGCTGTCCGCCGGTGATGGCGATAGCCACATCATTCAGGTCAAAGCGCCCTACGAGGCGCCACGCCTGTGCGCGCTACTGACCGATACAAAGCTCGTGAAGATTTTTCACTTCGCCCGTTTCGATCTGGCGATACTCCTCAAGCATTTCGGCGTGCGCTGCGAGCCGGTCTATTGCACCCGAACTGTGTCCCGCCTGTGCCGCACAAATACCGACCGTCATGGTTTGAAAGACCTGTGCCGCGAGTATCTTGGGTTGGAGATCTCCAAACAACAGCAGACGTCCGACTGGGCGGCAGAGTCCTTGACCCCCGAACAAGTGGACTACGCTGCGGCCGATGTCCTTTATCTCCACCGCCTCAAAGAGGCGATGGATCAGCTCGTTGACCGGGAAGGCCGGCGCGACTTGGCCGAAGCCTGTTTCCGGTTCCTGCCTGATCGCGCGGCGCTAGACGTCGCGGGCTGGCCCGATGAGGACATTTTCGCCCACTAAGGCAGGCGTTCCAGCGTTTCGTTGACCGGATTCCCGCGAGTCGCCATACTCTTGACCCTCGACCATAGAGCGGGCATTTCAGCCTGCCTTTGACAGGGCCGCGTGGGTGTCCCACATAACCGGAGAGCGCCGGACAACCGGTTAACCCGATCAAGTTTCGTCAGACACAAGTTTCACTCAACACACGTGGACCGCGGTATGCCCGATACACAAATTCAAACCGGCGATATATCTGCGGCTGCGGCTGAAGCCGACCTTGATGTCGCCCGCCGTGTTATCGGCCACGCAGAACATGGCTTGGCTGCATTGGCAGACAGTCTCGGGGACGAGTTTGTCCGCTGTGTCGAGTTGCTGGGTGAACTGCAGGGCCGGGTCATCGTGTCCGGGATGGGCAAGAGCGGTCACATCGGTCACAAGATTGCGGCCACATTAGCATCTACCGGTACGCCCGCGTTCTTTGTTCACCCCGCTGAAGCGAGCCACGGCGATCTGGGTATGATTTCCGAGACAGATGCCGTGCTGGCGTTATCGAACAGCGGCGAAACCAATGAGCTGTCCGACTTGGTCTCGTACACCCGGCGCTTTGGCATTCCGTTGATCGGCATGACAGGCAAGAGAGAGTCTACCCTAGCGGAGCAGTCCGACATTGTGTTGTGCTTGCCGCCGCTGGAGGAGGCGGGGCCGCATGGCGCGCCGACCACATCCACCACGCTGATGATCACACTGGGCGATGCCATCGCGGTTGCTCTGCTTGAGCGGCGTGGCTTCTCCGCAGATGACTATCGCGTGTTTCATCCAGGCGGGTCGCTCGGTAAAAGCCTGTTGAAGGTACGCGACCTGATGCATGTCGGAGATGAATTGCCGTTAACTGGGCAAGACACGCCGATGAGCGATGCGATTATTCTCATGACCAATAAGACGTTCGGGGTCGCCGGTGTTGTCAGCGCCGACGGACAGCTTCAGGGTATTGTTACGGATGGCGACCTTCGTCGCCATATGGCCGAAGGTCTGTTCGATATGACGACGGCCGACGTCATGACCGAAAATCCAAAAACAGTCGATCCCAATATTCTTGCCGCTGAAGCCCTGCGCGAGATGAATGAGTGGAAGGTCACGTCCGTTTTCGCGGTGAAAGATGGCGTGCCAGTGGGCATTCTGCGCATGCATGACATTTTGCGGGCGGGGGTTGTATGACACCTCAGGTGTCTGGAACGGAAGCCCATACACCGCTTTCGTCTGACTCTCAGGTTGAAACGCCGTCAACCCGAGGCGTGTGGGAACCGCGGACGGCGGATATTCGTGCCTCCGTGGCAAAGTACAGCCGCTTTGTGTCCCTGATGAAGATTCTGCTGCCGTCCTTCGCGCTTCTGCTGGTTGGTTTGGTGGTCATCCTGCCGCAATTCCAAAGTGTCCCTGACGAGCTTGCAGCCGAGATTGCGATCACGCCTGAGGGCGCCGGCGACTCTTTGAGTTTGGTGAACGCCCGCTATGTCGGTACCGATGAATCAGGCCAGCCATTCTCCGTGACCGCGGAAACGGTGCTTGAAGGTGAAACCGACCGCATTAGTCTTGCCGCACCGCAAGCGGATATCAGTCTGAACGACGGCACGTGGCTGATGGTCGGTGCAACAACCGGCTTGTATCACCGCGACACCCAGGTTCTCGACCTAGAGGGCGAGGTTAACTTATTCCAAGATCAAGGTTACGAACTTCATACAGAGGCCGCGACGGTGTTGCTTAAAGAAGGTCAGGCCCGCAGTTCGGTGCCGGTCTACACCCAAGGTCCCTTCGGACGGCTGGAGTCCCAAGGATTTCAACTCGAAGACAAGGGCAAGGTCGTATATTTCACCGGTCCAGCGACGCTGGTTTTGAACTCTGGCGGCGGGAGCGCCACTGGGCCGTGATCAAAGACAAGATGCAGAAGACCCCCTTATGTTTGCTGGCTCTGTGCATGGCCGTATGGTCAGCCCCCAGCTCTGCTCAGACGTTGTCATTTCGCTCTGACGATCCCGACAATCCAATAGAGGTCTATGCCGAACAGGGCATCGAGTGGCAGCAAGACAACAAACTGTTCATCGCGCGCGGCTCGGCACAGGCCCGCCAGGGCGACGTCGATGTCCGCGCGGATGAGTTAATTGCCCATTATCGCGATGGCGAAAACGGCAGCACCGATGTCTACCGTGTAGACGCTTTGGGCAACGTCACTATCCGCTCCGAGGGGGAGACGGCGACAGGCTCCGGTGCGGTCTACGATTTCGAAACCGCGGTCCTCGTGATCGAGGGTGCGCCCGTGCAGCTGCAAACCGAAGACAGCACGGTTACGGCCTACGATACGATCCAGTATTGGAAAGAAGACAAAGTTGCGGTGGCCGAAGGCAATGCGGTTGCGGTGAGAGACGATCAGACGTTATCCGCAGATATGATCACGGCTCGGTTCAAAGACGCTCCCGACAGTGCCTCGGGGGAGTCCCGCACCGGCGAGCTCTCCCGTATCGAAGCGTTCGGCAGCGTGCGCCTGGAGACAAAATCCAATGTCGTCCTTGGCGACCGGGGCCGCTACGACCTCGACAGCGGTATCGCGACGTTAGACGGTAACGTGCGGATTACGTCAGACCGCAACCAGATCAACGGAGGATTTGCGGTCGTCGACACCAACCGGGACGTCAGTACGTTGTACCGCAGCGCCCAAGAAGCCGGGGTGGCGGGGCCCAGTTCAGGCCCGCGGGTCAGGGCCCTGCTTGTTCCGCGCCCTAAGGGGGTCACAGATGCCCCGGAAAAAGAGTAAACTGTTTTGACTCTGCACGGATTGCGATAGCGCGGGGCGCGAAGGAATTGTTATGACGCCGGACTCGGGCGATACCACAGAGCAGACGCCAGCGGCGACCTCTTCCGCAGATGGCCATGCGTCGGGCGAGACAGAAGGACTGCGGGTCGAAGGCCTCGGCAAGTCCTTCAAGGGCAGGCCCGTGCTGCGTTCGGTGAGCCTGTCGGTTCACCGTGGCGAAGCGGTCGGGTTGTTAGGTCCCAATGGTGCGGGCAAAACCACGTCGTTCTATTGTGTCACCGGCTTGATCAGCCCGGACGAGGGCGAGATTCATCTGGATGGTGAAGACATCACGCCGCTGCCGATGTATCGCCGGGCGCGTCTGGGAATCGGTTACCTGCCTCAAGAAGCATCCATCTTCCGCGGCATGTCGGTGGAAGCAAACATTCGCGCCGTGGCAGAGGTGATCGAGTCAGACAAAGCCGCGCAGGACGAATTGGTTGAATCCCTACTGGAGGAATTCAACGTCACCCATCTGCGGCAGTCGCCTGCGTTGGCCCTGTCCGGTGGTGAACGGCGCCGCGTGGAAATTGCCCGGGCTTTGGCGTCACGGCCAAGTTTCCTGTTGCTCGATGAACCGCTCGCCGGCATCGATCCCATTGCGGTTGCTGATATTCGCGATCTGGTTTCTCATCTGAAAGATCGTGGCCTCGGCGTACTCATCACCGATCACAACGTCCGCGAAACCCTGGACATCATCGATCGCGCGTACATTCTCCATGAAGGGACCGTATTGATGGAGGGTGCCCCCTCCGAAATCGTGGCCCATGAGGGCGTGCGCCGGGTGTACCTGGGAGAGCGGTTTAGCCTGTAAGAGCGCGGACACACCCGAATGGCCATTGGTCCCCGCTTAGACCTAAGACAATCCCAGAATCTGGTTATGACGCCGCAACTGCAGCAGGCGATACGCCTGTTGCAATACTCCGCGGCGGAACTGGTGGCCTATGTGGACCAGGAACTGGAATCCAATCCCCTTCTCGAGCGTGATGAGTCCGGAGCCGGCGGCGCCCTCGGCGAAGCTATGGGCAACGCGGATGACCGGCCGGGCGAGGGACTATCAGTCGTCGATACGGTCGATGATCAGTCTGACGCTCCCATGGACATTGACGAGGGCTTTACCGAAAACGATTCCGCCTTTGCCACTGAAGGCGATGCACCCCTGTCCGGCGGCGGCCCCGAACCCACATGGACCGGTGGTGCGTCATACGAGGATTTGCCAAATCTCGAGCAAACGCTGTCGGAAGATGAAGATTTGCGCAGCATCCTTGAGCGGCAACTCGCGCTCTCAATTCAGGATCCCGTCAAACGCATGATCGGAACAGCGTTGATCGACAACCTTGATGAGAATGGCTACCTTGCTGTCTCCGTCGAGGAAATGGCCGAGCAACTGGGGGCGCCAGACACTGACGTCGCTGCCGTTCTATCGGTCTTGCAGTCCTTCGATCCCATCGGCGTGTTCGCTCGCAACCTGCAAGAATGTCTTGAGTTGCAACTGCGGGAGCGCGACCGCTTCGACCCGGCCATGGCAGCGCTGATCGAAAATCTCGACCTTTTGGCACAGCGGTCTTTCGCAAAGTTGTCCAACTTGTGTGGTGTCGACACGGAAGACCTGCAGGACATGATTGCCGAGGTCCGTGCTCTTGATCCCAAGCCCGCCCTTAAGTTTGAACATGGGGTCAGCCAAACTGTAATTCCCGACGTGTTCATGACCCCCAATCCAGAGGGCGGGTGGCGTGTCGAACTCAACAGCGACACCCTGCCGCGCGTGCTGATCAATCATCAGTACTACGCAGAGCTCAATGGTAATGCGGGCAGTAAGACTGAGAAATCATTCGTTGCTGAGCGGTTCCAATCCGCGACATGGCTGATCCGGGCTTTGGAACAACGGGCAACGACGATTTTAAAAGTCGCCACGGCTTTGGTCGAAAAACAGGATGCGTTTTTCCGCAAAGGTATTACCCATCTAAAGCCACTCGTGTTGCGCGATATTGCTGATGCCACCGAGATGCACGAGAGCACGGTCAGCCGTGTGACCAATAACAAGTTCATCGCCACACCCCGTGGCATCTACGAGCTCAAATATTTCTTTAGCCAGGGTCTCACCGATGCCAGTGGTGAAGCCGGCACCTCGGCCGAAGCCGTGCGCTACCGCATCAAGCAGATGATCGACGCCGAACCGGCCGATGCCATTCTGTCTGACGATCAAATTGTCGCGAATTTGGCCAAAGAGGGAATTCAGGTGGCTCGGAGAACCGTGGCTAAGTACCGGGATTCATTAAATATTCCCTCCTCGGTCCAGCGCCGCCGCGAAAAAGCGAATCGCTTTGCCGAACGGTAGCGAGTCCCTGCCTTGACTTGCCAGAATCGGCTGCATATGGTTCGCCGCCTTGATGGCCGGGCACCAAAAAACGGCCACAAAAAGAAGCATAAGTTTAGCCCCTGGGGGCAGGAGCGCACAGGTAGCGCCACTGGACTGGGCACGTTTGAGAAGCGGCAGTTCGCCGACCCAGAATATACAGTCACTTGGGAGACAGTCCTGAGACCAAAGCACGTAAAGGTGTAGTCAGCGCGGGATGTACGCGCCCCGGACGTCTAGTCCGGTTTGGTCTCAGGCGGAACACGGGTATGGAAATCAGCGATTTGTTGCAACCGGACGCGGTCGTAAAGCTGAAAGCATCGAGCAAAAAGCAGGTGCTGCAAGAGCTGGCCGCAAAGGCCTCGCAAATCACCGGCCTCAGCGAGCGTAAGATTTTCGACACTTTGGTCGAGCGCGAACGCCTCGGTACCACTGGAGTGGGCAATGGGATCGCCATTCCGCATGGCAAGCTGTCGGAGCTCACGGCCCTGCAAGGCGTCTTTGCCCGGCTTGAAAAGCCCATCGACTTTGAAGCGATTGATGATCACCCCGTCGATCTGGTCTTTCTGCTTCTCGCGCCGGAACAAGCCGGCGCTGACCACCTCAAGGCTCTGGCGCGTGTCTCGCGACTCCTGCGTGACCCCGCCAATTGCGACAAACTGCGCGGTGCGTCGAGCACCGATGCCCTCTACATGGTGTTGACCGAGTCTGAAGCCAAAGCGGCTTAACGCCATTGTCAATCCTCTTCAACCGTCCTTTGGCTGCCAAAAGTCGTCCAGGCTTGAAACAGCCGCATGGCGACGGTGATCCAGCACATCACCATAAAAATCAGTGCGGCCGGGGTGAACCACACAGGCTGCAAGCACACGATCGCGAAGAACACGATTGTCTCGGTGCCCTCGGCCAAGCCGCCTGAGTAAAAGAATGACTTTTCACCGCGGGTGGACGTCTCCACATCCGACTTCGCCGCAATGATTGCGAAAGCCAGAAACGACGCCCCCGTGCCGATAAAACTGAAGATCAACGCTGCGGCAATAACCGCCTCCGCTGGGTTGCGGATTGCAAAGCCGAGGACGACCGCGCCATAAAATATGAAATCAAGAACGATATCCAAATAAGCGCCGAAATCCGTCTTGCCGTTGACGCGGGCGACAGCGCCGTCCAGCCCGTCGGCAATGCGGTTAATGGCGATGCACGTCAAGGCAATTAATGGATGGTCCAACGCCAAAGCGGGCAGGGCGAGCATGCCGACGCCGAAGCCCAACACCGAAACCGTGTTGGCTGTCAGACCGGTTCGGGCCACCGCGGCCCCCATCCGGTTGATCGGCGTCGCGATCAGTCGCACCATGAGCGGGTCAAGCATCGGCTGGTCCAATCGTCCACGAGCAGTCGGACTCGAGTATGAGGGTGTTCGTGCGTTGCAGCATACGTGATTTTGGGGTTTTGCTCATCGCTCTGGCCGTTTCAGCACCAGCAGCTGTGACGCAGGACGCGGTGTATCACTTTGAGTTTTCCGGCGGTCTTCAGGAGTCTGGTTGGAAAATACACACGCCGCGGGGCAAGACGGCGGCAGAATTCGAAGTCGTGCAAGACGGGGCACTCACCATTTCCGCCGAAGGTGGCGTTTCGTTTCTGTACCGCGATGTGCCCAAGCAATTTGGCGGCTATTCCCAACTGTCCTGGGACTGGCGTGTGGACCGGGACTTCCCGCCAACCGACTTGTCGACACCCGGCGTTGATGACCGCCCGCTGGCGCTGCATGTCTATTTCGATGATGCCGGTGCCGGTTTGATGGGCCGCATCGGCGGCATGTTCGGACTGCCGACAGGTGGCTACGTCATGACCTATGTGTGGGGTGGCGGCGGTCTGCCCGGAACGGTTGTCCCGAACCCGTTCATGAAAGACGGCAAAGGCGCTCTGATTATTCTCATGCCGTCAGACCCGAGCCAATTGCCCAGCTGGCATGATGTGCAGGTTGATCTCGCGGCTGACTATCAGCGCGTGTTTGGGATTGCGCCGCCGCGGCTGCGGGGCTTGGCGATTTCCTCGGATACCGACGATACCGGTGCTACTGCACAGGCGAGTATACGGAAATTGAATCTGAGTTCTGCCGCCCCCAGGTAGGATTGCGGCTTTGATCGGCATCGTTGAGCCACCAATCGTATCTGGTCTTAATCAGTCCGATGCGGCGATTGATCTCGCGCTGCAGGGGCGCGCGGGCAATTTCTAAAATATGAGCAAGCACGCCTTCGTCTGTTCCGCCAAAGTCTTCGTCAAACCACTCGTAAATCTTTGACACCGTCATGCGGCCGCTGTCGACGGACACGCCATGCTCCAGATTGATGAAGTTGAATGCGGCTTCATCCATAATCCGGTCGATATTGAGTGGTGTGAACGCTTCCGGCCGCAGGTCGGGGCATCCCAGCGCGGCGCAATTCAAGACGTAATGAATGCGGTTGTCTTCCCAAATGGGGCGCAGGATGCGGTGCTCGATATCATCCAAGCTGAGCTCGACACCTTCAATGGTCACGAGCTTGGCACCCCAGGGGCCCGATGAGAACAGTCCCGGCGAGATGCGGATATCGCGGATGCTGTTCACGGGGTAGTGTTCAAGCACGGTGCGCACGGTCAGTGCGTTATACAGGTTAATCCAAAACGCTTTCTGTTCCGGCCGGTCGAGCAGGGACACGCCCACCGCTTCCAGGCTGGCAATATATTCGTCAAGGATTTCGCGGTCGCGGTCATTGACCGCCCCGTAGCGGAACAAATTGGGGCCACCGTTGATCACATCAAGATACGTGGCCAGGAAGGCCTCCCACCGGTTATGGCTGACCACCTCGGTCGACCCGGCGGCAAAGGGTACGAAGGCTTCCATCAAATCCGGCTTCGGCGCCCGCCACGACTCGAATGTGCCCGTGAACGCGAAGCTTTGAACCGGCGCAATGGCCAGTCCTGCAACAATCAGGGCGCTGATGATGCGGCTCATGGGGTAAATCTCCCGCCTTCCACGGTTCTCAAAACGCTTTTTATGATGTCATTCTCTCAGTCATCCTACACTGCGGCCCAATCATGGCCAAACTGAGAAGGGCCAAACTGAAAAGGGCCCAACTGAAAAGGGTAAGGCATGCTCTCGATCCGCACTATTGCGCTCACTCTGTCCCTCATCTGTTTTGGGCCAGCCCTTGCGACGGCCCAGAGGCAGGCCGACCCTTTGGCGCAGATGTGCCAGGCGTTTCTGAGCTCCTCTGGTGCGGCGGGGCCATCCAATCCTGGCGTTCTGTGCACCTGTCTGGTCACTGAGGTGCCGGCCCAGCTCTCGCTGGAAGAAATGCAGGCCTACCAGCGAAGTGTTGCGGCCGGACAGCCATTGCTCGCCACCGTCCAGCAAAAGATCACATCGATTGCGACGCAATGCCTCGCAGCCGCACGGTAATTTTCGTAGTGCTGTGTCGGCGGCGTCGCTCTAGCCCTGGGGCTGAAACAACTCGTATAGAACGCCGTCCGGAGTCCGCACGCCACACACCTTAATTTCGCCATAGGGTGCGAGGGTCACGGCTGCAGGTTCCGACCACAGGTCATAACCCGCGTTTTTGATCTTGCCGGCGGTGGCATCCAGATCAGACACTGCCCAGCGCAACGCCATGTGGCCGAGGTTAGGTGGCAGCGCCCGGCCGCTCAGATCACGCCCATCAAGACCGTTCCACTCGATCAACTCGACCCGGCCATTGTCGCGCTCTTTGGCGCCGAGCACGCCGCGCGGATGCATGATGGCCGCCCTGGTTTCAATTTGCGTTGTGACATTGCGCGGAAATCCGAAGTTGCTGTCCTTCGGTTCTGTGTTGCGGTTTTCGTTGTCGACAAACGGTTCGAAGCCCAGGGCGTTGCGGTGAAAATCCCGGGTTGCGTCCCGGCTGCGGACAATCTGCATACAGTTAAAAGGTTGGCTCATGCGCTTAATGTGATCCCACCCCTGTAACGGCGGGTCGACCCGTTCATACATGCCGAACGAAATGCCGTCCGGTCCGCGCAGAATGACGTTCGCCAGAGTCATGCCGTTGTACTCAAGCTGGATAGGGTCGGCGACCGCGGTCCAACCTTCCGCCATGGCAGCCTCGAATACGGCGTGCAGGTCTTTCGATCTCACCATGAGGGAGAAAATGCCGCCCGTCTCCCATGGCATCGCGCCGGCGCGAATCCGCTGCTGAGGTCCGGCACCGACAAGCTGCATGAAGCGGACAAAGCCTTGTGCCTCATCGCCGCAATGAAACAGCGCCTCTTCGGCGCTGACGCCGGAGTCCAGCTTCCACTGCGCCAGCACCGTTACGTCGACACTACCGCGATGCGCTAGGGTCCAGCCGCACACTCTGTCCGCCAGGCCGCACCATCGGTCCAGGTCTGACACAAGCGTGACCGCTTCTTTCCATCCCCCATCCAAGTCCAAAGATGCGTCCATGATGTTGCCTCCCCTTGAAAACGGCCCAGGCAGTGTGCCGCCTCCCGCTCTCGGGTTCGACCTTTTTTCACGTGCCAGCGACGCATAGACTTACGTCAATCAGACAGGTTCATGCGTTGACTCACTCTTCACCCCATACCCGGCCGGATGCGTCCGATCAGCCGCCACTTGAGCGGCCAGGAGTAAAGCCGATTGCTTTGTCGCTGGGTGTTGGCGGCTTGGGCGGCGCTCTATTCAGTCTCGTCAACGTTCCGCTGGCGTGGATGCTCGGGCCCATGGTGGTCAACATCATTGCCTCGGTACGGGGCGCGCCCGTACTGGTGCCGCACAGCATCCGAGTGGTGACACTGTGCGTCATCGGCGTGTTTCTTGGTGGCTCATTTTCACCTGATCTGCTTGCCCGGGCCGGGGAATGGAGTGTCACCCTGGTGTTGATGCTCCTGTTCATCCCCCTGATCACGATTGTCGCGGGACAATACTATGCCCGGGCCGCCGGCTTTGACCGCGCAACAGCAATGTTTTCAGGTGCGCCCGGCACGCTGACGGCCATGGTCATCATCGGCGGTGAATCCGGCGCCGACGAGCGCATGATCGCCCTGACCCAAGGTCTACGGGTGGTGATCGTTGTTTTTCTGATGCCGTTGATCGTAACCCTGGCCACCGCGACCGGGCCATCGTCGGCCTCTGTGTTGCCTGAAGGCGGACCATTTTCCTGGTTGGAAGGTGTGTTGTTGGTTGCCGCCGCCGGTGTGGGCTACGGCCTCGCCAAGGGCTTTAATCTCCCAGCCTCGGCGATGACCGGCGCCATGCTGACCTCGGCGGGACTTTATCTCGCCGGTGTCGTGTCGTGGCGCCCGCCCGACGCTGCGTTATGGATTTGCTTGTGGGTGCTCGGGTCGGCCATCGGTTCACGGTTCTCCACCGTCACGCCTAAGACGTTTTTCCGCACCAGCCGTCACGCCGTCGCCGCCACAGCGCTGGTCATGTCGGTCTCCGCTTTGTTTGCCCTCGCGGTCAGTGCGCTAACCGGCGTGCCATACTTGACCGCGCTTCTGTCGTTCACCCCCGGTGGCGTGGCGGAAATGTGCTTGATCGCCATCGCCTTCGATATTGATCCCGCATTCGTCGCCGTTCATCACTTGGCGCGTATCGCTATCCTCATAAGCGCTGCGCCCCTTGCGGCAAGATGGGCGCGCAGAAGCTAAGCGTAGAAAGTGCCGATGACGGATGGGTAGGTCTCAGTCTGCGTTCTCGCGCTGCCAAGCGTCGGAGGCGGCGCGGTCTTCAATGCGGTACGCAACCGTTTGGCCAGGGTCATACTCGGCGCGCTGCTGGTAGCCGAATACGTGTCCTTCCGGGTCGGCGTAGTAGTTAAGGGCGCCGGATCCGGACCCAAGGGTCAGTTCGTTGATCAGCGGGACATTTGCTGCCGCCATTTTCTCCGCAAACGCGGCAAGATCGTAACCCCGCAGAATCCAAACGTCCGGCACCTCTTTGCGGTCGCCCGGTGTGGGCCGGCTTTTTCCGCCTGGCGCCAACTCCAGAGCGCACGTTCCACCCAGGTGCAGTGTTGCGCCCCGGTCCCCGTTATTTTCCAGCACATCCAGTCCGACGGTGCGGCAGTAAAACTGCGACAGCGCCTGCGGGTCGGCCACATGCAAACGCAGCCAGCCGATATCTTGCAGACCGTCCGCCAACGGCGGTGTGTCCGGAAGGCTCACCAGATCATCCGGCCAGCGGCGGTCCGCTTCTAAATCTGACGCCAGATCTGACCCCGCCGCAGGTGCGCGAATACCGCAGACGAAGCCGTCCGGATCTGTAAAGTACAAGGTGCCCTCTGGATCGGGATTTTCGTTTAGAAACCCTGCTCCATTGGCGCGCAGGCGGGCCATCACCGTGTCCCAGTCCCGGATGCGGAAAATGGGAATGACTTCGGCATCTGCCGGTTGTTCGACCGCGGGATGCGGTTGGCCCTGCCAGATCGTCTCCAGAACGCTGTACATGCCCATCCACGCCATGATGTTGCGGGCACGGTCCGTATCGCGGCGGCGCAGTTCACGCAGGCCGATGCCATCAAGATAGAACTGTCCTTGCGGCAGCGGATCAGCGGTGCGCCGCACGATCCAGCCAAGGCCTTGAATATGTGCGTCCATACCAGCTCCTGGGTTCTTTCTTATCTCGTCATAGTGTAGGAGGGGCCGCACAGCTATCGCAACCGGCCCACACCAAGAGACGAGACTCATGCCCGTTCTGCCGCCGCCCGACACACCCTTTTCCGTTCAGGTTCCCGTCGTCGTTGCCGGTGGCGGCGCCTGCGGGCTGACGGCAGCGCTCGCCGCCCGCGATGCTGGTGCTGAGGTGTTGATCCTGGAAAAGGATGCAACGCCCCGGGGGACGACATCAATGTCCCAGGGCACCATGTGTGCGGCGGGGACCAAAGCGCAGCGCGAGGCCGGCATTGAGGACTCGCCGGGGCAGTTCTTCGCCGACGTGATGGAGAAGGTGAACGGCGAGACCGATCCCGAATTCGTCAAGGTCATTACCCGCGAAGCCGCGCCGACCATCGACTGGCTGTCCGAGACCAAAAACATTCCATTCGCCATCGACACATCTTGGAAAGGGCTCGGGCATTCCGTTCAGCGGCTTCATGCACCACCGAACAAAACCGGCGAAGACCTCATGGGCCGCCTGCTGCAAGCTGTTGAGCTTACAGGTGCGGACTTGTTCACCAGCGCAACCGTACAGGATGTCTACGCCGATGACAGCGGCCGTGTTCTCGGCGTGCGCGTGGTACGTCCGGACAGCACTACAGAAGATATCGGCTGCGGTACTCTGATCCTTGCCACTTGTGGGTTTGCCGCCAATCCGGAGATGATCGCCGAGTACATCCCTGAGATGTCAGGCGCGCACGTTTTTACCTGGGAGAACAGCACTGGTGATGCGGTCCGCTGGGGGCTGGATCTCGGTGCGGCGGTGGCAGATATGACCGCTTTTCAAGGCTATGGCGCGCTCGCTCATCCTCATGAACTGTTGTTCAACTACAACTACGTCATCGATGGCGGCGTGCTCGTCAATCGCGACGGCGCACGCTTCTCTGATGAGATGGCGGATGTCTCCGGCCAAGGTGTTAAAGTCATGCGTCAGCCGGATCATGTCGCATTCATGATCTACGACCAGACTCTGCACAACCGTCACAAGCATCTTCACGAGACGCGCCAGGCCATGGATGTCGGCGCCGTCAAACAGGCAGAGAGTCTTGACGCTTTATGCGCTCAACTGGGTCTGCCCGCCGCCGCCACCGAAAAAACATTGAATGATCTTTCGGCCATCAAGGCCGGGCGTATGGACGATCCATGGGGCCGCGATTTCACCGGCGCGCATGATCTGTCTCCACCGTTCTATGGCGTTCGCGTGACCGGAGCGCTCTACCATACCCAAGGCGGCCTGGACGTTGATGCCAACGCCCAAGTCAAACGCACGGCAGGAGGGGTTCTGCCGAACCTTTTCGCCGGCGGCGGTGCGGCCCGCGGCATGAGCGGGCCGACCTGCTCCGGTTACATTCCCGCAGCTGGCCTCTGTATGGCCATGACCCTGGGGCGGTTGGCCGGAACGGCAGCCGCGCGCCTCGTCACCTGACGGCGTCTGCCTCCCAGCGCATCTCATTGGTGGCTGCGAACCCCAAGCCTTCATAGACCGGCCTCCCGGTCGGTGACGCGTGCAGGATGACTCGGGTGCAGCCGACATCCCGCAGATGCGTCATGCAGGCTTGAGTGAGCCGCCGGGCCAGGCCTTGGCGGCGGTATGCCGGGTCAACATACACACCCCAGATATAGCCGTCCTTGCGCACCTCGGGTTTGAGGGCCTGAGGATACAGTTTGCGGGAAATGTGAGCCTGTGCCGTGCCGGCGACAAATTCGCCGTCTACGGCCACATAAGCGCACCCTTCATGGCAGTCAGACACCTCGGCCATAAAACCGAGTGTTGCCGCTTTCCAGTTGTGGGTGAAGTCGCTGGCGGTCATGCCGTTGTCCAGCCACATCTTATAGAACGCGTCCGCCAGAGCAGCGTGTTCCACCGGCTTCGCCAGCCGGATGGTGAGAGTCGAAGTCATGGGTGTTCCACCGATTGAATTTTGAACTGGGGTAACGCCACTTAGGCGTCACCGCGCCGAGTCCCGTTGCCGGGAAAGAAAATTTATGCCCCCGAGAGGGCTCGGCGTCGGCGGATGTATACGCGCACGGCAGGCCTCACCGCGCGGCATTGCGCTGCGGTGAAGGCAAAGTTCAAAATGTGCTTCGAAAAGCCCATGAATGACCTACCGGGTGAACGAAGCGGCGTGTTTACCGACGGCGGGCGGCAAATGCAAGTCCAACCGGGCCGGCTTACACCTCATCAGCGCGGTGAGTCATGGGACTCAGTGGTTCCGCATCGGGTACGCCACCCCCGATATCAATCCACTTCTGGACTTCATAGCGCGTCACGGACTCCGAGTGCTCGCCGCTGTCCAAGGGTTCAACGAGCCAGGAGTAATTGACCATGCGCCGGGGCCGTCCCTCCGCAACGGTCAGGGGTAGACCCGTCGTCTCAACGATCAGCTTGCGCCCGCCCGACGTTTGCAGACTGTTGGCTGAGACCAGACCGCACGGTTGCTCCAGCAACCGGTGGACGTTTGTCATCATGTCCGCCTTATGCATCGGCAAAGGAGCGTCAAACATACTGTGGCCGGTGAGGTCTTTCCCCCACCGTTCGACGATCTCGGTGGCTTGCAGCCGGATCACGATGTCATCGGGATAGACATCAAGCACCAGCACATTTGGCGACAACAAAGGATTGGGGGTGTCGAGAAAGGCATCCGAAGATGGCATGAGTTCACCAGCCCGGCGCAGTGCTTTCCAATGCGCAATAAAAACGGTGTGATCGGCAAGGAGTCTTGGCATGGCGTTTCGTGGAGCTTTGCCCAGATGCAGCACACCACAGTATAACACTGTGCGACACTGCCTGGTCTCAACCGCGCACCTAAGAGACCACACAAAATGGGGAGATGGCCGTGAACCCGATTTACTTCGTCTTGAGTCTGTTGTCCGGTGCGATATTGCCATTGCAGGCGGCGCTCAACGCCGGATTGGCAGCCCGGACCACAGGGCCGCTATTCAGCACCGCGGTCAATTTCACGACTGGACTGATCGTCCTGGTGATCGCGCTTGTGGTGATGCGCGTGCCATTGCCCGCGGTTGGCGTGTCTTTGGGCGTGCCCTGGTACTATTGGACCGGCGGTTTGCTCGGCATGTTTTTTGTCATCAGCACCATGATTGCCGCGCCGAAGCTGGGGGCGGCGTTTCTCATCGCACTTGTGATCTGCGGGCAGATATCCGCGTCATTGATTTTCGATCACTACGGCTGGCTGGGCTATCAGGTGCGCGAGATCAATCCGGGCCGGCTGACCGGCGCGGGCTTTCTCCTGATCGGCGTCTTCCTGGTCTACAAATACTGAGCCGCGATCACGCAGAATTAGTTGGCCCGGAAAGCCACGTTGAGTTGATAGTGCCGCGACGTGTCGACCGGCGTCTCAAACTGCCATAGCGTCAAGGCCATCGCGGCGGAGATATCAAACACGCCTTCCGGCTTGCCGGCCAGCACGAACACATCTCTCACGCTGCCGTCCGGCCACATGCGGTAGTCGAGAAGCACCCATCCCGGTTCGGAGTCAGGTGCGTCGGGCGGATAAATCGGCGGCACCTGGAGCGCCGTCTTCGGCTGCGGCGCCGCAACGGGCCCACTGGCTGCGGCTGCTTGCCGCGCAGCGGCTACCGCGTCGGGTCCCCCAGCCATTTGCAAAGCTGCGCGCACGTGGTCTGCGTCAGCGGACAGGCGCGCGAAGGTCGGCGCCAGAACCACGTAGGCGTCCGTAAGAACGTCGGCCGCACCGTCCATGTCTCCCGTGCCCATCAGGGCGACACCCAATTCGTAGTCGGTGACAGCGGCGCGCAGGGCAGCGTCGTCACCAAGGTCCGCATAGATGCTCTTGGCGCTGTTCAACGTGCTCAGGGCGGCGTCAAACTGTTGCGTGGCGTTAAGAGCGCGGCCCAGGTTCAGGGCCATATCTGCCGTGCGTCCAGAGGTGGCGCCGAACGCGCCGGCGGCAAGATCCAGTGCCAGTTGCGCGTCACGCACGACGGACACGGACGCTGGCGTCGAAAGAGTGCGAAAGTACACTTGCTGCACCGAGGCCGTGTCACGGCGCTCATTGTCGCTTTGCGCCATTGCACTTGGTATGGCGGTCGCCCACAAGAGAGCGATCACGCTGACCATGCGGATCAGGAATGTAAGCATTGTGGCGTCCCCGTTCGTTTGTGCTTTTGGGGAAGCTTACGGCATTTCCGGGGCCGAACGCTATGGCTGTGGGGCGGGTTCTGGCTACTCCGCAGCCAGCCTCAGATGCGGCAATCCAGTGGCCTGCTGCACGATGACGTCGGCCACGGCGTCGACCACGGAGTCGCTATCGATGCCGTACTCTGCATAGAGTTGGGCAATGTTACCCGCTTGGCCAAACCGGTCGACTCCCAACGCTTCGCAGCGCTGACCCCGTACCGAGCCCAGCCAACCCAGCGCCAACGGGTGACCGTCATGCACTGTTACCAAAGTGGCGTCGTCAGACAGACCGGACAACAGCGCATCGATTGGGCTTCGCGCACCGCGCCGGCCATCTTTGCGGGCGTGTGCCGCCGCCGTCCAAGACGCATATAAACGATCCGCTGAAGTTACGGCCAATAAACCAGCGCCTGGCACGTCCTCACGTATGGTTTCGAATGCCGCACGGGCTTCCGGCGCCACCACACCGCAATACACTACCGCCAAGTCGCTCCCGGGTTCGGGCTCAACGGCCCAATAGGCGCCGGTCAGGATGCCGGACTTCAAGTCTTGGGTCATCTCGCGCTCAGGCTGCTCCAGCGGACGTGTGGACAAGCGCAGATACACCGAGCTGCCATCCGGCTTCTGCATGTGGTCAAAGCCCCAAGCCATGATCTCAGCCAGTTCGTCGGCGTAGGCTGGCTCAAAGGACGCCAGGTTGGCATGGCCGATACCGATCAGCGGCGTGAAGATCGATTGGTGCGCACCGCCCTCAGGCCCAAGGGAGATGCCACTCGGTGTTGCCACCAGCATGAAGCGGGCATCCTGGTAGCAGGCATAGGTCATGGCATCGAGGCCGCGGGCGATGAACGGGTCGTACAGCGTGCCCACGGGCAGCAAGCGCTGTTCGAACAAATCGTGCGACAAGCCAAGCGCACCCAGCAGCAGGAACAAGTTGTTCTCGGCGATGCCCAGTTCGATGTGCTGTCCTTGCGGCTGTTGCGCCCACTTCTGTGGTGACGGCACGTGCATTTGACGGAAGATGTCGTCGCGCTTTTTGATGTGGAACGGACTGCGCTGATTGACCCAGCCGCCGAGGTTGGTGGACACGGTCACGTCTGGCGAGGTCGTCACGATCCGCGAGGCCATGTCAGATTTACTTTTACCCAGATCGTTCATGATCTTGCCGAACGCTTCTTGGGTGGACTGCTTCTTGCCTGTTGGCGCGGTGAGCTCTGGTATGTCGAAGGTTGCCGCTGTATCTGTCCGGCGCTCCCGCGGCACCCGCTGCGCGAAAGGCACTTGTGCTAAGTAGGCCGCCAGCTCATCCGCCGACATGCCGAGGCCTGCAACCTTGTCCCACTCTTCGCCTTCGGAAATCCCAAGAGACTCCCGGTATTGTTCGATCTGCTGGTTGTTGAGAATGCCGGCGTGATTGTCCTTGTGGCCGGCAAGCGGCAGGCTGTAGCCCTTGATGGTGTAGGCGATGAAGCAGTGTGGGCGATCGTCGTTCTCAGCTTCCGCAAATGCTTGCAGGATGGCCTGCATGTCATGGCCACCGAGGTTGGTCATCAACTCGTGCAGGCTGTCATCATCGTATTCATCAAGAAACGCTTTCAGACCTTTGCTGCCTTTGAGATCAGCCTGTAGCACTTCACGCCAGGCTTTGCCGCCTTGGAACGTGAGCGCGGAATACTTCTGATTGGGGCACTCGTCGATCCAGTCTTTCAGCGCGGGACCGATCGGTGTTTTGAAGGCCGCCTGCAGTTTCAGGCCATACTTCAACGCCACCACATTCCAGTTCACGGCTGAGAAAAAGCCGGTGATGCGGTTGAACAACCTGTCATTGACGACGCCGTCCAAACTTTGCCGGTTGTAATCCACGATCCACCAGCAGTTCCCAACTTCGTGCTTCCAGCCTTCCAGCAACGCTTCGAAAATGTTGCCTTCGTCCAGTTCCGCGTCGCCCAACAGGGCGATCATGCGGCCCTTCGGCGTATCGGCGCCGGCCAACTCGTGGGAGTGGATGTAGTCCTGCACCAATGATGCAAACAACGTCTCGGCGACACCAAGACCAACCGAGCCGGTGGAAAAATCCACATCCGCCTTGTCTTTGGTCTTGGAGGGGTAGGGTTGTACGCCGCCGAAGCCGCGGAAGTTTTTCATCCGCCCCAGCGTCTGATTGCCGAGCAAATATTGAATGGCGTGAAACACCGGCCCCGCATGGGGTTTCACGGCAACACGGTCTTCCGGCCGCAGGGTGTGCAAAAACAAGGCCGTCATCACCGAGACCATCGACGCGCAGGAGGCCTGGTGCCCGCCGACTTTCACGCCGTCAGATTTATCCCGCAGGTTATTGGCGCTGTGGATCATCCACGTCGCCAGCCACAGAATCTTTTTCTCCAAGCGTTTAAGAGTTGCAAGCCGGTCCGCATCTGTCATCGCAGCCTCCTTTAAGGGCGCCGCGACTGTACTCCAGGATCTCTGGCAGGTCCTTGCGAAGACTTGCTGAAAAGTCCTACAATCAGCAATAAATAATCAAAAAATATTATAAATTGAGTGTAATATGCCAAATCAGCGGCTAGACGACATAGATCTCAAAATGCTGGGCCACATCCAGGACGACGCCCGCCTGACCAATGTAGAGCTGGCCGAAAAGGTGGGGCTGTCGCCCTCGCCCTGTCTGCGGCGGTTGCGCCGCCTCGAAAACGACGGCGTCATCAAGGGGTACATGACCTTCGTCGATCAGACTCAGGTCGGTCTGCCGGTCAGCGTGTTTGTGAGTGTGGCCCTGAAAGAGCAATCCGAAGGCGCTCTTGAAGAATTCGAAGCGGCGATTACTGCATTGCCTGAGGTGATGGAGTGTTACCTCATGACCGGAACCAGCGACTATCTTTTGCGCGTGGTTGCCAGCGACCTGGCGGACTATGAGCGTTTCCTCAAACATCACCTTACGAGAATTCCGGCTATTGCCAGTATTCAGTCAAGCTTTGCACTGAAGCAGGTGGCCTACCGTACGGCGCTACCTCTCACGAAAGCGGCGGAAACCTCATCGCCTTCTGGATGATTCCGTCCCGACCTTCTACCATGCCCGTTCGACACTGCCGCCCTACGAGACGGATACGACTATGAACGGTCTGATGATGGAGGCGCCTCTCCTGATCACGTCGCTGATCAGATTTGCGGCGCAGTTCCATAGCGATACAGCGATCATCACGCGCAGCGTCGAAGGCGGCGGCGAACTGCGCCACTCGACCTATGCCGAGGTTTATGCCCGGACGCAGCGTCTCGCCAACGCCCTCATCGCCGCGGGCATCAAACCCGGCGACCGCGTCGCCACTCTGGCCTGGAACACCGACCGGCATCTCGAATTGTATTACGCCATCTCCGGCATCGGCGCGGTGTGCCACACCCTCAATCTCAGGCTCGGCGACGAAGAACTGGTCTACATTCTCAATCATGCCGAAGACCGGATGCTGTTTTTCGACCCGGATCAATCGGCGACGGCACTGCGCGTGTTGTCCAAGGCCCCGAGTGTTCAGCGATCAGTCGTGATGAGCGATGCCGCCCATCGCCCAGAGGGTCTGACCGACGACATCATCGACTATGAAAGTTTTATCGGCGCGCACGATGAGTCTTTTTCGTGGCCGGACTTCGAAGAAAACACCGCCGCGTCCATGTGTTACACGTCTGGCACCACGGGCAACCCAAAGGGGGTGCTGTATAGCCACCGCGCCACGGTGCTGCATGCCATGGCCAGTTGCTTTGCCTCGACCATGAACCTCAAGACGGAAGACGTCGTGCTTCCTGTCGTGCCCATGTTTCACGTCAACGCCTGGGGTATTCCCTATTCGGCCCCGATCGCCGGGGCGCCTTTGGTTATGCCGGGGGCGAAGCTGGATGGTGTGAGTCTCTTCGACCTGATGGATGAAACACAGGTCACGCTTGCCCTTGGCGTGCCGACCGTCTGGATGGGGTTGCTCGACCGTATGGACAAGCTTGGCCGCAAGCCCAACGGTCTGGAGCGGGTGTTGATCGGCGGGGCCGCCGCTTCCGCGGACATGATCAACCGGTTCGAACTTGATCACGGCGTCACCGTCCACCACGCCTGGGGTATGACCGAGATGAGTCCGCTCGGCACCGTGAACTCTTTGAAGCCGAAATTCTGGGACCTGCCGCGTGAGCGGCAGATGCCCATCAAAATCAAGCAGGGCCGTGTGGTGTATGGCGTCGACATGCGGATCGTCGATGATGCCGGAAACGATCTCCCTCAAGACGGCACAGCAGAGGGGCGCCTGCTTGTACGTGGCCCCTGGATTGTCCGCGAATATTTCAAGGCCGACGAGTCGGCGCTGACGCCCGATGGCTGGTTCGACACCGGCGACATCGCAACCCTCGACGCTGACGGCTACATGCACATCACCGACCGGGCCAAGGATGTCATTAAGTCCGGAGGCGAATGGATCAGTTCGGTCGGGCTTGAAAACGCGGCCATGGGCCATGCCGCGATCAAACATGCGGCGGTGATCGGGGTGCCCCATCCCAAGTGGCAGGAGCGGCCACTTCTGATCTGCGTCCCCGAGTCAGACGACCGGCCCGATATAGCCCAGATTCGCGATTACTTGGCGGACAAGGTGCCGAAACTTTGGCTGCCCGATGCGCTCGAATGGGTCGAGGAGCTGCCCCTCGGCGGCACCGGGAAAATTCTCAAGACCGAGCTTCGTGCCCGGTTTTCTGACTATTCTCTCTGACGGGGTTCTTGGCCCTCGCGGCGATCGCTCCTGACCGCTTGTCAGCGCCGTATCCAGCAGATTCGCATATTAAAACAATTGTTACTAAATTACGGCAGGTAATACCGTGATGACGAAATAACAGTCCGCACCGGGGGGTGCCGAGACACGGGGGACGGCGGAGCCGACGCGACACATGTTTGGACGCGCGACATTCGAGATTCAGCTCTACAAGAACGGCCGCTGGTCAATTAGCGAAGTCGTCAAGAGCGAAACTGTGGCCATGAAGAAGGCCCAGGAACTGCTCGGCCAAAAAACCACGGCCGGTGTGCGTATCGTCAAGGAATCTCACTTCGGCAAAGACAATCATCGCGAAAGCGAAATCTTCAAAGAGATGAAGGACGTCAAAGAGGACGAGGATTTCGCCGTCGTTCCTGTCGAAGACGCGCCAATGTGCGAAAAGGTGACGGACTTCTATCAAACTGCCAGCCGCAACACGATGGCCCGTCTGTTCAACAAGTATCTTGAGAAGCACGAGCTCACCCCGCTTGAGATGTTGCACAGCCACGCCAATCTCAAACGGATGATCAATTTCCAGCAGATGGTGCCGTCTGCTGTGGACAAGATCGCGTCTCTGCATGCCCGGGCAACGGGCGGCGATACTTGCGCCCGCCGCGACACCATATTCGATGCCGTCGATGCCATCGCCAAGAAGGCGCGCGAAGTTGAAAAGACCCCGTTGCCTGAACTCAAGGACTCGTCGCTAGACGAAATTCTCAAGAAAATCGACGCCAAGTACACGGACCCCGCGCAGCGGTCGTACATGGCGAACGTGGCATTCACCCGCGAGTCCATCAATTGGCGCGGCTGGCTCGGCAAGATGACCAAAATCTTGCCCATGGCCCAGTCGCAGCAAGATGAGCGCGCCCGGGCGATGGTCGACGAGATGCTCGCCGATATCCTGATGGCCAAAACCATCATCAAGGATGTCATTGGGATTTCGAAGCATCTCGGTGATGCGGTCATGCGCATGATTGATCTGTTGGAAGGCGAGTGCAAACCCACCAAGTACGCTGCCGACGATCTCGTCGAACTCCTCAACGCGTTGTTTGCCGCCGATCTGCTGCCGCGCTCCAAGAAAGTCTTGTTTGATCGTATCGAGCGCGATCTGTCCAGTCCCCTGCGGCTCACCAACAGCGAGCAGACGGCGGACGACAAGGTGTTCTTCGACAGCATGGTTGAGCGCATCATCACTGAGGACCGTGTCATCGGTGGACATGCCATGGCCCGCGGGCTGACGCAGCGGTGGGCGCGGCTTGACAACATCGGTGGTGCGGGCGGCACCAACAAAGCCATGCAAGCGATGTGCGAAAAGCTCGCGACCGGCAAGCGCGTGTTCGTCTATCTCTTGTCTCTTTATGACCCGAAGGCCGATGCCCCGGTTAAAGCTGCAATCGAAGAACAGCTCAAGCGCAAGGCCGCGGAACTGAACTCCGTTGCCAAGATCGCCCCGCAAGCGCGTACCGAGAAGGCGCGTCTGCAGCAAACCTCAACCATTCAGCGCCTGGTGCTCGACTCCGATCTCGAAGAAGAGTTGAAGGGCGTGATGGCCAGACGGTTCGATGACATCGTGGTTGACTACATTGTCGGCAACAAAGTGATCGAGCGTCTCGACAACAAGAATCTCACGTTCCGTGATCGGGCCAACCGGCTGGTCAGTTTCTGCGCTGCAGGTGTGTTGACGGAAGGCCGGGCGACGGAGATCGCGCGCCAATCCATCACCACCTACCTCAAGCGCAAGGACTTCGTGTCAGAGTTCACCGCGGACATCCCCGATCCCAGTGAGAAGGAGGCGGCCATACGTGAATTTTACCGCCTCCTCGCCCAAACCGGGTTTGAAGTCGCCGCGTAGGCGACGCATAAACCAGCAGGTCGCCACCTAGGCGGCTTTTGATCCCCATTTCTTCGCAATCAGGTAATCGGCGGACAATACGCCGGGTCCGCGCACCATGATGGCCAACAAAAAGATCATCCAGGCGAAGTGGTTAAAGTCGTTATAGGCCGGGCTGTTGGCGCCAAGAATGAACTGAATCACCATAGCCATGCCCAAAAGGGGCATCGCGGCCAGGCGCGATGCAAGGCCGATGAAGAGCAGCACGGGCATCGCCAGTTCGAAGGCCGTTGCCATGTAGGCCGCGGTCACCGGGGACAGTACCGGCACGGCATACTCATATTCGAACAGGAAAACGGTGCTTTCCCAGTCATCCAGTTTTTGCTGGCCGGATCGGAAAAACACCAGGCCAATCCACACCCGGACCGCCAGGTCGACGATGGGAATACCAAACTCCTCTAGCTTCGCAGTCATTACATCGAAAAGCTTTGTTGCTTTGGTGACCAAGGATGGTTGTTCTGATGATACTTCCGTCATGTCTTCGGTCCTCGACTTAGAGCTCCCCAGCCCCTCATTTCTCAAGCAGAAATGTCAGTGAATACGCCGTCTGCCAATGTCTGACGCAGCGCATCCTGTAAATCGAAATCATTGTCTGCTGCGGCCAGCTCCGTGGCCGTACCCAGAGCCTCACCCTTCGCCAGCGCCGTGAGCCAGGCCGCGAACGACTTTGATATTGCCCGCTGCACTACCTCATGTCCGCGCCGGAAAACGACGCCCGCTTCCGCACGGGTCAGATCGATGCGCGGTATGTCGGTGACTTGTGGCTGGTTCACCTGCCAGATTTTAAAAACCGGAAACTCCGCGCTGATGACATGCACCGCCGGGTGAACGGCGAATGTCACGCCTTCCAGCGCTTCTGGCTCGACAGCAGCCAGCCGCTGTGCATCAAGCGGCTCCGCGTCGGCGGCGAAATAGGCTTGCACTCTGGCCCATTCCAGACGTGCCACGGCGGCGACATACGGCACGTCTTTGGCTGGATCGTATGTGTCCAAAAATTCCGGCAGGGCACCGCCGTAGCGGTACAGCATGGGCTCCCGCGGCGGGTGGGCTTCGATGAAGGTCTTGGCCATCGCCCGGAAAAAACGGGCTCCGACGATGCGCTGCACGACCGGAAAGGCTGCTGCCAGAACATCAGTCAGGCTGTTGATGACGTTGACCCGATAGACGCGCACGCGCTTCTCCCGGCTGCCCCGTGCGACCTGAACATGGTCTAGAACCGCGGATGGGGAATCGTGCAGCGCGGCGTTGGTCAAACCCATCTGTAACTCACGCAACACAGGCCGGCCCCCTCTGAGCGTGGTCGCCGTTCGGCGCGGCATCGTCTAAAACGTCTTGGGCTCGGTCAGCTTCACTTAGGAGGACGCCGAGTTCAGGAATGTCCGTGTCCCATTCAATCAGGGTGGGGCGCGGTCCGATGCGCTGAATGACATGTTCGTACAGCCGCCACACCGCATCGCAAACCGTGTCGCCATGGGTGTCGATTAGAACCTGATCCTCACCATCGCCATCAACCAAGTGACCGGCCAAATGAATCTCGCCCACGGCGTGCGCCGGTATGGCGTCGAGGTATTGTTCCGCATCGAATCCGTTGTTGACCGCGCTGACGTACACATTGTTGACGTCGAGCAGCAAACCGCACCCGGTCCGTTGTGTGACGGCGTCGAGAAATTCCCATTCAGAAATCGTGGAATGGGTGAAGGCCAGGTAGGACGATGGATTTTCCAACAGGATTTGGCGGCCCAACGTGTCTTGAGCGTGGGCGATGTTTGCGGCCACCGTGTCGAGCGCTTCCTCGGTATACGGCAGCGGCAAAAGATCGTTGACGTAAATGCCGTCGATGACGCTGAAGGACAGGTGTTCTGAAACAAGGACGGGCTCGACCCGTTCGATGAGTGTGCGCAAACGCGCCAGGTGTGCATCGCTCACACCCTCCGCTGAGCCCAGAGACAAACCAACGCCGTGACAACTTATCGGGTAGTGACTGCGCGCGGCCTCCAGCTGGGCCATGCGGGGCCCGCCGGGTGCTAAAAAATTTTCACTGTGGATTTCCAGCCAGGCGGCTGAAGGACTGCCGGAGGCGAACTCCAGCATGTGAGGATGACGGAGCCCGACCCCCGCTTGCGCGGAGATCGGGCTCTGCCGATCAGTGAGCACCGAAGGGTGGGGTTGGGGAGGGGGGGAAATCACCTTCGATGCTCATTGTAAGAAAAGGCGGGTGTTAGCCAGCCTTTTCTTTGGCTTCTTCACTGATGCCGGCGAACGGCTCGAGCTTGC
Organism: Rhodospirillaceae bacterium; assembly: GCA_963921305.4. Classification (GTDB taxonomy): domain Bacteria; phylum Pseudomonadota; class Alphaproteobacteria; order Rhodospirillales; family Rhodospirillaceae; genus CAWUEX02. The sequence continues at coordinate 1,770,273 of CAWUEX030000002.1, forward strand.
CGCCCATATCCATGCAGCTGCCTTCGGCTACGAGCTTCCATTCGCCGCCGTCGAAATCGACGGTGGACTGACCGGCGCAGGAATGCGTGCCGGCGGCGTTGGCACAGCCGTTCTCACCGGCTTTGGCGACGCCATAGCACTTTTCTTTGCCTTCGGCGGAGGCTGTGGACGGCACGGTCATCGCGGCCAGGGACACGGCACCGGCGACGGCGGTGGCGAGAGACAGAGCGGAAAGCTTGCTGTTCGACATTGAGTTTACTCCAGTAAGTGTGCCGCACTTGGCGGCGGGAATTCGGTTGTCAGGCCCCAGGCGTTCATCCCGCCCAAAGACACCCGGGCGTCGATCACGCCCAACGGCAAAACCATCTTAGAAAGCCTGGTTCGGAGTGCCAATCACAGCGCCGTGAAATTACGTCACACGCGTGTGAGCCTCTTGAAAGGTGCGGCAAAGGTCTGAATTCAGCCTTTTTCGATGGCTAGGCCAAAGTCTTTGCCCATCTCGTCCAGGTAGAACGCCATCAAATCTTTAATGCCGGAGACAGACTCTAAGGGCGACTCGTAGGCCCAGACCGCGTTCTCTGCGGTGCTGCCCGCTCCTTTTAGGGTCCAATAGGACGCATCACCTTTGTAGGGGCAGTGGGTCGCATGGTCGGTTCGCTCCATCAACTCCGTGCGCACGTCGCTTTGCGGAAAGTAGTAAACCGGGCTGTGTTTGCGTTCGTGTAGCGCAACTGCGGATGTGCTTTCCGCAATGGTCTCACCTTGCCACAACACGCGTACGCACTCCCCGGCCGGTTCCAGTGTGATCGTGTGCGCGGGGTCAAGAGTGTAGTCGGCGAACCGGGCGCGTTGCGCCGCAGCGTTGTCTTGCCAGCGTTGCTTTCTGTCTTCATCAGCCAAAGGCCTTCTCCATCGCGGTTGAATTTCTAACGGTCTGCTGACCTCAACCGTAGCATCAATGGGGCCATGACATGAGGCCCTGTTGACCCTGTTGTAGCTGACCCCGCAAACTAGGGTCACTTACAACGTCAATTAGTGGAACATCATCTGGGGGCGGGCTTTTCGGTATGCCCAAGTGGTTGCGATACGGAGTTTACAGCGTTCTCCTGGGGCTCTCGCTGTACATGTATTTCCTCTCCGGCCAACGGCCTGCGCCAGCACCCTCACCGCCGCCCGAGCGCGCGGTTGTCATAAGCCCGCTGCAGCAGACCGGGTCACTCAATATCCGCCGCGACGCCTTGACCCTGGCCTTCGAAAACATTCCCTTCAACCTGCGTTTCGACTTTGTGCCCCTTGCTGACGGCCGCTCTCGAGTCATTGGCAGATCTGCGGACGGTAAGACGACGTTGGAACTGATCGGTCCTCCCGAGAGCGTCACTTCCGCCAACCTCATGGCGGCGTTGCCTGAAGACCGGCCCCTTGTACGGTTGCGCAATCTCAACGCCATATCACTTCTGATCGAAGAGACGATGAATGAGTGGTCCGGCGCCGCCGACTGGCTGGGCAACAACATTGACCGCGCGTATGCGGGCGCTGGCGTGAGCACGCAATCCAATGGCAAGCGTTTGGTGCTGTCCCGCGCGCCAGGCACGGACACCCTTGTGGTCACCGTGACCGGTCCTTTGTTGAGTGCCGAGGGCAGCTAGGCGGCGTCGAGAAAGGCTGCGATCTGCGCCGCTTTCTGTTTCACGCCGCCGGGTGTGCGTTCCGCTGGAAAAATCATCGCGCTTGAGTTGGGCACAAGTGCAGCTGCTTCTTCCACGCCGGTCTTAAGAGGGTCGTCCTCCGATGCACCGCATAGGGTGGGCTGGGTCATCAACGGCAGACGCTCCCGGTCAGGATGACGAAACGCGGCACGATACCCTTTGTGATAGGTCGTAAGACCCTTCAGCACTTCCAGCACGACCGCGTGTAAGGCGTCTGCCGACGGCATGGTTTCTTCCGTACGGCGGAACTCCGGTGTGCGGCGGAAATAGGGAAAGTGAATCGCCTGATCGCGCACGAAGTTCCATGCCCATACCAGATGCTGCCCGAACTGATCGGGATGCACTTCGGGTGCATAGTTAGCGAGAAAGTCTTCTTTGTCTTCGGGTGAAAACATGCCGATGCCGTCGATGACGACCCGGCGCACCCGGTCTGGGTGGTGAATCGCGAGTTCACAGGCGATGTGCGCGCCGGTGTGGCTGCCGTACACGTCACATTGTTCCAGGTCCAGGGCATCCATCACCCGCGCAGCGCTGTCGGCGTAGTCGTCGGCGTTGGGCACGTCCTGGGTTGGCGCAACCGAGTCACCGAAGCCCAAGGTGTCCGGCGCGACCACCCGGCGGCTGGCGCTCAGCTCTGTAATCAAGGGAGACAAATTGAGTGACGACGCCGGTGACGCGTGGATCATGTACAACGGCGCCGGGCCGCCGGCACTGTCTTGTCCGGCAGTACGGTAGTGCACCAAGCCTTCTTTGATGCGCACGAAGGCGCGGTCGATAACGTTGCTCATGAATAGAGGCTCCGCCGCACCACGTTGTCTGTCCTATCCGCTGGTTTACGTCCGTCCAAAGGGGATGCGTGTGACAATCCGCATGGGGTCCTGACGTGAGATCTGACCGATCACGGTCAACTCGCGGATGCTCAGCGGCTGCTTAATCACGGGCTTGGACAGCTTTGTAATTGCAGCCGTGATTCTCTCTCGTTCCGCATCGTCCTCAATCCGGTCCGTCAGCGGGATGAAGAAGCGGAACTCTTCCATCACGTAGGGGTAGCCCCAGTGCTTCAACATGCGTTTTTGATAGACGGTCAGCTTGTCGTGCCGGTAGCGCTGATCCATGTCGATCTTAATCGGCTGCCGGTAGCCCTCGAACACGCGCACACACGCGCCTGCAAGGTCGACAAGTTGGCGTGAGGCAATCGTTGGCGTAAGAGCGATGAACTTGCCGATGATGTTGACCTCAAGCTGAGGGATGTCGACTTTGTCGAGATACTTGGCGAACAAATGCGCTGTATCCATCAAGCCATTGAACAAACTGCCATCGCTCAGCTGAAACGGTGGCTTAAGCACGCCGTGCAAACCGTCGGACCGGCGCCAGTGGGTGAGTTTTTGCAGCCGCTCTTTCGAGATTCCCTCGATCTCAGGCTGTTCGTACTGTTCCGCGGTGTCAATGTCACGGCCGAGCCATGCGCGCCCGAACTGGGCCAGCGGGCTATCCTTTTCAGGAACATAACTTAGGGCGTATCGCGCAGGCATTTGCCGGTCTCAAACGTTCCGAGGATCGAAGGTGTCCTAAGACTATGAGACCCCCGCGCATATTGCACCCCCTGTTTCGGCTTCTGGGCTAGGGCGGGCGGAGCACGCTTGTTGGCGGATTCCGTGATGTTATGAAAGACTTGTTGCAAAGCTTGACTTGACCATGTTTGTCCGGCGTGTAGACAGAACTCCCTGATTCTCTATGGTTTCCGCCGGGCTTGCCATGTCCTCTCCGACGCCAACCGACAATAGCCGCCTGCCCAAGCGCCTCGCTGACTTCGACACCCTGCCGGAGGCCCTGGACTATGCTGCGCAGGGGGAAACCGGTTTCAACTTCTATACTTCCCGCGGTGCGATCACCGCGGTGCTCCCGTTTGCCGAACTGAGCGCGCGCGCCAAGGACGCAGCAGCGCACGTGGTCGGCGCTGGCGCCAAACCCGGCGACCGGGTTGCCCTGTTGGCCGCGACGGCCCCCTCGTTTCTGATTTCGTTCTTTGCGTGTCTATACGCCGGGGCAATTCCGGTGCCCATGCCCACACCCGTCGCATTTGGCCGCCGGGACTCCTATGTCGATCAAATCCGTACGCAAATCAGTTCTTCGGGCTCTGTCATTACCATTGCGCCATCGGAGTACGTGCCCTTTGTCACCGACGCCACAGAGCAACTGGATCAGTGTTTGGTGGGCACATTGGACGATCTGCTGAACGCGCCGCGCGACGACAACCTCAGACCGGGCGGTCCAGATGATCTCTGCTATATCCAGTACAGTTCCGGCAGCACGCGATTCCCGAAAGGCGTTGTGGTGAATCATCGCAACGTCATGGTCAATTGCGCAGCCATGAATCACGCCGTGAAGAACGGGCCAGGCGAACGCGGCGTGTCGTGGTTGCCGTTCTACCATGACATGGGTTTGGTCGGGTTTATGCTGGGCTGCCTGACCGGGCAGACCTCTGTTGATTATCTACCCACAGAGGAATTCGCCCGCCGGCCGCTCACGTGGCTGCGGCTGATCAGCGACAACCGGGGCACGATGTCCTACGGCCCGAGCTTCGGCTATGAGCTGTGCAGCCGCCGCTTCGCATCGTCCGCTGCAGCCGCACCCGATCTCGACTTGTCCAGTTGGCGTGTCGCGGGGATTGGCGGCGAAATGATCAAGCCAAAAGTGATGCAAGGTTTTGCCGAAGTCTTCGCGCCGCGCGGTTTTTCAGACAAAGCCTTCAATGCCTCCTATGGGTTGGCGGAGTGCGTGCTGGGCGTGTCGTTCAGTGCCCCCGGCACCGGCATGCGCACCCATCACATTTCCAAGCAGGAGATGGGCGACAATCACCGCGCGGTCTCCGTTCCGGATGACGGCTCCGGCGAAGGACGGACGTTCGTTCTCTGCGGCAAGGTCATTCCGGGGCACACCTTGGAAATCCGCGATGACGATGGAACCGTGCTGGGCGAAAAGGAAGTGGGGCGCGTGTTCTTCTCTGGCCCAAGTGTCATGCAGGGCTATTGGGGCGATCCGGACGCCACCGCGGACTGTATTCAGGACGGCTGGCTCGACACCGGTGACCTTGGCTACGTCATGGACGGTGAACTGGTGATTGTCGGTCGGTCCAAGGACATGATGATCGTCAACGGCCGCAACTACTGGCCGCAGGACATCGAGTGGACCGTCGAACACATGGACGGCATGCGCTCCGGCGATGCGGCGGCGTTCACCTTGGAAAAAGACGACGGCGGCGAACAGCCGACCATCTTGGTGCAGTGCCGCCCGTCTGCCGGCGATGTCCGGGCTCGGCTGGTCGATGATGTGCGCGCGCGCGTCCAAGACCAGGTGGGGTTGTTGTGCGACGTGATCCTTGTGCCCCCACGCACCTTGCCGAAAACATCCTCTGGCAAGCTCGCCCGGGGTAAAGCGAAAATCAGCTTCCTCAAGGGCGAAATTCAACCTCTCGCCGACGGCGCCTGACGCACACTCGAATGACTGAGCCTCTGACCATTGCTGTCACGGGCGGCACCGGGTTCCTCGGCGGACATGTCCTGCGCCGTCTGCGTGCCGCGGGGCATGCCGTTAAAGCGCTGACGCGCGCACCGCGCACGTCTCATGACGATCCAATGCTGGACTGGGTCAGCGGTGATTTGTCGAACCGTGAGGCGCTCGCCGAACTCTCAAGCGGCGCTGACGTGGTTGTTCATATGGCCGGGGCCATCAAGGCCGTGTCACGTGCGGCTTTTTTTGCAGCCAACCGCGACGGCACAGCTGCCATGGTTGAAGCCGCGCGAGATCACGGCGTCAAAAAATTTGTCCTGGTCTCATCTCTGGCAGCACGCGAGCCGGCCCTGTCACCCTACGCTGCTAGCAAGCGCGCCAGTGAACTTGCCCTTGAACTTGCCCTTGAACTGGCCCTTGATCAGTCCGCAGGCTCGATGACCCGGGTTATTCTCCGCCCACCGGCGATTTATGGACCCGGCGACCGCGAAACCGCCCGTCTGTTTCAGATGGCGGCGAACGGATTCGTTCTCGCACCGGCGGGTCCGGAGGCCCGGGTATCCATGTGCCATGCCGAGGACGTCGCCAGCGCAATCCTGGCGTGCTGCGAAACAGATCAGACGGATCGGCCGCTTGAGATCGACGACGGCACTGAAAATGGGCATTCCTGGCCCGATCTTGCCCAATGCGCAGGAGACGCTGTGGGCCGGGAGGTAAAATTTATCCGTCTAGCGAACATTTTCGTCTGGGTGGCCGGTTTAGTAGGCAGTTGCAAAGGCATACTTAGCCGCCGCCCAGCCATGCTGACCCTCGGAAAAGTCCCGGAATTGCTGCATCCGGACTGGGTTGCGCGCGGTCCGCGTCCCGAGGGCTGGGCGCCTGAATGGAGTCTGAAAAACGGCTTTAAAGATGCAGTCGATTGGTATTGCTCACAAAATATTTTGAAACGTTACTTTTAAATTTACTTGTCACTGTTAAGTCATTCGCCTTTATTCGAGGCTGTTGTGACGTGGGATGTGGGACTCAGGGCGTCTCAAGTCCGTTAATCGAGGGTAGGAAAAATGTCGGCTGAACCTGGCGACGGCGCGTCGCAAGACGTGCGGGCTGCGGTTCTGGAGGTGTTAAACCCCTTCAATAAGACCGGCGTAACCCTCACGGACGAGACACGCTTTACGGAAGACCTGAACTTCGACTCCCTTTTGGTCATGGAGTTCGTTGCGGCCTTAGAGGACCGTCTGGATATCTCGGTACCACTGAATATTCTGCCGGATATCGAAACTGTCGGTCAGCTGGTTACCGCCACGGACCAGATTGTTAGGGAAGAACATGGCTGATTTGTTCGATCGCTTTGAACCGCTGCTTCAACGCAAGGAATCCCTTGTCGGAGATGGCGGACACGACCCATTCCAAGTGGAAATGGATGAAGTGCTATCGCAGACGGAAGCCATGATCGGCGGCCGTAAGACCATTTTGGCGGGCACCAACAATTATCTTGGCCTTACCTTTGCGCCCGATGCCCTCAAGGCCGCACATGATGCGCTTGATGCCGCCGGAACCGGCACCACCGGCAGCCGTGTCGCCAACGGAACCTACGCTGGGCACAAAGCGCTCGAAACAGAACTCTGCTCCTTCTTCGAAAAAAATCACGCCATCGTTTTCTCGACCGGCTATCTCGCTAACCTGAGTGTGCTGTCAACCCTCGTCGGACCGGAGGACTACATCCTCATGGACGCCGACTGCCATGCCAGCATTTATGACGGTGTGCGCATGGGGCAGGCGCAGATCATCCGCTTCAAACACAATGATGCAGCCGACCTCGACAAGCGTCTAGGACGCCTCGCCAAGAAACCCGGCAACAAGCTGATCGTCATTGAAGGCATCTATTCCATGCTCGGCGACAAAGCGCCGCTGGCCGACATCGTCGCCGTGAAAAACAAATACGAAGACGCCTACCTGCTCAGCGACGAAGCCCATTCCGTTGGGGTACTTGGCCGTCATGGCCGGGGTCTGCCGGAAGAATGTGGTCTCGAAGATGACGTCGATTTCATCGTCGGCACCTTCTCCAAGTCCGTCGGTACCGTCGGCGGCTTCTGTGTGTCGAACCATCCCAAATTCGATCTGCTGCGTTTGGCGTGCCGTCCATACATCTTCACGGCGTCCCTCCCGCCCTCCGTTGTCGCGTCGGCTAAAGTATCGCTCGGTCTGGTGCATTCCGGTGGCGCGTTACGCAAACGCCTGATGCGCAATGCCGAACGCCTGCACTCTGGCCTGAGCGCTCTTGGCTTTCATCTCGGCGGTGAGGTCAGCCCGGTGGTCGCCGTGGTTGCACCAGATGTCGAAACCGGTGTCGCGTTTTGGCGTGGCCTGATCGACTCAGGCGTGTACGTCAATCTCGCTCTGCCGCCCGCCACGCCGCACAACTACACGCTGCTGCGGTGCAGTCTGTGCGCGGCGCATACCTTGGAACAGGTCGACCGTCTCATTGAAATTTTCGGTGAGGTTGGGACCGCGCTCGGGGTTATTCCCGCGGTGGCAGAGGCCAAAGCCGCCCACGGTTGAGGCTCAGTTCAAGCCGCCGCCGCGTCTGGTTTTCCAAAGTAGTTTTAGTCCCGTCAGCACTGGGTGAGCGCGCTCGCGTTCCGTCAGCTCGACCTTCACGCCCGAGTGGCGCTCGATTTTCCAAACCGCATAGTCCAGTCCGCCGCGGAAGGTGAACGCGGCCTTGATCAACCGCAACACGTTTAATGAGCGGCCCCACCAGCGGCGCAGGTGCCACGTTCTAATCGCTCCTACTTCGGGTCCGCGTCGGGCGGATGGGTCAATATCTAATTCAGTCAAAGCGGCGGCGCCCACCGACTCAAACCAAGCCAGCTGGGCATCCACCAGCTCGTCCGCCTTGGACTCCGGCTCAGGGCGCAGTTCGGCTTTGTAAGTGGTGCGAAACGCGGTCACCCAAACGTCGCGTATGTCAAACGGGCCTGCCATCAATGGAACAGTTTTGCTCATCAGGGTGAGTACGGCACGCTGCAACGCACGCTCCACTGTGGTGCGCGCTACGTCATCGGCGGCGTAGACGATAGCGGCGGGCTGTGCGAACCGCGCCCAGATGGCAGAGGCAAACGCCGTCTCCGCTGTGCCGCGCGCGAACGCGCCCAGAGTCATCACCGCCACTTTGGCCCGTACCGCGCGCTTCTCGAACTCACACTCATGGTAATAGACGTTGGGGGGAAGCAACGTTCCGAAGGCCGCGCTGATTGGATTGCCGATGGCCGGGCCAAGCCGGTCCACCAACACATAGAAATCCAGCATCAGATTTTCATCGGTCCCAAGGCGCAGGCAGGATCCGTAGAACACAACGGCACGCACACCGCCGCCATACGCTGCTTTCAAATGCTCGACCATCGCGTTTGCGGCGGGAAACGCGGCTTGCCCCGACGTATCTTGCATCGCGGTGGTGAGAGCGTTCGTCTCTACCATTGCACAAACCTTAGTTTGGCGTTGCCGTCGACGCGCACGGGGTTGTCGGGTGTGGCCTCATAGAGTTCACCGTCCAGAGTATAGGCGCCGGCGAACGAAAATGTGGCCTCGTCCGTGCGCCGTACGGTGCGCAACCGTCCCGGGCCAACCCGTTTACTCACAATCCCCGGAACAGTTGAGAGCACCGCCCGTGCGCCAGGCCGCAAACTCAGATATGTCACCGCACCGCTGCCATCTTCGGGTTGAGGCTTCAGCCCCAGCAGCAGGCGCGGCATGGTCGTGGCCATCACCACAAAGAACCGCCCGTCTTCGTGCCAAGCCGCGCTGCTGTCATGGCCGTTCACGTCAACCATTCCGCCTTGCTGTCCGGCTGTCATCGCCTTCCACAACAGCACGCTGATGGCCGCACTATGGGAAATCGTATTCGGCCAGCCCTTGGGATAGATCGCGCGGCGGCAATACAGAATGCCGTCGACCACGTCCGCTGCGCCAAAGAACGCGCCGTGCCGGGCGGGCTGGCCCTCTTCATGTAACGCGAGAACGGGATGCTCATGAACGGTGTCCGCCAAAGTGCCCGCGCTATGCCGTTCCAGGACTTGGGTCAGGGCCGCGCGCCGGTCGCCGGCGAGGCTCCAGGCCTCTGCGGTCATGTTGGTTTTGCCCGAGGGCAGCAGAGCCAGCGCCGGGGGCATCCCGTAAGGCCGGTCGTTGATCAGCGCGGAAAAGATCAGACCCGCGGTGCCGTCGCCACCATCCACGCAGATCGTCTCGATCCCCGCCGCCGCGCAGTCGCGCAGCGCTTGAGAAATTTGCGAGATATCCTCAATGGCGAAGGACTGCACCCAGGGCCGGTCTGCTATTAAATCATCGGCCCAGCCAGCCGCGGCCCGATTCTGGGTGCTGAGCCGGTTGGACAATATGGCAAGCGGGGCTGGAGACACGGTCGGACGGCCTGAGACGGCGAGCGCGCAAGGCTCTAGAAGTCTTACATAATGTTTCAAAACCTTTGATTTGACGACCTTGTGCCGCACCCCCAAGGTGCGATGGCGTGCCGTCCGCCTCAAAGGGGTTGGGCCGGAAGAGCCGGCGGACCGGGCGCGGGTGGACTCAGGGACTGAAGGACGAGGCCTGAACCGGCCTCTCGGACTATGTTCAAAGCACTGGACATCTATCTTCTCAGGCAGATCATGCCGACACTGCTGGTGACCCTGCTGGTGGCGGCGGTGATCCTTTTGCTTGAGCGCATGCTGCGTCTACTCGACATCGCTGTCGGCAACGGTGTGTCGACGCTGGTCGTGTTCCAGATGCTGTTCAACCTGATTCCGCACTACATCGGCCTGGCTCTGCCGGCGGCGCTGTTTCTCGGTGTGTTGCTGGCCTTTCGCAAGCTGTCGTCGCAGTCGGAGCTGGACGCCATTCAATCCTCCGGCATCGGGTTGAGCCGCTTCATTCGCTCGGCGGTGATTCTCGGTCTCCTGATGATGATGGTGAACCTCATCCTGGTTGGGTATCTGCAGCCGTTCAGCCGTTACGCTTACCGCGCGCTTCTGTTCAACGTCACCAGCGGAGTCTTGGAGAGCGGTATCGGTGAAGGCGTGTTCATGGATTTGCCCAACAGCTACACGCTGCGGGTTCAAGAATCCCGTGGCGCGGGTCGCGAGCTCTACGGCGTTTTCGCACATCAACAGAAAGAAGACGGCACCATCGTCACCCTAACGGCCAAACGCGGCCAGTTGGTCACCGGCTCGGCAGAGCAGGCCACCAGTCTGCGTCTGTACCAGGGCAATCGCTCAGAATGGTCGCCCGGAGCGACCACCGCCGATACGGTGAGTTTCGATGTCTTTGATTGGCCGCTCAATCTGGAGGAGCTGGTGCGCTTCCGGATGCGCGGGGGCGACGAGCGTGAGCTGACGATCAGCGAGCTGTTGCGCGGCTACATCAATAACATGAACGCGGGCAAGACCGGCACGCGCGGTGCGACGACCAATGCCCAGGCGCCGCCTGAAGCGCGGGTGCCGCCGTCTGCGGTGGCGGCGGAGCTGCATGGGCGCATCGTGTTCTCCTTATCGATTTTGTTCTTGCCGATGCTGGCTGCGCCGCTCGGCATCATGACCCATCGCGCCAGTAAGTCCTTCGGGCTCGTGCTTGGTTTGCTCACGCTGGTCGTCTACCACAAGATTCTGGAATTCAGCGAAGCCTACGCCACCGTTGGCGGTGTCGCGCCCGAACCGGCGTTGTGGGTACCGTTTGCCTTGTTCATTGCTGGAACGACGTATCTGTTCCAAAAAACCGAAGTGGTCGCCGGCGCGACACCCATGCAGCGTCTCGAAGACAGATGGACCGACCTCACGTCCAGCCTCAAACGTCTGTTTCGTCCGAAGCGCTAATCATGATTCTGTCCTGGTATCTCACCAAAGCGTATCTCACACGCTTCTTCGCGCTGTTGTTCGGCTTGGTCGTGTTCCTGCAGATGCTCGATCTGCTGGCCACCGCCGACGCCGTATTGGAAGGTGGCGGCGCGCCGGTCGACGCGCTCAGCCGCTACATCATGCTGCGCGTCCCGTCGATCATCGAAACCGTGGCGCCGCTCGCCGGATTGCTCGGCGGCCTCACGGCGCTGGTCGTGCTGGCTCGCAACAGCGAGATCATCGCCATGCGCGCTGCGGGCCGGTCCGTGTTGAGTCTCATCGGCGGTCTGGTTGTCGTCGGACTCGTGCTGGCCGCGATCCTGTTCGTTTTCTCCGACCGCGTGGTCGTGCGCTTCAACGCGGAACTCGAGGACTGGAAGAGCACGGGCTACAAACCAGGCGGGGAAATCATCGACGGCAGTGAAGCCTGGGTCATCGAAGGCGATACCATCATCCGTGTCGGCCATGTGCTGCGCAACGGCGCGGTGCTGAACGACATCCGTCTGTTCCGGCAAAGCGACACGGCGGCGGTGGATGACATCATCAACATTCGTCTGGCCATTTGGGAGAACGGCGCCTGGAACCTGTTCGAGGTCGAGCGGGTCGGCGGCGATCCCAATGTCACTGATCTGCCGGCCGAAGGCTCGGTGTGGGACACCCAATTCACGCCTGAGGACTTCAACAAGTTGGCCAATCCGCCCAGCGAGCTGACCTTCGATGAGCTTGAACACTACGTGCGCGAACTCGCGCTCGGCACTCGGCCTGCCTACTACTACGACACCTGGCTGCAGCGGAAGCTGGCCGGTCCGGTGGTGCTGGCGCTGATGCCGCTGCTGGCTGCCATCGCCGCCTTCGCCCATCACCGCCAAGGCAGTGCGGTGATGGTTGTCGTCTACGGCATTACGCTGGGCTTTGTTTTTATCGTGACCGACAATCTCATGCTCGCCATGGGCCAGTTCGGCACTTTGCCGCCGGTTATGGCGGCTTGGCTGCCCTTGGCGCTGTTCGGCACCATTGGGCTGTGGATTGTGATAAACTTAGAGAATCGGGGCGCTTAGGCTGCCTCATAGACGCTCCGCTGGCTGTTACACGGGTTGTTTTTCCGCCTCCGTGCGTTAGATAACACCCATCTCCCAAGCCCCGGAGCCAAAGACAGGACACGTTATGGCGCTCAAGATCGGCTTTTGGTCCGACCGCGACTATCACCTGGATCGCATGAACCTGCGTGAGCTCGCGGCTGCGTACTTTCAGTACTACGCCATTGCGGCCTATTTCGCGCTGGCGGCGCTGACGGGTGCCTACGCCCTGTGGGCGCTGTCCCAGGGTCAGGCCACCTGGACCGGTCTGGGTCTCGCTGCCCTCGCCACTGTCCTGATCTACCCGCTGGTGTGGTACGTGCTGCATCGCTGGGTGCTGCATTCCCAGTGGATGTGGAAGTTCAAGGCCACTGCACCGGTATGGAAACGTATTCACTACGATCACCATTCCGATCCCAACAATCTCCGGGTGCTGTTCGGCGCGCTGTACACCACACTGCCGACCGTTGCGCTTGCCACGGTGCCCGTGGGCTATGCGCTAGCCGGATGGCCCGGTGCGGCGATGGCCTTGTGCACCGGCGTGCTGCAAACCTGTTTTTACGAATTCATCCACTGCATTCAGCATCTCGGGTACGCGCCGCAGTGGGGCTGGGTCAAGCGCGTCAAGAAGCTGCACATGGCCCACCACTTCCACAACGAGACCGGCAACTTCGGCATCACCAACTATCTGTGGGACCGCGTGCTCGGCACTATGTACGAGCAGATCAAGCAGAAGCCGCGCTCGGCCACTGTGTTCAATCTGGGCTACGACGAAGAGGTGGCGAAAGACTATCCCTACGTCGCCAAGCTGACTCCCAACTGGCCCCATGTGGCCAATCCGGTGCACCGCCAGCGGGCCGAAGAGGCGGACGCTGCCGACGGCGAGCTCGCACCCTCGTAATATTCGTAACACCACCGCGCTGTTCATCCTTCATGACTGAGTCCGATATCACCGTCCGACCGGTTCACAGCCGCGCGGACCGCGAGGTGTTTCTCTCCCTGCCGGAGATTTGCCTCGGTGATGATCCCGTCTGGGTGCCGCCGCTCAAGATGATGGTGCGCGATCAGCTCAACCCGAAAAAGAACCCCTGGTTCACGCATGGCGAAGCGCAGCTGTTTGTCGCCGAGCGCAACGGCGCGCCGCTCGGGCGCATTTCGGCGCAGATCGACCGTACCCATTTGGATATGCGGGGCGACGCCACCGGCTTTTTCGGGTTCTTTGATTGTATTAATGAACAACCCATTGCCGATGCGCTGTTCACCGCCGCCGCCGAGTGGCTGAAAGCGAAAGGCATGCAACGCGTGCGCGGCCCGTTCAGCCTTAACATCAACGAAGAGTCGGGGCTTCTGGTCGAAGGCTTCGAGAGCCCGCCGCGCATGATGATGGGCCACGCCAAACCCTATTACCAAAAGCTGGTCGAAGCTGCGGGCTTCGCCCAGGTGCGCGATTTGCTCGCCTACCTGACCCCCATGGATACCGCTCTGCCCTACAAGCACCTCAAGCTGCTCGAGCGTTCGATTGACCGCAATCCCGGTCTGCAGTTCCGTCACCTCGACCCCGCCCGCTACGACCGTGACATCAAGATCCTCGTCGATTTGTTCAACGCCGCCTGGGCTGAGAACTGGGGCTATGTGCCTTTGACCGAGGCCGACGCCGCCCGCATGGCGAAGGAGCTCAAACCCATTCTGATTCCCGAGCTGGTATGGTTCGCATTTTACGAAGGCGAGCCTGCGGCCATGGCGGTCGCCCTGCCGGACCTCAATGAAATGATCGCCGACATGAACGGCAGTTTGCTGCCCACAAACTGGGCTAAACTTGCGTGGCGCATCGCCACCCGCCGCACGTGGTCGTCGCGCACCCGCGTTCCGCTCATGGGCGTCGCGCCGAGGTTTAAGCAGAAATCCCTCGGCTCGGTGCTCGCCCTGTTGGTGATCGGCTCGATCCGCCGCGAGTCACTGAAGCTGAACTTGCCCATTTGCGAGATGAGCTGGGTGCTGGAAGACAACGCGCCGACCCGCCATTCCATCGAATCCATCGGCGGGCGCATCTACAAGACCTACCGCGTGTACGAGAAAGCTCTCTAGCCACTGTTCACGGCACGGGCTGGGCATACATTTTCGTCATCACAGAGAACCCTGCCTTCTCATACAGACGCGCGGCGACAATGTTGAAGGCGTAGACGTTCAAAACGATGCGGTCCGCGGCCCGGGCCGCGCTCCAGGTTTTCACCCGGTCCAACAGCATCCGCCCGAGGCCCCGCCGCCGCCACGCTTCGCTCACCACAACCACTTCAATCCGGACGACCCGGTTGGCCGCATGCACGCGGCCTTCTGGACGATCCAGCACGTGCGCATCAACCAGACCGGCGATCACATCCGTGCCGTCCTTCAAGCGCACCACTGCCACGTCCAGCAAACAGTCGGGATCACGCAGCCTGGCGGTGAAGTCCTGTTCTGCCGGACGGGCCCGGTCCGGTGGTTTGATCAGGTCCGGCAGGGCGTCGTGATGGACTGAGTCCGCCTCGGCCAGCAGCGCCGCATAGGCGTTGAACTCGTCGCCGCGCAGGCGCCGGAGGAACACCTCTTTGATATCGATCCTGTCCTTGCTCATTTCCGTCCGTCCTTTTCCGAGCCTGATCGGGACGGCCGTCTGACGGGGCGGGGATTTTCAGGCCCAAGTCTCGGTTTGAAGTCAGGCCATAAAAAAAGCCGCCTTCCCAGGCGGCCATGGGTGCACACGCACGTGAAAGCCGCCGGTCAGCCGGTTGCTCTAAAATAGTAGAAATAGAATTGTGCCTGCGCGTTCATAACCTTTGGTTACAGTTTTCGACTCAGACTGGCAACCCGGGATTCCTTCATAGACTTCAAGGGCAATTGTCCGTACAAATCGCGGCCATGGAAGACATCCTGATCCCGCTGCTCATCCGCATGCTGGTGACTGCGGCGGTTGTGGTCGCGGCCACCGCTGCGGCGGAGCGCGCAGGGCCTTTCTACGGCGCGCTGATCGGGGCCTTTCCCACCTCCGCCGGACCGGCCTACGTCATGCTGGCGCTGAAGGAAGATGCTGCCTTCGTCGCGGCGAGTGCGGTGGCCAGTATGGCCAGCATGGCGGCCATCGCGCCGTTTGTGACGGTGATGGTGTGGCTCGCCCCGCGTACCAACATCTGGGCGACCGTCGCCGCTGCGCTGGTGGCGTGGACCGCTTTCGCCGTGCCCATCAGCCAGATCGCCTGGACTCCCGTTACCGCGCTTCTGGCCAACGTTATTGTTTACCCGGCCTGTTTCTGGCTCACCCGCAACATGGGCCGGCCGCCGGAGACCCAGACCCGTAAAGCCGCACCCTGGTATACCTTGCCATTGCGCGCGCTTGTGGTTGGGTTGTTCGTCGGTGTGGTCGTTACGGCCTCGCAAGCGCTGGGGCCGGTGGGGACGGGGTTGGGCGCGGTCTTTCCCATCGTCTTTCTGTGCCTGACCGTGATTCTCCATCTCAGCCTGGGTGGGGCTGCTGCCGCGGCGACCATGCACAGCGCCATGCGCGTGGTGTTCGGCATGGTGTTCGCGCTCATGGGCATGCACTACGGTGTGGTGGCGTACGGCAGCGCGATCGGCCTCAGCATCGGATTGGCGATGTCAGTTGCTTGGGCGCTCTTGTTGATCGTGTTTTATCCGGCGCGCGAAAAAATCCGCGCCGCGATCAAGTAGAAATTAAGCCGGACGGTACGTCAGCCGCACCACCCCGTCGGCGAACACGTCGTTGCCGGCCAGCGTCATGTTCACCAGCGTCGCGCCGCCGTCGAACAGCGGCACGCCGTCACCCAGGATCACCGGCATGACGAACAGATCGATCTCATCGACCTTGCCTGCGTCCAAAAACAGCCGGTGCACCTCACCGCCGCCGACCACCCACACATCGCCGTCGTCCTCATCCAGCAGGTCGAGCCGGGTGATCAGGGAATCGCCGTCAGGTACCAACTTGGCATGGCCGTATTCGGTGTTGAGCCGGTTGCGCGACAGCACGTAGGCGCGCTTGCCCTCATAGGGCCATTGGCCGTTGGCGCGGGTGACGTCGTAGGTCTTGCGCCCCATCACCACCGCACCGACGGAGCCGATGAAGTCGTTGTAGCCGTAATCGCCCTCGAAACGGTCAAGGAACGCGACACTGCCGTCCGGCGCGGCGAGAAAGCCGTCCATCGACACGGCGCAGAAGAAACGGATCTTGGGCATGGTGATCTAACGCCTCACCACCACCGGAGGTTCAAAAACTTTCACCGGCGGTGCATCACCCTCAAACTTCTCGGCTTCGATCAAGCAAGTGTGGGCGCTGGTGCCTTGGGCGATGTTCGAGGTGCCTGCGTCACGGGTCAGCACATTGGGATTGCCGTGGACGCACAGCGCGCCGATCTCGCCCGGCGTCGCCGGGTCGTACCACGCGCCCGTCGGCAGTTGCACCACGCCCGGCCGCACTTTGTCGGTCACCACCGCGCCGGTCAGACATTCGCCACGGTCATTGAACAGGCGCACGATGTCGCCGTCGGCAATACCGCGGGCCGCGGCGTCATCGGGATGCATCCACAGCGGCTCGCGGCCATTCACTTTGGAGGCTTGGGCACAGCCGCCGTTGTCGTATTGCGAATGCAGCCGTGTCGCCGGCTGGTTGGACATCAGGTGCAGCGGGTAGGTCTGTGCCATCGCGCCGCCGAGCCACTCACTCGGTGCGTGCCACACCGCGTGGCCGGGTTGGTCGGGATCGTTCCACCCGGCGATCTCGGCGGAGAACAATTCCAGCTTGCCCGACGGCGTGTTCAGCGGATGCGCGTCCGGGTTGGTGCGGAAGTCCTCGAACAACGTGCGCTCCGGCCGCCACGGCCACTCCAGCATGCCGTCCTGCCAGAAGGTGTCGAAGTCTGGCGTGTTGATGCCGAGCTTGGCAGCGCGCTCACACGTGGTGTCATACAGCCAGCGCACCCACTCCATCTCGCTGCGGTTTTCCGTAAAGGCCTCTTTCAGACCGGTGCGTTGCGCCAGGCCCTTGAAGATGTCGTGATCGGAGCGCTGTTCGCCCGGCGGGTCGGCGGCCTTGTGCATGGCCATCAGCTGCACGGAGAGGCCCGACGCGGTGACGTCGTTGCGCTCCAGCGTCGTCGTCACCGGCAGCACGATATCGGCGTGGCGCGCCATCGGGTTCCACCACGCCTCGTTGGCGATGATGGTCTCCGGCTTGCGCCAGGCGCGCAGCATTTTGTTGAGGTCTTGATGGTGGTGAAACGGATTGCCGCCGCACCAGTAAATCATCCGCACATCCGGGTAGGTCAGGGTCTGGCCGTCGTAGCGCACCGTGCCGCCGGGGTTGAGCAGCATGTCGGCGATGCGCGCCACCGGAATAAACCGCCGCACCGGGTTTTCGCCCTTGGGCAGATGCGCGGGGGCAACCGGGGTGCCCGGTGATCCCATGCCCGCCGCCCCGGCATAGGCAAAGCCGAAGCCGCCGCCGGGCAGGCCGATCTGGCCGAGGAGTGCGGCCAGTGTAATCGCCATCCAGTAGGTCTGTTCGCCATGATCGGCGCGCTGCAGCGACCAGCTCACCGTGATCAGCGTGCGCGCCTGCGCCATCTTGCGCGCCACGGCGCGGATGGTCTCTGCATCCAATTCCGCAATCTCCGCCGCCCATTCGGCGCTTTTCTCAATCCCGTCTTCGCCGCCCATCACATAGGCCAGCACCGCGTCACCGCCGACACAAAAGCGGTTGAGGAACTCTTGGTCGTGCAGGTTTTCGGAAATCAGCGTGTGCGCCAGGCCGAGCATGATCGCGACGTCCGTACCAGGGCGGGCCGCCCACCAGTCTGCTTCAAGAAAGTCCGCCGCGTCGGCATGGATCGGGCTGACGCTCACCACCTCGACCCCGTTGGCTTTGCAGCGCTGCAGTGCGTCGCGGGCGATGTGCCGTCCCACGCCGCCGCCGTGCACTTGGCTGTTCTTCAGCGCCAGGCCGCCGAAGGCCACCACCAGCTTGGTGTGATCGGCGATGGTGCCCCAGGTGGTGCTGGCGGTGTAGCAAACGTCGCCCCAGTTGCCGCACACATGCGGCACAATCACTTCCGCCGCGCCCGACGAATAGGTGTTCATCGAATACGTGTTGCCGCCAAACAAATTGAGGAACCGGCGCATCTGACTCTGGGCGTGATGAAACCGTCCGGCGCTGGCCCAGCCGTAGGACCCGGCGTAAATGGACTCATTGCCGAAGCTGTCTTTCACCCGGGTCAGTTCACCTGCGGCGATGTCGAGCGCTTCGTCCCAGGGCAGCTCGATGAACGGCTGCGCGCCGCGGCCCTCCCCATCGAAGTCGCCACGCTCACGGCCCTCAAGCCAGCCTTGGCGCACCATGGGCCGGGGAATGCGCACCGCGTCGTCCAGGGCTTGCGGCATGCCGAGGCCGATGGGTGAGGGATCGGGGTCGCCGCTGAACGGCTCCAGCGCCGTCACCCGGCCGTTTTCCACCGTGGCCGTATAAGCGCCCCAGTGGGTTGCCGTCGGTACGGAGGTGACGCTGTTCTTGTGGTCGTCAGGCATGCACAGGTTATAGCGGCTCGCGCCCGGGCCGCCTATGCTGGGTCTCGCATTTCACAGAAACCTGATGGAGTTCGTCATGCGCGCGTTCGCTTTCCTCCTCTTTGTTCTCCTCGCCCCGCAGACTGTTCACGCCGATGGCCATGAATCGGGCAAGGGCTACGCCTCGCTGATCCGCACCACCATCATCTGCCGGCTGGCTGACTTGGAACCGTCCAAAGTGTTTTGGGGCGACGTGCTGGGCTTCACCTACCGCGGTGATCCCCAAGCCCGCACCGGCGCGGCCAGTCCCTTTGGCTGGACCGAGGACTCGGTCACCTACTACACCCAGTTCGACTCCACCGACGGCGCCATGCTCGGCCTATTGATGATTGAGGAAACGCCGGGCTACCCCACCGTCACGCATCCGGCTGAGGGCGGGGCGTACAACACCGCTGTGTTGGTCCATCGCGCGAAGAATTTAGAGGACGTTTACAACCGGGCCGTCGCAGCGGGTGTGGAGATTCTCAAACCCTACGGCCCGTCAGCGACCGGACGCTCGATGCAGATTTTGCTGCGCGCGCCGACCGGGCAACTGGTGGAGATCTACGAACTGCTGCCGCAGAGCGACTAGCGGCGCGGCGCGCCTGATCTAAACGATGAAATAGGTACCGAGAGACGACATAAAAATTTGAGACGTCACCCTCGGGCCCTGTCCGCGGTGCGCGGACAGTTAGCAACTTTCGAGGGTCTAGGGCCACGGCCCCATTCGGTCTGGAACCCTGGATGCTCGCAATGAATGCGAACATGACAGTGAGTTGAATTCATCTAGGCGCAGTTTTGCGCCGCCGGTTCAGCCACACCAAAAACGGTGCGGCGATCCGTTCGTAGACCCATCCCGCGATGGGATAGATCACCGGCCAACGTGCTACCCGCGCCAGCCAACGGTAGCGCGGCAGGCGCTGCCAGATGGCGATGAAGGACTCGACCCCGCTTTGCAGGGTTCCGTCTGTGCTTTCGGTATACAGCCGCCGCTTGGCCTGATCGGCGGATAGGCCATGCGGGGCCAGGGCGTCCGGCATTTCGGCCAAATCACACCACACCAGGGTCTCCACCTCATCGCGTGCGGCCAGCGCGCGGTAATGGCTGATCTCCGCCCGGCAGATGGGGCAGGCGCCATTGTAAAAAACGGTGAGGGATGCGGTGGACATGCTTTTTCTACGCAGCCTCCCCGCCCTTGGGTCACCAGCGGGGATAAACCAAAGCAGCCGCCACGCGTATAACCTATGAAAGCGCGACTGAAAGAAGGGGTCTTCACCATGCGTTTGCTCATGCCCGCCGTTCTTGTGTTGGCCGTCGCCGCCTGCGATGCGCCGGCGCCTGTGGATGCACAGGAAACATCCCCCTGGTACGAAACCAAACGCGCCAGCCGCGATGGCATTGGCAAGGTCTACATGGGCCGCGAGATTTCCCAGGTGATGGGGCATCTCGGCGCCGGGTGGCTGGAGCGCATCGAGCGGGTGCAGGAAGAACGCACCGACCTGCTGATCGCTAACCTCGACCTCGAACCCACCGACGTCGTCGCCGACATCGGCGCGGGCACGGGCTACTTTTCGTTCCCCATCGCTGCGCGGGTCAAAGACGGCAAGGTGCTGGCCGTCGATATTCAGCCCGAGATGCTGGCCATCATCGAATCGCGCAAGGCGGCGGGCTTAAGCGAGCAAAGCTGGGCCAACATTGAAACCGTGCGCGGTACCGTCGATGACCCCAACCTGCCCGACAACACCGTCGATCTGATCCTCATGGTCGACGCCTATCACGAGTTCGAGTACCCGCGCGAAATGGGCGAAGCAATGGTGCGTGCGCTCAAGCCCGGCGGGCAGATCGCGTTGGTGGAATATCGCCTTGAGGATCCCTCGGTGCCGATCAAAACCCTGCACAAGATGAGCGAGGCTCAAGCGCGCAAGGAAATGGAAGCGCTCGGCCTGACCTGGGTGCAAACCAAGGACATCCTGCCGCAGCAGCACCTGATGTTCTTCGAAAAACCGCCAAGTTAAGCGCGCGGGTTAAGGGAAATCGCGTCAAGCGGTCACGTTATCGGCAGCGCCGCATCTTCGGCAAAGTCTGTGAGATGACTCAGCTTGTCGGGATTGCGCGTCACGTAAATGGCGGCGATCCGGTCGCCGGATATCTCAATCGCCGTGGTCTGAAGAAGTCCGTCCCAACCCACCGCAAGCTCACCGGGCAAGCCGTTGATCGTCGTGCGCTGCACCACCCTGGCGGCAGCATCGCCGGTTCTGGAGGCCTTGGCGGCAAGGCCCGCGTAAAACCGCGCGATGGTGTTGTGTCCCTGAATGAGGTTGAGTGCCGCCCGGGCTTGTCCGCCTCCATCCGAGTGCAGAACCGCGTCCTCGGCAAGAAGCGTGCGCAACGCGTCCGCATCGCCGCTCTGGGCTGCGGAGAAGAAAGCGCTGGCAATTTGTGCGGCACGATCCGGCGCGACATCGAACCGCGGCCGTTCGGCGCGCACATGGGTACGGGCACGGCGCACCAGTTGGCGGCACGCGGCCTCGGTGCGGCCCAAGATGGCGGCAATCTCGTCATAGGCGGTGTCGAACACGTCATGCAGCAGAAATGCCGCGCGCTCCAACGGTGACAGGCGTTCAAGCGCCAGCATCAGCGCAAAGGAAACATCTCCCGCCACGCTCTCCGGCGCTGCCACGGCTGTGGCCGGATCGTTGAGAATGGGCTCGGGAAGCCATGGGCCCACATACACTTCGCGCCGCCGGTGCGCTTCCTTCAACTTGTCCAGGCACAGCCGGGACACGGTCTTGGAGAGAAAGGCGCGCGGATGCGCCACCGACTCCGGGTCGATCCGGTCCCACCGCAAGAAGGCGTCTTGAAGGACGTCTTCCGCGTCGGCAACGGACCCCAGCATACGATACGCGAGCCCGAACAGGGTGGGCCGGTGCTCTTCAAACGTTGTGGGCGCGCGTCTCATATGCGCTGGCGCTCCTGTTCAAGCCGCAGGTGCGGCGTGGTCTAACGGTTGCGGCACATGAAATCCAACGTTGATGCGGTTCCAGGTGTTGATCACGCCGATGACGACGGCAAGCTTCACCAACTCATCGTCGGCGAAGTGCGGCCTCACGGCCATGAAGGCTGCCGCGACATCCTCGTGCCGGTCCAGTTTCGTCAACGCATCCGTCCAGGCCAAGGCCGCCCGCTCGCGCGCGGAAAACAGCGTCGACTCGGGCCACGCCGCGAGCACGTGGAGCCGTTCTTCCGTTTCTCCGGCGGCGCGGGCGTCCCGCGTATGCATGTCGAGGCAGAACCCGCATCCGTTGATCTGTGAGGCGCGGATTTTGACGAGTTCAATCAAGCTCGGCTCCAGTCCGCAGGTATCCGCGTATTCGCTGAGGGCAAGCACCGCTTGATAGGCCTCGGGTGCCGCGCTGACGTAATTGACGCGTGTGCTCATTGTCTGTCTCCTGAAAAGTGGGGGTCTGAGAAGAAGACGAGACAGGCGGGGGCCGTGTGACATGACATTTTGGGGTTTCGCAGAAATCACCTGAGGAAGGTGAGCACATCGCCCTGATCGGCTCTGATTTGCCCGGACAAATCGGGCAAAACCGGCGTGCATGGGCTCGTTTGACTCAAAAATAAGGCCCTGAATTCGTTGACGAATTCAGACCGGCCCCGCAGTTTCCCGTGGCGTGCATGGGCTCGTTCCTCGATTTTTTGAGGAATAAGGTTTTTCGCCGCCTTCTGGTCCCTATTCACGCATCTGGCCGACCCCGCGACATGGAGCCCGCATACCGTTACTCTGCCGCTGACCTTGAGAGGGAGAGTGCTATGAGTCGTTTGTTCTGTTTGCTCGGGGCTGTCGTCCTGGCGTCAGCGCCTGCCATGTCGCAGACCCCCGCGCGCCCGGGCGGCGATGCCGTGCTTCAGCGCACCGCCGAAGACCTTGCCGCGCTGTGGCAGGGTGCCTACGACACCGCCAACCAGGTCAACTTCCAGGAACGCTTCAATCTGCCGGAAGAGGGCTGGGTCGCGCGCCAGCACAAAATCTTCGCCCGTGTCGATCTGCCGGCCTTCGGGCCTTATGTGACCTATGTCGAACAGTATCAGGGCACCCCGCCGGATCAGTTGTTCCGCCAGCGCCTGTATGTGCACCGCATCGACGAGGAGCTGGGACAGGTCGTCACCGACATCTATAGCTTCTCGGAGGATGACGCCGCGGCGGTCGCCGGGGCGCATGAGGATCCATCCAAGCTCGCCGGCATGACGCCGGATCGCCTGACCAAGATTCCCGATGGCTGCGCCGTCCGCTGGCAGAAGCTGGGCGAGACCTTCCTGGGTGTGCAAACACCTGACGATTGCCTCTACACGCCCGCCGGGTTCAGCCAGCAGGTCAGCCTGCGCGACACCATCACCCTCACGGCGGAGGCGATGACCACGCAGACGGAAATCCTTGATGCCGACGGCAACATGCTGATGGCCAACGACCTCGGCACGCCAGAGGTTGCGCGTAAAGCGCGCCCCTTCACCTGCATGATGTTGGCGCTCAACCCGGCGATGGAGCAGCGGTTTGAGCGTTACGCCGGAATCAAGACGCACGACCAAGGGGGTGAGTTCACCGTCGTTACCCAACACGATCCGCCGAAGGAACTACACGTTGAGTTGCTGAAAATCGTGCCGCCCGCCGGGACCAGCCGCGACACCTTGATCATGACCCTGACCGAGAAGAACGATCTGTTCCCGCTGGCCCGCGCCTTCGTTGCGCCGGATACGCCCCGGGTGGCAATCAGCATTGCCGGGGTGGAGGCGAACTGCACCGCCGACGAGTCTGATCCCGCGCGGTTCTAGGCGGAAACCTAACCGTTCGGCCGCAGGATCACCTTGCCCTTGCGGTCGTCGCCGGTGCGGCGCGCATGGGCAAAGGCCTCGGCGTATTGATCCAGCGTGTAGGTGCCGGCAATTGCCGCCTTGAGTTCGCCGTCGCCGATTTTCTGCGCCAGCATCTCATAGATACTGCGGATTTCGTCCATGCTGCGTTTGGCCAAGCCGCGTCCGGTGCTCATGCCGGTCAAGGTGATGTTCTTGAAGAACAGATCGTGGAACGGCAGCACACAAGGCTCGCCGGAGATGAACCCGTAATTCACCACCTTGCCGCCATAGGCCAGGCAGCGCGCGATGCGCGTGGTGCCTTCACCGGCGACAAGATCGAAGCCGAGGTGAATGTCCGCGTCGCCAGTGGCCTCCTTAACGGTTTCCGCCAATTCGTTCGGATCATCGCGGTCGATGAGGCACACGTCGGCGCCCAAGGCGTTGATCTCGGCCACCAGACTTTCACGCCGCACGATGTTGCAGGTTTTGATGCCGCGCTCCTTGGCCAGCACGATCATGTAGCGCCCGCAGCTTGAGTTGGCGCCGTTCTGGATGAACCAGTCGCCTTCTTTCAGCTCGGCGAAGTCTTCCAGCAGCACCACGGCGGTCATGCCGTTGACCATCATCAGCGCAAGCTGGGCCGCGTCGCCCGCCGGTGCGGGCAGAACTTTATCGGCGTTCACGCAGACCTTCTGTGCGAAGGTGCCGGAGCCCCACCACGGAAACACCCGGTCGCCGACCTTGAACTGCGTGACATCGCTGCCGGTCGCAGTGACATAGCCGACGCCCTCGTAGCCGGGCTGGCTGGGCAGTTCGGGAATTCTGAAATCGCGCTCGCCGGTGAAGCGCTTGATGTCGGCCAGGTGTACGGCCGCCGCTTCAATCTCAATCACCACCTCATCCGCTGTCGGCTCCGGGTCTGGCACGTCGATGAGTTTGACCACCTCGGCGGGATCGCCGTAGTCGACCTGCTGCAACACTTTCATGGCGTTTCCCCGCTGTATCTTTGAGCTTTGTACGCGCTCCCAAGGCTTTAGACCTTGCTCTAGGGGCTGGGTCAACCGCCGCCCGCCTTGACGCTGCCAAGCCCTGGCAGTAGGTAGGGTTTCAGTGATGGTGTCCCCGGTGCCGTTCGGTGTCTGGGACAAGAGGGAATCCGGTGAGACTCCGGAGCTGCCCCCGCAACTGTAAGCGGTGAGCCATCCGCCACCAACGCCACTGGAGGTCACTCTGGGAAGGCAGGCGGACCGGCGACGACCCGCAAGTCAGGAGACCTGCCGTCACAGCGTCACCTATCCATGGGGCGGGGTGTTCCTGTGGAGCGGCGATCCGTAGCGGTGACGCGCACGATTTGGTGCCGTCACGTTTATCGGGTCAGACTTCTTAAGTCCCTTCCCGAATCTTGTGTGTGGCGGTGCCGGTTGCGTCACTTGAAACCGGAGGTCGCCATGACTGACTTAGAAACGACTCGAAATACATTCCTATCAACCACCGCTCTCGCGGCAGTGCTGTTTACCGTGCCCGCCGCCGGGCAAACCCCTTCGCCCGTCATCCAGGACGAAATCATCGTCACCGCCAGCCGTGTGCCGCAGGAGCGGTTCGCCGTCGGCAGCGCGGTTGACGTGCTCGATGCGCAAGACCTGCGCGATCGCCAGCAGCCGTTCTTGAGCGATCTATTGCGCGATTTGCCAGGCCTCGCGGTCAATCAATCAGGGCCCGCTGGGGCGTTCACCCAAATCCGCCTGCGCGGGGCGGAGGCCAATCACACCTTGGTTGTGATCGACGGCCTAGAGGCCGGCGATCCGTTCAACGGTAGCGAGTTTGAATTCGCCCACCTGTTGTCTGCCGGATTGGCCCGCGTCGAAGTGCTGCGCGGCCCGCAAAGCGCGTTGTGGGGGTCCGAAGCCATTGGCGGTGTGATCAACATCGTCACCGGTCCACCGGGCGACTTTGCCGGGCCCTGGGCAGACGCCTGGGCGGAGGGCGGCTCCTTCGGCACCGCGCGTGGGTCGGTGCAAACCGGAACATCCGGGGACTGGGGCACGGCCAGGGGCGCGCTGTCGTACACCGGCATCCGCGGCATCTCAGCCTCGCCGACCCAGCCCGAGAAAGACGGCTACGACAATGTCACAGGCAATCTTTTTGCGGACTTTGTCATTACGGAAGACCTGACTGTCTCCCTGGCTGGGCGCTATGTATCGGCCTCATCGGAAGAGGATGCGCAAGACTTCACCTTCGGCTCGCCGACCCAGGGTCTGGTCATCGACTCTGATACAGAGCGCGACTCCAAGCGCTGGTATGGCCGCGCCGCCGCTGATCTCAGCGCCTTTGACGGACTGTGGACGCACAGCCTCAGCGCCGGTCTCACCGACGCTAGCAATGATTCCTTCTCCGGCGGCGCTCTCACCTTCGGGTCGGACGGCCGCAAGTGGGATGTCGAATACCAAAGCAACGTCGCTTTTTCATCTGCCGGTGGCGTGGAGCACGGCCTCAGCACATTGCTCGAATACGAAGACCTCACTTACGAATCCATCCAGCCTGGCGGAGGCGCCGGCAACCAGCGTCAGACCGGCGCCCAGTGGTCCGCGGCGTTAGAGTACCGCGTCGGCATCTCCGATCAGGTGTTCCTGAGTGCCGCGGCGCGTCATGACGACTCAAACCGCTTCAAGAACGAAACGACCTATCGCGCCACGGCCGCATGGGCAATTCCCGGCTCCGGCGCAAAAGTGCGGGGCAGTTTCGGCACCGGTGTCGCCCAGCCGAATTTTTTCGAGCTGTTCGGCTTCAATCCCGATTTCTTTGTCGGTAATCCCGACCTGCAGCCCGAGACATCCGAAGGCTGGGACATCGGCGTCGATTACGGGTTCGCCGACGGCGCAGGCCTGGTCTCGCTGACCTACTTCGACGCCAACCTCAAGGACGAAGTCGTCACCGATTTTTCCGTCTTCCCGTTCACGGTGATCAACCGGACCGGAACCAGCACGCGCGATGGGTTTGAGGTCTCGTTCGCGGCCGATCCGCTCGACGAGATTTCATTGGCCGCGTCCTACACCTACACCGACGCCAAGGATGACTTTGGCGCGCGGGAAGTGCGGCGGCCCAAGCACACCGGCAGCGTCAATGTCACCTACCGGATGCTCGACAGCCGCGCCGTGCTCGACCTGGGGCTGAACTACAACGGCACCATGACCGACACCGAGCTCATCTTTGCCACCCCAGAAACTTTGGTGACCCTAGATGACTATATCCTCGGCACGGTCTCAGCCTCGTATCGGGTGACCGAGCAGATCGATCTGACTGCCCGGGTCGAAAACCTGTTCGAGGAGGACTACCAGGATGTCTTTGGCTTCGCCTCGCCGGGCATCGGGCTCTACGCCGGCGTGCGCATCCGGCTGGGGCAGGAGTAGACGCCGTGGGTACGGCGCGGTTCATCGCTTTGCTCACGGTGCTGCTCTGCGGCACCGCTGTGGCCGACGAACCGCCGCGCCGGATCGTCTCCATGAACCTGTGCGCCGATCAGATGGTGTTGCTGTTGGCGGCGCCCGATACGGTTGCTTCTGTCAGTTTTCTGACCGCCGATCCCGCCGAGTCACCGGTTGCACATTTGACGGAGGGGCTCGCCCTCAATCACGGCCAAGCCGAAGAAGTTATTGCCCTTAATCCTGATCTCGTGGTGACGGGGCGCTACACCACCACGGCGGCGAAACTGCTGCTGCGACGGCTCGACTATTCCATTTTGGAGCTCGACATCCCGCAGACGTTCGACGGGGTGCGTGAGTCCTATCTTGAGCTGGGAGAGGCGCTGGGCCGCGAGGCCGAGGCCTTGTCATTGATCACGGCCCTGGAGCAGCGTCTCGCTGTCATCGACCGCCGCGTCGGCGACGATACGTTCGGGTCCGTGCTGATTCTCGACGCCAACGGATTCACAGTTGGCCGGCCCAGTCTGGTCGATCAGGTGCTCACCCGTATCGGGCTGACCAATGTCGCCGCCGAGCTCGGCGTCGGCGACTTCGGTCAGGTTACCTTGGAAGCCGTTTTGCTCGCTAATCCGGATTATATTGTCCGCATGATGTACCGGCCCGATGCGCCGTCTCTTGCCAACCAGACCCTGACCCATCCCGCCTTAAATGCTTTTCTCGGCGGCCAGCCGATGATCCCTGTGCCCCAGTCCTGGGTGAATTGCGGCGGACCGTACCTCGCCGATGCGGCCGCGGCCGTGTTCGGCGCGGTGACTGAGCGCCGGTCAGCACGGGTGAGAGGTGCGCCGCCATGACCGCCAAGGCGCCCGCCCTGCCATCGCGAGAAGTTTCCTACGGCGTGCTGCTAGTCGGACTCACATGCCTCGTTGCGGTGTTGTTCATCGCATCTTTGTTTACCGGGCGCCTCGGCATCGGCGGGCTTGCTGATCTTCTGGCCGTGCGCACCACCGACCCTGAAACCTTCTGGTTGTTGCTAACGGAAGTGCGCCTGCCTCGTACTGTGCTGGCGCTCACCGTTGGCGCCACCCTCGGTCTCTCCGGCGCGGTGTTGCAGGGCATCCTGCGTAATCCATTGGCGGAACCGTTTATCCTCGGTGCGTCGAGTTCTGCCGCGCTCGGTGCGGTTGTCGTGTTTTACTTCGGCATCGCCGGTGGCTCAGCACTGGCTACGCCCTTCGGCGGTGTCGCGGGCACCATGGCCGCCACCGCCATCCTCATCGCACTTGGGGGGCGGGCCCAAGACCCGTTGACGTTGATCCTCGCCGGCGTGGCGATCAATGCGCTGGCGGCTGCGCTGACATCTTTGGCACTTAATCTGGCGCCCAGTCCCTACGCCGCGCTGGAGATCATTTTTTGGATTCTCGGCTCGTTCGCCGACCGCAGTCTCGATCATCTTGTATTCGCCGTACCGCTGATGCTCATCGGCTGGGGGCTGCTGTTTTCAACCTGGCGCAGTCTGGACGCGTTGACCCTGGGTGAAGACGCTGCTGCGTCCCTCGGCTTTAACCTCGCGGCGGTGAAGATCCGCGCCATCCTCGGCTGCGCCTTCGCCGTCGGCGCGGCAGTGGCCACCACCGGCGTCATCAGTTTTGTCGGCTTGGTCGTGCCGCACATCCTGCGCCCCTTTGTCGGCTACCGGCCCAGCCGGCTACTTGTTGCCAGCGCGCTGGGCGGCGCAGCACTGATGCTGGCGGCAGACATCGGCGTGCGTCTCATCGACACACAGTTGGAATTGAAGATCGGTGTGCTGACCGCGATCATCGGTGCGCCGTTCTTTTTCCATTTGTTGCTGGTACTGCGCAGGAGTGGCCAATGAACCCCGTCCCGCGCATAGCTGCAACGAACCTGACCGTTACCTTCGATGAGATCGACCGGCTCAGGGGAGTCACGCTACAAGCGCACGGTGGGCAGTTGATCGGACTGATCGGACCGAATGGCGCCGGCAAAACTACGTTGTTGAAGACGCTGGCTGGGTTGATCTCGCCCTGTAAGGGCGCGGTCGCGATTGATGGTCAAACCCTCGAAGTTTGGCGGCGTGACCTGCTTGCCCAGAAGCTGGGCTACCTCTCGCAAACTCGGACTGTCCATTGGCCGGTGACGGTCGAGCGGCTGGTGTCCCTGGGCCGCTTGCCGCATCGCGGGCCATGGGATGGTTTGTCGGATCAGGACCGCGCGGCAATTTCTGATGCTCTTAAGGCCACCGATACGGACGGATTGCAGGACCGCTCTGTCACCACACTCTCCGGCGGTGAGCTGGCCCGTGTATTGCTCGCGCGGGTGTTGGCCGGAACCCCGGAAATTATTCTCGCCGATGAGCCTGTCTCCGGACTGGACCCTGGTCATCGCATCCAAGTGGTCCAGCGCTTTCAAGCTCTGGCGCGGGACGGACGTCTCGTGATCATCGTGTTGCACGACCTCACCTTGGCATCGCGCTACTGCGATCGTCTCGTGCTGCTCAATGACGGGGCTGTCGTGGCCGACGGTTCACCGGAGGACGTGCTTACACCTGAGCGCGTGCGCAATATCTACGACGTTGAAACCCGCGTGATTTCAGATGGCGGGCAGACCGCGGTTGTGCCCTGGGACCACGTCTGAGTTACACGAACTCGTGGTGCCAACGCCAATACGCAGGGCCGCGTGCGGGTGCGCCGTTCCACAGCACATCGTGAATCATCGCAGCACTCTCGACCACGCCCGGCGACGGCCGGTTGATAAACCGGTTACCGTCCATCACTGCGACCTTTCCTGCCTTCACTGCGCGCAGGCCTGTCCATTCAGGCTGGGCTGATAGGCCGTGCAGTTCTTTTGCCGTGCGGTCCACATCGAAGCCGCAGGGCGCGACGATGATCACGTCCGGGTCTGCTTCGGCAATCGTTGACCATTCCACATAGCCAGAGGGCGCGCCTTCGCGGGTAACGACGTTTTCACCGCCCGCAGCCTCGATCAGAGGAGGAATCCAATGACCAGCCGCCATAGGCGGATCGATCCACTCGAGCAGGAATGCCTTGGGGCGTGTGCCGCGCCCGCCGTACTTGGTGCGCAAAGCGTCCAGATCATCCGTCATGCGCGTGGTCAAATCTTCTGCCGCGTTGCTCCGGCCAATCGCGTTGCCAACTCTGCGGATGTCCGCCAGCACATCTGCCAGCGTATCAGGCCTGAGCGAAATCACGTTGATGTCGCGCCCTGCGAAATCGCGCAGTGCTGCGGTCACGTCGTCAAGACTGGCGGCGCAGACTTCGCACTGGTCCTGGGTCAGAATGACGTCCGGCTCAAGCGCGGCCAGCGTGTCCCGGTCGATGTCATAGACCGATAGTCCATCGCCCACCAGATCGCGCACTGCTGTATCGATCGACCGGCTCGATCCCTTGGTGTCAAAACGGGGCTTGGTCAGCGGCGGAACGCCTATGACATCGGCGGGGCGATCGCATTCGTGACTCCGCCCGCACAACTGATCCCGCGCCCCCAAGGCGCAGACAATCTCGGTGGCGCTGGCGATCAGGGAGACGATGTTCATGATCAGGTGCGGAGGCGCTTAGCCGCCGCGCTTTTCGTGCTTGGCGATCGCCATTTTGAGGGACTTGAACAGTTGTTGACCGATCTCGCCGCCGTCGCCCTCGATGTCTTCGCGGATTACGGCCCGCATGGTGTCGATATGTGCCTTGGCGATATCAAGCGCAGCGTCATCTTCCTTGCGCGGTTCCTTGGTCGACTCATATAACGATTTGCCGAACAGAGTGATCAGCGGGTACCCGAAGGTCCCGCCCTGGCCGCGCAGTTCGTGCGCAATCAGGTTAATCTCATCGAAATGCTTGTTGCGGTCTTGCGCTAAAGTGCGGGCCGCCGCGACTTCCTTGGACAAGTTATCGAGGTACACCTTGGCCCATGTCAGGAAGCCGGCGGCTTCCCGCTGCAAAGCGTCTTCAGCCTCAGCAAGAATATCGTCCGGCACAATGAACTCTTGGCGCATGGCGTTGGAGCCCATTTTTTCCTTGAGGTGATTCGGCAGCTTAAAAATCCAGACATCGCTGGCTTTCTCCGGCTTCGCGACCTTGTCTTTCGAATACACGATTGTCGCGTGGTCTTCGCCTTCCGCCCGTTTTTCCGGTCCTGGCAGAGACTCAACCTTCCGCCGCCGCCGGTCGGGACCGTAGTACTTCTGAGTAACGATGAACTGGCGTGGTTTGTCGATCAGCCGTTGCAACGTTTTGTATAGGGCATCAACCGAAAAGGGCTTCGCCATAAATTCGTGCATGCCCTGATCTCGTGCGGCCTGAACGTTGGCGGCGTCGGCGGCGCCGGACACCATAATGAACGGCATGAACCGGTTCGGTGACTCTTTGAAAGTGCGTAGCAATTGCAGAAGAATCAGGCCATTGATCGGCGACATCACCAGATCGCACACAATGATGTCCACGGGACGCGCCGCACCCACAGACGGATGCGTCATCTTTAAGTGTTCGATGGCTTCCTTGCCGTTCTTGACCTTGACCAAAGTCTCGAACCCAAGGCGGCGCAGGGCTTTGAGCAAGATATCCTGCATGTACTCGTTGTCCTCGACGACGAGTACATTGAGACGGTCCTGACCGAGTTTTTCCTTACGGTCCATGAGGCCTCACCTTGGGTGCGCCGAAGGTGTCGAGGTGTATCCTCACTCGGCAGCCTCTTGAATGTCCTGCGTATTTAAAATTTGATCGTCCCGCTGATCATCTTCGATTGCTGGCGCGGACAGGCCTTGGAGATCCTCCAAGGTTTCATCGAACTGAGCCAACAACTCGGCAGCGGCATCGGCGTCGTCTCCCAGGTCAACGCGTTCCGCATGCCGGCCGGCGATATGTGCTGACAGATTTAGGGTGTCGAACATATCTTTCAAGCTGCGTCCGCGCTGGGTGTAGGTGTCATGAGCGGTACGTAAATTGTGCACAGCGCTGAGCAAGATGGTGCGGATAAGCTTATCGGTTCCGGCCATCTTTTCTTCGAGGTGTTCCTTTGAAACCAGTGATACCGTGGTGTCTTCAAGAGCCACCGCGGTTGCACGCCGCTTCGATCCGTCCAGGATAGCCATCTCACCGAAAAACTCACCGGAGCGAATTCGAGCCACCGGCGAGGTCTTGCCAGCTACCTTGCGGAAGATGCCGATACACCCTGCTGCGACAACGTAGGCAGCTGAGGCTTCGTCACCCTCTTTAAACAGTTGCTGGCCTTTCTGCAAAAATTGAATTTCCAACGCCGGTCCAAGCTCGTCCGTCGGAAGTGCGGCTTCTTCCTCAACGCCGGAATCGATCCCCGTTACCTTCGCGTCCACGGCGACCCCGGTGCGTGCGGCCATGGCCACCGCGTCTGCAATCTTCTTAAGAAGGTTGAGATCTTTTTCCGACGGTGTCGTGTAGTGCTCGGCGAAGGCCTTAATTTTCTCTGCCAGCGATATGCACAAAACCGATACGTCGTCCTGGTCGATCTGTTTGGCTGTCGCTGCCGCGTCTTTCAGGAGGTCTTCCAGCGCTCTAAGTTTGTCGAGAACAACCGGAGTAATCTGACCCGTCTGATATAATCCGGCGAGTTCCTTGCAGGTCGAAGACAGACGCGCGCTCTGGCTGTTGAGGCGTGTCTGCATCATGTCTTCTAGAATGGGAGCGACCTTCTTGGCGAAGTCTTTGTAGTCCAAGTCCTGTCCGCGCAACTTGGCTTGAACCGTCTGCGGAACATAGAACCGCCGGATTTTACTTGCCCGGTCGGCGGCGCGACGGTCCGGGCCGATATACTCGCTGGTGACGACATAGGCCATGTCGGTGCGGCCGGCCTTGCGTACCCGGTCGGTGATTTCTTTCGCAGGGACCGGTTGGATTAGGATGCCGTCGACTCCGGCCCGCAGGGCATGCTTGGCCCCGTCGACGTGCTCGGGCGCCAAGGCGCAGTATAAGGTCATGAAAGGGTTGGAGCCTATCAACCCGTGCCGCACGGCGCGGCTGAGTTTGAACACGCGACCGCCAAGACTGTCGGCCAGGATCGCAATGTCGATGCCACCCTTCTCGAGCTTGACGCCGACATCGTTGAAGCTGGCCGAAATGACCGGTGGCGCGAACCCGTGTTCCCGCAGGTCGCTGGCCAGCTTCTCGGCCCGCTCAACATCGGTGTCGCCGATGAGAACGGCGATGTTCTTCAGCATTTCTACTTTGGTCGCTGCCACGGTCCCGCCCAGTTTCCTCTCGCCGCCGGCTTCCCCAGTGTGCCGGGTGGGTTCCCGGCACGATGCCCCATTTTGCCACTTCCTGCGGCAAACGCATAAAATTAATCGTCTCAGGTCAGCAGAAAAAGCAAATAATATGAGGCGGTTGCGGCGTTCTTTCTATCAGAAACGACGTCTCAGCCCGTGCGGGAGACCGGTTAGCAACTGTTCCGATGTCGGATCACGATGTGATGTCGATGCCTGGCAGGATCGTCAAATCGCGCACGGACAGAAACTGATTGAAATTCTGGCCTTTCTGGCTGGCAGCGATCAGATGCGGCCGTTCGCGAAGCACCATGCCCGCCTCGTCGATTTCGTAATATCGATAGCCGAGCCGTTGTGTGGTTTCGGTAATGTACTCACAGGCGGCTTGGTCGAACGACTCAAGAACGATATCCGGAGTTGCTTGGAGGACGGACCGCGCTCCTTTGAAGACCCATTTTTCTGTACCTTCAACATCAATCTTGATGAGCGCGGGTGATTTCAGCCGCGACGCATAAGCGTCCAGCGGTTTGATGACCGCCAAGCTGCTGTGAAAGGTATCGCCATCCTTGTCATTGGCGAGATGCCCACCTGAAGACAGGTGGCCTAATTCTTTGGCTCTCCACCAGATCTTAGTCGTACCTTCCAAGTGAGCTATGCCGTTTCTGTGAGGCTCAATTGCCGCAAAGCCATTCAATCTAATGTGCAGGACCAGGCGCGCGTAGACATCCGGGTTGGGTTCGAATGCGAGAATCGGCAGGTCGGGTCTGATGGCAGCTGCGGCCAAGCTGTAGACCCCAACATGCGCGCCGATGTCTACAACCGTTGATGCGCCTGCTACAAGCGCGCACCACAGCTTCATCGACATCGGCTCAAAGGACCCATGAACGAGGATATCCTGCGCACGCGGGCAATCTTCGGCGTGGAACATCTGAAAAGCCGGGCAGTCGAAGATGTCGACTGCGTAACATGTTGCTTTTACCCCGGACCCGGTCATCTCAAGTGAACTTCTCTGACTAGTTTATGTCCGCCCCAGCGAAACTGGACGAGTCCGACCGTAAACCAGAGAGGACCTAGAAAGAAATGGTGAAGCCGGGCGGACTCGAACCGTCTCAACAAAGCTGAGCCAAAGGAGTCTCGTCGATTTGGCCCGGCGGCTTGAGAGCATGAGAATAGGTCGGGGGGGGGGTAGAGAGAAATGGTGGAGCCGGACGGAATCGAACCGACGACCTCTACAATGCCATTGTAGCGCTCTCCCAACTGAGCTACGGCCCCACGGTGTTGGGAACTCAAGCGCTGAACGTCAGCGCTCCCAGGAAGGGGCGGACCATATGCAGTTCGCCCTGTCCCTTCAAGGGAAAAACGAAAAGTCCCTTCAAGGGAAAAATTAGGTGTGATTTGACGCCTAACCCAGCGTACCCGGTCCGCTTTTGAACCTGATCCGACGCACAATCCGGTTTAGGAGTCAGTATCCTTGTCGGAATCGATCGGCCCAATCACGCTGTCGACGTCGTCATCTTCATCCATGTCGTCATCGTCGTCGAGCAAGTCGTCGTCATCGTCATCATCCTCGATGTCCTCGATATCGTCGAGGTCGTCCGCATCCTCATCCTTGTCCTTGGTGGGCTCAGGCGTCTTTTTCGCCGGCTTGGGCGCGGTGTCCGCCCGCTTGGTTTTGAAGGTTTTGGGCCGCTCGTTTTCAGTGCCACATTTGGGGCACTCGGCCGGGGTTTTGTTCAGGTCATAATACCGCGCGCCACAGCTTGAGCACGTCAGCTTTTCTCCAAGATCAACCTTACCCAAAGCGATGTCTCCTCAACAAAGACGGCTCGGCGGGTCGGTCCCCGTCCAAGCAGGCTGTCCATCAAAAATTCCAAAGCGCATTTGCCAAATTCAGGCGGCGCTGTCAAAACCAAATCCAATGTTTTTGCAGATTTGCCCGCACCTAGGTTTCCCGCGGTGCCTGTGCTAAGACGCCGCTCCATCACCCGCCGGCAGCTGACCGGTGGCGCCCGCGTAAGAACCAGAGCCGAGCCTATCTCCGATGTCTGAGTCCGCCCCGGAGCCCATCGCCGCATCACCTGCCTCTGGACTGGCCGGAACCGTGCGTGTGCCGGGGGACAAATCTATGTCCCACCGGGCCCTGATGTTTGGCGCCTTGGCGGTCGGTGAAACCCGGATTTCTGGCCTGCTTGAAGGCGAGGACGTGATGTGCACGGCGGCCGCAATGCGCGCGCTCGGTGCGCATGTCCAGAGCGCGGTTGAAGACGGGCAAGCCGTCTGGCGGGTTCACGGGCGCGGTGTCGGCGGGCTGATCGAACCAGACACCGTCATCGACATGGGCAATTCCGGCACCGGCGCGCGCCTACTGTCGGGTCTCCTCGCCAGTCACGGCTTCACCGCCGTCATGACCGGCGACGCCTCACTGCGCAGCCGGCCAATGGATCGTGTCATCCAGCCGCTCAGCGAAATGGGCGCGCGCTTCGAACCCCGTGCCGGCGGGCGCTTGCCGATGACCGTGATTGGCACTGCCGACCCAATTCCAATGGAGTACGCGAGTCCGGTGGCCTCGGCCCAGATCAAGTCGGCCGTGTTGCTTGCGGGCCTTCAAGCGCGGGGCGCAACCACGGTTATCGAGCCTGCCGCCTCACGCGACCATACCGAGCGCATGTTGCGCCACTTCGGTGCGGAGGTTGTCAGTGAACACTTGGACAACGGCGCCGTGCGGGTCACCGTAACGGGGCAACCCGAGCTGACCGGGCAGACGGTCGTCGTGCCCGGCGATCCATCCTCTGCGGCATTCCTGATCGTGGCCGCGCTCATTACCCCAGAGTCTGAAATCACCCTAGAGAATGTCGGGCTTAACCCGCTGCGCACCGGGTTATTCGATACGCTGCGGGAGATGGGCGCGGACATCGCCCTCCAAAACGAACGCGAGGAAGCGGGTGAGCCGGTGGGCGATCTCGTGGTCCGCACCAGCGCGCTTCATGGCGTCACAGTTCCTGCAGAGCGTGTGCCGGCGATGATTGATGAGTTTCCGATCTTGGCCGTTGCCGCGGCCTGTGCCGAGGGCGAAACCAAAATGCTGGGTCTGCGCGAACTCAGAGTAAAGGAGAGCGACCGTCTCGCTGCCATGGCTGACGGTTTGCGGGCGTGTGGCGTGACTGTCGCCATCGAAGGTGATGACCTGCGGGTTGCCGGGTCGCCAGGCCATGTTGCGGGCGGGGTGACGGTGCCGGTTCATCTGGATCACCGCATTGCCATGTCATTTCTGGTTCTCGGCCTGGTGGCTCAGGCTCCGGTGGCGGTCGATGATGGCCGCGCCATCGCCACCAGCTACCCCGACTTCGTCGCACACATGACCCAACTTGGCGCTCGCCTCACAGCCGGATCCGCTCCATGACGGACGGCGGTAAGATCGTCGTCGCGATCGACGGTCCGGCGGCTTCAGGCAAGGGCACGCTTGCCCGCCGGCTGGCGGCAGAGCTCAACCTGCGCTACTTGGACACCGGCAGCCTGTACCGGGCCACGGGCCTCACCGTTCTCAATGCGGGGGGTGACCCGGAAAATGAGGCTGATGCCGTCGCAGCGGCCAAATCCCTCGATTTATCGCAGTTTTCTGGTGAGGAGTTGCGCAGCGAGGAGGCTGGCATGGCCGCCTCCCGGGTCGCTTTTCAGCCCGCAGTCAGAGACGTTTTGCTAAGATTTCAACGGGATTTGGCGGCCAATCCCGGGCCGGACTACGCCGGCGCTATTCTCGATGGCCGGGACATTGGCACCGTCGTTTGCCCCGACGCAGACCTCAAAATCTTCGTCACCGCCGACCTTGAGGTGCGCATAAAAAGACGCCTGGAAGAGTTGAAGAACAAAGGCGAAACCGTTATAGAAGCCCGCGTTCGTGCCGATATGGAGGCCCGCGATCAACGCGACCGGGATCGTTCGGTCGCGCCGCTGAGACCAGCGGACGATGCGTGGCAGCTCGATACGTCGGCTATGGACGCGGATGAGGTTTTCGCTCAGGCGTTAGACCGTATCCGGGGAACCGGTTCCCGCTAAGTTTGTTTCCCAAACACCACCGGCAGATGCAAACGCCGTCAGAGCGTTGTTTGCCGTCCGTGATGTTTTACCGGACCAACTGCGGCACACCTGGAATGGTCCAGGCCCGCACAAGAGACCGCCGGACCCAACCGGCTGGCATGGCGCAGAACGAAAGGAACGCACCACTCATGTCTGAACCCGCTCTCGCAGCGGCAAGCGAAGATTTTGCCGCCCTCCTCGAAGAATCATTCCAAGGTAACGATGGCCTCGAAGGCTCAGTGCTCAAGGGCACCGTGCTCCGCGTCGATGGCGATCACGCTCTTGTCGACGTCGGCCTGAAGTCCGAAGGCCGTGTGCCGTTGCGCGAATTTGGCCGCGGCAATGAAGACGCACCCGCCCCCGGCGAAGCAGTCGATGTCTACGTTGAACGTTATGAAGACAAGGACGGCATGATTTTGCTGTCGCGTGACAAGGCCCGCCGCGAGGAAGCCTGGGACGTTCTCGAAAAGCAGTTCGACAAAGAGAACACCGTCGAAGGTGTTATCTTCGGCCGCGTCAAAGGCGGCTTTACGGTCGACCTCAACGGGGCCGTGGCGTTTTTGCCGGGCAGCCAGGTCGATATCCGCCCCGTGCGCGACGCCAGCTATCTGATGGGCGATCCGCACGAATTTAAGATCCTCAAAATGGACCGCGCCCGCGGCAACATTGTTGTCTCACGCCGGGCCGTGCTTGAGGTGACCCGCGCCGCCGAGCGCGCCAAGCTGATGGAAGACCTCAGCGAAGGCCAGGTGCTCGAAGGTGTGGTCAAGAACATCACCGACTACGGCGCCTTCGTCGATCTCGGCGGTGTTGACGGTCTGTTGCACGTGACCGACATTTCCTGGAAGCGCGTCAATCACCCGACCGAAGCGCTCTCCGTCGGTCAGACGGTCAACGTCCAGGTCATCCGCTTCAATGCGGAAACCCAGCGTATCTCGCTTGGTATGAAGCAGCTCGAAACCGATCCGTGGGATGGCGTCGCCGCCAAATACCCGGTCGGCACCAAGTTCGTCGGCCGCGTCACCAACATCACCGACTACGGCGCATTCGTTGAGTTAGAAGCCGGCGTTGAAGGTTTGGTGCACGTCTCCGAAATGTCCTGGACTAAGAAGAATGTCCACCCGGGCAAGATCGTCTCCACCAGCCAGGAAGTCGAGGTCATGGTCCTCGACGTCGATCAGGAAAAACGCCGCATCTCCCTGGGCCTCAAACAGTGCATGGACAACCCCTGGACAGCGTTCAAGGACAAGTTCGAGGTCGGCACCGAGGTCGAAGGCGAAGTCAAGAACATCACCGAATTCGGTCTGTTCGTCGGCCTCGACGGCGACATTGACGGCATGGTGCACCTCTCCGACCTGTCTTGGGAAAAAGACGGTGAGGAAGCGGTCAAGGACTTCGACAAAGGAAGCATGGTCAAGGCCAAGATTCTCGATGTGGATATCGAGAAAGAACGCATCAGCCTGGGCATTAAGCAGCTCACCGACGATCCGTTTGCCGAAGCCATGGGCGACCTCAAGCGCGGCCAGGTGGTTACCTGTGTTGTGCAAGCTGTCATGGATGCGGGCCTCGAGGTCAGCATTAATGAAGGCGTCACCGGCTTCATCAAGAAAAACGAACTGGCCAAGGAGCGCTCCGAGCAGCGTCCTGACCGTTTCGCGGTGGGTGAGAAGGTTGACGCCCGGATCACCACCATCGACAGCAAGACCCGCAAGCTCAATCTGTCGATCAAGGCGCGTGAAGTCGAGGAAGAGAAGCAGGCGATGGCCGAATACGGGTCCACGGACTCCGGCGCCTCCCTTGGTGACATCCTTGGTGCCGCGCTCAAGCGCAAGCAGGACGACGGCGAAGAGGCTGATAAAGACGGTGACGAGTCCTAGACGCCTCAGGACCACCGAAACACGGAAACGCGCCCCCTCGCGGGGCGCGTTTTTTGATTCCCGGGTTCAAAAAAGCATTCGAAATGAAAGACTTAGACTTGACTCACCCCGGGTCCCTTCGCATGCTCTAGGCCAAGGCAGCCGGCCGGCATTTGGGCCGACGAAAAAGGGGCGCCAGGGGATGACCAAATCCGAATTGATTGCACGTATCGCGGAGCGTAACCCGCATCTGTTCCAGCGCGATGTGGAACGCATCGTCAGCACGATCTTCGATGAAATCTCTGCCGCTTTGTCGCGCGGTGACCGGGTCGAGCTGCGCGGCTTCGGTGCATTCTCGGTGAAACATCGCGACTCCCGCGTTGGCCGCAATCCACGGACCGGCGAGGCAGTGCAGGTGTCGGAAAAGACTGTACCCTACTTCAAAACCGGTAAGCAGTTGCGCGATATGCTTAACGCGTCTCCCGGCGAGTCAGAAGCCTCCGCGCCTCCGTCCTCGCCGCCCTCGGTTTAGCTTAGACCCAGTCCGCGCACCCAATTCCCATGCGCCTTCTCACATGGATTGTCGGACTGATCGTTGCTGTCACGGCGGTGCTTTTTGCCGTGTCCAACCGGACCCCTGTCTCGATCACCATCTGGCCGTTTCCCTTCGCCCTTGATGTGGGTCTCTACGTCATCGTCCTGGCCAGCGTTTTCGCCGGCTTCCTGGTCGGCGCTCTCGTGACCTGGGTGGCCCAGGGCAAGCATCGCCGCAAAGTCCGCCGCCAGCGGTCCGAAATCCGCTCGCTTGAGGATGATCTCGCGGCAGCCCGAACCGCAAAAGACTCTCCTCCCAAACAAGAGGCGGCTTAGTAAATCCGCTAAATATCTGCGTTTCCGCGCGCTGCTTGCTCCGCTGAGGCCGCCGACGCATATTGGCGCCAAGTTTCATCTCGCCACGCGAGTCTCCCGCTGAAAGGGCCCCTGTCATGACCCAGGCCGACTCTCGCCTCGCCAACCCGGTTTTTTGTGCCCTCGACACCCAAGATCTGGGCACGGCCACGACCTGGGCGGCCCGGATCAGTGATCATGTCGGTGGGCTCAAAATAGGGCTGGAGTTTTATTCCGCCCACGGGCCCAAGGGCATCAAACAGGTGACCAAGGCGTCCGACCTGCCCGTATTTCTGGATCTGAAATTTCACGACATTCCCAATACCGTCGCTGGTGCGGTGCGGGCCGCCTGTGCCCCCAAACCGTTCATGCTGAACGTGCATGCAAGCGGTGGCAGGGCGATGATGCAAGCCGCCGCCGAGGCTGCTGCGGACGCCGCCTATGATGGCGTGGCGCCGCGGCCGTTGGTGATCGGCGTGACGGTCTTGACCAGTCTCGGAGATGATGATCTGACCGAGGTGGGTATGGCCGGGCCGGCTGATGATCAGGCTTTGCGTCTTGCGGTTCTCGCCAAGGAGTCCGGTCTGGACGGGGTCGTCTGTTCACCGCGCGAGGCTGCGCGCATACGCGCCGAATGCGGACCTAACTTCACGCTGGTGACGCCGGGCGTGCGTCCCGAATGGGCCGCAGCCAATGACCAAAAGCGGGTCATGACGCCGGAAGAGGCCATCGCCGCGGGGTCTGACTACCTGGTTGTTGGCCGGCCCATCACGGGAGCTGATGATCCGGCTGCGGCGGCCCGCCGCATCGCAACCGCGCTCGCGGCCTAAAGTGTACTGCTATGACCGTCACCGTAAAAATATGCGGGTTGACCGACGCGGAGTCACTCGACACCGCGGTTGAAGAGGGGGCCGACTACATCGGCTTCAACTTCTTTAAAAATTCGCCACGCTACATCGACGCGACTGTGGCCGCTGACCTCAGCGCCGACGTGCCGGAAGACGTGGCTAAAGTGGGACTCTTTGTCGATCCAGATGACGCCTTCCTCGATTTGGTCGCCGGGCAACTGCGGCTCGATTACATTCAGTTGCACGGCCTGGAAACACCCGAGCGGGTCGATGACGTGCGACTTGCCTTTGGCGTGCCGGTCATCAAAGTCATAGGCGTTTCGGACGCGGCTGATGTTAAGGCTGCCGCCGCGTATACCGATCATGCCGACATGCTGTTGTTTGATGCTAAGCCGCCGCCAGGAGCGGACCGTCCGGGGGGCAACGCGGTCAGTTTTTCTTGGCCCCTCATGAAAGCCTATGCGGGCGACCTGCCGTGGATGCTGGCGGGCGGTTTGACGCCAGAGAACGTGGCTCAGGCGATTCGAGACTCGGGTGCGACGGCGGTTGATGTGGCGTCCGGCGTTGAGGCCGGACCTGGACGCAAGGACCCGGCGCTGATTCGGGCGTTCGTCGCTGCCGCCAAGGCCGCGGTCGCATAACCGTTTGGGTGGCCAGAGCCACGCTAAAGGCCTGATTTTCCGTCCAATTTCTCATGACTTCCTTTTGCGCCTGGGCCGGGCCTGCGCTATAAGTCCGGCCCACACCGACCGGCGGCGAAAACCCGGCCCAGAGGACAGACGCACCACCATGGCGGAAGCCCCCAATACCTATCGCGAAGGACCGGACGAGGCGGGCCATTTCGGCCTCTTCGGGGGGCGCTACGTTGCTGAAACGCTGATGCCGCTGATCCTTGAGGTCGAGCAAGCCTATGAGGCGGCCAAGGCGGACCCGGCCTTCGCCAAGGAGCATGACGCGTTCCGGCAAACCTACGCGGGGCGGCCGTCTCCCCTGTATTTTGCCGAGCGCCTGACCGAGCACTATGGCGGTGCGAA
The DNA here is from genome assembly GCA_963921305.4 of Rhodospirillaceae bacterium. GTDB lineage: Bacteria > Pseudomonadota > Alphaproteobacteria > Rhodospirillales > Rhodospirillaceae > CAWUEX02. The sequence continues at coordinate 1,812,273 of CAWUEX030000002.1, forward strand.
AATCTACTTCAAGCGTGATGAGCTCAACCACACTGGCTCGCACAAGATCAACAACTGTCTCGGCCAGATCCTTCTCGCCAAGCGCATGGGTAAGACCCGTATCATCGCCGAAACCGGGGCAGGTCAGCATGGCGTTGCCACGGCGACCGTCTGTGCCCGCTTCGGTCTGGAGTGCGTGGTCTACATGGGCGCCAAGGACATCGAACGGCAAAAGCCCAACGTGTTCCGCATGAACCTGCTCGGCGCCGAAGTGCGTGCCGTTGAGAAGGGGTCGGCGACACTCAAGGAAGCGATGAACGAAGCCTTGCGCGACTGGGTCGCCAATGTGGACGACACCTACTACCTGATTGGCACGGCGGCAGGGCCGCATCCTTACCCGCAAATGGTCCGCGATTTTCAGTCGGTCATCGGCGACGAGGTGAAAGAGCAAATGCAGGAAGCCGAGGGCCGTCTGCCGGATTCACTTGTGGCCTGTATCGGCGGCGGGTCCAACGCCATCGGTTTGTTCCACCCGTTTCTTGATGATCAAAGTGTGCGCCTGATCGGAGTCGAAGCCGCGGGCAAGGGGATCGAAACCGGCGAACACGCGGCGTCTATTTCCGGCGGCAATCCGGGCGTGCTGCACGGCAACCGCACGTTTCTGCTCCAGGCTGACGGCGGACAAATCCGTGATGCCCACTCTATTTCCGCTGGTTTGGATTATCCTGGCATTGGGCCAGAGCATGCGTGGCTGCACCTGCAAGGGCGGGTCGATTACGTCTCCGCCACGGACCAGGAGGCTCTTGAGGCGTTTCAGTTGTGCTCACAGAAGGAAGGGATCTTGCCCGCGCTAGAGCCATCCCATGCTCTGTCCTATGTCGGCAAGATCGCCCCGGAACTGCCCGAGGATCACCTCCTCGTCATGAACCTGTGCGGCCGTGGCGACAAAGATGTTTTCACTGTTGCAGACGCCCTCGGTGCGGAGATGGAGACGCGCCAGTAATGGGAACGCCCATCGAAAGCCGCGTCACCCGGCGCTTTGCCAAACTGAAAGAGCAGGACCGCGCTGCTCTGGTAACCTTCATCACCGCCAACGACCCGGACGCGGATATCTATCGTCAGCTGCTTGAAGGACTACCCGCCGCCGGGGCGGACATGATCGAGATCGGCATGCCCTTCTCCGATCCCATGGCCGATGGGCCGTCCATCCAGGTGTCGTCGCAGCGCGCTCTGCGCCACGGTGTTAGTCCCGATGACGTGCTGGCGTCCGTGGCGGCACTGCGGGAGTGGGAGATGGACGTGCCCATTATCCTGATGGGCTATTACAACCCGATTTACACTTACGGACCGCAGGAGTTCGCAGAGGCCGCTGCCGCCGCTGGGGTGGATGGTCTGATCATCGTCGATCTGCCACCTGAGGAGGCCGAAGAGCTCAATCAGCATCTCCGCGCCAACAACATCCACATGGTGTTTCTGGCCGCGCCCACCACGGATCGGGAACGTCTCCCCCGCGTGCTCGAACACGCCAGCGGCTGGCTCTATTACGTCGCCGTCAAAGGCGTCACCGGCACCAAATCGGCCGACATGGGTGAGGTCGCCAAACGCATCGCCGATATGCGCACCCAAACAGATTTACCTTTGGGTGTCGGCTTTGGCATTCGCACGCCGGAACAGGCCGCCGAGGTCGCCGCGTTTGCCGATGCGGCGGTGGTCGGCTCCGCGATTGTTGATATCATTGCTGAAAACCTGGACGCCAAAGGCGCGCCGCAGTCCGGCCTGACAACAAAGGTGCTGGAGTTCGTTCAGCAACTGGCCGAGGGCGTGCGTGGTGCCCGTGGCGCAGTAAACCCGAGGCAATCCAGCGGAGATGCCGCATGAACTGGCTGACCAATTTCGTTCGCCCGCGCATCAAGCGCCTGGTTGCGCCGCGTGAAGCGCCGGATAACCTGTGGCTGAAGTGCCCGTCATGCAACGAAATGGTGTTCCACCGCGAACTCGCCAAGAGCTTCCGGGTGTGTCCCCATTGCGACCATCACATGCGTCTGCCGGTCAAAGAGCGCCTCGAGCTGATGTTCGATGACAAGAAGTGGACGGAAATCGAACTTCCCGCCGTGCCGGTCGACCCTCTGAAGTTTAGGGACCGCAAAAAGTACACGGACCGGCTCAAAGAATCGCAATCCAAGACTGGGCTCAAAGATGCAGTTGTGGTCGCGCACGGTTCCATGGGCGGTCTGAATGTCGTTGTTGCGGCATTCGAATTCGGGTTCCTCGGCGGGTCTATGGGTACGGCCGTCGGCGAGGCGATTGTCTCGGCGGCGGAGCTCGCAATCCTCCAGGAATCACCTCTGATCGTCATTCCGTCCTCAGGCGGCGCGCGCATGCAGGAAGGCATTTTGTCCCTCATGCAAATGGCTCGCACCACCGTCGCCATCGACAAGGTGCGCGAAAAGGGATTGCCCTATGTGGTGCTGCTCACCGACCCCACCACCGGCGGCGTGACGGCCTCCTTCGCCATGCTGGGCGACATTCACGTGGCCGAACCCGGTGCCAGCATCGGCTTTGCCGGCGCGCGGGTGATCGAGCAAACCATCCGCGAGACCCTGCCGCCCGGATTCCAGAAATCCGAGTATTTGCTCGATCACGGCATGGTCGACATGGTCGTTCACCGCGATGACCTGCGTGACACCCTGGTTCAGTTGTTAAGCCTGCTCCTGCACCGCGATCCCGCGGCGCCGGTGCTGTCCATCGAGGACGGTGAGCGGAAGACGCGGCGCAAGAAGCGCACCAAGGAGAAAGAGCAGGTCTCCGCCCAGCCGCCCGACCCCTCCGTGCCCGATGACAGTCTGTTCGAGTCCGACGATGACGGCGGCAAGTCATAGCGCACCGCGCCGCCCCGTCCTTCATGCAGATTGATCCGCCGGCGCTGACCGCGGCGCTCGACCGCGTCAAAACTCTCCACCCCAAGGTCATCGATTTGTCGCTTGGGCGTATCGAGCGTCTGTTGGGCGATTTGGGGTCACCGCATTTGCGGGTGCCGCCGGTTGTGCACGTCGCCGGGACCAACGGCAAAGGCTCCGTCGTGGCGATGATGCGCGCCGTGCTTGAGGCGTCCGGCTATAGAGTTCACGTTTACACCTCTCCACACTTGGTATCGTTCACCGAGCGCATCCGTCTCAGCGGCGGTCTCGTCGATGCGACCTTACTGACCGACCTGATCGATCACGTGCTTGAGGTCAACGGCGATGCGCCGATCACCTTTTTCGAGATCACGACCGCCGTCGCCTTCCAGGCCTTCGGGCAAATTCCCGCAGATGTGCTGTTGCTGGAAACGGGTCTCGGTGGGCGGCTCGATGCGACCAACGTCGTGCCCCATCCCGCCGCCACAGTGCTAACCCCGATTGGCATGGATCACATGAGCTATCTGGGGGACACGTTGAGCGCCATTGCCGGCGAGAAGGCGGCCATTATGAAGACGGGGACGCCGTGCATCAGTGCCGCGCAACACCCCGATGCCGCAGAGGTGATCGCCAAGGTTGCCGCCGCGCGGGATGTGCATGTCGCCCGCGAAGGCGAGGAGTGGACGGTCGAGGCCGATCCGTTCGGCACCGTGCGCTACCATGATGAAGAAACAGAGTGGACTCTGCCGCTGCCCTCTTTAGCCGGGCCGCACCAAACGGGAAACCTGGGCGTGGCCCTGGCGACGCTCGCGCGCCTACCTTTGTCGATCCCGCCTTTTGGCCTGCGCGCGGGGATGCGGCACATCGACTGGCCCGGGCGCTGTCAGAGGCTCACGCAAGGGCCGCTGACCACGGGCCTGCCCGCCGGGTGGGAGCTGTGGCTCGACGGCGGTCACAACCCGTCTGCCGGAGAGGCGCTGGCCGCGTGGCTGGCTGATGATCCGGCGCCCACGGTGGCGGTCAGCGGTATGATGGCCAACAAGGACATGACGGGTTTTTTCAACCCGCTTGCCCCACACATTCAGGCCCTCGCGGCGGTGTCGATTCCCGGTCACGAAGACGGCTGTGCCGCGCCGGAGGTGGTTGCCGAGGCCGCCGGAGCGGCCGGTATCGCGGACACCCATGTTGCCGCCGATCTCACCGCCGCGCGGTCGGCGCTGGTGCCGCACATGACCGGCTCCCGTGGCCGGGTGCTCCTCTGCGGCTCGTTGTATCTGGCGGGCGAGGTCCTCAAGACCCACGGCTGAGACGTCAGTCGGCCAACACCACCACGCCCAACTCCAAAAGCTTGGCCAGTTGCTTGGTGCGGATGTGGGTGACCCGGGCCGTGAGGTGTTCCTTGAGCTCGCGGGGTTTCAAGGCCTTGCCGCCCATCAACACGTCGCCGTCATCACCGCCGACCAGCTTGGTGACGACTTTAACCGCACTGTCCCAGCCTTTTTCACAGATGGCCAGCAGCAGTAGAGCGTCGATGTTGCTCATCTCCATTGCCGTGCCCGGGCGGGGCGCGGCAAGCGGAATACGCGGCAGCACCATACCGAATTCCTTGATCATGCCGCGGGAGAAGGCGGTGCCCATGGCAATCTTCGGTTTGCCGGACACCGGCACCGCATCTGTCTCGTGGGCGAAAGCGATGACTTCGCCGCCGGCGGACAACAGACGCCCGGCATCAACCCGCGTTGCAGCGGAAACGGTATCGAGACCTTCAATGGAGCCCATGTTGGCAATGCTTTTGGCGCCTGAGGTAATGACGTCGAGCAAGGTATCGAAGGGATCACCCGTGTAGGAGATTTGCACGTCCCCGAATGCAACTTCTTTGTCCATGTCAGCGCCGGAGACGAGGGTGCCGAAAATCAAATCGTCATTGCTTTTGAGCCATTCGTCCTCGTCGGTGAACGGCTCACCTTTGACCCACACATCGCGCCGGAAAGTTTCGTTGCGGATAAAGTCACGCTTCGCTTCCAGTTCGGCCCGGCTTTTCAAGTCGCGGAATTCTTCGTACAGCGCCGGCGGTACCGCCAAGTCGACCATATTGAGAAACAGCGTGGCGCAGCCCGCGAACTTGAGGCCGCCTTTCTCCATGGCCGCGCGCACTTCCGCGAAATGAAAGGCGCGCAGATTGGCGTTGAAATATTCGTGCGCCATGTAGCGCAGGTCCAGGCGTTCCAGCTGTTCGACGGCCTCGGCCAGAGCCGGGTGATCACGGAAGTACTTCGCCTCGGCGTTCTTCAGTTTCACCAGCCAGGCCAAACCCTCGCGCGCCCGGTCCATTGAATTCATATCGTCCGGGGTGAGCGAGTAAATCATGTCGCGCATGGGCAATTTTGCCGCCCAGCCCGGCATCGCATTGTACCCGGTGAGCAAGATGCCGCCGGGTTTGAGCCGTTTCACCGCATCTTCCAGCAGGGCCGAGCGGGTCGGCTCGTCGACCCACGACAGCACGCCGTGCATCACCGCAAAGTCCAGCGGCGGGATATCGTCTTCCTCCAACTGGGTGAAGCTCTTGCAAAGAAACTTGGTATTTTCCAATCCACCCCGTAGCGACAACGTTTCCGCGGTGCGGATGTGGGTGTTCATGAAGTCCACACCATAGAACTGCGCGTGGGGGTAACACGCCGCCAGCACATTCGCGGTTACGCCGTTGCCGCAACCGTAATCGCACCAGGTGAAGGGTTCGTCGAGGGGACGGGGTTTGAAGCCGTTGAACGCACAGGTCAGGTTCATGTGCGTCGGCGCATGGTCGCCGTAGTACTCGGCCACATAGGCCGTATCGGTCACATACCCGTCGCTCATAAACCCCCGGCCCCCATGCCGTTAAAGTGCCATGCCCTACGTGTTGGGCGACCGCGCCCGTCTGGTCTGTATGGCGGTTTGTGGGGCGGTCTGTGCGTTTGTAACCCGGTTCCTATGCGCAACGCAAAAGCCCCGCCGGGGTCGGCGGGGCTTTGGTGTTCGGTATCGCAAAGACGGTTTACCCGAGGGAGCTTTCCACCCACTCGACCAGTTTGCTTTTCGGCAGGGCGCCGACTTTGGTTGCAGCGACTTCGCCGTCCTTAAACAAAATCAACGTCGGGATGCCGCGCACACCGTATTTCGTCGGGGTGTCGGGGTTGTCATCGATGTTGACCTTGGCGATGGTCACTTTGTCGGCCATCTCCGTGTCCATCTCGTCGAGAATGGGACCGATCTGTTTGCACGGGCCGCACCACTCCGCCCAGAAGTCGACCAGCACGGGGCCGTCAGATTTCAAGACGTCGTCTTCGAAGGAGTCATCGGAAACGTGTTTCATGGGGATCGGTCCTTATGGTGAAAGCGGCGCACGGAGTGTGCGCCGGCAACTGTGAACGGGGTCACCTGCGAATCTAGGTAGGGTCCGGGGGAGCGTCAAGGAAGGCTGGGCACACGGTGCTGTGAGGGAGCAAACCGTCCAAAGGATGGGCGATCGGTACTCTATTAGCGGACCCCGGTTCTCCGAATCTCCTCGGCTAAGGCCCGGATTCTCTTTGCCTTTTCACGGCGTTCGTCGAGTCCGTCAGCCGTCGCATCGCGCATCAGCGTGGCCGCGATGCACATCAGCTGGTCCGCCATGGCGCCATAATCCGGCGGCTGGGATGATCGCTTTGTCGTCATGACGTGCGGTTCCATCGTCCGTGAGAAAAGAGAAGGGGCAGCCCTGTGACTGCCCCCCGCTTACGGCCTCACATATGGATTCAGGAGGTGCAGTGGAAGTGCCCAACCTGCATAGGTGCCCTGCACCCAGCAGGACGCTCATTCTGGCTCTAGCTCCGCCAGCGCAGCTCCACCGGTTCAATGGGATTGGTGAACGCCGGCCCGCCGTCCTCAGCTTCGGCCCAGGCTTCTTTGAGGCGGAAGTACCAGCGGATTTGGGTGTCTGCGTCCTGAACCAGCATGGTCTTTGGGCCAAACGCTTGACCGTCCCGCATGTCCTCGACTGCGGCTGCGTCTTGGCCGAGAAACCGCCGCGCAGCCCGTCGCACAACGGCACGGGTGAGCGGTCCGCCCGGCACATCCCAATACATGACGTGATGCACATCGGTGGTTTGCGCATCCACGGGCGTGCAGGCGGTGAGGCCGCAGTAGGTGTACTTGCCCGTCGTCGCGTGTTCGATGCGTATACCTGGCAGGGTGTAGGTGATTTCGGTCTCCGGCGCGCCGCCTAGAAACAAACGATACGCCCGGGCGTTGCCCGAGGCCGTGTGCCGGTCCATGCGCCAGCCTAAGGGCACGGGCGAAAACGATTTCCGTTTGTCGCGCACATCACGGCGGCCGCGCCACAGCGCCGAGGCATGCACCCACGCGCCATGGGCCGGGTCCATCAGGCCGGTGATGGCAAGATCGATATCGCATTGAAAGCGGTGGGTAAGGAACAGCTGCGGTTCGGCATCAAACGGCACCTCGGGCACTTCAGATTGGCCCGCGCCGTTGCCCGCGAAGAAAATCCAGATGACACCCTGTGCTTCCCGCACGGTGTAGGTGCGGGCGCGGATGTCTTGGGCTTGCGGCTTCTGGCCGTCCATCTGCGACGGAATCGCGGTGCATTGCCCGTCGGTGGCGAAGCGCCAGCCGTGATAGGGGCACTCAACTTCCGTACCATCGAACTCGCCGCGTGATAGCAATGTGCCGCGATGGGGGCAGGTGTCGGCCAGCGCAAATACGGTTCCGGTTTTGTCGCGGCCGATCAACACCGGCTCATCCAGTAGCGTGCGGTGTATCACGTTCCCCCGCGCAATTTCCTTCGCGGACGCGGCGACATACCACAGGCCGCGCAAAAACCGGGGCGGCATTGAGGGAAAAGGGGTCATCGGGCGATGGTCATCATCTGCAGCGGGAAATCAAGACCTGGCACTATGCCGGTGGCAGCAAGCGCCTACCTGTTAGGTCGGCTGCGAGCGCGGCGGCATCTGTGAAATGGTGAGTTTGAAACCCCAACGTTTGCGCTGCTTTGATGTTGTCGGCTACGTCGTCAATGAACAGTGATGTCTCCGGTGTCAGGTTATGGCGCGTGCACAGCACCTGAAACAAGCGGGCGTCGGGCTTTTTCACGCCTTCGCGCCCGGAGACGACAGTGCCGCCGAACCAATCGAGAAACTCGTAGGGCGGCTGCGCAGCGGGGAAGGTTTCCGCTGGCCAGTTGCTCAAGGCGAATAGCGGTACCTTACGCTGCTTCAATCCCTTGAGTACATCAACCGTATCGGCCAATGGCCCGCCTAGCATTTCGTCGAAGCGGGTATAAAACGCTTCGATCTCTGCACGAAGGTCCGGATGCTGATCAACCAGGTCACGCGTTGCCTTAACAGTGGATTGACCGGCATCCTGCTGCTCGTGCCAAGCGCGGGTGCAGATGTGAGTGAGAAAGTGCTCGACCTCGTCTTCACTGGCAAAGATTTTCCGGTAGAGGTAGCGCGGATTCCAATCGATCAGCACGCCTCCGAGGTCAAACACCACGGCTTCGATTTGCGCTGGTTCAGTCACGTCCAGCCTCGCGCCACGTGGTGTCCATCATGGCGTCGGGGACGGTCATGGCGAACGGACCATCCGTCCACAACAGGACGCAGTGAATGTCCCGGTCCGGATAGATCTGCCGCAAGGCCGCGCGGTAGGCCGCCATCTGAAACACGTAGGCGGGCGCGACATTTGCGGCGTCCTGCGGCGGCGGACGGTTGGTTTTATAGTCGATGACTTTCACCGCCGTATCGGTCACGGCCAGACGGTCGACTTGGCCGGAGAGAACTTGTCCGCCGATTAAACCAGTCAGCGGCACCTCGGCCTGAGACCCCGGTCCGAACAAATCTACAAATTCTTTGCTCTCGAGTACCGCGAGCGTTTCGTCGGCGATGGCTGCGGCTTCCTCCGGTGACAAGTTCCATGAAGGCCGCGCCAGATAGGCGTCCGCTGCGGCGCGGCGGGCGTTCTCCGGCAGGTCCGGCAGACTCTGCAGCAAACGGTGAATCAACAGCCCCCGCTGGAACCGGTTGGCGCCGTCATCGGACAAGGGAGACCGCACCGGCGGATCGTCAGTGGCCGGTTTGGACGGAGCCAACGGCTGCGGCGGCGTTGGATTGTGGGGTGCGGCCTCGTAAGCAAACGGCGGCACCGCTTCGATCACTGGAATTTCGTCTTCTGGCGCATGCTTTTCGTCAGTTGGGGCCGTCTGGTCTGTGCACAGCCGCCACGCTACGCCGTCGCCGATTCCAGCCTCGGCCAACACCGGCTCAATCACGTCTTCCGCAATCGGCGTGAGAGCGCGTTCGATCATATTGTACCAGCAGTCCTGAGGGGCACGGACATTGGTGTTCCAGCCACACACATACAGCCGATCCTCGGCACGGGTCATGGCAACATACAACAAGCGGCGGTACTCCCGCGCTTGCGCCGCCGCCATGTCTTCTTTGATCTGCCGCGTCGTTTCGTCCTGAGCGCCCGCGCTGCCCGGCCAGATCATCAGCGGCGCGCCCGCCTGACTCTCTGTCCAGTAGACCGGATCCAGCTGTTTCGGCGTCTGCAGCGTGTCCGGCAGAAACACGATGGGCGCTTGCAGGCCTTTCGCGCCATGTACGGTCATGATCCGCACGGCATCGCGGGTGGCTTGTTCCAGATCGCGTTTTACTTCCAAGGCGCCGTGTTCCAGCCAATGCAAGAAGCCCTCCAGGCTGGGTGCATGACGGCGTTCGTATTCCAAAGTCTGCGCCAGGAATTCATCAATGGGATCGTCTGCATCCATGCCCAGGCGGCTGAGCAATTTGCGCCGTCCATCCAGACCGGTCAGCACATGCGCATACAACGCAAAGGGGCCGAGGAAGTCGGTCTTGTCCAGAAGGTCCTCGAGCATCTTGTGCGCGGACCCAAATGCACTGTTTGCACCGGCATGCGCGGACAACGCCGTCCATAGGGTGCGCTGACCACGGTCATGGGCCAGCTCGAACAGTTCGTCCTCTGACAATCCGACCAACGGGCTCTTGAGAACCGTTGCCAGGGTCATGTCGTCCTGGGGCAGCAGCAGGAAGCGCCCCAGAGCCACTAAGTCCATCACCGCGATTTGGTCGATCAGCACCATGCGGTCGACCCCGGCGACGCCGATGTCCAAGTTTTTCAGGGCGCGGACCAGGTCTTCAACGAAGCCGGTGCGCCGCCGCACCAGAATAAGAATATCGCCCGGGTGAATCGGCCGGTTTTCTGACTCCAGAATTTCCCCGGCACACATGCGCGCGATGCGGTTGGCCATCACCTGCGCCAGGCGCGCCTCAGGCGACTCACCGCGCAGGCGTTCCACCGGCGGCTTCCACGGCGCCGGATCATCTGTCTCTTCGGGATCGACCGGCGGCCAAAGCTCTACGCATCCGGCACGGCCTTCGCGCGCCACAAGGTGGGTGAGAGTGTCGTCCTCCAGCACCACGCCGGTGCGTGCCGGGTCCTCTTTGAATACCGCGTCGACCGCGCGCAGCACCGCATCGGTTGAGCGGAAGGACACATCCAACTGAATGTCGCCCCAGTGCCGGTCCGCCTCGGTCACCCGGTCTTCAAAATAACGCCGCATGCGGTCGAAGCCTTCGGGGTCTGCGCCCTGGAAACTGTAGATCGACTGCTTGCGGTCACCCACCGCGAACACGGTGCGCTCGGTTTCCGCCAGCGCTTCATGACGGCCCTCGCCGGCGAAGAATTCTTCCGTCAACGCCTGCACCACATCCCATTGGTCCGGGCTGGTGTCTTGGGCTTCGTCGATCAGCAGATGATCCAGGCCGCCATCCAGTTTGAACAGCACCCAGGCCGATACCCCGGGCCGGCGCAACAGGGCGCGGGTGTGCTCAATCAAGTCGTCGAAATCCAGTCGGGCGTGCGCACGCTTGTGCGTTTCATATGTTTCCAGAAAGGCATGTCCGAGGGTTAGGAGCGCATGAGTTTCAACCGCAGTGTGCGCCGCGTGCATGCGGTTGACGACGTTCTGGACGCGCTGCGCTTCATCGGTCAGCGCCTCCAGAACTCCAGGGGCGCTCTCCGCTACTTTTTTGGTGGCCAGTGTCTTGCGCACGGTTCCGGTTTGGGTGAGGTAAATTGACGCGTACGCATCGAACGAGGCTGTGCGCACGCCTTTATCGCGTTCCAGCCAGCCCGCTATGGCCGCAGCACGATCTTGATCCCCTTTGCTCCCGGTGCTGAGAGCTTTCACCGCATCGATGAGTGCGTCACCGACGAGAGCGTCGTCACCACACGCCGCTTCGACGACGGACTCCGGAGTGTCGTCCGCGCCAATACCGAGAAGCGCCCGCAAGGCCAAAACCGCATTATCGACACTGCCGTGCCGCGCGATCAGCCGGGCAATTTTCGCCCGCGCTGACGTGATCGCTTTCATCAGTGCTTCGAAGTTGGTTTCGTGCACCCGCGCCACGACGACGCCCAGCGCCTCGGCCAACACCGGGTCGTGCCCGTGGTCGGCATGGGCGATGACGCTCTCGCGTGCGTCATACAGCATCTCGGCGGTGTCCTCGTCGGTCATCAAATCGAAGTGCGGCGCAAGGCCGGCTTCCAGCGGAAAGCGCCGCAGAACAGACTGACAAAAGGCGTGAATGGTCTGGATTTTCATACCGCCCGGCGTTTCCAAAACCCGCGCGAACAATTGCCGTGCTGTTTTGATGTCGTCTTCCTCAATGTCGCGGCGCAAGAGACGCGTAAGCTCGTCCGCTAGGTCTCCATCGCTCAGCGTCACCCACGCGCTGAGAGTCTCGGCTACGCGGTTGGCCATTTCCGCTGCCGCTGCGTTGGTGAAGGTCAGACACAGAATGCGCTGCGGTGCGGTGCCGGTCAGCATTAGGGCGAGAACCCGTTCGATCAGCACCCGGGTCTTGCCGCTGCCGGCCGATGCCGACACCCACACCGATGACGCTGGATTTGTGGCCTGACCCTGCCGTGCGGTGGCAATGGCGACGGGGGACAAATCGTTCATCCGCCGTCTCCGTCGCTGTCCGCCGTCGCCCATTCCTTTACTCGCGCCAGATGTTCGGTTTCTCCGTAAGGCAACAGCTTGTTGGGATTGGGCCGCGCGGTATAGGCGGTGTCCGGGTTGTCGAAGGTGTCGATCAGCCCCTGCACGCCCTCGATCACCTCGGCGCAGGCTGTCTCCACGGCGTCCGCGGCATCGCGGGATTCGCCGCCGTTGCCCCGCCCGCTGAGCTTCCAGTAGGTCAGTTCCGACACGGGCTTGGCGGGTACATTTTTAAAACCACCGCTGCCGGCAATCATCGCTTCCAACGGCAACTGCGGTGAGTACCCTGCCTGCACATCTTTCTTCGATGGCAGCGTGCCGGTCTTGTAATCCAGAATAGCCAGGGTCCCATCATTCAGCTCGTCGATGCGGTCGGCCCGTGCCTTCAGAATGAAATCTCCCGCTGGGCCCTGTAGTGTCGTTTGTCCTTTGACTTCGGTGTGCGGTTTTTGCACCCGAGTCCGCCGGTCCTGTTCCGCCTCGGCTACCCAGGCCGCGATGCGCTCGAACCGAGGTTCCCAGAACGCCATCACGCCTGGTGGCACGTCGGCGCGCCGGAAGCGGGTTTCCGCCATATCCAGCAGCACCTGTTCCGCGTCCGCCGGCATGTCTTTCGGATAGGCGGCGATAAATTCTTGCAGAATGTCGTGCACGATTATGCCGTAGTCGGCCAGACTGGCGTCCGCATCGATCGGGTTAAGAGCGCGCAGTTTCAGGACATACTTGGCGTAGATTTCGTAGGGATCGCGCATCCACTTTTCGACATCGGTGACGTTCATCGCGCGCGGGCGGTCCTTCACCGGCGGCTTTGGGTCCGGCGCGGCACACGGGGCGATCTTTTCCGGCCGGGTCAGCGACGCTGCCCAGGGCAGCCAGGTGTAGCGGCCAGGTATATCATTTGCGTTCAGGCCCGCTGCCTCGACCACCTGGTCGAGCCGCCGCCACCAGCGCGACGCCACGGTGGGTGTGCCGTCCACTTTCAGAGCCCGCGTCATAATCACTTCCGGCGCGCCGAGGGCCTGGGCGATGTCGTGGGCGGACTGCCCGATCTTCCGTTCCGGTTGCGGTAAGCCAAACGCTTTACGCATGGGGCGGCTCATCCAAGCATCCGTATCCGCATCCGCCGGCCAGGTGCCCTCATTGAGTCCACCAAGAATCAGGATGTCAGGGTGCAGGAGACGCGCTTCCAGCGGACCGAGAATGCTCAGTCTTGGATGAGTGCCGAAGCGGGGGCGCACCACCTGGCCCGCCATCAACGCATCCAGCAAGCCCGGGTAGGCGAGCGGTGAAATCGGCTCCAGATGCGTTGCGGCGTCATCCAACTCGGCGACAAAGCGGGCGACGGCCTCGCCCTCGTCTTGCGCCCACAGCCGCAAGGGTCCCGCCAGTTCGTCCGATGCAGCGAGGGTTTCCGCCCACTGCACATGCGCTGTCAGAAGATCACGCAACGGCACTGCGGCCTCGGCCATCAAGGCCGCAAACGGCGCCATGTCCTTTTCCAGATGCGCGAGCCAGCCGTCCAACTCTTTCGGATGCGTGTCATCGGCGGCAATCGCCGCGCGTAGTCCTTCCACGCCTTCCGCCGGGCGCGGCCCGCGCAGCACCGCCAGTTCCAACTGACGCACGCGATTGCGAAACACGCCCGGTTCCAGCCCGCCCGCCGCCATCGGATGTTTGAGTGCCGATAACAGCGGGATGGGGGCGCAATCGTATAACGCCATATCGGCGGTCAGCCGTAGAAACACGCCCGCCGGAGTGGCCGCCAGGGGTTTGCCCGCGGAGTCATCGATATCCAGGTCCCAACGTTCCAACTCAGCCGCCACGCGCCGCGCCAGCGCCCGGTCCGGTGTGACCAACGCTGCCGTCTGCCCGTCCACGTCGATAGCGGCCCGCAGGGCCACGGCGATTGCAGCGGCTTCCTCGCGCGGCGTCGGTGCTTCGATGCGCTGCAAGCCCTCGGTTGCCGCCCGTGTGAGTCCGCCCAAGGTGCGCCACTGTTCGCTGGTGTCTGCCGGGCGCATGATTTCGCTGATCAATCTTTGGCGCTGTTCACCGGTCTTTTCCGGATTTTCACCCGGCCAAACCGTAACCTCATCGCGCGCCGCCTCAAGATGAGTCAGCAGGGATTTCAAAACGTGCTGGGGGTGGGTCTCGCCGAGCGCGTTCCAACTGTCCTCATCCAAGGCGAGATCGAGTCCGGGCAAAACGATGCAGCCGTTGGGCAGCCCGGCGATCACCGCCAGCAGATCGCGGTTAGCAGGCACGGACCCGGTCGATCCGGCGGCGACGATGAGTCCCTTCGGCGGCGCGGCCTGCCAGGCGGCAGCCTGCGCCGCGAATACTTGATTGCGGTGATCGGCGGGATCGCACGCGCCCATCTCCGAGAGAATGTTCGGCCAGTTCTCCGTTACAATCTGCAGAAAGTTGAGTGTTACCTGCCAGTGCTTCGCCAGGCTTTCGGGCACCAGCTTATGCAGACTGTCGAACGTCAGGCGTTCGGTTTGCACTTGATCAAGAAAACGCGCGAGTTCTTGCGCTAGCTTTGCTGCTTGCTGCGGGCTTTGGTGTTCCCCGCTGGCTTTGGCCTGGGCCAGGATCAACCGGGTTAACAATAACGTGCGCGTCAGCGGTGCGATGGCCGGCGCGATGTCTAACGGCGCTCCGCCGTCCCCGCCGAAACCGCTCAGCAGCGCCTCGTCTTCATCGATGTCTTGCAATGGCATCAGCCGCGGCAACAACAACGGTCTGCCGTCACTGCGCCGCAAGAACGCATCGCGCAAGGCTCGCCCGGCGCGGCGCGTCGGCACCAGCACCGTGACCCCGGCCAAGCGCAGCGGATCGTGACCGGTCTCGGCAAGGAGGCCGTCAGCGAGGGCATCGACAAAGCTGGTCACCGGCGGAATCGTCCACAGCCGGCGTCCGGCGCGGGCGGCGTCACTCAGCCAGTTGACCGGTTCCGTCACGGGTTGGCCACTTTGCTCGCGGCATCTAGCGCCCGTTCGGTCGGCGCAATGGCGTCCGGTGTGCCAACATGAAACCAGTCGTTGTCATGAACGATGCCGCGCAGCCGTCCAGACTCCGCCGCCACGTCCCACAACCGGTTGAACGAAAACGGGCCTTGTGGAACGCCTTCAAAGAGGCGGCGATGCACCAGTTGCGTGCCCGAATACGCCGCAGGAGCGGACGGGCGGTCGCCGCGCCGTTTAATCGTTCCATCGTCACTGATAAAGAAATCGCCAGGACTGTCGAACCCGTGAGTGCGCGACATCGGCGCAAGCGCAAGCAGTGAGTCAGCATCGCCCACTTGCCATCGTGCGGTGAGGGCCTCGATCACGGGCACAAGTCCGCCGCGCCATAAGGCGTCGCTATTGGTGACCAGAAAGACATCACCATCAAGCAGCGGCAACGCCTTGGCCGCGCCACCGCCGGTGTCCAGCAGCGCTTCCGTCTCATCGGAGATGGCAATGTCTGGCCAGGTCCGCTGTGCAAGGTGTGCCCGCATCATCTCGGCTTTGTAGTGCACATTGATCACCGCCTTGTCGATTCCAGCTTCCCTCAGGTCGTCGAGGACGCGGTCCAGAAGGGTGCGTGATCCGATCTTGATGAGAGGCTTTGGCCGGTCGTCGGTGAGGGGACGCATGCGTGTGCCCAAACCAGCGGCCAGGATCATCGCCGAGGACATGCTCATGCGGCGTCCCCCGGCACTTGGCGCAGGTCCGGCGGTACATGGGTATCTAGCCAGGTCTTGAGGTCTGCCAGCACGGGATGTGACAGGCATCTGTCCATGTAGGCCCACAGCCGTGGCATGTGCACCAGATAATGGGATTTACCATCGCGCAATTTGAGGCGGGCGAAGGTGCCGATCACCCGTGTATGACGTTGTGCCGCCATCACCGCCCAGGAGGCCGAGAAGTCGTCGTCGGTGATATCCGGGAACGCAGCGCGATAGCGCGCGATCATCTCGGTCACCAGGTCAGGTGCAATGTCGCGCCGCGCGTCTTCTAAGAGAGACATGAGATCGTAGGTGACCGGCCCGCGCACGGCGTCCTGGAAATCTAGTAGTCCGCACGCTGCCACGCCGTCGCGCTCCGGCATCAGAAGTAAGTTATCGACATGATAGTCGAACAGCACCAGCGAGGCCGGCACGCGCCAGGCCTGCGGCAGCACGGCACGCCAAATGTTCAGATACTCTTCGTGAACATCATTCGGCGGCGCGTCATGACCGACCAAAGGCAGGTACCAGGCGTTCAGCCGGTCGACTTCCTCCAACAGGCGCGCCTCACCGTAATCGGTCACACCGGGCGGGCAGGCGTTGCTCTCGGGTGTCCGGTGCAGATGAATGAGAGCGTCCGTCGCCAGGGCGTAGAGGTCGCGTTCATCGTGCCCGGCGGAGAGCAGGCGCGTGTAGGTGTCGTCGCCTAAGTCCTCGAGCAACAGAAAGCCTTCGTCTTCATCCCGCGCAAGAATACGTGGCGCCGATAAGCCAAGTCCGGTCAGGTGTTCCGCTATCGCAACAAACGGCCGCACGTCTTCTTGAGGGGGAGGGGCATCCATCAACACAGCAACGGTTCCATCGTCACGTGTGACGCGATCGTAGTGGCGGAACGAGGCATCTCCCGCCAACGGCCGGCGGGTCGACTCTTGCCATCCGGCCAGGGCGAGAAACGCATCCGCCGCAGCACTGCGGTTCTGGGTCATTGCGCGGTCTCCCGCAAATCGGGAAGCGTGCCCAACCGCGCCATCCACTCTTCATCGCCCGATAATGCCGCCGTCCGCACTTCGGAGCCGTCGTGCACGTCCAGTGAGATCTCAAGCCGGGTTGGCGGCAGCCAGTCCATCGCCCGGTCGGGCCATTCGATCAGGCTAATGCCGCCCGCCAAAGCTTCGTCCAAGCCCAGTTCCTGAATCTCGTCCTGGTTCTCCAGCCGATAAAGGTCGAAATGCCAAAGCGATGGCACGGTGCTGTCATAAACATGAACAAGGGTGAAGGTCGGGCTGGTAATGTCAGCGGTGGTGCCCAAGCGCGCTTGCAAGAAGCCGCGGGCCAACACGGTCTTGCCCGCGCCCAGCGCGCCGCTCAAGGTGATGACGTCCCTGGCCCGCGCAAGCCCAGCGAGCGCCCGGCCGAGGGCCAAGGTGTCTGCTTCGGTTGGAAGATCAACGGTGGGCACGGGGGTATCGGATATCCAGCAAGACCATACCCCGTTGTACTCAGGCAGGCGCAGGGCCGCAATGGAGCGCCGCAGCCGCTGGCGACGCGCGCTCCTAGGCACCTGAGGGCAGGCGGCAGATGATCCGCCGTGCCCCATTTTTTGCGGTGACCGCATCGACACCGCCGCCGTGTAAGTCGGCGATATGTTTGACGAGTGACAGCCCGGTCCATTGCGCATCTTCATCGCGATCGGCGATGGCCGGCCCCTCAACCGTGAAGACAACCTCTGCTTCGCTGTCCCGGTTCACCGTGACCTGAGCGGTAGCGCCCGCGGGTCCGTCACTCATCGTGCAGAGCACGCTGTGATAGAGCATCTGACAGACCCGGCGTTGATCACCGACCATCCACCCCATGTCGCCGGAGTCCTCCAGGGCCATCGTCCAACCGCGTGTCTTAAAGGTTTCGGTCGTTAAGGACCGCACGGTTTCCAGCGCGACAGGCAAGTCAAAGGTATCAAGCGTCAGCGTCTCCTGATCGGAATACAAAGTCGCCAGGCCCCGGATATCATCGACCAAAGTCATTAGGTCAGAAATGACGTTCGACTGCGCCTTCGCCGCTTTGGACCGCGAAGATCTGCTCATGCCGGTTGCCAGCGCCGCGAGAGGCGCGCGCACTTCGTCCATGGCGTCGGCGACAAACGCACTGCGAAGCTTCTCATTGGCAGAAAGATTTTGCGCTCGAATGCGGAGGGCTGACTCGACCCGTGCCGGGTCGGATACATCATCGAACGAGAATAGGACGCCGCCGTCAGGCAATGGCGCGGCACTGACTTCAATCACCGTGGCGCTATCGCGTACCAATTTCGCTTGCCGGGCGATTCGCTCGGCGTCAGGACTCAATGCCCCCAACATCAGCGCCTGGAACTGCGTCAGAGCATCCGCGTCCTCAAACAGAGGCGCCATCAAGTCCATGACCTCTTGGGCAGGTGGCTGTTCGGCGACAATCGTGCCCGGCAAGTTCCACTGTGCGAGAAACGCAGGGTTGGCCAGTTGCAGGAGACCGTCCGCAGCGAACACCGCGATCGCCTCACTGAGGTTGTCGATGGTCTCGCGCTGGACCGCGATCAACGTGTTGTACGAACGCTCCATCGCCAAGGTGTCGGTGACGTCTTCATAAGTCGTCAGCAAGCCACCCATGGGATGGGGCGCGACCACGCGGCGTAGGGTCATGCCGTC
This sequence comes from Rhodospirillaceae bacterium, assembly GCA_963921305.4. Lineage (GTDB taxonomy): Bacteria > Pseudomonadota > Alphaproteobacteria > Rhodospirillales > Rhodospirillaceae > CAWUEX02. The sequence goes on from CAWUEX030000002.1 coordinate 1,830,594, forward strand.
AGGCAAGTGCAGGACATCCTCTAACGGTGTGATCAGCGCGTGGAAGCGGTCGAGTTCTTTCTCCTTAAAGGCCGGGAAATCAGCCACTTCTGGCAGGCGGCGTTGATCGCGCAGGGCTTCCAGCACGTCGCCATAGGCGGGGCCTTCGCGTAGCCAAGCGGGGTCGAGCCCCCACAGCTGAGTGTAGGCGGTGTTGTGAAACGCCAAGCGCTGGTCTGCACCGAATACGGCGATCGCCGTTCCCAGCCGCTCCAAAACCTCGGCGTGCGCGGTCGTCTCCCGGCCCAGCCGGGTTTCCAATTCTTCCTGGCGTGTCACGTCATGGGCGATCCCGGCCGTCAAAAGGCCGCTGCCATCGCCGAACAACGATGGCGCCGCACGATCCTCTTGGGCCTCGCCGTCTTCATCGGCCGATCTGATTTTTGCCACCGGGTTCTCCGTCACTTCCATCAGGCGGCGGCTGCCTTCGATGACCATATGGAAGGGCGCAGAGCGGGTGACGCCGGAGGCGCGCGCGGCGGCTGCCAATGCGCGCACTTCACGCACAGCGGCGCGCGGCGCGATCTCCCGTCCCCGGGACACCACGTCGTCTGTGTCGCGGGCATCAACCGCGCGCACATAGGCGGCGTTGCAATAGATCAGGGACAGGTCGTCATCCCGCAACCACACGGGCGACGTCAAACCGTCCAGAGCGCTGGTCAGCTTCTCCTGTGTCTCCTTCAGATTTATATTCTCCGAAGTCAACGTGTTGACCGCCGCGACGCCTTCGGTCACGTCGCTCATCCAGAGGGTGTCAACGGTGCCGCCCATGTCCGGATCTCCCGCCCGCACACCCCGCGCTTCAATGCGCCGACCAGTGGCGGAATGATAGAGCTCTTGGGCGAAGCCGCGGCCATGGCGGCGCAGATCTTCGACCGCGACCGTAAGACGTTCGGTCGAATCCCGGTCAAATCCGTTCAGCACATCATCAAACGTCGCGTCGCGACCACGATAAAGGTCGAGCAATACAGCGAGGCGGCGTGAGCACATACCCGGCGCGTCCTCGTCGTCCAGCCAGGCAAAATAACCGTCAGGCGCAGCGTCTAGTGCTGCGGTAAACGCTGCCGCCCGTTGTTCGGAGTCGTCAAGCTGCCGTTCGGTGCGCCGCCAGCCCCAATGCTGCCAGACCAGCACCCCGATCAGCGGTATCAGAAGGAAAACGACGGCGCCAGCAATGGCGAGGGTGAACGGTGTCAAGGGATCGTCCTTCGCATATCACCGCCATGGTACATCAGAACGGGGCGCAATGGGGTATCGCCCATTCAGCGCATGCCGGGAGTCTTGCGCGCCATGCGATTGCGGACCCGCTCCGCAATATCCCGGCTGACCTCAGGCCAGGGCTTTGACCACATTGAGGTGATTGGTTCAAGAGACGGAAACCAGGGCACGTGGTCGTGTCCCAGCAAGACATTCGGGTTGAGGAGCACGATTGAGTCTTTTCCTACTGCGCCGGCAAAGGCCCACACAGCCGCCTGAACAGAGATCACCAAATCAAGTTCATGGACCAGAGACAGAACGTCTTCGACGTCCTCTCTTAGGTCGAGATCGTCCCATTGGTGAAGTGAGACCCCAAGCCGGTCCTTGAGTGCGCTCAGTTCAGCGGACGCGTCACCCGGAAAAAGATTAACGATTGAGACGCCTTCGATATCGTAAACCTCTTTCCAGTCATCGAGGTGGGTGTAGAAAAACCGGCGCATGCGGGTGGAGCCGATAACATTTGACCGCCAGCACAGGCCGATTTTGAACGTTGGTCCCAGATCATCGAGCCGGGCGCGCCATTTGGCGTTTAAGGCCGGGTCTGTTTGCAGGATCACCGGCGATTCGGGGAACGCGTCGCTTGAGCGGCGATAACGCCGCGGCAATGATCCGGCAAGACATTCGACATCGAAGTCAAAGTCTGGCGCGCTGTTTGTGCCGCGTTGATCCAGCGGTTGAGGTTTAATCTCCGCTTCGGGAAAGGTGCGGCGAAAGGCGGGCGCAAGCCTAGGGTCGCATTCGATGATGCATGTGCCTGCCTCGGCGATGGCATCCGGAAAGCAGGTTGCAAACCGCAGTTCGTCACCGATTCCTTGTTCCGGACGGATGCGCAGCGTTTCGCCGTCGAGATCCTTGCCCCACCAATCTTTATCGGGATCGATCCAAGACCGTGCCGGCGCGCGGTCCAGGCAGTCGGGGTGTTCACCCAAGTCCCAGCCGTCCGCGAGTTGGCCTCTGGCCAGGTAAGTTCGCGCCAGCGTGTTCAGAATGCGTTGGTCCGACGGGTGCGCAGTCCGCGCCCGTTCCGCATACTCCTGTGCTGCTATGAAATCGTGAGTTTCAAAATGCAAAGAGGCCAGGTTCTGAAGTGCGTGAAGGTGATTGGGGGTCTCAGTCAGCGCCGCCTCATAGGCATTAATGGCGTCACCAAGCTCTATACTTTCCCACAGACATGTTCCAAGCAGGTTCAGGGCGTCACTGTTGCGCGGGTGATGTTCAAGTGTGGCGCGCGCCGCGCTGAGCGCGTCCTCCGGCTTACCTTGCGCGATCAACCGTGCGGCTAACTTCTCCGCGATCAAGATGTGATCCGGCCGCTGTTTATGAGTCTCCGCCAGCACCGCGTCGTGCTCCGGCCATCTTTCCGCGCGTTCTAATATGTCCCACTTTGACAAGCGCCGCCTCGACGGACTCTGGGTCGCGCGCCACCGCGGCGTTCGCGTCGTGCTCCGCAGCGGTCAGATCGTTCAGCGCGAGGTGCGCCACTGCCCGTTCAATTCGGATCAGGATGTCTTCAGGCGCCTTATCCAGAGCTTCGGATAGGAACCGCACCGCACTCTCGGCCTGGCCCGAATACCGCAACGCGCGGGCCAGCAACACCAATGTTTGGATCGCATTCGGTTGAGCCCGATGCGCCTGTTCCAGATGCGGCACTGCTTCTGCCCACAGATTCTGCGCGCTCAATACAAGCCCGAGATTTAAATGTGCTGCCGTATTGGTGCTGTCCGACTTCAAAACGGCTTGAAAGGCATGTTGCGCGGTTTGGATTTCATTACTGCGTGCGGCAAGGTTGCCCAGATTGAGCCACGCCGCGCTTGAGGTAGGACCGCGCTCGGTTGCGCGCCGTGCGGCTTCCAACGCGCCGGGCAAGTCTCCCGCATGAGTCAGTGCAATGCTGAGGTTGTGATGGCCATCGGACCACTCGGGCGCTGCGTCCACCGCAGCCTGAAAGGCCTCTACGGCGGCCCGCCAGTTGCCTTGGCTGGCTGCGGTCAATCCGGCGTTCAAGTGACGTTGTGCCAGGGCATGAGTCTGGCCAGCCGGTGGACTGTCGGGCGGGTCGGAATGGGAGGTCATCTGGCAGGGTAACTGGGACGGTGGGGGGTGCGCCAGCGTTGGCACGGACTCTGCAGATGGTATAGAACGGGCTCCCAATTACACAAGACCGCTCTGGTCACCTACGCGCCGCGACGATGGAAACTCAACTCAAAGACAATGTGAAGCTCTCTTGGGGCACACCGGTACTTTTGGTGAAGCCCGGTGATGCCGAAGCGGTGGATAGCGCGCTGCGCACTGCTATCACGGACCAGTCGGGTGACCTCCCGTCGAGTGGCGTCTGGCAATCGGATTCGGACGTCCTGCAATGGCACATTCCGGAAGCGCAACACGTGCAGTCCTGGATTATCGGAGCCTTTCAACGCGTGCAGGAGCGTGCGTGCGAAGGCGCTGCTTATGAGGGCCGTCTCAACATCCGGTGTTGGGCCAATATCGCTCAGCCCGGCCGCAGCTCCGCGCCAACTCGCCATGCTCATAGTGCATGGACGTTCCTGTACTGCCTCACCGGCGAAGGTGAAACGTCGGCGGATGACGTGCATATCGTGATGCAGGATCCGCGCGCCGGCACCGCCCCCAGCCCCGATCCCTTCGCCCTTTTCGGCCAGCCACGCAAGGTGACGTTCGAGCCCGGGCAGCTGGTTCTGTTTCCGTCTTGGCTCATACATACGGTTGATGCGGTCGCGGCGCGGCATCCGTGTTTTTTCTTGTCCGGCGCTCTCGCAACCTTGGATCTGATGTGAGGCCGTGATGACAGAACGCAGTCCGTCTTCCTCTCAGGCGCTTCAAGCGACTGATTACGCCGCGCAAAACGACACGCTGGTGTTGTTCAGTACACCGGTCCTGCGCCGCATATGCTCAGATTCTGACGGGGTAAACGAAATTCTGAAGCGCCAAGTCCTTGACCGGGCACGTCGCGGCGGTGGAGACAGCAAAAGTAACGTTGGGGGCTGGCATTCCAAAGACGACTTGCTTACCTGGGGTGGAGACGCGATTGCAACCCTGCAGTCATGGATCGTTACTGCCTTCCAGGATGTCACGAAGGCGATGACCGGAGGTCAAATCTACGATGGTGTTTTGGAACTGAATGCCTGGGCCAACGTCAACCGCGCCGGCGATTACAACAGCATGCATACCCATCCGGCGTGCGTATGGTCCGGGGTTTACTATGTCGATATCGGCACACCTGCGCCGGAGGAAAAGCCGCGGTCCGGCGCCCTAGAGTTCATGGACCCGCGCGGTGGTGCGGACATGATCGCCGTTCCTGGTGCCGGATTTGGCGCGAGTAAACTCATCCGGCCGTCAAACAGCGAACTGATCATGTTCCCCAGCTGGCTGAACCACTGGGTGCATCCTTACTGGGGTGAAGGTGAACGCATCTCGATTGCGTTTAACGTCCGCGTCCGCGCGCGCACCTGAGGCCCATCAATACCGGTAAGCTTCCGGCTTGAACGGACCCTGCACATCGACGCCGATGTAATCCGCCTGCTTTTTGGTGAGCTGGGTCAGTTTAGCGCCAATTTTCTCGAGGTGCAGTGCCGCAACCTTTTCGTCCAGGTGCTTTGGCAGGACGTAGACCTGCCTGTCGTATTGCTCGGCATTTTTCCAAAGCTCGATCTGCGCCAGCACCTGATTGGTGAACGAGGCACTCATCACAAAGCTTGGGTGGCCGGTGGCGCATCCCAGATTCACCAGGCGGCCTTCGGCGAGCAGGATGATGCGCTTGCCATCTGGAAATTCGATCTCATCGACCTGCGGCTTAACGTTGTGCCATTTGTGGTTCTTAAGCCCGTCGACCTGAATCTCGGTGTCGAAGTGGCCGATGTTGCAGACGATGGCGCGGTGCTTCATGTCGCGCATGTGGTCGATGGTGATGACGTCGACGTTGCCGGTCGCGGTGACGAAGATGTCGCCCTTCGGCGCCGCGTCCTCCATGGTGGTGACGTCATAGCCTTCCATCGCCGCCTGCAAGGCGCAGATGGGATCGGCTTCTGTCACCATCACCCGGCAACCGGCGTTGCGCAGAGATTCTGCCGAGCCTTTGCCGACATCGCCGAATCCGGCGACCACGGCCACCTTGCCCGCCATCATTACGTCGGTGGCGCGGCGGATGCCGTCCACCAAGCTCTCCCGGCAGCCATACACATTGTCGAACTTCGATTTCGTCACGCTATCGTTGACATTGATGGCCGGAACTTTCAACGAGCCTTCCTTTGCCATCTCGTACAGACGGTGCACGCCCGTGGTGGTTTCTTCGGAAATCCCACGCACGTCATTCAGCAACTCTGGGAACTTTTCGTGCATCACCTGGGTGAGATCGCCGCCGTCATCGAGAATCATGTTGGGGCGCCAGCCGTCCGGGCCCTCAATGGTCTGGTCGATCGCCCACCAGAACTCTTCGTCACTCATACCTTTCCAGGCGAACACGGGAATGCCCGCGTCGGCGATGGCTGCCGCCGCTTGATCCTGGGTCGAGAAAATGTTGCACGAGCTCCAGCGGACTTCCGCACCCAGTGCGGTAAGTGTCTCGATCAGCACGGCTGTTTGAATGGTCATGTGCAGGCAGCCGGCGATGCGCGCGTCTTTCAGCGGCTTGCTGGCGCCATATTCCTCGCGGATGGCCATCAGGCCGGGCATTTCCGTTTCAGCCATGTCGACTTCGTGCCGGCCCCATTCGGCCAGAGAAATGTCTTTTACTTTGAAGTCGGTGAAGGCCATGAAGTGCTCCTGGGGATATCAATGAGTCGCTTGGGCTAAGACTCACGCGAAAGAAAGGCGGCCCAAGCCGCCGAAAATCGCCCCGCGTATAGCAGCAGGTCAGGCCTGCCGCAACCCGCAGGTCCGCCGAGTCGCTGCGTCAGTCTGGCGCTGTTTCGGCGAAGAATTCTTCCAGTTTTTGGGGGTCCGCATCCGCCGTCACCCGCCGGGCGCGGGCCGATATGGCGGCCAGGTTGAGTGATCTCACCCGCTTCTTGATGCGCGGGATGCTGCCCGCTCCCATCGACAATTCGGCGATTCCTAACCCCAAAAGCAGTGGGGTCAGGCGCTCATCTGCGGCCATCTCCCCGCAGACCGAGACGGGAATGCCGGCCGCCGCAGCGGCTTCAGCCGAGAATTGAATAAGCCGCAATACTCCAGGATGGAGCGGATTATAGAGGTGAGCCACGGTTTCGTCGGTGCGGTCGATGGCCAACGTGTACTGGGTGAGGTCGTTGGTGCCGATAGCGAAAAAATCGGCCTCAGCTGCCAAACCGTCCGCCGCCAACGCTGCTCCCGGGATTTCAATCATGACCCCGACCGGGGGCAGGGGATCGGCGATTTTTTCACCCTTGCGTTTGAGGCGCCGGGCCAGGCGCGTCATTACTTTGCGGACTTCGCGAACCTCTTCGACCTGGCAGACCATGGGCAATAAAATGCGCACCGGTCCGAATGCGCTCGCCCGCAAGATCGCAGCCAGCTGCTCCAGCAGCACTTTGCGGCGGCTTAGGGAAAAGCGGATGGCGCGCAAACCCAGCGCAGGGTTAGGTCCGGGCTCGAAGCCCAACGCGTCGCTCAGTTTGTCGGCACCGACGTCGAGCGTCCTGATGGTCACGGGCCGCCCCTTCATGCGTGTGACCACCTCGCGCAGCGCCTGGAACTGCTCTTCCTCGCCGGGCAGGTCATCGCGGTTCATAAACATGAACTCGCTGCGCAGCAGTCCTACACCCGTCGCACCGGCGCGGATGACGCTGTCGATTTCGCCTGGCAGTTCTATATTTGCCTGCAGACTAACGCCCATGCCGTCCTGGGTTACGGCCGGGACTGAGCGCAGTTTGTCCAGCGCCCGACGGCCCCGCAGGTAGTTGGCGCGCCGCCGCCGGTATTTGGCCAGCGTCGCAGCCGACGGGTTGAGAATGACCTGTCCCGCGCCGCCGTCGACAATGATGGTGTCCCCATTTTCAGCCCAGGTGGTCAGGTCGTTGGCCGCGACGACGGCGGGAAGGGCGAGGGAGCGCGCCATAATGGCGGTGTGGCTTTCGACGCCGCCCAGCATCGTCGCCAGGCCGGCCACCTGATCGGGATCAAGCAACGCCGTGTCGGCCGGCGAGAGTTCATCGCTTACGATCACCGCGTTGCGCGGTAATGAACTGAACGCTTCCACTTCACCTTTGCCGAGGCTGCGGATCAGCCGGTTGCCGACTTCACGAATGTCATCGATGCGGGCCGACAAATAGCTGTCGTCCATAGCCGCGAACACGTCTTCCATGATGTTGATTTCTTTCAACACTGCGGCCTCAGCGTTGATCTGTTCTGTGGCGATGCGGTTTTCAACACCGCGGATAAGACGCGAGCCCTTCAACATTTGCTGGTAGGCATCCAGCAGATAGCCAAGCTCTTCCTGTGCAGCGCCCGGCAACTGCTTGGCTTTGTCTTGGAGTTTGTCAACTTCTCTGCTTGCCTTGCGGGCAGCGGTCGCCAGCCGGGCCTGCTCACGTTTGATGCGGTTCGGTGGGATGCGCACTTCGCGCACGTAGACATCGAACCGCGAGTCATGGCGGTACACCGTGCCGATGGCGACGCCGGGTCCGACCGGCAGGCCCTCGAGTGTGCGCTCCGGCCGTGTCCGTCCTTTTCGTTTGCGCTCAGTCTTCATCGAACCCGTTTTCAATTAGTTCGGATAACGCCGTCATGGCATTTGCTGCATCAGCGCCGCGTGCTTCAAGCTGAACCTCTGTTCCCTGGGCCGCCGCCAGCATTAGCAGGCCCATGATAGAGCAGCTCGACACTTCCAGGTCGCCTTTCGAGACCATTACGGTCGCGTCGAACTGTTCGGCCAATTTGCAAAACTTCGCAGCTGCGCGGGCATGCAAGCCCTTCGTGTTAACGATCTTCGCAGAACGGCGCATAGGCTCAGACATGACAGCGCGCCGGATTAATCGTTTTGGGCCAGCAGCGCCGAGGCCACATTGATGTATTTGCGGCCAGCATCCTGTGCCTGTGTCACAGCTTCTGACAACGGCTCGGTCGACCGTACGGATGCCAGCTTGATCAGCAACGGCAAGTTTACACCGGCAATCACTTCGACGTTGCTGTTTTCCATGATTGAAATCGCCAGGTTCGACGGCGTGCCGCCGAACATGTCGGTCAAGACAACCACGCCGCTGCCGCCGTCCACCTTCTTTACCGCCTCGACGATCTCGGCCCGCCGTTGTTCCATGTCGTCGTCTGGGCCGATGCAAATGCTCGCCACCTGACTTTGCGGTCCGACGACGTGCTCCAGTGCGGCCACCAGCTCAAGCGCCAAGCGACCGTGGGTCACAAGAACCATACCTATCATGAAGTCTGTGTCCGCTTCATTTTGTCTGGCCGCATCGTTCTTGGGCGCGGCTCACTGTCTCCCGTTCCGTCCCTAGTTTAGACCTGATCAGGGCCGGACGGGGAAAGATTAAGGTCGCGGTGCCGGAAGTCAAACGCAAAGCCCAGGTCATTACCCAGGCCGTTCAGCCATTCGGAAAGCAATTCAACGATGTAGACCGAACGATGGCGTCCGCCGGTACAGCCGATGGCGACGGTGAGATAGCTTTTTCCTTCATCGCGATAGCGCGGCAGAAGCGGCTCCAGCAGGGTTTTCATATTCGACACGAAAGAGTCGAAGTCTGGATCGGCGGCGATGTAGGCGCCAACCTCCGGGTCTAAACCCGACAAGGGTTTTAGATCGGCATCGTAATGCGGGTTGCGCAAAAACCGTGCGTCGAACAACAGGTCGGCATCCCGGGGTACGCCATTGCGATAGCCGAAGGAGACCAAATGAATGTGCATTGCCTGCGTGCCGCCGCCGCCGTAGCTCTGTTGAATGTGGCGCTTGAGGTCTGAGGTCTTTAGCGCCGTCGTGTCTATGACTTGATCGGCGACGCTGCGTAGTGGCGACAAGATGTCACGCTCGATCGCAATAGCGTTGATGACCGGGCGGTCGGCGGCCAGCGGATGTGGACGCCGGGTTTCCGTGTACCGCTGGCTCAACACCTCATCGTCACAGTCCAGATAAAGAACTGTCGGCGTCACATCTGATTGCGCGGCAAGGTCTTCGAGCTCACGTACGACGCGGTTGGCATCGAAATCGCGGGTACGGACATCGACACCGACGGCGATCGGGCGATCGAGCCCGCCGCCCCGCAGCGCCGCCGCGAGTAACGCTACCGGTAGGTTGTCGACCGTTTCGAAGCCCAGGTCTTCAAAAGCGTGCAACGCGGACGTCTTGCCTGCACCTGACATACCTGTCACCAGGAATAGGCGAATGGGCTCCGTGCCAGTCATGCAGATCGGACCTCACCGCCTGCCCGTGCCGCCAGGTCGCGCAGAATGACGCGGACCCGCGCCGCAGCCGACGGTGTCGCCGGATCGATCCAGGCACGGGGAAGGGGGACGCCCAGTAGATCGCAGGCGTCATCATCCGGCATGCGGGGAATCTCGCTCTGCGGCGCTAAATCAATCACCAGACGGATCGTGCAATGGGGTTGGTAGGGCAGGGTCACGATGCCGTAGCCGCGCACTTCCAGCTTGCCGGCGATCTGGGCTGGTGTGGCGCTATGTACACTTTGTCCCTCCGCGGTCAGTTCACAATAGTCATCGGCGACCAGGATCGCGCCGTCATCGATCAGCCGCAGGGCCAAATCGGATTTTCCGGAACCTGGCGTTCCACGGATCAGGACTCCGGCGCCGTCAACAACGACGCATGTGGCGTGAACTAAGGACATGCGGATAGGTGACCCCAAGCGGCGGGCGGGGTCAATCCGCCGCCTTTGATGTTTTTTTGATCATTGGAATAGGGTACTCAGCGCGGCGTAGGTCAAGCCGTCCCCCTATATCGTACAAGAGCGCCGCATGTTTGCCGAAATTTTCACCGTCATCGCGCCTGTTTTGCTGATTGCGCTGCTCGGTTTTGCCTGGGACAAACGCGGCTTACCGTTCGACACCGCTATGGTCGCCAGTCTGGTCACCAACATCGGTGCGCCGTGCCTCATTCTGGCAACGATGCTCGACAGCCGCCCCGATCCGCGGGTCATCCGTGATATGGCCGTCGCCGCTGTTGTCGTCAGCGTGGCCATGGCGGCCGTCGCCTGGGCCGGGTTGCGATTGGCACGGCAGCCGATGCAGGTCTATCTGCCGGCCCTGACCTTTCCTAACGTCGGCAACATCGGGGTGCCTCTGTGCATGTTTGCCTTCGGCCAGGAAGGTCTGGTGCTCTCTATTGCGTTTTTCACGGTCCACGCGTTGTTGCAGTTCACGGTCGGGCTGGCAATTGCGGCGGGGCGTATGTCGGTGATGCAAGTGGTGCGCAATCCGGTGCTGTGGGCCGCGGTAATCTCGATCCTCTTGCTGATGTGGGACATAACCTTGCCGCGCTGGATGACTGGCACGGTTGATGTCATCGCTGGCTGCGTCATTCCTCTGATGCTGTTGTCTCTCGGGATTTCGTTGTCGCGCCTTAAGCCGTCCGGTCTCCAGCGCAGCAGCGTTTTTGCCGCGGCCCGGTTGGGGCTGGGCTTTGCCGTCGGCTATGGGGTGTCGATTGCACTTGGTCTCACTGGAGTTGCTCAGGCGGCGGTCATCATCCAGGCGTCGATGCCCACCGCCGTGTTCAACTATCTGTTCGCAGTACAGTTCAACAACAACCCCGGTGAAGTGGCCGGCATCGTCGTCATATCTACGGTGCTGTCGTTCCTAACCTTGCCGCTGTTGCTCGGGTTTGCCATTCCCCTCGCCGGGTAGCGCGCGCCGAGCGCGGGAGGCGACCTCCCGCGCTACATCGCGGGTAGCCGACCCCCCGCGTTACATCGCGGGTAGCCGAACAGTAAAGCAGGCGCCGCCGCCCTCGGTGTTCTCGGCGGTAATCGTCCCGCCATGAGCTTCGACAATCTGCTTTGAGATGGATAGACCCAGTCCGGAGTGCGTGCCGAACTTCTCGGTCTCGGGCCGCTCGGAGTAGAATCGGCTGAAGATAGCCTCTTCCCTTCCTTTTGGAATGCCGGGCCCCTGATCCTCCACTTCGATGCGGATGACGCCGTCACTGCGTCCGGCGCGCACGAAAATCTTTCCCTTAGGTGGACTGAAAGAGGCCGCGTTGCCCAGCAGATTGCGGAACACCTGGGCCAGACGGCCTTCCAGTCCCGCGACATCCAAGGACTCGCCACGGGGCACATCCGTGACAACTTGCGGCGCGTCCGCTTTGTCGGTGGAATTGGAAATGTCAGCGAGTGTTTCCAGCAGCGTCGACAAGCTCACCGGTTCGGTCTCTGCCCGCGACAACTCCGCATCCAGCCGCGATGCATCGGAGATATCGGATATCAGCCGGTCGAGGCGGCTGACGTCATCGAGAATAATGCCCATCAGCTGTTTCTGCTGCTGAGAGTCTTCGATCCGCGCCACCGTCTCCACCGCGCTGCGCAGGGACGTGAGCGGGTTCTTGATTTCGTGGGCGACGTCGGCGGCGAATTGTTCGGTCGCATCCATGCGCAGCCACAAGCCTTCCGTCATTTCGCGCAGCGCCTGGGAGAGCGAGCCGATCTCGTCTCGCCGTTTGCTTAGATCGGGAATAGCGTGCTGGCGGCTACGGCTCTGCCGCACCAGAGTTGCTGCGTCGGCCAGACGCCGCATCGGGCGTGCGATGGTGCCGGCTAAATACAGTGACAGCAAAACCGTCACCCCGAACGTCCAGGCGAAAATCGTCAGGATGGAACTGCGCACTTCAAACAGGCGCACTTCGACCGCGGCGTCGTCACTCGAAACCAGCAGTGCTCCGACGATTTGTTTATAGAATTGTACCGGTACGGCGACCGTGAGAATTTTCCCGCCCCTTTCGTTTTGCCGGACTGCGCCGCCGGCACTCCCGCGCTCCAGTGCACTGACCACTTCCGAGTAGTCGTAGGCGGTGCCGTTGGCTTGATCGATGTAGGGGTCCAGCACGTCATCAGCGCGCAACAGAGATTCGACCCACGCCAAGGCCGCGCGCATGTAAACCTCAACCGGGCCTGCTTCAGCCACGGGCAGATCGACGACCCGGACCTCTCCGCCGGGGCCGCGCAGGAGACGGCTGTCGGCGATCATCGCGCCGCCGCGGTCGTAGAGCCGGGCGCGGATTTCAGCCAGGCCGGCCAGCCGCCGGACGAGCTGGCGGGCCGTGGCATCGTCGATGCGCCGTGAGGCACCTTGCGGCATGAACGGGCCAAAGGTGCCGCTGTCGGTCTCCATCACCACCGCACCTTCGCCAATGGCCGCGGCGATCAGCTCCGCATCCGTGCGCAGGCCGTCGAGCGCTGTGCCGATCAGAGACTCTTCATATTCATCGAGAAACAGCAGGCCGAGACCAAGCAGAACCGGCGCGACAAGATTGACCGCCAGGATGCGTCGGGTCAGCGGCGACAGCAGCCGGGCACGCCGTTGTGGGCGGTCGTCCGTCGAGGAGGCAATGCGGAAATCCTTATCGGCGCGCACGCAGGAGTCCTTGTTCGGCGCCGGCGCGTAACCTTAAGCGGCGGCTTCCTTATATTTATAACCCACGCCGTACAAGGTCTCGATATTGGAAAACTCCGTATCGACATCGCGGAATTTCTTACGCAACCGCTTGATGTGGCTGTCGATGGTGCGGTCGTCCACGTAGATATTCTCACCGTAGGCCGCATCGATCAGCTGGTCGCGGCTCTTCACGTGGCCCGGGCGCTGCGCCAGCGCCTGAATGATCAGGAACTCGGTGACCGTCAGATTCACCGCCTTATCTTTCCATTTGCACAAGTGCTGGGCCGGATCGAGCACCAGTTCACCGCGCTTCATCGCCTCGGCCGACTCGCCGTTGGCCCCGGCGGCCTGGGCTTCAATGCGCCGCATTACCGCTTTGACCCGTTCGATCAGCAGGCGCTGGGAAAACGGCTTCTTGATGTAGTCGTCCGCGCCCATGCGCAGGCCGTGCAGTTCATCGACCTCGTCATCCTTGGACGTCAGAAAAATCACCGGCGTCGGCGCTTTGTCCTGCAGGCGCTGCAGCAGCTCAATCCCGTCCATGCGCGGCATTTTGATGTCGAGCACTGCCAGATCGACCGGTTCTTCGACGATCCCGCGCAGGGCCTCGGCGCCGTCCCGGTAGGTAATGACGTCAAAGCCTTCCTGTTTCAGAACCATCGAGACCGATGTCAGGATGTTGCGGTCATCGTCGACCAGTGCGATTCGCGGTGCCACGGGCTGTCCCCCCTGCTGGTCCGGGCCGCCGGTGCGTCCCGGGTGTGTCTCGGTGCGGGCCTCCCGTCCAGGAACCGGGCCCGGCCCGGCGCGCCGGGCAAGGCTCATATCATACTGGCATTATGGCGAAATTACTGCCTCAGGCTGCCCGATTTCCGCCGCAATTCGCCCTGCATGGCCGATCGGCGGGGAGGAAGGCCAGACCACCCTCGGCTTCGGTTGCGTCCGCTGAGGCGAGGCGTTATGTAAACCCAAATGCGCCGGACCGGCATATATCTTACGCCGTCCGGCCTTTCTTTTAGTCTTTCTGATGCGCGTCTAGGGGGCGTCTTACCGTGGAAAACACAGGTCATGTTGTCAGTTCTGTCGGGGTTGAAGCCAATGGGTTGAAACCGTCTGGCACGGTCCATTGGAACATGGGGTCCGCCCAACTGATCGAACTGGCCGTGAACCGCGGCGAGGGCAAGCTCTCGAAAGACGGCGCCTTGGTCTGCCTGACTGGCCAGCACACCGGCCGCTCCCCCAACGACAAATTCATCGTCAAAGATGCGACGACAGAAACAACAGTCGACTGGGGCAAGGTCAACGTGCCGATGACCTCAGAACACTTTGATGCTCTCCATGAAAAGATCCTTGCGCACCTCTCTGCCAAGGATCTTTTTGTTCAGGACTGCTACGCCGGCGCCGATCCCGACAACCGCCTGCGTGTGCGCGTCGTTAATGAGAACGCCTGGCACAATCTGTTCGCCCGCAACATGTTCATCCAGCCCAAGGATGAAGAACTTAAAGACTTCGAGCCCGAGTTCACTGTGCTTCAGGCCCCGTCCTGTCATGCTGATCCGGCGGTCCATGGCACCAACTCGGAAGTCTTCGTCGTCGTCAACTTCACCAAGAAGCTGGTCATCATCGGTGGCACCATCTACGCCGGTGAAATCAAGAAGTCGATTTTCTCGATCCTCAACTACATCCTACCGGAACGCGGCGTGCTGCCCATGCACTGCTCGGCAAACATCGGCGACGACGGGGCGACCGCCATCTTCTTCGGCCTCTCCGGCACCGGGAAGACCACTCTGTCTGCAGATCAGTCCCGCGTTCTGATTGGTGATGACGAGCACGGCTGGAGTGACACCAGCGTGTTTAACTTCGAGGGCGGCTGTTACGCCAAAGTCATCAAGCTGTCGGAAGAAGCGGAGCCCGAAATCTACGCCACCACCCGGCGCTTCGGCACCATTCTCGAAAACGTAGTCATGGATGAAGCGACCCGCACGCTCGATCTCGACGATGGCTCGCTGACGGAAAACACCCGTGCGTCTTATCCCATCGATTTCATTCCCAACACGTCGGAAACCGGCTTCGGCCCACAGCCCAAGAACATCATCATGCTTACGGCGGATGCCTTCGGCGTGCTGCCGCCGATTTCCAAGCTGACCCCGGAACAGGCGATGTATCACTTCCTGTCAGGCTACACTGCCAAGGTTGCCGGCACCGAGAAGGGTGTGAAAGAACCGCAGGCGGCGTTTTCCACCTGCTTCGGCGCACCGTTCATGCCGCGTCATCCCACCGTCTATGCCGAGCTACTTGGCAAGAAGATGGAACAGACCGGCGCGACCTGCTGGCTGGTTAACACCGGGTGGTCCGGCGGTGGTTATGGGGTCGGCCAGCGCATGCAAATCAAGTACACCCGAGCCATGCTCAATGCGGCGCTCAATGGTGATCTCGACAACGTCGAGTTCAGGCCCGATCCCAACTTCGGTCTGCTGGTGCCCACGTCCTGCCCGGGCGTGCCCGACGAGGTACTGCAACCCAAGTCCACCTGGCAGGATCAGTCGGCCTATGACACTGCCGCCCAAGACGTTGCCAAGCGCTTCGAAACCAACTTCAAGCAGTTCGAAGAACACGTCGACGATCAGGTTCAGGCCTGCGCCATTCGCGCTGCTGCTTAGTCTAACGCCAGCCCACTGCGCGTGATGGAGTCTCATCAGGCTCATGTGCGCCCGCCCGCGTCAGGGCCAGAACAAATGCCTGCCTCGGGGCCGACACGGCAACGAGTCGGCCTGTGGCTGGGTGCCGGGGTCTTCGCGCTTCTCCTTATTCTGCCGCCGCCTGACGGCCTAACGCCTTCCGGGTGGCGCACCGCCGCCGTTGCGGCACTGATGGCGGTGTGGTGGATCACCGAAGCCATTCCCGTTTATGCCACCGGACTGTTGCCGCTGGCCTTGTTTCCCTTGCTCGGCGTCATTTCCATCAACGATGCCGCCGCGCCATATGCCAACCCGCTGATCTTTCTGTTCATGGGCGGGTTCATGATCGCTCTGGCGATGCAGCGTTGGGGATTGCACAAACGGCTGGCTCTCAAACTGCTGACGGTGACGGGCACCGGCGCACGCAGTTTGGTCGGCGGCTTCATGCTGGCAACGGCGCTGTTGTCCATGTGGGTGAGCAACACCGCCACTGCCATGATGATGCTGCCCATCGCAGTTTCGGTGCTCGTGCTGCTGCACGCCCAGGCCGACGATGAGGCGCCGGTTTTGCCCGGCTTTAACACGGCTTTGGTGCTTGCTGTGGCCTACGGTGCCAACATCGGCGGTATCGCGACATTGGTCGGCACGCCTCCTAACGCGTTTCTTGCCGCTTTCTTCAATTCCACCTACGGCCTCACCATTGGTTTTGCAGAATGGATGATGGTTGGTCTGCCGCTCGCCGGAGTGATGTTGGTCTTGGCCTGGTTGTTGCTCACCCGCGTGCTGCATCCTCTGCCCAACACCCAGATCGACGGAGCGGCGGACTTGCTGGACTCTGAACGGGCGCAGCTCGGACCAATGTCGCGCAGCGAAAAAGTTGTCGCCGTGGCGTTTGCCTCCGCCGCATTTCTTTGGGTATTTCGACCCGTCCTGACGGACGCCGTGCCATGGCTCACGCTCAGTGATCCTGGCATCGCCATGGCGATCGCCCTGTTACTGTTTCTTTTCCCCAGTGGGGAACGGTCGCCGAGCGGCGGATCGGACGGCGTGTTGAATTGGGAATGGGCGTCTAAGTTGCCTTGGGGCGTGTTGCTTCTATTTGGCGGCGGATTGAGCTTGGCGGCCGCCGCGGGCGCAACCGGATTGTCCGAATGGATTGGCGGCGGCATTTCGACATGGGGCGCGCTCCCCACATTGATGCTGCTGATCGCTGTGGTGACCGTGGTGGTCTTTCTGACCGAGGTCACGTCCAACATCGCGACGACGGCGACGTTGCTGCCGGTGCTGGCCGCCGCCGCAATTGCGCTCGGTGAAAATCCGTTGCTGCTATGTATTCCTGCCGCACTTGCAGCGAGTTGTGCGTTCATGCTGCCGCCGGCCACGCCACCCAACGCCATCGTGTTCGGCTCAGGGCAGGTGTCGATCCCGCAGATGGCGCGCGCCGGTGTTTGGATCAACCTGATCAGTATTGGTGTGCTGGTCGCGCTGTCCTACCTGCTCGCCGGGCCGGTGTTCGACATTGTGCCGGGCGAAGTGCCGCAATGGGCGAAGCCCTGAAACAATTAGTGGGCGAATTAATTTAAAACGCGATCGGCGCGAACAGATAGCCGTTGGGCACCAGTGTATACACGCCGGTCAGAAACAGCAGCGCGGCGGCAATCCAAATCCAATGCCAGCGGGAATCGAGCATGACGGCCTCCAGGTTTCAAACCGAGGTGCAATGTCCTTGCGTTGCTCACGCCCGTCCTTGATCCGGATCAATTTTCCGGGTTGCGTACCTACCAGGCCTTAACCGCCAGTACGTCACACGGTGGCTTGTTCATAAACTCGGCGGCGACACTGCCCAGCATCAGCTGCGCGACTCCGGTGCGTCCATGAGTACCAAGAACCAGAAGGTCGGGCTCGAGACGCTGAATTTCCCCGTAAATCACGCCATGCACATCACCGGCAATCGCCTGGGCATCCAGCGGGGCTCCGGCCTCGTCTTCCGGCAGCGCGCTGTGAATTAAGGCTGCGAGTTCTTCACGCACGAACGCCGCTAGCTCCGCCTCATGGGTTTCTTGGACGGATTGGCGTAACGATTCGCTGGGATGAAGCCCGGTAAATGGTACGTGATACGCGTGGACCAAGTGACGCGCACTGTCCGGCGCGATCACAGACGCGACCCGCAACGCCCGTCGCGCATGCACCGAGAAGTCCGTGGCGATCAAAGCGCGCTGGTAGGGTCCGTCGGTCAAATCCTTGACCACTAAAACCGGGCTGCGGCCGGTGCGCACCACCCGCTCCAAAGTCGTTCCTGTGAGTGGCCGACGGCCGTCCTCATTTCGATGCACACCCATGACCACCAGATCAGCCTCCCATGCTTCGGCTGTGCCGACGATGTCTCGGTCTGCGGCGCCCGTAAGAACGTGAATGCTGGCGTCGTTTTGGCGCGCCTTGTCCAACTTTGACAGGCTGGTTTCGATTTCTGCTTTGGCAGCAACGGACAGATGCTGCACGACGCTTTTGGGTAAGTCGTCGTCAATCACGTGCACAACTGTCAGTCGGGCCCGCGTCGTTGCCGCCAGTTCGGCGGCCCTGGCGATGGCGCGGTCCGAGCGTGCGGATAAATCTGTCGCCACCAAAATCGAATCAATCTGGGGCAGGGGGTAAGGCGAGGTCTGTCCCTCACGGTTGGGTGAAGGTACGGAGGCGAAAGACGGTTTCACAGGCGGTTCCTTAGGGCAAAGCGCGACAACACGCCCTTAACCCTGGAGACGCATCCAGGCTCATTCAACTAACGAGCTGATTGATTTTTCTTATGAGCGACGAGACGCGCGGAAGCGCCACAGTTCTAGTTCTGTTGACTGCCGTTGAGGCGTCTCAGTTCAAGCGCTGCGCCTTGGTACTCAATGAGATCGCTTGAACCGGTCTCGAGAACTTTTGAGAAATTCTGTTGAGCCGTGTGCGGGTCGTTATCTGCCAGCGCCAACTGCCCGATGAAGAAATGCGTTTCCGCCAATCGCGCCGATGCTACTGTTTGATCACGGCGTGCTTCACGCAGCACCGTCTCGACGGTCACTTGACCTTCCAGCCCGTCGATCAGCGCGCCTGGCCATATGGTTGGGTCGATGCCCCGCGTCATCTCTTGTAAGACAACCTGCGCATCGTCCCGCCGGGCGCGTGTCGCAGCGACGAAACGCCACACCGCAGAAGTGGGTGAGGGCGCATCTAGTGCGTCGAAGTCCGCAACGGCGGCGGCGAAGCCTCCGGCAATCAGATGCGCCTGACCCCGCCGCCGCCGCGCCAGTTCCAGATCGGGCTTTTCCTGTAATGCGGCGGTGAAGTCGGTGATCGCGTCGTCCGGCCGTCCCAAGGCCAGCCGGGCAAGGCCGCGATTGAGCCGCGTCTCGGCGTCGCCGGGAAAGCGACTGAGGACGGTGGTGAAGTCCTGCTCGGCCCGGGCATACCGTCCCTGTTGGAAGCGGGCACTGCCGAGAAACAATGTCGCGCGCAGGTTTGCCGCGTCGGCGGTGACCACCCGATCCAAATCGGCTTCGGCTGCCGCGGCCTGTCCGGCAAACACATACGCCACGCCGCGCGCCTCCAACGCATCCAAGTCGTCCGGTACGCGCTTGAGCACATAGCTGTAGTCGGCAATCGCTGCGTCATAGTCGCGCATCTGGCCGTGCGCTGCGGCCCGCACCAACCGCAGGTCCAGGTTCTCCGGCTGCAGCGTCAAAATCTGGTCGAAGGCGGCGATGGCCTTTTGCGGTTCGCGGTTGCGCATCCGTGCCGTTGCCAACAGGCTCAAACTGATGCGGTCGTCCGGGTCCAGCCGTACCGCTTGCTCCAACTCGTTCGCCGCCGCTGCGGCGTTGCCCGCGCGTAGGAAGGTGCGACCGCGCACCCGGTAGGGGCCGGGGTTGTTGGGATCAAGCCGCCGCGCCTGGCCAAGATCTTCCAGGGCTGCTTCGCTTTCACCCAGGCGAAACAGAATGTCGGCGCGCAGCACATAGGCGTCGGTCAATCCCGGATCGGCGCCGAGTGCGAGGTCGAGGTCGTCCAGCGCCTCTTCGGGCCGATCCAGATTGCGCATCAGCCGGGCGCGCATCAGGCGCACCGGTCCATCCTCAAGACCGAGACGGATGGCAGCATCGACATTGCCAAGCGCGCCGGCGCTGTCGCGAGCGGTTTGCTGAGCTTCGGCGAGAGACAAGTGGGCGCGGGCCCGCAGACTGTCATCGGCGTCCGCATCGGCGATCACCGCGCGGCAGGCGGCCAGGCGCACCGTCTCATCTGCCTCGGTGAAACAGTCCATCGGCCCGGCGGCGAAGGTTTGAGCGTTCAGACCCAAAACACCCAGGACACCCAAAACGAGCAACCTATGCATGGCGGTCCGTCAGTGCGCCTCGGCCCAGTTCGCGCCCGAGCCGGCATCGGCCACCAGCGGCACGTCCAGGCGGGCGGCGTCTTCCATCACCCGTTTGATCACGGCTGTGGTGTCGTCCACCTCTTTGTCCGGCACTTCGAAAATCAACTCGTCGTGCACCTGCAGCAGCATGGTGCCGGCCAGGCCTTCGTCCTTCAGGGCCTGGGGCAGGCGGATCATTGCCCGTTTGATGATGTCAGCCGCGCCACCCTGAATCGGCGCGTTGATCGCCGCGCGCTCGGCAAAGCCGCGCACGTTTGGGTTCTTGTCATTGAAGCCGGGTGTCTGGCAGCGCCGTCCGAACAGGGTGGTCACATAGCCCTGCTTTTTCGCAATCGCCTTGGTCTCGTCCATGTAGGTTTTGATCTCGGGGAACTCATCAAAGTACGCGTCGATGAACTCCTTGGCCTCGCCGCGCGGAATTTGCAGTTGCCGCGCGAGCCCGAAGGCCGAGATGCCGTAAATGATGCCGAAGTTGATCGCCTTGGCCCGGCGGCGGATCATCGGATCCATGCCTTCGACGGGTACGCCGAACATCTTCGAGGCCGTTGCCGCGTGAATGTCCTCGCCGTTCTTGAACGCATCTTTCAGGGCTTTGATGTTTGCCACATGCGCGACCAGCCGCAGTTCGATCTGGCTGTAGTCGGCGGAGACCAGAGTCATGCCTTTGTCTGCCACGAAGGCGGTTCTGATCTTGCGGCCTTCCTCCGTGCGGATGGGGATGTTCTGCAGGTTTGGATCATTCGAACTCAGCCGCCCGGTCGAAGCCACGGTCTGGGAGTACGTCGTGTGCACACGTCCGGTGTCCGGATTGATCTGATTTTGCAATGCGTCGGTGTAGGTGCTTTTCAGCTTTGTCACCTGCCGCCAATCGAGCACGCGCGCGGGCAGGTCGTGGCCTTGCGCCGCCAGGTCTTCCAATACGTCGGCTCCGGTCGCCCACGCGCCGGACTTGCCCGTCTTCTTGCCACCGGGTAGCGACATCTCGTCGAACAGAATTTCGCCCAGTTGCTTAGGCGAACCGACGTTGAACTCGCGTCCGGCCAATTTGTAGATCTCATCTTCCAGATCGCCGGCGCGTTCGGAGAAGTCCTGGCTCATGTCTTTCAGCACTTTGGCGTCCGCTTTAATGCCAGCGGCTTCCATACCGGCGAGGATCGGAATCAGCGGCCGGTCGAACCGCTCGTACACCGTGGTCAACCGGTCGTCGACAAGGCGCGGTTTCAGCATCGCCTGTAGGCGCAGGGTGATGTCCGCATCCTCCGCGGCATAATCCGTTGCGGTCTCCAGCGGCACTTTGTCAAAAGTGATCTGGTTTTTGCCTTTGCCGCAGACGTCCGAGAACTTGATGGTGGTGTGTCCCAAATGCAGCTCGGCCAATTCGTCCATGCCGTGTCCGTGTGACGAGCCGTCGAGCACATAGGACAGCACCATGGTGTCGTCCACGGGCGTTACCCCGATCCCGTAGCGTCGCAAGACATGCATGTCGTATTTGATGTTCTGGCCAACCTTCAGCACGCCGGGGCTTTCCAGCAGTGGCTTCAGTTTGTCGATAACTTTCTTTAGTGGAATTTGTTTCGGCGCTTCCTTGGGCGCGTCGTCGCCACCGAGGTCAAGCGCGCCTTGCTCGCCGCTGCCGGTGTGACCCACCGGGATGTAGCAGCCGTTGCCTGGTGCTGTGGAGAGCGACACGCCAACAAGATTGGCGCGGAAGGCATCCAGCGCGTCGGTTTCGGTGTCGACCGCAATCACCCCGGCCTTGAACCCGTGCGCGATCCAGTCATCCAGCGTTTTTTCATCTTGGACGAGATCGTAGCTGGCGTCCTTGATCGAGGCCGCTTCCACTGCCGGGCTGGCCACCGAGTCATCGCCGGCCTCCGCGCCTAGCTCCGCCGCGACCTTGGTGACGATCGTCTTGAACCCTTGTTCTTTAAGCCAGCCGATCAGGACGTCCGGCTCCGGCGGTTTCCAGCCGAAGTCGGTCAGGGTCTCCTCCACCGGTACGTCTGTCTTTAGCGTCACCAGCTGCTTCGAAATGCGCGCCAGATCCGCGTGCTCCACCAGGTTCTGCCGCCGCTTGGGCTGTTTGATTTCCTCCGCGCGCTCTAAAAGCGTTTCCAGATCGCCGTACTCATCCAGCAACTGCGCTGCGGTCTTCACACCGATCCCAGGTACGCCGGGCACGTTGTCGGTGGAGTCTCCGGCCAGCGCCTGCACGTCGATCACTTTTTCCGGCACGACGCCGAACTTATCCATCACTTCGTCGGGTCCGATGGTCTTCTGCTTCATCGGGTCGAGCATTTCGATGCCGTCTTCGATCAACTGCATCAGGTCCTTGTCGGCGGACACGATGGTGACCTTCAAGCCTTGTTCTTTTCCCATGCGGGCGTAGGTGGCGATCAGGTCGTCGGCCTCGTAACCCTTCATTTGCACGCAGGCGACATTGAACGCCCGCGTCGCCTCGCGGATCAGTTCGAACTGGGGAATCAGGTCTTCTGGCGGGTCGTCGCGGTTGGCTTTGTAGTCGGGATAAATCTCGTTGCGGAAGGTCTCACGCCCGGCATCGAAGATCACCGCGATCAATTCGGTCTCGGTCTTGTCGAGCAGGTCATCCATCAGCTTCATCAGCATGGTGGAAAACCCATAGACGGCTTTGACGGGAGTGCCGTCTGGGCGGGTCATCTCCTGCTTGATCGCGTAATAGGCGCGGAAGATATAGCCGGAGCCATCGACCAGAATCAGGCGATCAGCTTTTGGGGCGGCCTTCGCGGCGGCCGTGCTGGCCCCGCCGGACTTAGACTTTGGCGCCATGCGCCTTACCCGTGTGCGGCTTTGTCGGACTGCTTCAAGACGAACCGTCTGCCGCAATAGGGGCAGTCGATATGACCTACTTCCGGCTTGATCTGCAAATAAACCTTCGGATGCCCGAGAGCGCCTCCGCCGCCGTCGCAGTCCACCGCTGTGCTATCCGTTTCGATTATTTCAACAGGCTCTGCCATGGGAAATCCGCTCATATCTCATACTGTATCTTCGTACATTCTATGGCCCGCCAGACCGCTTGAGGCAACCCTATTGAGATGGCCGTTGACCCTGCCTGGATGCGGGTGATACCCAACCGCTCCCTTAATCAAGACGTCTAAACTCCCCCGCCGTATTGCGCTGTTTATGCCCGACTCCACTCCCTCCGATCTGCCAGCCGCCCAGACCCTGCCAGATTTTGCCGTCTCCATTACCGGCCTGAACAAGATCTACGGCAGTCAGAACGGCGGACCGGTCAAGCAGGCGCTGACGGATGTCGATCTCCGGGTGCCGCGCGGTGCGTTTTTCGGCCTGCTCGGTCCCAACGGTGCGGGCAAGTCCACCATGATCAACATCATGGCGGGGCTCGTGAATAAAACCTCCGGTACGGTCAAGCTGTGGGACTACGACATCGAGCGGGATGAGCGCCGGGCCCGTTGTGCCATCGGCATCGTGCCCCAGGAACTCAATCTCGATCCGTTCTTCACACCGCGCGAAACCCTCGAAGTGCAGGCGGGCCTGTACGGCGTGCCCAAGTCCGAGCGCCGCACCGAAGAAATTCTCGAAGCGGTCGACCTCACCGAAAAAGCCGACGCCTATTCCCGCACGCTCTCTGGCGGTATGCGCCGCCGCTTGCTGATCGCCAAGGCGATGGTGCACAGTCCGCCGATCCTGGTGCTCGACGAACCCACCGCCGGGGTCGATGTCGAGCTGCGTCAAACCTTGTGGCGCACCATCCGCGAGATGAATGCGCGCGGCACCACAATCCTGCTAACGACTCATTACCTCGAAGAGGCCGAGGAGTTGTGCGACGAGATTGCCATCATCAATCATGGCCAGGTCGTTGCTTGTGACAAAACCGACGCTCTGTTGAAGCAACTCGACAACAAGACCGTCGTTCTCTTGCTGTCGGAAACGTTGCAAGAGATTCCGGACGCGATGCGCCGGTTCGAACCGCGGCAGCCGACACCTAATCAACTTGAAATCACGTACCGGCCGTCGTCGACCGCCATGCTCGATATTTTGCAGACCGCGCAAGACTGCAACCTACCCATCGCAGATATCGTCACCGAGGAAGTCGACCTTGAGGATATCTTCCTGCAACTGACGAGTTCGGCTCCGTGAAGCGGGTCTTTGTTGCTGCCGCGGCGCTGGCCACCTTATCTGCATGCGCGCCGCAGCTCGCACCGCCGGGGCCTGGTGCAGATGCGCCCCGCTTGACGGAAAGTGCCTTCGTCACCCGAGACGGTTTGTCGTTGCCGGTGCGCCGTTGGCTGCCAGAGGGCGATCCCCTCGGCGTTATCCTCGCCGTGCACGGCTTCAATGACTACAGCAAATCATTCGACAAAGTACCTGATGCCCCAGGGGTCGGACCGACCATGGCCGCCGAGGGCTACGCCGTCTTCGCCTACGACCAGCGCGGATTTGGCCGTGCGCCGCACACCGGGTTCTGGGCAGGTGACGAAGTCCTCGCAGGCGATTTCGCCGACTTTGGCCGGGTCCTGAAGGCGGCCTACCCGGGCGTTCCCCTGTACGCCATCGGCGTCAGCATGGGCGGGGCGGTCATCATCGCCGGCATGACCTCAAAGGCACCACCGCCTATGACCGCTGTTGTTCTGGTCGCCCCGGCGGTGTGGGCCCGCGACACTATGCCGCTTGCATACCGCGCGGCCCTCTGGGTCGGGGCACATACGGTGCCCTGGGCCAAGCCGTCCGGCCGGGGCCTCGGACGCCAGGCCAGTGACAACATTGAGATGCTGCGTGATGTCGGCGCTGACCCCTTATTCATCAAAGACACTCGCATCGACAGCATCTACGGCCTGACCAACCTGATGGACCGCGCACTCGACCGTGTCGCGCATATTCAGGTGCCCGCGTTGTACGTCTATGGGGCCAACGATCAGATCATTCCCAAGAACGCGACCGTGCGCGCGATGCAGGCGTTCGCCGCTGCAGACGCAAAGAACCGGACCGCGTACTACGGCGATGGCTGGCACATGATGCTGCGTGATCTTCAGGCGGAAACCGTTCTCACCGACATCGCGGTGTTTCTCGCCGATCCGTCCAGCGCGCTACCCTCCGGCGCCGGACGCGGTGCGGTTTCGCGTCTGAAGGCAGCAGAAAACTGAGCGATTCCGCCGTCTGTGAGCGGGGCAGGGCCCGATAGACAGGGCCAAGGGCTTTGGCTATTGTCCCGCCCCGCATACATTTTGGTTCGAACCCGTTCGAACCTGCGCGCCCGTAGCTCAGCTGGATAGAGCGCTGCCCTCCGGAGGCAGAGGTCTGGGGTTCGAATCCCTACGGGCGCGCCATTTTCGTCCAAACCGGGCGCTTCAATTGCACTACAGGTCTCCACGCGCGCATGGGCGATCAAAAAGCGGCCCCTTACTTCAGCGCTGCCACAAACCGTGTTGAATCCCACCCAAGAAGTAGATTGCGAACTGCCCCTCACCTGGGATTTCAGTCGCCCTCATAGCAAACTCCGCACCAGCAGCTTCCGCAGCCGCGGACGCCACATCAATGTCATCGACGAGGAGATACGGTCTTACGACAGGCTCTTCGTCATCGCGAAGTGGCATGCGCACGCCAATCTTTCCACCGCCGCTCGTGCTTGCGGTACGTGCATTGCCGAACTCGGGTCGGGGATCTCCAAATGTCACCCCGTGCTGAGCCGAAAGAGCCGCAATCGTCGCCTCGGCTTCGGGGGTAACGATCTCGAGATAGTAAATTTGCACAGCTGGTTCCTCTCCCCGTGTATGATCTTGTGCCGCAGCCTTCTCAGACAACAAAAGCATGCTTATGACTAGACCGGTGGCAATGAACCTATTTTTCATCCTGTCCTCAAACTTCATCTAGTGGGCGTCCCACACCGATCTTCGACAAAATAGGAGAGCCTTTGCCCCTGATTTGCCAAAGGTTCCGTTTTATTCGTCTATCTCTACAACTTTCGAGAAGCTGACATAACAGCGATCTAAGACGGCAATGGTCGCGCCACTCTTCTTGGATTGGTCGACCGGCTACTTGCGTAGCCGCTGTGCCGTCGCCTACGTTAGCGGCAACCAAAACAGCCGTGATCTTCAGGAGACAGCACATGCGCCTTTCCGTCGCCGTTCTAGCCGCTTCGCTTATTGCCACATCCGCCTGCGCCCAATCCGATGACTGGCCACGTGTTGAGTCGCCCCCGGGTGCCGTGGCGTACATCATCTCGCCGGCGCACGGTGAGGTCGTCTCAAGCCCGTTCAAGGTCCAATTCGGTCTCAATGGGATTGGCGTGGCGCCCGCCGGGATCGACTATCCCGATACGGGTCATCATCACTTGCTGGTCAACAGAGTGATCACGAACTTCGACGAGCCTCTCCCGTCCGGCGAGCCTGATTTGCTGCACTTCGGCGGTGGCCAGACCGAGGCGATGGTTGAACTGGAGCCCGGCGAATACACTCTGCAGATGATCCTCGGCGATCAAGACCACGTGCCGCACGACCCGCCCGTGATGTCGGAAAAAGTGACGATTACCGTCAAATAGAGCGCCGCCCGGGTTGTGCTATCTGATTTTAAGCGGCAAACAGGCCCAACTTTTATATGGAATCCAAACCATTACGGTGGGCGGTGGCCTAGCAGTTTGCTTGCGCGTCCCCCGCTTTGCGTATAGGTTTGGCCAGATAACACGCCGGTTTGGACGCCGGAAACACGTGAGCCGTTAGGGGGCGTTCAGGGCCGGGTCATGGTCCGGACGAAGCGGGGACAAGCAGGCGCATGAGCGTACTTTACAAAGCGCTTCAAAAGGCAGCGAAAGAAAACGAAGAGCAGGCCTCTGGTCAGGACGTTGCACCTGAGGAAGAGGCCACGTCGCCGTTCGACCCAGAACGTCTCGCGGGCTCGGGTGCAATCTCTTCCAGTGGAGGCCGTCTCGGCGGATTGAAAGCGAACTGGCGGGTTGCCGGATTGGCATCTGCCGTCGTTCTCGCCCTCGTCATTGTTGCGGTGTTCTTCCTGGTCGATGGCGATGACCCGGCGCCTGTACAGGTCGCTCAGACGCCGCCCGCCGCGCCGGCTCAGCCTTCAGCCCCCGCACCTGCGGCGCCTGAGGCCGCTGCGCCTCAGACACCTATGGATGTGGCCCGCAGTGCCGCTGATTCGGCGTCGGACGCGCCTGCTGCAGCGCCGGCGGAAGCGGTATCGCCACCCGCACCTTCAGCTACTCCCGGCCCGGCACCTAGCGCCGCTCCGGCAGAGCAAGAGGTTGCTGTCGCCACGGCCCCCGTGGCTGAACCGGCACAAACCCAGTCAACTCAAGCGCCAATTGCTCCAGCGCCCGAGCCAGCACCCGCACCCGTTGCACAGGCCCCTCAACCGGCACCCACACCGCCTCCGGCGCAAGTCGCATCTGCTCCGGCCGCGCCATCAGCGCCAGCCAACAACGAACCGATGCCAAGGCTAGGGCCCAACTCCGAGGCGCGCGTGCTCAGTCCACCTATTGTCATTCGCCGCGCTGAAGCCGAGTTCAATGCCGCAGAAGAGATGGTCATCGTGCGCGAAGTGTCCCAGTCCGCGCAGGAGAACGTCACGGCGGGCTACAATGCGTTGGTTCGCGGTGACCTTGGAGGCGCGCTTGACCGGTATGAAGCGGCCTTGCAGGAGGAGCCCACCAGCATTATGGCGCAGCTCGGCCGCAGCGCCGCGCTGCAAAAACTTGGCCGTCTGGAAGAGGCCCGGATGGGATATGAAACCGTCCTTCGCCTTGACCCGAACAACCGTCAGGCGCTGGCCAACCTAACGTCTATCTTCAGCGCCAGCGCGCCCAATGAAGCCTTGTCACGATTGTTGACCCTAGAGCGCGAGTACCCTGATTTCAGCCCGATTACGGCCCAAATCGGGTTGCTTTACGCGCGGATGGGATCGACCGAAGACGCACTGACGTATTTGCGCAGAGCGGCGTCTTCGTCTCCTGAAACGGTGATGTATCAATATAATCTCGCTGTTTTGCTCGACCGCGTCGGACGCAGCGAGCAAGCCGTCGTGGCTTACGAGCGCGTGCTCGCCGGACTGCTCAGCACCGGTGTTGGCAGCAACCTCTCCCGCTCCAGCATCGAACGCCGGGTCCGTTATCTGAAAACCCTGTAGCACCGCCCGGCCGGACCGGATCATGCCTTATCTCGCGCACTTCGGGTTGAGGGAACACCCCTTCACGCTGACTCCCAACACGAATCAGTATTATCCGATCGATAAGCACGTCGAGATTATCCAGTCGATTCAGTTTGGCATTTCCCGCAACACCGGAATTCTCAAAGTGGTCGGCGACGTTGGCACCGGTAAAACCATGTTGTGCCGGCTGTTGTTGCGCAAACTGGTTGGGTCCAACGAAGCCGTTGCCTATCTCAACGCCCCGCAATGCGATCCAGATAGCCTGGTTGGTCTCGTTTGCACGGAATTTGGTCTTGAGGCCGGAACCCGTACGCAAATGATGCAGGCACTTAACACCTTTCTGCTCGAACAACACGCGATTGGCCGCAATGCGATTCTGATTGTCGACGAGGCGCAGGCCCTGGGTGCTGAGGGGCTTGAGACCATCCGCCTGCTCTCTAACCTGGAGACCGAACGGCATAAGCTTCTGCAGATCGTATTGTTCGGGCAGAGCGAGCTCGATGACCTGTTGGCGCAGCCGAACCTGAGGCAGATCAATCAGCGGATCGGCTTTTCCTTCACCACCGGCCCTTTGACGATGGATGAAGCGCTCCACTATATGGGTCACCGGCTTGAGGCGAGCCGGCTGGACGGCATTGAGTTCCCCATTTTCGATGAAGCGGCCGCGCGCCTTATCGCGTCGGCGGCGCAGTTTGTTCCCCGAGTTATCAATATTCTCGCCGACAAGGCGCTTCTTGTTGCGTATGGCGAGGGGGCCATTCAGGTCGCGCAGAAGCACGCAGAGTTGGCGATTGAGGACTCTCCGCAAATCGTCCGGAAATCGAGCCTGAGCCACGGCACGACCCGCCGCGTATTGATGGGTGTCATTGCCCTGGAAATGGCTGCGGTTTTGGCATTGTTCGTGTTCAGCCCAACGCTTCAGTTCCGGGCGAAAGACACCTTCGACCGGGCCGTGTCGGTGTTATCCGGAGAGGTCTCGCCGGGCGGTCCGTAAGGGGGCTCCAGGTCTGTCTGACACCGTTATACCCACGCACCTATTTGTTGCCGCGAGCGCTGTACTCGGTTTGATCTGCGGCAGTTTTGTCACGGCTATGTCTTACCGGCTGCCGCGAAACCAAAACTTTGTCAGTGGCCGGTCATATTGCCCTCACTGCAAATCAACGTTGCGTGCTGCGGATTTGGTGCCCGTCTTCAGTTGGATTTTCACTGCGGGGAGGTGCCGGCAGTGTTCGGCGCGCGTCTCGTTTAGATACCCAGCGACCGAGCTTGCGTGTGCAACTCTATTTGCCGTGGCCGCATTCTTGAGTCCGTCCGCTGATCTTTGGCGATTGGGCCTTGTCTACTTGCTGGCAATCGTTCTGCTGACCCTGGCGATCATTGATCTCGAGCACCGGCGACTGCCAAACAGCTTGGTCGTTGTGGTGTTGGTGTTGGCACTCGGTTTGGCCTTGGCTGAAGACCGTTCTTTCATGGACATGATGCGCGGCGCTGGGATTATGTTGGCCGCCGCCTTGATCCTTAGGTTTATTGGGGTCTTGCTGCTGTCGAAACCTGGCGTTGGGTGGGGGGATATCAAACTCGCCGGCGCGGTTGGACTTGGCATCGGCGCCGGTGAATGGCCGGTGTTCCTCGCCGTTCTAGCCCTTTCATTGGCCCTGTTGCTCGTTGTTTTTGCCCGCCGGAAGCCAGTTTCGCTTGCAGCCCAAGTTCCAATTGGTCCGGCCATGTGCGCCGCTGCGTTTGCCGTGTTTGTGTGACACGAAACCATCGGCTCGGCGGTGCCACTGTGGCATATGAGTGGCATATGGAATGTTGTCCCCCCAATACCGAATCTGCTAGCATTTCTTAGGGTTCGGCCTGATTTCTTGACTGTGTCCAAGTAATTTCCTGGACGTGGTCGTTGGAACGGGCGATAAGTTGACCACGCGGTCTGCGCAAGCGATGCGCCGTGTGATTCGGGGAAGGGGATGCCCAAAATGGAATGTCATTTCGGCAAGGCGCCAGCCTATCGTAAAGCGCTTAAGTTTGTTCTGGCGGCCAGCGCTGCTGTCGCAATCGCGTCTTGCGCGCAGTACACCGACTATGATCCGACGGCCGGTCTGCAAAAAGAAGACTATGAAGCGTTGCTCAATCGCAAGTCGCCTGAACAGTCGACTCAGATGGAAGAGCCGCCGATCCCTGATTTCGAACCCGTTCTCGCCGCGCCGTCGGCGCCCGAATTGGCGGACGTAAGGCGTGTCTCGATTTCGGTCACGGACGCCACCCCTCTGCGTGACATTCTCATTGAGCTTGCGCGCAAGGCGGGGGTCGATCTCGAAATGGATCCGGATATCTCCGGTGGCATCATTTACACGGCAACCGACCGACCCTTTATCGAGGTGATTGAGCGGATCGCCGAGCTCGGTCAACTACGCTACAAGTTTCGTAACAACAGTTTAAAAGTTGAGCGCGATGAGCCGTACTTAGAGTACTACCGCCTCGACTATCCCTTCATTACGAGAGACGTCACCAGTTCTAGCCAGACCACGACCGACGTCAGCAACGCGATCCAAGGCGCCAGTGGGGGCAGCGGCACAAGTCAATCTGATATCAGCGTGTCTTCATCCTCGAATTCAGACTTCTGGGCGTCTTTAGGGGATGGCATTGATCAAATTTTGGCGGCCACAAGTCCCGAGATCAGGCGAAACGCAGAAGGTGGTCAGTCGTTCACGCCGACTGTCGAAAGCCCTGCACCCACTGAACAGGCTCAGGCGTCCGATGCGTCTAACGATACCCAAAATCTGGTCGAGGCCGCCAGCGGTGTCCAAGGTTTGCAGAACCCCATGCTCGCGGATCGCGGGTCTTCAGGTGCCACCGGCGTACGGGCACAATCGTCACAGTCAGATCCTGGCGGAATAGAATCCTCCTTCTTTTCGGTTAACGAACAGGCGGGGATCGTCACCGTTTTTGCAACGCAACAGCAGCAACGCCTGGTTGCTGACTACCTCCAGCGATTGCGCTCCTCTGTCTTGTCGCAGGTCTTGATCGAGGCGAAGATTGTTGAAGTTACGCTTGCAGATCAGTTCCGCACCGGCGTTGATTGGGGGTCCATTGGTGCCGGGCCCGGGGGCGCCTTTGTCGGCGATAATCAGACGCTCGATTTCGATACGAATTTCGCCCGTAATGTCGTGACAGACGACTTTCCCACCCCGACCATCGGCTTGGTCTGGAACAACACGGATATGGATCTCAACGTCGCCGTGTCGTTGATCAACGCCTTTGGAACAACGCGCACGTTATCCAGCCCCCGCGTCACCGTCGTTAACAATCAGACCGCGTTCCTCAAAGTCGCTGAGAACGAAGTCTTCTTCGAGCTCGAAGTTGATATCGTCGCTGGTGAATTGGGTCAGCAGCCCACAGTCACGTTCGAGAGTAATGTTCAGACCGTGCCCATCGGTATTGTGATGGCGGTGCAGCCGGCGATCGACACGGAATCTCAAACTATTTCCATGAGTGTGCGCCCGTCGATAACGCGGCTTGTGCGTCGCGTTGAAGACCCGGGCGTTCAACTCCAGCTCGCGGCAACCGGCAGCACCCAGGTGGTGTCGTCCGCCATCCCAGTGATCGAAACCCGTGAGATGGATTCCATCGTGACCATGGAAACCGGTCAGGTGCTTGTGATGGGCGGGCTCATGCAGGAAATCGCCATAAACAATCGCGAAGGTGCGCCCGGTTTGATGGATGTTCCCCTGCTCGGCCGCGCGTTTAGTCAGGATACCCGGCAGACCGAAGTTGTTGAGCTTGTGATCTTCCTGCGTGCGACCATCGTCGGCGATCGGGATACCGTTCATGAGGAAGACATCCGCCTCTACAACAAGTTTGCGCCTGATCCCCGTCCGCTTGCATTTTAAGCATCAAGACGACACCGTCGTTTTGTCCTAATCTGCAGTAAGCGCGGGTCATTTCGCGCACGGTCAGACTCGGGCCCTTCCAATGATCGCGACACTCAGGTTTGTCTTGTTAACAGCGGTGCGGGACAGGCTCTTTGCCGGCTTGTTCACCATGGTCGCGGCGGGTTTCGCGATGGCGATCTACCTCGGTGACGCCGCCCTGGTCGAAAAAGGCCAGACGACAGTCGTTTACGCGGGAGGCGCATCACGCACGCTGCTCATTCTCGGCCTCATCGTCTTTCAAGCCTTTCACATTCAGCGCCTGTACGAGACGCGGGAGATCGAGGCGATCCTGTCGCGGGCCATATCACGGGATCAGTTTATTTTGGCCTACTGGGCCGGTTTCGCCCTGGTTGCGGTCTTACTCGCCGTGCCAATTATCGCCCTGGTGTTTCTGTTTCAGTGGTCGGGCGAGGGCGCAGTATGGTGGGCCATCAGCTTGATCCTTGAGTGTTTTATCGTTGTCGCTTTTGCCATCTTCGCTGGGGTCACTTTGGAACGCGCGGTGCCGGCGGTTTTCGCTACAGTCGGCTTCTACGTTCTCTCCAGGCTGATGAGCTTTTTCTTATCGATCAGCGAGTCCACGCCACGCGAGGGCATCAACGTGATTACCGTACCGCTCAGCGATTTCGTGTCCCTGCTTCTCCCGCGTTTGGACTTGTTTGCGCAAACCCGTTGGCTGGTCTACGGCCCTGGCGCGCAGGAGTCCTTGCTCATACTCGCCGGGCAAGCGGCTCTTTATGTCCCGCTTTTGCTTTTCGCGGCGACCTTCGATCTGCGGCGCAAGGCGTTTTAGGCCGATGCTTTCCTCCACGCGCATCGGCTTGCTGCTGGCCGCACTGGTCTTGGTGCAGGCCATCACGTCCTGGACGATCAGGGATATCCGGCCGACGCGCGGAATCTTGCCTGACTTGCCGCAAAGTGCCGCACTCGACGGGCTGGCATTTGGGGACCGGCAATTCTTGTTCAGATACCTGGCCCTCAACTTGCAAAACGCCGGAGACAACGGGGGGCGCGTTACGCCCCTTCGAAATTATGATTATGGCGTCGTGGTTGAGTGGCTGAGGCTGCTCGAGAGCCTTGATCTTGACTCCCATTGGCCGGTTGCCATGGCCAATGGCTATTTCGGCCAGACCCAGAAGATAGAGGACGTCGAGCCCATCATCCGGTTCATGCAATCCCATGTCGCGCGCCAGCCAGAGCGCAAGTGGCCCTGGCTCAACAACGGGGTGCACCTCGCCCGCCATCGGCTGCGTGATGACTGGGTCGCGCTGGATGTGGCCGTTCAGGTGGCCAGCTACGACTATGCAACTATGAATTCGGCGTCTTTGCAGGTGCCCATGCTGGTCTTGGACGACCTCGGCCAGTACGGGCGGGCTGGCCGGGACATGGCTTTGCTTGGGGCTCGGCGGGGGGCCGATTTCAGGTCCGAGGATCAGCTCTGGATGGAGGATTTCATCGCCCTGATGGCTGCGCGCTCGGGCTCTGAAGCAGCGCCGCCAAGTCCTTGAAATGCAACAGTTTCGTCATATTCAGGCAACCCCAGCCTACGCAGGAGACCCGTATCCTAAGGTTAAACTTTTGGGTCACATTCCGCCCCTTTTTCTGGGACTTTTACGGGTAAATCAGGCTGGTAATCGATACAGTGCTATGCTACTCAAATATCAGCCGGTGCAGGTCAGGAGACGACAAAGCGGGTTGTTGAACTGTGCACAACTATTAGCAGCTTTTAGGGGGGGATCAGGATGTTAGGTATTACCCACGCAGGGACATCCAATCAGCGCGGCTTTACGCTGATCGAAATGTCGATCGTATTGGTCATCATCGGCTTGATCATTGGTGGAATTCTGAAAGGTCAGGAAATCATCGAGAGCAGCCGTCAAAAGAACGTCATCACTCAGCTCGATTCAATTAAAGCGTCGGTGAACACCTTTGCCGACAAGTTCAACGCTCTTCCGGGCGATTACGGCTTGGCTTCTACCCGCATCAACGCGGCGCTGACTGACGGTGATGACAGCGGCATCATCGGATCGACCAACGCCAACGCGGCAGCCCTTGCCGGTGAAACCGGCGTCGCCGGGGAGAACCTTGAATTCTGGAACCAGCTTGCTGGCGCTGAACTGGTGTCCGGCACTACGCTCAACGGCACGGCGACCGGCTTTGGAGATGGCAACGCGCTTCCAGCAGTGGCCGTACCCGGCGCTGGTATGACAGTCGCCTTCGGCACCCATGAGCACGGTCAAAATAACCGCCAGACTCACTGGGTCCGCATTCACAAAGGCGTGGATGGCGCTACTGACGCAGCCGCTGACGGCGCATTCTCCGGCAAGCGTATGTTTGAGATTGATCTCAAGCTTGACGATGGTTCCGGTCGAGAAGGCGTCGTACGTGTTGTAGGAGATACTGCGGGTACATGTATTCTTACTGACAACGTCACTGGGCCGTATGACTCTCTCGATAATACAATCGACTGTGCGCCCTATTTTGAGCTCGTTCAGTAAGCTCAACACACCGCACAAAAGGTTTAAGGAAAGAGGCCCCTTGCGGGCCTCTTTCTGCTTTTCAGACCTGCCTAAATCCCTTACGATCAACCCACGTCTATCGGCTGAATTTGCGTCGTCGATGAAACGCGCTCATCAGCCTTATGGCATCGCGCGGAGTGGCTTGGGAAAGAGCGAGTCGACACCTTCAGCCGCGATGGTGCATTTGAGCGCGCAGGGGAGTTAGGGGAAGCATGCTCGGAATTTACTCAGCATCCAGCGGGCACGAGAAGGGGTTCACCCTGATCGAAATGTCCATTGTCTTGATCATCATCGGCTTGATTATCGGCGGCATTCTCAAGGGCCAAGAGGTCATTGAAAGTTCCCGGCAAAAAGCGATTATCAACCAAATTGATGAAGTCCGCGCCAGCATCAACACCTTTGCTGACCGCTATGGCGCGCTGCCCGGTGATTACCTGCGCGCGTCGGAACGTCTGCGTCCCGACATGGTGGATGGCAGCGGCGACGGCATCATAGGTGCCGGCGATCATGGTGACGCCAGCGAGATCGCGTCCGAGCCGGCGAACACAGAAGAGCATGTTGAGTTCTGGAACCAGCTGGCCGCAGCGAGGCTGATTTCCGGCACGCGTATCCTGACGGATGCGTCGCCAGATTTCTTTGGCGAGGGTAGCCCGTTTCCTGAATCCGATATTCCAGGCTCCGGTCTGACCGTTCTTTACGGCAACTATGATATCGATACCAACATCGAGCGCCGCACCCACTGGCTGCGTATCCAGAAGAACTTGGGAGATGTCGGCCGTGCGACCGAGGCCGTTTCCCCCAAGCTGATGTTCGGGATTGACGTAAAGGTTGATGATGGCATCGGCACCGATGGCACCACCCGCGTGCTCACCGGATCGGGTACACCGATCGGGTCCTGTGTTGAAGACAACACCGGTGAATATCTGGCATTTGACGACGAAGTGCAGTGCGTCGGCTACTTCGAAATGCTTGAATAATCGGTCCAGCGGTTCAAGCTGTCGTACCATAGTTCCGGGCGCCTCACGGCGCCCGTTCTGTTTTTCCGCCCTTTTACACTCCTGAGCGTTTTTCAGTTTTAAACGCCCCTACCAGCTAATAGGTATTTCGCGGTTTCGGGTGTAACTGTAAACTCCGTTGTCACCGCTCCTATTGGGTTCCAGAATTAATATGAACTCACGTGTTTCCGACAGCGACGCTCAAAACACGCCGCAGACCACTCAGCGTCGAGTCGACGGTGGCGGGTCATTCGTCTGTCCCGGAGAGCGTTCTGCGAGAGGCTTTGGCGGCCTCGAGATGCTCATCAATGTTGCTATTCTCGGCATCATTTTCGTTCTTCTGCTGAAGGCGGAAGACGGAATTAACTATGCCCGTGGTGTGTTTGAAGCCCGTCAAATCGAAACCATGCAGATCATTATTCTCGGGTATCGTGAGGATCACTCTTTCTTGCCTGGCGACGATCCACTTGCGCCAAGACGGTTTCGGCGCGAACCGGCTTTTACCCGAACGTTTGCTGGCGGGTTTGCAGACCTCACCAATAACGATGTCATCGACGGCTATTTGTTTGATGCCGAAAACGAATTCGGCGAGCACTTCAGGGCGTGGCAGGATCTGCGCTACGCTGGGAAGCTGGGGGGCGAACCGGAGATGAGCGGAATGGCGGCGCTTCCCGGCAATCTCTCTGGAGGGGTGTACGGCCTGGATAGCGGCAATCTGGGGATGGAAGACGGCTCCCTCTGTTCAACCAATTTGCCGGGGATCACCGCCCAAGTGGTGGACGATTCCCTAGACGACGGCAATATTCAGACCGGCTTGGTGGTGGGAACGGCCCGTTTGCCTGAGATACCCGATGATCAATGGGGCCACTACGACGAGCCCGATTCCGAGCCCTACGATCCCGAAAAAAGATACATGATCTGTACCACCCAATTGCCTTTATAAGACCTCGAAAATCTGTCCCGGGTGGTATAGGATTTTCCCATAATTCAGGGCTTTTTGGAGGGGACGGCCATGGACGGCAATCAACCAGATGCTCAAGCTGGCGGGGCAAAGCCGGCACGGATGGGCGACCTGCTCGTTGAGCGGGGCCTCATCTCTCAGGACCAGCTCGAAGTTGCCTTCCAGGAGAAGGAGAAATCCAACAAGCTCCTTGGTGAACTTCTCGTTGAACTGGGTTTCATCACCGAGCAAGCGCTATCCGCCGTTCTGGCGGAGAGTTCCGGTTTTCAGCGCTTTGTTCCGGGCTCAACGGTCGTCGAAGCGGAAGCGTTATCGCACCTGCCCAAAGAGGCGGCGCAACGGTACCGCGCGTTTCCTGTCGCCTATGACGGAAAGAGTCTGCGTTTGGCGATGGCGGACATCTATGACGTTCTCGCCATCGACAAGGTCAAACGGTTCTTCCCCGCAGGTACCGATGTCACGCCGCTGGTGTGTTCCGACACCGAAGTCCAGCAGGCGATTGATCAGTACTACGGTCACGAACTTTCCATCGAAGGCATCCTGCGCGAGATTGAGTCCCTCGAAGAGGGCAATGAAGAGGAAGAGCTCGAGTACACCGAAGAAACAGAAGGCGGTTATCTCCACCCGCTGGTGCGTTTGGTTAACGCCATCCTGCTTGACGCGATCAAGATGGGTGCATCTGACTTGCACTTTGAACCGGAAGGTAACTTCCTTCGTCTGCGGTACCGCATCGACGGGGTGATGACCCAAATCCGGACGTTGCATAAACGGCACTGGGGTGCGGCCTCACACCGGTTGAAACTGATGGCGGGCATGAACATCGCCGACCGCCTAAACCCTCAGGATGGCCGCTTTACTCTGGAAATGGGGAACCGCAAGGTCGACTTCCGTGTGTCGTCATTGCCGACGATCCATGGCGAGAACGTCGTCTTGCGTATCCTGGATAAGTCACAAGCGTTGGTGACGATCGACAAGCTCGGATATACCGAACACAATTTCGCTCTCATCGACCGCATGACCAAGCGTCCAGAGGGCATCATCATCGTCACAGGGCCGACGGGGTCTGGTAAGACGACAACTCTGTACGCGATGATGAACTACATCAACTCGCTGGACCGCAACATTATGACGCTCGAGGATCCAGTCGAGTACGAGCTCCAACTTATTCGCCAGGCACAAGTGCGCGAGGGCAGCTCGCTCAGTTTCTCCGACGGGATCCGCACGCTGATGCGTCAAGACCCCGACATCATCCTCGTCGGTGAGGTGCGTGATTCTGGTACCGCCACCATGGCGCTGCGTGCGGCCATGACCGGTCACCAAGTTTATACAACTCTGCACACCAACGATGCGGCTGGGTGTATTCCGAGGCTAATTGATCTCGGGCTCAAACCCAGTCTGATGGCGAACAACATCATCGGTATCATCGCTCAGCGTCTTGTCCGCCGCTTGTGTGACAGTTGCAAGACGATAGACACGGCGACCGAAGACGAATGCAAGCTTCTCAACGTGGATCCGTCCAACCCGCCCCAGATATACAAGGCGGTGGGCTGTGATGACTGCCGCAAGTCGGGCTACAAAGGCCGTGTTGCCGTGTCAGAAATCCTCCCGTTCAATGACACCGTCGATGAGCTGGTGTTGGGCGAAGCGCCTCTGTCGCAGATCAAAAACGCCGCGATGGAAGGCGGCTTCGTTCCAATGGTGAACGACGCCACGACGAAGGTTCTTGAGGGTAGGACGAGCCTGGACGCAGCCATGAAGATCGTGGACTTCACGGACAGGCTATAACGGTATGCCCCAGTATTCCTATCGAGCGCTCAACAGCGAAGGCAAGTCCATTCGCGGCAAACTTAGCGCCAACAACGAAACCGACTTGTTCCAACAACTGGAAGATGCCGGCCTCGTTCTGATCGACAACAAGCAGATCAAGGAGAAAGGTCTAGGCTCTGCGCTGGCCCGGGGTATCTCCAACCGCGAAAAGATTCAGTTCTTCGTTCACCTGGAACAGCTGCAAGCTGCGGGTGTTCCTCTGATTGACTCCCTCACTGACGTTCGCGACAGCACCGATGCTGCGCGTTTGCGTGACCTCACATCTGAAATCTTGAGCGATGTTAGCGAAGGTGTACCGCTTTCCCAGGCTTTCGAGCGTCATCCGAAGGTGTTCGGCGATCTCTATGCGTCGCTCATAGCTGCTGGTGAAGAAAGCGGCAACTTGACGGCGTCGTTCCAGCACCTGACCCATCACACCAAATGGGAAGACGCAATCAAGCAGCGCATCAAGAAGGCGGCGCGCTATCCGGCTATCGTCATGATCGTCATCTCAGCCATGCTCTTTTTTATGATGACGTTCGTGGTGCCCGGAATCGTCGAGTTCTTGAGGTCCAACAATCAGGACCTGCCGCCCATCACCTTGGCCTTGATCGCAACCTCGGACTTTTTCGTGGCCTACTGGTACGTCATCCTGGGGACGCCCATAGCTGTAATCTTGGTCGTGGTCGGCTTGGTAAAAGCGTCCGATCAGATGAGGTACGTGCTGTCTTGTTTCTGGTTGCGTGTCCCCGTGATGGGTGAGCTGACGGCTAAGCTTGCCCTGTCGCGCTTTTGTCACTTTTTCGCCGTCATGTTCCAAAGCGGTGTTCCCATTCTGCAGTGCCTGGAAACCGCCCAGCGTGTTGTCGCCAACCGTTGCCTTGAGGAGTCCATGAAGATGGTCCGCGAGCAGGTCCAGAATGGCGAGCCGCTATCGGATGCCATGCGCAATTCCGGCCAGTTTCCCAGTCTCGTGCTGCGTATGGTGAAAATCGGCGAGGACAGCGGTAATCTCGGCGGTGTGCTCGATAACGTGACCGACTTTTATGATAAAGATGTCGATGAAGGGATCGACGCCATGATCGGCATGATTGAACCCGCAATGACTGTCATTTCAGGGGTTATCATGGGGTGGATTGTGATCGGTGTTATGGGGCCGATCTACGATAGTTTGGGTAATCTGACCTAACTCAAGGTTGGGTGCCCTAAGGGGGAGATGAACATATGGCGCGTAGCCAGTTCATTCTGAACGTCGGTGATGACAACGTCGCCCTCACCAAGATTGTGAACAAGAAAGTCGTCAATGCGTGGTTGGCGTCGCCGGACCCTCAACTCGCTCACGAGGAGCTTGGTGAGGCCTTTGCCGATGACAAGAAGGCAGCCGTGTCCGTTGTGTTCGATACCCTGGATCAAGCTCGCCAGGAAGACGAGATTCCTAAAGTGAGCGTGCTTGACCGCCGTAAAGTCATGGCGCGTCATATCAACATGGCATTCCCGGGCGTCAACCTTCGTGGCGCGCGGCTGATTGGCGAGGGTGAGAAGAAGAACACCCTGAAATACGAATTTGCGTCCGTTCCGCTTGATGGCCGGGTGCCCGGCTGGGTGGATTTTGTCGAGAGCCTGCCGAACGACACGCGCGGTTTTTACACACTGGCGTCTGAGAACGTCGATATGGTTGCCGCGTTGTTGCCTGAAGATTTGCCACCCGTTGAGGAAGGAAACCATTGGCGCCACCTCATCGGGGTCAATGTCACCGGGGGATTTCGCCAGATTATCGAGAAAAACGGCGAGTTGTGTCTGACCCGTCTGACAGCAGCTCCACCAGAAGAAACGCCGCCAGAAGAATTCGCCGATATGATCTACCGTGATTTTCAGGCCACGGTAACGTACATCAAGCGTCTTGGATATGTTGCCGGAGACACCCTTGATTTGGTTGTGGTGACGGCAGGAGAGAACCATGCCGCGATGGAGCAAATGGACTGGGGTGCTGCACGGTCCACAACCATCGTCTCTCCGCACGAGGCAGCTGAGACGTTAGGGTTGGGCTCGATCGGCCGTGAAGACCAGCCATATTGCGACGTTCTCCATGCGGCCTGGTTTGGCGCTAAGCGAACGCCCGCGCTGCCGCTTACCCGTTCCGTCGCGCTAGGCGATTCCAAGGACGACCTTAGAGACCTTGCATTCTTTCTTGCTCCTTACGCCGCCGCCGCGAGCGTCGTTGGCTGCATCGGATGGATTGGCTGGACGCTGTTCCAGACGTCAAATATGGAGGGCGCGAACGCACAGCTTGAAGTGGATCTGGCTTCGGCGCGCACGACGCTCAGTCAGGAGGAGGCGCGCCTTGCAACCCTGCCTTACGAGGCCGGTGCAATGCGCAACGTGTTCGATGTGCTGGAGTCCATGCGTGCAGGGGAAGTCGATATGGTGCCCCTGCTCGATGGCTTGTTCCGGTCTCTTGATGGCGATGCCGTCGTGCTGAATTTCACGTTTACAGCCGGAGGAGCTTCCCCTCAGGGCGGTAGGCGTGCGCAGCAAGCCGGAAATTCTGAGTACATCATGGATGTGCGCATGAAGCTTGATGACATCATCGCAACGGCCGATGAAGCGGTTGAGGTTGCAGCAAACCTGGAAACACGCATTAGAGAGCAGTTCGCTGAAGGGTTCGAGGTTGAGATGACGGTCGAGCCCGTTGCCGCTCAGTCGAGCGAGGGGTTCTCAGGCGGGCTATTTGTCGAAGAGGGGGCCACTGCCGGTCAGGTCAACGACAGCGGCCGGTCGGACGAACCTTTTTATACGGAATTTAGAATCGCGAGGGTCGGTCGATGAAACTCTCTGATGTCCCCATTCCCGTCCTCATATCGAGCGGCATCCTGGCCTTTTTCCTTTTGGTGTTCCTGATCGCATTTCCGTTTCTGTCAGGATCCTTAGACGATGCAACGGCAGAAAACCGCCGTCTGCAAAACGATCTTCGCACAGTCCAAGCGTCCATTGACCGCGCGCGCGCCGATTACGATTTCGTTGTCGAGAATGAGCAGCGGTTTGAAGAAGCCATGGCCAGCGATGAAATCGTTCCTCATACACGCCGTGCAGCGGCTCGCCATATGCAGACAGTCGCGCTCGATAATGGCCTTACGTCTCTCAACTATAACTTTGCGCTTGAGGGGAGTGATAGTAGAGGGGCTGACCGTGACCAAGCCGCTGAAAACAAGGCGTATTCGTTACACACAGAAACGATTGACGTTGAAGTCGGCGCGCCTCTAGACCGGCCCGTTTATGCGTTTGTTGAAGAGTTAACACGAACGATTCCTGGCACCGTGGTGGTTCGGGAAATCATCATGCAGCGATCTGAGAGCATATCGACTGACATGTTAAATCGGGTCGCCATGGGACAAAACTCGGGCATCGTATCCGGCTCCATCACCTTTTCCTGGCGCACGGCGCAAGCTAACCGGGAGGCGGAACAATGATGTTCAAGAATGCCGAAAGGGTGCTTTCGCTATTTGTCGCCTTGGTTGCGTTTAGTATTGCTCCATCTTCCGTGTTGTCTCAGGAAGGCGGTGAAGGTGATGGCGCAGATATGTCGTCCGCTGAAACCGAGGTGTTTGGCGCCTCCGGTGTTCCCGATACGCTGATGTTCAGCATCGATGAGCTTAACGAGATTCAGAGTCGCATTGCCGGTGGAGACGTCACAGACGAAGTATTGCGGACTGAGGCAATCGAAGAAGCCAACTTGTTCCTTTCATCCATTCTCTACTTCGGTCCGAAGGACTGGACGATTTGGGTTAACGGTACGCCCGTTGGGCCAGGTGAATCTGTCGATTCCTTTGAGGTGGTCAGTATTGACCCAACATCGGTTGAGATGATTGTTCCACTCAGTGCTGCGGGGATGCGGCCAGTGCGCCTTGAACCCAATCAGACGTTCATCAGCCAGACCGGAGTGGTGCTTGAAGGTCAATGGGACTAGCTGAACCGGGGTCACCTCTTTCCGTATCCGGCGTCGCGGCATCATACGGCAAGGTCCAGGTCCTCAATGACATATCGTTTGACTTGGTTTCCGGTGAGGCGTTTGGCCTTATTGGCCTGAATGGGGCCGGCAAGACCACGCTTATCCGATCAATCCTGGCGCTCGGCCAATCTATCGGCGACGTAACATTTTTCGGCAAGCCCAATCACGCGGCGGCAGCGCGCCGCAGCATGATCTATTTGCCAGAGAAATTCATGCCGGCACCTCAGCTCACCGGGTGGGAGCATCTCTCCCTTATGCTGAGCTACTTCCGACAAAAGGTGGATCGGGCCAAGGCCGCTGAAATCGCAGCCGGACTAGGATTCGATACAAACGCACTGACCCGCCGTGTCAGGACGTATTCAAAGGGCATGGGACAGAAGATCGGCCTGATCGGGGTGCTTCTGGCGGAGGTTCCACTTATGGTCCTCGACGAGCCGATGAGCGGACTGGACCCGCGCTCTCGTGTCCTCCTGAAGGATCGCCTTCTTGACGCCAAGGCGGCGGGACGGACGATCTTCTTTAGCTCCCATATCCTTGCCGACATTGAAGAGATTTGTGACCGTATCGGCATTATTCATGGCAGCCGTCTCATTTTCTTGGGTACGCCAGCGGAATTCGTCACGCGGTATGACTCGCCGAATCTCGAACGGGCGTTTCTGACAGCGCTTGAGCGCAGTGAGACAGCTTCAGGCGCAGCCGAAGCCGAGGCCTAGTCGTTTCTGCGACAGGGTTGTGCGGGTTACAGAGACAGCTTGGATGTATCGACGTCTTTGAGTCCGCCACCGTCTCCGCCGGCAACCTGAGCCTGCTTCATCTTAAGCTTCAGATCTCCGGCGTTATCGGCCTCTCCGATCGCCGTCTCTTCACTGATGTCACCAGCCTGCCACAAGCGCAGCAAGGCCTGGTCGAAGGTTTGCATGCCATTGTGCTCGTTTTCGGCAATGACCGACTTGAGTTCCTTGACCTCGCCTTTGCTGATGAGCTCCTTGATGTAGCCCTGGTTCAGCATAACTTCCAGGGCGGCGGCCCGGCCGCCGCTTTCCTTGCGCACCAGGCGTTGCGAGATAATGCCCCGCAAGTTCAATGACAAATTGAGCAAGATCTGATGGTGCATTTCTTGAGGGAAGAAATTCACCACACGCTCGATTGCCTGATTCGCGTTATTCGCATGCAAAGTGGCCATAGCCAGGTGACCCGTTTCGGCAATGTTAATGGCGTGCTCCATTGTGGTCATATCTCTGATTTCGCCAATCAGGATAAGATCGGGGTGTTGCCGCAATGTGTTCTTCAAAGCGGCATCGAAGGAGTCTGTGTCGACGCCGACCTCGCGTTGCGTGATCAGGCACTGTTTGTGCTCATGAACGAACTCGACAGGATCTTCGATGGTGATGATGTGGCCCGGCGCGGTCGCATTGCGGTGGCCGATCATCGCCGCGAGAGTGGTCGACTTACCTGACCCCGTTCCCCCGACTACGAAG
This sequence comes from Rhodospirillaceae bacterium, assembly GCA_963921305.4. Classification (GTDB taxonomy): domain Bacteria; phylum Pseudomonadota; class Alphaproteobacteria; order Rhodospirillales; family Rhodospirillaceae; genus CAWUEX02. Next base: position 1,874,377 of record CAWUEX030000002.1, read on the forward strand.
ATCAGGCCGCGCTTCTCCATGACCAAGTCGCCGAACAGGCTTGGCAGATTCAGTTGCTCAAGCGTCGGAATTTCCGTGCGGATAATGCGAGCCACAATGCCTGGCATCTGGCGTTGGCGAAACAGGTTGAGGCGAAACCGCCCGACCCCATCCATGACCAGGGCCATATTAAATTCACCGGTTTCTTCAAACTCGGCTTGCTGCTTCTCGTTCATGAACGAGTTGATAATCTCCGTCACTTCGTCCGGAGAAAGGGCCGCGTCCTGAAGGTTCTTAAAGCCGGTGTCACCACGCCACATGGGTGGCGCATGCGCGGTGATGTAGAGGTCGGATCCGCCTGGGCCGGCGAGTTCCTTTAACCAGCCTTCAAAACGAGCGTCTGCCATGTGTGCGGTCCCCCATAACGCGATGGGCCGGTTGACCCGGCCCCGGATTGTTTAAAAATAAAGGTTCTAGAAGAAAGATTTGGACTTCTTGGGCGCTGGTTCCTCGGCTTTGGGCTGAGGAGCTGGTTTCGCCGGCGCTGCCGCAGGTTTAGCAGGCTGGCCGCCGCCGCCTGTTTCCGCAGGTGTGTCGCCGTCGTCCTTGGTCATCGCTTCCGCTTCAGCGGCTTGTTCCTCATCGATCAAGCCGTCACTCTTCAGTTGGCGCAAGGCTTCTTCCATGGTCTGCATGCCATAGCGCTGGCCGACCTGGATCATTGAATAGATCTGCGGAATTTTGGCCTCGCGTATCAGATTGCGGACCGCGGACGTGCCGACCATGATTTCGTGGGCCGCCACCCGGCCACCGCCGGCCTTCTTAAGCAAGACCTGACTGACAACGGCCTGAAGCGATCCTGCGATCATCGCGCGCACCATTCCTTGTTCACCTGCGGGGAACACGTCAATGATGCGGTCTACGGTTTTTGCGGCGGAGCTGGTGTGCAGCGTTCCCATCACCAAGTGGCCGGTTTCAGCTGCGGTGAGGGCGAGCGAGATCGTTTCGTGATCACGCATTTCGCCCACCAGAATGACATCCGGGTCTTCACGCAACGCGCTTTTCAGGGCGCGGGCAAAAGAGTTGGTGTGCCGTCCGACTTCGCGGTGGTTGATCAGCGCGTTCTTCGGGCTATGAACGAACTCAACCGGATCTTCGATCGTCAGAATGTGCCGGTCTGTGTTCGCATTCATATAGTCGATCATGGCAGCAAGGGTTGTCGACTTGCCGGAGCCCGTCGGTCCTGTAACCAGCACCATGCCCCGTTCCGTTTCCGCGAACTTCTTAAAGATATCGGGCGCGTTCAAATCCTCTAAAGACGGGATCTTAGTGGGAATTTCGCGAAACGCCGCCGCCGCCCCGGTTGTCGTGTTGTAGGCATTGACGCGGAACCGGGATTCTTCACCGTAGGCAATGGCGAAGTCGATCTCCTTCTCCGCCTCGTACTCCGAACGCTGCTCTTCAGTCATGATCGAATACAGCATGTTCTTGACCGTATCCGGATCAAGTTCACCGGTCTTGATTGGTTTCAGGCCGCCGTCGATCCGCACCATTGGCTGTTTCGCGGCAACCAAGTGTAAGTCAGACGCTTTGTTCTTTTGCGAAAATGCGAGCAGTTCGGTGATTTCCATGGTGCGTGCGCTCCCTAAAAAGTCTGTTTACAACGTCACCGGCGCAGACCGGCGCGTTAATAGCGGCGAAGGCGAGTCTGGAAAACTCGTGGTCCTACAATTGTGCTCTGAGATACCTCGCCCGGTCGCGGACACTATCCACTGATGTGTCCAGAAAAATGGGTTGCATCTCAAAGAGCCGGATAAACTCTGTGTAATAGCCAAGGGCATCGCGGCGCCGGCTGAGACGATCCGACAACACGCCCGCGTTTAGGTGATAAATTGCTGTGTCAGGAGAGCGCTCAATAGCGGCGGTCATATATCCCAGGGCCGCCTCCGTCTGCCCGAGTTGTCCCTTCAAATTCGATATCGCGGCCAGGATGCCCGCGGTCTGCACACCCTCACTTACAAGACCCTCAAGCCGGGCGAGCGCGCGGTTGGGCTCCATGGTGCTAGTGCTTTCCAACACCCGGCTCAGGACCGACTGATTGGTTGGTTCGATCACCAAGAACCGGTCATAAGCCGCGTCGGCTTCGGCCATGCGGTCCAAGCGTTCGCTGGTCATCGCGATGCCCAGCAGTGCCAACCGGTCTTTGCCGTTTTCCGCAAGAATTTCCTGATACTTCTGCAGAGCCTCTTCGTAACGGCCTGCCGCGAAATCTTTGATTGCGCGGTGATACGGTGTGTCGGTGTCTTCCGCCATGACCGCATCCATAATCAGGCGGCGGGCGTCATCGCGCCATGTCGTCAACACTTTGTCGCGATAGTCGGCCCGGCGGCCATCCTCTGAACTGTGATACCGCTCGACAGCTTTGGGCCAGGATCCTTGCAGGCGGTGAAGTTGCCGCAGATAGGAGGCCCCGTAAGCGACGTTCCGCGCCGGGTCAAAAGCCTCTTCAAGGGAGGCAAAGGCGTCTGGGTGGTAGCGCAGGTTGATCTGCATGCACCCGACATCAATGCTGCGCAAGCCGTCTTCAATGAGCCGGCGGGTCTCGGCCAAGGCTTCTTCTTTTGACTCAAAATATTGTCCTTGCCCGGCCGCGTTGATGGTCCACGGCCATGCGACCAAAGAGCCATTCGGGCCCATGCCGCGTCCCGACTCCACCAGCGATATCGCGGCCAGCAAACCCTGGGGAATGCGTTCGTTGCGCTCGGCCACCTGGACATATCTTTGGCAGACACCCGCGTCCGTCACGCTGCTTTGCGCCTGCGCCGCGGTGCCCTGGCCGCTCAACGCCCACGCCAGGGCCGCCAAGCCCACGGTGCTGGGCTGTAACCAATTGTTTTTATTCGTTTTAAAGAAACGGATCATGCCGCATGTCCCCAGTGACCGGGGATCGGAAGCCCATCCTCAGGACGTATCCGTACCCCGCCATTACCCCATTAACGAAGTTCTAGAGTGCCGCCAATCGGCCTTCAAGGCAAGGGTGTGTGGAGGCGCTAAAGCCCCGAGAAACTGCACCTTTTAGGGGCTTCCGCAAGCCGCTTCGCCGCAGTCGTAAACCAAGACGGGGCCCGTTTTCCAGCGCACGATGTCATCGAAGTAGTTATTGCCATCTACGTCAATGGCGTCGTCCTGGTGGCATACGGTTCCTGAGGAATCGCATGTGCCGTCATCGTTCTGCTCTTGAACCGTATTGCCGGCGCCACGAGGGTTCGTCCGTGCCGCGTCAGACTGCGCTGCGCGGCCGCCACTGGTGTCGGGGCCATGACTGATCAGCACATACGCTGCCGCTGTGGTAATCGCCGAGACGCCGCCGGGGTCAGCGTCAGAAACATCCAAACATCCAATCGGAAAGGTTGTTCCGGTGCGGGTGAAGCCGCCAGTGCCACTGGAACTCGCGACCGCCGTGTTTGAAAAATCGTCGCAGTTGGTCCCAGTAAAATCCTGACTCGAGACATGGTACGAGATGTAGGTGCCCCATTCATCCGTGACATCGGCTTGAGACAGCCCAAGGGTAATCCAGGGAACAATATTTCGTACTCCGTTGGCAGGGGTAGCGCCCGGGAAACACGCATTCGAGCCGCCACCCGCGCACGTCGCGCTGTTGGCGCCGGCTCCGGTCTGATGAATACCAGCTTGGGCACCGGCATCAGAGCTATCCGCAGGGCAGGGCAGGCAGTTGTTCTGAATGGCATATAGCACCAGCGCATCCTCGATCTTGTCGAGTTTGTTCTCCGTGGTTGTCACCTGCGCGTTGCGGACCACGGGGGCGAGGGCGACCAGCCCACCGGAGAGCAGTAGGCCGATCACAACCAAAACGATGGCGATTTCGATCAGCGTGAAACCCGATGTCTTGTGCTCTTCGGACCCTTTTCGAGTGTTTCCTGCCGCCATTGTGAAGCCCCTTCTTCTAACCTGTATTTCATTCTTGCCAATCAGCTTGAATGCCGGGTTAACGAGCATCTTTGCCCTTGTTTTCATTACATTTTTAAGCCTTCAGCCGAGTTGTGCGCTCGGCCCATCCCCTAGGGCGGAGTTTCCGTCATTCCTGCCCATTGCGCAAGGCTATCGGCGGGTTGGCAGGCCGTTTGGGCCCGCAACAGTGTTGGTGGGGCCCTGCGAACCGGATGTGCTAAAACCCCGGTTATGTGGGTCGATGTTGTTGATCTCAGGGACTTCTATGCCGGACCTCTCGGCCGGCTGGTGCGCCGGGTGCTCAGGCGGCGCGTCCGCGATCTATGGCCAGACGTTGGCGGTCAGCGCGTTCTTGGTATCGGGTTCGCCACACCATTCCTAAGCCAGTTCCGGGACGAGGCAGAGCGGGTCGTCGCCACCATGCCGCCGGCCCAAGGCGTGATGCACTGGCCCGAGGGCCAGCCCGGTCTCACCGCGCTGGCGGAAGAAACCGCGCTGCCGTTTCCGGATCGTATGTTCGACCGCATCATCCTGGTGCACGCGGTGGAAAGCAGCGCCCATTTCCGCGAGTTGTTGCGTGAATGCTGGCGTATTCTTGCCGATGGCGGGCGCCTCATGGTTATCGTGCCCAACCGGCGTGGTATATGGGCCCGCATCGAACGCTCGCCCTTTGCGCAAGGCCGGCCGTACTCGATGGCGCAGCTGAGCCGTTTGCTCCGCGATGTTTTGTTCGCACCTGTGCAGAAGACAACGGCGCTGTTCTTCCCTCCGGTGTGGTGGCCGCTTTTCACGTCATGGACGCTGGGTGTCGAGCGGATAGGGCGCCGCTTCTTCCCGACCTTCGCCGGAGTCAATATCATCGAAGCCAACAAGCAGATTTACGCCGCTCCTCCCGAGGCCAATGCGGCGCGGCGACTTAAAGATTATATCCTGGTTCCCAATGGTGCTGCGGCAGCCCGTAGCGCGAACGAAGCCAGACGGGCGCGTGCTAGCGCTTCAGAAGAAACAACGCCTGCTCGCTGAAAAGGTTGGCCAATTTTCCCGTCGCGGCCAAGCCTTGCTTCTCTCCTGCCGCGTCCAGTGCGTATCCGGCTTCGATGGTGACGCCGAGTTCATCGACGAGAGACAAGAAGTCCTTGATCGTACAGAGGTGGATGTTCTCAGTGCCGTACCAGGTTTCCGGCAACGTGGATGTCGTTGGCATGCGGCCACCGAATAAAAGCGACAGACGTACCGCCCAGTAGCCGAAGTTCGGGAACGACACCACGGCGTGTTTACCCAGGCGCAATAGGTTCTCGAGCACTTCTTTCGGATTGTGGGTCGCCTGAAGCGTCTGACTTAGGATCACATAGTCAAATGCGTCGGCCGGGTAGTTTTGCAGGTCTGTTTCCAGGTTGCCTTGAATCACCGGCAGCCCATGACGCACCGCCGCTTTGACGCGGGCCATGGAGAGTTCCAGTCCGCGGCCGTCCACTTGTTTTTCATCCCGCAAATAGGCCAACAGCGTTCCGTCACCGCACCCCACATCGAGCACGCGGCTTCCCGGTTTGATTTGGTCGGCGATGAGGCGCAGGTCGACACGCAAGCTGTCGAACGCGACCTTCCGGTTTCGCGCGTCGGCGTCACTCATCGTCTATCTCTGAGTCTGCGTTGCCCAGACCGGCCTCCTGCGCCACGCCTCTGAGAAAGCCGCGCAGGGTCTGATGGAAATCCGGTTCGTCGAGCAGGAACGCGTCGTGGCCCTTGTCTGATTCAATTTCGACAAAGCTTACTTTCGCCGCGTTGGCATTCAACGCGCGCACGATCTCCCGGCTCTCCGCAGTCGGGAACAACCAGTCCGATGTGAATGAAATCAGGCAAAACTGGACCGGTGTATCCTTGAACGCATTGGCCAGAACACCACCGTTTTCTTCCGCCAGATCGAAGTAGTCCATTGCTCGCGTGATGTAGAGGTAGGAATTCGCATCGAACCGGTCGACAAAAGTATACCCCTGATGCCGCAGATAGCTTTCCACCTGAAAATCCGCATCGAAGCCGTAGGTTAGATTGTCGCGGTCTTGCAGGCGGCGGCCGAACTTTGTGTGCAGAGACGGCTCGGACAGATAGGTGATGTGCGCCGTCATGCGCGCCACCGCCAGGCCGCGTTTGGGGACGGTGTTTTCTTCCAGGTAGTTGCCCTGCTGCCAGTCCGGGTCGGCCATGATGGCTTGCCGCCCGACCTCGTGAAACGCAATGTTTTGTGCGGAATGGCGATAAGACCCGGCAATCGGGATGGCGGACACCACGCGCTCCGGAAACCTGTGGGCCCACTCAAGGGCCTGCATCGCGCCCATGGACCCGCCGAGGACGCAAAACACCTTGTCGATGCCCAGTTGATCAAGCAGCCGCGCTTGCGCCTGGACCATGTCGCGGATGGTGATGACCGGAAAGCGCAGGCCGTAGGGCCGGCCCGATTCAGGGTTGATCTCCTTCGGACCCGTCGACCCCATGCAGCCGCCCAGCACGTTGGTGCACACCACATAATACCGATTGGTGTCGATAATCTTTCCCGGGCCAACCAGGTCGTCCCACCACCCCCCTTTGCCCGTCACCGGATGAGCACTGGCGACGTACTGGTCCATGGTCAACGCATGACAGATCAGGATGGTATTGGTCTTGTCCGCATTGAGCTCGCCGTAGGTCTGATACGCCAAGGTGACGGGGGACAGTGATATGCCCGACTGCAGCACCAGCGGGCCCTCCAGGGTCATCCTGAGAGCCGCGGACTCCGCGTCACCGGCGGGGGCTGAAGTTGAAGTCGGCATTGGCCGCTCTTCCCAACACTGCGTAAGACACGGAAAACAGCCGCAAGTGGCTGCTGTGTCAATGTTTTCTTTGCTTTCGCCGGGCCTTGCAACTAAGACTCAGCCCGTTCTCAGGCCCTCAAACCCAAGAGTAAACGCCATGCCGTTGCCTCAACCCCGGGCCGGACTCATGGAGATTCCTCTCTATGAGGGCGGCAAGTCGAGCCTCAGCGGGCGCGATCGGGTGATTAAACTGTCCTCTAATGAGAGCGCCCTCGGCCCCAGCCCGAAGGCGGTGGCGGCCTATGAGACGGCGGCGGCCAAGCTTGCCCGCTATCCGGATAGCAGCGCGGCAGACTTGAAAGCGGCCATCGGAGAGGTTCATGGCCTTGATGCCGCGCACCTCATTTGCGGTGCCGGGTCGGATGAAATTCTGTGTTTGGTCTGCCGTGCCTATGCCGGCCCCGGCGATGAGATCATTCACACCGAACACGGCTTTCTCATGTACGGCATTTACGCTCGCAGTGTCGGCGCGACGCCTGTGGCCGTGCCTGAGACGAATCTTACGGCTGATGTCGACGCCATACTCGCCGCCGTAACGAACGCAACACGTATAGTGTTCCTGGCCAACCCCAACAACCCAACCGGAACCGTGTTGGCGGCGGCAGAGGTCGACCGCCTGCGTGCGGAACTCCGCGAGGATATCGTGCTGGTGCTGGATGGCGCCTATGCCGAGTTCATGGGTGACGCGAACTATGACGGCGCGTTTGGATTGGCAGCCTCAACGGAAAATACGGTTGTGACCCGCACCTTCAGCAAGATTTACGGCTTGGCCAGCTTGCGCGTCGGCTGGGCGGTTGCGGCGCGCAGCGTCATTGAAACGCTCGAACGCTTGCGCAGCCCGTTCAACCTCAATGGAGCGGCGCTGGCAGCAGCAGCCGCGGCCATGCGTGACACAGCCCACACCGCAGCGGCGCAGGCCCACAACGCGAAATGGATGGGTATTGCCGTGCAGCGTCTGCGCGCGCTCGGCCTCGACATCATTGGCGAGAGCGGCAACTTCGTTCTGCCTAAATTCCCGGGTGACACAGGCCGCACCGCAGCAGATGCCGACGCGTTCCTGCAGAGCAAAGGCATCATCGCGCGCCGGGTTGAGAATTACGGCTTGCCGGATCACTTGCGCATCACCATCGGGACCGACGACGAGGTCGAGACGGTTCTCGCCGCGTTGACTGAGTTCATGGAGGCCGGTGATGGCTGACGTTATGTTTGAGAAGGTGGCCTTCATCGGCATGGGCCTGATCGGGTCCAGCATGGCCCGGCGCATGAGGGCCGACGGCCTCGCCCAAGAGATCATCTGTTGTGCGCGCTCCAAGGAGACCCGGGCGAAAGCGCTGGACCTTGGGCTGGCCACCAAGGCGGTCGAGAATCCCGCTGCCGCTGTTTACGGGGCGGACCTCGTGGTCGTTGCCACACCCATCGGCAGCTACGGCACCGTGGCTGAGGCCATTGCGCCTGTGTTGAAAGCCGGTGCCATTGTCACCGATGTCGGCTCGGTCAAGCAGTCCGTGGTCGAGACCATGTCGGCTCATCTGCCCAGCATGGCCTGTTTTGTGCCGGGACACCCCATCGCCGGAACGGAACATTCCGGTCCCGAGGCTGGTTTTCCCGAGTTGTTTGAAGGCCGGTGGACCATCTTAACCCCGACGGACGACACAGATGCCGAGGCGCTGGAACGGGTGTCGGCCTTGTGGCGGGCGATGGGCGCCATGGTCGATCACATGACACCGGCCCACCACGACAGGGTGCTGGCGATTACGTCGCATCTGCCGCATCTCATCGCCTACACCATTGTCGGCACGGCGACCGACCTCGAGGATGACTTGCGGCAGGAAGTGATTAAATACTCCGCCTCCGGTTTCCGCGACTTCACGCGGATCGCGGCCTCCGACCCTGTCATGTGGCGTGATATTTTCCTCAACAATAAGGAGGCGACGCTGGAGATTCTTCAGCGCTTCTCGGAGGACCTTACGGCCTTGCAACGGGCCATCCGGCGTGGCGAAGGCCAAGAGCTCGAAGACTTGTTTGCCCGCACGCGGAAAATCCGCCGTGGCATCATCGACGCCAATCAGGCGGAGTGAGGTAGATCATGTCGACGTCCCCGACTCTGGTGATCGCCAACAAAAGCTACTCGTCGTGGTCGTTGCGCCCGTGGTTGGCCATGGTGCACTTCGACGTGCCGTTTGAAGAAATCGTGATTCCGCTGGATCAAGATGCGACGGCAGCCCAGATTCGCGAGCACTCACCCGCAAGTAAAGTACCGGTGCTTCACCACGGCGGCATTACGGTTTGGGAGTCGCTGGCGATTCTCGACTACCTGTCCGAAGCCTTTTACGACCGGCCGTGGTGGCCCGCTGATCCTCACGCCAAAGCGCATGCCCGCGCAATTGCTGCCGAAATGCATGCCGGGTTTGGGCCCCTGCGCCAAGCTATGCCTATGAACTTACGCAAAGACTATCCGCCGCGCGACTGGCCGGACGACGTGAATGCGGACATCACCCGCATTCAAAGTCTGTGGCAGGCGGCCAGAGCCCAGTTCGGTACGGGCGGGCCGTTTCTGTTCGGTGACTTCACCATTGCCGATGCCATGTACGCTCCCGTGGTGACGCGCTTTCGCACCTATGCCGTGGATTTGGATGAAACCGCGCAGGCCTATTCCCGGGCGATCTACGATCTACCCGCCATGCAGCGCTGGAGCGCAGAGGCAGCCCAGGAGCCGTGGGCCATCGCCAAGTTCGACAGATGATCAGCCTGCTTGGCTAGTCCCACCTGACTTCCGGGACATCCATCACCTCAATCGGGCCGACAGATAACCGCCGGTCTTGAACCGAAACTGGCACCGCAATCTCCGGCGCGCCGCCATCGTCAGGCCGCTGGGCCAATAAGTTCAGGATCAGAGTGGCGCTCTGTGCATCTCCTGCCGACACGCGTCCATCGGCCACGAGCGCGTCCAAGGTCTCGTTGAACCCGCTAATGCGGGTCGAGAAGGCCGCAATCGGTTGCAGGTCTTGATCCAGAGCCAGGGTGCCGTCGGCGTCAATCCTCAGGGGCGGCCAATCCAACAGAAACCGCCTTACTTCCAGAGTTCCGCCATCTTCGCGCCAGTCGTCCAACGCGTCGGAGAGGCGGCCGGGCGTCATGGCGCCCAACATGTCCACATCCAGCCGAAGCGCAGGAATCGACCGGGAGAACGGGCGGGTGTCTGCGGCCAGCCTGATCGCATCCGCCGCGGCCACAAACCGCGCGTATGGCATGTCCGGGCTGCTCGGGCCATCGGCAAGTCCCAGCGCAACATTAAGGCGCGCCGCACCGAAAACGGGCAATCCGCCAGGGTCGAGGAGTTCCAGATCACCGAAGGTGAGGTCTGTGCTCTGTAACTGTCGCCTGCTGTCCAATCCCAGCTTGGTCACGGCCGTGAACGCCGTGATCGTCCACGGCGCGCCGTCTTGTCCCGGGGCGCGAAAAGTCTGGCGGCCGGGCGTGAGAACCGAGAATTGGGTCAGGTCGAGAGATAAAGGGACGACCGTTGCGGTCTCTGCCGTCCACACCCATCCGCCGTCGGACAAAGGTGCGGCGACCTGAACGTCCTTAAGCTCGATCTGCGGCCATGAGGGAAAACCACGTACCTGCATCGGCTGATACGACACTGTCCAGCCTTGCCGACGTTGTGTCTCTATCCACTGTTCACTCAAGGTCTCGACTTGGCGGGCGATAAGGAACCAAGCACCCGCGTAGATCGCCGCAGCGGCGAGGAGTGCGGACGTTGTCCAAAAAGCAAAGCGGCGGAAGTTTGAACTCATGTGATCCAGAATGGCGTGGTTGACGGGCGGAATTGTGGCGTTACAACGGCTCCATGACCATCGATAAATTCTCGTCTCCCTACTGGGTCTTTGGCTATGGCTCGCTGATGTGGCGTCCGGGCTTTCCCTTTGCCGAAATGGCGCCCGCGCACCTTAAGGGCTGGCGCCGCGACATGTGCATTCAGTCCATCCACTACCGGGGCACACCGGATGTACCGGGCTTGGTCAGCGGCCTGACGCCTGGTGGGGCGTGCCAGGGGCGGGCCTACCGGATCGAACCTCAACATATCGAAAGCGTCATCGCCTATCTCGACGAACGGGAATTGGTCACCGACGTTTATCTGCCCCAGCATCACGACGTTGCCTTGGCAGACGGCCGCACGGTCGCCGCACGGGTTTATGTCGCCGACACGTCCCACGATCAATTCGCCGGACATTGGCCGCGCGAGCGTAAAGTCGAATACCTCCTGCAAGGGGTCGGGTCGGAAGGCCGCAGCCTTGAGTACCTCGCCAATATCGTCGAGCAGCTTAGTCAGCTGGGAATCGACGATGACGGGTTGAGCGATCTGCTGCGCACGGCCCAGGATGCAGACGGAGCCTAACGCTGCCTTTGGACCAGGGGTCTACCGGTCCTTGGCCGCAGCCGTGCGCCGGTCGAGGTCCGACTGGCCGTCGTTGAGGCCGAACAGTTCCTTGCCCCACAAGGTACCGTTGATATCCCAGGCGAGCGCGCGGTGGGCGGCCCCGGCCATGGTATCGGAGAACGCCGTATGGGCCGGGTTGCTGTCGGTCATGCCGCCCGCGCCCATGGCTTCGATCACCCGGGTTGCCGCCCGTTTGGCCAGGGTCGCCACATAAGCGCAGCCCCGTTTGAACTTGAGGAGCTCGTGCTGTTCAAGATTGCGGTCCGCCTCGGCAGCGGCCCACATATGCGTAAGGTCGGCGCGATATAGCGCGAGCGCGGCGTCCAACTCGACGGAGGACTCCGCCGCGCGCAATTGCAAACTTTGAAACTCCGCCACTTTGGCATTATCGAGCGCGGCCCGTTCCCGCATGCCGCTGACGAAATGATCCAGCGTGCTGATGGCGCAACCCAACGTCGGAATGGCGACGGAATAGCCGAACACATCCAGCATCGGCAGTTTGTAGACGGGTGACGGATTCAAAGCGCATCCTGGCGAGTCTTTTGTGTTGAGCTCGGCCATGCGGGTGACGCGGTGCGCCGGAACATAAAAATCTTCGACGATGACGTTGTTCGATCCCGTCGCGCGCATGCCCGGCGAGTACCAGACATCCTCGATTTGGTATTCGCCCTTTTTTAGTAGCACCATGCTCAGGTCCGGCGGCCCGTCGCCGTTGAACACCGGTGTCATCAGCGACACCCAGTCGCAGTGATCGACGCCCGAGCACCACATCCAGGTGCCGTTGATGACAAAGCCCCCGTCTTTCGGCGTGCCACGCGATCCGTGCTGGGAGGCAAAGGCCGCGCCCACCAAGGCGTCGGGATCGTCTTGCCAAACTTCGTGCTGAGCGTCCGGGTCGTATTTGCCGAGCCACCAGTTGTGACTGCCGATGATTCCCGACACCCATCCGGTTGAGCCGCAATGTTTGGCGATTTCCATCGCCACATCGGTATGAGCGCCGAAGGGCAGTTCATAGCCGCCGAACCGTTTGGGCATGCAGGCGCGCAGAACCTTTGAGTCAACCAGCTCGGAAACCGTGTCATCGGGCAGCGCGCGCTTCTTGGCGGCGTCAAACCGCCGGTCAAACAGTTTAGGGCCCAGCGCCGCCGCGCGGGCGACCAAATCTGCGACGGAGGCGTCCTCCGCGCCGGTGCGGTCCTGTACGGATGTATCGGGGGCCATGGGTGGCTCCTTTGTCTTAATCTATCGACTTTATGTGTTCCGCTGGCGCGGCTTAGCGGGAATCGGTCCGCGGGGCAACCAAAGCCCCTATGGGCCGAGGAGATTTTCCGTCAGCACACCCAGTTTAGCCATGCCGTAGGGCAGGGCACAGGTATCCCAGACCATGGAGATATGAGAACAGGCCGCACTGATGTCGGCGTGCGCCATGTGAACGAAATTACCCTCATCGAGCCCGCGGGCGCCCATTGCCGCCGCCAGACGCCCGGTCGCGCGTTTGGAGAGTTGACCCACATAGGACGCGTTGCGTTTGATCCGGGCCATCTCCTCCAGTTCCAGCGCCGCGCCGCCGGTAACGGAATCGCGGATGCGCGCGATATCGTTTTCATACAGCAGTCGGGCGCAGTCGATCTCCGCCGACGACTCAGATGTTCTCAGTTGTAACGTGGCATTGCCGGAGATTTTCTGGGCGAACACATCCGTGCGCGGCGCCATCTCCGCAGCAAAGCTGTCCATAGCGCCTTCAGCCAGCCCGAGCGTCGGCGCCGACACGCAGTAATTGATCACCCCTTGCATCGGCATGCGGTACACGCTGTCGGGGTTGCCTTCGGTGCCAGGCGTGTCAATCGCATTGATCTCCATCTGCCCGAGGGTGCGATGCTCGGGCACAAAGGTGTCTTCGATGATGATGTCGTTGCTGCCGGTGCCGCGCAGGCCGACCGTGCGCCAGTTATCTTGAATCTCAAAGTCGCTTTTCGGCACCAGCATGAACCAGCCCTGCGGCGGGCCGTTCTCTTGCGGGATACGGCCGACAACGATAACCCAATCGCAGGCATGAATGCCGCTCGAGAACAGCCACCGGCCCGAGATCTTGAAGCCGCCCTCGACTTTTTCCGTCGTTTGATAGGCCGAGGCGAACGCCGATGCCGAAATCGCATCCGGGTTCTCGCCCCATACGTCGTCCTGAGCTTCAGGCGCAAACTTGCCGAGCATCCAGTGATGGGTGCCGCAGACAGAGACGATCCAGGCCGACGAGCCGCAGTGTTTGCCGATCTCCGCCCCCGCCGAGGTCTGTGCGCCGAACGGCAGCTCATAGCCGCCGCCCCGGGCCGGCTGGCACGCCTTGAGCAAGCCCGCAGACACCAGATCGGCCACGGTCTCGTCGGGCAGGCGGCGCAGATCGTGAGCCTTGGCGCGGCGCTCGGCCAGGCTTGGCCCGAGCGCGCGGGCGCGGGAGATCAGCTCCGTCTCCGTGACCTGTTCGGTTGCACCGCCTGCGTCAGGGGCCATGATTCGTGTCCCTCTACAATCAAATCTAGGTGTGACTCTGGCGGTTGCCCGGTTCCGGCGCAAGGCCTTGGCGGTGCATAGCTATAGGCCGAACGGGGGTATCTACTCGTCGTCCCGTGATAGGTGGGCGAGACTGTCCGCGTGTTGTTCCCAGTTCTGGCCATCGAAGGGTTCAATGGTGATGTCGGCGAAGGTGCTGTGATCCACGCAGCGCCAGTTGACGCTGAAGCCATCCGGGTTGGAGCGGGGCACGTAGTAGGATTTAACCCCGCACACCGAGCAAAACAGATGCTTGGCCACACCCGTGTTGAAGGTGTAGGTCGATAACGCGTCTTCGCCTTGCAGGAGTCGAAAGTGGGACCCCGGCACGATGATGTGCTGAAACCCGGTCATGGCGCAGATCGAGCAGTTACAGGCGTGGACCGTTAACGAGGCGGGCGCGTCAAACTCGAACCGCACAGCGCCGCAATGGCAACCGCCTTGATGTACCGTTAAGATCGCCATCTCAGTATCCAGTACAGAAGAAGAATTCCAGCGAGGTTGTAATGGTATCTGATCTTACTTCACAAGTCCGGGGCAGGTGCTTGTGCGGCGCCGTTAAGTTTTCCGCGTCTGCTAAGCCGCTATTTGTGGCCCACTGTCATTGTTCATACTGCAGGCTCGCGCATGGCGCTGCGTTCGTGACTTGGCTTGGTGTTCCTGAGGAAGAGTTTAACTTTGACGCGGGGAAGGACGCGCTAAGTTGGTTTGCGTCAAGCAAGGAAAGTCAGAGGGGCTTTTGCTCACAATGCGGGACCACCCTTTTCTTCACTTCATTACTATCGCCCGGTGAAATGCACATCGCGCGAGCAAATGTGACAAGCGAAGTCAGTGAAAAGCCTTTCGCTCACCTGTTTATCGAGCATCAAGTTGATTGGTTGGACATAAGCGATGGCCTGCCACAACATACAGGAGATGAAGTTGGGCTCGACAAGTACAAAGCCGTAACGCCAATCTCTCAGCGCCCGGATTTATCGTGAAGTGAGATGTCTCTTCACGCTTTCGACCGGCCCTTGAGCTCGCTGTAGTCGATCATCACATGTGCGACGTAAGCCGGGTTTGACTGCAGCCGGGCGTACCACGCCTCCACATTCGGGACGGACGGACGTTCGATATCCATCGTGAAATACCGGTAGAACTGAGTCGCAACGGGAATGTCGCCGTAGGTGAGGCTGTCACCGCTTGCGTACTTTTTATCGCCAAGCAGCTTGTCCAAATGTGTGAAGTCTTCTGAGCAGGCGGAAACAAGGTCCGCGATCTGTTGCGCATCCTGCTCATCCGGCGGCGTGCGGTAACACGCCCAGAACAACTGAATGAAATTGCGCTGGAAGGTCGTCTGCGCCCACTCCATCCACATGTCGGCGGAGGCACGCGCGTCTGGGTCCTTTGGCCACAGTGTGCCTTCACCGTACCGCGCGGCGAGATAGCGGATGATTGCGTGACTTTCCCAGATGACCGTTCCGTTATCGTCAATCACGGGAATCAGGCCGTGCGGATTGCGACCGAGATGTTCTGCTGTGTCGAGGCCGCCGAACTTGCCGCCCAGATCGATCTGTTCATGCGCGAGGCCGAGTTCCGCCACCGTCCACATCACTTTCTGGACATTGATGGAACTGGTCCGGCCCCAGATTTTCAGCATGCGCTTTTGATCCGTTAGTCGCCTGTCACGACATCTTCGAACGCTTTGACGTCGTTGAGGCCCAGCTTGGTGTTGGTTTCTTCCAGCGAGGCCATGCGGTCGAGCCAGGGGCGCGAGTCGCCCGTCTCTTTCAAATGGGCGAGGAAGTCCGACACCTGCCGTACGGCAACGCGCGATGTGGTCGACGGCCAGATCGTCAGCTTGAAGCCGATCTCTTCGAGTTCCTTGGCCGACAGAATGGGCGTCAGGCCGGTTTCGCTCATGTTGGCCATTTGCGGGCCGATGTTGGCCTTGCAAATCTGTTCCAGTTCTTCAATCGACTGCGGCCCATCGAAGAAAATCATATCGGCCCCGGCATCCATGAACATCTTGGCCCGGTCCATGGCTTCGTCCATGCCGTGGGGTCCGCGGGCATCGGTGCGGGCGATAATCAAGAGGTCCGGATCGGTGCGCGCGGCGACGGCGGCTTTCACTTTCCGCTCCGCCACGTCGCGCGGCTCGACGAACTTACCGGCCATGTGGCCGCATTTCTTCGGCCAGATTTGGTCTTCCAGTTGCACCCCGGCGACGCCAAGGGCTTCCATACCCTGCACCGTGCGCTTGACGTTGGCGATGTCGCCGTAGCCGGTGTCGCAGTCGACAATGAGCGGGATGGTCGTGACCTGGCGCATGGCGCGCACGGTCTCTTCCAATTCGCCGTACCCAATCAGGCCGACATCGGGCACGCCATAGCGGATGCAGGCGCAGCCATAGCCGGTCATGTAGCCGACATCGAAACCGGCTTGCTCGATCAGGCGGAGGTCTAACGGCGTGCCGGCGCCGGGCGCGACAATCATGCCGTCGGCGGCCATCAGCTCGCGGAGTTTTTTGCGTTGGGGGAGGCTCATGCGTCGTTTCCTTTTTCTTCGACCAGCAGCCGCTCCATGCAAGCCCTCATTTTAGGCGGAATCGGTGTTGGTGTGTTGTCGGGGCGTTTAACAAAAACGTGCACGAAGTGGCCATCGGCAGCGCACTCTTCGTCGCCTTCGATGAACAGGCCGACTTCGTAGCGTACAGATGAGTTCCCCAGCTTTCCGACTCTTAAACCGGCGTCGACCACCTGGGGAAATTGAATTTGCTTATGAAAGGTGCACCCGGTTTCGATGGCCAGGCCGACCACGTCGCCGTTTTCGAAGTCCAATCCGCCTTCGCGAATGAGGTACTCGTTGATGACCGTGTCGAAGAACGAGTAGTACACCACGTTGTTGACGTGCTGATAGACGTCGTTGTCCCGCCACCGCGTCGGGATCTTGAGAAAGTGCTGATAGCTCGAGCGAGGTTCGCCGCGCTGGGTCATAGGGGCGCCGTCCGGGTCAATGCGTTGAAGCGGCGTCTCCTATAGCTGCCACGCTGCGGCGTAGCAAGGTTGGCTTTGGCCCCGCCTTTTAGGTGAGCGAGTCCAAAACGTCGGCCACCTCATCCGGATGCGTGATCATGGCGTTGCGCGCCCACGGCATGGCCCGGTAGTCCCACCCCGGATCGTCGTCTGCCGGGCCGACCATAAAGTCGGAGGTCACGCTGTATTCCTGCCCGACACAGTGCAGGTAGGTGCGCGGCAGGCCGTCCCAGCCGCCGTTCTGTAGCTCAAGCATGTCGGACCATCCCCGGGCCGGATGCGGCGTGATACGGCGCTTGAGCCAGGCGATGTTCTCGGCGTCATCGGCGGGGACCAGCATCTCCATCGGGTATTCCTGGAAGAAATCCATCATGTAGCCGTCGATGAAGTTCTTTTCCCGTTCGATCCAATAATCCGGCAGAGAACCATCTTCTTTCCGGCTGACCCCGCTCATGCGTTCGACTGTTGGCACAAGGGCATCCAGGAAAACCAGATGGCCAATGCGGTCCTTCATGCGGTCGGCGACACCGGTGATGATAAGTCCGGCGAAGGAATGGCCGACGAGAACGACGTCATTCAGTTCCTCGTACTCGATGATATTGGCGATATCTGTGACGTGCGTGTCCAAACCGACATCCGGGCTCGCCAAGTGCTTGCGGTCACCGCATCCGGTGCATGAGGGTGCGAATACGTCGTGTCCTCGCGCCTGCAGATTGCGCCGCACGTCGCGCCACTCCCAGCCGCCATGCCACGTGCCGTGGACCAGCACAAAAGCCTTACGCCCGTGGTTATCGGCCTTCACGGAACCTGCTGAGACCGCCACAGATCCTGCTGCGGCCAGCGCACCCGCGGCGTGGCGGCGCGAAACCCCCATTTTCTGTCTCGTCATGGTTTTCCCCACTTTTGCCTGTGTCCTGCTTTATCTCAGTCTACGAAACTTTTTTGCAACCGGATCGGCCCCTTTGGCGTTGGTGGTTGGTAAGGTCGGGCGATTGAGCGAGCTTCGGACGTCGCCGTCTCGACCTGCGCGTCTCGGTCTCGCAGACTGTTCGGCCTTGCCACCGTATCCCGGCGCATTTGCGCGTCCTGTGTAAACCGGAGGCTAACTATGACTAGAACCTACGCACTCTTTCTTTCGCTTGCCTATCCCGTCGGCGCGGCTGTTTCGCAGCTCGGCATGGCGGTGTTTGGGCTCTGATCTTTCGGGCAAGACTCACACGTATTTACTCCTGACCATGAGGTTTGAGATGTCAGATGCACCAACTTTGGCTTCGATCACGAAGCGCCTGAGAGACATGATGTCCGTAAAGCCGTCCCCGCAAGACGAAACCCTGGCGAAAAATCATACGGACTCAAAGGACATCTCGTTGACAGATGTCCGGCGCGGGGACTCCCGGCGGGTCCGTCCGTCGTTGAACACGCCTTAATCCGGCAAAAGTCTGCTCCGGACCTGAAAGATCAGTGAATGGTCTTCGGGTCCGATAGCAGCGCATCCAGCGCATGCGCGTCGAACGGGCTTTCGCTGTCTTGGTCCGTCTCATCGTCCATCAGGGCGAGCACGGGAATATGGCTGGTATATGGGTCGGCCTTTAACAACCGTGTTGCGGCTTCACCGCCATCCGCGGACGCCGAAAGATCCATGATGATGAGGTCGGGAATGATATCTCTGGCCTTGGCAAGGCCACTCTTTTCATCGCCAGCGGTAAAGACCGTATACCCCGCGGCGATCAATGAGTGCTCAAGCACTTCTGCAATGGCCGGTTCATCCTCGACTAAAAGTATGGTTGCCACCCCGTATCTCCCCAGCGTCTCCTCACCGCAGAGGCAGTCCTGACAGATGCCTCTGCGTATTTGTTGGACACCTGTGAGATAACGGGTGCCGGCCGCTCAGCAGCACACCATCTTCACGCCAATACCCAGTGGCGTAAAGGGATAATCAATCATCCATCTCGACGTTTTTGCCGGACCCCTGGTCCTGCAGCGCGTCCAGTTCGTCCTGAACGCATTTCAAAACGCGTGCGATATAGGCGCTGCGCCGCTCGGTGCGCACCTGATTGACGTCGTCGGGAATCTCGTAGTGCTCGATGTCATCGACCTTAAACAAGCCGTGTTTTTCGATCAGCCGCTCCACCGTATCCAGGCGGTCGCGGGTCACGCTGAGCTCACCCATTAGGGTCAAGACCATCGACAGCAATTTGTCTACGGTCGGGTCGGAGAAGTATTGCGGCTTCTTTCCCTTTGCCGTGCGCGGCAGTTTGATTTTCTTTTGATCGTCGTTGGGCATGTGACGTCCCGTCCTTCCGAGTAGTCTTCTTAATCGAGATTGGTGTTATTTGATGCCGATGGTGATCGGAAATTCAAAACTGTCGTCGGCGTAAGGCGTTTGATCTTCCATCCAAAACGCACCCGCTGCTTTGGGATGAATATTCTCATCCTTAAAGCCGGCCTTGCGGCACAACTCCGGCATATCCATGTCGCGCAACTGGGCGAAGAAGTGCTCATTGTTGTTGTAGATTTCCCACTCGAACAAGAACCCTTCCAGTGGCGGTTGCCCGTGGGCCTGAGGCAGGTCCATGTGCATCATAATCCCGCCCGGTTTGAGCAGGCGGTAGCTCTCGTCGAAGATATTCTGGATCGCGGTGCGCGACGTTTCGTGCAGCAGGATATGCGAGGTGATGAGATCAAAGCTCTCATCCTCGAAGTTGGTTTTCTCTGCATTTTGCTGACTGAAATGTACGGCAGCCCCCAGGGCTTCGGCCCGGGCATGGCCATAACGCAGCACTGGCGCGCCGACGTCGATGGCATGAAACTCGGTCTCGGGCATCTGTTGGGCCCAGTACGTGACTGAGCCACCGATGGTGCAACCCATGTCGAGCACGCGGTCCAGTTTTTTGTCTGGAAACTCGTTCTTGAAGAACCCGTGTGTGATTTGCCCGAGCGCATTGTTGCCGGTACCCAGACCACCCATGGAATAGATGTAGGTGCCCCAGTCGTACATCGCGCCGGCAGCAACATCGCCGTCAATCTGGTCGGAGTGATACGCCCCGGGTTGCAGGTGAATATCGGCGGCGGTGTGGTACTTCGGTGTTTCGAGATTTGGGTCCAGGGTCAGCGACCCTTTGGTGCCCGGTTGCTTGGCTTTGTCGATCAGGTTCGGCAGCTGCCGTTCAACGGAGTCGATAACGGAGTCCCAAATCATCTCCTGGCTGCTGCGCTGCATGGCGCTCCAGAAAGAATAGTAGGGGTCATGGGTCATCACCCGGCGGACTTCGTGCCGGTCTTTTGGCTCGCGGCCCTTTTCCTTCACGAAAGTTGGCAGTACCCGCTTGTAATAGGACGGGAAGTTACCCGGGAACACTTTGCTGGCCAGGTGGATACGAAAGTCGTTGACGAACGACTGCCGAGACTCTTCGTCGTGAACGCGTTCTGCCAGCATGTCATGCGGTTCGAGAGGGATCATGGGAGACTCCACTAAATTCAAGGTCGGGATCGGTGACGGCACCTTATCCGGGCGGGTGGAGGAGGCGAGTCCTCAACTTTTGGCGATCATCTATTGGTCAGTGCAAAGGCGGTCAGTGTAAGAGGCCGTCGAGGCCGGATTCAAACGATTCCGGCATTGCGCCGCATTGACTTTGGTCAAGCGGGGGTCAAGCGGGCGCCGGTTCCGGGCAGGCCAGGGTCACCAGCGTGGACACGTCCTCAAGCGACTCAAGGGTGTCGATGGCCTCGATCAGGTGCTCCCCTTGGCTGCGCGGCATGTCGCTTGCCGCGCCGTCCCAGCAGGCCCAGAACTTCTCAAGCTGCCGGTCGCGGGGCAGGGGGTTTTTCGGGTCGCCGATGGCGTGGGTCACGGTTACGCCGTGCCGCGTGCCATCCTTCAACGTGACCGTAATCGTCTGCGGCCCAAACGCATTCAGATCCGGGTTGCCGTCTTCCGTGACGGTTACCCGGGACGCCAGATCATGAACGTCTTGCCGTTTCAGCGCATCGGGCAGGAAATCATACTGATTGACGGTGCCGTTGATCAGCGTTGTCGCGCACACGTAGCCCAGGCACAGTTTGGCATAGTTCGGCTCCGGGTCGGGAATGTCCGGACGGCCCACCAGACGCATCGACAGCGGCGGCACTTCGCACAGAACCGAGTCCACATCCATGGCGTTGAAGCCATGCTCGGCAACCAATCGCTGCAGGCCGTCGACCGCATAATGGGTCAGCCGTCCCGAGGGGAACGGCTTGTGCCCGACTTCCGATAAACGAAACACCTTGCCCCACTGTGACCACACCGGCTCGAGGTCGTAGTCACCTTCCATCAGAACCAGATAGCCGTACATGCCGGTCAGAATGTCTTTCGGGCCGTCGATGCCCACTTCCGCCAGATCGCAGGCGACGATGGCGTTGCGCGCACCAAAGCCCACTTGCAATCCCAAAAGCTTCGAGCCCTCGATGTGCGCCTGCATGTTGCCGCCGGCCTGGCCGTAATACAGGCCCAGAGCGTTATGCAGTTGCGGTCCATCGAAGCCGCGCAGCTTTGCGACCGCCGTGGTCGCGCCGAACCCGCCGGTCAACGCCGGGCGGAAGAACCGCATCGGCGCATTGGACGAGGTCGCGATCGAACACGAAACATCAATGCCGAGTGCGATGGCTTCGATGAGCTCTTCGCCGGAAATTTGCCGTCCCGCACCGGCTTGGCGGTCCACCTCCGCCATGGCCGCCGCCATAAGCGTCGACATCGGGTGCAGCACGCCGCCCTCGTGGACGCAGTCGAACTCCAGGCAATGGATTTGATAGGCATTCACCACGGCGGCACTGGCCGTAGGCAGCCGGTCGGGCCGGGCCCACACCCGCGCGCTGTCACCGCCGCCCCACAGCTTT
The DNA here is from genome assembly GCA_963921305.4 of Rhodospirillaceae bacterium. GTDB lineage: Bacteria > Pseudomonadota > Alphaproteobacteria > Rhodospirillales > Rhodospirillaceae > CAWUEX02. Next base: position 1,896,045 of record CAWUEX030000002.1, read on the forward strand.
GCCGCGGCCAACGCTTCGTCCGCCGACGGACCGCTCGAGCCTGCGAGCGCGCAGGAAAAAGTGTCGAGAACGAAAATCTTGGCGGCGTCGATCACGCCGGCCGGTAAATCCGCGAAACCGGTGCCCATGACATGGACGACCATCGGCTCCACGGGATTCATGGCGGGTTAGCTCCGCTCGCTGCTTTCCGGGTGCATGCGGAACACGCGTTTTAAATAGGCTTCGCGGCGCTCGTTGCGGGCGGCCTCAACGTCCTCGTTCGGGCGATAATTCTCAATGTCGTCGCGGCTGATGGTGCCTTTCTCATCGAGCAGACGCTCAATCGTGTCCATGCGGTCATAGACGACGGAGACCTCGGCTGAGAGTTCCAGGATAAACGTCATCATTTGGTCGATCGCCGGGTCATCGAAGAACACCGAGCGTTTGCCCTTGGCATTGCGCGGCAGTGAAATTTTTGGAGCGGAAGAGTCTGACATCAGGGGTCCCTACGTTTTCGCATTCGTTTTTGATCTCGCTTCGGAGTGGCGGTCAGGATTTCGCCAAGTCCTCCATCAGGGCGTTGTATTCGTCCATTTTCTCGTGCGGCACAAGGTTTTCCCGTTCCTCACGGATGATCCGGAACAGACGGGAGATGTAATCGTTGCGCCGGTCGTTGCGTTCGTCCTCCAAGGCTTGGTCTGGGCGGAACGCCTCAATATCGTCGCGTTTCAGGGTGCCTTTCTTATCCAGCAAGCGTTCGATCGTATCCACGCGGTCGTACAGCACGGATAACTCCGCCGACATTGCCATAACGATGGCCATAAGTTGGTCGATGGCCGGATCATCAAAAAAAGCCGGGTGCTTGCCCCGGTTCACGGGTGTGAGTTTAATGTCGTCGGACATGGTGACGGCCTCTGCTGACATAAATCCCGGCGAGTCTAGGTCTGATCCCCAGCAAGTCCAGAGGGCCCCATGCGAGAAGGTCATCTGGCAACCTCGCGATGTGGTGAAATGAATCAGGTCAGAATTTCAGTGAGTTCGCGTTCGATGTTTTCCTGCGCCTGAGCCTCATAACGGTGCGCAAGAAGATCGGACAAAAAGATCGCTGGGCGTTTCAGAAATTCTTTGAGAACTTTCCGTCGGCCCATCCGGTAAAGAAAGTTGCTGACATGGTCATACTCTTCACGAATTTGTGCGGCATAAGTTTTGTAGACTGGCCAATCCGCTCCTAGGATCGACATATCGATATCAAGGAATAGCGCGCAGTCTGAGCGCTGTGCATCTGACAGGTCGTCCAGGATCTGATGTTTTGCCGTCGCGTTGATGAAAACCTCAGCAAGGCACAAGACATCAGAATCGATGGCGCCTTGAACTTCCCGCCTCAGTAGCTCAGCACTCCTGGCCTCGTTGTCCTTCGCCTTGGGATCGTAAATTGCGTCATGAAACAAAATCGCGAGCGCAGCGGCTTGTGGATTTGCGAAGGCGTTCTTCGTCTCCTCAAAGACGTCCAGCATGTGTTCGATATGGTGCCATGTGTGATAACGCCGCTGGGCTTCGCCGTATCTGCGCTTGAGACTGACGATGACCGGCGCAGGGACGCCTGCCTCCAGGACCAAGTCAGGCATCAGTCCTGTGTGTTTGCAGGCGGCGGCTGAACAATAATCAACCGGTGTCCGCCCGGCTCGACCAAAATCATTTCCTTTTCGGGCGGAAAGTTTTCCGCTTCCGCAGCCTCTTGGGGTGACATCAGCACCGTATAACCGCCCGCCAACGCGCGTTGGTAGACGGCTTGTACGTCTTCGACCGTCAACGCTAGCGTTGTCGCGTTGCGTGTATTTGCCGCCGCGTTGATTGCTATGCCGGGGGCAGAGACCAGCACCAGGGCGCCCTGCTGGTTGCGGTCGTTCACGGCCTGGACCGTAATGTCGACGTCCTCAGGGGCGCCAATGGCTTTGCGCAGCACCGGGCTGTTGTAGACCGTGCGGCCTCCGGCCTCCATGTTCAGCACGGTGGTGAAGAAGGAGAGTGATGCCTCCAGATCGGCCACGGGCATGGTCGGGCGGCGCAAGTCCGCGACGGACAAGTCGTCCTCAGCGACAACCGCCCCTGTCGTGACGGTGAGCGCAACCATCGCCGCAATGATTGGTGCTTTCACGAGAAAATCCCCTCACACGGAAGTCCTTTCGCATCCTAAACAGGAACTGTGCCGGGGTTGTACTCGAAAAGACCGAGGCTCTCTTCATTCTTGTGTTTGGAGTCGTCGTACTGTTCCGGGTGGTCGCCCTGCAGGCGTTCACGCGCTGCCCGCGACCGGACGAGAACAAAGTTTGCCCGCTCCTTGCGCGCCGCTTCGTAGCGCTCCAGCGCCTCTTCAATTGACTCCGATGCGGCAAAAGCCCGGCCCAGAACCACACCGTCTTCAATGCCCATGGCGGCGCCCATGCCCATAAACGGCAGCATCGGGTGCGCCGCGTCGCCCAACAGCGTGGCGCGTCTTTTGCTCCACTCTTCCAGGGGGTCACGGTCGTACAGCGCCCATTTGAACAGCTTATCTTTCGGGGCGGCTTTGATGAGGTCGCTGATGCGTGGATGCCAGTCGCCGAATTCTTCCATCAGTTCGTCGTGAGTGACGGGGATCGACCAGCCTTCTTCGTTCCATCCGTCGCGGCGCACGAAGGCGACGAAGTTAATCGTTTTGCCGTCACGGACCAGATAACGCGTGAAGGCCTTACGCGGCGCAATGGCGACGCCGGACTCCGGCGTGGTGACTTCGTCCCGCAAGTCCCCCCGGTCGACCAACCCGCGATAGGCGACGTTGCCGGTGAATTTCGGGTCTTCCGGGCCAAACATCGCGGCGCGCACCACTGACCGGATGCCATCCGCACCGATGAGAACATCGCAGTCCGCCGTCTGTCCGTTGGCGAACGAGATGGTGATGCCGTCCCCACTTTCCTCATAGGTGGTGAAGCTGTGGTCGAGCACGATACAACTCGGATCGGTCTCCCGGGCGGCATCGGCCAGCATGTCGTGCAGGTCGGCGCGATGAATTTGGTAGTAATTTGCCCCGTACTTTTGCCGCGGAATATCGCCGCGTTCACTCTGCGCCAGTACTTCACCCGTCTGGTAATGCATGATGGCCTGGGTCTGCGGCACATTCGCCTTGGCTTTTAGCTCGTCCGCCAGTCCCACGTATTCCAAGCCGTGCGTCGAGTTCGGGCTGATGGTCAAGCCGGCGCCGACCTCGCCTAACTCCGGTGCGTGTTCGTAGATGATTGGGCGAAACCCATTTTTCTGTAGGGACAAGGCCGCTGTCAGCCCGGCCATGCCGGCGCCGACGATGGCGATGCGGATATCTTTCATGGTGCGCGTGCCTCAAACATTAACGGCCACTGGTCTGTCCGCACCATGCGGAGAACACCCCACCCGCTCAATCCGCTTGCTGACTCAAATCCAATCAGCGGACGGGCAGTGAAAGCCCGCGCAATCGGGGCAGATTGCCAGTCTCGGTGATTACGTCCAGGCGCCGCTACTTCCAGGCGCCATACGTGTACCAGCGCGCACTTTCACCGACACGGGCCACCTTGCGGTTGGCAACGGTGGGGTTGGCGACGGCTTCGGCAAAGACCTCGGGTGGTGACCGGTCGAGGTCCGGGATCGAGACTTGCCAGAATTTACCGGGTTCAAACCCGGCGGATGTCACCCATTCTTCCGGATCAAGGCTGGTATAGGTCTGATAAAACGGCTCGTTGTTATAGTACGCGTCCCAGTCAATGTAGAAGGCATCGAACAGGTCCATGTTCGAGACCGGTGTGAGCTCCGTGTGCGCCATTAGGCCGCCGTTGCCGAGCACGCGGCGGCACTCCTCCAGGATGCGGGGATAGGCCTTGCGCGAGGTTTCATGAAACATGATGCAGGAGAAAATGAGGTCGAATTCGCCATCGGCGAAGGACATCTCCTCGGCATTCATTTGATGAAAATGAATCGGTTTCTCCAAGGCTTCCGCGCGGGCATGGGCATAGCGCAATACCGGTGCGCCGACATCGATGGCGTGCACTTCCGCCTCGGGAAACGCATCGACAAACGGCACGGTGGAAGAGCCGACGGTGCAGCCCAATTCCAGAATCCGCTTTGGCTTGAAGTCGGGCCAGCGCGCCTTGATGTACGCCGCCATGGTTCGCGGAATGCCGTCGGCGAACGGTCCGGCAGCGCCCGCGTTGTACACAAACCGGCCGCGGTCATAGAGCGCCCCCTGCGAGGCGTCGTCTTCGGCGCGTTCGGTTTGATAGTTGCCGGGCATGCGGTGAATGTCTGACGCCGCCACATATCTCGGCACCTTCAGGTCGGGGTCCAGGGTCAGCGAGCCAAACCGCGCATTCAGCCCGCGGATTTTGTCATTCAGCTCCGGCTGTGCCCGCTCAATGGCAGGCCGCACCGAGTCCCACACCATGTCCTGGCAATTGACCATCATCGTCGACCATGTGCGGCCATAGGTGTCCGCCAGCATGGCCTTGTGAATTTCGCGTTCGGTCTCCGGTGCGCGGCCTTTGTCTTTCTCAAACGCCGGTTTGACCCGGGTCTCGTAGACCTGGCGCATGCCGCCGCCGATCTCGTTGAGGATGTGCATGCGCAGCCGCGACACATAATGCTGGCGGTTGACCTCGTCGTGCGACCCGGTGACGAGAAACGCGTGTTCGTGCTGCAGGGGCATAACGCCGTACTCCGATGAATGAGCGGATGCTAACACGGGCAAGCAGCCCAGGAAGGGCTGGGCCGCACGAACGGCCGGGCAGTAACCGGGCGGCTACAGGCCCTTCAGATAGTCCACGACCTCATCCATGCCTTTGACCTCGGCATACTTCGCCTGCAGGTCGAACAGGTTGGACTCATGGGGCCGGGTGTCGCGGTCGCCGACCGCTTCCTTCACGACGATGGGAATAAAGCCCGACTGACACGCGTCCAGGGTCGAGGCGCGCACGCAGCCCGACGTGCTCCAGCCGGTGATCAATAGCGTGTCGACGCCCGCCGCCGCCAACGTCGACGCCAGGTTGGTGCCGAAAAACGCGCTTGCATATTGCTTGGTAATCACCACTTCGTCGTCACGCGGTTCCAGACCATTGACGAATTCCGCCATCGGGCTGCCGCGTTCGAAGTTCTTCAGGGCCGGCACCTTGCGGAAGAACACCCCGCCGTCCGCCCCGCCGGGCGTGAACTCCACCCGGGTAAACACGATCATGATGCCGGCATCGCGGGCCGCCTTCAGCACCTGGCGTGCCGCTTCGGCGGAGTCTTCCACGCCCGCGTAGAGGCCGCAGTCGGGCGTGATGTAGGCCTTGGCAAAATCGATCAGCAGCAAAGCCGGCTTTTTACCGAACGTCAGGCTGCCGCCAAACCCGGCTTTGTCATAATCCTGATCGAGATTCTTGTCCTCGGCCATGGCGGCGGCTCCTTCGTCCCTTAGATGATGCCTTTTTCTTTGTAGTCACCGATTTGCTTGTCGGTCAGGCCAAGCAAATCTTTGTAAACTTCCTCGTTGTGCTCGCCGTGGTCCGGGCCGGTCCAACGGACGTTGCCGGGCGTGCGCGAGAACTTCGGGAAGGTGTTCTGCATTTTCATCTCGCCGACATGCTTGTCCATGATCGAGATGATCGCCTCGCGCGCCTTGAAGTGCTCGTCTTCCAGCATGTCGGGTGCTTTATAGATTTTGCCTGACGGCACGCCGTGTTCGTCCATCAGAGCGGCGAGTTCGTCGGTCGTTTTGGTTTTGGACCACTCGTTGATCAGGTTATCCAATTCGGTCTGACGCTCACCGCGCGCGCCGTGGGTGGCGTAGCGTTCGTCGTCTCCGAGTTCCGGCTGACCCATCGCAACGCACAGGCGCTTGAACACCGTGTCCTGGTTGGCGGCGATCAGGAATTGCCCGTCCTTGGCGTCGTAAATATTTGACGGTGCGACCTGCGGCAGAATGGAGCCGGTCCGCTCACGGATGTATCCGGTTTTGTCGTACTCGCTGACGATGCTCTCCATCATTGCGAACACGGACTCGTAAATGGACGAGTCCACCACTTGGCCTTTGCCGGTGACGTGACGGTTGTGCAGGGCCATCAGTGCGCCCAGGCAGCCGTAAGTCGCCGCCAGGGTGTCGCCGATGGAAATACCGGCCCGGCTCGGTGGGGTGGAGGGATCGCCGATGACGTTGCGTAAGCCCCCCATGGCTTCGCCGACCGCGGCGTAACCGGCCTTGTGCGAGTAGGGACCGGTCTGGCCGTAGCCGGAGACGCGGATCATGATCAGGCCTTCATTGACCTCCGACAACACGTCATAGCCCAGGTTCCAGCGTTCCAGCGTGCCGGGACGGAAGTTCTCCAGCAAAAAATCTGACTTCTTGACCAGTTCCTTGATGATCTCCTGACCTTCCGGCACACGGGCATTCAAGGTGATGCACTTCTTATTCCGGGCCAGGATCGGCCACCACAGGGACGAGCCGTTGACCAGTTCACGGCCCCACTGGCGCATGGGATCGCCAACCGTAGGCTGTTCGATCTTGATGATTTCGGCGCCGAAATCGCCCATCAACTGACCGCAAAACGGTCCGGCCAGCAGCTGGCCCATTTCGATCATCCGCAGGCCCGTGAGCGGGCCGGTCGCTTGTTCAGCCATGATAATGCGTCCTCTTCTCCCTGCGGGCCTATGCCTCAGGCCCGGTGCGCCGTTTTTAGCGTGCCGTCTTAGCCGGGCTGTTCCTAAGGCCTCCCCTCTGCGCCGTGCAGAGGATTCAGCCCCAGTGTCATTGGGTGAACACCCTCGCGAGGTGTTTACCGACCGTCAGGCAACGATTCAAGCGCTCTGCCTTGCAAACCCATAGTCCAGGGCTAATATCCGCCCCATAAGACGGGGTTTTCCCCTCTCCCAGAATGTAGGCCCGTTGCGGCTTATCGCCGTCTCAAACGAAGCGGGCCGCCGCAAAGCACAGGAAAGGCATACAGCCATGGCGCACTCCGTAACCCTGGTCGAAGTCGGCCCCCGCGATGGAATCCAGTCGGAAAAGACGATTCTGTCCACAGAAGACAAAATCGAGTTCATCACCCGCTCAATAGATGCCGGCCTGAAACGCGTTGAGGTCACGAGCTTTGTGAACCCCAAGCGTGTTCCGCAGATGGCCGACGCGGTGGAGGTGGTCGCTGGCCTGCCCAAGGGCACGGGCGCATCCTTCATTGGCCTGATCCTCAACATGAAAGGGTATGAGCGGGCCCGCGATGCCGGCGTCGACGAAGTCGGCTATGCGGTGGTCGCGACTGACACCTTCGCCACCAAGAACCAAGGCATGACCTCGGCTGAGACGGTCGACGCCTGGGTCGCGGTGGGCAAGCAGGCTAAGGCGGAAGGTATCAAGGCCGGTGTGACCATCGGCGCGTCCTTCGGGTGCCCCTTCGAGGGCGAAGTCTCGCCCGACCATGTCGCCGACATGGCCAAGCGCTGCGCCGAGGGCGAGCCAATCGAGATCGCGCTGGCGGATACCATCGGGTGTGCCGATCCTATCCGGGTGACCGAGCTGATTGGCAAGGTCAAAGAGGCCGTGCCGGGCATGCCGATCCGCGTGCATTTGCACAACACGCGCAACACCGGACTGGCCAACGCCTATGCCGCTGTCCAGGCCGGGGTGGATTTCATCGATGCCTCCACTGGGGGTATTGGCGGCTGTCCCTTTGCGCCCCGTGCCACGGGCAACATCCCGCTGGAGGACCTGGTCTATATGTTCGACCGCATGGGCGTCGAAACCGGGGTCGATATTAACAAGATCATCGCCACTGCGGAGTGGGTCGGCGAGCGACTCGGCGGTCAGGTTCCGGCCATGCTGGGCAAGGCGGGGGTCTTCCCGGACGTCGCCAAAGCAGCGTAGAGGTCAGTTGGCGTAAAACCCCTATAAAGGCTGGCTTTCGCCCCAAATTGGCGCTAGTTAGGCGCCGCGGCAGGGCGCGGGGTCGGCGAGGGTCGATTTCAAGCAGGTGCTGCGATAGGTTCGCAGAGCCGCTTGCACAGCGGCGACGCACAATTAAAGAGCGGTTGCGCGGCGTTTTGCGCCGTCGTAGCTTGATTAGAATAATTCAAAAAAGGGACGTGACTGCGCAATGTCTTACGTACTCGGGTGTGATGTCGGGGGAACGTTTACGGACCTGCTCCTGATCAACGAGAAAACAGGTGAAACTTTCCGGGCCAAAACGCCGTCAACACCGGCTGACCAATCCATCGGTGTGATGAATGGCATCACCCGCATTTGTAAAGATGCGGGTATCAAGCCGACGGAAATTAACGAATTGATGCACGGCACCACCGTCGCGACCAACGCCATTCTAGAGGGCAAGGGCGCGCAGGTCGGTCTCATCGTGACCGACGGGTATCGTCAAGTTCTGCAAATTGGCCGTTCCTTCGTGCCCGGCGGTCTGGCCGGGTGGATCATCTGGCCGAAGCCGACACCTCTTGCGCTGTTGGAGAACACCGTCGAGGTCAAAGAGCGCATGGGGGCCCGCGGCGACGTGGTGCGCAAGCTCGACGAAGCCTCCGTGGTTGAGGCCTGCAAAGTGCTCAAGCGCCAAAAGGTTCAGGCCGTCACCGTCTCCCTCATGAACTCGTTCGCCAACGGCGCGCACGAAAAGAAAATCCGCAAGATCGTGGAGAAAGAACTGCCGGGTATTCCGGTCAGTTTAAGCCACGAAGTTCTGCCCGAAATGTACGAATACGAGCGCACTCTGACGGCGGTGGCGAACTCTTATGTTCGCCCGACCGTCTCCAAGTACCTCGGCAACCTGGAAAAGGCGCTCAAGAAGAAGACCGGCGACTGCAAATACAAGGTGCTCCGCTCCGACGGCGGTTTGATGGCCTTTGACAATGCTGCCGATCAGCCCGTTTCTCTCGCCATGTCCGGTCCGGCCGGTGGTGTTGCCGGCGCCCTGTGGGTGGCCAAGCAGTCCGGCTTCAAAAACCTGCTGACCTTCGATATGGGCGGTACGTCCACGGACGTGGCGCTCATCGAAAACAACGAACCGCAATTGCGCCGTGAAACCCGCGTTGGCGACGTGACGGTTCGAGCGTCCTCGCTCGACGTCCGCACCGTCGGTGCCGGTGGGGGCTCTCTTGCCCGCGTGCCGGAACTCACCGGTGCTCTGCGTGTGGGTCCAGAAAGTGCTGGCGCTGATCCCGGACCGGCCTGTTACGGCAAGGGCGGGGAAGAACCCGCCGTGACCGACGCCAACGTGGTACTGGGTCACCTGCCGCCGTCTCTGATCGGCGGGGAGATGAAGCTCGATGTTGCGGCGTCGCGAAAGGCGATCAAGAGGGCCGTCGCCGATCCTCTCAAGATTTCGGTCGAAGCGGCTGCCGAAGGCATCGTCAAGATCGTCAACGAGAACATGTTCGGCGCGCTGCGTCTCGTCTCCATCGAGCAAGGCTATGACCCGCGCGACTTTGCCCTGATCGGGTTCGGTGGTGCCGGTCCGCTGCATGCCAGTGCACTCGGCAAGCTGACTGGTTCTTGGCCGGTGATCATTCCGCCGGGTCCCGGTGTGCTGTGCGCCTACGGTGACGCGACAACCCGCGTGCGCAACGAAGCGTCGCAAACGTTCGTCCGCCGGTACTCAGAGACCAGCAATAAGGAAGTCGGGAAGATCCTCAATGATCTGACCAAGACGGCCGCCGCCTCCCTGATCAAGGAAGGCATTCCCAAGAAGGAACACCAGGTCGTCTGGGAAATCGACTTGCGCTACCACGGACAAGGGTTCTCTTTGACCGTGCCGTGCAAGGTCAACGGGTTCGACAAGAACGGTCTGGAGCAGGCTGCCAAGTCATTCGATGCCAGCCACACCCGCATGTTTACGTTCGCGCTCGATGCCGAGCACGAAATCGTCAACTTGCGTGCCGTGGTGATGGGTGATGCGCCGAACGTGAAAGCGCAGAAGGCGGGCAAGGGCAGTGCCAATGCCAACGCCGCCGTCATTGACGACAAGCACACCATCTACTCGGATGGCAAAAAGCACAAAGCGAAAATCTATGATCGCTCGAAGCTCAAAGCCGGCAACAAGATTCCGGGCCCGGCTGTTGTGACAGAGTTCGACTCAACGACCGTGATCCTCGCTGATTGCCAAGGCGTGGTCGACAAAGTCGGCTGCATCTTGATCACGCCGAAGGGCTGGAAGGGCGGCAAAGCAAAGCCGAAGGCGAAGGCCAAGCCCAAAGCTAAGTCGGCGGCGAAGCCTAAGACAAAAGCTAAGGCCAAGCGCAAGACGGCTGCGAAGTCCAAGTCCAAGGCGAAGAAGTAGGGCGGAGGTTAGGAGAACACTCATGGCTAAGAAAAGCACACACAAAGCGCAGATCATCCAGACCAACAAGAAGCCCTTCAAAAAGGTCAAGATCGACGCCATTACCCTCGACATCATCGAAAGTGCGTTGCGCAACGCCCGCTTCGAGATGGACGCGACGGTGTTCCGCACCGCCATGTCGCCGGGGATTCGCGAACAGCATGACGCATTTCCGCTGATCGCTGACCGCAATGGTAAGATGGTCGTCGGCCAGTTCGGCTCATTCATCGACGGCTTCTTGAACGGCTATGACGGCACGGTCGAAGAAGGCGACGTCTTCTTCACCAACGATCCGTACAAGGTGTCCGGTGCGATCAGTCACGCCAATGACTGGCTCATCGTTCTGCCGATTTTCTACGATGGCCGTCTCGTCGGCTGGGCCTGCCACTTCGGTCATATGACCGACAACGGTGGTAAAGTCCCGGGCTCGATGCCGACCGACGCGACGACGATCTTCGAAGAAGGTCTCGTGACGCCGCCGACCAAGCTCTACAAAAAGGGCGTTCTGCAGGAAACGCTCCTTGAGCTCATGCTCAATCAGGTCCGCTTGCCCACGTGGAACCGGTCGGATCTCAACGCCGTGCTCGCCGCCTGCCGTGTGGCCGAGAAGCGGGTCAAGGAAATGTGTGACCGCTTCGGCGTCGACACCTATGTCTCCGCCACCCAAGCGGCCCTGGACCGGAACCTACGCGCCGTTGGCGGCCTGATCCAGCAAGCCATTGGCGAAGAGCCGGTGACGTTCGAAGACTATGTCGACGACGACGGCCGTGGCTACGGCCCCTACAAGATCAAGTGCACCATGTGGCGCGAAGGCAAGAAGGTGATTCTCGACTGGGAGGGCACCGACCCTCAAGCCATCGGGTCCATCAACTTCTACCTCAACGAGAACATGCTCAAGATGTTCTGGGGCGTGTACATGATCATGGTGTTCGACCCGGAAATCCTGTTCAACGATGGCTTCTATGATCTCGTTGATGTGCGCATTCCCCAAGGCACGCTGCTCAAGCCAAACTTCCCGGCAGCGCTGTCCTGCCGAACCCACGCGCTGGGCCGCATCTTCGACACCTTTGCCGCGCTGCTCGGCCAGAAGAACCCCGAGTTCCTGGCGGCGGCTGGGTTCTCGTCCTCGCCCCACTTCATGTACTCGGGCACGGACAGCCGCGGCGAATGGTATCAGCTCTATCAGATCGGCTTCGGTGGCATTCCCGCCCGTCCGCATGACGATGGCCCGGATGGTCACTCCATGTGGCCGAGCTTCACCAACGTGCCGCAGGAGTACCTTGAGGCGTACTTCCCGTTGCGCATTGAGAAGCATGAAACCGTTGCCGACACCGGCGGGGAAGGTTTCTTCCGTGGCGGTAACGCGCTGCGGGTGGATTACTGCTTCCTCGAAGATGGTGAAATCTCCATCCACGACGACCGCTGGCTGACATACCCCTGGGGTGTCAACGGCGGCGCGCCGGGTGAGCGTTCTATCAAGGTCATGTACCGCGGTGGCTACGACACCGGTGTGGTCGAGTATCACGAATCCAAGTGTGACAACGTCAAGGTTAAGGCCGGCGACATCCTGGCCTTCATCACCTGGGGCGGGGGCGGCTACGGCAACCCGCTGGAGCGTGATGCCGAGACGGTGGCGCTTGAAGTGAAGCGTGGTTTGGTTTCCGTGAAGGGCGCCAAGGAAAAGTACGGCGTTGTGTGCTCCGCGGCAGGCAAGATCGACAAGGCTAAGACCGACGCCCTGCGCAAAGAGATGCAGAAGAAGCGTCCGAAGAAAGCCCCGATTTTCGACAAGGGTCCGGACCTCAAGACGATCCTGGCCAATGCCGAGAAGGAAACGCATCTCAAGGCGCCCAAGCCGCCGGTGTTCCAGCCGGCCAACGAACTGGCTCAGGCCGCCGAGTAGACCTCGGTCTAACACACGAAATTTGGGGCGGCCTTAAGGGCCGCCCCTTTTCGTTTCACGCGCGAACAATATCATGCCCAACGCGACCGCCGAGCGTCTGTTCCACCTGGCCTCACCCGCAGCCCAGCGCAACATCGGGCCCATCGTTGAGGCCCTTCGGCCGCTGGTTCCGGCCACGGGCACGGTTCTCGAGATCGCGGCAGGGTCGGGCTATCACGCGGCAGTGTTGGCCGCAGAGCATTCGCACCTCACTTGGCAGATGTCAGACTTATCTGACGATGCCATGACGCGCATGTTCGAGATGCAAAGCACGGCTGGGCTCGCCAATCTCCCGCCGCCGCTCCGGATCGACGTGACCGCCCAAGACTGGGGCGTTAAAAGCATCTCGGCCATTCTCTGTTGCAACATGATCCACATCGCCCCGTGGCAGGCGGCTGAGGACTTGTTCGCCGGGGCCGCGCGCCTTTTGTCCCCGTCCAGCCCACTGCTACTCTACGGGCCGTTTTCCGTCGACGGGGCGCATACGTCCGAGTCAAACGCCTCGTTCGATGCCGGTCTGCGCGCCCGCGACCCGTCATGGGGGGTCAGAGACTCAAGGGAAGTCGATGGGTTGGCGAACTCTTCCGGGTTTAAGTTGGAGCAGACCATCACCATGCCCGCCAACAACATGATCCGAGTCTACTGTCGCACTGGTTAGGCCGCCGCCGCGGCCACCTTCAAAGTCTCGATCAGCGCCAGGGCTGCGGGCGAGCGCGTCGCGTTGCGCCGGTAAGCCATGACAATAGGCCATGTCGCGCCGGCATTCGGCACATGCACTTGGGCCAATCGTTTGTCTGCGATCGCGCGGGCCGCCACCTGAGCAGGCAGGATGGCGAGGTAATTTGATCCCGCGATCCAATCGATGGCGAAGTCCACGGCGGTGGTCTCCAGATTGGCTTGCGGCGGTGTCTGGCCAAAGCCCTTGAACAAGTTCTTAAAGTCGGTCTCGCCGCGGGGGAAGCGCAGACTCAGCCAGCGTTGCGCCGCCAAAGCTTCGCCATCGGCTTCGCCGTCGGCCAGCGGGTGCGTAGCCGCGCATACGACCACGTTGGCGTCATTGCGCAGGGGCTCGATGACGATCAGGTCGTCGACGGTCTGTGTGGGCGCGGTCGATACGATTAAATCCAAATCCCCTCTCAGCAAGGGCGCGGTCAGGTGCTCGAAGTCACTGCGCTCAACCTCGACCCGCACGTTCGGGCGCACGGTAAACAGCTGCTTGAGCGCGGCCGGCACCAGCTGGGTCAGCGCCGTTGGGGTTGCTCCCAGCCGGACAACCCCCGTGTGGGCGCCGAGCGCCGTCTCGAGATTGCGCTGAAACTGCCGTGCCTCCGCTTCTATGGCCCGCGCATGCGGCAAAAGCATGTCCCCGAAGGGCGTGATCGCGACCGAACGCGTGTCCCGGTCGAACAGCTTCACACCAAGACCGAATTCCAGCTGGCGAATGCTCTTACTGACCGCCTGGGTCGTCAGGTTGAGACGGTCTGCCGCCGCCCGGAAGCTCCGGGTTTCCGAGACGGCCAGAAAGTGGCTGAGTTGGCGCAGTTCCATGATCATAAAATAAACCAAAAGAAGATAATAAATACAAATAGTTTATATTAAACGCCGCGAAGGCCGTGCACTCTGGTTTCAAGCCAACACCGACCCGGAGAGCCCGTCATGTCGATTGCCGTTGCCAGCGCCTCTCATGTGCCCACTAAGGACGACCTGGTGGGTGCGGCGCGTGACCTTATCCCGGTGCTGCGGGACCGCGCCAACGAGGCTGAGGACCTGCGCCGTATGCCCGATGAGACCATTGCTGATCTCAAGGCGGCCGGTCTGCACAAGGTGTACATGCCGCGCCGGTTCGGTGGCTGGGAGATGGACTGGGGCGCGCACATGGATGTGTCCCGTGAGGTCTCCCAGGCCTGCGGCTCCACCGGCTGGATCACCGGCCTGGTGTTCTCTCACATCATGTGGGTGGCGCGTTTCGGCGCCGAGGCGCAGGAGGAGTTCTTTGCCCGCAACCCAGACCCCATCGTCGCCACCGGCTCGGCTGGGGGCGGCAAACTCGAGTCAGACGGCGATGCCGTCGTTCTGACCGGGCGCTGGGGCTTTATGAGCGGGATCGACCATGCCAACGGGGCCATGGTCACGGCCACTCTCGGCGACGAACGCATCTTTACCCATTTTGTGCTGCTGTATCCCGAGGACTGGACCAGCGAGGACAACTGGACCGCCGAAGGCCTGCGCGGCACGGGCAGTCATCACGTGCGGGTCAACGGCGCGCGTATTCCCAAACATCGGCTGATCGCGCGCGATGAGATTCTCGGGCTCAATCCGCCAGGTTCAAAGTTGCACGACAGTTACATCTATAAAATCCGCACCGGTGCGTACCAGAAAAGCTGGTTCGCCGGCATATTGGCTGGCACGGCCATGGGCGCGCTGCAGGAGTACGCGGCGCTCACCCGCAACCGCAAAGGCGCGTTGTTCGGGGAGTCCATCGTCGACCAGGTCCCGGTGCAAGTCCGCGTCGGTGAGGCGGCAGCGGAAATCCACGCCGCCAATCTGGTGTTCGAGAACTTCTGCGCGATGTTGCATGACCGCGGATCGCGCGGAGTCGATATCACCGGCGAAGACCTGCTCTCAGCCAAACGCGACATGACCTATGCCTCGCGTCTTTGCGTCGGCGCGGCAGAGCGCCTATCGGGTATGATGGGCGTGTCGGCGCAGACCGGGCGCAACCCGGTGCAGCGGCACTACCGCGACTGCCGCACGGTCAGCACCCATATCGAACTGCAGTGGGATCACTCGATGGCACCGACTGGCAAGCACCTGTTCGGTGTGGCGACCGGCGACCCGCTGATCGACGGTGCCAAGGCAGCGCAATCGCAGTCCGGCGCGTCGTACTTGGGAACCCGGGTGTAACCTAGGTCCGGCCCAGCCAGTCGAACACAACCTCGCAGAACTGAATCTTCTGCTCTTTCCCCGCGACTACGTGGGCCACCTCCGGCATGTCCAGGCCTTCGGCGTTAGGAATGCCCTGTTGGATCGGGCGTGTCATGCGCGGGCCGGTGACCGTGTCCATGTGACTGTGGATGATCAGGCTTGGGCACTGCACGCTTTTGAGCTGGTCGGTGACATTGTGGTTTAGGCAGGCGTGGATGAATCGCTCGTGGGCCTCGAGCCGGCCATTGAGTTCGCGCCACGGCCCTTCGGGTCCCAGCAGGCGTTTGTAGTTCGCGTTATAGAAATCAGGCCGGAACGACATCATGCAAACAAAACGTTGGAACGCCGCCCAGCCCATGTCGCGGTGAACGTCGCGGAACAGCTCGATTTGTTCGTGAAACAACGGGTCGGTCGCGTCCGACCACGCGCCCATGTTCATCATCGAGCGCACTAGGTCTGGCCGTTTGATCGCCATCACCTGAGAGATGCACGCCCCCATGCCGACCAAACCGATCAGGTGCGTGCCGCCGGTATGGCCGAGGTGTTCCAAGAGCTGGATGGCGTCGTCGGCATACATGTCGATGCTCGATTCCTGCGACAGATCGTCGTCCGAATCGTACAAGCCGCGGTAATCGATGATGATCGCGGTGTATTGGTCGGTCAGGCCGCGCGGCAGATGGTCGTGAGCGCCGTGGCAGAACGAACCCCAACCGCCTTGCACCAGCACGGGCGGGCCTTCGCCATGGGTTTCGTAGTACATGGTATGGCCGTTGATTTGCGCGGTGGGCACGGCAGAACTCCTGATTTGGCTGGACAAATAGGCCCTTTGCTTAGACGCTCTGCCCCATTGGTGCAACCTCCGATCTGTCGAGGTGAAACATGATCCCACCCGGCTTTCTCGGCACCCGCGGCGATCTGTTGATGGATCTGGTGATCCTGTCCTTCATCGTCATTTTGCCGGTCCTGATTTACTCCTGGATGAAGGTGTGCGCGGGCGCCTACCAGATGCACAAACGCATTCAGGTGAGCCTCGGCGCCACACTTGCCGTCGCTGTGATCCTGTTTGAGATCGACATCCGTCTCGCCGGGGGAACCTTCGCCATCATCGCTGAGAGCCCCTATGCGGACTCCTGGTGGCTAGAGGCGATTTTCTACGTCCACCTGATTATCGCCGTCATGACCTCGCTCATCTGGGCGGGGCTGATCTATTTTTCCCTGAAACGATTCCCGTCTCCGCCGCACCCGGATGTCTTCAGTGCCACCCATAAACGCTGGGGCACCATCGGCATGGTGACGATGATCCTGACGGGGCTAACTGCCTATCCGCTCTACTTCTTCGGCTTCGCGGTTTAGAACTTCGCCACCGATATCCAGATCACAATGGCGACCAGAGCCCAGATGGTCTTGACGAAGATCAGCATCTTACCGCGCCGGCGTTGAATCTCGGCTTCCCGCTCCGGCGTTGATCCTTGTGTGAGGACCGCGCCGATGGCCGCGCGGGCTGCGGGCAGATATACCCGAATGCCGATACCACAAGCGACGATCAGAGCGAACAGGCACAGCTTAACCGCCAGCCACGTTGCAAGGATCGGCCCGTCTCCCACCAGAGACCATACCGCCGTCGCCGCCAGAATGGCCGTGACAATGACCCGCATGGTGATGTCGACCTTCCGGAAAGTCTGCTGAAACTTCACATGGGCTTCAGGCCGGGTTTCGCCAAGGTTGGGGTGGTCGACCCAGAACTGGTGCCACAGCAGTCCCAGCCAGACGATGCCGACGACGGCTGCGGTGCCCGCCAGTTGCCCACCATATCCGCCGGTGAAGCCCCAGCCGCCCAAAAAGGTCATGGTGATGCCGAGCATCAGCAGAATCACCACTGCTGATCGCGGCCCCATGTCCAGGAAGCCGCCGAGCTTGCCCATGGCGGCGCGGGTCTCGATCGACAAGTTTGGATTGGTCAGCCGCTGACCGGCGTTATACACGCCCATGTCCATCCCGAGCCAAAGCCCCGCCATGATGACGTGCAGAAATTTCAAGACCACATAGGGGTCCAGCATCATAGTCATTGAAAACGTCCTATCAGATTATTCGGCGGCCAGCCGGCCTTTGGTCTTTGCGAGATGTTCCATCACCGCAGCGGCATCCAAGACATCTGCGTAGCGCCGGCCGACATCGCGCAGATTGTCGTTGTGGGGGCGTTCGTCCATGTCGCCACAGCAGTCGTGGGGTACGATGACGCGATAGCCCTCCGAAAAGGCATCGTTGATCGAGGCGCGTACGCAGCCGGAGGTCGTGCAGCCGGTCACGATCACCGTATCGACACAGTTCTTGGTGAGGAAGTTATTCAGGGGTGTGCCATAGAAAATTGACGGCGCGTGCTTCCAGAAGTTGAAGTCGTAATTTTCGTCGTAGACCCGCGGGTCCATTGCCGTTTGGGGGTCGTCGTAAAACCAGCCTTCATATAGGCAGCCGATCTTCCAATATCCCATGTCATTCTTGGACCCCCAGCCAACCCGGCAGCTCGCTACCGGCGCGCCGGCGGCCCGTGCCACCTTCAACAGCTCGGCGGTCTTGTCCACAGCGGCGTGAATGTGCGGTGATCCGCCCAGAGTGTACTGCGGATCGGTGAAGCCCAGCTGAAAATCCACCACGATCACAGCCGGGCGTTCGCCAAAGCCAATGCCCAGCTCGCCGTAGGTGGCGTCGGCGTATTTCGTGTCCGTCATGGCGTCGTCCTTGTCTCTTCTGATCGGCCTGAGACTAAAGCCTCAGGTGCGTTCATCCAAGTCTACAGATGGGTGCGCGCGGCGCGATCGCGTCTACGCCGCGGGTTGCACATTGGCATTCAGCCGGAACAGGTTAGTCGGGTCGTATTTGGTCTTCACTTGGACCATGCGGGCATAGTTCTGGCGGTAGTTCTCGTTCACCTGGCTCTGACTCTCATCCACCAGTGAGTTGACGTAGAAGCCCTGACTAAAGTCTTCGATGCCTCTGAAGTAAGCCCGGTTGGCGGCAATGTTACGTTCGTCGTCGTCTTCATTGCCCAGAGCCCAGGTGCTGCTGGAGTCAATGTTGTACAGCGCATCACGATGGGCCCATACGGTATCGGTCGGACCGACGCGCGCCGGCGCCGCGTCCATGGGCAACAAGCCAACCCGGAAGCTACGCCCGGGCGAAGGCTCGGCCATCCCGATCATGGCGTCGATCATCGCCTCGTCGGCTTGGCGTAAGAATCCGCCTTTGGCGTAACGGCGCAAACCGGGTGCGTTGACGCCGTCGTCGGCCACCCGCTGGAGATCGACGTATTGAATGGCAAAGGCGCGCTCCCGGCTGGCCATGTTCCCGGCGCGAAACTGGGCGAGATGTTTCTCAAGGTCCGATGCGGCGCCAAAAAAGGTGCCGCTGATGCTCACGCCGCCGCTGCCGTCACCATCCAAGCCGAACCCGCCTAAAAGAAAAAGATCCACAGGCGCGCCGTCTGCCGCGTCCAGATACAGTTTCATGGCATCGCGGGCGTGCTCCAACGGATAAGAAAATCCAAACGCCATCACCATCGGATCTGTTTTATGCAGGCGCATCTTGATCTCGGTCACGACCCCAAAGTTGCCGCCACCGCCGCGCACGCCCCAGTACAGATCGGGGTTTTCTTTGGCGTTGGCTCGCAGGACTTGCCCATCCGCCGTGACGATCTGAACGCCAAGAATGTTATCGATGCTGAGGCCGTGGTGGCGCTGCAAACGCCCCATACCGCCCCCCAAGATCAACCCGCCCGCCCCCGTGTGGGACACCACCCCAGCGGTCGTCGCCAATCCAAGCCCGAGTGCTTTGCGGTCGAGATCGCCGAGCAGGCATCCGCCTTGCAATGTTGCCACCTGACTTTCGACATCGATATCGACCCGGTTCATCGCAGTCATATCGATGACCAAACCGCCGTCGCATACACCCTTGCCTGACATGCTGTGGCCGCCGCAGCGCACGGCTGTGAGAAGTGAGTTCTCACGCGCGAACGCAACCGCGTTTACAACGTCTGCAACGCTCGTCACTTTCGCGATCAGCGCGGGTTTGCGGTCCCAGAAGCGGTTCCACACCTGTCTGGCCACGTCATAGCCAACGCTGTCCGGTTTCAACAGGACGCCGTCCAAAGACTCCGCAAAGGCTTTGATGCTCGCTTTGTCGAGCGTGGTCTCGCCGCCATCCAAGGTGACGGCCGGAAGATCTTGCGCCCAAACCGAGGACAGGGGCAGGGCGGATGCGGCGGCGGTGCCGAGCGCTGTCTTGAGGAGGGTGCGGCGATGCATCAGGTCTCTCCGGTCAAACAAAGAACGTGCACACAGCATAGGCGGTGGCGGCACCGTCTGGCCAGAGGCGGCATTTGACGGCGGGAGGCGGCAGTGAAAAACTCTGCCCATGGTCCGTTTACTCGCCATTGTGCTGTTGGGTCTTGTTCCGAGCCGGGGCGTGCAGGCGGAGGAGCTTGATCTCACCCTCATCACCGCCTGGAACCGCTCCATCGAGTTTGCCCAGGACGTCAACGCGCATTTTGTTGAGCCGTTCAACGCGCGCGCCGCGGGACGCGCCCGCATTCGTTACCTCGGCGGGCCAGAAGTGATTCCGCAACGGCAAATGGTCTACGCCCTGCGCCGGGGTGTGGTCGATATGTACTTCGGCGCAGCCACTTACATGCTGGGCCTCGCGCCCGAGGCGGACGCCTTTCTCGCGGCGTCTGTGACCCCAGAACAAGCACGAGCGAATGGAGCGTTCGACGCCATCCAAGATATCTGGGCCGCCAAACTGAATGCTTACTTCCTCGGCTGGCACCAGACCGGTCCTAAGCTGCACATCTTCACCATGGCCAAGCCGGACCTGCGCGACAATGGATTGCCCATGCTGGCCAGCTCCCGCGTGCGCACAACGCCCACTTACCGCGCCTTTCTGGAATCCGTCGGCACCATCCCCGTCGATATTCCTTCTGGTGAGGTATACACCGCTCTCGAGAGGGGCACGGTCGACGCCATCGCCTGGACGTCGACGTCCATGTCCGACCAAGGTTTCCAGAAGTTTGTGAAGTATCGCATTGACCCTGGAGTGCTTGGCCTTGTGATGACGCTACAAATGAACCTCGACCGCTGGACCGGTCTGCCCGGTGACGTTCGTGAGATGTTGTTGGAAGAGTCTTTGCGCTACGAGCATGACAGCCGGGCCCGGTTCCTGCAAATCGAGGCGGACGAAAAAGCCCGTCTTGCTGCAGATGGCATGACGTTCTTCGAACTGTCGCCGGAGGCCGCCGCGCGCTACACCCAGGACGCGTCCGATGCCGTGTGGAACCGCGCCGCGCAGCAAGTTCCGGATTCCATTACCCGCCTAAAGCCGCTGTTCGATCCGCGTCCCGAAGCGGGGGCGGGCTCTTAACTCAACTACGTATGCGGGGAACCGAAGTGTCAGTCGAAATGGTCTTCGCCAAGGGAGTTTTGGTCCGAGGTGGTTTTCCGAGGCGGCGGCGCCTGCTTCTGCGCCTGATTTTGCGGCGGTGGCGGCGGAGGTTGCGTAGGCTTTTTCGCCGGTTTCATGACGATGATCTCGAACACGTACCACAGCGCACCGATGCCAAGCACATAGCCGGCAACGTCAAGCGGGCTGCGAATTTTGATGTCGAGAGCGAGCAAAAAAACAAACGCACCAAGGCCGATCAGCAGACATCGCACCAGCCGCAAGGTAAACGCCTTGTCCACAACTTAAGAGTGCCAGAGAAACGGGATAAGCGCAGGCTTAACGTCGCCGGGTGTTCGCCAGACGACTCTTCGGGGGCGGTCCTGTGTTCCGCATAATCGTCCTCTATGACCGCCTCATCTCCGGCCTTGCGGCATTTGCCGCTGTGCTGGTTATGGCGGTCGCGGCGCTCATCGTGGCCGATGTGACTCTGCGCAGTCTCGGCTTCGAGCCACCGGCGGCGACTGTCGCGTTGACCGAATACGCATTGCTGTATTTTACCATGTCCGCGGCGCCGTGGCTGGTGCGCCAGCGCGGCCATGTCGCCGTGCGGGTTCTGTTCGACCGTCTTCCCGGCGGCGTCCGGCGTACCTGGGAGTATGCGATCTATGCGCTGTGCGCCGTCATAGCATTTGCCATTGCGCTGATCGCGGGGGCCTTGCTGGTGGAAAGCTGGGCGCTGGGTGACGTCGAGCAGCGCTCCATCGATGTTTCCCGCTGGCTGCTCTTTCTGCCACTGACCGTTGGGTTCGCGGGCGTCGGCCTGGAGTTCCTGCGCTACCCGCTCACCCGCACGTCGTTCTATGCCGATGACGCCACCACGGGGCCCGCGGGTCCGGAGAAGGTGTAGGCATGACACCCGAACTCATCGGCCTGGTTATCTTCGTCCTCGTTTTGCTGCTCATGCTGGCCGGTGTGCCTGTGGCGATCGGGTTTTTGGCGGCCAACATGGTCGGCGCGTGGTTCCTCATGGGCGGGGTCAACGGCCTGATCCAGCTGGTCGACAACTCCACCAATCTCATCACCACGTTTACCCTCGTGGCCATTCCCATGTTCGTGTGGATGGGGGCGCTGTTGTTTCACGCCGGGCTTGCCGGGCGCGTATTCGACGCGCTTGATCTGTTGTTTGGCCGTCTGCCGGGGCGCCTGGCCTATGTCACCGTCGTCGGCGGCACGACCTTTTCGGCGCTGACCGGCTCGACCATGGCCAACACCGCTATGCTCGGCAGTTTGATGGTGCCGGAGATGCGCCGCCGCGGCTACAAAATCGCCCTCGCGGTCGGGCCGATCATCGGCACCGGCGGTTTGGCGATGATCATTCCGCCCTCCAACCTCGCCGTGCTCACCGGTTCGCTGGCGCGGATCGATATCGGTGCTTTGTTGCTGGCGGGCCTCATTCCTGGTCTCATCCTCGCGCTCCTGTACTGCGCCACCATTGCGATCCAAGTCGCGCGAGATCCAAACGCCGCCCCGGCCTATGACCTCGATCTGCCGCCCTTTTCGCAACGCCTCAAGGTCTTTGCCCTGAACGTTCTGCCGTTGGGCCTGGTGATCTTCTGTGTTGTCGGCTTCATCGTGCTCGGCATTGCCACGCCGTCAGAGGCCGCGGCATTCGGTGTTCTGGCGAGCGTACTGTTGGCCTGGGCGTTTGGCGGTCTGACGAAAGACAACGTGGCAAAGAGTTTGGAAACCGCCGTGTCCGTCACCGGCATGGTGTTTCTACTCATCTTCGGCTCTGCTGCCTTCAGCCAGCTATTGGCGTTTTCCGGTGCCAGTCAAGATGTGGTCGCCGCCGCCACAGCGTGGGACGCGCCCGTCTACGCAAAGCTCGCTCTGATGTTCCTGGTTCTGGTCACGCTTGGTATGTTCATGGATCAAATTTCGATCCTGCTGCTGACCATCCCGTTCTTTTTTCCCCTGGCAACGGCGCTCGGTCTCGATCCGGTGTGGTTCGGCATCGTCGTATTACTCGCGATGGAGATGAGCCTGACCACCCCGCCGTTCGGGCTGCTGCTGTTTCTGATGACGGGCGTGGCACCCCCTAACCCGGACGGGACGCGGATAACCTTCCAGCAGGTCGTCAGTGCAGCGCTGCCGTTTCTTGCGTGCGATCTCATCATGCTGCTGTTGCTGGTGGCGTTTCCGGCCCTGGCGCTGTGGCTGCCGGGATTGGTGGGGTAGGGGTCAGGCCTCTGGCTCCGGCACCGGCTGGCCGTGGGGTGTGGCCAGGTAGTTCTCACGCCAGCCGTCTTTGAGCACGGCCAGGTCCTCGGCTGAGGCCGCACCCTTGGCCGTTACCAGCCGCTCCAGCGCGGCCAGCCACAGGTCGTAATAGTTCGAGCCGTCCGCCGGGCCGCCGGCCGCTTTGTCCTTGGCGATTTCCTCGCCCAGGGTGGCCGCCCATTCGTCCCAGGTGAACAGCTCGTTTTTGTGCAGCGTCACGGTCAGGGCAAAGGCTTGTGCTTGCCACGGCTCGCTGAACACCGGCTCGCCCTCGGTTTTGGGCAGCAGGTCGGAGAACGATTGCGGTTGCGCGCCGTCCGTCATTCTGGGATCTCCAGGTCGGGCGCCTCCAAGTAGGGCTCCCACAAATCGATACAGACGGTGTCGTTGGGGTTGGCGGCCGCACCCCAGAGCTCGGTCGCCTGAAAGCGCACGGTATACAGCCGCTCCGGTCCCTCGCCCGCAAAGTTGGCGTTGGTGTCGGGATAGATTTGCCCGCCATGCTCGGCGATCACCGTGCCGATGCGTCCCCGGGCGTAACGGGGCAGGCGGGTGTGGTCTTTCGGGTGCATGTTCTTCGCGCGCACGCTATCGCCTACATTGAACCGTGGCGGTGTATCGACCTCAAGCGCATAACTGCGGCCTGACTCGAAATAGCGTTTGAAATCTTCCCCGCTGATCGGGCGTGCTTCTTGTTCCGCTTCGATGTCGCCGCCGCTCCACAAAGTTGAGAGTTCCCGCGCCGTCACCAGGTCTTTGGCCAGGCAGTTGCGTTCCAGGCGCACGAACCAGCGGGCGTAATAGGGCAGGGACAGATACTCCGCTGGGTTCATTTTCTCCGACTGCGAGCGGGAATTGTCGATGTTACCTTTCAAGTGTCCGGCCAGGGTCATCATCAAACCCAGGGTGCGGCCTTCCCACGCGGCGTGGAATACCGGCTCGTTGTCTTCACGCGGGACCGGACCGAAGCCGTGCATGCCGCCCATGTCATGTACGCTGTTCGTCATTCCGCCGCCTCAAGGTAGGGCTCCCACAGGTCAACAATCACCGTGTCCTTGGCATTGGCCTCATCGCCCCACAGTTCCCGCGCCGTGAAGCGCACACTGTACAGCCGCTCCGGACCCTCGTCGCCAGTCACGGCATTGGTGTCGGGATAAATCTGACCGCCGGCATCGCGGATGATTTCGCCCGCATGACCACGCACATAGCGCGGCAGGCGCGTGTGGGTGGCCGGGCTGTCGGTTTTAGCACGCACTCTGTCGCCCACCTTAAACCGCGCCGGTGCCTCCAAAGGCCGCGCCGCATCGGCACCCGCCGCCATGACTCCCGCCAGAGCGTCCGGCGGAATGGGATCAGCGGTCTTGTCCAACGCAACGTCTCGGCCTTGGGCTAAGGCCGCCAAGTCCTCTGCCGAGACGGCGCCTTTGTCCACAGCCATCTTTTCCAGCGTGTGCAGCCACAGTTGGTAGTAGCTGAGCTTCACGTACTCCGCCGGTGGTGTGGCTTCCATCTGCGAGCGCACGAAGTCCAGGTTGACCTGCAGCGTGCCCATCCCCGCCATCATCAGGCCGAACACCGTGCGTTCCCAGTCGGCGTTAAACACCGGCTCGTTGTCCTGGCGCGGCATGGCGCCGAAGCCGTGCATGCCACCCATGTCGTGGATTGCGTTCGTCACGTTGGACTCAGCTCGCCTGTGCCACACCGGTACCGATCATGGAATCCCGCGTCACCAGATCGGCCAGCTCATCTTCACTCAATCCTTCGGTGCCTTCTGGGCGTTCGGGCAGCACCAGATAGCGCAGCTCGGCGGTGGAGTCCCACACGCGCACCTCTTTGCCGTCCGGCACTTCGATGCCGAATTCCTGCAGCACCGCGCGCGGCTCGATGACGGAGCGCGACCGGTAGGCATGGCTTTTGTACCAGCTCGGCGGTAGCCCCAGCACCGGCCACGGGTAACAGGAGCACAGCGTGCACACCACCATGTTGTGGACGTCCTTGGTGTTCTCCACCGCTTTCAGTTGTTCGCCCTGCAGCCCGGCAAAGCCCAGCTCGGCACAGGCGGCTGAGGCATCTTCCAGCAAGCGCTCCTTAAACGCGGGATCGCTCCAGGCCTTGGCAACCACCTTGGCGCCGTTGCGCGGCCCGACCTGGTTCTCGAAGATATCCACCACCGCGTCGATCGCCTCGGGGTCGACGTAGCCTTTACGCGTCAGCGCCGTCTCCAGCGCCTTCACCCGCAGGGTCAGATCCGATGGCGGCTCGGTATGGTCATGATCGTGATCGTGGGGCATGGCGGTGTCTCTTGCGGCGGTCCGAGAGGGCGCAGCCTAGCGCAATCTCTGGCGCGTCCGGCCAAAAATAACTTAAAATATACTCACCGTAACTATTTCAACTTATTGGATACAATGCCGATCACCGGTAAATGCTTTGAATGCCTATGCTTCATATCATTAAGGAACCCAGCGAAGTTGCTGATCACTTAGACGCCGTGCAGAAAGCGGCTGACAGCGCTAAGAAGCAATTGGGTTTCTTGAGCAAGTCTGCTTACGAAGAATTGTGTTTTCTGGGCAAGTTGTGGGTCGCGCTAGACCAATACGACGGCGCATATGCTGGGCACCTAGTGTTTGGAGGTACTTGGCCGCAATTGCGCGTGTTTCAAATCTTTTCGGACCCCAAATATAGGAAGAGAGGGGTCGCGAGACGGCTCGTTAGCGAGCTAAAGACTTATGGGGAAGAAAAGGGTTTTCATCAATTTCCGCTCGAGTTGCGGAAGATCTCGATCCAAGCAATAGGTTCTGGTCCTCCGTCGGGTTTAATGCAAAAGCAGTCGTGGACGGCGGAAAAACAACGAAACGGAAAATCATCGTACGCGCATGCCAACTAGCATCGCCATCGTTGTTCGATGCATTAAGCGCGGATCCAGAAATAGCGGATCACATCAATCTTCCGAATTCTACCTCTAGGCGACAACGCACTTACGCAATCGATGTGAACATTTTGTTCGATGTCACGAGGCACCGAGAGTCTTACGAACGTGCCACAACAGTCATTCGAAGTTCACTATCCGGCGACATAAACCTATGTGTAACCGATGAGTTCTTAGTCGAGCTACAACGCAATGCTGTTGCAGACGACCCAATTCTCGAGTTTGCCAAAACTCTCCCGAAGTTGCCCGTCGTAAATGATGAAGTCTTAAGCGTGACGAAAGAGAGTTTGCGTAATCTGATCTTTCCTGATCGTGATCCGACTCGCCGAAACGCTGAGCAAGACCAGTCTGACCTCACGCACATCGCCATGGCAATTCATCATGAAATAGATGGATTCATCACGAGAGAAAAATCTCTACTTGCCGCATCAAATCGAGTGCGAGAAGCATTCGGCGTGGACGTCGTTAGTGCTGATGACTTTTATATACGGCCTGATAGTGAAAGTACGGTTAGTTTAAAACCACTCATATCTGCATTTCAGCGAAGCAGTATTCACGCGTTTCAGGAGAGCGAAAGAACATCGTTACGTAGTTACTTGTCCCATTTTGGGTTGGGTGACTCAGCAATTCAAGATGCGCTACGACCTGGAACGGAAGGTGACAGAACAAAACGTTTCGTTCTCAAGATAAACGACGAAGTGGTGGGATATACCGCGTGGCAAATACCGCGACCACTTGATATCGAAGCGAGTTGTTTCTTGTTTGTGAATGAAGAGTACAAGTTAGCCCTTCAGTTTATTGAACATATACTCACTAGTTTCGCGAGAGATGCGACGCTTGATAAAGGACGAAGTTTGCGCCTGTTCATCGGTGCGAACCAAGAAGGGACTTTAGCTAAAGCTATAAATCGAATGTATCGCGCTGGTCCGACAACTAGCGGAGAGTCGTCACTACTTTGTCTACAGAAATTGGCAAGTGGATCGTTGGTTACACGAGATAATTGGACAGACTTCGTTGCATGGCTCGCGGACAATGGACTCCAGTTAGAATCTAAGATGCCTGGGTACGAAAAAGTAAAGCGCGATGGCCTGAAAATATTCAAGAGCAACAACGTGACCAGCTTTGTAAAGCTTGAGGATCTTGAGACTTACCTTGAAAATGTTCTTATTTTGTTCCATAATCGCCCTGCTTTGGTAATTC
Source organism: Rhodospirillaceae bacterium (assembly GCA_963921305.4). Taxonomy (GTDB): domain Bacteria; phylum Pseudomonadota; class Alphaproteobacteria; order Rhodospirillales; family Rhodospirillaceae; genus CAWUEX02. The sequence goes on from CAWUEX030000002.1 coordinate 1,923,076, forward strand.
CAATAAGACCCACTTACGCAGAAGAATTGCTCGGCACAGCGGGTGCGCAGCACGCACTTTTCGGCAATCGCGATGCTTGGATGAAGTTTGAGCGAACTTATTTCAGAAGTCCGCGCAATAGTAAGCAGGCTGAACTGGGAGGCCCGGTTGTGTTCTATGCATCTGGAGATACCGGTGCGGCGATTGGCTATGGTCGCGTCACACGTTCAAAAGTTGACGAAGTGGAAAGTATAGATGTTCAAATATCAAGCTCGGGTGTTCTTACAAAAGACGAGCTAGCCGATCTAGCAGACCAGGATGGCAATATTCACATCGTTTCGTTTTCCGGTTTTCAACCGTTTGTTAATCGGGTTCGCTATAAGGAATTAAAAGACTTGGGTATTGGGCAGGCCAATTTTCAGACTTTGGAGCGAATTAACTTCGCGCAGCTAACAGAACTAATGCGTATGGGACTGCAAAATGGCGAGTGATAGCGTAGAAATAATTATCTCTATCAAGCCACAGCACGTAGAGAATATTCTCTGCGGAAGAAAAAAATTCGAACTTCGTAGGCGCCCAGTAAATGTGCCCGTTGGCACTAGGGCGTGGATTTACTCCACACTTCCTCATGCAAGATTTGCCGCAGTAGCAAGAGTTTCAGAGATTAAGCTAGGCACACCAACCGAAATAAAAAAGTTACTGAAGCTTGCCTGTATCACATCCGAAGAGTTCGAAGAGTATTATGCTGGGGCAGACCGGGCATGTGCTCTGAAACTTGACTGTGTAAGTCCGATTCCCCCTGGAGCCGATCTTCACAGAATTAAAAACAGCGTTGATAGATCCTTTCACCCCCCTCAGTTCTTTCACCGAGTAGAAATGGAGAGCTCTGTTACTTCATTTTTGCGTGAACACCTAAAGCGGGCCGCCTAGGTTCTGATTAGCTTTTTTCTACTTTTCGATTTCATTTAGCCCCTAACCCTTCCACTTAATCGAGCAGCCCATGGAGGGTATCTGATCCGCCGGGCCTTTGCCCGTCGCTGCCACCGCGCGCATGGCGTTGAGCAACTCGGGCACGCGGTTCGAAGCGTCGTTCATCTTGGCGTCATCAATGCGGCCGCGGTATTGCAGGCCGCCGGTCTTGTCGAAGCCGAAGAAGTCGGGTGTGCACACCGCGCCATAGGCCTTGGCGACGGATTGGTCCTCGTCGATCAGATACGGAACCTCTAGGCCGTGCTCGGCGGCAAACGCTTTCATCTTGTCCGGCGCGTCGGCGGGGTAGGCGGCGTAGTCGTTGGGCATGATCGCCACCACGCTGATGCCCTCGGCCTGCAGCGTGCGCGCATCATCGGCCAAGCGGCTAATGATGGCTTTGACGTAGGGGCAGTGGTTGCAAATGAACGCCACCAACAGGCCGTTGGCGCCCATCGCATCGTCCAGGGTGACGCGGGTGCCGTCCGGGTCTTTCAGGTCAAACGCCGGCGCTTGCCAGCCGAAGTCGCACACAGGGGTATCGAGAAGGGGCATGGGTGTCCTGTCAGGGTGAGGGGCTCAGTGAAGTGCGACCCTAACACGGGGGGTGCCCCGTCTCATCCACTCACTCTCACCAGCTCACCCTCACGGCCCGCCCTAATCACTCCCCCGGCGGGCTCAGCTTGCGCAGGGGTTCCTTGAACATGCGCCAGCGCTGGCCGGGCAGGGCGGCATAGGCACCCAGGCGCCCCAGCTTGGCCAGGGCTTTCAGCCGCGCGGGGGCTTTCAGCCAGCCTTTCATGTAGGCCGGCACCGCGGCTCCAAAACGCCCCGCGCGCATCAGATCGTCTCCATGGCTGACCAGGGTTAAGGCTGGATCCAAGGCGTGTGGAGGTACCTGGGCCGCGGCGTCGTCATAGCTCAGGTGGCGGCCTTCCGTCCGCGCGCGCGCCCTGAGCTCAATGATCGCTTTGTTCAGGCGCCGTTCCCGGACCCGGGTCTCGCTGATCGAGCCGATGCGGAAGACGTAGTGATAAACCACATCAGGCAGATTGGCGCCGCCGCTTTCTGGTCCACCGGTTGCGGTGGCGTGGTCGATCAGGCGCCAGAAGAAATCGTAGTCGCCAAGGGAACGGAACTTTGCATCGTACAAGCCAATCGCCTCAGCTGTGTCGCGGCGGAAACAGGTGGCCCCATGGGCAAAGGGGTTAATGCGGTGAAACGCGGACCGCACCTTGTCCGGCGTGCGCGGGTACGCCCGGTCGGCAATCGCCCGCCCGTTTTCCTGGTAGAGGCGGGTTGCCCCACCCAAGGCGACGATCTGGGGATGATCCGCCATAAAGGCGATCTGTTTCTCAAGCCGGTCGGGCGTGGACCAGTCGTCGCTGTCGTGGCGCACGATCAGCGGCGCATCCGCTGCGGCAATGCCGCGGTTGGCCGCGCCCATCGGGCCAGTGTTGTTTTGCCGGATGAGGTTGATCCGCGAATCTTTTTCCCGCAACGATTCCAAACAGTTACGCGTTTCCATGTCGGTCGAGCCGTCATCCACCAAATTGACAAGGAAATCTTTAAAGGTTTGGGCCAGTATAGACTCCACCGCGCGCGCCAAGGCGGCGGGCGGCTCGTTGTACACGGTCATGATCACGGCGGCTTGAGGCACGGTTTCGATCCAGTCAGACGATCTTTCCTCAAGGAAGACGCCAACAGTTCCATATCACCGCTACCCATCAAACGGATGTTCCTATGATTAAACGTATATAGCGCAGCTTTGGTTTTATCTTTTTGGCAGCTCTCGCCTGGCTTGCCGCGCCTCCGGCGCAGGCCCAGACCTCGTCGTCCTGTATCGGCGTTTGGGTCTGTCCCAGCGATCTGATCAACCTGCCGCCGGCAGGCGATGCCTGGACGCGGATGAAGCGCTATGCCGACCAGCCGTTCATTATGCCCGAGTTGTCCAACCAGGATGACATGGCGGATGTCGAAACCCTGGCCCGGGCGCTCGTTTACGCCAAAACCGGCGACGCGTCTTACCGCGACAAAACGGTGCAGGCGATCATGGGGGCTATCGGCACGGAAGACGGCGGTGAAACACTCGCCCTCGGGCGTAATCTGTTGCCGCTGGTTGTCGCGGCCGATGTCATCGGCCTCGACGGCGATGAAGATGTCGCGTTCCGCGAATGGCTGTCTGAAATTCGCGACAAGCGCCTCGGCACGCGGACCTTGCGCTCGACTCACGAGGACCGGCCCAACAACTGGGGCACCCATGCGGGCGCCAGCCGCCTCGCCGTGGCGATTTATCTCGATGACGAAGATGACATCGAACGCATCTCCCAAGTGTTCAAAGGTTGGGTCGGAGATACGAGCGCCTATAACGAGTTTCGCTTCCGCGCGACCGATTGGCAGGTCGACCGCCGCAACCCGGTGGGCATCAATCCCATGGGGTCGAAGATTCAGGGCAAGAATGTCGATGGTGTGCTGCCCGACGATCAGCGCCGCTGCTGTGACTCCTTCACCTGGCCGCCGCCGAAGGAAGGCTATGTGTGGGAGGCGATGCAAGGCGTGCTCGCCCAGGCCGTCATGCTCCATCGTCAAGGGTATGACGTGTGGCAGTGGGAAGACCGCGCGTTGCTGCGCGCCTACCGGTGGATCCACACCGTCAACGATTATCCCGCGCAAGGCGACGACACCTGGCAGCCGCATCTGGTGAACTATTACCTGGGCACCGCCTATCCCGCGCCGGTGCCGTCACGGCCCGGCAAGAACATCGGCTTTACGGATTGGACCCACGGCCCCGGCTCAACCGTGCGCTGATCTTTTTGATCAACGCCGGTGGGATGAGGTCGTAGCGCAGCGCTAAGGGGATCAGCGCCAGCACGACTAAGCCGAACAACACGCCCTGGCTGGTCACCAAGGCCCAAGGATTCTGAGGCAGCACAGGTGTGGCGGCAAACACGCCCAACAGCGTCGCGCTCATCAAAGCGTAAAGGCCGATCACCAGGGCAACCGTGCGCACCGTGTCGGCCGTTGTCACACCGGCCCAACGCAGGGCGAGGGTGTAATGTCCTGCCAGGATCAAAACAAACGCGGCACTCGCGCTGACGGCGGCGCCGGTGATGCCCCACCCGGCATTGATCAAAACGATGGTCAGTACCGTGTGCGTTGCGAGCGCCAACGCCAGAACCGCAATTGCGCCTTTCTGCTGCTTGCCCGCCACCAACGCGCCGCGCAGGGGGTAGGACACCGCAAGGAACCAGCTGCCCGCGGTAAGAACCTGTACCGCGGGAATGCCAGGCGCGTACTCCGGCAGGATCAACATGATGACGAACGGAATGGCGATCACTGCGCCGCCGATGAAGGGAGTCATGATGAACGCCATACGCATCACCGGCAGATGTACCTGTGACTTGGCGATCGTCGCTCGGTCCATGGTGTCGAGCTGCTCGAACAACTTTCCCTCCATGACTTCGCGGGTCGCACCGGGAATGTTGAGCACGTAGCCGACGATCATGCTGCTGAGGGCGTAGAAGCCGAGTTGCTCGAGGCCCAGCATGTCGGCGATGACGATGCGGTCGACCGAACGGATGGCGATGAGAAACGCGTCGAACAACATGGTCGGCCCGCCGACGGACATTGCCGTGTGCAGGACGCTGACATCGAAGCTCGGTTTGATCTTCAACAAGCCTTTGGTGGCGAAGACGCCGATCATGACCGCTACGGTGACCACTTGCGCCAGCAGCGCGCCGTAAAAGCCCAGCCACAGCATCAGTGCGACCGACGTCAGCAACAGCACCGCGGCAAACAGGAAATTGTACTGGCCGACGCTTTTGAACCTCTGCGCGGCTTTCAGCGACGAATTGAAATGATCGAATATAGACGTGATGACAATCAGAGCGGCAGCGATGTAGAGCCCGATCTGCGCTTCCTCGCGCAGGTCCGGCCATACCTGCGCGGTGCTGATCATACCGATTGCCGCAACCGCGTTCAGCCCCACCGACGTGACGAAGGCCGTGCCTGAAAGCCTGCTGAAACGCTCCTCATCGCCGCGGCTGCGGTACTGTGGTCCTAAATACCGCATGGCCGACCGGGCGCCGAGGTGCAGGTATTGCGCGCCCATGGCGATCACCCGGAACAGCGAGTACAGGCCAAACAGTTCCGGCGTCAGCAGCTTCGGCCGCAGGAACGCCGTCACCACGCCTAAGAGCTGGCGGAAGAAATTGCTGGAGGCAAACCACACCACACTTTCGAGCACGGACTCCGACTTGCGCTGCTCCGGTGTCGGGTCCGTGGTCACGCCGCTGCCTCTTTCAGAACTTGCGCCATTTGCCGCGAGGTCTCGCGAATGTTGAAGTGCTGCTCTACGTAGCTGCGTCCTGCTTTGCCCATGGTGTTGCGCAATTCCGCATCTTCGGCCAGCGTGATCAGTGCCTCCGCCAAGGCCTCCGCATCGCCTGCGGGGCACAAGAAACCGGATACACCATCCTCCACCAGTTCCGGAATGCCCGACTGCTGCGTCGACACAACGGGCTTGCCCGTGGCCATTGCCTCCATCAACACGACGGGAATGCCCTCACGGTCGCCGCGCGATCCCATAATGCTGGGCAGTACGATCACGTCTGCCTCTTTCATCGCCGTGGCGACCACATCGCGCGGCTGTGGCCCAAGCAGAGAGACCTGCCCGGTGAGTCCGCGCGCGTCGATATAAGTCTGGATGTCTTTGCGCAGTTCGCCATCGCCGATTAAGTGGCACCGGAAATCGAGACCTTTTTCTTTAAGGTGCTCACACGCGGCCATCAAAACCGAGTGGCCTTTCACTTCGCGCAGAGCCGCGACCATCAGGATCGTGAAGGGTTGGGCCGTGTCCTGGCTGGGTGCGGGCTGAAACATCGCCGTATCGATGCCGCAGTGAATCATCTTGATTTTGTGACGCGCCCATTCACCCGCATGTTCGCACATGAAATCGACATTGTAGCGCGAGATGGTCACGGCGAAGGCGGCGCGGTGCAGTTTCTCGCTGAGATAAGTCTGATCCACATGTAGGTCACTGCCGTGGCCGGTGAAGCTGTAGGGAATGCCTGTCAGCCGGTGGATGATCATTGCTGCCATTGCTGGGTGGTTGGCGAAGTGCGCATGAATATGGGTCACGTCATCTCGCTGCATATCGAGCGCCATTTTCACCGCTTTTGGGAATATCCCCAGGGTACCGATGACGAAGTTTCTGCTCGACCGGACTCCCCATACCGCGCCAAAAAATGTGCTCAAATATGCCAGGGGCTGACGGAGGATCGCGGCCATGTTGGCCTTGAATATGCCAAACGACATAAAGGGTTCGAAGTGGGCGCGGTCCACGTAAGGCTGTGCTTCGGCGTGAATCACCGAGGTGTCTTCACGCAACAGCGGATAGACTTCGACATCGATGCCCTCGGCCTCGACCGCAATCATCTCCGTGAGGATGAACGTCTCGGTGATCTTTGGAAACCGCGACATCATGTACGCGATGACCGGGTGATCCGGTTCGGTCATGCGGGCGCATCCCGTTTTACCGGATCCCACTTGTCCTGTGTTGTGCCGCGCATCGCATCCACCACGCCGAGCAACGTCCCAATCATGCCGAGCAGAATATAGTGCGGCAGAGCGGCCAGCTTCTTCAACTTTCGCGGCAAGGGCAGTTTGTCGATGAAGAACCCGCCCAAGGCGCTCAGCCAAAACGCCGCTTGCGCCGCCGCGAGCAGAGCGAACAGCCAATGGGCCTTGGCCAGCAACAGGCTCGTCGCCAGCAGGCCGAGCAAGAAGACGGGCAGCAATCGCCGGAAGCCTTTGTTGAACAGAAGGCGCACGCCGTACAGATCGCCGCCGAACCTGCCATGGGCGGCCTTGGCCGTCAGCATGGCGCCGACGCTGCGGCCGACGATGCGGCGCCGGCGCGAGATCTCATGACCGCCGGAGCGCGACGGTGTGCGGATCGCGGCAATCGCGTCCGGTGCGAAGACGAACTTGTAGCCCTGCCCGATGACGCTGAGCGCCTGGAAAAAATCATCGGTCACGCCCGGTGGCACCGGGGTAAAGGCTTGGGCGCGAATGGCGTAGAGCTTGCCGTCGTTGGACGTCAGACGCCCGATCCGTGACTCACCCGCTTTGATGAAACTGTCGAAGGCGATGTACTTGGACTGCGCCGCCGTCAGCCCGGCTTCGCTTTCGCCAATCACGCGCTGGCCACACACGCCGCCAACGTCCGACGCGCCAAACGGGCGTACCAAGGCCTGAAGCGCAGCAGGTGCGGTCACAGCATCCGCATCCGAGAACACAAGTATCTCACCCTGCGCTGCCCGTGCCGCTTCGGTCAGGCCTGTGTACTTGCCCACGTGCGTATCGCTGTGCAGAACCATCACCCGGCCGGGATGCGCTGCGGCTGCCGCCTCCATTGCCGCCTGGGTTCCGTCTGTCGAGCCGTCGGAAAAACACACCACGTCCATGCGGTCTGCCGGATAGTCGGACGCCAGGGCCATGTCGATTTTCTTGGCGATGAGGTCTTCGGCGTTGCGCGCGACAATGATCCAACTCACCGTCGGCCATGGTTGGGGATCGCTCATGCGCCGGCGGCCCGGCCACACCGCCAATACCGCCATCACGGCTGGGTACAGCACCAGCGGAAGCAGTACCCCACCTACCGAAACGCAAAACGCGGCGAAGCTAAGCCACGGCAGGCTTGGCATCGGCCATTCGTTCGTCGGATTTGGACGCTTTCTCGCGCACTGGGGCGTAGGTCAATGCCACCTGCGACATCGCCAACGCCAGCAGCATGTACTTGTGATAGAGCTCGCTGAAAACCATCAAGAAAAAGAGCAGAATAAGGAATCCCATGCGGTAGCTTGCCGCGAGGTTTGCGGATTCCTTGTCTCCCGCATCAGCGTAAGCCCGTTCGGCCCGGAAGAAGTTCAAAATGCCCCGCCCTTGCATCCACATCCAAACGGCAAAGCCTATAAGGCCCGTGCCGATGAGCACTTCAATATAGGTGTTGTGCGCGCGGCGCCGGCGTCTGTCTGGGTCGCCGGTGTACAGACGTGATTCGGGCGAGAATCCATAGATGTCGATGAACGCGCCCGGTCCAGCCCCCAACAAGGGCGCTTCCGGGAAGGCGCGCTTGGCAACTTCCAAATAAGAGCCACGGCGGCTCAGAGAGTTATCGGCGTCGAAGTTAAGAACGCTAATCTGGCGTTGCCAAAATGACTGTGGCACCGCCACGACCACACTGGTCATTCCCAGTATCGCCGCCAGCCCCAAGACGGCGATGTTCTGCCGCAGCAGCAGATGCCGGTAATGAAATGCCATCAATCCGGCCAGGGCCACCGTGGCCAGGAAGCCGCTGCGCGAAAACGCGCTGACAATGGCCATCAGGTTGAGTGGTATGAGCGCGATCATGAGCAGGCGCATTTTGGGCGATTGTGCGTAGATCGCTTTGTGCACCACCAAGGGCAAGGTGAACAGCGTCATCAGGCATAAGTTGTTCGGGTCAATGGCGCCGCCGACGCCACGGGTCAGCGTGCCGGAGTTGTGCTGTTCGGTGAAACCTTCAATGCCAAACAGGAAGCTTATGGCTGCCAGGAAAGACCCCAGGCTGACACTGCCGATCACGATGTAGGGCAGGGTACGGCGCCAGGCTTCGGGGCCGACGCAGGTCAGACCGAGGAAAATGTATCCGCCTGCGGCTGCGAACAGAATGACGTTCTCAACTGACGTGTCCCGGTAGTCCGACAGCAGAGCTGAGATGGCGCTGATGCCGAGATACAAAATGAAGGGCGGCCACAGGTTCGACCGCAACGCCGGCATTTCTTTGCGCTCTAAAAACATCTTCAGCAAAATCGCGCCCAGTGCGGCGGCGGCAGCAATCCACGGCAGGTTGATATCACCGCCAATGCGCCGGTAAGCTCCGAACGGGATGAGGAAGACGACAGCGTAAAATCCGAGGATGGGATATCGCAGGATCAGCAGTCCACCGAGTGCGGCAGGACCGATAAACGGTGCGAGCATGTAGTACGGCGTGACCAGCAGGCCGGCCGTCAGCATCATTGCCGCGACTGCGACCAGCAACACCATTTAGAAGACGCTTTTGCCCAGGACGTACTTATCCATGAGGTACCCGTTCAGCGGCGAGATCGCTTTCAACTTGATCACATGGGCGTAGGCATTGCTGCTGTCGTGGACCTGGCGGCTGCGGAAGACTTCACCAGAACATCGAATCTGGCGTTTCTTGCGGTCGCGGCCAAAGCGGCGCGGCACGGTAATTTTCAGTTTGGCGTTCAGCGTATCGGTGTCCAGGGGGCCTTCGGTGAACACCAAGGAGAAGTCGTCATTGATATCGCCGAACTTGGTTTGGATCGCCGAGTCCTCGCTGAAGGTATCATCGCGGTAGATGGTCACCGACATCCCTTTCGGGCAGACCCGCTCGAGCGCCCGTTTCTCCATCATCTTGCCGGTTGAGCCCATCATAATCAGGCTGTGTGACAGCAGCATGGAGCCACGCACCAGGGGTATACGCCGAGGCGCCACATCGAATAGAACACGATAACGATTTCAAATAGAAAATCGTGGGAACGGCGAACGTAGATGTTGTCGACCATGGCGCGCAAACGTTTCGGTGTGCCATGTGGTGTGTAAAGCTGTGAGAATCCAAGCAGGCCCGGTTTTACTTCGAAGCGCTTTTCGTAGCCCGGAATGAGCTTGCATTGTTCTTCGTAGACGGCGGGACGTTCCGGTCGCGGTCCGAAGAAGGTCATGTCTCCGGTCAATACATTGATGAGTTGCGGAATTTCGTCCAGCCGCGTATCGCGTAGAAATTTTCCGACTGGCAGTTCTAGGCGGTGATGCCGGGTCAACACCTGACCGCCGGTTTTCTGTTCCGCGCCCTGGATCAAGGTGCGGAACTTGATCATGTTGAAAACTTTTTGATCTTTCCCCATCCGCTTGCTGAGGAAGAATACCGGACCTCCATCCTGTAACTTGATCAGGATGGGGAGAATGATGAATAGAGGCGACAAGATGAGAAGCAGGGTCAAAGCCATAAGCTTCTCGGCGACGAATTGGGCAACCTGCGAGCGGACCTTGTATCCACTGCGGTAGCGTTGCCCGATGGGGCTGACGATCCTGCCTATACCGGTAACGGCCATACCTGAACCAACTCACACTGATCGGAGACCGCCGGGCGTGCCGCGTCTCACCATGACAAAACAGCCGGGCGCGTCCGCCCGACTGGACGTGTGGTATTACCGGAAAGCTAAGATTTTCTCGATTGTTACGAGTAAAAACGGCACCCAATTTGGTGCAGTTGCGAGTAAGAACCTTATTCGATTTGGTTCAGGCCGCTGATGAGTTCGCTGCGGATGATCTCCGCCTCATCGCGGCTGGCGAAGGTCTCGACGACAACTGAGAACGGACCGGCTCCGGTCCCGCTCAGGTCTTCGACTCGCGCTGCAAACCCTTGATTCTCAAGGGTTGCCAGGTAGGGCTCAAGGTCGCTCCAGCTGTCCGAGGACATCACTTCAAGGGAGTATTCTGAGCCTGACGGCAGTTCGACCACGACGCTGCCAAGCATTAAATAGTAGGCGGCACGGTCTGGACGGGCGACATCAGGGCCTTCGTCTGGCGCTGCGGGAGCGAATTCTGGCGCCAAAGACGTGGGTGGTAGTTCAACTTCCGATTGAGTGGTTTCTGCGGCACCACTGTCCGATTCGGTCCCGGTCAGCGAATCGTCTCGGACTTGGGGCGCGGGCCGCACCGGTTCTGGCGTCTCGATCCGCCTTTGCGCGGTTCCGGATCCATCTATGTCGACGGGCGGCAGGGGAGTGATCTCAGGTTGCTCGCGCATCAGCTGCTCGGTCGGATCAACCTGGAACGCATCCGTTTCTAGGTCTTGGCCGGTCGACACCAAGCGCCAGACGATGCCGATCACTATGATCAATAAGACGATCAAGCCGACCCTAAAAAGGAGCAGCTCGCGTGAAATCTTCGGCGCTGGTTTGGCATCGATGTCGCTGACGGAAAACAGGATCGGAATTCCCAGACGCCGTTCGATCTCCTCCGGCCGTTTCAGGGTGTGATCCTGGAGTTCGGCAAAAAGTCCAAGGGTCAGTCCTAAAAACACTCCGGCAAAAATGCCGGCCGCTAAGATGGGCAGCGTCTGCGGAAACACCGGCGAGTCCATCGCTGTCGGCGGCTGCACCAGCGATACGTATGATGTCACGAAGCCTGAGCCGCCGCTGGTCTGAATGATGGCCTCTTCGTTGCGGCGGAAGAACGTCTCGTATGAGGTCTGAAGAATCTCGGCCTCCCGCTCCATCTCCTTCAATTTGAGATAGCTCGTGCGCAAACCAACATTCTCGGTGTCTATAGCGCCAATGCGGCGCTGCAAGTCATTGATGCGCTGGCGCGACACCCGATACTGCGCCTCCGTCTCATCGCGGATGCCGGCAACCTCGCGCTCCAGCTGCGCATAGAGGTCTTCAATCATACTGTCGTAGCGGGATACGGCGGGCGTGCCATCGGGCCGGTAGCGTCTGGCCAGGTCGGCCCGTTCCACCAGCGCCACTTGCAGTTTGTCGCTTAGGGATGCAATGCCCAGGTTTTCAACGAAGGTGAACAAGCTGATCCCATTTGAGTTGAGCTCATCGTCTATGCGCTGAATAAGCGCGGACTGACTCAAAGCCTCTGTCTCCGCCTGGTTCAACTGAGACTGCAACTCCCGCTTCAGAACCAGATTTTGTTCGATCTGCAGTTCGACCGATGTCAGACCCGTGCTTTCAATCAGGTCAGCCATTTCGGTGTTCTTAATTCGCAAGTCCGCCTGGAACCGCCGCATCTGATCGGACAGGAACGACGACACGGTCTGGGGGCTGAACACTTCTTGCTGGTAGGTGATGAAATTCTTGAAGATGGCGGACAACAAAATCGTCGCTGTGGTCCGGTCGTTGTGCGTAAAGGTCACCCGGATGACGTTAGACGTGGGTACCACGCGCGCTTCCACCGAGCCGACCAGTTTGCGGGCCTGCGATCGCTCCGAGCTGCCGAGCGTGGAGAGAAGGGTGCCCATACCCTCGGCCTTCAGGTCTTCAACCGTGCGCCGCATCAATTCACGCGACGTTAAGATCGCCACCTGAGAGATCAAATCCTCTTCGGAGACTGAACTGGTACGAAGCTGTGTGTCCTCAAGCGCCTCGGGTGCACGTTCCAGGCGCGACCCCTTAATAAGGAGCGACCCTTCCGCGCCATAGGTGCGTGGCCAGAACAGCACGACAAAGACGGCAAGCATGGTCACTGCAGCCGCTGTCGCGACGATGATCGGCCATCGCCGGAACAAAATAAAAGCTATCTCGCGCTTGTAATTGTCCATCGCGCCGCGGCCCCCTATTGGCGCTCCAGGGGCGCATCGAAACCGAACAGCGGCTTGTCGCTGATCTCCCAGTCCAGACCGGTCGAGATGCCACGGAACTGGAACACATTGGCCAGCAGCGTGCTGATCTCTGAGGCCGTCGACAAACGGGTGCGCGGCACAAAGATCATGTCATCGGGCCGCAGTACCATGAAGCGGGCATTCGGAGTGAAGGCGGCGGCCATGTCGTAGCGTTGGACATACACTTTGTCTTCGATCCGGCGCAGGACCAGCAGGTTCGATTGCATCGCCGTCGACGTCGTGCCACCGGCTAAGGTGATTGCCTCAAGAACCGTGATCGGGCGACGCATCTCATAAGCTCCCGGTGCGCCCACTTCACCCAACACATAGACGACCGAACCGCCGTGACGGTCCAGGAACAGATCAACCGCCAGGCCCTCGAGGTATTGGCCGTATAGCGCGTTGAGTTCGTCATTAACCTCTTGAATGGTCCGGCCCGCCACGAACACGCTGCCCAGCAGGGGAAACGTGACATAGCCGTCCGGGCGGACGGTGACCAACCGGCTGAGACCGCGTGACGCCGTTTTCAAGTCCTCCCGAAGAGCGTCAATGCGTGAGCGGAAGTTGGATACGGTGACCCAAAGCTCTGGGTCCCATAGAACGCTCGCATACTCTTGCTGCAGCTCCGATGTCAGTTCGGCGATCGTCTTGCCCGTAACGACTTTTTCTCCAACAAACGGAAGGGATACGCGGCCATCTGGGCGTACCGTTTGTTCCTGATTGAGTTCGGGTGACGTGATAAATTGAATGTTGAGTACATCATCGACTGAAAGCCGGAACTGCTCTGACACGTTCCAGCTCTGCACCTGCAGCAGCACGTCGAGTACATCGCCGGGCGCCAGCTCGTATCGTGTGAACACATCGAGTTCGTCTGCTTGGTCCTCAGGAATTTGATAGAGCAACCGCGCTTCTTCCAAGGGAATAAAAGGTGCCGTCACCTGATTGGCACAGCCGCTCAGCAGCACAAGCGCGGTTAAGCCAAGACAGCTGGCTAAACGCATGCGATACGCGGTGAGTATGCTAATCAGGCTGCTCATCACAGGAACCTGTAGGCCCACTTCGGGATGTAATACTTGCGCCGGTTCAGGACAGCGCCGACAAGATTGCCTTTCGCGGCCTGGAACCGGTCCGAGACAATCTGCGCGACCTGCCAGCGGGTTTCCTCGCCTTCGACGACCATCACCCCGCCATCGAACTTCGAGGCCAGGATCGACACATCGGAGCCGTCCATCAGGCTACCGGCATCGGCGATCACATAGTCGAAGTGTTTGGGCAGCTGGTTCATCATCAGGTCGAAGCGCTGGGAGCGGATCAGGCGCGAGGACTGATCGTGTTCCCGTCCCGCCGTCAGGAGGCTTAGGTTCGGAAGGTCGGTTTCGCGGATGAAGGTCTGTAGCACCCGGCTTTCATCGAAGGCGTCTGTCAGGCCCGGGCTGCGGTCCATATTGAAAAGCTCATGTAAGGAAGGCTGGCTAAGGTCCAGATCGACAAGCAGCACGCGATGGTCTTTTTCGAGCCCGAGCGCCATCAGGGCTGCAGCCGTGGTGCAGCCCTCACCGACCCCGCCTGAGAAGACGATGATCGATTTGATGTTCTGAAGTTCCGACGCTGTAATCAGGCTCGCTTGAAGTTTTTCAAGCTCACGCCAACTCGATGACAGAATCGTCTCGAGTTGAGGTGCCAGCGCCGCACTCCCATGCTCCTCCGCGCTCGCAATCACTGCGACCCCAAACTTTAATTAACTCAGCTAGTTAGCCACAAATTTAGGGGTTGGGGCGTTAACAAATGGATAACTGGCGCAGGCGAGTCGCGGTCCGGATTCCCGCCCAGAGTCCACTGACTCCAGAGTGGTCAGAGGGCGTCTATATTTAGCGTTGATCGCCGCCGATTAACCCTAGATGGTGTAGGAGCGCCGATGAGCCACGGCTCACCTCTAGGACGGCAATTTTTTGCCCGGAGAGGCGCTTAGACAGGGCTGTTGGCCCGGCAAAAGACTTAACCCCAGGGGGAAGGGACGAGATGCCGTCCACGTATCTGATCACCGGCGGGTGCGGGTTCATCGGATCCCACCTTTACGACCACCTCGCAGCTGACGGTCACGTGGTGCGGGTGCTGGATGATCTCTCCACAGGGCGCCGTCAGAACCTTCCGGCCGACGCAGACGTGCGGGTGGGCGACATCCGGGACCGGTCCGCCGTCGCCGCCGCCGCACAGGGTGTCTCGGGCATTTTTCATCTTGCGGCAATCGCCTCTGCGCCCGAATCCATAAAAGATTGGCCTGGCACCAGTTCGGTTAATCTCGGCGGAACAGTTGCGGTGTTTGATGCGGCCCGCCCCGCCGGCGCCAATGCAACCCCCGTTCCCGTGGTGTATGCGTCCTCGGCCGCTGTTTACGGTGATGCGGCAACCTATCCCATCGACGAAAACCTGCCCATGCAGCCCCTGTCCGGCTATGCGGCAGACAAAGCGGCCTGTGAGCTTCACGCCCATGTCGCAGCTCAGACCTTCGATATCCCGATCGCCGGGCTGCGCCTATTCAATGTTTATGGGCCCCGCCAAGATCCTCAATCTCCCTACAGTGGGGTCATTTCTCTGCTCGCTGCCTGTGCGCATAACGGAGACGTATTCACAGTCTTTGGCGACGGTCATCAGACGCGGGATTTCGTGTGGGTGGGTGACGTTGCTGCGGCCTTCGCCGCCGCCATGTCCGCGCTGTCGGCGGGTCCGTCCGCGGCGGAGGTCATGAATATCTGTTCGGGTGCCGAAACCTCTCTTCTCGACCTCATCGCTGCAGCCGGTGAAGCCTTCGGAACGGATATTGCTTGTGCGCACACTGATGCCCGGGACGGCGATATCATGCGGTCTATCGGCGATCCCAGCCGGGCGCGGGACCGCCTCGGGTTTCGCGTCCGCACGCCCCTGGCCGAAGGCCTGAAGGCCCTGTTTGAAGCCTCCTAGGGAGTGCGCAAGATTTTGTCCCTGCTACGCATTATTATTACGCTTGAAACGGATTCCTCGCGGATCAGCGCTTCAAACCCGGCAAATTAGGTCATTGACCTAATTTGCCTCGCTGCAAGGTGGTTTCAGTACGAGAAACTCAATTAAAACAATGTCTTGAACTGCATTTGTCAAGGCCATCAAGGGCCGGTTTTCGGCGCGTGCATGGGCTCGTTCCACGCTAATGTATAGGAAACTTTTTTCAGGCGTTTGCCGGGCCACCTGTGATGGGCCCTGCGGCCCGGCCCGAACCGGTGCAGAGCCGGCTAGGTGTCGTCCCCGGCGTCAGGTTCGCGTAGCCAGTTGGCATCAGGCGCTTTGGAATCCGGGCGACCTGGAGGACCTGGCGTCCAGTGGATCAGCTTTAGGATCAGCAGAAGCGGCGGGAAGATGAACCCCAGTAGGGTCCACAGCAGCACCGTGGCGCCCCGGCGGCGGGCCATCCAGTTCCCCAACAGGGCAAATCCGGTACTGCTGACGAGGGAGATGATGAGCAATGGGTCCATGACCAACGAACGCCCGGTCTAGCCCGGCCGTTGCTCTACGCCGTCTCCCGGTCCCCTTCCTTCTGTTTCAGGATCTTCGTCACAAGTGCGAAGTCCTTGGGGTTATCGACGTCGATCGGCCCTTCCGCCCACGGCATCAGCACGGCCGACGCTTTTGCGCCGATCGCTTTAGAGATGCGGTGGGTGACTCCCTCGAGAGTCAGAAGCTTCAACTTGTAAAGGATCAGCGATAGGACACCGAAGCCTTTGGCAATGCGCATCGGCTTCTTGCCAAACTGGCCCCCGGTGGCAAACGGCTTAGCGCCGTTCACACCGGCCCGGCTGGTGGTGGCATATAGGTTGCAACTGGAATAGGCGTCGTCTTTCAGCTGATGGAACGCCCGAGCCCCTTCGGGATACTTATCGAGGATCAGCTGCGCGCGGGTCATCCCTATATACGCATCTGCGTCACCCTTGCCGACTTCAATGCAAAAGTGGCTGAGCATGTCCGGCGTGTGCAGCGCGTTATCCCCCGCCGTAATGATCAGCGGGTAGGGGTCGGGAATGTCTTCCACCGCAGCGAACAGGCTCTCCGCGAGGTTGCCCTCACTCTTGATCGGGACCACTGTTCCCGAATCAAGCCACGCTGCAACTTTGGGCACTTCCCGCAAAACATCAGGATCCTCGATCGAGATGAAGATGCGGCTGATCTCTGGCGTATCGACCACTGTCTGTATCACCCGCTCGATCATCGCCGTGCCATTCAGTTTGATGAGGCATTTGTGGCTTTTGTCTTGAAGCTGGGCGACCGCATCGCCAGGTCCGCGGCGGCTGGCGGCAAGCACGATAGCCGTAAAACGATCCGGCGGAGTTGAGGCGGCGGTGTCAGACATGGCGCAAATATCTCACAGTTAGAGTATCTTTTCGAACAGAACGTATCGTAGGCCCGTCGAACGGGTGTAATGAGGCGCGTTGATACGCCAACCGGCAGCAAGATTCAAAAGGGGATTTCATGTCGCGCCGAACCGGACTCAGGCAGCTTCGCCGGTGAAGCATTGGTTCTCCGACATTGTGTTCCGGCGGGTGTTCAAGAATGCCGGATTTTTGCTGTCAGGTAAGACTGTGACCGGCGTACTTGGGCTCGCCTATCTCAGTCTCGCGGCTCACGGCCTGGGAGTCGCCCAGTTCGGCGTGCTCGTGCTGGTACAGACCTATGTTCAGGTCATCACGGGCTTGGCCACATTCCACTCCTGGCAGGCCGTCATCCGCTATGGCGCGATCAGTGTCGAGCAGGATGATACCCAGGCCTTTCAGTCCTTGATTTCATTTACAACCGTGCTGGACGTGACGGGTGTCATTCTTGGCGCAGTCATCGCCTGGTATGCGGCGCCGCTGATCGGCCCCCATGTTGGCTGGAGCGCGGAGGTGGTCTCCTACGCTCAGCCCTACAGCCTGCTTATCCTGTTCACCATCGTGGCTACACCGACCGGTCTTCTGCGCTTGTATGACCGTTTCGACATTCTGGCATGGCACGTGACGATTACACCTGCGCTGCGTCTCGTCGGAGTCGGGATCGCGGTTGTTCTTGAAGCGCCGTTGTGGGCTTACCTTCTCGCCTGGTTCATCGCCGGGGCTGCCGGTGGGTTGGTGCTTGTCGCCCTGGGCTGGCGGGAGGGTCTACGTCAAGGACGGTTGGCGGGCATGCGCTGGTCACTGCAGGGTGTCTCCCGCACGCACGAAGGCATCTGGGGGTTCTGTTTAGCTTCTAACTTTCATTCGTCTCTACAGATGGTGACGGGTCACATGAGCACGTTTCTGGTCGGACTTGTCGCCACGCCTGCGGCTGCCGGATTGTTCAAGGTCGCACGCGAAGTTGCCACAGCGCTGACCAAGCCCGCTGAGTTGTTGACTCAGTCGATCTACCCGGAGTTCGCCCGTCTCGGCTCCGTCGGAGAGTGGGCCGCATTCAGTGGGTTGATCCGCCGGGCAGCGCTGCTCGCAGGTGGCGCCGGCCTGGCGATCCTGGTCACCATGGTTGTCATTGGTCAGCCATTCCTGGCGATCTTCTTCGGCGAAGGGTTCACCGAAGCCTACCTGGCACTTGTTCTTCTGGTCGCCGCAGCGTCGATCACAATCGCCGGTTTCGGTTTCGATCCCGCTCTATACGCGATGGGTCGCCCGGGTGTGCCCTTGCGGGTGAATGCCGTCGTCGTGTTGTGCGTCTATGTGCCATTGCTGATTGTACTGACACGATCACTCGGCCCGACCGGTGCTGGGCTCGCCATGCTGATCTCGTCGGCATTGATCGTCAGTGCGGTGGGTCTGTGGGCCCGCGCGGAACTGAAGGCGCGACTCTAGCGGACTACGTATCGACGACGGTCGCGACGGCGTCGCTTTTTCGTCCGACGATGGGGATGAACTTATCGATCGCCATCTTGCGCAAAACGTGTGCGACCGATTCACGCACGCCATAAAGGGCAAAGCCACCGTTGCGCTCGCTTAACGCCTGCGCACTTTGGACGAGAACGCTGACGCCGCTGGACGCGATGTAATCGACCGCGCTCATATCGACGACCATATCGACGACCATATGCGTGACCTTGCGTGCCAGATCAGTCATTTCCGTCTCAATGAGCGGGGCACCTTCCAGGTCCAGGGTTCCATCCAGCTCAACGCCGGCGATGTCGCCGTCCAAGGTATCTACGGACATTTTGATCATGTCCTGCGGGTCTCCCAATCCGTGTACTGTCGGGGTGTTTCATCCCCCATTACGACACACCTAACGCTAGCTCAGCGCGGTTATCAATACTTTAAGGCGAGAGGCTTGCGCCACGAGCTGCATCGCGCCGTGCAAAGGCAGCTTTGCCGCGCTGAATTAGCGCATAGATTTCCTCTGCGGAGCCGCCGATTTGTGCGACTAAGGCCCGTTGCACCGGCCGGGCGGCTGACGACCAAGCCCGACTCTGATCAGGCGACAACCGGTGAATTTGCGCGCCGTTCTGCGCCACATAGGCGTGGGATTCGCTGATTTCGGCGCGGACCGCCGCGCGCCCCTCCGCGCGCCCCTCCGCGGTGGTGCCGAGGGCTAAAACAATTTGGTCGTAGACGTCAGCAGGAACCGTCTCCTGCCAGTCGGTATTTGTCAGCATCGCGCCGGGGGCGAAGGCATGGCTGGTCGCCGTCAGATGTGGCGCTGACTCGTACAGGCCGGCTGCCCTGTACATAACCGACGTTGTGACACCGCCGTCGACCAAGCCCGTCTGCAATGATGTGACGATGTCGCCGAAATCCAGCACCACGACGTCGGCATCCAGGGCCGACAGAAACAGGCGCGTGGCATCGGTTGCCGGAGAGCGCAGTTTGTAGGAGCGCAGATCCCGCGGCCACAGCAGCGGCGCCCGTGCATAGAGCTGGTGCCATCCGCCTTCCTCCCACTTCACCAGCGTCAGGCCTTTATCGGCCAGAAGCTCGGAATAGGCGTCGAACACAAACTGGTCCATCACGAAGTCGGCTTCGGCTTCGGACTCGAACAAGAACGGAGCGGCTAGCAGCGCGAGTTCGGGCACTAGAGGAGACAGACCGCCGACGGAAATGATGCCCATGTGCACGCGGCCCCGCCGCAGACTGGCCAGCATGGTGTCTTCCGACCCGATCTCACCTCCGGTGAGCATGGAGAGCGCGACCCGGTCGCCGAGGGTCTCCCGGACGGTGGTCTCAAATTCGACCCAGCGCCGGCCGTGGGCCGAATCCGGGGTCGAGAACGAGACAACGGCCAGTGGCACCGGTTCCGCGGCGCGTGCGATGTCAGCCTCGGGGCACGCGATCAGCAGCATCAGGGCCAGAGCTGCGACGGCGTTACGGATCGCCATTGGCCATACGTCCTACGGCAGAGGAGCGATGTTCAGTTCAAACAGCTCCAGAACAATTCCATTCGGATCGTACAGCAGTGTCTGAGTGGTCAGTCGCGAGGGCGAGGGGCCTTCCTTGATGATTTCGACGCCCATGGCTCTCGCACGTTTCAAGATTTCGGCGGTGTTTGACACCCGCACAGGCATAATCACGCCGCCATGCAAAGTCCGGTGGTTGGGGCGGTCCGCGTCCGCGCAGGCTGGGTCATCCGGATTCATCAAGCCGAGCATGCCGATGCGGCTGCCGATGATCGGGCCTGCCGGGTACTCCCCCTTGCCGACAAAAATCGCCATGCGCAGTTCGCTGGTCTTAGGCATGTCGATGATGGTCTGCGCCAGCGTAACCGGTGCGCCGCCATCGTCGCGGATGACATCCATGCCCAATACGTCGCGATAGAACTCCAGCGTTTCGTCGATCTTGCAGGTCACGATCATCGTGCGCACATGCTGGGCCTGCACCGGCGGCTGAGATTGGGCCTGTGCTGTGGTGATTGCGAAGAGCGTGACAGCTGCGACTGCAGGGCAGAAAAATCGGATCATTAACGGGGTCCTCCCTCAGAACGTGGCCTGCATCTTAGCGGAGCGCCTGCCCATACAGCGCAAAAAAAGCGGCGAACTCGTGGGGGAGTTCGCCGCAAAATGCCGGAGTCGTGTGGGGTGGGGAGGGAGGAGAGATAACCCCGGCGATGTCTTGTAGGTATAGTGATTCCAGCGAGTCATTAACGAAGAATGAATCGCATAAGTTGTATCGGATCGGGGGCTAAATTCTCCCAAAAAGCGCGACTCTTACCTTTCGCGCAATGGCCCGGGCATCGATCAAGAATCGCGGTTTTTGGCGAATCCATGTACATTGCCGCTCCTCAGGGATCACATTTTTATGCAAGGACCGGACGATGCCTACGCCAAAAACCAGCCCAAAGTCAGCGCGCTCGGCTAAACCCGCAGCCCGCGCAGCGAAAGCCAAATCGAAGACGGCCGCAAAGCGCAAAGCGGCGGTCAAAGCGCCGCCTAAAAAGCTGCCGGCGAAGAAGGCAACCAGCAAGAAGCCATCCGTGAACGAGGTTAAAGCGAAGGTCTCTGCTGCCACCGAAAAGGCACGTAAAGCGGTCGGGCCGGAAATCGATCGCCTCAAGAAAGCCTCGGGCCAGGTCGAAGCGCGGCTCAAGGCCGTATCCTCAACGGTTGCGGCCAAGCTTGCCGCATTCGAGGATTTGGCCGAACAGCAGCTCAAGTCGGAAAAGAATCAGGCGCGTCTCGACAAGCTTGAGAAGGATGTGGACCGGCTCTTGAAGTCGGCCGATCAGCAGTTTGGTAAGGTACGCGGGGCCCTGGATGCGGAACTCAAAGACCTCAAAGTGTTGCTCGACCGCTCGGCAGATCGGGTTATTCCTGCTGCTAAAGAGCGTATTCGCAAGCTGATGCCCGAAGACGGTCCTGGCGGCGATGTCTGGGAATTCTACAAAGACAAAAGCGGCAAGTGGCGCTGGCGGTTGAAAGACGCGGCAGGAGAATCCCTGGGGGCGTCCAACAAAGCTTTCGCGAGCCGGTCTGCCTGCGTGGAGAATGCGCAGCGTTTGGGCTACCGGGGCGGCTGAGCACCGGAGTTGACTGACCCGGAGACAACAAAAAACCCGGCCTTAGGCCGGGTTTTTTCTGAGCGCGCAACCAAGAGCCTTAAGCGGCTTCTTTGACGCTGAGGGGGAGCGGCAATTGCGTGCTCAGTTCGGCGTCCCATAGACGCTGGAGAAGGTTGGATCGCAGGGCGAGCAGCTCTTCAGCCTCTGCAATCAGATCTTGCGATACGGAGCGTGGCGCCAGAGTGGCGCGCATTGACAACTCCTGAGCCGACTCACCCAGAAAACGGATCAAATCTTTAGAGACGATATCGCTCATTTGCTTTTCTCCTCACAGAGTGACATTCAGCATTTTGCTGCATCGCATCATTTTCGGCAATTTTTCATTGTGCAACGCAGAAATGCAGTAGATGCATACCGGGTGTGCCAGGCGATCTAGGCGGCTTGCCCGAGTAAAGTGTCTTGAGACCCCAGGTTGTCTCTACCAAAGCGTCCCGCCAATTTTGAACGCAATGCGGCCAGTTCTTCCGCTTCAGCCATGAAATGACGCGAAGCGGGAACAGGGGCATCGGCGGCGCGGGCAAGGCAAACCCGGATCTCTGTGTCCAAAAATGACAGCAAGTCATGCCCGGCCTGTGTGGAGCTTGAAGTCGGCATGTTGAATGTCTCCCTTCCACGTTCGATTTGTAGGGGTATACGGCCTGAGTGGTGCACTGGATCAATCTGGTGAGTTTTGGGGATCGGCAGTTTTCCTTGGGGGTTCGCTTGGCGCCTTCACTGTCAAGCCAAAAGAACGCTATATCTTGTGTTAAATTTGCATTCCCGTGACAAAATGTTGTTGACGAGAACACGCGCCTTCAGCACCATATCTCGTGGCGCTTCTGCCTCCGATAACTAGATCGTGGGCATGAGGGGACTGAGGGGGCTGTTCCAAGGACCGATTTCAGGTTCAGACAGCCAAAAATGCAGATTCGCAACGACCCGTTGCTCAAACGGCGTTCGTAACTCTTTGTTTTTATTGAGTTATCGAATGGCGAACGGGATACGAGTCTCCGCATTTCCCTTCTGCGCCGACTTGATTGATGTCGTGCGCGCCTCCGGGCGGCGCACATATAAATGAGGGGTTTCAATGGCTTACGCGCTAGAGGCGGAAAAAAAGGCAAATGCTCGCGCTCCCATCCAAGGGGAGCAGCAGGCTGCGGACGCAAAACATTTTGCAGTTGTTCCGTCTATCACTGTTGATCGGTCGCGCGATTCCTTGCTGACTGATTTTGGCAAAGCGACTCTGGAAGATCGATATCTTCTGCCCGGCGAGTCCTACCAGGACATGTTTGCGCGGGTTGCGCAGGCGTACTCTGACGATCTTGAGCATGCGCAACGGGTGTACAGCTACATTTCGAAACTGTGGTTTATGCCGGCGACACCGGTGCTGTCGAATGGCGGCTCTGACCGTGGCCTGCCCATATCCTGTTTTTTGAATTCAGTGAATGACGATCTCGACGGGATTGTCGACACTTGGACGGAAAACGTCTGGCTGGCCTCTAACGGTGGCGGAATCGGCACGTACTGGGGCCGGGTGCGGTCTATCGGTGAGAAGGTCAAAAACTGTGGCCATACGTCCGGGATCATCCCGTTCGTGCGCGTAATGGATTCCCTCACACTTGCGATTTCCCAAGGGTCTCTGCGCCGCGGTTCGGCCGCCGTGTACCTGGATGTGCATCATCCGGAGATCGAAGAGTTTCTCGAAATTCGTAAACCCTCGGGTGACTTCAACCGCAAGAGCTTGAACCTGCATCATGGCCTGAACATCACTGACGAGTTCATGGAAGCGGTCCGTGCGGACGCTCCCTTCAACTTGATCAGCCCGAAAGACGGTACTGTCCGTAAAACCGTCAATGCCCGCGAACTTTGGCAGAAAATTCTCGAACTGCGCCTGCAGACCGGTGAGCCGTATCTGATCTTCTCCGACACGGTGAACCGCCAGATGCCGAAGCATCAACGAGACCTCGGCCTCAAGGTCACGACCTCGAACCTCTGTAGCGAAATCATGTTGCACACAGGCCCGGATCATAAGGGTGAAGACCGCACAGCTGTGTGCTGTCTGTCGTCCGTGAACGCAGAAAAGTGGGACGAGTGGTCCAAAGACGATCAGTTCATTGAGGACGTCATGCGGTTCCTCGATAACGTCTTGCAAGATTTCATCGATCGCGCTCCGTCGAGTATGGATCGCGCCAAATACTCAGCAGAACGAGAGCGCTCGGTCGGGTTGGGCCTGATGGGATTCCACTCCTTCCTGCAAGCCCGCGATGTTCCGTTTGAGAGCGCGATGGCAAAGTCTTGGAACTCCCGGATGTTCAAGCACATCCGTCAAAAAGCAGACGCTGCGTCAGTCGCGTTGGCTGAAGAGCGCGGGCCATGCCCAGATGCGGCTGAGAGTGGTCTTATGGCTCGGTTTAGCCACAAGATGGCGATCGCCCCGACCGCCTCGATCAGCATCATCTGCGGTGGAGTGAGCCCCTGCATTGAGCCGATTCCGGCGAACATTTACACCCACAAGACATTGTCGGGCTCCTTCACGGTCAAGAACAAGCACTTGACCGAACTGCTGGAAAGCAAGGGGCTGAATACGACCGGAACCTGGAACTCGATCCTCGAGCATGAAGGCTCCGTCCAGCACCTTCATGAACTGAGCGATGAAGAGAAAGCTGTGTATCGTACTGCTTTTGAAATCGATCAGAGGTGGGTTGTCGAAATGGCCGCCGACCGTACGCCCTATGTCTGCCAGGGGCAATCAATCAACGTCTTCCTGCCGTCTGATATCGACAAGTGGGATTTGATGATGTTGCACTGGAAGGCGTGGGAATCAGGCGTCAAAAGCCTCTACTACTGCCGTTCTAAGTCGGTGCAGCGCGCATCGTTTGCGGGTGTCGAAGGTGACAATACCCGGGCTTGGCCTGAGCAGGAACTCGCTGTTGCTGAGCGGACCGACTACGAGGAATGCCTCGCCTGTCAGTAGCTCCTACTAAAACTAAATAATGCTATTTACCTGCCAAGTCGTGGGTTGAACCGGAATAACAATGAACCAGATCGCACCCCAGTCTCTACCCGGCCTGTTGACGCCGAGCCACAGCTATAAGCCGTTCCGCTACCCGTGGGCCCATGAGTTTTGGAAACGCCAGCAGCAAATTCACTGGATGCCGGAAGAGGTCCCTCTCGGTGAGGATTGCAAGGACTGGGCAAACACGTTGACGGATGCCGAGCGCAATCTGCTGACCCAAATTTTCCGGTTTTTCACCCAATCCGACGTCGAGGTGAACGACAACTACATGGAGCGCTACAGCCGCGTCTTTAAGCCTACTGAGATCAAAATGATGCTGGCGGCGTTCTCAAACATTGAGACCGTGCACATCGCGGCTTACGCGTTGCTGCTTGAAACCATCGGGATGCCGGAATCCGAGTTCACGGCGTTTCTTCAATACGAAGAAATGTCTGCAAAGCACGATTACATGCAGAAATTCACGGTCGATAACCCAGCCGAGGTTGCGCGCACTTTGGCGATGTTTGGCGCCTTCACCGAGGGCCTGCAGCTTTTCGCCAGTTTCGCCATGCTGCTCAACTTCCCGCGGCAAAATAAGATGAAAGGCATGGGACAAATCGTATCCTGGTCGGTGCGCGACGAGAGCCTGCACTGCGAAGGTATGATCAAGTTGTTCCACACCTTTTGTGAGGAAACCCAATGCCTGACGCCGGCTTTGAAGGACGACATCGTTGACTGCGCCAAAACAGTCGTCGACCTTGAAGACAAGTTCATCGACCTCGCTTTTGAGTTGGGTCCAGTAAACGGAATGACGCCTGAAGATATCCAGTCCTACATCCGCTACATCGCGGACTGGCGTCTGCAACAGCTCGGCTTGCCCGAGATCTATAATATCGGCGAGCACCCGTTGCCCTGGCTGACGCAAATTCTCAACGGCGTCGAGCATGCCAACTTCTTTGAGACCCGAGCGACCGAGTATTCGAAGAATGCGACACGCGGTGAGTGGCACGGAACAGACGGCGTTTGGGCTCACTTCGACGATATGCTGGGCCAGCGAGATTCTGCATCCGCGCACTAATTAGAGCGCAGCGTCACAGCATTCCGCCTGGCGAGGAAAATTGCTGGCGAAGTTGCTTCGGGCCTCAACACCAACGGGCCCCATCACTATTTACCGATCGTGAGCCGGCGCTGGCCATAGGTCGCATGGTTCTTGGCGGCGGCAAACCGCGACCCCTTGATGCTGAGACATCTGTGGCGGACCGTGAATATTGTGTGACGTTTGTTGCCCACGCCGGGTGAGGTAATTTTTATGATAGCCTTACCGAAGTAATCGACGGGTGGCGGATGACAAAAATCTCGTTCTTTCTCTTGGTGGCGGCGTTCTTCCTGCACGACTACGCGGCCAACGCGAGGGATTTGCCATGGCCGCTGATCATCGCACACCGTGGGGCCAGTGGTACGTTGCCGGAGCACACACTCGAGTCATATGCGCTCGCGATCGAGCAGGGAGCGCACTTTGTCGAGCCGGATTTGGTTAGTACGCGGGATGGCGTGTTGATCGCCCGCCATGAGAATGAACTCTCTGATACCACGGACGTTGCGGAGAAGTTTCCTAACCGCCGGGCAACTCGGATAATCGATGGGCGAGAGGTCACGGGTTGGTTTTCGGAGGATTTCACTCTCTCTGAAATCAAAACTCTAAGGGCACGGGAGCGCTTGCCATTTCGTGACCAATCCAACAACGGTAAATTCGAGGTGCCGACGTTTGAAGAAGTGCTTGCACTCGTTCAGCGCGAGACCGCCGCGCGCGGACGCAAGGTTGGCGTCTATCCAGAGACCAAGCATCCGACATATTTTCGTGACATTGGTTTGCCCTTAGAGCCGCCGTTGCTCGATAGTCTCTCAGCCTACGGCCTGGAAGGTCCCGAGGATTGGGTGTTTATCCAGTCCTTCGAGGTCTCAAACCTCGAGTATCTCGCCGAGCAAACGGAGATTCGTCTTGTGCAACTGTTGGGCTTTGGTACCGAGGCGCCTTTCGATCAGGTTGGCGCGGATACCGGAATGACCTACGCCGACATGATGACCGACGAGGGTCTAAATCGAATATCTAAATACGCGGACGGAATCGGGCCTTGGAAGGTTTTGATCGCGCCCCAGGATCGTGAGGGAAACCCCATGCCCGCGACAGATTTGATCGATCGGGCGCACGACGCTGGGCTTGTGGTCCATGCCTACACGTTCCGTAACGAACCTCGGTACCTCATGAAACCCTACAACGGCGATCCTATCGCGGAGTACCGGCGCTTCTTCGCATTAGGTGTTGATGGTGTTTTCTCTGATTTTCCGGGAACCGCTTTATCGGCGCGCCCTTGAGTGTGCAGTTTGGCCGTTGGCGTTTGGCAGCGCGGGCCAAATACATCAGCGTCGCATAAGCGTTAGTTCACGACTTTGCCAAGATACTTACTTACTTTAGCAATTTCGGAGTCTGACATCGCATACGCTTCGATAACTATCGGTGTATCCCCGTATTGGCCTAGAAGCGGAAAAAACCAGGCTGAGTCATCGAAAGGAAGATTCTGGTCTTCTTGGGCATCGTTATCGCTGAGATGTAAGGCCTCGGTATACGGTTTGACGCACGCCATAAATTCGACCGGATCAAAATCGAGCGCGGTGGCCGAAACTCGCGCATGTCCCACATCGATTAAAAATCCAACGTTGCTGCGGTTAATCTCATTCATGAATCTTTCGATTTCTTCTGAGTGAGTCATGAGCAAAGGATTTTCCGGAACTTCTCTCAGGTAGACCGGGGATATCACGTTATTCTCAATGAGCAGCCGTTTACCGAACTCGCCCGCGTAGTCCGCCACATCCTGCACAGCCCCTAGCATACGTTGATATGCGGCTTCCCGGTCCACGGGCTGGTTTCTCATCGCTTGCGCTTGCGCCAACGGCTTTCCGAGCATGTCGGCTGTAAGGGGCACCGCGTATCCTGCGTGAAGGCTGTAAAACGGACAATCGACAGCTACCGCGATGTCCAGCGCGTGTTTGCAGTGATCAATACTCCACTTTAGGTCTTCGTCATGCGGCGCACATAGATTTAGGACTTGAGGCTCCTCAGGAGCTGGGAAGTAGTTGTGTACCAGGAAGGTGAGGCCGGCTTCACGTCCGCGCGCAATGTTGGCGTCCAAATCCGGGTCATGGGCCAAGCCCGAGCTGAGCTCGATTTTGCGAATACCCAGTCTCTGCGCCTCGTCGATCACCCCGGCGACAGTTCGGACGCGGAAGGCGCCTGATGATACGAAAACCGTCATGGGGCGCTCTTACCTTCGATAGACTCCCAAGTGACCTGGGTACCTTGCTCTATGGTTTCCGTTACACGTCTTCCAACCAATGAGTCAAAATGCCGCGCTGGAATACCCGTGGCAGGGCGCTTTAGAATAAGATCATCGGCAGCGATGATAGAGCCTCGGTCCAAAGTATGGCGGGCGACAATGCTGCGCCGCATGCCTTCAATGTTACGTATTTCATGTTGAGCAGGGGCTTTCACACCCGTGCCCAAAGCGGCTTCCGTGTCGCGGACAGCTTTCACGTAACTTTTCAATCCCGCTTGGTCCAGAGACGTGGACTGGTCTGGCCCGTCCCAGGTCTTATCAAGGGTAAAGTGCTTCTCCAGCACGCACGCACCGAGAGCGACGGCAGCAACAGCCGTCAGGTCAGATTCCGTATGGTCCGAGTATCCAACCGCAACATCAAAGACACGAGCCATCGTCGTCATTGCGCGAAGGTTCGCATCTGATACAGGCGATGGGTAGTTTGTTGTGCATTGAAGGACGACAAACGCGTTATTGCCGGCGGTGCGGATCGTATCTACCGCGACCGCGACTTCATCCTTTGTCGCCATGCCAGTCGAAACGATAAGCGGCAAACCAGTTTGCGCGGCGTAGCGTAGCATCGATGGTTCGGCCGCATGAATGGACGCGAGTTTGAGAGCTGGGCAGCCCACGTGAACAAGAAAGTCCACGTCTTCTTCGTTATACGGTGTCGAGAGGAAGGCGACGCCGTGTTTCGTGCAGAGATTGATTAGGTCTGGGTAAGCGCTCTCCGCCAGTTCCAAGGACCTGAGCATATCAATCTGGGACTCAGACTCATCAGTGACTTCGAGTTGGTAAGCCGCTTTTGGCGCGCGCTCCATCGCCACCCGCTCAGCGCTAAAGGTCTGGAATTTAACGCAATTTGCGCCACATTCAGCCGCGGCCGTAATCAACTCAGCGGCAATGTCGACCGAACCATTATGATTGACGCCCGCCTCCGCGATAATAAATGCCGGATATCCGGGGCCGATCGCCTGTCCCGCAATCGAGATTACTGGCCGTGCATCGCCGCCGGTCTGTTCGCTCAATTCACTCATGAGACCCATGGTCTCGCGAGTCCAGCAAAGTCGCAAGTGCAGCTTCCGCTAGATTGGGCCTCGTGTCGATAAAGGGGCGCTCAAGTTGATCGACGGCTTCCGATGCGAGCGCTGCTGTGACTGCGTCGATGACTTCTTGCGCTGTATTTGCGACTCGGAAAATGCCTGCATCTATGTACGGGGCGAAGATCGCTCGTCCTGTATCCGTCAGCAGCGTTGTCGATTTTCCGAATGCCATCGCCTCGACCGCGACCGATGAAAAGAATGTTACGTGATGGTCGCAAGCCCTCAACAGCGCAAATAGTGGGAGTTGGGTTGAGCGTTCTATCTCGAAATTCGCTATGTCATGCCGTGATAAGAGGTCTCGTATCTCGGATATTGTGTGACGCCGTAAGGGGTGGACACGAAGCCACCACGTCCACTGCTCTGGAGCGCGCGCCATTGCTTCAAGCATAAAGCTGGGTATGGGCGTTTCCCATTGCTGTAGACTTACCAGCACGCACCTTTTCCCAGCAGACTCTTCTATCAACGTGGCGGTCTCGTCAGACCGTTGAGCACCTGAGAGCCAGCGGTCCAACCACGGGTTGCCCCCCACAATTCCGTCATGGCGGTTGCACGCGGCGGCTTTGTCTACTTCAATGTCGTGCTTCGTCTGGCTTCCCCAGCACCACACGAAGTCGGGCATCAGGGCGTAGCCTTCCTCCGGAGCAGCAGTAAGTTGGGTGTATACCCCGTTGTGAGGTCCCAATCGTCCGTGCTGGATATCTGATGTGGCAATGCCCAACCGATGGGCCGCCAACATCAAGGCCATGCCGACGGGATGATAATAGACAGACAGCATAATGGCCTTTGGTGTCACTTCGGTCAGAAGTGGTTCGAACAAACGCGCCCAGTAAAAGATCTTTCCCATATCTTCCGCGAGGGACTGAGCGCTCAATTCAACATCAAGACCGGCCTCATAGACAGCAGTCTCAAGCGCTGAGACGCTCTCCAGTTCATGCGGAGGGTCAAAGGTTGCGGCTTGTGCCGCGAGTTCCGCATGAAGAAATAAGGACGGATTGCGGCGTCGGAACGCCATGGTGCCCGGATTGGCGAGTTCGATCTTCAGCCGATTGTATGTGTGTGCCCGGTCATAGACACTGTCGATCATTTTTGCGAAAGAAGCGCCCTCAACCTCGTCGCGATACTCTTCGGGCCTGACGAAGAACATAATATCTGGCGCCAGCATTCCCTCCTCAGCAGTCAACGTATCCTCCACGGCGTCGATGCTGACCAAGCCACTGCCGGCATTCCCAACAGGCCGCACGACCGTGCGCCCGCTAGCTTGGAAGCTCGGTCCGGTATTCGAAACTGGGTCGCTGCCTGCACCGGCAGACTTGAGCGAGGAGGCGATGAGTGACGACCAAAGACGTAGGCGGCACAAGGGCCAATAATTCACACCGCCATAAACCAAGGCCTGAGTATCGATCCGGTGTTCGAGATCGCATATGGTTTTGACGGCTTCGTAGTGCATGACGGGGCGAACGAGACTTAGTCGGCTTGGACGTCGGTAAGGAGGACTTGTTCGTCTTTAGATATGTCTCTAAGCGCACGTCGTCCCGCGAGTTTCTCAAAATCCATAGGGGATAGGCCGGCTTCTTGTCCCTGTGCTCGCAGGAACGCAACGCAGTCTCGTGTAATCTTGGATCCTTTGGAAATATCACGGGCCGCGACCACGGTTTTCTTCTGGAACCGCCGGTATTTCTCATCACCTTCCGTCGGCGGTAAAATTCGATCGGGACCAAGAGCCGCATCGCCAGAGCGAATTATGTCCACATACTGCTTCAATTCGTCCGGCTCCAAAGCGGCCTGCCAGTCGACCCCCTCCTTGCTACGGTCCAACACGACGTGTTTCTCAACCGCGCAGGCACCTACCCCAAGCGCAACCAAATCGAGATAGCGGGCCATCTCCGAGGTGGCATCGGTGTGGTCGGCATACATCACCAAAGCGCCAAAGGTCTCGCGGAGAATTCCGATACGGCGAATATGTGCATTTTCCGTCGGAGTGGGAAAATTCTGGACCCCATGCTGCAGAATCAAGTGCCCATCGCCGTGCTCGAGAGCCAAATCAACAGCCGTGCTGATCTCTTGCATCGTTGAGGCGCCCGTACCCAATGAGAAGGGGATGCCCGACTCGGCCACGGGAATAATCAAATCCTGGTTGGAAATGTCTGAAGAATTGAGTTTGATGAAATCAGGCTCCAGATCCAGAGCCCACTCTAGACCAACGTCATCGTAGATAAATGCGGAAAAGGCGATGTCGCGAGTTCTGAGGTGACTGACAATATTCTCCCATTCAGATTGTGAGAAGGCGAGCTCGTCGACGAGTTCATAAAATGGCAAGCTGGATACGACGTTCGCAGCGGCATGAAAGAACTCGAGTTGTACAGCGTCCGCTCCTGCAGCATGCACGGCATCGATCAAGTCTTTGGCCTGACCAACGTCACCCTGATGTCCGCAAGCGATTTCACCGACGATGAACACCGGTGACTTTTCTGAGATCGCCTTTCCTTTGACGTTCAGTTCCGATCGAAGTGTGGATGTGGTCATGTCTGCCCCCGCAGGTTGGCAATCATCCATTCAGCATGGGCAAAGTCTTCAGCGTTATCGATGTCCACAGAGCGTGACCGCGGCATAAGGAAGCCCTTCACACGGCCGGTATAAAAGCTATTCAAGCGCAGCAGAGACTCGATCCATGTAAAGAAGAAGGCGCCATTTGGACGATATGTTGGCGCCTGGTCCTGACTGCGGGTATTGCCGGTGATCAATGGAGAAGGTTCGTAAACTGGTGACATGATGTCTTCGTCATTCAGGCGAACCGCGCAGAGCGGTGAAAACTCGTACTCCGTAAAGCTAACAACTGCGTCGCATGTGTCATCCAATAACTCAAAGCCACCGCGCAAGTCATCGGCACTGCGCAAAGGGCAAGTCGGCAATAGCATTCCGAGTACGTCGAAGGATGAATTAACTTCCGGGCGTTGGCAAAGCTCTGCCATGACGTCGATGACTTTGACTTTATCTCCTGCCAGACCGGGGTCCCGGTCATCGACCGAGACTCCCTGAACGCCCCCAACCGTGTCCGCGATCTCAGGGTCGTCTGTGGATACCAAGACACGTCCGAAGGGGCCCGCCTCTATAGCCACATCGGTGGCATGGCGTATTAGGGGAAGGCCGTCCAAGGGCAATACATTCTTGCGCGGCAAGCGCTTAGATCCGCCGCGCGCTGGAATAACGACAATGGTCTTGGAGGGATCCGCTTTCATGTCTACGCAGTAACCGGCGAGTGACCAGGTTCCAGATCAAGCCAGCCTAAGGCGCCAATCTTAGTGCCAAGCGTATTTCGCTGATCTTTCGTCAGGCGGGGGAGCGGGTCACGCTCCCAAGCTGGCATCAGGCCAAGAATATCCAAGGTTTCCTTGAGCGCTACGTGCCATCCGAGTGAAACAGCGAGGTCGAAGTAGGGTTCCTCATATGTGCGCATGATATGGTGCGCGCGGTCCATGTCGTTGGCAATCGTGGCATCGTAGAAGGCCAATGCCACGCGCGGGAAGAAGCTGCCAATTCCAACTAAATAGGCTCGCCCACCAGCGTGGTAGTCGCGCATGAACAGTCTCATGCTGCCGGCGCCGATGATTGCCATGGAGTCTTCGAGGCGCCTATGAATCTGATAGGCGTAGCCCGCGTCCATGCATTCTTCTTTCATACCGTATAGGTTGGGTATTTCGGACAAACGGCTCAGTAGGTCAATCGGATACTGTTGAGTGCCACCGTATCCGCTGCGCATCGGCATCTCGTGGATCATGACGCCGATATCGACAGAATCTGTGAGCGTCTTAAAGAATGTATAGATGGGTTCATCGCCGTAGTAGCGTTCCGGAAAGAACGCGATGTAGGCATCGGCGTTTTGTTGAGCGGCGTGCTTTGCGAATCTAATGTTTGTTTCCGTATGCCCCGTCATGGGGCCTGCTAAGATGACGAGACAGCGTCCCGCCGCCGCGCGCGCGACAGTTTCATTGACCGCAAGTATCTCTTCTTCACTTAAGAGGTTGAATCGGCTTGTACCAACCGTCGTCATTACTGCCGGGATTCCAGCCGACGCAAGGAAATCGACATAGCGTGACAAAGCGTCGTGGTCGACGGTAGAGCCATCTTCAGAAAATGGTGTCAGTAGCGGACACACCGGTCCTTTTAACCTCTCGCGGAACTCATCTTTCTTCGTCATTGAGGTTTTTTCTCCATGATTCTATCGCGCGGTGCCCAGGGTCTACGCGCCTGCCGCCGCTACCGCCTGCGAAGTATTGACCACCGATAGTAGGGCATCGCAAACGACGTCGACGTCCTCTTCAGACATGTCGTTTGAGGTTGGCAAGCTAAGGCCACGTGAAGCGACATCGTCGGTGACCGGTGTGGGCAGGGAGCGGTATGAATTAAAGGCCGGTTGATTGGCTAAGGGGTGAAACACGTTTCGGGTCTCTATGCCGCGCTCAGACAAGCGGGCCACTAGGGCTGCCATGTCCAGACCGATATCTCGTGTATCCAGCAAAATCGTATAGAGCCAGCAAATCGGGTCGGCCCAGTCGGCGTGTGGCGGCAGGCGCAGGCCCGAGATGCCGGAAAGATGTCTGCGATATCGGTCCGCAAGTGCTCCCCGCCTTTCGAGAAAACGATCAATCTGCTCGATCTGCGCCAAGCCAATCGCCGCTTGCATGTTGGTCATGCGATAGTTGTAACCGGTCACCGTGTGCCAATAGCGCTTCTCTTTCGACATGCCATGATCGCGATACACACCAATGCGTTCGAATACCTCGTTGTCGCGGCACCAGATCATCCCACCTTCGCCGGTCGTGATCACCTTATTTGCAAAGAAACTGAAGCAGGCAACGTCTCCAAATGTTCCGGTTTTCCGGCCCTTGTATGTCGCGCCAAGTGACTCAGCACAATCTTCGATAATTCTCAGGTCATGAGACACCGCGATCTCGATTAAACGATCCATGTCGCATGGATGGCCATATAGGTGCACAGGAATAACGGCTTTGGTGTTTTTCGTTACGGCCTTGGCGACCTCGTCCGGGTTTATGGTCCAGGTCTCTTGGTCAACATCAACGAATACAGGTGCTGCGCCGGCATGAACAACAGCATTGGCGGTGGCGCCAAAGGTGAGGTTGGGGACGATCACCTCATCGCCGGGACCAATTTCCAAACCAAGAAGGGCCAAGTGGAGGGCAGTGGTGCCTGACGATGTGCACCGCGCCAATCCATCTCCCATATAATCCGTAAAGGCTGTCTCGAACTTGGAGATATAAGACCCCTGTGACGACACCCACCCACTGCTGAGGCAATCGGTCACGTATCGCATTTCATTGCCGGCGAGAGACGGTTGAACCAACGGCATCCGCCAAAGCTCTGCCCATGCCAACAAGTCGGTAGGCTTGCCATTGCGGTCGACGATCGGCAGATGGCGGATGGTTGCCGACATGCGCGCCAGATTTACAGTTCGATCATCGTCGGCATGGCCAACGGTAAAATCGGTCTGGGCGAATTCCTGGGCCGTATCATTGAGACTCGTGCCACTCAGGATGGCCCGCCTCAAGTCCCCATCGGTGGCAATGCTGGTGAGACGCTGAGTGGTATCGACAAACAACACGATTCCACCAACACCCGAGTTCAAGCGTTCCATCGCGTCGCGCAGCGTCGCGGTATCAGGCAATATATTGCGACTGATATCCTTGGCCGTCATTTCGGAATCCGGTCCCGCATCCACTGCCCTGACCATCAGTTAGAGTGTGTGCCAGGGCCTACTCACCCAGACGCTAGACTAGCTTACGGGGTATTGACGCAATGTTAACGATGTAACGTGGGGTTTTGGTTGAAGTGCGCGTCTTTATCTCTAATAAAATCAATCAATTAGCCGCTCATACAAAGCAGCGTTCTCGGCTTTGAACTTGCTGACCCAGGCCTGCCGTTGGGTGGGCGACGGCGACCAGCCCGAGCCATCGACGACGCCCCGAATCTCTTCAGCGGCTTGTCTGGGGTCCGCCGAGAGCTTCATCAACACGTCATCAGGAATCTCGCCCGAGAACGCGGCGTCCGCACGCACAACGGCGCTGGCCCGGGCGGTCAGGATGCTTTTGATGAGGGCGCCTTCACACGGAGCTGACCAAAGCGACGGGATGAGTGTGAGCTTCGCTCCTTTGATGGCGTCAAATAGCCCCTCATTCCATCGCATGGTCTCAATAGTGATGTTTGGCGAGGCGGTGAAATTTGCCTCGCCACGGTCCAGCGGAATAAGAAACGTGATGTCTGGTAAGGCTGCGGCGACGGACATCGTCCATCCTAGTCCTTTGGCTAAGTCTCGGCTGCCATGGTAAACCACGTCATATTGCCCTGCCTCGGTGGTGACGACACCTTCACGCTCGAAAGTGTCAAAGTGTTCATTCCAATCTTCGCACCACAAGCCGACAAGCTTGATATCGGCGCCTTCACCAAAATGCTTATGGGCGAGATCAGCTTGGGTCTGAGTTTGCGCGAAATATGCTAACGCGCCGGCATTGTTAAACTCCATGAGGTGCTGAGCGAAGGTATGCGACTCGCGCGATACTTTCGGCCAAGGTTGGCAACTCATTTCATCGGCGCGGACATGCATCCCCGGGCCTACACACCTGAGGCATGTCGTTACTTCAGTGTTGATGTGATTGTAGCTGCGACGGCAAAAGAAAAAGTTATCCAGCAAATAGATATGGGTCTTGCGGCCTGATTCGTGCCGTCTTGCAATAAGGTCCAACGTCTGCTCGACCCCGATCATTTGTGGGTGAAAAAGAATGCACTTGGGAGTCTCGACCAGCAGGGCTAACTGGTCTTTGGACAGATCTTCGCCGTCTGGACTGTATAAAATTGTGCCGTCGTATCTATTGGAGCTGAGGGTCCTGTTTTCGAGGTGGCGCATCAGTTGCCCGGTGCCGCCAAGGTGGCTCGACGGAATGCCGGACAAAAGTATCCAATCCCAAACGCTCACGGTTGACTTGCCGCGATGGTCGCAGAAACCGCGTCATCAAAAGGAGTTTGCGTCAGCGGGCCGATAGCGTCCTGAAGTCGGCTATTATCGGCGGTGCCATTTGGTGGCTCTCGTTGGGGCATATTTCGAGCGCCAAACTCAAATGTTGAAGACCCATTGACTTTGTTTGCCACGTCTAATGCAAACTCTTTCACACTACACCGGCGGCCGCCGGCCACGTTGTACACCCCATGATCGAGTTTAGAGTCAGAAAGCGCGAGAGCGCATATCCAGCGCGCGGCATCAGCAACATACGTAAAATCTTTTACTTGCGTCCCCGAAGTCAACTTGAGTGGTTTTTTTGCCCGGCTCGCTGCGATGACCTGAGAAGTAAGGCGGTGGGGCGGTTCCCCGGGTCCCCACATATGAAAGGCCCGTGCGACCACTGTCTCCATCGATCCGCAAAGGCGCATGTCCTGCAACAACAAAGACGCTGCGGCTTTCGTCGCGGCATATGGACTGTCCGGTCTCAATGCCACATGTTCACTTAGCGTCTTATCGTGCTGACCATACTCCGAGTAACTTCCGATCTGAACAAACCTACGAACGTCACCAGCTGCGGATGCAGAAATCAGATGATAGGCGCCGGTCAGGTTGACCGCCTCACTTCTCCTGAATGCACGTTCTTCAGGCCGCACTCCATAAGATGTGGCGTTAATGATGTGGCTTGGCGCTGCCTCTGTTATTGCACCGCGGACAGCTTTGGCATCCGTAATGTCTGCTACTACGACCTCTATGTTCGCCTGTGTGCCAAAGCTCTTGGGTGGATACGGCTTGCGAATTAGGGCGATGGCTGAAACGTCTGGCAGCTGCGCTAACGTTGTCATCAAATGGGTTCCAAGAAATCCCGACGCACCGCACACTAGAACGCGAGCTCGCCCCACTCTATCACCAGACCTTCCAGGCAGCCTTGCCGTCATTCCACATCTGATCGAGCGCTAATTTGTCACGTAGCGTATCCATGGGCTGCCAGAATCCTGTATGGCGATAAACTGTCAGCTGGTTTTCTTGCGCCAACCGTTCCAGAGGCTCGCGCTCCCAACTCGTCATGTCTCCATCGATGAAGTCCACCACTCTGGGTGACAAAACGAAGAAGCCGCCATTGATCCAGCTGCCGTCGCTTGGCTTTTCCTTGAATCCTACGACGTTTTCGTCCGCCAAATCCAACACGCCGAAACGGCCCGGCATCTGCACTGCAGTGACAAGAGCCAGTTTTTCGGATGCTTCAAATCGTTTCAGAGTTTCGGCTATGTCGATATCGCCGACACCGTCGCCATAGGTGAAGCAGAAGGGCTCTTCGCCAAGATATTTCATGATGCGTTTGAGGCGTCCACCGGTCAGAGTCTCCTCGCCCGTGTCTACCAAAGTTATGCGCCAGGGTTCCGCTTGGTTTTGATGCACTTCGATATTGTTGGCTGCAAGGTCGATGGTGACATCTGACATGTGGAGCAGATAGTTGGCGAAGTACTCCTTAATCATATACCCCTTGTAGCCAAGGCTTATCACGAACTCAGTGATTCCATGGTGGGCGTAGATTTTCATGATGTGCCAAAGGATCGGCATTCCGCCGATTTCGACCATCGGTTTGGGCCTGGACTCCGTTTCTTCGCGGAGGCGCGTGCCTTTTCCGCCGGCTAAAATGACCGCTTTCATAACTCTCGATCCCTCTGGCGCCCTCTAATCCGCCGCGTCCGGCTGTCTGCTCTATCCAAAGGCCTCGGGCACGTCCTCGAGATTTCCTTCGATGCGGCGCGGATCAGTTTTCCCCAGTTGGAACCATAGATGAGACCAGTGAACAAATCCCTAACCCGTTGCAAAGGCTAGGAAAAGCTGTAGTGGGCTGCGATGTTCGCGGCGGCCAAGCCGCACATATCATCGCCGCGCTGGTCAGCGAGGTACCAATCCACCGTCTGTTGAATTACCGTTTCCAAGGATATGCGCGGCTTCCATGCCAGTTGGGTTTGCGCCTTGTCGCTGTTCACTTGCAGTGTCTTCGCTTCATAGGGTGCATCTGTATTCTCGGTATTAACCCACGATGCAGAAGGCAAACCGCCGCCTTCGTTCCATCTCGTGACGAGTAGGTCGGCAATTTCGCGCACGGGTCGCCCCGTATGTGTTTGGTCCGCATCCGGTCCGAAGTTCCATGCATCGCGCCAAACCCTCTCACCGGTTGCGAGGCGCTCTGCGAGAAGGATGTATCCCGCCAAGGGGTCGATTACATGCTGCCACGGGCGCGTCGAATTGGGGTTGCGCACGATTAGGGGAGTGCCTGCCTCAAATGCCCGAATTGCGTCGGGAATAAGACGGTCTTCGGCCCAATCGCCCCCGCCGATGACGTTTCCAGCGCGAACAGTTGCGACGCCGAGTGAAGGGTTCTCTCCCAACGACGTCCGAAATGCCTGAACGACGAACTCTCCTGCCGCCTTGCTCACCCCATAGGGTTCGACGCCGCCAAGAGAATCTGATTCAATAAATGCATGCGAGTTATCGCGATTTTCATAAACC
The DNA here is from genome assembly GCA_963921305.4 of Rhodospirillaceae bacterium. Lineage (GTDB taxonomy): Bacteria > Pseudomonadota > Alphaproteobacteria > Rhodospirillales > Rhodospirillaceae > CAWUEX02. Next base: position 1,961,465 of record CAWUEX030000002.1, read on the forward strand.
TTGTCAGATGTGGCGACGATAAGAGATGACGTTGTACCGGTTGTGGCAACGGCATCCAAAACGTTTGCAAGCCCAGTGAGGTTGGTCGAGTACGTTTCCGCGGGGTCTGCATGGGCACGTCTAACCAACGCTTGTGCCGCGAGATGAAATACGATTTCTGGTTTGGCATCGGCGATCATTCGATCGACAATGGATTGATCGCGAATGTCACCAAGGACACTCGTTATTCTCGTGTCTAAGCCGGTTCGGACAAATATGCAGCGCTCATTTTCTGGCGGGAGCGCCAAGCCGTATACGTCCGCTCCCATTTCCGACAGCCAAAATGCCAGCCAGGACCCTTTAAAGCCCGTATGGCCGGTCACCAGCACGCGTTTACCACGCCAGAAATCTGGGGAGGGTTCAGCTGAGGACATGCAGGATTCTATTCACAGTCATATTTTATCATGTGCCGGTGCCCGACGGACCGCCGGTTACCGGGGACACTATACTCTATGATACCGCTTAACCTGATACAGGGGGGGATATCCGTTGCAAACTATGCCGCAAAACTTGGGGGGGAGCTGAGTTGAGGCGGCTGGAGGCGCCGACTTTCGCTGATATTGAGGGTGCTGCCCGCACGCTCCATAGGCATGCGATCCGAACGCCACTTATTGAAAGTCATGACCTGAACGAACGTCTCGGTCGTTCGGTGGTCCTGAAACTCGAGAATCTCCAGAACACCGGATCGTTCAAATTTCGTGGTGCTTTCAACCGCCTATCCAACATACCTCCGCAGGACCGCGCCGCCGGCGTTGTGGCTTATTCCTCCGGCAACCACGCTCAAGGCGTCGCCTATGCCGCCAAGCTGCTGAACATGGCCGCCACGATTGTCATACCGAGCGACGCTCCGGAGTCCAAACGCACCAACACCGTCAGATACGGTGCGGAAGTGGTTCTATATGATCGGGACACGGAAAGCCGCGAGGCCATTGCTCAGCGTATCGCGCGGGAAACAGGAGCAACCTTGATCGCGCCCTATGAAGATCCGTGGGTCATTGCCGGGCAGGGCACGGTCGGGCTCGAAGTCGCGAATCAAGTGCGCGCAATGGAGATGTCCTTGGATGCTGTGCTTGTGTGCTGTGGGGGAGGGGGATTAACGGCAGGGTGCGCATTGGCGTTATCTGAAAAATCGCCGGGCACACAAATCTATACAGTAGAGCCTGAGAACTTTGACGACACTGCACGCTCTCTCGCCGCTGGTTATCGATGCACGAACGAGCGCAAGGCGAAATCGATATGCGACGCATTGCTTGCCCCAACGCCTGGCGAGCTTACGTTTTCAATAAATCGCCGGCTGGTTACCAGCGGATACGTTGTGTCTGATGAGGAGGTTAAACGCGCTATATCCTATGCATTTCAACGGCTTAAGGTCGTGTTGGAGCCTGGAGGGGCAGTGGCCCTCGCGGCTGCGCTTGTTGGTAAATTACCGGAAACTGCGCAGACAATCGGCCTGATATGTTCGGGCGGTAACGTAGAGCCGGCGCTAGTTCATAAATGCGTCAAGGAATTTCCTGAGCCGTGACCCCTCGTGTGCACACATGTATGGGCCTGCTCCTACCTTCCTGTTTCTGAGGCGGCGATCTGTCATATGCTCAAGATCACGGTTTGGTCTTCGAAGACTGCGAGAATTGTTCCGAGATGATTTTGTTGCCGCTGAAACAGTCATGCTCTGGTCGCCCGGCTCTGACGTGGAGCGCGAGAATGTCCCGCGTCTATTCAGGCAGCCCGTTGCGATGAGCCGCTATGAAGTCACTCGGGCTGAGTTCGGCAGGCCGGCACCTAGCGTTGCAGGCTACGCCGTTCCCTGACCAACGGCAAACCTAGTGACTCAACACCTTTTCCGGCGCTGACCGGTTTATCTTACGAAATCTCGAATCAAACGAAAGTGTGTCCCATCCTCTGCACCAATACAAAAAGCATAGGACGCCGAGTACCGGTACTGACGCGGCAACTGAAGACAGACGTCCGCCGCTTTCGGTGGCAAAAGGGAAAAGGAGCAAAGGGGCAATCGCCCAGCAGGTCTTCGCCTTGACTAAAGCCCCAATGCCATAGGTCAGCCGCCTACATGTTCCTGTCGCCAGAGCCGCGGCAAGCAGAATTTCAAACGCTCCCGTCGCATATGTCGCAGCCATTTGAAAGCTGCCAACGCCATACCATCGTTCCATCATGCCTATAGACATCTCTGTCTCGACAAATTTTTCCACGCCCCATTGGAAGAAGAACAGTGCGGAGGTTAGCCGAATGATAATCAAAGCCTGTGCGGTGCCGGCCTCGCCTGCCGCAGGAACGGACCAACCGGATAGATCCGACCCGCGCTTTTTCTCGACTAGGAAATCCAAGCTGTAACGATCTGTCTTTCTAAGCGCGAACAACGCCCAGTAGCCAGCAAGTACTGGGACCTGCGCAATCAGACCGTGATTTATCCAATTCGGCGGCAGGTGATAGCCATAGGGGTCAAGAAGATGGGGGGTAAGGCCCAATACCATTAAACCCTGAAAGAGAACTCCGGCGCCGTAGCCAATGCGCCGACAAAACCCGCATGCCATAAGGGCACTGGCGAAGATGAGCGCCATGCCAATCCAGCTGCTGACAAAGAGTGTCGGGGCAACGCCATACCACCGCGCATAAACCTCGATCGCTCCGTCGGGGTATCGCCAATGCAGCAACCCCCACTGCACTAGATATGCCGCCAGAACTAACCTGAGAACGAGCAGGCCGATAGGGAGGCGGTTGAGCGGACCTATCGTATGTGGTGTGTCATTCAGTTGAATCATGGCTTGGTCTCGGCACGTGGTCCATTCCATTGTATGAGCAAGAGTTCTCGGAGCCCATATGCTCGTGACTACGCAAAAGATATTTCGCGTAATTCCAAGGCCTTACCGCTTGGAACGGCATTGCGTTTTTTTGCTGCGTGCTAATGTCAGCCGTGCGGATTTGGCTTCAACCGGTCTGCCAATGCACCAAACGATCTCATGGAGGGCCATACTATTTTTGCTGATCCAATTTTGGTCCCACGTCGGTCCGGCCAGAGTCTATCGCGCCGCCGGGCACTGAAACTGTCACTGACAACGTCATTGGGCCTCGGCCTGGGTGTAGCGAGTCTTGGCGCGAACGCTTTCGCGCGTGAAGTGAGAAACGGCGTCGTTATCGAGCGTCGCTATGTTGACTGTCGATATGGTCAACTGCATGTGCACATTGCGAAACCGGTAAACCCGTCTCTCCAGAAGCACAATCCAATCCTGTGTTTTCACCCCAGCCCAGCAAGCGGGTGGTATTTTCGTGACTACATCGCTGACATGGGGCGAGATCGTATCGCCATAGCAGCGGATACGCCGGGTTTCGGCGAGTCAGACCGGCCGCCGACTATGCCCGAATCAATGGCTGAATTTTCTGGCGCGATGGCGGATGCCCTGGAGTCACTGGGCTACGGTGGTTCCGAAAGTGCCTCCAAGGTCGACCTGTTGGGGTACTTGACCGGTTGTGTGATCGCTCTGGATTTGGCCGTTCAGCGCCCGGACCTGGTTCGCAAGGTGTGCCTCGTATCTCCGCCCTACATCGACGACGATGCGATTCGGGCCCAAAGAATACGTGATCTGACATATGGTCCGTATACCGAAGACGGCAAACGCGTCATGGCAACGTGGGATGGTGCGGTCAAACGGCGGGTTGAAGGCGTTACCCTGGAGCAAGCGATACACCTGTTCCAGGAAAGACTGCGGTCGGGAGATAAAGACTGGTGGGCGTATAAAGCCGTTTACACTTATCAATACGATGAGAACTTCAGTGCGCTTACCCAGCCTCTCGCCCTGATTAATCCGCTCGATACACACGATGAAAGTATTGCTAAGGCCATGCGAGACGCCCCAAACGCGACCGAAATCGGCCCCCTTAACATAGGCCGGAGTCCGTTCTCCCTTCGCCCAGACCTTTTGGCCGAGGAGTCGCGCAAATTTCTAGATTCAAGCGTTTAGAGATAACCGGTGCGGTTCGCCAGGATTCGTCACATTTGCTTGACCCAGTATTTTAGGCTGAGGCCGGCTCAAAAGCCCAAAAGGAGAATGACATGAAAGTGTGGGAGATAGCGGAGCAAACTGGCATCGAGTCTCTTCGCATGGTTGAGCGCGAAAATCCGATCGCCATGCACGGGCAGGCTGTTCTCTCGGTAAAAGCTTGTGCCCTAAATCATCGCGATCTCAAGATTGCACGCGATGACTATGGGCCGCCCAAACCCGAAACGCGCATTCCGCTCGCGGATGTTGCAGCAGAGGTTATTTCCGTGGGTGAGGGAGTCGCGCATGTGAAGCCCGGTGACCACGTTGGCGCGACACACTTTAGCGGTTGGGTCAACGGGGATTACTCGCCCGAAGCCGCATTCGCTGCAGATCTTGGTAATACCGCGGATGGCGTCCTGGGCGAACGAATCGTCTTGCCGGCACACTGCCTATTCAAGTTGCCAAAGAATCTGAGCTTGATTGAGAGCTCTACCCTTGGTGCGGCCGGAGCCACGGTTTGGTCAACGGTCCAAAGGCTTGGGAAAATTAAGGCGGGGGACACGGTACTGTCGTTGGGTACCGGTGGTGTATCCGTGTTTGCGATGCAAATTGCGAAAATGAATGGCGCGCGCGCCGTTATTACGTCGTCAAGCGATGAAAAACTGGAACGTATGAGGGCGTTGGGGGCTGACGTGACGGTCAACTACCGGTCTAATCCAGAATGGGAGAAAGAGGTTCTGGAAAAAACCGGTGGCGTTGACATCGTCGTCGAGACCGTTGGCGGTACTCTGGATCGCTCCATGTCCTGCTGTGCGCCCAATGCCCGCGTGGGGCTCATCGGTGCTTTGGACAGCGGCCAACCCAAGCTGAACGGTCTGCTGGCAAAAAACATCGTTCTTAAGGGTATTACGTCCGGCAGCCGCGAGATGCTCGAGGAATTCGTTGATGCTATTGAGGTGGGCGGTTTTAAACCTGTTGTCGATCGAGTGTTCGAGTTCGACCAGGTCCAGGACGCCTATAGGTATCTCGAGAGCGGCTCTCATATTGGCAAGGTGGTGATAAGAGTGTCATAGGCGGCTGGTCGTGTGGTGCTCACAAGGAATGGCTAGTCACAATCGATATGCTAATTAATTGCTGAGAACTAGTGAGGTTTCTGATGAGGTACCTAAATCGCCGCGACGTCGTTCGAGGTGGGCTTGCCACTGCAGCCCTCGGCGCGGGCGGTGGTCTTGTTGGAGCCATATCTCGTGGTGCCCGAGCGGGGTCGTTATCATCTGTTTTTAGTGCCAAGCCAGCAGGATCAAGCTTTACTGCGGTCGCATTCCAATGGTTGCCGGAACAGCGAAACGTCCACGCAACCGGTCTAGCCGACGACCTGATGGGAAACCTCAGCATGATCGCACGTCAAGTTGGCTCGACTGACTTGATCGCGGTTAGCAAGCCTGGTGAAGGTCCTTTCCTGGCAAGCACTAGACTTATGAGCCTGTGCCAGCGTTTCGCAACCGAGATAGACCTGCATCTTGCTCTACCGCCAGAGCATACGGGGCAGGTGCCGGTCGTTTCTCCTGCCGGTGACGTGTATTTTTTATCGGCCAGCTCAGAGTCTTCCGACCAGCCGGTCGCCTCGGATCTGAGCCCCAATGAGTCCTCGTGCAGCCGGATAATTATTCATCACGATAGCCCTGGATATGATCCGACGAAATTTGCCAACCGGATTTCCGGAAAGTCTGGGCATATGATCGTGCTTACCCCGCCGGTCGGTCGCAGCTACCCTGCGGATGCAAAGGCGACGGCTCTCATTGATGCGTCCGGCAACGTGTTGTCAGAGACCCTACCCACTTTGAATCAGGCGGTAACAGCAAAATTTCAAGTGACAGATACATGCGAGGTTTGTCTCGGGTAGCAAACCGGCAGAGACTAGCCCAGCGTTTGCAGGCTCCAACATCTGCGCAAACCCGTTCGAATGATTGGTTTCAATGGAGAAAACTTTGCGGTTTCAACCTAGCCCGGTAAGTCGCACCGAAAATAAGCGTTCTGGCTCGTCCCGCCGGTCGGCGCTTGGGGTAAGTGTCCTTGGTGGGAGCGGCTTGTCGCTTGCATTTTCCCTGGGTCTGAGTCTGCCGGCCCGGCCCGGCGTCGCGTCGCAACCCAGCTGGGTTGAGTTTAATGCGTTTGTGGAGATCGGGCAGGAGGGTCGAATTCTCATTTACAATAAATGCCCCGAAGTAGGGCAGGGTATACAAACGGCGTTCCCGATGATCGTGGCGGATGAGCTGGATGCGGCATGGGAAGACGTTCACGTCGGCCAGGCTCCGATCAATACCAAAGTTTATGGCCATCAGAGGGCCGCTGCCTCATACGCGATTCTAAGTTCCTGGGACCAACTGCGATCTGCCGGTGCAGTCGTACGCCATATGTTGATCTCGGCTGCTGCCAACATCTGGAGTGTGGACAGAGACGAGTGTTCAACCCGGGAAAGTAAAGTGTTCCATCAGCCTACTGGCAGGACCCTCAGTTATGGGGAACTCGTCCATGACGCTATAGATGTCCCCATTCCTGACCCGTCGGCCATCCCCCTCAAGGACGAAAAAGACTTTCGACTCATCGGCAAGTGGGTTGGTGGCGTTGAAAATGGTGAGGTCGTCAGCGGACAGCCGCTTTACGTGTCCGACATATCGCTGCCGGACATGCTTTACGCGACATACGAAAAATGCCCGGCGTTCGGCGGCCGAGTCGCATCGGCCAACCTGGAACAAGTGCGGGCGTTGAGCGGCGTGATTGACGCCTTTGTTTTGGAGGGCACTGGGCGGGCAGCAGAGATCATGCCGGGCGTCGCAATTGTTGCCACTTCAACGTGGGCGGCACTCCAAGCGAAACAAGCTCTTCGTGTTGAATGGGATGAGGGTGGGGCCGCGACAGACAGCTGGTCTCAGTCCCTTGCGAAAGCCATCGATCTCGCAGCGGAGCGTGGCAATGACATCATTGTTGAAACGGGCGATGTCGAACAGGCGATCGGGAATGCGGCGCTATCGCTACAAGCTACGTATAGTTATCCGTTTATTGCTCATGCGCCAATGGAGCCGCAAAGCTGTGTTGCGTGGCATCAAGGGGAAGAGATTAAGATTTGGTCGTCGACACAAACCCCCGATACCGCAATCAATAGCATCGCCGACCTCTTCCGCCTCGATCCAAAGAATGTGACCTTGCACCAGCTCCGCGCAGGAGGCGCTTTTGGCCGCCGTCTATACAATGATTTTGTGTGTGAAGCAGTAGCCATATCGGAAAGGGTTGGCGCCCCCGTCAAGCTTCAATGGGCCCGCGAGGATGACATGCGCCATGACCACTATCGGCCTGGCGGGGTTCATCATGTTGAGGGCGCGTTGGATGATCGTGGCAGGCTCATCGCCCTTCGGAATCATTTCGTGACATTTACCCATACTGGAGAAACAACGGTTCGCGTCGGAGATATGGACGCCGAAGAGTTTCCCGCGGGCCTAATCGACAACATTCAGTACACGAGGTCTATGCTGCCATGGACCACCCCGACAGGCGCGCTCCGTGCACCAAAGGCGAACGCTTTCGCATTCGTGTTTCAGTCATTCATTCATGAACTCGCCACGGCGGCCGGGCGCGACCATGTCGAGTTCCTTCTCGAAATCCTAGGAGAGCCCAGGTGGCTAGATCCGGGAAACGTATGGGCTCTGCACACAGGTAGAGCGGCTCAGGTTGTCAAGGTGGCGGCAGAAAGGTCGGGCTGGGGGCGAGTTCGGACCGATGGCCGGTCGTTAGGACTCGGGTTCTACTTTAGTCATGCGTCATATTTTGCAGAAGTAGCAGAGGTGAGTGTCGATGCCGCCAATCGAATTGTTGTTCATAAAGTTTATGTCGTTGGCGACGCGGGAAAGATCGTCAACTTCAGTGGGGCAATGAACCAATGCGAAGGATCCGTAATCGATGGTATCAGCGCAATGTTTGGCCAGAGCGTATCTATTGAGAATGGACGTATTGAGGAGGGCAATTTCGACCAATACCCGCTCCTAAAGATGGCGGATGCCCCTGACGTGGATGTGCACTTGATCCAGTCTGACAATTCACCAACGGGCCTTGGAGAGCCCGCATTGCCACCCATAATTCCAGCGGTGGCCAATGCGATTTTTGCTGCGTCCGGCCGCCGAGTCCGGTCACTGCCGCTGAGGAAGAACGGTTTTAACGTATAGTTGCGTGGAGAGTGATTTTTCCCGACTTCAAGTGGCCTGGCGATTGAGTTGACCAAACAGAGTGGACGCCCGACCTCACTTGCCCCTCATATAGCTCATGTCTTCGATTGTCTCTCTCGGAAAAACCGTGAACTGAAACGTTCCGGATCCGGCGCGAAGCTTGAGAATGTCCTGATACTCCGACGAGTAATAGAAACCCTGCGCCGCCTCCAGGCAGGGCCACTCCGCCATCAAAGTGAACCGATTGGCGGGATAGGGATTCTCGAACGTTTCTAGAATTTGACTGGATGTCATGTAAAAACCACCGAACCGCTCGTAGAGGTCAGAATTTCTGAGTTCCTCACCGTAATCCCGGCCGCTCGGATGTTGCCAATCAAAACCCTCCTCGCTGACCTCGCCAATAACCAACATCACGACAGGGTCTGAGCAATTTTCGATGTCTTCCAGAGATGCCGGCACGTGGGGTGGCGCGCCCTTCGGCGGTACAGCGTCCCGGCAAAAGGCACTTGTTGTGAATGCCAATATACAAAGGCAAGAAAGCGCGGGTATCGAGATGCCCTTCATACTAGCTGCACTCCTTCAGTACTCTTGAGCCACAAGCATCACTTCTGCATCTCGACAAGCGCCCAGTCAGTTCCGTCAGGCGCGATGAATGAAAAGCTGCGCTCATCAAACTCATTCCCCATAATTTCGGTAACGCGGGTCGCGTCGCTCGCCGATATGCGGCGGTGATAATCTTCAATATCGGCAACCGCATAGGTAAATAGGGTCAAGCCATGCGCACCTGGTCTGGCTTGAACAGGTGGCGTAGTTGGATCGGGTAGGACGCGGCGAATGAGAAGAGAGCCCGACTTATTCGTCCACGTGCTCGTGGAGGTGTCACTCGGGTTGCCGTAGTTGTTGCTGCCATACCCCATGCCTGGCTTTATGCCGTATATGGCAATGGACGAAGGCGCCATTTCGTCATACGCGTAGAAATTCTCGGGCCGTCTGGGTTTGACCCCAAGGACTTCTGGATAGAAGTCGAGGACAGATGGATCATCTGACTCAATGACAAACCCAACATGGGTAATTTCGGCGCCCTTATAGTGAGAGTCCCAGTTGATCTTTGATCCAAAGTTGGGCCGCTCGTTTTCGCCACCCCAACGTTGCGCAAAAACCCGCCTGTAGTCCGGCGTGAGGATCACGACCTCGGCATATCCCTTGTAGTCGTCGCTGTGCAGCGCAGGCGGAAGGTCGCCATCGACGTGGATTTGGGGGTGCACAATGTGGATTGGCTTTCCGGCCAATTGGTCGGCAAGTGCTTGATAGTAGACCTCAACTTGGTTCTTGAGGTATGACGACACCCAACGTGTGCCGGGGGTTATGAGGGGCACAATGCCGGCGCCAGGTCCCGTTTCATTCTCCCATTGCCACAGGCGAACGTATGTATGGTCGGTATCCATGTGGGCCATGCGCATCACCTTTGCGGCGGATGGCACATGATAGAGGGCCATGGCCTCAGCCTCCGAGAGGTCTCCTTCGTCAACCACATGGAATCCAAATCGGGTCCAATAGCTTTTTGCTTCTTCAAGATCCGATACGCCAAATATGACCTCATGGATGCCCGATATCTCTTGTGCAACCGCTAGGGACGGAGGGCCGGCAAATACCAGGAACGCGCAGCACGCCGACAAGAACTGGGCAGCGCGATGTAGAACTCCCGCGGCTATATCTTGTTTGTCGTGACTTTTGTGAGATGAATTTCTGATAGCCATATTTAGCCGACCTCGTGCTGCTATGTTTTTGTCAAGAGATGTGTTGCAGTAACGCTTTTCTGGTGATGGCGCACTGTAAATTGTCACTATTGTTCCAACTCCACCAAGGCCCAGTCGGAGCCATCAGGGGCGATGAAGGAAAAGCTACGCTCGCCGAACTCATTCCTGATGACATCGGTAACGCGTCGTGCCGCACTGCGGGACACTCTGCCATGATAGGCCTCAATATCCGCGACGGCATAGGTGAACAAGGTGAGGCCGTGGGCGCCAGGCCTAGCTTCCACAGGCGGATTGGATGGATCGGGCAGTACGCGGCGAAGTAATAGGGAGCCGGACTTATGCTCCCAACGATCGGTCGCGGTATCGCTGGGATTACCATAATTTATAGCTCCCATTCCGACGCCCGGTTTATTACCCATAATGTCTTGCCAAGATGAGCCCTCGTCCCTGTATTCAAGGAAAACCTCTGGTCTCCTCGGTTCTATGCCCAGCACATCGGGGTAGAAGTCGAAGATATTCGGATCATCTGACTCGATGACGAGTCCGACATGAGTTATCTCAGAGCCTTGATAATGTGAGTCCCAATTGATGTTGGATCCAAAGTTGGGGCGTTCGTTTTCGCCCCCCCACCGTTGCGCAAACACTCGCCTATAATCTGGTGTAAGCACGACGACTTCGGCGTACCCCTTTAGATCTCCAGAATGAAGCGTATCCGGAAGATCGCCGTCCACATGCAATTGCGGTGGAACGATGTGAATCGGCTTGCCGGCCAATTGGTCGGCAAGCGCCTGATAGTACATCTCGACTTGGTTCTTGAGGTAAGAAGAGACCCATCGTGTTCCCGGAGTTAGCAGCGGTACGATACCAGCCCCTGGCCCGGTTTCATTCTCCCACTGCCAAAGCCTGACAAAAGTATGATCAGTATTGGTATGGGCCATTCGCAAGATCTTCGCGGCAGATGGCACGTGATAGAGCGCCATCGCTTCGTCTTTGGTGAGCGTCCCTTGATTGACAGTGTGGAAGCCAAATCTGTTCCAATACGCCTCAGCTTCTCCCAGATCAGAAACTCCAAATATGACTTCATGTATTCCCGAAATCTTTTCGTTCGCCGCCGCGTCAGCGTGGGCGGCCAAGATGCCGCCCACTGAAGTAGCGAAAGCAAGAAAAGGGACTAAGAGCTTTCGAGTGCAGAAATTGGCTATCCGTGACACGAGCCCCCCATCTCTAAGGTTTTTGAGTTTCATGTCGCCTCTCCTCTTATGTCTCTGATTCTTGACCTGTGAGGTGGCTGAAGACCGGTTCCACCCACATGACTCAGGCCCAAGAGCGCAATCAGCTTTTAGGGCGACCAGACCCAGCGCAAGCCAAACTTCGTGGGGGCGACTTTGCGCAGCAGATGCAAGGCGATCTGCCGCACGCCTTAGGTCAAGTTCCCTGACGGGTGGTGCAATGCTTCATTACCGCAAAGTCACCCCCGCGAAGCGCGAAATAACTGGCGCGAAAGATCACATTACGGTCGCGCAGCAATACGCTAACCAGGCAGAGGTGCGGAGTGTAACGCGTCCAAAGGGGCAATCTTGATCTGTTGATGCGTATTTTGGGGCGCACGACAAGAGACAACAGTCTGGGATGAGACGCCGCAGGTGTTGAGTCCGCTTACTTACAAGGGGGAGAAAATGACCTTAAAAAATGCACTTTTAAGTGGTGTGATGCTCGGGTGCGCGGCAAGCGCGCTGCCTGCATCGGCGCAACAACTGGTCTTAGAGGAAATCGTTGTCACGGCGAAGCAACGTGAACAAAACCTTCAGGAAGTGCCTCTCGCCATCACGGTGTTCTCAACCGCTGAGCTCGATCGCCTTGGCGTAGACAATGTTCAGGACCTCGCGCAGTTCACTCCCAATTTCAACATCTACTCAGGCAATGGTCGCCATGATGCATCTGGTCTAAATGTACGTGGATTGTCAGCAAATACGTCTGACGAGCGCTATCAACCAGTGTCATTTTTCGTCGACGGAATTTTTATGGGAGGGCTTTCCGTAGGCCTTGAGACGCTCGACGTAGAACGGATCGAAGTGCTGAAGGGACCCCAGTCTGCCGCGTATGGTCGGGCCACGTATGCCGGCGCCATCGACTTCATTACGACAACGCCATCACTCGATGAATTCGGCGGAAAGTTTACGACCGAATTGTCATCTAACAAGTTTGACAACTTCAACTACGATATCGCCGGCTACATCGAAGGGCCGATCATTGAGAATAAGCTGTCCGCATCGTTGTTTGTCAAAGTTAAGAAAGACGACGGTTTTGACCAGGCGCCTGGCGCTCAGTTTGACGAAGTAGGGCAGAACGAAACCCTCGCCATGAATGCCGTTATTTTTAGCCAGCTTGGGGAAAACACCACACTCAAGCTGCGCGGAATATATAGCGGGCAGGATGACCAGCACGCCATGAACTACGCGATGCAGCCAGCCTATTGGGAGCAAGAGGGTGCAAACATCATTACTTTGCCCAGTGGTGCGCTATTCGTACAAGGCGTGATTCCTGACCCAATTAGGGGGGGCATCATCGGCATTGATATCGCTGACCCAACAATCGTCGACAATCCTCAAGACGGTGGATATGAGCGTGACCGCTACTTTGGCTCCGCAATCGTCGAGCATGATTTCGACAACGGGATGAACTTGAGTTATCGCGGCGCCTACCTATGGAATACGTATGACGCTCTCATCGATTTCCGCGCCCGTACAGCAGTTGGGACAGACCCCATCTTCGGCAGCGCGCTGCCACTGCAGCCGGGCGAAAGCCCCTTTAATTTCGCATTTCCGTTCGCGTTCCAGGAAGAATTCGAAGACACCAGTCATCAACTGCGTCTCCTCTCCTCGGACGAGGAGAGGCTGAGGTGGTCGGTTGGTGCATACTACTACTGGTCAGCCGATAGCAACTTCCAGAAGCGCAATGATCGGGCGGCACCGGATGGCAACCCTGATTTCCAGTCACGCGGTACCGAGAATATCATTAACTTGGCAGCCTTTGGGTCTGTCCAATATGACGTGACGGATCAACTAACCGTTGGTTTTGAAGGGCGCATTCAAGAAGAAGAGGTGCGCTATCAGAGTCTTGCGCCGGCAAAGGCCGTATCTTCAGGCTCAGACTTCCTTGAGGATTTGGTCGATAAAACGACGTCCTTCGAGCCACGGTTGACTGTTGATTATGCTCCCAATGACGATCAAATGTTCTATGCGATGTTTGCGAAGGGCGTGAAGAGCGGGCGTTGGAATACTACGACCACAGTGCCGTTGGTGGACGGATTTCGCCCAGTCGAGGGCTATGTGTATGCCCCGCCGGAGAAGTTGTTCAACTATGAGCTAGGCTCCAAGTCCACCCTAATGGACGGGGCGGCCATCCTTAATATCGCGGTCTTCTATCAAGATATTAAAGACCAACAGCTCCGCCAGTCTGTCCAGCTTGACGTCGATCTGAATGGTGATGGTGGCAACGATATCGTCAATCAAATCTTCACCGCTGGTGATAGCCGGATCTATGGATTCGAGATCGAAGGAACGGTTCAGGTTACAGAGAAGCTAACTGTTAGAAGCGCTCTCGGTTACAGCGATCATGAATTCGCGGACGATATTCCACCCAGTGCCGATTTTGATCTGTTCGACTTTGTGGGCGGCCGGACTTTGAAGGGAAAGACGTCTGTCAATGTTCCCAAACTTACTGCGACGGCCAACATCGACTACGTGACGCCGGTCTTTGGAGGAGACTTCGATTGGCGCCTGCGTAGTGACATCATCTACACCGGAAAAAAGTACACTGAGCTTGCCAACCTTGCTCAGATTGACGATTTCTTCATCGTCAACGCCCGGACGAGTTTGGAGACTGAGGACTGGATCGTTAACCTCTTCATCAACAATGTCTTAGACGACGAAACCGCCGTTGGTTCAGGTCTCACCGGAACAAGCTTTTGTGAGTTTGAACGCAATGGGCCAAATCTGCCGGCATTTAATCCGTCACAACGCTGTATTGCCGTTCTGCCTCAACGTGGCCGTGAATGGGGCGTGTCTGCCACACTCAATTTCTAGATAAAAGTTCTCTCCCGTGCCCTCGTGTTTTTTGAAGTATCAAGAAGCGCGAGGGCGCATTCTCGAAATTATAACCCGCAGCACCAAATGATGCTTCATGACATTTGGCGCGGGGTTTAGGCTTTACTCGCCAGTTTATCTCATGCGTATGTTTCGTTTGCTCCGCGTTGCCGCTTTCATACCGCTTCTAATTGGCCTGAGTTTGACCTCGGGGTTGTGTTCGGCCAAATCCGGCTCCAGTTCGGAGACAAGTTTGCCCGGGCCGAAAGCCGTCACCGTTTCCGAAGATGGAAATACGACAACCTACAATGCGGCGTTCTTCGATCAGTTTGAACCACTGACGCTTCGCAACATGATCGACCGCATTCCCGGTGTTTCGATTGAGGGGTCGGCCTCGGGGAGTGATCGGCGAGGATTAAGGGGTAGTCAGGACGCAATTCTTATCAATGGTCAGCAAGTCATCGGGAAGAACAACGACGGGTCTTCCGCGCTTGCGCAAGTTCTTGCTTCGCAAGTTGAGTATATTGAAATTATCCGCGGATCTTCGAGTGAAGTGCAAAGCACAACCCAGAAGATCATAAACGTTGTTCTGAAGAGTGATGCGCAATCCGTGACGCAGGTTCAGGCGTCGCTGCTATTTTATGAGGGCGATGACTCTGCGCGGCTTAACCCAACGGTGATCTACAGCGCCAACAACGAAAACAACAACTACACGCTCTTCTTCCGCAGTTTAAAGAATGTCAGGCCCTGGACGCGGACAAAACTGACGACCGATCAGGCCGGTGCCCCCCGTCAACGCAATGATGAGCTTGAAAGCCTGTTGACTCATAAAGTGCGTGCTACTGGCCGCTTTGAGCAAGTGGCTGACTCGGGCTCCCGGCTGCAGCTGAGCTCATATCTGGAGGGAGATTTTCTCGATCGAGAGCGGCGTGAGTCGGCCTTCACAGTGCTCACTCCACAAAACTCTGAAGGCGTGTCCGATATTCTGGAGATAGACAAGCGCGACAAGTGGACGACGGAGCTGAGTGCGGACTATTCTCGCCCGATTGGTAAAAGTGAATCGATCACGGTCCTGGGCTTCTTTAACTGGCAAGAGGAAAGCCGTGACCGGGAAGTCCTAGACCTGTTTGGCCCGACTGATCTTGTTGTTACGCGCCAAGCGCGCAAGGACGTAAAGACTGAATCGATCATTAGAGGGACGTACGACCGAACGCCCAGCAAGATATGGGGTTTTCAGTACGGTTTGGAGGGGACTCTCAATACTCAAGAGACAGATTTCGATCTGCAGACGCGAGAGGGTGATGAACTCGTGCCGCTGCCGGTCTTCAACAGCAATGGTACCGTGACAGAGTATCGCGGAGAGTTTTTTTCAACGGCACGATGGCACCCTATTGATGACCTGAGTTTTGAATTTGGTGTGGCGATTGAGGCCTCAAGGATCTCTCAAGCCAGCGACGACGTCGATAACTCCAGATTCTTGAGTTATGTGAAGCCATCTCTGAGTGCGTTCTGGAATGTCACGCCATCTGACCGCCTATTCTTTTCAATTGTACGCGATGTGCAACAGCTCGACTTTCTTGAATTTGTTGCCACGATAACTGACCGGGATCAGGAGCTCGAGGCTGGCAACCCTAATCTCCTGCCGGAGAAATCCTGGGACGCAACAATTGGCTATGAGCATGGGCTCGGAAATGGCGCTGGACTTATTTCCGTTTCCGGATTCTATCGCCGTGTCGAGGATGTAGCTGGTCGAGTTCTGTTCCGTGATTTGATTTCTCAGCCTGGCAACATCGGATCCGGATCGGAGAAGGGCGGCGAGGCCGAGCTTAGCTTGCAATTTACGCGCTTGGGCTGGTGGGACGGAATCCTCACGACAAAGTATCTGTATCGTGATACCAGCGTGACCGATCCATTCAGCGATACTAAACGTAGCTTCGATCAAACCTCAGACTGGGAGTTCGAAGTCTCATACCGACATGACGTCGATACGGTGATCGATGGCTATGTCAACCTTTCCTATAGCGAGAACGGGCGAAAACTAATCCACGACATCGATTATATCGAGAACGTAAAGGACTCGGGGACTTTGAGCATTGTCCTAGCTCATCAGATCCAAAAAAATATGGAGCTACGAGCAACGGTCCGCAATCTCGTAAACGACGGTCGCATTCGGCGGGACCGGCAACTGTTTGAGCCAGATGCACAAGGGGGGCGACAGCAAATAGGAAGCCGCTTTGAGCGTCACGAATGGGGAAAGTTCTTTAGTCTTGTTCTGAATTGGAATGTTTGAGCGGAAAACTAGGTTTTGGCCTCAGGTTCGACGCCATTCGCTTTTAGTAGGCCAAGAAACCGTTTGCTGACAGGCATTGATAGGCCATCGCCTGCCTCAATGCGGTACAAGTTACCTTCCTTCCAGAAGTTCGTAATCGCTGAAGTCCTAACCCAGTAAGACCGATGAATTTGCATGCCAACGTCTTTTGGCATCTCTGATACAGCGTCACCGAACCGGCAGAAAATCAGGTCATTCCCAAGGGGTGTGTGGACGCGCACGTAATGGTCTTCTGCGGCCAGAGCAATGATCTCGGTGCCGATGCCCGAGTTCGCCCGGCGCATGAATTTGGGTGGTTCAGTTTCTTTCGCTTCTACTGCGGTTTTGCCACTCAAGACTTGGTTCTGCTCGCGTGGCGTATATCCTGTCGTTTCTCTAAAACGCGGGAAGCCGAGAACGCGATCAAATAATAAATTGGTCAGCGTCCACTCAACCATGACCATGGTGAAAGACCCCAAGCTGAAAACGAACGCACTAAAGGAGTCATACCAGGGTGATGGCAGTTGTACTTCTGCACCAACCGGCAAGTATCCAATAAATATGGACTGCCAGACCGTATAAAGCGGTGGGACAAAAATCATATGTACAGGCACGGATAGAACGCAAAGGACCACAAGAGGCGTTTTCTTTTTGGGAGCAAGTAGAGCCACCAACCGAATCGAAACTTCTAGGGCGACTCGCAGAAGCAACGTGCCCGTAATCCAATAGGCAATCGCGACCGGCCTGGACAATTGACCGCCAAATTCGCCTGCTCCAGTCCACCCTAAGAGCAATCCCAAAAAAACAGGCACGCCCACGTAAAAAGCGATGGCCAACTCACGCATTGAGGCGCGTCCCGTCCTAGTTTCGCTCTTTAAGAGACCCGCCATACTCCACCCAGGCTCTGAAGTCTTCGCCAAACCAAAGTCGCGGTATTATAGCTTGCCGCCCCAATTTGCTAAGGATTTAGCCATTCGCCAGAGTTCAGTCACGCTTCGCGAAAAAAATCCTGTGAAAAAGGGTAGGGGATTCACGCATCTTGCCTACCCATGGCCCTTCTCGGGCAGGCACGATAGACTGACACACTTCTCCAGAACTCGTTCTGCAACTGTGGACACCAAATAGTGGCACTCGTCCTGGTTACAGCAGCGCCCATCAGGTGAGGCCACCTTGGCGGTTTTGGGGGTAGGAATTGACGCGATTTGGAGGCGTAGAGATGGTCGATTTTAACAGACGTAAATTGTTGGGGGCTTCAGTTGCGGCGGGCAGTGCTCTGCTGACGACGATGAAGGCTCACGCAAATTTCGCTGGTGATGTTCAGCTTCGCGACCAAGTTGAGCGGCTAGAGCGGATGCCAACTCTGGGTCTGGAGAGCCGCGAGTATTTCCGCACGGCCCTACGCAAGTTTGTGAGCACTGATCTGGACCACGCTGCCAGAAGACGCGCCATGCAGGTCTTTGAGAATGCTGGTTTAGACCCAAAGGCTGAGATGAGCTACGAGCAGGCGGTCGCGTTGCTTGAGGGGGACACGGTTATCATGGACCACATGCATGGGTTCATGAGTGTGCAGAACTCGTCGTTCAACGACATCAAGACGGTCTTTCATAGTGATGCGGATCGCTATCTCGAAGAGATGGAGAAGGTCGATAACATTGGCCCTGGCAGCTTAGAAATGAACCCCGGAATGGACATTCCGGACTACGCCCGGTGGGAAATTCATAATCAACCTGGTGGATACGTTGGCGATCCGTTTGCTGGACACATCTTTCATTATGCGGTGAACAACTTCTGGATTCACTCCAATGACCAGGATGAGATGAGCCAGCATATCGCCGGCATGATGCCCGTTCCTAAAGACGGCAAGGTCGAGCGTGTCATAGATCTCGGCACAAGCGCCGGCCAGATCGCTCTTGGGATGAAAGAGCACTTTAAAGACGCAGAGGTTTGGGGCATTGACGTGGGTGCGCCCATGGTCCGCTATGCGCATATGAGGGCAGTTGATCTAGGCATTCCCGTGCACTTTGCTCAAATGCTGGCAGAGGATCTTCAGTTCCCGGACAATCACTTCGATATCGTCGGCTCGTTCCTGCTGTTCCATGAAGTGGATATGGAAGTTACGCCGAAAATCATTGATGAGATTCACCGTGTTCTGCGTCCAGGAGGCACTTTCTTCTGTCCCGAAGCTGCATTCATGGTGAAGAAACCTGTCAGGAATGGGTATACGCAGTGGCGTGTTTGGTGGAATGACCAGTGGTGTTCAGAGGTCCACTACATTCCCTATTCAGAGTTTGACTACGCAGCCGCGTTCCGGAAAGCGGGCTTTGAGGTCGGCACCACGGGCGGACCATTCAATAACCAATACATGATGGCGACGAAGCCCGCTTAACACAGCACGGTGATCTCCCGTTTCCGGATACGTGAAACAAGGAAAGTGACATGGAATACAAAAAAGAAACCCCGGTGATCTTTTCGCGGCCAGGTTACGCCGCGGACTACATCAAGACTGACGCTCGCACAGCCACGTATATGAGCGATCCTCATATCAGCAATCTGAAGAACATTGCATACGCTCTGGCCACGGAGCTTTGGGCGGAGCGGGAACGCAGCCGGGTTGTAGAGAGTCTGCTCAGTAAGGGTGAGAAGATCACTCGAGATACCATCGAGAAATACATGCCAACCGATGAAGAATCGGCAATGTGGCGCGAGGAACGGGACGCCATGATCCAAAGGGTCTTCGGCGTGTTGGTGACCAACACCTATGATCGTCCGTTTGCGGAGCCCCGCTTCAAGGACCGCCGTAGCTAGACGTTTCCGCAAAGCCTCATTGGGAGGACATTGCGGCAGGATTTTGCTGCCAGAGAAGAGCTCGCAGACATGTGCGGTCCCGACTGGTAGCCCTCAGAGTTGCAGTCAATGGAGGTATCGCATGTTAGAACGCCGCACGTTATTCGGCGCTGCCGCAGCTGTTGGATCAGGTGCAGCCTCTGTGCTCGGCGGGCGGAAAAGCAACGCATCTAACCCGGCAAAAGACTTCGACCACGAGCCGCGCGGGACAATTGGCCGCTTGGAGCGACTGCCGACCTTAGATCTTGAAAGCAGAGATGACTTTTACGGCGGCTTTCGGTCCTGGGGGTATACCGAAATTCTAGGCAAGATGGAGCGCAATAGGTTCCACCGGCTTATGGTGGAAGCTGGCGTCGATCCAGAGGCGACGGATGTGCCCTTACAGGACATCTTAGCGATCATCGAAACAGATCCATTGCTGGGGACCGGCGTCCGCTTCCGCATTGATGTTCAAGATCTGATGTATCGTGACTTGGATGCGCTTCTCTCAAAGGACGCTGATCTATATCTCGAAGAGATGGAAGCCTATGACAACATTGGGCCGGGAACGCTTGAGCTCAATCCCGATATGCATATTCCCATCTACACAAGGTACGAGATTCATTGCCAACCTGGCGGTTATGTAGGCCATCCCCTTGGCGGACACTTATATTATTACGGCACGAATACTTTCTATATGGCGCTAAGGGAGGAGAACCGCCAAGACCAACAGCACACGTTTATCGCATCTCAAGTGCCAGTGCCTGAAGATGGGAAGGTTCTGCGCATTCTTGACTTAGGCTGTAGCGTTGGTCAGCTCACCGTCTGCCTCAAGGAAAGGTTCCCTGATGCGGAAGTATGGGGTGTCGATGTGGGCGGGCCGTTGGTTCGTTTCGGTCACATGCGCGCTGTTGACCTCGGCGTCGAGGTTCATCTGGCGCAGCGGCTGGCCGAGGACACCAAATTCCCGGACGACCACTTTGATATCGTCGTCTCCTACATCCTTCACCATGAGGTGCCGGCGCAAGCGACCATTGACATTTCCAAAGAGGTGCACCGTATCCTGCGTCCCGGCGGTGTCTATGTGCCGTATGACTTCTACACAGGGGCTAAAGAGGTCAAGACCACCCCATACTACATGTATCGTATGTGGAAAGATCACCGCTGGAATCACGAGGTCTGGCGCGAACAGTACCGAGAGCTGGATTTTGCAGCCACGTTCCGAGAGGCGGGATTTGAGGTCAATGAGAACGGCCCGCCCGGGTGGCGCTTTGACAGCAACTTCATAGCCACTAAACCCGCTTAACCCAGATCAAGGCCGACCGATAATGAGTGAGTCACGCGCTGGTAAACCGTCCGGAATAACGAAGCGAACCTTTCTCGCGCGGGCTTCGGCCACTGCCCTTGCCGCAACTATGGCCGGGCGCGCGGCTGTGGCAGAGCAACAGGCCGACTACGACGTGATTGTTATTGGGGGCGGCACAGCAGGCATGCCCGCAGCAATTTTTGCGGCCGAGCGTGGTGCGCGTGTTTTGATCATCGAGGCTGCAGCCCAACTTGGCGGGACACTGTTTCTGTCGGGCGCGCGAATGAGCGCTGCCGGCACAAAGCTACAGAAGGAATTGGGCATCGAAGACACACCCGATCTTCATTTTGAAGACGTTATGAAGGCGTCAAAAAATAAAGCTGACCCAGACTTGCTTCGTCTTGCCGTCGACAGCGCCGGCCCGATGTTTGACTGGCTCTGGGAGAATGGCCTCCCCATCGTCGAGGGAACCCCCGCGGCAAGAGGGATGACCCATAGCGGGCAAAATCGGGCCAGATATGTTTGGGCGCCCAACGGCGGCATGGATGTGCTCGAGGTTCTGGATAAGGCGATCGCGCCGCTTATAGAGTCCGGCCAGATTACAGTCCTGGCCAATACGGAAGTCACCGGGTTGAGACAGGCCTCAGACGGCAGTATCTCCCACGTGTTGGCAAAAGGAGAGGATGGGCAGGAGATCGCCGTTCAAGGGCGAGCCGTGGCGCTCACCTCCGGCGGATATACGTCCAACTCGGAAATGTTTGAAGAGTTGGAGGGCGCACCGGACTACGGCGACAATACGTATCCTTATAGCCAGGGTATAGGAATCAAGCTCGGCCTGTCGGTCGATGGCTTTGTGCGCGGTGGTGAGCACCATTTGGTCAGTTTTGGTGCCGTCATGTTGACGGAGGATATTCCAAGTCCCCTGCTATGCGCTCTCAACAACAACCCAGACAACCGTCCGCCGTGGGAGATTTGGGTGAATGCCCATGGGGAGCGCTTCATACCTGAGGATACGAACGACATTCACCGAAAAGAGTTGGCTCTGGTCGATCAACCCGACGAAAGATTCTGGTCTATCTTTGACGATCAAATTTTTCAGTCGGCGCCACCACTGATTTCAAGGTGGACACGTGAAGACATTGCATCAGCGTTTAATGAAGAAACGATGTTTGCCAAAGCAGACACACTCGATGAACTGGCGCAGATGATCGGACTTGATCCAGCCAAGCTTCGTAAAACCGTTGCGGACTATAATGCGGCGCAGAAGCAGGGACGCGACAAACTGGGACGTCAACATATGCCCTTACCCATAGAAAAGGGGCCTTTCTACTCAGTCCGTTCACAAAGCTCTTCGCTGATCGGGTTTGCTGGACTTGCCGTGGATTCGAAGCTGCGGGTCCTACGCACTGACCTCAAGCCTATTCCAAATCTCTACGCTGCTGGCGAGGTGCTGGGCGCGGGCTCCATGATGGGTCAAAATTACTTCGGCGGAATGGCCGTTACGCCGGCTTTGGGACTTGGACGCCTGCTGGGCCGCGAACTCATCGCTTTTCAAGCTTAGCCGCATCAAACCTCATATGTATGGCTCGATAGGAAAATACCCAGCCATCGGTTCGTCCATAACTATCAGATTTATCTTTGGAGCGAGGGTGGCGTGACATGGTGACGCGCCGTCACGCATTAACCGCTCCAGCGGCCACCCTATCAGCCTACGCGCTGTCGGGTTTAGGTCGTAAATCTCTGCTACCCATCGCAGGTCCCGCTGAAGCTCAAGAGAACCACGAGAGTGGCATTGTGCGCCGGTTCGTCCGCCTCAGGAGCGGGCGGCATGTTCACTACCGCCGTGCCGGCTCGGGTCCCCCGCTCGTCATGGTGCATGCGACGCCATCGGACTCGTCGTCATGGGTGAGCCGTATGCGCGAGTTGGGGCAACACTTCACCTGCTTTGCATTCGATACACCGGGGTTCGGGCGGTCAGACCCGTTGCCCAAGCCGATGATGAATGTCACGGACATCGGTAATTCGGTAGCGGAAACGATGCAGGCTCTCAACCTCCCGCCGTGTCCGGTGTTGGGCACCCATACCGGTGCCTCTGTGTCGCTCGAGCTTGCCAGCCGTCACCCCCACCTGGTGACAGGCGTGGTTTTGGACGGTTTGGGCCTCTTCGACGAGAATGAGCTTAAGGAGTGGTTCGATGGTTACTTTGTGTCGATGGTGCCCGACACGTATGGTGGTCACCTCACTAGCATGTGGACCCGCTTCCGGGACCAAAGCATCTGGTTTCCCTGGCAGACCCGTTTGCCTGAACATTTGATGAATCGCAGCCCGTCCTCGGCGCAACGCATCCACGACCGTCTGTTGATTTTTTACCTCTGCGCAAAACACTACGAACCGGCCTACCGGTCATCCGTGTTTTATGGAAAGACGGGCATAAAGTCCGCCGAACGGCTTGAAACTCCGGCAGTCATCATGGCGTCGGAAGGGGATGTTCTGTTCACTCATTTGGACCGTTTGCCACCGCTGCGCAGCAATCAAACCATTCATCCCTTGGGTCCCGACTGGGCGCAAAAACACGCCTTGGAGCTGGCGTCACTGGAGCGTTTCAAGAGCGCTGGAGAGTCGCCGCCGGACGATCCGCAGTTGGCAGGCTCTACTGGGGTCGGCAAGCAGTTTGTCGATTTGCCGTCCGGACAGGTGCTGGTGCGTTACAGCGGAGAACCAACACTTACTCCACTCGTGTTGCTGCACGATGCGCCAGGGTCATCATTGGCCTTAGAGCCCCTTATCGAAAGCCTTGGGCGATACGCCCGTGTGATCGCATTCGATTTGCCGGGGTGCGGCGAGTCCGGCCCCTTACCTGTCCGTGAGCCCGCTATTGCTGATTTCGCTGATGTGGTTGCTTCGGTCTGTGGCCGGCTTGGTGTGCGAGAGGCGGACTTTTTTGGAGTCGGTGTCGGCGCGTCGGTTGCGATTGAAACCAAAGCGGCCTATCCAGAACTTGCAAGGCGTTTGGCTCTTAAAGGAGTTTTTCTGGCTACGCCGGAAGAACGTGAAGACATGAAACGTAAGGCAACCCCAGCTATTGAAATCAAAGACAATGGGTCGCACTGGTATGACACCTGGATGATGTTGAGAGACTCTCTAATCTGGTACCCTTGGTATGGCAAGAATCAAGAAAGTTTGCGCCGTACAGGGCAAGACTTTTCAGCTGACCATCTGCATGACTGGATGATGGAGGTGATGAAGCAACGTACGGCGTATCATCACGTCGTCCAAGCCGCTATCGCGCAAAGGGCCGATCGATCCTTGGCCAAAATCCCTGGTCCCACATTGATATGCCACGACTCGAACCATGCTTGGTCCGCGGCGTATGACGGCAAGCTGACGGATGTCACAAGAGAGTACGAGTCAATTCGCGTCGCGCCAGAGATCGAAGCACAGGCTGATCAACTGGCCGCGTTTTTTGTGGCCTAGAAGTTCGTCGGATGGCAGGCATGGAGCGCATGTTTGCAAGTATCCAAATTAACGGCTCTTGATACGGAGGATGATTTTAGTGAGGAATTTTACCGGCGATACTCTCAAGTCTTTAGTGTTACTGGTCATTTACCTGTCGCTTTTGCTCGCGTTCGGAGTTCGCGCAGAAGGGCCTGCACGTGGCGTTTCTGTGGATGATTGGCGCGGCATGAGCATTCTGAATGGGGGCAAAGGCTACGTATCGACTCCCATGGGCCAGCTTCATTATCGCGACATTGGACCCCGCGATTTCGAGCCGCCGATCATTTTGTTACATCAGACACCGATGTCGATGATTCAATTTGCGGCCGTGCAGAACGCCTTGGCTGCCAACGGTGTTCGCGCGATTGCGTTGGATACGCCAGGATACGGCTTGTCTGATCTGCCTTTTGAGCAGCCAACCATTAAAGACTACGCGGACAACATCCCCCTGGTGCTCGATCATTTGGGCATAGACAAGGTCGTGGCAGCCGGACATCACACAGGCGCCGAGATCGCCATATCGTTTGCCGCCAACCACAATGAGCGGGTGGCGGGCGTGATTCTCCACGGAACGGCTCTTATGACAGACGAGGAAGCGCAGGCCTATCTCAATATGGACCGTAGGCCTCGGACCCCATTGCCAGATGGTTCGCATTTGAGTCGCGGCTTCCGCTTCGTGAAAGAAGGAACAAGCCAAGAAATGCTTGATGCAAGAACATGGGGTGTTTTGACCGCGTACATGCAAGGGCCCGACCAAGGCCATTATGCGGCGTACTACTATGATGCTTTGCCAGACCTCAAAGCCATCAAGGCGCCAGGTTTGCTGCTGACCGACCTTGGCGATGCGATCCACGAAATGGACTTAAGGGCGGCGGAAGTTCGGCCTGACTTTGAGTACCAGGTGTTCTCGGAAGGCGGAAGTACCGTGGAGTTTATGATTGAGCCGGAGCGATGGGCTAACATCGCGGCTGAATTTATTTCGTCTCTCAACAACTAATCAGTGTCGCCGTGCTTCAAAGGGGTTTTCTCGGTGTGAAGAGTGCAATGGCGTGGTCAGCGTCTTCC
Source organism: Rhodospirillaceae bacterium (assembly GCA_963921305.4). Lineage (GTDB taxonomy): Bacteria > Pseudomonadota > Alphaproteobacteria > Rhodospirillales > Rhodospirillaceae > CAWUEX02. The sequence continues at coordinate 1,986,552 of CAWUEX030000002.1, forward strand.
GTTGAAGGCCATGTTGTAACTCGCAGGGTACCTGGCCGACCTACGAGCGTAAGTTTTGTAATCCCCAGCCGAGTATCGAAGACGTCATCTGTGGTCATGTGCGCATCTGCCAAGTCTGATTGGGACAAACAGGGCGGGGTGTGACATGCAACGCTTAATAAAGCGCCGCCCACTTATGATAGGCGCACTTGCGGGCACATTGTTTCCCCTAAAGTTTGCCGCGGCCCAAGAAGAGGTAGCAGCTGCAGAGCCCGCAAAGATACGGCGAGCGTACATGGATGGCAGGCATGGGCAAATACACTATTGGACCTCTGGGGACGGGCCTCCTCTAGTATTGGTGCATCAAACACTGAAAACCTCCGACGAGTTTGTAAACCTGGCACCTTATCTCTCTGACAAATTCCGCCTGATCGCTATCGACCTGCCTGGTCACGGCAACTCAGATGATCCTCCAGGCCCTCACACCATGGAGAATCTAACGGCCGCGATTGTTGAATTGGCGAACCATCTCAATTTGGGCAAGTTCAGTGTCCTAGGGCATCACGGCGGGGCCTTGGTTGTCAGTAGCCTAGGGGCGACAGTCCCGGATCGTATCCACAAGCTCATATTGTCGGGGACCAGCGGACCGTCGGGCGTGGAACTATCCGATGAAGAATTGGCGAGTAGACTCAAACTCATTGAGCGCGAATTCGATCCGGATGAAGCAGGCGATGAGATTCTCAGAATATGGAAAAACATCGTCAGGCAGCGCAGTGCAGGCGCGGGGGTTCGGGACGCTATACCCCCCTTCTTGGACAGCCTAGAAACGCGGATGAGGCCATATGAGATATTGGAAGTGTATTTTACTTGGGACCGCACACCGGCTCAAAAGTCATTGAAGATGCCCGTTCTGCTGATGCAGGCGGAATTTGACGTCGCGGTGCAAAATCAAGAGCGGCTCCTTGACGTAATCCCCAATGCAACACGTGTTACCATCCCGGGGTGCGGGGTGTTTGGTTTCTACGACTGTCCGGAGAATCATGCAAAGGTGATTAGTGACTTTCTGCTTTGAACGGGTAGGTGATGTTGCCGCACCTGCCTTCTTACGAGTAGAGCTAAACTTCTTACGTCATGCTCTACTCGAGAATTATCTGTGAGCGGGCTGACATTAAGCGAAGAAAAATAGGCAGTCGTGAGGATTTAGAGAGGCTTTACGGCAGATAAACATTTTGTGACTGAGGGGAGCCCTGAGGTGCTTAAATCTGGAAATCCTTATTTCGCTGCATTGGCGGTGATCGTAGGGTGCTTGTCGTTCACGACGCTTGTTCGCGCAGACGAAACTGCTGAACTGGAAGAATTCAAGAAAGCCATCCGCGCCAAGTACGACATCATGGAGGCGGGGTGGGCGACTGATAGTCCCGAACTTATCTACGATCAGTTCTTCGCAGCCGATGCGCGTGGTCTGGCTGCAGATGAGCCAAGGTCTTACAAGGGACGTGCGCAATTCAAAGAGATGTATGACGATGTCGCACTGCGCGGTGAAATAAGAATCGAGTCCGTCGATACGTACGTGAATGGAGATGCTGGTTGGGACTGGGCAAATATGTATGCCCGGTACCATGATGAATCTGTTGAGCCGTTCACGGTGATGTTTCTTTTCCTTTGGAGTCGGGAAGAGGGCGAATGGATGAGCAAAGGTGAAATCTACGTGGTTGGAGAATTTGATTCAGCCAATATCCAGGGGCAAATTTACGACCCTTGAGGCCAGTGCGCCCCCGTAGCCGTCAACTCGGAGACTTGGCCCATGAAGAAACACATTTTGGTATTTATATTGCTTGTCACCTTCGGCGCGGCGGCTCAGGACAGGCCCACCGATCCCAATGCGCGTGACCTCCTCATTTTGACAGATTGGTTTGAAGGGGAATTCGACAACGTCGAGCAGCGCCGTTACTACGCGCGTGGAGGTGGCGAGGGCGAGCCACCACATCGCCGTATCCACGCCATACATAAGCGGCTTGATCTGCCAGCAATCGGTCAGCATGTTTTCCATATTCAGCACTATCTGGATGACGACCCGAACAACGTCATGCGGCAGCGGATTGGTATCTTCATTTCTGAGCCTGACCAGAACAGCATCCGTATGCGGCAGGGCTTCTACAAAGACAACGATCGGGCACGGGATGCGCACGAAGATCCGTCGAAGCTCGATGGTTTGACGCTTGATGACATTTTCTTCGTTGAAAGTTGTGACGTGTTCTGGGTGCGTGGTGGTCAAGACCACTACGTTGCCAATATGAAACCCAAGGCTTGCAGGTTTGGAGAGGGCGATCTCCATCGCTACTCGGTTCATACCTGGACCTTATCGGCGACGGGTCTGTGGCTGGTGGACTCATCATTCCTGATGTCGGATGACAGCCTTCACGTGGGATTGCCGGTTGATCAGCCGTTTCGCATGCGCCGCGCCGATATCTTTGAGTGCGAGTTGAGCTTTCTAGCCAAGGATGGGCGCACCCCGCGAAAAATCTCCGGTATTCGTCTGCATAGCCAGGGCGGACAGGCTTGGGTCGAGCCAGACGAGAACGGGGACGTCTATGGACTTCGCCTTAGCAATACCGAATTCCCTTTCTACAGCGAACGCCCGGACTACCTGTGGCTCTCGTTCCGCAAGCAGGGCCAAGCGTCTCAGGTCGGATATGGCCTCGCAGACGTGGACTCGCGCCGCGTTGGCTTTGGACTGGGTTGGGTCACCGGTCATTGTCATATGCAAGGCTACGGGTTTCGCGAGCCGCTCGAGACGTTGCGCCGCTAGTAACGGCTAGGAAGGGATAGGAATGTCTGATCACGCTGATCATTTCGAAGGCGGCTGTCCCGCTTGCAGCGCGGACGCCGCAACGTCGTTCACGCGCCGCGGTCTCTTTCAGGGCGGCGCTGCCGCACTCGGTTTCGGGTCGCTGGGTGCTTCCGCAGCCGACGCAGCATCCAGCGAGAAGCCTACGCTACCGCGTGCTGATAAACCTCTAGTAATCGAGCCGAGCTGGGTGTTGGCGTGGGACGAAGGAGATGGCGGGGGCGAGTTTAGGCTGTTGCGGGACCACTCCGTCGTCGTCGAGCAAGGGCACATCGCCGAAATCCGGGACGGGCACCGCGTCGGAAATGATCAGCGGCTCCGCTGCCATGGGCAGCTCTTGACCCCGGGTTTTATCTCCGGCCACACACACACCAATATCGTCGACCTCGGCCGCGGTGTCGTGGGGCATCCGGGAGCGGAAAGGCCGGGGCGTCCAATGACGACTGGCGATCTGCTCGACGAAGAAGATCGCTCCCATCTGACTCTCTACCGTCTCGCGGAGTCTCTGCGCGGCGGCTGCACGACACGGTTCGAACAGGCCCTCAGCCTCGAGCAAGGCAAAGCCCATCTGGCCGCGGCGCAAGCGTACCAAACCCGCGAGTACCTCAGCGCGATGACGCCGGGATGGAGCCGTTTGCCCCCCATCTGGTATCGAGACAACGATCAAGCGTTGTTCGACTCAGAGTCGGAAACTCTGGCAGAGATTGAAGCGATTCGCACGTGGTCCGTGGCGAACAACAATACCGAGAACGGCCGCATTCAAATGCAAATGGGCGCCCATGCGCCCAACACGCTCACGCCTAAGGCTATGCAGGCTGTAAGTGACGCCGCCAAAGAACTGGGCAACGGCATCCATACCCACCTTTCACAAAATGCCCGTGAGATTAGAGACATTCGGCGGTTATGGGGCAAGACCCCCACCGAATGGATTGATGAGTTCGGCTGGTACGACGGGCCGTTGATCGTCGCTCACTTGCGCAGCGTTGATCCGGTGGCCGAGCTGCCCATCCTGGTGGAGAAGAAGGCAACGTTCGGCTACTGCCCCTGGCAGGCTGGCGTCAACGGGTCTACGGCACCGCGTTGGTGGCCGGAAGCCCTGGCCGCGGGCATGAATTCAAGCATCGGTCTTGAGTTTTCTGGCGACTACGTGGAGAACATCAAACTTGCGGTCATGTATGGCGGTGCCCGCTACTCCATGTTACCGCACCCCGAGGTGAGCCCGGTCCCGCTGAAGAAACCGAACATCTGGGACGCCATGCGCGCTGCGACCGTCAACGGTGCAGCGATCGTAGGCCGGGAAGACCTGGGCCGCATTGCCGTCGGCGCCAAGGCGGACCTCGTGACCATAGACGTCACGGGTTTCCTGGTCGGAAGCGGCGCGGTGCCGCCGCAGCCGGTTTACAACCTGCTGTTTACGAACGGGTTGTCGGTCGTGCACACCATGACCGAAGGTCAGATTCAGATCTACGAGGGACGTTTCGTGCTGGACGATCAACAACAGATAGCGCAGCGCGCAGGGGCCGTCATGCAGAAGATATGGAACGAGGCCGAAGCCGCCGATTGGTTTAACCCGGCCACCCGGTGACCAGTGCGCTTGCTTTGCGATCGGCGGCGTGTGCCTACTTGGCGCGCTGAATGAGGTTGACGATAATACCGTCGCGGTCGAAAAACATGAATTCGTAAGAGGCATCAGGGCTGGTCGAGCCGTTTGGGTTTGAAGGCCCGGCAATGATCGTATACCCCGCCTCCCGCACATCCTCGGCGATCCCGAGCACATCTTCCGTCACGAACACAAGGGCGACGTCGCCCGTCTCGACTCGCGGCGGTTTTACAACAGGCGACTGGTTGGTTTCGCCCACGTACTGAAGCAACCCTACGTCACCGGTCCAGTCGTCGCCGGTCGCGTTGAGAATAACGACCTTGATTGCTTCTCCCGTTGTCCCGAGCAACTCGTTTACGCGTTCTGATGAGAGGGTTGATTCCACGCGGGGCCTGAGGCCCAGGATGTCCTGATAGAGTTTGAGAGACTCATCAAGATCCCGGACGAATACAGTCGCCCGCGTAATCGGAGAGATCCGCATGCCCTCCGCAATTGCGGGGTCATTCTGCGCCAGCGTGGGTGTCGAAACAGCAGCCGTGATGGCCAGGATCCAGAGAGTCTTCAGAGCATGCATCGGGATTACCTTCGTGAATAAAGACAGGTGCTTGCTGGCCCGCCGGGTGAGTGAATGACCTGCCACCGTAGTGCTGACGGTAGTCTGGGCATCGACACTGATCAATGCGCAATCGACCTAAGCTTGTGACCGGATGGGGGTAGATGGGGTAAAAAATTCGCGAGCGAACTTATACGAAGTGGTTTCGGGCACCTGCCCGGTTATCACACTAACCCCGCGATAATTGTGGGCCGTGCACCTAGAACTTAAACTCGAAATGGGGGCGTTGATCTAGACGGGGCAACAAATCCTTGTGTTGGGTGTAAAGAAAGTCGCTCTGTATTTAGGGGGCTGATTTATCCCTTCCCACCAACATTCTTTGTTTTGTTTCTAGAGTGTTCGACGTTCACTCCTTTGCTTTTTAGAACCTCGATATACCTCTGGCTGACTGGTATCGATATCGTGTCATTGATCGTTAACAAGTGTGACCTGTCCATAGCTTCAAAATTCGTTATCGCGTCAAGGTTGACCCAATGGGAACGATGAACTTGCAGACCAGAGCCGTCCGGCATTTCCCTAACAGCGTCACTAAACCGGTACAAAACCAGGTCGTCACCCAGTCTGGTGTAAACCCTCACGTAGTGGTCCTCCGCCGACAGCGCGATAACGTCGCGGCCTATGGTCGCAGGTAAGCGGTGCAAGAAGCCGGATGGTACCAATCCTGCAAGGGGGTGGCTCGTCTCTGTGGTTTCGGATGAGCTAGAAGTATGCCCTGTCTCACGCCGGAATCTTGGGAAGCGCAATAGCCTATCGAACAACAAATTAAATGCGACCCACACAGAGATTATGAATAGGTTTGCCTGTACCACTTGCCAGTACTCTGAGGGGGACCCGAAGGTGAAAGGCAGGGCCGGCGGCTCGACGGAGACCGGCAGGAAATCCGTGAATTGATATTGCCAAAGGCTAATGAGCGGGCGCCCGATTAGGGGTTGCACCAGCCCGCCGAGCACGAGGAGAACAACTAGGGGTGTTCTGTTCTTGGGCGCCGCGAAGGCAATTGTCCTGGTGCCCGCTTCCAGCGATATCCACACAAGGTTTGTCGCACCTATCCAATAGAGCAGCGAAATCGGTTTCGTAAAGTGGCCGGCCATCTGCCCAGCGCCCTGCCAGCCGAGGGATAATCCGAAAACGGTTGGTACGCCGAGATAGAACAGGAGTGCGAGGTCTCTATAGGAGAGCAAAGGCCTCAAGTCAGGTTTGGTCGATTCGTTTGACACCGATGCCCCTTGATCTTTCGGAACCCTCTAGTCCTTGCATCGCGGACAAAGATGAGGCGGGAGCCTGCCAAAATCAATTTTTCGCGAAACAAATTCACGAAGCGCCAATGTGTAGCGCGAAAATCCATTGGCGCACCAGAATGAGAACCGGTCACGTTGCCTGAGTATGAAGTATCTTCAATTTGAGCGAGTTTAGATTTCGGGCATTTTTGCTGCAGCGCACACAAGCCCGTATCCGAGCCTCAGATTTTGAAGGTGAATTCAACTTGGGGAGAACATCATGACCTATAAGAGGCTTTTGCTCGGCGGTGCTGCCGCGCTACTGGGCCTGTCCGCATTCTCTGCGTCAGCCCAACAGTTGGTACTTGAGGAGATAATTGTCACGGCGAAGCAGCGCGAGCAGAACCTGCAGGAGGTTCCGCTGTCGATCACGGTGTTTTCGACGTCGGAGCTTGAGCGCTTTGGTGTTGAGGATGTGAAGGACCTTGCGGCGTTTACGCCGAACTTCAACATCTACTCCGGCAACAGCCGCCAGGATGCCTCGGCGATTAATGTGCGGGGGCTGTCGCCCAACACGTCGGATGAGCGCTACCAGCCGGTGTCCTTCTTTGTTGATGGTATTTTCATGGGCGGGATCACCGTCGGCTTACAAACGCTGGACGTTGAGCGCATTGAGATTCTCAAGGGCCCGCAATCGGCCTCCTATGGGCGGGCGACCTACGCCGGGGCGATCGATTTTATCACCACCACGCCCTCACTGGAGGAGTTCGGTGGCCGCGTGACCGCCCAGCTGTCCTCGAACACGTTCGACAACACGAACTTTGATGTCTCCGGCTACCTTGAAGGGCCGATTATAGAAGACAAGCTCTCGGCCTCGTTGTTCGTGAAGGTTAAGAAAGACGACGGCTTCGATCAGGCGCCCGGAGGACAGTTCCCCGAGGTGGGCCAAGAGAAGACCCTGGCCTTCAATGGCGTCATCTTCAGCCAGTTGGGTGAGAACACGACCCTCAAGCTGCGCGGCATCTATGGGGATGAAGAAGACCAAGAGGCGCTTTACCACACCCAGCAGCCGCTCTACTGGGAGCAACAGGGGGCCGATATCGTTACGTTGCCCTCGGGAGCGCTCTGGGTTGGCGGCACACTGCCCAATCCGATCCGCGACGACATCCGCGGTGTCGACCTGGTCAATGCGTTCACCCTGGCGGATATCTCAGACATCGCCGAACCCAACACCGGTGGTTACGACCGTGAGCGGATCTTCGGCTCGGCCATTCTGGAGCACGACTTCGGCAACGGCATGAACGTCAGCTACCGCGGCTCCTACATGCAGAACGAATACGATGCGTTTGTGGACTTCCGCGGCCGCAGCCTGGTGGGGACGGACCCCGTGTTCGGCCAGCAGGTGCCCACACCCACGGGGTTCGCGGCCTTTAATCTGTCGTTCCCGTTTGCCTTCCAGGAAGAGTTCGAGGAGACCAGTCATCAGGTGCGCCTGCTGTCCTCTGATGAGGAGCGCCTGCGCTGGTCGGCCGGGGCGTATTACTACTGGTCACGAGACAGCAACTTCCAAGAGCGCACCGACCGGACCGCGCCGGACGGTAACCCCGACTACCAGACCCGCGGGGATGAGCACATCATCAACTTGGCGGCCTTCGCCTCCCTGGCCTATGACGTCACAGATCAACTCACCGTCAGCTTCGAGGGCCGTGTTCAGGAAGAAGAAGTCCGCTACGAGAGCCTGTTCCCGGGCCTGGCGGTCTCCTCCGGCTCACGGACGGCAGAGGATCTGGTTGAGAAGAACACCTCCTTCGAGCCACGTGTGACGATCGATTACGCGGTCAATGACGATCAGTTGCTCTATGCGCTGTTCGCCAAGGGCGTCAAAAGCGGGCGCTGGAACACCAGCTTTACCGGCGGCTTCAACGCTGACGGGGTCACCCGCCCCTCCGCCGGGTTCCTGTTTGCCCCGCCGGAGAAGCTGTTCAACTATGAGGTCGGGTCCAAGTCGACGCTGATGGACGGGCGGGCGGTCCTGAACATCGCGGCCTTCTATCAGGATGTGAAAGACCAGCAACTGCGCCAATCTGTGCAGATTGACGAAGACCTCAATGGCGATGGCATCAACGATATCCTCAACCAGGTGTTCACCGGTGGGGACAGCCGGATCTGGGGCTTTGAGATCGAGGGCACCATCGTTCCGGCAGAAGGTCTGACCCTGCGGGGCGGGATCGGCTACTCGGATCATGAGTTTACCGATGATATCGCGCCGTCGGCCGACTTCGATCACTTCGACTTTGTCGGGGGGCGGACCCTTGACGGCAAAACCTCCGTTAACGTGCCCAAGCTGACCGGTACCTTCAGCGCCGACTACGTCACACCTGTTATGGGCGGTGACTTTGATTGGCGTATCCGCGGCGATGTCATTTACACCGGGTCCAAGTATGTGGAACTGGCCAACATCGCCAAGATTGGCGCCTATGCCTTGGTCAACCTGCGCACCTCGCTTGAGACCGAGGACTATGTGGTTAGTCTGTTCGTCAACAATGCCTTTGATGACAAGACCGCGCTCGGTGCCGGCCTGACAGGCACAAGCTTCTGTGAATACAGAACCAACGGAGCCACCTTGCCGGCCTTCAACGCCGCGCAACGCTGCGCCTACACCGTCCCCCAACGCGGCAGAGAATGGGGAATCTCAGCAACAATGAACTTTTAGGCGAAAGGTCTCTCCAGGGCTTCGGGGTGCCACGGCATTCCGGGGTTCTGGAAAGATGGGCTAAAGTGCCCATTCTATTCTTCACAGCCTAACGCCAGGAAACATGCTCAATAGAAGAAATTTACTCAGCACACTTAGCGCTGGTGCGGTGGCGCAGGCGGCGCTCTCTATTCAGTCCACGCCAACTTTGGCTGATGGGCATAGGGGTGATCGTGTTCCTTTCGATCCGACAAATATCCAAGCGGCATCTGAAGCGGTCTTAAAGATGCTCGGCTCCCAGGCTGATGAGATGGTCCGCCGTTGGTTTACCGGTAAGGTCTATGCCTATTTTCCCGGCCAGCCGGTACGTGAGCTGTTTTACGCCGATGGATTCTATCTCGGAAAGTTTTGGAAACAGGATGACGGCACCCACCGTTCGACAATCTACGAAATCACCTTCAAGCGCGACCTCGAGACGGGCCGTTTGCTCGAGCGTTGGAACAACCCTTTTACTGGGCGTACTGATGAGGTGATGGACTCCGTAGGCGGTCCGCAAGAGCGAGTCTATAACGATTGGGGTTTTGACCGGCCAGACAAAGCGAGAGGCCCTGAAAACCCTCGCAATTTCGACTGGACCATTGTGAATGATACGGCTTGGTTCAACTGGGATGCGTTCCTGCGATTTCGTAATCCGGTCCAGCCGGATGTCTGGCCAGAACACTCATCCGGCGAGTTTCTTAACCTCGTGAACCTTACCAACTACTACGCCAAATTATCCGACCTGGAGGACCCAAATGTCCTCAATACCCCAGCGACCATGTTTTGGAATGCCATCGTCGGATGGCAACCCTGGATGCGTATGGGGCAACGTCCAGGCACCTTGTTCCACAAAGCAGTTGGCGTTCAGGTAGATAGTTTCGAAGATATTCCGCCCGAGGTCTTTGAAGCCGGTGAGGCGAGATTCCCGGGTTGCCTGACCGAGCAAGTCCAATGGCCCGAGGGGCAATACATGTGGGCGGACTTCGCAGGTACGGAATTTTACGACGACCAGGTCAACGAAGATTGACCGTTCCGCAGCAACGCCACGAGGAGATGCGAAAATGCTAAACCGTCGATCCATCCTAACGGGAGCTGCAGCTGGCGTGGTCGCTGCCAAGGCGCCCAGGCCGCTTCGGGCGGCCACCCCCAAATACGATGCAATCGTAATCGGGTCTGGGCTTTCAGGCTTGCACGCCGCCATGCTTCTCGAAGAACAGGGCATGACGGTGCAGGTCTTGGAGGGCCGGGAGCGTGTTGGTGGGCGCGTCTACACACTCATGGGTGTTCCCGGGCAGCCAGAGGCGGCCGGTGAACTCATCGGCGGCAACTACGCGCGCATGATTGACACGGCGGAGAGTCTAGGCCTTGAGCTGGTCGTGCCCAACGCATTGGGGGCGGGTAGAGGATGGTTGTATCGCATCAAAGAACAAAACATCTTACCTCAGGAATGGCCCACCCATACGCTAAACCCGCTTGACGGCGATGATCGCCAAATCATGCCGGACCGTATGCTGTTTGTGCTGGCTCACAGAAACAATCCGCTCTCTGGCCGTGCTCTCGAGGACTGGATTTTGCCGGAGTTTCAGAAGTACGACATTCCGTTTTCTCGGTACCTCCGCGAGACACTTGGGTATAACGACGAGATCATCAATTTGATGAATGTGGTGGTTCACACCGACCACGTCGACAATACTTCGGCCTTGCACGAAATTCGCCGCTACGCTGTTGGCGAATTCAATCAGAGTGCGGCTCTGGCGAACAAGGACAGGCCGGCATCTCTGCAGATTAAGGGTGGCAATTCGTTGCTGCCGTTCGCGATGGCAGAGAGTCTCGAGAACGGAGTGCTACTCAATAAGACCGTTCATACAATTGACGACAATGGCTCTAGCGTAACGGTCCGCTGTGTCGATGGCAGTGAGTACCAAGCGGGGCAAGTGGTGTGCTCTGTGCCCTATCCTGTCTTGCGCCACATGAAATTCACGCCACGCCTGCCAGGGATCATGGAAAGTGCGATCGATGAGATCGACTACGGTATCTCGATTCAAGTCCACTTCCTGATCAAAGAGAAGTTTTGGGAAAAGGACGGATTACCCTCCAGTATTTGGACGGATGGTCCGATGGAGCGTTTTGCGGTGCTGTTCCGTGGCGATGATGATGAAGCCACGTCTGCCATCTCCTTCATCAATGGGAACGAAGCCTACAAATACGACTATATGACCGACGAACAGGTGATCGCATATACACTCCATGAACTAGAGCGGATAAGGCCGTCAATCAAAGGCGCGCTTGAGCCCGTACTGGTCCAGTCGTGTCACCGGGACGTCCATGGCGCGGGGGACTGGGTGTTCTGGCGTCCCGGGCAAATCACAAAATATGCCGGTAACATGCGTGCCCGTCATGGCAACGTACATTTCTGTGGAGAACACACAGCATTGTTGGAGCGCGGTATGGAAGGTGCATTTGAGTCCGGTGAGCGCGCGGCGTTCGACGTTCTAGATTTGGTGGGGTGATGATGAAGTATTTTCTCTCTGTTCTTGTTCTTCTTGCGCCTAGCATCGTATGTGCCCAGGAAGAGCTACCGATGGATCCCAATGCACGGGATATCCTTATTCTCACGGATTGGTTTGAAGGCGAATTCGACAACGAAGAGCAGCGATGGTTTCACGGCCGATCGGGTAAAGAAGGCGAGCCTGCTCACATTCGCCTCCATGCCATTCACAAACGCCTCGATCTGCCGCAAATCGGCGAGCATGTGTTCCACATCCAGCATTGCCGCGACAATGATCCGAGCAACGTCGTTCGTCAGCGTATCGGCGTTTTCATTTCGGAGCCCGAAATGAATGCCATTCGCATGAAGCAGGGTTTTTACAAAGACAACAACAAAACCCGGGATGCCCATCTTGATCCCAGCAAAGTGGCGGGCCTGACTCCGGATGACATCTTCTTTATCGAGGGGTGTGACATCTATTGGCGCCGTGAGGCCGATCAATATGTGGCGAATATGGGACCCAAGGAATGTGTCTTTGGTGAGGGTGACCTCCGCCGGTACTCAGTCCACCGGTGGACCCTCTCTCACAGCAAGCTTTGGCTGGTGGACTCGTCGTTCCTTATTTCAGATGACAGCCTTCACGTGGGGCTGCCGGAAGATCAACCGTTCCGCATGCGCCGATCCAAGATCTTCGAGTGCAGCGTCACGTTTCGCAATGAGGATCGCGGCGTAGCCCGCTCCATAGAAGGCATCCGTATGCACAGCCAAGGCGGGTTGGTGTGGTTCGACCCGGACGAGAAGGGCGATGTCTACGGCATCCGCATGCGTGACAAGGAATATCCGTTCTATAGCGAGCAGCCAGATTTCCTGCTGTTCTCTCTCCAGAAACAGGGGCAGGCCAGCATGGTTGGATACGCCTTGACGGATGTCGATGCGCGCAGGGTTGGCTTCAATTTGGGCTGGGCCCTCGGTCATTGCCATCGGGAAGGTTACACATTCCGCCAACCACTCGAGGTGCTTGAGTATTGACGCGCGTTCACGAGAAGGTCATGCGTCCAAGACTCAATCGGCGCACCGTGCTTGCTGGTGCAGGTGCCTTGGGCCTAGCAGGTATGAGTCCGGCGTGGGGCAAGGAGACACGAACAGGCCAGCTGTCCTTCGCCGTCCCCGATCCGTTGGTGTTGGATGATCCAGAACACGCCCTTATGACCTACATGAAGGTGATGTCCGATTTGTCGGGCCGGAGAACCTATCGTTACCATACAGGTCGCATTCTTGTTGTTCGCCGTGGCGGGGTCGGGCAGCCGTTCATGGACTTTATCTCTTGCAAGCAAGACCGTGTCCGGCGTTTATCGGACGGCTCGTACCAGCACAGCTACAAGGGTGTAATCCTGTTCTGTGAGTTGAACACGTTCCGGGTGTTAGACCGTTTCGACAATCCGATAACCGGAAAGACCGTCGATGTGCGTCACTTCAGAACAGCGCAGGGGTCTGGCGTATTTACGCCTTACAATGGAGCGTATGCTCTGCGGCCGTCTGAGGAGGGCGACATGAGTGCCCCAGGCTTGGAAGACCAGGCCTTCAAGCTGGGCTGGGACCGTCAGGGCAATGATCTCTGGATTACCTATGACGAACGCATTGAGGTTCGTGATCCGCAGACGCAAGACCTGCTCTATGCCGATAGCAGCATGTATCGATACCACACAGAGGTAACAGATCTGCAAAACCCAGACTTGGCGAGTGCGCCATCGATCATCAGTTGGGATACCGAGACCACCTTCTGGCCCTGGATGCAGATGCAGAACGAATACGGGCACCTTATTTTCGGAAGCATGGGCAAGAAATATTCGAGCCTTGAAGATGTGCCGCCGCAGGTTATCGAAGAATCTGAAAAGCGCATTCCGAATCACTTGGCATCGCCGATTGAATGGTCGGAACACACCTTGCCTGACCCTGCGCTCGATCCTGGTTATGAATAACGAGCGAACCCTCACTCGGGCAGATTACAACGCACCCTCGACGCCGGCGTTTCTCTGAGAATGTTCTATGGCTGGGCCCTGGCCGCGATGCTCAGAGCGATGTTAATGCTGTCTGGTTCCTGCTCGGCCAGGGTCTGAGGCTCTAGCAAAAAAGTAGTTGTCGAAGGTCTTGGTCCGGCTTTCCAAATTGGACCGTACCTTCCTGGCATCATCACCGGCGACCAAGGCACTAGAGACTAACCCACTTCCAGGCCCAAATAAGTATACATAATTGTATGCAATCTGGTTCTCAGGCACGTATAGTTGGGCTATAAGAATAAGAAAATAGAATTGCGGAGCGGTAAAACTGGACCGCGCGGGGAGGCTGTATTGAACACGAATCAGGCTGTAAATGAGACGTACGTTGGGCGTTCTGTTCGCACCATAGAGGGCCGTGCGCCTGTGATGGGCGAGGCGGTCTATACCAATGACTTCAACTTCCCCGGCCAACTGCACGCGCACGTTCTCAGGAGTCCTCACGCGGCCGCCAAAATAAAGTCTGTCGATGTGTCGGGCGCCGAGAAGGTTTCGGGCGTCGTGCGGGTCATGGAGGGGGCAGAAGCTGCGGAGCTTTTAAATCCTATCCCTCACTATATTGACCCCGCCGTGTTCGGCGGAAGAAGCGCCAAAATACGATGCCTCGCCAAGGATCATGTGTGGTGTTTCGGTCAGCCAGTCGCAGTGGTTGTCGCTGAGGATAAGCGCACGGCGCGGTACGCCGCGTCACGGATCGTCGTGGACTACGAAGTCACGACACCGGTCATCGACCCGGAAGAAGCGGTGAAGGACGGAGCGCCTAAGGTGGTTCCCGATTGGGACGCCAATATGATCATGCAAGTCCCATTTGCGAACGGTGACGCCGACGCTGCTTTCGAAGCGGCGGACCGGGTCATCAAGACAGATGTCAAGGTGCACCGTTTCTCAACCCAGCCGATCGAAACGCGGACCTACAACGCGGTGTATGACGCCGGAACCGAGAGCGTGACCCTCTACGGAACGGTGCAAAATCCCCATCCGTTGCGGAATGTTCTGTCGAAGATTCTGCGTATGCCAGAGAACAAGATCCGCATACATGCTCCGGTGATCGGCGGGGCCTTCGGGATGAAAATGCACGGCCACCCGGAAGAGGGGCTGATGTGCCTGCTCTCAAAGGTCACCAAAAGACCGGTGAAATGGGTGGAGGATCGCGAAGAGTGCCTCTTAATCGGTGCGCGCGAGCAGGTACATAGCGTCGAGCTTGCCGTGAAAGACGACGGAACCATCCTCGGGCTGCGCGATCACTACATTGCCAACACCGGTGCGCCGTCCGCATGTCCGGGGTGGGGAATGGCTTTCCTGACCGGCCTCACCATGCCCGGCCCCTATGCGGTGACCGATTTGGACGTGATGTTGTCTGCGGTCGTCACAAACAAACCCAGTTGGAACGCATCGCGCGGGTACGGCAAGGAAGTCACCGCGCTTGCGCTTGAGCTTTCGATTGAACACGCCGCGCGTGAACTGGGCATCGACCCGGTCGATATCCGAATGAAGAACTTCATCGCCAAAGATCAATTCCCGTATGACAGCCCCACCGGCCTTATTTACGACTCCGGTGACTACGCGGGCGTGCTCGAGAAGGCGCTGGAGGCGGTCGGTTATGAGGACTGGAAAGCCCAGCAGGCGCAGGCCCGAAAGGAAGGCCGGTACATCGGTATCGGCATAGGCTACGAACTGACACCCGAAGGGGGAACGCTGCCGGGGACGATGGTCGCCGGTTATGATTCTTCCTCGGTGCGCGTTGGGCCCGATGGGTCGGTGCGCGTACTCACGGGCGTTACAACGCCTGGCTCCGGAAACCCCACCGGCATTGCGCAGATTGTGGCGGATGAACTGGGCGTGCCCCTCGACAGCATCGAGGTGGTCCAGGGCGACACCACCACCTGTCCGTATGGGTTCGGGAATTCCTCCGGGCGGTCGACGATCGTCGGAGGCGGTTCGGCGGCCAAGGCGGCGCAAGAAGTCCGCGCGAAAATCATCAAGGTGGCGGCGGCCCTTCTGCAGGCAAAAGACGAAGACGTGACCATGGTCAATGGCGTGATCTCGTCAAAGGGTGGCGCGTCAATCGACCTAGAGGAAGTTTGCTACGCCTGTTACACCCGCGCTTACGATGTCGCTTCAGTGATTGAGCCGCCATTGGAGGCGACGGCGACGTTTAAGCCCGGTCTGGTGCGGCACACACCGAATGAAAAAGGGCAGATCAACCCCTATCCAAGTTACTCTAACGCAGCCTATGTCGCGATCAGCGAGGTGGACGTCGACACGGGGCAAGTGAAATTGCTCAAGTTCTCCGCCGCGCACGACTGCGGCAAGGTGATCAACCCTATCCTGGTTGAAGGCCAGGCCTGTGGCGCCATTATGTTCGGCATCGGCGGCGCGATGTCGGAGAACATCGAGTTTGATGCGAACGGACGCCAACTGACCAAGAACTTCATGGACTACGTCATGCCACGCATCGGCGATATGCCGCATGTCGCGCTGGCGCACCATGACAGCCCGAACCCGGTCACATACATGGGCCTCAAAGGCGCCGGCGAAGCTGGCGTCGGCGGGTCGGCCGCTGCCGTCGTGAACTCCGTGAACAACGCGTTGTCGTCGTTCGGCGTCATGATGACGGAGTTGCCTCTCACCGCGCCGCGGGTTTGGGCTGCCATCCAGGAGGCCAAGAAGTCGGCCGGGTCTCAGCGGGAGGGGGCTTAACCATGAGTCTCTATCCTGTGTTCGCGCGTCCGCGCAGTCTTGACCAAGCCGGGGAAGTGCTTGGGTCTTTGTCATCCGGTGCCATGATTATTGCCGGCGGCCAAGAGGTCATGCCCAGTGTCAATTACGGCATGCTGATGCCAGAGGTGTATGTCGATATCGGGCAGGTGAAGGAACTCAGGGGGATCACCGAAGCCGATGGAGCGATTCATATTGGGGCTTTGACCGTGCATCGGGATGTTCAAGACAGCGATGTAACCCGGTCTCAAGTGCCGTTGCTGGCCTATGCCGCTGCTCAGGTGGGTGGCGGCTGGCAGGTCCACAATCGTGGCACGATCGGCGGCAATATCGTGTCCATGCATCCGCTCTACGACATTGTGCCATCTTTGCTCGCCCTCGACGCCGAGGTTGACGTTCTCAAAGACGGCACGGTCGACCGGGTCTCTCTGTCCGATCTTATGAAGGACGCGAGCCATGGTCTGGGCAGTGAGGCGCTGCTGGTTCGGGTTGTGATAAAGCCGATGCCGTCCGGCGCAGGGTGGGCGTACGAAAAGCTGAAGATCACCGCCGGCGGGTATGGGTCAGCAAACGCGGCGGCAATCGTGGCGATGGATGGCGACAAGATTGCGTCACTGCGCCTCGTGGTTGGCGCCGTGTCCGAGTTGCCGCAAGACCTGTCCCAGGTCCTGTCGAATTGTTTCGGTCAGGTCTGGTCCGACAGTCTTGCCAGCGCGCTGGAGGCAAAGGTCTGCGACGCCATTTCTAATCCGCTTTCGGATCATCAAGGTGACGGAAACTGGCGCAAGGCCATGGCCGGGGTGGTGGCGCGCCGGGCTGTCGCGGCGGCCATCGCAAAAGCCCGATAAAGCCGGGCGGAGGGAACACACATGGAAGACATGCTCGAAGATACAGTTCTCGTTAATTTACGGATCAACGGCAAACCACACGAGTTGGAAATTCCGCCTCACACGTCGCTGCTGGACTTGCTGCGGGACGATCTCAATCTTACCGGCACGCATATGGGGTGCATGACCGGACACTGTGGCGCGTGCACCGTGTCGATTGATGGCAGGGTGGCGAAATCCTGCATCACGCTGGCTGCCACGCTTGGGCGGGCCAAGATCACCACCATCGAAGGACTGACAAAAGAGGACGGCACTTTAAGCGCAGTCCAGCACGCATTTTGGGATGAAGCTGGGTTCCAATGTGCATTTTGTGCGCCGGGGATGCTGCTGTGCACTTCTGAATTGCTGGAGGGCAACCCGGATCCGACGGACGAGGATATTGAAAAAGCACTGGCTGGAAACCTGTGCCGGTGCACCGGTTATCAAAGTATCCGCCGGGCCGTGAAGGCCGCGATCGCGTCCAACAAGCAAGCTGCCGAGTAGAAGGGAGACGACATCATGAACGTGACGACCAAGGTTGAGCCGAACATCAAGACTCTGAAAGTTCAGATCGCGACACCGGAGAAGCTTGAGCCGTACGGGCAGGTGCTGGGCTACAACCCGAATGTCGAGCCGATGCCAATCGATTTCTATGATGGTGCGGCAAAGGTACGCCGGGTTGCGGATTTTGTGTCGGACGATCAAACAGAAATGCCAATTGTCACGCTGAACCGCCGGCCTTTTGAAATGCGCCACGCGGAGCGGCATTTCAAGCACACGCAGGCGTTCGTGTCGCTGGGGTCAAAGCCGTTCATGGCCGCCTTTGCGCCGCCAACGGACACGGATATGCCTGACCTGGAAAAGCTTGAAGCCTTTCTGTTCGACGGCTCCGTTGGCTTCATGATGCACATTGGCACATGGCATGACTTTCCCTTTGCGCTGTTCGATGAAACTCAGCTTATGGTGATCCTGCGCAAGGAAGCGACCGACGGTCTCGTCCGCGACAACATGATCCAGGATGAAGCGGAAGGGCCGGATCTTGAAAAGCGCGACATGTTGGCCCGCCTCAACACGCTCATCCGTTTCGAGCTCTGATATCTAGCGGGGGCGTGCAAGGTGAAGTTTGGTGTATTCCTGCCAAACGGCAGCAACGGATATATCGTTTCAAAAGCTGTCCCGCCGTACCTGCCGACCTACGAGCACAACAAGGCCATCACTCTCGAGGCAGAAAAACAGGGCTTGGATTTTGTCCTGTCGATGATGAAGTTTCGCGGCTTCGGCGGCGAGACGGGTTACTGGGATGCGTGTCTGGAGTCGTTCACGCTTATGGCCGGCCTTGCGGGCGTGACCGAGCGTATCGGACTGATCCCTAGTGTCGCGTTGCTCAGTCAGCATCCCGCCTATGTGGCGCGCATGGTCGCCACGATTGATGACATTAGCGGCGGGCGCTGCGGGCTCAACATCGTGACGGGGTGGAACAAGCCAGAGTACACGCAGATGGGACTGTGGCGTGGCGATGAATATTATGACCGCCGTTACGAGTACGCGGCAGACTACTTGCAAATCCTGCAGGAGTTCTGGCGCGAAGGCCGGGCAACGCACAAGAGCGAGTTCTTTGACCTAGAGGATTGCAGTTGCCTGCCGACGCCTGGGCGTGAGATCGAAATCGTCTGCGCTGGGCAATCCCCGAAGGGTGTCGAGTTTGTCGCGCGGAGTGCAGACCACAACTTTGTCATGGCTCATCCGGAAAAGCTGAAAGGCATCAGCGATAGCCTGAAAGCGAAGGGTCAGGAACACGGACGGACTGTCGGGACCTACGCCCTTTTCGGATTGATCACGGCGGACACGGATGAGGAAGCGTTGGCCATCGGCCAGGGTATCATCGACGATGCTGACCACGGCGCAATCACCAACATCATTGCCAGCGCAAGTCTGGACTCAAACACCGGCGGCACCGCGGACCGGCTCAAGGAGGGACTCTCCCTCGGTCTTGAGGACGGCAATATGGCGTTCATGGGGTTCCCGGTGATCTGCGGATCGTTCGAAACGGTGGCCCAGAAGATTGACCAGATTGGGGCGCAGACCGGGGTGGATGGCATGCTGTTTAGCTGGGCGGATTTCGTCGGCGGCATACGTGATTTCGGCGAGCACATCATGCCGCGCCTGGACGGTAGCAGCGCCGGCTAGGCACTTCCGGCAAAGGCAAAAAAAGATCGAACTGAAAAAGCTCGGTTCGAGCCCATGCACGCAACGGGTTTCTGCGGGGGCGGTCTGAATCGCCCAATGAATTCAATGGGTTATTTTTGAGTCAAACGAGCCCATGCACGCCCTAAACTCACCATGCAATGAGCAAAATCGGGCGCATGCGTAGATTACAATCCAACCAGCAGTCCGCCGTCGACCGTGATGGTTTGGCCGGTGATATAGCGGGCTTTATCGGAAGCCAGGAAGACAGCGACATCGGCGATGTCGGATGGATCGCCGACGCGCCCCAGGGGCACGGTCGGGGCGGCGGCCTTCAATCCTTCCTCGCCGACGGAGTGGACAGGGTCGAGGGTCTGCGCGGTGCGGATGAAGCCGGGTGCAATGCCGTTGACGCGAACCTGATCTTTGGCGAGCTCGATCGCTGCGCCCTTCACCAAACCTGCAACACCTGCCTTTGCTGCTGAGTACGGGATGTGTTCATCCCAGCCGTATGCTGTGCCCACGACAGATGCGAGACAGACGATGTTGCCTTGTTTCGCTTCGCGCATCTTGGGTGCTGCTGCGCGGATCATCCGCATCATACCTTTGAGGTCGACATCAAGCGTCGTGTCCCATTCCGCGTCGGTCATCGTAGGGAGCGGAATCTTTTTAGCGATCCCGGCATTACACACCAGTGTTGAGACCGGACCGTGTTGTGCCTCAACGGCGGCAATCACGCCATTGACCTGATCCGTATCGGTCACGTCCATCTCGTGGAATTCTGCGTCCGCACCACTCTTCGAAAGCGCGTCCGCAACAGCGGCGCCCTCATCCGTCAGAACGTCGGTAACGACGACCCGGTATCCCGCCGCAGCGAAGGCATGGGCCATGCCCTCGCCAATGCCGATGCCTGCCCCTGAAATCACGACTGTCTGATTGCCCATAATGATGCCCCTGCCCATTGTGATTGCATACGAGAATGCATACAGTTTTCCACCAGCCAAGATCAAAAGTACAGGGCAGCACGGGAGGCGGACATGATTACCAAGGGTTATGCCAATTGCAGTGAAGGTCAGATTCATTACCGGACATCCGGTCAGCCGGGAAAACCGGTGGTGTGTTTTTTCCATCAGACCGCCAGTTCCGGGGCGATGTTTGAAAAGGTCATGGGACTGCTGGGGAATGATTTCCAGTGCTTTTCGTTCGATTCCCCTGGCTTTGGCGGGTCGTATCACCCCACTGCGATCCCCGAGATCGGCTTTCTCAGCGACCGGCTGCTTGAGGCCATCGCGGATCTGGGTCTCTCTGAGGTTCACCTCTGCGGTCACCACACCGGTGGGTGCGTGGCGATGGAAATGCCCGGCAAAGCCCCCGACGTCGTTAAAAGCTTGTCCGTCATTGGGCCGGTTCTGGTGAATGACGAGGAAAAGAAAGAGTACATGAAAACCTTCGTGCAGCCGTTCAAGGTCGAGCCGACGGGCGAGTTCTTGAGCACGGCGTGGGAATACCTGCGCATGATCGGCGCGGCTGCCAATCTTGACCTTCATAGACGGGAGATGGTGGATCACCTCATCGCCCACGAGACCATGCCGATGGCGTTCTCGGCCGTGTGGAGCCAGGACGTGGAAAGCACCTACAAGGCACTGACCTGCCCGTTGATGATCATGTGTTCGGAAGACGATGTCCTGTGGCCCCTGTTCGAGCGGGCATCGGAAATGCGGCCCGACGCGAGGCGGGTTGTCGTTGGCGGTGCCGATTACCAGCCCGACAATGATCCCGATAGTGTCGCCAACGCGCTCCGCGAGTTCTATGCCGAGCTTGCGTGATGCCGCCGTCTATACCGAATACACAATCGACCCGCTGGTCCGGCGGTTCATCAGGTCGTCCAGGGCCGCCGGGGCTTCGCTCAGCGGATAGACGTGACCGGGCGTAGGGTCCAAAACGTCTCGGGCCAAGACGTTGAAGACGTCTGCCATCGACTCCAGATAGGTTTCCCGATCCCCATTGAACGCGAACACGGACGGACGCGCGATGAAGTTGGAATAGGTGACCGGTACCGTACTCAGGTCAATCGGCGGCAACGGCCCTGAGGCCTGACCGAAGGTGACGAACATGCCGATCGGCGTCAGGGCTTTGAAGGAGTCCTCGAACGTGTCCTTGCCGATGCCGTCGTAGATCACATCGATGCCGCTGCCACCCGTGATCTCAAGAATGCGCTCGGCAAAATTCTCCGTTGTGTAGTTAATAACGTGAGCGCAGCCCGCGGCTTTCGCCCGTTCGGCCTTCGCCTCACTCCCGACTGTCCCGAACACTTCAGCGCCCAAGTGTGCGCACCACCGCACCAGGGAATCGCCGGTACTGCCCGCGGCGGCGTGTACCAATACCTTTGTTCCCGATCTAACGGAGTAAACCCGCTTGACCATCATTTGAGCGGTTGGGCCGGCGATCATGATCGCGGCGGCCTGCTCAAACGAAAGCGTGTCCGGCAGTTTGACGACATAGCCCGGCCACATGTTGCGGACAGACGCATAAGCGCCCAGTGGCGGTCCGCCATAGCCGACACGATCGCCCTCGGCGAACTCTGTCACCCCGTCGCCCACTGCGGTGACGGTTCCTGCGCCTTCGACGCCGGGGGTTAAGGGGAAGGGGTCAATCTCATATGCCCCTGAAATGACATAGGTGTCGATCATGTTGACACCCACCGCGGCCTGGCTGACCTGGATTTCGCCCGGGCCGGGAGGCGGCGGATCGGACGCCTCCCAGGTCATTTCAGCGGGCGTGCCCGGCGCCGTGGCGCGCCAGCGATAAGCAGACATGAGCGAGACTACTCTTCGCTCAGGTCTGCGACACTCTTTGCAACCGGGATGGGATATCCCGGGTTGGGGTAGCAGATGCACAAATGCCGGAAGGGTTCATCGCTCAAAACCCGCCAGACAATGCGCGCGCCCTGCGGCAACAGATAAACCGATCCGGGCTCGGCGATGACCTTACCGGACTCCAGCATGAGCGGCGGCAGGTGGTATTCGATCTCAGCCCGTCCGGAGACCACAACCTGCACCTCGTCGTGCGGCATGGACCAGGCAATGTCCTGACCTTTGACAAAGTCCTCGTAGTTGATCTGCGTCGACGGCTCATCGATGCCCGTGTTCACTGCTCGGAACTTCGAGCCCGGGTGAAACGGGAATTCCAGGTCCGGCGCGTCATCCAGATCGGAGTCGACGGGGTGATAAATCTTGAATTTTGACCAAGTGATGGGGTCCAAGCCCATGGTGTGTCTCCCTGTGTGTGTTTCGCGGCTTAGAGCTCGAAAACCTAACAAAACTGGGGTCTAAGGCTCTTTTGAACTCGTTTTTGCGCAGCAAGGGTATCGCGGCTTGCGCCCTCGGCCAATACATTTGCAGAAGAAATTGCATACAATATTTGCTGATACTAAGATGCCCGCCATAAGAAGCCGGTCCGTCGGAACGGACTGGTACGGGGACATAGGTCCGCACCACGTCGGACCATAAGGAGATCAGCTCGTGAACGTTCAAACCGTCACCGCAGACGAAGCGCTCGTCTCGCAACTCAAGCAAATCGTTGGCAACGACCATGTGCTCACGGAAGAAAAAGACCGCGACTTCTTCTCAACAGACTTGAGTTACCGCGACCGCGAGATTGCCGCGGTGGTGATTCAGCCGGGCAATACAGAAGAGGTGGCGCGCAGTGTGGAAGCCGCGGTGCGTGCCGGGCTAGCTGTGGTCGCCCGTGGCGGCGGCATGTCTTACACCTCGGGGTACACACCAGAGCGGCCGGATACGATGCTGCTGGACATGCGGCGCATGAACAAGGTACTCGAGGTCAATACCGAGGACATGTATGTCACCGTTGAGTGCGGCTGTACCTGGAAAAGTTTGTACGAGGCGCTCAAGGACAAGGGCGTGCGTACGCCGTACTGGGGGCCGTTATCCGGTATGTACGCGACGGTCGGTGGCGCCCTATCGCAGAACAGTCTGTTCCATGGGTCCGGCGTGCACGGCACGGTGGCCGACAGTGTCATCGGTATGCAGATCGTGCTGCCGACCGGCGAAGTGCTGCAAACGGGATCCGGTGCACATAAACATTCCAACAGCTTTTGGCGGCACTTCGGCCCGGACATGACCGGCGTGTTTACGGCTGACACCGGGGCGTTCGGTGTGAAAGCGGTCGCTACCCTGCGCCTTGTTCAAACGCCGCCGTCAACGGCCTACATGGCGTTTAAGTTCGACACTCTGGAAGACGTCTTAAAGGCGCAGGTGCGGATCGCCCGCCTTAAGATCGCCTCCGAATGCTACATGTTTGATCCGTACTACAACGCGGGCTTCGAGAAGCAGGGCATCACCTTTTCTGAAGGCATCTCCATCGTCGGCAAGGTCGTGCGTAAGGGCGGTCTCAAAGGTATGGCCACGGCGGCGAAGATGGCCGTTAAGGGTAAGAAGATTCTCAAAGACGTACCGTACTCCCTGCACATGACGTTTGACGCGCTGACGGATGTGGTCGCCAACGAACACCAGGAAATCGCGGCTGAGATATGCCTCGAAGAAAACGGCACGGAGATGGACAACACCATTCCGCAAGTCTTCCGGGCCGAGCCGTTTGGCGGTGTCCGGACCGTTTTGTTGGGGTCCGAGGGCGAACTTTGGCTGCCGGTTCATGGCTTCTTCCCGTTGTCCAAAGCGGTTGAGGCCGGTGCGGCGACGGAGAAATGGTTGGAAGAGAAACGCCCCATTCTTGAGCAGCACAATATCAAGACGTCGTACCTGACCTGCTTTGCCGGACCTGAGTTCGTCATTGAGCCCAGTTTTTACTGGCACGACAAACTCGGCGACTTCCGTCTCAGCCTGATCGAAGAAGAATTTGCCGAGAAATGGAAAGACATTCCGGAAGACGTCGAGAAGCGCAAAATCGTTCTTCAACTGCGCGAAGAACTGCGTGACCTTTTTGACAGTTTGGGGGCCGGTCATCTTCAGATCGGCAAGTACTACAATTACTCCAGTTTGATGAACAACGACCCGCTGTGGAACTTGCTCAACGGCGTTAAAGATGTCGTCGATCCTGAGCGCAAAGTGAATCCAGGTTCACTCGGACTGCGCTAAGCGCACACGTCACAGCGGGGAGAGATCGATGGCGGCGATCAAAAAGGGCTACGCTGATACGTCAGGCGGACAGGTGCATTACCACGCGGTTGAAGGCGAAGGTACGCCTGTCGTGTTCCTGCACCAGACCGCCAGTTCGGGAAAGATGTATTACGAGGTCATGGCCCGCCTGCCGGGGCGGCATATGATTGCTATCGACACGCCGGGCTTCGGCGGCTCCTTCGATCCGGAGGATATGCCGTCCATGCCCCAATACGGTGCGTGGGTCCTTGAGGCTCTTGATGACATCGGGGTGGGCGACTTTCATGTGTTCGGTCATCACACCGGAGCCTGCATCGCCGCAGAGATTTGGGCCGCTGCTGCCGCGCGGGTTAAGACCTGCCAAATGATCGGGCCGGTGCCGTTGACCAAGGAAGAACGAGAGGCGTTCAGAGAGCACTACTCAACGCCATTCGCGCCTGACACGGCAGGCGATTATCTCCAGACGACTTGGGATTACCTGCAAGGTCTCGGCGCGCACTCTGACCTGGACCTGCACCATCGTGAGTTCGTCGATACCTGCCGCGCCTACATGGGGCGCTTTAAGGCGTACTCCGCGGTGTGGGATCAGGACTTCACGGCCATCTTCAAAACCATGGACTGCCCGCTGCTGTTGATGTGCGCGCCGGACGACGTGCTGATCGACTATTTGGAGCGGGCCAAGGAATTGCGGCCGGCTGCGGAGAGTCTTTTGTTGAAGGGGGCAAACTTCGAACCGGATCAAGACCCCGACGGAACGGCGGAAGCCATCACAGGTTTTTTGTCGCGGCACGAAAGCTAGGGAGGCAACACAGATGCGCAAGGCCTATGTGGATACCCCACACGGACAAATTCATTACCGGGTGAAAGACGGGCAGGGGACGCCGATCATCTGTTTCCACCAGACCGCCAGTTCCTCGGCGATGTTCGAGAAGTTCGCTGAGGCATACCAGGGTGCCGAACCGATTTATGCGCTCGACACGCCAGGGTTCGGGGGCTCGTTTGATCCGGACGGTATGCCGGAGATGAAAGACTACGCGCTGATGCTGCTGGACGCGATCAAGGCGCTCGGGCTCGACAAAGTGCACCTCTTCGGCCACCATACTGGTGCTTCGATTGCGATCGAAATCGCGACCGAAGATGCTGAGCGCTGTGCCTCCTTGATGATGATCGGGCCCGTGGTTCTCACGGCAGAAGAGCGTCAGGCGTTCGGCGGGGTGTATCCGCAACCGTTCGAGCTGCAGAAAGACGGCAGCCATCTCAAAACCATGTGGGACTACGTCGCCAGTATCGGCGGGGATTCCACTCTGGACCTGCATCACCGCGAAATGGTGGATACCGCGCGCGCCTGGCAGGGCCACATCAAGGTCTACACAAAAATCTGGGACCAGGATTTCTCAGCACTCTATGAGAAGGTCACGGTTCCCATGCTCATCATGTGTGCCGAGAAAGACATTCTCTGGCCCATGTTCGAGCGCGCCAAGGAGATGCGCCCGGACGCGGCGGCCACGGTCATCCCGGGCAGCAACTTCCAACCCGACGAAGCGCCGGCAGAAACGGCGGCAGCCGTGAAGGAGTATCTCTCCAAGTCGTAGTCAGGGCTGTTAGCGCGGTCTTTTAGCCTGGGGACATATGATAAATATGCGCCAGTAAAGTGCTGGTGTGCAGATTGGCGCCGCGCCAGGCGGACCCGTTCCAGTGGCATACCGCCGTCATAACGGAATGGCGCTGTCGGAACCCTGCGTTATTGGGCTTTCCGCGCACCGTGAGTTCGGCGCTGACGATTCCGGTGTCGCCGTACACCTGATAGCGCGGTTCACGGACAATCCACTCCAGCATGGACATGTTCTCGGCGAGAAAGCCCATGTGGTCTTTGTATGCGTCCTTGTCGAGAATGAACGGAATGTCCTCGTTCACCAACAACGCGTCATCTTCGAAAAAGGCAAAAAAGTCATCGTAGCTGCCGTCACCGGTGAAAACGGCGAGGGCCGATGAGAAGTCGCGTTCGAGCGTTTGCGCGTCCATGATGATCTCCCTTAACCCGGCGATGCTTCAAGAATGTGCCCGTCAAACGGACTTTGGTGCCAACTCACCAAGCGCCAGCCTTCATCGAACTTGTGCCAGCCCTGAGTGAAGGCCATGTGGCGTTGCCGGTACCCGGCATCGACGGGCTTGCCCCTGAACGTCGCGAAGCTCGCAACCATGGCGGTGTTGCCGTAAACACGGAAGTTGGGGTCGCGGTCCTGCCAGGAAAAGCCCTCCCACAGTCCCCCGATGTGAAAGTCGATGTGATCCTTGAAGCCCGCTTTGGTAAGGCGAAAGGGAATGTCTTCGTCGAAGATCACAGCTGAGTCATGGATGGTGGCATAAAACGCATCCAGATCGCCGGTCGCGAGTGTCTGAACGAACGTGCGAAAAGCCGTTTCGAATTCTGAGGTGTCATGACCGGCCGCTTGCGCAGCCTCTGGTCCAGAAAGTGTCGCGACACCTGCCGCGCTCGCGGCCAAGGCGCCGCGCCGTGAAAATCCATTTGTCATTCGATGAGTCCCCCACTGCTGTTATGCGCACCAACCGTGTTGGTGAACCGGGATTCGCATGCCTGCAGAATCGTATGCATTTTCATCGAATTTCTCCGCCAGACAACCGTTGGCCCCCGAAAAAAGCGTCTATTTTTGCTGTTTTTTGCACGATCTAAGACCCTCACTCGGCGCTCAATGGGCCGGGTACGTCACAGGCGGGGCCTTGTAAGTGATTGTTATTAAATTATAAAAAGAGACAGCGCCGAATATCCGCAGGGCTGTGTTCCTGACGCCACATGGCTGAAAAATTGTATGCAAAAAAGCATTCAATACTGTACACGGCGGGGCCTCATAGATACTAATTGAAGCGAGCAAAGTGCCGGTTGGGCCCCAACCCGGCGCATCAATTTTGCCGAAACACCCGGGTCAAGGTGCGCAGCGCCGAAGCGGGAATACAGGGGAACAAACGGGAGAGGCTCACTGATGAAAACCTTGCTACCGAAAAAATCACTCAAAGCGGCTTCGATTTTGCTGGCCACCACGGCTTTGTGGTCGGTGCCGGCTGCGGCGCAACAGGTCGCGCTCGAAGAGATTGTCGTGACCGGTCTGAAACGCTCTGAATCACTGCTCGATGCACCGGTCGCTGTCACTGTGTTCACCGCGGCCGATATCGAACGGGCCGGCATTACCCGGCCGGAAGATTTCCTGAGCCTCGTGCCCAACGTCAACTATGTGACGTCCAACCACCAAGGCGAATTTTTCGTCAACATGCGCGGGCAAGCCGGCGTGCGCTTCGCCGAAGGCGCTGTTGCCGTGGTTGTCGACGGTGTTCAACTTTCAACTCAAAATGAGTTCAACGGCGACTTCTTTGACGTCGAGCAGCTGGAAGTCTTGAAGGGGCCGCAAAACGCCCTTTACGGACGGAACGCCACCGCCGGTGCCATTATCGTTACCACGAAAGAGCCGGGCGATGAGTGGAACGGCAGCGTCCTGGCCAGCTACGGCAACTGGAAGGCGATGAAGCTGCAAGGTGGCATCGGGGGCCCGATCAACGAAAATATCGGGATTCGCTTGTCAGCCTCGATGACGGATAGTGACGGCCCGTTCACCAACGAATTCACCGGCGAAAAAGTACACCGCTGGAACAATCAGACAGGCCGTATGCGTTTGGTCTGGGAAGGTGAAAACACCAGGGCCGACTTCGCAGTCGGCGCGAGCCATGGGACTGGCGGCGCCATCGCCTTCAACGCTCAGATCGCCGGTACGACGGTTGGCGGAGTCTTCATTCCGGGCCCGGATACCAACAGTGTCCATGACATTCCCTTCGTCAACGACACGCCGGGGATTAACATTCAAGACAAGCACAACGGCTCGCTCCGTATCGTGCATGAAATGAGCGATGTCACTCTTGAGTCGGTCAGTTCATACAGCTCTATCAAGGACAACTACCAAGCCAAGGGTCTTCCCTACGCGGATTACTCCAATCCTTTGAACGACTTTGGCGTGTTCGAAGCGGTCTTCGGCGACCTGACCCAAAAGTGGCGGGACCAAAACCGGGCCTTCACCCAAGAATTCCGGGTGTCCTCGGCAGATGAGACCGCGCGTCTGACATGGCAGGTCGGCGTGTACTTCCAAGATGCCCGGAAGGTGCGGACCAACATCAATGGCTTGTTCACCGGCGGTGGCATCTCTCCAAGCCTCTTGCCCAGTCCGGCCGGCAGCACCAACCCGTCGGTCAATTATGACAAGACCAAGTTCGGTGTGACCAACTACTCGCCGTTCGGTAACATCCAGTACGACATTACCGATGACCTGCACATCAACATCGCAGCCCGTTACGAGACGGAAGAACGTGATGTTGAAACGCGGACGCCGGATGGTCCTAACACGGTGACGGGTGAGCCCACCTATAACCAGTGTGTGCTGCGTACCGGTCGGGCTGCTGCCGATTGTAACGACAAAACGACGTTCCATCAGTTCCAGCCCAAGGTGACGCTGTCCTACACATTCCCTGATGACACCGGCAACGTTTACGCGTCATGGGGGAAAGGCTTTAAGTCCGGCGGGTTCAACACCATCGGTGTTCGTGACTTGCTCATCGCCGGTGCAATCGCCGCCGGTGGGGATCCCAGCCTGATCTTTGTCACCGACAGCTATGACAAGGAAACGACCGACGCTTATGAAATCGGCTTCAAGTCGCGCTGGCTGGATGGAGCATTGTCCATCAACGGTGCCGTCTTCCGGACCGATGTGACCGATGCGCAGCAGTTCGAATTCTTCCCGGTGGGAAGCATTCAGGCTGTGTCGCGCATCGACAAGCAAAAGGTTGAAGGTTTCGAAATCGATGCCACCTTCTCGCCGACAGACACAGTGACGTTGTTCGCGGGCTACGGTTACACGGATGCCAAGATCACTGAGCTGCAAGCCCAGCCGCTGTTCGAAGGCAACCGGGTGCCCTACATTGAGAAGGACAACCTGCTGGTTGGCGCGCAGTTTGATGCGCCGATCAACAGTCAACTCGATTTCGTGGGTCGTGTGGAATACACCCGTCGCGGCAGCATCTGGTACGACTCCTCGAACCTCCCAGGCTCGCGTCGCGATCCCGTTGATCTCGTCAATGCCCGCGTCGGCATCGCCGGTGAAGACTGGACGTTGTCGCTCTGGGGCCGCAACATCAACAACGAGAAGTATGCCAGTGAGTCGGTGCCTCTGCTCTCGATCCTGAACGTGCCGTACAAGGCACCGACACGGAGTTACGGCTTAGAAGCCCGCTACAACTTCTAAACCATCTGCAAGAAACCCCGCTCCTGATCGCAGGTGCGGGGTTTCTCTTTTTCACAACAATAAAACACACAAGGGAGGCACAACATGCCAATAGGACTGGCGCCAAACGAACGTTCCAAGTTTCGGGTTTATCAGTACGAGGCCAAGGATATGGACGGGGCAGATCTGTTCGATTTGCCGTTCAACCCGGGAACCCAACTGCGTGGATACACGGCGTTCGACGAGCCGGCTTGTCAGGTCATCATCGAAGATTTCATGCCCGGTACAGAGTTTCAGTGGACGTTTACGCACGACGAATACCAGTACGCGATCTCAGGTGAGATCGAGATCGAGGTGTTTGAGCCGCCCTTGTATGCCGAAAGCACAAAGACAAACCTCAAAGCCGGCGCGGTCTATCTCTTCCCGGTCGGCGCCCGCATGCATGTCAAAGTAGTCGGCGATGAGCCCTACAGACACATCTGTTTCTGCCCGCCGAGCCCGGGCTATCCCTTCCCCTCGCTTGAGGACGTCCGCAAAGGTTAGGGATGACCTGTCCTCCTGGCATAGTCCGGAGGAATCTAGTTTCTCTCCACTAATGGGGATGAGTATCGGCCGTTCAGGTCATGTTGCTCATCCCCACTTTTTTTCGATCGTGCCGGACGGGTAGGATGGGTGAGCCCTGATGGCCTAGCTTGGAGGCAAGATGGTCAAAGTCAGCATTGTTTACGACAGCAGTTTCAAAGGGCAGACCAAGGTCTTGGCTGGCTGTGTCGCCGAGGGCGCACGGTCGGTCGACGGTGCAGAGGTTCATGTCATCCACGTTGATGACGTGGTTGATCACTGGAATGACCTTCATACCTCGCACGCTATTATCTTTGGATCGCCGACATATATAGGCAGTGTGTCCGGAAAGTTCAAAACGTTTATCGAGCAGCTCGCCGGTGAGGTGTGGCTGAAGCGGATGTGGAAGAACAAGTTTGCTGCCGGCTTTACGGTGTCCGCCGGACGCTCGGGTGACAAGCTCAATTGCCTGACCCAGATGGTCATCTTTGCAAGTCAGATGGCGATGATTTGGGTGCCGCAGCACATCCTTGGTGGCAACTACTCTACAGCAGGCAGCGAAGACGACCTAAACCGGATGGCGGGGTACCTTGGTGTGATGGCGCAGGCCAATATCGATGAAGACGCGGATGTCTCACCGCCGGAAAGTGACCGTGAGACCGCACGCCAGCATGGCCGCCATGTCACCCAGGTGGCCGCGCAGTTCTCCGCCGGCCAGAGTGCCCTGCCATTCCAGGAAGAAACGGCTTATGAGCCCGGCGACGAAGGCCGTCCGCTGGGGCTCAAGGAACTCGGCTAAACTTAAAGATCGGGCGACGCGACTATAGTGCCGTGGGCGCAGCCGTATGAAGGGTTAGGTAGAGCTGCTGACACGGTCTCGAAGTCAGAAGGCGCACCGAGATATTCCACGGCGAAATGCGTGAACCGCACATCACCAAGCATGGGTTCGGCGATGCGGTAAACCTGACGGTTATCTGCCGCATCGATTTCACCTTTGGCCGGCATAAAGACCAGATCATTTCCGTGCACGTGGTTATCGCCTGATACCTGAGAGCACAGATAGACCTGATAGTTCATCTGCATGGTGTCTTGGGTCGCATCGGGATAACGCCCCCATTTTTCGGTCCACCCCTGGGCGAAGGCCAGCAGATCTTCGTTGCTCCATACCTTCGCCACGCTGTCGGCATCGTCGAGGTACATGAAGTCGAAGTGGGAATATGGAAAAGCGCAGTCTGCCGCTGATGCAACACGCCAGTTCGTATAGTGACGGATGCCCGGCACGCTGTTGAAGAACGGATTGTCGATCTCCCGCAACCAGTCTTCATAGCCGCGTGTGTTGCTGTCCTCGCGCGGTGTGTACACCAGCAAGGCCAAATCCCGTGAGCCGTTTGCCATGCCGCCCCCCTCTCTTTTGCGTGCTCGCTAGACAACCCTGTGGGTTGAGGCGCTATTATTGCATAAAATATTACATACAATAATGAGGGTCAAAAGACGCGGCATGACGCATTTAGGGCAGGGGGGATCAAATGGTATCCGAGCATTGGCGGCGCGATGAACCGACGTTCTATAACTTTTTAGCGTTGGAGCGTGCGCCACTCAGCGCGCCCGATCCGCTCGGCGGTCTTGCAGGCGGCCTCATGAGCCGCGATGCCAAGTCGGAGTCACAAACCTATGTGGTGGAGGTCGCTCACGGCTGGTCTATGCAGACCGATGCCAAAGAGGCGTCGCTGGAGTTTTTCGTTCTCCGCGGAGACCTCGCGCTTAATGGGGAAATGGTCGGCAGTGGCGGATATATCCACATGCCGCAGCTCGCCGGCGGCGGTGAAGTTACCTCCAAGACTGGTGCGTTGGCCTTGGCCTTTTGGAACCCCAACATCCCAGCCTATTCTTATCCCGTCACACGCAACCGCACGATTAAGACTTGGGAAAAACCCTGGACCCCAAGCATTCCCGGCGCGCACGGTGTCATGCATAAATCTCTCCGCCTGCCGGATCCCACCCCCCATCCTAATGACGAAGGGTTCGACGGCGGGCCAGGCGGATACATCCGCTTCCAATATATCGAACCGAATATGATCGCGGACGAAGAGCACGTTCATCACGAATGCTGGGAGGAGATTATCCTGTTGCAGGGGGACTGCTTCCTCATCAATGAAGGGCAGATGGGGATCGGTAGTGTGGTTGGCCACCCTCAGGAGTGGTACCACGCCCCCTTCGTCTCGCGGTCCGGGGCCCTGATCCTCGTGCACACCGATGCGCCGATGGGATTCCCCTGGCCGCCACGCCCCTATCCGGAAGCTCGCAAGCTGTGCGGGCACTATCTCGACTCGGCGCCGTTTGATGTGCCGACGGAACATGTGGCGTGGGACGATCATCCGATTAGAGACCTGCAAGAGGGCTCGGCCGATTACCAAGCGTGGCGCAAAAGTCCGGACGGCCAGAAGTGGGGCGGATACGAAACGACGACAGAGGTGCCCTATCGTCCGGCTGGGCGGGGGGTTGCATCCGACTACCGCGCGAGTTGGACACGCGGCGGCGAAGCCCCGAATTTCGCTAAAAAATAGAGCCGGATTACTTGGGTACGATTGAGATCACCCATTGCATATGGGTGACAAAGGCCGTCGTTGACTTGTGGGGATCAAGCGTCAGCAGAGCTGCATGAATTTGCTCGTAATCACGCATGAAGCCGTCCCAGTCCTCAGGCTTGGCGGGAATTTTTTCCGCGAACAGCGGATTGAAGAAATGAAACGGCACGCGCCGGTAGAAGAAATTGACGTAATAGTTTTCCGAAATCTCGTTCAGGTCGACATGGTATTCATAGAGACTGCGAATATAGGGCAGGGGAATACGATTGTCATAGGCATTGCGAATTCGTTGAATCGCTTTTTCCATGATCTTCTTATTTTTGGGTTTATCCATCTTTGGGGTGGCGAGGCGCACACCCAAAACGCATATTGCTTCGGTGAAATCGAGGAGGTCGATGAGTTCCTTGGTCGAAACCTTGCGGATCATCGCCCCGCGGTTAGGAACGAGATCGACAACGCCTTCACCCGCCAACACGTGAAGGGCCTCGCGCACGGGCGCCCGGCTGACGTCAAACTCCTCGGCCAGGTCAGCGGCGATCAGGCGTTGCCCGGGCGCATAACGCCCTTGCTCAACCCCGGTCGTGATTTTGTCGACAACATATTGAACCAGCGACTGGCCGTTCTGACCGTTTTTCGCCATTAAGCGAGCCTTCCTTGATCCTGTGGACTGCTAACGGACTTCGCTACGATATGGCGCGGTCAGAAAGCGAACCTTGTACTGGGCGGTTTACACCAAGCGGACGGATATATCCTTAACAAAGTTAGGTCCTGAAGCACCTGATCGATTTAGAGGAAATCATCTGCCGACTGAGCGCGCGCCACCATGAGTCGGCGGTTGTATTAAGTATGCAATATTGCATACAATTTGAGTCGGGCGATACCCGTAAATTCAGCGTCCCGCCATCCTGGCCGTGCGTCAGTCCATTCAAGGAGACCGAAATGCCCAACCCGTTGCTCAATCGTGTTCCCCGTGACGATATGGATGAAGACACCCAAGCGGTATGGGATTTGGGTATGGAGCGCTCCGGCGAAGCTGCAGTCGTCGAGGTGTTCGCCAACAGCCCTGCGATGATGCAGTGGTACTTCGACGGATTCTATAAAAACGTTTTCTACAACGACAACCCGGATATGAAACTGGACGTGCGCACCAAAGAGCTGTTGCGCCTGAAGCTGTCCAAGCAACACGGCTGTTACTTCTGCAACAAGTGGAACACCATTGACGGTCTCAATGCCGGGCTGACTCAAGAGCAGATCGACAACATTCCCACAGCGTCCCCAGAGCATTTTGATGAGAAAGACCTAGCTGTCATCGAACTGGCCGAGCAAATGATGCTGCAAAACATGCACGGGGAATACGCGCCCGATCTGCATGCGCGATTGAAGAAGTACTATTCGGACGAAGAGCTTGTGGAAATGGGTTTTGTGGCCGCGGTTCTGACCGGCATGGCGAAATATCTGTTCGTGTTTGACCTGGTGACCAAAGAGGATGTTTGTCCGGTCGTCCCTCAGGCTGCGGAATAGCGGGATAGTATCGTCCAGTTGGTTGCACGGGGGGCAGGGCATTGAGGCGAAGAACACTTTTGGGTGCGGCGGCGGGTCTGGCCGCGGCACGCTCAAAATATGGGCGCCTGATCCGCGATGCTCATGCTGCGGAAGACATTGAATCCGAAGTTCTGATCATCGGGGCCGGTGCTTCCGGCGCAGCGGCGGCCTGGCGTCTGTCCGAGCTAGGCTTCGACGTCGTGTGTTTGGAGCAAGGCGATTGGCTCGATTACCTTGAGATTCCCAGCATCGAGGACGACTGGGAACTGATCCGCCAGCGCAGCTGGAATCCCAACCCTAATATTCGCGGCCTTGCCAGCGATTACCCTGTCGAGGACTCTGACTCGCCGATCAAGCCGTTGATGTACAATGGCGTGGGCGGTTCCACAATCATGTGGTCCTGCCATGCACCCCGGTTTCATCCCTCGGATTTCCGCACCAACACGCTGGATGGGGTTGGTGCTGACTGGCCGCTTAGTTACTGGGACCTCGAGCCGTATTACGATCTCAATGATCGGATGTCGGGTGTGTCGGGCCTCAATGGCGATCCGGCAAACCCGGAACGTCCGCCCCGGCCACTGGCACCGCTGCCGATCGGCAAGGGCGCTGAGCGTATCGCCAGCGCTTTGGATGACATGGGGTGGCATTGGTGGCCCAACGATGTGCAGGTCTATTCGTCGGCGTATGGGAACGAGACCGGTGACTGCAACCATTGCGGCCCTTGCGAGTTGGCCTGTCCCGTGCGTGCGAAGGCCAGCACCGACGTGACGTACTGGCCGAAGGCTCTCGACAACGGGGTGCGTCTTATTTCCAAAGCGCGGGTGTTCGAGTTGGAGTCCGATGAGCGTGGGCGCGTTACGGGCGCGGCCTACTATGACCGGGACGGCGTTGTCAGGCGCGTCAGCGCCCGAGTGGTGATAGTCGCCGCGAATGGCATTGGCACGCCGCGCCTGCTGCAGCTCTCGGCATCTAAATCCCATCCGGATGGCCTGGCCAACCGCTCGGGCCAGGTGGGCCGCAATCTGATGCTGCATCCGGTTGCCTTGGTCACCGGTGTGTTCGATGAAAACCTGGAAGGCTACAGAGGTATCACCGCCAACTGCATCACCAGTCAGGAGTTCTACGAGACCATTGACGGTGCCACCTTTAAACGCGGATACATGATTCAGTTCCTGCGCAGTCTGGGTCCGGTCTTAACCGCGCTGGGTGGATATGGCGTACCTATTCCGTGGGGTCAGGGTCATCACAAACGCTTCTTAGAGGTGTTCAATCACACCGCGACGGCGGGCATCGTGTGTGAGGACATCGCGGACCCGAACAACCGTATTACCTTGGACAGCACGCTCACTGACGATAACGGAATCCCGGCACCGCGGATGACCTATACGTTGAGTGACAATTCAAAAGATATGATCGCCCATGGCCTGAAGACGTGTACGGAGATTATGCAAGCTGCGGGTGCGCGCGAGACCTACTCGATGGAGCTGGTGGAGCAGGGCGGATTCCATCTTATGGGAACAGCCCGCATGGGCGATGATCCCGAGACGTCCGTACTCAATCGATGGAGTCAGGCGCACGATGCCGACAATCTATTTGTGATCGACGGCAGCGCCTTCACCACCGCTGCCGCCGTTAATCCGACAAACACTCTGCAGGCACTGGCTCTGCGCGCC
Organism: Rhodospirillaceae bacterium; assembly: GCA_963921305.4. Taxonomy (GTDB): domain Bacteria; phylum Pseudomonadota; class Alphaproteobacteria; order Rhodospirillales; family Rhodospirillaceae; genus CAWUEX02. Next base: position 2,022,625 of record CAWUEX030000002.1, read on the forward strand.
GCCGACAGGATTGCCGAGACCCGGGGAGAAATCTGACCATGACCGAAGCCAAGCCTCCTCGGGCTGATGACCCCTTGTTTCTCGCTGCCCTCGAAACACTGATTCCGGAGAACACGCCATTTCCGTCGGCTGCTGCGGGCGACCTGCCGGACCGCGTTCTCGAGGATGTGGTGACAGAGGCGGGCGAGGAGGTACTGCAAATATTTCTTACGGCGTTGCCCGAGGGTTTAGCGGCTCAAGACACCGAGGCGCGTGAGGTCTCTCTTAACTCGATGCAATCCAAGTTTCCCGCTGAGTTCGCGGCAGTACTCCGCCATGTCTACAACGCCTACTACGCCGCGCCACAGGTGCGTGAGGTTTTGGAGGGCGTGGATGGCTACCCGGCCCGGCCGCCCAACTATGCGGGATATGAACTCGACCCCTTCGATGACGGCAGTTTGGCTATTCAACGTCAACGTGCGCCGTTCTGGCGGAAGGCTTGAGGGCGCGTGACGGTGATTATGAATTACCAACAGCAAGCTAGTTAGGCTGCGTTCGGCGACGTCAAATTGAGGGAAAAGCGATAACGCGTTCGGCGAGCCACAGGGTTCCGCATGCACCAACAACATAAGCTGCGAACGTTTTACCCATCACGAGGTAGCGCGGCGCTACTCGCAACAGAATATAAGCGGTGGTGAGTAGCGCGACCATGAACAGGACCTGACCAAACTCTACGCCAAGATTGAACAGGAGCAGCGCCCACACCGATTGGCTTTGTGGTAGCCCAATCTCTGACAATGCTCCGGCGAAACCAAATCCGTGAATGAAACCAAAGCCGAAGGCGATCATCCACGGATACCGGTTTGTAAGTGATATGTCACCGCGCTGCACGACCAACGCCTCCCGCGCGAGGAGTACCAGACTGAGCGCAATCACTGCTTCTACCGGTGGGCCTGGCAATGTGATCCCAGCCAGCGCCGACAAGCCAAGCGTAATCGAATGAGATACTGTAAACGCGGTAATGGCAATTAAGAGTTGGGTGGACTGCACCAGAAGGCATAGGCCAAGCACGAACAGTAAATGATCATAGCCGAATATGATGTGTTCAACTCCGATGCGGAAATAGGCCTGCAAAGGCGCACCCTGATTCTGCATTTCGATTTCGTATGCAGCGGCCATTGGCCTTAGAACAGCCGACATGCTCGAGCCATCAAGACGATTTATCTGCAAAAATACATCGGTGAGTGTTCGTTCCAATCCGTCGACACTGATTCTGCCTTGATCAAGTTTGCAACTCAGGGTCCAGCGCGAGACCACCGCGCCAGTCGCGGACTCAAGTGTAGTGGGCGCGCTTGTGCAGCTTTCCGGAAATTGTGGGTCAAGCTTTAATCGCATTCCGTCCTTTAGCGGCTGTTTCCAGGTGACCTCGAATTGCCCGTTAGCGGTCTCGGTGAGCTGCAGAAAGGCTGGGTTCACTTCATGGCCGCTGGCAACGCCAATCAAGCCGATGAGCCAAAGGCAAGCATAGACAACCGGTGAGATCAGCCTCACTGGTTCTTCGCCCCTTCAATTATGACGTCGTATTTACTGACAATTGCTTCGATGTTTTGGGCTGTTCGACGCCGCCGTTCAGCTTCCCGCCAATCCTGCAAGACCCTTGAGCGAACCTCCCTAAACGACGGGGTGCGTTCGCTAGATCTATCTGTGATTCGCACCAGATGCGAACCGAACGCAGAGCGTAATGGCCCCTGCCATAGGCCGTCTTCAGTTGCAGCTAGCTCGGATAGTCCAATGCAGAATTGTTCGCCGAAAACACGAAGAACTTCTGGCATGGACTGACTAACGTATTGACGCTGGAGCATGAACGGATCTCCTTTGCCGGGCCAATCTCCGGTAGGGTTCACGCGAAGGTCTTCCAGTGCTTTGGCGATCCGCGAATCCTGCCCATCTGAAAAGAAGACGTGATCAAAGGACAGCCGAAGCGGCACCTTAAATTTAGACACATTTTCTTCAAACCAAGCTACCAAAACGTTGTCGTTAGGCGTTTCGATCTGCTCCAAATCAGACAGCATAAATGTCATCTTTTGGGCCAGGCGTCGTTTCACAATCGTGTCTTCTTCCGCCATGCCTAGCTTCCTAGCTTCACGCGCGAGCACCTCATTTTGGATGTGATTACGTAAAACGGCCGTCATGTTGGCGTCGGAAGGTAAGACACCAGTCTCCGCAACATAAAGTGAAACTAGGCGCTCTATTTCCGCCTGACTGACTACGACCGTTTGAGCGGTCCTGTGATTGTATGACGCTATCCATTGATAGATCACGAATATCGTAAGGCTCAATAAAATGAAGTGGACCAGCGGTTCTTGGAGAGTCTTCTTCATCTAATCCCTCTGCACTCAATGAACCGGTATTGATTCTGTGCTTTGCAAATGCGCTTCTGACACGTCTGATCAATCCGCAAACCACGTTTACCGTGTTCTCATGCAAAGATGTAGTCGTTCATCCGGTGGGAGGCTGAACTAAATCTGAATTGATGGGTGCTGGACCGCCAGCGATACACATCTAAAGACCGCATTTCATAAACAGCCAATACACATACGAATTTTATATACCGTGAGAGTCATCTAACAGCGCTAGGATGAGCACCCGGGAGGCGGGACTGAGACTCAATAAGGTTTATCTCGATTTCTGAGGGCGGTCGGGGGCAATCAATGAAACGTGTAGAACTCATTGTGTTATTGAGCATTGCTACTGCCGGATGCTCAGAAGCAGTCGTCGAGATTGATAAAGCTAGAGCGCCGGATCCGCCGACGGTGGAAAACAACGTCGAACGAAACGCCACCAAAAACGCCTTTTTTGGTGACTTGCATGTCCACACTCAAAACAGTTTTGATGCATTTTTTGTCGGAGCAAGGCGAACGCCGGACGAAGCCTATCGGTTCGCGAAAGGTGAAAAGATCGCACACGATGCTGGATACGAGATTCAGTTAAGGGGTCCGCCATTGGACTTTCTTGCCGTTACGGACCATGGAGAATATCTCGGCATCTTCCCGTTGATGAGTGATCCCAACCATCCGCTGTCCGATGCCGCAGCGGCTCAGGCTATGTTTGGAGATGACCGGGACGCAGCTATCAGAACGAGAATCGCGATAGGACAGTCGTTCGCATCAGGCGAGAAGGTGGACGGAACTGGCAACCAGGAACAGCTGAGTCAGATATGGGTCGATACACTCGAAGCCGCTGAACGCCATTATCAGCCGGGCGAGTTCACGACATTTGCCGGTTACGAATTCACGACCATGACGAGCTTGAGCAATGGCCTTCCAGCAACGGCCAATCTGCACCGCAACGTCATATTCCGTGATCAGGCGCCGGACCAGATTTTCACTGTCCTCAACTCAACCAACCCTGAAGATCTTTGGGTATGGATGGATGCTCAGCGAGAGGCGGGTATCGAGTCTCTTGCAATCCCTCACAACTCTAATATCTCGGACGGGGAGATGTTCGCCCTTAAATCTTACGAGGGCGAACCTCTGACAGAAGCCTATGCGCTGACCCGCCTTCGCAATGAGCCGTTGATGGAAATCACTCAGCTCAAAGGGACGTCCGAGACACACCCGCTTTTATCTCCCAACGATGAATGGGCGGGTTTCGAATTGTATGAATACTTCATCAGCACATCAGTCGGTTTAGTTGACTCTACTGTCAATGAGGGTGATTTCGCGCGTTCGGCACTTGCCCGCGGAATGGCTTTAGAAGAAGACCTTGGCGTGAACCCATATGAGTTTGGCTTTATTGGATCTAGCGACACCCACGTCGCGGCCGCCTCAGTGGATGAGGAAACGCATTGGGGCAAGTTCCCAACCGATGGAGCCGGTCCGCGAAGGCGTGGATCAGTTCCACCAGAAGGCAAAAATAGTTGGAGCGAGGTCACGGAACCCCCTCGGCTTAGCCTAACGAGTTCAACGTATAGTGCTTCTGGACTGGTGGGCGTATGGGCCGAGGCAAATACACGCGAAGACCTGTTTGATAGTATGCGCAGGCGCGAGACTTTTGGAACCTCTGGCCCGCGCATAAAGGTGCGCTTATTCGCTGGCGATTACGACCCTGACATCTTGGACGCGGCTGACATGCTTGATCGGGCCTACGCGGGTGGCGTTCCAATGGGCGGAAACCTTACTAGGAAGGAGGGCGTGGCTCCCAGTCTAATTGTTTGGGCCGTGCAGGATCCACTTTCTGCACCGCTACAGCGTCTTCAAATCATCAAAGTGTGGTCAGAGGGTGGTGTCGCGAAAGAGGCTATCTATGATGTTACCTGCTCGGACGGCAGTGTACCGGACGCCGAAAGCAACCGTTGTGCAGACAACGGTTCGTCTGTCGACGTATCAACCTGTGAGACTGAGCCTGGTTCCGGCTCGGGAGAACTGAAAGCTCTTTGGAAAGATCCGAAATACGATCCGAACCAACCTAGCGCCTATTACGTGCGCGCACTGGAAAACCCGACATGCCGTTGGAGCACGTGGGATGCTGTACGTGCCGGCACGCCGCCAAATCCGAAGCTGAACCTCATCTTGCAGGAGCGGGCGTGGTCCTCACCAATTTGGGTCAACTAGGATGCCACATATCGCTCCGACACGATCTTTGGAAGCCTAAGAGTAGACGGCGAGTGCGGCCAAGCGGCTCGACCGCTTGGTTGTGTGGCGAGGCTGATATCTCGCAAGCATTCTCGGCCTATTTCTGAGTCTTCTACCAATACGCAAACCTAGGTGATGCTTTGAAATATTCGATTGGTCGTTGTTGCCAAAACATGACAAAGATCGCGCCAGATATACATGTGAAGACGACCTGCAGGTCGAAGGCTAAGCTGTTCTTTTAGAGAGATTATCGCCCATCTTGGCTTACGTCACATGTGTGGAAACGTTGTCTAAACAGTCGATAGTCCGGTGCTTTGGCAGCGTACGTGTTGTTGATATAGCCAGCCAGTTCTAGGGGGATTGATGCGCAATATAAAAACGAAGCTGCTCTGTTCACTTTCAGCGGTTGCGCTCATGCAGCAAGGTGATTTCATTCGGCCGGTCGCAGCACAAGTTGCAGCCTTGGAGGAAATCATTGTTACGGCGCGCAAGCGGGAAGAAAATTTGCAAGATATTCCACTCGCTATCACCGCTTTTGATGCAAGCACCATAGCTAGAAAGAACATCAGTGAACTGGATGATATCGCCCGTTTCACAGCTGGTTTCGCATTTGAAGATGCCAACGGTGCGCTGGCGCAACCTGTTATTCGCGGTCAATCCCAGATCCGCGTAAATGCCCGCGAGCAAGTCGTTGCGACATTCATTGATGGTATTTACATTCCCCGGCAGTGGATTATTGATCTCGGTTTTGCCAACATTGAACGTCTTGAGGTCGTCAAGGGTCCACAAAGTTCCCGGTATGGCCGCAATGCTTTCGCCGGCGCCCTCAACTACATCACTAAGGCGCCGGGTGATGACTATGTAGCAGAGGGGACCCTGACTTACGGGAGCTACGACCGATTTGACGGTGGGGCCAGAATCAGCATCCCGCTCGTTGAGGACGTGCTCGCGTTTTCCGCATCTTTTGACCATACCGAATTTGACGGAAGTTGGCGCAACGACCACCCCAATGCAAATGCAGACATCAATCCTGGTACGACAGGACGAATCGGCGGCTGGGACAACGACAGCTACTCTGCGCGTCTAGTTGTATCACCCTTTGAAGACCTCAATCTGGACCTGGCGTACTACCGATATGAGATCAGTGAAGAGGCGACGGCATCAAAGTGGTTGAGTTCCTTTGCTGGCGAAGCTAATTGCGGAAATTTTCTTCTCGGAAACTTCAGGCTCTTTTGCGGAACGTACGGCGTTGAGGGAAATACTGCGGTTCTAGAACCGCGCGGTATATCGCGTCAGTCCGATACCGACATATTCCGGGTCAATGTCGACTATGACCTGACAGAAGCGATCACCTTCAACTATCTCTTCGGTCGTATTGAGGCCGATGGTAAGAACGCGGCGTCCGCGGAAACCGACCCGATCAATTGCGGTGGCATTCTTGGTCCACCGGTCTTTCCCCCTCTGTGTAATTTCCAGGGCGCCCCTGTCGGCACGGTGAAGTACAGTTCGCATGAGGCGCGTATCGCTTACGATGACGATGGCCCGATCAGAGCGGCGTTCGGAGGCTATTACTCGCTAGGTCGAGACACCACAGCTTCGATTAGCGCCAACGTTCCGCCAGGCCTTACAGAACCCTTGGCCTTAGACCCGACGGTGTTCTCTCTTTTCGACAACATCACATTTGTCCGGGAGTTCACAAAAACAGAAGTTAAAGCTGTATTCGGTGAAGTCGAGTATTCGTTCCTTGAAGACCGCGCGCGCATAAGCGCGGAGTTGCGGTACACCGACGAGAGGATCAATACGATTAACCTGAGAAATGGTGATAATTTCGACTCAACGTTCGACTTTGTCACACCACGCTTTACTCTCGAGTACGACATTACCGAAGACTCCCTCTTCTATGGAACAGTCGCGCGGGGCGCTAAGGCGGGGGGATTCAACGCGGCTACCGTGCTAGCTGAAGACAGTGTTTTCGATCCCGAATTCAACTGGACATTTGAACTGGGATCAAAGAACACGTTGCTTGATGGCCGCATGGTGCTAAATGCTGCCGCTTATCTGACGAAGTGGCGGAATCAACAGGTCAACGGAAGGGATCCAGCGTCAACAAATCCGTTTTCTGCGGTTCTTACGCGGAATCTGGGTAACTCCACGATCTATGGTGTTGAAGTAGAGGGGTCGTTCCAGGCCACGGAAAACCTGGGTTTTGATGCCGCGTTCTCCTACATCGATTCCACGTTTGACTCAGGCGTCATTGATCAGGTCTATGCCCGGTTCCTGCCTCCATTTACTGAGCCACCCTGTGATGACGTCGTTTGCCGCGCCGACGGTGATATTGGCGGCAATGACCTCCCACGCTCACCTGATCTTCAGCTCGCATTGGGTGTTCAATGGGAAGATGAACTGCCAATGTGGGACGGCGAATATTACATTCGCGGTGACGTCGGCTATCAATCAGACTATTGGGCGGAAACTGTCAATATTTCCGAAATGCCCAGTCGAGCGATCGTGAATGGCCGTATCGGTATGACATTTGACCACGTCGATGCCGCGATCTGGGTGCGCAACTTAACGGACAAGAAGTACGTCTCCAGCGGCAGCCAGATCATCCAACCGTTCAGCAGAAACCTTTTGGGCACCTATTTTGGTGAGCGGCGTACGTTCGGAGCAACCGTGACCGTGAGTTACTAACGGATCAAACTAGGAACGGGCTGCTACTGCCCAATGCTTTGCTGAAACTTCAAAGGAGCAGTGCCGAAAACTCCCCTGGCGCTGTTCCTTTTTTTATGGGTCGAGCAAACCTTGCTGGGGTGTTATCCCTCTGAAATGTCACCCGTTTAACAATCTATGCCGACCTATTGAATGGATAACACCGTATTTCCCTCAAGTGGAGAAGGGCCCCTTTTATGATGCCGAACCTTAAACAGACGGGGCGCGCCGGCCTCCAGTTCTGTGGCAGTTTGCAAGTCTTCTCGTCAACAGAACTAGCCCGCAGGGCGAAAGCGGACTTTTATCGTAACGAGGAGATGGCAACGTTAGGCGACCAACCTCTTGGCGGCCGCGATTCTGAAACTCTCGATAGAATCGTTCAACGCGCATGGGAGGTTGCGTACCAGAGCCAAGCGCACAGGTATAATCGATTTTTTTCAGCGGTTTGTTGCTGAGGCTATCTACGACCGCGGTATTCCTGCAGCGGAGGAGCGGCGCGAAGAGGTGGCCAAGGACTTGAATGGAGACGAGCAAGCACACACGAATACAGGCAGTCTTCACCTCGACAGTGACCTAGAAGAGCCGGAAGACTATCGGGGCGTCGAATGGCATCTAATGCCCGGTGGCTGGGACGGATACGACCTCTCATCACTGATGTTTGTGAAAGGGGTTATGCCGTATATTTTCCGCCACGGCGGATTTGCAGCAGTCGAAGTTGGTGTAGACACCTCTTCACAACGCATGGACGTATTGAACCACCTACCGAAAGACAACTATCAGCGCTTTTACGACTGTGGCTGCGGTGGGACTTCGACTCTTGCTGTAATACGTCAAAAATTCCCGCACGCAGAGCTGGTCGGAGGAGATGTATCTAGGGCCATGCTCGAGGGCGGTCACAAGGTTGATCAAGCGCTTGGCCTTAACGTGACTCTCAAACAAGAAGATTGCCGAAACACAAGTGAACCCGATAACTATTATGATGCGGTAGTGTCTTATGCTGTGTTCCATGAGGTTTCTGATGAAACCGCGAGTCAGATCATCAAAGAGATGTATCGCATTCTTGCACCTGGTGGGGACTTCATCGTATCCGATCCGGGCCCTTTGAAAGCGCTAACCCCGTATCAGGCAGTGCTTGCAGATTGGGAGACGGACCATCGGGAAGAGCCTCATTTCGGTGCGTCGATCCGCAGGAGCCTACCGGACATCATGTGCGAAGCAGGGTTCGTCGATGTAAAGGATTTTGGCGTTGGGAAGGGTAATTACCCTTGGGTCACTCTAGGCAGTAAACCAGAAGCTTAGGAGCCGGGCATGGATATCGATCGGTCACATCGTACATATTTGGTTCCAGAAGACATTGATCAGCTTGTGCGCCAAAATACGAACCTCATGGCGGAGCTTTGGATAGTCAAAGACAGGCTTGCTATCCTCGAGCACGTCCTTCAAGAAAAAGGCATACTACAGTCAGGGCAGGTGGACGATTTGGACCCAGAGGGTTCGCTCGCTCAATGGCTCGATGAAGAAAGAGCGGCATATGTGGAGCGCGTTGTTGGGATTGACCCCAATACCCGGACCGCTGAGCGACTAAAGCAACGGGCCGTCACTACTCCGAAGTAGTATCTCGATCACCATCGGTCGGTCTGGCCATACCGCCCACCAACCGCCACTCGTTTTGCTCGAACGTCCACACATGAATGTTCTCTATGAATTGATTGACATTACGGGCATCGCCTTCGGCGAATCCCTTACCTAATCTCGTTCGGTGGGTAAGAAAGTACGCGAGCGCCGTGTCACCCATCAAAGTAAAGCCGACCTTCTCGATATTTGTGACTTCACCGTCAAGCGCCGCTGCGCTTTCCGCCATAGACTTCAGGACATCGCCGTCTACGGGTGCATTCGAACTGGGTGGCCAACCAAGATATCCACCGCTAATAACGTCTACGTAGTTGGATAGGTCTCCACGGCCGCGACCTTCAAAAATTGCGAACTCCTTGCTCCAAATCTCTGCCTCAATCTCAGCCGGAGTCATGGGGCGCTCTTCTGCTTCGATCGCATTTGTTATAGGGAAGGTGGCCAAGGTCAATAACAATACTACGGCTTTGATGGAATGGTTCATCGCAAGAAGTCTCCTCGTTTGAGCGGACAGCCTATATCTAAGATCGCAGAGTAGGGCATTGAGTCATTGTTCAAAACACGATTAGTCGTAAGTGCTATCGCATTACTCTATAGCTCGTATGAAGCCTGAATTACTGACAAAAAGTATTCTTCCAATTCGAACGTCGATCAGGGAAATAGGCGCTGAAGAGGCGGAGACATTTCGGTAAAACAGTGTGCTTTACCTGCGAAACATTTTCGACAAGGCTGGACATTAGAGTCCTGGCAAAGCAATCACCTACAGATTATGAAGCCATAGGCCGTTGTGATCGCTACCCCACGCGCTTGTTGAACGGCACGGAGCCAAACAACACCCAATAATGCTTATCGCCGAGGCCATATTGATACGAATCATGTATAGCTAATGTCATAATTAAATTGGATAGTGGCAATGATTTCGTACATCTTTCTGAATAGGTGAAGAATAGGACTTAAGTCTAAAGCAAATGCCTAGCCATTCTTGAATTTCGTCTTCTAGCTATGACGGCGTTGCGATAGGCCGCAAGAAGATGACGTTGGGTGGCGTAAACGGCAAAAAGATGGGCGCGATGGAACTCAAACAGCTCCGGCATTTCAAAGCTATTGTGGAACAGGGGAGCTACGCCGGTGCGTCACGGAGCCTCAATACTTCGCAGCCATCTTTGACACGAAGTATACAGTTGCTTGAGGCTAGGTTAGGTGTGCGATTGCTTGATAGAACACCGCGAGGCGCAATACCGACTCAAGCCGGCTCTACTTTGTACGACCAAGCCACCGCTGTTTTAAATGCTTTGGCCCGTGTCGAGCAGGATGTAGTGGCAACCGCTAAGGGGAAGGCTGGCCTACTCAAAGTCGGAGTGGCGCCCATGTTTGCCCAAAGCCCAATGGACGACGTGATCCACATTCTTGGCGAAGTGGCTCCTGCACTCGAGTTCATGATTTTGGAAGGGTTCTTCCAGGACCTGATGGAAAAATTGATGGCTGCGGAGATAGAGGCCATTATTTGTAATTTTCTACCGGTTGCAGCAGATGCTGAGGTCGAGTTTCACCCGTTAGCTGAACTTCAGTCTTACGTTGTGGTGGGCGCAAACCACCCTCTATTGTCCGTGGAGCAAGTGAGTCTGGCGGATATCCACAGGTATCCGTTTGCTTTGCCGGGCACAAGTTTGGCTTCAGACCTTAAGGCCAAATTGTTTCCCGGCGATGGCCACAGTGCACAGCGTCCCCAAATCACTTCGAATTCGGTTGGTTTAATGCGCAAGCTTGTTATTGAAAGAGGATTTGTAAGTGTGCTCGCCGACCAGCTCATTAAGGACGACGTCCTCCAAGGGAAAATTCACCGAGTAGACGTGGCGGGAATAGAGTTTCGAGCCTTATCCGGTATTATGGTTCGCAAAATCGGCAGCCAAAGGCAGGCTGTACGCCAGTTGGTAGAGGCGACAAAAACTGCGTTCCAAAAGTGGAAGCCTAGTACTTAACTCCTGCATTCTCGGAAGCGACAGGTAAGTGCAATACCCTTGCCTGATTAAAATCTCCCGGACCGTGAGAACAGGGAATCTCTGGGAGAGAATAGGGAGGTCGCCCGTCATTCTAGGGTAGCTGGTGGCTATCCAAGGTGGAGTTGATAGGGGAAGGGAAGAGCTAGGAGGAGGGATAACGAGATGAGCGAGCGAAACTGGGTCTCGGCCGGCATGTAGGAGGCAGGGTCGACGCAGAGAAGGAAGGTGGGTTAGGTGGACGGTGCGTTAGCTCGGACTGCAATGCGTTCAGTACGTTAAAGCTCCAACTAAACGCTGCACATTCCGGTTTTGACATTGCAGCCCCGTGTTTCGCTGTTGTGAATATGACTAACCAGGTTATGGCTCACAAAAGGTGCCCCGTATCCGTCCTCGGATATTTCTAACATCAGTTGAGAGACTAGGGTGCCGATGGTCAGCCCGAATAAGGCACCTGCGCAAAAAAGTAGTCCAGCCGTTCCGAGAGGATTGCGATCCATCATAGATTTCACCTGACTTTTAAGTGCAGCAGTGAAAACCTGTTTAGTCACATCCATTTCGATCCTTTACTCCTAGCTTCGCCTCGATACGGGACAGGCGGCGCTCAATGCGAACGGCATCCTCATGTCTTTCGTCGAATGCCTTGGAGACTGTCGCTCGCAGGGCTGTTTCCCGGGTATTGTCACGCTCTTCAATGGCCGCCCGTTCTTTGGCAGTGGTGCGGACGATCCACACAATGCCCAGTAACAAGGTGAAGATGAAGATCCCTGCTATGCCGTATTCAAGCAGGCCGAATCCCGCCTGTTCGGCTAGCGCTTCGCCGATCACCGTTAAGCCTCATCATTGATACGGCCCCAGGTGCGTAGCACGATGATCGTGTGGTCTGCCTGTTGTCCGCGTGTAAGCAGGCGTTCGATGCCGATGCGGCCCGCCTCGATCTCGACATAACGTCCCCCTGCATCAATCACGATGTCGGCGTCTTGAGGGCGCAGCTGGAGTTCTTCAATTAATTCGGCGACGGTCAAGGGAGTCTCTCATTACTGTGAAGCGAACCCCTTCAATACGTAGCGTGTAGCCGGTGAACCTAAGGTGAAATGCGGTTGACGAATCCGTGTACCACAATCTCGTTAGCGGTTTCGGCATAAGCACGGACGATCGAACTGCCGGTCAGCACAAGACCTTGCGCGTCGGTAACAAGATCTAGAACCCCGTTCGGCGGAACGACGGCTTTGAACACATCGTCCGGGCTTGTCGTGCCGCCCCACTCAATGATCAAACGCTCTGGAATCTCGGTGGAATTCACGGCGAACAAATGAATCTCATCGATGTCTGTCGAGTGAGCCGTATGAATTATAGTGCCCGGCGTGGCTGTTGCTGCAACTTTGATACCGCGTCCGTTGGTTGAGCCGGACAGGATTATGCGCGTGGTTGCCATGGTGCGACCTCGTTGTTAGGTGAATGAGTTTTTTGAGGGAATGGAGCTGAATGCCACTATTTATCTTGCAGCTCGTATCCTCGGACAGTGCCGGCTTCAAATACGGGTACCTGAACAGACCTGATCTTTCTACCGTCCGGAATCGTGGCTGGCCGCTGTTCGACGCGATAGATGTTTCGCGCCGAGAGCCAATCGTCTGTTGGCGCGCCCTTGGGGAACGTCACACCTGGAAACTGGCGCCGAAGCCATTTCCGGTTGCCGCAATTGGAGACCGCGCCGTTTTCGGCAATTGCGAATTCATTCATGGTATCTGCTCTTTAGTGTGTTCACGCACCCATGGTTGGGTAGTCAGATGTTGGAATCACAAACGGTCCCGCATAACGGCCTTCGCCAATGGTTATCCGTATGTCCTCTAGGTTTCCATCCCAGGCAAAATTTCCACTCCCGCCGCTGTGATAACCGCCAATAGCGACGTCACCAAGCTGATAGTCTGTTGTGTCCTGCCACTGGTCCACAAGCAGACCATTTATGAACATGCGGCCTGTCTCTCCGATACGGCCGATTGCAAAGTGGTGCCAAACGTTGTTGGTTAATACTGGTGACTCCATACGAGCTACCGAATTGACATAATAAGTGAGTTTATTGTTAGCCAATTCCCAATACAGAAGTATGTAGTTTCCGTTGGTTGGGCCACTTGGTCTAAGATCAATCACAACATCTGATGAGCCTGTAACATCTGACTTTAACCAGCCATCAAGGCAGAAATCACTTAAACCGATCTCAAAGATATCTTTAAGACCTACTATCTCTGCGACATCATTTGTGCCGTCAAATAGAACCGAGCTTGGGCCGAACTTTATCTGAGTCGTGTCTGACTGAGCGCTGTTTACTGTTTCTAAGTTTCCTTTGGCCGCCGCGTCATAGACGCCGGCGTTTGTGAAGTTGAGTAGAAGCTTTGTGTTGGGGACCGCCGTTGGTGGAGCAGTTGGAACCGTAATTGTTGAGCTGGTCGGATCGTATACAGCGGTCCCCTTAACTATACGCAATCCAGACATGTAGCCTGGATTATAATTTGTGTCTGTCGTTTGACAGCCGAGCCGAGCGCGGTCAGAAGAAGAAGGAACCGCTGGGAGCGTTGTACTTGTTCCAATGCGCGTTCCATTTACGAAGACAGAAACGTTTGTTCCGTCACAAGAGATAGAAAAATGGTTCCAAGCGTAATCTATTGCGTAATCTGCTTGAATAACGGACGATCCGGAGCCGTTCCAATAATAAAAGTTCACGTTCACACCGGGTGTAGCATCGAAGTGGAAGTTTACGCCGTTCGTACCGTTCCAGGCCCAAGCCGAACCTCCTACGGCCATCATCATTGCGCCGGAGCCAGTGAAGTAGTACCAAAACTCTAGTGTCCACGTTGAGTTGTCTAACTCGTATTCACTGCTATAGGTCGGCGTTATTGAGTCGCCGCTGTTACCAGGAAAATAACAAGACCCGCCATTACCGGCCGCGCTCCAGGGAGTAGAGCCGAACAACGTTACGGGTAGGACTTTCGGTACTGTGCTTGAATGTGGAGAAACAGAGTGAGCAGACGAACTGTCGTCCATAAATCGGTTTTGCTGGCAAGTTATCAGCTTTGTATTACCGTCTCCTGATACGGGACCATCTGTTGTTGGAGTAAAGTCGGTTGTGTAAAGAGCCGTTGTGGTAATGTGAAAACCTGAGATGATGCCGTCTATGTCTCCTTGGCCGGCAGCAAACCCGCTACCAGAAAGTAAGTTTCCTCCGATACCAAGACTAGTAGAATTAGAAACTGAAACAGACTCTGTTCCGCTACCTTCTTCCACGCCGTTTCTGAACACACGTACAGTTGAGCCTGACCTACAAACGGCATAGTGTACCCATTCACCGATCTCGTCAGCTAGTTCACTTGTCCAGAAAACGTGGGTCGATCCTAATGTAAATCTGTAGACTCCACTTTGTTCTTGGATGCCATAACCATCAACCGAGTCAACCCCGCCCCCAATGTAGCGACGTTCCATAGGTGTTCCATTAGTCACGGATGACTGGAGGCACTGCCAAAACTCGATGGTGAAGTCGCCGGAGAAGTCCCAATCCGCGGAGTCAGGAACTTCTAGTCTAGAGCTTGTGTCAAAATACACACCAAACTCGCCAGGACTAAATGGGCTGAATGTTCCCTGTGTTACATCTCCATTGGCGGTAAGTGTGTGATTACTTGTACTTTCATCAACAAAAGTCTGGTTGCCTTTGTCACCTGTGCCTTTGAGCAGCAATGCAACGTGTTCCCAATGAGGATCGGCTGTGATCTCAGTATCTTCAAATTCTCCGTGGATCATATAGGGTGGACCCTGGCGTACCGTAAAATCGCCAATCCAACGCGCAATACCGTGTGTGACCCGAAAATACTGTATGTGGCCGTCTAGCGTTGTGCTGTCGCCCAAGGTTTCGCCCTTTGCGCCAACGGCAGGACGAACCCCACCCATAAGATGTGTACCGCTGTCTGCATAGTCGGAGCCTGCCTGTGCTCCGTTTACGAACATTCTGGTGGTGCCATCGTGGCGTGAGATTGCGATATGGGCCCACGTGCCCGTCGCCAATGCGCCATTGGCTGAATTGATTCGATCTGCAGAATTTAACCAGTAATGAAAAGAGCCATCGGACTCCGTGTAAACGGCTGGGTAGTTTCCGTTTGTGCCTGACGGACGAAAGTCAAAGTGGTATTCGAATCCGTTAACGTTGGTATGCCGAATCCAGTAATCGATTGTCCAATCGCCAGCGCCAAATTTGAACAGCGGATTATCTGATGCATTGTCCACGGACGAGTATGGGATCATATAGTCCCCTGAGCCGTCGTGAATGACGGAGCTCTCACCGAACTTCTTTTGAGCGGTATCCGTAACTGAGCCCGCCCCCATGCTAATGTTTGATTTGCATGTGGCGTCCCAGCAGTTTGCGTCGGTAAATGGCAAGTGAAGCTTCGTGTTTGCATGAATTGCAATTGGTGCCGTCGGAACGGCTAGCGAAGTTTGCGTCGGATCATAAATCGCTACCCCAGTTACAATTTGTAGGTCAGAGACGAATCCTTTCATGTCCCAAGAGTTATTGTCCAATTCTCCAACATGAAGGTTGTTAATGGTTCCGCTTTGGTTGGCGTATCCGGAGGTAGATGTGGCTTTTCGCTCGCCATCGACGAAGAGAGCGCTATTTGTTCCATCATAGGATACGACTACATGGTGCCATTCGTTTTGGGTGGTAACACCGGACACCATGTTCGTATTGCCTGACCCATTCCACCAGTCAAAGCGGATTGAATGTGAGTTGTGCCAGTAAAGATGCCATTGATGGCCGTTTGTGTCCCATGGTGCGGCTCCACCACCGAAAGCAATGATGCAGCCGCTGTTTTGTTGATAGTATGCCCAAGCCTCTATAGTGAAAGGGGTGCCGCCGACACCCAGGTGCCAGTCAGCATGATCGGCAACCTGCAGATAATCGTTTGCACCATCGAAGTAACAAGACCCGCCATGGAGGTTGGGGTCGTAAGAGGCCGTCGTTGGGTATGGTGAGGAGGGTGTCACATAAACATTGCCGCCCCACGCTGATACACTGACGTTTCCGACCAATTCTTCTCGTCTATAAGACCTAGCGGAACAAAAAAGCCATTTACAGTTGGAAACGGAGCTTGTTAACGGCTCTGTAGGAACTGTGACGTTATGACTGTAGATATTGGACCCAATAACCCCGCGCAGATCACACAACAATCCGGTAAAATACTGCTCTGCCGCGGATTCTTTTCGTCCGATGCGACCTGAGAGACTGGTGTTGTAGTTTGATGAGTGGGTAGCGTTGTCGACTTCAATTCCGTTTTCAAACAGCTTGAGTATCGTGCCGACACGCTCAACAACATAGTGAAACCATTTCCCCTGGTTCTCATCCAATGTCAGTTGTGTTGGACTTTGCACAACGTAAGATGATGTCGCTTCGCTATAGAAACTAAAGTAGCCCGGAGTCTGGATTCGCAAAATCCAGCCCGTCCCACTTCCTCTCATATCCATCACGTTTTGATCTGCCGTGACGTCCGTCAACTTGATCCAGCATTCAAGCGTAAAGTCCCCCGCACCCAATTGATAATCGCTGCTGTTAGAAAGAACGTGCGAGCTTGCCCCGTCAAAGAAATGAGACCAGCCAAAAGGTTGGTACGGGCTGAAGGACCCCTGAGCCGGTTGGTTATTTGCAGTAATCGTGTGATTGCTTGCGGATTTATCGCTAAAAACTTGGTTGTCGACGGCGTCAACGGCGCCTGTGTCAAGCAGCAGTGTGACGTTCTCAAAGAACGGATCACCTGGGACAAAAGCGGGGTCCGCGTTCGGATTGGTTGCAGCGGCGGCGACCGATTGTAGTAGGCATTGCTTGCGCTGTGTAAACATCAGGCTATATCCGTCCGGATGCGGTAAATCTCCATGTTCTTGGAGCCGGTCGCCTTTTCGTCGATCGCAACGACGCACTCGTCCGTGCCGGCGGCTGTAAAGGTGAAGCCGCCGTTCAACGTCACGGTTGCCGCCCCGCCGTTGACGGTCCAAGTCAGAGTATGGGCGCCGCCGTTGGTTAGGCGCATGAGAAACAGGGTGGTTTTGCTGGTCGAAATGTTCGTGAAGTCGATAGTGTCGTCACCCGTCGGGGCAATCAGTTTCACCTCGTCCAAGTCAACACAGTCGACCGTAATCGTACCCGCGGTAGGCCCATGGCTGGTGCTGATGGCGAAGCTGTTTACGCCCTCCATGCTGTCGATGTACGCAAGGGCCGTGTAGGCGGAGCTGCCGTCGCCGATTTTGGCCCGGCCCGTGTCGCTCTCGAAATATACTGTGTTGACCACTGTCGGGTTGATGAGAGCTTGGTTGGCCGCAGTATCAACAACTTGACCCTGACCTGCAGCCCCGCTCTCTCCTGGTGGGGCTGAGATCTGCACCGTCCACGATGACAACGTGCCAGACCCTGCGGTATGTGTTACGTCGACGGTGATGTCGTTGCTGGTGCGGTTGGTGATCTGCCCCTGCATCCAATTGGTCGTGGGCGCCGCTATATCCGTGATCATCACAAAATCGCCGGCGGCAAAGGGTATGTCCTGCGCCAAAGTCAACGGGCCGACAGAACCGGTGCTGATGGTCAGCGATGTGGTCGAAGTGGTTCGCATGGTTGCGGTGGCGTCGGCCAGCGTGTCCAACAGCATCATGATGAATTTGGAATTCACCCGCCAGCCGCCATTGGCTAGACCATTCGGATTGGTCGACTCGTTGTAAGGGCCGTCGTTGTAGGTGTTGCCGTTGACGGTGATAGAAGTGGCCATGGGGGGAGTCTCCTCCGAACGAAGTTGGGTTGGTTGGCATCGATTCCGGCAATGGGGCTTTCGAAACTGAGATCGGCGTTACAGTCTGTGGCAGAGGCCCTCTAAGTCACAGCACCTGTAATCGTGCCAGTCACGTCGTACGTAATGGGTGCCCCATTCAGTGTTATTGCATTGCCGG
Source organism: Rhodospirillaceae bacterium (assembly GCA_963921305.4). Classification (GTDB taxonomy): domain Bacteria; phylum Pseudomonadota; class Alphaproteobacteria; order Rhodospirillales; family Rhodospirillaceae; genus CAWUEX02. The sequence continues at coordinate 2,040,545 of CAWUEX030000002.1, forward strand.
GGCTTCCGCCAACCGTCGTGAACGACCCAAATCCAACCTGTACTCGGGCGGAATTATTTCCCGATTGGCCATAGCTTCCGCCGGCAGCGCCCCCGACCCCTGACCCAGCGGCGCCACCCGAGCCTGGCCCCGAGTGAGTCCCGTTGCCGCCTGGCCCGCCGGAGGTGGATCCAGCGCCACCTGAACCTCCATTCTGTCCTTGGCCCCCGCCACCTCCCCCGCCGCCTTGAGTGGTAATAATGGGGATAGGCGGAACGATTGTGTCTTTAAATCCACCAGCGCCACCACCGCCGCCGCCGAGAATTGAGCCGTTGTTTGTGAGGATCAATTCGCGATGTGTAACCAGTGCTGGGTAGCCGGATCCTCCGTTGTTCGAACTCGTGTTCGCACTGGACGAGCCCCCATTACCGCCTTGTCCTCTGATTTGCGAACTGCCGTTGCTCAGAATAAGGTGAACAATTGTGTCTTGATGGAAGTTGGTTGGAATAAGAAAGGCTTGTTGTGAGTTTGTTCCGTACACATACCGCCCGGAACTGATGGTGCAGGTCACAAAGTAGGGAACGTTGCTATCGAGGCCCCCGATGGCTGTCCACAGATTCACATTCGCTGTGTTGGATGAAATCGTGTGGGAGATCGGAACATGCCTGGGCGACATCAACGCTCCGGATGTTGCCAAGATACTAGGGCCAACGATGTTCATCCAAGATTGCCTCCGAGAAGCCATTCATCGGCATCTAGCTTCCTGAGTGAAACTTCACCGTACTGATCAGCAACATCCGTAAGGCTGTTCCGTGATCGAATGGTGACACCCCCGGCACCTGTGACGGTTACCGTGCCTGTCCCTAGCCGAGTAATGACAATGACAGTACCGTCATCAAAATCGAATGTTGCATCGGCTGGTATCGTGACCGTCAGATTGCTGGCCGAATTCACTTCGACAACCGTACCCTGATCACCGTCCGCCAAGGTGTAATTCGCTGTTTTGGAACTCGCGATGATAGGCAGTCGGGAGAGAATGTCGCGGTCGATGGGTTTGGTGAACCCACCTTGCCGGATAAGAATCGTATCGTTGGTCTCGTTGAACGCAGTCGCAGCAGCGCCGAGGGCTGGGGTGTTTTTGCTCAACGCCATTATTAGTACTCCCATAGCCAGCCGGTACTGGCATCAACGTATGTGAACTCCCAGGTGCCGATCTCTTCGGCCGGCAGTGTTTCGTCTGCGGCGGCACCGTTGATGTTAGCGCCGTTGCGCAAAACATTGACCACACCGCCGTTACCGATCTTGCCGATTTTGACCTTGTCTCCTGGCGCTGGGCTTGCCGGAAACGTGGCGTCGCGCGCGGCGGCCGTACAGTCCATGACCGCGAAGTCGTCGTCGGCAAAGGTGCGGTTGCTCGCAATCACACCCTGCCAGATGAAGTTGTTTGTGCCGTCTGTGCCCGCCGGACCGGTGGCGCCGGTCTCTCCAGGAGGGGCCGAGATCTGCACCGTCCACGAGGCCAACGTTCCGCCGCCAGCAGTTTTGGTGACGTTCACCGTAATGTCGTTGCTGGTGCGTACCGTAATTTGCCCGACCATCCAATTGGTTGTCGGGGCCGCCGTATCCGTGACGAGCACGAAGTCACCCACATCGAAGGGCAAGTCCTGGGCGAGGGTTATCGGCCCAACGCTGCCCGTCCCGATTGTCAAAGAGGTGGTGGAGGTCGTGCGCAACGTCGCTGTGGCATCGGCTAGCGTGTCCAACAGCATGGCGATGAACTTGGAATCAATTCGCCAGCCGCCATTCGCCAGCCCGTTTGGGTTGGTCGCAGCATCGTATGGCCCGTCGTTATAGGTGTTGCCATTTACAGTGATCGACGTTGCCATCAGAAGGTCTCCTTGTGGTTCAATGGCACAGTCTCATAGCTCCTGTGACCGCGCTGCAGGGCCGAAAGCTTCTCGTTCTTGGCCAGGAAGCAGTCGCGCAGCCAATGCTTCGTATCTGTCGGATCAAGCAGCCAGGCAAACGGCACGTCAGTGTCGTGCTGACGCAACAACTCAAACGCCTTGCCCTTCGCTTCGTCGCGCGGCAAGAAGGGCAGCGTTCCGCGAAAGTATCGCTTCTTATTTAGGCGTTCGTGATAGTCGACCCCGCCATGCGCGGTCACAGTTGAGGTGCGCTCCTCGAACCCGCTTTCATGCCCGGGTACGATGCCGCGTGACGGTTGCCAACCCTGGCTCACATCAATCATGCCGATGCGCAGCACGCCGTCGGTGTTGCTGTCATCGGTGATGTCTAGACGGAAAGACTTGAACAGATAAATCCGGTCCAGCCAGATGGGCCGATACCACACCGTATCGCTGAGTTCGTCTTCGGTGTACTTGCCGGTCAGCCAGTTGTCGTCTTCCCATTCTAATTCGTCGCCATACACCAGTGGCCACACTTCATTCCCGCCGATAAAGTTCTCGGCCGTATCGCTGTCGAATACCAGTTGGCTCTGAGTTGCGGCATCGTCGTCATAAAGGCGGAGCCGGAAGGTGGCGGTGATGGACAGATTGTGACGACAGATCATAAAGAACCGGGCCGCACGCGGCTTGTCCAAGTCGCCCTTGATCCATTCTCCGGAAAGTCCAGTTGACTCCCATATCTGTGCTAGCGGCAACACGCCCAAATTGGCGGCTGGGTAATCAGCCGCAACGGAGCTTGCTGTGAAAGTTATATTTTCGGTGAAACGGGGGAACCCGATCACTGGATTACGGTCGGATGACATTCTTTATCCCCAAATATCAAGTTCAACGAGTTCGCCGACGTCTTTCTCATCGATGCCGCGGTAGCGAACTCCCAGCACGATGAAATTTTTACCGGATGACAGGCCAAACCTGTCGAGTTCCAGCTTAACGATGTTCCCCAAGTCAGCGTTTGAGATCACATCGTGGGAGAGGCGCACGGTGACGCGATAGCGATCGCGGCGCACCTTGTGTAAATCCAATAGATGATTGGCAACGGCCTGAGCGTCGGCTTCCAGGGTCAGTGCTGTTTCGAACTCCAGCGCCTCGGCCAGCGGATGCTTAGTTTGCACCGATGCGTCGGTCGCCACCGCCGTTCGCCATTGTTTTGACGCCTCTGAGCGCCGCGGTAAGAGGATGTTCACATCCAGCCCATCTGGCTGAACATGCGCAAACTCTTTGTAGTACACGGTCACTTGGTAGGCGGGTACACCATTACCGGCATCATTGGTCGAGACACGCTCAATCGAGACGATGTCGCCATCGCTCGAGGATGCCCGGGCGTCGAGGTCGAAAACCTTAAACGTCATCCCGGGCGTTCCTGCCGCGGGGTCAGTTAGCTTCTGGAGTCGGAAGGCGCCGGACCGGTCCGGCCCCCACCACCCGGGAATGGATGTCGCGATTTTATCCAGCACATCGCGCACTGGAATTTGTTCGTCCACCCATAACCCTAGGTCATAAGGCGACGCGATATTTACTGCCGAGATGTCTGAGCTGGACACGTCTCCCGCGCTAACTCCTGCCCGTTGGGTCAGATACTCCAGGTATAAATCCCCCGGCAGAGTCCGGAACGTGCCGCCCCGGGACTGCCCGTCAATGTCGGCGGTAATCGTATATTTCGGAGTCGTGCCGGTACGGATGTAAGCGCCAAGCTCGGTGTCTGCACCAAGGTAGTAGTCATACTGTCCTGCTGCCGGGATCGTGCCTTGCAGCGCGGCTAGTGTCGCTTGTGCTGTCCCTTTGGTTAGAGCCACACCGCCGTCGTACACGGCTGGCACGTCATTAGCCCGCACACTGTCGACTTGAAAAATCTCGGCCTGATCGTTGGCCACCGGCAACGGGGCATTGAAAACGTAGCCGATGGCATCCGGCTTCGGTAGGCCTTTAAGGTCTCCAGGAAGTCCTTCAACACCGGTCGCGCCGGAATTGGTGCCAAGGTATAATGTGCTTTGCAGTGGTACGTCCGTTTCCTCGCGCCGGTCGCGGATGCGCACGCGTACGGTGTCGAATGTGAACTCCGGCTGCTCCATCGTGCCGATCAACAGTTCCTCGGCGTTGGCGTAGGCATCGCCTTCGCCGTCAAGCAGCAGGAAGCGGGCCGCACCGCCGTCAAATCCATAGTCGATCAGACCATCCAGTGTGCCCATGTTGTTCACCAGTTCGAGCACACCGCCTCCGATTTTCACCGCACCCGCAGTTGCACCTTCGGAGAAGGCATCGCGCCTTAGATTGAGGAACTTGCGCACAACAGGCGCGTAGTATCCGGGTGACCCGGATCCGGTGTACTCCTTGCCCGACGTGTATCGAAGCGTCGTTGTGGTGCCCAGACTGTCCGTTCGGACAGTCAGCTCGACAAGCAAAACGTGGGCCATGGCTACGCTCGTGCGGCTGAAAGTTCTAGGCTGCTCTCAATAGAGCCTAGGCGCATGGCCATGCGGTTCAATCCAGCCAATTGGTCATCGTTGGCTGCGCTGACGGTACCGCTGAGTGATTCAATAGCGCGGCGGGTAGACCGCAGTTCGACGATCAAGTCGCCGCTCCGCGCCAAAGCGGCAGTGCTTTCGCCCGCATTGAACACTCGTGCTGGTGGGCCGGTGTACAGCAGTTCCCCGGGGTGCACGATGGCGAGGCCATTGACCATGCCTCCGGTGGCGCGGCTGGGAATGGGCTCGCCAAGCTGAAGCAGCCGGGCCGCTATCGCATCGACAATGCGCCCGTGCGCGTGGCCAATGGCCGTGTCTTGCTGCGCTGAGTCATACAAGTTGTTGTAGTCCGACGTCAAACGGCCCACGTCGGACAGCTGCCCGATCAGTCCCAACAGTTCCTGTTCGATCGCGAAGAAGGCGTCTTCCATCGCGAACTGATTTTCCGGCCCACCGAAAGCAGATAGCTCTGAGGCATACCGGTCATTCAGAGCAGCAAGCTGATCGAGAACTGTTGGGTTCTCGTCGGGCGGAGGGGTGACGGCTCCGGTTGGGTTTTGCCGTTCTTCCCGCAGAACCTCGAGTTGCGCCAGATTGGCGTCAAGCAGGTCTTGCAGCACGTCAAGCTGCCGCTCGGCCACGCTCTCGGTGTTGTCGAGAATGAACTCGATGCGCTTATTGACCCTGGCGAAGTCTTCGCTAGAGGCGAAGAAGGCCGCATTGGCTTCTGCCGCATCCAACGCCAGCTGGCTGATCTTTGCCGCCGCATCCACGTCGCCGCTTTGCGCTGCGGCAAACGCGTCTTCCAACTCCTGCAGCGAGTACTGCGCCCGCTCTTCGGCTGAGAGTCGCGAGATGCTCGGATCAAGGAACAGCCGCGACCTGGCAGACTGTACGCTTGAGACGATGGACTCCCAGTTGCTTTTCAGGGTTTCTTGGAGTTGGATCTGCTCTTCGAGCGACTCGATTTCCTTGTCGAGATATTCGATCAAAGCGGAATTGGCGATGAAATCGTCCAACGCATCGGCGGCAGCACGTACGATTTCCGGGTAGCTTGAGAACTCCGTTTCGATGTTTCTGAATATCTGCTGTGCGTCATCGATGTCGTCTGCGGCGCCAATGATGGAGTCAAGAATGGTGGCAAGCTCCGCATCGAAAATGGCGTCAATATACTCGGTGTCTATTCCGAACGCGTCTGCGTCGGCCTGGCGGTTTTGCCTTTGCGCCAGCACTTCATTGATATCGTTGAGGAATCCTCGGCCACTCACCTCGTTGAATATCTGATGGAGGTTGCGCCTGAAAGTCACTTCCATATCCGTTGCAAACGCATCCAGGGCATCACTGGCCGCGCCGGCGATTTCCGGAAAGTCCTGGAACGTCTGGGTTAGGGCGGAAAGTATTTCTTTGAATGCGCCGCCATTTTCAGCTGTGTTGAACAGCGATTCAAAGATGTTGGTGAGTTGAGCAAAGAATGTCGCGTCAATCGTATCTGAACTGTGTTCAAGAGCCGCCGCATCCGATGTCAGCTGCCTGTATTGCTCGAAGACCGCCGCGATGTTGTTCAGATAGCCTTTACCGCTTACGTCGTTAAAGAGCGCCTGAAGATCGCGATCGAAGATGCTGCGCATCTCATCCTTGGCTTCGTTAAGAAGCCTAGTCGCCTCCTGCGCTGAAATGCCAACTTCGTCGAATACTTCAGTAAAGGCGTCAAAGCGCGCGTTCAGTTGGTCGACGGCGTTCTGAATTTCCGAGACGGGTTCTTTAGTTTTAAATAAGCTGGTGACATATGCCCGTGTCGCTGCCTCTGCCTGTAAGCTTTCCTCACTGAGTTCTGCCACGGCGTCGGTGGCGTCATTTGCCGCTGGAATAAAGTCGCGCCAGTTGGAAAGGTCGATGGGGACGCCAATATCGCCAAGTCCCGAAATATCGAAGGGGAAGCTTCCTATCCCGTTCCCGCTGTCCGGTGTCGTGCCGGGGAAGATTTCAGCCGTGTCTTCCTTGAATTGCCGCACGAAGTCTAAAACATCTTTCGCTTCCGCTTTGGCGGCCCCGCGCGCTGTTTCAGCGATATCGCGCGTGCCTTCATTTAGCGCATGGATGATGTCCTCAAAATTAACGGCAATATCAACCAGCCCGAGGGCGCGCTCGACATCGCCCTTGAAGTCGATGTTACGAATGGCCTCGCGCACGTCTTCGGGCAGATTGGTGAGGCTGTTAGAGATGTGCTCGACGGAAAAGTCCCAGGCTTCTTCAATGGTCTTGAAGGTCCGGCTGATATTCGACCCAAAGGACACTGTGATCCCGTCGCGGTCGCCCACACCGATGGAAAAGTCGCTGCCTCCAGGGAAGGATACCTTGCCGCCGGAGGCGGCTTCGAGCCGGTCGATGAAGGTGACAATGTCTTGGGCAAACTTGTCGGCCTTTTGGCGGTTCTCGTCGCTGTGTTTCTTGGGTCCGAGATCGAACTCAGACCGAGCGCCGGTGTCCAGATTGATTTTGACGCCTTCCAACCGGTCAGACTTCCCGCCCCCAAACAAACCGCCGATGGCGCTGCCGAGGGTTGAGCCGATAAATCCGCCAACAGGGCCCCCAAACTTTTTGCCGATCAGGCCGCCAATTGCGCCGCCGATCTCGTTGCCGACGCCTCCGTTGTCGGGGTTGATAAAACTTCCGACCTTAGTGCCCGCGAAGATCGCGGCGATCTCTTTCTTATTGATATTCAGTTGGTCCTTGATGGCATTAAACGCATCATCCAAGAACTCATCCTTTATGGTTTGGATGAGGACTTTTTCGAGTTTTTGCTCAATGGCATCGAACAAACTGTCGAATATGTTATCAATATTCTTAAAGTCGCCTTTGATAACAGAGCTTAGAATATTGTCGACGGCGGTGGTGATGTCTTGGTCGATGGTGCTGAAGACGTCTTCAACACGCGCCCCGAGCCGCTCCATCGCCGTCGTGGCTTTCTCAGCTTCTTCCCCGTTATCTTCACTAGCGCTTATGGCATCTTGGGTTATTTCAGTAGCTTGCTCTGTCGTATCTTTGAGGTTGTCGATTTTTTCGTTGAAGTTTTCAAGGGCTTTGGTTGCCTCTCGTGGGCTAATGTCCGAATCTGACGGGGAAGGCTCGGTTGTGGGGAGCGGCGGTAATTTGTTTATGGGTTTTCTGGTTGGAAGAGGTGGGGGTGACTTTTTATCGCCCCCTATTGCAAGCTTTACAGATAAATAGTTTATTCTTTTTACTAACTGTTCCTGCTCATCAAGTAGGGTTCCGTTTTCCTCTCGCAGCCTTTCATATTCGGTGATGCTAGATCCAACTTGAACCAGGAAGTTGTGTATTTTTCCTCTATTCTTTTTGAATTCTTTGCCAACTAAACCGTCCCGTGAAACGCCTATTCCAGCGTCGATTATCGCTTGCTCAAACTTACCAATCTCCTGTATCTCGCCATTAACTCTTTCAAGCTCGGACTTCGCAATTTCAATTTCTTCTTTTATGCCGTCATCAGTTTGATCGAACGCAACCTCAAGTCTGGACATCATATCTTGAAGGTCGGACTTGTATTTCTTTATGCCCGAGATTTCTTGTCGTATCTTCGTTATATCATCTTGAATGCCGATCCCGCCTGCTTCCATGGGTATCAGGTTTAAGCCAGCGATTGTTTCCAGATGTTCTGTTATTAGTTCATCAAGCGCGATTTCGACTAAAGCGACAGTGTCACGTAAGAGAGTAAAGTCCTCTTTAGTCTTGAAATTTGTATCACCTTTACGTTGTAAGGTTTGAATCGTTCGTCGCAATCTCGAGAGGCGGTCTTGTAACCTTCTGTTAAAGGCAGCGTCTTCACTGCTCTCGATTCCTTTGAGACCGAGAGTCGACAAATGTGTAGGGTCAAAAAAACTAAGAAGTTCGAGAAGATGTTTGAGTGCGATTCTAGTTTCGTCATCCATCATACTAACTTTCAATAATTGCCTCAGGGCTGTTTTCCTGGACTGTGCTTAAATCGACCCGATTAGTTTTGCGTTCAGCCTTCGTTAAAAGCTGTAACGGATCGGCTGACCTCTGGCACGCTGGCCGCGAGTTCGAGAAGTTCGTCGTACATTTCAGTTTTGTCAGATGTTTTTTGGCCGCCGTGGGATTCCGTCCATCCGTCTAGGGCGGCGGTCAGTTCGGCCACGGTCATGGCCCAGAAGGCATTGGGCGGGAGCCTGAGGACTCCCAGCCCGATCTCCATGTAACGGCGAATGGGCAGGCGGTCTAAGCCGCTTCCTCCTTCGCCGGTTTCGCGTTTCCCCCTGGCTTACCGGCCGCTTTGCCGCCGGAGTTACCGCCCGCCTTGGGTGCGGCGTTGCCGCTGGTCAGGGCGTTGGCCAGGAAGGTTGAAATGGGCACTAGGAAGTTGGTCGCCCCTTCTTCGAAGATCAGTTCTTGCAGCTCCTGCGGTTTGGGCGCGCCCTTTTGTCCCTTCAACGCAATCAGGATCACGCCGACAATCTCAGTGATGGTGAAGTCGCCGGAGGCGATACGCTTAGCCAGCGGCATAATGCCGCCGTATTGGGATTCGATTTCAGCGATGATCTGAAACGTCGGGCGGACCGTGTAGTCTTCGCCGTCGATGGTGAAAGTCACTTCGCCGCGGTATGGGTTGGGCATGTCATGTCCCCTTTCGTGTTAGATGGATGAAGTTTGCGTGTTGAAAAAAGAAGGGCCGGCAAACAGCGTCTACCGGCCCCCTCCGAACAGATCGGGAAAGTTGTATTGGTTATTCTGTGGGAGAGCGCGTTGAGCAGCGCCGTCACACAGGTAGATTAGGTTGACGGGGTAACCGAACGTGTAATTGCACCATTAGACTGCAAGGTCACGTTGAACGTGGGTGCATCTCCGTGCGCGCCCGTCTCACTATAGCTAGAAATGACGAACGACCCAGACCGTGTTACATCACGATCGACGCCCGATACCAGTTGGTAGTTGTGGGTCGTCCGGTCGTGTGCCGCCGTTTCAAACGTGGCGAACTGGGCATCATTTGCGACAACACCGTCTGCACTAATCTCCACGGACTGTGTGCCCGCATCACCCAGCATTTCCTGCCAGCCATTAGAGCTGACGTTGGTGATGTCCACTGGGTTGTTGTTGATGCTCAGGCTGGTCGTGCGAAGAGCGCCCACGGTTGCAAATGTTTCTGAGGTCGCGCCGTTGCCCATTTGCAGGACGAAGTCGCGACCCTTGTAAGCTGTTGTCATAATACAGCCTCCTTAGTTTGGTTGAGGGGAACTGCGCCAAATGGGCGCGGGTCTTAAAGTACGTCCGCCAAATTGATTTTGGGGAACGCCTCAAGCGCGCTCCGAGGCGTCGCATTGAGTACGGGCACGCCGGTCTGGTCGAGATCGGCGGCAATCTGTTTAAAAGCAGGAATCAGACTGTCCTTGTAACGCCAAGGCTGTGGCTCATGGACATCGTCGGTAAAATGGCTGGTTTGTCCGTAACCAACGCGCATATCGAAGCCCAGCAAGATGATGCGCTTGGCGCCGAAGTGGTAGGCGAGATTGATTGCCGCGTGGCCGGAATTCTTGCCGCTCGCCAGCCCCTGAGGATCGCGGCACAGGCCAACTTCTTGCGGTGACGTCAGCAACTTTATTTTTCGTGGCATCTCCGCTTTGCAGGGCACGCAGGTGGTGATCGCCAAGCCGCGCCATTTGCGCACCGCGTCGGCAATCTGGTGGAAGATGGGTTGATCCATCCAGAACAGCACCTGGGCGAATGGTGCCCATTCGTGGGAGCGGTTGATGACGATGACATTGCGGTCGCGTAGCAGATTAGGGTCCTGAAATCTCAGTGAGTAGCCGCTGCCGACGACGAACACGTCTTCGCCGTCGAAGATCTTTTCGACGGCCCAAGGTTTGGGCGGTCGGGCGATTTTTTTTGCAGCTGGTGACGTGGTGGTGTCTTTCGGCATTGGCGTAGTCGGGCCCCTTTCGTCCCTTCAATAACAGTGGTGATGACTCATAGATCGCACTTCATTTCCATCTGGAGCGCGTCCACGTTTATGTGATGCGCCAAAAGAAAACCCGCCGGCTGAGGGAGCCGGCGGGTGCTTCTTGTCGGAACCGGCTCAGGGGAAAACCGGCTCGGGGCACAGCGATCTCAAGTGCACTCACGAGTGCAAGCACAAGGACGCGTCCAAGAAGGACGTTGAAAGGGACCCGCGGGTGGTCCGGGAAGGGCGGGCGCAACTCTCAACGATTGGAATTATGTCAAGTATATCTTGTTATGTCAACAAAAATAATTGTATTTATGTACGAGGTTGTTTGATTGAAGTTTCTATGCGTTTGGCTCATCTCCTCTCGATGTTGACCATTTCTGTGGATGGGTGATTGACCCGCTAACAAAGAAATGTACGAAATTTTAAAGGGTTGCATGTCTCCACAATTTGGACCTTGCAGAGGAGTTGTAAGGTAACCCTTCCATTGATCAGTAGTCGGTATTGGAAAGCTGCTTCAAAAGCTCGATGGAAAAACAGTCACACTACTTCAGGCGCGCACATCAAATGACCAGGAAAATGCGTTTAGTGTGAGTTAGGTAAGGGTGACTATGGATTTTCTCTGAGCCATAGACCTGCTAACCGGGCTTCATAACGCAAAGCAGAACTGGCACGGCGAGTGTTCGTTCTGGAGTTTTTCGACCTTCGGCAATGCGCCGATATTGCCCCCAAGCAACAAGCCCGCAAGCGTTTGAACTGTTTAGAGAATGTGGGAGAGGGGAGAGAGGTCTCTCTAACTCAGAGACTGGTTGGCTGTGTGGCCAGTCACTAACGGACCTTTCTCATGCGTTTTCCCTGTTAAACAGAGAAATTACAGGGAAGACTTTATGAATGTAGGCTATTCAAGTGGATTGGCGGGCTGGAACCCGCGCAAAACCGGGCTTGTCACGCCATATTCCCTAAAGACTGGAACAGGGAAATTAATCTCAAAAACAAGGAAGGTTTACCTCGAATCAGGGAGGAGACCTAACTTTATGGCGTTGAATTTGGCCGGATGAGGTTTTCAGAAATGAAAGCCGGATAAAGTAAAAAGAAGGGACTGCGCAGTTACTGGCCCACAGCACCGATTGCTATTCCACTGTTTCAAGTGGGGACTGTGCCCAACGGAGAGATTCGTATACCGGAAGACGGTTTACAACATTGACATCCGTCAGTCCCGGCGCAAAGCCGTAAATCGCCATCAAATCTACTAAGAATAACGCCGGTGCAGTTTCATGGACAACCAACATGAGTTCTTTGACCTTGCGTTGGCGGGCGTCCGAGTCAATTTGCGCGGTCATGTCCGCGACGGCGCTATCAATCGAGGCATCACAGAAAAAGGGATTCGTTCGTGTGCACAAGAAGTGCCTTACGGCGGGCAGGGACTCCGTATACTGGGCAATGAAAGACATGCTAAACATCTGCGCGTCGTCCCAGTCAGAAGAGAAGAACTTTTCGCGCCAGTTATTCAGGGGTATTGTTCGCAGTGCGGCGTCAACCCCCACCGCCCGTAAATCTTGTGCGACCATTTGGTAGATGCTCGGAATTATCGGGCTACTGTCGTCGTACAACGTTAAGACCAGAGAAAAACCGCTGGCATATCCCGCTTCCTCCAACAGAGACCTTGCCCTATTAGGGTCATAGGGGTAGGGCGCTATGTCGGGGTTAAACTCGGGGGACGCATTAGCAGCTGGCTGGCTTGAGACCTCTCCGATTCCCTCCAAAAGTTGCTCAACAATGGCCTGTTTATTGACAGCGTAGTTCAGGGCCTGCCGGACCCGGACATCCCGCACGGGATTGTTTTCTGCACCCGGGCCTTCTGTAACAAAAGCTGGAGCAATGACATGAAGGTTGGGAGCCATCACGGTTTGAATGTCCGCGGCTTGGGCTGTCTGCAGGTTGACTTGATCGACACCTCCGATGTCGATGCTCCCCGACAAAAGCGCCTTGTGTCGGGCAACACTATCTGGAATCGCACGGAAGTGAATCTCCTTCACGTTCCCTTTTCGCCATGACTGTTCATGCAAGACGAGCCTCGCGCCGGCTTGGCCTTCCCAATCGGCGAGGGTAAAGGGACCCGTCCCCGTCGGGGCTTGTGCAAACCCGTCCGGCCCCAATTCCTGCCATGCTTTTGGGGCAACGATAGGCACGCCGGAGAGACGCGCTGGCAGGATAGGGTCTGGTATAGTAGTCCGCATAGCGAGGTTGAGGCCGTCGATCACTTCGACGTCTGAGACGTTGAGAATGAGGTCGCCGACCTGTGTTGCGCGTCCCGCAGGGCTTTTGAGCCATTCAATCGTTGCTGCCACGGCAGAGGAATCGAATGGCTCACCGTTCGCGAAAAAAACATCCGGGCGCAGATTGAACGCCCAGGTTTCAGAGTCTGTCTGGCGCCAAGAGATCGCCAGTGCTGGCGCTACCTCTTGATTAGGTCCGATCCGAGTCAGTCCGTCGAACATCGCCCCCCAGAACTGGTTGTAGGCGATCATACCTGTCGATGTGTATGGGTTGCCAAGGCTCGGCGGTAGACCCATGAGCCCAACTCTAACAGGGTGACTGGGTTCGGCCTCCGTTGCTGTGTCGGTATCCTCTTGACCGCAAGCGGTCAGGACAAGCATCACCGTGCAGACGAAAACCAGCCGCAGGGTGTTGGCGCGGTTGCTGGACATCTCTTGAGTCACGGTGTCCTCCGGTACTCATCACTATCTTCTATGAATTCAATGTCGTACTCATAAATGTCGGCACGAAAGTATGAGGTTGTGTACTTAAAAGGATGCTGTTCGGCATCACTCTCTATTGATGTCACTCTGACCACCGCTGCGCCGGGCTCTATGTTGAGATGCTCGGCCAACGATAGATCAGCGTTTTGGGCACCGATGGCGCGTTTTACCCGGGCGGCTTTGACTCCACGGGATGTCAACATTCTCACAAGCGGGAAGGCCGCTTCTGGCTTGGGGAAGGAGATCAAGTCAGCGATACCGGGTGGCAAGCGAATGACAACGTAGGCAAGTGGCTCCTGATTCACCAGCCGCAAAAATTGAATCTCACGAACACTATCTGACTCAGACAGGTCCAACCCCTCGGCAACCATCTTGTCCGCTGCAACACTTGCGCTTCCCAAATACCGGCTGGAAACTCCTTTGGAAAGCTCGCCTATCTGCCGCGCGTGCTGACTAAGCGGCGAAACGACGGGCGGCAGTACGGCGTCTTTTGCAATGAAAGTCCCGCGTTTTCGGCTTCGCTTAACAAGGGCGTCATTTTCTAACAGGTCAAGGGCTCGGCGAACCGTCACACGGCTAACATTAAAACGATCTGACAAGTCCAGTTCTGTTGGAAGGCGGTCTCCCGGCCGCACAACGCCGTTGCGAATCCAATCCTGCATCGTTGAGGCGATGCGCCGATATCCCATTCTTTGATTTGCCGACTTGCCGGTCTCGTGTTGTAGGCCAGTTTGCAGTTCCGGTGGGTTTCGGCGGGCAGTTTTTGTCACTGGGCGTCCCTAGCCTCGAACTTGACTCAAATCTATTAAAGGACTACTTATGTATACTAATTAGCGAAGACGCACAATATGCGGTTTCACGCTGCAATGCCAAAGCTCTTTGATTTTGGCTTGCTCAATTTGTCTGTGGCCAAATCGCCCACGCGAAGTTGGTGTGCAAAGGCAAACGAGGAAACTTCGCCGCCTTAAGAGGATTGCGGATCATGAACGCTGAAAGTCTCACACCCGTCACCAAGGATCACGCTGATACCTATGCCCGTGACGGTGTGGTTCATATTCCAGGTGTATTCGATCATGAATGGGTTGAGCGTTTAAACAAGGCCACTCACCGCGCGATGGATGGGAAAGGATTTATTGGCCGCTACCGGTACTCGGAAGATGCGCGGAACTATTCCATTAGCTGGCTTAATCGCGACGACATGGATTTCTATGAGTTTGAAACTGAGTCACCAGCTCCCACTGTGGCAGCCAAAGTGATTGGCACCAAAGAACTGCGTCTTTATACGGATACGTTGTTCATAAAGCAGGGCGCCGGTGGCGGAGTCACACCATGGCACCAAGACGCACCAGCCTGGCCAGTAAAAGGTGGTATGGTGCCGTCATTTTGGGTGGCCGTGACACCGATCTCCGGTGGCGGTAGCGGCCTTCATTGTATCGCTGGTTCCCACAAATGGGACCGGGTGTTTGCACCCAAGTCCATGGTCAAGACCTTACCTGAGGGTATGGAGTGGTGCCCTGATTACGAGAAGCAGAGGGATAACCCAGATCTCACTTTCCTGGAGTTCAATGAAATAGACGCCGGCGACGTATTGGTTGTTCACCCCAGTACGGTGCATTTCGCGCCTGAAAACAATCAGGATAAACTGAGAATCTCCCTTAGTGTCCGATACTTCGGCGACGACGCGGTGTGGGACCCCAAGCCCTATACTTTTCCTTACCCCCGAGCAGACATGACACCGGGGACAAAACCGGGCGGTGACCTATTTCCTTTGGTCTGGTCGGAGGCGGACTCACCTCAATCTTCCGCGGCTGCATAAAGAACGAATGATGATATCGATGCCGCCAAATCGCACGAGCTGAAAACCTATTCTTATCAGCGACAAGCATGACACCAATCCGGTTTAGCGCCACCCGGATATTGCAGGCTGCTGATCTATTTCATACTTAGAAAGGACTCCCTAAATGGTGGTCAAGGTTAGATCACTGCAACGTGGACTTCACCTTCTGCAGGCCTTGAACATGCAAAACGGCGTGGACAGTACAACACTGGCGTCAATGACGAATCTATCCCGCGGCACCACATACCGGATGCTTGAAACGCTTGTCGACGAAGGGTTCGTTCGTAAAGACGTAGAAACAGGAACGTACTGGCTGGAAGCTCAAACACGGACGTTGAGCGACGGGTTCAGTCAGGAATCTTGGCTTGTAAAAATTGCACAGCCGAAACTGGATGACTACAGTCGGCAAGTGACGTGGCCATTGTCGCTAACGATGCCATCCCAAACCGATATGGTTGTTTGCGCACGCACGGATCACATTAGCCCGTTGAAATTTAAGTCTATTCCTGTTGGGCACCGCCTGAAAATGCTCCAATTTGCCGCAGGGATAGTCTACCTCGCCGTGATTCCGATCGAACAAAGCCGTTTGCTTATTGATTTGGCGTCACGCTCCAAGCCGGCGACAGACAGCCCATACATCGGATTTGGTGATCACGCGGAAAAAACACTCAAGACCATTAAAAGGCAAGGGTACTTCCTGGCCGAGTCCATGCCGAAGGTCTGTGCCCTCGCCGTGCCTGTCTATTTCAATGAGTCCGCAGTCGCTTGCATTTCACTGAGAATCTTCGAATCTGCGATGAACAAAGCTCAGATGAAACTGAAGTATCTGGACTCTCTAACGGCGCTCGCAAATGAGATTGGAGTTACAGCCACATCAAACGAAGATAGCGCCGGAGAATTTACGTTACCGCAGGTGCCGTGCGACGCTCATGCAGTATGAGAACGCGCGGACGGAGCTATCATATCACTTCGTCGAATAGACGTTACATCTGTACATTTGTACTCAAATGACGTCCGGGGAGCCGCGTATGAAAATGCCCATTCGGAGAGGGTACGTAGACGGGCCTTTCGGACAAGTACACTACAGATTCGCCGGCAACGGAACTCCGCTAATCCTGTGCCACCACGGCCCGAGTTCATCACATATGTTTGAACCGGCAATGGAGCTTCTCGCGGCGCGAGACATGATGCCTATAGCGATAGACATGCCCGGTTGCGGTATGTCGGACCGAGTAACTGGCACGCCCAGTATCGGTGGGTACGCGCAAATTATCGATCCCGTAAGGAGATATTTTGATTTAGATACCATCAGCCTGCTTGGCATTCACACCGGGGGAAACGTGGCATGTGAATATGCCTTCCAGGCTCCCGAACGCGTAAGATCGCTTGTCCTCGGTGCCCCGATGGTGCTGTCCGGCCCGCAAATAGAGGAGCGTATCGCAAAGCCTACCGGACCGGTTTTAATGCCACCTGCCGTCGCGGATGGCAGTCACATACTGTCTCTCTGGCAACGGCGTATGAGCTATCCGATAGCAGAGGAAAATGTGGAGTTGGTGAACTTTCATTTCTGCAAAACGATCGCAAACTGGCAGACATTCTTTGACGGCACCAATGCTTCCCTCAACTATGATATTCGTCCTGCTCTCTCCGGTCTCAAGGTGCCGACGTTGATTCTTTCGGGAACCCTAGACAACCAATTCAGCTACACGGAAAATATCAAGTCTCTTCGGCCGGATTTTCAGTACGTGGCTATAGAGGATGCGTCCGGATACATCATCGATGAGCAAACTTCAGCTTGGGTAGACTCTGTGACCAGTTTTGTGCTTTGAGCGGCAGTACAGGTGAGTTGCATCCTCATCGTGCACCGGCGGAGTAGGACGCATGAGTACCACAGAGCAGAAAACTCATGGCCGTGGCTGGTCAGGACTTCACGTGATGGGGGGGCGTAAGGGATACGCTGACACACCCCTGGGCCAAGTCCATTACCGGGTTTTAGGAGAGGGGACGCCGCTTCTTTTGCTTCATCAAACGCCTTGGTTCTCCATTCAGTATGCGAAGGTTCAACCCCTACTAGCCGAAAACGGCATTCAGTCGATAGCGGTGGACACGCCGGGCTTCGGGTTTTCCGACTTGCCGGCTGCACAGCCTTCCATTGAAGACTACGCCGATACTCTGCCCTATGTCTTGGATACGCTCGGTTTAAACTCTGCCGCGGTGGCTGGCTTCCATACCGGAGCATCTATCGCCGCTGCCTTTGCACATCGGTATGCCGATAGAACCCTTTGCCTCATTCTCGATGGCGCGCCACTCTATTCCGAGGAAGAACGCGAACACCGGCTCAAACAACCCCATTGGGATCAAACTCCCAAGTCAGATGGGAGTCACTTGAGCGACCGCTTCATGTTTATTCGTGATGTCATCACTAAAAACGACGCCCAGCCCGAGAGCGTGAACTGGTCTGTCCTCTCATTCTTTATGGCGGGTGAGCGGGAATACTACGGACATGTTGCTGCGTTTTCATATGACATGGCGTCGGCTATTCGGAAATTGACGACGCCTGCACTGGTTATTTCCCATACCGGAGACAGCCTTCATTTTGCAGCGGAGCGCATCCTCACTATGCGACCAGATTTTGACTACAGGGAATTTGAAGGTGGGACCTCAAGCGTAACCTATGACGATCCGCAACCCTGGGCGACAGCTGTGGTCGACTTTGTAAAGGCCGAAGCCATAGCCGAACGCTAGGTTTTCTCTGCAATGCCTCACGTTCCGCACATTGCATGATGTCCAGAGTTAGGATTCATGGAGTGGGCAGCACGGCATTACTACTTGTTCGGAATTGGTAGTCCATAGGACTTTCATCCGGTTGGAACCACGTCGCGGAAACCGTTTCTCGACTGTCAGTATCGGATATGACGTTCTATGGCCCCGCAATGGGATTTGATTATCGTTGGGGGAGGCGCCGCTGGTTTGGCGGCGGCGGTATTTGCTAGTGATCGGGGAGGAAAGGTCCTCGTTATCGACTCCGCAGAAACACTCGGCGGGACATTGCTTGTTTCACATGGGCAAATCAGCGCGGCTGGCACCAAGTTGCAAGCTGAGAAAGGTATCGATGATAGCCCTGAAAAACACTATCAGGATGCCCTAGCAATTAGCCGGGGGACAATTGACCGGGATCTGGCGCATCTCGCCATATTCAATGCCGCTGAGACGTTCGATTGGCTGATGGACTGTGGTTTCGACGTCATGCCCGACTGTCCCGGAACGGGATCGGCTCATCTGCCCTACTCAGTGCCCCGTTACTACTGGGGCGAAGAAAGGGGCGCGTCCATCGCCAAGGTTCTCAAGCAAGAGGTTCTTAAACGGCAAGAGCGAAGTGCGGTTACCATACGCCTTTCTACAGAGGCGATCGGGCTTGCAGCGAATGGGGAAGATCAAGTCAATGGCGTGATTGCGAGAAACCCTGACGGAAGCGAGGACGAACTCGAGAGTGCAAACGTGTTGCTAGCTTGCGGTGGCTATGCGGGAGACGCTAAGGCTTTCGAAGAAAGAAATGGGGTGCCGCTCTACGTCAATACCGCCTATCCGTTCAACAAAGGAACGGGGTTAAAACTCGGCGAGTCAGTCGGCGGGTATGTAAGAGGCAAAGAAAACTACCTGTGTAATTCCGGCTGGGTCTTAGAAGGGGACGCGTTCCCGTGTGAGGTCACCGGTCGGCCGAGTACCTATCCCGAGACGAGAGAACCCTGGGAAATATGGGTCAACGTACATGGCCGGAGATACATTCGCGAGGATGAACCCAGCGTCGACGTGCGAGAGCATGCGCTTCTGATCCAGCCAAACTATCGCTACTGGATCGTTTTTGATGACGCTATTTTGAAAGAAGCGCCACCAGTCATGATCGACTGGACCAAGGATCAAGTTGCGGAGGCGTTCGAAAGCCATCCTATGTTTTACCGTGCTGATACCGTTGTAGAACTTGCTAGGCGCTCAGGTACTGCAGAAAGCAGCTTGGAAAGAACCGTGGAGGCCTACAACGCGTCCGTGGCTATGCAAAACGACCCGCTGGGCAGAATGCACATGCCGAAACCTATCTCAAGCCCGCCCTTCTACGCGATCCAGTGTCAAGGAACCGCGGTAACCGCGACAGCAGGGCTGGCAGTCGATGAGGAACTGCGCGTAATCCGGAAGGACGGAACGCCAATTAAAGGGCTCTATGCGGCAGGAGAAATTCTCGGGGCGGGTCAGCTTCAAGGCAACGCTTTTGTTGGCGGGATGATGGCGATGCCGTCGCTGACTTTCGGACGTCTTCTCGGTCAAAGTTTAATTCCGATGCCATCATACTCCTGAACGTGGGAGTTGGCATGGTCTGTTCGTTCACTGGTTGTCCGGACAATACGGTCACGACGTGAGTCTTAAAACGCGCCGCACCGCGTAGCCTTGGAAAAGCAGAGCTTATCCCGATGGGCTGGCCCACATCGTGAGCAAAAATCGAATACTGACAAAGCGTGACAATAACAAATGGTAATTAAGTTAGCAGGTTGACAGTAGTCAGCAGCAAAACAGTTTTGGCGAAATGCCGAAATGGGGGGGGGAAGTGGACAACCTTCTAAAAAATAACATGCTTCGTTACAGCGCAATTGGACTGCTCATTGCCAGCACAGCTGGAGTCTCTGAGGCGTATGCCCAGACGCAGGTCGCGCTTGAGGAAATTGTTGTCACGGCACGTAAGCGTCAAGAATCCTTGCTTGAAATTCCCATTGCCGTAACAACCTTTTCAGAAGTCCAGCTCTACCAAACCGACACAAAGGACTTGGTTGATTTAGCCCGGCTAACACCTGGTTTCCATTTCGAACAAGTCGCTTTCGCAAATGCCTTCCGTTTTCTTCCTCAGGCTCGGTTTCGGGGGATGAATCCAGCGAGTTCCGGGCCCGTATATCAGGTGGGCGCGGTTTTTGTTGATGGTGTTTTTGTTGTTGGCGATGCCAGTTCTCTTGCCACTGACGATGTTGAACGTATCGAAGTTATCAAAGGCCCCCAAGCCGCCTATTTTGGGCGGAATACCTTTGGTGGCGCCGTTAACTTCATCACGAAAACACCGGCCGATGAGTTTTCGGGCCGGGCCACGGCAAAGTTGGAATCTAGGGACAGTTACGAAATCTCGACAAGCGCGGAAGGACCGATCGTCGAGAACGTCCTAAAGGCGCGTTTTTTGGCTAAGGGGTGGCAACAGGGCAGTCACTATGACGCCAATGATGGCGGGGAAAACGGTACACAAAAGTCCGAACTCCTGGCTGCGTCCCTTTTCTTTACGCCAAGCGAAAACTTAACAGCGAAAGTGCGCGGATCTTACGGGTGGGACACCGATTTCGGCAACTTGCTATTGCTCTTCCGTCCCGATAACTCGCAACCAGGCGGGCCTCACTTTACCAATTGCCAACTTGGTGTACGCACGTGGTGGTGCGGAGCGCTACCCAACATCGGTGATACGGTCAACGTCACCGGCGGTACTGAGGTGTTGAGTGAGTCTCTTATCTCCAGTGATACGTCCTTGCGGCATCCAGGGTTGGTGGCCATCGGCCAGCCGGACGCACTTATCGATATGTTGCAGAACAGGAATGGAGAGCTGGACAGCGTTGGGTTTTTAGACAGCGTTCCCAATATCGATCACTTCGGATCTGAACGGCGGGTTCTGCGCCTGACCGGCTCGTTCGACTACGACTTTGAAAACGACTATTCGCTTTCGGGCAATTTCGGCTACGGTCGCATGAACTTCGTTGCTCTGCGAGATAACGATACCGTAGATGGATTGCTTCCCGGCGGGCGGACCCGTGCCGTCACTTACATCCCGTACTTGACGAGAGATTATTCTGCGGAGTTGCGCCTAACGAGTCCTCAAGAGGACAGACTGCGCGGCATGATCGGCGTCAACTACATCAAACAAAAGATTGAAGGCAATCTGGGCGGCGGGGGTGTTTCCATAAATTTGGCGAACGCAAGCATTATTCCCCTTGCCAATTCTTCGCGAGATAGAAGCGAAGTTTATGGCGTCTTTTCTTCCCTAAGCTATGACATTACCGAAGAACTGACACTGGACCTGGAAGGGCGTTATCAAGTTGATAAGTTGAAGAACTTTGCACAAGTTGCAGTCAATACCTTCGACCCAATCTTCGAAACGTTTAAGGAATTCATGCCGCGCGTAATCTTGTCGTATCAGCCGCTTGACGAAACCAACGTGTATGCGAGTTGGTCAAAGGGTTCACTTCCTGGAATTGCAAATACCGGCTTCGAAGGGCTGGTCAACGCAACCGCCGCCAACCCAGACAATAGGCTGGGCACAACGGATGTGCAGGGCATTCGTGAGCAGCTCGCCGCTGAGCTGGGCGTCGATGTGCAATTGGTTCTGGATTCCGAAAAAATCACCAATTACGAGTTCGGATGGAAGCAAAGATTCTGGGACGGGAAAGCTGATCTTTCACTTGCCGCATATCATTACAAGTGGAAGAACTACAAACAGGTCTTCTTCGAGTTCGTGCCTGACCTAACGGGCGATGGCATTGGTGACTTTATCCTGGCACAACTTCCCGCATCTGCCAGGGCCTATGGATTGGAAGGTGAGCTCAGTCTCCGGCCCGTCGAAGGTTTATCGATTGATCTCAATGGTGAATATGTGGACTCCAAGTTTTCCGACTTCGAGGCCATCGTGACAATTGAGAGAATTGCCGGTGAAACGGATCTCGCTGGCAAGACGCTCATTCAGTATCCAGAGTACACCTTATCGGCGAATGTCCGGTACGAGGACCAGTTGTCTGGTGATTGGAGCTGGTATCTAGGCGGACAGGCCACACTGACCGGTCGTCAATACACGGACGAGGCCAATCTTTCGTGGATCGGGGCGTATACCATCGTCAACACCCGGCTTGGTGTTTATCGCGATAACGTGAGCCTCGAACTTTTCGTCAACAATGCGTTGGATTACGACGGATTTATCGGGGGTCGCCGCAGCACTGCTGCAAACGGGGAGGCGTCTATTTTGCCGGTTCCTACACGAAAGAGAACGTTTGGCATTCGTACCAACTTGACCTTTTAGGCGATGTTGTAGCCAAACTCTCAGTCAGTTGAAAGTCCCGGCACATAGAGTTGGCTTTGCCTGAGCGATCTGTCCTCTTCCCGGTTCGCCATAGGGGTCTCGCTTGCGGACAGGTGTGCCCCACGCCTTATAATATGGGTGCACCCGTTTCTGGACATGGGGGCAAATGAGGACGCATATCAAGCGACGCGACCTGATCAAAGGTGCCGCGGCCTTTTCGATGGTGATCCGTCCCGGCCGGGCTTTGGCTCAGATGGGCGACTCAACCGATGTCTCCGCGGGGCTGGGGCCTAATTCCCCACTGAGGCCAATCTTCAAAGCAGCAGTAATGCGAATACCGGTTCTGGTCCCGCCAAGTGTTGACGCGCTGGAGTCGATCCGCCAGCGCAATGCGGCGGCGATGTTGGAGGCGATTGAGAGGGCTATGATTGGGGCAGATCGACCGCGTCTGCTCGTTTTTCCTGTGCTGCCCTATACATCGACCCGGCGGACCCTTGCCGGCATTCCTATGTCAGCGGTCGCTGTTGATCTTATCTCCGAGCCGTTTGATCAGGGCGTGTACGGGCCGATCGTCGCGGCTTGCCGCCGTTACAATTGCTACGTCGCGACAAGCACGCAGGAAAAAAACCCTAAGCTCCCCGGCACCTATCACCACACCGGACTCCTCATCGGGCCTGAAGGCTTGGTGCTACGTTCGCCCAAGGCGCAGGCCTACAGCGCGCCAGATGTCACGTCGCTCCGCGACATTGTGAACGAGTACACGGAAATATTCGGAGACGACTCCATTTTTCCGGTTGTTGATACTCCCATTGGGAAAATTGGCTGCCTGGTCGAAGGCGAAGTGGAAGTAATGGAAGCTGCCCGTTTCGTGGCATCCAAGGGGGCGGAGATCATCGTGCATCCAAGCCTGGAATCTGACGATGTGCCCTGGTCTGCGATCAAGCAGGCGACCGCCTATCAATGCCATGTTTTTCTACTCACAGGAACCGTGTCCCGAAATATCGGTGTGGATGGTTCGGGTGCCCTATGGCGAGGTGGAGCGTCCACCATCATTGGGCCTGACGGAGCCATCCTCGCTTCCATGGGTGGTCAAGTGGAAGGTATTGCGATCGCAGACATCGATTTAAACACCATTGAAGAAGCCCGATTGAAAACCCGTGGGGCGACGAGGCCTGCAGGCGTTCTCTATAAGGATATGTATAGAGACTGAGTCGTGCTCGGCGAGATTTCGTGAGTGGCCTTTAGAGTACGCAGTGAAATGAAGTTCACAATGCAATAATCCGCTGGGGCGCGACAGTCGTTGAGAAGCCCCCAGCCCGCTTTAAGGGCTGGGAATGACGCGTCAGCGCCTTTCGGGCAAAGACACAATAAACCTATAGCAGTCGGTTGAACTGAGTCTGATAGCAACAGACTTTGCAGTTAGGTCATAGGATCTGGGGCAGCTCTACATTGGGTTGCAGTGCAGATTGCGCAGCAGACTCACGATCCAAACTCCTATCCCAATGTTTCGCGACAAACCGCCGCCCCGTGTAGCGTCTGGCGTCATCACTGAACAGCCAAACGGCCGGCGGCGCCATGATGGCCGGATCCAAGAGCTGGCCATCCGCGCCGCGCCGGTCTTTGCCATGACCCGGTAACAACGCCGTATCCGTTGCGCCTCCCGGCAATAGAACGTTGACCAAGACACCGGTGCCTTCCAGATCTGCCGCCCAAGATGCAGAACAGGCCTCGATAGCCGCCTTGGACGGGCCGTAGGGCGCGTACCCCCGGCGCACCATAGTCACCGGGCTGGTTGAAACGTTGACGATCATCCCCGCGCCGCGCTTTATAAGGTGCGGTGCAACCGCCTGCGACATTAGGAATGTTCCGTTCACGTTTATGTCGATGATGGATTTCCAGGCATCCGCAGGCGATTCCCAAAACTTGGTTGGGACCGTGTTATATGTCTCACTGATGAGGCGCATTCCTCGCCCAGCGTTGTTGACGAGCCCGTAAACATCGCCAAAGGTTTCGAGGGCCTGATTCACCACGCGTTCGCAGTCTGTCGCGTTTGTGACGTCTGCTAGACAAGACATCATACGGTTTGCCCCAGACAGCGCCCTCGCTTCTTCGCTAACCTGATCAAGTTCGTCTTTGGCCCGGGCACCGGTGATAACGACACGGCAGCCCGACGCGACCAGAGCCATTGCCATTTCGCGGCCTAGACCGCGACTGCCACCCGTGACAATGACAACACGATCAGTGAGAGACTTGTCATCTGACCTATAGACTTTGGCCATGCGGCTTCCTTTGTTTTCTGCCCGATTTAAGCGAGGCGTATATGGAAATCATACCATCGCTTTCATTGCTCATTGCAGTGAAACCTACAGTCTGCCCAGTGTATGCACGTTGAGTTAGGTCATCGCGGTTGTGATGGGTAAAAGGCTTATCTTTGGGTTTCATCGGTGATACCTCAACTAACCGTCAAAACTCGCTATTGTTCTCCACCCACACACTGACTCACTGATTAGGTATGACAACAGCGGTAAATAGAGGCGGTGAATTTCGGCGGGGCTGGAAAGCTCTGCTTGCATCTTCTGTTGGTGTGGGGTGCGGGCTGACCGCCGTTCCGTTTTACACCTTCGGTATCTTTGTTCTTCCGCTGCAGAATGAGTTCGGGTGGTCACGCGGCGAAATTCAGCTGGCGATCACGTTCTACTCTATCGCGTTGATTCTCGTATCTCCTTTGGTCGGGCGGTTGCTCGATGCTCAAGGTGCGCGGAAGGTTGGCCTTGCATCCATGGCAATATTCGCAACGCTTTTCAGTTGTCTCGCGTTTGTCGCCTCTTCCGTATGGTCCCTTTATCTTATGTGGGTTGTAATCGCCATTCTGTCCGCGGGATCGACGGCGATCACCTACACTCGCGCAGTCAGCACATGGTTTGACCGACGAAGAGGCATCGCTCTCGGCCTCATGCTGGCCGGCACCGGATTGACCGCCACACTTATGCCTTTGTACGTCACCTGGCTGATCGAAACAGTAGGTTGGCGTTGGACGTATCCCAGCGTGGGCGCAACTATTTTTCTGATCGCGTTTCCCGTTTTGTTTTTCTTTCTTAAAGACCCTAACCGGGTTCAGGTGCGCGAGGCAGAGTTACAGATGGCGAGCTCGGCCGAAGACATCATCGAAAACATTGGGTCTGGCATGGATGGAGTCAGCCTGCGTGACGCCGTAAAGTCCTATAGATACTGGATTATCGCGCTCGGCCTATTCTTTGTCTCTTTTTCCGTCAGCGGCATCATTCCCAATCTGGTGCCCATGCTCACCGACAAAGGGTTTTCTGCTACCGATGCGGCGGAATTTGCGGCTCTGATCGGGGTCATGGTGGTCAGTGGCCGGTTCCTGGCAGGGTTTCTTTTAGACTACTTGTGGGCCCCGGTGGTGGCGTTCGTCTTTTTGGTCCCGACCACATTGACCTGTCTACTCCTGATCATGGACAGCATGAGCCCGGCCGGTGTGACCTTGGCAGTGGCTCTGCTCGGTCTCGCTGCCGGGGCGGAATACGATCTTCTTGCTTACCTGGTGGGCCGGTACTTCGGCATGAAGCACTATGGCGTTATATATGGCACACAGTTCGTGTTCTTTGGCTTTGCCGCAGCCATTGGGCCGACCGTATTCGGGTATACCTACGATATTACCGGGTCATACGATGCCGTTCTTTACGTAACGGCTGCTTTGATGATTGCGGCGCCATCGGTGCTTCTAACCTTGCGTATCCCACCGGCTGCCTTCGACAGACCCCAAACATGACGGAGCCGTAGGGCCCTTCGGCTAGGGAATCAGGACAACTTTGCCGAAATTCTGCCGTCCTTCGATCAATTGGTGCGCCTGCGCCGCTTCCGTCAAAGGAAGGCAACGATCAACCACCGGCTTGATTTTTTCCTGCTGGGCCAAGTCCAAAAGATGCTCGACGGATCGGTCCATGATAGCCGTTCTGTTGAGGTCGGACAGATTCATACCGATCACAGACAGTGATCCGAATAGAATTTTTGCAGTTGGCAAATCAGGCAAATCGCCTGAGGTGTATCCGACGGTGACAAGCCTACCTCTTGGCTTGAGCACGTCGAGGCTGCGGACAAGACTTTCGCCGGCGGAACTATCGAGTACCAGGTCTACGCCCTTATCGTCCAACTCGTCCTTTATATAACTCACAAAGTCACATTGGGACGTATCGATGACGCGATCGACCGATTGTAACCCCGCTAGGCGTTCTGCTTTTGCCGTGCTGCTGGTCACTCCGATGACCGTTGCGCCTGCGGCCTTGGCCAACTGAATCGCAGCCAGACCTAAGGCACCTGAAGCGGCGTGAACGAGAACCGTTTCGCCCTCGGCCACGCGCCCCGCCGTGTGAACCGCGTGGTAGGCGGTCAAGTAACTCACCGGAAAGGCGGCAGCTTCTTCGGCTTTGAATTGCATGGGCCGCGGCATTGCCTGCCATGCCGGTACGGCCACCAGTTCCGCATAGCCGCCTTCGCCACCCACCCGCGACATAACCGTATCGCCGGGCTTCCAGCCCGATACCCCCGAGCCGACATCGACAACCGTGCCGCTGACTTCCAAGCCAAGAATGTGAGGAAAACTGATGGGGCGGTATATGTCTGTGTTACGGCTGCTGGCGCTGCCGTTGATCCGTGCCTCGACATCTGGAAAACCGACCCCGGCGCCTTCCACTTTGATCAGCAGTTCGTCTGCCTTAGCCACGGGATCGGTCATCTCGCCGTACTCAAGCACTGAAGAATCGCCGAATTGGCGAATACAAACTGCTTTCATGGAGTTCCCCGTGCCCTATTCGTTAGGTGTGTATGTCTGCGCCTGCCGCTGCGGCGTCAATGGCCTCAACCACTACAGCGACAATGCGGTCGATTTCCGCCTCAGTAGATATAAGCGGTGGACGCAGAGAGATGATATCGGTGGCACACCGGACGATGACTCCATCGTCCATCATTCTCTTGGTGGCCTGTTTCCCGACGTTAGCCTCGACCGGAAAACGTTCTTTTGACTTACGGTCATTGACCAGTTCCACGGAGGCAAGCAGTCCCAGCCCACGGACGTCACCCGCAATGGGATTTGACGCCAATCCCTGTTGTAGGCCTGTAAGCAAACGGGTGCCCAGTTCCCGCGATCTTTTGATTAGCCCGTCCTGTTGTAACACATTCAGAACGGCCAGCCCTGCGGCACAGCAGACCGGGTGTGCGCTGGTGGTGGTACCGTGGGGAAAGACATAGTCAGGGCCTGCCTGCAAGACCGAACTCCAGACCTCATCGGAGATGACGGTCGCCGCCAATGGCAAGTAGCCCGAAGTGATGCCTTTGGCGAGAGTCATGATGTCCGGTGTGACGTGCCAGTGTTCAAGGCCGAACATGGTACCAGTGCGTCCAAACCCGCATACCACTTCATCGGCCAGCAAGAGGATGTCGTACCGGTCACAGATCTCCCGTACCGCCGGATAGTAGTCCGGCGGCGGGATCAAATGTCCACCTACCCCCATAACCGGTTCAATGATGAAACCGGCGATGGTCTCAGGCCCTTCTTCTTTGATGATCCGTTCCAGATCGGCAGCGCATTCGGCACCTACATTGCCCGACTCTGAGCGATAGGTGTTGGGTGTCTTGGCAAAAACGAACCCATCCATGCCCGGTCCAAAGTAAGTGCGGTAGTGGGGAATGCCGCCTGCGGCCATGGTGGCATAGGTGGCTCCGTGGTACGCGCCCTCCTGGCTGACAAATTTCCACTTCTCCGGTTTGCCTCTCATGTGGTGATGCAGGCGCGCCAGTTTGAACGCAACTTCGTTGGCTTCAGAGCCCATGTTGCAGAAGTGAACATGGTTGAAGTCAGGCGGTGCGACCGTTGCAATGGCGTTGGCCAGTTCCGCGGCCGGTGCATTGCCGTAAGCAAAGAATGCCGGCACATAGCAGAGGTCGTCCAGTTGTGTCTTTATGGCATCAATGACGGTCGTATTGCCATGGCCCAAAATAACGTTGCCCATCCCCGAATACGCGTCGATGTACCGGTTGCCGTCTGCGTCCTCGAGATAAATCCCTTCACCCCTGAGGAAGAAAGTTGCGCCCTTGTCTTGGATGACATGAGGCGCCGTATTGGGATGAAGGTGAAAGCGATCGGCTTTCCTTAAGTCTGCGGAGGTGATTGGCCGCACGGCAGAGTTACTTCTCACCGATCTGGAAGTAGATCTGGAAGGCGCCACCGGGCACGGGTTCAAAGGCGAGCTCTTCCTTAACGTTGCGGAAGCCGCCATCCTTTAACAATGCCGGGATATCGTTGTCCGTATAGGTAGTCATGAATGGCTCGTTGTTGTGATGGACCTGCCATTCCCTTAGCCAGCGCCGGTACGGGGTGATGTTTTCCGTTCGCGGAATATCGGCAATGACAAATAGGCCATCCGGCCTCAAAATTCTAAGGCATTCGGCAATGACCTCTTTCATCCCCTGCAACGAAAGTTCGTGAAAGATCTGAAACGCAAAAATGAAATCAAAATGATTGTCGGGATATCCCGTGTCCTCAGCAAGGCGCTGCACGAAGGTGACGTCGATGTTCTTCTCGACAGCCCTTTTGTGGGCATACTTGAGCATTGGTCCCGCAAGATCGAGGCCGATGACCTCAGCCTCGGGCCTGAGCATCTTGATCGGCAAGGTGTCCTGGCCGATGCCGCAGCCGATGTCTAAAGCACGCTCGACGTCCCGTTTGCAATGCGACAGGGCCTTGTCCACGAGAAGCTTTTGCGTCGCGCCGTCGTCATTGACCCCAAAATAATAAACCTTAACGCCATAATCGTAGACATATCCGGTGATGTCATCCCGGTCATAGTTTCCGGGCATCATGTGAAAATCTTTGTTCAGGTAGTAGTCTGGGTACTTAAGAGACGGTTCTAACTCAACCTTACCCGGCCCTTGTCCGAGCTTTGTATTGAGTTCCTCCAGTAGGGACCCTTCGATCGGTTCATATCCTTCGCGAATACGGTCCCACATTGCTTCCTGAGACCAGCGGTCTAGAAACTCCCGAATTGTATTGGGCAAAAAATCTTTAAGGAGCGATGCTACTTCTTCGTGATCTTTGGGTTTGCGGCCGTGTTCTTTTTCGAATTCTTGTTCCCGGCTTAGATACACCGCGTGCACCTCGCGCTCCATCGTGCGCATGGTGTACTTCTTAATGGCTTCGACAAAATCGACGTAGTTGGCGTCGTCAATGGAAGCCGGTGAAGCGTAGTAAACCATTGAACTATTCCCAGTCTCGAAGGGGGCAAATCTCTTTCACCAATATACTATCCTTGTCGCATCGAGTTTTGGGTGTCTAATTCACCCAATTGCACAGAGTGAACCACCCGGGGTTGGTATAACGTTGCATAGGAAAGTCAGGTCAATTGCACACAGTGAGCAGGTTCTTGGCGTCCGTTTAGGGCGCGACTTCTTGCTAAATATCTGGATTCGTTATTGAAATTTCACCTATTGCGCTGCGCCTTCTGCACAGCCCAACGGTGCATGAGTTCTTGTGCAGCCTGCAAAGGCGTTACACTCTTGAGAAGACACAGAATTTACAGGGTGCGGGGGGCTTCTATGTCTACGGAATCGGCTGTGGACCCAATTACGCTTGAAGTCGTCAAAGGTGCTGTCCGGTCCACCCAAAAGGAGATGTCCAATCTCATTGAGCGGACGTCGATGAGTGACATCATCCGCGAAAAGCTGGATTTCTTCGCTGCGGTTTTTGACTGCAGTGGAAAACTTGTTTCCAGCGTCGATATTCCATTGGGCGCCAACATGCTGCACAGTATTTTGGAGCGATACCCCTCAGACGGCATGCGGTCCGGTGATCTCTTTTGGTACAACGACTGTTATGGCTCTGGCGGCGGCGTTTCTCATTCGCCCGATTTAGTGATTGCCTGTCCCGTGTTCGCCGATGGTGAACTTGTTGCGTTTAGTGCCGTGTGGGGTCATCTCCAGGACATCGGCGGATTGGCACCAGGCAGCAATTCTCCCCTGTCTACCGAAATCTATCATGAAGGCATTTTGTTGCCGCCAACACGTCTTGAACGTGATGGCCAACGCAATGAGGAACTGTTCGATACCTTTATCCGTAACTCACGGTTTCCAGGTGTGATTAAAGGGGACATCCGGGCCCTCATAGCATCCACGCGGCTAGGCGAAAAAAGGCTTCAAGAATTGGCTGGGCGTTTTGGAGCGGACTCCCTCGTTACGGCCTTTGAAGGCTTGATTGAGCAAACCGCGAATGCCACGAAAGCCTTTGTTCGCGAGACTCTGCCCGACGGGACTTACACCTTCGAAGACTGGATTGATGGCGACGTTCATCAGGACCGGTCCTTCGCCATTCGATTGGCGCTGGTGAAGGAGGGCGACTCCCTTACTTTTGATTTCAGCGAGAGCGATGATCAAAGTCGGGGCACTATCAATTTCATTATGGATCAAAGCGTGCCCAAGCAGATGTTTGGGGTGTATGCCTTTGGTGCTGATCAGACAATTCTCATCAACGAGGGATGTTGTCAGGCGTTGGGCGAGGTCAAGCTCCGCGACGGCAGTATTTTGAAGCCCAGGTTTCCCGCACCACTCGGTCAAAGAACAGCCACGTTCTTACGGGTCAACAGTTGTCTGCTCGGTGCCATGGGAAAGGCCAATGACGGGCATGTTCCCGCCTCTTTTCCTTATATGGTCGTGACCACCTTCCGTTGGCCTAGTGTCGGTCATAGCGGGTTCGGCTTCGCCTTCGATGGTCTGGCCGTGGGATATGGGGCACGGCCATTCGCCGACGGCCATGACGCTATTTTCTATATCGGGCAAAGGGACATTCCCGTGGAATACACTGAGCAGGAATACCCGTTCCGCATAGAGCAGTATGCTCTACATACGGACTCCGGTGGTCCGGGGCAGTACCGCGGGGGCTGTGGCATCGTGCGGGACTATCGCGTCATGCAAGACGGCGTGGTGGCCCGGCATACCATGGATAACGTCCTATACCCGCCTTGGGGCATCAACGGTGGTTGCGACGGTCGGTCGGGGCGCTTCTTGCTAAATCCCGATACGCCAGATGCACGTGAGTTGGATGCCAAGGGTGACAACCTGCTGTTATCCGAAGGTGATGTCCTGCGTGTGATGACGTGCGGTGGGGGCGGCTGGGGAGATCCGTTTATTCGAGATCCTCAGGCTGTATTGCAGGACGTGCGCAGCGGTATGGTCAGCGTCAATGCGGCGTACGAAGACTACGGCGTGCAGATAGACGACGACATGCACATCGATGAAGACGTCACGGCGCGCATCCGCAAGGCCAAAGCGGCGTAGGACGCAAAAACAGTACCATGCCTTATTCCATTGGTATTGATACAGGCGGCACTTTCACAGACGTGGTCGCCGTCGAGTCTGAAACGGGTCGGCAGTGGTTCGCCAAAGTGCCATCCACACCGGATGATCCTTCCATCGCCTTTATGGATGCGTTGACGCGTATTCGGTCAGAAGCCGACATAGACGCGTCTGACGTTGCCCGCTTGTTTCACGGCACCACGGTCGCCACCAACGCGATTCTTGAACACAAAGGCGCGGTTGCGGGGCTTCTCACAACTGCCGGATTCCGTCATGTCCTTGAGATTGGTCGGCACGATGCGCCGCGCACCGAGAGCATCTTCACTTGGGTTAAGCCCGCACGTCCAATCCCACCCTGGCTCATCGGCGAGGTGGATGAACGCCTGGACATCCACGGCAACGTGGTGAGGCCTTTTGACACTCGGTCGTGTGAAACCGCCGTCAAACAGTTGATCGATGCTGGTGTAGAATCCATCGCCATCTGCTTTTTACATGCCTATGTCAGCGACGCGCATGAGCGCGCGGCGTCGGAGATTGTGAAAGCCCTTGCGCCTGACCTCCCCATTGCGTTGTCCAGTGATGTCCTTCCCACCTATCGCGAATATGAGCGATCGATGGCCACGGTCATAGACGCCTATCTTTTACCCAAAGTTGGCCGTTATACGGCACGACTGACTGACAGGCTTAAACGTGAAGCGATGACTTGCCCCTTCTACATCATGAAGTCAAACGGCGGCGTCGCGTCCGCAGAGTCCGCTGCTGGCCACCCTGCAGAGCTGGCCATGTCGGGATTGGCGGCAGGTGCAATTGGTGCCACCTACATCGGAGATGCAACCGGTTATAATAACTTGATTACGATTGATGTCGGAGGCACAAGCGCTGATGTGTGTTTGGTTGCTGAAGGCCAGACAGCGCTGACCGTTGAGAATCAGATTGGTGGTTTTCCCCTCAATGTACCCATGGTCGATATTCAGACTCTTGGCGCTGGTGGCGGCAGTATTGCTGCCGTCACGCCTGGTGGCGCGCTAACAGTAGGTCCAAAGTCCGCCGGTGCTGTTCCCGGACCGGCGTGTTATGGCAAAGGCGGCAAAGACCCAACGGTCACTGATGCCAACCTGGTCCTCGGTCGTGCCCAAGACTCCCTGGCGGGAGGCGTTGTCACTTTGGACCGGGACAAAGCGCGACAGGCAGTTGCTCAGCACCTTGCGGAACCACTAGGGCTGTCCGTCGAAGCGGCGGCAGCTGGCGTGATTGAAATCTTGGACAACAACATGGCCGCGGCCATGCGTATGGTTTCCATTGAAAAAGGGTATGACCCGAGAGATTTCGCAATCCTCGCCTTTGGCGGGGCGGGGCCCTTGCACGCTGGCAGGCTCGCTGAGCTCATGGGTGTGCCAAGGATTATTGTCCCACCGGCACCCGGCGTAGTCGCGGCGCTCGGCCTGATGGCAACGGACCTTAAGAACGAATATGTCCAAGC
Organism: Rhodospirillaceae bacterium; assembly: GCA_963921305.4. GTDB lineage: Bacteria > Pseudomonadota > Alphaproteobacteria > Rhodospirillales > Rhodospirillaceae > CAWUEX02. The sequence goes on from CAWUEX030000002.1 coordinate 2,073,450, forward strand.
GTGTGTCCAGAAGCCGCCTGATTATGATCTGGAGAGGCTCAACACCGTACTATCTCAACTGGACAGGCAGGCAGCAGCATGGCTTAACAAAGAAGGAGTTCCTGAGTCGTCCAGAGATATCACCCGCCGCGCTGATCTAAGATATGCGCGCCAAGGATTCGAGTTGGCAGTGGACGTTCCGGACGGAACTCTAGACTCCGAGTCTCTTATGTCTGTTGTCAATGCCTTCCACCGAACGCACGAGCAGTTGTACACCTACGCGGCACCAGACGCGCCGGTCGAGATCGTCAATCTTCGTGTCACTGCCATCGGGCGACTGGACAAGCCGGACTTTCAAAAGCTGGAACCAGGGCAGGGGGTTGATGATGCGCTCATCGGCGCGCGCAACGTTTGGTTGGCTGATTCAGAAGGGTTTACTGAATGTCCCGTCTACGAACGTTCACGACTTGGCGCCGGTGACACCATAGAGGGTCCGGCCATTGTTGAGCAGTTAGACAGCACGACTCTGATTCTCGCGGGTCACAAGGCCGAGGTGCATGACTCGGGCAGCATCATAATCACTGTTACCTAAAAGGATTTGAAAGCCAGGACAATCATGCCGACTGCAAACATCAACGACCACACCATGTACTACGAGGTCCATGGCGACGGACCGCCGGTTCTGTGTATGACCGGCTGGGGCACCATCTGCCACGGGCGCTCTGTGTTCTTGCCAGAGAGTCTGAGGGGTGGTGACTATCAGGTCATACTCTTTGACCATCGTGGCGTGGGGGAGTCCGAAGACGTTGCCGACATTCCCCATTCCACCGACTTGTACGCCGAAGATGCAGTCGGTTTGTTAAATTACCTCGACGTCGACAAGGTGCATGTGGTCGGTATGGGTGGTATGGGCGGCCTCATCGGACAGAAACTGGCAATCAATCATCATGACCGCGTCGCCAGCTTGGCCATGTTTGGCGCCTGGGCCAAGGCTGACACGTATCTAGCCGATCAGTTGAGGCTGCTGGATATGTTGCATGAGAAAATTGGCTTTGAGGCTTATCAGATGTGCGCGGCTCTCTTCTGCTATACGCCGGAGCATTACAACGCAAATCGCGATAGTATCGTCAGCCCCAAAGGGCCGTGGCAAATGTTGAGAGATAATCAAGCGGTCCACGCGAAATTCATCAAAGCCTGTTTGGACCACGATACAATCTCAGATCTACGTCGCATCGATCAACCGACTCTTCTTGCATTTGGCGGGGTTGAAGACTTGATGACTGGTGACCGCATCGGCCAAGTCATGAAAACAGGTATACCCCATGCTGAATACGCTATTGTCGAAGGTGCGCCCCATGCACACCAGGCGTACCCTGAAGCGGAGCGGGCGTTGAGCGATATGATCGATAGATTCTTAAAAAGGCAGTTGAGCAAATCGGTGGACTAGATTGGCTGTTCCGCTGACAGTGCGTTTCGCAATGACTCGCTAACATCAAAGAGCAGTCATGAAGCATACAAATGCGGAAAGACAGCTCATGTCTGCTGTTACGACTTGAGCTGCTGATTTACTTGGTCGGATAAGGATGACTATGGCTGCGCCGGTTCGCTGCAGACTGGTTGGCTGGGGCGGCAGGATTCGAACCTGCGAATGCCGATACCAAAAACCGGTGCCTTACCGCTTGGCCACGCCCCACCAATGAATGGCCGGACCATAAGGGAAACGGCAGAGCGCTGCAACGCTTAACCGGCACGCCATAAAATGTTGTTTCGAAAAGATAAAATGTCCGAAAGACGCCTGCTGAGCGAAGCCTTTAAAGCGCGTTCAAGGCGGAGACAAAGGCATCCGGCGTCAGGATTTGGGGCTGCACCCGCGCCTCGCCCGCGCGGTCATACAACACATAGAGCGGCACGCCGGACCGTCCGAACGAGTCCAGCGCCGCGGTGATTGCAGGGTCGCGGTTGGTCCAGTCCGCTTTCATGTATACCACACCGTTTCCGGCTAAGGCCTCGCGGACGTCGTCGGACGAAATTACCGCCCGCTCGTTGACAAGACAGGTGATGCACCACGCCGCCGTGAAGTTGACGAACACGGGCGTTCCGTCCGCCTGGTGTTGGGCAATCCGCTCCGGCGAGTAAGGCTCCCACGCTGCCGTGCCGCTCGCCTGGACCGAGGCAGCTCCCGCGGACATAGGTTGAGGGATTGTCGCAAACCCGATGGCGCCGAGAATGGCGACGGCGGTGAGCCCAAGAGAGACCGGCGATGCGCCATCTGCCGACGCCGCCCGGCCATACAGCCAAGCTGCGAAAGACACACAAATCAGTCCGGCCAGGGTGGCGGCGAGCCCCATGGGGTCGACCTGTTGCGCGACCACCCACACCAGCCACGCTGCAGCGCCGTACATCGGGAAAGCGAGAACCTGCTTGAACGTCTCCATCCAAGCGCCCGGTTTCGGCAATCGCCGCGCCAGCGCGGGAATGAACCCGATCAGCAGGAACGGTGCGGCAAGTCCCAGGGCGAGGGCTTCGAACACGAGGAACACCACGATGGCGGGCTGGGTGAGGGCGAAACCGATCGCCGGGGCCATGAACGGTGCGGTGCACGGTGTTGCCACCACGGCGGCCAGCACACCAGTGAGGAAGGAGCCGAGCGGTCCGTCGCTGCGCACCCAGCCGGAACCCGCGCCCATCAAGCCCGTGCCGATGTTGAACACGCCTGAGAGGCTGAGTCCGACTGCGAGCATAAGGAAGGCGAGCACGGACACGAAGCCCGGCGACTGCAGCTGGAAGCCCCAGCCAAGACTTTCGCCCCCAGCTTTTAAAGCCAGCAGTGCGGCCACCAGCACACCGAACGAAGCCATCACGCCGGCGGTGTAGGCCAGGGCATCGCGCTTGGCGGCGGCACCGGTCTCGCCGTGTTTAACCAGCGCGAGCGCTTTGATCGACAAAACAGGCAGGACACAGGGCATGAGATTGAGGAGAAGGCCGCCGATCAACGCAAACAAGACGGCGGCAACGAGAGTGAGTTCTGGTGTTGCACTTGCTGCAGTGGACGCATTGCTAAGTTGATCCGACGGTGCGCCGACGGTAAAGGGCGCGTTTTCAAATGCGACCGCGGTGGTTGCGTTTTCGCCGATGACTTTGATCAAACCGCCCAGCGTCTCTTCGTATTCGGGATCGGGGACGGTGGCGACTTCGATGCGGAAGCCGGCATCCGTCTTGGAAACCTGTTGTTCCGCGACGTTATCCATCAGGTACGTCGGGTAGGGGAATAAAACGATGTCGCCGGCTGGTGCGTCGGCCCACTCAACGTCGACAGTCAATTTTTCGTCGGACAGCGACGCCTGAACCAGACCGGGCACGGGGTCCGGCAATGTTTCAGCAACACTGAGAAGGTGGCCGCCGTCAAGTGTTGACGCCAGTGGTGCCGACGGACTGATCTCGATCGGCAGGGAGAACGACCCATCTTCGGGAATACAGATATCGGCGCACACCAGCCAAGTCGAGCGGGCCGCGATGACGGCATTGCCGGCTGGCGCATCTGCGCTGACTGACAACCGCGCCAAGAGAGTAACTTCGTCGCTATAGCCGAAGTTCATCAGCGGGCCGTAAGGCTGCCGCTCCGGCGCCGGCCACTGGATCGGCCCGATGTCCATGCCGGGCGGCAGTTGCCAGTCGATCGTCGTCGGCAAACCGGAATCACCCGGATTGATCCAGTAGGTATGCCAACCTTCCGCCATCTCAAGTTTGAGGCCCACCCAAACGGTTTCACCCGGACGCAGCGCAGGCCGCTCGGTGAGCAGGGTCGCGGTCACGCGCTCGGTGCGCACCTGATCCTGAGCGAAGACGGCGCCACTGCCGAGGCCGGCCAACACACCTGCGACAACAACGCCACTGGTGATGAACTTGGTAAGGAGCTTGATCATGGGGCGGGACTTTAGCGCTCTCCGGCCTAAATTCAAATCACGACGGCGGGAGCCCGCAGTAAGAATAGCGCCTGATTCCTTAGCGTTTCAGGGCAGAAACGCGAATCCACCAGGCCGGGTAGGCGTCTGCGAGAACTGTGGCCCCGTGGTCCGCATCGGCCTGGCTGGCGAATAGGCCGAAGCAGGTGGCGCCTGACCCGCTCATACGGGCAGCCGCGCAATTCTTCAGATCACCGAGGGCGGCAAGCGTCCTGCCGATATCCGGTGCGATTGAAATTGCGGCCCCGGTCAGACTGTTTTGTCGCACCCTGAGAAACTCGATCAGCGCTGAGAAATCACTCAGGTCCGGAATGTCAGCGGTTCCGGTACAGAAGTCTCCGGGAAAGGCGGCAAACACATCTTTGGTCGGGACGCTGACGCCGGGATTCGCCAGAAGCACCCAGGCAGGTGGCAGCTGGACCGGACCGGACACCTGCTCCCCAATTCCACGCATCATGGCGGCCTGACCGAAACGGCACACCGGGACATCCGCACCGAGTTCAAACGCCAAAGCGTCATCGCTTGGAGCGGGCTGATCATTTTTCGCCCACAGGGTCATGCAGGCGTCAACGGTTGCCGCTGCATCGGCGGAGCCGCCGCCCAGCCCTGCGGCCAAGGGAATGCGTTTTTCAAGTGCGATCGCCACGCCATCCGTCGTGTTCAAATGCCGTTGAACCAGTCGAGCGGCTTTGACGGCAAGGTTGGACTCATCGCCGGTCAAGGCGCTGGCTTCGGGCCCTCTTACGTCCAGCGCAACTTCAGATGCGGGTGAGAACGTGAGATGGTCCTCGATATCTGTAAACGCGACCAAAGACTCAAGTGTGTGGTAGCCGTCACTGCGCCGGCCGGTCACCTCGAGTGTTAGATTGATCTTTGCCGCGGCGGCCCGCGTCAGCGCAGGCGCGGTCATGGGAGCTTAATTTCGCGCCAGGCCGCGTTGCAGCTTGGTGCGGATTTCTTCCGACTGATCTTCATCCGGATCCATTGCCAGAGCTCGCCGCCACTGGAAACGGGCTTCGGTTTCACGGCCAACTTTCCAGTAGGCGTCGCCCAGGTGTTCGTTGATCGTTGGGTCGGAGGGCTCGATCGATACCGCGCGTTCAAGATGGACCACGGCCTCTTGATACTCGCCCATGAGATACATTGCCCAGCCCAGGCTGTCGGTGATGAAACCATCTTCGGGATGCTGGTCCGCCGCCATTTCGATCATGCGCCGCGCTTCGCGGATGTTTTCTCCCCGGTCAAGCCAAGAGTATCCCAGATAGTTCAACACCTGCGCCTGCTCCGGATTGATCTGCAACGCTTCCTTAAAGTCCCGTTCGGCCCGGTCCCACATTTTTGAGCGTTCAAGGGCCATGCCGCGTGAGTAATACACCGCCCAGCTGGTTGGCCGGCCGTTCGGATATCGTGCGAACGCGCGGTCATAGACATCGACGGCTTCTTCAAACCGCTCCTTGTTGCGCAGAATGTCGCCCAGCGAAATGAGGGGTTCGGGCAATCCCGGAAACGCGCGGGCCAAATTTTCCAGTGACGACACGGCCTCTTCGGTTTGCCCGATGCGATCAAGGTACTCGGCCAAACGTATGCGCGCGATCAGGTAGCCCGGATCACTTTTAGGGATGTCCCGCAGGATATTGACCGCCATTTGATGTTGTCCGCTGGCGGCGAAAACATCTGCCAGGTCGCGTCTCAGCATGTCGAGGTCTGGGTTGAGGTAGAGAGCCAGATTGGCGAACACCAGGGCAAACTGCAGCCCGGAGGACCGCCGTGCTGTGGCGACGCGGATGCGGGTCATGGCGTAGAGCGCCTCAGCCATCCCGGCCTGCGCTGTCAGCTGCGAGCGCGATGCATCGGAATCTTCGAACCTCTCAAGATATCCTTGCCAGGGTGGCGATGGATTGCGCGCTTCACGGTATCGGGCGACTGTCTCACGCGCCTCGTCGCTTTGACCCAGACGATGCAGACCATCGGTCACCAGCCGCAGCATATAGAGCGGAAGCTTGTCAGCGCTTTGCGCGAGGGCGCGGTAGTAAACAAGCGCTGCCTCGTCACGGCCGTAATACTCATTCAGCAGCGCGGACATCGACGCTGTTAATTCACGCAGTTCCTCCCGGCCTTCGTAAGGCGCCAGAGCCGCGAGAGATTCTGTGTGGGTCTGAACGGGCGCCCGCGCCCAGGCGCGGATAAGGGGCATAAACACATCGAGCGAATTGCGGCCCGAAATACTGCCAATCACCTCCTGGGCGCTGAGGAAGCGTCCTTCCGAATAATCTGTAATCGCCACAAGAAGTGGCGCCAGGGCGAGGCCTGGCCGGTCAGCAAAGGCGGCTTCCGCGTAGGGCCGGGCGCCGTCAATGTCGCCGGCCTGGGCCTTCTGGAAATAGGCCATCAGCTGCATCGACCGGTTGCCCGGGTCGATCTTCAGGACCTCATCGATGTAGCGGGACGCGGTGACGGGATCGTCGTCGGCCTGGGCATGACGGGCGGACAAATAGGCGGCGGCCAACCCGCTTGGCGGCGTGTCGGCCCAGGCGGCGCCCCACGACGTCGCCAGACCGGCGGCGAGCAGGGCCAAAGAAGCGAGGCGTTTCAACATGCCCCGTATCATAACGGTCTCCGGGGCTTAGGAAAAACCCCAATCGTCCAGCGGTAATCACACCTGCGTCACCCTCCCAGACTTACGGCAGGGCAGCGGGCTACATGTTCGGATAGTTCGGGCCGCCGCCGCCCTGGGGCACGGTCCAGTTGATGTTGTGGCTGGGATCCTTGATGTCGCAGGTTTTGCAGTGGACGCAGTTCTGGGCGTTGATCTGGAAGCGTTTGCCGTCGCCGCTATCTGCCTCGACCACCTCGTACACGCCCGCCGGACAGTAGCGCTGGGCGGGCTCGTCCCATTCCGGCAGATTCTTGCCGATAGGCAGGTCCGGGTCGGTCAGTTTCAGATGCACCGGCTGGTTTTCTTCGTGGTTGGTGTTGGAAATGAACACCGAACTCAGTTTGTCGAAGGAGATTTCGCCATCCGGTTTGGGGTAGTCGATCGGCTTGGCCTGGGACGCCGGCACCAGGGTGTCGGCATCGCGTTTGCCGTGCTTCATGGTGAACGGCAGGCCGATGCTGAGATTGTTCATCCACATATCGATGCCGCCGAGCATCAGGCCGCCGAAGGTGCCGAACCTGCTCCACATCGGTTTGACGTTGCGCACCCGTTTGAGGTCTTTGTGAATCGAGGACGACGCGTAAGCGTCGCCGTAGGCGGACAGCTCATCGCCACTGCGTCCGGTGGCAACCGCGTCAAACGCGGCTTCGGCGGCGAGCATGCCGGACTTCATCGCGTTGTGGGTGCCTTTAATGCGCGGCAGGTTCACGAAACCGGCGGAACAGCCGATCAGCGCTCCGCCGGGGAAGGTCAATTTGGGAACCGACTGCAACCCACCTTCAGTTATCGCGCGCGCGCCGTAGGACACACGGCGTCCCCCCTCCAGTACCGGCTTGATTTTGGGGTGATGTTTAAAGCGCTGAAACTCGTCGAACGGCGACAGGTGCGGGTTCTTGTAATTCAGGTGAATGACGAAGCCGATGGCGACGAGATTGTCTTCCAGGTGATACATGAACGACCCGCCGCCCGTGTCGCTCGACAGCGGCCAACCCATGGTGTGCGTCACCTGGCCCTGCTTGTGGTTCTCCGGTTTGACTTCCCACAGCTCTTTCAAGCCGATGCCGAATTTCGGCACGTCGGAGTCCGCATCCAGGTTGAACTTGGCGATCAGTTCCTTGGCCAGTGAACCGCGCACCCCTTCGGCGATGAAGGTGTACTTACCGTGCAGCTCGATGCCCGGCTCGTAGCTGCCGGTTTGCTCACCGTCGCGGCCGATGCCCATATCACCAGTGGCCACGCCTTTGACCGAGCCGTCGTCGTTGTACAACACTTCCGCGCCGGCGAAGCCCGGGTAGATTTCCACTTCAAGGGCTTCGGCCTGTTCCGCCAGCCAGCGGCACACATTGCCCAGACTGACGATGTAATTGCCGTGGTTGTTCATCAGCGGCGGCATCAGGAAATTCGGTACGCCGAAGCCGCCCGACTCGGTAAGGAACAGGAACCGGTCTTCACTGACCTGCGTGTTCAGCGGCGCGCCTTTTTCCTTCCAGTCGGGAATCAACTCATTCAGGGCGATCGGATCGATGACCGCGCCGGACAGAATGTGGGCCCCCACTTCCGAGCCTTTCTCCAAGACGCAAACGGATAGCTCCTGCTCTTTTTCCGCCGCAAGTTGCTTGAGCCGGATCGCTGCAGACAGACCGGCCGGCCCGCCGCCGACGATCACCACATCGAATTCCATCGCTTCGCGTTCCATGGCCCTGTCCTTTGTATTTCCGCGGGTTTTGGCCCGCCTATCTTACCCAGCCGATCCTTGGAGGGTCTATGCCAAGCCGGGCAACCAGATGCAAGAAGGTATGCAATTTTAGACGGGTCCCGTGCGTATTCCGCAGGAGTCGGCTGTGCACCTCAGGCGTATAGTGCCCCCCGGTCGTCGCCGGTCCGGTGGCCGTTTTCCGACTTGGGTTTGCTCTCAGGAGTGTCCGATGGTTTCCTGCTTTTCAATCAAGTTGACCGCGCTCTCCGGCGCAGTTCTGGCGCTGTGCACGTTCGGACTTCCCGCGGCTGGCATTCTCTACTTCTTAGAACTGAAACTCGCCCTGCTGGCGCAAGCACTCGGACTCATCTCCGTCACAACGGAACGCGTAATCGAGGGCGAACTCCTGTTGTGGACCGCGGTGATCGCCACCCCTGTTCTCGGATGGCTGTGCTTTCTCGTGTTCGAGCGTATTTTGACCGTCGAAATCGACCTGATGACGTCCGCGGAGGATGAAATTCCGTTCAGCCTGGACAGCGACGGGACCTCGCCCGCCTAGTCCAGCCATGCTATCAACAGGGCATGGACCGCGAAGACGTACCTCCCGCTGAAAGTCACTCATCCGACCCGGTCGCCATGCTCAGCTGGCTGATCGGCGCCGGGGTTGATGAAACCATCGGCGACGTGCCGTTGGACAGGTATGCGCTTTCCAAGCAGGGCGCGACGCAAACTCACACTCAGAAGCCCGACGTGAAACCGGTGGCACCTGCGCGGGCCGCAGCGCCGAACACCGTGCCGGCTGCCTCCCCAGCCTCCCCAGCCTCACCGTCGCAATCCGCCGCTTCGCAAACTGCCGCCGCCTTGGCGAACGCCGCGACCGAACTCGCTGCGTTGCGTGCGGCGGTCGAGAGCTTCGACGGTTGCAGTTTGAAATCCACCGCGAAAACGACCGTGTTCGCCGACGGCAACCCGGACGCGGGACTTATGGTCATCGGCGAGGCGCCCGGCGGCGATGAAGACCGCCAGGGCCTGCCCTTCGTCGGGGTGTCCGGCAAGCTGCTGGATCGCATGCTGGAGTCCATCGGATTGACCCGCGACAATGCCTACATCACCAACGTCATTCCGTGGCGCCCGCCGGGTAATCGCAAACCAACCCCGGAAGAGGTGGCGTTGTGCACACCCTTCCTGGAGCGGCACGTGGCGCTGATGCGGCCTGAGGTGATTCTTATGGTCGGCGGACTGTCGGCCAAGACACTCTTGAATCGCAGCGAGGGCATCACCCGTCTGCGGGGACGCTGGGAAGAGGTGCAGGTGCCGGGCCTCGACAGTGCCGTGCCGGCGATCGCGACATTCCACCCTGCGTATCTGTTGCGCTCGCCGCAGCAAAAGCGTCTCGCCTGGCGCGACCTGCTGGCGGTGAAACAGAAGCTCGGCGCAAACACACCGGCGTAAGGTTTGAACAGGTATGGCCCGGATAGACGAAAGCAAAGCCTTCGTGCCGATCAACATCGGCATTCTGACGATCACTGACAGCCGCACCCTGGAGACGGACACGTCGGGCAAGCTGCTCGAAGAGCGCTTGGTGACGGCCGGTCATGCCTGCGCCGGACGGCTGATCGTCAAAGACGAAGTGCCGGACATCGTTGCCGCCCTGAATGCGTGGATCGACGACCCGGAGGTGGATGTCATCATCACCAACGGCGGCACCGGGCTGACTGGACGGGATGTGACGCCCGAAGCCTTCGCCCAAGTGTGGGAAAAGGAAATCCCGGGCTTCGGCGAACTGTTCCGCTACGTCAGCATCAAGTCGATCGGGACGTCTACGGTGCAGTCACGGGCGACGGCGGGTGTGGCACGGGGCACGTACTTTTTTGCCCTGCCCGGGTCGAATGGGGCGGTGAAGGACGGCTGGGACGAAATTCTCAAGTACCAGCTCGACGTGCGGCACAAGCCCTGCAATTTCGTCGAGTTGATCCCCCGTCTGCAGGAGCGTTAAGGCGTTTTTCGGGCCGGAAAATTCTGGCCGAAAATTTTCTCCAGCAAAAAATCGAGGAACGAGCCCATGCACGCCACGGGCTTGTGCGGGGCCGGTTCGGATTCATCAATGAATTCAGCGGCTTATTTTTGAGTCAAACGAGCCCATGCACGCCCGAAAAACTCTCATTTGTCCGGACGATTGAATAAGACTCATGGTCACCCTCGGATTTAGTCCGAGGGTCCAGGGCCATCACACGCACGCGAAGCGAGCTACCCTGGATGCTCGGGATAAACCCGAGCATGACTTAGGAGGGATTTATCAGAGCGCCCCTGAACGCGTAGAGATCGGGCAACCAAACCATCAATTTGCAATCTCTGTCATTGTCCGCGCACGCGGACAATCCATACTCACTTGAGTGTATGGGTCACCCGGTCGAGCCGGGTGACGACACGATGGAAAAAGAGATTCGTTTCTGGATGAGGTTTTAACCATGACGGCTATCCGAGCGGCAGAACTTTCAGACATCAGCAAGATGACTGACTTGATCCAGAGGCGCCGACAGGGTCTCGAAAGCTTGCAACCTGTGTTCTGGAAACCTGCACCCGATGCGCGCACGAAAACCGAGAGCTGGTTTTCTCAATTGGTCGAAAGCGACCTTTCACTTTGTTTGGTTTGCAAGAGGGAGGGTGAGATTTTGGGCTTTTTAATAGCCACCGAGACTCCATCTCCACCAGTCTACGATCCTGGTGGGCCGACATGGGTCATCGATGACTTTGCTGTTGCAGAAGAAATCTTATGGGAAACAGCAGGCATTTCTCTCCTTCAACAGGCTCAGGACACGCTGCGCCAACGAGGTGTACGGCAGATCGTGGTAGTGAGTGCAGTTGGCGAACAATCTCGAAACAGAGTTTTCGAGAAGGCCGGACTAGTCGCGACTTCTTTATGGAGTACCAAGACGCTCTAGGTCATCATCTAGTTCGAGGTTACCGCGACGGACGCTCAAGTATGAGTGCGGTGTAGGCGACGATACGCATCCCCCTCATCCACATCTTGCAGCGTGTCCACGAGCGCAACGCGGCGGAAGCGGAAGTTGGCGAGGGTGTCGTTGAGCGCATGCGCGGTCGACCAGCGTACGTTCGCAAACGGCGTACGGATGGGGCGGCGGTTGGCGAAACCCACCAGCCAGTAGCCGCCATCCCGGGCCGGACCGAACACCGCGTCGCACCGTTTCAGCGCGGCGAAGGCACGGCGGATGTGCTGGGCCGTGACGCCGGGAATGTCGCTGCCGATGAGGACCACAGGCACACCGCGATACGCCGCGGTCAGGCCGCGTTCCATGCGCGCGCCGATCCCGCCCGGCCCTTGAGTGATCAATCCCGTCGTGCGCGGCCACTGACCCACCGATGAGAGGTCGCGGTCCGGCGTGACTTGGATCCAGGTGTGCCAATGACCCGCATCATGCAGACGCCGCGCTGTCGCGAATAAGGTGCGCCGGTAAAACTGCCATGCCTTGAGTATACCGATGTCGCGGGCGAGGCGGGTTTTCACCGCACCGATGCGCGGCGCCTTGGCCATGATGAGGAGGATGCCTTGTCTCATTGTGTCCCGGTCATCCGTACAGCCGTGCGATCCAGCGCGGCGGCAAGCCTATATAATAGAGGAACAGGCAGAACAGATTGCGCGACGGCCTCAACCACCAACCGTTCTTTTGATAGCGAGTGGCGGAGGTGACGGCTTGGGCGTCGAGCACTTTGATATTTTCACCGCCGGTCTTTTTCTTTAAGCGGCGGATGAGATCGACGTCTTCCATCAAGGGCAGAGCACGGTAGCCGCCCACGGCCTGATACAGCGCGCGCGGCAATAACAGCCCCTGATCGCCGTAGGGCAGGGCGAGTGTCCGGCAGCGCCAGGCGGTCAGTCTCTCGACCCGGCGCGCTTGGGGTGCAGGATCGTCGAGCGCAAATCCGAACACGGCGGCACGGTCCGAGGCGCGCGCGGCTATGAACGCCTGCGCCGCATCTACCCAAGCCTCCTCTAACACCGTGTCGGCATGGAGAAATAGCATCCACCCATGCTGTGCCGCGTTGCCGCCGCGGGCCAGTTGGGTGCCGCGCCCGCGCTCCGACGGCAGAACCTTGGCGCCGTGATCGTGGGCGATGGCGACGGTGTCGTCCGCCGAGCCGCCGTCGACGACAATGAGGTCGAGCTCGCCCGGCCATCTGCGCACCGCGTCCAGGCACGGACCCAAACGCCCGGCGGCGTTCAGCGTCGGCACGATTACGGATAGGGCCACGGACACGGCGGGAGGCTCATTCATGATGTGTTGTCGCGGCTCTCAGGCATCAGGTCAACGGCTGGGCAGCGTCCTGCCGCGAAATAGCTGCTATAACGTCGCCATGTTCAGGGCCCACCCGCAATCCAGGCGCGCCTATGCCTGATTTCATTTTGGAAAGCCGCTTGAAAGGCACAGTCGCGGGTGTCGATGAAGCGGGACGCGGTCCGTGGGCCGGGCCGGTGGTGGCCGGGGCTGCGGTGCTCCACCGGGAAGCGCTGGAAGACGAGCTGCGCGACACGTTGAATGATTCGAAAAAACTCTCCGCCGCAGCACGGGAGCAGATTTTCTCTGCGCTGGAGATCAGCCCGGCGGTGACGCTGGCCACCGGCCTGGCCACCGTCGAGGAGATCGACAGCCTCAATATTCTTCAGGCGACGTTTCTGGCCATGGAGCGCGCGGTGGAGGCGCTCGCGTGCCCCGTTGATGCGGCCTTGATCGACGGCAACCAGATGCCGCGCCTGTCCTGCGCCGTGCAGAGTGTGGTCAAGGGCGACAGCCGTTCGCTGTCCATCGCCGCCGCGTCGGTGGTGGCCAAGGTCACCCGCGACCGGCTCATGGCTGGTCTGGCGCGGGAGTTTCCCGGCTACGGCTGGGAGACCAATCAGGGCTACGGCACGGCTGAACACAAAGAGGCGCTGGCCCGTCTGGGCGTGACGCCCTACCACCGTAGATCCTACGCGCCGGTGCAGGCGGTCTTGGCCAAGACAGGGCAAACCCCTTAAACTGAGCCCACTCTGAGAGAGGGAGACACTTGATGTTCGTTCGCACGCTTTTGGCCGCCGCACTGATCAGTGTTGCGGCGGTTCCGGTCCACGCCGAGATCATCAGCCCGGAAGGCCACATCGCCGTGGCGCCGGACGTGGCGGTTGGACCCAACGGTGACATCGCCCTGCTGTGGGTCGACCGCTCGCCCGAAATGTCCGGCGAACATGAGAACCATGACCGGCACCTGGCCTATACCGACCTCTATGTCGCGATCTCTAAAGATGGCGGTGCAAGCTTCGGCGACGCTGTGAAGGTCAACCACAACAGCGGCGTGGTGTGGGGCCAGTCGGTCAGCCGCCCGCGCATTGTCGGCGACAAAGACGGCACGTGGCACATCACCTATGCGGCCAACGAGATTCATGAGCGTGCAGGCAAGCCGGCGCTGACGACGCACTACACCCGCTCCACCGACGGCGCGAAATCGTTCGAAGCGCCGCGCCGTCTCTCCACCCTGACCGATGCCGACATGAGCGATATGATTCACGGCGGCTTCATGAGTGCCGCTGCATTCCAGGCCATTGCCACAGCGCCGAATGGTGACGTGCGGGTGTTCTGGCTGGACACACGCCACATGTCGCCCTCGGTCGAAACCGGGGCGATTTACACCGCCGTGTCAAAAGACGGCGGCGAAACCTTCTCAGGCGATATGGAACTGATGGCGTCTGCGGCCTGCCCGTGCTGTCAGTTCATGGCCGCTGCCGATGCGGACTCCAACGTTTATCTCGGTTACCGCCATGTTCACGAAGGAAATATTCGTCAGGCAACAGTGATGCGGATCGATGCGGACAGCGGTGCCACGGGCATGCCGGTCGATGCCGGCAGCGCGCCGTGGGAAATTGCCGGGTGCCCACTCAAGCCCACGGTGCTGGCGACTCAGGGCGAGGGTATTTACGCGGCTGTCTACAGCGGCGGTGAAGAAGTGCCGGGTGTATACTTCTCTTACTCCAAGGACGGCGGCGGCAGTTTCGCGCGCTCGGTCGCGTTGCACGCTGATGCCCTGGTGTCCGACGCCCCCACCATCGCGGTCAATGACTCTCACGTGCTGGTGGCTTGGCATGCCAAGGCCGGTGGCCCGCGGCAAATCTTCTACCGCATGTACGATCTCGACGGCGACGCGGCCGGTGGATTAACCGCGATCGAGTCCGGCGAGGCGAATGCGTCCAGCCCGGCCGTTGCCGCGCGCGCCGACGGTGCGTTCCAGGTGGTATGGGAGCAGGATGACCGCATTCATACACGGGTCCTGCCGGCATCGCCCGGTGAAATCGAAGTCGGACTGCGCTGAACCCATGATGAAGCATGTAGGGGCCGCGTTGGTCGCGGCAGGGATATTCATATCCAGCGCGGTGCGCGCCGACGATCCCATTCAACAGATCAGCCCGGATGATCTCAAAGGCATCTTGGCTGAGGAGCAGGGCAACATTGTCGTGCTGAACCTGTGGGCGACGTGGTGTGCGCCCTGCGTGGTGGAAATTCCGCACCTGCAGGAGATGGAAGAAAACCTCGCCGCAGACAACGTCACGCTCATTGGCATATCGGTTGACGATCCGCGCGGCTCGACCGACTTTATTGCCACCATGCGCGACCGGCGCTTCCCCGGTTTTCGCACCTACGCCCGCGACCGGCGGGACGTCGACTATCTCGTCAGCGTTGTCGATCCCGCGTGGAACGAGGTGGTGCCGACCACCTACATCATTGGCCGCGACGGCGAGGTCAAAAAGCGTATCCAAGGTCAGAAGACGCTTGAGGAGTTCACTGCCGAGGTCACCGCCGTTCTGCGGTGACGACACCAACCTGTTGGCACCTTATTTCCGCTTCTTATCTCGGCTCTGGACCTGCTGACTCCGTTTGATCTCATTCCCCCCTAGAGGCTCAATCCAACCGCTTGGTTGATTTTCCTGCCCGCATTCACGGCATGGTATGTTGGAAAAGGCGAGCGCTGGGATACGTCTATTTCGCGCTTGAGCCACGTCCGTTCTTCCAAAACGCATAATGATTTGGATAAAGCGCGATCCGTGATTGTGCCCAGTCCAGATTTGATGATCGAGAAGCGTTTCGGTGACTCCGTTACAGCTAAAATGGGCACGGCCCAACTCCGCCTTACTATGGCGAATGCTTCGTCATCGGGCGCTACCTCCATAATCCTGCTTGCGATTGCGGCCACCGTTACGCCTGTGCGGGTTAGCCGGAACTCTGGCCGCAGTGGATGTCCGTGACCGGGGTTTTTCTCAAGTAACCCAAGTTGAACCAGATGCCCAAGGCTCGCAGCAAACGAGGTCCGGCTTGCTTTGGCCGCAGCTATCAACGGAGCCTGCCGGCCCGGGACGCCGCGATGCAGCAGGGCCAGGATCTTCAATGACCAGGCTTTGGACGTGAGCTTGACAAGCAGCGTTATATCCATGAAATATAGTTACTATATTTTCGCTACATAAGGAAGCATCATGCCGGTCGTTTCTTTGGACAACACAATCACTTTGGCGCTTTCAGTTCGTGACAGGCATGCAAGTGCTGAATGGTATGAAAAGAATCTTGGCTTCCAGCTGCTGTTTCATATCGACGAAGCGGGTTGGAGCGAGATGCAGACCAATACCGAAGGCGTCACTCTGGGATTGGGCGAACAGTCAGAGCCCGCACCCGGCAACACGGTTCCTGTGTTTGGAGTGGCGGACATCGCGGTTGCACGCGCAGCTTTGGAAAACGTCGGTGTGAAATTTGATGGTGAAACGGAAACCATTGAGGGGATGGTCAGCACCGCAACATTCTATGATCCAGACGGCAACGCCCTCATGCTGGCTCAAGACCTGTCAAAATAAACAGAAACCCGCAGAACAGAATTGATAGCGAGGTGTCGTCCGGACTAGAGCCTTAGCAGCCCAGGTTCGACCGGCGCGAACAAGACCGATTGGCGGTTTAAGGCGCGCCGGCCATATTCCGCTCGATCGATTCGGCCAGCAAGTCAAAGACCAAGCGGATGCGCCGGCTGGTGCGCAGTTCCCGATGCGTGACCAGCCAGACCGGAATAGGCATGGGCGGGAAATCGGGCAGAATTTGCACCACCTCAGGCGTTTGAGCAGCTATCTCTTTCGACATAATGGTGATGCCGAGCCCCCGCTTCACCAATTCCCAGGCGACAATGCCGCTGTCAGACACATACTTCATGTTGTCTTCACTCAGGGGCAGGCCGAGCCCCTGGATTGAGTTTAGATAGCTTTCGATCCCGCCAACCGCGACAAACACGCAGTCAGCTAAATCCTTAGCGGAGTCCGGGCGGCCATACCGCTCAAGGTAAGACGGTGCGGCATAAAAATGCGCAGTCGTATCCTTCAGTTGCCGGGCAATGAGGTCGGGTTGCTCGGGCCGCACATGGCGGATGGCAATATCGGCTTCGCGGCGCTGCAGGTTTGAGATCGCATTCGAGACGACGACACTGACCGAGATACCCGGCGCAGCTTCGCGCAGATCGACAAGGAACAGCGGCAGTTGGTGCGTTGCTGCTAAATCACTCACCGTTATGATGACTTGCCCTTCGATGGTTTGCGATTGGCCCGATGCGGCCAGTGACACCCGGCTCGCAGAGTCTCCCATGCCCCGGACATGGTCGAGCAAGTCCAGTCCGGACTGGGTCAGGACGAGATTACGGCCCACCCGCTCAAACAAAGTGACATCCAAGCTCTCTTCAAGGGCCGAGACCTGGCGGCTCAGGGTCGGCTGCGTGAGGCCTAGGGCGCGTGCCGCTGCCGATAAGGAGCCCTCTTCGGCGGTGACGAGAAACGCCCGGGCCTGGTTCCAGTCGAAGTTGACGGCCTGCCAATTCATACAAATATGTATATACAGAATAGAAAATTAGGCAATTTCTATTCGACTTTCGTATGGATATCACAGGCCCCGAAAGGAGCCGGTGATGCCCAACTCTCAATCCTCCCCGTCTTATGAGCCAGCCGTTCTGTGCGGTCTGGCCGTGATCGCGGCGTCCTCCATCTTGCTGCTCAGCCTGACGTGGGTCGCTGCCGCTGCAGGGGTGTTGGTATGACCGGCGAAGCAGTAGCCGACGTGCCTGCCGGAACTGTGCCCGTGGTCTCCCGCGCTTTTGGGTCCTGGCATATTTCGGTCCGCCGCGAGGTCTTACCCGACCCGGAGCTCGCGGACGTATACGACCGGGCCGCAGCGACGTGGGAGCGCTCCGTGCGGCGGCTGGGCTTTCCCGGTGCCTACGAACACATGATGCGGACTGCGCTAACGTCGCATCCGGTCACCACGGGCGGAGCGGTGGTCAGGGTGCTCGACTGCGGCATCGGCACAGGCGAACTGGCCGCTGCCGTAGCGCGGGTGGCTCCGGGCCCGGTGGAGGTCGATGGCATCGATGTGTCTTCCGCCATGCTGGTGCACGCACACCATCGGCTCGCTGCCATGGGATGTTCCGCGACGCTGCAGCAGGGCGACGTGCGGGCGTTGCCTTATCCCGACGATAGCTTTGACATCGTGACCAGCGCCCATGTGCTGGAGCATCTGCCCGATCCGCAGATTGCCCTGCGGGAAATGGTACGCGTTTTAAAACCGGGCGGCCTTGTTGCCCTGGCTCTAACCCGGCGGTCTCTGGCCGGAGCGATGATCCATCTGCGCTGGCGCACCCATCGGCTGACGCCCGCTGCGGCGGCGGAGCTTCTGCGTGACTGCGGTCTCGCTGACGTGGCGTGCCTGACCTATGGCCGCGCTCCGGTCTGTGGGCGTCTCAGTTTGCCCTGCGTGGGCCGTAAGCCTCCGAGCGCCGGCAATGCCAATACGACTCAAATCAGAAAGGACTGAACCATGTCTATTGCCACACAAACCTGCGACACTGCGCCGCCCTTAGCCACGGAAGAACGCATGTCCAAAGACAGCAAATTCTGGGACAAGATTGCGGCGAAGTACGCCGCATCACCGGTGAAAAATGTACCGGCCTACGAGCAGACCATGGAGCGCACGCGCGCCTACCTGTCCGCCGATGACAATGTGCTTGAAATCGGGTGCGGCACGGGGTCGACCGCGCTCTTGCTGGCCGACAGTGCGGCACGCCTCACCGCCACCGATATTTCAGCCAACATGATCGGCATCGCCAAGTCCAAAGCCTGTGACGCAGGCACAGACAACGTGGCTTTCCTGCAGGGCGACGTGTTTCTTGAAGACTTACAGCGCGGATCGTTCGATGCGGTGCTTGCCTTTAACCTGTTTCATCTGGTGCGTGATCTGCCGGCCGCGCTGGAGCGAACGCGCGATTTGCTGAAGCCCGGCGGTGTGCTGATTTCCAAGACGGTTTGTCTCGCCGAACAAACACGGCTGTGGGGCATTCCCATTGCCCTCATGCAGCTGGTTGGCAAAGCGCCTCACGTCAAACTTATGACCTTCGCCAGTGTTGAGGCGGCGGTTGAGAAGGCGGGTTTGGATATCATCGAGACCGGTGTTTATCCCGCGCCGTTCAGCCGGTTCGTCGTCGCCCGTAAAATTTAATCTGCGGGACTCCCACATATTGAGTCCGCTGAGTCACCGACTCCCATATCTGGGGGTTGTGGCTCAGAGCGCGGCATTTCCTGTGCATAGCCTGTTAAGTATTCTCTAACCCCTTGATTCTATTGTCTGAGTCATCAACAGACGGCCCACGCAAGAGGCTGTCAGACGTGGGGATACAGCTTGGGGGCCCTCCCAAAACAGGGGTGCGCCGCTCCAGGTTTCGGGGATGCACAAGATATGGTGAAGGCGAAATCCGGAGGATCCGGGTCAAGAGCGGGCGCGTCCAAAAAGGGCAAATCCAAGAAGACCGGGTCCACATCAGCGCTCAAGACAGATGTGATTTACGGCGGCGACTGCGTCGAGGTGATGAACAGTCTGCCGGAAAACTCGGTGGATCTGATTTTCGCCGATCCGCCCTACAACCTTCAGCTCGGCGGCGATCTGCAGCGGCCCGACAACAGTCAGGTCGATGGCGTCGACGACGATTGGGACAAGTTCGACACCTTTAAAACCTACGACGATTTCAGCACGGCCTGGCTGACGGCGGCGCGCCGCATTCTCAAGGACTCCGGTTCGCTGTGGGTGATCGGCAGCTATCACAACATCTTCCGCGTCGGCGCGACGCTGCAGGACATCGGTTTTTGGATTCTCAACGATGTCATCTGGCGCAAGACCAATCCTATGCCGAACTTCCGCGGCACCCGCTTTACCAATGCCCATGAAACGCTGATCTGGTGCGCCAAATCGCAAGAGGCGAAGTACACTTTCAATTACGACGCCATGAAGAATTTGAACGACGGTTTGCAGATGCGTTCGGACTGGTCGCTGCCGCTGTGCACCGGCGCGGAACGTCTGAAGGGCGAGGAAGGCGCGAAGCTGCACCCCACACAAAAGCCGGAGAGTTTGCTTTACCGGGTCATCCTGTCAGCCACCAAGCCGGGCGACGTGGTGCTCGATCCGTTTTTCGGCACCGGCACCACTGGCGCCGTCGCCAAACAACTCGGACGCTCATACATAGGGATCGAACGTGATGAAACTTACATCAAGGGTGCGCGTCAGCGTCTCAAAGGTCTCAAAGAAATCGAAGACAAAACCCTTCTCGATACGCCGTCCAAGCGCGCTTTGCCGCGCATACCGTTCGGGTCGGTTGTGGAGCGCGGCCTCCTTAGGCCGGGGACCGTGCTTACCGATTCTTCAGGACGCCACACCGCTAAAGTAAGGGCGGATGGCACGCTCATCTCCGCCGAACACCGGGGCTCGATCCATCAGGTTGGCGCGGCGGTGCAAGGGGCGCCGGCGTGTAACGGCTGGACCTTCTGGCATGTGGATATGAAGGGCAGCCGGGTTGCCATCGACGTGTTGCGTGAGAAGGTCCGCGCGGAAATGGGCGAAGCCGTTCAGTAATTTTTTACGAGACCAATTACCGATCGATCCAAAAGGATCGCGAGGCCCCGCCCGGATACATACCGCGGCGGGGTTTCTTATGCGCTGGAGCGCAAAACGAGCTATACGAACGCCGATTGATCGACGACGGACACATCGGCGGCGGTGTTCTCCGGCGCGAGCGAGTACGAGGTGCTCGACGTGCTCGCGAGTCCGGGTGTCCCGTTGACTGGGTTCCCTGCTGCATCCGTTGCTCCGCCACCCACGACATTGCCTGCCGCGTCGAAGTTCGTGCCGTCGTTGCCGGATACCGCACCACCGGGGACCAAGCCATTATCGTCCGATCCAGGCGTCCCATCGACTGGGTTCCCTGCCGCATCCGTTGCTCCGCCACCCACGACATTGCCTGCCGCGTCGAAGTTCGTGCCGTCGTTGCCGGACACCGCACCACCGGGGACCAAGCCATTATCGTCCGACGTGATGGTGGTATCGCCAGTGGACCCATCCACTGCCCCACCTTCTGAACCGTCCCGACCATTCAGAGTCATGTTGACCTGGTAAGGCGATTCAGCGCCCTCAGCCAACGTGATGCCTAGCACGTATTGTACGCCAGCTTCGACATTATAAGTTATCTGCTCTTCCAGGGTGTTCTGATTGCGCGACGCGGCAAGTTCGTTGCCGGCGGCGTCGAGGAGGGTCAAATCCAGATCTGCGGCTGTCGACCCTGTCAGGGTCACAACAAGGGTGCCGCTCTCCGGCGCTGTGAGCTGGAAGTAATCGGACGTCGCTTCCGGGCCGCCGACATAGTCTATGAAGTTTTCCGGCGCGGTCAGGATGAAAGGGGAAATGGAAGAGCCGCCGCCATTGTTACCGCTGCCATCATTGCCAATCGGGTCGTCAGGTTCACCTGGCGTGATGACATTACCAGCCCCGTCAGTCGCGCCGTCGATGACGCCGTCATCATTTGCGACACCGGGACCGCTCACGCCATCTTGGTCTTCGTCATCACCGACGAATCCATCGTCATCAGGGGCGTCGCCGTCGTACCCAGCTTCACCGTTCAACGTCATGGTGACTTGATACGGCGAATTCTCGTCGGTCGTTGGCGCGACCTGTAAGACGTACTGCACGCCTTCTTCGACGTCGTAGACGATTTCGTCATCCTCGGTGCCGGGGTTTTCAGACCCAGCGAGCTCGACTCCGGTGGGGTCGTAGAGGCGTAAATCTAGATTGGCTGTCATGCCGGAGAGGGACACGACAAGTTCGCCGCTCTTTGGCGCGGTGATCTGAAAGAAGTCTTGGGTGTCGCCGTCGCCGCCGACCGTTTGAGAGAAGTTTACGGGCGCCTGAAGGGCCTGGGCCTCGGCGACGCTGTCAGCACCTTCCAGCACCTGAGGCTGCAAATTGACGACAGGGGAATCACTATCCTCGGACTCGCCCGCGTCATCGCTGCCGCTGTCCTCCGGCGGCAGGTCATCGTCTTCGGGTACGTTCGGAGTTGGCGGGGTTGGGTCTGCACTGACCCCGGGAGGGGGTTCATCGTCTGCATTGTCCGTGGGGTCCTCCTCGGTGGGCGCCGGGTCGCTCCCCGGACTGTCCGCCACGCCGGGTGTGGGGGTCTGCGGCGGCAAAACAATACCACCGAACCACCCCATCAGATCGACTGATGTAAAATCGAATGAGAACGGGTCCATTCACTCCGCCTTTGCGTCCGCTCGCCTGAGGCCCCGCGTTTATCGCATCATCATTTTTACCAAAAACGGCCCGGGCAAGTTGTAATAAAGTGTATCCGCGGCGAGAGATCGCGGCAGGGTTGCCTGCTGGGGCTTGGCGGGCGCTGTTCCGCCCTAGTCGCCGGCCATACGCCGACCTGCCGCCGGTTCACGCAGAGGCTGCGCTGCCGGTCCGGTGGGCCAAGGCCAGGCCAATGGCGATGCTGAAGATGGGCATGTTCAGGTAGCGCAGACCGATCTCGGTGAAATATGTGCCGACCGGCATGCCGTTAAACGACACAATCGTGGCGAAGTCCAAGCCCCAGTTCATCACCAGCCAGAGCGTGCCGAGTTTGACGCCTTCGGCAACGTAATCGGAGTTCACCTTGCGGAAGTAGCGCACCAGCAGGGCAGCGCCGGTCACGGAGCCGATGATCAGCATGATGGTTTTAAACAAGAACACATCGATGCGCGGTTCGCCGTCTGGCGTGAACAAGGGTATGGATACGGCAAAAGGCACCAGCCACACCAGAAATCCATATAGCACTGCAGACTTCAGTGATGTCATGGCGGGTCTCCCGTTTTGCGTTAGGTGCCGGTGCTTTCGATACCGGTGCTTTCGGTGCCGTTGTCGCCCTTTGGCAGCGGCTCGTCTTTAAACTCGGTCATGAGCACGGTCTCGGTGACATATTGCTGCACCCGGTTCGCCTCTTTGGCCGGACACAACAGACTGATGTGCAGCATCGGCTTGCCGAGATCGCTGGTGGTCATGTGAATGCCGTATCCGCCATCACCAATGTCGGCTTCGTTGCGCTTAGCGAAGGCGGCCGCTTCCTCGGCGATTTTACCGGCGAAGGGCGCGGTTGCATCCGCCAACGCTTGTTTGATGATTGCTATGCGCTCCCGCAGATGAAGCAGGTTCTCGAACGTGATCTTAAATCCATGCAGCACGAACGCGCCCTTGGGCACGTGGAAAACCTTGGTGGTCAGGAACAGGCTGTTGGGCACGGTTAGTTTGCGGCCCGAATATCCGTAGCTGCCGTCCTTGAGATCGAGAACGTAAAAGGTGGTCGTGAGCAAAGCGTTTTGGGCCACCTCGCCGGCGATGCCATCGATCTCCACCCAGTCACCGATATCAGTGTTGTCCAGGCTGGTGCGAACCACGGCGCCGGAGAGACAGAGAATGAGTTCCTTGGTGGCGATGACGATGGCCACCGCAAAGGCCGTGAGCGATAGGGCAAAGGTTGAGAGCGCGCTCGACCAGATGAGGATGAGCCCGAACATCGTCAGCGCGAAGGTCACGCTGCGCGTTGCCGATAGCCAGCGCCGCCGTTCCGCGCTGGTCGTGCGGGTGTTGCGCCGCACGAGACGATCAACCAAGGCGCGCACGAGCAAGAGCGCAAGTATAAGCGCCCCGGATCCGATCAGGTCCAGAACAACGGAGCGGGTGAGCAGGGCAGAAATATCAGTCATCGGAGGGGATCACGGGCATAAAGAGCATAAAGGCCGATACGAGCGCTTTTGTAGCAGATGCGCGCACCGGTTTGGAGGGCCGCTTTTGCCGGTTGGCCTTGCTCCGTGACAGGAGGCCCCCTAGGCTGAATGCGCAAGACCGTTGAGCCGGGGGAGCCAAGGGCCGCAGTGGAAGATTTGCTGTCACAAGCCGAGGATATTTGGGTCATCGCCATCGGTTGGCTGACGAGCATGCAGTTCTATGTGCAGCTGGTGTTTGCCTTGACGGCGATCGCCGTCGCTTACCTGGCGGCAGCGGCCATCAAAACCCACCTGCGCATCTTTAAAACCGAACCCGATCCCGGTCCGCTGCAGGATGTGCGCATGGCGCTGTATCACCTGCGCGAGATGGTGTTCCCGATTTTGAACATCGTCTTCCTGGGTGTTGCCATTCAAATTAGCGCCGATCTCGTCGGCCAGGGCTGGCTGCCGCGCATCATTCAGGGCTGGGCGGTCATTTTCCTGATCTACCAATTCATCCACCTGTTTGTGAAAAGCACTGTCATCCGCGCCATCGCCACGTGGGTCGGCGTGCCGTTGGCGATCCTCTACGTCGTCGGCTGGCTCGACGCGGTGCTGCTTTATCTGGATGGCGTCGCGGTGTCGGTCGGCGACATCCGTTTGTCGGCTCTTGCCATCGCGCGCACGCTGCTGTTTGGGTTCATCTTGTTCTGGCTGGGACGCATCTCGAACGACACCGGCAAGCGCGTCATCCGCAATCAGCAGAAAATGGATATCGGCACCCGCGAGGTGTTGGCCAAGCTGTTCGAGATTGCGCTGTTCGCGTTTATCTTCCTGCTGTTGTTGCAGGTCATGGGCATCAACCTCACCGCGTTGGCCGTGTTCGGCGGTGCGCTGGGCGTCGGCCTCGGCCTCGGCTTGCAGCAGATCGCCTCAAATTTTGTCTCGGGCATCATCATTCTGCTCGACCGCTCCATCACCATCGGTGACTTCATCGAGCTCGAGGACGGACGGGCCGGGAAAATCCGTGAGCTGTCCATGCGCTCTGCCACATTGGAAACCTACGACGGCAAGGACGTGATGGTGCCGAACGAAACCTTCATCACCACGTCCTTCACCAACTGGACCCACAACAATCAGAAGCAGCGCTACCCGATCAATTTCTCGGTCGCCTATGACACCGATCTGGAGAAGATGTTCGACATCATCCGCGACGTGGTGGCCAGCCACCCCAAAGTGCTGAGCGGCGACAATATTCCCATCGAGGAGCGGCCCGATGCGGAAATCGCCAGCTTCGGCGACAGCGGCATCGAAATCCTGGTCGAGTTCTGGATGGAAGGCATCGACGATGGCCCCAACCGCGTTGGGGCTGATTTGCTGATGATGATCTGGACGGCCCTGCGCCAGCACGGCATCCAGATTCCGTTCCCGCAGCGCGAGGTGCGTGTGCTGAACGATCACATCGGCGTGAGGTCAGAGCCGAAACCCTAGAGATTCTGCAGCGTTCCAGGTGTTGACGGCAAATCCCGTCCGATTTCCGAGCCGATTTCGGGACCGCCGATATTGAAAGGCCTGCCCCGGGCGCTAAATGTCCGTGGATGACGTAACTGCGCAAGCAGGGGGCCATTGGTCGGCATGGGGCTAGTCTGCAAATACAAAATTCTGCTCTCGGTTTCTGTTCCTCGTCTGAGCAGCAGCACGATGGACTCTGACGTCCGCGTTGTGTCTGTTCGCAGAGCTCATTAACGCCGGACCAGACGTGCTTTCACGCCGCATCTTACGGAAACAGTCATCTAAGTAACCACATCACGCGTAATGCAATTCTCACAGCAACAATAGGAGCAGCTCAGTGAAGTTTTGGAAGTTTTGTGTTGCGGGCGTAACGGCGTTCAGTTTGAGCGGCGCTGCGTTTGCTCAATCAATCACGGCAGAAGAAGTGGCCGCGGCCCAGAAGGCTTGGGGTGAGGGAATCGTTCACATCGGTAAAGTGTATACCGACAAAGGTGACTACACCGCAGCTGCGCGCGAGCACATTGAAAACTACTATGGATACGGCCAGAGTGAAATTCTGTTCAAGCCGACCCTAGCGGCAGAGCAGCAATTCCGTGGCGAATTTGACGAGGCCCTGTCTTACTTCGTCCGGGGCTCCATTGCAGAAGACGGCGGCTTTGCGATCGCGCCGTATACGAACGTGCGGTGGGAGAACGAGGGCACCCTTCTGTTCGGTGATGCAGCGATGGCCATGGGCAACTACTTCTTCACGACGACGGAAGGCGAAGAGGTAAAGGTTGAGTACTCGTTCGGGTATGAGCGCGGCGACGATGGTGAACTCGATATCGTCCTTCATCATTCATCTTTGCCGTTCAGCCCGAACTAGGCAGCTCAAATAACTCTGCCTCTCTACTTCTGACCTCTGGATGCCGGCGCGCCTGCGCCTATGATCTCAAAGTCCGGCGACAGAGAACGGCCCCGCACACTCTCCCCCAACACACTGTGCGGGGCCGTTATTTTTGTGTGGACGGCGTTTGCCGGAGAATCTCGTATAAGGCGGGATTGAGCGTGCAGACTTTCAGATAAGCCCCGGCCAGTTTGCGTAAGCGTGGATCCTGAAGCGCGCTCTCATAGGCGCTGGCACTAGCCCAAGTCGCGACATTGATGTGCGTGAAATTTGCTGTCTGACCAGGCGGCTGCTCGGCCCGCGCCTGCACCAACTTTACGTCAATGTAACCAGGTGCTGCCGCGAAGATCGCGTTGGTCTGGTCCCAAAGCTCAAGAAACGCATCTTCCTTACCTTCAAACACGGTGAAGGTGTTGATCATGACGACGGGTTCGGCCATTCAATTATGAATCCTGGAGTCTACTTCCACGCCCCGAACAGCCACCAGCGTTCGCCTTTGTAACCGGTGGCACGCTCCACCGTATTCAGGTGCTGGGTTTCGTGGCGGTGGCGGGTGACGATGGTCGACCAGGGCTGAAACCGCCCGGGTTCGATATCAGCTTCGGTGCCGGCGTCGAACAGTTGGGCGCGGGCAAATCCGGCGCGCTCCATTTCCGCGAACATGTCCAGCGTGTGCAGCTTCGTCCAGAACGGCTCGTTGTTGTAGTAGGCATCCCAATCGCGCATGAAGCGGTCGAACACCGGCGTGTCCGGATCGAAGTTGGGCTGCTCCAGATGCAGCATCAGTCCGCCGGGCGCGAGCAGCGCGTGCATGTGGGCGAGGCCGTGCCGCACGCAGGTGAGCGAAGTCTCATGCCAGAACATGACCGAGACGATGAGATCGACACTGCCCGGTTCCAGATCAACCGTTTCTGCCGCGCCCTGGACGAAGCGCACGTTGGTGTAGCCCAGATCCTGGGCGCGGGCATGGCCGTAGCGCAGCAAGGGGGCGGCGGTGTCCACCACAATCACTTCCGCCTCGGGGAACGCCGCGGCCAGCGGCAAGGTGTTGGCGCCGATGCCGCCGCCGATGTCGGCGATGCGCTTGGGGGCGAAGTCGGGAAACCGCGCACGGATGAAGTTGGCCAGCGCGCGTCCGCCGCCGTCGCCCTGGGGGCCGAAGCTGGCGCCGCCGACCGGAAACAGGCTGACGTCATAGGCCGCCGCAGCGGAGACGTCGTTGTCCGTCACCTCGGTGTAGTAGCTGCCGGGCAAAAGGTGGTTGTCAACGGCACGTTGATACGGCGGCACATCAAGCGACTCATCCAAAGATAACGTGTTGCGCCCGGCATTGAGGCGGTCTGCGTTCGCCATCAGCGTATCCAAATGGCGCAGGGCGACTTCGCGGCTGGCCTGCTGGCTGCGCTCCTGGGTGTCGCGGCGCAGCGCTGCCCAATGCTGGTAGTAGGGATCGCGCAGCATGGCCTTGCGCACAGCGGTGGCGCTCGTTACCGGCGCGCCGGTGGTTTTTTCCAACTCCGGTTTCACCCGGGCCTCGAATGCCGTGCGCACCCCCGGCGATAAAGTCTTACCCAGGTGAACGTTGAGGCCGGTGAGAAAATTCAGGCGCGCGGTCTCATCGTGGTCTGCCGGCGGCCACAGGGCATGCCCGCCGGCGCGATCAAACGTTGGGGGGAGGGTGCCCGCCGCCATTACACGCGAACCTTACCCGCGAACCTCAATCCTCCGCCCGGGCTTCCTGATCCGGCGCATTGGGACGGCGGGTCATCGTACCGGTGGTCACGAACGGCGCCGGGTAATCGTAGGAGCCCCAGCTGCGGCCTTCCTCGGGAATTTCCACCCACTTGTTTTCACCGTCGGCGCATTCCTGAATGGTGCGGAAGTAGATGGTCTTGTTTTCCACGCGCGGCATCAGGGCGAGAAAATTGAAACGGTCGAACTCAAGATCGCCGAGCGAATTGCCGGACCAGATGATTTCGTCGATGGATTCGGAGTAGGTGACGCCCTCCGAGGTGATCGGCGGATCCATCGCCCGCATGTTCATCGACAGGTCCCAGCCGGACTTCACCTCCGGGCGTACCATGAAAATGTCGTCGGGCATGCGGATGCGCACCGCGGTGGTTGGGCTGCCGGCGCAACCATGGGGAATGCCGATCTGCACCAGGTGCCATCCCCCGGCGGGGGCGTCCTTATCGACGCTGAGGGCGTGACCCCAGGCAGTGCTGGACAACGCGGCAGCGGCGGTGGCGGTCAACAAAACGCTTCGTCTAAGTGTCCGGACAACTGATTTGATAGGCATGGCGGTCTCCTCCCATCGCAGACTCGCAAAATCCTAGCTTACGCCCGTGTTAGGGCAAAGTGGCATGGCGATATGCCTTGGGTGCAATGCAGTCGTGCGTCTTTCGCGCTCAGGTTGCCATATCCCTGCCGCATTTCGGTCCTTTTCTGCGCCTCCCTGCAGTCCCCACCATGCTCTGCATGGGCTGCAAGGCGGCTATGCGGACCGGCCTCTGCCTCAGAAGGGCGGGCTGGGCTATGACCTCCGCGAGCTGAGTTTGATTTCTTTACCGGCCCGGGACGGGGAGAGCCAGGCCGGCAGACTCGAAAGGAAAAGGTATGTACCTCTTCGCCAAGATTTTTCGCCAGCGTCAGCGCGCTGCCACCGCATCAGCCGTGGCCGTCGTGACTCTCGCAGCGATGACCTCGCTTGCTGCCGCCCAGGACGAGGGCGCGTATGGCCGCCTCTACGGCGGCTTGGCCTCCGTCGAAGGCATGACCTTCAGCGATGCCGCAACCGCCAACTTAGACCTTGAGGGTGACACTGGACTCACGTTTGGTGGTGCCATTGGCTACCGCACCGGCTTCGGTCTGCGCACCGAACTGGATGTGACCTACACATCCGCGGATATGGACGGCACCTTCCAGGAAAACGTCCAGCTGTTCGTGCCCTGCGGGGAAACCCCGGACAACCCGTGTCTGGACGGAACCATCGACGGTGACTACACCGGGCTCTCCGGCATGGCGATGGTCTACTACGACCTCAACACCGGCAGTGCCCTTGTCCCTTATGTCGGTGCGGGTATCGGCTTGATCGACGCGGACATCGAAGCAGAGACGCTCGCGACCTTCACCGATCAGCCCAGTGCGGAGTTCGCAGTTGTCGACGGATCGGACAGCGAATTCGCCTTCAAGTTGGCCGCCGGATTTGCGTACGACGCAGGAGCATTTGACTTGACCGCCGATTATTCGTATCTGCGGTCCAACCGTTTTGCTTTGGACGGTCAGGGTGCTTTTACGGTGTTCAATTTCGACCGCCGCAGCAACGTGCATAGCTTTACGGTCGGCGCGCGCTACGCGTTCTGATCGTCAAACTCACATCGAGATCTTCACCGGCATAGCATGTACGCCGGTGGCGATAACGGGGCAGGCCTTCGGGTCTGCCCCGTTTTTCGTGCACGGCACGTGCGCTGCTCGCGTGCCGGATTCGCCGACGCGCCCTCTTTCTCCAGCCGCCGTCACGGGCTACCGTAACCTCCAGGTCAAAAGAGGAGGCAGGCATGGCGGAAGCGGCCCACGCGGTATACCCCAGTGTGCGCGAGCAGGTGTCCGAGGCGGAGTGGGCGCTGCGGGTCGATCTCGCGGCCTGTTACCGGCTGGTTGCCCACTTCGGCTGGAATGATTTTATTTTTACTCATATTTCCGTGCGTTTGCCCGGGGATGAGCGGCATTACCTGATCAATCCGTTTGGTTTGCTGTTCGATGAAATCACCGCCTCGAGCCTGGTGAAGATCGACCAGGACGGTGAAATCCTGCTCGACGAAACCGGCCTCGGCTACAACATCGGCGGCTACATCATTCACGGCGCGGTTCACCAGGCGCGGGACGACGCCCATTGCGTCATTCATCTGCACACCGATGAAGGCGTGGCCGTCTCCGGGCAGAAGGACGGCTTGCTGCCGCTCAACCAGGACTCGCTGTCACTGATAGCCGATGTTGCCTATCACGACTTCGAAGGCATCGCGCTGGACATGGACGAGCGCGACCGGCTGGTCGATCACATCGGCGACAAAAACCGCGTGATCTTGCGCAACCATGGTCTGCTGACCATGGGACCGACGGTCGCGGCGGCGTTTTCCAAAATGTACGCCTTACAGAAAGCCTGCAAAATCCAAGTGATGACGCTGGCAGGCGGTGTCGAGATCGGCTATCCGTCGCAAGCGGCGATCAACAAGGTGCGTGAGCAGACCAGTGGCCGCCGCAACGCTGGCGCGGCCCAGGGCGGCGCGACCAACCGGATCTCTCCACCGGATTTGGCCTGGCAGGCGTACTTGCGCAAGCTCGACAAAATCGACACCAGTTACCGCTCTTGAAGCGCCCCGGACCAGCGACATGACCCTCCCTCAGGCGGTCTGCGTCGGGCCGATGAAGACCTCGACGACATGGCTGTACCGGCAGTTGGCACAACATCCCGACGTGTGGCTGTGTCCGATCAAGGAATTGCAGCTGCTCGACTATCTGGACGAGGGCGTCGACCATCCCTCGCGCGAGCAGGTTCAGGGCTATCACCGCAAGCTGCATGATCTGCGCATGGTCATTGGTCACATCCTCAAGCGCGAAGAGGTGACGCGGGAAGACCTGGAACGGATTGAGCTGTACACCAAGGCGTTTGCCACTGAACGATTCGACTTCGGCTGGTACGCGTCGTTCTTCGCTGATGCGCCGGAGGACAAAACCGTAATCGAAATTTCGCCCACGTACTCATACGCCAACCCCGGTGCAGTGAGGCGGTTTGCAGAATTCCTGGGTAAACAAACGCCTATCCTGTTTATCCTGCGCAATCCGGTTGACCGTTGGCTGTCGCTCGGCCGCTTTGATCTCAAGGTCGGCCTGCAGCAGGAGATGACTTAAGAGACCGTTCCCATCATGGCGGAGTTCATGGCTGGGAAATGGAAGAAGCTCGGGGGCTACCGCGAATATATCGAAACGTGGGAGGCGGCGTTTGAGAACGTGCATTTCGTCTCCCAAGACGATCTGCATGCAGCGGACGGGCGGGGGCTGCAACAGGTGTGCGATGCCTTCGGTCTTCCCTGGCAGCCTGACGTGTTTACCGGCCGCGACGCGCGTGTGAATTCGCAAGGCGAAGCCAAGTTCCCAGACGGCCTGCGCGCGTGGGTCGGGTCCGAACGCATGGTCGAGCTGGAATGGCTTGCGGATCGGTTTGGCGGTGCCGCCCAAACCTGGCGTGATGACGCGAAGAACCTGATCGGCTAAGGGGCGGATTTAGGAGTCTGACGGCGCGCCTTGCTCACGTCTATTTTTGTCCAGGTGGCCCGGCGCCGGGAGCGGGCGGGCCGCCGACAAAGTCAGCCGGGTTGATGCCGTCCGGAGCGGCCTCTTGAACGGCTGCGTAGAGTTTTTCTTCCGTCGCGAGGCTGTCTTCGGTCACACCCGCGACCTCGTCCCATGTTTCTTCGGTGAAGACCTCTTCTTGGAGCGTTAGGGTCGAATGCTGGCCGCTCAAGAGAATCTTGAAGTAGACCTCCATGAACGCGCCAACGGCGGCCTTGAAATCGCTCCAGCCGGACTCACCGGCAGCCTGATAAGCCGCTGCCGCTGTCACCAACTCGTCCAGCGCCGTGCGGCTCTTGGCAAGACGCATATTGAGGTTCTCCAGAGTATCCGCGTGCTCGTCCCCTTCAGGCACATGCGGCACGAGGAAATCGTGGATGCGTTGGTCCTGCGCATGCAGCCGGTCCATGGACGTCTTGATGTAGTCGACGCAAGCCGCAAAGAAATCTACCGAGACGCCGCCGGTCTCCGCCTGCCGTTTCATGCCCGCATCGAGGGCTTTGCGCACCTGAGACAAGCGCATGCGTTCACGGCCCGTTTGCATGCGGGATTCATAGGTTTCAGAGACGTGGGGCATGGCGGTCTCCCAGTTTGATGGGCTGTGACAGTGGAGCCGAGTCCGGTTTGGTGTTGCAAGGCGCCCGGTGCACGCCGCCGGTCAACTGCACTTTGAATAGCCGCAGCTGGTACAGGAATCGCAGCCTTCCTGGCGCATCAGGGCATAGGTGCCGCACTTCGGGCAGGCGCGCATACGCGGTTCCCGGCTGGATGCATCGAGGCGCACCACATTGGCGGCGTCGATATCTCGCGAGTCCGCACTCTTCGCAGCCGAAGCGGCTAAGAATCCAATATCGATCATGTGCTGCTCGATCACACCGCCGATCGCTGCCAGTAAACTGGGCACATAGCGGCCCTTCATCCACTGGCCGCCACGCGGGTCGAACACCGCCTTGAGTTCCTCGACCACAAAGGTGACATCACCCCCGCGGCGGAACACCGCAGAGATCATCCGGGTCAATGCCACGGTCCAGGCGTAGTGCTCCATGTTCTTGGAGTTGATGAACACCTCGAAGGGGCGGCGCACACGGCGGCCATCCGCCTCGGCCACGTCGATATCGTTGACCGTGATGTAGATGGCGTGATCGCTCTCAGGCCAGCGCAGCTTGTAGGTTTGACCGGGAATGACGTCCGGCCGGTCAAGGGGTTCGCTGGTGTCCAATGGGGCAGGCGATGTAGCTGCCTGTTGTGCATCACGGACTTCCAGCACGGCGCCGCGCACGTCCGACGGGCGATAGGTGGTGCAGCCTTTGCAGCCGAGTTCATAGGCTTTGAGGTAGACGTCCTGGAACTGCTCGAAGGGAAAGTCTGCAGGTACGTTGATGGTTTTCGAAATGGCACTGTCAACATGCTTCTGCACCGCCGCCTGCATGGCGACATGGGCATCCGGCATCAGGGATTGCGCATCGACGAAGTAGTCCGGCAGGGGTGCGTCATCTCCATGCAGAGTGCGGAACACGCGATACGCATAGTCCGACACCTCGCTGGCTTTGCGGCTGCCGTCGGGCTGGGTGACATGACGCGTGTAGGAAAAACTGAATACGGGCTCAATGCCGGACGACACGTTGTCGGCGAACAGGGAAATCGTTCCGGTCGGCGCAATCGACGTCACCAGTGCATTGCGGATGCCGTGCTCGGCGATGGCCGCGCGGATGTCCTGCGGCAGGTCCTGGATCGTCGGGCTGGCCAGATAGGCGTCGCGGTCGAAGAGGGGGAATGGACCTTTCTCCCGGGCGAGATCGACAGAGGCCCGGTAAGCGGCATGCGAGACGATCGCCGCCCACTGCTCCGCCGCTTCGACTGCGCCAGGGGTGCCGTAGGTCAGGCCGCACTGGATCAAGGCGTCGGCGAGACCGGTGATGCCCAGCCCGATCCGCCGCTTGGTGATGGCTTCGTTCCGTTGCGCCGCAACCGGATAGCGCGATACATCGACGACATTGTCGAGCATGCGCACGGCGGTTGCGGTCAGGCGCTTTAACTCGTCTTCGTCGAGTGTGGCTTGAGCCGTGAACGGCTCACGCACCAGCCGCGCCAAATTGACCGAGCCCAGCAGACACGTCCCATAGGGCGGCAGCGGTTGCTCACCGCAGGGATTGGTCGCGGCGATGGTTTCGCAATAGGCGAGATTGTTGCGGGCGTTGATGCGGTCAATGAAGATGATGCCCGGTTCCGCATAGTCGTAAGTGGCCCGCATCATCGTGTCCCACAGGTCACGTGCATTCACGGTCTTGTAGACCTTGCCTTCGAACTGCAGGTCCCAATCCGCGCCATCTTTGACGGCCGCCATGAAAGCGTCGGTGGCGAGGATCGACAGGTTAAAGTTGGTCAGCCGGCCCGCGGTCTGTTTGGCTGTAATGAAGTCTTCGATATCGGGATGGTCGCAGCGCAGAGTCGCCATCATGGCCCCACGGCGGGAACCCGCACTCATGATGGTGCGGCACATGGCGTCCCACACATCCATGAAGGAGAGCGGGCCAGACGCGTCTGCCCCGACGCCTTTGACCGGCGCGCCTTTGGGTCTCAGGGTCGAGAAGTCGTAGCCGATCCCGCCGCCCTGCTGCATGGTCAGGGCCGCTTCCTTCAGGTGCTCGAAGATCGACGCCATGTCGTCGCCGATGGTGCCCATGACAAAGCAGTTGTGCAGGGTGACGGTGCGTCCGGCGCCCGCCCCGGCTAGAATGCGCCCGCCCGGCAGCACCCGGAAATCCGTAAGCGCTTGATAAAAAACGTCTTCCCAGGCTGTTGGGTCGGTTTCCGCGGCGGCCAGGGCCCCGGCCACACGGCGCCAGGTGTCCTCAATGGACTTGTCCACAGGGCGCCCATCCGCGTCTTTGAGGCGGTATTTCATGTCCCATATGTCATGGGCGATGGCAGACAGCTCGGCCACGTGCGGAGGTCCCTATATGTTTTTCGCTGGCGTTTTCGCCGTTCCTACCAATGTAGGCTTAAAGTCTTAAAAAGTCCTGCAAAAGTGCGACTTTTACGTGTTTCTGAGAGCGACTTACCGCCCGCCGCACAGCTGAAGTGGACATATGACGATGCAGACAAATCCGTCGTTGGCTGGCCATAACATATTGATAACAAAACTGAAAAAGTCGGGGATTGCGCCTCGTCGACGCCCCCATTATTGGCCCACAGACTTTTCCACAGCCTGATCGGGGGCCTGTTCGGTCTTTTCCTGGGCCGGTTTCGGTAAGGTCGCGCTTGCGGTCTCGATCCGCTCCCGCAAGGTTTTGAGAAAATCGGCTTTGTTCAGGCCCGGCGGAAGGGCTGGCAGGAATTGGAACACAATTTGGCCCGGCACTTTCAAGAGCCGGGTCTTGCCCCAGAAGTACCCCGTATTCAGGGCCATGGGGATGACAGGCGCTCCGGTATGGGTGTACAGCGCGACAATGCCGGGTTTGTAGGGGGTGTTGCCCCCGGGGGGTGTGCGGGTGCCTTCCGGGAAAATCAATAGGGTCTCCTCCCGCGCCACCGCCTGTTCAGCCGCGCGCAGCATCCGCCGCATGGCTCCGGCACCGGCTGAACGGTCGATGCCAACAAGCCCACCCCGTTTGATGTACCAGCCAATCAAGGGAATCCACTGCAGGGATTCCTTCATCACGAAAACCGGGTAGTCGAACAACAGGAACAGGGCGAAGGTCTCGAAGGCGGCCTGATGTTGGGCTGCGACGATACATGGCCCATCCGGCAGGTGTTCGCGCCCCCGCACTTCAAACCGTATGCCGACAACGACCCGCGCCATGAACAGCACGCCCCGGGACCAGAACCGCGTCGCCGCAAGCGCGGATCGCCGGGTGACCAAAGACGGCAGGCCCAGGACCGAGACGATGACGGACCACACCAGAAAAAACACCAGATAGACGCTCGAACGGAGCCAAATCATGACCCGTCTTCCACCGGAAGTACGGCGAGCCGCACGGTCGCCAGCAGATACTTGGTGTACTCCTGGCTGAGCAGACCCGTCGTGCCAGGGTACCGCCACCAGTCGGATTTCACCTGCTCGGGGAAGACCGGATGGGGAATGACCGTGGCATCCGGCATGGCCCGCCGCAGTTCACGCAAACCGCGCGGCATGTGGTAAGCCGCTGTGACCAGGCGGATTGATGTGACGTTTTGCGCGCGCACCCATTTGGCCGTTTCAATCGCGTTGCCCGGGGTGTCTTCCGCCTCAGCGCCGACGGTGATTTTTTCGAGCAAAGTCTCGCGTTCTGGGGTCTCGGCATCGACCAAGGTGTCGGCGCTGACCGATGGTCCGACCCCGGAGATGAACAACCGCTCCGCCAGCCCTTGGGACAGGAGTTCCAGTCCGGTTTCAATGCGCCCGCTGCCACCGGTCAGCACCACGATGGCATCGGTCGCGGTCGTCGTGTCGGACACCTCTTGGGGCACTTGCGCCGCATAGGAGACCAAACCGGCGATCCAGGCAACGGCGCACACTGCGAGGCCAAGTCCCGCCAGTCTGGTTTTACGGCTGCCCCAGGCCATCACAGCATGGCCCGCAAGGTGTTCAGCACGGTGATGTAAGCGGTGGTCATGGCGAGGAGTGCGGCGATGACCGCGACCGCCGGAACTGAGAGCCAAAACCGTAAACCCAGCGACACATCCGGCAGGAAGCCGCTTTCGACGCTGCCGGCAAGCCAGCTGACAATGAGAACGGCAACCAAACCCAGGACAAATCCTCCGGCTGCGCCTTTGGCGGCCGTCTCCAACGTGCGCTTGGCAAACTGTCCCGCGATATAGCGGTCACGAGCGCCGACAAAATGAAGCACGTCTATGACGTCTCTAAACTCGGCCAAGCTGGCGCGGGTGGCGTAGATGACCGTTAGGGCAAGCGCCGCGACAATGACGGTCGTTATGCCGATGGCAAGCAGGCGAAAGGCCTCCGTCAGCCCGACGAGGCGGTCAAACCATCGCCGATGATCGTCAATCACCGCGTCGGGGACGATCTCTGTTACTGCAGCCGCGATGGCCGCCACGGCGTCTTCCGAGCGGTCCGCCAACGTGACGTCGATGAGTGCCGGGAGGGGCAGGTCGGCTGACGGTGTTGCCGTGCCGAGCCATGGTTCGAGCAGGCGGTCGAGCTCCTCTCCCGACAAAAGCCGAACGGACTCAACAGCGCCCACGTCCTCAAGTGCCCGGACAGCGCGTTCCGCTCTGTCCAGATTTGCGCTGACGTCGTCCTGGGCCGGCAACGGCGGAATCTGCACCGTGACGGTGCCGGTGACTGACCGCGACCAGCCCGCGAGGATGGAATCAAAGACATTGACGCCGCTTACGGCCAGGGTGCCAAGAAACACCATGATGGCCATCAGCCAGGGCACGAAACGCGACGCGCTGTCGCCGCCGAGTGGCAAGTCCGTTCTAAACATCGCTCGTTCCCCCGGCGGGAGAGGGTGCCCCTGGCACAGCGCTCAGCGGTGGCAGTTCCTCAACCCGGCCATCTGACAAGGCCAGCCGGGGAAAGCCGAACTGGCTGACCAAAAGCTGGTTGTGCGTGGCGATGATGACGGACGCGCCCAGTTTATTGAGCTCGATAAAGAGCTGCATGAGCCGCATCGCGATGGCATCGTCCACGTTGCCGGTGGGTTCGTCAGCCAAGATTAAGCGCGGCCGGTTCACCACGGCCCTAGCGATGGCGACGCGTTGCTGTTGTCCGCCGGACAGGGACGGGGGCAATGCGTCCATAGCATCGGAGAGGCCGACCCAAGACAGCAACTCGGTCACGTTGTCCTTAATTTGAGTTTCTGCCACTCCGGCGACGCGCAGGGGCAAGGCGACGTTGTCGAAGGCGGACAGGTGATCGAGCAAACGGAAGTCCTGGAACACGACGCCCACCTGCCTGCGGATGGCCGGCAATGCACCGCGTGCGGCGGATGTGGTGTCGGTGCCGAACAGGTGTACGGAACCATGAGTGGGACGGCGGGCCAGATAGAGCAAACTCAGCAGAGAGGTCTTACCCGCGCCCGACGGGCCGGTCAGAAAGTGGAAAGATCCGGCATTGAGGGTCAATTCGATCTGCGACAGTACGTCCGGACCCTCACCGTAGTGTAGGCCGACGGCATTCAATCTAACCGCAGGTGCGTGAGTTTCGATGGGTCTGCCCCCGCTGTGTACCGTTACTCGACTGTGCTTGTCAGACCGGTAAGTATTAACTCAATTGAAGGACTTCTAGAGAAGAATATATTCTGACCGGAGGGTTGTAAGGGCACACGTGGGAGCGCATGTGGGGCATGTGCTAGTCAATCGCGGCTGTCCATTCGCACACCTAATCCGTCATATGATATAGTAAAAGTTGATCTAAGACAGGCACTTGCATGCGCATCACGTGTCCGAACTGTACGTCCGGCTTTGATATTCCGACAGAGCTGCTTGGCCGGCGTGGCCGCACACTGAAGTGTGCGACCTGTGGACATGGCTGGTTCCAGGCTGCCGTGGTCGATGAAATCGACCTGGCTGACGTGATGAATGAGTCCAGCAAGGCGGCGGAGCCCAAAGATACGGGAGGAACGCCATCCTCCCGGCGCAATGTGCCGGACACAGCGGCGATTGCCGCAGCGGCCAACCAAGCGTTCACCCAAGCCTTTGGCAAGGCTCCGCCCAAACCGGACACGCCTCCGCCACCTCCGCAGCCAGCGGCCCAGCCGGCGCAGCAGCAGCCCCCGGCCGTTCCCCCTGGCGCACAATCAATCATGTCGCGCCGGAAAGACCAGTTTCAGCAGCAACCCGCATCAGCGCAGTCGATGATGTCGCCGGAAGAGGCTGCCGAAGCCATGTCCGGTTCATCTTTGATGGAGGCTGATCAAGCGGGAGCGGCACTGGATGCGCAGTCCCTGATGGGACAAGAAGGTGGGACGGGTGCGCCTGGTCAGTCCGTTGTGGGTCAAGAAACCGGGGCCGCAGCGCCCGCTGCGGCAATGGAAATGTCTCAAGCCGCCATGCAGCAGGGTGTGGCAGGCGGTGCGCCCGGCGCGCAGATGGTTCAGCAAGGTGGCGACATCGTTCAAGCGTCGGCCGAGGCCAATCCGCTGCCGTCGCAGGTGGCGCAACAGCCTCCGCGCGATCCTTCGGCCTGGCTGAATCAAGACGCGGATGCGGACGATGTTCTTGGTGTCGCGGGTATGCCGGGCATGCCCGGTATGCCGGGAGGCCCAGGCGGCGCGGCCCCCGACCTGCCGCCGGCGTGGAGTGAGTCCATGATGGATCGGGACAGGATGCAGGGTCCTGGTGCGGCGGCTGTCTCTCAGCTGACAGGTGAGCAAGTGCAGGCACCCGGGCAGGCGGCGCGCTCAATGTTGACCGGCGATACAATCCAAGGGCCTGGCCTTGGTTCGCAATCCATGCTCACCGGTGAGCGGTCGGGTCCTGGCGCGGCCGGAGCCTCTCAAATGGGACAGTCCGGCGGTCCAGGCGCGGCAGGTGTTTCGCAAATGGGCGAGGATGAGGCCGGTCCGGGACAGGGGGCGGTCTCATTGCTCGATGGCACGCACCACGATGGTCAAGCCCGCGAG
The DNA here is from genome assembly GCA_963921305.4 of Rhodospirillaceae bacterium. Classification (GTDB taxonomy): domain Bacteria; phylum Pseudomonadota; class Alphaproteobacteria; order Rhodospirillales; family Rhodospirillaceae; genus CAWUEX02. The sequence goes on from CAWUEX030000002.1 coordinate 2,112,185, forward strand.
GATGGGGGCGCGAGCGCCGAAGGTGGCGTATCCGGCGGTCCAGGCGGCGGCGAAGCGTCGCTGAATGAATTGCTGGGCGAAGACGGCGAAGGAGGGATCGAAGACGATCTGTTCGAGAACGAAGACGGTGGCGGTGAAGACGGTGATCTTGAGGGCGGAGTTGAAGGCGGTATCTCCGGCGGGCCGGGCGGCGGTCCCGCAGATAACGGTGATGACGCCGGCCCCGACGGCGAAGAGTCCGGAGACGGTGAAGAAGACGATGACCTCGTCGATCCGGACGAAGACACTCCCGATTTCGCAGCCCTGTCGGACGAAGACGAAGATATCGATGACTTAGACGACGACCCGCTTGCCGATTTTGAAGAGGAAAAACCGCAGAAGAAGAAAAAGAAGAAAAAGATGGACCCGGCCTACGTCACGGCGGCGGTGCTGTCCATCGTGGTTCTTCTCCTCGCGAGCCTTCTGTATGCCGGGCGTGACCAGCTGAGCGAAATGTGGCCGGCGCTTAAGGGTGTCTATGAAGCGCTGAGTATGGATGAAACACCGGGCGAGGGCCTGCGTCTGTCACAACCGCAGCCGTCGCGGATGATTATCGGTGGCGTGCAGACTTTGGTGGTCAACGGCTTCATTACCAACTTGACCGAGACCGCCCAACCCGTGCCCAACATCAAGCTGATGCTGGTCGACGAGAACAACAACATTGTGCAGGAAACATCTTCCGCACCCAGTGCCAGCACGATCGATCCCAATTCCAGCATTCCGTACCGGATCGAGTTGCAGCTGCCGGTGGATTCGGCCACGGGGATCCTGGTCGAATTCGATTAACCCGCTGACAGATCAGAACTGCTCGAGCAGGCGGCGCAGATATTGGCGCTCCTCGCGCGGGCGGAGGCGCTGACCGGCCCGTTTTCGGATTTCCTCAAGAATCTCCCGGGAGCGCTGTGACAGGCCCCGGGTGTCGGGCTGGGTTGTTGGGAGTTCCATGTCTTCGCCTTGATCCGGCCCCAGGTTAGGGCCGAGGGCGCCGAACGGCAGCCCGGCTTGCCCCGGTATGGGAATAAGACCCGCCATGCCTTGTTGCGCCAGGGCTTGCATCATCTGCTCTGCCGCGCCCTGCATGCCGCTTTGCAGCTTGGCCAGCGCCTCGGCCTGAGAGTCCGATGCCGGCCGAAACGCGCCGTCTTTCAGGGCCTCTTCGGCTTCACGCATGGCTTGTTCGGCATCGCCGAGGTCTTCGGGTACCTGGCCGGTCATTTCCGCCATGCGGCCCATCAGGTCGCCCAGGCGCCGGCGCAACTCATCCTGTTCAGCCGCGGCCTCTTCGCCGTTTTGCTCTGCCCCTTGCTGTTCCCTTTGGCCGCTTTCACCGCGCTCAGGGTCCGAGCCGCCGTCTTCGCCGCGGCGCTGCTCGCCGAAAGGGCGTCCCCGTTGGTTGCGCTCAAGCGCTTGTTGACGGGCCTGCTCGAAAGTTTGGTTGAGCATGTCCGACTGTTCTTCGGTGATCTGCCGCAGGTCATCCATCATCTGGCGCGCGGCCTCCATGTCCGGATTGCTGCTGGGATTGAGGGCGGCGTTGCGCAGCATCTCCAGCATGTTGCTCAGTTCCGACATCATCTCGCGGGCGGCGTCTTCAGCGCCCATTTCAGAGAGCTGGCTGAGCTGTTCCATCATCTGGGCGAGGTCTTGTGCCCCCATGGTTTGCAGGTCGCCGGTTTGGGCATTCATGGGGAAGGAACTGTCCGGCATTTTTTCGGCCAGCGCTTGATAATATTCCATCAACGCGCGCTGCAACTGCGCAATGAGCTGATTGATTTGTTCGGGCGACGCGCCGTTCTCAATCGCCTCGGTCAGGGCCTCCTCAGCCTCCGTCAGAGCCTGTTCGGCGACCGCTAGGGCACCGTCTTCCATACGGATGGCGGCCTGCCACATCAAGTCGAGGACGCCGTCGAGCACGTCGAACGGATTCTGCAGGCGCAGACGGCTGCGCGCCGTGGCCATCGCCAGATGCACGGTGAAATCGCCGCCATAGGACTCCGGCACTTCCATGAGGCGCCCGAGCGCGCGTGCGGCCATTGGGCCTGTCGACGGATTTTCGATGAGGTCCTTGCGGTAACGGATCACAGTTGCCGCAACAGGGTGGGTGAACAGACGCTCCGGCAGGCGGAACTCAACCGGCTCGCTTGTGCCCGACTGCGCCGCGCTGTCCCGCGCGGTCAATGTCATGGTCACGGTTTCGCCGGCCCAGGGGTGCGCTGTGAAGTCCTGGAAGGATTGTTGCTCAAGCACCTTTGGAGTCAGCGGCGGTGCGGTAACCGCAAACTCACTGTCCCAGTCGCGGGCATAGACGCGGGTCTCCTGAGGCCGTTCGATCCGGCCGGACACGTTGGCGATGCCGTAGTCGTCTTCGGCGGCATATTTGAAGCGGACACGATGCCGGGCCGAGTCTTCAGGTGTTTCTACGACGGCGATCACTGGAGCCGTGTCCGTGATGGGTTGCAGGCTCCAGTGGCCCAGCAGCCGCCCCGTTTGCCGCACGGCGAGATCGGTCCCCGCCGGCAGGGGGCCTTCATACCGCTGGCTGGCGTCATCCATCTGCGTCAGATCGATAGAGGTGTCATCCAGGGTCAGGCGCGCCTGGCGCTGGGTGCCGGTGACAACCACCAGCAGCTGCGAGCCTTGCGGCGCGGCAATGGGCTCAACCGGCGCGGACTCCGGATCAGCGAAGGGGTCGAGCAACACGGGCGCGCGCTGGGTGTAAGCCGGCGGCGTAATCCAGACTTTGACATCCAGCACGCCGGTTTCGCTGGCGACGATGGGATTGATGGCACGTACCAACCGCGCGGCAATATCGCCTTGAGCTGATAAGCCTCCGAACACGCAGAGGAGAATGATCAGTCCGCGCAGTGCGTAGGGGTCTTTGGCAGCGATCACGGCGGCGGGCCAGGGCGAGCGCAACTTCTCGATAAGCCCACGCATGCGCAGGCGATGGGCCATCCACAGTTTGTTTTGTCCGCGGTCCGCCTTGTAACTCAGGTTGTCTTCCCACGCGGTCAGTGGGCGGTGATCGATGCCCGAGGCCGTTTCAAGGCGATGGCGGGCCTCCAAAGCCGTCGGCCAGCGGAAACCGGTGAAGCCGCGTCGCAGCAGCACCAGCAGCGCAGCGGCGAGTCCAAACAGCACCAGGGTGTGAAGCACAGCGGGTAGGGCGGGCAGCACGTCGAAAAGGGCTAAGGCGAGAAACGCGGCGCCCAGCATCAGTGGCGCCCAAAGCGCCGCCATCACGCGTTCAGCGATGAGGCTCAGGCGCGCCAGAGCGAGCCGCCGGGTGATCAGGCGGCGCAACCGCAGCAGTTCTCTCCAGTCACGGGACATCCGCCAGTCTAGGCCTGAAGAGCTAGAGTCTTCAATGACTTGCCGGAATCGTGAAGTGGCACCCTGCGGAGTGCGCGGAGAGACCTAGTCCGCGGCTGTAAGCCACGGTGGCAGGTCTTCGAGCGCCAGCATGTCCTGGACCGTCGGGCGCTTGCGAATCACCGCAAAGTCGCCGCCGTTGACCAGCACCTCTGGGACCAGCGGTCGGGTGTTGTAGGTCGAGGACATGACCGCGCCGTAGGCCCCAGCGGCCGTGAACGCCACTAAATCCCCTGCCGCCAGAACGGGTAAGTTCGCATCCCGGGCGAAGCGGTCGCCGGTTTCGCACACCGGCCCGACCACGTCGTAGGCGACCATCTCCGCGCCTGCCGCGGGTTCGGTGACCGGAAGGATGTCGTGATGGGCGTCATACATGGCTTGGCGCATGAGGTCGTTCATGCCGGCATCGAGAATGGCAAAGGATTTCGTCTCGCCCTGTTTCACGTAGACGACTTCCGAGACCAGGATGCCGGCATTGGCGGCGATGACGCGCCCGGGCTCGAGTAAAATCTTACAGTCCAGATCACCGACCGTGCGGCGTACGATTTCCCCGTACTCTTCGGGCGCAGGCGGGGCGTCGTTGTCGCGCCGGTAGGGCACGCCGAGGCCGCCGCCGAGATCGACGGTGCGGATATCAATGCCGGCGGCGCGCAACACGTTGACCAGGCCCGCCACTTTGCCAAAGGCCGCTTCGAACGGTGCCAGGTCGGTGATCTGTGAGCCGATGTGCACGGCCACGCCGCGCACGTCCAGCGCCGGCAAATCCTCTGCTTTGCGGAACAGGGCAGGCGCATCGTCCCAGGCCACCCCGAACTTATCTTCCTTGCGTCCGGTGGTGATTTTTTCGTGGGTCTCGGCGCGCACGTCCGGATTCACGCGCACCGCAATGGGCGCGGTTTTGCCCAACTGGGTCGCGATCTCATTCAGGCGATCGAGCTCGGGCGCGGACTCGGCGTTAATCTGCCCGACTCCGCTTTCCAGCGCGAAGGTCAATTCATCTGCTGTTTTGCCGACGCCGGAGAACACGACCTTCTCTGCGGCGATGCCCGCGGCCAAGGCGCGTTCAAGCTCGCCGCCCGAGACGACATCGCACCCGGCGCCGAGATCGGCCAGAACGCGCAGCACGGCGATGTTGCCATTGGCCTTGGCGGAGTAGCACACGAGCGTGTCCAGGCCGCGCAGGGCATCGGTGAAAACTCTGTAATGGCGGGTGAGCGTCGCAGTCGAATAGCAGTAGAAGGGTGTGCCGACCGAAGCCGCGATCTCGGCCACCGGCACGTTCTCCGCATGAAGCGCGCCATCGCGATACTGAAAATGATGCATGAATGCCGATCCCGCCGCTCTACTGACGCGGATACTGCTTTGGGTATTCTGAATCGGGCGGCGGAGTCAGCGCCGCTTTTTTGCCGCAACCGGAAAGCCCGGCAATTGACAGCACCGCCAACATTACTGCGACGAATAAGCGTGATCGCATGTCAGGACTCCCCACCGGATAGGAAACGCTCCCGCGCCGCGGCGATCTGCGCGCGCACGTTTTCTGGCGCCGTACCACCGTAACTGGTGCGGCTGTTCACCGACGCTTCCACCGTGACAACATCAAGAGCGTCCGCGGTCAGGCGCGCGTCAACGGCGGCGAGATCCTCGGCGCTCAGTTCGTGCAAGTCACAGCCTTTGTCTTCCGCGGCTTTAACCGCAGAGCCAGCGATGTGGTGCGACTCCCGGAACGGCACGTTTTTCTCGCGCACCAGCCAGTCGGCTAGGTCGGTCGCGGTGGTGAAGCCGGCGCCTGCGGCAGCGCGCATCCGATCGGCGTTGACCTTGAGGTCGCCGATCATGCCTGTGGCTGCAGCGAGGCACAGTTCCAGGGTGTCGAAGGCATCGAACACCGGTTCTTTGTCTTCTTGCATGTCCTTTGAATAAGTCAGCGGCAGACCTTTAACGACGATGAGCAAACCATTGAGCGCGCCAACGACACGCCCGACTTTGCCGCGCATCAGTTCCGCCGCATCCGGATTGCGCTTTTGCGGCATCATCGAGCTGCCAGTCGAGTACGAATCACTCAACGTGACAAACGCGAACTGGGCGCTGGCCCAGATGACGATTTCTTCCGCCAGGCGCGACAGATGTACAGCGAGGATCGACGCGGCGGCGAGAAACTCCAGCGCGAAGTCCCGGTCTGAGACGGCGTCGAGCGAATTGGCCATCGGCCGGTCGAAGTCGAGTTCCTTGGCTGTGCGCTCCCGGTCAATCGGGAACGACGTGCCGGCCAAAGCGCCTGCACCGAGCGGGCTTTCGTTCATCCGCGCGCGGGCATCACGGAACCGCCCCCGGTCCCGCCCGATCATTTCCACATAGGCCAGCAAATGGTGGCCGAAGGTGACCGGCTGAGCCGCCTGCAGGTGAGTGAAGCCGGGCAGGATGGTGTCCGCATGCGCTTCGGCTTTGTCCAGCAAGGCCGCTTGCAGCGCGTGCATCTGCTCATCCAGGGCATCGATGGCGGTGCGCACCCACAGGCGGAAGTCGGTCGCCACCTGGTCGTTCCGCGACCGGGCGGTGTGCAGGCGGCCAGCGGCCTCACCGATCAGATCGGCTAGCCGGCCTTCGATGTTCATATGGATGTCTTCAAGAGCCCGCTTGAATGCAAACGTGCCCTCGCTTATGTCTTTTTCAATCTTGAGAAGGCCATCCATGATGGCGTCGCCGTCCGCCTTCGACAGGATGCCCTGCTGCACCAGCATGGCACAATGCGCCCGCGAGCCGCGCAAATCCTGCTTCGCGAGGCGCTGGTCGAAGTCGATGGAGGCGTTGATGGCCTCCATGATGTCGGAGGGACCGCCGGAAAACCGGCCGCCCCAGATCCGGCTGGTCATGGGGTACCTCGTGTTATGGCCCGCACACTTTAGGACGGACACATGAAAAATAGGTCAAAACGTATAGCGGTTTTAGCGGCTTTCGTCTTGGCGGGGGTGATTAACACCGGGGCTGCGCCTGAGTCCAGGGCAGCGGACTCGGGCATCGACAAGCTGAAGTGGCATGAGGAGCCAATGGCCGCGCCCGCCACGGCCTTTCAGGACGGAACCGGTGCCGACGTCACCCTGGCGGACTTCTCAGGAAAAGTGGTGGTCGTCAACTTGTGGGCCACCTGGTGCGCGCCCTGCATTCATGAAATGCCGACCCTGGATGCGCTGGAAGCCGAGCTCGGTGGCGAGCGGCTGCACGTGATTGCGCTGTCGCAGGATCGCGAAGGCGCGCGTGTCGCCAAGCCTTTTGTTGAAAAGAATGGCTGGAGCAATCTCGATCTTTATGTGTCGGACGGCACCACGTTTGCCCGCGAGGCCAAGGTACGGGGACTGCCGACGACTTTGATCATTGCGCCGGACGGACGTGAGGTGGCGCGTCTTGAGGGGACGGCGGACTGGAACGCGCCGGACATCAAGGCGGTGCTGACCGGTCTGATGGTTCCGGCCAGCTAAGCCGGCGACAGCCGCACGCTCTGACCGTTCCGCTCGAACCAGTGTTTCATCAGCAGCGCGATAAACGCGCTGAGGAACACCGACATAATCACATCGCTGACAAAGTGCACGGCCGTCAGGAACCGGGTCGCGCTGACGACGATGGCGACTGTAATGTAAGCCGGCGCTAAACGGGGCGTCAGAAAACACAACGCAATCATCGCCGACCAAATGGACTGAGCATGACCTGACGGGAAGCTCGCCATTTTGAGAATCAAGCCAAACGGTTCAAAGCCAACTGTGCCGTCATCAAACAAGTAACGTGGTTTGTACCGCCCGATCATGAGTTTAAGGGCGTTGACAGCAAAGGCTGCCGCGCCCATCGACACGATCATGAACAGCCAGCTGCGTGTTTGCTGCCGGAGGCGGTCGAGATGGTCCGCGTCTGTCGAGAATTTTGCGAGCAGCCGGCAAAGGGCATACCCGCACACGGCCAGGCTGAACCAGATGGCACTGTTCGCCGCCTCGGTGATGGTACCTAAGAGGGCGCGGGTGTCTCGGCTGAGTTCGGTTTCGAAATACCAAGCCAGGGGGATATCCCAAAACAGGATGAACGCGGCGCAAACTCCGGTGACTGCGGCAAACCACGCGCCGAGCACCGCATACGGCGGAGAGAAGGTGCCTTGAGAACTCACCGGTCTGGAGCCTTCGTTTCACTGCGGATCAACACAAGAGTCTCGGGACGTCCTTTGGCATAGTTGTATCCGGTGATCTCCTCCAGAACGACAACGGTTCCGTCAACCGCGGCCGCTGCGTCTGAAACCCCCTGCTGCTGATCCGGGGCGACCACGGCCAGGGCGCCGGGGTCGGCAATGATGTGTGCGGTCGCGTTGCGGGCGTTGGTCAACCAAGTTTGGGTTCCCAGCCAGAAAACCGCTGAAGGTTCGTGATACCGGGCCAGGGCAATCGGCAGGTCCGGGGCGACGGTTTCGGTAGCAACCGCGTCGCGCAGGCGTGTGCTCAAGTTCAAGTCCTCGAGGTGCGGCAAAATGCCGGAAACCAAGAGCGGGAACATGATCCCGGCGGCGGCGATAACAGGGGTCATCGGACGTGCGTTCGGCCACCACGTCAACGCTATTACTGCAATCCCAACAGCTGCGAACGCCCAAGCCAGCCACACCGGTCCGCCATAGGTCACTGCGGCCCAAATCGCTGCCGCGCCGAGTGCGACGGTCATCACCGACCACGTGGCTTTGGTCCAGCGCGGCACACTGCTGCGTCCGCCAACAGCCGCCGCAGCCGCAAGACACAGCGCAGGCACAGCCGGCAACACGTAATGAGGTAACTTGGTCGGAGTCAGTTCAAACAACACCCAGGTCGCACCCGCCCAGGCCAGCAGAAATCTTATCGCCGGCTCGCTGCGCCGCGTCCAAGCCAACAGCAGGCCTGGCAAAACGATCAGCGAAGCGGGCCACAGGGTCAGTGGTGCGGCCAGTGTATGCGTACCCGGCGGCGCACCATGGCTTTCGACCCCGCCCAGCAGCTTAGGCAGTAAATCTTCGGTGAGGGATGCGGCGATAACATCGCCGTTGCCCGCAGCAGCCGACGCCAAGGTCCAGGGCAAAATAAAGGCCGCGGCGACCGGAATGCCCAGCTCGGGTTGCAGCCGCCGTAGCCAACCGGCGCGGCGGTCCGCAATGCACAAAGTAATCGCTGTCGCTGCTGCAATGGCCGGCGCTATCGGGCCTTTGATCAGGAGACCCGCCCCGATGGCGATCCAGAAACCGACCGTCACGCGCATTGGCGGTGACGATGCCGGAGCTTGCGAATAGAGCCAGAACAGGCAGGCCTGCGCCGCGATCACCGTCAGCAGCAGGGCGGCGTCGGTTTTGGCGAGGTGCGCCTCAGTGACCAGCAACACCGTGCAGGCCAGCAGCGTGGCGCCCGTCAGTGCGGTCCGGTCATTGAGCGCCCTGGCGCCGAAAGCAAAGGTGACGAGTACGGCCAGCCAGGCGCACAGCGCCGACGGCAAGCGATAGGCCCACACGGCGCGGGTATCGCGATCTGCCAGATATTTGACCGAGGCGTATTGCAGCCAGTGAATACCGACCGGCTTTTTCGTGCGCAGGTCAGATTGGAACCGGATGGTAACCACGTCCCCGGTTTCCAGCATTTGTTTTGTGGCCTGCATGAAGCGGGCTTCATCGCGGTCGGTCGGCGGCAGAGTGTTCAGACCGGGCAGGAACAAGAGTGCGCACAGCGCTGTCAGCACGGCATAGGGACGCCAGCCGGTCAGAAGTTTGTCACCGTCAATCACGCCGCTGCCGAGTCCCCAGCTCCAAAAGCAAAGACGGCCTCCATTGCACGGAGGCCGTCCCTAAATGGCAAGCAAAAAAGTCCCGAGGGTTAGCGTGTTGGAACGGGTTCTTCGCCGGAATAGTCGTAGAAGCCTTTGCCGGTTTTACGCCCAAGCCATCCGGCCTCGACATACTTCACCAGAAGCGGGCAGGGCCGGTACTTGGAGTCCGCCAGGCCATCATACAGCACCGCCATGATCGACAGACAGGTGTCGAGACCGATGAAGTCGGCCAATTCCAGTGGCCCCATCGGGTGGTTGGCGCCCAACTTCATCGCCGTGTCGATGGCGGAAACCGAGCCCACGCCTTCGTAAAGGGTGTAGATCGCTTCGTTGATCATCGGAATAAGGATGCGGTTGACGATAAACGCCGGGAAGTCTTCCGACGATACGGTCTGTTTGCCGAGATTTTCGGCAACTGTGCGCACGGCGGAGAACGTTGCTTCTTCCGTCGCAATACCGCGGATGAGCTCGACCAGCTTCATCACCGGCACAGGGTTCATGAAGTGCAATCCCATGAACTTTTCCGGTCGATCCGTTCCGGCACCTAGGCGGGTGATGGAGATCGACGAGGTGTTCGAGCACAGGATCGCCGAGTCTTTCAGGATCGGGCAGACATCGATAAAGATTTTGCGTTTAATCTCTTCGTTTTCCGTGGCTGCTTCGATGACCAGGTCGCAATCCGCCATGCTGTCGAGAGATGCGGAGGTGCTCAGCAGGCCCATCGCCGCATCTTTGGCTTCCTGGGTGATGCGCTCTTTCTTGAGCTGGCGGTCCATGTTGCCGTCGATGCCGGCAATGGCTTTTTTCAATTGGTCATCACTGATGTCGAACATCGTGACGTTGTAGCCCGCCAGAGCGCTGACGTGGGCGATCCCGCTGCCCATTTGGCCGGCACCGATCACACCGATATTTTTGATGTCGTATTCTGATTTAGACACGCGGCTTTCGTCCTTCTTCGCCGCACTTGCGCGGCCAGCATCGTCGTTCATGTAACAATCCTTTGTGAAACGCCCGAATTAAAGAGCGTCGGTCAATTCTGGTACGACATCGAACAAGTCCCCGACCAAGCCATAGTCTGCAACTTGGAAAATGGGGGCTTCTTCGTCTTTGTTGATGGCCACGATGACCTTGCTGTCCTTCATCCCGGCAAGGTGTTGAATCGCGCCCGAGATGCCGATGGCGACATAAAGCTCAGGGGCGACGATCTTGCCGGTCTGTCCGACCTGGTAATCATTGGGCACGTATCCGGCATCGACGGCAGCGCGGGAGGCGCCAACGGCGGCACCGAGCTTATCGGCCAGCTTCTCAATCACCGCGAAGTTCTCTGAGCTGCCGACGCCGCGGCCACCGGACACCACCACATCAGCGGATGTGAGTTCGGGGCGTTCGGACTTTGACAGCTCCTGACCGACAAACGAGGACAAGCCTGGATCATCAGTGGCGGATACGGAGTCAATCGACGCGGACCCGCCTTCTGCGGCGGCCTTATCGAAGGTCGAACCGCGCACGGTAATAAGTTTGACACTGTCTTCGGACTGCACCGTCGCCATGGCATTGCCGGCATAGATGGGCCGCACAAAGGTGTCTTCCGACACCACGGCGGAAATGTCCGAGATTTGCGCCACGTCCAACAAAGCCGAAACACGGGGCATGAAGTTTTTGCCGAAGGTCGTCGCCGGCGCGAGGACATGGGAGTAATCGCCCGCCAGGCTCACCACCAGGGCGGCCAAAGGTTCGGCCAGCGCGTGTTCGTACTGGGCATCGTCGGCCACTTTGACACTGCTGACCCCAGCCACTTTTGCGGCTTGGTCGGCAACGGCGCTGCAGCTGGATCCGGCGATAAGAATGTGAATGTCGCCGCCGATCTCAGAGGCGGCTTGAACCGTGCTCAGCGTCGAAGGCTTAAGCTCGGCGTTGTCGTGTTCTGCGACTACAAGGCAGGTCATGAGATCACCTTCGCTTCATTGCGGAGTTTATCGACCAGCTCGGCGACATCCGCCACTTTGACGCCACCGGAACGTTTGGCCGGCTCTTCAACTTTCAGCGTTTTGATGCGGGGTGCCGCATCGACGCCCAACTCGTCTGGCGTGGTGGTGTCGATGGGCTTCTTCTTCGCCTTCATGATGTTGGGCAAAGAGGCATAGCGCGGTTCGTTGAGGCGCAGATCGGTGGTGACGACGCACGGCGTGTTCAGGGACACTGTTTCCAGTCCGCCATCGATCTCACGCGTGACCGACGCTTTGTCGTCCGCCAACTCAACCTTGGAGGCGAAGGTGCCCTGCGGCCATCCCAGGAGCGCAGCGAGCATTTGTCCGGTTTGGTTGGCGTCGTCGTCGATGGCCTGCTTGCCGAGGATCACCAAATCGGGGCTTTCTTTTTCCACCAGCGCTTTGAGCATTTTGGCGACGGCCAGCGGTTGAAGCTCTGCGTCCGTTTCGACCAGGATGCCGCGGTCGGCGCCCATGGCGAGCGCGGTGCGGATGGTTTCCTGACACTGCTTTACGCCCATTGAAACGGCGATGATTTCCTCGACCGTACCGGCTTCTTTCATCCGGACGGCTTCTTCGACTGCAATTTCGTCGAACGGGTTCATGGACATTTTAACGTTGGCAAGTTCAACGCCTGAGTTGTCCGCCTTGACGCGGACTTTCACGTTGTAATCAACCACCCGTTTGACGGCGACCAAGACCTTCATGGTTAGGGTTCCGTGTACGTTGATGAAAATTCGAGCGCTAGATGCGCGTTTACTGTGCAAAACCCCCTCCCACAGCGACTTTGCACAGCCCGAAAGGGGGACAACAGGTAATCCTTTGGTCCCGCATAGTCAACGGCGAACATGCTGCATCGCAGCAAAGATTTGGCTTTGCAGTCAGGCGCCTAAATTTGAGGCAAATCCTGGGATTTGATGGGGTGATTGCCTTGCTAAGTTTCGCCGCCGGGAACCCATAGGACGTCGTCTGCTCCATTCCCGTTGGCGCGGCGTGCGAGCACAAAAAGCAGGTCGGACAGGCGGTTAATGTAGGCAATCGCTGTGGGATTGACCTTTTCGCGTGCAGCCAGCGCCGTGACCGAGCGCTCCGCCCGCCGGGCGATGGTGCGGGCTTGGTGGAGGTGGGCCGCCGCCGCACTGCCGCCAGGGAGAACAAAGGACTTCAGGGGCGCCAACTCGGCGTTGAACTGATCGATCGCCTGTTCGAGTGCTTCGACCTGGGCGTCCGTAATGCGCAGCGCCTCCGGCGCATCTGGGGCGTCCGAGTCGGGGACGCACAAGTCCGCGCCTAAATCGAACAGATCGTTTTGCACCGTGCGTAAGAGACTCGCGACGTCCGTAGTGCCGGACTCCGCCTCAATCGCAACAAGTGCGACGCCAATAGCGGCGTTGGCTTCATCGACATCCCCATACGCGCTGACGCGGGCCCCGTGCTTCGGAACGCGCGTGCCATCGCCGAGGCCGGTTTCGCCGTCATCTCCCGTGCGCGTGTAGATCTTATTGAGCTTAACCATGACCGCCGCCCGTTTTGTCCCGTTCCACAGTGCTGCCCGAGTGTCGCCCGGGGTGGTTCACCCTGTCCACCGGCTGCGGTATCCTTGCGGTGTATCCGCGCTGACCGGCTTAATCAGGTGAGTCCGACCTCTTGAACCGTTTATCACCGACATTGTCACTTTACATCGGCTGGCAGTTCCTTGTCGCCTTTGTCGCGGTGTTGCTGGTGATCATGGGGTTAATCCTGCTGTTCGACCTGATCGAACTTGTGCGCCGCTCCGTGCGGGCGGAGGACCTGGGTCTTGGCGTGCTCTTCGGTCTTGCGGCGCTCAAGTTACCCAAAACTCTCCAGGACGTACTGCCGTTTGCCGTCATGATCGGCATGATGTTCGCGCTCTTCCGGCTCGCGCGAAATTCCGAGCTTGTGGTGATGCGGTCTGCCGGCGTTTCGGTGTGGCAGTTTCTGGCGCCTACGCTGGTGCTGGTCGCCGCCCTTGGGGTGCTTAATTTGGCTGTCGTCAATCCATTCTCTGCCAGCCTCTATCAAACCTATGAGCAGCTGGAAGAAGAGCTGATCTTCAAAAAAGCGAGCGCCCTGAACATTGGGGTCGGCGGCCTGTGGTTGCGGGAATCTTCAGAGGACGAACAACTGGTCGTACATGCTCAATCCGTGCGGCAGGAGGACCGGATCCTGTTCATGCGCGGGGCCAGCCTGTTTGAGATGGACGGTGCCGGCCGGTTCGTGCGGCGCTATGAAGCCCAAGACGGGCAGTTGCTGGACGGATTTTTCAAACTCGATCGCGTTTGGGAGTCGGCACCCGATACGTCGTCGGTGTTTCACCAGGAACTGTTCTTGCCGACGTCGATTACGTTGAATCAGGTTCAAGAAAGCTTCGCCGCCCCGCAGACCATGTCATTCTGGGAGCTGCCGGCGTTTATCGAGTTTTCAGAGGCCTCCGGATTTTCGGCCCGGCCTCACCGTCTGTACTGGCAATCGCAATTGGCATCGCCATTCCTATTCTGCGCGATGGTGCTTGTGGCCTCGGCGTTTTACCTCACCACCAACACTCGTCTGGGTGGCTGGACCAAGCGCGGGCTCGCCGGTTTGGGCGCGGGCTTCATGCTGTACTTTTTTTCGCGGCTGACGTACGCCCTCGGCCTGTCAGCCATTCTGCCTTTGCCCTTGGCCGCTTGGGCCCCCACCGCAGTCGCGGCTGCGCTTGGTCTGACGTATCTGTTTCATCGCGAGGACGGTTAGCCGGCTGTGACAGATAAGGTTCCTTCGCCACCGCCAGCCGTAGACGATAACGACGCCGGATGGGGCAACGTCGCGTTCGGTGTCATCCTCACGGCGACTCTGTTTCGCATTCTCGTGCTGGTGTCGTCCCCAATCCCGTTGATCTTTGACGAGGCGCAGTATTGGACGTGGGCCCAAGAGTTCGCGTTCGGTTATTTCTCTAAACCGCCGGTGATCGCCTGGGCCATCGCCGGAACCACAGCGGTGTGCGGTGATGGAGAAGCCTGCGTGCGCTTAAGTGCACCACTCATGCATGGTGGCACGGCGTTGGTTATCTACGCCCTGGCGCAATCTCTTTACTCCAGCCGGATCGGATTCTGGGCGGCGACCATGTACATCCTGCTGCCCGGTGTGTCCCTATCAGCCGTGATTATTTCGACCGACGTTTTCTTGCTGTTTTTCTGGGCGATGGCATTGCTTGCCATCTGCCGCGCAGAAGAGACCGACCGTTGGGCGTGGTGGCTGGCCTTCGGCACTGCGTTCGGCCTCGGATTGATGAGCAAGTACGCGATGATGTTCTTGGTGCTCGGGCTGATCACGGACGGACTGTGGCGGCTACGCGGGCGGGCGCTCTGGGGACGCATCAAATTCTGGGTTGCCTTGGCTGTGGCCGTGCTGATCTACGTGCCGAATTTGTGGTGGAACTGGGTGAACGGTTTTCCCAGCTACCGCCATACCGGCCAAAACGTGAACCTCTCCGGCGATCTGTTTAATCCCCTGAAGTTGTTGGAATTCCTCGGCGGCCAGCTTGGCGTGTTCGGCCCGGTCCTGTTTGCTGCGCTGATTGCGCTCGCGGTTCTGCGTGTCGTCAAAGCGGAGGGCCGGCCCAAGCTCGATGACCGGCAAAAGTTTCTGTTCGCCTATTCCCTACCGATCATCGTTTTGATCACCGTGGAGGCCTTTGTCTCCCGCGCTCATGCCAACTGGGCGGCGACCGCCTACATCGCGTCAACGGTGTTGGTGACCGGTGAATTGATCAGGGTGGGACGGATCAGATTGCTCAAAATCTCAGCCGTGATTCACATCGCCGCTGCGGCGCTGCTCTACAACTTTGATCTTCTCGCCCGGACGTTTGATCTGCCGCTGACCCCTGACCTTGATCCGGCGCGGCGTATGCGCGGCTGGGATCAGGCGGGTCAATGGCTTGCCGACTTGCGGCGCGAATACCCGGATCTGCGCCTGTTATTTGACGACCGCAAGGTCATGGCCGAAATGCTATACTATGTGCAGCCGCATCCCTTTGACTCGGTCATGTGGAATCCCAAAGGGCAGCGCCTCAATCACTACGAGCTGACCACCGACATGACCCAAGCCATCGGCGAAGATTTTCTTTACGTGGTGCGGCACGACGATCTGCAGCGTGCGGCCGTGGCGTTTGAGGACTCACGTTTGGTCGCAACGTTCCGATCGCGCGCCTATACCGGCGATGTCTTAACCCTCAAGGCATACGCCTTGGCCGATTTCCAAGGGTATAACCGGGGCACACCTCCGTGACCGCCGGGCTGCGTCGCGTGGTCGCTGGTATCACACTTCGGCAGGTCGCACTCTGGGCCATCGCGTTCGCGCTGCTTCTGACATTTGTGCCGGCCTTCGACATATGGGTCAGCGGGCTGTTTTACGATGAAGCAGGACGCGCCTGGGTGAATCGAGGTCCGTTTCTGCAGTTCATGCGCAGTGGTGTGCCACCTTTGATCATCGGATGCCTGGTGTTCCTGATTTTGGTGTGGCTGGGCGGGCGCATCGCTGGCGGTGTGATTGAACCGGCGACCGGACGTAGCATCGGGTATTTGCTGGCCAGTCTGATTGCCGGTCCCGGCTTGATCGTTGAGAGCCTGTTGAAGTCGGTATGGGGCCGCGCGCGCCCCCGCGAGGTCACCGAATTCGGCGGACCGGATGTGTTTACACCGGCGGTATGGATTTCCGACGCCTGCGAGAAAAACTGCTCGTTTGTGTCAGGCCACGCCGCATTGGGTTTTTGGACGACAGCCTTCGCTTTGATCTTGCCAGCACATATGCGGGGACCAGCGCTGGCCGTGGGTGTCGGGTTTGGTGCTGTCATGGGGCTCGCCCGCATGGCTGAAGGCGCACACTTTCTGAGTGATATCGTGTACGCCGGGCTCATCGTGGTCGGACTCAACGCTTGGCTTGCGGATAAGATGCTGCGGACTGAGCCGGATACGGAGGCGGTCAGTGGCGCTTAAGGGATTGGTCGGGAAAATCTCTGACAAGCTGTCGGACACTTTCTCCGGGCAGGGCCGGGGACCATGGCAGCCGGAGGCCGGACCCTATCCGCGCTTGATGCTTCTTGAAGAAGATGCCCTGCAAAGCCTAAAGGATGTCGGCGGCTTGTACGCGCTGTGGCACCGCGGCGTGCGTCCTCAGTGGATTTATGCCGGCCATGCGGATGACCTGGGTGAGGCGTTGACCACCGCGCAGGAGCATCCCGATGTACGCCTCTACGATCTTAACGAAGGTGTTTTTGTGACCTGGGCGGTTTGGCCGGCAGATCAGCGCGCAGGAGCCGTGATCTACCTCCGTGGTGTGATGGAGCCTGCAGCGGGGCTCGACGCCCTCGACGTCCTCGGGCTGGTCGCCGAAGATGCCAAGCCGGTCACCGTTCCGCTCCCCGTCGATTGAACAGCCGGGCACCGAACGGCGCTTTCACTTTTCACCTTGGTTCGTTCCTGTGCCGGGCTATGCTGGCCCCATGAAAAAGATGTATGTCGATGGACCGTTCGGGCAAGTGCATACGCGCGTGCTTGGAGAGGGGACACCGCTGGTGCTGTTGCACCAGACGGCGTGGTCATCCCTGCAATACAAAAACGCCATGCCGTTCTTGGCGGAGCGCGGCTTCAAATGCATCGCCGTAGACACGCCCGGGTACGGTTTATCTGATGGCCCAACTGAACCGCCGTCAGTGCATGACTACGCCGACTCCCTAAACGCGGTCTTCGTGCAGATGGGCCTCGATAGTCCCGTGGTGCTGGGGCACCACACGGGCGTGTCGATCGCGGTCGCCTTCGCGGCCAAGCATCCGGGCAAAGTTGGCAAGCTGGTGCTGCATGGGGTTCCGATCTACACGGAAGAGGAACGCGAGCAGCGCCTGGCCAAGCCACATTTCGACCAGACCCCGCGTGAAGATGGCTCGCACCTAACGGATCGCTGGAAGATTGCCAGCGGAGTCGTCGCCAACAAGGCCACACCTGAGGCGATTCACTGGTCGCTGGTGCAGTTCTTCTGGGCCGGGCCCAAGGAATGGTACGGCCACCACGCCGCGTTCAAATACGACATCGAACCCGATCTACAGGCGCTTACCGTGCCCACGGCTATCGTGTCCAATTCCGGCGACGTTCTGCACAACAAGATGCTCTATTTGCAGGACATGCGCCCGGACTTTGAGTTCGCGGAGTGGGACGGGGGGACGTTCCACATGATCTTCGAAGAACCTGAACGCTGGGCGAATTTGATCGCCGGCGTTGCAGGTTCTTAATTGAGCATGCCTAATAAACCACGCCGCGCCTATGCCGATGGGCCGACCGGCCAAATCCATTATCAGGTGCTGGGCGAAGGTATTCCGCTGGTGCTGTCGCATCAGTCGCCCAGCTCGTCGAACATGTTCAGTAAGGCTTATCCGCTGCTGGCTGCCGCCGGTGTACAGGCGATTGGCATCGACACGCCGGGCTTCGGCAGCTCCGATGTGCCCGATCCAAGGCCATCGGTGAGCGATTACGCCACCATGTTTGCGCCGGTGCTGGACGCGCTCGGGCTCAAGGCGGCTCACTTCTTAGGGCATCACACCGGCGCCTCGAACGTCGCCGACTTTGCCCACGCCAACCCGGATCGTGTGCTGTCGATTATTCTCAACGGCCCGCCTGTTTTTACCGAAGAAGAACGCGCCGGGCGTCAGGGCGGCCCGGGCCCCATGGCCATCGAAACCGACGGCAGTCACCTCAAGAAACGCTGGGACGCGCGTATCGCCGCGACGGAGGGCTGGACGGACATCAACGCCATGCACCGCAACGTGTTGCAAACGCTGTGGGCCGGGGAGACGTTCTGGTATGGCCATAAAGCAGCCTATGAATACGACGTGACCGAAGCGTTTATGGGCTTGAAGATGCCGGGCATGATCCTCACCAACACCGGTGACGATATTTATCACCTCAGTTGCCGGGCGCGCGACATGCGCCCAGATATGACGTTTGTCGAGCTCGATGGCGGCACCCACGATATCGTCGATGAACAGCCACAGGCCTGGACCGACGCCGTGGTTGCCTTCCTCAAAGGCGTTTAGCGGGTCCATCAAAGGCCTGTGAGCGGCGCGGGCGCGCGCCGATTTTCAGAGGCGCCGCCACATTCCTTTGCTAGCGTGGCCCCATGACAGCCTCACACTCATTTGCACCGGCTGAGATTCACGCCGTGGCGACCGCCTATCCGCCGCATGTCATGACCCAGCAAGAGGTCGCGGCGCAGGCGGCCAAGGTGTTTGGTCACAAGCCTGATTATTTCCGGCGTATGGCTGCAGCTTACGGCAATGCGGGCGTGGAGACGCGGCATTCTTGCGTGTCGCTGGACTGGTACCTATCGCCCCACGGTTGGCCGGAACGCATGCAATTGTACGAAGAGCACGCCATTCCGCTGTTGTTGGCCGCGGCGCAGGACTGCTTTGACCAGGCCGGAATCAAAGCCACGGACATTGCCGCGACCGTGACGGTGTCGAGCACAGGTGTCGTGACCCCCAGTTTAGACTCCCTGATTCAAGGGCCGCTTGGCTTAACCCCAAACGTCGCGCGCTTGCCGGTGTTTGGATTGGGATGCGCCGGGGGTGTTATCGGTTTGTCCCGCGCGGCCGCCTTGGCGCAAGCGCATCCCGGGCAGTGGGTTTTGTTTTTATGTGTCGAGTTGTGCGGCCTTACCTTCCGTCCCAGCGACGACAGCAAAGCCAATCTGATCGGCACGGCGATCTTCGGCGATGGCGCGGCGGCACTACTCGTGCGTACACCGGGAGAGGTGGATCAAGCGAACTCCAAGCCGCTTGCCGAAGTGCATGGCTCCGGTGAGCATACCTGGCCCGACACGCGGGACATCATGGGCTGGCGCGTGGAAGACGACGGGCTCGGTGTGGTGTTTTCACGGGATATTCCTCAACTCGTGCGCACTAAACTCCGCGAGGTGACCGATGCGTTCCTAACTGACAACGGCCTGACGTTAGACGAGGTCGACGGCGTTCTATGCCATCCCGGTGGTGATAAGGTTTTGGCAGCGCTGGAAGATGCTTTCGATCTTGGCCCGGATGATCTGCGTCATGCGCGCGAGGTTCTGCGCGTCAAGGGCAATATGTCTGCCGTCACCGTGCTTGCGGTGCTAGAGCGCGCGGTCGAACACGGCGATAAAGGCCGGCACGTCATGACAGCGCTGGGCCCCGGCTTTACCGCCGGCACGGCGCTCATCGATTTGGTTTAGGTGTTTGCGATGTCATCCACCCTAACGGCCTATGTGATTTTGATATTGGTCGCCGTGCAGCGCGTCGGCGAGTTGGTGATCGCACGCAGGAACACAGCCCGTCTCCTGCAGTCCGGCGGGGTCGAAGTGGGTGCGCGGCACTATCCGCTGTTTGTGGTGTTGCACGGTACGTGGCTGGTGGCGTTGTTGATCTGGGTTGGTGTAACCGGCCCCCCGATTTCCTGGCCGCTCATTGGCATCTTCGTTGTGCTGCAGCCTGGCCGCGTCTGGGTGCTGATGACGCTCGGGCCCTATTGGACCACCCGCATCATCACCGTTCCGGACAAACCGTTGATTGCAACGGGCCCTTATCGTTTCGTGCGGCACCCCAACTACTGGGTCGTTGTTGGCGAGATTGCGGTTTTGCCGCTGGCCTTCGGAGCGTGGCAGATTGCGGTGATCTATTCGCTATTGAACGCCTTGTTGCTCCGCCACCGTATTCGCGTTGAGGACGCCGTCTTAACGGATCGGCGCTAAGCGCGTCTCAAAGTGACGGGTCAATGGCGCGGCTCGCTTTCCAGCAGCCGGCGGGCGATATCATAGGAAAAACCGGCGCGCCCCAGGGCGGCGAGATCTTTGCGGCCTTGGTCCTCACCGGCCTCTCTGGTGCGGTAGGGTCCGATGCGCCGCCGCGCCGCATAGGCATGGGCGGCATCGAATTCAGGATCCTCGGTCCCATCAGAAAGGCTGGCCAGCGCCGCGTCCGCCGCTGCCCGGTCGATGCCTTTAGAGGCCAGATAGGCCCGGATTTTCCGATGGGATTGACCGCGGCGTGACATCGACCGCGCCTTGCCTTCAGCGTAGCGGGAGTCGTCGATCGCGCCGGAGCGGACCAATCCCGAGACAAGATCATCGATCCAGCCCCGAGCCTGATCGAGGTCGGTGTCGTGGTGCCGGGTAGCTTTGAGGACTCGCCGGTACAACACCTGTTTAAGGTTTTCCGCGCTCGTGGCGAAGCGTTCCAAATGATAGAGGGCAATGTTGCGCAGCCGGTCGGGCGTGATCTTGCGCGGCACTTTCCCGGCGCTGGCTTTCTTTTTGCCCGCTTTGTTTGTGTCCGGTTTGGCCTGGCCAGGCCCATCCGCGCCGCCGGTCATGTGACGCCCCTTGATCTCATGTGTTCTGAAGCCTAAACCAACAACCCCAATGCCAACAGCCATCGTGACGCACGAGGTGTTCAGTGACTGAAGCGACGCAAAACCGGGAATTTTCAATCCCCCTGCCGCGGGACGTCGGCGCGGTGAACTGGCGTGGCATGTGGGAACTCTACATGAAGGAGGTGCGGCGCTTTACCAAAGTGGCGACTCAAACTGTCGCCGCACCGATGGTCACGACACTGCTGTTTCTGATCATTTTCACTTTTGCGTTCGATCGTCCGTCCGTCGGCGGTGTGCCGTTCAATGATTTTCTCGTACCCGGCTTGATCATGATGTCGATCGTGCAAAACGCGTTCGCCAACACGTCTTCGTCCATACTCGTGGCCAAGGTACAGGGAAACATTGTCGATGTGCTGATGCCGCCGCTCAGCGCCATCGAAATGACGATTGCCTGGACCATGGGCGCGGTGACGCGCGGACTGGTGGTGGGTATCGCGGCGGCCGTGGCGATGTCGTTCTTCGCCGAGATCCATGTGCATAACCCGTTTCTGATTATCTATCACGCCTTGATGGGCGCGATCTTCATGGCCTGCGCCGGCATCATCGGCGCGGTCTGGGCCGAGAAGTTCGATCACATGGCCGCGGTGACCAATTTTGTCGTCACACCACTCACGTTCCTGTCGGGCACGTTTTATACCATTGACCGTCTGCCTGAAGGCTTGCGGTTCATCTGCCAATACAATCCGTTTTTCTACGCCATCGACGGGTTCCGCCACGGGTTCCTAGGGCAGGAGTCCACGCAGGTTCTGCTGGGCGTGGTCGTGACCGGCGGCACCGCGGCTCTGACGGTTGCCGTGACCTACCTGATGCTGCGCAGCGGCTACAAACTCAAAGCCTAGGCGGGCGGTGGCCCATACCGCCGTCCCGCTACAATTGACAATCGCACCCCGACGGCGATAGAACGGCAGAAATCGGGCGGTCGGCAGGCCGCCCCTTTTGTTTTCGGGCTGCCAGGACGCACATATTCCTGCGGACCACTGTTCAAAGCGTTGTGTTGAAAAAACTGTCCGCGAACCCAACGGCCCGCGGCGAGAGGACCTTTTTTCGGGGGATGCCATGTCGAGCGCAGCTGTCATGCCGACCTATGCCCGGACCGACCTCGTTTTCGAACGGGGCGAAGGCGCCTGGCTGACCACCCAAGACGGCAACCGCTTCTTGGACTTCAACTCCGGTATCGCCGTGAATGCCCTGGGGCATGCCCATCCGCATCTGGTTAAGGCGCTGCAAGAGCAGGCCGGTAAATTCTGGCACTGCTCCAATCTGTACCGCATCGGTGGTCAGGAACGGCTGGCTGAGCGGCTGATTGCCCACTCGTTCGCCGACCTGGTGTTCTTTTGTAACTCCGGGGCCGAAGCACTGGAGTGCGCCATCAAAACCGCGCGGCGCTATCATCAAGCCGGCGGCAGGCCAGAGAAGTATAGAGTCATCACAGCCTCGAACGCGTTTCATGGCCGCACGCTTGCGACACTTGCCGCGGGCGGGCAAGCCAAACACCTTGAAGGTTTCGGCCCAACCGTCGAAGGCTTTGATCATGTTCCGTTCGGCAACCTCAACGAGGCGCGCAATGCGGTCACGGCGGAAACCGCCGCGATGCTGGTCGAGCCGGTTCAGGGTGAAGGCGGGCTCGCCGTTGCTAGTGCGGACTACCTTAAGGGTTTGCGGGCGATGGCCGACGAATTCGGCCTATTGCTGATCTATGACGAAGTTCAGTGCGGCATGGGCCGGACCGGACACCTCTTCGCCTATGAGGAGTCAGGTGTGGCGCCGGACATTATGTCGCTGGCCAAGGCCCTGGGCGGCGGCTTCCCCGTCGGTGCCTGTCTTGCGACGACGGAGGCGGCTCAACACATGACCCCGGGTACGCATGGGTCGACCTTTGGCGGTAACCCCCTGGCCATGGCCGCGGCCAACGCCGTGCTGGATGTGATGCTCGAAGAGGGCTTTATGGCCCGGGTCAACGCGGCCGCCGAAAAGCTACAGGCCGGGCTGGCGCAAATCGTCGCGGAACACGGCGCTATCTTCTCCGAAGTGCGGGGGCGGGGGCTGATGCTTGGCCTCAAATGCGAGGTGCCCAACGGCGATGTGGTCGCCAAACTCATCGATCACGGCATGCTGACCGTCGTCGCCGGTGACAATGTTCTGCGTCTGCTGCCGCCGCTGACGGTGACCGACAGCGACATCGATACGGCTCTGGAAAAGATCGCTGCCGTTGCCGGCGAACTGGCAGGCTGAAATGACGGCAGCTCCCAAACATTTTCTCGACCTCGATGCTTTAGATAAGGCAACGCTACGTCACATCCTTGACCTCGCAACAGAGTTCAAAAACGGCGCGCGCCAGGGCGAGAAGCCGCTCGACGGTAAAACACTGGCGATGGTGTTCGAAAAGCCGTCGACGCGCACCCGCGTGTCCTTTGAGGTCGGCATGCGCCAACTCGGCGGCGAGGTGGTGGTGATGTCGCAACAGGACAGCCAACTCGGCCAGGGTGAGACCATCGCCGATACGGCCCGCGTTCTATCGCGGTTTGTCGACGCCATCATGCTGCGCACGGATGAGCCGAAAAAAATGACCGAGTTGGCCGAGTATGCGTCTGTGCCGGTTATTAACGGTCTCACCAATCAGACCCATCCCTGTCAACTTCTGGCAGACATAATGACCTTTGAAGAGCACCGTGGTCCGATCGCCGGTAAAACGATCGCCTGGACCGGCGACGGCAACAATGTCGCCAACTCCTTCATCCAGGCTGCGGCGCAGTTCGATTTCCACCTGCGCCTTGCGTGTCCCGATGAGCTGCGTCCCGATGCCGGGATTCTACGCTGGGCCGTGGAGCAGGGCGCCGACGTGACTGTCACGGACGACGCGACGGAAGCGGTCGAGGGCGCGGACTGCGTGGTGACAGACACCTGGGTGTCGATGCACGACGAGCGGGGCGAGCGTGTCGCGCTGCTGACTCCCTATCGCGTCACGGCACAGCTGATGGCTCATGCCGCGAACAATGCAGTGTTCATGCACTGCCTGCCCGCCCACCGCGGCGAGGAAGTCGTCGACGAGGTGATGGACGGCAAGTGGTCAGTGGTCTGGGACGAGGCCGAAAATCGCATGCACGCGCAAAAGGGCGTGCTGGCCTGGGCCTTGAGTTAATTCGTGGGGATCGGACTCAGCACGGACCGCCCGGGTTCAAGCCAACCCTTTATGCTGTATGACGGCGCTGTGCGGGGCCGACTGGTCAGGCTGAACGGTGTGGCCGAGACCATCCTTGGCCGTCACGATTATCCCGAAGCTGTATCACGTGCCCTTGGCGAAGCTATGGCTGCCGGTGTGGCGTTGGCCGGCGGACTCAAGTTTGACGGCTCGTTCACGTTTCAGCTTCAGGGCGACGGGCCCCTGCACACGCTCGTGACGGACATTACAAGCGATCATGAAATCCGCGGCTGCGCCAAGTTCCGCGAAGAGGACCTAGCGGCGCTAGCACCCGGTCAAGGCGAAACGCTAACTCATCTGGTTGGCTCGGGTCACATCGCCTTCACCGTCGATCAGGGTCCCGACATGGACCGCTACCAGGGCATCATTGAGCTGGCGGGCGCGAGCATCGGCGAGTGCATCCATCACTACTTCCGTCAGTCCGAGCAGCTGGAAACCGCGGTTAAAATTGCCGCCGGAAAGTCCGAAGGTGCGGATGGCGACGCCGCTTGGCAGGTCGCGGCCTTGCTCATTCAGCGCATGCCCACGGAAGGCGGTAAAAAACCCACGGAAGAGGATGAAGATGCCTGGCGATCGTCGGTGATCCTGATGAGCAGTATCACGGATGCCGAGCTCCTCGATCCGCGACTGACTGAGGAGGACCTCTTGCGCCGGCTGTATGGCACGGTCGGTGGCCAGTTGCTGGAACGCCAAGACCTCACCGTCGGGTGCCGCTGCTCGCGCGAACGCTCAGCAAAGATTCTGGCGTCTTTCCCCATGGATGAAGTACGGTCCATGGCAGTGGATGGAAAGGTGTCGATGACGTGCGAGTTCTGCGAGATCAGTTTCGATTTTTCGGACGACGAGTTGTCCCAATTGGAAAGCCGGTTCGGCGCGCTTTAATGCGCGGCGCCGTGGCCGGGATGGCGCTCGTGCTTACGGCCTGCGCAAGCGGCAATGACAGGGCAACCTTTCCTGATCTGAGTTTCGAAAACCTGGAGACCGTGGCACTCGGTGCGTCCAGTGTCACGCTCACGTTCGCGTCAGCTCCATCGCGTCAGCCGCCTCATGTCGAGCATATGTCGCCCGTTTCATTCTGTGACGTGGTGTCGGCGTGGAGCAATCGCCGTTTCGCGGCCAATGGCGTGGGCAATACCCGGGTCGTCGTGACTCTCGAGCTGGGCACCATCACGGAGCGCGCTCTTGACGTCGACGATGGTGTGCGCGGCATGCTCAAGCGAGAGCAAGCCACCGAATACGAAGCGCGGGTCAAGGTCGCGGTCCGCGCACTTGGGCCCGATGGACAGCAGCGGGCAGAGGCCGTCGCCGAAGCGTGGCAGCGCCGCACACTGGGCGAGAACGCCACGCTCGCCGATAGGCAGACTCTGCTGTTTGAAATGGTCGAGGCGACAGTGATGGCCATGGATGCGCAGCTTATGCCCGAGATGCGTCAGCGCTTTGCGGACTACGTATTGTAGGCCGGCTCAGCCCCGCCAAAAGCGCGGCAGGATCAACACCAAGACGGTATAGAGTTCCAACCGGCCGAGCAGCATCCCCAGCGACAGCAGCCACTTCGCGGCATCCGGCAGGGTGGCGTAGGTCGAGGCAGGTCCAATGACCGGACCCAGGCCAGGGCCAACGTTGGATACGGCGCTGGCAGCGCCCGAGAAAGACGTAATGAAATCGAGGCCCAGCGCAGCCAGGGCAATCGCCAGGACGCAAACGGTCAAAGCGTAGAGGTAGAAGAACCCCATCACGGACGCCGCGACCGATTCGTCGATCGGCCGATTGTTGAACTGCGGCGTGAACACCCCGTGGGGCTGTAGCAACTGACGCAGTTGCACCCGCGCCACTTCGAACAGCACCTGAAAGCGGAAAATCTTGATACCGCAGGTCGTCGATCCGGCGCAGCCGCCAACGAACATCAGCATGAACAGGATTACAACGACAAAGCCGCCCCATAACCCGAAGTCGGTCGAGGCATATCCCGTACCGGTCATCATCGATACCGTGTTCAGGGACGCGTAGCGAAAGGCGTTGCCAGCATCATATTGCCCGGTGGCGATGAGATACGCAGTCACCACTAAAACCGCCAAGACCAAAGCGCTGACGAACCAGCGGGTCTGACTGTCCCGCCACAGGGCGAGAGGCCGGCCGCGCAAAACTTGCACATAGAGCAAAAAGGGGATGCCACCGATGATCATTCCGAGGGTCGCCAGACCATCGATCAACGCGCTGTCGAAATACCCGATTGAGGCGTCGTGGCTGGAGTATCCCCCGGTCGCGATCGTCGTCATGGCATGAACGGCCGCGTCCAGGCTGTTCATCCCGGCCAGCCAGTACAGAACCGCCCAGAGCACGGTCAGGCCGACAAAGGTGTAGACCAGGGCGCCTGCCAGATCGGCTGCGCTGGGGAGCACCTTTTCCTGGGCCTCGAAGCCTTCCACCTTAAACATCTGCATGCCGCCGACTTTCAGCATCGGCAAGATGGTGAGCGCCATGATGATGATACCCAGGCCGCCGAGCCATTGCAGAATGGCGCGCCACAGCAAAAGCCCTGGCGCGGCCTGATCAAGGCCGGTGATCACGGTGGCGCCGGTGGTCGTGATGCCCGACATGGCTTCAAAAAACGCATCCGTGAATGGCATTTGTAGGTCAGACACCATGAACGGCACCGATGCGAAGCCCGGTAACACAATCCATGCCAGGGTGGTCATCAAGAACGCTTGGCGTAGCGTTAGTGTGACCTCGCCGGTGCGCGCGGTCATGAACATTCCCGCGCCGACAAACAATGTGAACGCGGCGGACAAAGCGAACGCGGCCCAGTCGGGGTTGCCGAGACTTAGGTCGACGACGGCCGGGATGACCATGCCGCCAGACAAAATGATGAGCAGCAAGCCGATCACCAGAAAGACCGGACGAAAATCAATAACGATTAAGGTCATGGCCGGAGCGACCTCGCCCACAAAAAACACATAGCGCTCGCGCCGAGCGCACGCAGTTCAGTCTACAACAATAAAGGACACGCTTACTGACCGGAAGCGGGCGCCGGACCGGACTATTAAGGCCGGTTAGACTTTGCCGATGAAGGTGAGGAATTCCTTGCGGGTTGCCGGGTCGTCGCGGAACGCGCCGAGCATCGTGCTGGTTACCATGGTCACGCCGGATTTGTGAACGCCGCGGGTGCTCATGCACTCGTGGTTGCCCTCGACGACGACGGCGACACCTTTCGGGGTGAGAACGTCGTTAATCGTGTTGGCGATCTGCGCCGTCATTTTCTCTTGGATTTGCATCCGCTTCGCATAGGCATCGACAATACGCGCGAGTTTGGAGATGCCAACCACCCGGTTGCTGGGTAGATAGGCGACATGGGCTTTGCCAATAATCGGCACCATGTGGTGTTCGCAGTGGGATTCGTAGTCAATGTCCCGCAGCACGACCATTTCGTCGTAGCCTTCAACTTCCTCGAATGTGGTGCGGAGGATTGATTCCGGATCCTGCCAATAGCCGGCGAAGAATTCTTCATAGGACCGGACCACCCGGTCCGGCGTGCCGAGTAGACCCTCACGCGACGGATCTTCGCCAGCCCAGCGGATCAACGTGCGAACCGCCTCTTCCGCTTCTGCGCGGCTTGGGCGATTTGTCGTGACTGAGCGGTCGCCGTGATCACGGGCAAGGTGTGCCTTCGACGTTGGGTGAGTGTGCGTCATAATCAATCCCTTCAGCACCACCAAGGCGGCACATTGAATTCTTTTAATTATTGTACGGCTTTAGTACGCAGGCGTCAGCCACGCAGATCAAATCCGACAGGCGGTCGTTAGTTGACGGCGCCGGATTCGTAGGGGCTGTCCAGAGAAAAGGCCGGGATATCAACCAAGAAGCGTTCGCCCCCATCGCACTCCATCTCATAGGTTCCAACCATAATTCCAGATGGAGTCGGCAGGGGCGTGCCGCTGGTGTACTCGAACGATTCGCCTGGTTCGAGGACCGGTTGTTCGCCGACAACACCGGCGCCTTGTACTTCTTGAAGGCGGCCAAGGCTGTCGGTGATGCGCCAATGACGATTGAGAAGTTTCACAGTTTCACCGCCACCGTTCGCGATGTTGACCTTATAGGCCCAGACGTAGTGTTCCTCATCGGGCGAGGATTGCTCGTCCAGGTAAAAGGGCTGCACCGAGATCGTGATCGAACGGGTCGTTTTTTCGTACATGCTGCTAACGAGAACTTCTTTGGAGCGCACAGTCAATCGTACTTGTACTTAAGGTGGCATGTCGAAGCTTCAAGATGGCATGACATTCACGCGTTGAGTGCTTGATCCAGGTCCGCAAGTAAATCGTCGGCGTCCTCGAGCCCAACAGATAAACGCACGAATCCCGGTGTGATTCCAACCTCTAGTTTATCTTCATCGGCCAGTCTTTGATGCGTTGTCGTTGCCGGGTGGCAGATCAAGCTCTTGGCATCCCCAAGATTATTAGAGATATCGATGACCTTTAGCGCGTTTAAGAATTTGAACGCGCGCTCTTGGCCGCCTTCCAGATCGAACGCCACCACAGTGCCGCCCCGCGTCATTTGTTTCATCGCCAGCTCATGCTGTGGGTGAGAGTCCAGTTCGGGATAAAGCAGACGTGAGATGCCCGGCTTTCCTTCAAGGAACCTTGCGACCTTTGCAGCCGAGTCACAGTGCCGGTCTACCCTGAGGGCGAGGGTTTCGAGTCCTTTCAACAAAACCCAGGCGTTGAACGGACTCAGCGCCGGACCCGTATGGCGCATGAATGGCGTCACCGTTTCTTCGATGAATTCCGTCGTACCGAGGACGGCGCCGCCAAGGCAGCGGCCTTGACCATCAATATGTTTGGTCGCCGAGTAAATGATAACGTCGGCTCCCATCTCGAGCGGTTTTTGCAGCACGGGTGTTGCGAAAACGTTGTCGATAAACACCTTGGCGCCGGCTTCGTGCGCCAGGTCACACACTGCCGGAAGGTCGATGACTTCGAGTCCCGGATTCGAAGGTGATTCCAAAAAGACTCCTTGAGTCGGTTTGCTTAGCGCCGCTTTCCACTGCTCCAGATCACGGCCGTCGACCAACACGGTCTCAACCCCGAAGCGCGGCAGAAGTTCAGCGCAAATGTAGTGGCAAGAGCCAAATAGAGCGCGTGAGGCAACGAGACGGTCGCCAGCGCTGAGATGGCTGGCGAGTGCCGCATAAACGGCGGCCATGCCACTGGCCATGCCGCGGCATTCTTCCGCTCCCTCCAAAAGGGCCAGGCGGCGTTCAAACGTCGCCACCGTGGGGTTGCGAAAGCGGGAGTAAACGTAGCGCTCGATGTCCTGATTGAACGCGGCTTCCGCTTCTTCCGCCGATTTATAAACGTACCCGGAATTCAGGAAAATCGCCTCGCTGGTCTCGTCGAATTGACTGCGCTCGGTGGCCCCGCGCACGGCCTGTGTCGCGGGATTCCAATGTCGTTGGCCCTCGTACTCGATGCTCATGTCTTCGCCCTCCAGGCAAAATAAAAGCCCCCGACCGGT
Organism: Rhodospirillaceae bacterium; assembly: GCA_963921305.4. Lineage (GTDB taxonomy): Bacteria > Pseudomonadota > Alphaproteobacteria > Rhodospirillales > Rhodospirillaceae > CAWUEX02. Next base: position 2,141,551 of record CAWUEX030000002.1, read on the forward strand.
GAGGCGGGGGCGTTTGCCCTCGACCTTTTAGCTATTTTTTTAACGTGGCTGCAATCCGGTCTTCAAATCACCACAAGTTCTTAGTTAGACCGATTCTTACGAGGCGTCAAGTTGAGCGCTCTTTACGGTGCGGAATAGCGCGCGAACGCGCGGTCGTAGGGGGTGGCTTCGGGGTTGGAGTTCACGTCCTTGGCGTTCAACGCCATGAACTTGGTCGTGCCCGAACTGCACCACAGAACACCGTCGGTCCGGTAGTCGTAATCGAGAACCGTTTCGTCCAGGAAATAGATTGATGGTGCCGCATCACGCCGCTGACAATCGACATACGCGGCATACATGGCCAGTTGATCAATGCCCCAAGCCAGTGGCCCCCGGCGATAGAAATGCGAAATATAGGCCGCGGTCAGGTGCAAATAGGCCAACGCCCGGTCCGTTGGTGCCACCCCGAATAGGCAGGCATTGAACTGATTCCAAGGTTCTAACCGGCCTGGGCGCACCCGCATGGACACATCGAAGCCTTGCGCTGCATCAAAGAACCCATCTGGCGGCAAATTGAACAGTCCGTCGACATCCATCAGCCACAACGTCTTACCGTATATCTGAACGTGATGATAAAACCGGATAAAGCGGATGGCGTGATAGTAGGCGCGGGCGGTCATGATGTCTGCGCCCGACAAATCCGGGCGCTCCACACTGAGCGCGATCGCCAGTCCCTCTAGGGATCCGCAAAAAGTGTCTGCCGCTGTTGTGTGGGCTGTATCTGAATCCATGAGATGAATGTGCACCTGTGTCCCCGGGGCCTTGTCCGCAAGCGAGCGCAAAAGAGGGACGGCAAACGCGTCGAAGTAGGAGGCGTTGCACGCCATATACAGGACATGATCTGACGTGAATGCCGCGTTGCGGACGGTCTCTACGGGTGGCAATCCGTCGAGGAGATCGGCATCCGTAATGTCTCGAAGGGCATCGAAGAAATCTTCATCAAATCTGATCGAGCCGGCCATGAGGTTGCCGGTAGATTCGGCGACGTTGGCGAAGCACCCTTGTGCTGCTTCATGGTCTCCTTGGGCGAAATCGACGAGCCCGCGCGTCATCAGGGGCCAAGACGCATTTGGTTGGGCCCTCAGCAAGGAGTCGCATGCGGCTCTCATCTGCTCTAGACGTGATGCCGCTGCGGAGAAGAACAACTCGTCCATGGCGGCGGCGTGATACGCCGGTTTTCCATCTTGACGCCGAGCATTCCATTCTTCGAATAGAATGAGAGTTCCGAGCACTTTCAGGCGCGCCGTTAAATCGTCGCCCACGTGCGCCAGGGATCCGCGCAACAGTTCAATCGCGTCCTCAGATGATTGCCGCCACACAATCCAGCCCAGTTTGAGGGCCGCGTTCACGTTGCCCGGGTCTTTTTCTAGGGCAATACGATAGGCATCTGCGGCCTCTGCCTTGCGGCCTACGCTCTCCAAGAGTTGAGCGTAGGTGGTCCAGAGGGGAGAGCCTTGGTCGGTCTGATGCAAGGCCGGTTTATAGTATTTGATCGCCCGTTCCGCCTGCCCCAGGGCGTCATAGCACTCTGCCAGCGCGATATAGGTTGTGCCGGATGGCATTGCCTGGGCCGCTGCTTCGAGATACGGCAGCGCGGAGTCCGGGTCCTGCCGGCGGAGGCGGATAAGCCCTAGGTTGTGATTGGCCGGCGCATAGCCGGGCGCGACGCGCAGAGCCTCCTGGAACGCGTTCTCAGCATCCGCTGTGCGGCCTTCCGCAAGCGCCTCGGCCCCCGTGTGGAGGAGGGTCTTGGCGGCCTCTAAATCTGAAGCGCCCACAAAATGGCTCGATTCAACACGTTCATGTATAGCCACATCTTATAGAAACGGCGCAAAGAGGGGGCAAGGCCACGATGCGCCGCTGGGCGAATCTGGGGCGACATTTCCATTTGAACTGCCGGTGCCGGTTGGTTAGAACCCTATCACCTAAAGCGCCGGTACGGAGAACGTGCCGAATACCGCTCTATTTCCAGTGATGATGAGAGATTTCCATGGACGATGATCTCCTGCAAAAAGCTCTGAACCTGCACCAAACGGGTGACCTGGAGCGGGCTGAGAAAGCCTATCTGGACCTGGCTATGGATTATCCGGACAACGCGGATGTCCTTAAGCTGCTCGGCGTCTTGTCGTGTCAGCTGCGCAAGTTCGACGAGGGTGTGAACTATCTTGAAGCTGCTGTCGAGCTGGATGGTTCTGTGGCCGAATACCGTCAGGCGCTGGGCCATGCTTATCTCGTGTCCGGTAAAGTTGAGGAGGGCATCGCCTCACTGAACAAAGCCGGCGAGCTCGATCCTACACGGGCTGACGTATACGGAGCCCTCGGGGACACCTACCAGCATCTTGGTGATTTTCCTCAGGCGTTGCGGGCCTACCAGCGCGCGGTGGTGATCGACCCAGACAATACCAACTATCGAATCGGCGCGGGCCTCTGCGCCGTCTTCACCGAGCAGTATGAGGCGGCGACTGAGTATCTAGAGCAGGCGCTGAAGGAAACAGATAGCATCCCTCAGATTTACTACGGCCTTGCTCTGGTTAAGTCAGCCGGCGACGACAAGAAGTCAGCCGCCGAGTTGATGTCAAAGGCAGAGGCGTTGGACCCGGAAAATCCGGAGTATAGGCGTCTCCGCGAAGAGTTTGCCGCAGCCTAGCTTGCAACCGCCTGCGCTACGGGTTGCCCGTTGAGAGGTGCAGACGTAAGGCGTCCGCCACTCTCTCGACCTGATCTTCAGTGTCTGCCTTAGCCCGCCGCTGAAATTGCCGCATTGCGGGGTACCAGGGTGTTTCGTCTTCGTCGAACGTCCAGTACCACCCCCGCGCCAGCCCGGTTGCAGGAAGGTGCCAGGTCGGGCGCCCCAGGGCACCGGCCAACTGCACTGTTGTCGTGCTGGTGGATATCACCAGGTCGCACGCCGCAACCTGTGCGGCGACGGGCGCAAGATCGCCCAGGTGGTTCACAGCTGGATCAATATGAAAGAAGGGCCGCAGCTGCTCGGGAAGTTCATCTACGTCCTCGTCATCTGCGTCATACTGCAAGGACACAAACAATACGCCGCGATGGCTTTGCCGGGCGGCCTCAAATATCGGCTGCCAAGCGCTGAGCGGTATGGTGTTGGCCGGACCATAATCTGCGTTGCCGCTACGCCAGGCCAGTCCGATGATTATGGGCGCCGCCGTGACAGGTGTGCATAAGCCCCTATAGCGTACTTTCAAAACCTCTGTTTCTGGCACATCAGCGTGTAAGTATCCCAGGTGATTCGGGAATGACTGCCGGCTGGGTCGCAACTCGTTCGCCGTACTCAACAAAGGGCAGGCCCGGGCGCCCTCTGGCACAATGAAGTCCGGGCGTGTCTTGTCGGTTATGTACACGTCAGGGAAGGACTGCTTAAACAATGTGTGCAGCCGATCTGAGCATAGTACCGTTAGTGACGCCGTCCGCGCGGCCACATCCGGGATCAAACTGGCCTGTAATATTTCATCGCCCAGACCCTGTTCGGTCCAGACAATCAAATCCCGTCCGCTGACAGACTCTTGTCCAAGAGGTTGCACGCCGACGTTGGGCGAACGTCTTTGGACCTCCGGTTGAAGCGTTCGGGCATGATAATGGGTCCATCCTCGGTCATAGTTCCCGAGTGCCAGATGTGTCAGACCTAAATTGACGTGCGCATCTACATGATCTGGGTCGTTGGCCAGGATAGTCTCGAACTCTGACAGGGCGTCCTGCGGGCACTCGAGATCGCGCAGGACGTGGCCACGGAAATTGCGCAGCGCGCTGTCCTGTGGAAAGCGGTTGAGGGCGTTAGAGGCGACCTCAAGTGCGCGATGGGGCTGATCGCCCCGTAGCAGCGCTTCGGACAGGGTGAGGGCGAGGGGCGCCTGGTCGGGAAGCTCTGTCAGCAGTGGAGTAAGGGTATCAACTGCGGCATCGGCTTGACCCTGCCGCATAAGAGCTTGGGCGAGTCCAATGGCCGCGTCTACCTGGTGCGAGGGATGTGACAGCACGTGCCGGAAGTGTTTTTCGGCCCGCCGGGTATCGCCTGTCTCCAGGTAAACAGTCGCCAGATTGAGTTCGGTCTGTGCTGCGGACGGATCGATACGCAAGGCGGCTTCGTAGGAGTCCGTGGCCGCCGAGAGATCGCCGGATTTTTGCTGACAAACGCCGAGAGTGGTGAGTGCGCCCACATCCGACGGCGCCAGGTCGACGGCGCGCCGCGCCGCGGTAAGAGCTGGGACGAGGTCCTGTTGCGCCTGGCAAACTAGAGATAAGTTATTGAAATATATATAATTATCACTGCGTATCCGGATCGCTTCTTCGATGTATGCGCGGGCTTGCTCCAGTGCGCCATCGCTAAATAAGAGCACGCCCAGAAGGTGCAGGGCATCGGGTTGGTGGGGGTCCACGGCGAGCGCTTGACGGTATTTCGTCTCAGCGCCCGCCGCGTCACCTTGCTGATGACGGAACAGCCCTTCCGCGACGATCTGATCAGCTGTTTGATTGGATGGCGTCATGGCAAGATCTTATGTCGTAAGGCCAACTTCGGTACAGGACCGGTGCGGCCTGCTCCCCTGCTTAACGCATCTGTCCCGTGACATTTGCTCGGCTCTGAGGGTACAGTCCCGGTCGCAATGAAGGAAACCCTAGCTATGAGCGCAAATCTGATCACGGATTACTTCGAAAAGCTTGCCGCATGTATTGCATCAGCAACATATTCCGATGTGACGGGTCAGAGCATGACCGCTGAAGGCGCCTTTAAGCACGTGCTTGATCGTCTGCGCGATACGGCGGCATCCAACCGAAAAGTTCTATTTTGCGGCAACGGAGGTTCGGCTGGCATTTGCAGTCATATGGCTACGGATTTCTTCAAGAACGGTGGGATCAAAGCGCTCGCTCTCAATGATTCCTCGGCATTGACGTGCCTTAGCAATGATTACGGCTACGAATTTGTTTTCTCCAAGCAGATCGAAATGATTGCTGACGCAGAAGATGTTCTCGTCGCAATTTCCTCTTCGGGGCGTTCAGAAAATATTCTCAAGGCCGTCACAGCGGCCCGGGCCAAGAAATGCCACGTTGTCACGCTATCCGGCTTCAAGGAGGATAATCCTTTGCGGCAGTCCGGTGACGTGAATATTCATGTCTCCGCGCTTGACTACGGATTTGTCGAGTCGGCCCACCTCGCACTCATCACAGCCATCATTGATCTGTACATGGGTTGGCCGAACATCAAGTATCCAACCTAGCCTGCTTTCACATCCCCCGGCGGCGTCTCGGTTTTACCTGCTCACCTGTCACCAGGCTGACGACGTGCGCGATTGTCGCGAGAAAGAGCAACGTGAGGATGAGCATGAGGAGTCCATAGTTGATCAGGCGTGGCTTCGCCGGGTTTGGCGGCTGTTTCGCTTGGTAATAGCAGAAACCGAACAGCGCGAGTTCGAGAAGCAAAATTCCGATCGTGATTGCAAGCTCTATTTCATTCGTCATTTGCAGGACTCTTAAGCGTTGATCTTTCTATGTAGCGCGGCGCGAATGAGGCCGCTAGTTCCCGGCGAAAACGTACGCGATTGGATCATCCACACCGGCAGGGCAGGGTTGATAGGCGCCGTCGGGAATAGGAATCGTTTTGACTGGCCGTTCACCGGGGTCGCCTGCTTTCCAATCCGTAAGCCCCAGATCGATTAAACGGCGCAGATTGTAGCGCGCGAGCATATTGTCTTTGCCGCCCTCGGCCAACCGATACCAATACGCAGCCTTGTCGAAGTCACGCGGCAGGCCGCCGCGGCACGAATCGTATGCCTCGCCGAGACTGAATTGAGCGTTTGTATCACCTTGAAGTGCGGCCTTTTCCCACCACTGGACGGCTGCGGTGTAATCGGCGCTGACGCCGCGGCCGCGGGACAGCATAAACCCGTACCAGAACTGACCTTTGTCATATCCGCCGTGCGCTGACTTTTCGTACCACTCGGCCGCCGCAGTCTCATCTTTTTCCACGCCCGCGCCGCGGGAGTATGCCGCGCCGACAAAGAAAGCGCCGCGCGGGTCACCCGTTTCAGCAATCTCCTTAAAGATAGAGTAGCCGCGGGCCTCGTCCCTCTCAATCCGATCGCCGGTCATCAGCCTCATTCCCAGGTGGAGTTGTGCCTCAAGGGAGCCGCTGTCCGCTTCTGACATGAGTGCGCTGGTGTCGAGCTCGCGCAAATACGCGTCATTGGGAAACCAAACCTTGAGGGTTTCTTCCGGTGTTTTTACAGATGCGACTTCCGGTGTATTCACAGACGCGCATGCCGCGAGGCATAGACTCACCGCGGCGATTGACCAGATACGAGCTTTCATATTTCTAACATTCCGTATTAAGTGCAGTTAATTGCCGAAGATAACGTCGCTCACTCAACTTCATCGAACGATGCGTCGAGTCCTTCAAGTTGTGACCGGAAGGCATCCCTGACGGCCCGGGACGTATCTCGGCTGTCGATAATGTATGGCGTGAGCAAAACGATAAGTTCTGTTTTGGTGCGTGATCGAGATTGGCTCTTAAACAGGTTGCCTAACAGCGGCACGTCTTTGAGGTACGGCACGCCAGTGTCGCCTACACTGAAATTCTCGGAAATGAGTCCGGCCAGCAAAACTGTTTCTCCGTCGTCTATAGACAGCGTGGTTTCGATGCCGCGGGTAAGGATAATCGGGCTCTGAATGTCCGATGTGTCATTGGACTGGGCGTCACTTACTTCCTGAGAAATATTGAGCTCCACGCGCCGGCTGGAGTTGACCACGGGCCTGATGCTCAGGACTACGCCCGTATCGCGATACTGAACCTGCTGAAGAATATTGCTTGTGCCCCCAACAGAGCCGTCTGGCGCTGTCTGTTGTGTGGTGATAATGGGCACCTGTGTTCCCACTTGCATGCTGGCGGACTTGCCGCTTGCGGCAACAAGGCGCGGGCTAGACAGAATGGACACCTTGTTTTGGTCGGCTGCGGCGGCAAGGCTGGCAGTAAAATCACCACGATCACGGATTAGGTTCACGACCAAGCCTTCATCGGATTCGATGGCGAAGCTATTGGTGCTCGCCGTTGCGGCGTCGTCGAAGCTCAGGGCAATGCCCAAGGACTCGCCTTCATCCAGAGTTACTTCCGCTACAGTCGCTTCGATCAGGACCTCGTATGGCGCGCGGTCCATCTGCTCAACGATCGACCGGAACTGAGCGTACTCTTCCGCCGTTCCCTTAAAGATAATACCGTTCCGCGCGGTATCGACGATGATGCTGATCCCTTCTTGCGTTGTGGTCTGACTTTCCGACTCCAGTTCGTCACCGGACTCACCTCCCCCCAGGAGAGCAGTCATAATTTGTGCCACGTCATCCGCGTTGGTGTTCTGAACTTGATGGTAGTAGACACCTGTGGTGTTCACCGTCTGGCCAGGCTGATCAAGTTCGGCGGCCCAGTCAAAAACATGGCGCAAATTTTGTTCACTCGAGGCAAAGACGATGATCGTATTCAGAGCCTGTACAGGAATAAGCTGAATCGGCGCGTCGGACCCTGAGCCAACCTCCACCCAATATCCCTCGGCTCTTAGAACCTCCAGGAGTTGGCGTGTGAGTTTATCTGCGCTCCAGAAAGCCGGGGATATCTTGAGGCTCTTGCTGCCCGCCAGATTCGGTTGGTCCAACGTTTCAATGACTTCGATTGCCGCCGCGACGTCTTCCGCATTGCCCAGCAACAAGAGTGCATTGGTGTAGGGCACGCTGACCACTTGGAGGCGCTGCCTCAACGTCAGGTCCAGCCAGACCTGCATGGTCTTCACCCGAATATTGTCCACGTGTGCGTAATAGAACACAGGGCGCATATCGCCGGGTACGTTTGAGAAAGCGCGTGAGCGTATAATGCGGGGGATTTCCTGTTGGGCCTGCGCATTCTCGACAATGCGATAGACGTTATTTTCGTAGGCTACGCTGATGCCGTAGTTCTGTAGGACTTGGGTCACCAGAAGGTAAAAATCGTTTGGGGGCAACGCGTTGGCGGTTCTCAGCGTAACCAGCTGCTCACGTCCAAGAACTGCGCTGTCGATTTCGAAGGTAACGTCAAGCAACTCGCCAAACACCGTGTTTACGAACGACGGCAATTGAACGCCCTCGAAATTGATGCTGATTCTCTCGCCTTCCAACGGCGGCGCCTGAGTGCTGCTGATCGGCTCGGCGATGTTCCGGCCGCTCGGCGTTCTCAGGCCATCTTCGAACGAGATCTCCCGCCGCGCGGTTCCAGGACCATCTACGAGTATCGGGTCCGCCTGGGCTGTCGATTTCTCGATTTTCAGGGGCGTCGTAATTGGTGTGCGGGTAACCGTACCGCAGCTTGCGAGCGCGGCGCCGATGATGCAAAGGAGTGAGGCGCGCCGTATATAGGCGGCCAACGGTTGGGGTGAACGGGCATGCATCTGATTAGTCCTCGGTCCTGCTGATATCCCTGAACAGGGACAGTTCTGTTTGGTCTTCTTGAGTCTCATAGACGATGGAATTTTCGTTGACGCTGATCAGGTGTTCGCCACCGGGCAATTCATCTCCGGGCACGATGCGCTCAAGTTTGCCCAGTGTCTGATTCTGGACGACGGCGTACCGTTGGTCGCCTTCGGTGACTATTCCCAGCAAGCGCCAGGGATCGCCAGAGGAGTCAATTTCTGTGGCGACGTCTTCCGGCTCAGGTTCGGCTACTACGGGGTCGCCCCCGAACAACGGTTCAGCGAGAATTCCCTCGACGCTAGACACCAAAACCAGTGCCTGGTCCTCCGGGAGTGACCAATTGTCGTTTTGACGCGCACTGTCTCCGCTCGTTTGAACCGCGATCAAGGCGATCAAGACGCCTAATCCCGCGCTAGCGATCACGGCGAGACCGGCGCGCGAATGAGATCGCAACAAGGCATTCATCGTCGCTATAGCTTCTTGCGCCCGGGCTGTCATGACCTACCCCCAGGAGGGCGATAGAATACGGTCAGATCGATCTCAAACCGCTCGTTTCGGCCTCCCCGAACAATGAGCTGCTCTACGAGAACCCAACTTGGGTTCTCCGCCGCACTAGACAACAGCCGCACCAATGCAGCTTCATTCAAAGGGGCGACAACTTTCGCGCGGATGCGCTGAATTTGCTGAAGCGATGGCCGGCTGACTTCTGAGCGGTCCTCTTGAACCGGTGAGCGCGTGAGCTGGACCTGCCGGACCTCGACACCCTCGTTTTCTAGCTGGTTGCGAATCCATTGTTCAAAACCGGCTTCCGCGAGGCCTGGTGTTTGCCCGGGCCAAAGCTTCTGTTCCAGGCCTGCGGCCATCGACTGCGCAGCCGCAGACCGTTCGGGCCAACTTGTTTCTGACGTCTGAGATTCCAGCCGCGACAGTTGTTCCTGTTTTTGCCTCAACTGACCCCGGACGTCCGAAACGTTGTTCCACAGGACTAAGACCAGCCCTAAATACAACACGAGCGCACCGGATAGGGCCAGCCACCGGAGCCGCGTGTTGGATGCAAATTCTGTTTCCACGCGTTCGCGTGTTTGCTCAAAAACATCAATCAACGCTTTCGGCAGAGATGCGGTGATGTTCACACGGCGCCTCCCGAGAGCGGCAACACATTCATGCGCAGCAGAAGGCGGTCGCCTCGTGTGCTCGCACTTACCTGACGGAATAGGTCCGCATCCTCGAACGCGGAGATAAATATGCGCGCGTCCATATCTTCATCTGATTCAAGGCCGAACTGCAGCTCCCCGTCGTCATAATCCCAATTGGACAAAGTGACGGGAAAGCGGCGCAGTATGTCGTGAGCTGCGGATACAATCTCGATCTGGGCGGGATAGCGTTTGAGCGATTGGAAGTCCTCGACGCGGTCCAATGCCGACAAAGCGGCACTGCGCTTTTGACGGACCGTCTGGCTTGTTTCTTCAATCGCAACGATGGATCGCTCCACGGCTTGGCCCGCAATAGCGTAGGTCATCCATTGGGCGACAAGAAATACGCACGGAATTAGTGCCGCCGCACTCGCCCACACCATCGCGACTCTGTTAGAAAAAAACTGGGCGAGAACATCACTTCCTGACTCGGATGATGTCCATGGCCGCTCCAGCCACATAGTCTCGCTGACGCTGGGTGCAGCCGGGGCGCCTTCGGTCCCCAGTTGACCTGCACCCCGCCGGAACAATGACCACTCCTGGGCCGTGGGTGCGGCTTTCCACCACCGCGTCATGGCCAGATGGCCGGCGCGCCACACTTGTCCTTCGCACCCATCGGGCGTTGCGACAAGGCGTACGCCTGACTCGATGGGTTCCTGGATAAACGCCGGTGGTACAATTTCAAAGCTGGCCGGATTGTAGCCATGACCCGAAATCCGGTCCCGCATCGCCCCAGCATCCCATACATAGACGCTTGCTTCGTTACCGGACCACTGAACGGCATAGCCGGTTTCCTGAAAGGGCGACCATGCGCTTATTTTCAGGTCTAACGCGGACGCCCGTTTCCGCCCCGTCAATTGTTCGGGCAGTTCAAAAACGGCGTGTTTCAGCGTACGCCGCGCGGGAATCCAGATCGGCCGCTGTTCAGAACCCGGAAGTTCTGTCAGTCCGTCCGCCCCGTCGATTAATCTCTTCGGGACGGGGGAAACTGACATCCGGATCGACTGAAGCCAGCGATTGCCTGTATCTCTCAGGAATTCGAACGACATAGTCAATTTGCCAGGGTTGCTCTTTGCTGCGTGGAAGAAAAGTGAGTGAAAACCGGACTCGCTCATTGGTGTTGCGGTTGATCAAGTCAACAACGAGGCATCGCCCGGGAACGAAGCTGAAAAAGAATGGTTGATTGCGCAGAATCACACCTGCCGCGTCACCCAATCCCCGGGCGCTGCGGAACGGCATTTGTTCTCTAAACTCGATCAAAGTGGATGTCCGGTCTAAGTCGACCCCGTCCACATACGTCGCCAGTGCTTCCGGCGGCGCCGTATTGGGATTGAAGCCGGAGGACCGGCATGTGGTGACGATGGGGCGCTCATATTGACGCTGCCACAGCTCGTCAGCTTGGGTCCATCCAATGACGCGTTGGGCTTCCCAGGGTGACAAAAGTTGGTAGTTACTTGGCGGATAAAGCCCTAGCCGTGCGTAATCATCTTCCTCTGCACCGGACAGACGACCGAAATCATCTTCATCGCGATAATCGAGTAACGTATCGATAAGCAGGTCATGTAAATCTTCATCAATGTCGAGGGCTGCGAACAAGCGGGTCAAGTAAGGCCCGTTGGCGACATTAAGATTGATAAGGCCACGGCCATCCTGAATTTGAATAACGTAATCCGGATTGCTTTCCAGGACGTAGGGGCGGCCGTCAAGAATAATCAGCTGGTCGGACGAGTAGTCGGCGCTTAGAACGTCGTTGAATGAGGTTCCCGTGGGCGCGTTGAATGGTGTCCCAACTTCCAAGCCGCGCTGACTGTACGGATGGCGCGCGAACATAAAGGCCAACTCGTTGCGCACGTTGGCGAACGCCAGTTCCGCCTCCACCCTGTCTTGGATCGCGATTGCGTTCTCGATTCCCTCGGATACCCACTCCGAAATAACCGCTGCAATCAGGCCAAGAGCGGCGATGATCCACAGTGTCAACGGCAGGATAAAGCCGCGCGCGGACCCAGGTGACGGCCTGCTGCTCCAGTATTTATCCGAGGCGCGCTCTATATCCATTGCTGGCCTTCGTTAAGATGTGGTCAGACGGAATGCTGTTCTGGTGGCCCGAGTTCAACTCAACCCACGGCGCCGCATTATCCCCGTATGGTGATGGAACCGTATGAGAAGTCCCGATCAAGAACCAATTAATTCGTTGTAACCCTATGGGATCACACAAGAATCTCCCGGCAAGCCTGGGCTGCGGCGGCCAGCGCTGGGCCCCAATCGCCGGCATGATCTTGCCGGAAGAGGGTCAGAGAGGGGTACCAAGGGCTGTCCGGCCGTCCGTCAAACCAGTACCACAACCATCCAGGCCCCCGGCGGGGAACCAGAACGAGAGCCCGTTTCCCCAAAGCTCCTGCCATGTGGGCGGTGGTGTTGCTCGTCGTGATAACCAGATCGATGGCTTCGACCTGTGCCGCAAAAGCGTCCATATCGCGAAGGGGGTCTATGTCCGAATCAACGAGTATGTCCGCCTTCACCGCAGCGATGTCCTCAGAGACATCCCCATACTGAAGGTTGACCCAAGTGCATTCTAGCTCCCTGAAGAAAGAGAAGAGGTATGGCAAATCCAAAGACTTTTCGCTGCCGAAAGTCGCGTTAGTGCTCTTCCAAGAAACACCGATCAGTGGCTTGCCGGCACCGTGACTAAGGTATCTGTCGCGCACGGCGTTGGTCATTTTCGGATCGGCTTGGAGGTATGACGGTGTGCTGGGAAATGCATCCCACGAGCGCCGGTATATCCGGCCGAGCCCGATGGCAGGACTTTGACTATCCGCGTATATGTTCCCGCCTTTCATTGTTCTGGTTTGATCATGGCTGAGAACACGAAGATCTGGAAAAGCTCTCTGTGCGAGGGGCACGAGGCGCGGAGACGTGCTTAGAACAGAAGCTTTTCCTTCAGCGTACAGGTCTCGCACCAAACCAAGTTGCAGTATCTCATCGCCAAGTCCTTGATCGGTCCAGACGGCGACTGAGCCGGATGGGCCCGAGCCGTTTATTGATCCAGGAAGAGTGTCTCCAAAGGGGCTGTCATCGGTACCGGACGGGCCGTAGCGTTTCAGATACGCGCTCCAGGCTGTGCCGAAGTCTCCCTCCAGGAAAGCTGCGCCTGCCTTATGATACGACGCGCGCATAAATGTAGGGTCTATCTGTAACGTCTTGTCGAAACACTCGATGGCTTCGCGATGATGCCCCCGCATGAAATGGAGAAATCCGAGAAGGTCGCAGGCGTTGGCATTTGCGGGATCGAGAGCGAGGGCCTTTTCGGCGAAGGGTAGAGCGTTGTCCGGGGCCGAATACTTGAGAATGTCGGCAATGTTGATCAGGGGTTCGGCGTTGTTTGGTGCGGCTTCAACCACCCGGTGGAGCAATTGCAACGCCTTGTCCGTATCACCGAGCTTGGCGTGTGCCAATGCGAGGTGATTCAATAGGGCGGGTGTTTCCCGCGACAAAGAGATCGCGTCCTCGAAAAAGCTTACAGCTTCGCCGAAGCGGCCATCATGCATTGCAACAATGCCCCGCGCAGTGACGACGTCAGGACTGTTTTGCAGTGCTGCGTGGTTGAGGTCGACTCCAAGTTCGTCCAAACGTGATTGGCCCGCCAACGTCTGCACGAGGTTTGAAATAGCGTCTGCCTGACCCGGGTTCAGCTGGAGGGCGCTGCGGTAACACGACTCCGCACCAGATAGATCGCCTGTGCGCAGTCTCGCGTGGCCCAGGTTCGCGTGAGCCGCCGGGAAATCTGGCTTGGCCGTGACCGCCTGGGTCAGAGCCCTAAGGGCGTTCTCAGTGTCTCCGGTCTCCAAGAAAACCAGACCCAAATTGCTTAAGATGACTGCATGGCCCGGCGCCAGGGCGGCGGCTTTTTTGAGGTGAGAAAGCGCGGCAGTGGTTTGGCCAGCACTCCTGGCTGCCAAGCCAAAGACATGGGCGACATCTGCATTGTCAGGAAAGTCTTTGGCGAGTTGTTCGCAGAGTTGAAGCGACTTGCGGACATCGCCGGTTTGGAGGGCCTGGGCCGCGGCGCTCAGCCGTTCCACGTCCGGCGGCACTCTTTTCGTCACTGTGCGCTGCCTAGTGGAGTGTCCTGTATCCGGCCGATGCGTTCATGGGGCCCCATGATGCGCACGTAGTATTCGGCTGGCGATAGACCCGTGGTCATGCGAATTGTGCGGGGCGCGGGTTCAATTAGGTCACCAGGGACGGGCCATATATTAGACCAATCGCCACTGCGTCCCATGTAGGTAAAGGCGCCGACGTCACCTGGCCATTCCGCCAGTTTTACAGGGTCAAAACCGCGCTCCAAATAGGTTAACTCGGACATCCCGGAGCCGGCGTTATATTGAATCATTAAGCCAAACCCCGTCGGGGCCCCGGCCGTTCCGTGGAGGGGGGTTAGGGTTAGCCCCCTCATCCTCTTGCTCTGGCCGGCAAACCGGTCGGGCCCATCATCATAGTCCGGCAGGACGCCGGTCATCGGGAAAGTCAGAACGCTCCGGTTCAGGGCCACGGACTCCGAGTCTGCTAGCGCATCCCTGACCTTAAACCTTGTATCCAGCACCAAGGACAACGCCTGCATCAGGATGGCAGATATGAGGCTTGTCATCACCAATACGACGAGGACTTCGATCAAAGTGAAGCCAGCCTGCAGTTGTTTTGCCTGCCGCATCATCTCGCCCCGGTGCTAAAGGGGCCGTTGGTAGATTGGATACGGCGATACCCTGTTTTCCGTGTCCCGAAGGAGAACCAAGTGTCTCCATCGCGCAGGAATGAAACTTCAACGTTGTAGAAGCCGACCCGGTACCCGGCGAGTCCGACGCCTATGACGACATTCTCATTTGGAGGAATAATTTCTTCGGATGTCCAAGTCAAAGTGTAGTCAGCCAAATTCAGTTCGCCATTTGGCCGGTCAATTGGATTGATCGGATCAATAATAGCGAGTGCAGTGCGCATGGCCTCTGCCCTTGCGGTTGTCTCCGAAATCTTGCCGAGTTGATCCACAGACTGGCTTAACAACATCAAGATGGGTATCGCTGCCATGCCAAGAATGACGAGTGCGACCAAGGCCTCAACAAATGTAAATCCAGTCTGTGATGACAGAGGCGGTTTCATTGTTGGTTCTCGCCTCACTGAACATCCAGTTGGCAGAGCGGGGCGGACAACTCATAGGATGCGGCAGAGATACCAGTGTTCAGTTCAATCGATCCGCCGCTGCAGAATCCTGACATCCGATAAAATATTGGAGCACTCACGGTGAGGGACCATCCCTCCGGAAGAGGGATCGTTGCCCGGGAGATGTCGTGGGTCCGAAATGAGGTGCCGGCGAATATCTCCAGTTCATCAAGAGCGCCGGGCGCGCTGCTACTAAGGTCCTCACCAATGCTCAACAGCACATAATTCTGATTGGTTGCCAAGGCTTGGTAGGGGAGCGTGTTGAGGGCCCGGACGACATTCTCGCGTTGATTGGCGCTGACGATCCGGTCCAGCAACACTGGGAAATTGGGCGCGACTAAGGCTGCGGCCAATCCGACGATAAACAGAACCGTCAGAACTTCGAGTAGCGTGAAGCCGCGAGAGTTTCTTCTATCTTTGCGCTGTATCTGTGTCGAGGAAGCCAACGTCAGCATTTATTCCCTCGCCCCCTTCCTTTCCATCGGCTCCGAAGCTGTAAAGGACAACGCTGGTCGCACTTTTCGCCTTGTACTGATAAGGCGTGCCCCAGGGATCGAGCGGAACGCCTTCCGATAGATAGCCCCCATCCTGCCACTTCCGGCTGACCCGTGCGTCTGCGGGGCGATCAGTCAGCATGGCCAGGCCCTCTTCGGTTGTCGGATAGCGACCGATATCAAGCCGCAGGGTGTCGAGGGCACCTTTGATCATGCGAATTTGCGTCTCCGCTGCTGTAACGCGAGAACTGTCCACGCGGCCCAACAATTGGGGGCCCACTAATCCAGCCACCAATCCGATAATGACAAGTACAACCAGCATCTCTAGGAGAGTGAAGCCACGTGATGCTGTGCCGGGCGCCACGTCTGTGCGGGGTGACGAGTTCATGATTTGCACCTCACAGGTTGATCTGATTGATACTGGTTATGGCTAACATAATGGCTGTAACGATGCCACCGATGACGAGCCCGATCAAAATGATTGCAGCGGGCTCCAGAATAATCAGAAAGCGTTTCATCCTCTGCCGTCCTGATTCTTCATAGAGTGTGGCAAGCGATCCCAGCATTTGGGGCAGCTCTCCAGATTCCTCGCCCACTTGCACCAAGCTCAGGGCTGTTTCCGAGAACGTATCTTGCTCGTCCATGGCGTAGGACAACGACCGGCCACCTCGGACAAGCTTTGTGATTTGCTCCATGCGTGAGCTCAATGACCGAATTGAAATTGTGGCGCGGGAAAACTCGAGCGCTTTGATCAGGTCCACACCATGCGTAAGCAACGTGCCGAGCATTGATGACCATTTAGCCAGTTCTGCTTCTTTCAGCCATAGCCCCACGAGCGGTAGTCTGAAGGTGATTTGCCGAGCAGAATCCCTAAGCGTTGGCTGCTTGCCCGCCCATATTATCAGGGCACTGACTGTCCCGAGGAGGGCTAGGAGCGCGGTCTTGTTCTCACTCATCACCATTCCCGTGGATAAGACGAGTTTCGAAAGAAACGGTAACTCACCCCCTGAGCTTGCCAACATCGCGGAAAACCTAGGCACAACCACCAAAAAGATAAAAATTACTGCGCCAAGCCCTGCGGCAACCAGTATGGCGGGGTAGGTCAGGGCGTTTTTAACGTCCTGTTTTATTCTGAAGTCGTACTCCATCTGTCGCGCCGCGTCAGACAGCGCTGGGCCGAGCTCGCCAATCGACTCCCCGGCGGCACTCAACTGCAGAACATAGCCCGGTAATTGGGGGAGGGCGCTCTCAAGAGACGGTGAGAAAGCGGTGCCGGATCTCAAGGCACGTGCGAGTGCATCTAAGGGCTGGGTCAGGGCCGGGTGAGGGCTTTGGTGGGTGAGGGTCTCAACTGCGGATATCAGCGGAACTCCAGCATTCAAAAGCAGGGCGAGCTGTTTTACGAGCAGAATATAGTCTTGGTCCTTCGGCGCCCGGCGCCCCAAGGAAAATCCAGCCCAGGTGGTGGTGGACGGCTTGGGGTGATAGGGGATGACCGATGTCGGTGTGAGTCCGCGGCCCATGATTGTCCGCAATGCATCTTTCTCCGACTCTGCTGAGACCTGCCCAGAAAGCGAACGTCCGGACTGATCCACAGCTTCATAGTCAAAAGCAGGCATCTCGGGCACTTCATGCAAAAATCGGCGGAGAATCGTTCATACCCCAGCCCAGGCAGATCGGGAAGTTAAGGAAGTGTCATTTCCGGGTAGAGGGCAGTTTGGAAGCTGGGCCGGAAGCTGTGGGTTTGCTGGGCGCTCAAAAGAAAAGGGAGGGTGAAACACCCTCCCTTTCCCAACGGTCCCGAAGATGAGACCGAAATTTTTAAAGTCCTTACGGATCCGATGAGGTGCCGTTGCGGAAGCCCGACAGATCGACGAAGAAGTTGTCGACGCTGTTGAACACGATGTGCTGGGCATAACCCTGGATCGGCCCGGAGATGGTCAGGTGGTACTGACCAGCCGGTGTGATGCTCAGAGCGGACTCAATGGCCGACATACCCACCTGGATCGACGCACTCGGAGCGATCGTGGTGGAGGTGAAGGTGCCATACGAGCTGCCATCGGCATCGTCACGGACGGCGATCGAAACCGTGCCGGCAACCGTACCGCTGTTGGTGATGCGGACAAACGACTGGAACAGCGTCGCGCCGTCACCTGCAGTGGACTGCAGCGTGTTGAGCTGGGTCGAGAACCCATCCCGGCTTAGCGCTGCCAGCGAACCGGTGTCAGACGGCAGAGCTGTCAGGTTCACTGAACCCGGCGTGTAGACCAAGGACACCGTACCGGCTGACCACTCTTGGATGGCAGTCGATCCGTCGAACACCACGTTGATGTCGAACGAGCCGAGAATGCTACCAGCAGTGAAGTCGAAGGACGCGACGTTACCGTTGAAGGCCGAAGCAATCACGGTGGTTGCGAACGACGACGTCGTGCCCGTACCAGTTACGGTAATCGCATCGGTTGCCGCATCCGTCAGCACGCCGTGGGTCACGGTGATTTCCAGAGCCGCCGCCAAGTTACTATCGGTCAAGATAGAGGTGGTCAGGTTGGTTGAAACCGCACCCGTCGCAGTGATGAGGATGTTACCCAAACGGCCGGTGGTGACGTTGCCGCTCAACGACGTAAAGGCCGGTGAGGCCAGGTTGTTGATGGTCAGCGTCGAGTTGGCCGAAAGCGTGTCCGTTACGCCAGTTGCACTGGTCACAACATTGGTGCTCGAAATCGTTTCGAACGTGTTGTTGCTCTGGCCGCGAACGATACCGCTCAGGGCGATGCTCGTACCGGCGGTCGCGAGACCATTGGCATTGGTGTACTGAATGCCGCAGACGCCCAACGCACCAAAGCCGCTCGAGCTGGATGTGGCCAAGCAGTCTTCCACCAGAATGCGTTCGGTCAGCACCTGAACGGTACAGCCCGTGAACACAATGGCCGACAGCGACGAACCGCTGACATGGAAACCGGTCACCGCGATTGTGCCCGTGAAGTCAGAGTTCGAACCTTCGATTTCTATGTCGAAGGTCGTTGTCAGGTTGTTGGTGAAGTCCAACTGAACAATTTGCGGGCCAAGGCTAACGCTCGACGAACCTGTCGCCCCAAACACCTGAGCAGAGAGTGATGCGGCGGTGAAGGTCGTGGCCGTTCCCGAGCCGTTGTAGTTCGTAACTGACCCGGCAAGGGCAGTCGACGATAACGCTGTTGTCGCCAACAGAGCGCTACCGATTTGTAGAGTTTGTCGTTTCATATCTAAAGGATCCCCTAAAGTTTCCAGATATCTGATTTTAAAAGGGTACGCGCATGCATACGCGTGCGCCCGTCAGCGCAGGGCCATAACACCGGGTCGGCGGCTAAAAGTCAAGGGTGTAGCTGGGCGTGCGTTGCATATCTGCAACAATGTAAGGTCCCGTTTTCAAAAGGTTTTTTCGATACCCTCTCACGACAAATGCTCAGTCATCGGGCAGGGCGCAGTTCGAGCCGTCAAAATTAGGCCCTTAAGCCAGAGGGGCATGTCCAAAAGAATACCAGGACGGGAAACTTAAGTATCTGAAATTAAATAACTTTCGAGTTCCCTGGTCACTTGCCCCACGGTCGCGGCCCATGATTCGCGATGCTGGCGGCGAAAGAGCCGGGCCTTGAGGTACCAAGGGCTTTGCGTGCCCTCCAGAAACCAATACCAGATCCGCGCCTTGCCCGCCGGCACGAGAATCCATGTCGGCAACCCGGCAGCGGAAGATAGATGTGCCGTTGTGTTGCTGCAGGTGATGAATAAGTCCAGTGCCGCCAATAGATTCAGAGAGTCTTCCAGAAGGCCATTCAGGTCGACATCTTCAACCGTCCAAATTTTTGCCCGCAGGTCCTCAGGCAGACCGCTGAAGTCCTCGCCCGCGGGGCCGTATTGCACGTTTATGAATTGCACCCCGGCTAGGCTCAGAAGTGGCTGAAGACTGTCGAAATCCAGGGTTTTGCCGTCGCCGATCAACGGGTTTTTGCTGGCCCAAGAGAGGCCTACCAGCTTGGTTTCCGGACCAAATCGTTGGTGAAGTGCTTTCCTCAAGCCCCGCGCGGCGTTCTTATCCGGCCTGAGATAAGGTGCGGGGGCAGGGAATGCAGACATCGATGGGCGCAATGCCGCGGCCAAATCTATCATCGACGCCTGAAAATCATAATCGCCTAGCGGCAGGTCATTGAGGTCTTGGTCTGTCACTTCGACGTTCTTTAACCCCGCAAAGGCGCTGCGGAACAAACCACTCACTTTGGCTGGACATATCCAGGTCACGCGTCCGGCCAGTTGCGCGAATTCTTCCATCAATCCTGCGTAAAGAATTTGGTCACCAAGCGCCTGTTCCGTCCACACCAAGACGTGCTGATCGCATATATCTTGGCCCGCCCACTCAGGCAAATCGTGTTCAAACTTGGCGTAAAATGGAGCTGCCGACTCAGCTCTGCGAAGATAGGCTGGCCAGCCTTGCTCGAGGTTGCCCATCGCCAGACAGGCTAGGCCGCGGTTGACCACGTTCGTGACGTTGTTGGGATCGAGGACGAGGCTCTTATCGAATTTCTCGAGCGCTTCTTCGTGACGATCTAGGTTCGTCAAGAAGCTGCCCCAGTTGCCGTAGGCATCTGGCCAGTTAGGACGCAGACGCAATGCTGTTTGAATGTCGATTATAGCGTCGTCGTCGCGTCCCATATCCGAAAGCACATTGGCGCGTTCCAGGTAGCTGCCGGGGTCAGCCGGGTTGAGCTCAATGGCACGGGTTAGCGCGGCGAGCGCGTCATCGAACCGCCGCATGTCTCTGAGGCAAACGCCTCTATTGTAATGGGCAGGCTGATAGTCCGGCGCAATCTCAGTCGCTCCGGAAAAGTGGTCTAAGGCTTGTTTGAAATCGCCGCTTTCCTGGAGCGTCGTGCCTAAGTTTATTTTTGCGGCGACAAAATTCGGATCGTGCTCCAGCGCAGTTTCATAAGCGCGCCGGGCCTCGGGGTGCTGTCCCGCCTCGCGCAGGGCATTGCCGAGGTTTATGTGCGCTTGCAGCTGGTCCGGCGCAAGCGCGCAAACCCGCGAAAAGAGTTTGATGGCCTCATCGATCTTGCCCTGTTGCTGAACAATCACCGCGAGGAGATTTAGCGCATTGGCGTTTTTAGGAACTTTCTTTGCGACCCGGCGCGCCTGTTTTTCTGCGCCTGCCAAGTCGCCCGCGTGATAGAGCTCGGTCGCCGTTTGGTACAGGTGATTGAGTCGGTCTTCAGCCATCTAATGACTATGACGTTGTGTGCACGCGGATTTGAGCCAAGACTTCAGTTCATTCTTCGCCTGCGACAGACAAGCCTGCCACCACTGTTCGGTTTGATCCTGCGCCTGGTCGCCGCGGAAGAGGCGTGCGCTAGAATACCAAGGGCTGTCCGTGCGGTCCAAGAACCAGTACCAAATCGAACCGCTTCCAGCAGGGAGGAGAACCCATGCCGGTGTACCCGTCGCGCCGGCCACATGGGCCGTTGTGTTTGAAATTGTAACCACCAGATCCAGGCTCGCGACCTGAGCGAAAAACGAATCCAGGTCCTTCATCTGATCAAGACTTTCATCGATATAAATTTCGCTACCGGTTTCTTGTCTAAACGTGTCGACCGCGGACCGAACCGATCCGTATTGCAGGCTCACGACAAAAACCTTCTTGGGGTCAAAAATACGGCCGATCTCATCCAGCGGTATCGTTTTCTTTTTACCGAAGTTGGTGCTGCCGCTGATCCACGACAGCCCCACGATCTTGCGGCCATCCGCCAAGGCTTCATAGGCACTACGAAAGGCTTTCACCTTGTCCGGGTCGGGCTGAAGGGTGCGGCCTGGCTTTGGGAAATCCGCAAATCTGGCGCGGCAGTGGCGGCCCAGGTGCAGGCCAGGGATTTGCACGTCGGCCTCCTTCAGGGCCTTGGTTTTCGCCTGAAGGTCGAGGCCGGAAATGACATCCACACTAGGAACTGAACGCTGAATAATCGGCACCAAGCGCTGCGCACATTCAACAATGCATCGCTTGGCCCGGGCTGCCACATCGGCGATCATGCTGGCTTGAATAATGTGCTCACCCGCACCCTGTTCGAAATAAATGAGCAATGTCTTGTCCGAGAGGTCTTCGCCCCGCCAAAACGGCACTCCGCCGCCGCGCTCAGCATTTATGTCGGGGCTGTCTAGACGCCTATCCAACTGCGCCCATCCCGCTTCAAGTTGACCAAGTTGCAGCAACTGAAAGGCGAGCGACTCTGAAGGTTTGAGATTGCCGTCTGCACTGTCTGCAGCGCGGGCGAAGAACGGAACGGCCAGCGCCGGTAGGTTTAGGTCTTGAAAGGTTGAGCCGATGTTCGTCAAAACCATCGGGCTGGTGTCCGCGGCCGGGGATTGATGAAGCGCTTGCAGCGCATCCCATGGCCGGTGCATTTCGCGCAGCACTTCTGCATACCCAACAAAGGTTTGTTGATCAGCGTCATCGCGTTCGCACAGCTGTTCGAACAAACTCACGCCCTCTTCCGAGCATCCGGCCTGATGACAATTCCAGGCATGCCGGCTGGCTATGGACACGTTGTCCGGTGCCAGTTCCAATGCGGCGGCACTGCTTTGTTTCGCGTCCTCAGCCAACCCGAGGCCACCCAGGATCATGCTGAGTGTGACATGTGCTGCGGCTGACTGCCCATCCAGCTCCACGGCACGCCTGGCTTCCGGCAGGGCCCGGTCAAGGGTGTTGGCGCTCATGAACACGCGGGCAAGAGCCAGATGCGCCTCTGGCGAGTCCGGGTCCAATTCGATGGCCCGCGTCAGCATGCGATAGGCTTCTTCGGTTTCACCAGCCACGTGCAGACATTTGCCAAGATTGAGAACAGCAGCCGCATTGCGGGAATCTTGCGTTACAATTTGCTGAAATACGAGTTTCGCCTCCAGCGCGCGTTCCGTCTGCATCAGCACTGCGCCCAAGTTAAGCGCAGCCTCGTGGAACTGTGGGTCGCACTGCAGCGCCTTGCGGTACGTTGCCTGGGCCTCGTCAAGCCGGCCCATGTCACGCAATGCGTTCGCCCGGTTGAAATGGAACATGGCTTCGTTCGGAGACGCCGCGGTCGCCCGGTCAAAATGGCCAAGGGCTTCAGCCATGCGGCCCTGACTTTGACGAACTGCGCCTAACAAATTGTGCGCATCAGCTTGCTCGGGCGCGTGCTTCAGAACAGACGTATAAAGGCCTTCCGCTGTGGCCAGATCGCCCTTCTGATGTGCGGCGACAGCCTTCTGCAATGTGAGATTGACGTCCATGTCGCCTGACCGCGTCATTTCGCTGCACGCGCTCCACGCGTGCGTGCGTCATCCAGCCACTGCGAGAACTCCTGCCCGGCACGTGCGACCGCGTCCGGCCACCAGGGAATGTCGCGCGACGGTGTGGAGGTTTGCCTGAACGTTCGAACCGACGGATACCAAGGGTTTGGATCTGCATCCAAAAACCAGTGCCAGATCAAGCCATATGCAGCGGGCAGCAGCAGCCAGGTGGGAACATTCATCGCGCCGGCCATGTGCACGGCTGTGTTGGAAGATGAAATCATCAGATCGACGGATTTGATGACTGCGAGCGCACGCTCCAGGTCGGTCATATTATCGGTTGTGTCGTCCCAATAGATATCGATGCCGATGCGATCGCGAACGGCCTGGATATCCTTGGTGACGTCGCCATGCTGAATGCACACAAAAAGAGCGTCCGGCATGTTGACGGCAGCGGCGAGATCTTCGAGGGGGAGAGACTTTTCCGTGCCGAACTTGATGTGTTTGCTTTCCCAACCAATGCCGACAATCGGCCGGCCTTCCGCACGCTCTTCGAGTTTGCTTCGATACTCTTTTAAGAGATCAGCGCGTGGTTCGAGATAAGGAGCCGGGCTGTCGATAGACTCGATTTCCGATCCACGTGTCTTTAGGAGACTATGGGCGGGATATTGAACATCGTAGGGCTCAGTCTCGGTCTCCAAAAAGGTTTGTTCTAGATCCCACTCCGCAAATTTCATCCATGGAAACGCGCGCTCAAATATCGGCACCAGACGCGGGCTGCATTCGCAAACAAATTCCGCATCTATGTTCTTTAAACTTGGGAAACTGCTTGCGGCGAGAATTTCTTCTCCCAAGCCTTGTTCGGTCCACAGCCGCACGCGCTGGCCGGAGAGTTCGTCTAAGGATTGGCCGGACCAGAATATGGGCGGTTCAGGGCGGTTCGTGGCTTGGATGGACTCCACCGTCTGAAAGCGTGTGTCGAAGTCTTTCCAGCCCTCTTCCAGGTGGCCAAACATCAGCAGATATGTGCTGAGCCGGTAACGGAATTCTACATTGTCGGGGTCAAGTTCAAGGGCCTGTTTGATTAGCACCATGGCGATCTTGAAGAGGCCCCGGTCAAACAGAATAGACCCGGCGTTGGCATAGGCGGCGGCCAGGGACGGATCTAAGCGCGCCGCGCGCTCGAACGAGCGCAGTGCGGTATCAAATTCTTCTAGCTCTTTTTCGACGGTCCCGAGATTGACCCAGGCTTGGGCATCGTTTTCATCAAGCTCGATCGCCTTCTTGTAGCTCTTTTTAGCATCTTCCCACCGTTTGAGAGCTTGCAGCGTCCGCCCTTTATTGAAGTAGGTGTCCGCGCGTGTTTTGTCCAAGCGGATCGCTTGATCGTATGACCGAATCGCTTCGTCATACTTCTCCAAGTGACGAAGGGCCGCGCCACGGTTGATGAACATCGGTGCCGTGGGTTTGCCAAGTTTGATCGCCTGACCAATGAAATCAGCCGCCTTTTCATACTGCTCAAGTTGTAGGGCCATCGTTCCCAGGCGGAATATCGCCTCCGCATGCCGGGGGTTTTGAGTCAGGATGGCGCGGTAAAGATCCTTGGCTTGTTGCAGCTCGCCAGCCTGATGATGGGCCACCGCAGCCGCGAGGAAAGCTTGTTCGTCGATGCGCGGAAGGCGTTGGGTCATGGTCTGCTGCTAAATTGTATGCGCAAACATGTCTACGCTACGCTGTGCGATAACACGCTATAGGTGATCGTGGCCTGCATAGGACATCGTTTCACGTTCTTTGAACCACAGGTCCGCATAACTGCAATCCTTATAGTCCTCAAAGTACGGTCCACCTTCTGTGTAGTGCAAGAAAGATACCTCTTCGCTCGGAACTGTCGGATCGTAGTCCACGAGATGATTCCAGCGATGCGGCAGTTCACCGATCAAAGAGTCGTTCTCAAGCCATTTAAACTGGTGCAATTCCAATCCAGTCGCCGTGTTCACGTAGTCCGGTGTCAACGCCGTGCACTTGGCGTTGTTGAACAGCATCACGCTCGACCAATTTTTCTTCTCGTACTTGCTTTGTGGCTGATCGAGAAACTTTTTCTGTTCCGCAGGCTTATGGTCGTGTTTGACGACTTGCACCGCATAGGAGTCGTCACGTTCTTCCCAAAGCTTTGCGATGTCATCCAGCATCAACATGTCGCAATCACAGAACATGGACCATCCCTCGTAGTTGGAGAGATAGGGGACGAGGAAGCGCGAGAATGAGAAGTCTGTAGATTGAAGCGGGTGAGCCTCGCGGGTAAACACGTCCTTCAACTCAGACAGCATAAGCGGGGCGATCATCACGGGCTGCGACGCCCGGCTATGAATGCTGTGAGACAAGACGTGGAAAGCGACAGCTTCCCGGCTGTCATAGCCAATAAATACGCGGATCATAGGTCTCAAATGCGTTTGTCAGGGACGGGGTGAATGCGCGCCTGTTAAACCCCATGCCATCATCTAAGGCAAGGGCTGAGCCGCATGAACGCCTGACTCAAGCCAGTCCGCGGCCCGTGCCATGGCGGCGGTCCAGTCTCCTGGCTCGGCCTGCCGGCACAATGTCATGCTGGGATACCACGGGCTATCGGCTCGCTTTCTGAACCAATACCAAAATCCGCCCAAGCCGGAGGGCACAAGCGTTGCCACAGGCCCGCCAAGCGCACCGGCGAGATGTGCAGCCGTATTGCTGACCGTAAGCGTCCCGTCCATTGCTGCGATCTGCGCTGCCGCGTCGTCAATGTTGCTTACTTGATCAATGCTCTGATCGACGTAGACCGGATGTTGCGCCATAGCGGACAGCGCGGTCACGTCTTCTGGCGCCGCGGCGTATTGAAGGCTGACGACGAAAATATCTTGCCGCTGAAGTATCGGTTTCCACGCATCGAGCGGCGGCGTCTTCGCCCGTCCGTTCAACCCCCCGCTGCTCCATGACAAGCCGATGATTTTTCGGCCATTTGCCATTGCCGCATATTGTTCGCGAAGGGCCGCTGCGCGTGCCGGGTCAGCTTGCAGGTATCCGGCATGCCGCGGAAAAGAGTCGAAATCCGACCGGTAGATTTCGCCGCCGGACCATATCGGACAAACCACATCCGCCGTCTTGGTCTGCGGGTGCGGCGGGTCTGACCTCGGAAGAACAGTCACATCCTTAAACGACCGCGCGACCAAGGGGGCGAGGCGCGGGTCGCACTCAATCAAGCTGGGCCCGGTATCGGCAAGGACTGAACCGGCCATGCTGAGCGATAAAATTTCATCCCCCACGCCTTGCTCCAGCCAAATCAAAACGCGTTTGCCGGCATCCCGCTCTCTTTGCCATCGCGGCTGACTAAAAGGTCTGACCGGAACCCCGTCCGGCGTCGGAGTCAGACGCCACTCATACTCTCTGAACCCGTCCTTCAGGTGTCCGGCCCGCAGTAGAATAAGCCCCTTACGTTGATGACACTCAACGTTGTCGGGGTGCTGCTCGATAAAGGTGTCTAATTCGCGTAAGGCTTCGTCAACCCGTCCAGCGTCTGAGAGCGTTGATGCCCGCGCGGCCGCGGCCGCAGCGAAATCCGGGTCTGAGTGCAATGCCCGCCGGTATCCGCGCAGCGCGTCATCAATGCGGCCTTGTTCGCGCACACAGTTGGCCAGGTTGTGGTAGGCGATCGCGAACGTCTTGTTGATCGAGACCGCATAACGAAGACTGTACTCAGCGTCCCCAAGCGCGCCTGCAGCCATCTGCGCGGTACCGAGATCGCACCAAGCCGATTCGGAACTCGGATTTAGAGTAACGGCTTGAGTCAGCGTGCGAACCGCGCCGTCGATGTCATCCAGTTTTAAGAGCACGCGGCCGTAATCATGAATGACACGCCAGTCGCTTTGGTCGCGCCGCAGGCTCTTTGCGAATGCCGTTCGGGCGGCTGGCAGATTGTTTGCTTTTAAATGAGCCGACCCCAATCCGGCCCAGGCCTTGGCACTCTCCTGATCGGTCCTGATTACGGTTTCAAAGGATTTTACCGCGTCAGCGAGCTTGCCCTGTCGCAAAAAGTTATGGCCCTCTGCGATGAGCTTCGAGGCCGCGCTCTGTCCGTCGTTCGTTGTCATGCGGCGCTCAGAGTTTGGCGGACGAATTCTATCGCAGCCGGGACTTTTGCCGCCCAGTCGTCGCCGTTTTCAATCTCAACAAGACGCACCGACGGATACCAGACGCAGTCATCCGATTGCGTTCTGAACCAGTACCAATGCCGGCCCGTATACTTGGGGACGAGTAACACACACGGAATGCCAAGCGCGCCGGCTGTGTGCGCCGTCGTATTGCTGATCGTCACCACGCAGTCCATAGCGGCCACCTGGGCGATGGAGTCCTCCATGCTGGTCAGCGGATCAATCGCCTCATCGACGATCCATGTCTCACCACAGGCTTCGGCGATCACCGCAACATCCTCTGCGCTGGGTTGGTATTGGAGAGACACAATGGTTGCGTCAATCTGTTTGGCGATCTCAGCGGCGACGCGAGCCGGCATACTTTTCAGAGGGCCTAGGTCCGGGGTTGCGCTGTGCCACGACAGGCCCACAAGAGCGGCGTCGCTCTTCCTTTCCAGATAGTCCGCGCGCAGCTGCTTCCGCTTTTTCGGATGAGCCTGCAGAACACCCCGGCTCTCAGAGTGCGCAAAAGACTCGAACGACGGCCGAAGAAACTGGCCCGCGTCACTTAGCGACATCTGGAAATCCAAAGCCGGATCGATGCCCTCTGCGGGCAAGGGTTCGTCCCGTTCAGCGACTTTGACGGCCGGGAAGCTGCGTTTGAACACTGGCACCATGCGGGCCGAACACAGGACCGTCAGTTTGCTGCACGCGGCCGCAAGGCCAGGGATCATCGTGGCCAACAGAAGTTCTTCGCCAATGCCCTGCTCGCTCCACAGCAGAACTTTTTTGCCGGTTATATCTTCGCCGTTCCACATCGGCGCGGCAAACAGATGATAACTGACGTTGTTGCCTTGACGCGCGAGGCGATGGCGGAACAGCGGCCAGCCTTGGGCGAAGTTGCCGGCGTTGAGCAGTGTCATCGCTAGCGTCGATGCGGCATCGGTGACCTGCTCTTGCCGTTGAATGAGGCCTTCGAATGTAGCAATGGCCTCAGCTGTCCGGCCCAATTCATACAAGCACGTTCCGGCGGAGAGCTTGGCGCCGCTCAGTTTGGGATCGGCAGCGGTGGCCTCTTGATACATAGCCAAGGCCTCTTCCGTCCGGCCCTGTAGCCGCAGGACACGTCCCAAGTTGCTCGCCGGTTCCGGCGCATCGGGTGCTACTTTTCTGGCGGCGACCAGGTCTGTCTCAGCCAGGTCCAGGTGTCCGCCGTCGGCGTGAATCGCAGCGCGGTCGATCAGTGCGCCAAATTCAGACGTATCGTGTGTCAAAGCTTCTGTCAGCAAGGAAACGGCAGTTTCCGGGTCACCTTCTGCCTGGTGTCCGCCCGCCGCCAAACGATACAGCGAGGCCGTCTGCCGTCCCTGACGAAGGGCATGCGCTGCGAACCGCCCTGCATTTTGTGATTGACCTGCTTTGTGAAACGAGAACGCAAGGGCTGCCGCATGCGATGCCGCGTCGATGTCTTCAGTGTGATCCTGTGCGTATGTCAAAAGGTCGAGCGCGGCTTCGCCAATCGGGGCTGACCAGTCGCCCTGTTTTTCCTGACGATAAAGCGTGACGGAGGGATACCACGGACTGTCGTTGCGGCCGCTGAACCACTGCCAGCGCAGTCCTTCGCCCATCATCTGCGGCACGAGACACCACGCCGGAACACCCTGCGCGCCCGCCGCATGGACCAGTGTGTTGGATGTCGATACCACAAGATCAACGGCGGCAACCTGAGCCAGGTGGCCATCCATGTCTTTCAGCGGGTCGAGCTCGCGGTCGACATGAATGGGAATGTCGAGCGCCTGCGATGCTTCATTCACCTCCGGCGCCGCGTCACCATACTGCAAGCTGACGAAGGTCACGCCGGGGATGGAGAGAATAGGCCGCCATGAGTCGAGCGCCGTTGATTTCTGCTCCGCGGTTTTGATGTCCCGGCTGCGCCACGCGATGCCGACGACCGGTTGGCCGCCGGAAAGCTGTTTGTATGTGGCGCGGAATGCGTCCCGCCGGGTTTCGTCGCATTGCACGCGCTGTGGCTCGGCGGGAAAGTCATCCCATGACCGGCGCAGCCACCGCGCCAGATCGATCTGTGAGCATTGCACGTCGGCTGCCGATGACTGCGGGTTATAGGTTGCGCCGTCTTGCACGTCCGCGCCGGGAAATGTGCGTTTCAAAAACGGTATGAAGCGGTCAGTCGTCACCACGATGCATTTATCCGCCTGCGCAATCACTTCGTCCAGACAAGGCGCAAACATCAAGACTTCGCCCGGTCCTTGTTCGGTCCAGACCAGGATGGTTTTTCCCGCCAGGTTTTCTCCCTGCCACTCCGGTATGGGGTAAGAGGGCGCGACGTTTGGGTTTTCGGATGTCTTAAAGCGCCACTTATACGCGTTCCAGGCGTCATCGAACTTGCCCAGTGCGAAGCAGGCTTCCGCCTTGTGAATCCACAAACGCGCGCTTTCGGGCAAATGTTTAAGGCCGCGCTCGGCGAGGTCCAGGCAAGCCCGGAAATCGTTGCGCAACTTATGAAACCGGCATCCGTTGATGTACAGGTTTTCATTTTTCGGCGTGTTCTTGAGGCCCTCGGCCACACAGAGGTCGGCTGCCTCCATCTTGCCGGCGGCCTCAAAGGCGGCGGCAAGGTTCGTCCAGGCTTTGGCGTGCTTGCGGTCCGTCCGCACCGCGCGGGTGTAGGCTAAGATGGCCTGCTGCATCTGCCCGGCGTCGTGAAACAGGCGTCCAAGATTGAACGCCGCTTCCGCATACTTGGGTTTAATGTCCAGCGCTTTTGCGATGAGCGATAGCCCGCTCTGCGCGTCTCCCTTTTGCGCGTGAAGAACGCCCAGCATGTTCAAGGCTTCGGGGTGATCCGGTGTCTGGGCTAGAACGCGCCGATAGCCCGCTTCGGCGTCTG
Organism: Rhodospirillaceae bacterium; assembly: GCA_963921305.4. Classification (GTDB taxonomy): domain Bacteria; phylum Pseudomonadota; class Alphaproteobacteria; order Rhodospirillales; family Rhodospirillaceae; genus CAWUEX02. Next base: position 2,171,282 of record CAWUEX030000002.1, read on the forward strand.
CCAAGCGGCCGGCGGCATGAAACTTAAGGGCCTGATTGAGAGGAGAAGCGCTCATAGAGGTCGGTCTGATGAGGGAGCAGTCCAGCGCGCAATCCAAGATTTGAGATCGCTGGCTGCTGCGGCGAGGGGTGCTGTCCAATCTCCTGCGCGCTGCTGGCGGTAAAGTTTCATCGTGGGGTACCACAGACTGTCAGCGCGGTCGATGAACCAATACCAGGGGCGGCCAAGACCACACGGTACTAAGGTCCACACGGGCACACCTAACGCACCGGCGGCATGCACCGTGGTGTTGCTGGTCGCAATCACAAGATCCATGGCGGCGACTTGGTGAATGAAGGCGTCGAAGTCAGCAACCGGATCGATGTCAGAATCTGTCTGCAGTGTGAGACCGGATTCTTGCTGCAATCTTTCGAGTTGTGGCGCGATATTGCCGTATTGCAGCGACACGAAGGCCGCACCTTCCTGACCAAGCACGTCTGCCCACGCGGTCAGGTCCGAACTTTTTTGCAGACGGGCTTGCGCGTTGCCCGACTGCCAGGCGATGCCGATGAGCGGACGTTTCCCATCACCGCTCGGATACTTGGCCCGCAACGCGTTGACCCTGTCCGGGTCAACCTGCAAATACGGTTGCAAAGTAGCGAAGCTGTCGACGTTAGACCGCAGCGCGGCGCCCAGCTCTGTCAGCGACGCTTGAACGTCGAAGGTCTGCGCCTTCACTTGTCCAAGCGAGTTGTCGCCTCGCGGCACCACCTGCGCGTCCGGAAAGGCGCGCGTAAACGCGGGCACCAGCCGTTCGGAACAGGCGATCGTGACGTCTTCCGCCTGCCGCACGGCGTCGGCGATCATGGTGCCGCAGAGAATTTCATCGCCTAAGCCTTGCTCGGTCCAGATCAAGATGGAACGGCCGGTCAGGTCTGACCCATTCCACAACGGCGCGGAGTTTTGACCGGCGCAGGTGATGATGCCGGGCCAGGTGTGCCGCTCCGCGTAGGCTTGCCAGCCCGCGCCAAGATGACCGGACGCCAGAAGTGCCAGCGCCCGGCGTGAAGCAGCGGTGGCGTCCTCCGGTGCCGCGGCCAGGACTTTTTCGTAGACTTGGATCGCTTTGGCGATGTCGTCGCGGCTCTCATGCACCACGCCGAGGTTGACCCATGCGGCAGAAAAACTTGGGTCTAGCTTGAGCGCCTCCATGGCTGCCGCTTCGGCGCGCGCGGTATCGCCCGTTTGCACATACATCGACGCCAGATTCGAGAGAACCTGGGCATCTTGAGCGCCAAGACTCACCGCCTTCGCCGTTGCCTTCGCCGCCGCCGCGAAATCCTCAGCCCGGCGCAGGACAATCCCCATCTCCAGCCAAACATCCGCCCGGTCTGGCCAGGCCTGCGAGACCGTTTGTAAGTGCTGTGCGGCGTCAAGATTGCGGCCGAGGTCACGATAGGCCTTGGCCAGATTGAACCGGAGTTCCGGTTCATCGGGACTCAATTTTACCGCGGTTTCCAGATGCACCGCTGCTGCGCCGGTTTCTCCCTCGCGCGAAAGCAGCACAGCCATGATCTGATGCGCCATGGCGTTGTCCGGCGTGCGTCCAAGCGCGACCGCGCAATGTGACTTCGCTGCTGAGTAGTCGCCGGATTGATACAAGCGAAGTGCTTCAGACAGAGGGTCAGGCACGGCGGATGATCTTTCCCGGTGCCTCGGTCACGCGCCGCGCTGACTGGCGCGGGCCGTGAGGCCGGGGAGTTCGCTGCGTAGCGCATCAGTGACACTGTCGATGACGCCGGTCCAGGGCTCTTTATAGGTGTGCCGGAACAGCCGCATGCCTTCGTACCAAGGGCTGTTATCGCCTTCCAGGAACCAATACCACAGGCGTCCCGGGCCGGTCGGCGTCATGTTCCACACCGGGACACCCAGCGCGCCGGCCATGTGCGCGGTGGTGTTGGAGATCGTGATCACCATGTCCATGGCCGCGACCTGGGCGGCGAAGGGGTCCATCACCCCCATCGGATCGACGTCCTCGTCCCGGATGATCGACACGCCGTCATTTTGCGTTACGGCGTCGATCTCTGCGTTGTGGTCGCCGTACTGCAGGTTTACGAACGCGACGTCCGGTGTTTTAAGGATGGGGAGCCAGTCCGCCAGCGGCGTGGTTTTAAAGTGTGACTGGATGGACCCGCCACTCCACCAGGAAACCCCAATAAGCGGTCGGTCGCCGGCCTCTTTGCGGTACTTTTTGCGCAGTGCCGCCGTCATCTCCGGATCGGCTTTCAAATAGGGCGTGGGGTTGATGTCGGCGGGAGATGTGATGCGTCCGACATGAATGTCGAGCACCGAACTATGCGCATCCCACGCGCGCTCGGTGAGGCGGGCATCCGCCGGTTCGCGCACACCGACGATTTCAATATCCGGAAACGAACGCGCGAATAGGGACGTCAACCGCTTCGAACATTCGACGGCGCAGTCACCGGCGGCAGCGGCCACCGGCGCGGCGGCACGGATGTGAATGACCTGATCGCCAATGCCTTGGTCCGACCATAGCAACAGGCGCTTGCCTTCGATCGCTTCGCCGTCCCACACCGGGCAGTCCCAGGTGCGCCCTGGAATGGATTCCTCTTTGTTGAACCGCAGCCGGTGTTCACGCCAGGCTGCTTGAAAGCGGCCCAAGGTCAGTAGCACGATGCTGCGGTTAAAGCGTATGCCGTTGCTGTGGGGCTTAAGCTCCATGGCCCGGTCAAAGGCGGCCAGGGACTCCTCCATCTGATCGGCGTACAAATAGATGTTGCCCAGGTTGTTGTGGGCGTCGCCATTGTCCGGCAACAGGTCCAGCGCCTTTTTGTAGATGTCGCGGGCGCCATCGAGATCGCCGCGCATCTGACGGATGCGGCCCAGGTTGTTCAGGGCGCCGACGGACTTCGGCTGAATCTCGATGGCCTTTCTGGCATAGGGTTCGGCGTCTTTCCACTGTCCGATTTCGTAGAGCACACTGGCCAGCTTGTTGTTGAAGTCATGGTCCTCGGGGTCGATGCGCACCAGGTCTTCATAAACGGCACGCGCCTCTTCCCGGCGCTCAAGTTTGTGTAACGCAATGGCTTCCACCAAACGGATGCGCGTGGCGTCTGGCCATCGCGTCTGGGCCTCGCGGGATTCGTTTAAGGCTTGTTCGTACGCCTCGGTATCGAGCAAGCGCCGCAGATAATTCTCGAAGATGTCTGCGGTCACGATTCCCCGCGCCATGGCGTCGCGCAGAAGGGTGAGTGCGTCGCCGGTCTCTCCCAATTCGGCCAAGCAGGTCGCATAGCCGTTGATCGCTTCGGGGTGATCCGGCATCAGCTTGAGCAAGGCCTTAAGGGCGGGGGCGGCTTCGTCATACCGGCCTGCGTCCAGGCACGCCTTGCCCAGGTTGTAGTGGGCCTTCGGATTTTTGGGATCTGCCTTTGCGGTAGCCCTGAGCAACTTGATGGCCTGATCGTGCTCGCCGAGCTGAGACAGCACCGGCCCCAGCATCGCCTTCGCCGCCGCGTGAGCCGGCATGATTTTGAGGCATGCTGTCAGGGCGTCCGCGGACTCCTGCACCCGTTGGGTCTGCAAAAGAATGGCCCCCAACAGGTAATGCGCCTCGGCGTGTTTGGGCTGTGCGGCGATGGTGGCGCGATAGCCTTGTTCGGCCGCCGCAAAGTTATTGGCTTTGTGCGCGTTGACCGCTGCGGTGAACAAATCCGGCATGAGAACGTTTTGGTCTGCTGAGTCGGCGGGGTGTGCCCGGGGATGAACCTATCCTAAGGGGTCCCGGGGTCAGGAGTCATCAATCCCGGTTTGACCCGCCACACGGATCACTTCTTCGACGGATGTCTGGCCCATCGCCGCTTTGATCAGCCCGTCTTCCAGCAACGTCCGGAAGTCGTCCTGTTCCGCCGCGGCATGCAGTTCGTGGACGGGCCGGTTCTGCATCACCAGATCGGCGATGGCGTCGCTCACCGCGGCCATTTCATACAGGCCCATGCGGCCACGGTAGCCGGTGTGCTGGCATGCATCACACCCTTTGCCGGTTACCCATTCCGGCGCTGAGGTAACCAGATTGGAAAACCGCTCCTTCAGGGAGTCATATTTTTTGGCGATGGGCATGGATGGCGCCGCTGACGTCTTGCAGCTCGGGCACACCCGGCGCGCCAGCCGCTGCGCCATCACCGCGCGCACCGAAGAGGCGACCAGAAATGGTTCCACGCCCATGTCGATCAGCCGGGTGAACGCGCTGAGTGAATCGTTGGTGTGCAGTGTCGAAAACACCATGTGGCCGGTCAGCGACGCTTGCACCGCGATCTCCGCCGTTTCCAGATCGCGGATTTCGCCGATCATGATGGTGTCCGGGTCCTGGCGGAGGATGGACCGCAGTGCGCGGGCGAAGGAGTAGCCGATCTCTGCCTTGGTCTGAACCTGCGTGACGCCATGAATGTTGTACTCGACCGGATCCTCGACGGTGATGATTTTCTTCTTGCCGTCGATGATGTGTTCCAGCGTTGCTTTCAACGTGGTCGATTTCCCCGATCCGGTCGGTCCCGTCACCAAGATGATTCCGTAGGGCTCGTGCACCAGAGTCGAAAACATTTCGAAGTGATCAGACGCCATGCCGATGCGGCTGAGGGTGAAATCCTTTTGCTCCTTCAGCAGAAGGCGCATGACGATGGACTCGCCCCAGACACCGGGCAAGGACGACACGCGCACGTCCAGATCCTTGCCGCTGATGCGCATGCCGATACGGCCATCCTGCGGCAGGCGCCGCTCGGCGATGTCGATTCCCGAAATCAGCTTGATCCGCGACGCCACCGCGTCAAAGCGGTTGCGTGGAAGTGTCAGGCGGGTCTGCAGTACGCCATCGATGCGGTAGCGGATGTCGAACTCATGCTCCCGGGGTTCGACGTGAATATCCGATGCCCCTTCGCTCACGGCCTGGGCCAGAGTGTTTGAGACCAGCTCGACCACCGGCGCTTCTTCGGCAAGCTCACGCAAGTGCGCAACGTCGTCGCCCACCTCACGCGTATCGCCAATGATGGTCTGCCGCACAAGATCGATGAGAAAGTCGAGGTCGCGGCTGGTCACAAGCCACCACGTCACACTCTCATCGCTGAAATTATCGGATACGCTTTCTTGCAGCGTCGGGTCTAACGGGTCCCGGCTGATGCAATGCACGCTGCTGTCTTCGTCGCGCCAGAGCATTGCATCGTGGTCAAGCCACCACATTGCCGGCGCGTTGGTCGATGATAGGCACTCGATGTAGGCCGCCGGGTCTTGCGGTAGGGCCTCGCGGTCAATCACACCGAAGCCAAGCTGATCGGACAACGCCTCAAGCACATCTTGTTCGGCGACAGCGCCGATGCGGATCAGGATCGCGCCCAGCCGCCCGCCAAACTGATCCTGGAAAGAGAGTGCCTTTGTGAGATCGGCCGCGGAGATATGCTCACGTGCCTCAAGCAGCTCACCAAGGCGCGGCGCTGACAATACGCCATCGTCCAAAACGGGTTTCAGGTTTTCAGAGGGTGACGCCATGCCGTTAAATTACCCGTCGCGGCCAGTGACAACGGTCGTGTTCGTCCAGCTATATCCGACCAGCCCATCATCAGAGACCTGACCGTCCACCATGGTTGGACCTGACAAGCCGTTCTCCGGCGCGTCAGGGTCGAAGTCTAGAGTCGGCCGGTCGTCGCTCTCCGAGGGTTCGGGTAGCGCTCCTTCACCATGCAGCTGTCTGAGTTGCGGCCGGACCAACGTGCCGAGATCGTCCAGTGCCGCATAAGGATCGACACCATGTCCGACAGGACTGTCCTGCAGATCGGCGAGCCGCGCTTCATAGTCGCCGTCAGGTGTCCGGCTTACATCGACGGGAAAGCTATACATTGCGGCTCGCATACAGTGACTCGAGCGGTTGTCCAGCCCGTGTGTTTCACACGCGGTCCGCTCTTGTAGTGAGGCGAATGTACGGATAATCGGGTGGCCTGCCAATGCTGCCAAAACCACTTTTCCTAACAATGACAAATAAGTAAGGGCTTCGAATCACAAGGTTTTTGACGCCCCGTCACCCTCTGGGGCATAACCGTTCAGGTCCAATTTGGTCGATTTGGGCTAGGCCCTGGTTTTGTCGTTGTGTGAGACGCTCGCCCCGTGAAAAACGCTCTCCTCTTTGTCGCGTCCCTCGCAGTATCTCTCGGTCTGGCGGAAACGGCGATGCGTCTGGCGGGGTTCGAGCCGCGCGTTTTGACGGCAAACCGGTTTTTTGTTGAGAACGCGGATTCTACATGGTCGGTGCCGGACCAAGAGTTGGGGTGGATCAACAAGCCCGGCACGTCGACGTCAATCGAATACGGCGCGGCCGAGATGACCTTCTGGAGCGATGGCCGCCGGGCCGTGCGCGCCGATGAGGCGCCGCCTGAGAGGCCAGCCATGAGTGTCATGGTGGTGGGCGGCAGCAACGCGCAGTCCTATGGCGTCGCCGATGAAGACTCTTTCGTCTACCGGCTCGGGCAAAGATTTCCGGATATCTGGTTCGAGAACTTCGGCAACGGGGGATACAGCACGGCTCAGGCGTTAGGACTCACCGAGCGCGTCATTGATCGCTACTACAGCGAAGCCGGGCCGGACTTGATTATTCTTACCTTTGCGGACTCTCATGTCGCCCGCAACGTCTCTGACCAATCGTGGGTGTACAGCATTTCTGACTCTGAAGGCCGCTATATCTCGCCGCCGCATTATCGCCTGTCTGGCGATGATCTTATCTTCGTGCCGTTCCGGACCATTGCACCTTGGCCGCTTGAAACCCGCTCGGCGGCGTTGACGGCGTTGCACAATGTTTGGATGCAGTCCGTTGTCTACAACACAGCCGATCAGGCGCTGCCAGTGACCCAGCTGGTAATGCGGCGCTTTGCGGATCTGGCCGCAGCCCGCGGCAGCGCGTTTGCCGTCGCGGTTCTGGAAGACTACAGCGAAATCGCAGGCGAGGTGTTCGCCGGCACCGGTGTTGAGACGATTGACTGCTCTGGCCGGCAACGGTCGGCGCCTGAGGAGTACTTGCTGGGCGGCGCCGGCCATCCCAATCCCAAACTCCACGCTCACTTCGCGGAGTGTGTTGGCGCGTGGCTGGAGAACTTCGCCGCCGCTCGGCCGGATGGAACCGGCCTATGACCCGGGTCAAATCCATCGCCGGTTCGCTTGCGCTGTTTACTGGCACCATTGCTTTTGCCTTTGCCTTGTTTGAGGTGGCCTGCCGGGTGATCGTGGATGACGGCATGCACTATCACCTCGAAATGTGGAAGTACGCCGTCCAACTCAAAGAGGTGGCAGACGATCCCGCGGTGGGTCACCGGCATCAACCTGGTAAGGCCGCACATCTGATGGGTGTCGATGTCGTGATCAATAACGCCGGGCTGCGGGATGATCCGGTAGACAGTGACCCGTCTGCGCTTCGAGTCCTGATGCTCGGTGACTCTGTCACCTTTGGCTGGGGCGTGCCGCAAGACCAAACTGTCTCTGCCCATCTGGAACGCCGCCTGACCGGGGCACTGGCACGTGAGGTCGACGTCATCAACAGCGGGGTCGGCAACTATAACACCGCGATGGAAGTGGCGTGGTTTGAGGGTGATGGCATCGCTTTAGAACCGGATGCCGTTGTCTTGAATCTGTTCATCAATGACGCCGAGCCGACGCCGGTGTACCGGCCCGTGCGGTGGTGGGACCGGCTGTTTTACAGCCGCGTCATTCTGTTTGGAGGGATCGACACCATCGAGCGGACAGTGTTCGGCGGGGCAGACTGGCAAACTTATTACCGCGATCTCTATCGCCAAGATGCACCGGGATGGCAGGCGATGCAGGAGGCTGTCGCACGGCTTGCCGCGCGCTGCCGGGCTCTGGGTATTCCTTTGGTGTTGGTCGACTATCCCGAACTGCGGCAGCTCAAGCCCTATCCGTTCGCAGATGTTGCCGCCCTCTATGAGCAGCTTGCGCGTGACAACGGAGCGCCGTTTATTTCCTTGCTGCCCGCTGTGGAGAACGAAAATCCGGCGTCATTGTGGGTGACACCGCCCGACCCGCACCCTAACGCCACGGCGACCAGCAAGATGGCGGACTATTTGTCGGACCAGTTGCTTAGTCTCGGTCTCGATCTCTAAGGGACGGATGGAATATCAACCGTGCGGGGGCCGTCTTTAGCATCCGGTGAACACGCAGTTTCCCACATCATTGAGTAAGCACGCTCCAAGGCGCGCGTGAACTGCGTCTGGTTTAACAGCGGTGATGTTTTCATGCGGTCGCGCAGTGACCCCCGCAAGGTGCGGAGCGTGTCTATGTCCGCTGCTTTGTTGAGCGCCGCGTCCATATAGGTGGCCGTGTCAGGCCTACACCAATCGGATAGTCCTACGTTTGTCAGATGCGATGTGCTGTGCCGCCCGGCAAAAGTTTCCCCGGTTTGCGTCAGCACCGGCACACCCATCCACAGCGCTTCCAGGGTCGTCAGACCGCCGGAGTAGGGCCAAGGGTCAAGGGCGATGTCGATCTCGTTGTAGGAGGTCAGAAGATCGGAATGTGAAGAGCGGCCTCGCAGGTCGAGGCGATCTGCCTCAATTCCATTTTGCGCGAACATACGGGTAATGGCCGCAACAACAGCGGGCTGGTCAAAGCCTTTGTACTTGAGGATCAAGCGGCTATTCGGCAGAGCGCTCATGATCTGCGCCCAGGCATTAATGACCTGTGCGTTGAGTTTATTTGGATTGTTGAAGCACCCGAACGTCATGAAGCTGTTGCGGTCGAACGGCAGCGGGCCTGGGGCCGGTGCGTCGTCCGGCGGTGTGTAGCAGACATAGTCATCGGGCAGCCGGACAATGCGTTCGGTTGTGAACGCGTCGAAGCCATTGGGCGCGTGGATGCTGTCAGCAATCAGCCAATCCATTGCTGGTACGCCGGTGGTGCCGACGTACCCTACCCAGGTCGCCTGCACAGGGGCGAGGCGTCTCGCGAACTCTTGCAGGCGGTTGTTCTTAAAGTGACCGGCGAGGTCGATAACGATATCGAGTGCAGCACCCCGAACCGCGGAGACAAACTCATCTTCGTTCAGGTCTTGAGTCCCGATCCACTCCCCACTCTCTTTTTGAAGGTGCGCGGTCATCTCATCGCGCGTCGCCGTATCCGAAATACAGACGGGCGTGACCACGGACCTATCATGGGACCGCAAAACCCCGAGCAGAAAAAACCCGATCGGGTGACGGCGGAAATCGCCGGACACGTAGCCGACCCGCAGAGGACCGTTTTTCGGTTGCGCTGCCATGGTGTCTTCCCGGTCACGGGGGGCGTGGGCAGCGGCCCACGCTGTGTGGGCCTCCAACACGGCGTCCGGCCCGAGTCCCGGCTGGTAGTGCAACGCGTTGATCACGTTGGAGTGGAGTTTGGCGTTCGATGGATCGGCGGCAAGCGCGGACTTATACGCCGCAAGCGCGTCGTCATACCGCCACAGGCGGCGATAGGCGAGAGCGAGGCTGCCCAGGATGTGGGGGTTATCCGGTGCGAGGGTGCGTCCGCGTTCCAACGCGCCGACGGCCTCCTCGATGCGATCAACTTGCGCCAGGCAGTTGCCGAGATTTTGCCAGCCGCGCGGATCGCGGGGCGTCAATTCGGTGACGTGTTCAAAAGCGGTGATGGCGTCTTGAAACCGCTTCGTTATCGCATTCAGGTTCCCGAGGTTCAGCCAGGCGTCTGCGAGGCTGGGATCGGCGGAGGTCGCCTGTATTGCGAAGGCGACCGCTTCATCCAATGCCCCGCGCTGGCCCAATAGTACGGACAGGTTATGGGCGCTGGCCGCATCGCCCGGATTTGCGTCAAGCGTGTGGCGCAAGGCGGCGATGACGGATTGGCTGCGGGACTCGCTCATGCCCGGTCGAACTGGCGCACGAAGGCGGCGACGGTCTCCCGTTCCGCAGCTGCAAGACTCTCCGACCGGTCTTCCGGCTGAGGATGTACGGGCTCATTCTTCATGATGATGCCGCAGATGCGGTCCAGGGATTCATCTTTGCCCGGCTCAAGATCGCGGATGGACGTATAGGCCGGTTCGCCATGGGCCCAATCCGGTTGTTTGACCAAAGGGAAAGGGAAGGACTGGCGGAAGAACCAGCAATACGCGAAGCGCCACGCGGCGATGGCCGTGTCCAGGTTCGCGGCGCGTTTATTTTCGGCAAGCGTGTCGGCCAGACCGTCGAAGTAAGCGGCCTCATCATCTGCCGTCCGCATGAAGCGGGCTGTTTTAAACCAATACGCTCCGGCGCGGTGGACCGGTTTGCCGGTCATCGCCATTTCCAGTCCCAGGCTGGAGTGCCACACCAGGCCCACGTCGGCCAACCTGATCAGGTCGAAACTGCTAATATCGTCGTCGGGCTTCACCAAGCGCACGTTCGCCGGTAGACGGTCTGCCAATGACCCGATGAAATCCAGGTCGCCTTGATTGACCCCGACGGAGCGTTTACCGCCGCTGTTGGGATGTGCCCTGATAATCAGGTCAACGTCAGGGAGGTCGCCGAACCACTCCGCCGTCCGCATCACCCAGTCCCGCTGGCTTTCGAAAATACCGCGGGTCTCGGGCTGGTCTTGCGACTCATCGGTGGAGGACATGAACAACACCGTCAGCGTGCGGGTTTGGTCTATGCCGAGGTGGTGGGCCATTCCGTCCTCACCGACCGGCGGCGCCGCAAACAAAGGCATCTCAAACCCCGATCCACCGAAATGCCCCTCGATCAGATGCTTGAGATCGCTCAATTCGCCGTCATTGAGCGGCAGGTCTTTCCAGGCGGCGCACAGATCGTAAAAGGGCTTTGGGTCAAGGCAATGGGTGTCGCGGACGAGACGTAAATGCCCGGGCGCAAACCCGCGCTCTTCCGTGATCGTCGGAACGCCATGCTGTTTGGCGAGTTCAAGGGCGATGCGCATTGGCGCCATGCGGCCGTTGAACAGGAGCATGACATCTGGTTTCGCCTCGGTGAGCGCACGGTTGACACCTTCAGCTGCTAAATAACCGCTGGCCAAGTATCGTTGATAGGTTGCGCAGACATTGTGATCAGAGAAGTCGAGGGCGTCAGTCCGGTAGTGGCTGTGAACGGACGAGCCAACCCATTCACCGATAGGCCAACCTTCATGAGTCGCAGACTTTAGGTCGTCGCCATCGAAACCCTCAGCCCACGTGTTCGCATCCCGGTAATCCTGCGGTGACAACCACCTGCCAAGCCATTTGAACGGCTGTCCGAGGCGCGTCAAAAATTCGGCGGTCGACCCCTGACACTTAAAGCATGTGTCCGATCGCCGAATGGTTTCCGGCCCTTTTGAGGGCTGAAACATGTCACACTCAGAGAACGTGCCGTCGCAGGTGATGTAAGAAATTTCGCAACCGCGCAGTTTGAGCGCATGCAAAATTGTCACCTGACGCGACGTATGGAGCGTCCAAACGGAGTAGGGCGCGTAGCATAAAACCTTCATAAGCGCAGCGCTTCGGCAATAAACTGCCGCTCGGCATCTAAGGCCTCTGCGGGGCGCGGATCCGGGTCTAAGTGCAGCGGGGAGTCGCCCGCAACCACGGTGCAAATGTAATCAAGCAATCCGTCTTTGCCGGGCGCCAGACTTGCCGGGGACTCGTAGGCGTGAGCGCCGTGCGCCCAGTCGGGCTGGGACACGAACGGGAAGGGCAGAGACTGCCGGAAGAACCAGCATGCCGCCATCCGCCAGGCGTTAACCGCGCGGTCCAGGCTGGATGCTTTTGCCGCCGGACTCGTCATGTGATCAATGGCCGCGGCGTAGGCCTCGTGTGTCTCGGGGGCATGCATAAACCCGGCGCCGCTGAACCAGTAGCTGCCGACGCGGGTCACGGGTTTGCCCATGGCAGCCATTTCAAGCCCGACTGTGGAGTGCCAAATAATACCGGCTGTTGCGATGTCCATGAGATCGAAGCTGGAAATGTCGTCTTCGGGCTGAACGATGATGACATTCTCAGGCGCACGTTTCGCGAGGGTTTGTATAAGTGCTGCATCTGCTGCATTGGCGCCGAGCGCACGTTTGCCGGACGTATTCGGGTGCGCGCGAACAACAAAGGTCAGATGCGGGCGCGTTTGCGCTATCTCCATGGTCTGAGTCAGCCATTGGCTCTGGTCCGCGAAGAGCCCCCGCGCCGCGCTTTCGGTCGAAGACTCGTCAATGGACGATGTGAATACAGCGACAACCGGGTTCCCGGTGTGAAGGCCGAGAGCCGCTGTTAGTTGCGCAGCGCCAACGGCGGGAGCGGCAAAAAGTGGCATCTCGAAACCGGTGCCTTGGCGATGGGCTGACAGCAGGTCACGGACATCTTCGAGTTCCATCTTAGTCAGCGGTGTGTCCTGCCAGGTCCGCCAAAGAGAGAGAAACGGTTCGGGGTCCAGGCAATGGGTGTTTTCCACCAGGCGCATGAACCCCGGCGCGAACCCGCGTTCCTCTGTCACCGTGCGAATACCTCTACGCTTCGCGATTTCAAGCGCGACGCGGGTTGGCGCCATGCGCCCGTTAAAAAGCAGCAAAACATCGGGCTGTTCGGACTCGAGCAGGTTTGCCATTCCCTCGGCGATCACATGAGCGCTCGCGAGATATTCTCGGAACACCGCGATGACATCGGCATCGCTCATGTCGAGAGCATTGACGCGAAAATGAGACACGACACTCGAGTGAACGAGTGAACCGAGCGGGAGCCCATCGTATTCGGCTGACAGCAGGTCCACGTTGGCAATGCGGGATGCCCAGTCCTGGGCATCTGACTCGGCGGATGGGTCCAGCCACCGGCTGAGCCAGTAGAAGGGTTGGCCGAACATGTTGAGTGTCTTCGCCGTGCCAGCCTGACATTTGCCGCAGCTCATCGCATCGCGCACATACGATGGCCCTTTGGCGGGCTGATACATGTCGCACTCTGTCATGAGGCCGTCGCAGACGACCATGGTCGTGCCCCAGCCGCGTTGATGTAGGGCGTGAAGCAGGGTGGTTTCGCGCGCGGAATGCAGAGACCAGCGGGTGTATGGGTTGAAGCAAACGATGTGACGCGAAACGGACATGCTTGATCGTCTCAGCGCATGCATGTTTGCGCAACAGAAACAATATGACTCGCCTGGTCATGAGGGTCGCACACCTCCACATGCGCATTGCCATAGCGGCACGCCGCAAGATACTGCGCCTTGACTTCCGCGCTTTCCGTCAAGATCAGCCAAGCCCGCCGGTCTAGCGCCGTGTCGTAGTCCTGCGGACTTAAAGGGTCGCCCACGGGCGCATAGGGGCGAATATATATGGTGCCCGCTCGCCCATTCTTCTCCGCGAATTGCCCCGCTGCGGCTCGGTCCTGATCGGTTACCGCAAAAGTTAGGGCAAAGATGTTGTTGAGGCTGGCGAAGGGCGGTGTCGCCACGTCGACGTCAGCCGCCGGAGCGTAATGCAGGAGGACCTCTATGTTGGTTTCCGACTTCAATCCCGCTTGTACGTCTTCAACCAAAGCAAGCTGATCCTCCGTCAGAGCGCTGCGTTCGGCGAGGACGACCAGGGCGATGGGCGTGGACTGTCCGGCTGCGAACCACGCCTCCAAACGGCCGCCCGCAAGAACATGGCTAAGTCCTTTAGGGCCAAGCCGGCGGATCATGTCGTCGGACGCTTTCTTCGCTTGCATCGCTGTCGCTTCAGCCGGCACAGGGGCGCCCGCGGCCCGGTAGTGCAGCGCATAGCGGCTGGTGAAATTCACAGTTGGTTGACCCGTGTGCCAGTGCGCAAATCCCAACGCTTGCACCCCTTTGAACACAAAGGTGTCGCAATTGGCGCTCAGCTCATCGGGCATAGAGCCCCACAGCTGCAAGGATGCAAAGGCCTCCTTGGTAAACATCATCGTGCTGGTGTCGGCGATGTCGGCGCCATCGCTGGTTTGTCCCTGTGGCAAAAGCACGGTGCCGTCGACGCCCCGAATGATTCGCCCGCTGGTCACGAACGGTGCCCGCGTTTTTGCGTGTGCCTCCAAAAGATGGGCGATATGGCCGGGCTCAAACCAGTTATCGGCGTCTAAGTAGGCGATGGCGTCCACACCATCCGCGATGGCGCGTTCCGTTCCCGTTGCCCGCGGTGTGTTGCCATTGTTGTTGTGAGCTTCCGGTAGCGACAGGTGGACTAAGTTCCAGTTTTCCACCTCGGTGTTGGGATGGCCGTCGGCAATCATATAGTGAGTGCATGGGTGGGTCTGCGCTGCGACGCTATCGTGGCAGCGCCGAAGCATATCGAGCGGCTCCTTATAATATGGCGTGATGACGGCGACGTTCATGGTGACCCGGTTAAGCCGCACCCAGATTTAAGTGTTTAACGATGACGCTGCGTTCCTCTTCCGCTGACCGGGCCGGGTCCGGTTGCGGAGCCGGATGCAGCGGTGCGCCATCGAGACAGATGCCACAGACCCTGTCCAGACTGGCGTCTTCGCCCGGCTGCAACTCGGCTGGCGCGGACCAGGCCGGCGATCCGGTGTGCCACTCCGGCTGGTCCACGAGCGGGAATGGGATGGAGCGGCGCAGGAACCAGATATGGGCAAAGCGCCACGCACCGGTGGCGATGTCCAAGCGGTCTTCATCCGAAGTTTTGCTTCGCAAATCATCGAGCACCGCGGCATACGTTTCGGGAGACTCCGGTGCGAGAATAAAGTTGCGGTTCTCCAGCAAGAAGCCACCCGCCCGCACGACGCGTTTTCCCAGCGCCGCCGCCTCGACACCGATGGTCGAGTACCAGACCAAGGCCGCGTCGCACATGGCGGCCAAAGTATAGCTGCTAATGTCATCGCCTGGTTGAACGACGCGCACATTATTTGGCGCCCGCACCGCGAGGTCTTGAAAGTACCGCACTTCGTCCGCGTTCTCGCCGAGCGCCCTGCCGCCGCCGACATTGGGATGAACGCGCACGACCACCTGCACGTCCGGATGTTGGCCCGCGTAGGCTAAAGTGGCCTCCAGCCACGTGGTCTGATCGGGAAATATACTGGTGACTTCTGCTTTGTCGGCGATTTCATCGACCGATGACGTAAATACCACCCACACAGGCCGGTTTGCATCGAGGTCCAGCGCCGCGCACACGTCGGCTTCGTCCTGTTGGCTGCGGCTGAAGACGGAGACTTCGCCACCCCCGCCACTGCGCCGGTCTGACAGCACCTGCCAAATCTCCGCCGCCTCGTCCGCTGCTAGGGGGGTGTTTTTCCACGCGTCCCACAGTGCGTCGACATGGGACATGTCCAAGCAGTTGACGTTATCGAACAGAATCATCCGCCCGGTTACGGCGGAGCGCTCCTCGCAAAGGGTGCGAATGCCGTGTTGCTGCGCCAGTTCCAGCGCAATCCGGGTCGGCGCCATACGCCCATTGAAAAGCAGTTGCAGATCCGGTTTTTCTTCCGTGAACAGACGGTCGAGACCGATGGCGGCCAGGGCGCCGCTGTACAAATAACTTGCGTAAATCTGCGCCGTGCGCCCATCCGAGAAATCAAAGCCGGTACAGCGCAGTTCAGTGCGCACAGACGACATCACCCACGCGCCGATGTCCCAGCCGCCGTATCGCGCGTTCGGATATTGCTCTGGTTTCAGGCCAGCCAGCCAGGCGCCGGCATCCGTGCGGTCTTGGGTCGACAGCCAAGAGCCGAGCCACCGGAACGGCATGCTCCAGGCGGCGAGACGCGAGGCCACCGACGCCTGACACACCAGACAAGACTGCGCAGTCCGTGGTTGCTTCGCGCCCGTTGCTTTTTGAAACAGATCGCAATCGGAAAACACACCATCGCAGGTGACATAGGTCACACTTGCGCCGCGCTGGCGCAGACCGTGCAGGATTGTCACTTGCCGCGCACTGTGGATGGACCAATCCGTATAGGGGGCAAAGCAGATAACGTGTTGGTGAGAGTCGGTCATGCCACGATGCTTACAGTGTTTCGGCTTACAAAGTTTCAAGGCCACGCAGCGGATCGACGATACTGTCCATCCCGGAAAGGGCCGCTATGTAAGCTGCCAGAATACCCAGCGCCAAGCCTGGCCCGAGCGGGATCTCACCTTTCCAAGTGGGGCGGCGCGAAATGAGAGCGCCCAATCCCACACACACCAGGGTGGATAGCCCCGCCAGTGCCATGATGTAGGGCAGTGCCCAGGGACCGAGCCAAAGTCCGCCGACAGCTACGAGTTTGACATCGCCCAACCCCATGGCTTCGCGTCCCTTCAGCAAGGTCATGATCCAGCGCAGCAGCCAAAACACGCCGCCGTTGATCGCCGCTCCGGCGAGCGCTGCCGTCCAGGTGATGCCGATGGGCGATCCCACCGCCAACACCGCACCCGCTGCGACCGCGAGGGCGATCTGCAGGACGTCGGGCAGGTATCCGGTCTTGAAATCGATCCAGGCCAGCACACCCAACCCGGCAGTGAGGATCAACGCACTTGCATTGGCGACAAAGACTTCACTCATGGGTGCACTTTCCGTGAATTACCCTGCAAGCGCAACGTGGGGGCAATTATTTTTGCATAGATTGGCATAGTATCTCGCCGTTAATCGGCTAAACTTTCCGCGGGCGATTGTTAACCAGCGAAGGGTTCCCATGGATCTGATCAGAATTATTTTTGCGATTTTGCTGCCTCCGGTCGGCGTGTTTTTGCAGGTCGGCCTTGGCCTGCACTTTTGGATCAACATCGTGCTGACCCTTCTCGGCTACATTCCGGGCATCGTCCACGCCGTCTGGATCATCGCCAAGAAGTAGGCTGTCCCTTCACGTCTAAGCGCTAGGAGCTGATATGCGTCGTTTTATCCCCGGCTTGGCCAGTTTTGTCGTTCTCCTGCTGATTTTGGCGCCCGCGTATGCCATGGCGAAAGCGGTCCTGGTGACGGGAGCGAACCGCGGAATCGGTCTTGAGTTTGTCCATCACTACGCGGCGGAGGGGTACACGGTCATCGCGACGGCGCGCAACCCCGCGCGCGCGGACGAACTGAACGCCCTGGCCGCTGAAAACCCGGCAATCAAAGTCGAGGAGCTGAACGTCAACGACTTTGCCGAGATCGATGCACTGGCAGCGAAGTATGCGGATACACCCATCGACATTCTTATCAACAATGCGGGTATCACCGGCCGTCCGGAACGGCAGCGCTTCGGATCGATCGACTACGCTACCTTCGAAGCGGTGATGAACACCAACGTGCGCGGTCCGCTCAGGATCACCGAAGCGTTCACGGCTCATCTTACCGCCAGCGACGAGAAAAAAGTCGCCGTGGTTACGTCTAGCGAGGGATCAATTGGTAGCGTCACGTCCAACCGCCAGCCCTTCTACCGGGCCAGCAAAGCGGCGATCAATATGGTGATGCGCAACATCGCCTTCAGCCTGAAAGACCAGGGTGTGACCGTGGTGCTGGTCAATCCCGGGCCAGTCGATACGGACATGATGGCCGCGGCACGTGGGCGTATGCCATTGCGCACCACTGAACTGGCCGTTGATGAAATGGCGGCAGTGATCGAATCCGCAACGTTGGACCAGACAGCTACGTTCTATCATTTCGACGGCACCGCCTTGCCCTGGTAGGGTGCCATATCGGGGCCCGCATTTCGCCCCTCCATTGCCGCGTCTGCCAATACCCGGTACTTTTATGCTCTGGCGTGCCGTCGTCACGCGGGTGTAGTTCAATGGTAGAACGAAAGCTTCCCAAGCTTTAGACGAGGGTTCGATTCCCTTCACCCGCTCCAAGTCGCGTCAGTCTATTGAAGGTGAATGGGTAGGTCGCTCTTGCTCAACCTGGGCTATGCGGCCCCATAAAGAGTTTATAAATTTTGTCTAATACTCGCCGCCCAATCTATAGCGCTCTCCAAACACTTTATGTGGCTCTGAATAAAAACCGCTTAATTGGTTTGCTGGTTTGAGACCCGGTCGCTTGCTCAGAATCGGACGTAATGCGCTTTAGAAAATGTGGCAACTCGAGTAGTTGCGTGTGGCGATTGCCGGGACTTAGTTCGGCTGAGATTTCTTTTTCGTCACTAGACTCAGCTTCTCTGCGTGCTTTTTTGTCGAACGCTCATTCCGTACGTCCTTATCGATAGATGTGCCTGGTTTAACCGGCTTTGGCGGTTTCGGCTGCCACTTGCGGAGATGTTGACCTACATTGTCATAAAAGTAGGGCACTTTGGTATCAAACATCTCAATAAATGATTTTCTTCCAGCGAAGCGTTTCGGATCATCTACAATCATGCAGACTTTAAATGACCTCGGTGCAGTTTTGTTACCTTCTGTAAGAATTGCAGTTGGATCAGCCCGTAGTTCTTCCAAACTACGCACTGTGTCTGGCGCTCTTGAGGGCCAAACAGCGCTGACTGATATCTGATCGGGCTCGGCTTTGGCCAAATGCCTCAGCAGCCAATTCACCCGCGCCTTGCCCGTAGCTTTATCGGCAGGGGCGTTAACTTCCATGTGTATGCTAAGTAGCCGACTCTTCAAATCTGCCTCTACACACAGTTCGGACGCGGCGTCAGTTATCTCATAACTACCCTTCAATAGATGTTTACGCTCTAAGAGTTCCATATCGTCGGCCAATCTGAGTGACATGTCTTTGCGGTGTTTATTGCTCATTCTCACTGTCACCTTCGTCGCAAGATGTCTGCTTAAACCCAGAGCCAAGTCTCTCAATTCTTGATGCCAAGAGGCGACTACAGCCTCTGATTCCTGTCGAAACCTCTTCAGAGAACCGCCAGTTTGGAGGGTGTCAATTACAGTCTTCCAATCCGTTGGCATCTGAGTCAGGCCAGTAACACCAGCAGATTCGTGTGAAAAGAAGCGTACGAATTCCCTTAAAATGAACGCCTGGTCCGGGTCGGTTAGGACTTTGTTTTCTTGCAAAAGGATTGCTTCCGTCAGAATGAAACTCCAAGACCAGTGGAACAAATCTACCTTCTTAGTTAGTGTCTTTGATATTTGCAGGGGGTGATGATCCGGAAGGGTTGCAAACTGATTCGAAATGGTAACTACCGTTTCGATTTCACTCTTTCTTGCTAGTCGCAAATATTTTTCAACTTGATCTTTATCTAGATTTGATTTTCCGATCTTGGCCTCGACTAAGGCAGTCCATTCACTGTTGCCCGACTTTAAACGTATGAGGCCATCAGGCCTGTCTCTGGCGTCGCCCTCCGATTCTGAAAGCACGACTTCTGTGTATGAGTCTATCTGGGTTTTTCTCCCAATTCTTTGCCCGATTGACGCTAATATGTTTTGAGCAAACTGAGGAACGGAAGTTAACGTAGCCAAAAACACCGATGTCGCCCTCTGTTCTTTTCTGTTGTCTGCTATAACTGGGATAAGACGTGCTATCTCGCCAAAGCTGACGTTTGAAGGTAAGTCGTTCATATTCGGGTTCCCCTAGACGCGAATACTCAAAGTTTTAGTGACTCTTAAAGTTGGCTTATGATGGCCATATATTCAGCTTAAGTTGTTCTAAATTGAAATAGCAACCAATTAGATAATGACACGTGTTAGTAGGACGTGGAGGTGCTCTAAGAACCCTCAGGGCAATGAATTTGCATTGGGAAACTTCGATAAGAATCTTGAGCGCAAATCTTTAGGAAGAGCGATTTGAGTTAGTGATATGCGCTGATGGCGCTGTAGACGAGGGCTCGATTCCCTTCACCCGCTCCAGCGCAATCTCTAGCTTTGCTCAATACTGCCCGAGGAGGCGGCACGCGAAAGCGCGCAAGGGGTGTGCCTTAATCAAGTCCGGCAACGGGAAAGGATGTGTATTTTTCAGGCGCGCGTGACGCTGGCCGTGCACCATCTGCCCATAAACGGCCTGAATAACGAAGCGTGGCCGCGAAATTGGATGATAGCCGAAATGATAGCCGAACGTGTCAGCGATAAACATCGACCCCATTTTGCCGGAAATGGCGTGGAATTTTGAGCCCAGTTTGTCGAGCAATGTTTCCGCAGATAGCCGATGATCTTTCGCGAAAAAGCCCGATACTGAGGTCTGATCTAACCCGCCCTCGCGGCACAACTCAGTCATGCCTTCTAGTGTGTGTGACCGGGGTAGATAAGCGTGCGGCCCACCTGAGTGGTCGACATCGTTCAGGTAGATAAAGAGTTTGCAAAACTTGAAATCTTCTCGATCCCGGTGGGGTATTTGTGAACCCGCGACTGTTTCGGACGTCGCCGGAGACCGCCAGGAGCAGATATCGATTATTGTCGGGGCGACGCCCAGGTGAATTGCGATGATCTCTAAAATATTTGGGTCTGTAATGACTTCAAGCACATGTGGGGCCAGGAATATGTCCTCGATGCTGTAATAGTCGAGCGACATGTGTGTTTCTATGGGTGTCTTGGACTCGAAGTACGTGTTGATTTCATCGCAGGCTTCTCTCGAGACGCTTTGAGTAAGTTGAACCCAGCCCTCTCGCGCTAGGGCATCGCCCTGTTGTTGATTCTCACCCTCTATTCCAAGCGCTGAGACGGGGACCTGCCAGGGCGCCGAACTGGAAACAGCTTCTGCGATCTGTTCTCGAACGACAGGGTTGTTGGTCGTCTTATTGAGCGACCAGAGAATATGGCTATGCAAAGACTCGGTAGCGTCAAGTCTATGCAGTCGGATATCTAGCTGACTCAGATCTTTTGTCGTCATGACGCGTATATTGTATCAGGAGTTTGGGGTTTCCTGTTGATTCGGTTTTGTAAACCATGATGGTATGGTTTGGCGCGGCGGTAAAGAGGATGGGAAAGTGGATGACTTCAGGGTGCTAAGAGGGCGCGCGCCCGAGAAGCCGTTTCGAATTTTTGCCGTTATAACTTCGATATCATTCGGCCACTTCATTTCGAGTTTATTTTTCGCGAATACGGTAGCAAATCAGTTCGACTATAGCCGTCTCGTCATCCTATATCGAAAGGATGCCGACTACAAAGAGCAGCTTGCGCAGCTGGTTCCTAACGCGATTTTAGCGCCCATACCTGAGGGAGAGTTACTGCCGACGCTCGATCTCATTAACGGCTTCCCCGATCCGCAGATCTCTAAAGAATTGGTGCACTTTGCTCAGGGCTGGTTCGAAAACCAATTGAACGCTGTCGACTTCGTGATTACCGATGACATGTCGTCGAATTCAAACCTATCCGCTTTCCAGAATTTGGCATTTTTGTCGTTTCCGGCGGAACTGGCCGAGCAATGCCGCGAAAAGCTCATCGAGCTTGGTCTCCGGCCCGACACCTGGTTCTGTACCATGTACTGCCGTGAGCCAGGATACAAATACAAGTCAGGTAAGCCGAACTTTAGAGACGCTGATCCGTCGACGTTTTTTGCCGCCGCCCGGTATGTGACAGATGAGCTGGGGGGGCAAGTTGTTCGTCTCGGGCATCCAGGAATGACGCCGTTTCCGGAGTCAGGCCGAATCATTGATTTAAGCAAGATCGAATCCTCGACACTGCTACAAGCTTACGCCGTGTCGCGGTCCAGGTTCATGCTCAGCACACCGTCTGGTCCGCTTACTTTTGCCGACGCCTTCGACCGCCACCTTGTTGAGGTAAATGCGGTAGACCTATGGCTCCGAAACCCCAAAAGCCTTGTTCGTACTGTTGATGTCTTCCTTCAAGATGGCACAGTCGTCAACCAGCAAGCTTACCTGGAAGCCGGCTACGACAAGCTGCGTCTCATGAAGGAACTCAAAGAGAAAAAAGTAAAAGTTGCGCAAAATACCGCAGACCAAATCTTGGATGTGGTCCGCCAGATCATCGCGACAACCGAACCCATTGACGGCTGGGAGCCGCCCGCGACGCAGAGTCCGGGTGAGCGCCCCAACGTTATATCATGGCCGCCCCAAGCGATGGGGTCATTGGCCAGGTTTGCGAAACTTTCAGGGGTTTAGGCGTCTCTATGGCTTCGGCCACCGGGCCAGGCGCTCTGACATTCAATCGGCTTAATTTCGCGTGACGTGGGACCAGGGGGGAAGCTGGACACGTGTGGGGCGTCCTCGGCCTCAAGCTTCAGTGAGGCGGGGGACTAAGCTGCCAAGAAGGCGTTGGTGACGCTCCATTTCTCGACGACCTCCGGATAAAGGCTGCCGAACCCGTTTACATCATGCGCTATAGACGCTTTCAAAATTTCTTTCTGCACGGAGGAAAGGTCATCCAAAGTAAAGAGTCTCCCGCTGTCGGCGGCCTTATATATCTGATCGAATGTCCGCATGCGATCCTCGAAGAGAGGTTTGCATTTTCCTATGATGCTTTCGCGGAGCTTTGGATGGACCTGATGCCAGTGGAAAGGGTCGGTGCACATGTGCAGTGCTCCTTGAAGCCCTAAAGATGGCAAGTATTGATTAATGTCGGGATAGTGGTGCAGACATACCTCGCGGCCGTTATATCTGTTGTGGATCGCGTTGTAGTCACCCCGCCACAAGTCCCCCTCGGCATAGGGCTGGATGCGAATTTCGAGGTTCTCTTCCCGATAATAGAAGCCCCCATATGCCCGTAAGTTTACAACGCGTTTGGAGCCGATCGAAGTGTGGTAGTTCCGCGAGGAAAGACTTTCATCGCGTGAATCGCCACATATGAGGTCCCAAAGTCTGTTGAGTGTGCCGTCAATTTTTCCGGCTTTCAAATCTTCGACATCTATAATCACTTGTCGTTTGAAGGTATCTGCTTTGTACGTTCTGTAGGCCTCGTAAGGAGTGATATATCTGGTCACGGCATCGCCGATAAATTCCTCCATTGTCATTGGCGGGTCGGCTTCGAGGTTTAGCAACGTCCGGATGCGCTTGATGAACGCCGCGTTATTTACCTGAGATACGAAACATTCGATGGGGTCGCGGACAACCTGAATGATCAGGTCTCTTCTTGTTGCGCCAAGGACCTGCGACACGATTTCCGGATCGTGGTAGTCCTTAGTCGAAATCCCGATGCAATCGATACAGGGGCGGAAATTGCGTTCGTAGGCCATAATATCGTCCAGCGAACGGCTGATGCTTGCATATGGCGCGACATGCATGTGCTTATGCAGATTCAAATAATGAATGAGAGAATAACTAGCGTGGGCATGAGGGAGAAGGCACAGGAAATCGTACATCATTAACCCACTTGGAATGCGAAATACGGGACCGAAGTCCTAGAGAAACTCGGTAGCCAATTATTTCGCCAAAGTCTCATCGCCAAACATTTCTGTAAAGCTATCACTGAGGATGTCGATGACTGCGCTCCAAGCCGTGCGCTCGTCCATCAGTTCCCGGCAGATAAATACCCCGACAACTGCGTGTCGACGTCTGGAAGCTCCTTCTCCAGAAGGGTGACCATCTCTTCGATGCGCGGGATGTCTTGCGCCGTCATTTCGATGAAGGCGCCAATCTCCCCGCAACGCAGGGCGCCGAACTGGCGGCACAGACCCTTGATGGCATGGCCTTCTTTCTTCGCTTTGTCCAAGTCGCCTTCGGAACACAGATCAGCCAAGGCCACCACATGCTTGTCCAAAGAGTCCTTAAAGTTGGCCAGCATGGGCCGCACGATATCGCCGCCGAGAGCCTGTTCCAGCCCGTCGATTACCTCCATCGACAAGGTCGGGTAGTCTTCGAAATGAATTATTGTTTCGTCCGCCGGTGCTGAGTCAGCTCCGTTGCCGGCAGGCGCAACGGCACTTGTGGCGGCCGCGGTGCTCACGGCGCGTGGCGTGGGTTCAACCTGACCTGCCAGCCCGCGAATCTCCGTCAAGAGCTGGCCCCAGTTGATCGGCTTGGCGATCACCCGGTCGATCCCGGCCTCGGCACATTTTTTCTTGGTGGATTCCTGAAGGTCAGCCGTCACCGCGATGATCGGTACAGGCGCTGTGCCGCGTTCCCTTTCTTCTTTGCGGATTTGCGTACTGGCCTCGATGCCGTTCATAACCGGCATGTGCATGTCCATGAGGATGAAATCGTACGTCTTTGCGCGGCATTTTGCGACCGCTTCCTGGCCGTCGCAGGCGGCGTCGACGGTGTGTCCCGCTTTCTCCATCACCGTTGTAACCAAGCGGCGGATCGGTTCGTTGTCGTCTGTGACCAGACCGGACAGGCTCGTGGCCCCCTGTTCCGTTTCGAACTGGTCTGCCAATTCATTGGCGCGCGCGCTAGCCTCGTGCCGCGCCTTTTCGATGTCCCTCTCTTGCGCTGCCGTCGCTGCCTGCGCGACGAATTCAATTGTGAAGGTCGACCCTTCGCCTTCAACCGACTCCACCGCGATTGAACCGTTCATTTTCTCCAGCAAAGACTTGGCGATGCTCAAGCCCAAACCGGTTCCGCCGAACTGCCGGGTGGTCGAGCCATCGGCTTGTTTGAAGGGGTCGAAGATAGTCTTCAGGCGATCAGGCGGAATGTCAATTCCCGTATCCGCGACCGCAATTTTCGTCCGCACTGAGTCTTGGCCAAACACCTGCTGGCTGACACGAATGTCGATGCGTCCAGACTGGGTAAACTTAACTGCATTGCTGATCACGTTCGCCACGGTCTGCCGCACCCGCGTTGAGTCGGCGACGATCGAATCCTGTGCAAGGCCATCCGCGTATAAGTTCAGCGCTAGTCCTTTTTCTTGCGCCAGTGGTTGGAACAGATTGGCGACGCTGCCCATGAGATCGGCCACGCTGACCGGAGTGAGCTCGAGGTCGAGTTTGCCGGCCTCGATCTTTGAGAAATCCAGAATCTCGTTCAGGAGCGTCGACAGCGCTGCGGCAGACTCCGACAGTTCGTCCAGTTGTTTGCGCTGTTCAGCGTTCAGTTTGGTCAGGCGCATCAAATCCGTAATGCCGACAATTCCGGTCAGCGGTGTCCGCAGCTCGTGGCTGATGATGGCCAGGAATTGCGACTTTGCGGCGTTTGCGGCGTTGGCCTCTTCGTTTAGCCGTGCCAGGTCTTCGATTTGTTCCGCTTCGCGTTCCACCGTGGTCACGTAAGACCGGGTGCCTTGGAGAAAGATGCCGATTTGCACGGCGATAATAGTGACGAGGATAAGCGGCGCAAAAGTGGACAGTACGGATTCAAACCGGGTCAGAACGAGCGCCAGTAAGAAGATATTGAAGTTGTATAGGAACAGCCGGGCGATCATGCGCCGGCTATAGGATTGACCCGCGAACAAATATTTCACCGGCTCAAAGGAGCGCAATGAACTAAGGGCCGTGCCGCACGCCAGCAACATGCCCGCGGTAGTGACCAGTGCCATTTCGCCACGGTACTCGTCGTAGCCGATGATATACCCGGTGAGGGAAGTGGCGGTAACGGCCAGGGCGACCGCGAACAGCATCTGCGCTGTGCGTCCCATGTTCCTCAGTGCGGCCACCAGACATCCCGCGAGCGCCACTTGAGATATGGCCGTGAGCGCGCCCATCGTCGGGGCGCGCACGGTGTCGGGCACAAATTGACTCTGAATCGCGTCCAGGATGGTGACCCCGGCGGCAATTTCGAAGATGCGCCACAACCCGATGACGGTTGCAATGATCCACATCCGGTTCGAGGCCACAGGGGCTTGGCGGCCGACCGGTTTCAGTGCCAGTCCCAGAAAAATAAGAAACAGGCCCAGCGCACTGAAAAAATGCGTGCCCGGTTGGTCGGGCCAGGGCCGGTAGATCCAGGCCTGTTGCAACGGATAGGCCAGAACGATGAGACCAGCGAAGACGCTCAGCAGTATGCGCGACGGGCTCATCCTTCGTCTCCCGCGTCCCACCGTGCGGAGACCTTTTCAAACGCGCGCAGTACGTCGTCGAAATCCTTGCCCTTGTCGGTGAGGCCATAGGTCACGGCAGGCGGCACGCTTGGCACGTGCTCACGCCACACCAGGCCTTCGGATTCCAGGTGCCGCAGCCGGTCGGTGAGAACCTTGGGTGAGATTCCCTCAACCAGGCGGTGCAGCTTGTTGAACCGGGTCGGGCCGTTGGTGCTCAGCGTCCACAGAATGTGGGTGGTCCATTCCCGCCACAACACCCGCAGCGCTGTGTCCATGGCGCAGCCCATGGCAATGCTCTCGTCGGCCTGGTGTGCCATCCCAACATCCCTTCCGGCACTTACGGCCGGGTAACTACTTTCAGTTGGTAACTATAGGGCCTATATCGCTCTGCACATAGCCAAACAGCGCGCATTTCGTGTCTTTGATGTGAAATGCGCACCAAGGTAGAGGAGCTTCCGATGATTTCAATCCGGGATCGAAACACCCGCGGCCACACGGACATGGGCTGGCTCGACAGCCGTCACACGTTCTCTTTCGGCGGCTATATGGACCCGGCTCACATGGGCTTTCGCACCCTCAGGGTGATCAACGACGACCGGGTCATCCCCGGCGCCGGTTTTCCCACCCACGGCCACCGCGACATGGAAATCATTTCCTACGTGGTTGATGGCGCGCTCGAACATAAGGACAGCATGGGCAACGGCTCGATCATCCGTCCCGGTGACGTTCAGCGCATGACGGCGGGAACCGGTGTGTCGCATTCCGAGTTCAATCCCAGCGATACGGAAGGGGCCCGGTTCCTGCAAATCTGGATTGTGCCGGAAAAGACCGGCCTTACGCCCGGCTATGAGCAAAAGCAATTCCCCGTTGCGGACAGAACCGATGTTTTGCGTCTTGTCGCCTCGCGCGATGGCCGCGATGGATCCGTCACCATCCACCAGGATGGCGATATCTACGCCGCGGTGCTTAGCGAAGACGGCGAGGTCACGCATGCCTTCGGTGAAGACCGCCACGGCTGGGTACAGGTCGTGCGCGGTGTCGTCGAACTCGATGGCGAAACCTTGCGCGAAGGCGATGGCGCCGCCATCAACGCTGTCGAGCACATGACTCTTTCATCAAAAGTAGGTGCGGAAGTCTTGCTGTTCGATCTCGCATAGGCGATCAAACAAGACTGGAGGGAGGCACATATGACGGACGTTACCAAAAGCCAACCCAGCGATTGGCCCGCTTTACCCTATACGGACTGGGCCGACACCCAAGCCACGCTGCACATGTTCACGCAGATCGTTGGCAAGGTCCGGCTGTGTGTCGAGCCGTGGTGGAACCATTCCTGGCATGCCACGCTGTATCCTACTGCGCGGGGTCTGACGACGGGCTTGTTGGCCCACACCGGCCAAGTGTTTCAGATCGACTTTGATTTTCTCGATCATGAGCTGGTGATCCAATGCGCCGATGGCCGCCGCCGCACCATTCCCTTGGGCGATCACTCGGTCGCGTCGTTCTATGCTGCGGTGATGGCCTCGCTCGACATTCTCCGCCTGTCCGTCGACATTCACGGCAGCCCCAACGAAGTCCCGGACCCGATCCCGTTTGCCGAGGATCGCACTCATACCAGCTATGACCCCGTTGCCGTCACGACGTTCTGGCGACTGCTGGTGCAGGTCGACCGGGTGTTCAAGAAATTCCGCACCGGTTTTATCGGCAAAGTCAGTCCGGTGCATTTGTTTTGGGGCAGTTTTGATTTGGCCGTCACCCGCTTCAGCGGCGCCGGCGCGCCGTTGCATCCCGGTGGCATTCCGAACCTGCCCGATGACGTGACCCGCGAGGCCTATTCGCACGCCGTTTCAAGTGCGGGGTTCTGGTCCGGCGGCAACGGCTTCGATCAGCCGATGTTTTATTCCTACGCCGCGCCCACACCGGAGGGGTTTGCTGACGCCAAGGTGCAACCCGATGCGGCGTATTTCCACAAGGACCTGGGCGAGTTTCTTTTGCCCTATGACGCTGTGCGCACCGCATCTGACCCCGACGGCGTGCTGCTGAAATTCCTCAATTCGACGTTCGAGGCTGCGGCAACAACAGGCAACTGGCCCCGCGAAGACCTTGAATGTGCCATGGGCGAGCCGCGCAAAGTGCGTCCCGGCCCCTGGCACGATGTCTGACGCGGGCGCTTAGCCGGGCAGCGATAGACGTAAGCTACGACGCGTCTTGAATGGCCTGCCACACCCGCAACGGTGTCAGCGGCATTTCCAGGTTCGCGACACCCAGCTCTTTTAAAGCATCTTGCGCGGCGATCACCACCACCGGCAGCGCCCCCACCGTTCCCGCTTCGCCCGCACCTTTGACGCCCAGAGGATTGAGCGCCGTCGGCACCGGGAACGTCTCCACCGCAAACTCCGGCATGTCGTCGGCGCGCGGTAGCGTGTAGTCCAACAGGCTGCCGCTGATCAGCTGCCCGTCTTCATCGTAGGTGATCTGTTCCATCAGCGCCTGGCCCGCGCCCTGGGCAATGCCCCCATGCATCTGCCCTTTGACGATCATCGGGTTGATCACCGTGCCGACATCGTCGACCACCGTGTAGCGCACCAGCTTGGTCACACCGGTCTCGGGATCAATTTCCACTTCACAGACATGACAGCCGTTCGGGAAGGTCGGGCCATCGGCCATCGGCGACGCGCTCTGGCTCAGCGCCTCGCTATGAGACTCCGCCAGATCGTACAAAGTGATCTTCCGGTCCGTGCCCTTGATGCGGAACGCGCCTCCGGCAAACTCAATATCTATCTCCGCCGCTTCCAACGCCTCGGCGGCCAGGGGCAATCCGGCGTCGATCACCGCTTCGCTCGCGCGCACCACTGCCGTGCCTGCCGCCACCATCGTGCGCGAACCGAACGATCCGGTGCCCTTTGCAATGCCATCCGTGTCACCGTCGCGGACGGTGACGCGTGACGGATCAAGTCCCAGCTTGTCACTCAAGATCTGCCGGAAGGCGGTGTGATGACCGGTGCCCATTTCCTTCGAGCCCATTAGCACCGTGACCGATCCATCACTGGCGAATCTGATGTCCGCCGTTTCCGGCATCAGTCCGCTGACCGGACCTCCGGCGATTTCAATCGAGAAGGCAAGACCGCGCCCGCGCAGTAGTCCGCGTGATTCACTGTCGGCTTTGCGCTTTTCAAAACCACCCCAATCGGCGGCTTTCAGTCCGGCCTCAAGCACGCCCGGAAAATCGCCGCAGTCGTACGTCATGCCGAGTGCGGTGGTGTGCGGTAAATCTTCGGAGCGCAGCATGTTCCGCCGCCTTATATCAGCGGCATCTATGTCCAAGTCCCGCGCGGCGGTATCCACCAGCCGCTCGATCAGATACGTCGCCTCCGGACGTCCCGCACCCCGATAAGGTGCGACCGGTGTCGTATGGGTATGCACACCGGTGATCTCCACATGGGCCGCGCCGATGCGGTAGGGTCCGATCATGCCGCCCACGTTGGCGGTAGAGGGATGTGGGGTCAGCGGCCCCAAATAGGCGCCCAGGTTGCCCGTCACTTTCACGCGCAGTCCAAGGAAAAGGCCATCCCCGTCGACGGCCAGCTCCCCTTGCATGACATTGTCGCGGCCATGGAAGTCCGATTGCATCGCTTCGATGCGGGTCGCCCGCCAGGCCACCGTTTTGTTCAGATGCCGTGCCGCCCACAGCACCAGGCCGTATTCGGGAAACGGATTGTTCTTCATGCCGAAGGCGCCGCCGATTTCGGGCGCGACGACCCGCATCTGCTGCGGATCAATCTTTAAAATGTCTCGTGCCAAGGTGTCGCGTAAGCGATGCGGTGTCTGCACGCCGACGCGCAATGTGAATCGCTCTTGGCCGGCGTCGTAACTTGCAATCGCAGCCCGCGGTTCGATTGGGGTGGCGGCAACACGCGAGATCTTCAGGTCTTGGCGAATGACGTGCTGTGCTTGCGCAAACGCGGCTTCCGTTGCGGCTTTGTCGCCGCGGTGTGCCACGAACGCGATGTTACCGGGGGCCTCTGCCCAAACCTGAGGCGCATCTGTTTGTTGTGCCGCAATGGCATCCGTTACGGCTGGGCCTTCGTCATAGTCAATCATGACGAGCTCGGCGGCATCGTGCGCGTGGTCCAAAGTATCGGCCACCACGGCGACCACGGGATCACCAACAAAGTTCACCGTATCCCGCGCCAACAGCGCGAAGGGCGGGCGGTACATGTCTTGGCCGTCGGGGCGCTTCAAGGGCAGCGCGGTCGAAAACCCGCCGATGCCATCTGCGTCTAACTCTTGATGCGTAATGACAGCCAGCACGCCGGGTGCGGTCTTAGCCTCTTCGATATCGATGGACGTGATCTTCGCGGCAGCGAAGGGGGAGCGCACAACCACCAGCCACGCGTCGGCATCAGCAGCTGCGTCATCTGTATAGGACGCGCGTCCGGTGACGAGCCGTTCATCTTCGTAGCGGACTTGCGCTTTACCAATCTCGCGCACCGTATCCCCAATACCGTTTTGTTGATCGAGGAGCGGTTTAGCCGGTCGACCCTGGGCCTGTCCCGCTGCGGTTACATCACGTCCGATGTGCGGCTTTTGGTTTCTTTGCTGAGTTCCGAGACCGGCGGCACGTAAATGCCTTCTTCAACGTAACTTTGAATGCGGGCAACCATCTCCTTCGCCCCAATGTAGGGGTTTTCATACGGATCGCCGGCCCACAGATTACTGGGAAAGCCCATGTCGGCGGAATACTGATCGGCGTAGACCGCCGGATCGTTCCACAGCTGGAAGTTGGTGCGCGGATTGTTGCGTGCCCGGCGCAGGGCGGCGAGGTCGATGTGCGCGCGCAGCAGCACGGGACCAGGCCCGTCGACGGTACCCTGCAGGCTGCCGTCGTAGTTGACCAAACGGGTGTGGCCGCGGCGGAAGAACGTCATGTGTTCGGAATCGTGTGACTTATACTCGCCGCCGTCCATGGCCGACAGCATGTAGGTGCAGTTTTCCATCGCCCGGGTGCGGCGCGCATTGTCCCAGGCGCGGCGTCCTTCACCGCCATGGGGTTCAGAGGTTGAGTGCAAAATCACCTCTGCGCCGTTGCGGCGCAGGCCGCCTGCTACTTCCGGACTCATGTTGTCGAAGCAGATCATGTTGGCCAGCTTGCCGATGGGGGTGTCGGCGACCGGAAACAGGGCGTCGTAGCCGAACAGGTCGAGATACTCATCCAGAATCGAGCCCGGCGTGGTGTCGGGCAACAGGCCCCACACGTCGGCGCATTGATTCTTGCGGTAGGTGTGGACGTGATTGCCCTGATCGTCGATCAGGAACGCCGAGTTGAACACGCGGCCCGGCAGTTTGGGATGTACCTCGAAGTTCTGGAACGCGACGTAGACGTTATAGTCTTGGGCGAATTTGCCGATGGTGTCGAACACCTCATCGCCTTCGCTGATCGCCATGCGTTCCAGGTCTTGCACCGTGCGTTGCACCCCGCCGATGCCGCCGGGACCGGTCAGCCAGAACTCGGGGAACACGCACAGCCGCATGCTGGGCACGCCGAGACGGCTGCCGGCGCTGGCCAGGTGTTCGTCCAGGTTCTTACGGATGATCTCACGCGGATCGGCGTTGCCACCGATGGGAATCAAGCGTGCGACCGTCTGCACCAGCATGCAGTCGTATTGCTCTTCCGGGTTGGGATGCTTGGGTCCGCGCGCTTTGGCTTCGGTGTCCAGGCGGCGCTTGGCTTCTTTGAGCCAGCCCTCCCGCGTTGTCGGCGCGGCGGGAATCGTGTCGGCGTTCTTGGCGGCCTTATAGCCGCGGCCGTAAACGTCGGCACGCACGATCGCCGGGAAGCTCCCCTGCGGCGTCACGCGTTTGCGGCGCAGTTGCTGCATGTCGAGATCGGGAATGACAAACGTCTCGTCACCGCGCACCGTCGTGGCTTCGCGCTCCCAGCGGTACAGCGCTGTCGCCGAGGGCAGTTTGACGGTGACGCCGTCGTCATCCATTTCCGATGGGCTCGCAACGGCAACATAGGCGCAGCCTTCACTGGCCCGGCCAAAGCGCGACATCACACGATGGTCATATTGCTGGTCGGACCGTTCGACGCAGGGGTTGAGAATGATCTCCGCGCCGTTGAACACCAGTGAACGCCCGTATTGGGCGAAGTGAATGTCCTCCCCGCACAGCATGCCCGCCTTAGCGAACGGCAGTTCGGCAACGGGAAACTCTGCCGGCTGACCCATCGCACTGGTGGTGTCGGTAAAGCCTTCGATCAGATCCGGTGTGATCTTCGGCGTGCGCAGCAAGGTCTTGCCGTCCGGTGCGACAACGAAGCCGATGGTCTGCGGCGCAGCGACGCCGTCAGCCTGCATCACGGCAGACCCACCGACATATAGACCCGCAGCCTTAGCAGCACCTGCGACAGCGGCCATCGCGTCATTTTCCGACGGTGCACCCTTCGCGTCCATCGGTGAGTGCGGCAGCAGCAACAGAATATCCGTGCCGCCATCTATGCTTTGGCGTCCGGCTTCCCGCTTCGCCGCCCCGGCCAGTGACGACAGAGCTTTGGCGTCATGCGGCGTCCAGGCGGCTTGGGTCAAGATGATCATGGCGGCGTCCTTGTGTTTTGCCTGGATTTCAGGCGTGAGCGCGCTTTCGCTTTATATCTTTGGCCCGTCATAAGCGGCGACGGGCCAAGAGTCGGGTTTAGCCTGTATACGCGCTCGGCCCGTGAGCGGTTTCATTGCGTGTCCTGCCTTATCGTGCGGTGCGCAGATTCACCCGCATCGCCAACACCATGGCCACGGCGATATAGGCCAGACTGGCGCCTGCCAGCATGCGCATGGTCCAGCCCGCGTCCAGCAGCCAGCCCATGACCGCAGGGGCGAGCGCGGCGGCAAAAATCGACGTCGAGGTGATCAGCGAACGAATCGCGCCCAAGTGTTTCGTGCCGTACAGATCCGCCCACAAGACGCTTTGCACCACACCGAACATACCGCCGCTCAATCCGTTGGTGATCATGTAAAACCAAATAATCACCGGTGAGTCGAACAGCACCAGCAACGCCATCGAACCCGCCAGCGGCGCGACGAACCAGGGCACGACTCTGTCCGCGCCGCCGAGCTTGGCGATCAGACTTCCAAGGCTGAGGCCGCCCACCACGTTAAAGATCGCCCCGACGAAGTACCCCGAAGCGAAGGTGGCGAGCACCCAGCCTTTTTCCTCGACCAATTGAATTTGATGAAACTGAATGCCGGTGGCGATGAACGGCAACGCCATCATCACCGGCAGCAAGAGGTAGAAGCGTTTGTCCCGTAGGACCTCGCCGCGTGTCCAGCCTTTCGCGCGGGGTGCTTCGGTTTCGGAGTCTGTCCGCGTCTCGATTTCCATCTGACGTTGGACATAGGTGGCATGGCGGGCGCTCTGACCGCGCAGCAAGTACAGGGCAAGCGGCAAGAACACGGCCACCAACACGACGGCGCAGCCAATCCAGATGTCCCGCCAGTCGTAGCGCAGCAAAAGCACCGCGCCGATAAACGGAAACAGCCCGACGCCCGCGGCAAAGCCCATATGAGCAATGCTCACCGCGTAGCCGCGTTCGCTGTCGAAGTAGCGCGACATGCTGGTCATGGCGGTGTGCGACATCAGCCCCTGGCCGCCAAGCCTCAGGCCGAGGATGGCCAGCAGCAACATCAGCGGTCCGCTGGCATGGGCGAAAGCCAGGCATGCTGCTGCGAGAATGACAAACACGACAGCGGTGAAGAGGCGCAGGTCGTAGACGTCAATCAGCTTGCCGGCCCAGATCAATCCGAACGCACCGATGAACGTGGCCAGTCCATAAATACTGCCCAGCTCGCTGCTGGACAGACCGAGGTCCGCAGCCAGGACGCCGTTGAACAAGGCGACGAAGAAGGTCTGGCCAAAGCTGGAACACAGCGCCAGAAACACGCCGAACCCGACAAAGCGGGCATTGCGGATAAAAAACAGGGCGAGGGGAAACTGCTGTAACACGGCGCGGCTCTACCAAAGACCGGCTGAGCGGTAGCACAGCGCCGGTATCGGCGCTACAGCGCACTGGGCCCCGCGCGACAGCGCACTAGACCCAACGCAGCAAACTGTCGCACCATGCAGCACAGTCATCAGGGTTATTTGGGGATCGCATCATGAAACGTTTGTCCGCCGCCGCCGTCACGTTGGGTCTATTGTCCGCGACGGCCGCAGTTGCCGACGGGGACTGGCCCAACTTCGGCAACGATACCGGCGGCAGTCAGTATTCTCCGCTTGATCAACTCACACCGGACAACGTTGCCGGTCTTGAGGTGGCGTGGATTCACCGTTCCGGTGACGTCAAACAAAATCCGTTCGGGACGTCGCTCCAAGTGGTGCCCATTCACGCCAACGGACTGCTCTACTTTTGCACGCCCTTCAATCGGGTGTTTGCGCTCGACCCGGCCACGGGCGAGGAGGCGTGGATATTCGATCCCCACGCGGATCAACCGGATACCGGTGCGCCACTGATCGAAGGCGATCGCCGCAATGGCACGTGCCGCGGCGTGGCCTACTGGGAAGCGAACGAGCCTGAGGACGGTGCAGCCTGTCAAAAGCGCATCTTCAAAGGCGACAGCGGCGGAAACCTGTGGGCCATAGATGCTGACACGGGTTTGTCGTGTTCCGACTTTGGCGCCGAGACCGGACACCCTGGATATGTCAGCAACGCCGACTATGAATTGAAAGGCGAGGGCTTTGCCGCCATGCCGTCGCCCGGCGTCGTGGTCAACGATGTCATCGTCACCGCGCAGGCGTCCAACGACGGCGTGCAGGACGCCAGCAATGGTTTCGTCCGCGGCTGGGATGTGCGCACCGGCGAGTTAAAATGGGAATTCGATCCCATTCCGCAAAGCTATAGCGATCAGTCCGGCGCCGCGAATGTGTGGTCGACTCTCAGCGCAGATCCCGAGCGTAATCTGGTCTTCCTGCCCACCACCAGCCCGTCGACGGACTACTACGGCGGCGGGCGGCGGTTCCCCATTCCGTACTCCGACGCCATCATGGCATTGGACGCCGAGACCGGCGGTGTCGCCTGGCACTTCCAAACCGTCCGTCATGACCTGTTCGACTATGATCTCGTTGGTCATCCCTTGCTGGTCACCATCGAGAAGAACGGTGAGCCGCGCGAGGTCGCCATTCTGCAGACGAAAATGGGCTGGCTGTTCGTGTTTGATCGCGAAAGCGGCGCACCTGTCTGGCCGATTGAAGAATATCCCACGCCGGACACCAACATTCCCGAAGACGAAGCGTTTCCGACGCAACCGGTGCCGACGCTGCCCGTCGCGTTCGCCGGACAAAACATCGACCGCGATGATCTGTTCGGTGTCACGCCCTTCGATAAGGCCTGGTGTCAGTCCGAGTTCGATGAAATGCGCTACGAAGGTCTCTACACACCGCCCGACCTGCGTGAGGCGCTGCTGTTTCCCTCAGCCCTTGGCGGGGGTAACTGGGGTGGGGCGGCCTTCCATGCCGACAGCAACACCCTCATCATCAAGGCCGAGAATCTCGCATCGCGTTTGCGGCTCGAGCCCAAGGGCGACCGCCCTGATGAAGACGTCGCGCGCATCGATTATCTGACCCGGCCGCTCAAGGACACACCCTATGCCGCGGTCGGCGAAATCTTTATGTCGCCGCTCGGCATTCCCTGCACGCCGACGCCTTGGGGCACACTGGCGGCCATCGACATGTCGACCGGGCAGATGAAGTGGCAAATTCCGCTGGGCCAGGTGAAGCGCTTTGGTATCACCGTGCCGGCGTCCTTCGGCTGGGGTTCGCCCAACATCGGTGGGCCCATCGTCACCGCGGGCGGACTAATTTTCGTAGCCGCCACCATGGACGACAAAATCCGGGCCATCGATATCCAGAGCGGTGATGAATTGTGGCAGGCGGGCTTGCCGCATCAAGGCTCGGCGGTGCCGGTGACCTACATGGCCAACGGCAAGCAATATGTGGTGATTGCTGCGGGCGGCACGTCGCGGGTGACCGACAATCTCGGTGATGCCATGGTCGCGTTTGCGCTACCCGACTAAACGTAGCGTTCGCGCTACCGGATTAATCGGCGAGAAAACTCTTAAATTCCGTCGCGGCGGATTGCTTATAGGTCTGCCCCACCGGCACCCGCTGGCCGCCTTTTAGCACGATGTCAAAAGAGCGGCCGCGCCGCACCACGGACTCCACCGCCCCCCGGCTGACCCAGAAGGAGCGATGCACCTGCACACCGGTGTGGCCCCCCATTTCGGTGACGGCGTCGGTGAAGCGGTAGTGAATCAACTCTGATCCAGTGTCCGAGTGAATGCGCACGTAATGGTCTTCTGCTTCCAGCGCGGTGATTTGTTCCAACTGGATTTTCTCAAGGCGGTCGAGGAAGGCTGGCTCGGGCGCGGGATGCGGTGCCGTCGGCGCGGGTGGCAGAACACCGGGCCGGCCTACCGGATCGAATCCGAAGCGCGGCAAGTGAAACGGTCCGCGCAACGCCAGGTTCGCGACAATCCACATCAGCAAAATGACCAAGGCTTCCTGTACGAAGCTGGTCAGCCAGTCGACCGACCAGACAAACTGGGGCGGTCCTGTCGGGCTTTCACCGCCTTGGGCGAGGGCAAAGAATTGGCCGATCATGTACACCACGAAGGGGCGTACGGTTAGGCCGCCGAAAATACAGCCTACTGTAATGACGGTCAGAAAGGATGGATCGAGTGGCCGTAGAATATAGGCTGCGGCCCAGCTGGCGACTTCGAAGGCGACCCAGGTGGTCAGCAGGATCGCCAGCCAATAGACAATAGCAAAGCCGGAGCCAATGCCCGTATCCGGCAGTCCCGCGCCGTACCAGCCCAGCAGCAGGGCGGCAAAAAGCGGCACCGCGAAGCTTGCCGCCGTCGCAATCAGCACCGATCTGTCAGGCATGCTAAGGCTGACGCTGCTCGCCACCGGAACCGTTCCTTTGTCTTTCAGGGCCTGCGCTTGAGCCGCGGCAGCCCTTTGGCCCACGCACTGTGGGTGCTTTCCGGGCTGTAGTCTAAACCCAGGGCCATATTTCGTGAACCTGCTTTGCGGAAAACCTGGGTTTTCGGGCGCTCGATGAAAGCCTGGCGAACGCGCCCCGAACGCGCACGGTGGGACCGGCTTTTGTCGCTCGGCGCCATGAGTTATGACTCCGCACCAAGATCTGGAGCCAAGACCTGAGGCGCCAGTTCTCACAACTTTCTGAAATCAGACAAAGGGGAGTGCCGCTGCCATGGCGACCAGTAAACTGAAGACCGACCGCCCGACCTATGCGTCCGACTTTATTCCGTCGGATGTGGAACGGGCCGTCTTTTTGGGCAACCCGGTGCTCGACAATATGATGACCAGCCTGATCGCGCTGGGCGCTGAAGTGTGGTCGAACCGCCGCCGCATGAAGGTGCTGGAAGCCCTTCTGGCCGACAAAGGCGTGACCACCGAGATGATCGAGCAGTACATGCCGACCGCGGAACAGGAAGCCGAATGGCAGAAGGACCGCGACCGCTTCATCGATCTGACCTATTCGCCGCTGCTGCGCGAGGGCGACCTGCCGGTCTCCGCCGCCTTCACACGCGACAACAAGTAATTACAGGTACAGGAGAACCCCCATGCTAGATCGCCGTACCCTTTTTGGCGCCACCGCCGCCGTCGGCTCGTTCGTCGGCGGATTGTTCGCGTCAAAATCCGCTTCGGCCAAGCCGGCGCCGATGTCCAAGTTCGAGGGCGATGTCGAACCCCGGGGCACGAACCAGCGCCTTGAGCGTCTGCCGCGTCTCGACCTTGAAAGCTATGACGACATGCTCACCGGCCTGCGCATCTGGTCAACCCGCGCGGGCAACCGTCCGGCCATGAACCGGTTCAACACTCTGCTGGAGCAAGCCGGGCTTGATCCTCAGGCGGATTTGGAGCTGGAGCAAATCTTCCCAGCC
Source organism: Rhodospirillaceae bacterium (assembly GCA_963921305.4). Classification (GTDB taxonomy): domain Bacteria; phylum Pseudomonadota; class Alphaproteobacteria; order Rhodospirillales; family Rhodospirillaceae; genus CAWUEX02. Next base: position 2,208,945 of record CAWUEX030000002.1, read on the forward strand.
GTTGAAGACGATACCCTCATCGGCACCGTCGCGCGCCTGCGCACCAGCGGTCAGCAGTTGATGTGGCGCGCACTGGAACGCCACTACCATGAGAACGCCGACATCTATTTCGATGAGATGGAAGCGGCTGACGAGATGGGCCCCGGCAAGCTGGAGCTCAATCCGGATATGGAAATTCCGGAGTACACTAAGTACGAAATCCACATTCAGCCCGGCGGCTACGTCGGCGATGCCTTCGCCGGTCACATGTACCACTACGGCACCAACAACTTTTACCGGGCCGAGAACTACCAGGATGAAATCCACCGTAACTTGGCGTCGCAAATGGCCACGCCGAAAGACGGCAAGGTCATGCGCATCCTCGACATGGGCTGCGGCACCGGTCAGTTGACCGCTGCGCTGAAAGAACGCTTCCCGGATGCGGAAGTCTGGGGTGTCGATATCGGCGGCCCGATGGTGCGTTATGCCCACATGCGGTGTGTCGACCTCGAAATCGGAGCCAACTTCCGCCAGGCCTTGGCCGAAGAAACCGGCTTTGAAGATGGCTACTTCGACATCGTGACCTCTTACATTCTGCACCACGAAGTGACGGCGCAGAAAACCAAGGAGATCATCGCCGAGGCCCACCGCGTGCTGCGGCCGGGCGGGGTCTACTTCCCCATCGACTTCGAAACCGGTGTGGGCCGCGGCCGCCGCCGCAACAACTGGGGCAAGTTCGGCAGCTGGCGCGACCACCGCTGGAACGAAGAAGTCTGGCGCCCGGATTACTCCTCGGTCGATTTCAATGGTGAGATGCGCAACGTCGGCTTCGAAGTGGTTGACGAAGGCCCGCCGGCCTGGCGCAGCCGCTACAACGTGCTGGGCACGAAGAAAGCCTAAGAACGTTCACATGAAAACAACAACGGCGCGGGGAACGCTCTCCGCGCCGTCTTTGTTTGTAATAGCCAAAGCAGCCGAATGGGGACTTAGACGTCCTCGGCCAGCAGTTCATCCATCAGCTTGTAGAAGTCCCGTTTGAATTTCTCGTGGTGTTCGCCGGTGGCGGGACCCGGAAATCCGGTATGGATGTGGCGCACCTCGCCGCGCCGGTCGATAAAGATCATGGTGGGGTACACCAGCACGGCATTGATCATCGGCAGGGTCTTGGCTGCCGCTTCTTTATCCATCACCCCGGCGATCAGCATCGGGTACTGGATGTCATAGCGCTTGCCGTAGCGCTCGCACGCTTTTGCGGCCTCTTCGAAGACCGGCGAGTATTCGTACATCAAGCCTATCGCTTCCAAGCCGCGATGTTTGTTTTCATTGAAGTAAGGCGAGAAGAACGCGGACTCGTCGTGGCACGTCGGACACCAGCTGCCACCGATGGTGACCACAACGACTTTGTTCTGAAAGCGTTCGTCCGACAGCGACACCATGTTGCCGTCGAGATCCGGGAAGGAAAATTCGAGCCTGTCGTAACCCTCCTTGATGTAGGTCAGCTTGGTCGCATCCGCGAGCTCTGCCGTGGCATCGCGCTTTGCGCTCCACTCTGCAACAAAACCGCCGGACAGCGAGAAGGATTGGCCAGACAGGGTGCCGTCTTCATTCAACGTGCCGCGCCACAATGACCCGGCGCCGCCGTAAAAGGTCGAGAGGTACAGGTCATTGCCGCGCAATACGCCGGTCAGAAAACGGGAGTCTCCTGTCGTCACCATGGAGGTGCCAACGACAATCGATCCATCGTCAGACAGTTCAAGCAAACCGTGGTTTGGTTCGGTCGCAAAGGCTCTGTTCAAGCTGGAGGCGGCCCAACGGCCATCAAGATTTTCATTCGGCGCGACCGTGTCGGCAAAGAAGCGATGGCTTTGCCCAGGTGCTGCGGTAAAGGGCACGACATAGGTGCCATCCCGTTTGTTGAACTGGATCACGCCCTGCATGCTGCCGTCTTTTACGAGCGCGCCAGAGATGCTGTGGCCATAGGAGGGGAACTCGATGACAAGGGAGGTTCCGCGTACATTGGTGATTTCCGCCTCCATCCGTTCCGGACCGTTGATAAAGGTGGCGGTCCACGCGTCGTCCTCCCGCGCCAGTTCCATGTTGAAGGGCAGCTCGCCGATGGGCGTGTCGACCACGAAACGCCAATCGCCCGTCGGCAGGGTCGCCGGTAGCGTGGCTGAGTCTTCGGCCTGGGCGTGGAGTGGAGTCAGAACGAACAGCGCGAGAGTGAACAGGCGCAAGATCGTGGACATGGGCATGGCGGGTTTCCCTTCAGTCTGGGAGTAAGCCATCAGTTTAAGCCGGAATCGAACCTACTGTGACAGGTTATCGATCAGGTCGCTCATGAAGCGGGTACCCAGCTCCACCTGCTCTAAGGTAATGAATTCATTGGGTTGATGGGCCTGGGCGATGGAGCCGGGGCCGCAAATGGCGGTCGACAGGCCCGCTTCCTGGAACTGTCCGGCCTCCGCAGCGAAGCTGACGGCGCGCACCGCGTTGTCTCCGGTGAGCTGGCGGCACAATTGTTCGGCCGCCGAGTCGGCCTCAAATCTCAGCGCTGGGGTGCCCGCGCGCACATGAATGTCGATGCCGCAGTTGGGGCCGATCTTGCGCATGTCCGGAACGACATCGTCGTCACAGAATTTCCGAAAGCGGTCGATGTAGCTTTGCGGGTCGTCACCGGGCAGGGAGCGGATGTCCCACGTCAGCGTGCAGTGCCCGGCCATGATGTTCAGCGCCGTGCCGCCTTCAATGACATTGACGGTCATGGTCGTGTGATCGGGCTCGAAGTTGCCGTCGCGGTTGGCGCCCGATGCGTTCTCCGCCGTCATGTCCGCGACGAACTGAATCAATCGGCCCGCCGCCATAATCGCGCTGACGCCCAGCTGGGTTTGCGACGAATGGGCTTCATGACCGGTAATAGTGGCGGTCACGGCTGTCACGCCTTTGTGGGCTGTTACCACTTTCATGTCCGTCGGCTCGCCGACGATCACCGCGCGCGGCTGCGGCACCTCGTCAGTGATCAGCTTGATCAGCGACGGTACACCGGCACAGCCCACTTCCTCGTCGTAGGAAAAGGCGAAGTGTATCGGCACGGGTAGGTTCGCGTCGACGAAGTCCGGCAAGGCGGCCAGGGCGGCGGCGAGAAAACACTTCATGTCGCAGGTGCCGCGACCGTAGAGCTTGCTGTCGTGTTCGGTCAGCTGCCAAGGGTCGGTGCGCCAGTCCTGGCCGTCCACGGGTACGACATCAGTGTGGCCGGACAACACAATGCCGCCTTCCACGTTGGGTCCAATGGTCGCCAGCAGGTTGGCCTTCTTGCCGTCTTCGTTGGGCACGAGGCGGGAGTCGATCCCGTGCTCGCGCAGGCGCTCCTGCACATAGGCAATCAGGTTCATGTTGGAATCCCGCGACACTGTCGGAAAGGCGACAAGGCGGGCCAATTCGGCGCGGGTCTCGGCGGCGGTGACCATGTCCTCAGCTTCCTCGTCGCCACTTCGTGCCACCGGCACCGTCTTCCAGGGTCACGCCGCGTGCTGCCAGTTCATCGCGGATGCGGTCGGCTTCGGCGAAATCCTTGTTGGCGCGTGCGGCGTTGCGCGCCTCGACCAACGCATCGATCTCTGCGTCGTCATCCCCGCTGGCGCCTTTGAGCCAGGTCTGCGGGTCCTGCCGCAACACACCCAATAGATCCGCGGCGAGCAAGAACTCACCCAATCGTTTCTTGGCATCTGCGACGCCTTCAAAATCGACCATGCCGCATAAAGCCGAAATCGCTTTGGGCGTGTTGAGGTCATCGCCCAGCGCGTCCATAAAGGCCTGCGGTGCTGCTGCTGCGCGCACTGCCTCTCCAATGTCCTTCGGCGTCATGCCGTTCCCGTTGATCAAATGATCCTTGAACCGGTACAGCCGGTCGAGTGTGCTTTTGGCTTGGGCCAACAGCTCCTCGGTCCAGTCCAGGGGTTGGCGGTATTGTGCCGACAGCAGGGCGAAGCGGATGGTCTCGCCGTCGTGCCCGGCGTTCAACAACTGATCCACCGTGACGATGTTGCCCAGCGACTTCGACATCTTATCGGCATTCACCGAGAGAAATCCGTTGTGCAGCCAGTAGCGGGCGAGCGGCGCACCGCCGTGAGCGCAGGCGCTTTGCGCCACTTCGTTTTCGTGGTGCGGAAAGATCAGATCATGTCCGCCGCCATGAATGTCGATGGTCTCGCCCAGGTGTTTCTCGATCATCGCCGAGCATTCGATATGCCAGCCCGGTCGGCCGCGTCCCCACGGGCTGTCCCAGCCTGGCAGGTCGTCGCTCGACGGTTTCCACAGCACGAAGTCACCGGGGTTCTTTTTATAGGGCGCGACCTCGACCCGCGCCCCGGCGATCATCTCGTCACGGTCGCGGTTGGAGAATTTGCCGTAAGCGTCGAAGGAGGTGACGTCGAACAGCACATGCCCTTCCGCCGCGTAGGCATGCCCGTCGCCGATGAGTTTCTCCATCATCGCGATCATCTCGCCGACATGCTGGGTCGCATAGGGCTCGATGTCCGGCGGAAGCACGCCAAGCGCGCCCATGTCTGTGTGATAGTAGCCCGATGTTTCCGACGTGATGTCGCCGATGCTGCGTCCTGTTTCTTGGGCCGCCGCGTTTATCTTGTCATCGATGTCGGTGATGTTGCGCGCATAGATCACATGCTCTTTGCCGTAGAGATGGCGCAGCAGACGGAACAGCACGTCGAACACCACGGCAGGGCGGGCATTGCCGATGTGGGCGCGGCTGTACACGGTCGGGCCGCACACATACATCGTCACCCGTTTGGGGTCGGTGGGCGCGAACGGCTCTTTCTGACGCGTCAGGGTGTTATGCAGGGTCAACTGGCTCATGGCCGGGGTGTGTAGCCGATATTGCGTTCGGTCTCTACCCCGCACAGCCGGTGAACCCCTTGCGAATCGCCGGTTTTTGTCCCAAATGACGCTGAGCGGCGGCGGCCGGTCCTTGACATCCCGCGTCCACACAGGCACCTACGCGCCACCAACCGGAGCGAACCCATGACGGATACCCCCTTTGCCACCCGCATCTCGGTCGAACAGGTCGAGGAAGGCGCGGAATTGGCCCCTAAATTCGATGCCAATGGCCTGATCGCCGTGGTCACCACCGACGCCGAGTCGGGGGAACTGCTGATGCACGGCTATATGAACGAAGAGGCCCTGACCAAGACCATCGAAACCGGCGAGGCCCATTACTGGAGCCGCAGCCGTCAGGCGTTGTGGCACAAGGGCGCGACATCCGGGCTCACCCAGGACATCGTCGAAATGCGCATCGACGATGATCAGGACGCCGTCTGGCTGCGGGTCAAGGTTGCCGGTTCAGGCGCCAGCTGCCACGTCGGCTACCGCTCGTGTTTTTACCGGGCCATCCCGACGGGCATTCCGGCGGAAGATGCCGCCAAGCTGCTCGAGTTCAAGGAAGACGACAAAACCTTCGACCCGAAGGCCGTCTACGGCGACGCGCCCAACCCGACTCAGCTTTAGGGCTTTGCCGCAGAGGCATTGCAATATTACTCCGTTTGTCATCGTCGGGTTTATCCCGACGATCCAGAGCAGCGGTCTTTGTCCTTTGTTTCTCCCTAGATTCCCGGCACAAGCCCGGGAATGACTCTAGTAAGGATGTCACCCTCGGGTTTATCCCGAGGGTCCAAGGTTAAAGGCACTGCCAAGCTTGGCGCTTCCTACCAACCAATTCCGTAATAGGTCTGCATGCGCCGCACGTTATCTTCGATGCGGTCCTCGTAGCCGCGCAGGTATTCGTATTGCGGCAGGCGTACCGTTTCGCGGATGTTGCTTTGCCCGGTTTCGCGGGCGGAGCGCACCGCCGCCATCAGCGCTTCCAGATACATGCGCCGTTCCGTCACCGCGGAGGGATGAGCGACCAGCGCGCCATGTCCGCCGATGATGGCTTTATAGTCGAGTTCCTCGATTTCCTTCAGGGTGCGCACGTAGTGATGCGGTGAGTAGTCAGGCATAAAGCCAAGCGGTGCGCCGCCCGGTGTCACCAAGTCGACGATGAAAATGTAATCGCCCGGGTCGGGCCGCATCACCACCATGCAGTCGCCATGATTGGGGCCGAAGTACAACAGTTCAAGCGAGCGGCCGCCCAGTTCCAATGTGTAGTCATCGGCAAACGTCACGTCCGGCATGACGATGTCCGGATGGGGCAGGTCGGCGAAATGCTTGGCGCAGTTTTCATGGCTAATAAAGGTCGCGCCTTCGTCCTTGAAGACCTGCCCGCCGATGGCGTGATCCCAGTGCTCGTGGCTGTAGACCACATACTTCACCGGTTGATCGGTCACTTCAGCGATGGCCGCGCGGAATCGCCTGGCGTGTTCCACGCTCACAGGGTCTGTAGCGATGACGCCGTCATCGGTCACAAGGAAGATGCTGCGCGTGCCGGTGTAACGAAAGGCATACAGCCCGTCGGCGATTTCAGTTGTGTCCTGACCGGCCAGCACGAACCCATTCCAGGCCGGATTGGGCGCCTCTTTCATCAACTCGTCGCGGTCCGGCCCGCCTTCCCAAGCCAGCGCTGGTGTTGCGATCAAAGCAGCGGAAAGCAAAAGTGTCTTGAGTTTCATGGTCACCATCCCATCATGCGAAGCGTTTTACCATCCCATCGAGTAATAGTGATAAATGCGTTCGGCGGCGCGGCGGATGTGAGTGTCGTAGCCGCGCATCTCACGGAACTCCTCATCCAGTTCGATTGTGTCGTAAAGCTCTTCCAGGCGCATGCCGCCGGCAATGGCCTCCTGTACTTCCGCCATCAGCGCTTCCAGATAGCGCTTGCGCTGGGTCAGGGCTTCTTTCGGGGCGACGGGAATGCCGTGGCCGCCGACGAACTGCGTCCAGCCGTCCATGTCTTCCAGTTCGCGCAGAGTGCGCAACCATTCGCCCGGGTCGTAATCGGGCATGAAGCCGAGGCCGACGGAGTAGGGCGTCACCAGATCATTGATGTACAGCACGTCGGTACCCTCCACCTGCATCACCAGCATGCAGTCGCCGTGGTTGGGGCCGAAGTACATGAGCTTGAGGGTCTTGTCGCCCAGGGTCAGTTCTGAATCACTGGAGATGGTGCGGTCGGGCATGACTAGGTCGTCATTAGGGTGGCGCACAAAGTGGGTGATGCAGTTCTGGTGGCTGATGAAGGTTGCGCCTTCGTCCTTGAAGATTTGCCCTCCTAAGGCGTGGTCCCAATGCTGGTGGCTATAGACCACATATTTCACCGGCAGGTCGGTCACCTCGGCGATGGCCGCGCGCATATCGGCGGCGTTCTTCGGGCTGACCGGGTCGGTAGCGATCACCCCGTCGCTGGTGACAACGAACAGGCTGCGTGCCGTGAACGCGCCGTAGGAATACACCCCGGGCGCGACTTCCGTCGTCGACTTGGTGAACAGGTCAAGCGACTGCGCCGCCACGGGTGCTGCCGTTAAAACGACAGAAGCGACGCACGCGATAACGGTTCTCATCAAAGTTTTCCCTCCAACCTTAAGTTCTATCCCGTCATCGCCGGACCTGTTCCGGCGATCCAGGGTTCCAGACTCACCGGTGCGGTTTGCCCTGGATGCTCGCCATAAAGGCGAGCATGACAGCCGAGGTATCGATGCGCCCTTGCTCATGTCACCAGCTCGTCCTGTGCCACATGTCACCAACCAATCGTATAATAAATGAGTATGCGTTGGGCGTTCGCCTCCAAGTACTGATCGTAGCCCTGCAGATCTTTGAATTGCGGCAACGAGACTTTGCCCGGAATTTGGAAAAACGGCGTACCCGCATCGATCTCGGCTTTCACCGCATCCAGCAACGCCTGCTGGTACTCGCGGCGGATGGTCACCGCTTCACGCGGCGCGATGGGGCCGCCATGGCCGGGCACCATCTGTTCGAATGGCACTTCGTCTTCTAGCATCTGTAGGGATTTGACGAACAGCTTGGGATAGGAGTCGTTCATCCGTCCGCCCGCACCGGACACGGCGTAGGGCTGTACCGTGTCGACAATGTGCACAATCTTCTGCGCCGGGAAATAGAGATGCGTGCTGCAGTCCGAGTGGTTGGGGCCGTGATACAGCAGTTCCGCTTTGGCGTTGCCCACATCCAGCACGTGCTTTTGCTCGTAGGAGCGGTCGGGCAGCACCAGATCGGGATGCGAATTACGGTAGAAGTGGGGCAGACAAGCTTCGTGGCTCCAAATCTCGGCGCCCGCGTCCCTAAACACCTGCCCCCCCAAAACGTGATCCCAGTGATTGTGCGAATACACCGCATACAGCAAAGGCTTGTCCGTCACTTTGCGGATTTCCGCCAGGAACTGTTCCGCAATTGGCGTGCTGACCGGATCGCCGACCAACACCCCGTCGTCGCCGACGAGAAACACGGTGCGGTAGCCGCCGGCGCTGACGGTATAGAGACCGTCGCCCAAGTCGGTCGTCACCGCGCTCAACCGGCCAAAGGGCGTGGCGGCACCACCAGAGTCGGACGATGAGTCTTGCGCCGTTGCACAGCCCGAGAGAAGCAGAGTTGCGAGGACCATGGCGGGAAGCGTGAATGCCTGTTTCATCGTCGCGCCCCTACCAGCCCAGAATGTAATAGGTGCGGAAGCGCTCGGCGTTGAGTGGCATGAGCCGCTCATAGTTCCGCAAGTGCTGGAACTTCGGCAGGCTGATCGCATTGCCAATTTCGGCGGAGGGCACGCCTGCGTCCATCGCCTCTTTGACCGCTGCCATCAGGGCTTCCAGATACTCCCGCCGCTCGGTGATCGCCCACGGCGGAGCCTTGGGCGGGCCGTGGCCGCCGATCATGTAATCGAAGTCCATGGCTTCGATCTCTTTCAGCGAGCGGATCCAATCGGTCGGATAAAAGTCGTTGATCAGGCCCGAGCCGCCACTGACCCCATAGGGCGTGACCAGATCGACCAGAAAAATGGCGTTGATGTCGGGAAGGCGCATCACCACCAGACAGTCGCCGTGGTTGCGCCCGAAGTAGTGCAGTTCCAGCGTTTTGCCGCCCAACGTGATGTCGTGGCGCGGCCCTTCGAAGGTCTCGTCGGGCATCACCACGTCCGGGTGGGGGTCGCGGTGAAAGTACTTGATGCACTGCTGGTGGCTGACCACGGTCGCGCCGGCGTCCTTAAAGATCTGTCCGCCGCGTATGTGATCCCAATGCTGGTGGGAGTACACCAGATACTTGATCGGCTTGTCCGTCACCTTGCGGATTTCGGCCATGTAGACTTCGGCGCTCTCCGGACTGATCGGGTCGGTGACAATCACGCCTTCGTCCGTGACGATGAAAACGTTGCGCGCCACTTCGCGGGTTAAGGTGTAGACCCCTTCGCCGAGATAAACCGTCGTCTCCTTGCCGAAATTCAGCGGCGCGTTTTGCCCCGTCGCGGCATTGCCGTTTACCGTCAGCGCAACGGCAGCCACGCACATCGCCATACACACCGTGTGTGTGAGTTTCACGCTCGCGTCCCTCCCTTACGCGGTTCTCCATCCGCGTCTGAACGGCGTTGAACTGGTCCGGTTTCGGTTGTCACTCCGTTCAGGGTGACCATAATAAGCCACCATAAAGCACCGTCAAAAAGGGGCGTTCACAATGGCGAAAAGCGGATATGCGGGGGCGATGCGCATGGCCACTGTCGGGGTCAGTCACCTCGAGAAGGCTTTGTTTCTGTTCAAAGATATCATGGAGCTGAAACTGGAGCGCAGCGGCCACCTGCCCGGCTCTTTGCTTGCCGCCTGGGGCCTGCCGTCAGGCGTGTCCGCCCGTTTCGCCGAGTTGTCCTGCAAGAGCTATCCGGTCGGCTGGCTGCGGCTGGTGGAATACACGCCAACCGCCGTTGATAAAGTGCGACTCGACTTTGGCGATGCCAACCCCGACTCCGGCACCGACGTCGGCATCAAGGCCATCGACTTTTATGTTGAAGACCCCATTCAACCCTACGTCGATAAGATCATGAAGGCCGGTTACAAATTCCGCTCGCCGCCGGTCAAACATCAGATCGGCAATACCGTCAGTGAAGAATGTCTATTTTCGGGACCGGACGGTGTGCCCGTGCTCATCATGGTCGGCCACGTTCATGCGGAAACCTCCATGCGCCCCGGCTCGCCGGACGGCCCGTTCTCGGAAATCCCGACCATCTCGGTCGTCGCCGGCGATTTGGATGAAACGCGGCGCTTCTACGGCGAAGGGCTCGGCCTAGTCGCGGTCGGTGACGATGAAACGCCGGATGAATACCGCGACAAGGTTGACGATCTCACCGGCGTGCCCCACGGCACCCGCGTACACTTTTTGCTGTGGGCAGACGAAGGCGAAGCCAGCGGCAAAATTCTCTGCGTGCATTTCTTCGATCAGACGGGCAAACGCCTGACCGACCGCATGAAACCCGGCAAGCTCGGCTTCTCGCTGCTCACCCACGACACCGACGATCTTGCCGCTTTGCATGACCGCCTGTCCGGCATGGGCTACGAGATCGTTCAGCCGCCGACAGACATCCATGGCGACGGCGACGACTACAAAATGATGCTGGTGAAGGGCCCGAACGAAGAAATGTTCGAGTTCACGCAACGCTAAAGAGTTTGCCGCAATGTCTTTTGACATCCGCCCCGTTGAGGAAACCGATCTCGTCACGTTGATGGAGCTGTTCCGCGGCGCCATCGAAGCGCAGGGGCGGGATCACTATTCCGATGACCAGGTGCAGGCGTGGTCGAGCCGTGCCAGCGAAACCAGTTTTACAGACTTTGTGTTGCAACCCACGACATTCGTTGCCGTCAATGACAGCGGCCCGATCGGGTTTTGCGGCTACGCCGCTGACGGTCACATCACGTCGCTCTACATCCGGCCCGATTGCGCAGGTCAGGGCGTTGGCCGGGCTCTCTTGTCCCACGTGCTGGAAGATGCGCAGGACAAGGGGATCACCAAATTTCATGCCGAGGCGAGCGAAATGGCTATTCCCTTGTTCGAGAAAATGGGATTTGCCAAAACAGGTTTCGATGAGGTTGTCGTCGCCAACGTGCACTTCCGCCGTCAGCTGATGGCCCTTGGGAGTGATTAGCCAGTGTGACTAGTGAGTATGACTAACCGCTCTCCCGCTCAATGACTCAAGACGCAGGTGCTTCCGCCCCCGGCAATTCCAATGCCGGTTATCAAAGGGCGATGGCGGCCTATCAGTCAGGAGACCTCTCCGCCGCCAGAACGATGGGCGAAGCGGCATTGCAGGCGTCGCCCCAGTCCGCGGACCTCTTGCACTTGCTTTCGGCCATTCATCTTGATGCAGGAGACGCCGCTCAAGGTCTTAACTATGCAGAGCAGGCCCGGGAAGCCGCGCCGGAGAGCCTCGCTGTCCAGAACGGCTACGCCATCGCCCTACATCGCAATGGCCGCAGCGCCGAGGCCCGGTCGTTCCTGAACGCGCTGTGCGAAACGGCGTCCGAGGCGCCTGAGCCACTTATCAATCTGGCCATGGTCGAACTAGATCTGGGTGCCTGGACCGACGCGCTTGCTGCGGCAGACGCCGCGCTCACCTTAGCGCCGGACAACGCCGCGGCGCTCAGCAACAAGGCGTCTGTGTTGCAGCGGTTGGGCCGGGCCGAAGAGGCGGCGGCGCTCCTACTCGCGGCCCACGAGCGTCAACCGGACAATGCGACGGTTCTGCGCAATCTCTTGAGTGTGGTCCACTACAGTCCGGCATTTGATCGCCATGCCATTTACCGGCTGACGCAGGCGTACTGGCAGGCCCTGCCGCAGGTTCAGGTGATGCCGCAAACACATGCGCCTGCCGCGCGTCAGAAAGACTCAAGCAAGCGTTTACACATCGGCTTTCTGTCGCCCGATTTCCGGGCCCATGCAGTTGCTCAGTTTCTTATGCCCGTTCTGCGCCATCTCGACCGGGCGCGCTTTAAGGTCACGCTCTATGCCAATCAGACGATCGAGGACCATGTCACCGGCGCACTCAAGAGCGCGGTAGATGGCTGGTGTCCCATCGCACATCTGTCCGATGCGGATGCGGCGGCGCAAATCACGGCCGATCACGTCCACCTGCTGATAGATCTTGCCGGCCATACGGATGGCAACCGGCTCGGCGTCATGCGGCTGAAGCCCGCTCCGGTGCAGGCGGCGTGGATCGGTTATATCGCCACGACGGGGTTACCGGAAATCGACTACGTCATCGCCGACTCACATGTCGTGCCGCCTGAGCATGATGCGGTGTTCGCTGAGCGGGTGTTTCGTTTGCCCAGGTGCTACCTCTGCTACGACGTTCCGTCCGAACGCCGTCCGGTCGCCGCCCCGCCGGCCGCCCGGAACGGTGTCATAACCTTCGGGTCCTTCAACAATCCGGTGAAAATGAGTTCCGCCAGCGTTGCCGCGTGGAGCAAAATCTTAAACGCGGTGCCGGGCTCGCGCTTGCTGCTTAAGGCGCCGCAGTTGTCCAACCCGATGCTCCGGGCCAGCGTCCTCGCGTTCTGCGCCGATCATGGAATTGCAGAAGACCGTGTCGTCGTGCGGGGCCAGACCAGTTATCAGGATTACCTCGCCACCTTCAACGACGTTGACCTCGTGCTCGATTGTTTTCCCTACAACGGCGCGACAACAACCTGTGACGCCTTGTGGATGGGTGCGCCGGTGCTCACTGTCGCCGGAGACCAGTGGGCGGCGCGGTTTGGGGCCATGGTTATGCACACCGTGGGTCTGCCCCAGCTCATCGCCGCGGATGTTGACGCCTATACACAGCGCGCGATCGAACTTGCGGCTCACCCCGATGAACTGGCCGGGCTGCGCATGACGCTCCGCTCAGTCCTGGAGTCTTCGCCGCTGTGCAACGCCGCGGCCTTCGCCCGCGACGTGGAAAAAATGTTCGTTGAGCTGTGTGCCGGCGCTTAAAACACCAACCAATCTACGCCGGCGATGACCGCCGCGTAGCGTGCGCCTTTGCCAATGGCCACCAATATTAGGAAGATATCGAAACGTACCCGCAGCACGCCGGCGATAACCGTTAGGGCATCACCACCCACGGGCAACCACGCCATCAGCAGTGACCACACACCATAGCGTTTGTACCACGCTTCGGCTTTCTCCATTTGCGCCGGTGTGGCGGGAAACCATTTACGGTCGCGGTACCGGGTGGCGAAGATGCCAAGCGCCCAGTTCACCGCGGCGCCGAGGGTATTGCCGGCCGTCGCGGCAATCCACAGCACCGTCCTATTGGCCTCGGGGTCTGCGAGCGCAGCCGCCAGCACGACTTCCGAGTAAAACGGCAGGATGGTCGCAGCCAGGAACGCCGAACCGAATACGGCTGCCAGAGTGGCGGTCATATCCTAGCGCTTAGCGTGACAGGTAGGCATTCGCTGCGGCGACAACGCGAGCGACTTCGGCCTTGATGGTCGCCAGGCGCTGGTCGAGATTACCGACATTGCCCCTCTTGGCGTCTTGCTCCAGCGACTCGTACATACTGGACAACTCCGTCGCACCGCAGTTTAGCGCTTCTCCCTTGGCGGCATGGGTCGCTTTTACAAGGGCGGTCGCGTCGCCGGCGGCGGCAGCGTCACTGATCGCCGTCAGACTGGCCGGGGCGCTTTGGGCCAGTTGCCCGACCACCATGGCGAGGCCCTCGTCATCGTCGTCGCCGATCAACTCCTTAATCGCTGCGAAGTCGATGGCGCCGGAGTTCCCATCAGCGGGCGCGTGATCCGCCGGCGCGCTGGTGTTGCCATTGGCAACCCACTTGAGCAGAGTCGCGCCGAGGTTGTCGCGGCTCACCGGCTTGCTGATGAAGTCATCCATACCTGCGGCCATGCAGCGTTCCACATCTTCGCGGAAGGCATTGGCCGTCAAGGCGATCACCGCTATGCGGTTCCGGCGGCTCTCTTGCTCGCGGCGGCGCAACTCTTCGGTGAAGGCGAAACCGTCCATAACCGGCATTGAACAGTCGCACAGAATCGCAGCGAATTCCTCACCGCTCTCGAGGATCGACAGCCCAGCTTCGCCGTGCTCGGCAATGGTGCAAGACAGGCCCAGAGAGGTGAGCTGACGGCGAATGACCATCTGGTTGGCCGGGCGGTCTTCGAGCACCAGGATATGCTTGCCCTTCAGTTCCGGAACTTTGCGCGAAGAGCTCACCTGTTGTGGAGGTGCGCCCCCCGTATCTTCAAACGCGATCAAGCGTGGCAAGCTGGCATCTAAAACTTCTTCAAGCTTCTCCAGGCTGCACGGGTAGCCGTATCCGTCCCGCAAACCCCGGCGAATGAAGGGTGCGTCGACCCCGCCGATCACCCCGACGGAGACCACACTATGTCTTATGTCGTCGGGAATGGCGGGTAGGTCTTCGCCGGTCAGTGCGACGCCGACACGAATGTCCGGTAGTTTTTCCGAAATGCCCTTGTCATTACTGGCGATCACATTGACGGTTGCCTGACGCGACTCAAAATACGCAATGGCTTTTTCCGCCGCCGGGTGGGACACGACATTCACCAATACGCCCTTCAAATCGGCCCGCGCCGGTTTTTTCGGACGGCTGGCGGACCTCACCGGCCATGTGAACCAGAAATGCGCCCCTTCGCCGGGACGCGCCGTGCAGCCGATCTTCCCGCCAACGCGCTCGACAATCGTGCGGGCGATGGTCAGGCCCAACCCGGTGCCTTCTCGAACGATGGTCGGACCGGTGCGGTCTTGGGTGAAGGGCTGGAACAGCCGGCCGCTGCTGTCTTCGTTGAAACCGACACCTGAGTCGATCACGTCAAACCGCACCACGCAGTCGTCGCCACGCCACTCCTCAACCGATGCAGAGGCGAACACGCCACCTTGGTCGGTGAATTTGATGGCGTTGCCGATGAGGTTGATCAGGATTTGCCGCAGACGGCTTTCATCACCGATGCCATCTGCCGGTATATCAGCCGAGGTGGAGTAGGACAAACTGATGTTCTTATCCCGCGCCTGGACCATGCTGATCTCAACCGCCTCACGTAAAGGTGCGAGCGCTGCCATGGGCCGGTTCTCGATGTTGAGTTCGCCGGCCTCGATTTTGGAGAAGTCGAGAATGTTGCCGATCAGCGCCAATAGCGACTTCGACGCCATACTCGCCTCCTTGAGCAGCGTACCGCTCTCGGGGTCGAGGTCGTTCAAGCCCATCATCTCGATGTTGCCGAGGATGGCGTTGAGCGGCGAGCGGATCTCGTGGCTCATGGTCGCTAAGAAATCGGACTTCGCTTTGCTGGCGGCTTCCGCCTGCTGGGCTTTGCGTAACTCGGACACCTCCACCACCAGAAGCGGCACGTAACTTGCCTCCTCGATCGAGTGGGGGACCGGCAGCGAGTAGACGCAACTGATCTCGCGGCCATCAATGGTTTTAAACGTCGCTTCGCCACGCGCGGTCATTTGCTGTTCGAATAGGGCGGCGATCATCGGCCCGACGCTGCGTTGCGTCTCGGGCCGCTTGAAAAAGCCGAACTCAAAAACTTCGTCTAGGGATTTCGCGCCCAGCAGTTTCAGACCGGCCTCGTTACATTCTTGCAGCACGATCCCTTCGCCGACTTTCTCGCCAATGTCGGGGTTCTTCCTGATGGCTTTGAGAACGTCTTTGACGCCGTTCTGGCGCAGCTCTTCGAAGTACGTATACATACCCGACATGTCTTCGACGAACATGGCGATATCGGTGTTGCGCTCGATCGCTTCGTACAGGCGCTTGCCCTGTTGCCCGGCGCGTTCCGCCTGCTTCAGTTCCCGCAAGTCGAACACCTGGGAGACGAAGCGCAGAGGCCTGCCGGCCCGGTCGCGCGCCAATCCCACGCTCAACAGCGCCGGGACGATGGTGCCGTCTTTGTGGATGTAACGCTTCTCCATTTGGTAGCTGCCGATATCCCCGTTGAGCAGGCGGCGCACCTCTGCGAGATCGCTCTCTAGATCTTCGGGGTGGGTAACGCTCTGGAAATCCGTTTGCTGCAGCTCCGCTTCCGTATAGCCGAGCATCGAACACAAGGCGTTGTTTACGCGAATCCACTCGCCATCAGTGGTCAGTAGCGCGATGCCCTGCGGCGTGGTCTCGAAGGCGGCGCGGAACAGTTCCTCGTTTTCCGCCAATGTGTCCTCGCGCCGGATACGCTCCGTGACGTCCACGTTGAAACTGACCCAGTGGGTTAGCTCACCGTCGTCTCCGGCCACCGGCGCCATGGAAATTTCGTTTTGGAACCGCTCTTTACCCCTTGGGCTGGTATCGACAATCGAATAGGCCCGCTTGCCGTGTTTGATGCCCTCATGGAGCGGATCCAGACCGTCGCGGTAGAACACCTGGTCGGTAAACGTATCGATGTTCTCACCGATCAGTTCTTCCTGGGTGTACCCCACCATGCCGGCATAGGCTGGATTGACGTAGACGATGTCCCCGCCCAGCTTGCGGGTTTTGTTGATCAGCACGCCGATCTGCGCCGCATCCAGAACCCGGCGGAAGATATCCAGCTTCGCGTTCGCTTCCTCTAACTCCCCGGTCGTCGGCAGTTTCAGCAGTGTTGGCAGCAGCACCCACACCAGCGCGGCTGTGACCACCGACACCAGACCTGTCACCAGTTTGAGCACGCCTTGCAGGCCGTAATCCGGGTTCCACAGCACCCAGATGCCCATCAGGTGCGTGATGCCGCACAGCAAAATGAACGCGGCGAACAGATGGAACACATAAATGTGAGCCACGCCTTTCTTCTTGCGCGCGAAGGTGTACAGAAAAACCGGAATGGTGAAGTAGGCGATGGCGATGATCGCGTCTGAGACGACGTGCAGCGCCACCATCTCCGGTTGCCACAGGAAGCACATCCCGTGGGGCATGAAGTCTTCGTTGCTGAAAAAGCGTTGGATGAAATCGAACATGGCGTTCGTCCGGGTTACGGGTGAGTCAAACTTTCTCGTAAAAGTGTATACGGAGTCTCGGCCAAAGCCGTCCACTCCGGGACGTCTTTTAAGTCCATTTACCGAGAGAAATCAGGGCTTTGCGCCGCTGATGATCCGTTTACTCGCTTTGCCGACGTGCCAATGAAATCTAAGATTGTTTCAGGGCGTCGTGATGCCCGTCCGTCCTTGCCAAACACCTGCCCGACACTTGCCCCACACTTGTCCCAAGCGGGCCACGGTTAGGCCGCGCTGCCGCCCCACCCGAGGGGAAAGGTAGCTAGACCTCAACGGCATGCCGGACGGTGATCATGACGCACTCAGAGACTCATTCAGACTCAGACGCTACGGCAGGTGCGCGGCCCGCCAATCCCTTGTTTGCGTTTTTCGCCGGGGCCGGCGGCAAGGTCACCGCCATCGGCGTGGTGATCCTGAGTCTGCTGGTTCCCCTCGGCATGACCGGTGGCCTGATCTCGGAACGGCAGGTTCTGTATCAGGGCGCGGTGCGCGAGATCGGCGCACAATGGGGCCTGCCGCAGTTGTTGCAGGGACCGTTTTTACAAGTGCCCTACCGGGTAGAGCGGGACCTGGGGCGCGGTGAAACCAAAGTCGTCGTCGAAACCGCCTATCTGTTACCGGAGACGCTATCCTTCGACATCGAACTCGTACCTGAAATTCGTAGCCGGGGGCCTTACGATGCGGTGGTGTACACAGCCGCCGTCTCTGCGCGGGTCATCTTCGCACCGCCCCAGCCTGAGCAATGGGACGTCGACGGCGCCGAGCCTGTCTGGGACCGCGCGCGTGTCACCTTTGTCCTCAGTGATCTACGCGGGCTCATTGAAGAACCGCGTGTCACGGCTCTTGGCGAGACTTTTTCTATTGAGCCAGCCTCTGCGTTGCCTGGTGCGTATGCCCTGTCCGGACAGGCGCTCGATGTCAAAGGTCTCGCGCCGGAATTCGGACCGGCGGGCGATCAGAGCTTTGCACTGGACCTGACCCTCAGCGTGCGTGGCAGTGAAATGCTCCGCGTTGCCCACAT
The DNA here is from genome assembly GCA_963921305.4 of Rhodospirillaceae bacterium. GTDB lineage: Bacteria > Pseudomonadota > Alphaproteobacteria > Rhodospirillales > Rhodospirillaceae > CAWUEX02. Next base: position 2,226,862 of record CAWUEX030000002.1, read on the forward strand.
GGCGCGTCAGGTTGAGGGAGCCATCAAAGGGCCGTGGCCCGATCCGTCATTTACCGGCGCATACCTCCCGCAGGAGCGGCGCGTCAGCGAGTCCGGTTTCGAGGCGCGCTGGTCTTTGCCCTTCTTTGGGCGGCCCTATGGTCAGGTTTGGACGACGGCCACTGGGCTCCATTTTACCAAGAAGACTGCGATCTATGACTCATTCCGCACACGTCCCAAACCGGTGGAGGAGTTCGAGGCCGGGCAAATGACCTCTTTCGGCGTTACCTTGCTGCAGCCGGTCACGGTGTACCGCGAACTGCAGCGCGTAGTGCGCTACGGCCTATTGTTCATCGCCACCACCTTTGCCGCGGTGTTTCTGTTTGAAATTCTCACCGGCTTGCGTGCGCATATCGTCCACTACGGGCTCATCGGTCTCGCGGTGGTTCTGTTCTATGCCCTGGTGCTGGCTCTGGCGGAGTTGCTTCCCTTCGGTTTGGCCTATTCCGCCGGTGCGGCTTTAGTGACGGCGCAAGTTTCCCTGTATGTGCGCGCCATCGCCGGGGCCCAGCGCGCCGGAGTCATTTGTGCTGGGCTGGTGCTGCTCTACGCCGTGCTCTACGTCATTCTGCAGATGGAAGACTACGCCTTGCTCACCGGTGCCGTATTTCTGTTCGCCGCTCTGTCCGGGATCATGTGGGCGACCCGCAAGGTCAACTGGTACGCCACGGGAACACGAGCCAACTCTCCGCCCTCCGCCTAAGCGCCGCCGCCTTGGCTTCTCCCCGGCGGGGTTCTAGTCTCAGCGCTGGGGAGAGAGCCGGACCATGATCACTTACCGCGCCTGCGCGCTGCAGATCGCCTGTCATCCGATCAACTTTTGCCCGGACAAAGAGTCCGCGCGCGAGATGATCAGGACCGCCATCGCCCGCGTCGCCAAACTTGTGCCCGGCACCAAGCACATCGGCGGCGAGGACATGAAACTGGTTGTCTTGCCCGAATACGTGCTGACCAATTTCTCCATGGGTTTCCCACCGGACAAATGGCGCGACTGGGCGGCGCTGGACATCGACGGTCCGGAATATGAGGCGCTTGCCGCCATCGCCCGCGACAACGGTATTCATCTTTGCGTCAACGCCTACGAGCGCGACGAGAATTTTCCGGATACCTACTTCCAGGCCTGCGTGATTTTTAATGACTCCGGCGATGTCGTCCTGCGGTACCGGCGTCTCAATTCCGTGTTTACGCCGACGCCGCACGATTATTGGGACAAATACCTCGACCTCTATGGCCTCGATGCCGTGTTTCCAGTGGCCGACACGCCCCTGGGCAAGTTGTGCGCGATTGCGTCGGAGGAAATGCAGTACCCGGAACTGCTGCGCACGTTCGCTTTGCGCGGTGCGGAAGTGATCTGCCATCCCTGCGCCGATCCGCTCAATCTGGCGCACAATCCGAAGAACGTCATGAAGCAGGCCCGCGCGATTGAGAACCTTGTCTACGTCGTGTCCGCCAATCTGGCGACCCACAAGGATTTCCCCATGGGGGAACACACTTGCGACGGCGGCTCGCGGGTGATCGATTACACCGGACGCGTCCTGTCCGAGGCGGGCCAGGGCGAAAGTATGACAGCTGCGGCAGACATCAACATCTCGGCGCTGCGCCACTACCGCAACCGGGCCGAGATCAACAATTTCCTCACCCGCCAGCGCACCGATTTGTATCGCGACACCTATGCGCAGGAGATCTGGCCCAAGAACACCTTGGCCGATCGTCCGCCGTCGCGCGATCATATGGCCGGCGTGCAGCGCGATGTCATCGCCCGGCTCAAGGCCGCCGGCATTATTGGAGATGTGGAGTAGCCATGCCGACTGTTTTTCTCACCGGCGCCAATCGCGGCCTCGGTCTCGGGTTTGCCAAAGTCTATCTGGAAGACGGCTGGCGTGTCATCGCCGCCGTGCGTGATCCCGCTGGCGCATCCGATCTCAGGGCGCTGGGCGAAGCTCACGAGGGACGCCTGTCGATCCACCGCATTGATCTCAATGATCTGTCGTCCATCGACGCCCTGGCGGCGGAGCTTGGCGATACGCCCATCGATGTCCTGCTCGGCAACGCGGCGAAAACCGACAACCCGATGGATGACTTCGGCAGCACCAATTACGACGCCTGGGTTGATGCCTTCCGCGTCAATTGCATGGCGCAGATGAAACTGGCCGAGGCCTTGGTCGAGAACGTTGCCGCCAGCGAACAGAAAAAGATGTTCTTCGTCTCCAGCCGCATCGGCGCTAAGCCCCCAGCTGGATTGATTTTGTTCCGCTCGTCCAAGTCCGCACTCAATCAAGTGACCATGCAGCTCTCCCTGATTCTTGCGCCGCGCGGCATCGCTGTGGCGTGCGGTCATCCCGGCTTCGTTAAATCCAAATCGACGCTCAGCATGGGCGTGTTCGAGCCCGAGGAAAGCGCCGGTTACCTGAAAAAGATCATCGATGACCTGACAGTCGAAACCGGCGGCCAGTTCTTCGATCCCGATGGGTCTACTTTGCCCATCGTCACCCGCCAGATGAATCCACAGGCGTTTGGGGCGAAGGCTCCTGACGCGTGGGACGAACAAGCCAAAAAGCGAGGGGACGCAACAACATAGTAATAGAAGGAGGTCGCCCATGAGGTATGACACCTACAAAACGGTCCGGCTGGTCGTATCCATGGTATCGGGTGTCATCGCGGTCGCTGGTTTGGTGCACTTATCCGGTATCTATGATTGGCTGAACGATATGGGGGAAGGTGTCTTCATCGTATTCATCACCGCTGTTCCCCCGGCTTGGTTTTTTAGTGAGTACTTGTTGATCCGGTTAGGATGGATCGGGCAGCCGCCTGAGGCTGAACTTAAAGTCAATGAACGTTACGAGGCGCTGGCCTCGAAATTCTGGGCCGGCGTACTGGCGAGCAGTCTCTTCTTGTTCGCTGCGCAGGGGCAGGAAAACCTTGGGGAGTGCATAGAAAGTATGCCTCCACAAGTCGAGCGATTAAGTGAGAAGGGCCTGTCAGGTGAAATCCGTAGGAACCTGATCATCGGAGGCTAATCATGGACTCGACCTTCAGCGATCCCAACACCCTAGCATTGGCTCTGCATATGATCGTGTTCGGCTATCTGCTTGGCTCCGACTGGGTGGTCGATCAGCGCACCTTCTACTTCATGCACTCGTCCGACGTGACGCCCGAGGAGCGCTCGCGCCAGATGAAATCCCTGCTGCTGTCGGACCAGCATCCACGCATGGGGCTCATCCTGTTCATCGCCACCGGCTACACGGTGGAAATTCTCAATGGCTGGTCGCCTTTTGGGGCGGACATGCTGCCCGTCATCTGGGCGATCTGCGCCCTGTGGTTCGCGGAGATTTGGATCAGCTTCCTCAATGAAGGCAAACCCTGGGGCCGGACGCTGGTCACTGTCGACATGATCTGGCGCTATGTGCTCGCCGCCTTCTTTGCCGGCACCGGCCTCTATTCGTTGCTCGGCGGCGGTTTCTATCCGTCGAGCTGGATGGGCTTGAAGTATGCGCTGCTCGGCACTCTCATCGGCGGCGGGGTCACGGTGCGCTTTGCCGTGCGCGAATTGCAGGCCGCTTGGCCGGGCTACATGCAAAGCGGCTCGACGCCGGAGTTCGAAGAAATTCTCCAGCGCTGCATGTACCGCGCGATATATGTCACCTGGTCGATCTGGGTGATGTACGCGGTGATGGTGGCGCTGCTGCTGTGGCGTCCGTTCTGAGCCGGGGGAGGGCGACATGACGGCTGCCGACCCCACGCTTGATCCCACCCTGGCGCCAACCGTCTGGATGTTCGCGCTGCACTTCGCCGTCATCGGCTACTACTTGGGCTCGGACTTCGTCGTCAATCAGATGACGTTTTATCTCATCGCCAGCAAGGATGTATCTCCCGCCGTGCGCACGCGCATGCGCCGTTTCCAACTGCTGTGCGATCAGCACCCGCGCATGGGATTGATCCTGTTCATCGCCACCGGGCTGACGCTGGAAACCTGGCAGGGCTACACCACGCTCACGCCGGGCTTTCTCACCGGGCTGTGGATCGTCAGCGCGTTGTGGCTGGCGAACATCTGGGCCGGGTTTCTGCTGGCCGGCTCACCGGTCAGCGCCAATGCGCTCGGCAAACGCCTGGTGCAGATCGATCTGTACTGGCGCTATCTCGTCGTCACCGCGATTTACGCCACGGCGATTTGGTCCTTGCTCGGCGCGGGGCCGTTGCTGCCCGGCTGGCTGGCGGTGAAATACATCCTCTGCGCGACGCTGATGGCCGGTGGCGTGCTCATGCGCCTGTCCTCGCGCCCGCTTACCGCTGCCTGGGGCGACTACGCTGCCGGCGGCGACAAAGACGCCTTCGAGGCCGTCATCGCCCGGGTGCAGTACCGCAACATTTACCTCAACTGGGGCCTATGGAGCCTGTTCATCTCCATGGCGCTGCTGCGGCTGTTCGGGCCTTAACCACGGATAGTATTTATAGTAAAAATCCCTGTTAAGTATAGGGAGGCCTCATAATGAGCGAAGACCAAGACACACAATGGTTCGAAGGGCAGGTCAAAGTGGCGGCCGGCTTTGCCGCTGGTCTTGGCGCAGCAGTCGTGGCGTTACTCAACATAACTGAGGATAAGCCAGGCCACTCCGCTACTGAATTTGGTGAGCTCCTCATTATCACTTATGTCAGCATGCTCATCGTGATTTTTCCCTGGATGCTAAGCGCTGTAAAAGGGCGAGAGCTCTCAGACGGGTCGGCCTCGAAATGGCCCAAACGATTCATACGTCTATCGTTAGTGACATTAATTGTCTTGTTGGCAGGACGGGGAACCACATTGATATGGCAGATTGCAGAGAATCTGGGTTGGTCGTTCTGGCCAGCAAACGGGGTTAGCTGAGGACTACTCCACCTCGTCCGCCACCCACTCCAGAATGTCGTCGGTCGTGCGTTTTTCCCAGCCGACCAGAGAGTGCGGTGCGCCGTCGTCGTACCAGCGGTATTCGGCCTCGCCGCCGGCGGCGCGGGTGAACTCTTTCATGAAGTCGAGATCGACGAAGGGGTCTTTGTTGCCGGCGATGGACAGCACCGGCACCTTCACCTTACCCACTTGATCGGTATGCACCGTGTTCGCGTCCGGTCCCCAGTGGGACAGGAAACTTTTCGCTTCTTGTGGCCGAACAATACGCGTGCCCGGCGGCGCCGGAGGGGCCATATCGAACTCGGCCACCACCATGCCAGGCAGATCGCCCGCGGCCACTTGTTCCGCTTCGGCGACGAGGGCTTTGTAGGCCGCGCTGCCCATGCCGTCTTCAAGACGGTCGGCCGCATCGCGCGTCGGCGCCAGGTAGACCATGCCCTTCACGCGCGGGTCTTCGGTCTCGGCCATGTAATAGGTGATGCGGATGCCGCCCCAGCTGTGTCCGACCATGACAACCGATTCATACCCTTGATCGCCCAGCCAGGCAGACCACGCCGCGAAGTCCGGAACCTCTTGTTCCAAGGTTGTTAGGTACATGTTGGGTCCACTGCCCGCGGTCTGCGGGGCGAGGCAGCTGTGTCCGTTTTGGGCGAGGCGGACACACAGCCAGTGATTGGAGCTCCACATGATGTCGCCGCCATAGCCATAGACGACCATGAATGCCGTCTTGCCCGCGCCTGACCCATCGGCGGGGGTGTAGTACACGGCAGGTCGTTCGCGCCCTTGCGCGGTGTTGGTATCGACAAAGGTGGTGGTTACCGCAGGGCGCGGACCCAGACCGATCTCGGCCAGCCAATCGGAGGTGTCTTGCGACGCGTCCGCGCGCGCGCCTTCGAACACGTGGTTGATGCCGCCCTCGTACCAGCGCAGATCGACGCGCGGCGCATTCACGGCGCTGGCTTTCAGCGCTTCCATGTAGGGATAGGTGACGAAGGTGTCCTCGTCCCCGGACAATAACAGCTGTGGAACCTTGAGGCTGCCAAACGCGACTGTATTGCGCGTCATCGCTGCCGGGCCCCACCAGTTCAACCAATTGCGTGCGGTTTGCAGCGAGCGGCTTTGGCCGCCCGGGGGAGCTGGTGGAGACGGCTCATAAACTTCGAAGATGTATTCGCCGCCGCGTCCCTCGGCCACCATCGTCGACGTGCGCTCGACCACATCCAAATACCGTTCACGGCCCATGTTGGCCTGCATCCAGTCCGGCAGATTCCGGGTCGGGGCGTAATGCACCATCGCTTTCACACGGTTGTCTTGGGTGTCTGCCATGTAGCGGCTGATGCGGATCGACCCCAAGCTGTGCCCGGCGAGGATGATGTTCTGTGCGCCCAGCTGCGCCAAAAAGTCGACGGCGGCTTTGACATCTAGGGTCGCCGTTTCAAATGGCTGGGTACGGTAGGTTCCGGCATCGCGGCCGGAGGAATGGCGGGAGAGGGGGCTCACGGTCGTATACCCGAGGTTCGCCAAGTGCGCGGCAGCCCAGCGTGGGGCGCAGCAGCCGCGCGCCGGATGTCCGCCGGGCCCGCCGTGATGGACCACCACGCCAGGGTTATGGGTGTTCATACCCGCCGCCGGATGCATCAGGATCGCCGGGATCCGTGCGCCGTCGTCGGTCAGCAGCGTGATGACGTTTTGGGTGATATCTTGAGCGGTCGCTGGGGCTGCCCAAACAGCCGCGCCAGCCACCAAAGCAAAGAAGCGTGCGATCATGGTTGTCCCTCCCTGTCGTGACTTCAGTCTAGGCCCGACCCCCGCCTTGACGCCAACCCATCCGGCCCTTAATCACGGCAAAAGCCACGGCGCGAGCGCCGCTAACAGATATCGTGATCGCCGTTGACACATATATCGAGGGGGAGACGCCATGGGTGATCGCATTGGCGCTATCGACATTGTCGTTAACATCCGCACGCCGCGGGAGTTCGAGGAAGGCCGCATCGCGTCGGACTCCACCTTCCAGGAGAAGGTGCGCCAGGACGGCTCCATCCGCCAGGGCGTAGAGATCGAGGACTACATCAAAATGATGGACGAGGCGGGCATCGACCGCTCGTTCCTCATTGCCGTGCGCTGCGGTGACATGAACGTCAAAGGCTCCACCGAAATTCCCTATGAGCGCATCGCCGAGGTGTGTGCCAAACACCCGGACCGGTTCTCTGGTTTGGCGGGAATCGATACCACCCGCGGCATGGCGCAAATCTACGAGCTGGAAAAAGCCGTGAAAGAGTACGGTTTCGTCGGCGCCCACTGGTATCCTCACTGGTTCGGCATCGCGCCGGATCAGCCGCAAATCTATCCGGTCTACGCCAAGTGCTGCGAACTCGATATTCCGATTATGATGCAGGTCGGCCAGAACCTCATTTATTCGAAAGAGCGCCGGTTGCCGTCGGTGGGCCGCCCCATTTGCCTCGATCAGGTCGCCATCGATTTTCCCGAGCTCAAGCTTATCGGTATTCATCTCGGCACGCCGTGGGCCGACGAAATGATCGCCATGTGCTGGAAGCACGAGAACGTCTACATGGCCGGCGATGCCTATGCGCCCAAGTACTGGCCGCCGTCGGTGGTGCACTACGCCAACACTTACGGGCAGGATAAGTTTCTCTTCGGCACGGATTTTCCCGTGGTCGATCCGCGCCGGGCCATCAAGGAAGTCGACGAGCACAACTTCCGCGATAACCCAAAGAAGAAACTCCTGCGCAACACTGCCATTCGGCTGTTCAATCTTCCGGACAAACCCGCCGATTTGTCCTAGGGCGCGGCGAACTTATAATTGAATATTGCTGATTGATTAATGCGGCCTGTCGCTTGCCGCTGTTTAAGCCCGGTGTTACAGAAGACTTGATACAATTACAAAGGCGGCCCGCTCATGGGCGAACCTTTCAACGGGCAGAACAATGATTCCGACCAAGCTGGCCAACACCATGACACAGGCGCTGGACGCCCTGGATGCCAAGAGTCCGCCGGATATCGTCGCCGATGCGGCGGCCCGCGTGCGCCGCGTGGCCACCACCTACGCCGCCGATGAAACCTCGTTCAATCCGGTCGACTTCACCGAGAGCGATCTCAGCGAAGCCACCAAGGTGTTCGAGGCGGCGGCCCGCAAGCAGATCAACGGGTTCGACGGCGCCATCGAGGGCTTTTTGGGCGAGTTCCGGGACGCGATGAATAAGGCCGAAGGCCAGAAAGACCGCATCAAAGCTCGGGTGACATTGGTGGTGCAGGAAATTGCAACTGCTGCGAAGCGCCTCTAAGTATTATATCACGTAAAAATTGAATATTTCTTGATCTCGTTTTTTACGGGTTTCGTTCCGGCTATTTACAGTTTATTTGCCCTTATCCCACACAGTCAGGGATTGGGGAGTCCCAATGGGTAAAAACGTTCTAGGACCGGAGACGCCAAATGGCCAAGAACCGTAATATCTTCATCGCCTTTTGGCAGTTGCGTCCCGAAAAGGGCGAAGACAGGCCGCGCGAAGCCATCGAAGAGTTTGGCGCGCCGTGGGCCAAGATCGCGCCGGGCATCTACTACCTGCATTGCGACTATGATGCCGAATACGTTGGCAACAAAATTTGGGCGGCGTTGAACATGGACGACAAGATGGTCGTGCTTGATACCACCAACAACGATGCGCGGTGGTTCAACGTCAAACCGGATGTCTCCCAGTTTCTCATCGACAACTGGCACACCGAGTAAAACGCAGTATAGGTGTCCGGGCTCACTTGACCTGGGTGGTCAATTCATACTGGACATAAGTTTGTTTAGTTCTGAACCGCTTGCGGCGTGACCGAGACTTTCAAACGTTCCTTCATTCGCGATTTCGAGTGCAGCCGTCATAAAACCACCCCACGCGCAGCGCGCCAACGCGCCACCCACACTTATCCGCCGCACACCGAGTGCAGCCAGACTGGCTGCCGTAAATCCCGGTTTCCCGACCAGCACGTTCACAGGCTTCGGCGCAACAGCCTTTACGACCGCCTTGATTTGATCTTCCGTTGTCAGACCCGGTGCGTATAGGCAGTCGGCACCCTCATCCGCGAAAGCGGAGAGGCGGCGCAGCACATCATCTAAGTCCGGAGCATCGGCGATGAATCCATCGGCCCGCCCGATCAGCAGCACGCCACCACCATCAGCATCGATCGCCTTGCGAGCCGCCCGTACGCGGGCGACACTTTCGTCGAAACTGCGCACCGTGCGGACCGGTTCCGTCCGTGTATCCTCAATCGAAAGTCCAGCGACGCCTGTTTCGCAAGCGCGACGTACATTGATCATCAATCCCTCTATGTCCTCCGCGTGCCCGTCCTCGAAATCTGCGCTTACTGGCACATTTACCGCCTGTACCATGGTTGCGAGGTTAGTGAGGACGCTGTCGACATCGAGGTATTCGTCGGCGCGCCCAGCGCTCCATGCTGAACCAGAGCTCGTCGTCGCAACAGCCTTGAAGCCGAGATGAGCAAGGTACCGCGCGCTACCCACATCCCAAGGGTTGGGAATAACAAAGCAGCCAGTGCGATGCAGATCTCTGAAAGACTGCCGTTTGGCTTCCGTCAGTTTCGTTTTCGTCATCCCAACTATCTCCCAGCCTTGTTTACTCCAATTTTCGAGCTGCCGAGATTCCAATACTCCGCTGGAGAGGCACGAAAAGGAGAAGCCGCAATGATCTCAATATCCGGTTCAATATCCTAGGAAATTGGGGTCACTTCTGCGTCCCCAAGCGCCCTTGACGTTGGTCAAAGACGCCGCCGCTTTGTCCCCTTTAGGTTCTGAACTACCATAGAACCACACACCTGTGCGGTCTGTGAGTTGGGGGGAAGCCATGTTCGAGACCGTTGCCGCAAGCCAAACGCTCGACCCGGCTGAATTTGACGCTGAAGCTGATGACCGTCGCATCCGTCTGGTCGGGCTGCAGCAGCGTCTGCGCGCCGATCCGTGTCCTGTGATCATGCAGTTCGCCGGCATCAAAGGGGCGGGCCGGTTGCAGGTCGCCAACACCCTCACCCATTGGATGGACCCACGCTGGATGCGGGTTCACGCGTTCCGCGATCCCACTGACGAAGAACGCGAACGCCCGCCCTATTACCGCTATTGGCAGTCGCTTGTTCCTGCCGGCAGCATCGGGTTGTACTTCCATGCCTGGTGGGATGCCGTTCTGCAGAAACGTGTGGCCGGATTATTGTCCGAAGATGCGTTTGCCGCGGCGCTTAACCGGGTCGACAGTTTCGAGAGCGCGCTGGCGGCCGATGGCGCTCTGATTTTCAAAACCTGGTTACATATTTCCAAAGAGCGCCAGCTTGAACGCCTCGAGGCCATCGAGAGCGACCCGATGGAAAACTGGCGGGTTGATGCCCGCGACTGGCGCAAGGTCGACGAATACGACGACTATATCGCCGCAGCCGAGGTCGGACTGCGCGCCACGTCAAGTGAAGCTTCGCCCTGGCATCTCATCGAGGGCTCAGACCACTGCCACCGCACCGCGGCCTGTGTCGATCTGTTTGCCGATGCCCTGGAAGAGCATCTCGATGCCCGGGCCGCGGCGCAAAAGAAAGGCGCCAAAAAATCCGCAGCCGCGCCGCCGCCCAAGCTGAAAAAGAATCAGGTGTCGGTGCTGTCACAGCTCGATATGTCGGCGTCCGTCAAAAAAGACCTATTCGCGGAAACCACTAAAGTGCAAGAAGCGCGGTTGTCGGTTTTGCAGGCCGAGGCCCGCGCCGCCGGTATTCCCAGTGTGCTGGTGTTCGAGGGCTGGGACGCGGCGGGCAAGGGCGGCACTATCCGTCATCTCACCCACGGGCTCGACCTGCGTGATTACCGCGTCGTGCCGATCGCCGCACCGACCGACGAAGAACGCGCCCACCACTACCTGTGGCGCTTTTGGCGCCGGCTTGGCCGGGCCGGCACCATCACCGTGTTCGACCGCTCCTGGTATGGCCGGGTGCTGGTGGAGTGGATTGAAAGCTTTATCGGGCCTGAGGCGCTGCACCGCTCCTATGGCGAGATCAACGACTTCGAGCAACAGCTCACCGACCACGGCGCTGTGGTTCTGAAATTCTGGCTTCACGTTACGCCCGAGGAACAACTCAAGCGGTTCAAGAAGCGCGCCAAGGTGCCTTACAAGCAGTGGAAACTGACCGACGAGGATTGGCGCAACCGCGACAAATGGGACCTCTACGAAGCCGCCGTGCACACCATGGTGGAGCGCACGTCCACGTCGGATGCGCCGTGGCATCTGATTCCCGCCAACTCGAAGCGCTATGCGCGGCTGCGCTGCGTCGATCTCTACATCGAGGCGCTGGAAAAACGCCTCGAAACGGACCGCCGGCAAGACCGGGTTAAAAAGTAACTTTGGCAAACCCGGTTTAGGTCTCAGATTGCGCCCGCGTGCGCGTCCACACCAACGCGGGCAGGATGAGGCCCACAACACCTGCCTGCGCTGCCAGAGCGTGCACAAATCTCGCCGCAGGTGCACCCAGCAAGCCGGCGGCGACAGTGTTGTAGCCCCAAAGCAGCAAAATAGTGCCGGCCAAAAAAGCGACAGTTATGACCGCGATCTGCCGCAAGCGTCCCCGATGCTCGGAAGAGTGAAAAGAAGAATGCGTCATGATGGTTCTCCAAGTTGTAGGTGAGTTTCGAGAAGAGTGTTGAGGTGGGACAGAGTCTTGAGGGTCACTTCAAGGTCGTGCTGCGGGATTTGCTCGGCCAGATCGGTCAACACGCTGGCTTCACGGGCGCGCATGTCCGCAAATGTTCGTTCACCCTTGGCTGACAGCTGGACCAAATTTGATCTTTTGTGGGCGGGGTTGTTCTTAAACCTAACCAGACTATCTTCGGCGAGCTGGTCGGCTAAAGTTTGGATGTGCTGCCGCGTCACGTGTTTACGCCGGGCGATATCTGGCACCGTTTGCGCCCCGTGATCCGCCAGGCTTTCCATCACCGCACGCATCGCCGAGGTCACGCCGATGGTTTCGTGTAGGACGTCGCCGGTGTTTTTCAGAAGGTGAAAGCCTGCCCGGATGGCGCGGATGATGGCGTAAAGTGTCTTGGGCTGTCCCATCAGCCGGCCTCCTCCGCGCGTGCGGCGTTCGAGGCGGCGACTCCGGTCACCGGCAACATCAACAACCGTCCGAGATGATCGGTGTCCCGTCGCCAGGCAGCCCCGTCGAGCCCCAGGTCCACCGGTATGTCGCCGTCGCGGGCCGCTACCCGATACGTGCCAAAGGCACGGTCCCATAGCGATAGTGTGGCGCCGTAATTGCTGTCGGTCTCCGGTTGCCAGGACGAATGGTGAATGCGGTGCATCGCCGGGGTGACCAAAATCAAGCGCAGTGTCCGGTCCAGCCAGCGCGGCATCTTGATATTCGCGTGGGTGAACACGGCCATACCGGCGTCGGCGATCTCATACAGCAGCACCGCAACCACCGGGATGCCGAAGGCCACGATACACGGCAGGAGGAGTGCCGCCGAAATCACAAACTCAAGCGGATGCATGCGCACCGCTGTGGTCACGTCCAGATCGGTGTCGGTGTGATGCACCGCATGGATGCGCCACAACCAGGGAGAAGTATGGAAGGCCACGTGAATCAAATACGACAGCAACGTGCGTACCAACACGCCAACAGCGATGAGCACGGCAGCGGGTGCGGCGACGTGATTAAGCAGCCCGACGTTCTTTGCAGCCGCATAATCGGCGGCCATGATCGCGCTCACGGGCAGCGCGCCCAACGTGATGACGCACAGCGCCGTCAGCAGCCCGTTGGTCAACCAGCGGCGGCCTCGCCGGGCCTTGTGCACCTGCAGGCGCAGTTCTGCCAAGCCCAACACTGCGAACAAGCCGAAGAACGCGGCGTACTGCAGGGCCTCAGCGTTTTGCCGGAGCGCCGTTTCGAAAAGGGTGACATCCATGACAGGCCTCGCCTCTAAATGACAATATACTTGTCAAATATAAGGTGACAACATACTTGTCAATATAACGTTTCAGGAAAAGTGGATGTCAGTCCCTCGGGCGTCCGCCGGCGGCCAGTAGTGGCCCCAAAGTCTCGGTCACCGGCGGTTCTTCCAGGCAGGCCATGAACGGTTCCCAATGATGAGACTGGCGCTCGTTGTGAAAGGCCCGTCCGGCGTCCGTGCGGTAGCTTTCCACCATCAGGTACTCACCCGGTGTTTGCGTCGCCCAGGTGGCGTAGATGATGGCGTCGGGCTCATCGGTGTGCACGGAAGCCGTGGCCTCCTGCAAAATGCGCTCGAACTCGGCTTGCATGTCCGGCTTTACTTTCATGCGGACGGTCACGGTGCTCATGGACGTCTCCTGCTATGTGAACGCTTATCGTAGGCCTCCACTGCTCAGGCGCAACCGGATCATCGAATGACGGGCCCGCGCACAAAAAAAGACCGGGTCCTCATGTGACCCGGCCTTTCGCGATATCTTATGTTAGGCGGCGAGCCGCGTGATCTCCGCTTCGGCGTTTTCAATCCGGCTTTTGCCTTTGGTATCTGCTTCGTCGGCATGAATGACCTCGACATCGGTGATGCCGACGAAGGCGAGGATCAGTTTCATATAGGGGACCGCGAAATCGATCTCGCTTCCCACCTGCGTACCGCCGGACGCCACAACCAGGATTGCCTTTTTGTTTTTCAGCAGGCCTTCCGGTCCGGTCTCGGTGTAGCGGAACGTCAGCCGCGCGCGGGTAATCATATCGATCCAGGCTTTCAGCGCCGCCGGAACGCCGAAGTTATAAATCGGCACGCCGATGACAACCGTATCCGCTTCCTGCAGTTCGGCGACCAGCGCATCCGACTGGGCCAGAACGGCGCGTTGTTCGCTGGTGCGTTCTGACGCGTCGGTAAAGTTGGCTGCGATCCAGGGCTCGGTGAAGAAGGGCATGCCGTCGGCCAGGTCGCGGGTGAGAACCGTGTGGTCCCCATTGCGGTTCAGCTTGGCGATCACCGCGTCCGTGAGGGTGCGCGTGATCGATCCCTCGCGGCGCATGCTCGCATCGACTCGAAGAATGGTGGTGCTCATTTTGGGTCTCCTTATTGAGGTTGCTTAGACAGCGTGGGAGCGCTGCCCTCGTGTTTCGCCGTGTTCGATGCAGAGACTATGCCTATTGCGAATATCGGGAAAAATAGGCAATTATTGAAATAATTATTGCTTATATGAGAATAATTAATCGTGAGCGAATTTGATGAACTGCGGGCCTTCGTTGCGGTCGCCGAGAGCCTCAGTGTCACCAAGGCCGCGGCGCGGCTGAACACAGCACCCTCTGCCGTCAGCCGCCGGGTCAAGGACCTGGAGGCCCGGCTGGGCGCGCAACTTTTGGTCCGTACCACCCGGCGCATGAGCCTGACCGATGCCGGCCGGACGTTTCTCGGCCGCGCCACCCAGATTCTCGACGATCTGGAAAACGCCAAAGCTGAAGCCGGCGATGCGCGCGCTGATCTCTCCGGAACGCTGCGCGTTGCCGCGCCGCTCAGCTTCGGCGTGCCGCATGTGGGGCCGCTGGTGGCGGCCTTCATGCACCGTCATCCCAATCTCAAAGTCGATCTCGATTTGAGTGACCGGCGCATCGATCTCATCGAGGAAGGCGTCGATCTCGCCCTGCGCATCGGCGATGAGCTCGACGACTCAAGTTTGGTGGCGCGCCGGCTGTGCGCCATTCGCGGCGTGGTGTGTGCATCACCCGGTTTTCTCGCCAGCCACGGAACGCCGCACACGCCCGCGGAGTTGGAGGGCCAGCCCGGCCTGGTCTACGGCAATCTGCGGTCGCCCGATGTCTGGCGTTACACCGGGCCGGACGGCAAGGCAGGCTCTGTCAAAGTCACGGCGCGGCTGACATCGTCAAGCGGTGAGGTGCTCAACGATGCCGCCGTTGCAGGGCTTGGCTTGGTCCGCGAGCCCACCTTCATCGTTCACCGCGCGCTGCAGCAAGGTCTGCTGACCCCGTTGTTCACGGATCACATTTGGCAGGACCTGTCGCTCTACGCGCTCTATCCGCAAACCCGCTTCATGCCGGCGCGGGTGCGCGCCTTTCTTGATGTGCTCATTGAGGCTTTCGCCGGTGTGCCCTATTGGGAGAGCGCGGACCCCGTATCGTCTTGATGGTTTGAGTCTCGTCACACGCGCGCCCGTGTCCCATTAAACGCGGGCCGCGTAGGCCTTCATCGCATCGGTCAGGTAGCGGGTGAAGCCGGGCGCGATCGCTTCATAGCGTTTCTCGAAATCCGGATGCTCCAGGTACATGTCGGCCAGGCCCGCGTAGGCTTCGGCCGGGCAGGGCTTGTCCCACATGAAGGCGACCCAGGCGCGGTGACGGTCGAGCAGCAGATCGTGCACGTCGGAGTCCGCCGGTGTGCCGCGGCGTAAGCCTTCGGCCAAGCCCTCTTCGATGAGCTTGAGTTCCTCCATCGTTGCCGCCTGTTCGGCTTCGCTCATCGCCGCATAGGCTTTCTTACTGTGGGCGATGCGGTCTGCCATGTCGCCGCCGTAGCGGTCGATCAGCCAGCTTTCGTAGTCGGCTTGGGTGGCGTCGGAAAATCCTGAATACAAATCTTGGTCGGGCATGGGGGTGTTGTCCTCCAGGGCAGCTAGGGTGTGATCGATGGTCTCGACCAGAACGTCCATGCGCGCCGCCTGCGCCTGCAGGGCCGAGCGGTGGGCCCGCAACGCCGCAACGGAGTCGAACGCCGGGTCATCCAGAATGCTGCGGATGTCCGCCAGGCTCAGCCCCAAGGTCTTGTGAAACAGAATCTGTTGCAGCCGCAGAAGATCATCACGGTCGTAATAGCGGTAACCGTTGTCACCGGTAACAGGTGTCAGCAGGCCGATGGCGTCGTAATGGTGCAGCGTGCGCACCGAAACGCCCGACATGTCGGCCACCTGTTTGACTGTATACCGCGGCATGATCCGCACTCCTGTTCTGATCGAGTCCGCAGGGTTTACGCTCTCACGCCACGTCAGGGTCAAGGGCTTAAGTCTTTTCCCACACTCATCGTATTTCGCGTGCAACACGAAACCCATGAAGGGCATAGCGTCCGTGCGGTGGATCCCACTCCCTCACGGCAGGATGCAGCCGCCAGGGTGGATCGGCAAAACTGCCGCCGCGGTTGACTCGCTGTGCACAGGATCCGTCGTCCGATGACTTAAAACAGTCGGAGACCCATTCCCACACATTGCCGCTCATGTCATGCAGACCGAATGCGTTGGCCGGGAATGACCCCACCGGTGCGGTTGCCGCGAAGCCGTCATCGCAAGAAAAGGTCTCGCCGATGCCGCGTGTTACGTCATTGACGTTGGCCCAGGCGCAGGCGGACGCAAGGCCACTGTCCCAGGGCGGACCTCGGCCACTCTGCGCCGCATAAGCCCACTCCCGTTCGCTGAGCAGGCGGTAGGACTGTCCGGTGATGTCTGCCAGCCAGTTCGCATAGGCTAGGGCGTCGTCCCAGCTCACGCACACCACCGGATGATCATGTGCTTGTACAAAGCCCGGATCACGCCAGGTCACGCCGGCGCGATTGTCCCACGCCGCCGTTGTCTCGTCCCAGACAAAGCAGCGTGCGCCGTCCGCGCGGCCCGTGTCTGCTACGAACGCCGCATATTGGGCGCGGGTCACCTCCGTGACGCCTGCCGCAAACGCGTGATCGACTCTGCGCGTCTGACGCGGCCACGCCGCCTCGGCCACGTCACGCGGCACACCTGCTTCGACGAGTGCATCCGCGTCCGCGCCCGTAACCGACTCGCCCGATGGCACGCGCACCATCTGCGGACACAAGTCGCAGTCGCGGAAGGAGTCGCTTGCGCTGCTGCCATGGTTGAGCATGGTGACAGCAAGACAAAGCGCCAGAATGCGTTTCATTCTTTCAGTTTCGCCGCAATCTCGGCGTCGACTTCTTTCATACGCTTGCCGTAGTTGCCGTACTGGGCTTTCACCAAGGTCACCGTTTCCGCGTCCGCCGTATCCGGATGCCCATCCGGGAACGGCGGGTCGGGTGCGTATTCCATCCCCAGCTGGATTTCCTTCGCCACCTGTGCGCCGCGCAGTTCCGCCGCCACGGTCAGGGCGAAGTCCAGCCCTGCGGTCACGCCGCCGCCGGTGATGCGGTTGCGGTCCTTCACCACCCGCCGTTCGGTCGGGATGGCGCCGAAGGTGGCGAGCCGGTCGAGGGAATACCAATGGGTCGTTGCTTTATAGCCGCGCAGCAGCCCCGCCGCCGCCAGCACCAGCGATCCGGTGCACACCGCCGTCACGTACGCCGCGTTTTCGGCGTGGCGCACAAGGTGGCCGCGTAACATGTCATCCTTCATCGCGCTGATGTGCCCGTTGCCGCCGGGCACGCAGATCACGTCAAGCTTTGGGCAGTCGTCCCAGGTGATCGACGGCGCCACGGTCATGCCGCTGGCGGTGACGCTGTCCAGCGTGTGCGCGACCAAATGGGTGTCCGCATCGGGAATGCGTTTGAACACATCCCACGGCGCGGCGAAATCCAGCAGCGTTGCCTTGTCGAACAGCGCGATACCGATGTTAAGGGCACTGGTGTTGGGTGGAGTAGATGTCGAAGCCGTCATAAGAGCACCTCATCAGTTAGGGGTGGGTGCCCAGACGCGCGGCGCAACCGGAAATCCTCCGGGCCGCGCTCCCCGGCGGTCATCCGCCTTTGCATATGTAGGGTTGGCGTCAGTCACGCGGCGTATTGACCCTAGGCCCCCTTGGGCACCGGCGCAACAGAAGTCACGCGCGCCCCGGCGAATTCGGTGTTCGCCGCTGTCCAGCCATGTGTGTTAGTTTTCATTCGATACCAATGGCGTCCCGGTGAGGGTGGGCAAGGGGAGACACGCCATGACCGCATCTGAGGTTCTGAAGTCAGCACGCTGCCGTGCCTTTTTCCAGCATTGGCAATCGCTGCGCGACGGCGAAGCCTATGTGCCTACCCAGCAGATGCTGCTCGATCATCCGCACCCGGCGTTCGCGCCGCTCCTGCACATCGGAGAACTCGCCGAGGATCACCTGGTCTTCCGCCTCATCGGCACCAAACTGGTGGAGCGCTGGGGGCGGGATAAAACCGGAGAAAAATCGGCGCCGATCAGCCGGCCGCCATCCGCGATGCTCTGTTCGCCAATGCGTGCGACGCCCATGCCCATCCCTGCGGCTACGTTCTGGAAATGGATTTCGCCTCGGCCACCGGCGCCGGCATGTCCATCGAGGCGGTTGTCCTGCCGCTGGGTGTTGCACCGGGCCGGCCGGGGCGGCTGGTGTCCTATACCGATGTGCTGAAAACGTTGCCTCATGGCGAGCAGACCGCGCGGTACTTGTCCCTCCATGGCGGACGCTGGCTCGACATCGGCGCCGGCGTGCCGGATCATCCACCGGCGACGGTGGCGCGTGGAGAACTGGCGCAAGAGTAAGCGACCGGGGTACGGAAGGGAGTCACGCTACTCATACAGGTGCGCGAATAGATTGCGGTGGATACGAGCAGTCCAGTTGCATGACGTTGCGGTGTTTTCCCGCCATGCCAACTTTCTTAAAACCCGCAGATTCGAACATCGGCACCCGGCCCATAAAGCCATAGGACGTGGCGGCTGGGGCCACCGGGTAGCCCTCTACCACCTGCGCCCCGTTGTCCTGGGCGTAGGTGACCGCGGCCTCCAACATCTGTTTGGTTAGGCCTTGCCCCCGCAATTCGCGCTTTAGGTAAAAGCAGGCGACGGACCAAATCGCGCTATCGCCGCTGCGTTCATCATTCCCGCGTCCGGCGATTGTCCGGTAGGTCGGGCGCGGCGCGACCGAGCACCACCCGACCGGTTCGCCGCCACGGTACGCGAGTATGCCAATCGGCATGCCGTCATCGACGCGGTCATGCAGGGACGCCTTCAACAGCGCTTTTTTGGCCGGCCCTTTTGCGGATTTGGTCTCGGGCCGCGCGCGCCGCCACGCCATGCACCAGCAGTAGTGCGGGCCGCCCCGGCTTTCGAACACCTGCACCAGGTCGGGCCACGTGTCCGCATCGACGCCCTTGAAGTTCAGCTGAGTCGTCACGATGCTTTTTATGCCTGCCCGGTCTAAACGTGCTCCAGCGGGCCGTCCCAGAACATCGCTTCGATCTTGTGACCATCCGGGTCGCGCGCGAAGGCGGCGTAATAGGGCTCGCCGTAATCGGGGCGCGGTCCCGGCGGGCCGTCGCAGGTGCCACCGTGGCCCAAGGCCGCGGCATGAAACGCCTGCACCGCCTCTTTCGACATGGCGAGAAAACAAAAGTGCGTGCCGTTGGACGGCGCGCCGGCGGCGCCTTTATCGAACGGCTTCTGCACCCAGAACTCCGGGAACGCCGTGCCATAGGCCACCGCAAAGCCGTCGATTTCCATCACCCGGCCGTAGCCCAGCGCGGCGATGACGGCATCGTAAAAGGCAACCGCGCGGTCGAGATCGTCGGTGCCGATCGACACGTGGCTCATAATGCTGGTCGGTAAACCGTTGGACGTACTGCTGGCCTGCGCGTTGTCGTTGGCTTGGTCGGACATGTGTTCTCTCCCCGTCAGATCCACGACTGTTTGAAGAGAACATATCATGAACATCAATGTTGGGGAGTCAAGGTGGGATCGGTCGCCGGTGACTTATAGTGGCCACCTCGTCCACAACCTCAGTATTTAGACCGAAAGGTGACCTTGGAGTAACTGAGATTCAAAGAACCGAGCGGCCTGACGAGTCACTTTAGGACTCGTCAGGACCATCTGGGTTCAATGAGAAAAACGGCGACTTCAGGCCAAGACGGCGATCTAGGCGCCAAATAGTAGTCGGTGTCATGTGCTCGGTTTGATCCATTGATTCGTATACCCACTTTCCACTTGGCGCGGTTATTTTGGTCAACCCAATAGGATTGCCCTCGGGGTCGGAACTTAAAACGGATTGCACCGAGCAACCATTTCTTTGGGCCCAAACAAGATATGTCGCGAATGTTGGGTGACCGCCGAAGGGTTGCGACATCTATTATGCAACCATCGCCATCTGATAGGGAGATGACTGAACGTCATTCCAATTCTTTGGAGTAAACGTACCAGAGGATTTTTCCCACATCTCAGCATACAATGTCGGTGCAGGTTCGATACCCGCAAATTCTTCGCCGTGTACGCGCACGCTCTCTGCACGCTCCGCTTCAAAAACTGCTTCAAAGCGCGACTGCAACTCGTCCAAGTCTTTGGCCTGTGCACCGATGTCGTACTCGACGCATTGTGCGATCCACGTGTCTCCTTCTTTCAGGATAACGACGCGTAATTTGCCATCTATAGCCATAATTATCTGTCCCTTCTTAACAGGCAGTATGGCTGCCTGTAATTTTGCCGGGATACATGCATGAGGTTACCAATACGTCAACATGCAGCAATACATATCTCGTAACCCATTGATATATAATATTATTATTTTACCAACTTACACAGTGAACCTCCTCTGGTGGTCTAACTAGTAGCTCACTAGTACTTGCACAAGAACCTCCACAAGTAGTTCTATAGCTCCGCTAGCGCCCTCATCTCTTTCCTGATCCAGCGCAGTTGGTCGGCCAGGCGTTTGCGTTCGGCCCGGGCGGCGGCGGTGTAGTAGCCATGCACCAAAGCGTTTTGATTGCCCGGCTGCGCGCCGGAGCCCTTGGCACCGCCGTGCATGCGGCAGCGGGTTTTACCGGTCACCGGAGGCAGACGGCAGGGCGTGCCATGTCTCGTCGTCGCCCCGCACAAGTCATCAGCCTCGTCACGCCGGCTCACGTCGAAGCTCCAGCGGCGGACGCCGCCATCGCTTCGCGCCGCCGCCAAGTGCGGTAGCGGGCCAGGGTTTCGATCTGCTGCAGGATCAAGCGCGAGATTTTGCTGGCGTCGTGGATGTAGCCGCCGAAGTAGCCGAACTCGTTGGCGCGATTGATCGCTTGCGACAACGCCGCCATGGACAGATCGTGAGTCGTGACCATCTGGGCGACGATCATCTCCTCGACCGGGTCGCCGTTATCGGTGAGGCCGGCCCAGGCCGCGAGCGCGCCTTTGGACGGTTCTCCCTTCTCCGCCTTTTCAGGATTCTGCGGCACCTGTTGGCGGGTCTCGTCATCCCAGCGCTGGGGAGTCACCGCGCTCGCCACCTGGCCAGCGACGTGGGCGCGGAACACGACGGAGGCGGAAGAGGGTGGCGGCTCAGAGGAGTCAGATTCAGGTTGTTCAGATTGGGGCGATTCAGATGGGGACATAACGGGACGGATGACCGGTTCAGGAGAGGGAAGGCGTGACGGCAATTATACAAGTAAAATTGTATTTAAGTCACGCAAAATATTGTTATCCGGACAAATTCTGACCCAAACCGGCGTGCATGGGCTCGTTTGACTCAAAAATAAGCCATTGAAATAAAATGTGAATTTAGACTGGCCCCGCACAAACCGGTGGCGTGCATGGGCTCGTTCCTCGATTTTTCGCTGAAAACGTTTTTCCGCTCACTGGAGCCACCCTTGCACGGGTTGCGAGGGGTCCCGCCACTCCGATAGGCCGGTCCGACTCCGTCGGTGAAGTTGCTCTGGATGCTCGGGATGAACCCGAGCATGACGAATGGGTGAAGCTAGGGAAGCCCGGTCCGACTCCGTCGGAATCAGACGATGACCAGCGGTTCCTCTTCCGAGTGCAGCGGCTCATAGCCGTCCCCGGTGATCAGCAGCAGGTCCTCATTGTGTCCGGCGCCGAAGCCGACCTCGATGTACGGCAGGTCGACGGTGATCACCATGCCCGCCTTGAGCACGATGTCCTCGCCGCCGCGCCAGGGGTTGGCGTCGTTGTAGGGCTGGTCGGTGTGCTGCAAGCCCAGCGAGTGCGGATTGACGATCAGGGTGTCCGGATTGCCGCCGGCTTTCTTGAACGCGTCGAATCCGGCGGCGCGGATGTCGGAGTACTTCGTGCCCGGTTTGAGGATTGAGAAAGTTGCTTCCCGCGCCGCGCGTTGTGCTTCTGCGCGCTTCACCACTTCGGCGCTGGGTTCGCCCAGCACGATCGAGCGGGCGAAGTCGCCGTGATACTGCTGGAAGTGCGACACGGCGTCGATCAGAAACGGTTTGCCCGGCACCACTTCCGCGTCGGGCAGAAAGCCCAGAGTGACTCCGGCGATGATGAAGGCCATGTCGTTGCCGCGCGCGGCGCATTCGGTCATGAACCGCCGCTCGATCTCGGCGAAGGACATGCCCCGCTCGATCGACCGTGCCGTCGCCAGTGCGGCTTCGGCGTTCTTCGCTCCGGCGATGCGCATCAGTTCGATCTCGGGCGCGGACTTCACGTAGCGTATGCGCCGGAAGAGGTTGTCACCATCGACGAACTCGATGTTTTCATCCGCACCGATGCGTTGCAGCAAGTGGGCGATGCGCATGTCGTCCACCGCCACCCGGCCTTTGGTGATGCCGGACTCTTTCATCGCCCGCGCCAAGGCCCACTCCGGTGTCGGCGAGGGTTGCACGTTCACTTGGCTGTCCGCCCAACGCTGTTCACGCGGCGTCAGCGCGGCGTCTTCATCGACGACATAGCCACGGCTGCCCGCTACCGGTGGCTCGCTCAGCGGCTTGGCGTTGTCGCCCATATAGTCCGCCGCGTTCGCCGGACCGGAATAGGGAATGACATCCGGTACCCAGCGGTCGCCATTGACGATATCCCACAGTTGCGCCGTGGTGGTGATCAAAAAGCGCGGCTGATCTGGATCGCGCGGCAGCGAGGCAAAGGACGGATACTCCCAGCGCATTTTCACGCCGATGGGAATCGTGTTTGTCAGGTAGTAGATGTTGACCGGGTTCAGCGCCAGCATGCCGGCGAGGTCGTATTCCTCCATCACCGCCTGGGCCTGGGCGGTGTTCATCAGCGGCTGTTTGAGCATCTCCAGCTCATCCCCCACCGGCGCGACTGTTGCGCCCACACCGTCCGCCGCCCGCGCCGCACCACTCAGCGTGGCCGCCGCCGCGGTCATGCCGATGCCCTTCAAAGCCTGTCTGCGCTGCATGATGTTTTCCCTTCCCAGTGCCCTTGAACCTTGCGCCATCCCTTGGCGCGTGCCCACTAAGGTGCCGTCAGGACGCGGACGATAAGTACACTTTTGCCGGGTCCGTGCGGTCGACCTTAACGCTGAAGCTCTGCTCCAGCGCGTTAAACAGCGTATCGACATTGCCGACCTTCAAAAAACCGCCGAAACGCAGTTGCTCCAAGGCGGGATCGGAGATGACGATTTCGACATCGGTATAGCGGCTGACCTCGGCAATCACCTGCGGCAGGGGCTCCCCGGCGAAAGCCAGCAGCCCTTGGCGCCAGGCCAGCTTGCGGTTCAGTTCCGCAGCGGGGATGACGCTGACGTGTTCGACTGTGTCGCTGACAACCGCGTTCTCGCCGGCTGTTAGATCGGCCACCGGCGCCGGCTGGGAAACTGATATTTGTTCCTGCGCGGACGCTTCGGGTTCGGCCAGAACGTACAGGCGGACATCGCCTTCCGTAACCGTCACCTCAATGCCGTTTTCCCGCCGGTGCACCGCAAAGGCCGTCCCCACTGCCGTAACGACACGGTTGTCCACGTAGACCGAGAAAGGCCGTGCCGCGTCTTTGGCGACCGTGAACAGAACCTCTCCCTTTACCAGGTCGATGGATCGGGCGTCCGGCGTGAACCGCACCTGGATTTCGCTGTCGGTGTTCAACAGCAGCGACGACCCGTCCGACAGAGTAACCGTCTTCTGGTTGCCGATGACGGTGCGGTGAACCTGCGGCGCTTCGTTCACAGGCTGTTGAGAGGGCGGTGCGGCCATCAGCACCACAGCCACTGACGCCGCGGCCGCCAGACCGCCGAGCGTGGCAACCCGGCCGCGCATTTCAAATCCGGCACGTTCCAGCCATGTGGGCTGGGCGAATGCGGCCGACTTGCGGCTCTCAAGGGTTTTCAGAATATCCAGTCCGCCCCAGGCGCTTTGCGCCAATTCGAAGGCCTCACGATGGGTGTCGCTCTGCGCAACCCAGGCTGCGAAGGCCTCACGCTCGGCGGCTGGCACGTCATCGCGGTCGAGACGCACCACCCACGCCGCGGCTTCCGCCGCGATCCCATCGGCGCCCGCCGTCCCGGTGCCGGCATCAGGAAACTTCACGATGTTGGTTTCGTTGCTCATGGTCGCTGCATCGCTACTCCGCGCCCGCTTCGCCGGAGCGGGACGGTGTTGCCCGAGGTGTACGGAAATCGCCCAGGTCATAGCCCTGGCGCTTCAACGTCTCCATACACTTCATCAATCCTGTCGCCACGTGTTTTTCAACCGTGCTCTCTGATAAACCAAGGCGGGTGGCGATGTCCTTGTAGGACAAGCCATCGACCTTGCGCATGACAAACGCCCGGCGGCACCGTGGCGGCAGTGCCATCATGGCCTCGCTTAAGATGACGAGGCGCTGGCGGTCCGACACCTGATCGTCCACGGCGGGTTGCCGGTTATCTAGTAAGACCTCCGAGCTCTCGAAATCCTCTATATAATCCGTCGTCGTCACGGCCTTTTTCTTCAAGGCGTTTAGCGCAAGGTTCTTGGCAACCCGGAACAAATAGGCCTTCGGCGCGCGGATCGGGCGTTCGTTTTCCGCCGCAAACGCATGTAAAAACGTCTCCTGGGAGATGTCGTCGATGTCTTGGCGGCGCGGCAAATAGCGCGCGAGCAGGCGGCGCAGCGCTGCTTCGTTCTCCACAAATACTCTATGTATAAGCGACATCGCTGGCGCCCGGTTTTGCTCAGGATTTGCCGTTGCTTCGACGGAGCGACACTATACGGTGCGCCAAGCAACCGTGGAAAACGAAAAAATCTATTAAATTTTATGGCGGGTTTTCCTAACTCAACTGTCATACCCCCTAAGGCTGGTGAAAGAGAGTTCCTCTGTTGCTGATTACCAGGCCGACGCGAAGGGTTCAGCAGTCAATCAATGCGATTGGCGTGCGGTTCCTCATAGCTTTGGCTCTTGTTCTGACCGTTATCACAAGCGCGTCGGGCCAAGAGGCCGAAAACCGGCGGTATGATCTCGAGATCACGGACCGCCGGCTTGGGGCTGCTGCGCAATCGTTGGCGCGGCAGACGGGGCTGGAACTGCTGTTTCCGTTCGAACTGGCCGAGTCCGGCGGGATCAATCCTATCGCCGGGCGCTTCACGGCAACCGAAGCGCTTGAGCGCATGCTCAGGGGTACGGATTTCTCAGGCAGTCTGACCACTGACGGTGTGATCACCATCTTCCGCAGTGGCAATGGCACGAGCAATCAAGCGGAGGGGCAGATGCCTGAGACACCCAAACAGAACCAATCATTCCTGGAGCGCATGTTGACGTCGGCGGCTGCTGTCGTGGCGGGCGCGGCGGTTACCCCAATCGCCGACGTTGCCGCGCAGCAAATGGCGCTTGAAGAAATCACCGTCACCGCGCGTAAGCGCGAGGAGCGGCTGATCGACATTCCGTTGTCGGTGCAGGCGTTCTCGGCAGACCAGCTGGAGGCCGCCGGCATTGACGACCTGGAAGATCTCACCCTGTTCTCGCCGGGTCTCGACTACAACAGTCAATCCAGCACTCAGTTCGCTGGCCGCTATGTCACGGCCATCCGCTTCCGCGGCCTGACCACGCAAAGCACGCTGCCGTCCAATCAGGTCGGCTCGCTGTTTGTCGACGGCGTGTTCGTGCTTGGCGGCGCCCAGTCCATCGGCTTTGAAGACATTGAGCGGGTCGAAGTTATCAAGGGCCCGCAGGCGGCCTATTTCGGACGCTCCACCTTCGGCGGCGCGATCAACTACATCACCGCCGATCCGGCAGATGAATTTGGCGGGCGTGTATCAGCCGAGTACAGCCCCAATCATGGCAGCTACCGCGCCTCTGTGTCCGTCGAAGGCCCGCTCGTCGAAAATGTTCTCAGCGCGCGGCTGACCGCTTCGGGGTTTGAAAACGGCGGCTACGAAACCGCCACTGACGGCGGTACCCTGGGCGAGGAAACCACCGATGCCATTCACGCCACGCTGCTGTTCACGCCGTCCGAAACGGTGCGCGTCAAGCTGCGTGCCTCGTACATCGAGGACGAGGACACCCAGCCCGCGACCACCGCCATCCAGTTCTTCAACAGGAGTAACTGTCCCGCCGGCACACCGCTGACCGTGCTCGATGGCTCCGGCACATCCCGCAACGTCACCCTGCAGGGTGACTACTGGTGCGGCGGACTGCCCGAAGACGTACCGGTAACGGCGAACACGACTTTCACCACGTTCCCGGCCGCCGGTTTCTTCCCCGAGGTCGATATCCGTGAACTGTTTGTCGACAACAGCCTCGGCATTGAGGAAATCGACCGGGCGCCGTTCCTCGATCACTTCGGCCTGCGGCGTCAGACCCTGCGTCTGGCCGCAACCTTCGACGTCGAAGCCAGCGATGCCATCACCGTGTCCGGCAACGTCGCCTACAACGACCAAGACTTGCGGCAGATCGCCGACCGTGACTTCACCGATGCGGAGTCCGTCTACATGGGCCCGCCGGCGTTCTTCGAGGACTACTCCGGCGAAATCCGCGGGCAGTACGACGACGGTGGCCGTCTGCGCGCGTTGGTCGGCGTCAACTACTACAAACAGAAAATCCGTGCCGCGTTTACCAATGCCGTTGAGGCGACCAACCAGTTGTCGATCGACATTCTGCCCACGCCGATCACCGTTCGCGTTGTCGGGGCACAGAATTCCGGCAACAACGATGACCGCATCAAAACCTTCGGAGTTTTCGGCTCGCTGGAATACGACATCCTCGACAATTTGACCGCAACACTCGAAGGCCGGTGGCAGAGCGACAAGGTGACCTCCTTCGGCGGGCAATTCCTGACGCCCGGCGCCCCTGAATCTCTGACGTCAAAGAAGTTCCTGCCGCGCGGTATTCTCAGTTACAAGCCGACGGAAGACTCCACGGCCTACGTCAGTTACTCCCAGGGCACGCTACCGGGTCAATTCAACAGCACGTTCCTGGCGTTGTCTCCGGCAGATCAGGCGATTGTGCAGCAGCAGAACCCGACGCTGATGGGCACCATCCCGCCGGAAAAACTCGAAAACTACGAGGTCGGGTTTAAGCAGGCGCTGCTCGACGGACAAGCCAACTATTCCATCGCCGCATACAAGATGGACTGGTCCAATATGAAATCGGCGATCACGTTCCTACCGCCAGGGGCGACCGGTTTGCAGGGCGCGCTGATTTCCGGATCGTCGGACATCAAGGGTGTGGAATTCGAAGCCAGCTGGCTGGTGTCGTCCGCGCTCGATTTCGGCGCAACGCTGAACTACACCGAAGCGGAGTACAACGACTTCGCCATCTCCGGCGTCAATCAGCTCTTCGGTCTCAGCAACGCCGAAGGTTATAAGGTCGACGGCAATACGTTGCCGCAATTCCCGAAGTGGAGCGGCAGTCTGTCCGGCACCTACCGGGGCCAGGTCAACGCCGACTGGGGCTGGTACACCCGCGCCGATCTGTCCTACCAGGGCAAGGCCTATGCCGATCCCTCCAACATCAACTGGGTAAAGGCTTACAGCTTGGTGAACCTGAAGATCGGTCTCGAAAACGAAGGCACACGGCTTGAGCTGTTCGCCAACAATCTTCTCGACGAAACCGGCTGGGTCAGCGGCGGCACAGGCTTGGACCTTGGCGTCGTCCCGATTCTGTTCTCCAACCTGTTCGTGCGCCGCGGCGCAGTGGTGACCGCCATGCGTGACCGCGAACTCGGCGTCAGAGCCACCTGGAACTTCTAAAACCTAACTCTCCCCCACACTTCTGGCCGCCCGTTTGCCATACAAGCAGGGGCGGCCGTTTTTCTTGAGTGGGCCGGATCGAACGGCTCCACTACACTCAATTCCCGAGCGAAAACGCGATCAGGAGCGCCCCAATGACCGACACCCCCCTCAACCGCCGTGCCGCCCTTGGTGCCTTTGCTGCCACCGCGACCGGCGCAACGCTGAGCGGCACAACGCCATCCGCTGAGGCTGCGCCTGCAGGCCTTGCGGTGCCGAAGCCGGAGATCGACGGCAAGTTGCTGGTCAACCGCGACCGCGCCACCGAGGTGCTCACCCGCTTCGGCCTGCGCGGCATGATCGCGCTCGATCCGATCAACGTGACCTACCTCACCAACTTCACGACCATCGGGATGAAGTTCATCACCGAGTATCCGGGCTTCGCGGCCTACGCCGCCGATCCCCAGGCGCCGATTTACCTTGTCACCGGCGGCACCACTATGGCCTGGGACAAAGCCAACGGCACCCGCGAGACGGCGGACATCATGGCCTACGGCTTCGGCGGCTGGAACGCAGCGGATGTAAACTCTGACGGCCTGCCGGTCGAGCCCGAACAGGGCGGGCGCACCCGGCGGTACCACGTGCGCGGCGATGTCGAACTCACAGCGCGGGAGCAAGCCTGGGCCGCAGCACAGGACAAATACGCCGATGACCTCGCCGCTGGAGCCGCTTGGGCGCTGGCGCGTGCTTTGAAAGCGCAAGGCATCACCGAAGGCAAGGTCGCGGTGGATGACATGCGCATCGCGGGGTTCCTCGCCCAGACCGATTTGCGCGATAGCGTCGAGTGCGTGCCCGGCTACGGCATCTTTCAATACATTCGCATGGTCAAAACACCGCAAGAGCTGGCCTATCAGCGCATTGGCGGGCGTAACAACGGCGACGCCTGCCTCGCCACCGTCCGCCAGATCGAAGCGGGCATGACCCATGACGATATTCAAAACATCTTCCGCTTTGAGTGCGCCAAGCGCGGCAACCGCATGGACAGCTTCCTCGCCGGCATGCCGGGCGGCGGGTTTCCCGACGGCGTCATGGTCAAAGGCAAACCGTTCCTGACCGACTGCGTCTCCAGCTACAAAGGCTACATGGGCGACACGGCGCGCACCTTCATCATCGGCGATCCGGATAAGGAAACCGAGAAACGCCGCCGCGCCAACCAGACCGCGCGGGAGGCCGTGTTCGATGCCATCAAGCCCGGCGTAAAGTACTCTGAACTACGCAGAATCGGTTTCGACACCATGGTCAAGCACGGCATGCCCGAGCACGCGGTGTTCGTCACGCCTCATTCGGTCGGCCTGCAGCACGATGACAACCCGTTCCGCCTGCCGCAATTCGGCATCGACAGCTTTGATCACGTGCTCGAAGAGAACATGGTGTTGACCGTCGACCTGCCCTATCTGGAGGTGGGTTGGGGCTCCGGCCACAACGAAGACCTCTTCCGGGTCACCAAAACCGGTTACGAGGCCTTGAGCACGGAGGAAGAGCCCTTCATCATTCTCTGAATTTCAAGCGAGGAGGCTGACATGATCGATCGCCGCAGCGCCCTGGGCGCTTTTGCCGGGGCCGGAGCCGCCGGACTGGCGGGAACAGCGCCGGCCAGCGGCGCCACCTTGTCCCTTACCGCATCCGTGCCGCCGCCGATTTACGGCCCGCGCATGAACTTTGAGCAAGCCGACAAAGTGATGGCGCAACTCGGCCTCGACGCCATTGTCGTCGGCCAGGGCACCAATCTTTATCACGCCGCCGGGCTGGACCTGACGGCGACGAAGATGGGCCACACGCCTGGCGTTTATGCCGTGATCTCACGAAATCCCGAACAACGCCTGTCGCTCATCGCGCCCGCCTTTCTGTTCTACTACACCATCGCGCTGGACGCCCGGCACAGCGATTATCCGGCGTATTTGTATGAAGGCCCCGGCGGTGCGGACGGTGACGCTGCCCTCAGCATCGACGATCTGCCGTTGTATCCGGATTTGCAGAACGCCCCACTCGACAGCATCGAGACCGAGCGTCTCAGCGTCGTGCAACAGGCGGTGATGCAGGAAGCGGCACGCCCCAACCTCAAGTTCGCACTGGCCCGCGCCCTGAAAGATCTCGGCTTGATGAAAGGCCGCATTGCCGGCGACTGGCCGACGGTAATGCGTTCCATCGCCGAAGCCGCGCCCGAGGCGATTATCGTCGATGCTGACGATGCCCTGCGGCGCATCCGTCCGGTGAAATCGGCCGTGGAAATCCAACTCATGCGCTATGCCGCTCAGGCGAACGCGGATGCAGCCCTGGAAGCGGCGCAGACCGTCCGCGCCGGGGCGGATGTGCGCGAGCTGCGCGCCGCCTACTTCGCCGCCGGTGCCGCACGCGGACTCAAGGGTGTGTTCATGGTGATCGACCGGGTCAGTTCACCGACCTATCAGGCCACCCTGCGCGACGGTCAATGCTTCTCCATTGACTGCGTCAGTCATTACATGGGCTATCACGGCGACTTCGCCCGTGCGATTCACATCGGCGAGCCGCCGGCGCAGATGCAGAAGGTCAGTGAACTGACCGGCAAGTCCTGGGACATTCTGCGCGAACAAATCCGCCCCGGTCTGCGCTTCTCAGAAGTGCGCGCCATGGGCAAGGCGGCGCTGAAAAGCCTGGGTGCGGACTTCGATATTTCCTACACGCCGCATTCGGTTGGTTTGTTCCACGCCGATCACGTCGGCAACATGGGCTCGCCGCCGCGCGAGGACATCGTGCTCGAACCGAACATGGTGCTCAGTGTCGACTGCCCCATGGGCGCGACCGGCATGGGCGGCTCGTCCCACTTGGAAGACCTAATGCTGATTACTGAGGACGGGGCCGAGCCGATTAACGACACCGGCAGCCAGGTGGTGATGGTCTAGAGGGACCAGATCAGGTGCTCTTACTTGGCGTGTTGCGTCAGATAGGTCAGCACTTCGGCGGTTTCCTCGGCGCTGAGTTCGGCCATGCCGAACTCCTCGGTCATGCGTTGCAGTGACGCGCGCCAGTCACGCCGGGTGTAGGTGGTGCCGCGCTGCAGTACGTGGGTCATCGAGTGGCAGTCCGCGCACACCAGATAGACGAAGTCCTTGCCCGGCCCATCGGGCATGGCGGTGAGCTCTGGATCGTCTTGGGCAAGAGCCGAATTGCCGCAAATCAGCATGCCAAGGCAAAAAACAGCAGATTTTAGCGCTTTTGGAGTCCTCGCCATGCAACTTTTCCGGGTCTTCACGCGTTGAGTCTGTGTTAACGCCTCTTATATAGGCTTTAAGTTGAATTGACAGCGCGTTGCTGTCGCCAGTGGTCAATGTCACACTGACCCGGTTGATCACGCGCAGTTGCTTGGACTTGATCGATGACCCTGAAGACCGATTTTCTCAAGGCCATTATGATCCCCGCCCTGTTTGTGGCGGCGCTGCTGCTGCCGTCAGTTGGTATAGCGCAAGAAGCGCGGGACAACCCGCCGCCGTCCGGCATCGTCGAAGAAGAACCCGAAGGCCGGCGCCTCGGCAATCTGCCGAACGACCAAATCCGCCAGTTTCAAATGCGCAAGGCCTGTGAGGATGACCTGCCCGAGTGTCTGCCGCATATCCGGGAGCAGTTGGAGCAAGAGCGCCGCAATCGCCTCTGGATGGGTGTCGGCATTGGTGGTGTTCTCCTACTCATCTACTTGCTGGCCAAGCGCGAGTCCGACCGCAAGAAAGCCTTCAACCGCCGCGAGGCGCGCCGGCATAAGAAAATCGGTGAACGTGTTGCCAAGAAGTGGCGGAAAGAGGCGCAAGACCCATACGCGGATGCTGATCCGCTTGCGGATTCCGAGCCGGCCAAGAAATAGCGACGAGTTCTAGAGAGTTCGGGCTAGGAGATCGCCCAGCCCATCATCGCAACGCCGATCGCGCCGCCGATGACCGGCCCGACGATGCGGCCGTCTTTCAGTCCCTTCGCACCGCCCAGCACCAGCGCCAGGCCGATAATCAGCGCGGCCCAGTCGACAGGCCCGCTGACGCCTGCACCTTCGCCAACGCCAGTGAAGAAGTCGCCCAGGGCGCCGGGGATCGCGGCAAGAAAATTGCCGACCAATTCCCCCAGCCAATTGAGGATGCCGTCAGAGCTCTCGGTTTCGTCCATAACGCGCTTCCGGTGCTGTTGCACCGGCCCCCTACATCAAGCCCATGGCCTTTGGCAGCCACAGGCACAGGGCGGGGAAGAAGGTCAGCAGCAGCAGGCGGATCAGATCGGCGAACAGGAACGGCCCGATCCCCGCGTAGACCGTGCTCAGCGGCACGTCCTTCGCCATGCCGTGCATGACAAACACATTCAATCCGATGGGCGGAGTAATCATGCCCATTTCCATCACCACCACGTTGATCACGCCCCACCAGATGGGGTCGTACCCCATGCCGGTGATCAGCGGGAACACGAAGGGCAGGGTGATCACCATGGCGGCGACAGTGTCGAAGATCGAGCCCAGCACGATGTACACCGCTTCCAGCAGCAGAATCACCATCAGCGGCTGCAGACCGAGGCCTTCGATGAACGTAACGATGATGTCCGGCAGGTGCGACAGCGAAATCGCGTAGGAGAAAATCGATGCGCCGATGATGATGAGATAGATCAGCGCCGTGCTGGCCGCGGTCTCTTTCAAGTTTGCGAAAAACACACTGCGGTTCAGCCGCCGGCGCAATGCGGTGAAGCCGATGGCCACCGCCGCGCCCACCGCCGCCGCTTCGCTGACGGTGAACAGGCCGCTGTAAATACCGCCAGAGACGACGATGGCCAGGGCCACCACGCCCCAACTCTGCCCCAGCACTTTCTTGCGTTCTTGCCAGGGCACCCGGTCTGCTGCCGGGCCGGAGTTCGGCGACAGCGTCACATAGCCCAGCACCGCCAGCATGTAGAACGCGACGGCAATCACCGCCGGACCGAGCGCGGCGACGAACAGCGCGGTGACGAACTGCTCGGTCAGCACCGCATAGAGCACCAGCAGCACTGACGGCGGCACGATCACGCCGAGGGTCGAGCCCGCCGCGATACAGCCGGTCGATAAGCGCCGGGCGTAGCCGCGCTGTTCCATTTCCGGCAGGGCGATGCGGGTCATGGTCGCGGTGGTCGCCAGCGAGGAGCCGCACACCGCGCCGAAGCCCGCACAGGTGGCGATGGTTGCCATTGCCAGTCCGCCGCGCTTGTGGCCAAGGAAGGCTTGGGCCAGGCGGTAGAGGTCGCCGGACAGTCCTGCGGCGGCGGCGAAATTCCCCATCAGCAAAAACAGCGCAATGATCGCCAGTTCCTGGCTGGCAATTGCCGAGGACGGTTCAATGCCGAACAGCGCGATGGCCGGACCGAACCCAATCAGCACACCGGTGCCGATGAAGCCCGAGATGGCCATGGCCACCCCGATGGGCACATGCAGGGCAATCATGACAAACATGCCTGCGACGATCAGTCCGCCAACGACAGGGGGTTCCATGCTTTAACCTATCTACTCTCAGACCATTTCTTCACAGGGATTCGGATTCGTGGGCCAGCGGCACACCGGCCCGCGCCGCCTGCAGTGTGCGGCTCAACACCCATACCTGCACGCCGACAGCGGCGTACATGATCAGACTCACCAGCGTCCACACCGGCGCGACTGGCCACTCCAGGGTCGAGGTGGTGCGTCCCGCCGCGGTGTAGTCGATGGTGAACAAGGTGAACTGCCAGGCGGCGAGCACAAAGAAGATCAGCATGAACACTGCGCCGATCACGTCGAGCCAACTGTGCAGGCGCTGACCCAGCAACTTGCCGAGAACGCGCACGGTGACGGCATTGCCTTTTTTTAGTCCGGCGGGAAAACAACTGGCGACGACGATGGCGAAGCCCACTTCCTCAATGTCATTGAGGCCTGGGATGCGCGGCGCACCCAGGTATCTCAGGGTCACATCGACCAGGGTCATGAAGGCGATGATCACCAGCCCGGTGAAGCCGATGATGGCCATGGTGTCGACCGCCCGGTCGAGGAGGGAGCTTGACGCCGGACCGGCATCTCCTGCGGGCGCGGTATGATCGGTCATCGGCTACGATTGGCGCTCGCGGCGGCGCAGATCGGCCAGGATCTCTTCAATGGCCTTCAAGGTTTCTGCCCCGCCCGGGGTGCGCTCCGCCCAGGCCTCGGCGATGGGCTGGACGTAAGTCTGCATCTCGGCCACGCGGTCGGCATCGGCCTCGATGAAGGTCAGGTGCTTTTCCTCGCGCAGACGCGTTGAAATCTCGCGCTGTTTGCTGTCGTATCCTCTGCCGCCCAGCAGCGCGATCACGTCGCCGCTGTTGTCATCGATGATTTTTTGCAGATCGGCGGGCAGGCTGTTCCATACGTCTTTGTTCATCAGCAGGCTGAAAGTCACCGTGCCGAGCGGCGCGGTGATC
Source organism: Rhodospirillaceae bacterium (assembly GCA_963921305.4). Classification (GTDB taxonomy): domain Bacteria; phylum Pseudomonadota; class Alphaproteobacteria; order Rhodospirillales; family Rhodospirillaceae; genus CAWUEX02. The sequence continues at coordinate 2,261,019 of CAWUEX030000002.1, forward strand.
ACGTAGTCGGTCTCGCGATAGGTCTGGAACGTGTTGATGGCGATCCATCCTTGGACCACACCGTCGATGGTGCCGCGGCGCAGGGCCTCGACCGCGTCCGCCGGGTGCAACGCTTCCGGCACGGCGCCCAGGCGCATCAGGAAGTCGCCTTCAAGACGCCCCGCCGAGCGGATCTTGAGCCCATCGATTTCTTCGTAGCTGGTCACGTCGCCCAGGGTGAACAGGTTGCTCGGTTCCGCAGTCCATAGTCCCAGCACCTTGACGTCCTCGAAGCCGGTCAGCAGGCCCCGTTCATACAGGCGCCAGGCGATCAGGCTGGCTTCCGTCGACGACCGCATCTGAAACGGCAGCTCGAACACCTGCATCTGCGGAAACTGTCCCGGCGCGTAGCTCGGCTGTACCAGTCCGATTTCCGTTAGTCCCGCTTTGACGATGTCATATTGCTTGTAAGGGTTGCGCCCCAAACTGCCGCCCCAATAGGTCTCGAACTGGATGCGTCCACCCGATGCCTTGGTGACGCGCTCCATCCACGGTTCGTAAATGGTCTTCACGCTGTGGCTGAGAGGCGACAGATACGCCGAGACGCGGATGGTGACGGTATCTTCGGCGTGGGCCGCACCTGAGATCACAAGTGCGGCTGCGGCAATTCTGAGAAACTTCAAAATCATAAGAGAGTTATAAGGGGTCGCCCGGAGGCGTCCAAGGGCTATCAGGCCAAGGGCAATCAGCCCCAGAACAAACGGGAACGCTTAGACCTCGACCGGACGTCCGGCCACCCGGCCTTCATAGCGTTCGGCGATTTCGGCCTCTTCATCGTCCTTGCGCTGGGCCGCCGAATCGATGGCCATGCGGAACGCCTGGGCCAGTTTGTCGATCAGGTTCAATTCTTCCTGGGTCGCGGACTCGTAATGGCTGTGCATCGCCAACACGTTCTTGGCCAGCGATCCGCACAACTCCTGCAGGGATGCGTCTTTCACACTGGCAGCCATGGTTTCCGCTTCTTTCAGGATGGAGGCCAAGCCCTCCAGCATGTCGGCCACGTCGGACGTCACCAAGCCGCTGTTATAGGCATCGAGAATGTTGTCGCAGATCAGGCCCATCTTCATGCTCTGGCTCGCCAGCTGAGCCTCGACCACGTCACCAAGCGATTCTTTAATCGCTTCTTTGAGTTCCCATTCGTTGAAGGTGCGGCCGCTGACCTTCTCAAAAATGGTGTTCAACACGTTGACCCGGCGCGCGCCGGGGTGATTGAACGACTGATCTTTGCGTTCCGGGCCGATGTAATCGGATGTGGCAACAAACGGCTGGCGGTAATAGGTGATCATCCGCAGACGGTCATAAATTTTGTTCGGCTGCAACGGTCGGATGATGATGTCATCGGCACCAGCTTCAATCGCCTTCTTGATGTTTCCGGGCTGGTTCGGCGAGATCAGCAGGCTGATGATAATAAACGGGTTGTGTCCCAGCTTGTTGAAGCGCACTTCCTTCGCCATCTCGAACACATTCGGATCAAGCGTGTCCGACAGGAGCAGTAAATCCGGCGGCACCTCCTGCATCAGCGGCTGCAGGCTATCCATGCTGGAGTGGGTGGACACGTTCTTAATGCCTTCGGCGACCAGCATGTCCCGCAATTTCTGCCGGTCATGATAGTCCTTCTCACCGACATAGACGGTGATCTCTCCGAGGTGAGCGCGATCCAGGTGATACATAAGCGCGGTGGCGAACTGTGACCGTTAATACCAGCGTATCCACACACAGCGTGAAGAGACGCGACTATGATCCGACATAGCCAAACAAGAGGCAAGAAATCGTTAATTTAGACCGGTTGCGGACCTAAACCATGTGTCGTGTAGCGCCACGCGGTGACGCCCGTCAAATCGTCATCCGCGCTAAGCCCAGCCTTGGTCTTCAGCGCCTTCAGGAATGCCTCGGGCCGCGGCAAATCCTCCCAGACCTGAGGCAGAAACGTGCCGCGCCGGCCGGACGCGGCCAAAACCAGGCCATCTTCGCCGGGCCGCAGCTGACGCAGCAGGTCGGCCTCGTCTGAGAAGGGGAATGGTGCAAGGGGGCTGAGAAGGCTGAGCGACACAGTCAGGTCTTTCAGTTCGTCTTCTTGAACAACGGGAAAACGCGGGTCGCGCCGTGCGGCGCCGTGACAATTGTCCGCGATATTTTCAATCAGCGGTTCTTTTGCTTCGAGGCTGCCGATGCAGCCGCGCAAGCTCCCCGCCCGCTCCAAGGTTATAAAGCACGCCCCCGGCACGCAGACGTCCGGCAAGAACGCGGTGATATCGACCGGCATCGTGTCACCGGTGCGCACAGCGTGACGCACCGCGGCGCGCGCGGTTTCCAAAAGTTGATCCGTCGTTTCAGGTAGGCCAAAGGGCAGCGCGTCTGTCACGACAGCGCCCAGGCGCCGTAGCCGACCACCCGGTCTGGGCTGCCTGCCGTGTCGGCTGAGTTTATGAGTGCGACCCGCTCGACCTGCATCGCCCGCGCCGCCGCGGCCCGTAGCAACCCGGCGATGGGCCGGCAACCGCAGGCCTCTTCCGGGCTGAGGTGCGCTCCATCGAGACGTTCGATTTTTTGCGCCGTGGCTTCATCCGTGCGTCTCGCTTCCGCGTCGGACAAAAAGTGCGACAGGTCCGAGCTGATGACGAAACGTGTTTCCGGCCCGCCCCACAGCACCTCAATCACCTCTGCCACTTCGTCCGCCGAAGCCGCGCCGACCGCGAAGGGCACCAGCTGGAACGGGCCGAGCACGCTTTGCAACAGCGGCAGCTGGACTTCCAGGCTATGTTCCTCGGCGTGGGCCTCGTCGCTCACACATACGAAAGGAAAATGCGACACGCTGCCGATAGCGTCGTGGTCAATCTCGACCGGCCCCAGCGGCGTTGCAAATTCTTCAGCCGAGGGCACGGCCAAGCCACGCACCGCGACGCGATGGCAGGGTCCCATGACGACAACCCGACGGATGTTGCCGCGCTCCGGGCGGAACCGGGCGATGACGGAGGCGGCCGCCTGGCCGGAGTAGATGTAACCCGCATGCGGCGCGATGACGGCTTTGGGTACTGGTCGTGCGCCGTCCGGGTCTGCGGCGACAAAGCGTTCGATGGTGTGCGCGAGTTCCCGGGGATCGTCCGGATAAAACAATCCGGCCACCGCCGTGGGCCGCGTCGTATGTGCCTCAGGTCCGGTCACGTCAAACCCACCCGGTTTCACAAAAATCTCAACGCCATTGTATCATAAGGCGTTTCAGCCAGAACGCGGGGTCCGGACTTTCATGCCGCACCACCCCCTAGCGCCGCCGCATTTACCGCCGGAAGACCTGACCGGCGAACCGGGCCGGTATTGGCAAGAACTGGCCGACGGCCGGGTGCAATGCGATGTGTGTCCCCGCGAATGCCGATTGCGCGAGGGGCAACGCGGCTTGTGCTTCGTCCGTGGCCGGGCGGGGGGTGGCGTCGTTTTAACGACCTACGGCCGCTCAAGTGGCTTTTGCATCGACCCCATCGAAAAGAAACCGCTTAATCATTTTCTGCCTGGCACCCCGGTGCTCAGTTTTGGCACCGCCGGCTGCAACTTGACCTGCGCCTTTTGCCAGAACCACGACATCTCCAAGTCGCGTGAGATGGACTCGCTGATGGCCGCGGCCTCGCCGGAGGCCATCGCTGCGGCGGCCAAGGCGCAAGGCTGCCGGTCCGTCGCCTTTACCTACAACGATCCGGTGATCTTTCTTGAGTACGCGGTCGACACTGCCATGGCTTGCCGTGCCCAGGGGTTAAAATCCGTCGCCGTCACCGCCGGTTACATCAAGCCGGACGCCCGCACCGAGTTCTTTTCCCACATTGATGCCGCCAACATCGATCTCAAAGCCTTTACGGAAGAGTTTTACCGCTCGTTGTGTTCGGCGGCGTTGGCGTCCGTGTTGGACACGATCCGCTACGTCCACGCCGAAACCGATGTCTGGCTCGAACTGACGACGTTGCTAATCCCCGGTCAGAATGACGACGACGATGAAATCAAGGCGCTGGCAAACTGGGTGTTGTCGTCTGTCGGCCCCGACGTGCCGGTGCATTTCTCGGCCTTCCATCCCGACTACCGTATGCAGGACACGCCCGCGACGCCGCCGTCGACCCTCTTCCGCGCGGTCAAGCTCGCCCAGGCCGAAGGGTTGAATTACGTCTACGCCGGCAACGTGCACGACCGGGCAACGGGGACCACGCGGTGCACCGGATGCGGCGCGTCTCTCATTGAGCGGGACTGGTACGAAATCACGGATTGGGCGTTAGATGACCAAGGTGCCTGCCGGGCCTGCGGGACGTTCTGTGCGGGCGTATTCGACGGGCCGGCGGGCACCTGGGGGCGCAAGCGCCAACCGGTGCGGATCGGATAGGCCGGATCGTGTTTTACGGTTTACTGGGCCGCGGCTTGGTCTGATTCGCCTTGGGAGGGCGGCGGCGGCAGGTCGGTATTCTTCTTGGCCATCTCGAATGCCTTGGTGAGCTTCTTGATCAGGCCCAGATCTTTGTCGTCCGGATTTTCGTATTTTTCGGCGAGTTCCTCGACCTGGCGGGCGAGGTCGATACACAAGGCCGCCAATTCTGACTCACCAATGCCCTTGGCGGTTTTGCTGGCGTCTTCGAGAACGCCAACCAGTACCAGGAGATTCTCCTCGACTTCCTTGGTGACGTTCTTTTCCTCGTAGGCTTTGAGGATCAAGTTGCAGACGTAGCCGAGCCGCATGCCATGGGAATCCAGCTTGGCGGCCATGACGTCGTTCATGCAATGCTCGACGCCGCGGGCCAGATCGACGGCGGTCACGCGCTTGCCTTCGAGTTTGGCTTGAAGGGTATTGATGACCCGCAGCTGGCGGATTTTCGACGGCCGGTCCGTCGATCGCCGGCGCTCTGGTCCGACGTAATCCGTCGTTGCGATGAAGGGCAGGCGGCGGGTCGCAAGCTGACTGACGCGTTCGAGCATCGGTCCGGTGGCGACGGGTTTGATAAGCACGTCATCGGCGCCCGCCAGAATCGCTTTCTTTAGGGCGCGGTCTTCGTCCGGATTGACCATGAAGCTGATGACGATGAACGGGTTACGGCCGATCCGGTGATGGCGGATGTCTTTGACAATCTGAAAGATGTCGGGATCCAGGTCGTCGGCGATGACCAGCAGATCCGGGGACCGTTCTTTCATCGCATTCAGCAGATCCTCGACACGGGCGAAGGTCCGGGTGCGGCGTAATCCTTCTGTACGCAGCATGGCGCGCAATCCTTCGCGCACCTGCTCGTTGGGCTCGCCCAAGTAAATGTCGAGCTCAGCGAGCTTGTCCTTGTCGAAATTTCTCATCACTCGCAGAAGCCCGTGTGTTTTATCTTTCTTGTCCTGGGAGCCGGAGGACGCCGCTCATGGCATTGAGCGGTTACAATAGCCCTAAAACCCCGTGCTTAACAGGGCCGGTTCCACTTTAAGGATTATTGATTAAATTGATTTCGAGCCTAAAGCAACCAGTGATAGCAGGGCATTAAGCCCGTCCGGGCTTGTTTTTGCGGTTAACACCATGGCAGAGATCCGAGCCAAAATCGGCGGGCAGCGGCGCCCAGCCGCAGGTCAAGTCATCCAATCCTAAGTTGAGAACAGGCGTAGAAGTCCTATTTTGGCCGGGCCACAAGCCGCGTGCTATACACTAGCCGGATTTATCCCCAAATTTCAGTGCTCTAGAGTTGATGGCCGGTACGCTCACACTCAATTACGACCCGTCTTTGGTCCTCCTGTCATTGGTTATGGCGGTGTTCGCATCGTATACCGCGCTGGACATCGGCAGCCGCATCGTTGCGGCTGAGGGCCTGCAGCAGGGCCTGTGGCTGATCGGCAGCGCGGTTGCGCTGGGTGGTGGCATCTGGTCCACGCAGTTCATTGGCATGCTGGCGACGGAATTCGGCATTCCCGTCCGCTTCGCATTCGGCGGCACATTGGCGTCGCTGGTCCTGGTGATGGTTTTGACTGCGCTGAGCCTTAAATGGGTGTGCGTGCGCAAATTGTCGGCGCCGTCGAAAGGGGTGGCCGGCCTGTGCGTCGGCACGGTCATCTGGATGATGCACCTCCTCATCGTCGGCGCGATGGAAATCGATGCCGAGATCACTAGGTCCTGGTCTGCATTTTCCGTCTCTATTGCTGTTTCGTACTTCATCGCCTTTGCATCGGTGTGGATGGTGGTCGGCCTATCGGACACGCTTCATCGTGTCGGCGCTGCGGTTGTCTTGGGCGGTGCAATTTGCGCCATGCACTACATCGGCATGGCGTCTTTGTCCTACCAGATCGTTGATAGTATTGCGCCCGTGGCGCCAACGGGCCTCTCTCAAGAAATTGTCGCCGTGCTTGTCGCCTTCGGTACCGTTCTCATTTTGGCGCTGGTGCTGGTTTCGGCAATTCTCGACCGCCGTTTGTCCGAAGCCGAGGCGGATGCCTTGCGCATGAGCGAAGAGCGCTTCCGCATCATGGCGGAGGCTTTGCCGATCTCCTTGGCAGTGACGCGGGTCGAAGACCGTGAGGTCGTTTACTCCAATCAGAGGTCGGTTGAGCTCTTCAAAGTGCCGGCTGACCCTGCAAAACGCGAGCCCGCTTCCAAGCGTTACGTCAATCCTGAAGACCGGGAAAAGGTTGCAAAGGCAGTTGCCGAGCACGGCTTTATCGAAAGCCAAGAGACCCGAATGCGTAAGTATGGCGGTACGGAGTTCTGGGCGCTGATCTCGGCACGCCGCACGCCGACGTCGGACGGTGACATGATTGTCTCCGGCTATTACGACATCACCGACCGTAAGGAGGCCGAGGAAGAACTCGTCCGCAAGGAGGAGAAGCTCAGGCAAGCCAATCAGGAGTTGCAGCGCGCGGTCAGCGATCTCAACCGCCATTCCGCCGAGCTCGAAGAAGCGCTCAAGCGCGCCCGCGAGGCTGACAAGGCGACGCGGGCGAAGTCCACGTTCCTGGCCACCATGAGTCACGAAATCCGCACGCCCATGAACGGCATTCTCGGACTGCTCGAGCTGTTGTCTGAAACGGAGTTGCAGACCGATCAGCAGAACACCGTCGACACCATCAACGGTTCCGCCAAGGCCATGCTGAGCCTGATTGACGATATTCTCGACTTCTCGAAGATCGAAGCCGGCAAGCTCGACATCGAGCATGCGGAAATGAATCTGGTCGAGGTCATCGAGTCCATCGGCACCGTGACCATCGCCAATGCCAGAGAGAAAAATCTCGCCGTTCTGGTCTATATCGATCCCGATCTGCCGGTTGAAGTGATCGGCGATGAGGTGCGGGTCCGCCAAATTCTCAACAATCTGGTTAGCAACGCTCTCAAGTTCACATCCGAGGGTGAGATTCGTATTCACGCGACTCCAGACCGGCGGGTCAATTCCGATTTATCGATCCGATTCGATGTCGAAGATACCGGCATCGGCATTGCCGAGGACCAGCGGGAAAAGTTGTTCGAGCCCTTTGCCCAGGCCGAAGCGTCCACCACCCGCCGGTACGGCGGCACGGGATTGGGGTTGGCCATCAGCCAGCGTCTGACACACCTTCTTGGCGGGTCGATCGGAGTCGACAGCGAGCCGGGGAAAGGGTCCACGTTTACAGTGCGTCTCCCCTTCCAGGTCGCCGCCAGCAGCGCGGGGGTATCGAAAGACCGTGACCGTTTTTCCGGGCGCACGGCGGTGATGGTCACGCACAGCACCCGTAAACCGCTTTTGGCGAACAAGTATCTATCGTGGCTCGGTCTTCAAATGGAGACCGCTAAAACCATCGAAGACGGTCTGAGGATCTTAAGGAAAAAATCGTCCGAAGATCCCAACGTCCTGATCTTGTCGTCTGATGCGTTCGGCGAAGACAAAGAAACAACGCTCCGCAACCTGATCCAGCGTGTGGGCGGAAAACAGATCAAAGTCGTTGCCGTCGTGCGCAATGCGGATGAAGCGCAACGCCTCAGTCAATTGGGTCTGGACGGCGTGGCGATCATCACTCAGCCTGTCCTGCGTACGGCGTTCATGAATGCCGTGACGGCGGTGCTAACGGGAGAGTCTGTAGCCGTGGCGGTATCCGAGGAGCACGCGCAAGACACTGCGAAGCCAGGCAAAAAGTCAGACGCCGACAAACAGCGCGTGCCGGATCGTGCGACAGCCCTGAACGCCGGGCGGCTTATTCTCGTCGCTGAGGATCACGAAACCAACCGCATGGTGATTCAGCGTCAGCTGACCCGACTGGGATATACGGCTGATCTCGTCTGCGACGGGCGCGAAGCCTACGAGGCCTTTATGGAAACGGATTACGGCTTGATCCTCACAGATTGCCACATGCCCGAACTGGATGGCCTGGAATTAACAAAAGATATCCGCAGCCTCGATGATCCAAAGAAATCCACCGTGCCCATTGTCGCCATTACAGCCAATGCCATGTCGGGCGAAGCAGAGCGGTGCATTGAGATCGGTATGAACGACTACTTGTACAAACCGGTGAGTCTCTCTCAATTGCGCGGTGCCTTGGAGAAATGGCTACCGGATCAAGACGGAGGTGGTGCGCAAGACACCGCAACCCGCAAGATTGCCTCCGATGAGGATGGCGCGGCCCACCCTGAGCCGGCGGCAGAAGACGTCGATCGAAGCGTGTTGGCGGAGTTGGTCGGCGATGACGGCGACGCGATCCGGGAACTGTTGCAGAGTTTCATCTCAAACGCTCATGTCTCGGTGCAAGACCTCGCGACCGCCAGTGGCGGACGAAACGCAGATGACTTTGAGCGGGCAGCTCACAAGCTCAGCGGTTCGGCCCGTACGGCGGGGGCCAGCGGGGTCAACACAGCGATCGAGGAGATGCGGTCTGCGGCGCAGAAATCCAACTGGGACGATGTCGACAATTTGATCCCATCTCTTGAGCTTGCGCTCAAAGGGGTTGAGGATTACGTCGCGAGAATGTGAGCCCAAGAACCATGAACGGTGCCGAAAGATATCTAAGCGTAGACGGTGATGCCCTTTCTGCCCTCGTCATCGAGGACGATGAGTTAGTACGGAATGTGACGGCACGGACTCTCAGTCAGTTGGGGTGTGATCCGGTTCTGGAGGCGGCAGACGGGCGCGCGGCCCTGAAGACCCTTGAGTCCCATTCCAGTGACGTCGATCTCATTCTCTGTGATCTGGAGATGCCGGAAGTCGACGGCATTGAAGTGCTGCGTCTGCTCAGCAATATCCGTACCAAAGCCGGGATTCTCATCGTCAGTTCCCACCGTGAGCAGGTGCTGCGGGCGGCGGAGGAGCTCGCGCACGGCTACGGACCGCATCTTCTTGGCAGCGTCAGCAAACCGTTGCGTCGTACCGATGTAGAAAAACTATTGCCCAAGCTCGGGCGCGAGGAAGCCTCGTCGTTGAAACAAGAGGAGTATCAACTCACGCCAGAGCGATTGGACCGCGCCATCGAAGAGAATGAGCTGGTGCTATTTTATAGCCTAAAGCGCGCACGGACGACCGCACCGTCGTTGGTCTGGAAGCCCTCATCAGGTGGGATCACCCCGACCATGGCATCATCGGGCCCGGTGCGTTTATCCCCATGGCCGAATCGTCCGATCGCATCGGCGCTGTTACGGACTGGGTGATCAACCGTGCGGTGGAAGAGTCGGTCCCGGTGATCGAACAGCAGGGCATCGAATCCGTCTCGGTCAACATTTCCGTTAATGCGCTTGAAGATCTCGACATGCCAGAGCGTATCTCTGCCGCGGTCAAAGAGGCTGGGCTGCGGGCGGACAATCTGGTGCTTGAAGTGACCGAGTCAGGCCTGATGGAAGACGTGCGCACCTCACTCAACATTTTGTCGCGCCTGACAATCAAAGGTTACAAACTGTCCATTGATGATTTCGGGACCGGCTATTCCAGCCTGCAACAATTGCTGCGCATTCCCTTTGCGGAACTTAAGCTTGATCGATCTTTCGTCGATGGCGCGGCGGACCATCGCGTGCAGCGCCTGATCCTGGAGAGCACCGTCGACCTGGCGCGCCGGTTGGATTTAAATGCGGTGGCCGAAGGTGTTGAGACCAGCCAAGACATTCAAATGGTTGCGGATTGCGGCGTGCCGCTGATTCAGGGGTATTTCATCCAAAAACCGCTGCCGATGGCCGATTTGCGCGACTGGCTCGACTAATCTAGCTCGATTAATATTGTGGTGTGGGTACCTCGTCAGGGTGTGCCCATCGTTCCAATCAAGGGTATCTCAGATACGGCATGGTGGATCCTCGCAAAAAGGGTAGCTGGGCTTCGACAAGCGGCGCGACCGAGCATGATTACTCGGACTTGCGTTTTCTCATCGTCGACGACGAACCGTTCATCCTGGACTTGGTCGAGAAAATCTTGCGCCGCTGCCGGGCGAAAGAAATCGTAAAGATGTCGAATGGGCGTGATGCGCTCGAGACGCTCAAAGAATCGCCGGACTATTTCGACGTCGTCATTTCCGATTGCAACATGCAGCCGATCAACGGCCTGCAATTGTTGCGGGCGGTCCGAGAAGGCTTGGTTGCTAAACATATCAAGAACAAGCCTGTCATTTTTCTCACCGGGCACAACGATGCGCCAGTGGTCAGACGTGCCGGCGAGTTGAATGTCAGTGGGTTCCTCTCCAAACCCGTAAGCTTCGGCAAACTGACGGCCACGATCACCAAGGCGGTCGCCGCCGCAAAAGCCGAAGACTGATAGGTTTCGCGTGGCGCTTTGCCGCCGTCTAACTCTCGTCTTTTGTGGCGGTTAGGTCGTGGTAGTTGATGATCAGGTTCACCGGATCGTAGCCGCGCACCCGGTCGCTCAGGCCGTCGAACATCACCGTGTCGTGCAAATACAGCATCGGCGGTTCGTCGTGATACCTCTTCAAAATCTGGCGAATCAGCGCGACCCGCTTGTCCGGGTTCCACTCCGCCTGCGCATCCCGGGTGATCGGTTCTAACTCCGGACGGCAATGCCAAAGGTCGCGCAACAGACACGCGGCGAAGGGCCTGAGCGCGTCCAGGCTAGGCTTGGTGTTGAAGTCCATGTTGAAGCCTTCGCCTTCCCAGCCCCCGAAATTGTAGTTGCGGATCATCTCGGGAATGGTGATGGCGCGCACTTCTAACGTCACGCCGATGCGGGCCAGGTCCTGCGCGACGGTCTGATAGATCGCTGCGTCCGCGGCGGCGCCACCCGCCGCCAGTTCCACCACCAGCTTAAAGCCGTCGCCGTATCCGGCCTCGTCCAGCATGGCCTTGGCTTTGTCCGGGTCGTAGTCCCAGGCGGGCAGGGACGGGTCCCATCCGACCGCGTTGGACGGTGTTGCTTGGGTGGCGGGCTGGGTGCCGCCGTTCAGCAGTGCGGCGATATAAACGTCGCGGTTGACGGCATGGTTCAGCGCCCGGCGCACCCTTTCGTCGGAAATGGGGCCAGTTGCGTCTTTCAGCCAGGCGATGCCCATGGCGCCCGCGCCGCGGCTGACGTGATGGGTGTGTCCCGCCGCTTCCAGTGCCATCACTTCGTCAGGCCCGATGACGATGGCGATATCCGCACTGCCGGCGAGGATCGCTTGTGTGCGCGTGGTCGGATCGCCCAGTTGAATAATGTCGAGCGCATCCACGCCCGGCGTTTTCCAGCCGTTATCAAAAGCGCCGAGCTCAATCCGCCCTGACGCCCAATTTTCGACCTTGTACGGCCCGGACCCGACGGGATCTCTTGCAAAACCTTCCGGTCCCAGTTCCTGCCAGTGCTGCGGCGCGACGACGCGGATGATGCCCAGCTCCGCCGGCAGCATCAGGTTGGGGTAATGGGTTGTGATTTCCACTTGATAGGGATTAAGGGCGCGCACACCCGACACTGAACTGACCACACGTGACAATGACTCGCGCAGTCCCGCCTCGGACGTGAGGTAGGTCAGGGTGTTGATGACCGCATCGGCGTTGAACGGCTCGCCGTTTTGAAACGAAATACCTTCGCGCAATTTGAACTGCCACGTCGTCGGATTGATCGCCTCCCAGCTTTCGAACAGCCAGGGCGAGACGGTGCCATCGTGTTCGACCATGGTTAGGGGATCGAACATCGCCGACCATGTGTACAGCTCCGATGAACTGGTGGAGCGGTGCACGTTGCCCAAAGCTGCGGGCAGGCTTTGGACAGCGACGGTCAGTTTTGTCTCGGCAGTTGCGGGCGAAATGGCCGCGTTCGTCGTCGCGAAGATCGACATCAAGACCGCGCATGCGTTGCGCCACAGCCCGGGATGGGTACGATGCGTCATGGCATCAGCATAGCGGAGGGGCAGGGGCAATGCATCAGATCATCACCGACTTCGAGCGTCCGGACAAAGCGCTGATCGACAAGGTCGCGAAGCAGCATGTCGGTGTAGCCGGATTCAGTGCCGGGCCACGCCAGGTCGCCCATCCTGACATCAAACCTCTCGATCCCACCTGGCGTTTGTGCGGTCCCGCCTTCACCGTGCGGCCCGAGTATTGGGACGACCGGCTGATGGGGGAACTGGCGCCCAAGTACGCCAAGCCCGGTGATGTGCTGGTGGTCGATGCCGGTGGCCATACCGACATCGCCGCCTGGGGCATGTCCATGACCATCTCGGCAGCCAAGGCCGGCGTTGCCGGCATTGTTATCGACGGCAGTTGCATGAACTCCGCTCTGCTGGCCCGCGAACGGCCGCAAATTCCGCTGTTCGTGCGCGGCGTCTCGGCCACCGCCAAAAATTCCGAGCGTCCTGGTTCGCTCAACGTGCCGGTGATCTGCGGCGGGGTCATCGTCTATCCCGGTGACATCATCTTGGCGGATTCCGACGGTGTGGTGGTGCTGCGGCCCGATATGGCGGACCGCATCATCGCCGAGGCCGAAGCCCATGACGACCGGGCGCGCCGCGACAACGACCAAAGCATTCCCTATTACGAGCGCAAGAAGTCCGAGGAAAAAGTCCGCGCCTTCCCGGATGTGGAGTGGAAGTAAGAGAACTCATATTGACATTGCGACGAATGACACCATCTAAGTCGGAACGCAAATTCGAATGGGCTTTCCCATTCGTACGCGTCAGATGGAGAAGAGTATGTCGCCCAACAAAGCTATAGTTCCAAAATATTCAAAAGATGATGCCCATATCGTGCGGCGTTTGGGAGCTGCTTTGGTCGCGAAGTGGGATGACCTTCCGCAAGATCTTCAAGAAATGTTGGCCGATCAGGCCACGATGACCTTTGACAAGGATGAAACGGTGCAACTCCGTCAGCAGATCGATGCTTTTGTTAGTAAGTACAAGGGTTGGCCGAAGTAGATAATCACAATGTGACGGCCTGAATGCTATTTGCACACCCCTTGCTTCATCGCGCCTGAAACGATAGATGCAGCGGCCATGGCCGCGCCTCCGCTTCTCACGCTGCAAGACATCACGCTGTCCTATGGCGGCGATCCCGTGCTCGACGGTGCGGAGCTCAATGTGTTGCCCGAGGAAACCTTGTGTCTGGTCGGGCGCAACGGCTCAGGCAAATCCACACTCCTGAAAATCGCCGCCGGTCTCATGGAGTGCGAAGACGGCACCCGGTTTCTCCGTCCCGGCACCACCGTGCGTTACCTGTCCCAGGAGCCTGACCTTTCGGGCTATCAGTCCACGCTTGCGTATGTGGAGGAGGGGCTTGAGCCCGGCGACGACCCCTACCGCGCCCTATACCTGTTGGAGCAGCTTGGCCTCAACGGTGAGGAAGACCCGGCGCATCTGTCCGGCGGCGAGGCGCGCCGTGCGGCCCTGGCCCGCATTCTCGCCCCCAAGCCCGACGTGCTGTTGCTCGACGAGCCGACCAACCATCTCGACCTGCCGACCGTCGAATGGCTCGAACAGGAATTGAAATCCTTGCGCCGTGCCTTGGTGTTGATCAGTCACGACCGGCGCTTTCTCGAAAACCTGTCCCAGGTCACCGTATGGCTCGACCGCGGCCGGACCATGCGACTCAACAAAAACTTCGCCCACTTTGAAGCCTGGCGTGATGACATCATCGAGCACGAAGACCGCACCCAACATAAACTCGACCGTAAAATCGTCCGCGAGGAACACTGGCTGCGCTACGGCGTCAGCGCGCGGCGAAAGCGCAATGTGCGCCGGTTAGAGGCGCTTCACACCTTGCGGCAGGATCGTCGCGACTGGCGCAAACGCGCCGGAAACGTTTCTCTGGAAACCTCCGAGAGCGAGAAATCCGGCAAGCTGGTCATTGAAGCCAAGTCGATTACCAAATCCTTCGGCGATTTGGAAATCGTGAGAGATTTTTCCGTGCGCATTCAGCGCGGTGACCGCGTCGGCATCGTCGGGCCCAACGGCGCGGGCAAGACCACGCTGCTCAATATGCTCACTGGCGGCCTCAAGCCCGATAAGGGCTACGTGCGCATGGGCACCTTTCTTGACATCGCCACCATGGACCAGACCCGCGAAACGCTCGATCCCACATGGACGGTGCGCCGCGCGATGACCGGTGACTCCGGAGATTTTGTCGAGGTTCAGGGCAAGCCGCGGCACGTCATCGGTTATATGAAAGACTTTCTGTTTACGCCGGACATGGTCGATACCCCGATCACTGTGTTATCCGGCGGCGAGCGCGGGCGCCTGATGCTCGCCCGGGCTTTGACCAAGCAGTCGAACATGCTGGTGCTCGATGAGCCGACCAACGACCTCGATCTCGAAACCCTCGACCTGTTGCAGGAAATGCTCGGCGATTATGCCGGAACGGTTTTGTTGGTCAGCCACGACCGCGATTTCCTCGACCGCGTCGTCACTTCCGTCATCGCCTCCGATGCTCCGGGGCATTGGCTCGACTACGCCGGTGGCTACAGCGACATGATCGCCCAGCGCGGCTCAGGCGTGGAGGATATGGAGAGTTCGCGCGGCGAAGCAGCGAAGAAGGAGAAGCGATCTCCACCGGCGAAGAAAGAAAAGCCATCCGCCTCGACGAATGATGCGAAGCGCAAACTGTCCTTTAAAGAAAAATATGCCTTGGAAAACCTGCCGGGTGAAATAAAAACGTTGGAACAATCCATTGCGAGTCTGGAGACAACCCTCGCCGATGCGGACCTCTACAGCCGCGATCCTGACGCATTTGCCAAAGCCACGGCAGACCTGGACGCCGCGCAAACGCGCCTCGCCGAAGCGGAGGAAGAGTGGCTGGAACTAGAAATGCTCCGCGAAGAGATTGAAAACGCGGACTAATTTCGGCCAGTCGTCCGCCCGGCGATTCACCCATCCGCCAACGCATCTCCCATGTTAGGCTAAACCCAATCACTCAGCCGACGAGGTCCCCGCCATGACTCCGCGTATCCTGTCCTTTTTGACCGCTCTCTTGTTAATTTCCGCCACAGCTTTACCCGCGCAGGCGGCCTCGGACCGGTTCGCCAACCTTGGGGTCATCGATTTCCCCAACAGCGGCAACGCCGCCGCGCAGGACCCATTCCTCAGCGGCGTCAAAGCCCTGCACAGTTTCGAATTCGAAGACGCGGAGGCTGCGTTCAAGGCAGCGCAGCAGGCCGATCCGTCTTTCCCCATGGCCTATTGGGGCGAGGCGATGAGTTACAGCTTCCCCCTGTGGGCCCAGCAGGATCGTGACGCGGCCCAGGCGGCGCTGGCCAAACTCGCGCCCACGCCGGAGGCACGCGCCGCCAAAACCCCGGCGGGTGTGCAGCGCGGATTGATGCAGGCTGTCGATGTGCTCTACGGCGGTGACGGGGACAAACTCTCCCGCGATATCGCCTATTCTGAAGCCATGGCGGATTTGCACGCCGCTTATCCCGAAGACGACGAAGTCGCGACGTTCTACGCCCTGTCGCTGCTCGGCACCGTGCGCCCCGGCGACACCGGGTTCAGCCGTCAGATGCGGGCTGGAGCCGTCGCCTTGAAAGTGTTTGGCCGCAATCCGAACCATCCCGGCGCGGCGCACTTTATTATTCATTCCTTTGACGATCCCGAGCACGCCATCCTGGCGCTGCCGGCGGCAGAGCAATACGCCGCCATCGCCCCCGACGCGCCCCACGCCCTGCACATGCCGTCGCACATTTTTGTCCAGCTCGGTATGTGGGACGGCGTCGTCGAGTCTAACGACCGCTCGTATAAGGCTGCGGTCGAGCATGCCATCCGCATGGACCTGGAACGCGGCCGGTCCGAGTTCCACGCCCTGCACTGGTATCTCTACGGCCAGACTCAGCTCGGCAACTTCGAAGATGCCCGTTGGGCCGTCGACGAAGCCTTGCGCACGGCGGCGGAGTTTCCCACCGCCCAGGTGCAGCGCGGCACCATGATGATGATCGCGCAATACATGCTCGAAACCGGCCGCTGGGATGAGTTCGATCTCGCCGACCTGATCGTCGCCAACCCGCGCCATGCGGGACTTCAGCTCGCCGCAGGGCTCGGTGCCGCCAAGACCGGCGACCTCGCATTGGCACGCACAGCACTGGCCAACACCATCGCCGAACGCACCCGCCTCGAGCAGGAGCCCCGCACCGCCTACATGGCCAAGATCGTCGAGGTGGGCGAGGAGGAACTCAACGCCGCGATTGCCATGGCCGGGGACGATATGGCGCAGGCAGAAGCGCATCTCATCGCCGCAACGGACATCGAAGGCACGCTCAACGCGCCGTCCGGTCCGCCGCTGCCTATGAAGCCAGCGTTTGAGATGTACGGCGAGTTTCTGCTGGAGCAGGGCCGCTACGCCGAGGCTGAAGCGCAATTTAAGAAGGCGTTGGCCCGCACGCCCAACCGCACGCCGTCGGTCAGAGGTCTGGAGCGCGCCCGGTCAGCACCAGCCGACACTGCCGCATTGCGATAACATCTTTCACTTCTCACAAAACAAATGTCCCGCCGGGGAGACCGGGCGGGACAAAGTTTTTTTGGGGAGGGGATTATTGCTTTTTCTTGGGGGACTCGCGTGTCTCGGGGCGGCCTTACCGGCCTAGCTCCCGGTCCATCTGAAACGCTTTCGAGGTCACCGCGCTTTCCAGCGCGCGCAGGCGCTCTTCTAGCTGCTCATAACGGTCACGGGCCGAGGCGAATTTCTTGCGCGCCGAGCCGGGCCGGGCCGGTTTGGCGGCTTCTTCCATCGCCCGGAGGTCCTGGTCGAGGTGTTCCGCGGGCAACGGGTCGCAAAACACCGCGGTAATGATGTAGGCCGGGATGAAGATGAGCGGCCAGAACATGCCGCCCAGAATAAAGCCGACGCGCACCCAGGTGATGTCCCATTCTCTGTGGCGGGCGATTCCCGCACATACGCCCGAGAGCCACGCGTTCTCCTTATCCAGATAAAATTTGCCCCAGCGTTTGCTCATGATGATGTGTCCTTCCAATTGGGCTGCTCGGCATCCAGGATCTTCTCCAGCGCGGTAATGCGCTCTTCCATGCGGTCTGCCGCATCCAGCAATCCGTTCAGAGACTCTTCTTCCTCAGCCAGCAGGGTCTTCGCCTCCCGCCGTTTGGTGGTGTAGTGCATCACCACCCAGATCGGCGCGACAAAGGTGAGGAAGATGAGGGTCGGAACGAACAGAAAAGTTAATACATCCATGGAGTACCGTCCTCTCGTGTCCGCGTCTCAACCTGGGCCGCTTAGGCTTCGGCGGTATCGTCTTTGGGTTTGGCGCCGCGGCCCATACTTTCTTTCAGCTTGGCCAGTTCGCCTTCGATTTCCGCGTCCGCTTCCAGCTCGGCGATTTCCTGGGCCAGGGATTTCTCGCCGCCGAGGTCGTACGCTTCCACCCGGCCTTCGATATCATCGACCTTTTTCTGCAGGGAGTCGAAGCGGGCCAGGGCCGTGTCGGCGCGGCCATCGTAAAGGGCGACGCGCACCGACAGGCGGGACTGGGCGGTCTTGGTGCGGGCCAGCAAGGTTTGCTGCTTGGCCTTGGCCTCGCGCAGCTTGTCCTGCAGCTTGGCGATGTCGGCGTCGAGATCGGCCAGCCGGCCGTCCAGCACGTTAAGGTCCTCGGCAATCACCTTGGCGGTTTCCGCCGCTTTCGCCTTTTCCACCAGCGCCGCCTTGGCCAGGTCCTCCCGGTCCCGTTCGACCGCCAGCTTGGCGCGCTCGGCCCATTCCTCCTGGACCGCGGCCAGGCGGTCGAGCCGCCGGGTGGCATCCTTCTTTTCGGCGATGTGACGGGCCGCGTCGGCGCGGACTTCGACCAGCGTATCCTCCATTTCCTGGATCATCAGGCGGATCATCTTGGCCGGGTCTTCAGCCCGGTCGAGCAAGCTGGTGAGGTTGGAATTCACGATGTCTGTCAGGCGGGAGAAAATGCCCATGGTGTGTGTCTCCTGATCTGGCGGGTTAAATCTTGTTGGTTTTGACGGCGGGGCGCAATTCCTCGCCGCTGCGCACCGTGCTGACCGGAATGACCCTGATCGCGCCGTACAACGTACGGGCTGGCGCGGACGCCTGGGCCTGTTGAGATGGGCCGCCGCTCAAAAGGTCGCGGTTCAGCGCGTCGGTCATGGCGGCCTGGCGGTCCTGCAGCCAGGACGTCAGATCATTCGTCTGATCGTTAGCGGCGGCGGTGCCGGCCAACAGGCATACGGCAGCGGCGGCGGGAATGAGGGGGCGGAGCATCTGGTGTGCCTTTCCTGATCTTGTTGGTCTCACCAGGCTGGCGAACCCGGCCCGGTCAGAACAAAGAGTGCAGGAAGCGTGCCAACTCAGTGAATCAAATAAAATCAACAACTTAGAGAAAAACGAGCGCGGATTTAAGGATAAAAAAATAATAAGAAATAGGAAAAAATAATAAATATTGTTATTTATTATACATGACGGATCGTCCTGCGCCCCTGGGCCAATCGCCCGCGTTTCTCGCCCATATGGACGATCTGTCCCGGGTCGCCCCGGTCGAGCGCCCGGTTCTGATCATCGGCGAGCGCGGCACGGGCAAGGAGCTGTCCGCCGCACGGGTCCACTACCTGTCTGCCCGCTGGGACGGGCCTTTCGTTGCCATCAACTGCGCCGCTCTGCCGGAGAACCTGCTAGAGGCCGAGCTGTTCGGGGTCGAGCCCGGTGCGTTTACAGGTGCCGCCCAGCGCCGGCTGGGCCGGTTCGAACGCGCCGACGGCGGCACCCTGTTCCTCGATGAAATCGGCAACGCACCGCTGGCGGTGCAGGAGAAAATCCTGCGGGTCATCGAGTACGGCGAGTTCGAGCGCCTCGGTGGGTCCGAGACCCTGTCCGTGTCCGTGCGCATCGTCGCCGCCACCAATGCCGACCTGCCCGCGCTCGCGGCGGACGGCAAGTTCCGCGACGACTTGCTCGACCGTCTCGCCTTCGATGTTCTGACTCTGCCGCCGCTTCGCGCCCGCACGGGCGATATCCCACTGCTCGCCGATGTGTTTGGCCACGCCATGGCCCGGGAACTGGGCTGGGACGGTTTCGCCGGGTTCTCAGAGTCCGCGCTGGCTTGGCTGGAGGGCTACACCTGGCCCGGCAACGTCCGCGAACTGCGCAATGTGGTCGAACGCGCCGTCGCGCGAAGCGCGCATGATATCGCGCGAAGCGCCCATGACCTCGAAAAGGGAGAGGATGGGGTCATCGACGCCGCTGCCATTGATCTCGATCCCTTCGCCTCGCCCTACCGGCCGGCTGCGTGGGCGGCCTCGGCGGGCACGCCCTCCGCTCCTCTGGGTAAACCCCAGGCCGCGAAAGACACCCTCGGCCGCGCGCCCTGCGATTTCAAACGCGAAGTGTCCCGCTTCGAAGCCCGGGTGTTGAAAAACGCCATAGAGGCCTGCCGCCACAACCAGAAAGCGGCGGCGGCTCATCTCGGCCTGACCTACAACCAGCTGCGCAACAGCCTGCGCAAGCACGGCTTGCTGCCCACCCAGGATGACGCCGCATGAGCAAATTCACCGAGACCAACCTGCGCAACTGGGAGGCCCGCACCGCGCTGCATCTCGACACCTACCCGCTGGACAAGTTCAAGGCTGGCTGGGATCCGCTCTACCCCATCGAGGCGGCAGAGCTTGGCGATATCGACCGCCTCGACGTGCTGCACCTGCAATGCCACATCGGCATGGACTCGCTCGGCCTGGTGCGGCGTGGTGCACGTGTGACCGGTGTTGATTTTTCTCCTGGGGCGCTGGCGGCAGCACGGGAGTTGGCGCAGGACACCGGCCTCGACGCCAAGTTCGTCGAAGCCGACATCTACGACACGCCCAAGCGCATCCGGACGAAGTTCGATCTGGTCTATTCCACCTGGGGCACCATCAACTGGCTGCCCGACATGGCGCGCTGGGGCAAAGTGGTGGCGACTATGCTCAAGCCGGGCGGGCGGGTGTACCTCGCCGACGGCCATCCGGCGATGCTGATCATGGAGGAGGAAGGCGCGGACCTCGTTCACCGCTATCCTTGGCGTACGCCGCCGGATGGGCCGCTGCGCTTCGACGAAGAAATTGACTACACCGGTGCGCCGCTGCCCAAGGACTCCAGCGCCAGTTACGACTGGGCGCATCCGCTGTCGAGCATCATTGGCGGATTGCTCCGCGCCGGTCTGACCCTCGACTTCTTCCATGAGCACGACATCCTGCCGTGGCAGTACGTCAAATTTATGGAGCCCGTACCGGAGATGCCGCGCATGTATCGTCTGCCGGCGGACCGACCGGCGATGCCATTGTCCTTTTCCCTGCAGGCCTCCAAACCGGCGTGATCTACGCCGCGTCTTTGGCCAGCTTCACCGCGCGCAGGAAGTAATACATCGACGTCACCCGTTTGAGGATGAGCTTCAGCAAACCCGTTTTCGCCGGCGCGTCCGCCAGCAAAGCCTCGATCGCTGTGATGGCCTCGGGTTCCATCAGGTAAGGTGCATGGCCGATGCCGGGCACGGTCGCCTGGCGCAAAGCCGGGTACACCGTTTTCATGTGGACAAAGGTCTCTTCCGAGAACAGGTCGGATGTGGCGCCCCGGATGGCCAAGGTGGGGATGCCTTTCAGCGCTTCGTAGAAGGGCCACAGGTCGACGGGTTTCTCGGGGTCGATCATCTTGAACGGCACGGCTACTTGTTTGTCATAGTCCGTATGGATGGTGCCGTCGCCGTGCATGCGGCATAGCCGTTTGGCCATCACCAGCCAGTCCGCGTCGCTGTTCTCCGGAAACACGTGGCTGTTGAGGTCCTTCAGCGCCGCGGCGCACTCCTCCCACGAGGCATACGCCGGGTCCGAGGCCACATAGGTGTGAATGCGCGCCATGCCGTCCGCGCCCAGCACCGGACCGATGTCGTTCAGCACCGCCGCTTTCACGCGGTGGCGGATGATGTTGGCGCAGATCATCGTCACCAGCCCGCCCAGCGAGGTGCCGATGAATACGGCGTCCTGCACGTCCGCGGCGTCCAGCAAGGCTTTAACGTCTTGCGCATAGACCGGCGGCTGATAACTCATCGGGTCCGGCGCATAAGCGGACTCGCCGCGACCCCGGAAATTCAAACACAGCACCCGGTCCCACTGCGTCAGATGCGGTGCCAACGCTTCGAAATCGCGGGCGTTGCGGGTCAGGCCGTGCAGGCACACCACGGTGTGGCGCGGCGACGGCGGGCCAGCATACTCCCGGTAATGCAGTTTCAGTCCATCGAAGGTCGTGTACGTGCGGTCAACAAACGCAGTCAAACTACACCTGTATCAATTCAATCATCGCCCCATCCGGCGATGTTACTGAAGCGGTCCGTCGTGCGCCAAACGGCGCGAGATCAATCTCTGACACATGTGCGCCTGCGGGAAAATCTTCCACACCCCAGCGCAGAGCCAGAGGTCCAATGTTGGGCGGTACAGCACGGGCTGAGACATCACGGCCTTTGAAGACCAGCCATTCCACCAATTCAAGCCGGCCCCAATGCGCTTGTGTCTGTTCCATCAAGGCGACTTTCTTCGGCACCCAGCCTGCATAGTTTTGCGGCATGCCGAACTGATTGATCTTCAGGCGCGTCTCGCCAACATAGGATGCGGTGCAACCAAGCGCGTTGCCGTAAAACATCTGGGCTTTCTCCAGATCGCGCACTATCTGCTGTGAGGTAAAGGGCGCGCCGAATTGTGTGACTGGCGGTAGACCCGCACGGTCGGCGAACTCATAACAGCCAAACACCACGCCGTCGGGCGCGCGCAACACCACATTGGGCTGGCTGTTGCCTTCGAAGGTCATGACGTCGATCTCGTTGAACGAGCCCCAGCCCAAACCCAACGCCGTCTCATAGGTGGCGCGGATGTCTTGCGTGTGCACCAGCAGGGAAAACAGTCCGCCCGTATCCCATGGCTGCGCCGACGCCCGCGTCGCCTGCTGCGGCACGCCGCTGAAGCGGATCAGCCTGAGCCACCGGGCATCGGTTTCGGGTGCGGTCAGCACCATCTCCTCGGCGCTGGCGCTTGATGGCAAGTCCCAGTGATCGAGCAGGCGCCGGTCCACCGGGCCGCGGTGACTCACCTGCCAGCCGCCCAGCGCATCCAAGTCGCGCGCCCAGCGGTCCAGGTCGGTGACGCTTAGCACCGCCTCCTGCCAGCCCTGTCCGGCGGCGAAGGTCACGGCGCCGTCCAGCCTTTGGCTTCAATAATATCGAACAGGCGCGGATCTACATTGGCTTCGTGCGCGCGTTTCAGTTGGATGAGGGACGCCAGCGGCGATTCGATCCAGTGGAAGAATTTCCATTCCGGCCCAATGGCGTCGCCTTTCTTGCGCAGCAGCGCGGTGGCACGCACTTCGCCGCCGATAGGTTTTTGGTACAAGCGCTCGGTGGTGAAAAACACGTTCCAGTTCATGTGCCAGAACGCCTGAATCACATCAGGCGCGATCAGCCGCGCGGTGACATCGCGGACGGTAATGAGGTGCGCTGTTGTCTCGGGATCGCTGCCGCGGAAGTAGCCTTCCAAGGCGTCCCAACCGCGCAGGGCGTCCAGTTCCTCGGCCACATATATGAGATTTTCATCCTCCTGATCCCAATACGTCACCATGGCGTCGGCGTCATACGCGTTCCAGCGATCGACGTAGTCGGCCAGCAGGGCGGTGACGGTGTCCGTCATATCGGTCATCAAATGAGCTCCCCTATTTTGTCTATGCTCTCTGGCATTGGTCCTGGCTGCTGTCAGTGCCACAGCGCCCCCAACCACAAGTGTGCCGCGCCGGGACAGGCCGGAGGTCACGGTTTCCACACACTCAGCACGGCAATCGCGGCGATGAACACCCACAGGCCAACCAGAATAGCGGTGCCGTAAAAATAGATGTGGCGAATCTCTGCTTCCAACTCATCGCTGCTGCCCTGGTCCCTGATCTTCGCCCAGGTTCTATAGAAATCGATGATGGAATAGCGGATGCCGACACCGCATAAAATCACCCCGGCGAAGCAGACCAGCTTCCAGCCCAGCCAGCCGGGCAGGGGTGCGGCGGACATCAGCGCGGCAACCCCAATGCCTGCGAAGCCGATCATCACGACGTAGCGAAAGCCCCGGTCGAGGGCGGCGAGGCGTTTGCCCACCAGCGCGTCGCGCAGGCGGTGGGTGATCTCCACCAGCGCGAGCCAGACCGCCGCGAACACGCCCGCAGCCCAGGCCATCGCACTGCCGCCGGGGATGTATCCGTATAGCGCCGCCAAGGCCGTGCCCAACCCCACCTGCAAAATCAGCGCATAGCGCACATGCTGGTCCACATGCAGGGTGTGGTTCATCAGCTTGTTGCGTTCGTCGAAGGGCAGGCTGGGTGTGTGGCAGACGTAACGGTAGGTGCTGTTGATAACCAGCTCTGAACCCAGCCAGTAGCCCAGCACAGTGACATGCGCGACGAGGAGTGCCTGTTCGATCACCGCGTCACTCTCTCAAATCGATCTCGTGTAGATTGATAAACGCATGGCGGGGTTTGTAGTTCAGCACCCGGTCCGACACGCCGTCGATGCCGGGCAGTTCCCACAGGTACAGCGACGTCGGCTCATCGTGATACATCTGCACCAGCGCTTTGGTTTTGCGCAACCGTTCGTCGCGGTCGAACTCTTGCTCGGCGTCTTCGATCAGCGGCACCCACTCTGGGCGGCAGTGCCATGCCGCCCGCCACAGGCACGAATGAATGCGCAGCGGCCACAGTACGTCGAGGGACGGCAGGTTGTTGAAATCCATGCCGAAGGCAATGCCGTCCCAGCCGCCCTGGCGGATTTTGCGGATGTGTACAGGGTACGGATAGGTGTTGTAGCGGAGCTGCACGCCGATCTCGCTGAGGTCCTGCGCAATCTGCAAATACCAGGCGCCGTCGCCGGCCATCGCCCCCGGCGTCATGTCGGCGGACATCTCAAAGCCGTCCGGATACCCGGCCTCGGCCAACAGGGCGCGCGCCTTGTCGGGGTCAAAGGGGTAGGCGGGAATAGACGGGTCGTAGCCGAAGGAGCCCTTAACCGCGGCCTGGCCCGACGGTTCGGTCGCACCGGCCAGCAATACGTCGATGATGCGCTGTTTGTTGACGCCGTAGTTCAGCGCCTGGCGCACGCGTACGTCTTTCAGCGGACAGTCCGCGCAGGTCGACAGGAACGTCAGCAGTTGCACCCGGCCCGAGGGACGGAAGTTCAGCCGCGCGTTCGCCGTTTCTAAAATCGGGCCGTCGTCGGGGCTGATATCCATGGCGATGTCGATGGTCTCTGTGACGAGTCCTTGCAGCCGGGTCGTGATTTCAGGAACTGCGATGATTTCGATGCGGTCGATGACGGGCGCGCGCCACGAGGTCCGGTTGGCCTTGAGATGAATCTCCGTCATATCCCATCGCGTCGCCACAAATGGGCCGGAGCCGACGGGTGCGCGGGAAAACTCCCGCCGTCCCAGCTCAGACCACAACGCCGGTTCGGGAATGCGGATCCCCGACAGCCGCCGCGGCAGCATGATGTTCGGCTGTTTGGTTGTGACTTCCAATGTCAGATCATCGACGGCGCGGGCACCCGCTACATCGATCACCGACTGCGCCACCACCTCGATCAACCCATCGCCGGATGCGAAATAGTTGAACGCCGCCGCTGCGGCCTCGGCATCGAAGGGCGTACCATTGGAGAAGGTCACGCCGGGCCGCAGTTTGAACTGCCAGGTCAGGTCGTCCACCGGTTCCCAACTGGTGGCAATCCAGGGCTGCAGATTGCCGTCCACATCCAGAATGGTGAGTGCGTCGTATAGTGCAACCGAACCGATGAGCGTCGGTAGTGTAATGGTGCCGAACGGATTGCCCAAGTCTTGCGGCAAGCTCACCGCGCCGAAGCGCAACACTTTCTCGGCGGAGGCGGGCGGACTCGAAATGGGTGTCAGCCCCACCACACATACAAACAACAAAAGCCGGGTGAAGCGCGCCATGGGCAATTCGATCCTATTCCGTGTGCGTTCTTTTCGGTGTTTAGAGCGTGATTTTGCGGGCTTTACCGGGCGAACGCAATCGCGCTTGTCATCCCCTGTGGTTGGGCTAGGCTCACTCGCAAGTCGAGCCCAGCTCGCCTTTAAAGAGAGACAAAAGGGAGGGGCGCATGCGCCGCACACTCATCTCGGCCACCGCACTGGTGGCCGCTGTCGCCGTATCGCTGTCATCCGCGACGGCGCAAACGGACTCATCGCAAGCCGGACAGCTGCTGGCCACGGTCAACCGCGATCCCTATCCCAGCACCTATGTGCCGCGCCCCGCGCCGGTGACCGCATTGACGGGTGCAACCGTGCTCGATGGCGCCGGCAATATGTTCGAGAACGCCACGGTGCTGATGTCCGATGGCAAAATTTCTGCCGTCGGTACCAATGTCGCCATTCCCGACGGCGCTGTGGTGGTCGATGCGGCGGGCAAGTGGGTGACCGCGGGCATCATCGATATTCACTCGCACATCGGCATCGGCCCGGTGCCGAATACGGAAGCGTCCGGCGATGTCAATGAATCAACTTCGCCCAACACCGCCCAGGTGTGGACGGAACACGCGGTGTGGCCGCAAGACCCGGCCTTCGGACGCGCCATCGCCGGCGGCATCACCACCCAGCACATTTCCGTTGGCTCCGCCAATCTGTTCGGCGGGCGCACGGTCGTGGTCAAGAACGTGCCGGCGCGCACCACCCAGGGCATGAAGTTTCCCGGCGCCAAGCAAGGCGTAAAGATGGCCTGCGGTGAAAATCCCAAGCGGGTGTACGGCGGCAAAGGTGGGCCCGGCACGCGCATGGCCAACTTCGCCGGCTACCGCGCCGCTTGGTACGACGCGCTGCAATATCAATACGACTGGGATCTGTACGACGCCAAAGTGCAGCAGGGCGATCCCGCCGCTAAGCCGCCGCGCCGCGATCTCAAGAACGAGACGCTCGCCATGGCCCTGTCCGGTGACATTCTGGTGCAAATGCACTGTTACCGCGCCGATGAAATGGCGTTGGTACTCGATATGGCGGAGGAATTCGGCTACCAGGTCTCCGCCTTTCACCACGCCGTCGAGGCCTACAAGATCGCCGATCTGTTGGGCGAAGCCGGTGCTTGCGGCGCTATGTGGGGTGACTGGTGGGGCTTCAAGCTGGAGAGCTTCGACGGCATCCGCGAAAACATCGCCCTGGTCGACGCCGCCGAAGGCGGCTGCGCCATCGTCCACTCGGACTCCAATGTCGAGATTCAGCGCCTGAACCAGGAAGCCGCCAAGGCGATGGCGGCCGGCAACCGCATCGGCCTGGATATTTCCAAAGCCCATGCCTGGACCTGGCTGTCGCTCAACCCCGCCAAGGCGTTGCAGATCGACGATCAAACCGGCTCGCTGGAGCCGGGCAAGATGGCAGATGTTGTGATCTGGAGCGGCGATCCGTTCTCGGTCTACACCCAGGCCGAACGCGTCTACATCGACGGCGCGCTCACCTACGACCGCTTTGATCCCTCCAAACAGTTCCTGTCTGATTTTGAAGTCGGCTACACCCGGCAGGGAGAGTTGAAATGAGAACGCTCCTCCTTACCGCCCTCGCTGTCACCCTAAGTGCCGTCACCCTCAGCGCCTCCGCCTGGGCGGACAGCATCGCGATCATAAATGGCACGGTACACACGGTGACCGACCGTGGCGTACTCGAGGGTGCGACCGTACTGATCGAGGATGACGAGATCATCGCCGTCGGCGCCGATGTCGACGTGCCTGCTGATGCCACTATCATCGACGCCGAAGGCCGCCCGGTCACACCGGGGCTGATGAACGTGGTCACCCGCATCGGTCTGCTGGAAGTCGGGCAGGTGTCCGCCGCCAATGACTACAGCTCGTCCGCGTCACCATTCTCCGCGGCGTTTGATGTCTCCGCGGGTTTGAACCCGGAGTCCGTTCTTGTTCCCATCACCCGCGTCGATGGCATCACCCGCGCGGTCACCATCCCATCGGTGCGGGGCGAAGTGTTCTCTGGCCTTGGCGCTGTCGTTCACCTCGGTATCGACGACGACATGGTGGTCGAAGACCGCGCCGCGCAATACACCGCCTTCGGCGGCCGCGCCGCTGAATCCGCCGGTGGCGCCCGGGGCGGGCTGGCGGAATACTTCCGTCAGGCCTTTGACGACGCGCTCGATTACGACGAAAACCGCCGTGACTTTCAGCAGGGCCGCACCCGCGACTACGTACTGCACTACCGCGACCTTGAAGCGCTGCTGCTGGTGTTGGGCGGAGAAATTCCGCTGGTGGTGGACGTCAACCGCGCCGCCGACATGCGCGTGCTGATGGACATCGCCTATGACTACGACATCCGCATGATTTTCAACGGTGCGCGTGAGGGCTGGAAGGTGGCCGAAGAGCTGGCCGACGAAGAGGTGGCCGTGATTCTCGATCCGTCCAACAACTTGCCCACCAGCTTCGACAACATTTACGCCACCACCGACAACGCCCGCATTCTGCACGAGGCCGGGGTGACCATCGCCATCGCCACAACCTCTTTCAACGACGTCAACAATCCGCGCAACGTCACCCAGATTGCCGGCATCGGTGTCGCCAACGGTCTGCCGTTTGACGCGGCGTTGCGGGCCATCACCCGCAACCCGGCGGAGATGTTCGGCATCGGCGACGACTTCGGCACCCTGGAAGAGGGCATGGACGCCGACGTGGTGGTGTGGGAAGGCGATCCGCTGGAGGTGATGACTTTGCCAACCCATGTCATCATCAACGGCGAGCTTATGCCCATGGACAACCGCCAGCTCCGCCTGCGCGACCGCTACATCGACCTCAGCGACGAAACGCCGATGCAGTACAGGTAAGGCAGCATCGGCGCAATGGGAACGGCAAAGTCATGACCGGGGCCTAGTTTAGGTCTTCAGCAAGGGGTGGTATCTTTTACTCTGTAAAAAGTTAAGCACTCAAACATCAGGGAAACGCTTTTTAATGGCTGCTCCAGGCTCTTCGGATGACACCCTTGTTGTCTACTATGACTTCAAGAGCGCACCCGTCACATTTGACTTTATGCACTTCATTATTGCCGCGCACTCGTACGCCGTCCTGAACAAGCTTGGCCGGTTCGATGTGGTTCTCATCGCTGATGCATGGCGCAATGCCTCGGATCGTGACAGATCCTATTCGTTGTCTGAAAGGTTTTGGCGTCTGTGGAATTTAATCATGGAAGTTCTCGCCGTTGTTCCGGACATCCGCAATATATCAATTTTGTCGGAGCCGCTTTCGGCCGTAGCTACCAACGCTTACCCGCAGGACTTTCATCCCAACATCAACCAACAAATCATTTACGATCCCAACCGCGTTATCGAATTCCATTCCGCGGGTGTGAGCGTCCAAATTCTACGTCCGTCCGAATACGCGATGTCCCGGGTTGCAAAATACCTGCCGAAAACCGAGCAAAAAGTCATTACGTTTTCCTTGCGCAAAGCCGATTACGATAGTATTCGCGACTCTCGACTAGAGGACTGGTATCAATTCAGTCTGGAACTCAAAAAGCGCGGCTACAGGGTCATCGTTGTTCCCGATCAAGATGACACACTCACCCTACGGACGATGAACAGGTACGATTGGGAAGTGTTTGAGCCATCGTGCATGAGTGTCGACTTGCGGTTGGCTTTATATCACCGAGCCGACATGAATTACGTAACAAATGGTGGAATGATCACCCTGTTCTTGTATTGCGGTGTTCCTTTCAAATGGTACTCCGTGGTCGTGGAGGGCGCTGATACAGCCTCCGTTGAGTACTATAAAGTGATGGGTCTCGCGGAAGGTGATAAGTATCCATGGCTGAAGGAAAACCAACATATGATATGGGAACCCGACAGCTTGGAGAATTTAATGAAGTCAATCCCAGAACTTGAGAAGCTTTAACTCATGTGTTGGCGTTCTCCTATATTGAATGCGGCACTTGTTGGTTACGCGCTTTTCGTTTGATCGAAAGGCTAAGAAGTGGCCATCACGAAAATACATGTTGAGTTGCTGCGTGAGAGCGTCCGGCACCTCAGGCGTGCCTCCGGTCAGGAGCCGATCAGGATGCTGGCGCTGGCCTATCCCGATATCCTTATGACCCGGACGCAAATTGCCTCGCTTCTGGGTCTTTCAGAACTGCCCGAACCCATCGTCAGAGACGACTCGGCTGACATAATAAAGTGGCACGGTCTTGAGGGGATCATGAGTGAAGTCTTTGATACGGAATACGTTATGGGACTGATGGGCATAAAGCTAACCGTATCGGATATCTCTAAGTTTCGGGGTGACGAGCTATTCATCGACCTCAATGAGCCTGTGCTCAAAAAGTATCAGGCCTGTTTTGACATCGTACTTGACCCAGGAACGCTTGAACACTGCTTCAACGTGGGACAGGCCATGAGAAATATCGTCGCTATGCTAGAGGTGGGTGGGCTCGTCATTCACAATAATCCAGTGACAGCCGTCAACCATGGCTTCTTTAATTTTTGCCCAACGTTTTACGCGAACTTTTATATTGATAACGGTCATGAACTCTTGTCGCCGATCTACTGCAGTTCGGACGTTAAGACCAAACAGGGGCTGGTTCAGGAAGTTCTGGAGCTGCACCCCTTTGAGCCGCCCCCTGAACTGCCGAAAGCAAAATCATCGATCACGACTGTCGCTCAGAAAAAAAACGATGCCCTTCCAGAGTGGCCAATGCAGCAAAAATATAAGGAGATACTTAAACAAAAGGGTAATGAGTAGTTGCCCCACAATGCGCTTAGTTGAGCGCACCTAAAGCGAGCGCAAAAAATATGGGAAACCCAGGGCGACTAAGCGAACTTGTAGACAAGGTATATGCGATTGCGGATCAACACAACAGTATCGCAAAACACTTGGCATCAAATCATTTCGAAGAAAGTGTCGAGACACGTAGGCATGTGGATGAACAGCTTCAAGATATCGCCGCGCAATACCATTCTGTGGCCAAAGAACTAGCAGACTTTGGAGAGCTTGATTGGGCAAATAGAGTTCTTAAGGAGGTTTTGAAGGTTAATGAATATTTTGGAGCGCTGGAAAATACACTGCAGTCACTTCAATCGTGTAAGCCGCCCCGGCTGCTTTTTGTGCATCTACCTAAAACCGGCGGCTCTTCATTTCAGTCCGCATTCCCCAGTATGTGTGAAACCTTGGGCCATAGAATTATGCGCGATAACGCCACTGAGATGAATGACAAAGACTACTGCAAGACTCACTTTGAGAACTGGTCTGTTGAGCTGCGTGCACTGCCACCCAGCATTAAGGTTACCAACGTCCGCAACATATTCAGTTTTCTCGTCAGCTATTTCCATGACGTTTTGAGATTTTGGTCGTCACCAAGTCATGTGGAGGATTACGTTTCCGCAAACAAGGGGTTTGCTTACTTCGTCAACCACCTTGCGAATAAGACAGAGACCTGGGTTTCGAGAGACCTGGTTTTCTTTCAACTCTTCTGTCAGCCATCCGGAAGATTGGTGGTTGATTGGGTGAACCGCCTAGAGACCATCGAAGACGATGTCAGGGCGCTGCGTCAGTATCTTGGCCTGTCTGTCGATGAGACCGCGCGGGTGGCCCATAAGAATCAGCATGTGCACGTTGACTATAGAACTTTCTATACTGATGCGCTCGCCGATTTGGTTGAGCAAACATGGCAGGATGACTTCTCACTCTACGGGTTTGATTTTGACACGCCGTACCGTGATCAAGGTGACTTCGTCCACAGAAGTACCGATCAAGCCAAACAGAGGTGGGCCTACTCTCTTAATACTCGCAAGGTGTTGGCATTGAGCTAGACTGGTGGCTTATGGGTAGAAAAAAGCTTGTTCTGCGTGCCCACGGGTATGGATACTCTCTCGAACCTATCCTAAGAACTGAACGAAGGCATAACCGCTCCCGCCCATACCGCTCGTTGTAACGGCGCCGCCGCCGCCCGCTCCGACTCCGCCATCTCCGCCAGTTCCTTGTCCCCCCCCTCCGCCGCCAAACGCGCCACCATTTCTTGCGATGGCCGTGTCGCCTCCGCCACCGCACATTAAGCCACCAGCCGTTGATGATCCGGCGCCACCATTTCCGCCGGAGATACCGGATGGCAGACTGTGAATAAAAATATCTGTGCCTGTGTACGTGTTTCCAAACGTCCCAGAGAGAGCACCAATCGCAGCTGCAGCGCCCGAGGCAGAGCTGAAAAAAGCACCGCCGCCACCACCCGAAGAGCCAGTTGCATCTCCACCGTTGCCGCCGCCAACTCCGCCACCGCCGCCGCCGCCATCTGCGGCTCCATCTCCGCCTGCGCCGCCGGTTCCATAAGGCGTGCCGGCAGCACCGCCGCCGCCGCCTTCGCCGGTGGAGCCGCCGCCGGCGCCACCTGTCGCTTGCAGATCGCCGCCCGATCCCGTGCTGCCGGCACCTCCCGTGCCGGCATCGCTGCCGCCACTGCCGCCGTTACCGGTTACCAATACTCCCGACGTCGAACCGGAGATTGAGCTGGCGCCGCCGTCATTGCCAGCGGCGTCGCTGCCGGTCACTGACGCGCCACCGGCGCCGATGGTGATGGTGAGCGTTTCTCCCGAAGCGAGATCGAAGTAGCCCTCGGCAAATCCGCCACCCCCGCCGCCGCCAGCGGAAGACGCATCACGTGCGCCGGATCCGCCACCGCCCAGACACCCCATGTAGCACCCTGTAGCCCATGGGGGGACTGTAAGCGTCCCCGAAGTCACGAACTGATAAACGGGTGACCTCTTTCCACCACCGGCGGATGATCCAGATACATACCGACCCATCGTAAATTCCTTTCCTTGTAAAACGTGGCAGCCGTCTCTCTGTGTGGAGCGCTGCGCGGCGTCGTCGCGGGGGTCCGCGGTGCCGGGTGATGGTCTAAGTGGTGGCCGGCCTCGCGGGTCAAGGACGGGCCCTGAGGGGATCAGGGAGGGGAAGGGGCAAGGCCAGCCACCGGACGGAAGTGTGGCACAAAATAGTTTGTTATACAACAATATTTGTTATTTCTTGTTTATGTCAGAATTTCAGATGTTTAGCGGGCACGTTGTGGCGAAATCGACGGCGATACCCTTCACGGCATCCAGTTCTATCAACTGTGGAGTCACCTGGACCTATTGCAAAAGTGGTGCGTCTAAGATCATCAGGCCCGGTGCGCCATCTCGGTGCGCCATCATTGATGTCGCTAAGAGATGCCGCTTGCCTTAGCCCGGCGCACGATGTCTTCGGACATCTCTGGAAGTGGGGATGCCCACGCATCTTTGTCGGGGTTGTAGCGGTCACCGCTTTCAGGCTGTCGCGCGAGACGGGTCACGTCGATGGCGAGACCGTACGTTGGAGCGAACACGGGCAGGGCACCGTCGTAGGGGTAAACGCCCCAGCAAAAATGGGTAAAGCCGCTTTCTATGTCGCCATTGGCGAAGCGGCGTAGTTCCGCATAGATACCGGTCATCACTAAGCCTTTCTGTCGTATTCAACTTTGAGATATCCGGAGCCCCCGCTGCCGCCTGGACCGCCATTGTACCCACCGCCCGATCCGCCAGCGCCCGAGTTGGCGGCTGCGCTCTGGCCAGCACCTTGTGTTGTGTTGCCGCCGCTGCCGCGTAAGCCGCCACCGCCGCCACCGCCGCCCCACGACGCCCTGACGCCGCCAAGGCCGATGCCAAGGCCGTTGTTGCCGCCAGCACGGCTAAACACGGCCGTGCGGTCCCCACCAACAGCACCGGCACCGCCGTATGCACCTTCATACACGGCGTCTTCTTCCTGAGCGGTGCCCGATATCACAAGCCCCGCACCGCTGGGATTGTTGGGGTGCCACGCAAGAACCGTATCGCCGTTGGCTCCTTTGGCACCACCGGACAGAGTCAGGTGCGATCCGAAAGATGTGGCTCCGCCGTTGCCGCCGCCGGCACCGATGGTCACTGTCACGTCTTCACCCGGATCGAGCTCGACTTTGTAGCGCACGCAATAATCACCGGCCTGCCCGCCTTGGGCTGATCGTCCGTATGCCGTCGGTGTCGAGTCTGAGCCGCCGCCACCACCACCACCACAGGCAGTGACCCACACGTCGACCTTACCCGCGGCATTGAGAATGGCGCCGTCGCTCTTGGTCAGGGCTGTGAAAGTGCCGTTGGCTAAAAACTCCTGCGACTCACGCACTTTTTCCGGCACGGCGACCTGGGGTGTGAGGGCGAAGCCATAGAGCCGTGACTGCGCAGGATCGGCGCTGGCAAAACCGTAAAGTCCGCTCCCTGCCATGGTTACGGATCCGCGCGATTGTAATCGCCGCCTTCGGCGATGATTTTGAACGTCTCGGCCTTCCGCGGTGCAGCCCCCAACTTCCAACCAGAAGGCAGGTGGATCGGCATCTTGTCTGTCGTGTTGATTTCGTCCCACACCACGCGAAACGGCGCGTTGTTATCGTCCACAGTTCCAACGGCCGTGACCGCGGCATAGTCGAGGTAGTGCCAGCCTGTTCCATCGTGGAGGAAAAAATTCACGCGGCCCGCTGTCGTAGCGGCTGTCGCGTTAATGCGCAGACGTGAAATGCGGGTGCCATCCGCACCGGCAGCCGCGGTGACGTCGGCAATTGTGCCGGTGCCGTCTACGGCCGTATTGGCTGTGGCAAGGGCGGCCTCGCCGAGGATAGGTTTTTCCGTGAATACGGGATCGCGGTTAGATGCCATGATCTTTAAAACTCCTGAAAAGTGTTAAGTGAAATTGGCCCAGTTAAACAGTTTGAGGGCCGGAGAAGGGTTTGCCCCATCGGCTCCAGCCGGTCCGGTGGCACCGGTTGCGCCGGGTGGGGCGGACAGTTGCACGGTCCAGGCGGCCAGGGTGCCGCTGCCGGCGGTGCGGGTGACATCGATAGTGATGTCGTTATTGGTGCGGCCGGTGATCTGACCGGTCATCCAGTTGGTTGTTGGTGCCACCGTGTCGGTGATCAGTACAAAGTCACCGGCGGCGAAGGGAATGTCCTGGGCCAAGGTCAGCGGGCCGATAGACCCGGTGCCGATGGTCAGCGACGTTGTGGACGTCGTGCGCATGGTCGTCGTGGAGTCCGCCAGGGTGTCCAGCAGCATGGTGATGAACTTGGAATTGACGCGCCAGCCGCCGTTGGCCAGCCCGTTGGGGTTGGTCGAAGCGTCGTAGGGGGAGTCGTTGTAGGTGTTGCCGTTAACGGTAATCGATTTGGCCATCGAATTCTGTGCCTCCTTCTAACGGGTGTGAAGTGATGTCGTGCGCGGCGGTGCCGGTTGTGTGACGAGCAGGCGCAAAGCTCATTTTTTGGGACTCACACGTGGCTTGGCTTTTGCCGTCTTGGTTTTGGCTTTGGTCTTTGCCGTGGCTTTCGCTCTTGAAGCGATTTTTGCTTTCGCTTTCGCTTTCGTTTTCGGCTTTGCTTTAGATGCCGTTTTGGCCTTCGCTTTTGTTTTCGTTTTGGCTTTCGCCTTCGGTGCTTTCTTTTTTGGCGCGGTCTTCTTCGCACCGGTCTTCTTCGCCCTGGCAGATTTGGCGGATGGACCGTCAATTCCGGGGTTGACCGTCATGGTCTCAGGGTCAATCGTGTCCCCTTCGGTGATCTTCATGCCGGTCACATCGATCTGTTTGATTTGCGGGTGAAACGCTGCGTTGCGGTCAAACTCCTCCCGGTTGGCGTGAACGCGGTGCGCGATCCAACCGCCGTGGCCGTTGCGTTTGAGTTCTGCATAGAGTCTGGCCATTACGCGTCTCCCATATCCCAAACGATGCAGACACCGTCGAGGCCATTGGTGTTGTCGTTGTTGTTGTTGTGTCTTTCACCATTTCCGCCCGATCCGCGCCCCATGGTGAACGGGAATAGGAGTGCAGGATTTCCACCCCCACCGCCGTAACCGTGACTCTCGGAATTTCCGCCATTTGGCCACGCGTCTGCGCCGTACCACGTGCCAGACATTCGCTTTGTGTAAGATCCTTTCAAGGTTCCCGCCGACGCGGTTGCCGAGGAGCCATCGTGTTGCCCCCCCAAAACGTACTTGATCTTG
The DNA here is from genome assembly GCA_963921305.4 of Rhodospirillaceae bacterium. Taxonomy (GTDB): domain Bacteria; phylum Pseudomonadota; class Alphaproteobacteria; order Rhodospirillales; family Rhodospirillaceae; genus CAWUEX02. The sequence continues at coordinate 2,296,417 of CAWUEX030000002.1, forward strand.
CGCGATTGTTCCGATGGCGCAGCCGCCACCGCACCATTGGCCTTGTCCGCCGCTTCCTACGTTACTGGAGGAGATGGCAGCACCTCCTCCTCCGCCGCCGAAGCCGCCGCTCCCTCCACCTGCGCCATGGGCGTTAGATGTACCCCCGCCCCCGTTACCGCCGCTGGTCGTCACGTGAGCACCGAATGAAGTTGATCCTCCGTTACCGCCGTTGCTGCCGCTGCCGGTGCCTCGTGTGCCTCCGGTGCCGATGGTGACGGTCTCATTGGCACTGGTGGTGACCTCGGTGAAATCCACATAGCCCGACCCCCCACCTCCGGCCGCACCGTTTTGTCCGGTGGCGGTGCCGCCGCCCCCGCCCCCGCCGCCGACGGTGCAGACGATGAGCCGCCTGGACGTGCCGGGGTTCGGATGTGTCCACGTGCCGTTGGAAAAAAAGATTTCGGGCCGGCCCAACAGTGTATCGGGCTGTATCCGCAGCGCGCCGCTGGCGGCGCCGGTGAGTCTGGTGCTCATGTGACGTTGATCCTGTTCACATCGACTTTGCAGTTGAGGACGTTGGCCGTCGCGGCAAAGGCCTTGACCAAGACGCTGCCGGTAAACCGCCACCCGGGCAGGATGAGGTGGGCGCCGTCCTCGGCGGGCACGGTGTATTCCAGCAGGTCGTCCGGATCGGTGGTGCCGCCGCATTCGATCGTCAGTTTTACGCCGGAGGCCGAGGTGTTGTTGGCCCACAACCATACTTCGTCCGTATCGGTGGCGTGGGCGGTGTATAGGGTCACTGCGCCCGCTGTATCCGTGCCAGTCACCTTGACCAGCCGTCCGTTGGTCGAGCCGGAGCCGACCATGCCTGTGATTGTTGTTGCCATTAGTTGAATACCCTCGCCAGGAGTGAAAAATTGCCCTCGTCTGCATCCGCGCCGGCCGGTCCGGTGGCGCCCGTCGCTCCCGGCGGGGCGGCGAGCTGCACGGTCCATGCGGCCAGCGTGCCGCTGCCGGCGGTGCGGGTGATCTCGACGGTGATGTCATTGTTGGTGCGGTCGGTGATCTGCCCCGTCATCCAGTTGGTCGTGGGTGCCGCCGTGTCGGTGATCAGTACAAAGTCACCGGCGGCGAAGGGAATGTCCTGGGCCAGGGTCAGCGGGCCGATGGACCCGGTGCCAATGGTCAGCGACGTTGTGGACGTCGTGCGCATGGTCGTGGTCGAATCTGCCAGCGTATCCAGCAGCATGGTGATGAACTTGGAGTTCACCCGCCAGCCGCCGTTGGCCAGCCCGTTAGGGTTGGTCGAAGCGTCGTAGGGGGAGTCGTTATACGTGTTCCCGTTGACGGTAATTGAAGTGGCCATAGAGAGATGTCTCTTTCAATTGGGGGTGAGTGAAATATTGGTTTTGTGTTTTGGAGACGAGAGGTTCGCTTCTATTCGGGCGACAAAGCGCCATGCGTTGACATGTGCTGTTTTTCCTATCCGTAAAAAATGATGCAGCAGTAGCCGTTGCTGGCCGGGCCGAACGTGTCACTGCCTGCGCCGGGGATCTTCCGCTTTGAATTGAACGTCATAGCGATTCATTACTTGCCTACCCATGTTGCTGTGGTGAGTTGACGAACACGCTGCGGCAGAATGGCCCGTGCTTGTTCAAGCAATTCCAGTGCTTCAACAGCTTCGGTGTCCGGCCCCAACTGCACGTTTTCGTTTTCGAGCTGTTTACGGCCGACCTGTCCGATCCAGTCGCGGACGTCCTTGTCGTCGCGCGCAATGGCATCGATTTGCTGCCTTTCCTCTGGGCTAAACGTCGAAAGCAATGCCGCCGCCGTCATTGTCCTGGTCGGGTCATGTGCCATGTCCAGGATGATCGATGGCGGAACTGGCCCAAGGTCTTCGACATGCTCCACGGTTGGATCGCGGTCGGTCCAAATGTCGCGTGTGCCGATGACCTCGTTGGTGTCACCGTTTCTGTAGATCAGGCGATAGCGACGACGAATATCCATTAGAAGAAGATCACGACACAGGCATAACCAGCGCCGCCATTGCCGCTGTTGCCGTTGTTGTTGGCCCCGCCGCCGCCGAGACCACCAGCGCCGGGCGTGTTGCCGCCCTGACCAGAGCCGCCACCGCCGCCGCCGAAGCCACCATTGCCGCCGTGGTATGACCCACTGTTCCCTTGAGCACCGCTTCCACCAGCGCTAAAACCCCCGCCGTAACCGGCACCATTTGACCCCCCGCTAGCTCCGTATCCCACTGAACCCACGCTGGCTGCTGTGGCCATAGGCTCAAACGACGTAAGAGGCCCCCAAGTGCTGGATGGGTTAAAACCAGCCGAGTCTGAAACGTTACCTATGTAAGGGCCAATTCCCCCGGGAACTTGAGACGATGACCCGTTCGCGCTAGCGCCAAATGACCCGGCTCCCCCAGCAGTGCTCCCGGTACCAGCACTACCACCATTGCCCCCTTTCCAAGCGCCGCCGCCGCCGCCGCAATTAATGTTATTTGTGCCTCCGTTTCCGCCGTTTCCGCCGTCGCCATGATGGCTACCGCTGGCCCCGCCGCCGCCGCCCGAGCCTGAGACATTGTGATCCCCCACGCCACCGTTGCCGCCGGTTGCCTGAAAATCACCGCCGGTGCCGGTGCCGCCAGAGCCGCCCGGGCCAACGCTGGAATAAGCCGGTGTAGTGGCCCCGCCGCCCGTCACCGTATTGGTGCCGTCCGTCACCGACGAGTCATTGCCGTCGCCAGCATCGCCAGTGCTACCCGCGCCGATGTTGATGGTGATGGTCGCGCCCTCGATGGGATCAAAGAGTCCCTCGGCAAAACCGCCACCACCGCCGCCGTGACCGATATTGGCCGAACCCCGGTAACTTCCGGCGCTGCCAGAGCCCAAGGCGCAGTAGTAGACCTTCTTTGCATTTGCGGGGAGGGTCAGAGTGTCGGATGACGTGAAGTGGTACACTTTAGACATGAAAGAGCCACCACCGCCCGAAGGAATAACGTCACCGAGGTCAAAGTCAGCCATCGCGCCACCTATCCGTAAAAAATGATGCAGCAGTAACCGTTGCCGCCCGGGCCGAACGTGTCACTGCCTGCGCCGCCACCGCCGCCCAAACCTCCTGTGCCGCCAACAGCGGAGCCGCCAGATGTGCCACCGCCGCCACCACCAAATGGACCGCCTCGTCCACCAGTCTGGTTGGTGCCATAAGCCCCCCCGCCGCCAGCCATGAAGCCGCCTCGACCGCCGGCACTTGTGGTCCACGGTCCTAAGCCACCAATTCCAACTGAACTGCTGGCTCCTGAGTTTGGGAAAGGGAGCAAAGATGGTAGAGGGCCATCGCCAATGAGAAAGCCGGCTGATCCTGAAATCGATGCCGCAAGGGTTATTGGGGTAGACGCGTTTGCATTTACGCCGAAAGACTCAACACCAAACGAACCTCCCGGCCCGCTGTTCGGGTAGGAGGAGTAGCCATCGCCGCCGTGGCCGTCCGCCGCGCCACCACCACCACCAGGAAGGTTGTTCGACGCGCCCCCGTCGCCGCCATGGCCCCCATCACCATGCGAGGTGCCTGCAGCACCACCACCCCCGTTGCGTCCGGAACTCGGTGTTGGGTTGCCCCCTCCCGGTCCACCAGTCGCCTGGAAGTCTCCACCGGATCCAGTGCCGCCAGCACCTCCGCCACCAGGGCCGATTGCACCGCCGCTGCCCCCATTTCCTGTGACCGTATTGATGCCATCTGTGACGGAAGAGCTGCCACCGGCCGCACCGGAAGACGCGCCACCCGTTCCCACCGTGCTGGTGACAGTCGCGCCAGGTGCAACATCAAAGATGCCCTCGGCAAAACCGCCTCCACCCCCGCCGCCGCCATTGCCCTGGTACCCGGCTCCCCCTGCGCCGACAGCGCAGAAGTACGCTTTTGTTGCCCACGGCGGGACGGTCAGGGAGCCTGATGTAAAAAAGTGCTTGAGGATGCGCGCGCCGCCGCCACCGCTCGAAGGGATAACGTCACCGAGATCAAAGTCAGCCATCGCGCCACCTATCCCCAAAACTCAACGCAGCAATAACCGTCGCCACCGTCGCCAGACACGCTATGGCCACCACCACCGCCGCCGCCAACGCCACCGTTGCCTTCGCTGCCGCCTGTAGACCAGGAACCGCCACCACCACCGAACATGCCACCGCTGCCTCCGACGCCGACCGCATCGTCCCCGCCGCCGCCGCCCATGAACCCGCCGTCGACCCCGCTACCACTTGATCCGCCATCGCCCCCCCAGCCGAGGCTTCCGTTGGCCGATCCGCCGAGCGGGAACATGTGCGTAAACGGCCCTTCCGTATTGATGAGTACACCGCCTTGAGACACGTCCGATCCCGCGAGTATCAGCGGATTAGCCGCGGTTGGGCTGCCTGCAGAAGACTGTTGGCCAAACGAGCCTCCAGCGCCTCCAGCTCCCGTTGCTGTGCCTCCGTTCCCTAAGAAAGCGCCACCGCCGCCACTGCCGTGGCTGTCGACGCTACCTCCGGCTCCGCCGTTGCCGCCGTCACCCCAATATGTTCCGGCAGCCCCGCCTCCTGCCGCTCTTCTCGTCCACGCCCCGTTTCCGCCGTTTCCACCGCTTGTCTGCTTATCTCCGCCCGATCCGGTTCCGCCAGTACCACCAGTGGCGCCTGATGCTGCGCCGCCACCGGTGCCGGTGACGGTGTTCGTGCCGTCCCCTACGGACGAATTTCCACCCGCCGTTGCCGTCGCGCTGCCGGTTCCGCCAGCTCCGACCGTGATCGTAACGGTGGCCCCGACAACGGGCGCAAAAAAGCCGGTAGCAAAGCCGCCACCGCCGCCGCCGCCCGTACCAGAGTTGCCACCGGTGTGGCCGCCGCCTCCTGCGCCGACCGCGGTGTACCGCGCCCAGTTCGCCCACGGTGGAACCGTGATTGTGTCGTTGCTGAACAAATGGTGTGTGACGTACGGAGCACCACCACCGCCTGAAGGAATAACGTCACCGAGGTCAAAATCAGCCATCGCGGTACCTACTTGAGAAACTGAACGAAGGCGTAGCCGTTGCCGCCGACTTGGGTCGTGCGCTGTGGGCCGGCGCCGCCACCGCCACCCAGGCCACCGGCGCCGCCCGCGCTTTGGGTGCTGCCCCCGCCACCGAACATGCCGCCGTTCCCGCCGCTGCTGCTACCTCCTCCATTTCCGCCCCCACCAGCACCAAAACCACCGTTGCCGCCGGCGCTAGCAGACCCACCGTTGCCCCCGCAACCCGGTTCGCCCGCGGTATCACCAAATGGAACCACATGCGTCAAAGGCATGTTTCCACCAATGACAGTGCCCGTCCCCGTCGCTGCATCGGCTCCGATCAGCGCGAGCCCAGCCGCCGTGGAGGTGGTTCCGGCCATTGCAAATCCGCCGCCGCCGCCCCCGGTGTCGGAGCTTGGTCCATTACCTCCGGTGCCACCGGCTATGCCGCCGCCGCCGCCACCCCGGGAGGAATAGGCGCCCGTACCACCGTCGCCACCATCGCCAAATATGGTTCCCGCTGCACCGCCGCCGCTCATTTGACCGTCACCGCCGTTGCCGCCGTTTGCCTGAAAATCACCACCCGAGCCGGTGCCACCGGCAGCTGCGCCGGAGGTGCCGCCAGTTGCGCCGCCGCCACCCGTCAGCAATGTTCCAGACGTCGATCCGGCAATCGTCGAACTGCCTCCAGCCGTACTAATGGCGCCGCCGGTGCCAACAGTGATGGTTAGGGTTTCACCTGCCACGACTTCGAGCACGCCTTCTGCATATCCACCACCTCCAGCACCCCTGGAATTGGCGTCGAAGGCGCTCTGGCCACCACCGCCCGCGCCCAACGCGCCCGCGTATATTTTTGTGCAATCAAGTGGCACGACGAGGGTGGTGGACTGGAAGCAGTGAATTATTCCGCCTGGAATGCCACCACCGCCCGAAGGAATAACGTCACCGAGATCAAAGTCAGCCACCGCTCTAGCTCCAGTTTGTGCCCGAGCGGTACAACGCGAATCCAGTGACGCGTTTCGTCACTTTGAGGGTGTCGTTGGCCGTCTGATTGAAAATGCTCTCGCCGGACGGCGGAGTAACGCGGAGGAAATTTGTATCGTCCGGTGCGTTCTTGAACTTGAAGGCGACGCGGCCGGTGGCGGGCAGCTGTACCTCGATGGGACCACTGCCAAGATCACATTCGATGACGTCTCTGTCGGCTGCGGCGAAAGGTGTGCCCGGCGCACCATTGGCATTGTTGACCGCTGTCAGGGCCGTGTCCCAGTAGTCCGATCCGTCACTTCCAGCCGCACCCTGTGGACCGGTCGGCTGAATCAGCCAGTTGGCGAGACCGACGCCCGTGCCATTGGTCACGCTGACATTGAGCGTGATCACATCGTTGGTGTTGTCGGTGACTTCGCCCCACATCCAGTTCGCGCTGTTGTCCTGGTCAATGGCGAAGGCGTAGATGCCGCCGTCTGGAATGGGCCGGCCGGTCGTGAGCGTGAACGTCTTATTGCCCGTGCCGATGTCATTCGATGTCGTCGATGTGTCCTGCAGACTCGAGGACGCATCGGCCAGGGTGTCCAGCAGCATGGTGATGAATTTGGAGTTGACGCGCCAGCCGCCGTTGGCCAGCCCGTCGGGGTTGGTCGCAGCGTCGTAGGGGGAGTCGTTGTAGGTGTTGCCGTTAACGGTAATCGATTTGGCCATGATCTGGCTGCCCTCTTCATTGAACGTGCAAGTCGCGGTGCGCACTGGTGGCCGGCCTCGCGGGTCAAGGACGGGCCCTGAGGGGATCAGGGAGGGGGAGGGGCAAGGCCAGCCACCGGACGGAAGTGTTGCACAACAAAAATTGTTAAACAACAATTTTTGTAGATATTTTGTTTTCCCAGTTATTTCAGCGGTTTAGCCTAGCCCCGTGGCGTCCTCCCCGGCCTTCCCACCTGCCTCCACAGCCGCTACGGTGCCGCGACTCACGTGACCGGAAGGAGGAGGGCGGGCCATGGCCGAGGCAGCGCGCTGACAGACCAAACCGCCGTTGTCGCCGGTGGCTCCAGCGGCATCGGCCGCGCCGTTGCCCAGGCGCTCAAGGACCGGGGCGCACAGGTCACCATCACCGGGCGCTCAAAGGAACGTTTGGCCAAAGCGCACGAGCGGTTGGGCCCGGAGGTCAAAACCGAGTCGGTCGACTTCGCCGACGAACCGGCCGCCGCTGCGTTTTTCGAGTCCCTGGGTCATATTGATCACCTTGTCGTCACCGTGGCCGGCGGCGCGGCGCTCGGGCCGTTCGTGGACGTCTCCGTCACCGGTGTGCGCGAAACCTTCGAGGGCAAGTTCTGGCCGTACCTCATCGCTATGCATCACGGCGCCAAGGTGCTCAAGCCGGGCGGTACGATCACGCTGGTTACCGGTGCGTCGGCCATCGCCGCCGTGCCCACCGCTGCCCCGCTCGGCGCGGTCAACGGCGCGCTCGAAGGCATGGTCAAAACGCTGGCGGTAGAACTGGCGCCGTCGCGGGTCAATGCCGTTTCGCCGGGACTGACGGACACTGAGGCCTGGGCCCGCATCCCAGACGACATCCGCGAAAACATGTATGCCCAGTCTGCCGCCGACACCCCCGTGGGCCGCATCGGCCAGCCGGAAGACGTCGCGGCGGCGGTGATGGCGTGCATCGAAAACGGCTTTCTCACCGGCTTGGTGCTGCCCTGCGACGGCGGCAAACGGCTGGTCTAAATCCTCACGCTATTGGTCCGGACAAGTGCGACGGGAAACTGCCAAAAACGGGCAGCCTTTAGACGTGCATGGGCTCGTTTGACTCAAAAATAAGCCACTGATTCTATTCAAGAATTCGGTCCGGCCCCGCACAAACCCGTGGCGTGCATGGGCTCGTTCCTCGATTTTTCGCCACGGTGTTTTTTGTCCGGCCCATATTCCGCACACTTAATCCGCCTTGGCAGGCCACACATCCTCATCCAGGAACGGGCGCACGAAGGCCGCCGTCTCGGCGGTGTGATAGTCGAGGAATCCATGTCCCCAGTCGGGCAGCTCCAGCACCTTGCCGTTGCGCAAGTGCTCGCGAATGCGCCGGGTGTACACCACCAGATCGTCGTTGGTGTTGAGCACCAGGATCGGCTGTTGCACGTCCGGGATCGTCTCGGGGTAGGTGTAGGAAAACGCCGCCGCATGTCCCCAGTGCTTGCGTTCGCCGCCGCGGATGTGATCCGGATAAGCGCGCATGATGTCTGCCGGCGTTTGCTCCGGCCCGCGCCATCTCCACAAACCTGCCCAGGCGTGCAGCAGGTGCGAGCCGTCTTCCACCGGCGTGTCCGGATGCCCCATGTCGGCGTTTTGCCGGGCGAGATCGTCTTCGGTGTAGATCGGCGCCGAGATCAGCACTAGATGCTTGACGCGCTCCGGCTGCTGACGGGCAAGCTCGATGCAAATCTTCGAGCCGGTGTGATAACCCATGATGTCCGCTTCCGGGATGTCCAGTGCGTCCATCAGGTCTGTCATGGCGCCGGCGAAATCGGCGATGTCCGGTTGGTCTTGCGGAAAGTCCGACATGCCGTAGCCCGGTGTGTCAGGTGCGATGCACAGCCGGTCGCGGCCCATCTCGCCCAGCCAGGTTTCGTAGACGACGCCCGACGCCGGGCTGAGGTGAAAGCACAGCAACGGCCGCGCGCCGCTCTGGTTCGAACCCGCAGTGCGCACATGCATCTGGCCGAAGCGGATGTCGATGTAGCTGCGCCGCAGCGGGGCGGGAACGCTGGTCATGGTTGGGTCTCCGGGAATAGGAGGCGGGGTGCGGGGTCTACCAAACCAGTCCGCCCGCCCGCTGTCCAGGGGTGCAGGCTCTTGCTATCGTGGCGGTATGTTCCGCTTGGTCTTTCTTATTGCCGTGAGTGTCGCTGGTGCGGCTTGGGCGATCTCTGATGACGCCAATCCCTGGTTGGCGCTTGAGAGTGCAACCTGCGCCGCTCACCGCGGCATGGACTATGCCACGCAACTGGATATGGATGTCGCCATAAACACCGCCGAGTGGCGCGGGGCTACGCTCACCCATGACATGCACTGTTTTGTCGGCGGCACTCTGAACGGCGCGCCGTTCGAAATCGGCTTGCTCACCGCTCAGCCGGGCGCGGCCTACGCCACGAAGTGTGATGCGGCGAGCCTGCAGCTCATCACAGCCATGAACGAGACGGATCAGCCAGCTGACTGCCGCCCCTGGTAGGGATTTACCCGGCGTCGAAGGCGGTGTTGTGTCCCGGGAAGGCCTCGTGTCCCTTCAGCATGTACTCCCAGTACATGATCGGCAGGCCGGTCTTCTTGATCCACCAGTTGACGCGGCGTTCCTTGCTCGGGTCCAGGGGCAGAGTCGGCGTGACTTTGCCGCCGTATGTGAACTCCGCCATCATCACTTTGCCGTAGGCCGTGGTCAGCGGGCAGGAGCCGTAGCCGTCGTAGCCTTCTTCGACTTCGCCGCCGTGCTTCAGCGCCAGCAGATTGCGCACCACCACCGGCGCCTGCTTGCGCACCGCGGCGGCGGTCTTCGAGTTCGGTGTCGAGCACGCATCGCCCAGGCCGAACACGTTCGGATATTTGGTCGACTGCATGGAATGCTGATGCACGTCGATCCAGCCGCCCTCGTTGGCCAGGGCGGAATTCTTCACCACATCCGGCGGGCCTTGCGGCGGCACCGCGTGCAGCATGTCGAATTCCATCTCGACCGTCTCGCCTTCCTTGTCGCCACCAACCACCTGGAACGTCGCCCGCTTGTTGGCGGCATCGACCTTGATCAGGTTGTGCTGGAAATGCTTGTGAATGCCGTAGCTGTCCGCCACGTCCGACAGCAGAGGGGCGAAGTAGGGCACGGAGAACATGCCCGGGCCTTGCGGTAGGAAGTGCACGTGGCTGTCGTCGAGAATACCGCCGCGGCGCAGATAGTCCGCCGCCAGGTAGGCAATTTTCTGTGGCGCCCCTGGGCACTTGATCGGCATCGCCGGCTGGGCGAACAGCGCCGTGCCGCCGCGCGGAAACGCTTTCAATACGTCCCAGGTGTATTCGACGGTGTCGGGCGAATAGTTGCAGCACACGCCGTTGCTGCCGACGGCGTCCTTAAAGCCTTCGATGGCATCCCAGTTCATCACGATGCCGGGGCAGACGACAAGGAAGTCGTATGTGACTTCGCCGCCCTGCGCCAGGCCGACGGTGTTGGCGTCGGGGTCGATGTTCGCCGCCGCGTCCTGTATCCAGCGCACGCCGCCTGGGATCACCGAGGCTTCATCGCGCCGGGTTTTCTCCAGGCTGTATGCGCCGCCGCCGACCAGGGTGAACGCGGGCTGATAATAATGGTCCTTGGACGGCTCAATGATCGCGATGCTCAGCGGCTCGTGCGATTGCCGCAGCAAGGAGGCCGCGACGGTGATGCCGGCCGCGCCGCCGCCGACGATAACGATGTGATGATGATCTGCCATGATGTGCCTTCTCAGGTGTACCCTCTCACCCCACGTGATGTGGCGGTCACTTTACCCGGATAGATTTCAAGGACAAGGCCTGCTCCCATGCTCTAAGCTTGCCCCAGCCATGCGGATTACACTTAAGGATATTCACCCGATGTTAATACGGCGCGTCTTGCTCCCGAGTCTCCCGGTCCTGTTTCTCAGCTGTGCTGTGCAAGCCCAGTCTCTGGAGGAGCGTTTTACTGATTTCGCGTCGTGGTGGCCCGGCACCTATGACAATGCTCAGCAGGTAGACGCGTCAAACGCGGCAGACGGCGCACCGATGGCCACACGTCTTCACATCCGCGCCGTCGATCTGCCCGCCTTCGGTGAGCACGTGGTCTACGCCGAGTGGCAGGCGCTGGACGATCCGGACCGGGTGCTGCGCCAGCGCTTTTATAGCTTCGAGCTCGACCGGGAGCGTGGCGCGGCACGGCTCAATCTGCACATCTTTCCGCCCGCTCCGGAATTCGTCGCCCGCACCCGCGGCGCGCATCTTGATCCGGCAAAGGTGGCGGACTTGACCCCGGCGGACATGGTGCCTTTGCCCGGCTGCGATGTGTATTTCACCTGGACCGGCACGCAATTCGAAGGCGCCATGGACAAAGGTGCGTGTGCGTTCAAAGTGCCGGGCACTGATGTCGATATTTATTCCTGGTCGCAGATGCGCCGCTCGGACAACGAATTCGCTTACCTCGACGGTTGGTTCTATCCCAACGGCGAGATTTACCAGCGTATGTCGAATGACTGGTACGTGTTCGAACGCCGCTGAGAGTTACTCCGCGGGGTGTGAATCGCGGTGTTCGACCAGCCTGCGTCCGCCCGAAAGCCGGTCCGACGTGAGCTTGAAGATGATCGGGCTCAGCAGCGCCAGCGCCAGCAGGTTCGGCACGGCCATCAAGGCGTTCATGATGTCGGCCATCAGCCAGATGACTTCCAGGCCGGTTAGCGCGCCGACGGGAATCACCGCGCACCACAGTACGCGGAACGGGGTGATCGCTTTGATGCCGAACAGGTACTCGGCACAACGTTCGCCGTAATAGCTCCAGCCCAGGATCGTCGTGAAGGCAAAGACAATCAGCGAAAAGACAACGATGTAGTTGCCGAAAGGCAGGGCGTTGGCGAAGGCGATGGAGGTCATCGTCGCGCCGTTTTCGCCGCTGGTCCACGCGCCGGTGACGATCAGCACCAAAGCCGTCATGGTGCACACCACGATAGTGTCGATGAACGTGCCGAGCATGCCGATGGCCCCCTGGCGCACCGGGTCCTTTGTCCGTGCCGCCGCGTGGGCAATCGGCGCAGAGCCCAGCCCCGCTTCGTTCGAGAAGATGCCGCGGGCGACGCCGAAGCGGATCGCCGCCATCACCGCTGCGCCGGCAAAGCCGCCGGTTGCCGCCGTGCCGGTGAAGGCGTCGGTGACAATCATGCCCAACGCGCCCGGGATTTCTCCGGCGTTGAGCACGAGGATGATCAGCGCGCTGCTGACATAGAGCAACACCATGAACGGCACCAGACGTCCTGCCACTTGGGCGATACGTTGAATACCGCCGATCAGCACCATCGCTGTCAGCGACATGACGATGGCTGCCGTAACCCAGTGACTGAGTCCAAGGTTGGACTCGACCACGTCGGCGATGCTGTTGGCTTGCACCGTATTGCCCGCACCAAGCCCCGCCGCAATCGCGAGAAAGGCGAAGGCCGTCCCCAGCCAGGTCCACTTCGGTCCCAGTCCGTTCTTGATGTAGTACATTGGCCCGCCGACATAGCGGCCGTCTTCGTCGATTTCGCGGTAGTGCACCGCCATCACCGCTTCGCTGTACTTCGTCGCCATGCCGAACAGCGCCGTCATCCACATCCAGAAGATGGCGCCGGGACCGCCGAGGAAAATCGCGGTCGCCACGCCCGCCAAGTTGCCGGTGCCGACCGTGGCCGACAGCGCAGTCATCAAAGCTTTGAAGGGTGAAATTTCGCCGTCGCCTTCCGCTTTCTCGCCGGCGTCGCGGCTGAACAATACACCGAGGGCTTCGGGCAGGCGCAGAATACTCATGAACTTGAGGCCGACGGTCAGCCACAAGCCGAGGCCCAGAAGCGGGAACATCATCACCAGCCAGACCCAGCCGCTGATGAAATTCAGAATCTCGGCAAAACTCTCCATATCGGAACCCCTATTTCTCCCCTGCGCCGTCCCTGTACGGGGCAGCGGACAGATCATAGCGGTGGCATCTCCCGCATACAAATGGGCGGGAGCCGATCCTTATTTCGGCGGGTATATATGCCGCTGGCCGTTGACGTCCTCGACCTCGTAGGTTCCGCCGCCCGCTGGGCTCAGATAGGCCGGGCCGATCGGCACTTTGCCGTGGCCGCCGGGGATATCCAGCACGTAGGTGGGCAAGGCGAGGCCCGAGATCCGGCCGCGCAAATCGCGCATCAGCGCTTGGCCAACTTCGGGTGATACGCGGAAATGTCCGGTACCCGGCGCCAGGTCCGGATGATGCAGGTAGTACGGCGTGATGCGGGCGCGCACCATGGCGCGGAACAGCGCCTCAAGATCATCCGCTGTGTCGTTCACATCTTTCAGCAGCACCGTTTGCCCGACGAGGGGAATGCCGGCGGCAGTGAGTCGGGTGCAGGCGGCCACTGCATCGGTTGTCAGTTCGCGGGCATGGTTGCTGTGCACGGCCACGTAGACCGTCGCGCGCCGGTTTGACAACGCGGACACCAGCGGATCAGACACGCGCTCCGGCGCGGCGATAGGCAGGCGGGTGTGAAACCGCACCACGTGAACATGCTCAACCTCGTCAAGTTCATCTAACAGCGCTGCAATGCGCGCCGGTGACATCACCAGCGGATCGCCGCCGGTGAGAATCACTTCCCAGATGCGAGAGTCATTACGGATGTAGTCCAGCGCGGTCTTCAGGTCTTCGGGCGTCAGGCTGTCGCCCCCCGGGCCGACAACCTCGCGGCGGAAACAAAACCGGCAGTACACGGCGCAGGCACTGTGCACCTTCAACAACACCCGGTCAGGATACCGGTGCACGATGCCTTTGACGGGACTGAACCTGGTATCGCCGATGGGATCGGCGCGTTCCTCGGCTGTTGTGATCGTTTCCGCCGCGGACGGAATGAACTGCCGGGCGACGGGATCGTTCGGATCACCTCGGTCAATGAGATCGGCCAGCGCTTGCGGCACCGCCACCGCATAGCGCTCTGCGACTGTCTGAAGCGCATCCACTTCGGTGCCGGCCACGAGTCCGGCACGGGCGAGGGCGTCTACCCGGGTCAGGGTTTGGGGATCGGGCGGTACGGCCGTCATGGGGGCTCCCAACGTGATGTCGCTGTTCACTTGTAGAACAGCAGCCGGGGCGGTTCTAGGCGCAGACCGGGCCCCGTCGCAAGGTCCTGCCCCCAAGCACCCGCCCTTCGCCGCCGAGGCCCGTCATGATTCTCCTTCAATCGCCGTGGACGGCAAAGACACTGCAAGACGATGTCGCGCCGGTCATTCAACAGACCCTAGGCACACTTATCGATCCGCATGAGGCTGTGGTGTTGTTGCCCCACGCAGACGGTGCACCCCAGGAAGCGCCGCAGGAACAAGATGTCTGCGATGCTATGTCCGCTATCGCGCAGGCGCTGTCCATATCCCTTGGCGGATCTGCTTATGTGCAAATCGATGAGGGAAGAACGCAGATTATCGGCTACCTGTTCGGCCCTAGCGGCGATCAGCTCATCCGCATGCCGAAGATCCTGCCCGACCTCACCGAGGGGTTCAGTGACGTGTCCGCCGAGACGTTCCAACCGGCCTCGTTTCCGGTCGCCATGACCAAAGAGGGTCAGGTCGGATTGCTGTGCGGCGAGGATATTCTATCGCCGCACATCGTCCGCGCGCTCGTAACCAACGGCGCGGAGATTGTTCTCAATCCCAGCCGTGAGCGCACAGATAAGTTGTTCGACATCCGCCAGCAGGCGCGTTTCGCGCGGTCCTACGAGAACCTGGCGTATGTCGCGTCGGCTTCGGCGCGGGATGTCACCATCGACGGCGTCACCTCCCGTTTGCCTCCGGCAACTCTCTTGGCCGAACCATCGGGCACGGCTCTGCGCGCCAGTGGGGATGAGAGTTTCATCACCGGTGACATCGACATCGAAGCCCTGCGCCGCCGCCGCCAGGAGCCCATGGGCAATCTGCCGGCGATTACCCGCATGCGTCTGTATGCCCCCGGCTACGCCAAAGAGGCCTCGGACGCGTCACCCACGCCGGCGTCGCGCGCAGACTGGATCGCGTTGGGCCGTGACAAAGTCGCGGCCTCTGCCACGCCAGCGCGGCCCGACGGCGAACGCATCGACCGTTACGATGCGGTGCTCGGCCAAACCGTCACCCACGTCGCGTTGAAGCCGGACACCCTGTTGGACTACCGCCAGCGCAATCTCGACAACGCGCTCTACGTCGTCAGTCCCTTTGCCCGCTCGCCCGGCGTCAAGCTGGTGGTGTTTCCCGAGTTCTTTCTCACCGGCGCGGTCAGTCAGCTCGGCAGCAGCTCCGGGCACATCGCCGATAAGATCGGGATCACCTTTCCGGGACCCGAAGCCGATCAGCTCGCCAAGTTCGCCCAGGACTACAACACCTATGTTGCCGGCGGCGTGTTCGAGTACGACCCCAAGTGGCCCAACCGCTTCTTCAACTCAGCCTTCATCTTCGACGATCAGGGCAACCTGATTCACCTGTACCGCAAGATTCACTGCGCCGACGTGTTCGGACGGTTGCCCGACACGACGCCGGGCAGCGTGTTCACCGAGTATGTTGACCGCTACGGTTACGATCACCTGTTCCCGGTGGCCGACACACCTCTCGGCAAGCTCTGCACCGTGATTTGTTTCGACATGAACTTTGGCGAGACCCATCGCGCCATGGTCAAGCGCGGCGCTGAAGTCATTCTTCATCCCACATCGGAACCGCACAATGTGCGCCGCCGCGGCTGGGATATCGCGCGCCACGTCCGTGCCTTTGAGAACACGGCCTATCTGCTGACTGCAGGGCACGGCGGCGAGTTCCGGGGCGAGGGCCTCGGGTTCCCGGGCGCGATGCAGCGCGGCTATTCGAAGGTCGTTAACTTCGACGGCTCGCTGCAATGCATCGTCGATGGCCCGGGCGCCGTACCTCTTGTCGGCTCGCTTGACATGAAGGCACTGCGCCGGGCGCGGGCGGACATCACCGCCAACCTCGCCGCCTGGGATGATTCGGTGGTTTATGCTCAGCATTACGCCGGCGAACACGGTATCGCCAATGACGTGTGGAGCGGTGATCCCATGGTCAATCCCTACGAGGACGCGGCTGAGATCAAGAAAGTCATCGAGATCTACAAGCGCGACGGCGTCTATATCCCGCCGTCCGAGGGCGGCGCGGAGCCCGCCATCGACCAGTCGATGCAGGCGGTCGTTTGACGAAAAAGGGCTAAAAACCCAGCGGATTCGGGACTCGCGCGACCGCGGGAACGTGTCATACTCGGGCCAACCACAATCTCTCTCAACCTCAAGCGGGATGACACACAATGATCCGGTTCATGCTTCGCGCCCTTGCGGCGCTTTCACTTTTTGCGGGGTCTGCGGCCCAGGCCGAAGTCCAAGGCCCGGTGTTGGTGTTCGGCGGCACCAGCGGCACTGGCCTGGCCACCGTGCAAAATCTCCACGCCATGGACATTCCCGTCACGGTCTTTGTGCGGCCCACGTCGAACACCGAGGCGCTGGACGTGCTTGGTGTCGGCAAGGTGGTGGGCAACGCCCTGGAAGCCGATGACGTCAACAGGGCGTTCGAGGCGGACGACTTCAAGACCGTCGTCAGTTCCCTCGGCGGGCGGCGCGGTGAACCGCGTCCGGATCTGATCGGCAACAAAAACATCACCGCTGCGGCCAAGGCCAACAATGTCCGGCGCGTCGTGCAGGTCAGCTCGATCGGCGTCGGCAGCACCCGCGAACCTCCAGGCCCGGATGCGCATTTCATGCAAGAGGTGTTCTACATCAAGACCCTGGCCGAGGATGACCTGATCGCCAGCGGCCTCGATTACACCATCGTCCGCCCGGGCGGTCTGCGCCGCGGTGAAGCGACCGGCACGGGCATTCTATTGGAAGAAGAGCGGATGGGCTCGATTGACCGCCAGGAACTGGGCCGTCTGATTGTCCATGAAGTTCTTGCCAAGGACGCCACCATCGGCGGAATCGTTTACGCGATCGATCCCACCTTGCCGATGCCGGAAGAGGAATAAACCGGCCCGCCACCCCCGGTCAGGAAAGGCGCACGCTCCATGTATCTGCTGCAAACCCCCTGGACCGCGGCATCGCTGGATGATGTCCGGTCCGCATTGAGTCAGGCCCGCAGAACAGATGTGAGCGAGGGGCCGGAGGTGGCCGTGCTGCCGCATGCTGATGGGGCAGAGCATGACGCGCCGTTAGAGAACGACCTCATCGCCGCGCTCGCGTCGGTCGCCCAGGACCAGAAGGTATATCTGGGAGCTTCGTCTTATGTGCGTGTCGACGGCGAGACGGTCCCGCGCACGGTCGGCTATATCATCGGCCCGGATGGTGGGGCACTCGCCCGTACCCCGAAGATCATGCCCGACATCGTTGAGGGGTACACCGACACGGCGGCGGACACCTTCCAGCCCGCCACATTCCAGATCGCTAAAACGCCACTGGGGCAGATCGGCATTCTCTGCGGCGAGGATATCCTCGCGCCGCACGTGGTGCGCACCATGCTGGTGCATGGCGCCGAGATCATTCTCAACCCCAGCCGCGAGCGGGCCGATCAGTTGCTGCCCAGCCGCACCGTCGCGCGCGTCGCCCGGGCCTACGAGAACGTTTTGTATGTCGCCACCGCCTCGGCTGTGACGGCTGACCTCGGCGATGGTGCCGTCACCTTGCCGCCCGCGACCGCGCTGTATCCGCCGCAGGGTCTCGCCATCCGGGCCTCCGGGGCAGAGTCCGTATTGCGCGCAGACATCGATATCGACTCCTTGCGCCGCCGCCGCATGGGGCCGCAGCTCAACTTCGCTGGCATCGTGCGCATGAACCTCTATGCGCCGGGATACGCAGCTGAAGCATCCAAGCCCGGTGACTCGCCCACCTCACGCAAGGCCTGGCTGGCGGAGGGCCGGCGCCGCGCTGCCGCCCAGGCCCGCCCACCAGTAAAAGACGAAACACCGGTTTACAGCGCCATGGTCGGTCAGCATGTGGTGCACCAGTCCAACACGCCGGAGGAGCTGGCCGCACGCCGCCAGCCCAATCTGGATGATGCCTTCGATCTTATCCGCAATTACGGCGCCCGGGCGGCCAACCTTAAGCTGGTGGTGTATCCGGAGTTTTTCCTGACCGGTCCCGTGAGCCCCCTTGGGCATAAGCTGGGTCACATCGCCGACAAGATTGGAGTCACGTTCCCTGGCCCGGAGATGGATCAGGTCGCCGCCTTCGCCCAGGAGATTAAGGCCTACGTCGCCGGCGGCGTGTTCGAATACGATCCCGAGTGGCCGGAGCGGTTTTTCAACACAGCCTTCATTTATGATCCGTCCGGCAACCTGATCCACCGTTACCGCAAGATTCACTGCGGCGATGCCATGGGTTTCCTGCCCGACACCACACCCGGCAGCGTGTTCGATCAATACGTCGACAAATACGGCTATGAACATCTGTTTCCGGTGGCCGACACACCCATCGGCAAGCTGGCGACGACCATCTGCTTTGATAACAATTTCCCGGAGACCTATCGCGCCATGGTGCGGCGCGGCGCGGAGGTGATTCTCCACCCGACCTCCGAGCCCCACGGGGCGCACCGCATGGGTTGGGATTCGGCGCGGCGCATGCGGGCGTTTGAAAACGTCGCCTACGTGCTGTCGTGCGGACATGGCGGCGAGTATTTCCTGCCCGGCCGCAAGGTGCCGAGCGCGCGTGGCCGCGGTTATTCGAAGATCATCAACTTCGACGGCACGGTGCAGGCGGAAGCCGACACCGCAGGCCAGGTCCCGCTCGGCGGCGTCATCGATCTCGGCGCCCTGCGCAAAGCCCGTGCCGATCTCCAGGTCAACGTGGCGTTGTGGGACGATGCGGTGGTTTATGCCCACGAGTACGCCAAGACGCCACGGGGGCTGCCCAATAACATTTGGCCAGATGATCCGCTCGGCAATCCCTACTACGGTGGGGCGGAGATCAAGAAGGTCGTTCAGGGTTACATCGACGAGGGCATTTTTGTCGCCCCCGCATCGGCCAATGCGCCCTCGGCGCAAGCGGCGGAGTAAGGATTATGGTCCGGTTTATAGTTGCGGTTTTGGTATCCGTATTTTTTGCCCAGTCAGTCGACGCCAAAAGTGTTCTCATTTTCGGTGCGACACGGAACACCGGATTGGAACTGGCCAAACGCCTTGTCGAGCGCGGCGACGATGTCACCGCCTTCGTGCGTACAACGTCTGACGTTACCGCGCTGAATGAGCTTGGCGTGGAACAGGTCGTGGGCGATGCCCTGGATGTGTCCTCTGTCGTCGCTGCTTTTGATGGCCGGGAATATGACGCCGTTGTCACCACGCTCAGCGGCAGCGTGCGCAACACCTCCGTCGACAGCCAGGGCAACATCAACGTCTTCGCCGCCGCTGAAACCGCCGGCGTCGGGCGCATCGTGTTTGTCACGGCAATCGGGACCAGCGGTACGGAGAATGTGCTCGCCCCAGGCGCGCGCCAGTTCCTCGAACCCGTCCTGCGCGCCAAAACAGAAGCCGAGAGTGATCTGCGCGCCCGCGATTTGCAGTGGACGATCCTGCGGCCCGGTCAGCTGCCTGACGGTCCGTCCACCGGGCGTGGTCTGTTGTCAGAAGATCAAACCCTGATGGGGCGCATCACCCGAGGCGAGTTGGCGGCGCTGATCGTCAAATGCCTCGACGACGACTCAACGGTTGGCAAGATTTACCATGTGGTCGATGCCGATCAGATCGGTAATTTTTCGTCATTCGACTGACTGCCGCGCTTTGAACTCTGACTGACCGCGCCGAACGGCCTCTAAAATATCTGACGCCTTAGGGCCTGAAATCCCGATTAAGTTTTGGCGTGCCGGTTCGACAGCGTCCCGCCACATCTGCCTTTGCTCTTCTGTCAGGTCATGGACTCTGAAGCCCAGAACATCGGCGCGGGCGAGGTCTGCCTGCCATTCGGCCCGGGTCATCGCACGTCCTACGTCCATCGGCGGCCAGGCGGTCCGCACCACGTTCTGATGTTCCGCGGACAGGCGGTTGAGCCACCGCGCGTCGGCGATGAAGAAGTTCACGGCGAACGAGTGGTTGGTCATCATCAGGTGAGGAGCCAATTCCGCAACGCCGGTTTGCGCATACAAAATGATGGCGTTTTCCCCGGCGGTGACCAAGCTGGTTTGCAGGCCCATGATCAGATCGCTGAAGGGCAGGGAGATGGTGTCCGCGCCGATGGCCCCGGCGAACAGCCGCGCCGCCGGACTGGAGGAGACGCGAAAGCGCACGCCGGCCATATCGCCCGGGGTCAGAAGCGGTTCGGTGCCGTAGACCTGATGGAACCCGACTTCATCCCAAGACAGCAGCACCAGACCTTTGTCTTCCAGGAGTTCTGTGTACTGGTCGAACAGGACGGTATCGAGGATGAAATCCGCTTCCTCCTGGCTGTTAAACAGGTACGGCGTCTGCAGCAACGTTGCTTCCGGCACTACTGAGGCGACGACCATGCTGGAAATAATCGCCACCTGCACCCGGCCGCGCCGCAAAGAGCTGAGGATGTTCTCCTCCGAGCCCAGTGCGCCGGAGATGATCGGGGTGATCTCAAGCGCTCCGCCAGAGCGCTCCGTCACCGCTTCGCTGAACATCATCCATTTTTTGTAACCGGCGGTATTTTCCGGCACGCCAGAGCCACCGCCGATGTAGCTTTGTGCCGTCGCGGACGAAGTGGCGGCAAGCATCACCGCGATGAGGGCGCAAAGGGAAGGGCGAAGGACGCTCACTCGCTGTTAGTCTTCCGGCAGAGGAATGAATTCGTCTTCATCACCTGTGACTTTCGGGAAGGCGCCGTCTTTCCATTCCTGCTTGGCCCGGTCGATCAGCGCCTGATCACTGGCCACCAAGTTCCACCAGATCAAGCGCTCACCATCCATCTTCGCGCCGCCGGCCAGCATGATGCGTGCCCCGTTTTGTGACGCGACCCGGACCTTGGCCGAGGGCTTCAGCACGGCCATATGTCCTTCTTCCAAAGCCTGACCGTCGATGGTGGCGGCGCCATCCACGATGTACACCGCGCGTTCTTCGTGATCGCCGGTCACTGCCAGGTCGGCACCGGGGGCCAGGCTGCCGCCGAGATAAAACATCTCTGAAAACGTCTCCACTGGGGACGTCTCGCCGTAGGCGCTGCCCGCGATCAGCGTTAGAGACGCACCCTCCTGCTCCACCCGCGGCAAAGTATCCTTCGGGTGATGATGGAACGCCGGTTCCGTTTCCTCATGCTCTTTGGGCAACGCCAGCCAGGTTTGAATGCCATGCAGGGTGTGACCTGCTTCGCGTGTTTCCGGTCCGGTGCGTTCTGAATGCACGATGCCGCGGCCCGCCGTCATCCAGTTGACGTCGCCAGGTTGAATCGGCTGATGAAAGCCCAGGCTGTCCCGGTGGTGAATTTCGCCGTCGAACAGGAAGGTCACCGTCGCCAAACCGATGTGCGGGTGGGGGCGGACATCGATTCCTTTGCCAGGCGCAAACGCCGCCGGGCCCATGTGATCGAAAAAGATAAAGGGGCCGACCATGCGGCGTTTGGCGTAGGGCAGGGCGCGGCGAACCTCAAAGCTACCGATATCCCTGGCCCGTGGGGCAATGATGAGGTCGATGGCGTCAGACATGTGATAATCCCGTATCGAATCCATGGAATTTGGCAATTTTCTGCGGCTTTTGTAGTGGTCTAGGGCGCGGGAGTCACTGATATCCGCCTCCCACGGCACAGCATCTGGCCGGTTTTCATGCTCGAACAGCGAGCGAGGGCGGTTCCGACATTGCCCGCGAGGTCCGCTCAGGCAGGATGGCGCCAAATCAGCACACTGGGTGTGAGATAATTGCCCTCTCGCCCATATGTTTTCTAAGGGATTGGACGCCATGCTTTATCTGTCTCAAAAACCCTGGTCCGCTGCCGAAATCGGCGCGCTGGCCGAGCACGTCGAGACCATCGCCGCGACGAACAGCCGGTTCGAGGTGATCGATCCCATCGCGCCGGTCATTCTGCTCGCTCATTCATCGGCGGCAGAGGGGGTAAAACGGTCCGATGTCATGAAGGCGTTGTCAGATCTCGCGGCAGAAAAGAGTGTTTATCTCGGTGGCTCGGTCGTCGTTGACTGTAAAACGGCAGGTGCGCCCATCACTGTTGGCTTTCTCATCAGTTCGGACGGCGACGTGTTGATCGAGACCGAGAAGGTGTCTCCCGAACTCGTTAATGGCTTGGCCACCGATCAAACCAGTGCGCTCAGCGCACCCAAAACGTTTAAAGCTGCCAAGACCCCCATCGGCCAGGTCGGTATTCTTCCCGGCGAAGACATTCTGTTCCCGCATCTCTCCCGCAGTCTCGTGTGGGCCGGGGCTGAGATTATCTTTAATCCCTGCGCAGAAGTGGCCGACGACCTGTTTCAGGCCCGTCAAAATGCGCGCCTGGCCCGCGCCTTCGAGAACGTCGCCTATGTTGCCGCGTCATCGCCGGTCACCCGGGGCGAAAACGGCATGGCCGTCTCTTATCCGGCGGCGAGCGGCCTTTCGGACTGGGCCGGCAGCCAGATGCGCGCGCAATCCGGTGAGGATTTCGTCAAAGTTGATGTCTACGCCGACAAGCTGCGCCGCCGCCGCGCAGCCATCTTCGGCGTTGCGCCGCTGCACCTGCGCGCCAACTTGTACGCCGACGGGTACAAAAAGCTCGTTGATGCGCAGGGCAAACTTCCGGCGCAGCCCAAGACTCGCGAGGACTGGGTCACGGAAGCCAAGCGCCGGCAGAAAGAGGCCGTCGCGCAAGCCGGTGACGGCGCGGAAACGGAATACGACGTCATTCTGGTGCAAAGCGTCAAAAAGATGATCCAGAAGACGTCGGACGTGCGGGCAATGATCACCGAAAACGTCCAGCGCGCACTGGAATTGCCGGGTCGCACCGCCTCCAACCCCAACGTGCGGTTGGTCGCGCTCTCCGAGTTTTTCATGACCGGCCAGGGCGGGCATGGCTACCGCTCGCCGATTACATTGCAGCGTCTGGCCATCCGCTATCCCGGTCCGGAAATGGAGCTGCTGTCCGAGTTCGCTCTCAAGCACAAAGTCTATCTCGCCGGATCGACGTTTGAGATCGACGACAAGCTGCCGGGCTACGTGTTCAACTCGGCCTTCATTCTCAATGACTCCGGTGATCTGATTCACCGTTACCGCAAGATCCAATGCGCCGATGTGTGGGGGTCTCTGCCTGACACTACACCGGGCAGCATCTACGACCGCTATCTCGACACCTACGGCTATGACTTCCTGTTCCCGGTGGCCGATACGCCCATCGGCAAGCTGGCGACGATGGTGTGCTTTGACCAGGCCCACCCGGAAGTCGCACGTATGCTGGTCAAGTACGGTGCGGAGGTGATCATTCATCCGTCGTCGGAAGGGCATGGCTCCGGCCGCCGCGGTTGGGATTTGGCCCGTCAAACCCGTGCCTTTGAGAATGTCGCCTACATTCTCTCGCCGCTGCCGGGCGGAGAGCATTTCAATCCGGACTCCAAGTGGGAACACACCAATCAGATGCGCGGCTACACCAAGATGGTGAACTTCGATGGCTCCATCCAGGGCGAGCTGGATACCCCTGGAGCCGCGACCCTGTCCGGCACGGTGGACCTGTTGGCGCTGCGCCGCGCCCGCGCCAATCCGCACCTCAATCTGCCGATGTGGGACGACCCGTCCGTCTACGCCGATATCTATGCCGGCGATGTCGGGTTGGAGAACAATCTCGCCAGTGATGACCCGCTGGAAAATCCCTATCGTGGTATGCGTCCGTTGCGCAAAGTGCTCGGCAGCTATTTCGACCGCGGTATCTTCTTGCCGCCTGAAGTGCCGTCGTCGCGGTCGTTGTCGGTGCCCGGAAAAGCTCAGCCGGACTTCGACAAGCCGTCTGACAAGGCCAAGGCGCAAAAGCCCAAGACCTTGGCCGACGAAGACAAAATGGACGGCGAATACATCCAGGTCTGAATTTTCCACTCAGCCAGCGGAGCGAACCGTGGCCAAACTTAAGCTGTTGTTACTGGCGCTCGTTGCGGTGCTCACGGCGGGGGCAACCAATCCTGATCCGGTGTTTGCCCAGGACGAACGTGCGGTGCTCAAAGTGGGCGTGCCATCCCGCCCGCCTGGTCTCGGCAATCCGTATTCGTCGCTCCCCCTTGGGGTGATCAATCCCACTCATACGTTGTTCGACGCTCTGACAAACATCGGTGACAACGGTGAAATGCTGCCGGGGCTGGCGCTGTCCTGGGCGCCCGACGGTGAAACCGGATGGGTGTTTCAACTCCGGCCCGGTGTTGTGTTCTCCAACGGCGAGCCGTTCACGGCACAAACCGTGGCCGACGTGCTCGCCTTCCTCGGCAGCCCCGAAGCCAGCGGCTACCCTGTCGGGACGGAAACCACGATGATCCAGGGCGCGGATGTGATCGATGACCTGACCGTACGCATTGTCACCAACGGACCCGATGCCATCCTGCCGCGGCGCATGAGCTTCGTGTACATGGTGCCCATGACCTATTGGCAGGAGGTCGGCGCCGATGGATTTGGCCTGGAGCCGGTGGGTTCGGGGCCTTTCAAGGTGCAGGACTGGGGACAAACCACTGGGCGGTATGTGTATGAGCGCAATCCGTCTTCATGGCGCTCGTCTGTCCACTTCGATGAATTACAATTTACCGCGATTGGCGATGTCATCAGCCGCTCGCAGGCGATGGTGAGCGGCCAGATCGACCTGTCCTTCAAGCTCAGTCTCGATCTGCTCGAAGACCTCGATGCGCGTGGCTTCAAGACCCTGGCGCGCAACACCTACTCGGTCGGCACCTGGGCTTTCCGGCAGATCGACCCGGACTCGCCGGTGGCGGATACCCGGGTGCGGCGCGCCATGAACCTTGCCATCAACCGCGACGCCATTGCCGAAGCCATTCTCACCGGCGTGTCCCGCCCCGTATCTCAGGTCGCGACAGAAGATGTCTTTGGCTACAACCCCGACATTCCGCTTTATCCGTTCGATCCCGAGCAGGCGCGTGCGCTTCTCCGTGATGCCGGCTATCCCAACGGTTTGTCGCTTAAAGCCATCGTCCGCAGTGATCCCTCGGTACCTGAGTCCACACTCATCAACCAGGTGATCCAGCAGAATCTTCGGGCCGTTGGGATTGACGTCGAAATGAATGCCATTCCCGGCACCCGCTGGCTGACGATGTACTTTTCGGGCGACTGGGAAGGCGGGCACATGCTGGAGGCGAGTTTCAATAACTCGATCCATGGCGATGTCATCCGCAGCCTCGAAACCGCGTCCTGCAAGAAGGCAGGCGCCTTCTTCTGCGACGAGGACATGCTCGCCCGCATCGAGGAGAGCAACCGCACGCTCGATCCTGATCGCCGCGAGGCCATTCTCAAGGAGCTTGTCGCCGACCTTCATGACGATCCGCCCGGCATTTACCTATTCCCGTACTTTGATACGCTGGCTTACCGGCCGACGTTAGGCGAGCTGCCGATGACCGGTATGAAAATCGACTTGGAGCGCATGACGGAGCGACAATGATCAAAAGACTTACAGCGCAATTTTGCTTTGTCTTTGCTTTCGCGCTGAGTCTGGTCACCGGGGGCGCTGTCCACGCCGCCGATGACGTTAAAGTTTATCAAATCGAAGGTTCCGGCGGGGTGCCGCTGAACGTTGCTGAGGCGGGTACACCCGGCGATCCTGGTCTCCTGCTCATTCACGGCAATGGGCAAAGTTACCTGAGTTGGCACCGCCAACTTGAGTCCGATCTCGCTGACACCCACCACATCGTTGCGTTCGACCTGCGCGGACATGGAAATTCCGGCAAGCCCTCACAGCCCGAAGCCTATAACCGGGCGTGCATCTGGGCCGAAGACATCGAAGCCGTGATGGCGGCAACGGGTCTGGAGCAGCCGGTCATGGCGGGCTGGTCGCGCGGTGGTCTCATCGCGATGCATTACGTCCGCTGCCGGGGAACAGATGCGCTGGCGGGCATCGTCATGGTCGGGTCGCGCGGGCGTTTGGTTGAAGTGCCGTTGCCGCCGGCCGGTTCCGCGCCGCGTTCAAGCCAATCCGACCTCGAATCTCAGGACTTACGGGCGAACATGCGTGGCGCCGAACGCTTTGCGCTGCAAATGACGGCGACGCCGCCCGACCCGGAGTGGCTGAAAATCTCGACGGCGATGAACATCATGGCGCCGCCCTACGCCCGCCGGGCGATGCGCGCGCCGGTGATGGACCCCGACGGCAATGTGGTCACGAGCTATGCCAGCCTTATCGGCCAACTCAGCCAAATTCCGTTTATGGCCATCCTCGGCGCGGACGATGCGATACGGGACTCTGGCGACCTCGCGGAGGCGTACCGCGCCGCGATTCCGGGTGCGACGATCCACATGTATCCCGGGGTCGGTCATTCGCCATTTCTTGAGGCGCCTGATAGGTTTAATGCCGACCTTGCTGCGTTTGCGGCCAAGGCACGTCAGTAACAGTCAAATCACTTCAAGAGAAGGCCGTGCCGTCCCGCTCTTCCGACGCCTGGAACACTCCACCCGCATTGCCGGACGGCTCCGTCGTCTCAGGCGACGTGTACACCGACACGGGAGTCTATGCGGACGAAGTGCGCTCCATCTACGGGCAGACGTGGCGGTTCGCCTGTCACGAGAGCGAGGTGCCGGAGCCCTTTGACTACCGGCTCATCGATCACTGTGGCCAGTCGCTGATCGTTATCCGCGGCGATGACGGCCAGGTCCGGACCTTCTTCAATGTCTGTTCTCATCGCGGTGCCAAGCTGTTGAGTGAACCTGCAGGCAACGCATCGGCAATCACCTGCTTCTACCACCGCTGGACCTACGACAGCCGCGGCGCCTGTACCGGTATTCCCCGTCCCGCGGGTTACCCTAAAGAGGCGGTTTCAAAACAATCAATGGGGCTACGCGAGGTGCGCACGGACGTGCTGCACGGCCTGGTGTTCATTTGTCTGGCTGATGATGGGCCAGCCCTGACCGACTTTATCGGTTCCGCGCTGGATCAGTTTCAGGACATGCTCACCGGTGTTCCGTTGGAGGTCTTTCATTTCAACCGCGCCGTTCTCGCGTGCAACTGGAAGGCCTGGCACGAGACCAATATGGATCTGTATCACGAGTTCATGCATGTGGTGCTGCGTAAGACCCAGGTGAACGCGATGCCTATGGAAGACCGCAAGCTGATCACCTTTGCTAACGGACACGGCGGCAGTGGCGGCGATCTCAAGGCAAAATATGATGGCTATCAGGGGTTTTCAGGCCGGGGCGCTGACGTGCCCGCGTTGCCGGGTGTGGGGCCGGCCGATTTCCGTTTCATGAACCTGTTTCCGTCCACGGCGATCATTTCCCGGGGCACGGTGATCCGCATCGACACAGCCACTCCACTTGGTCCGAACCAGACCCTGCTTGAGATGCGCGGTCTGGGAATCAAAGGTGAACCCGAGGAGCACCGCCGTATCCGCCAGCGTCATCACAATCAGTATTGGGGTCCGTTCGGGCGCAACGTGCCCGAGGACATGATCGCGGCAGAATCTTGCGCCGATAGTTTCCGCTCCGAGGCCGGGCGGTATCAAATCATCGCCCGCGACGAAAACCTCACCGGGCAGGACGACGCTATCTTGCGCGGCTTTTACCAGGAATGGTCCAAGCGCACTGGGCGTGATCCCAGGAATCCAACAGGTCATCCACAGGGTCGACCGGTGGGTCAATGAACGATCTCAAGAAATTGCTGGAAGGCGAGGCCGTACGGCCGTTGATCGGCCGGTTGGCTCTGGCGTTGGACGACGGCAACTTTGCTGCCTTTCTGGCGTTGTGCGACGATCCGTTCAACTACCGCATCCGGGTGTGGAGCCCGGAGCTTAAAAAGCAAATGACGTGGCTTGAGCATGACCGGGAGGGTTTGACCGAGTTGTTCAAAAGCCTGCCCGAACATTTGCAGCGGCCTGGCCGGCTGCACCGGCAGGTGACGGTGGCCACCGTGGAGCCGTCCAATACGGAAGACTATCTGGTGGTGACCAGCTCATTCATCGCCCATCACACCAGCCTGGAAGGGCAGACGCAGACGCTGGCTGTCGGGCGCTACTTGGATATCGTGAACATGTCAGCGGAGGCCATAGTGCTGACAGCCCGGGACGTCATGCTCGATACCCGCGACCTGGGGATCGGCCTGCACGTGCCTTTGTAGGCCGGGCCGCCGTAGGTTAACCGCTGACGGCCTTGCGTTTGCCGGTCACAGCCTTGTATGCGGCGTGACCGACGATGAAAACCACCGCTAAGCCCAGAAAGACCCAGAACAGGTCCCAGGAAATGCCCTCAAGGGTTTGTTGTCCGTAGACGTCCCTGCTGTACCGGAACAACTCCATCGTTCGCGTTTCCTCTTACCGCCCGCTTAACCAGATTTTCCATCAGCGGGATTTTGAAATGATTGTAATTCAGCGGCGTCGCACCCCGTGAGGCCGTGCTGCCCGCCAGTTCGGCTGTTTCCGCGTCAGGTGCGCTGCCGCGCACGATATCTTCCGGGCCTTTAAGGCGCTTGGGTACGCATTCCACCCCAGCACAGGCGATACGGATGTCCTGGACAATGCCGCCGGAGACAATCTTGGAACAGGCGACATTGACCAGCGGGAAGTCCCAGGTGTTCCGGTCGGCCACTTTTTCGAAATAGAAGTCTGCGCCGGCGAACGTTGTCGGCAGCTTGATGGCGGTCAGAATTTCGTTGGGTTCCACCACTGTCATGCGCTCGATGTTGATGGCCGGGCCGATAAAGAACTCTTCCGCCGGTACTTCGCGCACGCCGTCGGGGCCTTGAATCACCATCACCGCATCAAGGGCGACAACAGCGGATGCCGCGTCGGATGGCGTCACTGCCACACACCGCGATGCGCCGAACAGGCAGTGCTCGCGGTTCATGCCTTCCGGTGTGTCGGCGTAACAGGTGTTGCCGCCCGCCCGGTAGCAATCCAGGCCGGCGCGGTAATACCAGCACCGAGCGTCCTGGCAGAGGTTGCCACCTATGGTCGCGGCGTTGCGGATTTGCGGGCTGGCCACCCGGCCTGCGGCTTCCGCCAAGAGGCCGTAATTCTCAGTGATGAAAGCGTCGTTCTCGATCTCGGTGAGCGTGGTCATCGCGCCGATTTCAACGCCATCCGCCGTTTGCCGGATACCTTGAAGCTCGGTCAGTCCGCCCAGGTCGATAACGGCCTCGGGCCGCTTTGCGCGATCTTTGAACCAGTCATAGCTGTCCTGGCCGCCCGCGACTTTCCAGCCGCGCTCCTGATACTTGTCCAGCAGTTCGATCGCATTGGCGACGTCCGATGGCTGAAACAGCGCAAACTGCGGCATCATGTCTTTGGTCATGTCTGCGCCTCCTTACTGGCTAGCAATCTGCAGCGTCTTGTACGACTGCGGTTGCCCGGCCAGGGCGTTAATGATCATGTCGGGAACGACAGGGGTGCGGTTGAAGTAGACGCCTCCGAGCGCATCCGAAATGGCGCTCAGTAAGGCCGCTGCGGCGCAGCCCATCAGGGGTTCCCCGACACCGCGCACGCCAACTGGATTGGTCGGGTCTGGCTTATCGACAAAACCGACCACCATCTCCGGCGGCACGTCCAGATAAGAGGGCGGTTTGTTTTGATAAAACCCGATGTTGGCTGGCAGCCCATTTTGCGGGTCATAGACAATCCGTTCTAGACCGGCCATGCCAATGCCCATCACGGCGCCGCTGCGGATTTGGTGCGCCAGACCCATCGGATGAATGACCGTGCCACAGTCCACCGTCCCGACGTAATCCAAAATTTCGTACTTGCCTGTTTCCGTATCCAGCTCAATCTTCATGAAGCCGACAGCAAGTGCCGGAGGCAGGCTATCGAACGGCATAGTGTCTTTGGCGACACCAATCAGGCCAGTGCCGGCCATCGCCGCGACCGAATTCTTGGTGATCTGATGTATGTCCTCAGGCACCTCCTGACCGCTGTACTTGCCACCTAGCTCGATCGCCTTTTGTGCCGCCTGCGCGAAGGTCAGGTGATTGTCCGGGTTCGCCGTGGCGAACACCTTGTCGTCCCCGACGTCATAGTCGTTAGCATCGCCGCCAAGTTCCATCGCCGCGATTTCCAACAACTTCTGCTTCGCATCCATGGCACCCGCATAATTCGAACGGGACATGGTGTAAGACGTGTTGCTGCCGAACTGGCCAAGGTTCCACGGCAAGTTGCGGCGGGTGTCACCGCGCTCGATCACGCAGTTCTCCCAGGAGCAGCCGAGCACTTCAGCGGCAACACGTGCCGTGGCGGCAAACGAGAACGTGCCCAGGTTACCGATACCGGTGTGGATGTGCACCTTGCCGTCCGGCGCGAGGCGCACCAGTCCATCAAACCCGCTGCCGCCGGCGGGGTGAAACGCCTGGCCAACCCCGATGCCGATCACTTTCGAGCCGTTGCGCTGACCGCTTTGCTTTTTTGTCTCTTCCCAGTCGAATTTCTCCGCGCCTAAAGCAATGGCGTCACGCAGATAGGCGCTCGATACTGGGAAGTTTCGCGGCGCATAAGTCGACTCATTCGTTGTCGCGTTAATGTCGCGAATAACCAAACGGTCGACACCAAGTGTGTTTGCCGCCTTGTCCATCAGCGGCTCCATGACGCATGCCAGCTGGTTCTGGCCGGGTCCGCGCTGAGCCCCGGTTGCCGGAGTATTGGTGCAGACCGGTATGCCTTTGAAGCGCATCGCTTCCGGCGTATAGACCAGCGAAAGAGCGCCGCCGGCATTCAGGTAATCGGCAAAGCCGTCATTTGCACCGCTTTGCTGCACAATGTAGGTGTCTGCTGCGATGAGGCGGCCGTCCTCACGGAAGCCCAGGCGCACGCTGCCCTGAAATCCGTTGCGCCGTGAGCCGAGATAATATTCCTCGGCCCGGGTGATGCGCAGCATGCAGGGGCGGCCGGTTTTCTTCGACATATGCGCCGGGATTGTCGCCACTGGGTAGGCATTGCCCTTGGACCCAAATCCGCCACCGCAATACTCGGCAACCAGGATTACGTCTTCAGGCTCAATGCCCAGGAACTTAGCGTAATTCGGAATCGTATAGGTATGGCTTTGCGTCGAGGCATGCAGGTAGCACTTGCCGTTCTGCCAATAAGCAAAGGCGCTGCGTGGCTCCATGCTCTGGTGAGGGTGTCCCGCGATGACGAAGGTTTCTTCTAAGACCAGCGCCGCCTCTTCGAATTTCGCATCGACGTCGCCGTATTCCCACTCGTCGCGGGGCTGACCCTTGGGTAGATCGTCATCACCAGCGGCGGCAAAGTCCCGCGCCGTCCACTTGATGCGCTGGGTCGGCTGATTTCGGTACGTGATGTTGCCCTCGTCGTGAACATCCGGACCGTCCGGGAATAGGCTTTGCAGCGGATCGATCACAAAGGGCAGGGGCTCATACTCGATTCTGATTTTTTCCAGCGCGTTTGAGGCCGTTGTTTCATCTACGGCGGCAATCGCCAGGATCGGATCGCCCACAAACTTCGGGTTGTTGGTCAGGATCGGCATTTCCGGCGCGGGCGGGTTGGGCACTTCGTCCGCGGTAAGAATGTCGATAACACCGTCCCATTTTCAGTGCTTCAGACGCATCCATGTTCCGCACCCGGGCATGGGGCATCGGGCTGGTCAACAATTTAACGAACAGCATGCCTTCGGCGCGGAAGTCCTCGGCGTACTTCGCCTTGCCGGTGACCTTGGCGCGAACGTCGGGGGGCGTGAAATCTTTTCCGATATGTTTGTAAGCCATGTCAGGTCATCCGTGCTGCGCGCATAATGGAATTCAGGTAGTGGTCGTAGGCCCCCGCACCGGCACAGATTGCCGGCCATCGCTTGACGAGCCTCTTCGCGTGTCGGGTTGGGGTTGGCTTTCAAGAGTGCCACGCCGGACATGACCTGGCCGGGGGTGCAGAAACCGCATTGCGGCCCTAGTTCATCAATCATGGCCTGCTGGACCGGGTGCAACGTGCCGTCTTCTTGTTCCAGGCCTTCAACGGTTGTCACCTGGCGGCCACGCACCGTGTGCGTGAGCGTCGAGCAGGAATTGTGCGCGCCACATCATCAACGAGCACTGTGCAGGCGCCGCACTCGCCACGGTCGCAGGCGAGTTTGGTGCCGGTCAGCCCGAGCTTGTAACGCAGGGTCATCGCCAGCGTTTCGTTAGGAAGCACGTCCACTGGCCGCGCTGAACCGTTGACGTTCAGAGTGATCAAGCGTTCGACAGACCCCGCCGCAGGAGTGGCATCGTCGGAGCAGCCGCTGAGACCGGTCATCATCAGGCCGCCGGTCGTGGCGACGGCGCCGGATGCGATCACACTCTTGATGAAGGTTCTACGGGCGACCGCCGATTGGCGGTCGGTGGGATCACCGGACAGGGCCCGTTCCGGTGTTTGTCGAAGTGACAGGCGGCTGGCTCATGTATCAGGTTCCTTGTTGCGCCTCATGATTCTGGATGGCGAGAGAGTATCGGACTCGCCCCCCGCGTGGGAATAGGTTCTGGCGATCAAATTTAGCGGAAATCCCCAGTATCTGAGGAGATTCGGGCGCTACCACCACATAGCGAGCACACAGTGAGCAAAGGGCAATGGACAGGGCGAGTGGCCGGTGCTCCGGGCTTTCTCCCTGAAGCCGGAGACACTATTGTCTCACCGCATTTAAGCCGGAGTATCTTGCATCCATGTCATCGGACCGAATCACCCGCCACCGTCTGTCAGACCGTATTTTTCATTGGGCCATGGCCGCCAGCATGCTGGCGCTGGTAGGAACGGGCCTGTGTCCGATCTTGGGGATCGAGTTCGAGTGGATCGAGATTCACTGGATCGCCGGGCTTGTGCTGACGGTGGTCATCGTTTGGCACATTTTCCGTGCGGTGTTTCAACAAGACCTGATGTCGATGTGGCTGGGTCCGGTCGAGCTGATCAAAACCATGGCTGCTGTCCTGAAAGGTCACGAGCCCAAGCCGGGCAAGTATTCCGTCGCCCAACGCCTGATGCACCACACGGTGACGGTTCTTAGCCTCGCCGCATTGGTGACCGGACTTCTGTTGATGTTCCGTATCGACCAGCCGCTGTGGGGAGCGCGACCCCTACGTGCTGGCGCAATCCACGTGGGGCTGGGTCTACGTTATTCATGGCTTTGCCGCAGTGGTGTTTGTCGCCGTGATCCTTTTGCACATCTATTTCGCCCTGCGGCCCGAGAAGCTGTTCTATACACGCTCGATGATCCTCGGTTGGATCACCCGAAAAGAATTGAAGGACAATCATGATCCCGAGCGATGGAATGCGGCGGAGGACCATTAGCCGTGAGTGAGGCCTCTCAGTTCGGCTCCTGTGTCGAGACCATCGAAAAAGCCTACGAATTCATGCTCGCCTATGCGGCGCAGGGCCGGGATAAGGAAGGCGTCGGCGGAGACGGCCCGTCGATCCGTGGCTTCCTGACCGATCTCAGTGGCGCTCTGGCGGACTTGGATGCGGCCGTGCGCGCGGAGATCAAGCAGTCGTCGTCTGAGGGCGCACCGGTGGCCGCCTATGCCGATGTGCTCAAACAAGATGCAGCCCGCGCCAAGGCGGCGGTGGATCTCGTTTTGGCGACACCGGTAGTCACGTCCCTGTTGATCGACAATCTCAACGCCACAATCCACATCCGTGCGCTGCTGACCAGCCTGTTCGTCATCGACGAGGCTTTACAGATTAGCCGGCGGGAGAGTTAACCAAGACCTGAAGAAATGGTGCTGCCGGAGAGAATTGAACTCTCGACCTCTCCCTTACCAAGGGAGTGCTCTACCCCTGAGCTACGGCAGCTTGGAATCCAAGGCGGACCGCCGTGGAAAGCGGCGCGGAACATGCCATAAGGCTATTGGGGGCGCAAGGAACGATAGGCCGTAAATGGCTGCTTTCTCGGGGATGGTCAGCGCTTTCCTGCCCAACGCTTTCGCCCATTGACGGGGCGGCGCGGAGCAGACACTTATGGGGTCCTGTGTTGCACCAGCCACACGACGTTCATGACCGGTTCCAAGCCCAAATCTCACTCCAGGTCACCCTCTGAGGGGTCCTCAAAGTCGGCTGACCGCAAAGCAAGGTCGGCGGCGGCCCTGCGGGAAAACCTCAAACGCCGCAAGCAACAGGCCCGTCAGCAGGGCTCCCAGGGTTCAAAACCATTCGATCGGGATGAGGAGTCTGGTCAAACCTCACAATAGCTTGAGCGTGCGAGCCCCCCTGGGCTACAAGATGTTGAATTGCGAGCAGCGCGCCCCGGGGAGCCTCATATATGTCCGTCATGCCAGATACGTGGATTCGCCAGATGGCGACGGACCAGGGGATGATCGAGCCGTTTACCGACAGGCTGTCCCGAGACGGTGTAATTTCCTACGGGCTTTCCTCCTACGGCTATGACGCCCGGGTCTCCGACGAATTCAAGATCTTCACCAACGTCGATAACGCCATCGTCGATCCCAAGGATTTTTCCACCCACGGCTTCGTCGATCGCAAGGCTGACGTCTGCGTCATCCCGCCCAACAGCTTTGCGCTGGCCCGCACCGTTGAGTTCTTCCGTATTCCCCGCGACGTGCTGGTGATTTGTCTCGGCAAATCGACCTACGCCCGCTGCGGCATCATCGTCAACGTCACGCCTTTGGAGCCGGAGTGGGAGGGGCATGTGACGTTGGAGTTTTCCAACACCACGCCGCTGCCCGCGCGCATCTACGCCAACGAGGGCGCGTGCCAATTCATTTTCCTGAAGGGTGATAGTCCCTGTGAAGTGTCCTACGCAGACCGCAAAGGCAAGTATCAGGGGCAGCAAGGCGTCACGCTGCCGAAGCTCTAGGTCCGTGTCTTTGAAACGCCTCGACACGGCCCTATTGCCGCCTGAAATTCAGGGCATGACCTGAACCATGGATGCCATTCGGATACAGGGGGGCGTGCCCCTCAAAGGGGAAATCCCGATCTCAGGCGCGAAGAACGCGGCCCTGCCATTGATGGCCGCGTGCCTGCTCAGCGACGAGCCCTTGATCCTCGATAACGTTCCGGCGCTGGCCGACATTAAAACCATGGCGCAACTGTTGAGCCAGCACGGCGCAACGGTTGAACGTGCTGACGACGGGCACGCCTTGACCCTTCACGCCAAGACGATTTCCAGCACGGAAGCGCCTTACGACCTCGTCCGCAAGATGCGCGCATCCGTGCTCGTACTCGGTCCGCTTGTCGCCCGGGAAGGCCGAGCACGGGTGTCTTTGCCCGGCGGCTGTGCGATTGGTACCCGGCCTGTCGACCTGCACCTCAAGGCGCTCGAAGCGCTCGGCGCTGAGATCGAGCTCACCGGTGGCTATGTCGAAGCGCGGCTGCCATCCGGCCAGCAGCGCTTAAAGGGGGCCCACTTCACTTTTCCCATGGTCACCGTCGGCGGCACGGAAAATGTCTTGATGGCCGCGGCGTTGGCCGAGGGCAAAACCGTGATAGAGAACGCGGCGCGCGAACCCGAGATCACCGACCTGGCAAAGTGCCTCATTGCCATGGGCGCGAAAATTGAAGGACTGGGCTCCGGCACGTTGACGGTTCACGGGGTCGACAGCTTGCACGGGGCCAGACATTCGGTTGTGCCCGACCGGATCGAAACCGGGACCTATGCCATTGCCGCCGCCATCACACGCGGCAAGCTCACCCTAACGAACACCCGCGCCGATATTTTGGATTCCGTCCTCGACGTTATGCGCCAGACCGGCGTTACGGTCAGCCAAGATGACACCTCCATCACTGTCACCGCGGATAATGGCTTGCGCGGCGTCGATGTGATGACGGAACCCTATCCCGGCTTCCCGACAGACATGCAGGCGCAGTGGATGGCTCTGATGACCACGGCGGATGGTGCGGCGATGGTCACGGAAACGATATTTGAGAACCGCTTCATGCACGTGCCCGAGCTCGGGCGCTTCGGCGCCGATGTGAATGTCCATGGTGCGTCAGCGATCGTGCGCGGCAAGGCCAATCTGTCCGGCGCGCCGGTCATGGCAACAGACCTGCGGGCGTCCGTCTCTCTGGTGCTCACGGGCTTGGCCGCGCAGGGCGAAACCACTGTTAACCGGGTTTATCACCTGGATCGCGGGTATGAGCGCCTGGAAGAGAAATTGGCCGCCTGTGGCGCGCGGATCGAGCGGATCGCCGGGGTCTAAACGGGTTCACAAGCGAAAAGTCGCGGAAATCCAGGCTTTTATTGATCAGGAGTGGCGCCAACCCCTAGCCCTGCCGCGCCCTGCGTGGTAAACGCCCGCCTCTCTGTTTACCCGTTACCCCATGGCCGGACCCGTGTCTAAAGACCCTTTAATCATCGCTGTTCCCAAAGGCCGGATTATGGACGAGGCGCGCCCGCTCCTCGAAGCGGTCGGCATCCAGCCCGAGGCCGCGTTCGACGACGGAAATTCACGTCAGCTGCAGTTTTCCACCAACCTAGATCACGTCTCGATCATCCTGGTGCGGTCCTTCGATGTTGCCACCTTCGTCGCCTTTGGTGCTGCACAGTTGGGGATCGCCGGAAACGACGTGTTGATGGAGTTCGACTACCCCGAGATTTACGCACCGCTCGATTTGGGCATCGGCGCCTGCCGCCTGTGCATCGCGCAGTCAGAAGAGCTTGGCGATACCTTCGATGCCTCGCGGCTCTCTCATGTCAGGATCGCCACCAAGTATCCCGACACCACCAGCCGGTACTTCGCCGCTCAGGGCATTCAGGCCGAATGCGTCAAGTTAAACGGTGCGATGGAACTCGCGCCCAAGCTAGGTCTGACGCCGCGTATTGTCGATTTGGTCTCCACCGGCAGAACATTGAAAGAGAACGGTCTGGTGGAAGTCGACACCATCGCCGAGGTGTCATCCAGACTGGTTGTCAACCGGACGGCGCTTAAGGTTCGCTACGACGAGATCAACGGGTGGATCGAGAAGTTCCGGAGGGCTGTCGATGCCCAAGCGGCTTAACTTTACCGATGCGGATTTCGAAACCGAATTTCAGGCGCTTCTGACGAAAAGCCGGGAAGAAAAAGTCGATGTCGATGAGGTCGTCGCCGACATCATCGCCGACGTGAAAGTGCGAGGTGATGAAGCCCTCGCAGACTATACGCGGAAGTTTGACCGTCTGGATGTGGAGAGCGTTGGACTGCGCGTCTCCGAGGCGGACATTACCGCGGCGAAGTCTGCCTGTCCTGGCGATTTGCTGGACGCCATGAGCGAGGCGGCCAAGCGCATCCGGGATTATCACGCCCGCCAGATGCCTCAAGACATGTCCTACGAAGTTGACGGCACAACACTCGGCTACCGTTGGACGGCAGTTCAAGCGGCTGGTCTCTATGTGCCTGGCGGAACGGCGCCGTTGTTTTCGTCCGTCCTGATGAACGCCATACCGGCGCAGGTGGCCGGCGTCGAGCGTTTGGTCGTAACCATGCCGATGCCGGATGGCGAGTCGTCTCCGGCCATGCTCGCCGCTTGCGATATCGCCGGGGTGACCGAGGTTTATCGTGTCGGCGGGGCGCAAGCCATCGCCGCCCTGGCATTTGGTACGGAGACCATCGCGCCGGTAGATGTGGTGGTCGGGCCGGGTAATGCCTACGTGGCGTCAGCCAAGAAGCAGGTCTTCGGCGTGGTCGGGATCGACATGGTTGCCGGCCCCTCCGAGGTCACTGTGGTGGCGGATGCGGGCAATGATCCCGCGTGGATCGCGGCGGACTTGCTTGCTCAAGCCGAGCACGACGCCTCATCACAGTCCATTTTGATCACCGACGACTCTGCCTTTGCAGACCAGGTCGCCAAGGCGGTTGACTCCCAGATGAAAACGCTGGCGCGCGAAGACATTGCCCGTGCCAGTTGGGACGCCCATGGGGCTATCGTCTTGGCGGACATGGAAAATGCTCCAGTCCTGGTTGATCGCATCGCCCCCGAACACCTCGAGCTCGCAGTTGCGGCGCCCGAAGACATGGCGGCCAAAATCCGCAATGCAGGCGCCATTTTCCTTGGGCGGTATACACCTGAGGCTTTGGGCGATTACATCGCCGGTCCCAGCCACGTCTTGCCCACGTCGGGCACGGCACGCTTTTCCTCCGGCCTGAGTGTGATGG
The DNA here is from genome assembly GCA_963921305.4 of Rhodospirillaceae bacterium. Taxonomy (GTDB): domain Bacteria; phylum Pseudomonadota; class Alphaproteobacteria; order Rhodospirillales; family Rhodospirillaceae; genus CAWUEX02. Next base: position 2,334,294 of record CAWUEX030000002.1, read on the forward strand.
ACTTTCTCAAGCGCACCTCTCTTATCGGCTGCGATGCGGACGCCCTGCGCAGGCTGGGACCGGGGGCTTTGAAGATGGCCGAGGCCGAAAACTTGGCGGCGCACGCGCGGTCCGTCTCAATCCGCATGAATCTCGAGTAATCGCCATGACGTCCGGATCAAAAGACGACCGGGCACCGGGACGCGGCAGCAGCGAAAAAGCCCCCGCCACCGCTGGCAGCGCCGAAACAACAAATTCCATCGTCAAGATGACGCTCGATGAGAACTCCATCCTGCGCCGCCGGCCCGAAGTCGAGCATGAGCGCGCGGTGGCGCTGTTCGATTTGCTGGAGCGTAATCGCTTTGAATTGTCTGGAGAAGGAGCGGTTGCGGGACCCTATCACGTCAACTTGGCGCTCAAGGACGACCGGCTGGTGTTCTCGATTTCATCAACCGAAGACAAGCACATCAAAGACCTGTCGCTACCCATCCGGGCCTTCCGCTCAATCATCCGCGACTACTTCCTCGTTTGCGAGTCCTACTTCGATGCGATCAAGACGATGTCGCCGTCGCAGATCGAAGCGATTGATATGGGCCGGCGCGGACTGCACAACGAAGGAGCGCAACTGCTTGAGGAGCGTCTTGGCGAGTTCGTCGAGCTTGATCATCCAACCGCACGCAGACTTTTTACCTTGCTGTGCGTGCTGCAAATGCGCGGGTGATCGCTCATGGAGTTCCTGCCATCTGCCGTTTTGTTTTGCTGCACGTTCAATGCCGTGCGTTCCCCGATGGCGGAAGGCATTATGAAGCGGTTCCACGGTAATCGCGTCTTTGTGGATTCCGTGGGCGTGCATACTGGAGATACCGATCCCTTCATGGTTGAAGTCATGGCCGAGATTGGGGTCGACCTCAGTCAGCATGTGGCGAAGACTTTCGATCAACTGGCCGACGATTCGTTTGACTACGTGATTTCCTTGTCGCCCCATGCCCAGCACAAGGCGGTCGACCTGACGCGCTACATGGCGTGCGACGTGTTGTTTTGGAATACGTTCGATCCAACGTTGGTCAGCGGTGCGCGGGGAACCCGCCTTTCTGCCTATCGAGACGTTCGCGACCGCCTCCAAGAGCGGATTCTCAACATTTTCCCCCGCCAGGATGACGGGGCATTTTAGCAACAACGGACCAAAATCTGGCGCTTTTCAGGGAAAAGGCTTGACCCTGAGCGCGACTCGGCCTTTTTTGCCCCCCAAGGTTAATGCCCGAGGGTGCAACCACACCTGCTGGCCCCCCAACTGACCCAAAGACAAAGAGGATGCATGGCTAAAGAGGACATGATCGAATTCTCCGGGACCGTGACGGAAATTCTTCCGAACGCGATGTTCCGGGTGAAGCTGGACAATGACCACGAAATTCTCGCCCATACGTCTGGCAAGATGCGCAAAAACCGTATTCGCGTACTAGCCGGTGACCGCGTCAACGTCGAGATGACGCCCTATGACCTGACCAAGGGGCGCATTACTTTTCGGTTCAAGTGACGCTCCGGCGCTCCAGGCCTTAGTCTCGAATATTTGGCGCCGCTGTGGCCTTCGTCCTCGCATCGTCTTCTCCACGCCGCCTCGCGCTTCTCCAGCAGGTCGGCCACCAACCCGATACCATCGTTTCCGCGGACATTGACGAAACGCCCATTCCGGGCGAAGCGCCGCGCGCGCTTGCCGCGCGGCTGGCTGAACACAAAGCGGACGTGGTCGCCACACAGCACCCCAATGATGTCATTCTCGCCGCGGACACCGTGGTCGCATGCGGACGGCGGGTCTTGGCAAAGCCGCGAAATGAGAAAGACGCTCGTGATTTTCTAGAACTCCTGTCCGGGCGCCGCCATCGCGTCTACGGCGGCATTTGTGTCATCAGCCCGGACCAACGCCTGCAGCGGGTCGTGGAGACGGTGGTGACGTTCAAACGTCTTTCGCCAACCGAACTAGACGTCTATCTGGCCACTGGGGACTGGCAGGACAAAGCCGGAGGCTATGGCATTCAGGGCGCGGCGGGGGCGTTCGTGAAACGCATCAACGGGTCTTACACCAATGTTGTCGGGTTATGTGTTTTTACGGCGCATAATCTGCTCACCGCCGCGCTTGGCCAAGGCTGAATGACAGAAATCGATACGCTGTTGGTTGAGCGCGCACCGGGTCAGACCCGTGTCGCAGCGTTGAGTAACGGCTCCATCATTGAGCTTCATCATCAGCGGCGCCATGTTCCGGGTGTGGGCGCGGTCTTCCGCGGCCGTGTGCAGAAGGTGCTCCCCGGCTCCAAGGCCTGCTTCGTGGACATTGGACTGACGCAAGAAGGCCTCCTGCCTGTTTCCGGCCGTCCTCCGGCCGAGGGGGAGTCGGTGTTTGTGCACGTTGTTCAGCCACCGCGTGGCGACAAAGGCACGAAACTTGCTGAACTCAAAGACGTATCTGATGAACTGGCCGGTACGGCCTCAGCCGGATCGGGTCCGGCTCTGTTGATGGACGCGCCCCATCCGGTCTCATGGTGTTTCGAAAAATATGCAGCCACGCTCACGGACGTGGTCATCACGCCTTCCGATCCTGGCAAGCTGATTGGGTCGTTGGTGCCAGCTGCGAGCGGCGCGGCAATCACGACGACACCCCAAGACATATTCGCCGAATTTGAAGTGGACGACGCGCTGGAACAGGCGCTCGGTACAGACGTGCCCTTACTGGGCAGGGGAAGGATCATCATCGAACCCACAGCGGCGTTAACGGCGATTGATATCGACGCGGGGCCGATGATGGCTAATGACGCAAATGCGCAGGCGATCCCCGTTATCGCGCGTCAGATCCGTTTGCGCGCCATTGGGGGTCCTATCATCATCGATCTCATTCCCGCTGGTGATCGTGGCGCAGTTGTTGATGCCCTCAAAGCGGCGGTCGCAGACGACCCAGTTAAAACCCAGGTGGCGGGGCTGACCCCGGAAGGCCGGATAGAACTGAACCGCCGGCGCGAGCGCGCGTCATTGGCCGATCTTTATTTCTCATCCGCGCGCTTGTCCGCACCCTCCGTCGAGGCGGTCGCGCTTGACCTGTTGCGGAAAAGCGTGAGGGCTGGGATCAACTCCGGTTCTGCTCAGATCGTCGTCAGCGCGCATCACAATGTTGTCGCCGCACTGCGCGGCCCGCTTCGCTATGCCCTTGACGATGCGGAGGCCACACTCAAGACTAACCTAACGCTGCGGTCCGGCGGTTCGGACCGCAGTGACGAGTTTGACATTCAAACAGGTTGATTTATGTCCAGGGCCGATATGGCAAAGAGTGACGACAAAGATACGAATTCAGAAAAGCCTTCAGGTGTACGCGTCACAGCTGCGACCTGTGTGCGGTGTGATAAGCCGGTGGTCGCACGGTATCGCCCGTTTTGCTCTCAACGCTGCTCCGATCTGGATCTGGCAGGATGGCTCACAGGGCGCTATCGCATTCCCACAGACGAGGTGCCGGACGGCGAGGCTGATCTTCCGGAAACCTCAGAAAACACGGACTAAGCGGCCGCATCGCACCAGCCGGCCAACGGGCGCGGAAGCCTTGTCCGGCATGCTGGACACCACCTCCATTCTCTTTTATAAGGCCGCCTTCGACGCGGCCCCGCAGCTGTGTCATGGAATGCCCAGGTAGCTCAGTTGGTAGAGCAGCGGACTGAAAATCCGCGTGTCGGTGGTTCGATTCCGCCCCTGGGCACCATTTTCTCCAAGAAAATGTGCCCAGACATAAAATCAGGTTCGAACGGCGTTCGAACCAAGCACCATTATCCAGCCAAATTTTAAATACACATAGAGGCGTCGTGCCGAGCACACTGCCAAGAGGGCGTAGTGCACGTGAAGTCTGCGTATTCGGTGATCTTTAACCGTATGACGCCGCGAGCTCCCGCTCCAGCGCTGTTAACAGCCTCCGGACAGAATTCGGCCGGCATGTTTCGCCCATGAGGCCAATGCGCCAAACTTTACCGGCGAGGTTGCCCAACCCTGCGCCAATCTCGATGTCGTAGTCATGCAGCAAGGATTGGCGTACAGCAGCGTCATCTATGTCGTCCGGTATGCGCACGGTGTTCAGTTGCGGCAGGGCATGGGCCGGATCTACGTGCCGTTCCAAGCCGAGAGTGGACAGCCCGTCCCACAACTCAGCGCTCACTGTGGTGTGACGTGTCCACGCCGCGTCAAGCCCTTCTTCCAGGAGCATAACAAGCGCTTCATGCAGGCCATACATGGCATTGACCGGCGCAGTGTGATGGTACGTGCGGCCGCCATCTCCATCCCAATAGGCCATGACCAAATTTAGGTCCATGAACCAGCTCTGCACCGGCGTGCTCCGGTCTTTTATTCTCTGTGTGGCTTTGTCGCTCATGGTCAACGGGGAGATGCCCGGTGGACAGGAAAGGCACTTCTGGGTCCCGGAGTACATAGCGTCCGCACCCCAGCCATCGACATCAACCGGAATGCCACCCAGCGACGTGACCGCATCCACGACGGACAGTGCGCCATGATCGGTAGCAAGAGCGCACAACGCCGCAGCGTCCGACTGTGCGCCGGTCGAAGTCTCCGCATGGACGAAAGCGAGTACAGACGCATCAAGGTGCTCTTTCAACGCCGCCTCAGTACGGCCTATATCGACCGGCTCACCCCAGGCATGCTCCACCGTCACAGCCTTCGCGCCGCAGCGGCGGACGATCTCAGCCATGCGGCCTCCGAAGGCGCCATTTATGCAGATCACGACGGTGTCGCCTGGTTCCACAAGGTTTACGAGGCAGGTCTCCATCCCTATCGAGCCTGGCGCAGAGAGCGGAATTGTGAGGGCGTTCTTTGTTTGGAAGACGGTACGCAGCATATCTTTGATGTCTTCCATGATGTCGCCGAACACGGGGTCAAGGTGGCCGACCGTAGGCCGCGCCATGGCGTGTAGCACCCGCGGATGAACGTTGGATGGACCCGGTCCCATAAGCAGGCGCTGGGGTGGGAACGGAGAATTCTCTTTATTTCTAACCAAAACTTGAGCCTCTACGTGGTGCGGGCGCCGTGCGATTGGGTGAACTGAATGTCAGTCAGACAACCGTACGCCGTCCCATTCGACAAAACTATGTACAACAGAAAACTCTTCAACCTTTTCACTGAGCCCGAAGAAGAAGGGAAATTCGTATAGAAAGATGGCGGGTGCCTGTTCGTGATACCGCGCCATGACGGATTGGGTCAGCGAACGGCGTTCTTCGAGTGTGGCTCGGCTTTTCGCCGACTCGATCAAGGGTGTCGCACCCTGGTCACAATACCAACCGGCCGGCCACATACATGAATGGTAGCGAATGCTCCGTAGCGCATCCAGGTTCGGTTCTGATGAGAAGAGTAAGTTGAAGGCGTCTCCTGCCCAATTCCCCGTTCTGAAGTGAGATACAAAAGTTCCGTAGGGAATGGTTTGAAGGGTCAGGTCCACGCCTATGCTGCGAAGATCCGACGCGATCTTTTGGTATACGAGTGACTCCGTCGGGCTGCCGAGCGTGACTTCGGCAGTCATAGTAAAACCATTCGGGTAACCGGCCTCGGCGAGCAGCTGCAGTGCTCTCTCTGGGTCGTAACCGTAAGCGCCCACATCAGGCGCATATCCAAAAGACTTTCGGTGAGCCGGTTGTGAGGCGGCGACTGTTTGGCCCGCAAGGACGGCGTCAACAATTTCTTCGACATTAACCGCATAGTTCAGCGCTTGACGCACCGCTCGGTTCTGGAGGGGTGACCCTGTTTTTGTCGTGACAAATATGAACCCGAGGACAGCCGGAAGGTGTGCCGTATAAAGAGTTGTTCCGCTGTTTTGAAAGGCGGTGAGGTCGTCAGGGCTTAAGCCGAACGCTATATCGAGCTGGTCTGACAAGAGCCCATTCAGACGGCTCGCTGACTCTGGCAGAACAATATACTCTTTGCTGTCTACTTGCGGCGCGCGCCAACTCTCGACGTGAGCGGAAAGTTGGACACGCTCTGTCGAGATGTCATCGATGTTAAACGGCCCCGTGCCGATAGGCCGCGAGGCAAACTCCACGGCACCCAGCCGGTTCCAAGCTTCTGAGTCGGGAATAAAGAGCTGAGATAGGGTATGAGGAAACAACACATCCGGATCACGCAGTTCGATGGTCAGCGCGTGTTCGTCAGAAATCGAGACACGTGCGACGTTTGCAAAGTCCTGGGCCGATACTTCGCGCAGCGACAATGAACTTCTAAAGAGCGGTGGCATCACATTGAACTCGGGCCTGGGGATACCTCAGGCCCGAGCCATTTTGTTTCTCTAATGGCGCTATAAGATTAATAGGGTGCAGGTATGCAGCGCCATCTAACCAAGTCTGAAAAGAATAAAGTTTCGCTATGAGAGATGCCGTTGATCGAGAGAGCGCCGTCCAAGGTTTTGGGTGGATCATGTTGCGATCTCATGATCACGAAGCGCTGGCGTCGTTCTACCAAAGCAAACTCAAACTGCCGGTTCTCAGAAGTTGGCCTGGGGGCACAATGTTTTGGGCTGGTCAGTTCACGGTTCTTGAAACCGGACCGCTGGCCGAAAATGCGCCGGATCAGAGGATAGCTGACGCGGAGCGTGCCGAGATGCTGCCAATTTTTACGGTCAGTTCAGTATCTGAGGCGCTACCTGATCAGCCCGATCAGACCATAGAGACAGAGAATGGTTTCCTTCACTGCATCCAGGATCAGGACGGCAACTGGCTTGGTTTCTTAAAAGCGCCACCTGATCTAAATTTGCGTCAGCCTCAGATTCCTGACGTCGGCCCTTTGCCTCAGTCGCCATTTGCGCTTAATCGCGTGTTGCTGAGGTCAGAGCCTCCAACAGTACAACGCGATTTCTATCAGAACCTTTTTGGCTCGCAGCACACGGGATCTGACAGCGCGGTGTGCATTGGCGGAAACAGTTTTATCGACTTCTCGCAAGGAACCGTATCAACTTTCACACCCGAAGATCGTAATCAAGTGCAGCGGTCTTTCATTCCCAGGGTTTATGGGCATGCCGCTTTCAAACGTAAGGTGGAGGCGCTTTCAGCTCCCCTTGTCAATGAAATGAAATTCAAAGGGGGGAAATTGAGTTATCACCTTGACCCCTGCAACCAGCTCTTTGGATTTCAAGAACGAAAGCCGTTCGACAGTCAAAATGAAGCCACCCACTGTGCGGAAGATCAGGTGGCAAGAGAAGCGTTCGAAGAAGGTTTGGCGATTTCAGCCTAAAGGGATCTTGCAAGCAGTGCAGCGTCATGGATCGCGGCCCACATTCCGCGCGGGGTAACACAGTCACCCGCTGACACCGCACTGGTAGGCGTTGGTCGTGCGGTAACGCCGGTCGTCATCACGATATCGTCAAGCGGCCCTAGCGCTTGGCCATCTGTCGCCCTTGCTATCATGTTAGATACCGACTCAATTGTTGTGTTTTCAATCACGGTGATGTCTTGGTCTTGGATGCGTTGGAGGGCTGCGCCAATTTCAGCTGTCAAATGAAGATCGGGCAAACCCCACTGACCGACAGGTGTGACGACGGTCACACCGGATACCTCAGGGCACGCGGCGATGCTTTCAACAACGGATAGAGCCGGCCAGGCCCCTTCTTCGTCAATCACCAGAACCTGACCGCGGACGCGTGCGTGGCCTTTGAGCACATCTCTCCCATGGGGAAGATCTTCGGTGCCCGGTATACCGTCAGTCAGGTGAGGTCTGCGCCGCAGCACCGACATCTGAGACGGTGCGCCACCGACTGCCCACACCACCTCATCCGCATCCAGGACGTCATGTTTAGACACGGAGCGGTTGAGGTGTATGCGAACGCCAAGTCTGTTCAATTCTCGGGTCCACCACTCTATTGGACGGAGGATCTCGCTTCGGTGCGGGGCACTGCCGGCGAGGCGCATAGTCCCCCCAAGCACATCTTGAGATTCGAACAAGTCGACTAGGTGACCACGCTGCGCGGCTATACGAGCTGTCTCCATGCCGGCTGGTCCACCGCCAATCACGGCGATGCGTCTGGTCGTCTCTGCCGGTTCAAGTTCCCCAAACAGGTGCTCGCGCCCGGCGACTGGATTGACGACACAGGTGCCCGGCTTGTTGCGTAAATTGAATCCCAGGCAGCCCTGGTTGCAAGACATACAGGGTCGAATACGCTCTTCTTCATCAGCTTCAACCTTTGCGATCCAGTCGGGGTCAGCAATCCAACTGCGGGCCATGGCGATGACATCCACCCTCTGGTCCGCCAGCAGCGATTCTGCTTCTGCCGGTTCGCGAACTCTTCCTGCCATGAAGATTGGCAGCCCAAGATGCGACCGGAACCGTGTCGCATGATCCGCCATAAAGGCCCGCGGAAGGTCCATGGTTGGAATCGAAGTGCCGCGCGAGTATGCAGATCCATTCAGAACGCTGACCCAATCAATAAGTCCACGGCTCTTGAGATCGTCCATCGTCTGCAGACACGCATCCGTATTGCGGCTCGTGCCGTCATCGACCACTGGCTCAACCGTCGTCCGGACGCCGACTGCCAATCGCCCGTCAACGGCTTCGCGCACGGCTTCAAGCACTTCTATAACGATGCGCCGTCGGTTTTCTTCGGAACCGCCGTAGCGGTCCGAACGTCTGTTCAGAACGGGAGATAAGAAAGATCCAAGCAGATAATTGGACGCTGTTTGAACTTCCAGGGCATCAAGACCTGCGTCCAGGCATCTTTGCGCCGACGCGCGATACCCTTCGATGACGGACTGAATATCGTCTTCAGTCATCTCCTTCGCCACTTCACCCGTCCCGGGTGCCGGGATAGCAGACGGAGCCCATGCCGGCCCGCGCCCGAAGTGCGAAACGTTGGGGCCGCCGTGCCAAAGAATGGCGGAGATTTTTGATCCAGCGTCATGGACTGCGTTTGCCACGCGCGCGAGGCCGGGGAGGCAGTCGTCGGAAAAAAGCCGGATCTGTCGGTCAAAATTGTGGCTGCTTTCATGAACAGGAATGGATTCTAGACTCACCATTGCGGCTCCGCCTGCCGCCCGCGCGGTCAGGTAAGCGACAATGCGGTCCCCAATGGTGCCATCCGCTTCACCGTGCTTCATGCTGTGCCCGCTCATGATGACCCGGTTCTTCAGGTTCAGAGGACCGATTTGAAGAGAGGAGAACAGGTGAGGATAACGCATATGACCCGGCGCACTGATCGCGTCAGAGTCCTGTCGTGCAGACGCACGTGCGGCAGATGAAGGTGATGCGGTTGTCATGGTTGCACGTGCGGGACCAGCTAGTCCGTCAAATCCGATACCCATTGTGCGATAATGTCTGCCGCTTCAGATTCATGGTTTGCGAACAGATCGTCGGCCCCATCTACAATCGCGAGCGAGCGCTCTGAACTCCGCGCGAGCCGGTTCAGGTCACGCAAGTTGCCCTCACCCAGCATCGTATCGTTGCTGCCGGCAATCATCAGAACCGGTGCGTCAGCGTCGCGCGCGTATTCCGTGAAGTTGGCCTGGGAGTCTGGACCGAAGTAGTCCAGAAAGGATTCTGGGTAGAACATAAAGGCATCGGTACTGCCGGCCAAAGCCGGGGCAGGCCGGAAGTATTTTTCAACGAGGAATGAGACGGAGTCCCCATCAGCCAAAATTGTATTGGCACGCTCGACAACCTGCTCGTAGCGGTCTTCTGTCAGTGCTGCTTCCGCGTAATCACGCAAATCAGGGGACGGAGCTAGCGCGACAAACCCTGCTACGTTGGCCAGGTCGTATGATTTTGCCGCCTCCATGCCCCAAAGAATGCCCTCTCGATATCCTACAAAGACGATTGGACGCTCACCGTTCCTGTGGCTTTTCACAACGTCCGCCAAATCTTCGGCTGACCTGGCGATCGTCGATGTCAATTGACCGCGGAAACCGCTCTCCCGCAATTGCGGGGCGATTCCCTCATAGCCGCGATGAGCCATTAACGTCGCAAGTCTATGAACTGGATCTTCTAGAATCTGCTCACCCAACCCGTAAGTGTAAATCAGTAGGGGCGATTCATCTCGATCCACCCCATCGGCGCGATAAGAGACGCCGGGATAGGGCACCCTCTGACCGTCAGGTGTGAAGGACGCATTCAGCAGGGTGTCGACGAGCTCCGTCTCGACATGCCGGCCGGGTCCAAGGCCAAGATCGGCAAGCCAGACGATCATGTCAGCCGATGATTCGTCCTGATGAAATGTAAAGTAATGGTCGCCGCCCTCGTACCACACGTAATCAACACGTGGACTGTTCACGGCCAGTTCCTTAAGTCTTTCCATGCGGCCGGGCGGGACCGGGGGATCCTCTGTGCCCGCTAGCAATAACTGCGGAACCGCTAGTTGAGGAAAGAAGTCACTGTTGGCTGTTGGATGCCCGGGACCCCACCAGCTAAGGAGCGCTTCTGGAGTTTGTAGGCGTCCACGGGCCGTTGCGCCGATGGAAGGCGGAGTGAGCGACGTGTCCGGGTCGACGCTGTTTGGATGAAGGTCTAAGCTGCCTCGCCCAGCCGCACGTGCTAGTTGAGCAGATTCGATGATGGGGGCGACGGCCGGTCGTTTGCCTACAAAGTCGTACACATCCGCGGTCGGTGCGAAATGCACCATCGCTTTGACCAACGGGTTTTTGTGAGTCACTTGATAGCGGGTGATGCGGATGCTTCCCATGCTATGACCAGCCAACACAATCCGATCAAATCCGAAAGCCGTGACAAATTCGACCGTCGCATCGATGTCTTTGATCGAGTCTTCCAAGACATACTTGTAGTAGCCACTAGAATGGCGCGACACAGGGCTGATCGTCGTATATCCCGCACGCGCGAGCCGTTCGGCGGCGAAGCGGTATGCACCGATTGACCGCGCGGCATGACCGCTGGGGCCGCCGTGATGCATCACGATAACCGGCGCGCCGATATTCATGCCGCTGTTGGGATGCATGAGAACGGCATCAATCTTAACGCCATCCGACGCCGTGAGGCGGACAATTTTCTGGGTAACGCCGTCTGCGGCAATAAGCGTGTCCGAGAAAAGAAAAACAGCGGCTAAAGCAAAGAGGCTCATCTGTGTCCACATCGTTTTCATATCCAGCTCCCTAGATTTCGTTGTCGCGCCAACGCCGGTTGGCTTCAAGGTCTTCTGAGAAGGCGATAGCACCATCTTTGCAATTTTCTTGGTCGTAACGTTCTTCGTAGCCAATGATTTGACCGTCCGGGTCGGCGAAATAGGCGAGTGCACCGCGACCAAATTGGATCCTGTCATTTACGTGCGGTACGTTGAGGCGCGTCAGATGATCGGCATAGGAGTCGAAGTCTGCTACTCGGATGATAAATGCACCAGGGACGTCGAAGCGGTCATTTGGCGCCGGTTGTGCTTCTCCGCCATGTACGAGTTCGAGAAACGTATTGTCTCCCATGTCCAAAACGGCTGAGTCATCGCAAGAGCCGACTAGATGGAATCCCACAACATCAGAATAGAAAGCCGACAGTGCGCCCACATCACTGACACGGCGGACCATCCAGTCGAGGCTTTGAATGTGACTTGGCATCGGGACGCAACCCGGATTAAATCCATCCCTTGAGGCGTTTTTGCTCGCCCGTTTCTCGGCGGTTACATCCCAAAACGCATCTGATTCCGCTGGCGCCTGGCGGAAGCCGACGAGATGACCGAATGGATCGCGTACGATCAACAGGGGTCCGAGCGCGTCATTCTTTTCCAAGACAATCCTGGCGTTTCTTGACCGCAGATGGGATTTCAAAGCTTCCATGTCCCGGGTGCGGAAAACGGGCAGCGTTGGCACGGAGTCTGGATCGGTCCAGCGGACGTCTGGAGCGGCATCTGACTTCGGTTCGAAGACACGGGCCTCGCCTGCCCAAAACAGATACGCATTGCCGTATCCCCGGAGTAGAGGCAGGTGTAAGACACGACCGTAATAGGCGGCCGCGTCCGCAGCGTCGTCTGAGCGGTGAATGTACCAGCCCAGGCCCACGTGAGTTTTTAGCCGCCCCAGGCCGCTCATCTCCTGGTCTCTTTCACGGTTTTTTCAATTCATGAAAGGGAATCCAACCGAAATCGGCGCGGTACCCTTCGACCTGGCCGCTTACCCCATCGAAGGCGACCCCTTCGAACAGAATGAGGGCCGGGAATTCCGCGGCGACATAGGCTTGCACCTCTTGGGTGAGGTGTTCGCGTCGGGACAAATCTGCTTCGACTAGAGCAGACTCGATCAAGGGCATGGCGGCGTCATCGCAGAACCAGGGAATCCTCCTCAGGCACGAGTGAATGCGTTGCGGACTCATACTGTCCAGGGCGGGAAACATACTGAAGTCCAGGTTGAACGACTCGCCGCTCCAGTGACCGTTTCCAATACCGCTCACCAATTGTGCGAGCGTAATGGTCTTTAGCGTTGCTTGAATGCCAACGTCTGACAGGTAGGAAGCAATCTGCTGATAGATGGCTGTATCGTTAGACAACCCACCGAGAACGAGCTCGACGGTCATGTCAAAGCCATCGCCGTATCCGGCTTCCCGCAACAACGCCCGCGCGCCCTCTGGGTCAAAAGGGATGGGGGGAATGTCAGGATTGTATCCAAAAGCTTCCGGGATTGCGGCCTGGTTCGCAGCGCGGGTGTCGCCGTTCAAGAACGCTTCAATCAATGTCTCCCGGTCAATCGCCATGTTTGCGGCGCGCCGGACGCGAGGGTCTTGCAGTGGCGAGTCGTGTTCCGTGATGAACGTCCATACAACGATATTACCCAATCGCCGCCCTTGGACTGAGGCATCCACGGCCGAGAGTGCCTCAACGTGCTCAGGAGATAGTCCCAACGCAATATCAATGTCTTCAGCGAGCATAGCGTTGAGCCGGCTGGTTGCTTCGGGAATACGGAGCAACTCGATCCGTGGCGTAACTGGCGTCCGCCAAGAACCCACAGCCGATTCGAGAACCACTTGGTTCGATGTCCAGGATGAAACTTGATACGGACCGGTGCCGATCGGCGCAGTTGTGAAAACATCGGCTCCAATCGTGTCCCAATATTTGGGCGCGACGAAACGCATCGCCGCCAAAATCTGCGGCAGAAGCGGCGCCGGCGCCGTCGTGATGATCTCAACGGTCAGCGGGTCAATGACACGCACACTTTCTATGACGGCAAGTTCCCGCTGCACCGGGTATGCCTGCGACTCTGGCCTCTTGAGAAGAGAAACGAAGAACTCCACGGTGTTCGCATCGAACGACTCACCGTTCGAGAAGAACACACCCTCCCGTAACGAAAAGCGCCAGGTCAGATCGTCGACACGCGACCAAGCTGTCGCCAATGCAGGCCGAAAGGCACCGTCGTTATCGAGGTATGTCATGCCATCAAAAATGGCACCATAGGTCAAAATGGAAGGGAGCGCGTAGCCTGTCAGCGGGACACCGCCTCCAGCGGGGAAGTTCGGCATGCCGACTCGAATGGTGTCTTGCTCGGCATTGGCACCATTTGCGCTCAGCGCCCATAGCAGAGCAACTGCGGCAGGCCGCAGGATCACGTGCATAAATTGGGTAAACCGCCGGGTCACGCCGCTTCGGGTTGTGCTGTGCCGGTATCTTTCCAGACAAGTGGAAACAGATCTCCGCGCACGGGCTCTCCCGTGGGCATGTCATCCACGCCCGGGATCGTTACGTTACCCTCGCGGTAATGCCAGACGATGTCGTCGCCGATCCAGCGCGAGCTGAGGCCGATACGGGGCTCAGATGCATTCACTGCATGTTTGGAGCCATGGGGAATACGTGGGTGAAAGATCACCGCATCGCCTGGATCGAGATCCCAACTGACGATTTCAATACCGTCCTGGCCTTCCAAGTCCCAAAAGTTCGGACACTTCACGGCGTCCTGAGGCCCGAAGTCTCCTTTGGGATAATGCCCACTGTATATGACACCCTGTTCCATCAACCGCTTATGATATCCCTTGACGAACTCCAATCGCCCATTCGACTCGGTGACGCGTGACAGGGCTACCCAAATTGTCGGAACGTGCTGCCCGTCAAAAGGCCACGTGGTCATGTCGTGATGCCAGGGCATGACATGGGGTGAGCCCACGTGCTTCACGAACAGATGGTCTTGATACGCCCGCACTTCAGATGATCCGATGGTCCGTCCGACCAACTCGGCAAGTGGTGAATCCAAGACAAAATCACTAAACGGACCATCATTGCGCCACATGAAAATGGCCGACACGAACTCATCAGAATGAGATGGACCATGCATTGGCGCTTGCAACGGATCTTCAATCAAATCAGCTGCGGCTTTTTGCATCTTGCCAATCCAGTCGGTGTCAAACATGCCGCGTAGGCAGGTCACACCGTCTTTTTCGTAGTCGTCCATGTGCTGCTGGGTCACAGGTTTCAGCGGATGTCTGTTCATCAAGATCTCCCTAGCAAAGCTAAGCTTTCCTACCCGATATCTGGTACAGTCGCCTTCAAAAATGTATAACTGGAAAAAAATTCCGTATACGCGGATTTATATTTGCATGTTCGTAAGTTCACTAATCCAGACATGAGGGCGCAATGCCGGACCTGGTAAAGTCAGTGAAGAGAACCATAGATGTCCTGGAGCTATTTGATCGGACCCGTCGCTTCATGTCCCTGACGGAAGTTTCGGACGCGTTGGATTTGCCCACGTCCAGCGCGCAAGAACTGCTGCGGAGCCTGGTTTCACTGGGGTATCTCAGTTTCGACCGGCGCAGCCGGAGCTATCGTCCGACGTTGCGGGTCGCTGTGCTCGGCGACTGGATTGAAAGATCGTTGTTCGGCGAAGGGCGCTATCAGGTCTTGATGAACGAACTGAGAGACTTAACCGGTGAGTCCGTTGGTATTGGATGTGAGTCAGACCTTGATGTTCAGTTCTTGCAGATCTTGACGGGGACTTATCCGCTGACTTTGAACTTGAAGGCCGGCGACAAAGCCCCCCTGTGCACGTCAGCAATGGGCCGGGCGCTGCTCAGCAAACGTCCCGTCAAACATGTTCAGTCTCTCCTCAGACGCCACAACAGTGCGATCGAGAACCCGGTTGATAACGTATCGTGGTCCGAACTCGAGTCCGCATTGGACTTCGTAACACATAGCGGATACGCGGTTTCGCGAGAGCATACACCTCACGGACTTGCTGGAATTGCGATGGTGCTGCCAAACACGCCCGACGACAGCCCCATTGTCATTGGCGTGTCCGGACCGGCCGAACGCATCAAGGCGCAACAAGAAAAAATCGTGTCATTGATGGTGGATGGGCTAAAAACGCACTTTTGAGCCAGCCCAAAGATCGGTTTGGGTCTTATGCCGCCATCGTCAACTTGGCGGTTTCCCGGATTTCCTGAATCAACCCGACAGCAGCCCGCGTCAGAATGCTGCTGCGCCGGGTCAAGAGCATGGCTTGGCGGACATCCGTAAGTTGGGGGACGAAGATTTCTGACAAATGGCCTGAGTCGATCTCCCAGCTGAACGACGACCGATTGCCGTAACAAAGATAATCTGACTCAGCCAACAGCCCCCGCATAAAGCTGAAATCGTCCGAATGGATAAAATCGCGCGCCCTATCAAGACCAGCCGATTGAAACGTGCTTGAGATCTTATCCACGACCCACTCAAACTTTGCCGGGACAAGCCATGGATAGGGCTCCAGATTCGACAGTTTGAGCTTCCCCTTTTTCGTAGCTGTCTGAACAGCGATGGGATGTCCGGGGCGGCAAGCAATCATGTCGTTCTGGGTGAAGAGTGTTTCTTTATTGACGTTCTCGGGAATTACAAAGTCAGGTCGGAAGCTTCCGGCCACCACGTCGAGATCTCCCTCAGCCAGCATGTCCATGAGTTCTGTTGGAAAGCGCGAGACGACATAGATACCGACTTTAGTGGAGCGTTTAGTGAAGTTGCTGACCGCTGCCGGCACAATCCTCTCTGACATAGTTGGTGTTACGCCAACGCGCACTTCGCCTGCTTCCGCGTTCTTCAGGCCTTCAATTTCATCCTCTGCAATGCGTGTCTCCGCCAAAATAAGCCGGGCATGGGACGCTAACGCCTCACCGAATTCGCTGGGCCTCACTCCAAACCGGCCGCGTTCAAACAATTTGGCATCGATGGAGTCTTCCAGCTTTGCCACACTCTTGCTGAGACCCTGCTTAGACATATCCAATGCTTCGGCAGCACGGCCAAAGTGGCGATGTTCGTATACGGCAAGAAAGTGTTTGAGCAGCCGGGTGTCCATGTCTTTCCCTTAGCAGCGTCAGGTGGCCCAGGCTAGAGCACACATCCCATACGGCCTGCACGTAAACAAATAGTAGACAAAATATAGCATAATGTATACCGATAGAGGATTATAGACCCTCCTAAATCAGGAGAACGGAGTCTTGGGTGATCCTGTCAAAGATCTCGGCAATGTTCAGCGCCGGGCCACGCTTTTTGTGAAGGACATGGAGCGGTCCGTCGATTTTTATACACGAGTCATTGGATACACGATCTACCACGAACGTGAGTCGATCTTACCGGCGGACTCACCTTTTCCTGTCGGAACACCCAATCAAGAGAGACGGGGACGGTTTGTCATTGTCAAAGGCGACCATGATCTCATGGGAATGATCGGACTTCTTTGGTACGACGACGCCATGTCCGATCATCACGCTGACCGGTTGGGCTACGGCCACGCTGTGATTGTCCTGCAGACCACAGATGCCCCGGCTCTTGAGCAACGGCTTATCGACTATGGCGCCGACTTTGCGAAACCGCTGAGTCCCGGCAAGAACACCGGGGATCTTCACGGCAAACAAATTGAGTCTTTGTCGATGTTTGTTCGGGATCCCGATGGTTACCTCTTGGAAATTTTTCAGCCGACTTGATGACGGAGCCGACGTGGCGGGGGGCATAAAGACACACCCAATAGGTCTGGGTAGCTACGTCCGCTGGAAAATCGGCGGTCTGCTCTTCGTTGTGACGGTCATAAATTATGTAGATCGCCAATCGATGTCTGTTGCTGCGCCGGTGCTGAAAGAAGAGTTCAGTATCACCAACGAGCAATACGGTTTAATCACATCCGCCTTTCTCGTGACCTACGGGTTAGGTCAGGCAATCAGTGGGCGAATCATCGACAAGTATGGAGTCAAGAGGGCGCTTGGCTGGGCAGTGACGCTCTGGTCGCTTGCGTGTATGTCCCTCGCGTTTGGTCGTGGTTATGTATCGTTCGCTGTGCTTCGCGGAATCCTCGGAGGCTTTGAGTCTTTCAACCATCCTTCTGCGATCAAAGCAATTGCAGAATGGTTTCCGGCGTCAGAGCGGTCGATTGGTGTGGGAATATTTCTGGCGGGCGCGAGTTTCGGCGCGATTATCGCGCCACCGCTTCTAGGTGCGGCAATTTTCTATGCCGGGTGGCAAGCCAGTTTCATACTTGCGGGGCTGATCGGCTTCGTCTGGCTTGTCGTTTGGCTGCGTTACTATGAATCGCCGGAGACACATCCCGGTCTGGCGCCAGCAGAGCGCAGCCATATCCTTGACGGCCGTGGCGCTGCTCTGATGCAGGAAAAGAAACCGCCAATCTGGTCACTGCTCAAGCACAAAGAGGTCGCCGGGCTCGCGTTAGCGCGCGCGATTGGCGACAACATTTTCCTATTCTTCACGTTTTGGCTCCCCATCTACTTGGCGGATGCGCGAGGTCTGGACATCCTGGGTATCGCGGCCTTCGCATGGATTCCTTTTGTCTTTACGGACATTGGCAGCCTGGTCGCTGGCTGGTTTTCAGCCAAGCTGATTCAATTAGGATTGAGTGTTAATGCCGCCCGCAAGACGATGCTCGGCATTGCCGCGTGTCTTGTTCCGATTTCCATTTTTGCCATTTGGGCTGAGAGTGCTTTCGGCGCCGTCATGATTATCGGATGCGCCATGTTTTTCAATCAGTTCAAATCCGTCACCACCGTTGGACTACCGGCTGACTTATTTCCGGCGCGGGATGTGGGGACGGTCTGGGGCTTCCTTGGGGCGGCAGGCAGTCTTGGCGGGGCTCTGGTTCAACCGTGGATCGGTTGGGCAGTAGACACCTATTCGTTTACGCCCGTCTTTATTGTCATCGCGCTCACGCCGGCGATGGTCATGGGCATCATTCTAGTTACCGTACCAAACGTTCGGCAGATTATCGTTGACGCATCCGATAAGCCCGCACGCCACGCCTCATCGGATTGAGTAAAGCAGAATGAGTTCCGATTTAAAGACTGATCTAAACAACTCCGAGGTTCTCAGAGCAACCGGGGCCATCGATCCGGTTGTCAATCTGTCGACACCCGAGATTTATGAGCAAGGCCGTTCGCCCACAGATAGCGCATTCCGGGAACAGATTAGGCAGGACACAGATATTGCGTCGCGCGGGGTAACGGTTGAGCAATATATCGAAAAGATGAATGAGGCCGGTATTTGGCGCTCTTTGATCATTGCATCTCGGTGCGGCGACATGAAGGTCGCCCATTCCACTGAAGTCCCGTATGAGATGATCCACAAGGTTTGCCAAGATCATCCAGATCGTTTCTCAGGACTGGCTGGAGTCGATCCCTCCAAGGGGATGGCTGGTCTGCGCGAGCTAGAAGTCGCGGTCAAAGACTATGGGTTTGTTGGGGCTCATTTTTATCCGCACTGGTTTTCTATGCCGCCCGACGCCCCACAGATTTACCCTTACTACGCTAAGTGCTGCGAACTCGACATTCCGATCATGATGCAGGTGGGGCAAAATCTCGTTTACAATCGAGCGCGCAGGCTGCCAAGCGTGGCCAAACCAATTCTATTGGATCAAGTCGCGATCGATTTTCCAGAGCTAAGGTTGATTGGAATCCATCTTGGAACACCCTGGCACAACGAGATGATCGCCATGTGCTGGAAGCATGAAAACGTATTTATGGCTGGAGACGCTTACGCGCCCAAGTACTGGCCGCAGGAAGTGGTTCACTACGCCAATACATATGGACAGGATAAGTTCATGTTCGGGACGGATTGGGGTGTCATTGATCCCATTCGAGCCATGAGGGAGGTGGCTGACTTAAACTTCCGACCTGCACCTTTGAAAAAGATTCTGCGAAACACCGCGATCAGAGTTTTCAAATTGCCCGATCCCATTTGGGAAGGCGAGGAGTGAGCGATGACGAATGAGTCAGTTCCGTTCGTTCCCGTGACCATTGGCTATGGTATACGCGCTGCCGCGGCCCGTGATCCCAGAAAAATTGCGTTGACAGATATGGGCGACCGCGAGTTGTCCTACCGTGATTTCGTCCTCAACATCAATCGCATCTCAAATTTTGTAATCGATGGGCTCGGACTAAAAAAAGGGGCACATTCTGCCCTAATGTCTATGAACTCCATTGAGTTTGTGGAGATCGCTTTGGGGTTGTCGGAGGCCGGCGTGCCACCGGCTATGGTCAGTCCTCAAGCAACCCCACCTGAGATCGCGTACATATGCAACGACTCTTCAGCTGAAGTGCTGTTTGTTCAAAAACAATTTGAAGACAAAGCACGCGCTGCTGAACTTGAAACGGTCAAGCGTATTATCGTTATTGAAGACGAGTTGGAGGATGTCTTTGCAAAAGCTAAGGCGGACCAGCCGCAGATAGAAATCGCCGAGCGTGATGTGTTCTCTATCCCCTACACATCAGGCACAACTGGAAAACCCAAGGGCGTACTCCTGTCCCACCGGACCCGTACGATGATGATGCTCTTCGCGCAAGCAGGGAGCTATGGTGTCCACAATCCCGACTGTCGGGCCCTGGCGATGTCTCCGTTCTTTAATGGAGGTGGTTTTGCCAACGTGTTGTCTCCGCTCTTTTTCGGCGGGACCTGCCATATCTTTCCAAGATTTATGGCAGAGTCCATGTTGGAGACGATCCAAGACCGCCGCATCACCAACATGTTTATGGTGCCTACGCAGTTTCACGCCATGTTCAATCTTGGTGATGAAACTCTGAATAAGTATGACCGCTCCTCCATAAAAGTTATCAACTCAAACGCGGCGCCGCTTCCGCAGGCGACCAAGGAGAAAATTGACGCCTATTTCGGTTCCACCGTCCTGTTTGATGCGTACGGGTCAACGGAGTTTGGCACAGCGACGGCTCTTAGACCGTACGATCAACTGCGAAAAAAATCATGTGTCGGACTTCCTGTGCCCGGAAGTTTTGTTCAACTGCGCCGGGCGGACGGAACGGAATGTGAAGCGGACGAGGTGGGTGAGATTTTCGTACGTACGCCGTGGATGTTCGAAGGCTATCTGAATAAGCCGGAAGCCACAGCCGAGGCCTATCAAGATGGTTGGTGCACGGTAGGCGATCTCGGCCGCAAGGATGACGAAGGTTACCTCTACCTCGTCGACCGCAAGAAGAACGTCATCATCACGGGTGGTCAGAATGTGTTTCCGCGCGAAGTCGAAGATGTTCTGCATACACACGCTTCTGTGAAAGAAGTAGCTGTTGTCGGCAAGAGGGACGATTATTGGGGAGAAGCCGTTGTCGCCTTTGTCGAGCCAAAGGATGGCGAGAAAGTTGATCAGGAGACTCTGATCGCGTTCTGTAAAGAACAGTTGTCAGCCTACAAAGTGCCGAAAGCGTTTCATTTCCGAGACGCGCTGCCCCGCAATGCCTCAGGCAAGATATTGCACCGGGCGCTTCGTGATGAGCTCAATTCTGCGACGGTTTCGTAGATGAGCGAACGCATCACCAAGCACTTCGTCTATGTCGATGGCCGCCGTATGCATTACCGTCGCTGTGGGACTGGTCCCGTTGTGGCGTTGTTTCATGCCTCGCCTGTGTCCGCTCGCGTCCATGTGCCGTTCATGAGGTTTCTGTCAGACCGGTTTACGACCTTGGCCTTTGACACGCCGTCCAACGGCTTGTCCGAACCCTTGCCATTGGACCAGCCGACGATCGAGGATTATGCCGACGCTATGGCGGCGGCGCTGCGGGAACTCGGTGTAGAAGATTGTGCAACCTATGGCCGGCACACAGGCGCCTCCATCGCCATCGAGGTGGCAAACCGCCATCCCGATCTCACCACAATGGCGTTGACGGACGGTTTGCCCAATTTCACAGACGAACAACGGGAGAAGTACCTATCGGGGTATCTCTCCGATCTAGAGCCGACGTGGGACGGCGGATTCTACCTGTGGCTTTGGTTCCGCTACCGCGATCAGCACGTGTTTTGGCCATGGAACGCTATGGACGCCAAACACCGAGCAGATACCGATGTTCCTGACAACACGTTCATCCAGCGCGGTGTCATCGAGATGCTTGAAGCGGGCAACGCATACAAAGCGCCCTATATCGCCGCATTTCTCCACAAGCCGTTACCTGCGCTGGAGTCCTCACAGCGACCGCTGTGTCTCGGTGGCCGACCGGGCGATTCCTTGTACAAGGCTTTGTCCACGTTCCCCGCGAGCACATGGACAGAAGAAATTCCAAGGGAAAGTGATACCGCGATGGCGCGGGAACGCGAGCTGTTTGAAAGTCATCCCCCGACAAAGCCGGCGCCGACAGTAAAAGACACCCAGCAACAACCGTCCGGATTGACGTGGCAGTACGTCGAAGCGGGCGAAGTTCAGTTGTTTGTGATGCGCGGTGGAGCGGATCACACAGAGCGTCCTCCAATCCTCTTCTTGCCGTCTGTGCCCGGCGCGGTGGAGGCTTTTGGTGATGTCATAAAAGACCTCGCCAAACAGCGGAGTGTGTTTGCCATTGATCCGCTCGGATGCGGAAACTCCTGGGGGCCACGCGCCAAAGACGGACTACTCACCCTGCAAACAGGCCTTCTTGCCGACGCCCTAACGACTTTGGGTCTCGCTCAACTGGAAGGTGTAGCCATCAGCGGTGGCGCGACGGTTGCTGTGCAGGTCGCCATAGACCAGCCGGATACGTTTGCATCTCTCAACATCATCGATCCCATTGCTATTCAAGAAGATGAACGGGACCGTCTGCCGTATCCCTATGCGCCTGATATCGCGCCCAGAGACGACGGCACGCATATGGCAGCGCTCTGGCACCACGTCCGCGATCAGCGGTTGTGGTTTCCCTATACCGAACGTACGCGTGCCGCCGCCCACCCGAGCCCGAACGTTAACCCTAAAAATGTGCACCATTTCGCCCGGCACTTGGTAAAGCACACCAAAAGCTATCAGCGGGTTTGGCAGGAGGTTATCGACTATCCATTGGTCGAAAGGCTCGCCGATGTGCAAAGTGACGTGGCGATTTGGCGGACCCAAGGCGGCGTAATTCCGCGAGATAAGTTGCCGACGTTCGAACACCTTGCCCACGCGTCAGTGAAGGACGCAGAGTCTTATCGGGATGCACTCTCACAGATCAACGAGAGCACCCCGTCATGAATGGGTCAGGGCCAAAGGGCGTTGAAGTTGCAGAGGCGCTGAAGGGTGCTCTCGGGGATGAGAAAGTTCAAACCGATGTTGCGGCGCGGGAGCGTTTGAGTAAGGACCTTTCGCCAACCGAACCTGAAGCCAACGCAAGTGTCGTTGTTGCAGTCCGATACAGAGACGATATCACTCAATCGCTCGACATCGCCCGCCGGCACAGCGTGCCTGTCGCCATCCGAGCTGGTGGCATGTCTTACACCGGTGGCTATCAGCCCAGTCAAGATGGAACAGTCTTGCTGGACCTGTCCGCACTTAACCAAGTTACGACAGTGTCGGAAAGCGACCGCTTCATGGTGGTCGAGGCAGGATGTACGTGGCAAACCGTAACGGACGCATTGTCCGGCACGGGATTAAGGACCGTGCTGCGCGGTCCGATATCAGGCAGCATTTCCACAGTCGGCGGTGCCGCATCCCAGAATTTGCCGGGGTCCATGGATGGCATCTTGGGTGTGGAGGCTGTCCTGGCGTCAGGAGAGATCGTCCGCACGGGCAGTCTCGGGGCGCATGATGGGCACGGTTTCTACCGCAACTACGGTCCCGACCTCACAGGCCTCTTTCTCGGGGACAACGGCACCCATGGCATCAAGACGAAAGTTGCACTGCGTTTAGAGCCTATCCCTTCAGGTGTTGCGCATGGGTCCTACGCGTTTGACAGCATGCAGGATGTCGCGGCTGCAATGGTGCGGATTGCGCAACACGGTCTGGCAGCACGGATGTTCGGGTTAGACCCTCTCAAGAACAAGACCGCGACCAAGGTGGACACGCGAGAGGGGATAGACACACTCAAGAAGATCGCAACCACGTCATCGAAGGGCCTGGTCGGCGGGGTTGCTGACGCTGCAAAAGTCGCTTTGGCCGGCAAGAAGGCGTTTGACCAAGTGGCATGGTCATTACACATCTCAACGGAAGGGGTCGATCAGGCTGCCGCCCAGTCAAGTCTGAAGCTCGTTGATCATATTTGTGTCGATAAAGGGCACTCCATAGACCCGTCCATCCCCATCGCCATGGCGGCGAAGCCATTTTCCATTCGTGGGTTTCTCGGAATAAAAGGAGAGCGATGGGTGCCCATGCACGGCATCTTTCCGTTCTCGAAAGTATCGGACGCCATTGAAAAAACAGAGAAGTTTTTCGAAGCACACGCAAGTGCCCTTCAAGACCATGGCATCGTTCACTCATTCATGCTGTCTGCCGGAGACGGATACTACTTGATAGAGCCAATGTTCTATTGGCCGGATGCGCTTTTACCGATTCATGGAGACGCTCTGGGGCAGGACAAGATCAAAAAGTTTGGCGATCCGCTACCCAGTCCGAAAGCACGTGAATTGGTTGTGGCCTTGAGGCGCGACCTCCGCGATCTCTATTTCGATCTGGGTGCGCTGTCGGCGCAAGTCGGTGCGTTTTATCGGTTCGGCGATGCCGTTGGTGCGACTAACAAGTCGTTGCTCAAACAAATGCGCGAACTCGTAAACCGGGATGCATTGATCAACCCGCAAAACCAATCGCTATAAGGTGTGCGCTTTTGAGATCTAGTCAGTCTTCGCCGGTATCTGAGGCAGAACACCGGGGTCGCCATCGTTAGGCATAATTGGAGCGTAGGTCATGAAGGCTATGGCTTGCAGAACACATATGACAACAACGCCGATCCTTTCTCGGAATCATACCCCGATCGGCCCCAAGATAAACTCTCGGTGGTTGCAGGCCCCCTCCGCAATCAACCTTCTTCAAGGGTTGCGTTGGCCATCGTCTGGGTAAACAAGAGTCGAACAAATCCTGTGTAATTTCTGTGTGAAAGTGCCCAGAAATTCCTAGAATCTTATGAACTTAGCGTTTTCAAAGTGCGTTCGAACCGCGCACTATTCTTTTCAAGCTGTTGCCTACAGACATTCAGAACAGGCTCCAACCGGACCCCTTCGCTACTCTTTTACCTCTCATCGCTACTGGGCCACCCTTTACCGCTTGCCCGAATGTTTCTAGCCTTCTGGCGGGGCTCAGCGTCCGGGGAGGGGCCTATGCGTAGTCTTATGCTGCCAGCACTTTCGGCGTTTCTCGTCTTGCCGATTTCGGCCACGTCATTCGTACAAATGTCATTCGCGCAAGCGCCACCAGACGCAGCGCCAGCGCCATCACAGGTGCTGATTCAAAATGCCCGGATTTGGGATGGCACAAGCGGTGAGGCGGTGCCCAATCAGACCCTTCTGGTGGAAGGTCACCTGATCAAAGCTATCGGCGATGACATCAAGGCATCTCCCGATGCAGAGGTGATCGACGGCGATGGCTTGTTTCTCATGCCGGGAATCATTGATGCGCACACCCATCTTGCATCGCCCGTCAATCCATTGATCAGAACGCAAGAGGACTCCTTCTACATCGCCGCGGTTTCCTTGCGCGTGGCACGTCTGTACCTGATGCGCGGGTGGACGACCATGCGCGATGTCGGCGGTCCGTCCCAAGGTTTGGCACGCGCGATTGACGCCGGCCACGCGATAGGGCCACGGGTGTATCCGTCGGCGACGACGATCTCGCAAACAAGCGGACACGGCGACCGGCGCGCCAGGACCGACCCGCATCCCAACATGACTGGGGTGCGTAATCTGGCGTCGGAACGTTATTCGATGATTGCCGACGGTGCGGATGAGGTGCGCCGTGCTGTGCGTGAATCTTTGCGCCAAGGTGCGGTGCAAATCAAACTCACGGCTGGCGGCGGGATCAGCTCCGATTTCAACCCACTGGACTCATTGCAGTTCAGCCCCGGAGAACTGAGGGCTGCGGTGGAAGCGGCCGCGGACTGGGGGACTTACGTTACCGTCCACGCGTATACGGACGGGTCCGTAAACCGCGCGCTGGACGCCGGCGTGAAGGTGATTGAGCACGGCCACCTGCTCACCGAGCCGACCTTGCGCCGCATCAAGAAGGACGGCGCGTATCTCTCGTCCCAGTCTTTCGGCTTCGTGCGCGAGCTCCGGCCAAACCAAAGCTCTGCCCGGGGCCGTAAAGCGCAAAGTGTTCTCGACGGTGTGGATGCCATGATGACAACGGCCAAGCGTATCGGCCTTCCCGTCGCCTTTGGCACGGACGCTTTCGGTTCGATTGAAACCTACCGCCGCGGCATCAAAGAGTTCACCTACCGCAAGCGCTGGTTTGATTCGCTCGAGATTCTGAAACAGGCCACGAGCCACAATGCCAAACTGCTTGAGCTGACCGGACTGCGGAACCCATATCCTGACGGACCGCTGGGCGTGATTGAGGAGGGGGCGTATGCGGATATTCTCTTGGTGGATGGCGACCCGCTCAGTGACGCATCCATTCTCGAAGACTACGAGGCCACCATCAAACTCATCATGAAAGACGGCCACATCTATAAGAATACGATTGAGCGCTGAACCTAGTCTCACGGCGCAGGGTGAGCTGGTTCGCTGGTACTCGCGGAGTGAGTATCGCGAGCAATAGGCATGATTTGAGTCACAAGACCTCAGAACAATATAAGACGAAGATTAGGCACGACGGAGGGCTTTGGCATGACCAGGTTAACACGAAGAAATGCAGTCGGGGCTTTGGCGGGAGCTGGGGTGGGAACCAGTCTCATCTCTGCCCGTTCGGTGCCGGCCTCAGCGGCGGGGTCGGCGATGGGCTCCGACGTTTCATCCTGGAGCACGCAAGACAAGGTTTTGGCGTTGGCGAAACAGCAGGGGCGGCTTGATGCGGGACGTGTCATTTGGCGTACACGCGGCATCATTTATGGTTTCCAAGCGCCGGCCTCGCCTGTTCCCCTTGTTCGCTTTAAGGGGTGCGAGCAGCAATGGTGGGAGCCAGAGGCCGACGGCACCTTCTCGCGATATACATCCTTGCTGACGTACTTCACCGATGCCGAGACAGATCAGATCATTCAGTCCTATACAAACCCGCTCACGGGCGAAAAGGTTGACCTCAAGGAAAACTGGAGCCGTGTCCCCGAGGGGCAGACGATCTCTGACAGGGGAGTCACCATTAACGTCATCGAGACGGCCTTCCCCGACTTCTATACGCAGAGCTCAATAGACGACACAGAGATGTCTGTCATCGATGATGTGGTCTCCTTTAAAGCCAAGATGCATTGGCCGGAGCCGCTGGTTCGGTCTCCCTACAATCAGGACAACACTTTTTATGCGTCCCTCGCGGACCTGACAGACCCCTCCAAGACCTGGATTCCATCGCATGGCGCGGGTCATATCCTTATGCCGTCCATGCCAAACGTTGGCATGCCCGACCCAGCACTCGGGCAGGTCATTTGGCATGTGGAGTTCTACAAAGTGAAAAGCCTGGATAGTCTGCCGGAAGATTATTTGGCGCAGGCGATGTCCGACTACGGCGATGAGTTCGAAGTCAATCCAAAGAACGACACAGAGCCATCAAAGCTGACGCAGAATCTGCAGAGGCTGGGGTATCTGGGCGAAAGTGCCGACTAAGATCCCGATCAGCCTTCACTGTCCGTGGGAATGCGCTCCGCTATGTCTTGAGCGGTTTGTATAAGTGTTGGTTTGAATCTCCTGACCGCGGACTCCAGATTGACCGCTGAGTACCGAAACCGGATCGACACGGAGTAGCTACACGCCCCATGTTGGAAAACCGGCACTGCGACCGTCGCCCATTTTGAGCCGGGCATATGTGTTGCGTCGTAGCCTAGCTTCTTGACGGTGTTCAGATGAGTCAGAAGCTCATCCTTGGTCATGTTGACGCGGGTCAGAAGGTGCGGGTCTCGCTTGAGCGCGACCAAAAGAATTTGGTCGATCACTTTGGGTGGTTGCGCAGCCAGTAGCACATGGGCGCCGGCGCGGCCGGCGACCGGTACGGTGATATTCTCCCGCATTGGCACGACGACCAGCGGCGAGGCATCATCCGAGTTTTCCAAAACCGTGAACTTGCCATTGCGAATAGCGCCCAGGCTCAGCGGCCAGCCTAGGCGCTGACAGGCGCTGACAAGAATGGGTTTGGCCAGCGCCGATTTCCAATCGTTGGTTGGCGCGCCGCAGGAAAGTAGGGCGACCTTATCGGTGACGCTGTAGCGGCGCGTGGCTTCATCCCGCGCCACGAAACCCAAATCTGCGAACGTTTTTATGTAGCGATTGGCCGCGCCGCGCGAAAGGCCCGTGACCGACGCCAGCTCGGAAATCGTAATCTCGCCGATTGAGTTGACGGTTTGCAATACGTCGACAGCCCTTTTAACACGATCAACGGGGCGGATACTTGAAGATGTCATGTCATACCTCTTCCTGCATCGCGCTTCAGCGGTGCTGGACGTCTCGCGTCTCGGTCTTGATCCCCATCTTGCAGGCCGCGCGGAAGATTGCGCGAGATTTTTTGGGCGCAGGTCTTTAAGGCAGACAGACAGTGCGAGACCGCGTCATCAATGCTGATGGTGTCCGAGTCAAAACCCACGGATATAGAATAACTTGCGGGTTCCGTACTGGGCACTAGAACGGCGATCGACGTTCGTTTTACACTGGATACAGTCCATGCCGCGTAGCCCTGGCGTTTCACCGACTCCAAAATGTCCGGCATCTGTTCAAGGGTAATGCCAGCGTCGGAGTAAAGGTGTGGATTGTCAGAGAAGGCGACGGTGAGAATATCGCTTAAGACCTCGTTGTTCTGAGCAGCGAGCAACACATGCCCTGCTGCGCGCCCGACTAAAGGCCTAAACAGATCGGGTTGGCGCGGTTTGCCAGCCAACGGCGAAATATCATCGGTGTGAGCGACGAGCGCCAACTGAGAGTTTGTTATCGTCGAAAAGTTGACTGTCCAGCCCACCTGGCGGCAGACATCTGCAAGATAAGGAATAACTGAGGCGCGCAATTTTGATCGCTGAAACAGGCCACTCGACAGCTCGTACGTTTTTGAAGTCGGCCAATACCCCTTGGTGCGGTCATCGCGTCTAATAAAACCCATTTCCTCGATAGCAATGACGAAGCGATTGACCGCGCCGCGCGAAATTTTTGTCGCGCGGGCAAGGTCCGTGATGTTGAGTCCGGGCTGTTGGTTGATGGCCGCCAGGATATCGGTAAATCGGTGTACTAGTTCGAGCGGCTTGACGCCTGCCACAGATGGCTCTCCGCTGTAATCGCTGAGCGATCATCTCATTTTGACCGCCAGTCGCTCAAGGCCAGCGGGTCGCGATGAACGCTGAGCGATCACCTAGCTCGCGCGCAAGGCGGGTTGCCTCCCTACGCTTCAACCCCAGGCTCGCCCAGCGAGTAACGCCCAGATAAGTATTAAAGAAGCCGGGCCGGACCATTACCCAACCAGCACAACTAAGAATCTGGCCGCAATGGCCCAACTTCCAACGGCAATAAAAGGGGTAAGGCTATGACTTATCGAGGAATTCTCGCAGCAACGGTGGCAATGTCTGTTGCGGCGCCCGCGATCGCACAGTCGCTCGCAGTTGAAGAAATTACGGTTACGGCCAGAAAGCGCTCCGAGTCGCTTTTGGAGGTCCCATTGTCGATTACGGCCCTCACAGCGGCCGATATAGAGCAATCCGGCTACATCACGATCTCAGACTTGGTTCAGGCCGTTCCCGGTATGACCTACGGCAGCTTCGAAGCTGAAGGACGCGGGGACTCGCCCAGCATTCGCGGGATCTCAGTTAACACCGGTGACCCAACGCTCCAGGGCGCGTCCACGTTTGTTGATGGTGTCTACTTCTCCGGTTCATTGTTCTCATCGTTGCTTGCGAACATTGAGCGTGTCGAAGTGATTAAGGGGCCGCAAAGCGCTCTGTTCGGCCGTGCGACCTTCGCAGGTGCGATCAATTACATCACTAAAAAATCGACAGACGAGTTCTCCGGATCGTTTAACGCCACGGTCGCGGAGTATGACGAAATCCAACTTAGCGGCACAGTTAGCGGCCCGATTGTTGAGGATCGCGTTGGCATTCGCGTCACCGGTGGCTTGCTGTCGAAAGGCAGCGAATACCGCAACATCACCAACGGCGAGGAAATGGGGGATGACGACATCTACTCCCTGAGCGGCGCCCTGACTTTCACGCCAACGGATAGCCTGGATGCGACTTTGTCGCTTATGTATGCGGATGCCGATTTCGGGGAAGCAACCCGTGCGACCACACCCCTGAACAACGGCAAGCTCGCGTTTCCAGACATTTCCGTCATCGGCGGAAACGTCGATCAGCTCGACGAGCCTGGGCTCACGTCTGAAACGTTCCAAGGTAGCTTGACCGTCAACTATGACATGAACGGCTATACGCTGACGTCGGTGAGCAGCTATTTCAACGAAGACACCGTCAATCAGTCTGACGGCAACTACAATCCGTCCAAAGTCCCGTTCCTGTCATTCTTGTGTAATGCCGGGCCGTTCGTT
Organism: Rhodospirillaceae bacterium; assembly: GCA_963921305.4. Lineage (GTDB taxonomy): Bacteria > Pseudomonadota > Alphaproteobacteria > Rhodospirillales > Rhodospirillaceae > CAWUEX02. Next base: position 2,364,041 of record CAWUEX030000002.1, read on the forward strand.
GGAGCTGATTGCAGTATTTTCCAGACTGTCACCGAGCGCGAGATCGAAAATGTCTTCCAGGAGATTCGCCTTCAATCTCCAGAAGAAGAGAAGGTCAACTGGCTTCTGGGCGTGTCCTACTTCGACGAAAAGTTTAACACTGCTCGCCTGCGCAATTTCCGCCAGCCGCCGACCGAGAAAACGTCAGACAACCTTTCCATATTCGGGTCCGTTGGAGTTGAACTGACCGACGCATTTACGGTTACGGTTGACGCTCGCTATCAGACCGAAGATATCGAGAACCTCAACCTGGATACCAACGGCGTTCAGGAGGACGAGTTCAACAGCTTCCTGCCGCGTGTCATCGTCGAGTACACGCCGAATGAAGATACGCTTCTTTACGCAAGCGCTGCCAAAGGGAATAAGCCTGGCAACTTCAATACCACAGCGCCGCCGGAGTTCCTCACCGTCGACGAAGAGAGCCTGTGGAACTATGAAATCGGGACCAAGCTTTCGGCCTTGGACGGCGCTTTGAGCATTCAATGGGCCGGCTTCTTTATCGACTGGACCAACCAAGCCTTCCGGTTTAACGATCCTGATCCCACCGTCGGCTCATATTTCATCAACTCGGGCGAAACCGATGTGCTCGGAACCGAGATCGCGCTGGCCGCTCAGCTGGGTAACGGGCTGTCAGGATCATTCTCATATTCTTACGTTGATGCGGAGTATCAGGTATTCCAATCACAGAACGCGGCAACGGTCCTGGGCGATCCGGACGTGTCTGGCAACAAGACGCCACGCACGGCGAAGCATTCCTTGTTCACATCCCTGTCCTACCAGGCGCCCTTCACGGCACTGGGCGGCGACATGGATTGGTTCGCGCGGGCCGATCTAAGCTACCGCAGCAAGATCTTCATTGATGAACTAAACCTGGAGCATTTGGGTTCTCAAACGCTGATCAACCTGCGTCTGGGTCTCGACAACGGTCCGGTGCGTTTCACTGTGTTCGCCGATAACGTGAACAACAGCAAGGCATTGACGACCGGCTTCCGCTTTGGTCAGGTCGCACTTGTGGGTCTGCCGCAGCGCCGGCAATTTGGTGCGTCGATCGCCTATAAGTTCTAAGACACCTGCCTACGATGCAAAAAAAGGCCACCTCTCTAAGGGGTGGCCTTTTCTTTTTTACCCGGTTCGAACGCTTGGGAGAGCGATTAAAACACACCTTGCAGCGCCGGCAGTTTGTGCATAATCGGTTTCATCCACTGAAACTGACGGAATGTCGTGTAGAAAAGCTGCCCAGGACGGGTCTCGAGGTTAAGCAGATACAGCGGCATGCCTTTGTAGGCCCATTGCCAGCCGCCGTGATCGGACTCAATCGCGCTCCAATTCCCCACGCGGGGCTGCTTTGAATCGGCTAGGACTGGAGTCCAATAGCGGTCGAGGCACTCGGCATCGCATTGGTTGCCGCCCAGATAGGCTTGTTCGGATTCGTTCTGATCAATCATCAGGCGGTACAGCGTCATTCCGTCGCTGTTGCCGTATAAGTCTCCGCCATCGGACCCGACAACCTTGACCCAATCTGGTGACGGCGGGGCGGGCTCGAGAATCACGGCCTGCCAGAGCTGATCTTGACCATGTCCGAGGGTGTCGCCAGGGCTGGCATCCCCGGCGTATGTATACAAAGGGTGGTCATTGTAGGCCCACTGGCTGAGGCCATCGTCCCGTGCAATGGCGGAAAAGCCGTGCGCCGTATGAGCCGTCCAGGGCGCCCGCACAGGTTGCCACCTCTCCTGACAGGCGCCGCCGCACTCAAACTGCTCAGGAGTGTCTGTATCGGGCGCGTACACTGTCCCGCCATCCTGGTCGGTTAGGACATGCCCGAGCACCGTCTCGCCAATGGCAAACTCTGCAGGGATGATGATCGGGTCAAAGGCGACATTCCAGCCATCCCCGGCGCCGAAGACTGCGCCTGGATCAAGGTCGCGGGCATACCGGTATAGGGGGCGTCCTTGGTAAGCCCACTGTAGTGCACCGTCTTCCCGCGAAATGATAGACCAATGATCCGGCAGATCTGTTGGCGCATCCGCGGCCAGCAAGGGCGGGCGCATCTCAGCGCAGCCATCCGCGCAGGTGCTGGTGCCAGGAGAGCTCAGGTCGAGATCGTAGGTATAAAGGGTGTGTCCTGACGCATCCGTCAGGCGCGTGCCATGTCCTTGCGACGCCGCGCCAACGTCTGACGGCATCGCATGCACGGGCAGGCACATAAGACTTACCAGCGCGACCGACTTCACCGCGATTGCTGTGCGTCGGCATTTTAGAGCCAGCGATAGGTGCCGCCGTCTCATGCCAGGATATCGGTGATGGTCTTAGAGGTGTTCAATGAGCGCGTGCCCCAATTGTCGACGGATAGCCCCATGATTTGCATGGCGGTGAGGCCGATGCGGGTCGCCGGGTCGCCGTTGCCGACCACGTGATATCCAGTTTTGATCCGCCCGCCGGCTTTTCCGACCGTCATGAAGGGTATGCCATCGACCGAGTGGGTGCGCGCGAAGTTGGTCTCACTGCCGGCGATCAGCAACACATTGTCGAGCAACGTGCCATCGCCCTCGCGGATTGCCGAGAACTCGTCAATGAACGTGGCCAAAGACTCCATGCTGCGGGTGTTGAACCAGGATGTTTGCGGCTGCAGCCCTGTCGCGGGGTCCACCCGTTCCTCATGCGACAAACTGTGGTGAGTGAGGCTTTCGCCTTCGCGCCGCAGCCCGGAGAAGGAGTCGCTGAAGACCACGTTGAAGATGTGCGACTGGTTGCAGGCAATGGCCATCGCCAAAATCTTGGCAAACGCATCGTGCGTCGCCTGAACCTTGCCGATTTCGACTCCCGCGATATCCCCCGTCACGCCGTCATCCGTCGGTGGCGGGACCACCCGGCAGGCCTCATTCGGTGCCGGTTTTTGGAGCTGCACGTCGAGCTGATTCTCGAGCTCACGGATTGAGGAAAAGTACTGATCCAGTTGGGCGCGGTCCTCTGCTCCCACATCCCGCATCAACTTCTGGCGTTCGTCCGTGACCGCCGACAGCACGCTCTTGCGTAACATGACCCTGGGATCCGGTTTGAAGTCCGCGTTGTTCGGATCAACAAAGTCGGGCCCGAATAATCTTTCGTAAAAGGCGAGCGGGGAAATCTCTCCAGATGCTTTCGTATAGGTTCCCCGCGCTGAATACATATGGCTGGGATTGCCGGTGCAGGACAGGTCGATGGTTTTGAGGCGCGTGCGCCCGCCAATCTGGTCCGCGATCAAGAGATCAAAGGTCGTCGCTGGTACTTCGTCGTCCTGGTCGGGTGCCACGCCTGTGCGCGATCCCACCCAGCCGCTGGTGTGGGGATAGTTGGAGCGGCCATCTAGCGGCAGATTGAACTTCGCAAGGAAGTTGATTTTCTCCGCATGCCGCGCCAAGGCAGCGCATTCCCCTTTGAACTGAATACCCTTGGAGGTGCCAGCGACATCGTCGACGGCATACTCTGGTGTATGACCAAGCCCCCAGAACCATGTGCCAAAGCGCACGGGCAGTGGGGCGCCGGAGGCGAGAGCTGTTCCCGAGTCATTGAGCATGTGATCGAGGAACGGCAACGCGACGGTCACGCCGGCACCGGCAAGGGTGCCGCGGAGCAACTGACGGCGGGACAAGGTGGACTTTCGGATCGCGGCCATGACTAGTTCTCCTGCGTGGCGGCGGTGGTGGTTAAAGTGGTGGTATTCATCGCTGATTCTATTGGTGCGGGGTCCGGTGCAGAAACGGCAAGAAAGGCGTCGCTGGTGACGATCACTTCCAAGAGTGACTTAATCTTATATCCGTTGGCGGCGAACTGCTCTTCCAAATAGGCCATCCAAGGGTCACGCGGCGATAATGGCGTGCCACTTGCGTAGGCATACAACCGGTACGTCAGGCACGTTGTTAGTGCAGGGTTGGCATGCAGGGCCGCGCCTAGCCCGGCACCGTCGTCAAAGGCAATTCCGTCAAGATCACCACTGGTGTCAATCACCTCACCATTTTCTACGGTCCGGAACTGGCCAGCGCCGTCAAAATTTTCCAAAGCCAAACCGATCGGGTCGGTGATGCGGTGACAGCCTTCGCAGGCAGGGCTGGTCGAGTGAACGGTCAGGCGTTGCCGCGCGGTCTTGCTTGGAGAGTTGGGGTCGTTGAACTCCGTAAAGTCCACGTCAGGCGGCGGATCGGGCACTTGCTGGCAAAGCAACGTGCTGCGGATCGCGGCGCCGCGCAGGGTCGGGGAACTCCTGCCAGGGTGCGAATGCAGAGCCAAAAAACCGAGCTGGCTCTGGATGCCGGCGCGCGGGTCGTCGGCCGGAAACTCGAACCGTTGCCATACGCCCTTCGGCGCTTGCACTTGAACGCGGTAAACCTGCCCGAGCGTGCGGGTCATGAACGTCTTACGGGTGGTAAAGAGGCTGCGGTAGTCCGCATCTTCGTTGATGACGTGATCGACGATGGTGCGCAGCGTCTGCTCTTTGGCGTGTGCCGATGCGGTCACACCGAATGCCGGATAGATGACATTGTCTTTCTCGAGGAAGTCAAACTCGCTGAACTCAAACATGTCGCTGAAGAAGGCGCGCACGCCGGCTTCAAGGCGTGGTGAAGCCATCATACGGCTGACCTGGGCCTCAAGCCCTTTCCGCGTGTGCAATGCGCCAGATTCTGCGGCAAGCAAGAGAAGGTCGTCAGGTGCGGAATTCCACAGCAGGAAGCTCAAACGGCTAGCGATCGAGTATGCAGTGGGCCGGTGGCCGCTATTGGCATCCGGATCGGGTTCAATATCCTCGCTGACAAACAGGAACTGAGGCGCCACCAGCAAGCTGATCAAGCCCAGTTCAAGACCTTCCTCGAAGCTGCCCAGGGTTTGAGCGGCCTCACGGATTAAGTCCAACCGTGGCTGCAATTCGTCTTGTTGCAGCGGGCGACGGAACAACAGTCGCCCGGTTCGCGTGATCAGCTCTTCTGTGCAGGCTTGATCATAGTCCATCCCTGGTTCCAGGGCGCACGGCACCAGGAACGTCCGGTTTGGCTCCGACAAGGTCTGCGCGGCGATGGACCGCGCCATCTCGTCGTACTGGCGCATGCTGCCCGAGGTCACAGTGGCGTTTCGCGCGCCGACAGTGAGCAGACCTTCTTTGCGTACCGGGGCATCGAACCGGCCACCGACCGTAATGGCTGAGCCGAAAACATCGGCAATGATGTTTCTGTATTGGTCTTCGGTCAGGCGTCTGATGTCAGGCGGCGTGCCTTCCACGTCGGGCTCTGACGGTCCGCAAGCGCTGAGCAACAAGGCCGAGAGGCAGAGTGCGCAAGAGGAGAGGATAAGGCGGGTTGTGGTTTGGCTTTGCATCATGGGTTTCTTGTCACAAGGGCACAAAAGGCAAGCCGCTAAGGAGCTTCAGATCGTTGCGCCATCTCGCCTAAAGGCGGCGCGTTAATGAAGGCCCGGGTCGCTTTGAACTTGAACGCCGATGACAGAGTGGTGCAGTCGCCTGTCTCGGGGTCCGGGTGACCATCCGCCAATTCGTGGGCGGCCTTGAATATAGCGGGGCAACTGAATTTATGGCGATTGGCAAAAGATGTCAGCATGCCCCGCACATAGCTATAAATTTGGTCGACGCCGTAGTAGCCATAGACCATTCCGTCTGTCTTGCCGGTCTCTGCCGTGATGTCCATCTCTAATTGCATATCCCGGATCAACTGGCGGATGTATTGATAGTTTCCATAGTGAGGTAAGTGCACGTCCTCCGGACTGGTTTTGAGCACGCCATTCTCGATGCGTCCTTTCACCGAGTCACCGTACCGCGGTTTACCGTCTTCCATATCGATATCGTAGGTCGCAAAGGGAAGAACTTCGTTGGCGCTGTCCAAACTAAAGGCGCCAATACCGCGATAGAATGTGACCGTCACATCGTCGTCATTATTGAGGTCATCAATGTCCGTCACGTTCATGAGAATCATGCCCAGGCCGCTCGTCCGGCGGTGCGCGTTGGCGTTGTTCTCAATATGGCCATCACTGCGCCAGGCTTGGACGCACCCGAACAGGCGGTACATCTGGTTGTCGACGCCGGCCTCACCATTCAATCCGGTAAAAGTACGGTGGGCACAGGATTTGGGGGTCGCCGTTCCGTCCGCATTGTCGTCCAAATCGATCCCATAGGCGTACTTGCCCTCGACAACGGGTAGGGGCGGGTCGTCAACCGACGTTGGCTGAGCGCATACATCTTCACCCTCCGGCCCGCGGTAATTCACATGACGAATCTGGGTGATGAGGCGTTCCGGGTATGAGCGGCGCTCTTCGGGAGAGACCGTCGACTCCCAGATCTCATAATTACCGGGCGCCGGACCTTCGGGACATTCGTCCATGAACAGCGTTTCATGCATCGCCGTGTTCCACTGAGTGACTGCGAATCCAAGGGACATACCCTCAGCGCGCGCCCCTCCAGCTCCGTCAATATTCACGCTGGTAAGACCCGCTGTTAAAACACAGAGACTCAGTACTTTTTTCCAAGGGAAGGCGTGGCGACGCAGTCTTGCGGGGGGCGACTGCGATATTCGATGTTTCTGCGGCACGATGGTCTGCATCCAGTCTAAGGGTCAGATTTCTATGGGTATTGTCCATGCGCCCACCGTTGAATCAATGACTAAAGGGACGTTGCGGAACCTGGGCCCGCCAACTTGGGCAGATTTTCGTGAGTGCGTTTCGCGCGACCCAAGGAATCTCCTTGGTCCCGGGTGTTGCGGCATAGGTGGGGCAGTTGTCTGCCGCGTTGCAACCTGCATAAGATGGCGGTCTTAACGAGACTGCTTGGTGGACGTACGCCGCGTGATGGTCCTGCGTTTTATATGTTTGAGTCTTCTCATTGCCGGTCTATCGGCCTTGTCAGGCGCCAGCGCGCAGGTGCCTGAGGACTTGTCGTGCATTTCCTTCTCAACAGACCCAATGGATCAGTCCGGGCCGCCCATACACTTCCAGGCAAATCTCTGGGATGGCCCGCAACGGGCGCCGACGACAAGTGATGCCACAGGGGTCGCAGATTTTGTGCTTGAGCGCGACACGTTGCGCCTGTCGTGGACCGTGACCTTCGACTCCCTAACCAGTGAACCGATCGGCTTGCATGTCCATGGGCCGGTGCCTGCCGAAGGCCTTGCGCCCATCATTTTTCCACTGGTCGACGGCGATATTGAATCCCCGGTCAGAGGGGAGCGCACACTCACGACCGGTGAGGTCTCTATTTTGGTGCAGAACTGGGCCTACGTGAATCTTCACACCCAGCAATACCCGGAGGGCGAGATCAGAGGCGGGATCAAGAAGCAGCGTCCTGAATGCTAGCGCCCGAGCCTGTTCCGGCTCTCCACGATCAAATTCCAAAGCCTTGTTCGGTCCGTCGACACGGGTGCAAAAACCAATCACCCTGACTGCGTAAACATGCTTTGTTCTTATGAGCAAAGGAAAACGGAGCATTCATGGCGTCCCAGACCAATCAGATGACCGGCGGTCAAGTTATCAGTGCCATCTTGCGGGGCTACGGGATTGAGACAGCCTTCGTGCTCGCTGGTGCGGCGCATGCCCATACCCTGTACGCGATGGATGACGATGGGATCGCCGTGATTTCGGGACGGCATGAAACTGGAACCGTTGGTGCCGCTGACGGCTATGCCCGTGTCACGGGCCGTCCAGGTATCGCGATGATTGCTGGCAAGCAGGGCATGCCCAATGCCATGGGGGGCATTCAGACGGCACGTCTGGCGTGTTCTCCGGTGGTGGTGTTCGCCTCCGTCTATCCGGAGTCGGCGCAAGAGTCCTCCGGCGAGGAGGGGCAGGACGCGCTCAAGATGGCCGAGCCCTTTGCCAAGTGGTGCAAAGTTGTGCCCAGCGCGGACAGACTTGCTGAGTTCGTGCACGCCGCCATGCGCGCTGCGACCTCCGGGCGGCCCGGTGTCGCCGTCATCGGCGTGCCCGGCAGCATTCAACGGGCATTGATCGAAGGCCCGCATACGCTCTCGCCGTATCCGCTTGCCACGTCTAGGGCTGCGGCCAGCGATACTGATGTCGAAGCTGCGGCGGAGATGATGGCCTCGGCCAAACGTCCGCTGGTCTTGGCCGGTTCGGGCGCCGCCCTCTCGGGCGCCGGTCACGCGTTGCGGGATTTGGTGTCTCATCACAAGCTGCCCGTCTTCGGGCATGCGTTGGGCCGCGGTCTGGTGCCTGAGGACTTAGAATTCGGGTTTGGCTGGCCGTTGGCTCAGATTGCTGCACATGAGGCGGACGCCGTGCTCGCCGTCGGTATCCGCTTGTCGCAGCGGCTGGGCTACGGCCTGGCTCCGCGCTTCAATCCTGACGCCAAGTTCAGCCAGATCGACATCGAGCCCTCAGAGTTTGGCCGCAACCGGATCATCGATGTGCCGCTGTTCGGCGACGCAGCATCCACGGTGGCCAAGCTTGACGCTGCCTTGACAGCGCGTGGCTATCAGCCGCCGTCGCCCCGTCCGGAATGGGTCAACGCGGCGATGTCGGCGCGCATGGCCCGGATCGACGAGTTGGGAACCGAAAGCGCGGGTCCGATTCACCCGCTGTATGCGGGACGCGCTTTGGCCAAGGCCATGCCAAAGGACGCCATCTTTGTTGGGGACGGGGCCGACGCTCTGAACTGGATGCACGGGGTCATTCGCATCACTGGAGAGCGCTCCTATCTGGATCATTATCCCCTGGGTTCCATGGGGATCGGCACCGCGCTGGCGATCGGCGCTGCGGCTGGCGAACGGGAAAGTGCGCGCCGTGAGAAACGTGAAGAGCGGCCGGTTGTCCTGCTAACCGGCGATGGATCGTTTGGGTTTTACGCGTCCGAATGGAACGCTGTCACACTCGCCGGACTCAAGATCGTTTGCCTCATTCTCAACGACCGCGCGTGGGGAACAGAGAAGAACGGCCAACTGCATGCCATGGGCCGCAACGTGAACTGTGAGCTCGGCGACGTCGCCTATGAGGCAATTGCGCAGGCCTACGGCGTCAACGGTGAAAGAGTCGAGGCCCACGCAGAGATCGACAGCGCCTTGCAGCGTGCGTTCGCGGCGGAAAAATCCACAGTGTTGAATATTCTCACGGACCCAGACGCGGGGCTCGCGCGCAAGCAAGACCCGCTTTTGCAGATGATCACCTTCGAGGAGTTGCAGGGCAGTCTCAAGGCCCAAGCGTCTAGCGAAGGCCACTGAAGGCACTGTGCAAAGGGAGCCATGGTATGCCGGAACAGGTGAACTGGCTTCTCGTCGGCGCGGGCCGTGCGGGCGCGTGCCTCGCCGCTGCGATTGAGCGGACCGGCGGCGCGTGCATTGCCGCAGTCGTTGATCCTGAAAAAACCGACTTAGGTGGCCGCCCCATCTATCCATCGATCGACGATGTGTTTTCGGTTGTTCAACCTGACGCCGCCGTCATTGCGGCTCCCAACACCGTTCAGGTTGCTGTTGCCCGCACCCTTATTGATCGTGGCGTTCCTGTTCTGGTGGAAAAGCCAGTTGGAGTGAACGCGGCTGAGGCAACTGATTTAAGGACATACGCCGAGCACGCGCGTGTGCCTGCGGGCGTAGTCCTCAACCAGCGCGCCCAGTGTCATTCCCGCTGGATCAAAGCTCAGATCGAGTTGCAGAAAGCCCGTCCCACCCAAGTCACTATCACCGGCCACCCACCCGTTCTTGAAGGATGGCAGGCTAACACCGACGTTCACGGCGCCGGGTTGGCCAGAATGATCGGAGTGCACTACCTCGACCTTCTGCTGTGGTGGTTCGGTGACCCGTTGACCGCGGTGCTCACCACGAATCGGGATGTCGAATTCGCTGTCGAGTTGTCGTTCGCGAACCAATGCCAAGCGACACTCGCACTGACCTGTGTGCCCCAGGATCAGGCGTCGCCGGTGCGCATTGAAATGACTGGACCAGGCTTCGCGCTGACGCAAACTGGCCACGTGATTGATGATGTTGAGGGTCTCGAGGCGCCATCCGATCCCGAGGGCAGCGATCCTGTATTCGTGTACGGGCCAGGGCACCTTACGGCGATCACCGAGGCAACCACTGCGATATACTCAGGCACCGAGTTTCCCGCTCCACTCGGCGAAATACTGCCGGCGCTGAAACTTCTTGAGAGACTTACTGCGCCACCTTAGCGCACGAGTCTTAGGAGTCCGGCTCCAAGTTCTGGAGCAGGTCAATGCTGTCCGCATCAGGTGGTGGCGGCACGGCTTCCAGGAACGCGACAATGTCGGAAATCTCGGCGTCCGACAGGATTTCTTCGGGATAAACGGGCATGCGGCCGGGGCTAAACCGGATAAAGTTGGCAATGGCCTCCGCCGGCAGGGTGTCGGGCGTCAGCATCGGGCCGGCGTCATTGCCCTGTCCGTCCGTGCCATGACACTGATAACAGCCCACCCGCATGTAGGTGTCCTGGCCGCGTTGCGCATCTCCATCTTGAGCCGAGGCCAGTGTGGGCCAAGCCAGCGCCGCAACACAGATCATCAACAGTGATTTCATCTTCATGACCCCCCCCTCAGCGCATCTGGGTGACGACATCGACCAGGGCCGGATAGCCTGACTTCACCACCCGCACGGCTTCCGCAAGCGCGGGGCCCAGGTCATCCGGGTCTTCAATCGGACCTGCCGACCACACGCCCATGCCCTCCGCCAGTTTGGCGTAATCAATGTTCGGGTCTTGGATCACGGTACCGATGTTGGCTTTATCGACACCGCGCTTGCGGCGGTTGGCCGTGCCCTGCACCAGCATCGTTTCCCGGGCGTAGGCGCGGTTGTTGTGCATCACGGTGAGCAGCGGTACCCGGTGATGCGCCGCCGTCCACAGCGCGCCATTGGCGTACATGAAATCGCCGTCGCACTGGATGTTGACGGAGAACCGCCCCAGTTTCTTGTTGGCGATCGCCGCGCCGACGGCGGCGGGCAGGCCATAGCCGACGCCACCGCCTGCGCCGATTCCGAGGTAGCGGTAGTGTTCGTCGAAGTTCCACAAGCGGTGCGGCCAGGTGCTGATAAAGCGTTCCGAGGCCCCCACGGAGACCAGAGCCCAATCTTCGTCCTTAATTTTGTCGTACAGCTCCATGCACATGCGGCCCGTGCTCACCGGGCTTGAGTTCCAGCCTTGCGCGGCGAGCCGCCGAGATTCTTCGTATAGCGAGCGGTGGATCTTACGCATGCCGTCTTCGCGTTCGGCCAATGCTCGCCGCCGGCTGCGTGAGGTCGCAGCCTCGACTTCTTCTATAAGGGCCGGGAGTGTTGCCTCCGCATCGCCCGAGATCGACAGATCGACCGGGGCGTAGCGCTGGAAGTCCTGATAGTTGGATTTGAGATACAGGTCGTTGACATCGATGGTGATCAGCTTGACGGTGTCCTTGGTGCGCGGATAGCTGATCATCGACTCCCGGTTGACGAAATTCACCTGTCCCCAGAAATCTGTAACTTCCAACCCCAGTATCACATCCGCCTGGCCGATGAGTTGTCCGGAGCGCCGTGTGTGGTTGAGGTAATGGGACGTGGCGATGTTCTGCCGGCTGGCAATGTCGATCACCGGCGCATTGAGAAGCTCCGCGAGCTCTGTCAGCAGCGTCATGCCATTCGGTGTGCGCGCGGCTCTATCGGCGATGATGACGGGATTGTCTGCGGCCACCAGCATCTGCGCGGCTTCCCGAACCGCGCCCCGCTCACCTTGCGGCGGTTCGGACGGCGTATATTTCGGGATTTGCAGGCTCGTGCGATCTTCAACTTCCATCAGTTGCAGTTCCGCATCGGCAACGATTACGACCGGCTCCATCGGCGGTGTCATTGCGATCTTCCATCCGCGCACGAAGGAGTTCGCGAACGCTTGGAGTGAGTGGGGCTGGTCGTCCCACTTGGTGAAGTCGCGCACCATGGCAGCCGGGTCTTGAGCAGAGTGCCGCCAGGTCGTCGCGCCCAGCCGGGCATGGGCATCGGCATGATTACCGAGAATCGCGATCATCGGGGCGCGGTCGCACCAGGCGTTGTAAATGTTCATTGCGGCGTGCTGCAGACCGACGGTGCCGTGGCACATCATCGCTGCTGGTTTCAGGGCAGCTTTGTAGTAACCGTTGCACATGGCCGCCGCCGACTCCTCGTGCATGCAGGTGATGAACTCGGGTTTTTCATTGTTGGCGTAAACCGTGATCGATTCATGAATGCCAAGGAAACTGGAGCCCGGATTGGAGAACACGTACTCCAGGTCCAATGACTTCATGACATCGACCATGAAATCCGAACCGAAGGACCCGGCTTGGTCAGGTCCCACTCCCACGGCCACCTGCTCGGCTTGTGCTAACTCTTCGGCTGAAGAGGCTTCCCGCGACATCTGCACCGCGGAGGGTGGGGCCGCGCCAGTTGGTGTTTCGCCATGCACTTCTTTGCCCGGTGTGTCGCCTGCGGCCTGGGTCGAAATCGATCCGGTGGCACCGGCGACCGCCGCGCCTTTCAGAAATGTCCGGCGCCCAACCGAACTGTCAGACTTATGCGATGACGATTGTGATGACGATGTCATGACGCTCTCCCGACCTTTCGCGCCGCCCTGCAACGGCGATCGAAAATACCGGTCTCAGTCTGGCATATCGTCAGATCAGGAAAGGTGCGGGATTAAAGCGCTCTCGCGTGCCGGACAGCGCGTAAGACGGGCGGCTAATGCGCCGGTTTTTCTTGCGTGCCGCTCAGCTTCTCAGTGATGAGGCTTAGTAGGGACTTCCAATACCGGATCTCAGGAGAATTTGCGGTTCTGCCCACGTTCGCCAGTTGTTTGAGAACGCGGTGTCGGGCGGCGGCGCCATGGCGGCTGATCAGGAAATTGGCCTGAGAGTTCAGATCGGAAGCGGTGAGCATGGGGAGCAGTCCTATCGGCTTTCTGACAATGGACGTGTGACCTACATCCTCCGCCTAGGCCGTTAACGGACCGTAAAGCCGACTCGACAGCCGGTTGGAAATCTGTGGATAACTTTCAGGTTTAGCCTTCCCGATCGGGCAGAACTGAACGGGGATAAGCCAGCCAGCCGCTGACGAAGATCAGCCAGCACACGCCTTCGGTTTGCAACTCGGACAGGTTCTTGGCCGACACGCCATCCACCGCAAGACCAAAAACGCGGAGCGCCACGATGACCGTCATCACGCCGACAACGAAGGAGAGGCAGGTCAAAAACAGCGATGGCCTGACCAGGCCGAGCACGGACGTGATCAACAAGCTGGTGAACATGGCGCCCAGGCCGGTGCGCAGGAAGGTTACGGAATGCGGCTCGCCGGAAATCGTCACGCCAAACATGTCGATGCCATTCAGTGGCGTCACCGCATAAAGGTACGCCAGAAATGAAAACAGAAACGCCGCTAAGGCCAGAACAGCACGGGCATACCAGAGCCGCCAGACCGGTTTCATTGCGCTGCCTATGTCGCTTTGCGGGATTCAAGTTTCGGTAGAATGTGCTCGCCAAACGTATCGATATCGTTCTCGAAATCCGGAAATGCGAACATACAGGCGTTTACGCCGGCCTCGTCGTAAATGCGGTCGAGATAGTTAGCGACGGTTGCATAGGAGCCGACCAGGGTGGGCAGCCCCATGAACATGGACTTGCGTTTCAAGCTTTCGGACATGCCATCTGATTTATCCAGCTCTGCCTGGCCCACCAGATTCGCGATCGCTGTTTCATCCGCGCCGGCGACGATATGTTCAAAGCGTTTCATTGCATCTTCATCTGTCTCCGCCGCGAAAACGTTAAACAGCGCAATCGTGCCGACATCGCGTTTGAGTTCGATTGCATGGGCCTGCAGGCGCGAGGTGATACTCTTAAACGCCGTGATGTCGCTCTCAATGTCGTGGCTGTTGCCGCCCGCGATGACGAAATTTCGTTCGCCCATCTCCGCCGTGAATCGGATACCTCGATCCGATTGGCCGGCGCACACAAGGGGTAAGGGAGTTGTTGGCATCGGCTTGATTTCGGCATTGTTCATGGTGAAGAATTTGCCTTTGAAATCCGATTTCCCGGTCTCCCACAGCTGTCTCAGCACCTTCACGTATTCGGTGGCGTAGTCGTATCGTGTCTCAAAGAACTCGTCGCCTGGCCACAGACCCATCTGATCGAATTCGTCCTTGTACCAGCCTGACACGATGTTCAGGCCGAATCGCCCTGGACAGACGGCTTCGATGGTGGCGGCCATGCGCGCGGCGACGGCAGGGTGAAGCGAAAGATTGGTGACGGAGGGAAACAGCTTGATCGTGCTGGTCACCGGCGCAAGCGACGCCGTGAGCGTGAACGAGTCCAGCGCATAATCCCAGTACTCGGTTTCGCCGCCAAAACCCCGAAACTTGACCATGGATAAGGCAAAGTCGAAGCCCAAGGATTCACATTTCAGCGTGACGTCGCGATTGAGTTCCCATGTGGGCCAGGTCTCTGGCACATTCCGCGAAATAATAAAGCCGCCTTTGGCGATAGGCAGAAAAATGCCGATTTCCATCATGATGTCTAAATCCCCGCATTCAATTCTGTGCGGGGATTGGACGATAGATTCGCATTTTAGTGCAAGGCCCTTGTTGCGGACCGCGTGTTAGACGGCGAGCCCGGCCTTATTGCCATCCGCGGTCGCAGTGACCACCACGCGCGGCGAGAAGGCGTCGCCAATCACGTGTAAATCGACACCTGCCTCGCGCAGCTCAGGGACGATTTCGAGATTCGGTATCCGTGAGGTCGCATAGGTGAACAGGCTTACATCGTCGATGGTCACTTCATCGCCGTTGAACACGTTGCGGGCCGTGACCTGGCCCTCCTCGAACGCGGAGTCCGGTGACGGATCGGAACTGGTGATGAGCTGCACTTTTTTCTTATGGAGGCGGTCGTAAATGCCCTGGCGGTTGACCAGCGCTTCGTCGGAGGCGATGCGGTCGCGCGGCGTGACAATCACCACCCGGTCGAACTTGTCAGCCAGCCACTCGGCCGACGCATAAGTCATCTTGGTGTGGTCGTGATCGTATATGACGGCCGTTCCCGGTTGGGGCGAGGGGCGTTCTAGCAGCATGGCCATGGTCTCGCGCAAGTCCGGGAAGAAGCCCTCGTCCTTGTATTCTTCGGGCAGGAAAAACGGCCACGCCATGGTCGAACCGGTGGCGACAATCACCGCCTCCGGGTTCAGCGCCAGCACGTCGCTGGCCGAGGCCTGAATCCCCATCTCGAACTTAACACCCGCGCGGTTCGCGCTGAGTTGCTGGTAGTCGTAAATACTCGAGAGGTTTTCACCGCCCGGCAGTTCCGCATGCAGACGCGTCTTGCCGCCGGCCTCGCCGGAAATTCCGAACACTGTCACATCGTGGCCCCGCGCGCCGGCAATCCAGGCGGCCTCCATACCAGCCACACCCGAGCCAACTACGACCACCTTGCGCGATGAGTCCGCTTTTTCCGGCCACCAATCCATCTCATCCGGCTGGCCGACACGCGGGTTGTTGTCGCATTGAAGGCGCCCCCCCGGCGATGATGACTTGCCAGCATGTGTTGCCTGAGACGCAATAGCGGATTTGCGCTTCGCGGCCTTCCTTGGCTTTCTTGCCCCAGGCCGGATCGGTCACCAACGGGCGTCCCATCATGACAAGGTCCGCATCTCCGGCCTCGACGGCGTGGTCACCCTCGTTGGGGTCTGTGATCAGTCCGAGCGCGCCTACTGGCGTTTCACCGAATGGCTCGGCCAGGTCTTTAATCTTTTTGATGAAGGGCGCGCGTTCGCCGTGCAGGTCCGGCAGGTGCCAGTACAGGGTGTCTGAATGCGATCCCCAGCAATAGGTCACGTAATCCGCATTGCCGTTGTCCGCTACCTTTTGGGAGATGTGTTTGGCCTCATCGAAATCGATTCCACCTTCGACCCCGTCCTCACCCGGCAATTTCACGCCAATAATGAAGTCCGACGCGGTCAGATCGCGGATCGCGGACATCAGGTCGCAAACAAACCGGGTGCGGCCGTCCACATCGCCGCCATACTTATCCTCGCGGATGTTCGAATGGGCCGACAGGAACTGATGAAAGATGTGGCCATGACCTGCGGAAATCTCGATCCCCGCCCAGCCGCAGGCGTGCAGCCAGGCCGCAGACTCGGCAAAGTCGGCGATCATTTGGTCGACTTCATCAGTCGTCAGCGCATGCGGCACCGTCCAACTCAGGTCGTCAGGTAGAGCGGAGGGTCCCACCGCATCGGGGCGCTTGCCCCCCTCATGGTTGCCGCGGCCAGAGTCCTGAATCTGTCCCAGCATCAGGCAGCCCGCTTCACCGACTTCATTGGCATAGCGCTTCAGGCCATCTTCGTTGGCCTTGCCGAATACGCGGATGCGCCGGGGGGCACAGTTCCACCGGCTGGTGCCCATGGGCTCGGTGATCGCCATGGACACGCCGCCCTTGGCCCGGCTTTTGTAGTAGGTGATCGACTCGTCGTTGACCTCGCCGTTCTTCACGTTTAGCGCAGCGACATGGACGCGTGGACCAGCCGATTCGGCAGCGTATGGCCCGCAACGGTCACGGGTGAAAACAGATGGGGGTAGACGGAATGGGCTGTATCAGACACAAAATTACTCGGGATGTAACGGTGCAAATGGCAGATTTTCCCCTGTCTTACCCCGTCCCGTTTATTTTTCCCAATGCTTTAGGTGATCTCAGTTTCACGAAGGAAATGGCGAGTTCGCCTATTCGCGGGGCAGGGGCGTGAACCATCCTTCACTGCGCATTTGCTCATAGATCGCCGCCATGACTTCACCGCCCTCCGCGACGACTTTGGCCTGATCGTCAACGACCAGCGTGCCGTCATAAACCTGCGCCAGGCCATCGGTGAACACGTGCCGCACCATCAAGCCATTCGCGTAAAGCAGATTGTTGAGTGGCTCCGGCGGCAGCGCGCCCCCGCCCACCAGCAAGCCGGACACATCGACGGCCCACCAAATCGGCCTTTGCCCCTTCTGCGATCCGCCCGATGTCATCGCGGTTTAGGGCCGCAGCGGGAATGGACGTCCGCGTTACGGATCGCTGTCCACATGGTCGGGCGGGCAACGGGCTGTCGCCCATTGCGCAGTAGGTCATATCGCGCCTGGCCGTACAGCACCGCCAGTTTCAGGTTTTCCATGTAGTCATTGGAGTGGGTATCGATGCCGATGTTGACCTTTATGCCCGCCGCCAAGGCCTCGGGATAATTTTGACTAAAGCCGCCGGCGCCGCCCCGCCGACGGGCAGTGGGACCAACACCACACCTTTCTCAATGAGAATCTCAGGGTCGATAGACCAATCCAGTCCGGCCATGTGCGCGCCGAACACCGGGCCATCCAAAAGCCCGAAGCTATCCAGCCACTGAGTTGGGGTCATGCCCCACATGCGCTTGACCCGTTCGGTCTCTTGCCCCGATTGCGCCAAGTGAATGTGCAGACCGGTTCCCAGCTCGTTCACCGCTGCGGCGATGGCCGTCATGGTCGCGGGGGTGTGGGTATCGGTGGCGTGCGGGGTCATCATCGGAATGATGCGGCCATCAGCGGCGCCCATCTTCGATTTTGCAAACGCCAGATTGTCAGCGACTTCTTTAAGCGTGCCTTGCTCCGAGTCCAGCAGCACGTCGTCGTCGGTCCGTGCCCAGATCGGGCCGAGGCGGGCCGAACCGGGGATCATGCCGCCGGGATAGCCGCGCACACCCCACGCTTCGGCCACGCGCACGTAGGACTGCGCCTGCCGAAGACTGAGGCTCATCTCCAGGTGCGTTGTTGTGCCGCTGCGGAGCAGCTCGGCAACGTTGTACGCCGTCAGTTTGTCGAGGTCGGAGTCGCTCAGTTGCTCGACCAACTCTTGAGGGGCGGCGGGTAGTTCGGCCGCCGCCCGTTTTCGATCCAGGCCCCCGGGTCGGGGTAAGCCGTGCAGGCGTGGGGTATGGCCGCTGATGAATCCGGGCGTGACCAGATGTTTGCGCGCATCGACACGGGTGTAGTTGCCCGTGATCACGGTCGTTGGATACGCGCGCGATGCGGTCTCCCGCCACCAGAACAGATCCGCCTTCAATCAGTTCATGCCGGCCGTCCACCTCGACCAGAAGCCATCCGGCCTCAATGACGAATTCCCCGGCAGGAACGTCTCGAGCAGAGGGTTGCGCCTGAGCCGATTTCGGCATCATCTGCACGCCGCCGAGCGCGGTTGCCGCCGCCAATACCTTGCGGCTACGTGCCACGGGGGGCTCAGGTTCGACGTGCTCGTGATCGGCTGTGGGGCGGCGCACAAGGCGCAGGGGCCGTCGAAAACTTCGTTATCCATATAAGTTTTCCTTTTAATCCGGCTGCGGCCTCACCCGGTCCGGCAAGAACGGCAACATCAAAGCGGCACATCCACAATACACGGCCAGAGCAATCCACATGTCGTTGAAGGTCAAGACCCAGACCTCACGTTCGATCATAGACGTGAGCAGCTCCAGCGCGGCGGCGTCGGCAATCGGGCACGAAGCCGTATAAATCTTTCCATCCGTTGACGCAGGTGAAAAAGGGTATCTCCGGAAACGCTGTCTCCTGTGGGTATCGCTGCCATCAGACGTTCATAATAGGAAGTTAAATCGGAACTCCTGAGGTCGTGGTGATCAGCGCCAGCCCGAACTGCTCCGCCGAGACTGCGGAAAAGATTGAACAATGAGCTTGCCGTGCGCACCTCGCTTAAGGGCACGCTGCCGATGGCCAACCACGGTGATCGGCATGAAGCACAGCATCATGCCGAGACCGCGCATAAATTGCGGCAAGGCCAGTTCGCCCATGCCCATTTCAGCGGTCATATCGCCGTGGTCAAACAGGGATAGTACCAGGATCACAAGTCCCATCATCAGTACCAGGCGGGCGGCCATGCGTTGCACCATCCAACTGGCGACGGGTGCGAGAAACACCTGCGCTGCCCCGGTGAACATCATGATGGTGCCAATCTGCTGACTGTTGAACTGGCGTACGGTTGAGAGCATCGCCGGCATTAGGTAGGCGGACCCGATGATCGCCGCGCCCAGCATGAACGAGCAGGCGCAGCCGGCGGCGAACGTGGTGTCTTTCAATAGGCGGAGTTCGATCACCGGAAACCGGCAACTCAGTTCGCGCCAAAAGAAGAGGGCGCCGCTGGCCAGCATCACAATCATGATCTGAACGATCCAGCCTGTGTCGAACCAGCCCTCTTCGGGACCCTGGTCCAGGACGACGACGAGACTGCCCAGAAACAGCGCCGCAAGAATAACGCCGGGAATGTCGATCTGCGGCAGGATATGCCACTGTGGCCGGTCGACGTCGATCAACGCGAGCACGCCGACGACGACGATGAGTCCGGGTCCGACGTTCATCAAAAACACCCAGTGCCATGACAGCGCTTGAGTGACCCAGCCGCCGATCGCTGGCCCCAGCGTAATCCCTGTTGTCGTTATCATTCCCGCAATGGCAACGCCAATGGCGTGCTTCGAGCGGGGAAACATGAAGAAAATAGTGGCGAAGGAGAGGGGCGTGAGGGCGCCGGCAAAGAATCCCTGCAGGGCCCGAAACACGACCATGGATTCCAGATTCCACGCCGACGCACAGAGCAAACTCGTGATCACGAAGCACGCCGCAGATCCGGCGAACATGTAGCGGATGGAGAATAGCCGAGCGAGCCAGGCGGACAGGGGAATCATGACGACTTCCGCAACCAGATAGCTCGACTGAATGAGGGCGATTTCCTCGACTGTTGCGCCCAGACTGGCGCGCAGCTCTCCTAAAGAACTGGCGACGATCTGAATATCCAGCACGGCCATGAACTGGCCGATGAGAAGGATGGAAAAGCCGACCCAATGGCGCCAGGTCAGGTCTTCTTCCGTGACCGCGCGCCCCGGCGGTTCAGAAGGTGCGCCTGCCGCGGTGATATCCGCCACGTCAATCGGCGCCGGAGGCCAAGGCGCTACCTGATTGCGAGGCCCGGCCGCCACTGGTGTCTACGCTGACGACCGCCGACATGCCGGGCCGGAGCAGACCGGACAAGGCATGGCGTTCCGGTATGGCGATACGGACCGGGATGCGCTGCACGATTTTCGAGAAGTTCCCGGACGCATTTTGCGGCGGCAGCAGACTAAATTCAGCCCCACTGGCAGGAGAGAGGCTCTCCACACGGCCCTCAATCGCGACGTCGGGAAACGAGTCGATGGCGACCTTTACGGATTGACCGGGCGCCAGGTTGGCAAGTTGTGTTTCTTTAAAGTTGGCTTCAACCCAGACGTTGTCCATCGGCACGATCGCCAGCAGTTGCATGCCTGGGCGGACAAACTGTCCGGTCTGGGCCGACCGGTTGCCCACCATACCCGAAATCGGCGCGCGCACTTCTGTGTAGGCGAGTTCAATCTCAAGGAGGCGCAACGCCGCGCTCTTCTGATCGATCTCCGCTTTGAGGGACTCTCTTTCGACTTCGAGCACCCCTAGTTCCTGTTTGGCGGCCAGCAGGTGCGCCCTGGCTGCTGCGACAGCGGCACGTGACCGCTGTTCTTCTGCGGCCGCCCGGTCGTAGCGTTGTGCAGATGTGACGTTCTCGGCGACCAGGCCTTGAGCGCGGTCCAATTCACTTTTGGCCAACGCGTGATCCGCCGTTGCCGCGTCGAGGTTTGCTTCGGCTTCCCCAATCAGGCTTTGCTGACGCTGCAACCGCCGTGAAATCTGTTCCACATTGGCCTGGGCACGAGCAAGATCAGCCCGCCCTTCGTTGCGTCGCGCTTCAAAGGCATCGGGTTGAATGCGAATGAGCAGGTCGCCCGCCAGCACTTGCTGGTTGTCACGGGCTGCAACCTCGGCAATATGCCCCTCGACTTGAGCGCTGACACGGACAATATCCGCGCGGACATAGGCGTTGTTGGTGCTTTCGATATGGCGCGCTGAGGTCCACCATGACACCACTCCGATGCCGGCGGCGAGGAGGATCGCGCCCCCGAAGATCGCCAATGCAAGAGACTGCCGCGATCTCGTCATGTGTGCTCCAAAGTCGGGTGCGGTGTTGGCCGGCCTACTCGGCTGCGACCAGGTTCAAGATCGTGAAACACTCGTCCTCGGACTTCGTGCCCAGTGTGCAGGCATTCTTACGCAACCCGAGGTCCTGACCGATCTCCCGGCAGCGCTTGTTTTGTTGCACGTCGGTGGTGCGGGTCATGGCGCCGCGCGGCGGTAACTCGCCGCTGACCGAGAAGAGAAACTTCTCGTCTTCGGTCACGAAGGCTTCGAGCTTGCCCAACTGATCATCGGTATTATTGATAATCTGAAACTTGAACCGGCAGCCATTGCTGTAGCCGGCTGAGTAGGTGAAATCCTCTCGCTCAACGATCTTGATATCAACCGATGGCGGAATTTCTTCCTCGCATCCCATCAGCAGGAACGACGCGCTCAGCACCCCAACGGCAGCTGTGATTCGACGTCTCATCGGCCTCTCTCCCTCTTTCGTCCTCACGCCAAGGCTAGCGCAGCCACACATCGGATTCCAGAACCCCTCCTTTCCGCGAGTTTGGGGCTGTTGAGGCTGACCCCTGGTCTCACAGTCGGCAGGTGATCAAACCCCGAGGCTCCTTTGATTTTGGCTGCGGCGCACCCCACGTTTAGGATCACCAAGACACCAAAAAACGTGAGGATGACGTCATGCTCAATTTGTCCCAACGCGGCCGCGCGGGGCTCCAGTTTCTGGGGTCATTACAGCCCTACGCGTCGAGCCGTGTCCGCTCCATCGCCAAGGCAGAGTTCGAGGCTGATCCGCAAGGAGCCGCCATCGTCGCGGAACATGAGCGGGGCGGATCTAACGAACCGTGGGAAGACCGTATCGCCAAAGCCCGATCCGTTGCTGAGAAGTCAGTCGCATACAAACACGAGCGCTTTTATCAGCGCTACGTCGCTGAGGAAAATTTCGTCCGCGCCATTCCGGCCGTGGAAGAAAAACGCGAGGAAGCAGAGAAGATGATCAGTGGTCCCAAAAAGGACTGCGGCGGATCACTTGAGCTCGATGACAGCGTTCCCATTCCTGAGTATTACGACGGCGTAGAATGGCATCTCGAGCCCGGTGGTTGGGACGGCTATGATCTGGCTGGCCCCATGTTCATGGCGGGCATTGGCCGCTATGTGTTCAGCAAAGGTGGATATGCGGCAGTGGAAGTCGGCGACGATATCCGCAATCAACGAGTCAACGTCACCAAGCATCTGCCAAAGGATCACTACGACCGCATCTATGAAATGGGCTGCGGAGGTGCGACAACGTTGGCGGCGTGTCACGAGAACTATCCCGACGCCGAATTGATCGGCAGCGACCTTTCTACCGCTTTATTGAAGGGCGGTCATGATGCAGCCCGCGCCATGGGAATTCCTATCCACTTTAAGCAGCGCGATTGTCGCGACACCCGCGAACCGGATGAGAGCGTCGACGCGGTGGTGTGTTACGCCCTCATGCACGAGATGCCGGTCAGCGTATGTGTTGATGCCATCAAGGAAGCCTTCCGAATTCTCAAGCCTGGCGGCGACTTTATCATTAACGACCCGCCACCGTTCTCGGCCGTCCATCCGTTCCAGGCGGTCGTGCTGGATTGGGATACGGATTTCCGCGGCGAGCCATTCTTCTCCGAGACTTGCGCAACCGAGTGGGTTGAGGTCATGAAAGATGTAGGCTTCGTGGATACCAAAGCATTTGGACTAGGCTCTCAGGGCTATCCATGGGTGAACCTTGGCACCAAGCCGGCATAACAACAAAAGAGGGGAAGCAAGATGACTCAGCCGCCGCCACGTCCACTGACAGGGGACAAAGACCTCGACGCTGTGATGCGTATCAACACCGAGTTGATGTCGGAACTCTGGATTCTCCGCGACCGGGTGACTGTTCTGGAGAAGTTGCTGGAGGAGAAGGGCGTCGTCACTCGCGAGGCGATTAATGACTACGCGCCTGAGGGTGAATTCGCCGAGGAACTTGACGAGGAACGCGACCGCTATGTGCGCCGTGTCGCCGGGGCGCCATGGGAGCAAGAGTTTACCGTTGAGTCTCTTGTAGAACGCGGCCAGCGCTAAGCGCGGCTGGATAGCTCATGGCTGACGCGACACCCGACCCCGCAGACCTCGCCGCCACAACACCTCACGAAGAACAGAATACCCTCCCACTCACTGTGTGCGTGGGCTGGGGCGTCGGCAGCCTGGGCATGGCCGTCATGTTCGGTCTGGTCAGCACCTTCGCCCTGAGTTTCATGATCAACTTCCTCGCTATGTCGGCAGGCGTTGCGGGCCTCCTGATCGGTCTCTCTAAAGTCTACGATGGGTTTACTGATCCGCTCATGGGGGTGATTTCCGATCGCACCAACACCTCTATGGGGCGCCGTCGGCCCTATCTTTTAGTTGGGGCCTTCATGCTCGCCGTTTCGATGGTGCTGATGTTCAACGTGCCAGACTTCGAGACGCCGTCCGGCCCAGTTATCTACATGACCTTGATCCTGTTGCTCTATGCCACGGCATACACCGTGTTCAATGTCCCGTACTTGGCCATGCCCGCGGAGATGACGGACAACTTCCATGAGCGCGCCTATCTCATGAGTTTCCGGGTCTACGGCATCGCTGGGGCCGGATATGTCGGCTACTTCGGCGCACCTCTGATCATCGACCTGTTCGGGGGCGGACGCGTAGGTTTCGAAGGCATGGCGTGGGTGATGGGCGGCGCGGTTCTGGTGTCGTCGCTGCTGTGTTTTGCTATGACCAAGGACGCTCCGTTCAAGCATAAGACGGAGTCCAAAGGCGTTGGGTTCCGCAAGCAACTCGATCTCGCCATGGAAAACAGGCCGTTCTTATGGCTGATGCTGGCGAAGCTGTTCGGTTTGCTCGGCCAAGCGCTCAGCAATCCCGCTAAAATACTCTTCTTTCCCCTTGTGCTTGGGGCCAGTCTCGGAGCTTTTGCGTGGTACTGGTTTGCATTTTACACAGCGATGTTCGTGTCCCAACCGACGTGGCTCAAGCTGGGCAAAAAGCATGGCAAGCGCAACGTGTTCATCGCCGCGCTGTTACTGACCGTGGTCGCAAACCTCAGTTGGCTCCTGGCGACGCCGTCAGATCCTTTGATCCTGACCTATCTCCGCGGTGTGATCCTTGGCTTCTTGGGTGGGGCAACGCTGTTGATGGGGCAGGCCATGCTGCCGGACACGATGGAGTATGACCGGCGTCTGACCGGCCTGCGCCGTGAAGGTATCTATGCGGGCGTCTACACGACCATAGAAAAGTTTGCCTTTGCCTTCGGGCCCGCGCTGACCGGATTTGTTCTCGCGGCTATGGGGTATGTGTCATCCGATTCCGGCATGGCTGAACAGCCGGACAGCGCTGTTCTTGCTGTCTACATCTGTGCCGCCGGTTTGCCTGCTTTGACGGGCGTTCTCGGCGCTCTCTCTCTGCTGGGGTATGACCTCACCGAAGAGAAACTTAAGGCCACACAGCGCATTGACGCGTGACGCCGCGTCTGGTCAGTTTGGCGTATGGCAGATATCTACACCTTGCTTGATCGCGATGGGCATGCCTTCCGGGTCATGATGTTCTCACCGCCAGAGGGCCGCAAGCGCTCCGTCCGTGTCGTCATCCTTCCCGGCGCCAATTGCGACGCCGTACGCTACAGGTGGCTGGCCGACAGTCTGGCCTCGGAAGGGGCGACGGTGCTGTGTCCAGACCCTCCTCTAGTCGAGCATCCGTCTCCCGCAGACCCTACGGTCAAAAGAGAAGCCGCCTACGTGACGGTG
Organism: Rhodospirillaceae bacterium; assembly: GCA_963921305.4. Taxonomy (GTDB): domain Bacteria; phylum Pseudomonadota; class Alphaproteobacteria; order Rhodospirillales; family Rhodospirillaceae; genus CAWUEX02. The sequence goes on from CAWUEX030000002.1 coordinate 2,388,832, forward strand.
GATCAACTTGTGAAGACCTTGGCGATGCCCTGGTCGGATGATGGTGAAGATGAGCTGACTTTTCTCATCGGCCATTCTCTCGGCGGGTCGGTTTTACTGGAGTACCTCGACCCCGCTGAAGCCATGGCTGATCCCCGATCCGGTGTCGGCGCGGGTTACAAGACGCCAGTGAAAATCGATGGGGGCATTGTCGTCGGCAGCAGCATGCAAGCCGATGTCATGGGGGCCTCCATACCCTGGCGTTCAAACGACAGGCCTTTGCACAAACCCGAAGGTTTGCCGCTCCTGTTTGTCGCCGGAGAAAACGATGGCTTGGCGACGCCTGAGACGGTGGCCGCCACGGTGGCACGCTACGCCGCCCCCACGGCGCTGGTCGTACAGAAGGGCGCCAATCATTTCGGATGGGCCGATGGTGAAGATGCCCGTGACTTGAGGTCCTTGGACAAATCCGCTGCACTCAAACCCGAAGAGCAGAAATCTGGCCTGCTCAAATTCGCGGCGGTCTTCATGTCAACGATTGCCGATGAGCGTGCTGATCGGATCGCCAACGCTCTGCGCGATGTCGCGGCGGACGGCGATGCGGTCGAGGTGCGCTAGCGGCCTAGAGCGAGTTTAAGAACGCGATCAGATCATCACGGGCGTCTGCCGACATCGTCCGGAAGGCTTCCTTGGCGGACTCCGCTTCGCCGCCATGCCATAGAATGGCTTCGGCCAGACCCCGCGCCCGGCCATCGTGCAGGTACAGCTCATGGCCGGATACTTTTTCCGTCAGGCCGATTCCCCATAAAGGTGCGGTTCGCCATTCCGATCCAGATGCTAAGAAGTCGGGCCGCCCATCGCTTAACCCTTCGCCCATGTCATGAAGGAGAAGATCCGTGAACGGATGGATGGTCTGATTGGCCAGGTCCTGTCCGCGCGGATCGGTTCCCGTTTCCATGGTTGGCATGTGGCAATACTGGCAGCCCGCGTCCATGAAACGGTCCTGGCCGCGCTGAACTTCCGGCAAATCCGCGCCGCGCTGGCGCGGTACCGCCAGCCGCCGGGTGTAGACATTCATCTGATTCAAGAACGCCGCCGTCATTTCCGCTTCGCCGACAGTGGCAACCTTCAAGCACGCCTCCTGCCCGTCCGGGCAGTTCTCGCTGGGGCGCACCGGTGTAGTAATGCCCATGTCGCCCAGCGCGGCTCCGGAGTTTTGGTTGGTCAGATTGGGAGCATTGGCTTTCCAGCCGAACTTGCCAGTCGCCATCTTCTGATCGCGCGCGTCCCAGACCACATTGACTCGTCCTGAAATGCCATCGCCGTCTTCATCATCGGGATCGGCCAATGCGTACAGCAAATCTTCGGATACGAACTCCAATAGTCCGAGGCCGATCATAGCGTTCGCCACCCGGGGCGACGTCATCACATCATCGGGCATCGGCCCGAAGGCCAGGTCTTCAAACCGTATCGTTGGTTTGCGCAAGCTATAGGCGGTGCCGTCCGCGTATTGCCCAGGGATTTCCTCCCACTCCATGATGGCGCGGCCTTCGGCAGGAACGCCCTCAATGCCACGATCCTGTAATTGATCGCCATAGACGGGAACGCCTTTAGGTCCGCCATGCTCATCCTCGCCGGGTACGCTCAGGCGCACCAATATGGACTCCATCGGCGCGCCAACCTCCTCGGGCGGGCGGCCCCGCCCGTTGTTGATATGGCAATCGGAACAGGCTTCCCGATTGAAGGTTGGCCCTAGGCCATCCGTCGTCGGTTGTGGACCAGGCGACGGACGCCAGATCGTGTTGAACAACTGATTGCCGAAGGTGAAGCCCGGTTTCATTTGAGCGGGTGCATTGGCGGAGATGAACGTATAGGCCTCACTGGTCGCCAGCGGGCGGGTGGTTTCACCGCCGAGTTCCGGCGTCAGCGGCATTGCCAACAGCCGATCACGCACATCCGTGTCCAAGGCGCAGGCCGAAGACGTGAAGGCCAGCGCCAGGGCGGAAACGGTGAGTAGCTGTCTCATGGCATCGCCCCCGGAACGGCGTTCGCGTCTGCGCGTTCTTCATCCCATAAGGTGGCATCGAAGTCGCGGGCCAGCGTAGGGATGTGGTGCACCCGGTATGCCGTCAATTGAATGCGCTCAAAGCGTCGCGTGTCCGCTCCAGGTGATAAGGTGAATAGTGAGAACTCATCCCCCGACGCCATCTCCACAACCACACTGGCGTGACCGACCCCTTTAGCCTGTCCCGGTGCTTTCACCGCCAGCGCCGCCAGCTCACCCGGTCGGCCCCGGCCATCGCGATGCCAGGTGTGGAGGTGGACGATCACTTCGCCGTCGGTTGCGCCGTCCTCGGCGCTGCTGGTGTAGTCCACGTTGAAACTGTAGAGGCCGGGACACAGCGGTTTATACGCAGACCCATCCCATTCCCCCGGGTTCGCGTTGACGTTGGTGATCTGCCGCCCGGTAAAGGTTACCCGCTGATGCGGCTGAGTATGGACCAGGTCACGAGTTTCTACAGACAGCGCCCGCGGTGATCCGTCGCAGTGTTCTGCGACTTGCTGTGCCGCGACCTGGCCGTTCTCGTCAATCAGGCCAAAGAACGCCAAGTCGGGTTCATCCTCTTGGGCAATGCCTGGGGTTGTCATCAAAAGCGCGGTGGCGCACAGCAATGAAAAGCGCACAGGGGTCTCCCTCTCATCGAGCAATCCGTTGGTGTATTTGAGCGTACCATGGCGAGCCCACCCAAGGCCGCCAATGGAGCCGTCCGGTCTGTCCAATGTGCGGAGGCGTTACTCCCGCCAGACACCGGCCCGTTTCAGGCGGCGCTCCAGGCGGGATTCTCCCGTATCGTCCTTGGGATCGACGGCATAGTTGTCGTACTCCGCCATGGCCCGCTCGAGATATTTGGGCGGCAGATCGTCGAAGGACGGCACTTTGTAATACTCAACATGCCAGAGCACCTGGCCAAGCTCAGGGTCGTCCATACCGACGTTAGGCATTTCGGGCATCAGAATCTGTCCCGCGCCGTGCGACGGCACCGGATCGACGGATGGGTCCATGAGGTCCGCAATGCGCGCGAAGTGGGTGTTGTCCTGATTGTACGGGCGCCGCACCAGAGGCTCAGGCCAATTAACCTTGGACTTAAACGAAATGGAGTCCGCAATGACATTTAGTTCGATGTCGCGGATCGAGAACTGGTTGTAGTAGTCAGGAAACGACCGTTCGATGATGTTGTGCGACCAACCGCGGGTCGAGAGCACTTGGCCGTCAGGGACCCGATTGAAGTTTGGCCGCGGCACCGATGTCTTACCGGTGATCGGGTTGGTGAACGTCTCCAGCATTTCGTCGGTTTCGTAATCGGTAAAGAACGTCAGAAACGACTTTGTGCGGATAAACGAGCCGTCCTCCAATGGCCGCCAATATTGTTGCTCGCTGCCTTGAAAGCGCACCAGCGGAATAGGACTTTCAGGGTATTTGAACGCGTATAGGATGCCCCGCGTGCGCCAGATCACTTTGCGCTCCGTCACCGACCCGGCCTGGCGCGCGACCGCCCAAACCCGTTCCGTGTCGGTCCAAGTCGCGGGGTCCGCCGACGCGGGCGGGGTGATGGCGTGGGCCTGACGCGGAACTGCGGCCATCCCCGCGGCTGCCCCGGCCGTGGCAGTGAAGGACCGGCGTGAGAGTTCAGTCATGGCATGTCTCCAGTTGTTAAACCCGCGCGCCCGACCCCGAAGGCGGCCCGGCGATATGATCGGGGCGTTTTTCCGTCCATTCGTAGTCCGGATTTTCCGGCGGAATGTCGGCGGCATAGGACGACCAGGTATCCACACGGAAAGTCTGCATCTCCCATTCATCGGGGAGGGTCAGATATTCCGGTGCGTGCTTTTCGATGTAGGCCAGGATTTTCGGCCGCACTTCCATGGTGCCCGGCAGCCCTTTGTGGCTGAACATGCGGCCGAACAGTTGCACGTCTTCCATCCCGGAGCCGCCCATCTTCATCCACGGCCAGCATTGGGAAATGCGGGAAAACCCGGCGACAAACCGCGCTGCTGGGATGCTGCGGTCCTCCAGCTCGTTCTTATCCATGTGGAAGGTGAAGTGCTCTGACGGAGAGATGCGCGCGCCCGTGGAGGACTGCGGCCAACCCTCCGGCGTGACCGGATTGGTATACTCGTGAGTGTAATCCCAGTTGAGCATGAGGTCATTGCCGAACTGTTGAAACGGCATAATGAACGGGATGTCGCCGGTCTCATCCGGAAACACCGTGCCCTCGTTCATCAGTGTCGGCGCATCCGTTTCCTTACCGAAATTAAAGAGCGACATCTTGTCATCCATGCGCCGCACAAGCTGGGGATTGTAGAAGTGGTAAACCTCGACCTCTTCCTCGGTGAACGGATTGGTCCAGGTCTCCAGCACCTCGCCGGTGCGCAGATCGGTGAAATAGCCGGTTTCGCGGGAGCGCCGGGTCAATGTTCCGTCCGGCTCCCACCGCGCTTGCAGAACCCCGGTTCCCTCGTAGCCGAACACCGGCACCATGCGGTTGGTGCCCCAGCGCATGTACATCAAGCCGTGAAAGCAGCCGATCACTGGCTCATCAAAAGACGACAGCATCTTGGCAAAGGCATAGAGGTTGTCTTTGGGATCCTGATAGTCGATGCCGCCATTGCTCACAGGTGGCGCTGCCTGTGACGGCGTAATCGCTGCGGCACCAAGCGCACCCAAGCCTGAGAGGACTGTTCTTCGGCTGGTCAGGCCGTCGGCGGCCCGCCGCGTCAGACCATCAGCGGTGAAAAGATTGGTCATGGTTTACATCCCTGCTTTGATGACGTTTGCGGCCTGGCCGGTCGGTGGAGCAATGACGTCGTCCTTGCGCTGGTTGGTCCACTCATAGTCTGGATTTTCCGGCGGAATATCCTGCCGGTAACTCTCCCAGGTGCCCACACGGTCATTGCGGATCGGCCAGTCATCCGGAAGGGTCAAGAACTCTGGCGCGTGTTTCTCGATGTAGGCGAGTACCTTTGGCCGAACGGATTGTGTGCCCGGCAGCCCTTTCTGGCTGAACATGCGCCCGAAGATGATGCCGTCTTGATATTTTCTGCCGCCCATCTTCATCCACGGCCACCAATTACATTGCCGCGAAAACCCGGCACGGAACCGGGCCGTCGGAACGCTGCGGTCCTCGACTTCGTCACGATCGACATAAAATACAAAGTGTTCGGATGGCGTAATGGTCTTGCCGGTCGAGGACTTCGGCCAGCCCTCCGGTGTCACAGGGTTGGTGTAGTCGTGGGTGTAATCCCAGGCGAGCAGCAGGTCATCGCCGTACTGTTCAAACGGTAGCAGAAACGGATACTCGCCGTTTTCGTCAGGAAATACCGTACCTTCGTTCATTAGGGTGGGGGAGTCACCCTCTTCACCCATGGCAAACTTCGGTATTTGCGTGCCGAGGCGCCCACCGAGCAGGTTGTTATAGAAGTGATAGACCTCCACTTCCTCTTCGGTGAACGGGTTGGTCCAGGTCTCCAGCACCTCGCCGGTGCGCAGATCGGTGAAGTAACCGGTCTCGCGCGATTTAATGTTGAGGAAGCCGGCTGGATCCCATTTGCACTGCAGACATCCTGTGCCCTCGTAGCCGAACAGCGGAATCATGCGTTGATTGCCGAGGCGGGCATACATCAAGCCGTAGAACCCACCGATCACAGGTTCGTCATACCCGGCCCAAATCTTGCCGAAAGCCCACAGGTTGTCCTTGGGGTCCGACCAATCTAGCCCACCCGGCTTGTTAGCGACGGTTGCGGCCTGGCTAGCTGTGCTCGGCAACAGGCTCGCGCTAAGCCCTAAACCCATCCCTTTCAGCAGAGCGCGGCGGCTAGCTGTTTGTGTTGAGGTGTCGGGCGCGACAAGCCCGCTTAACAGGTGCGATGATAACATTCTGGTTCTCCCCCTAAAGTGATGGACGAGCCTAGACTCCGGCCGATGGTAGACGAACGTGTCCCCGCATGGGTGTCCGCACACCGGAAGCGCCCGGTTCACCCGGTGGTTCGGTTGCGATTGCGATAAGCTGGTACACCGCAGTGATTGGCCGAATCCTTGCCTTTCTTGTCTGCCCGGACAACCATGCGCATGACATCTTCGCGGGACGTTACGGGGGAAGACGCGGTGGACACTGCCGGACAGGAGCGCTGGAACAGCCGGGCCAAGTGGCTGCACTGGCTCATCGCGCTCATGATCTTGGTCGAAGTGCCGGTCGGGTTCGTCATGGCTTATACCTACGGCACCAAGTTCACCGACCCAGACGGGATCGGCAAACTGCACGTGCTGATGGCGCAGATTCACATCACCAACGGCTTTCTGATTTTGGCCCTGGTGACCTATCGATTGACCTGGCGTTTCAGAAATCCTGTTCCAGGCTTGCCCGCATCACTAGAGACGTTTCAGAAAGTTCTGGCGAAGCTGACGCACACGTTTCTCTACGCGCTATTGTTCCTTCTGCCTTTGTCCGGCTGGGCAGCGAATTCCGTGCTGGGTGATACGGAACGCTTCGGGGTGACAGAGCTGTGGTTCTTTGCGTGGGACATCATGCCGCCGCTGTTGCCGCAGTTGCCCTTGGATCATCAGTTCGGCTATGGCTTCTTCGCCAACATTCACCGCTACGCCATCTACACCGGCGGCGTAATTCTCAGCCTGCATCTCCTGGCGGCGATCTGGCATCATTTTGTCCGGCGCGACAATGTTCTTATGCGCATGTGGCCGGCGGGCCGCATGAACTCGAACAAAAAGGAATAGCTATGATCCGGTATCTGCGGTGGAGTTTTGTGTGTCTCGTCCTTGCGTTCGGCGGCGCGCCCGTTGCGGCTGAGACCATCGCGGTCATCGGCACCGGCATGATGGGCACGTCGATGGGTACTCGCCTTGGTGATCTCGGACACAACGTGGTCTATGGGTCCCGTGATCCTAGCCGGGAGCGGATCAAAGAGCTTGTTGCCCGTACCCCCGGCAATGCTACGGCGATGACCCAGCGTGAGGCCGCCGCGGCAGCGGATATTGTTGTTCTGGTTGTGCCCCGGCCTGCTGCTGAAGATGTGGTCAACGCCCTCTCACCACACCTCGACGGCAAGCTCGTCATCGATGCCGGCAATTCGGTGAAAGGCGGAGACGACGGACTGCCCGAATATATGGGCGGAGAGTCCTCCGGCGAGATGGTGCAGCGCCTCGTGCCCACTGCCAAAGTCGTCAAAGCCTTCAACACTATTGGTTTCCATATTTTGGCCGACCCGGCGCGGGCCAATGGCATCGTCACTGTGCCTGTTGCGGGCAACGATGATGACTCGAAGGCTTGGGTGATGCGGTTGGTGCGCGACCTCGGCTTTGACACCATTGATCTTGGTCCGATCCGCATGTCCCGCACTCTGGAGGCCATGTCAGCACTTTACCGCGTGCCCCATTTTGCCGGTCGCAAGGAAGATACCTTCGAGTTCTACCTGCGCCGGGTCGCCGAACCGGACATCGCCGAAACACGGGCGATTCGGGGGGAATAGACTCGTACCCTGCAGTGTTCACCGATATGTGGTAGTGGCGCGCAGCCGCGAGAACCCACCTAGATCAAAGCCCTGTTCATGACGTAGAACGTCCCCATGACCAACCAAGCTTTTCTCGACGACGTCACACGCTGCGATGCGCTGTTATCCTCCGGCCAGACCGAGCAGGCTGTGGCCGCATTCGAGGCGCTTGTTCGGGACTGGCCAGAAAATCCGGATGCATGCGCATTTCTCGGCTACGCCTACCTCGCGGCGAAGCGGCCCAAAGACGCGATTGCCGCGCTTGAGAACGGGCTTAAGGCCGATCCCACGCATGCATTGATGCGCAGCAATATGGTCGCCGCGCTGAATGCGTCAGAGCAATATCGCGAGGCCGTTCCTCATCTCATCGAACTTCTGACCAGCAGCGATGAAGAGACTCATGGCAAACACATCCAATTGCTCAAAGATACACTCTCGTGGCTAGACACTGACGCTCACACTGTCGATGCGCTCTCGGTCTTGATCTCTCCCGACCAAGATCGCGATACCATTCTGGCCTTTCTTCCTTATCTGGAACGGACCCGGTCTTTTCACGCTTGTGTCGCCGCCTATCGCGCTTTGGCGTTGCAAAGCCCGGGTGATGATCTCGTGTTGGAGCGGTTGGCCTACTATGCCAGCCTGTCTGGTAACTCTCAGATCGCCGAAATGGCTTCAGCCGAACTGCGCAGACGTATTGCGCCCCTGGACACAAATGCCGAAGCGTTTCACGACATATACGACCAAGGACTGTTGCGCACTTTGACCCCGCCGACGGAGCGGCGCCGGGCCAGATTTAAGTCATTGGTCGATCACTTTCTGTCCGTAGCGCATCTTGAGGGAGAGATTGCGGAGTGCGGCATGTTTCGGGGTTTATCCGCGTTTGTTTTGTGCTCACACCTCAAGAGGCGTGATCCCACCTACGCCGGGGCGGACTTCCATGGGTTCGATTCGTTCGAGGGGTTGAGTGACCCCACCGCCGAGGATGAACCGGACGCGGAAGACAAGCCGCCGGCCCTACGCTCGGGCGCATTCGCCTGTAGCGAGGGGGAGGTGCGTGAAAACCTTGCCGACTTCGCCGCGCTCAAAACCTATTCCGGATGGATCCCGGATCGCTTTGCCGAGGTCGCCAACATCCGGTTCCGTTTCGTTAGTATCGATGTTGACCTTTACCAGCCCAGCAAAGCGTCACTGGAGTTCTTCTTTCCAAGAATGGTTCCGGGCGGGGTCATCATTTGTGACGATTACAATTGGCCTGGCCAGGCGCGTGCGGTGCGGGAATTTGCTGAGCAGCACGGTATTCAGTTCAGCGTCACGGAGACAGATCAGGCGGTGCTTCAAATTGCGGCGAGGTGACCGCAGCTAAGCGTCGTACACCGGCGCCAGGCGATTGATGTCTTTAAAACCCAGCCACCAGTGAATAAAGCAATGGGCGAGGGGTTCGGCCAGTTCCTGCCGGAACACGACATCATCTGTGAGTTCTTTGGTCTCAGGAATCGTATCCAGGTCGAGCAAGCGCACGATCCACTTCATCACCTGATCATGCGGCTTCAGGTTTTGCTGGCGCTCGGCAAACTTGATGGTGCGAAACATGTCGAAGCAGAGGTCGGACGCTTCACGCGAGCCCCGTCCCAACACTTCGTCGATCTGGTCGTTGATATCCGACAAGATTTCGTCGGCGACAGATGGTTCAAACAAGGTGTAGACCTTGATCGCCTCAATCGCGACGATGGCGGTGTAAAAATACAATTCCAAATCATGCTGCTCAATCAGTGCGCGTTTTTCCTCGAACGGCATATTGGTCTCGTCGATGTGGCTCTGTAACCGTTCGCTCCACTGCGGGAACATGCGGTCTGATAGGCGCTTCATGTCGTGTAGGAAACCGGACACCGCCTCGGCGGTGGTCATTTTGGTTTTGCGGGAGGTGAGGTCGAGCCAAAGCGCATGTAGGCCGGCGCGGGTATAGAAGGGGGCCAGCAGGTTTCGCCCGAGGCGTCACCTCCGGAATATCGTGCTGAGGCAGGTCGAGTGCCGCCAAATCCGTCATCCTTGCCCGATACCTTTCCTTAGAAAAAAGGGTACACCCAGTATCTTTGGGGGCAAAGAAAGAATCGCGTATTGGTTGAGACGCCAAACCTTAAATTACGGTTTGATACAAACGTTAAACGCGCTCCACTCCACCCGAACGCAAGTGTGCGCTTCGATCCTCAAAAAAGGGTTAACGGAAGGTTTACCCGCAAATAAAACGCGTAATTTGAGTAGGTAAATTCAACAAGTGCGTCGAGTGACACGCCGGTGCCACGACAGTAGCATGTACGGGCAATTCCTTGGGGAGGGAACCATGGCCTCACGCTTCATGATGTATGTGCTGGCGGCGATCATTTTCGCCGCCTTGTTTGTTGCTATCAATCAGCAAAGTGGAACCGCACCGCAGCCCGACGTCGTGATCGAGGAAGACCCGGCGCCGGACGACCCGCAACCGGACCCGGGCCCGGACGATCCCGACCCGGCACCCGCGCCCGAGGGCGCTCAATGTTCGGCGATGTGTGGTCCCGGTGGACGCTCCGGGTGTATCGAACGCAGTTGCCAAGACTGCGCGGATAACGATGCCCGGATTGCATGCAACTCGGCGTGCAGTATCTGCGAACCGCTCGTACCGCCTGCGCCTCCGGAACCGGACCCACCGGATCCTGATCCTGACCCGGATCCGGGCCCGGGTGACGACGGCATCAGGTAAGACTCAACGGTTTGCCCCGCACGCCCGCGCCGTCTGTAGTCTATTCGGCTGCCTGCGGCGCGGCCCCGGGCATGTGGGTGTCTTCCTGTTCGGCTGACAGTGCGCGGATGTGCGGCATCACCTCATTGGCGAACAGATTCATGTTCTTGTCGGTCAACTCCGCCGGCAAGGTGCCGAACTGCAGCATGGACAGCAGGTGCCCCATGCGCATCTCTTTCCAATGGTCCTCGATCTGCTGACGTACGGTCTCGGCGCTGCCGACGATGAACATGCCCATGTCGGCGGCCAGTTCGAGCGTGATGTCGCCGGTGATCTGAGCTTTGGTCTTGGCCACCCCTTTCATCGATTCAATCGACGAATAGCCCGGCGGCAACAGCATCTCGATCGGCATTTTCAAGAATTTGTTGCGGAAGGTCTCGAAGTGCTCCTTGGCTTCCTTGCGGGCGATCTCGTCCGTTTCCGCCACGTAAATCGGTACCGCCCAGCCGAGCTGATGATCCGTCGCGGTGTAGCCGTACTCTTCGCATTGGTCGCGATACTGCTGCAGGTACTTTCGCACCGATTTGATCGGGCTAAAGGTCTGCAGGTAGGTGTACTTGCGGTCCGGATGAGCTGCCCAGACGATCGTCTCCTTCGATCCTTGCGAGGGAATCCAGATCGGCGGATGTGGTTGCTGATAGGGTCGCGGCCACACATTGATGTACTCGTGGTTGTAGTGTTTGCCATGCCAGCTGGTCACACCCGGTTGAGTCCACGCCTGGATGATCATGTCATGGGCCTCATGGAAGCGTTCGTGACTGAACGCCGGGTTGGTGCCCCACACGTGATATTCCGCGCCAATGCCGCGCACCATGCCGGTGATCAGTCGTCCCCGGGTGATGGTGTCGATCATGGCGTGTTCTTCCGCCAGCGTCAGCGGGTGGTCGCGCAAGGGCAGGGCGCTACCGAGAATGGCAATGGTCACGTTTTTGGTGCGCCGGGCCAGCGCCGATGCGGTGACAATCGGCGACGGCATCATGCCGTATGCGGTGGAATGGTGCTCGTTGACGGCAATGCCGTCGAAGCCGAGGTCCTCACCACGTTCGAGCTCACCAAGATAGCGGTCATACAAGTCTGCGCCCGCTTCCCGGTCATACAGCGTGTTCGGCGTATGCAGCCACGCGGTCGGATACTTCTCAGCCTCTTTCAAATCGAGGGCGGCGTAAGGCATCAGGTGAAACAGAGTGAATTTCATGCCGCGTCTCCCGGGTTGAAGGCGGTGATCAGGCTGGACAATGTCTTGGGGTGTTCGATTTGAGGCAGATGGCCACAGGCCTCAATCATGTGTAACTCAGCGCCTGGAATACGCGCAGCCAACGCCTCTCCATAGGGTGGCGGGAAAATGGGGTCGTGATCTCCCCAGACCACCTGGGTCGGCACGGTGATGCGGTGCAGCCACTTGTACAAATGCGGGTCAAAGAAGCGCGGCTCCCACGCCAGACGCGCTGTGGTGAATTCGTTTTTGATGGCGATCTCGTCTTGCTCCGGCGTGGTGGGCATCGCCAGGAGTTTTTCTGCCAGTGCACCGTCGTGGATCATGTTGCGGTAGCGGGTTTCCTTGTCCCACATGAACAGGTCGCCCTTCTTGACGTCGGGCAGATTGATGCCCGCAGCGCCGACGAGAGTCAGGCGGCCAATGCGTTCGGTCGAGCGCACGGCGGCTTCCAGCGCAATCCATCCGCCAAGGGACTGCCCGACCACATGGACGTCCCAAAGGTCCAGGGCGTCCAGGAAATCGAGATAGAAAAACGCCATATCATGAATGGTGTCGAGCCAGTCCGGGGTGTCGCTGGCGCCGAAGCCGGGATGGTCGGGCACGATCACGTCACAACTGTCTGCCAATGCAGTGCAGAAGGGCACGGCCGTGCCGGCGCCGCCGGCGCCATGCAAGAACAGCACGGTGGGGCCTTTACCGCCGCGGCGGTAGGTGACCTCGCACCCGGTCACGGTGATGGTTTTGGTCTGCAATTCGGCCATGGCGGCGTCCTCTCTGTGAGTTCCCAGCCATTTTGGTATACAATAAAAGCCATATCAAGCGGAAAAATGGCAGTTTGCGATAATTTAGTATACAATTAGGGCCGTTGACAGGCCCGCCAGGGCGCGGAAAGGTGCGAAATATGCCCAACGATAGTTCTCTCGCCCCGCCAAGTGCGTCTGCCCAGCCCGAAAAGGCCCGTGCCGCCGACCGCGCCTATGAAGCGATTCGCCGCCGCATCATTGATGGCAGCCTGGCGTCCGGAGACTTTCTCGTCGAACAGGACCTTGCCGAGTCCATCGGCGTAAGCCGGACGCCGGTGCGCGATGCCCTGCGCCGCCTCGAAAGCGAGGGGCTGGTGCAAATGAGCGGCTACAAACGCGCCATGGTGCGCGACTTCACCGAGGAAGAAGTGGAGGAGTGTTTCGAGTTGCGCGCCGTGTTCGAGAGCTTTGCCGCGGCTCGCGCGGCCACACGGATCACGCCGGACGGGGTGGACGAGCTCAAACGTCTCGCCGGCGAGATGGAGGACGTCGTGAAGGCCGGTGGTCCCGACGCAACCTTGACCTTCTCAGACCTCAACGACGCCTTTCATGCTGTGATCCTGGCCCATGCCGGTAGCGAGCGCATGATGGACCTGTTGCACCCTCTCATGCAGGTGCAGCTCGTTTTGATGAAACGGTACCAGCATACGATCCAAGAACACTTAGAGCGGTCGAACTGGCACCACCGCGAGTTGATCGCAGCGTTTGAAGCACGCGACCCAGCGTGGGCGGAAACGCAAATGCGCACCCATATGCTATCAGCTAAGAACGTCGGCGACGTTGGGTAACGACTTCCAAAAAAAAGAGGACCGCCTGTAGGCGGTCCTCTGACTCGGTTTCTGATCCTGACGAGAGATTATACGGCCTGTGAGGCGCTTGTCTTGGCCAGGTTGGGGTAGGGCCGGATTTCCTTCTGCTTTTCCTCTTGGGCCAGCCAGAGCACGGTCACCCCGACGATGATCGAGAGGAGTGATCCGCCCAGCACACCCAGACGCAGGTCGGTGGCAAAGTTCACCGGGTCCAAGGCCAGGGTGCCGATGAACAGGCTCATGGTGAAGCCGACGCCGGTGAGGGCGCTGACGCCATAGAGTTGCGCCCAGGATGCACCTTCTGGCCGCTCGGCCCAGCCCAGCTTGATCGCCGCCCAGCAGAAGCCGAACACACCCAGCTGTTTGCCGACGAACAAGCCGAGAGCAATGCCCAGCGGTACGGTTCCCAATGCGGCCTCCCAGGTCAAACCTGAGAACGACACACCCGCATTGGCGAAGGCAAACACCGGGATCACACCGAATACCACCGACGGGTGCAGATTGTCCTCAAGCTTGCACAGCGGTGATTTGGCCGGATTGGCGTTGTCGCGCATGGGGATGAACATCGCCAGCACCACACCTGCCAGCGTGGCGTGCACGCCCGACTTCAGCACGGCGAGCCACAAGACAAAGCCAAGCATCAAATACGGTGCGGTCGATGTCACGTTGCGCCGGTTGAGCATGTAAAGACCCAGCGTCGCCGCAGCGGCGAAGGCCAGCACCTGCCATGCCATGTTCTCCGTGTAGAAGAGTGCGATGATCATAATCGCACCGATGTCGTCGATAATGGCCAAGGCCAGCACGAAGATTTTCAGCGAAACCGGCACCCGGCTGCCCAGCAGGGCGAGAATGCCGACGACAAACGCGATGTCCGTCGCGGCGGGAATGGCCCAGCCGTTCAGCGCTTCTGCATTGTCTGCGTTGATAAACGCGTAGATCAGCGCCGGCACCAAAATGCCGCCAACTGCGCCGATGATGGGCAGCATCGCTTCCCGGCGGTTCGACAGCGTGCCTTCCAGGAATTCACGCTTAATTTCCAAACCGACGAGAAAGAAGAACAGGACCATCAGTCCGTCGTTGATCCACAGCAGAAGTGGCTTGTCGATGCCATAGCCGTTCACCAACACCTGGACGGACGTCGAGAGAATGGCCTCGTACCAGCCGTGCACAGGTGAGTTTGCGATGATAAGCGCCGCGAGGGCGGCGCCGATCAAGAGGAGTCCGCCGATTGTCTCCTTGTTTGCGGCGGTTGAGAGGGGATTCATGACCTAGTACTCGTACTTTAAGATTCTACAATTGGTTCTGGGTTTAGGCGTAAACGACCTTTTCTTCCGGCGCGACCGGAGACACAAATGTGTCCGGCTTGACCGTCAGCACCGAGCAATTCACCTGCCGCAGCACCGTTTCGGCGGTCGTGCCGATGAAGAACCCAGGTACGTTGCTGCGCCCGATGGTGCCCATGACGATGAGATCGCCATCATGAGCTTGTTCGACGGCGCTGATCGCCTGCCATGCTTCGCCGCGCTTGAGGTGAACTTGGATGCCTTCATAGCGCTCGTTGTAAGTCTTTAAGATGTCATCCAGGTTACGCTCGGCCCGCTTGAGATGGCGGACGACGATCTCCTTGCGTACGCTGTCCGGTGCCTCTGACTGAAGCGTGTAGGCGTCATTTCCGGTGACATCCCACGCATGCACAACATGCAGTTCCGCGCCGTCCATTTCGGCAAGAGACGTGGCCAGCTGAAGAATCTTGTGGCTGACCGCAGCTTCCTCGTCATTGAAGGGATGCGCATCCACAGCGGCAATGATCCGCTTGAAGCGTCCGTCCACGCCGGGCTTGAGAACCCAAACAGGGCAGGGACATTTGCGCATCAGATGCATGGTGTTGCTGCCGAACAGCAGGTCCCGGAATCCACCCGGCGCTTCCGCCGCGGTGATCACCAGATCATATTTGTTCTGCAAAACCTCTTGGGTCACTTTGTAGAACATACGGCCAGCTTCCGCAGACGTGCGAATGTCGAGACCCTCTTCGCGCCATGCCTGAACCATACGGTCCAGTTTCCGCTTGCGCTCTTCGAGCACCACGCTCGAAACATAAACGTCATCATCGACGTCCATGACGTTGAGAAGGGCACCGTTTGCCTTCGCCAGGCTGGCGGCGCGCTCAAGTACTTCGTCGCTGCCAACCGTGTCGGCAGTTACAGCCAGAATGTTTTTAAATCTTTTCATCGTGTCCTCCATTGAAAGGGTGTTGAATGAGGACGATGTAAGGTCTATGTGAGAATAAATAAATACAAATGAAACAAACAAACTGATTGTTTGAAACTATCAAATACAGGTCCGGCTATGACGCAGAACCTCCCCACATTGCGGCAACTCCAGTATCTGGTCGCCATCGCGGATACGCGGAATTTCCGCCGTGCGGCTGAACTATTGGATGTCACCCAGCCGTCGCTCAGCGTGCAGCTTAAGGTGCTAGAGGACCTGCTCGGCACGGAACTGGCAGAACGCGGGCGGGGCGGCGTTGCCCTGACCCCTATCGGACGCGACGTGGTCGATCGGTCCCGCCGTATCCTCTCCGACGTTCAGGCGCTGACGGACGCCGCCCTGGGAACGGCGGATGGCCTGGGCGGCACCATCAAGTTTGGTGCGCCGCCCACTGTCGGGCCGTATCTATTGCCTCACGTTATCAAGCGCTTGCATAAAACCTATCCGTCACTGCGTTTGTATATCCGCGAAGAGACTCCGCGCCGCCTGCAGCAGGAATTAACTGACGGCGAACACGATGTTGTCGTTACGCCTCTGCCGGTATCGTCGAAAGACCTTACGGTCGAAAGGCTGTTCAGAGAACCGCTGTATTTCGTATGCGCCAAAGACCATCCTTTGGCAGGCCGCGCCGAAGTGACAGCGAAAGATTTGAAGGGCACACAGGTCCTCAGTCTCAATTCAAAATACCACCTCGGCGAACAGGTCCGGGATATCTGCAACGATCTCGGGGCAGACCTCCTGCGCGACTATGAGGGGACCAGCTTGGATACGCTGCGGCTGATGGTCGGCTCCGGTTTGGGGGCGAGTTTCTTGCCAGCCCTCTATGTGTCCTCTGAGATCGGCGCGCGTGGAGAAGTCTCCGTGGCGCGGGTGACGGGCAAGCAACTGCATCGCACCATCGGGCTGGTGTGGCGGTCATCGGTCAGCAGTGCGGACGGCTACCATGTCATCGCCGACACGGTTCGGGCCGCCGTCGCCGCCCGCTTTAAGGACGCCCTGGTTCTATAACCGGTCTCTTGATGTCCGCGCAGACCGTCAGAGCCTCGCCACCGGCGCTTACGCACCTGACATGACGAGGCTCCCTAGGTCACGGTTTTGCCCCTCTCCAATATGGTGGGGACATCTCTAAGCCGTAACCGGCATTAACGGCTGCTCCTTCTTCGGCAGGCTCTCTGATTTGCCAAGTGTTGATGTGAGACGGCTGGCTTTGCGCACGATTGCTTTCTTCAACCGCGACGCCCTCAGGCTCAAGAACCGGGACCTGTTGCTGGTAGACGCTGAACCAAACGCGCTCATCTAACGCTCTCCTTCCTGTGTGCAGCGGCGGGGCCATCCCGCAGCGATACGCAAGATGTGGGACGTCCACATGCGGCGCACAAGAAAAACGCGCGGGAATTCCGCGCGTTTTAGGGCGATCTATCGCCGCCTTAATTCGATGTTATCGGCAGCGTGTGAGGTGCCGAATTACCCCGAAACGGGCATCGGTTCGCGCAGCTCTTTGTAGGTGTTGAAGCTGGAGTTGTTTGGCGTGCCCCAGCTGTCGAACGGCGGCGGCTCCAGGTATTCCGGGTATTCCTTTTCCGCCTTGGTGACGAAGGCCTTGGGCAATTGATCCACGGCGCTGAACTTGTACGTCGAGGTGCGGTAAAATAAGTGGCCTTCCGTCTGACCCATCAGCATCCACGGCAGATAGGGCGCGATGCGCATCCAGCTGCCGACATAGTTCACCGATGTCAGGTCGGGGTTCTCTAGATCGGCGACGCGGGTGTGGCGGTGGAACATTTCCGAGATGCGCATCATCTCGCCGGAGCTTTCGCGTGGCCATTCGTCCGGCTGCAGTTCCGATTTCACCTCTTGATGGACTTCGAATAGGGACAGGGCGGAGCCATTCATCACCTCCCACGGCGGGCTGAAGGGCTGTTTGATGGTCGTGCCCTCCATGTCGAATTCAAAGATCGGCGCGATCTCTGCATTGACGAACATGTTCTGGATTGGGAACACCTCGACTGTCTCGCCGTTCATGGGGTTGTCCCATTGGTCGACAAATCCGCCGGTCTCGATGTCCGAGTAAAACGCGAGTTCGCGGTTGAACACGCGATATTTGTTGTCCGCCAGTGTTTGGACGCGGCGGATGCCCATGCCGGACAGGCCGCACAGCGGCACGACTTTCTTCCAGTCGCCGACCACGTTGTACAGCGTGCCGGTGTAGTAGCCGACGCAGATCTTGTCCGGGTCGATGTCGCTGAACACGCGGATGAACGCGTTGAGGTTTTGCACTGGGTCTGTGAAATCGATGGTGGTTTGGTTCAACGGGTTTTCGCCGCCATGGCCGTCCGCGACTGCGGCAGTTGAGCCGAGCAGCGCTGCGCCAAGACCGCCAAAGGCGGATAAGGCGCCGCGGCGCGTGGTCGAAGTCGGGTAATGCAAATTCATGAATTTATCCCTCTCTTGTGTTGATTATTCCGCCGGGTCCGGCGCGTGCGAGATTTGCTCAGATGTTCCCGCGAAGATACGGACGCCGATCGCAATGACGAGCAGTGTCGCGTTGGCAATGCCCATCAGCACGAAGGGTCCGGCCGGCATCCAATTGTCGAAAAGGTAGCCGCCGGCTGAAGCTGCGGCGAGAATCCCCCCGGCGCCGAAGAACCCGAATACACCGATGATGGCGCCGCGGTGTTCTTTGGGCGCTTCCTGAGCGATTAGCCCTTGCGCCGCCAGAACCGCATTAACCTCGCCCATACCAAGTATGATGGCGGCAAGATACATAATGTTCTGGGTCGGATCGGCAATCGCCCCAAGCGATGTATACCCAATGGCGGCCAACCCCATGGCGATACACAGCGCAGTGACGCGGTTGAACTTGTCGATGATGATGCCTGAGACCGGCGCCCAAAGGAGGGCGACCAGTTGCACGACAACGAAGAATTTTCCGCCTTGCTCCAAAGCCTCTGCAGCGGTGTAGCCGTTAGCTACGCCCGCCTGAACAAGCCACAGAGAGAAGAAGGTGCTAACGACAGTGAGGTCGCCACGGGACACGCCCGCTGCGATATAAGCCAATGCGATACGCGGATTCCGCGCCTGAGTAATTCCGATACGGAACTTCTCTAGTACCGGCGTGTCTTGCTCGCGCTGAGAGACCGGGGTGCCACCTTTCAGGCCAAGGCGCACGATCACCGCATTCAGCAGGCAGATGGCGGCGAAGGTCCAAAACGCGTAGCGTCCGGCCTCGATGGCACTAGCGCCACCGTTGACATACATCGCCGGTAGCTTGCTCCCCACAAAAATAATAAACACGACACCAAGGCCTTGAAGCAGACCGCAAATGCCGATGAGTCGGCCGCGCCAGGGGTCTTGCGGATAGTCGGCTTGGACCGTGGCAATCATCGCCGTGTTGCAGGAAACACCTATCGCGAAAATCATCCGGTAGAGGGTCAGTTCTTCTGCGCTTTGCGCCGTCGGGTACAGCATGTAGCCGATGAACAGGAAAAAATAACCGGCCGCCCAGATCGGGCGGCGGCCGATTTTATCCGCCAGCACGCCGAGCGGACTGATCAGCAGCAACACCACAATTTCGTTGAATAGCACCAGTCTTCCCGACAGCGTGCCTTGCGCCTCAATCGGGATCTTGAGGATTTCCAGGAAAATGTAGGGTTGGCTAACACTCAGGAACACTGAGCTGGCGATGGTGAAGAACGACGCATACAGCAGGGTGTAGCAGTTCAACCGGCTGATGCCCGGTTCCAGCCAAAACGGTCCCAGCTTGAGGCCGGCGTGATTGGGCTCGGCGGTCACAGGGCCGGATCGGGATGCTGTCGCCACGGTCGGTCTCCTCATCAGGTAATAGCCTCCCTTCTACGGAAGTTTCCGTCACGCCGGGAGGCGATTGTCGCAAAACCGCCGCTGCCGTCGCGGGCGGGGCGCTGGGCCGCCCATAAACAGCGCCGGGAGTCGCGGGTCCCGCTCGCGACATTGGGGGCAATCGAGCCCGGATTCGGCCTTATCGCGACACCGATGACCCCTCAGGCGACATTGCGGTGGGGCGCAGCACGAGGGTTGGGGCATGGTGAGGGCCTCGGCATCACCACCAACTGTGAACTTGACGAATGGGTGACAACATGAGCGATACGTCCGTTTCTTCTCCGTCCGCTGCCGCCAACGCCGCGGCCCGCGACTCTGCCCTCGGCTGGCTGCTATTCGTGGTCGCTTGCAACATTCTCTATATCGCCACTCAGATTCCTGAGACCCCGGTCGAATCGCCGGGACGCACGGTCGTCGACAAGATGCACGTGTCCTGGGGGCTCACGGCGTTGGTTTTGGTGGTGGCCCGGCTGTACTTCTGGTGGCGCTCGCCGCCCCAGGCACCGGACCCGAATATGCCCGGCTGGTGCTGGGGCCTGGCCAAAGACATGTCGCTGGCATTTTACGCCAGCATCCTGATTGAAGGCATCGTCGGGCCGATGCGGGCCTGGGGCGAGGGATATCAGGTCGCGGCCTTCGGCTTTTCCCTGCCCGCGCTGTTTCCGCCCATTTACGAAGTGCGCGTCGTCGGCGGCTATTTCCACAGCGCCGTCAGCTTCTTCGTGCTGGCCATTCTCCCGGTCGGTGTGGCCGGCGCCCTGGTGGCGTCGTGGCGTAGCAAAGTGCCGTTCTACCGGCTGTTCCCGGTCTAGGAGGGCACGATCATGACGACACCATCCTACGACCGCACGTCCAAACTCATCATCCGCGGTGCGCTGATTGCGATGTTCGCGGTGTGTCTCTACATGCCCTATGCGTTTTTCGGCGTGCTGCCGATCTTCACCCTCAGCAACGAATACGCGGCGGAAGAGGACGCCAAATTGGAACAACGCAAGGCGGAAACTCCTGTCGCGGACGAGGTCAGCGATGACGACATCGTCGGTCCGGGAAAAATCTTCGCCTCGGCTGAAGAACTGGCTCAAGCGAAGACCGACTTCATCTGGTGCCGCTTCTGTCACACGGTGGAACCCAGCTCGGTCCACCGCATCGGTCCGAATTTGAACGGCATCATTGGCCGGCGCGTCGGCTCCAAAGAAAAATACTTCTACACCGCGAGCTTCCGTGAAGCGGCGGAGGAGGGAAAGATTTGGACCGAGCAGGCGCTTGACGATTTTCTTGCCCGTCCCAAGGAACTCTATCCCGGCAATCGCATGCGTTATGACCCTATCGACGATGCGGGCAAGCGCGAGCGCATCATCAAATACCTGCGCGCGTATGCGCAGTAGGGCGGTGGGTGCCGCTTATCGTTGTGCCGTGGCCGAAACTTGATACAGTGCCGCCCTCACGTGTGATTTGATAAAGGGCGGACCTATGAAAGGCGATAAACAGGTCATCGCGCACCTCAATACGGTGTTGCGGAATGAGCTGACGGCGATCAATCAGTACTTCTTGCATTCCCGTATGCTGATCGACTGGGGGGTGAAGAAGCTCGGCGATTTCGACTATCAAGAGTCGATCGAGGAAATGAAACACGCTGACGACCTGATCAAGCGCATTTTATTCCTCGAAGGCCTGCCCAACCTGCAAGATCTCGGCAAGCTCTATATCGGGCAATCGGTGAAAGAGGTTTTGGAGTGCGACCTCAAGCTCGAGCTGGAGGCGATTCCGCCGCTCAAAGAGGCCATTGCCTACTGCGAGTCCTGCAGCGACTACGTCAGCCGCGAGGTGTTCGAGCGCATTCTCGAAGACGAGGAAGAGCACATCGAGTTCCTCGAAACCCAGTTCACCATGATCGAACAACAGGGTCTGGAAAATTACATCCAGCTGCAGAGCGCGCCCGCGGGCGACGAATAGGTCCGAATTGACGGGTTATTCCGCTGCCTGAAGCGTCGACTGAGGATCGTAGACCGACAGCGGCGTGGGCCGGTCCAATATGCCTTGCGCCGTTGGCCGGCAGCGGCCGCACTGCACTTTAGCGCCGAGGCGGGCGTAGGCGTCGTCGACCGTGCGCGTCACGCTGTCCGCGACCTGCTCAAGGTCGGTATCGGTAATGGCATTGCAAAGACAAACGTACATATCAGTCCCTTTTGCGCCTCATCTTCCGCCTATCATATATTGATAATCATTCTCAATTGCAAGGGGGAAGACGGCGATTTAGCGGGTTTTTTCCATGCAGATGAGACTGCCAGGCCTTCGCGGCATATGCCTTGATGCTCGTCAAATGGTTGATCCGGCCCTTTTGCAATTGGCGGACGGGGCTGCCATAACCGCGCTCCTGGCAGCGGTCTAAAAAAGGAGATGCAGACGGTGGCCACTGAAAAACTTGCCGTCGTGGTGTTCAATCTGGGGGGGCCTGATTCGCCCCAGGCCGTGCGGCCGTTCTTATTCAATCTGTTCAATGACCCCGCGATTCTCAGGCTACCGAATCCGCTGCGCTGGCTGCTCGCGCGCCTCATTTCCTGGCGGCGTGCGCCCAAAAGCCGTGAGATTTACGATCTCGTCGGCGGCGCGTCGCCGCTGTTGCCGGAAACCCGCAACCAGGCAGAGGCACTCAAGCAGGAGATCGCGGACTTGGCCGCGCACGTCGAAGTTTTTGTCTTCATGCGCTACTGGCATCCGATGGTGGCGGAAACCGTCTCGGAGATCCGGTCATTCGCGCCGGATCGTATTCTCCTGTTACCGCTCTATCCGCAGTTCTCGACAACAACGACAGGAACGTCCGTCAAGGCGTTCCGGCAAGAAGCCGTGCGCCAGGGACTCGACGTCCCGATGGACTCTCTGTGTTGCTATCCGGCTCATCATGGTTTCCTCGACGCCACCGTTGCCAAGATATCCGCCGCTCTCGACGAGGCGTCTGCCCACGGTGCACCGCGCCTGTTGCTGTCGGCCCACGGGCTGCCGCAGCGGACCATTGATGCCGGCGATCCGTACCAATGGCAAATCGAGCAAACATCCATGGCCATCGTCGAAGCGCTCGATCGCCCGGGTCTGGATTGGGTCACGTGTTACCAGAGCCGGGTCGGGCCGGTGAAGTGGATCGGCCCGCACACAGAACAGGAAGTCATGCGCGCCGGTGCCGATGAAGTGCCGGTTGTTGTCGCGCCCATCGCCTTTGTGTCCGATCATGTGGAAACCCTGGTTGAAATCGATATCGAATTCCGCGAGCTCGCGGAGTCATCGGGTGTTCCGTTCTTCTCGCGGGTTCCGGCCCTGGCGGCTGACTGCACTTTTATTCGCGGGCTTGGGGATTTGGTGCGCGGCGCACTTGAGAGAGGCGACCCGGTCTCGGATTCTGGCGCGCGCACCTGCCCGGTCCGGTTCGGACTTTGTCCCAACCAGACGGGTGTGAATGTCGCGCCTGCGGCGCCAGGGCAGGCGGCAGCGACTCAGTGAATGGCATAGCGGACGCACGCGGCGCTGCTGCCGGGCAGGCGCAGGCGATGCGGGTGCAACAGATCGCAGACCTTCCACTTGCGTTGGGGCAGGACGAGCCCTGCCTTGCGCAAACTGGCGGCTAGGGATTGGGCGTAGGCCAGACCCAGGCGTACCCCCGTACCCGGCAAGAACACGCTGAGGGCGTCGAAAGCCTCCAGAGGACGCTCGCTCTGCTGGCAGGCGAGGACATGAAGGAGGCGTTTTTCGTCATCCCGGACACGCGCGTCCTTTAGCGGGGCGATATCCAAGGTCCGGCACGCAGCAGCTTCGATGACGTGCAGCAGCGAGGCATAAGGTCCGCATCCGCCGGAACAACCCGCCGAGTCGAAGGCCGCACGAAACAGGTTTAACGCGGTTTCGTCGCCCGTTCTGGCCTGACGCCAAAGGCGCGCGGCACACACCACCATGGCTTCCGGTGTCCTCAGAAGCCGTAGGTCACTGACATCTGGCGCCCCCGTGGATAAGGTCGCCGTCATCTCTCCGGAGTCGTCTTTTTTCACGCCCGCTCTCCTGCTCTCTAAATATGCAATTAATAATCATTCTCAATATATAAGACAACAGGGTGTTTTCGTTGACGCGCGGCGCCTTCGTCTTGCTCCGTCCTGACCGCTGGTCTACAAGCGCCAGGGAGCCGTAAGAGTAGGCGTATGACCGATCTTAAGTCCGATGTCAGATCGAAGGGTCAGCCGGATGGCTGGGACAGTGCCCCGCCGCCGCCATTGACCCATTCCAGTTTGTGCCCGGTGTTCCTGGCTCTTGGCTGGATATGTGTCGGCCTCGGCTTTGTCGGCGCCTTTCTTCCCGGCCTGCCGACCACGGTATTTTTAATCATTGCCCTGTGGGCGTTTTCGAAAAGCTCCGATCGCCTGCGCTGGTGGCTGTGGACTCATCCGCGCTTCGGCGCGTCTTTGCGCAACTGGCACCTGCATCGGGTGATTCCGCCGCCGGCGAAAGCCGCTGCGGTGGTGATGATGATGGTCAGTGTCGCTATCGTCGCGGTGACTGCGTCGTCTTGGATCGCGCCCGCCATTCTCGCCGCCGTGTTGGCGCCCATCGCCGCGTGGATCGTCACCCGCCGCAGCGCGGTGCCGCTCGCCGATCCTGTTGCGGGTCAGCCGGCGCAAAACGCCTGAGGCTCACGCCCAAACCCCATCGCGTTCCAATTTCAAAGGCTCGGCGGATCCCACCGGATCGGCAAACTTCTTGGTCACTTGAAACGTCAGAGTGCCTTTGAGGCCAACCGACTCATTGGCCATCACGAACAGGCCCGACAAGTTCCGCCGCGTGGTGTCATCAAGCGGCTCATGGCTGCGGATCATCATGTCGAAGTGTTTAGACTCTTCACGCACCATACCGTCGAGTTGTAACGCCCCAAGACGTGATAACTCGAGATCAAGCAAAAACCGCAATCCCTTGCCGCTGCCCTTGGCTGCGTTGTCAGCGTCGTCATCATCCGGGCCGTCTTCACGGCGGGTGATCAGGTTGATCTTTTCTACCTGTCCATTGGCATTCCATGGAACAGGGGTCGTGCGCCATTCCCCGGCAGTCTCGCGGGACTGGGCGCTCAGCTGTGCGACCTCGCCGGACAACGCCCGGGCCAAATGGGCACCGCGTGGCCCGGCCCGCTCCAAGGCACGCAGGTTGTTGTCACCCGGCCATTGCCGCAGGTCACCGGAGCGCATCGCCTGCATGAAGGACATCGCCGCTACGATGGTCCGCGGTCCGCCGTCAGGAAGCGTGTTCGCCAACAGCTGTGCTGCTTGTGGATCCGTCCGCTGAAGAAGCTGCAGCGCTTCTGTCAGTGCGGGCCACGTCATCGCGCCGGTGAACGGCAAGGCTGCTGCGGGCGAGGGCAGTGGCGCGCCGCCAATCGGTGCTCCAGACGCATCGACGCGTGGCTGTGCTTGCGTCAAAACCTCCAGCGTCACGGTCGTGCCGGGGGGCAAATTCACGCGGCTGCCCAACTGCAGCGTTCCCGCATCGGTTTGAACAAGAGTCTGAGCGGCCGTCGACTGCGCCGTGACAATGCCCGTCAAAGCCAATTGAACCGGTGTAGTTTGCACTTGGGATGGCGCGGTAAACGGCGCTGGCGGCCATCCTTGGGCGCCAACGAGACGCAAGCCTGACTGCGCGGCACCGCCCGAGGGTAGTAGCGCACCTGGGCCTTGCGGAGATGTTTGTCCCGCTTGGGCTGTTGCGGGTGTCGTTGGCGTTGCCGTCGATGCAGCACCTGGCGTTTGTGTTCCTTGCCCCGGCGCAGATGAGGTGCCCGCCTGGGCGACTGTTCCCGGCGTCAGTACGCCAGGCGTTACGCCTTGAGGCGCTGAGGCACCTGGCTGTGCCAGCGACACGGATGTCACCCGCACAGTCAAGTCGCTACCGTTAAACAGTAAATTTTGCGGCGCGGTTTGCGTGCCTGCCGCCGTCGCACCCGGTTGTCCCAGCGGCGGTGTTCCGCCTTGTCCAGGCACGGGAGGCGCCGAGCCCGCCAAAACGAACGCGTTCAAAGTGCCGGCCTGTGTCAACGGCACAGCGCCGTTCGGGGTCCATACCTGACCGGGAGACAACGTTGTAACCGGTGATGGCAACGAGCCTGACTGCTGCGCCGCTAGTCCCGGCTGTGGTGGCGCGGCGGCGCGGCTCGCTGCCCGGTCGGCGGCGAGCTGGGTCAAGGCCTGCTGAATCGGTTGGCCATTGAGGTCCGTAACGCGCAGCGTCACTTGGTTGGGTGTGGTCTGAGCAACCTCGAAGCCGATCCGCCCGCCCTCGGGCAACGGGATCGCCGTGCGTATTGCGAGGTCGCCAAAAGATGTGCGCACTATAGTTTGCGGCGTGGTTTGCGGTCTGGGCTGGGGCGCGGTCTGCGGAGCCTGTTGTCCGGCTGGCTGCTGCGCACGCGCCGCATCCTGTGCGGCCTGAAGAGTCTGAACGGCAACCCGTGCTGCGTCTGCGGGCGGGCTCGGTGCGGGTTGGGGGAGAACTGTGCCCTCGACACGGGTTCCCGCCGCCTGCCGCAGCAATTCGACCGACGGTTCGCGGACCACCACCGTCGTTGCCCCCTGCGCTGTGGGCGCGGGTTGCGATGGCGTCTGAGCGCCCGGCGGTGGGACGGTGCTCATCTCAGCTGGCGATCAGCCTCTCGGCGATCGCTTCCACGTCCATCGCCGCTTCGGAACTCGGTGAGCGGATCAGGATCGGTGTTTGGTTACGGATGGTCTCACGCACGCGGGCGTCACGACGGACAATCCCCGCCAGCGGCGGCGAGATTTTCAAGAACCCCTGGCAGGCCTTGAACAGCGTCTGATAGGTGCGTTCGCCCTCGCGGGTCGAGTTGGAGGCATTGATCACGACCCGGATGTCGATGTTGGGACGTTCGAGGGCGGTGACCTTGATGAACGCATAGGCATCTGTCAGCGATGTCGGTTCGTCGCTCGTCAGCACCAGAATCGTGTCAGCAGCGCGAGCCAGTTGCCGCACCGATTTTTCCACTCCGGCGCCAAGATCAAGGACCACGCGGTCATAGCGCGCCGCCATCAAGGCGAGGTCCTCACCGAGAATTTGCAGCCGCGACAACGGGATATTGGCCAGACTGCCCGACCCGGAGCGGCCGGCAATGACATCGAATCCACCTTGTTCGTACCGCATTGACGCCTGATTGAGCGACAGCTTGCCGGCGATGACGCTGCCCAGGTCGTAGTGCGGCATGAGCCCCAACTGAATGTCGACATTGGCCAGACCCAGGTCGCCGTCGAACAGCAGCACCCGTTCTCCCCGGCGGGCAAGCGCATGACTCAGTGTGATCGAAAAAAACGTTTTCCCGACGCCGCCTTTCCCAGAGGCCACGGCAACGATGCGGCCGCGCCGCGCTGAAGCGGCGGGACGGCCCGCAAGAGTGGGTGTGGGCGCGGCAGGGGGACGATCGGAATTCATCAAGAGACCTCAGTTCTGGGACCAATATTCTGTTCTGGCTCGGCAGACTCTTCAAAGCGGGCCGGCTGTAAGTCTTCATCAGGCGGCAAAATCATGCGCGCCATGGAGACCGGATTGATGGCACACAAACCCGTGGCGACGTGGGGGTTGAGGCTGACCTCCGAGAACATGAGTTGTCCTGCGTCAGCAGCGGCCAGCACGGCGCCAAGGCGTCTCGTCATGTCGAGCCGGGTGGCCAGGATCCGGGTCGCACCACAGGTCGAGAAGGCTTCGCCGATGTCGCCCGCTTCGCCCGCGTCGCCACCGGCAGCCAGCACCAGAATGGGTTCGATGTCGGCACTGTGGATCAGCGCTTTCAGATAATCCATATCGTGGCGGCTGAACGGATTGAGGCCCGGGCTGTCGACAAAGACCAGATCGTAGTTGTGCGTCATCGACTCAACGGCCTGCGGCAAGGCGTCCGGCCCACGCACCTGATGAATTTCGACTTCGAGGATTTTAGTGAACGCCGTCAACTGCTCGACCGCACCGGCCCGGATGGTGTCTGCTGTGATCACGCCCACTGGCCGTCCAGCAAGCCGCGCTCGCGCCGCCAATTTAGCGACGGTGATGGTTTTTCCTGAACCGGGCGGACCGACCAGCATAAACGGCCGCGGTGACTTGCGCTCTGGTAAGGGCGCGAAATCGAAATGCTCTTCCAGCGCCGCAGCACACGCCATTGTGGCGGTGCCGACCTCGACGGAGCGCGCCGTCATCACCATCTTTTCGATCAGGCGGGGAGGAACTCCATGGTAGGCCAGTGCTTCGCGCACCCGCTCCGAAAAAGGCGTGGCATTTTCGCCGGCGAGGGCCCGGGCGATGTCATCATCGCTGCCGGCATCTTCCAGCGCAGCCGTGATGCGCACCTGTCCATCCGAAGAGCGCTGGGTCGAGACGATGATGGCGTCTTCCCCCAGTTCCTCGCGCACCAGGTTCATGGCCTCGGCCATGGTGGCAGCGGTGTAAGATTTCAGGCGCATTGTTTCAGACGCATCGTTTCAGACCTGCGCGTTCCCCGTCGCTGACCCGGTAACTTCCTTGACCGGGCCGGCCCTTACTATAGGTCAGATTTGTCCGACCGTTTTTATTTTTGCCTTCGGGTGGATCTCATTCTGCGACATCACTACGGTCATCGGGCGGAAGCGGTCGATGATCGAGCGCACGTAGGGGCGCACTGTGGGTGAGGTCAGCAGAACCGGTGTTTCCCCCTGCATGGCGAAGCGCTCGAAGTTCTGGCGCACCGCCGTGATGAATTCCTGCAGGCGCGAAGGCGCCATCGACAGTTGCCGTTCGTCGCCCTGGCCGATCAACGAATCGGCGAACGCCTGCTCCCATTCCGGGGACAGCGTCACCAGCGAGATCAGCCCTTCGTCGTCGGCGTTGGAGTCGGACAGTTGCCGCGCCAAGCGGGTGCGCACGTGTTCACTGATCTGCATCACATTGCGCGTGCCGGCGCAGGCCTCGGCGATGCCTTCCAGGATGGTCGGCAGGTCACGGATGGATATACGTTCCGACAACAAGTGCTGGAGCACGCGTTGAATGCCAGCAATTGAGATTTGGCTCGGCACAATCTCGGCGATCAGTTTTTGCTGCTCCTTGTCGAGCTCGTCGAGCAGCTTCTGAGTCTCAGTGTAAGACAACAGTTCTTGCATGTTGTCGCGCACGATCTCGGTCAGATGGGTGGTTATTACCGTCGGCGGATCAACCACCGTATAGCCGCGGAACAGGGCTTCTTCGCGGTTGGCCGGATCGATCCACAGGGCTGGAAGGCCAAACGTCGGTTCGCGGGTGCGCTCGCCCGGCAGCGAGATTTCCTCGCCGCGCGGGTCCATCACCAGCAGCATGTTGGGCCGTAGGTCGCCACGGCCTGCTTCCACTTCCTTGACGAACAAGGCGTAGGAGTTGGCCGGCAACTGCATGTTGTCCTGAATACGCACGGACGGCATGACAAAACCCATATCCGTGGCTAAAGCCCGGCGCAGGCTTTTGATCTGATCGGTCAGGCGGTGGTTGTCGTTGTTGATCATCGACAGCAGGCCATACCCCAACTCCAGACGGACCTGGTCGATGCGCATGGCAGAGGAAATGGGTTCCTCCGCCACCGCCGCTTCCTGATCGCCCATGGTGAGATCAAGCTCTGCCTGGGCCGCGGCTTTGCGGTTGTTCTGGAACGATACCCAGCCTGCGGCAGACCCGGTCACGAAGGCCAGGAACAGGAACGGTCCAACCGGCGTGCCCGGCAGCAGGGCCAGGCTCAGCGCCAGGAAGGAACTCATCCCGAGCGCTTTTGGATAGCGCGTGAACTGACTGCCGAGGGCAACATCGGTACTTTCGCTCAGGCCGCCCTTTGAAACCATGAGACCGGCGGCAGTTGAAACCACCAACGCCGGAATCTGACTGACAAGACCGTCACCCACGGTCAGGCGGGTGTAGGTGTCCGCGGCTTCGGCGAAGGTGAGATCGTTCTGCACCATGCCGATGATCATGCCGCCAATGATGTTGATGATGGTGATGAGGATGCCGGCGACCGCATCGCCGCGTACAAACTTCGAGGCACCGTCCATAGCGCCGAAGAAGTCACTTTCCTTTTGCAGATCTTCGCGCCGCTCCTTGGCCTGGAGTTCGTCGATCAGGCCAGCGGACATGTCGGCGTCGATGGCCATCTGTTTGCCGGGCAGGGCGTCCAATGTAAAGCGCGCTGTCACCTCGGCAATACGGGTCGCGCCTTTGGTGATGACCATAAAATTGACGATCACCAGAATGGAAAAGACGATCACGCCGATGACGAAGTTGTCGCCCATGATAAAGCCGCCGAAGGCTTCAATAACCTTCCCGGCGGCGTCGGTACCCTCGTGACCCTCGGACAGAATGAGACGCGTTGACGCCAGGTTCAGGGCCAGCCGCATCATCGTCGCGATCAGCAGCACGACCGGGAAGGAGTTGAACTCCAAAGAGCGGCTGATGAACACCACCGTCATCAGGATCAGCACGGATAACGTGACCGAAAGGGCGAGCGAAATGTCCAACAGCCAAGGCGGCATCGGCATGATGAGAACCACAAGGATCAGCACCATGCCCAGGGCAAAACCGAGGTCGCCGCGCTTCAGGGCGGCAGCAACACGCCCGAGCGCCTTGTCAAATCCCAACCCGCCTTGTGCGCTGTCCGTAGTGGCAGCAGCCGCGACCGCTGTACCGTCCGCGGCGCCCGCCTCAGCGGCCGGTGCATCACCGCCTTCGCCGCCTGCTGGCGCTCCGTCCTGGCTGTCTTCTGCCATTGTTGCCAAGCCCTTACCGAACCCGAAAATCCCAGGTTTCTGCGCTGTCCCGCCCGTCCCGGGGCATCATCGGCAGGCCGCTTCCACCAGGACCCAATGTCGCCCGGTGACCGTTAACAAGGCGTTTAGATAGGCAAAAAATGCCGAGTTAATGTAGGATCGAGTCCACAGCATTTTGTTGTAGAGCTTAATACACACACAACTAATGGGTGTATAAGCTGAGCCGGGGGGTTGAGAGTGTGAAGGGCGGCGAGATCGCCTGATCTGATATGACTCAAGGGATGGCAGAAACGTACGACGAGCGCCTTGAGCGCATGATTAATATCGAGCGGCTGATGCTGATGGCCCGCCACCAGCCGCTGGCCGCCGCTGCGCATGCGGTCAACTCAATCGTTTTGATATTCGTTGCTTTCGACGACCTTGGTGCTGGACTGTCCGCGGCGATCCTGACGGGTTTTCTCGGTGGTGCCACATGGCAGATGTGGGGCTGGTACCGTCACCGCGATGCCCCGAAGCCGACCCGTGTCTCTCCCCGCACCATTCGTCGTGCCACCATATGGGCGTGGGGGTTTGGTTCGATATGGGGCGCGTTCCTAGTTCTTTTGCTGCTGCGCGCCGACACATCGATTCAGATGCTGGCTTGCTTTATCGCCGCCGGTATGGCTGCCGGCGGTATGCTAATGCTGTATTCAATTCCAGCTGCGGCCTACGGCTTCATGGCCACTTGTATTCTGCCGCCGTGGATCATTCTTGCCACCACCGGCAGTGAGATCTTGCAGTCGCTGGTCATTTTTTCGGTCGTATACGTGGGCTTTCTGATCCTTTCGGCGCAGAATGGCTACCGCAACTTTGTCTCTGGAGTTCAACTCAGATTACAAAACGAAGACCTAGCTAAAGAGGCCGAAGCGGCCAATCAGGCAAAGTCGAGTTTTCTAGCCACGATGAGTCATGAAATCCGAACGCCGATGAATGGGGTTCTCGGTCTAACCGAGCTCTTGGCGGATACAGATCTCGAAACCGATCAGAAGCAGATCGTGACGACGATACAGCAGTCGGCATCCATTCTGCTGCGTATCATCAACGACATTCTTGATTTCTCGAAATTGAACGCCGGTGAAATGAACGTTAGCGCCGAGCCGTTTTCTCCTGCGGAGGTCGTTGAAAACACGCTGGGGATGATCAGTGCAACCGTGCGCCACAAGCCGGTCAATATTGTGGCCGAAGGGCTGGAGTCTTTGCCTGAGCGGGTGCTGGGCGATCCCGAACGCTTCCGGCAGATCTTGAACAATCTGGCTGGGAACGCTGTGAAGTTTACCTCTGAAGGGTTTGTCAAAATCAAAACGGCTTATTCCGAAGGCACAGGTACCAGCGGCATCCTGTCGGTCGCGGTACAAGACACCGGCCCGGGTATCAGCGCCGATAACATCAAAACTTTGTTCCAGCCGTTTACTCAGTTTCACAGTCACACGTCTGGGCGTGAAGCAGGCACGGGGCTCGGGCTCGCGATTTCACGGCGGCTGGCCGAACTCATGGGGGGCACGCTTTCGATCGAAAGTGAACTTGGTGCCGGTTCGACCTTCACGCTCGACGTGCCGCTGTCACGTGTAACTGTCGAAGCTAGTCATGATGCACCTGTGCTCAATCCCGCACATCAGGTGGAGATTGAGACTTCGATGCGCGATGTGCTTATGGCCAGCGCATCACAGAATGCAGACCAAATGACCGACGCCGTACATCGGTTGTCAAAGGTTTGCCGCGAAACGGGGAACGTTGCTCTGATGCAATCCGCGGAACGGCTTAAGACCATTATCGATGATCAGAATTGGGGAGACGTGTCGGACTCCCTGAAGGAATTCCGGCGCGCGCTAGGCGCATGCAGTTTGGCGGTCTAGTTTTTCTGGTATGGCGAAAAGTATGGCGTTGTTAGCTAGTGCACGATAAGGCGCGTCAAACGTCGCCGGGCGGCGGAACGGCGACACCCTGATCGACATAGGTGTTGAGCTTGTTGCGGAGGGTGCGGATCGAAATGCCGAGAATCTTCGCGGCGTGGGTCCGGTTGCCCACTGTGTGTTTCAATGTGTCGATAATCAGATCACGTTCGACGTCGGCAACGGTTCGCCCGACCAGCCCTTCCGTGGTTTGATCTCCATCGGCGACGCTGTCCTCAAGGCCGGAGATCATGATCGAGTCCGCATCAATTTCCGAGCCCGTCGCCATCAGCACGGCGCGGTGCATGGTGTTCTCGAGTTCACGCACGTTGCCCGGCCAGCTATGGCGGTTAAGTACGTCCAGGGCCTCAGCTGATACCGTCCGGGCGCTTGAGTCGTTTTCCTCGGCATACTGCTCAGCGAAATGGTCCGCCAAGAGTGGAATATCTTCCGGCCGTTTCCGCAGCGGCGGAATGGTCACGCTGACAACATTCAGACGGAAGTACAAATCTTCGCGGAAGTTGCCGGCTTTGACTTCCGATTCCATGTTGCGGTTCGATGTGGCCAGAATGCGCACATCTACCTTTAGGGGCGTATTTGACCCCACCCGTTGAATTTCTTTTTCCTGAATGGCGCGCAACAATTTGGCTTGCAGGCCAAGGTCCATTTCGGAAATCTCGTCCAGCAAGAGGGTGCCGCCAGAGGCTTCCTCAAATTTGCCGATGCGCCGCGCGACAGCGCCCGTGAAGGCGCCTTTCTCATGACCGAACAACTCCGATTCCAGAAGCTCGCCCGGAATGGCAGCGCAGTTGATGGCGACAAACGGTTTGTCCTTGCGTCCACTCTTGCGATGAATAAAGCGGGCAACGAGTTCTTTACCCGTGCCTGACTCCCCGACGATCATCACACCGGCCTGGCTGCGGGCGACTTTCTCCGCCATGTCGACGCATTTCTTCATCACCGGATCGGCGAAAACAAAAGCGTCTTGGTCCTCGCTGATCGCTTCGAACACCGCGGCAATGAGCTCGGGGTCGGGCGGCAGCGGCAGGTACTCTTTGGCGCCGGCCTTGATGGCCGAAACCGCGGCTTTGGGATCGGTCTCAATGCCGCAGGCGATGACCGGGAAATTGAGGCGTTCGGCGGCGAGGGAGGCCATCAGGCCGTCGATGTCCATGTTCACATCGATCAACACCACATCCACGCCTTGACCAGAACGCATCACGGTCAACGCCGCCTCAATGGTGTCGGCCTGCGAAACTTTCGCGCCACGGGCCACGGCAATCTTACTTGCCGCGCCGATCTGACCTCCTAACGATCCGATGATCAGAAGACGCATGAAACTCCCTTTCCCGAGTAGCGCAACCGCGGCGATAGAGGCCGCCGTGGCTTATCACTCAAAATATTTGACCTTGTGCTCCGGCGGCAAGGCACTGTTGAGCTGAATTTCAAGGCGGCGCGGATGATCCTTGCGCGCGATGGCGGTCAGGCCGGCCAGAAAAATCTGATTGATGGCGTATTCCTCACTCACGTTGCGCTCAATCTTCGAAGCCAACGGATTGAGAACCAGAGTAGCGAGGACGGCGCCGTAGAACGTGGTCAGCAATGCCACCGCCATGGCCGGTCCGATGACGTCCGGATCCTGCAGCCGGCCGAGCATCTGCACCAGTCCGATAAGCGTACCGATCAGACCCATGGCCGGTGCAATTTCAGCGGCCTTGCGCAACACCTGCGCCGCGCGCAGAGGGCGCTGCCCTTCCGCGGCGATGTCTTGACGCAGGATTTCGGCGACATCGTTTTCGCCCAAGCCATCGATCACCAGGCTCAAGCCTTTGTGCAGAATGGGTTCTTTGACAAACCGCAGCAGTGGTGCGCCTTGCAGCTTAAGCGCGCCATTGGTGCGGCAGAAATCTGCGAGTTCCAGCATGGTGTACGCGGTGTCCCGCGGATCACGCTCGCGGTACAGAACCGTGGACCCGAGGGCGCCGGCGGCCTCTGCCAGATCGCGGAAACTGAAACACACGATGGTCACCGCGAGGGTGCCGCCTAAAACGATCAGGGCGGCTGGTAGATTGAAAAACAGTTCAAGCGTGCCACCCACGATCACCGCTAAGGCGATGAGAGCGAACGCTGCCGCCAGCCCAATCAAGGTGGCGCCATCGACCAGCGTGCGGCGCGGGGCCGCCGTAATGTCCGCGGTATCAGACATGTGGCGCCTAGTTCTTCTGCGTTTTGATGATTTCCGTCATGGTGATGCCGAGGCGTTCATCCACAACCACGACTTCGCCACGCGCGACCAAGCGGTCGTTGACATAAATGTCGATCGCCTCGCCGACCTTGCGGTCCAGTTCAACCACGGCGCCACGGCCCAGTTTCAGCAACTGGTTGACCTGCATGGACGATTTGCCCAGCACCGCGGAGACGCGCACGGGAATATCGTACACCGCTTCCAGGTCTTGAGCGGAGCGTGGTTTGTTGGGCACGTCAACGGGCGGATCGTCGAAGGCGTCGCCGTCTTCATCGCCCGCTGATGCGAGTTCGCCTGACAGCTCTTCAAGGCCGAAGCCGCTATCGTCGCCGTCGTCGCCACCATCATCTGCTGCTGCAGACTCGTCCGCACCCGCAGACTCCTCAGCCTCGTTTTCTTCGGCGCCCGACTCTTCGCCTTCGGGGATATCGTCGTCTTCGTCTGCCATAATCCTATCCGTCCAATACGGGACGGCCCCACCAAAGTGTATGCTTCTCCGGCCTTAGTGTTCCGGTCTTACGCGTCCGGTGTCTCCGGATCTTGTTGCGGTTCGGAAATCTCGCCACCGTCGTCTGCCGCCTGCTGCAGTTCTTGGTCTCCGGTGCCGTTCTCTTGATCTCCGTTACCGTCGTCTACGTCAGTTGTCTCGTCCTGCGCCGCAGCGCCGGAGCCGATGGTCTCATCCTCGGCGTGTGCAGTCTCAGCGGATGCCTCCGGGGCCGCGTCATCACCGGTGAACATATCAACCGGACCGAGATTCTCAGTGACGATGGCGCGAATGTCGGCCCAGATTTGCTGCTCATCCCGGTCAGCGCTGCCGCCGTCCCATTCCACCCGGCAATCGCCTGGCTGCAGTTCGTAGTCGGGCACTACGGTCATCGTGCCGTTGAAGTTCGATGTCTTGCACACCTCGTCCAGCTTGTCTTGCGTCGCTTCGGCGATCATCGCATGGGTGCGCACCACCAGCTTGGGTTCTTCGTAGACGAGGGGGAGGACCTCCCGCACCAGTTCTTCAATCGACTCCAGGGCATGTTCCCGGGCGTGCGCCGGTATAACTTTCTCGACAACCGCGTAGACCATGCGCAGCGCGGTCTCGCCCAGTTCCCTGTTTGACTCGTTCTGCATGTCCTGCAGATCGCTCAAGCCCTTGGAGATCAAATTTACGGCGTCGGCAACGTAGTGGTCGCGTGCGGTCTCGGCTTCCTCAAGGGCAGCGGTATGGCCTTTGACGTAGCCTTCATCGCGGGCCGCTTCCAAGTCCGCTTCGTATTGTTCCTCGGTGAGGGTCTTCTGCGGAGGAGGGGGCGGATCGTCCTTCTTCTGACGCGCCTGCTTTTTCTTTTTCGGCAACGCCACTTCGATCTTCGGGCCATACTTCTCGCCCGGAAGATACACCTTCGACGGATCGTCGAACGACCGCTCGAAGGTGAACGGCTTAGGCCGCCGTGCTGAGGACGATGCGGATGGCATGGTGCGTCGGTGCTCCTACGATCCGGCCTAGTAGACCAGCTCGTCGTCTTCCTTGCCTTCGGAGATGATGATCTGACCGGAGTTGGCCAGCTCCTTGGCGAGGGCGACGATCGTGTTTTGCGCTTCTTCCACGTCGCGTAGGCGCAGCGGGCCCAGGGCGTCCATGTCGTCCTTGAGCATCTTGCCGGCGCGTTCCGACATGTTGGAGAAGAACAGTTCCTTGAGGTCTTCCGACGCGCCCTTGAGGCCTGCACCCAGCTTGTCTTTTTCGACATGGCGCAGCAGCGTCTGGATCGCCGTGGAGTCGAGGCGGATAAGGTCCTCGAAGGTGAACATGAGCTGTTTGATCTTCTCGGCCGATTCCCGGTTGCGCTCTTCCAAGGCGGTGAGGAAGCGGCTTTCCGTGTTGCGGTCGAGGTTGTTGAAGATTTCCGCCATCATCTCGTGGCTGTCGCGGCGTGCGGTGCGGGCCAGGTTGGACATGAACTCCGTGCGCAAGGTCTTCTCTATGCTTTCCAGCACGTCCTTCTGCACCGATTCCATGTGCAGCATGCGCATGACGACTTCCATGGCGAAGCCTTCCGGCAGCAGCGACAGCACGCGCGAGGCATGGTCCGGTTTGATCTTCGACAGCACCACGGCAACGGTCTGCGGGTATTCGTTCTTGAGGTAGTTGGCGAGCACCTGCTCGTGCACGTTGCCGAGCTTGTCCCACATGGTGCGGCCAGCCGGGCCACGGATTTCTTCCATGATCGAGGCGACGCGGTCTTTGTCCAAGCTCTTGATGAGCAAGCGCTCCGTCGATTCATAGGAACCGACCAGCGAGCCGGTGTTGGAAATGGCGTCGGCGAAGTCGACGAACAGGCGTTCCACCAGATTGGCACCCACGGTTCCCAGGCTGGCCATGATCTGGGACAGTTCCTTAATCTCGTCGTCCTCCATCATCGAGAATAACTTGGCGGCCTGTTCCTCACCGAGGGACAGCATCATGATGGCGGCTTTCTGTGGCCCGGTGAGACTGCGATAGTCTTCCTTAATTCTGGCCATATCCCGTCTCCTTCGTCACCCAGACCCGGCGGCGTCCCCCGCCGACTCTGCCTCAAACCTTAGTATACCACCCCGGTGGGGCCTGTTCTGCGTTTCTCGTCGCCAGCCGTCCGCTGCCTAGGCTTCCTGATAGAGCCAGGTGCGGAAGATCGACAGCGCTTCTTCCGGATGCTTGTCGACAATGTCGTTGATCTTGCGCAGGCTCGACGCCTTCACCCGGCCTTCGACCTTGTCGATATCGATGAGTTCGTCGAGATCTTCCTCGTCTTCCTCCGGCATCGGCATCGGCATGCCGCCCGGACCGGTGATCTGCGCCATGCTGCTTTCCGCAGTCAGCAGGGCGTCTTCCGCCGGCATGGATTCGAAGGCGCGGGTCACGAGCGGCCGCACGACCAGTAGAATGACCAGGACGGCGACCACGGCCACACCCAGGCCTTCGGCCATACGCATGACTTCTTCCTTGGAGAAGCCAAACAGATCGAACGGCTCCGCCACGTCGGCAAATTCGTCGAACCCGGAGAACGGCATGTTGATGACTTCAACCTGGTCGCCGCGGTCGGCCTCGAAGCCGATGGCCGAGCGTACGAGGGAGTCCAGCTTGTCGAGCGTGTCCTGATCAAGCGCTTGATAGGTGCGTTCGCCATTCTCATCCAGCACGTAGTTGCCGTCGACCAGCACGGCGACGGACAGACGGCGGATAATACCGGACTCGCGGATTTGGTTCACGACCCGCTTTGAGATTTCGAAGTTGACTGTTTCCTCGGTGCGCTGCTCGGTGGTCTGCGCCCGTGGGCCTGTGTCGTCCTGGAACTGCGCATCCGGCAGGTTCTGGGCGACGGAAATGGCGTCCGGGTCGGTTTCCAGGCTTTCTAGATTCTCATCGACGGTCACAGTGGAGCGGGGCACCTGTCCGTTGGGGTCGTAGATTTCCTCTTCGGTAACAACCCGGTCGAAGTCCATCTCCGCCCGCACTTCGGCGCGGACTTTGCCCGGGCCCAGTGAGCTCTCCACCATGGCGATGATGGCATTGCTGAGCCGGTTCTCAAGCTTGATACGGGCTTCTTCCTGCTGCACTGCGATCATCTCATCATCGTCACCAAAGGTGCGTGACAGCAAAGTGCCCCGCTCGTCGACGATGGAAATGTCCGCTGGCTTCAATTTCGGCACGGCCGCGGCAATGATGTGCTGCACGGCTTGGACTTGATTGGCATCCAACCGGCCGGAGATCATTTTGATGTATACGGAGGCGGTCGGGTCCTGCACCTCACGGGTGAACATCTCCCGCTGCGGCATCACCAGATGCACCCGGGCCGATTGCACCCCGTCGATCGAGCGGACGGTGCGGGCGAGCTCGCCCTCCAAGGCACGCACCAGATTGACGTTCTGCATGAAGTTGGTCGCGCCCAGGGCATCCATGTTGTCGAACAGCTCATAGCCCACCGTACCGCCCGAGGGCAGTTCCAACTCGGCCATCTGCAGGCGGATACGGGTCACCTGATCGGCGGGGACCATAATCTCGGCGCCGTTGTCGGCGATTTGAAAGTTGATGCCTGACAGTTCGAGCTGGCGGGTAATTTCCCGGGAGTCGGTCTGGCTTAGGTTGCCATACAGCAGTTCCATCGGTGCGGCTGAGAAGCGAGTCGCGAAAAAGATGATGAACGCAATCAAACCGACGGCCACACCGGCCATGGCGGCCAGACGGGCAGGCCCAAGGTTCCTGAGCTGCTGCATAAACGGATTCACGGTCGGGTCCCTCTTTTTCTCGCTCCCAGTTCCTGCTTTTCCTCACAAAAAGCAGGAATTCCGGGCCCTTTTGCAGGAGTTGCCTCTAGCTGCGGACGTTACGGGGGGCGGGTGAAGAAGACGTTAACACCCGGCAATATTTGCCGGGTTGACCCGGGCGCAGAACCGCCGCTCACTGCAGGCTTATGAACACCCCGAGCACAAACCCGCCCGGACCTCCCCACGAGCCGTTACCCGAGGCCAGTGTGGTTCTCGACCTCAGCGCCGTCATTGCCACGGTGTCCGAGGACGAACCGCGCGTCCTGCTGGTCGATGCCAATACGGAAGAGGCGGACTCCCGCCGCCGCTTGCCGTTTGGTCCCTTCGACCCTGCGGGCGACCGGACCATGGAAGAAGGCTTGCGCCGCTGGGTCGCCGATCAAACCGGCCTTAATCTCGGCTTTGTCGAACAGCTCTATACCTTTGGCGACCGCTTCCGCGATCCCAGCGCCCGCGCCGGCGGGCCGCGCCCGATTTCCGTGGGTTACGTTGCTTTGGTCAGCCAGACCGCGGCCAAACGCCCGGCGGGATCCTCCTGGGTCGAGTGGTACCGCCTGTTTCCCTGGGAAGACTGGCGTACCGGTACCCCGGCCCTGTTGACGGACGTGCTTCAGCCGAAACTGCTGGCCTGGGCCGAGGACGCGCCGGAGGCCAGGGCACAGCGCCAGCGCCGCGAGCGGGCCGAGGTGACCTTCGGCTTCGGTGATCTCGGCTGGGACGCCGACCGGGTGCTCGACCGCTATGAACTGCTATACGAGGCCGGGCTGGTGGCGGAGACGGTCGCCGACGGGCGCATTAAGACCGGTCAGGATCAGACCGACGCCCACACCTGGACCGGCTCGCCGCTCCACCAGGATCACCGCCGTATTCTCGCCACGGCGATCGGCCGCCTGCGCGGCAAGATCCGCTACCGTCCGGTCATTTTTGAGGTCATGCCCCCGGCTTTCACCCTGTTCGACCTCCAGCGCGCCACCGAAGCCTTGGCCGGCGCACCGCTGCATAAGCAGAACTTCCGACGTCTGGTCGCGTCCGAGGGGCTGGTTGAGGAAACTGGGCAGATGTCGTCTGAAACCGGGGGGCGTCCGGCCAAGCTGTTCCGCTTCCGGCGCGACGTGGTGCGCGAGCGCCCGGCCCCCGGCGTGCGCGTGCCCCGGCGGCATCATGCCAGATAAGTATTTGTTTTAATTTAGTTATTTCCATACTTGTGGCGTCTGCGCGTGACCGGGCGCTCATCACATCCGGTTGATATGTGAACACTGAGCTCCGGCCTTTTCTTGACTCAGGCAGGGCCCGCGCCTACGTTCCGCTCAGCGCGAGCATAAGGGCGTGCTTTTTTATGCACCCCCCATATGCTCAAAATAAGTATAAGTGTCACGCAATCGCAATGGAAATGGCGTTATGAACGCATCGCACATCGCTCCCGCTGATCTGACCTTCAACGATGAGATCCAGAGCCGCACCGCACCGCTCTATGACCGGGTCAAAAAAGTGATTCCGGAAATCGAGTGGGCCGTTCATGCGCCCAAGATCGATGCCATCAACCGCCTGAAGGCCGAGCGCAACGCCGTCATCCTGGGGCACAACTACATGACCCCGGAGATCTACCACTGCGTCGCCGACATCGTCGGTGATTCGCTGGCCCTAGCCCGTCACGCCGCCGAGACCGATGCCGATGTCATCGTCATGGCCGGTGTGCACTTCATGGCCGAGACCGCCAAGCTGATCAATCCGGACAAGACCGTGTTGATCCCCGACCTCAAGGCCGGGTGCTCGCTGGCCGCGTCGATCACCGGCGCGGACGTGCGTCTGATGAAAGAAAAGTATCCCGGTGTGCCGGTGGTGACCTACGTCAACACCTCCGCCGATGTAAAAGCCGAGTCCGACATCTGCTGCACGTCCGGCAACGCGGTGCAGATTATCGAGTCCCTCGGCGTCGACCGCGTCATCATGCTGCCGGATGAATTCCTGGCGCTGAACGTCGCGCGGGAAACCGATGTCGATATCATCACTTGGAAAGGCCGCTGCGAGGTGCATGAACAATTCACCGCGCAGGACATCCGCGACTTCCGTGAAAACTATCCCGGTGTCGTCGTGCTGGCGCACCCCGAGTGCCCGCCGGACGTGATCGATGAGTCTGACTATTCCGGCTCGACCGCCGGCATGGCCGACTATGTCGGCGACAAGCGTCCGGGCCGTGTGGTGCTGGTGACCGAATGTTCCATGAGCGACAACGTTTCGGCGCAGTATCCTGACATCGAGTTCGTCAAGCCGTGCAACCTGTGTCCGCACATGAAGCGCATTGAGTTGGATAACATTCTCACCGCGCTGCAGAACATGGAGCACGAGGTCGAGATCGATCCTGCCGTGGCCGATAACGCGCGCCGTTCAGTTGAGCGCATGCTCAACGGCTGGAAGCCCGGCCAGTAAGGCCCCGGTAAAGCCAACCCCGCCGCTCACCCCGGCTTCATCAGTGCGATCATGACCGCACCTGTCTTCCCCTTGCCGCCGTCGACACGCAACGCGCTCGTGCGCGCCACGTTGGAGGAAGACTTAGGCACGGCGGGGGATATCACGTCCGCAACAACCGTGGCCGCCGATGCCGTGGCCTCAGCCCAGATCGTCGTGCGCAAGCCCGGAGTCATGGCCGGGCTCGACCTTGCCGCAGCAGCTTTTGTGCTTTGTGATGAGTCCATCGCCACTACCCACCTCGTGCAAGACGGCGCGTCGGTTCAACCCGGCACGGCGGTGATGCAGGTCGAAGGGCCGGCCCGCGCGGTCCTAACTGGCGAGCGCACCGCCTTGAATTTTCTCGGGCACCTGTCCGGAGTCGCGACAGAGACGCGCAAACTGGTGGACGCGGTCGCCCACACCTCTGCGCGGATTTGCTGTACCCGCAAAACCACCCCCGGTCTGCGCGCGCTTGAGAAATACGCGGTGCGCTGCGGCGGCGGCTTCAATCACCGCTTCGGTTTGGGCGATGGCCTTCTCATCAAAGACAACCACATCGTTGCCGCTGATGGCATTGCGGCCGCGGTCAAAGGTGCGAAGGCCGCAGTTGGGCACATGGTCAAGATCGAAGTCGAGGTCGATCGCCTCGATCAGATTCAGGCCGCCC
This sequence comes from Rhodospirillaceae bacterium, assembly GCA_963921305.4. GTDB lineage: Bacteria > Pseudomonadota > Alphaproteobacteria > Rhodospirillales > Rhodospirillaceae > CAWUEX02. Next base: position 2,430,466 of record CAWUEX030000002.1, read on the forward strand.
TTGAAGCGGGGGCCGACGTGATCATGCTCGACAACATGACACCGGAAGCAATGGCCGACGCAGTCAAGCTGATCGCGGGCCGGGCCGTCGTCGAGGCGTCTGGGTCCATCACGCTGGAGACCGTGGCCGCGGTGGCCGAAAGCGGCGTTGATGTCATTTCCGTCGGCTGGATCACCCACTCCGCACCCTGCCTGGATGTGGGATTGGATTTTTCCTAGGGCATCTCCGCTTGGCGTGACCCCTAATCCCGCGTCACCGCGCTAAACCTCTCAAAAAACGTCGGACCGTCGTCGAGTTCCGGTGACTGGTCGAACACCGGCGTATAGGCCCGTGCGCGTTCCAGATAATCGGCGTCGCACTCTTCAACGTCGTCCAGCTTCACCGCATCGTAGTGCCAGATGGCGTGCCCCGGCAGGAGGCCGAGTTCTTTGTAGGGCGTGCGCACGCCAGAAAAGATGTTCCACCCGGCGGATGTGTAGTGCGCATCGGTGCAGTTCGGGTCGAGCACTTCGCTCGCGCTGGCGAAGAACGACACCGACTCCAACGACGGCTGCGGAATCATCGGCGGAAAGTTGGACGACCGCTGCATGCGGATGTCATCGCCGTCGCGCGTCCAGTTCATTTGGAAAGGTTTGTCCGGATAACGCTCCGGGAACGCCCGCTTCATCGTCCCGTAGTAGTGCCCCGTGGGTGTGAAGTATTCGCCTTCCTTGTGGCGGATATAGCTGGGTGTCAGCTCTACTGTTTCACCGTTGAACGGGCTGGTGAAGCGGTCGATGAACGTGTCGGTCTCAAGATCGGTAAAGAACGACAGCACGGAGGGGAAACGCACCCAACTGGCTTCGTCCACTTGCCGCCACCACGCCGACTCGCTGTTGCGGAACCCATACAGCGGTACGATGCCGTCTGCGCGCACGGCCATGACGATGCCGCGGGTTTTCTTGACCACGCGCCCGCCGTCGGTGCGGCCCAGAATCTTTACATAGGCTTCGTTCTGCGCCGCCGGGTCGGTGGGCAGGCCTGTATCTGCCCGCGCTGTCGTGGCGAAGGCCCAGGCGGTTGCGCTTCCCGCAAGTACGCTGCGGCGAGAGAGACGTTTCATATTTTTCCCCGTTCGATCACTGAGGTACCGAAAAGATACGTGGCCCACGAAAAAGGCGGAACCACCGGTTGATGGTCCCGCCTTAATCGGTTCAGGTCATACTGGGCCGGAGTGTCTAGTAATTCACGCTGAGAGTCAGGCCCGCTTTGAAGCCGTCGTTGATGGTTGGCGCGTAACGGCGGAACTGCACGATAAACAGCGAGTTAGTGGTGTAGAAGGTATCGAACAGGTTCTCACCCCACGCCGACACGGACCAGTTGTCGCCGCTAACTCCAATGCTTGCATTTACGTTTTTGCGGGCCGGGGTCCAGCCGAAGTTCATCGCGTCAACGTACTGTTTTGACGTGTAGGTGAAATCGGCGCGGGCGTAGAAATCCATGTCGCTGGTCAGGGAGCCGTCATACTGGATGCCCAGCGCACCTTGAGTTGTAGACTGACGCTGCAACGTGTTGCCACTGACATCCCCGTCGGCCGGGCAGAAGATGTCGTCACACACGCCGACAAACTGTCCCCACTTGGTGCCGTCTTTAAACGTCGGGTCCGATGTGGAGAACGCGTAGTTGACGCTGATGGCATCCGTCACCAGGAACTGGCCGTCGATTTCGATGCCTTTGCTCTTCACGTCACCGACGTTGAGGAAGATGGTCGGCGCCACCGTGCCCGGTTGCAGATTGGTGGTGTCGAAGCCGGTCGGCACTGTGGTGATCTGCATGTTCTTCCAGTCGACGTAATAGGCCGACGCGTTGAAGATCAGGCGGCCATCCAGCAACGTGTTCTTAGAGCCGATTTCATAGGTCCAGTTGCTTTCCTCATCGAAGGTCTGCTCATCGGCGATGAGGTTGACGGGGCCGGCGACAAAGCCGTTGAAGCCACCCGCTTTCACGCCTTTGGCCGCAGACGCATAGACCATGGTGTCGTCGGTCAGGTCATACTCGGCGGTGAAACGGGGCGTGAAGTTCGAGAAGCTCGCTTCTTGGGCGCCTAGGTTGGCGACGTTGTCCAGGAAAGTCACATCTACCCAGTTCTGACGCGCTTCGACGGACAGCCGGGCGCGGTCGTCCAGGAAGGCGTAGCTGATGCCACCGAACAGGGCATCCGTGCCTTCATCCACACTGGCGTTACGCAGCGTGATCGGCAGACCGGTGAGGTCTAGAATACCGCTGGTCGGATCGGTCAGAACCAGATTCGGGCTGCCGACCGCGAAACCCAGGGCGAAGACGAACTCGTCGTCTGCCTTGGCGTTGTAATAGCCGAGCTCGGCGCTGAGTGGGCCGTCCGGCTGATAGGCTACGCGCACCTCGTGGCTGCGGAAGTCGTTCAGCCCGCCTTCCTTTTGGAAGGTAAAGAAGCCGGCGACGGCATTGTCGGGCCGTCCGGTGACTTCTTGGGCTTCGGCGTCCACATCCGAGAAGGTGTATTCGAACAGGAAGTCGTTGTTGAATTCATACGACAGCCCTGCGCGGATAAACTGGGTATCGGTCTCACTGCCTGGCTGATCCGGCAGCAAAATCCCATCAGGCCGAGTCGAGGTTGGTGACTGGAATGGCGCGGCGGAGTCCGGGAAGACACCGCAATGGAATGACGGTGTACCGAGCCCGGGGATGGCCGGGCCGCAGTTGTGCAGAATTGCCGGCGTATTGCCCGAAACCGTGTACGTCGGGCGGACTTCGTTTTCGTTTTTCGTCACCAAGTACATGGCATCGACTTCCAAGCCTTCGGCGGGCGCGGCGAGGAAGGCGACATTGTAGGACTCGCGTTCGTAGCCGCCGACTTTGCGGTACTTCTTCGAGACGTTCGGCATGTCGTTCTTCCGATTGCCGTCGAACTCACTGTGGCCGTATCACGCGCGCAGGGCGAACCGGTCTTCAACCAGGGGCACTCCCACGGCGGCCTTGAAATCGAGCCGTCCGTCGGTGCCGACGGTCGTGGTGCCACGGGCTTCGTAGTCGGTCAGTGATGGTTTGCGGCTGACGTAATTGATCGCGCCGGCGAAGGCGTTCTGTCCGTACAGGGAGCTTTGCGGCCCTTTGACGACTTCGACCCGTTCCAGATCCATCAGGCCGATGTCGATGGAATAGTTGCGGGGGATGTAAGCCCCGTCGAGGAACACGGCGACGTTCTGAACCCGGTTTTGGACGTTGGCTTGAACCAAACCGCGAATGGTCAGCACACCGTTAAAAGTTGTAGAGAAATCTTCGAAGTTCAGGCCGGCGGTGAAGTCGGAAATGCCTTCCAGATCGCTGATCGAGCGCCGCTCGAAATCCGCAGAGGTCAGCGCGGTGATGGACAGCGGCACATCCTGCAGGTTTTCTTCACGCTTCCGCGCCGTGACGACAATTTCCTCCAGCGCCATGGATTGCGCCAGCGCGTCCGTCGCGGCCCCGCCGCCAATGGCCAGGGCGCTCAACGCCAGGCCGTATTTCAGAATTGATTTCTGCATTAGTTCTCTCCGATTTTTGTTGTTGTCCCCTCATGCCCCAGCAGTTTAACCGCCAATGGCAGGACTGATGTCGCTCACCTAAACACATAAGCGGGAGCGGCCATGACCTAAAGATCAGTGCGGGTATTCCGCCGCTGTTTCACCGGCGATGATCGTACTATGACTTTAATAGTCTTTCAGTTGCTGGGGTTACGTCGACCGCTGACACCCTGCGTACCCTGTGGCGAACTCAAAAACCCCACTCAACCCTGAGAAAGGTGTTGGGTTTCAATAGCTTACGGCGTGCGTGGGCTCGTTTGAGTCGGAAATAAGCCCTTGAATTCATTCATGAAATCAAACCGCCCTCGCAGAAACCCGTGGCGTGCATGGGCTCGTTCCTCGATTTTTCGCCGCTTCGGACCCGCGCCCCAAAGCCATGTTCAAATGCAAACGCGCGGCAGAGGAGGTGCCCCTACCGCGCGCCGCGTGAACTCATGACACTTTAGAAGCGGTAGCCGGCCCGCAGCCCAACTTGGGCTTTCGGCGGCTCGAACGTGATAATCGCCAGATTGCCGAGGGCGGAGAAATCGCCGCTGCCCTGCCCAGAGCGCACCGTGTCGTCGTCCAAGATGTTCTCACCGTACAGGAAGATCGAGATCTGATCCGTCTGCATGCCGATGCGCGCATCGACGTTCCAATACGAGCCAAAGAAGTGAAACTCGTTGGAGTCCTGGTTGCGCTTGCTCTGATACTGGGCCGCGACGTCGAACACCAAATCCCAGTCATCCAGGATCGGGTAGACGAAGTTGCTGGCCAGGGCCAGGCTGTTCTTCGGCGTGCGCTCCAGCGGATTGCCGGAGAAGTCCGTGTTACACGCTTGCGTGCCCGATGGCAGATCGATCGGCGTGCAATTCCCGGCCAAGGCGATGCCGAGCGCGCTGGTCGTCGCCACGGTGAAGTCGGTGTACTCCGTGTCCAGGTAGGTGTAGCCCGCCGACAGGGTTAGGTTCTCCGTCGGTGCCACGACGAACTCCAGCTCCAGCCCGTAAACCTCGGCCTGCCCGGCGTTGCGCACAACCAGATCGTTGCCCTGGGCGTTGTCCGGGTTGGGTTCAAGCAAGGTGACCTGCTTCCCGGTGTAGTCCATGTAGAACCCGGCCACGTTGGCAATCACGGTGCCGTCCGCCCAACTCGTCTTGGTGCCGATCTCGTAGTTCCACAGTTTTTCCGGATCAAAGAAGCCGTTATCAGGCGACGTTCCGGCGATGGTCGAGATGCCGCCCGGCTTGATGCCTTTCGCGATTGATGCATATAGCAACGCCGTATCGGTCGCCTGATACTCCAAGGTGAATCGCGGCGTGAAGAAGCTGTCGCTCGACTCACGCTCCTCGAACGTACCGACCGTTACGGGAACGGGTTGATCGCCGCCCGGAATGATGAATGACGGGGCGACAAAGCCGTTGGCGCCGCGTCCGCCGACGATCCAGCCGACATCCAGGCTCTCATCGGAGTAGCGCGCCTCCACCGATGCCGTCAGCTGATCGGAGATGTCGTATTCCAGGATGCCGTAGACCGACCAGTGATCCGTGTTGCGGTACTCATCGGAGTCCGCAGGGATCGTGATCTGGCTGATGTTCAAGGCCGCAGACGGCGTGAAGCCCGGAATGCCGAACATGAGCGAGATCAGGTTGTTGTTCTCCTGATCGATCCGCTCCTGCCAGTACTGCGCGCCGACCGCCCAGCGCAGGCCGTCGGATTCCAGATCGCCAATCCGTACTTCCTGTTGGAACTGCTTGGTCTCCGTTTCCAGATCGAACTGGAACAGGAAGGGCAGGGGCTCGGCGATGCCGCCCGGCGCCGGCAGAAGATTGAAGGCCGGGGCAGCCCCGAAGAAATCAACATCCTGATTCTGATAGGCCTCGGCCGCCGTGTAGCCGGTCCACGAATTGAGCGTAATGGTGTCGGAAATGTCGTATTCGATCAGCACGCTGCTGATGAAGGATTCTAACGTCGACCCCTCAAACGGCTGTCCGGTGATGGCGTCGTTACTGAGGAAAATTTGACCGGAGGAGGTGATCTCGCCGGGCCGCGGCACGAACACCGTCGCGCCCAGCGGCGTCGGGCCGAATGCCCCGGGCACCAGCAGTCCGACTGCCGAGGCGGGCAGCGGAATCTCTACGCTGCTGTTGGTCGAACGCGACAGCAGCGTCTGGGCTCGTGGGTCATACTCGCTGTCGGAATACATCACGCGGGCGTCGACGGTCAGGTCCTCGCTCGGGGTGAAGCGCGCGGCAACAGACACGCCTGCGCTCTCAAAGCCACCCAAGTCCTGATCGTTTAGCGCGTTTTGGTAGTAGCCGTCATGCTGGGCGTAGGCGGCGTTGAGGCCGAGGCTGACTTTGTCGCTGACCGGGCCGCTGACGGCACCTTTCACTTCGAGTTGTTTATAGTCACCGATGTCGACCGAGAAGTTGCCTTCGACTTCATCGCCCGGCTTTTTCGAGATGTAGTTGATCGCGCCACCGAATGCGACACGGCCATAGAGCGCACTTTGCGGTCCTTTGACGACCTCGATGCGTTCGGTGTCGAGCAGGCGCAGGTTCGCGAGCATGCCGCCACCGGCCGTGAGCATGGACTCTGAGGACACGTCGATGCCGTCGATCAAAACCCCGACCGGCGGGCGTCCGCGGGTCGCGGGCAGGCCGCGAATTTGCGGGCGGGTGTCTTGCGGAACGAAGCCTTCGTCGAACACCAGGCCCGGGGTGTACTTCGCCAGATCGCCGATGTCCTGAATACGGTTACGTTCCAGTGCCGCTGAGTCGAAAGCGGTAATCGAAAGCGGAATTTCTTGAAGCGTTTCTTCACGCTTCCGGGCGGTGACGACAATTTCTTCCAGCGCCATGGATTGCGCCAGGGCGCTCTCCGCGCCGAACGCCAATGCCGCGGATGCCAACAAAGCAGATTTCAGATATGTGGACCGCATGTCTCAGGATCTCCCCTTCCAGATGATTGCGTATCGCCGGCTAGCTCATGGACTCAAAGCGCCCGGCCCATGCTGCTACCATATATCGCTATACGGCTTGGTTATAGCCAAGTGGGCCAGATTCCAGGGCTTTTCGCCTATTTCGCTTATCTGGCGAGCGTGTTAAATCCGCCAAAATCCTAGGTTTTCTGGCTCTCCAGCGCGCTGGGCCGCCGGCGTTCACTCCGCCAAGATGATCTCTTCAAACTGAACGCCGTTGGAGCGCGCCCGGTAATTCTGAATGTGGGGCAAAGTGCCAGTGATCGCCGAGTAGTCGACGAGCAGCAGGGCCGGAGCCAAGTCGTGAAAGCGCGCCAGAACGGTCTGCAGCAATTCTTCGCGCTTTTGCCGGTTCATCTCCTGGCCGCTTTGCTCAATCAACACGGACACGTCCGCGTCACAGAAAAACGGCGTGGGGTAAGCGCAGGACATCCGTTCAATCGCCTGGCTCACGTCACCAAACCAGGCGCTGCTGAGCGTCGTCGAATAGGCGTCGATGTCACCCCATTGTCCCGAATCAATGCGCCGCAGCAGATCGGGAAACGGCAGCGTGCGCAGCTCGATATCGACGCCCACCGCAGCCAAGTCTTGTTGCATCAGTTGGAACAACAGCGTGTCGGCAGGCGTTTGGCCCGAGTACACGCCGAAAATCAAGGAGACCCCATCCGCATATCCGGCGCTGGCCAATAGGGCGCGGGCGCGGTCGGGGTCATAGCTGTAGGGCGCCAAGTCGGGGTTGTAACCGAACACCTCCGGCGTCGCCGCTTGGCTGGGCACCCGCACCAGGCCGTACAGCACCTGCTCAGCCATCGCCTGTTTGTTGACGGCATAATTCAAGGCCTGGCGGACGCGCTTGTCCAACAGTGCCTCGGACACCTCGCCGACGTTGCGCAGTGCCATGGTCACCACGTGCGGTGCCGGCAAAACGATCACATTCAGACCCGCTCCCTCGATCTCAGGAATAGAGTCGGGGTCCAGATTGACGGCGATGTCCACCTGCTCTGACAACAGAGCCTGCAGGCGTGTCGTTGAATCCGGCAGGGGGATCAGCTGAACCCGCTTCACCGACTTCGACGGGCGCCACGCATTCTCAAACGCTTCCAACTCGACGATGCGGGTTCGTGTGCCCCAGTCCTGCAGGGTAAAAGGTCCTGTCCCAACGGGCTCCTGCGTGAAATCATCCACACCCAACTCGCGCCAGGCGCGCGGCGCGACAATCGAAACATTTGCGAGCCGGTTGGGAAGGATCGGATCCGGTTCGTGGGTGGTGAACTCCACCGTCAACGGATCGACGGCCCGGGCGGACTGGATCGTCGCCGCATACCGCGTAATGAAGTACTGCGCTGCGTCCGGCGAAATCAAAAAGTCGATCGTTGCCACAACCGCATCCGCCGTGAGGGGCTCGCCGTTGTGGAACTCCACCCCCTCACGCAGTTCGAAAATCCAGGTGGTGGGCGACTCCGTTCGCCAGGACGTTGCCAATGCAGGCTGCAGCTTCGCATCCCGGCTCAGGCTGGTCAGAGCGTCGAACAGGGCCACGCGGGTATTGGTGCCGTCATCCCGGAAAAACGGATTGCCCAAGGAGACCGGAGTGGTGGGAGAGGCCGAACGCACTGTCCCCTGCGGCGACTGAGCTGTCGTGCTCGCAGCCGGCGCAAGCAGGCTCAACGCCAGGCCAAGTGCTGCGGCCAATCCATGAAACGCGAAACCTGACCTGAGCATCCTAAACATCCGCATTCACAGGGTCATACAAGGCCACGGTCGTCTGATTGTACTCCCGGGCGATCTCTTCGGTTTTCTCATCGTAGATGCCGTGCATCTGGAGTCCAGAATGGCGTGCGCCTTGCGTGACCAGGGTTGTCCGCTCCCGCCGTGCGGCCTCGTAGCGGTTCAGAGCCTCGCGCACATCGTCAGAAGCGGAAAACGCGCGGGCCAGCACAACCGCATCTTCAATCGCCATCCCCGCGCCCTGGCCAAGAAACGGCAGCATGGGATGGGCCGCATCGCCAAGTAGTGTGAGTCGTCCGTGCGTCCATTGCTCTAGCGGATCCCGGCCCAAAAGGCCCCACTTGAAACTGGTATCCGCCGGCGTGTTGGCGAGGAGGATACTGATCTCATCCGTCGCATCCTTAAATTCGTCCATCACTTCCGTGATGGTCGACGGTACCATCCAGCCGTCGTCGGTCCAGTCGTCTCTGCGGGCAAAGGCGACATAATTGACCAGAGATCCGTCGCGAATCTTGTACCTGGTGAAACTCTTGTTTTGACCGCGCAGGACCCCGGTATCGGGCGTCATTAGGTTTTCCGGCAGAGCGTCTATAGGAACCAGACCGCGCCAGGCGACGTAGTTCAGAAACTCCGGCTTGTCCGCACCGTATAGGTATTGCCGCACGGCGGAGTGAATGCCGTCGCAGCCGATCAGTGCGTGGCCTGAAGCGTCCATGCCATTCTCGAAGTGTGCCGTCACCGTATCCTGGTCTTGATCAGCTGATGTGAAGGCGTATCCGAGGTGAATGGCGTCCGGGTCATGTGCTTTCACCGCTTCTACCAGAAGCGCATGCAAATCCGCGCGATGGATTTGGCGCAGTTCGAATTCAGTGGCTTTCCAGTTTGTCTGCGGGTCAGGATTGGCACTCTGGCGTAGTAGTTTGGTCGTCCGCAACACCTCGCCCGTTTTGTAGTCTTTCATCGCGCCGAAATCGGGAATCTCGGACACCGCGGCGATGCGGTCGTTTAAACCCAGATGGTCATAGGCCAGGTTGGCATTCTTGAACAGCGTCAGGCCGGCACCCACTTCGCCCAGTTCGGACGCCTGTTCGAAGACGGAGACGCGGAAGCCTTCCCGCTGCAGGGCCAGCGCGGCGGTCAAGCCACCGATGCCTGCGCCGATGATGAGTACGTGCCCGTCGTCTCTGTTCATTCCTTGCACCTTTCTCTATGAGTCAAGGGGCGAACCCAAAGGGTGCGCTGTCATACCGCAGGACAGGTGACAATAGCCATGCAGCCACAGTTTGAAATCGGCAATACGCTTGATGCGGTGAAAAACATCGTCGGGCCGGAAAACGTCATCGAAGATCTGACGGAGCGGGAGTATTTCTCCCAGGATTATTACAAAAAGGCAGAGCCAGTCGCAGCGGTTATACGGCCGAGCACGGTCGAAAGCCTAGCGGCAACGGTGAAATGTCTCACGGAGGCACGCATTGCGATCTTTCCCCGTGGCGGGGGCTATTCCTACACCGATGCCTATCTGCCGACGCGTCATCCGGCGGTGTGTCTCGACACCCGGGCGCTGAACCGGATTGTCGAGGTCAACGAACGGGACATGTATGTCACTGCGGAAGCGGGCTGCACCTGGGCGCGACTGGAAGATCATCTCAAACCGCTTGGTCTGCGCACACCGTTCTGGGGGCCGTTGTCCGGTCTGAACGCGACGCTGGGGGGAGGTATCTCTCAGGGTGCGGCAAGTCTGGGTTCAGGAAAGTACGGGCTATCACCGGAGAGTGTCGTTAGCCTCGACATCGTCGCCGCGGACGGAACGCTCATCCGCACAGGGTCGGCCGCACAAGACGCGCATAGTCCCTTCTTTCGCCATTACGGGCCCGACCTGACGGGATTGTTCTGCAACGACGCCGGTGCGCTCGGACTGAAGGCCCGGGTCACACTGCGCTTGCAAAAGCGCAAGTCCCTTGTGCAGGGACTCTCTTACGGCTTCGATAGTTTCGAAGCCATGGTTGATGCCATTCATGCTGTGGCGGTGTTGAACAGCGCCACGGAAAACTCCGGCATGACCCTGTCGGCGCTTCGCAAGGCCGCCATGACGCAAAGTTTCACTGAGGACGTGAAGATTTTTGTTCAGGTGGCGCGGTCCGGACCGAATGTTCTCGGCAGTTCCTTACGCGCGCTCAGGATGGCCTTAGCGGGGCGGCGTTACATCTCAGACTTTCATTCCTCGGCAAATTTCGTTGTTGAGGGGCACAACCGGTCTCATCTCTCCGGCCAGCTCAGGGCGGTGCGGGCTGCCGTCTCCGGTTTGGGCAAGGAAATTCCGAACACCGTGCCCACGGTCATGCGGGCCAATCCGTTTGCGGATTACGACATGCTCCACCCCGATGGCCGCCGCCAGCTGCCCATGCATTCCATTTTTCCCTATTCACGGGTTCCGGACTTCAACCGCCGATACCACGCACTCCTTGAAACACATGCGAAGCAGATGGAAGAGTGCGGCGTATCGCAAATCTCTGTGTATTCAGGCATCAGCACCAACGGCCTTCTGTTTGAGCCTGTTCTTTTGTGGTCCGATGCGGTTGAGGAATTTCACCGCCGGCACAGCAGCGATGCTGTCTTAGCCAAAGTCAGCGCGACAGAGCCAAATCACACGGCTCGCGCGCTTGTCGCCGAGCTGCACGCGGGAATATTAGAGCTTATGTATCAGTGTGGCGGCGTCCATCTGCAGATCGGCAAGGCCTATCCCTATCTGCGCGGGCGCGAGGCAGCTCAAATCGCAGTTCTAAAAGACATAAAAAAACGCATCGACCCGAACGGCCTAATCAATCCAGGTGCGCTGGGATTAGACGCAGGGCACTGAAGCGTCTTTTAAGCGGCTTCATGCCCCCACCAAAAATAGAGCCCCCACCAGCCGGCGGGGGCTCCTGTCGTTTTGATCCGCCTTAAGAGCGACGCGGATTAACGCTTGATCCGCAGCAGCTCGTCGAGCATTTCGTCGGACGTGGTGATCACTTTCGCGGCCGAAGAGTATGCCCGTTGCGTCGTGATCATCCGGGTAAATTCCTGTCCCAGGTCCACGGTCGAGGCTTCCAAGGCGGCGGCGTTCACTGATCCCGCGCCGGCGTCGCCGGCTTCACGCAACACCGGGTTGCCTGAGAAGTCGGTCGCGATCCACACGTTGCCGGTCAGGCTTTCCATACCGTTCGGGTTGGTGAAGGTGGCCACCGGAATTTGGAACACGGGGCGGGTCACACCATTATCAAACAGCGCGGTAACGATACCGTCCTGACCGATAGAGACGCCGGCAAAGTTGCCGAACTTGGCGCCGTTCTGCTGCAGGAAGTTGAGCTGGAACGAACCCGAGAGCTGGGTCAGGCCGTCCGGGGTGCCGTAGTTGCCGACGAAGACTTCGATGGCCGGGCTGTTGGTGTTGCCCGATTCCATGTTTTCCGCGCCGTTGGCCCAGATGATCTCAACGTTGTGTTGTGGCTGGGCTGCCTGCGTGGAGTCCAGGCCGAACATATTCAAAGCGGTACCACTGCCGTTGAACTCGATGGCGTTGGTTCCCAGTGTGCCGGCCGAAAGGTCGTACCAGCCCGCCGTTGCGCTCAGAGTTGGAACTGTGTAGCCCGCCGCTGCGTTCTGGAAGACCACATCGTCGCCGTTGGCGTCGGTGATGGCTGCCGTGAAGGTCAGGTCGACACCGTTACCGGTTTCGACCGCCTGATCGAAGGTAATACCGTTCTCGCCGGGGATGCGGCGGGCCCAATCGCCCGGCGGGGTCGGGGCAGCGCCGAAGACCGCCGCGTCGGTCATGTAGGTGTCAATGCGGTCGGCGATCTGATCCAGAATCTGGCTCAGCGTGCGCCCAGCGACGTCCACCGCAAGTGCTGTATCTGCACCGCCGTACACAGTGTCGTCACCGCCACCGTTGTTGATTGTGAGCGTTAAAGCGGCACCGGCACCGGTGCCGGCATTCATGGTAATCGTGCCGGTGAACGGCGCCGTGAACGAGTCGAGGAAGTCCAGGCGGCCAGCGGAGAAGTACGTTTCTCCATTCTGGTTGGTCAGTTCGACCACCGCCGACTGCGCCGGCTGCTCGATGGCAAAGTTCCAGTTATTGGCTGCCGTCTTGCGGAACTCGTAGGTCAGGTTGTGCGGATTGCCGAGCGAGTCGAAGATCAGGTTGTTGATCGCTCACTATCACCCACCAGCGCTTCGGCGGGCAGGTTCGCGCCCATGGCCAACGTGGTGGTGGGCGAGGCGGTGCCGCCGATGGTTTGCAGATTGATCGGACGCAGGTTGCGTTCGTCAATGACGTTGTCATTGATCAGCACCCGGTCTCCGGATTCGTCAATATACGCCTTCATGAAGGTGTTGTTGCCGACCTGCACCCGGGCCGCACCCTGGCTGCCATCGAAGAAGGTCAAAGGCCAGCCTTGCATGTAGAAACCGCCGACGTTCTGCAGTAAGCCTTCCTGGTCGACCTTGAAGGAGCCAGCGCGGGTGTAGGCGAACTGATCGCCCCGGGCCGGTTCGGCGGCCTCGTTGGTGACGAAGAAGCCATTGCCCGAGATGGCGACGTCGGTCGCGCTGGAAGTCGCCTGCAACAGGCCCTGCAAGTCGACGCCCTGACGCGGTGCAGACTGCACACCACCGGGTGAATACTGGGTCAATGACACCTGAGATGTGATCAGGGTCCTGAAGTTGACCTGCGTCGCTTTGTAACCAATCGTGTTGACGTTGGTCACGTTATCGGCGATGGCCCCCATGGCGCTTGACTGCGCCTGCAGTCCCGAAACGCCTGAGAATAAAGCACCAAACAGTGACATCTTCCGTCTCCTTGCGTGTGCCGCACGCGGTTTGCCTTGAATGACAGACTGCCTCGGCGGCGGTTAATTTCTTCCTAACGTCCTCAGCGTTTCCGCTGCTCTTAACTTGTCTCGCTCACGGACAGGATTTGGTCGATCGGGACCGCAACCTGATCCATGAGCAGAATGGTTGTGCCGTCCACGTTGGTGAGGCCGGTGACCCGGCCAAAGGCCGTCGTCCAGGTATCGACCGCTTCTTGGTCGGCGGCCAGCGCCGTCACTTCCAGCGTGTAGGTTCCATCCGGCAATTGCTCGCCGGTATCCTTATGCGTGCCATCCCAGAACGCCTCGTGAACGCCCGGGGTCAGCAAGCCGTTTTCGGTGTGCACGATGGAGCCCGAGTCGTCGCGGATGACGATCGTGGTGGCGGCGCTCTCGGCGCCCAGTCCGTATGCAAAGCGGGCTTCGCCACCTTGCAGCGGCACTTTGTCCGTACCGGCCTCGATGGTTTCGCCGATGTAGTTGACCGCACTGACGACGATGTTCTGTTCGGCCAGGTCGATGGTGCGGGTCATCCCTTCGTTCAGGTTGATCTGCTGTTCCACCTGGGCGAACTGAACCAGCTGGTTAGTGAACTCGGTGGAATCCATCGGTGACAGCGGATCCTGGTTCTTAAGCTGCGACGTCAACAGCAACAGGAAGCTGTCCAGGTCCTTGGCCAGCTTGTTGCGGTCGGCTTCCGTCTGCGACAGGGGCTGGCCAGCGCCGCCGAGAGCCGCAATATCTGTTGCGAGATCAGACATCCGTCGTGCTTTCCTGTGCCTTGCCTAGACCAGTGCGTCCACGCCACCGCGCTGCGCGGCGGCGAGGGCCCGGTCGTAAACAGCTTCGTCCTCGGCCAAGGCTTCGGCTTCGCCGTCGTTGTCGTTGGCGGATGCACCGCCGTTTTCAGCCGATTGATTCTTGCCGTTGTGGTCTTGCGCTTCGCTCTTCAGGGCGAAATGCAGATTGTTGGAGTCGGTGCGCAGCCCGGCATCCTGCAGGGCGCGTTCCAGCCCACGGGCATCACGCTGCAACAGGTCGAGCGTTTCGCGGCTTTCCACGGTCACAAACGCGCGGACCTTACCGTCTTGCGACAGTTCCATTTTCACTTCGATGCGGCCCAGGCTTTCCGGACGCAACTGGATCGTGACGCGATCCATACCGGCTTTGACCGAGCGGTTGATGTTGACCTTGATCTGCTCGATCACCTGAGACGAAGAAGGTGCAGGCGGGCGTTCAGCCGATGCGGTCTGTTGAACAGTCTGCGCGAAGCTTTGGCCGGATTGCACCGCGCCAGCCTGAGCCGGTTGTGCGGCCGGTGCGGCATTGCCGGACGTTCCAGTCGACCCGGTGTTCGACTGCGCCAAAGCACCGTCGCCGCGGCCCGGCGTGCCGGCCAGATCGGCGGCGCGCGCTATGCCCGGCTGTGTTTGGGCCCCCAGCTGAGAGGCCTGAGTGTGAGGCTGCGCGGCAGAAGATGGGATGGGAGCGGTGGTCTGCGACGCTGGCTTCTCAGCTGGGGTATCGGGAGTAGCGACAGAGGCCGCGTTGACGATGCCCGTTCCGGTCTGGCCATTGGCCAGTGATGCCACCCGCATGTCCGCGGCATTGTAGCCGACGAAGCGGTTGAACTGGCCGGGCTCAACGGGGCCCTGGTTGGTTTGCGGTCCGGTCACGTTGACTTGAACGCGAATACGGTTGTCATCGCCAAGGCGCTGGGACAAATCCTGCGACTGGGCCTGGGCCTGGGCGGAGCGCAATTCACCTTGCTGGCCCTGGGCGCGGTCCTGGGCGATCTGCTGGCCCGGAGCCGACTGCAGCGCCTGCTGGGCCTGCGCGGCCGTTTGTTGGGTCGCGGCACTCTGCGCGGTAGCAGCCGCGGCGACTGCCGGACCGGCTTGTGTCTCTGCAGGCTTGAACACCTTGTCGGATTGATCCGTCTGGCCCTGCGCCACTTGCTGGGCGCCCTGAACGGCCGCCTGTTGCTGCTGGGCGTTGGTCTGGCCCGCGTTGGTATCAACCGCAGCTTTAACCTGGGTCGCCTGAACCGTCTGAACTTGAGGCCCGGCGGTTTCGGTCGCAGCCTTGGCTTGGGCGGCGGCATTGGCGGCGGCTGCGCCTTCCACCAGTCCAAGCGCTGCCGTAACGGCTTCGCCGGTCACGTCAGGCTGATTGGCGTTCTCGCCGGACTGAGCCGTTTGCTCGCCTTGGCCTTCACCGTTGGCGTTGTCGTCGGAATTTTCAGAGGCCGTTTCTTGGCCGCCGTCTTCGTCGCCTGACTCATCACCTTCGTCGTCCGCCTGACGCGTGTCGGCATCCGCGTCCGGTTCTTCGACCTCGTCGACGTCTTCCACATCGTCGGCGTGGGTGTCGGCATCGTTCAGTTTGTGACTGTCACGGACAAGATCACGCTTGTCGTCGTAGCGCATCAGCTCGCCTTCGAGCGTTTTGACAGCGTCATCGCCCTTCACGCTTTTGCCTGACAGTTGCAGCAAGGCAGCAAAGCCATCGGCGACCGAGCGAAACTCGTCTGAGCCTCCGGCCACGGTGTTCCGATCCGTTTTCTGCGAGATTGCGTTGATACCGTCCATATCTGCCTCGTCTGCCTCTGTTTTGGTTCGCCCACGGCTCTAATGGGGAGCCCAGGCGCAGAAATTCACAGACAGCGATGCAAAGCCCGGGCCAAACTGGGCCAAGCTCTTTAAGTAGCTGATATATTTACTGAAAAGTGTGAGCGGTTAGCTCGACAGGCCCGCCAGAACGGGCCATTTAGCGGAATCTTCTGCCGTGAATGGGCAGATTTTGCCGGGTGGGGGGACGGAGGACAGCGTGCGGGTCAGGCCAACAAGTCAAACGTGAACGGATTGGTGACGAAATTGGCGAACACGTTGACGTAGTTCTGCTGTTGCTGACTAAGATTATCGAGATTGACGATCATCGCCTGGAGCTGTTGCTGGCTCTCGACCTCAAGCTCTTCCGTGTCGTCCAACTGTTTGATCAGCGCATCGGTTTTTTCCGCAGATAGACGCTCAAATTCCCGGTCGATCCGGTCCGAGTCTGCGGCCACTTTCGCTTCCGCTGTGGCCAGCTTACCCTCTGCCAGCGTCAGCAGCACTTCGGCCCGGTCGATGGCCTCGAACGCGCGGTCGCGGGCGTCGCTGGTGGCGAGGCCTTCGTAAAACCAGGCCGGCATGATCTCGATGCCATCGCGTTCCAGGGTGCCGGTGAAGGTCACGGGCGCGGCGTCCGGGTCGATGGTGATATCGACTGTGATAGCCCCGGTGGTGTCGTCGAAACTGACCAGTGAAACGGCGTTGCGGGTTGAGGCCGTGTTGTTGATCTCTTCCCCGCCGACCGTCGTGGTGGTCAATTCCTCGCCCTGCAGCTCGGAAAATTGCTGGACCAGGTCGACGCCCAGCTCCGGAATCCAGACAGTCCCGTCATTGACGTTGATGCGGTAGTCGGAGCCCGCGTGCGTGCCTTCCAGCACGGTGTTGCGCAGGCCCAGATCGGCCCGGTATTCGATCTCATTCGGGCTGAAGTCGACCCGGTTGATCTCGCCGACGAGGTTGAAGGCCCGGCCTAGGCGGTTGGCCTCGTTGTTGATGGCGTTGAACGCGAGATCAAACTCCTCGGCGCGGAACTCGATGTCTTCGTCCGGTTCTGCGGCGAGCGCCACGGTGGTGCGCAGATTCAGCAGGGTGTTGCGGATTTCATCGATACTTTCACGGCCGTTCTCGACCGCGATATTGGCGTTGTTGATCTGCGCCTTAACCGCGATAAACCGCTCGCTTTCGGCCTCGAGCGCCGAGTTGCGCTGCTCAAAAGTCTGGTCGATCTCGACCTTTTTGGTCGCGAATCGCTCAGCCGCCGCAGTGCGGATCTGATCAAAGAGAAAATTTGGCGTCGCGACAAGGGGCGAAGAGCCCGACTGCGCGGATTGTAAAATGCCTACCACGGCTGTCCTCCACGAAGCTTTCCTGCTCGTAAAACCGCAATTTTCTCTGCGGTGGACACGGTCTCAAGACCAAGACCTAACGGGCAGGATTTACCACGGGTTGCAGACTTTTCCAAGAATGTCGCTATCAGGCGCCGATTACCAAGAGCTTAACGCGGTGCAGATGTCCGCGATCACGCCGCTCCAGCTGCCCCGCTGGGATTGGCGGAACAGCCGTGCGCTGTCGTACCAAGGGGTCGAGTCACTGCCGAGTCCCCAGCGGTAGTCCGGCATCAACGGCAGGATGATCCATGCCGGTACGCCCATCGCCCCGGCCAAATGCATGACCGCCGTGTCGACGCCAATGACCAAATCAAGCTGGCCGATCAGAGCGGCGGTGTCGGCAAAATCAGTGACCTGACCGTCCGCGGCAAAGGCGACCCTTGATGCGGGAAACGCGGATGCCTCGGCCGCGCCCGGGCCGATTTGCAGGCTGACGAAATCGGCGTCGGTTGCCTCGAACAGCGGCACAAAGTCTGTCACCTTCATACGCCGCCGGCGGTCGATCTTGTTGTCTGGTGAGCCGGCCCACACCAGGCCAATACGCCGGCGGTCGCTGGGCGGGAGCGTAAGGTGATCTGGCGCGACCGGAGCCACCAAGTATCCAGCCGCATCTTCACGCCGCGCGCCCTGGTGTCCAAGGCGATGGGGCAACGACATCAATGGCAGTTGAACATCTGCATCGTTAGTCGAACTACCAGAAGCCCGCACCTCATCAAGGCCGGCGGCCTGAGTGAGCAACCTGACCAGAGGCGCGCGGCACTCAAGCACGATCTTCCCCCCACCTTTATCGATGTCCGCAGCAAACCGGATGAACTGAATGGCGTCACCGAACCCTTGTTCAGCCGAGAGCAGCAACGTGCGCCCGCCCAGGGCATCACCCTGCCAGACTGGCACGTCGAGCTCGGACCGTTCCGAGCTGAATTCGGGCAGGTCCCACCGGCTCTCGAATTCCGCCCAGCCGTCCTGGTGCCTCCCGGTCAGCAAGAGAAGCCAGGCCAAGTTGTAGCGTGCCTCCGGGTTGCCTGGCTTGAGCGTCAAAGCGTGCCGCAGCGCCTCTTCGGCGCGGTCTATATCTCCGCTGTCCAGCCGCGCGACACCCAGATTGGTCCAGGCGTCCCAGCGCTGCGGTGCTCTGGCGACCACAGATTCGAGAAGAGGTACCGCCTCACCCGGTTTTTCCAGCTTGGTTAACAGGCAGGCAAGATTGTAGGCGGTGTCATCTGCCGCCGGATCAAGTTCGAGGGCCCGGCGCAAGCACACTTCGGCGTCTTCAGGTTGCTCCATCAGATCAAGCACATTGCCCAAGTTGGCATGCGCGACCGCCAAGTCCGGGTCCGCGGCGATGGCGGCACGGTAATGTTTTGCTGCTGCCTCATACTGTGTCAGTGCGCGGCAGGTGACGCCGAGGTCGTTCAGAGTTCCCGCATGATCGGGCGCGATCTCTCGCGCGCGTTCAAAACTGGCCTTTGCCGCTTCGCTATCTCCTGCAACCCGTTCAGCGCGACCCTTGGCTCGCCAAGCCTCGAATGCAGTGGGAAACGCAGTGGCTGTTTCGGTAGCCACATGGCGGGCTTCATCGGGCCGGCCGGCGCCGACAAACGCCGACACCAGGTGGAGACGCGGCTCAAGCGCAGCCGGATGGCGTTTGACCGCTTCGGCCAGAATCGTTGTTGCCTTGCCCGCATGGCCGGCGTCAACAAATGCCGCCCCCAAAGCGGACAACGCGTCGACGCTGCCTGGGTCCGCAGCTACCGCCGCTTTGAGATGGGTTATAGCTTGGTCTGTATCGCCGCGTGCCATGGCGACGGCTCCGAGGCCGATCTCTGCCCGGCAGCGGAGTAGTGGGTCTTGCGTCAATGTCCCGAAGGCTTCGGCGGCGGCTTCAAGGTCGCCGTGCTCAAGCAGAGAATAGGCATCCGCCAAATGCGACTGATTCACTTAACGCTCACTTTCCAATGCCGCATCGTCCCCTTCTGTGCCACCGCGCTCAAGGCGCCGCGCGTGCAGGGCTTGGCCGTTTCGTATTTCACCATGATAATCCTGCGCCATGAACCCTGATCAGGATTTGATAGACGGTTTTCTTGAAGACGCCGAAGGGGCGATTGCGCGTGGCGCGATGACCCAGGCAAAAGCCCTCTATCAGGGCATTCTCGGTATCGATGACACCAACCTGACCGCGCTAAGTCAGTTGGCTGCCATGGCGTTCGCCGACGAAGATCATGCCACCGCGCTGGTCCTGTTCGCGGCGGCGGCAGAGCATCATAGCCGCGAGGCCGACGTCTACCATGGCCTGGCGGCCGTGTATCAGCAGCTGGGCAACACTGAGAACGCGCTGGCTGCGCTGGACACCGCCCTGCGTATCGATGCTGGGCATGAACCGGCGCTGTATGACAAAGCCCGTTTGTTGCAGACACAAGGCCGGCTGGACCAAGCGGAAAAACTCTACCTCCAGCTCACGTCAAGCAATCGCTCCCGGGTCGATGCCATCTTCAACCGCGGCGTCGTCATGTTCCGCAAAGGCAATTTGATTGCTGCCGACCGCTGGTTCCGCCAAGCCGCGAAGCGGGACCCGAAGTCACCGTGGCCGCTGATCAACTTGGCTTTGATCTACCGCTATTGGGAACGCTTCGATGACGCACGCCGCTGTCTCGATCTGGTGATTGAGCGCGACCCTGATGTTGCCGAGGCCCATTGGAATCTGGCGAACCTCGATCTGATTGAAGGGAAGTTCGAGGACGGCTTTGCGCGTGCAGAGTGGCGTTTCAAGCGCCGAGGCTTCGCTCCGCCACTGCGGGATCTGCCAAAGTGGGATGGTCAAATGGCCACAGGCCGGTCGGTTCTCCTGGTTGCGGAGCAGGGTTTGGGTGACACCTTGCAGTTTGTTCGCTACGCCACGCGTCTCGCCGACGCGGGGATGACCGTGGGCGTCGAAGCCCAGCCATCGCTCGCCGGTGTTCTCGCCACAGTGCCGGGGGTGAGCGAGGTCGTGGTCCCCGGGAGCGACACAGCCGCCTATGACTCCTGGCTTCCCCTTTTGTCTCTACCCGCGGTCATGGGGACAACACTCGCTACGATTCCCGCAGAGGTGCCGTATGTCTCAGTGCCCGATGGCGCCGGTCCGCAGAAGGTACCGCAAGACGGCGCGCGTGTCGGTGTTGTCTGGCGCGGCAACCCCAAGCACGACAGCGATATGTTTCGCTCGATACCGCTGGGCCACTGGCAGCCCGTGTTGGCGACGCCGGGTGTCGCCTTCGTTAGCTTGCAGATGGGACTGGATGGCAGCGAGCTTGCGGCCTTTCAAAAAGAGTACCCCATTCATGACGCGTCGCCTCAAATCAAGGATTTTGCCGACACGGCGGCCACCGTCGCGCAGCTCGACCTTGTCATTACCGTAGACACTGCTGTCGCGCATCTTGCCGCAGCCATGAACAAGCCGGTGTGGTTGCTGATCAGTGCAGCCAACGACTGGCGGTGGATGGCGCAGCGTTTGGACTCGCCCTGGTATCCCTCCATGAGATTGTTCAGAGCCCGGCGTGTCCGTGTGTGGAAAGATGTAATGACCGCCGTTGCCGAAGCCCTGGCGGAACAGGTATCAAAGCAGAGTGAACATCCTCAGGGCAGCGAGACTGTATGAGCGACGATATTCCCGTCATTTTCGCCAAGCCGGACTTGTCCCCACGGCCACTAGCCCTGTTTCTGTCGGCGTCGCACTCCACTCAGCTCGAACAATATATTGTGGCTGGCTGGACGGTCTGGCACGCAACCCCATTTTCGGGCTGCGATTTGCCGAAGGGTTTGAACATCTCCGCCTATGATCCTGCGGCGCTGACCAGCGCGCCGGAGCTTATCATCGGCGACCTCGTGACCTTGCCTGCCGATTGGCAGCAAATGGTGACGCTGCTGACCCCAGAGTCCGTGAAAATAAATGCGGCGTTCAGCGACGCCGCAGACGTCGCCACAGCAGCTGCAGCGTTTCTGTCGGGTCAGGGATACACCCTGTGCGCGGCGTACTGGAAAAACGACAACTCCTTTGGGCTGCGTATTCTGGACCGTATTGATGCCTTGTCCGCCTTCCAGCCAACCCCGTGGACCAATCTCAACTTGATTGCCTACAAAGACCCGGAGCAAGCGCAGTCCATGGTCAGATTTGGCCGGTTCTACGCTGGCCAGGAATCGCGCATCGGTGAATTGCAAATCGCCAAAGCGATTCGGGCGGACCACATTAAGCAGCTTGAAGCTGCGATGATGGAACTGCAGAAGCGGCGCGATTCACTCGCCGAGAGCTGAGACGCGGCGCGCAAAGGCGTCCCATAATTCCTGACCGACAAGTCCGCCAATGAAATCGCCGCGCCCTAAAGCGGCGCGGGCCGCGGTTTCTTGCACTGCTTGCGACATCTCATTCAGGAGTTCCGCGTCACGGCTGAGCCGCACGGCGACCGCGACATAATCTTCCTTCGATGTTGTCACCATGACATCCAGTTCGATCTCGCGCAGCAGGGCCGCGCTTTGCCGGCACCGGGCCGTGTGGCCTTCAAGCACCACCGGCGGGCACCCGCAGATCAGCGGATCGATGATCGACACGGCGCCGGAGTAGGGGAAGCTGTCGAGATAGATGTCGGCCAGCGACAGTAAACCCAGGATCGGCGCGCGTGTTGCTTGGGGTTCAAGCAGGTGCAGCCGGGCAGGGTCCACACCTGCGGCTTGAAAGCGGCCGTGAACGGAGCGGACAAAACTTTGACGCTGCGGATACTGGGCCGCCCAGTTGGGATTGAACGGATAGAGGACCAAATGCGAGTCGGGTACCGCCGATAGGATTTGTGCCCACGCGCTTACCAGATCCGGCCCTACCTTGAAGGCATTCGCGCCGGAAACAAAAACCGTGCCCGTACCGGGCAGGCCGAAATCCTCGCGCTCGAACTCCTGCGCCTCAATTGGACCGTCGATGAAGTGGTAATGATTCGAACTCCCATCGATGAGCAAGAGCTCTTCCGTATAGTCATCTTCGGCATCTTCCGGCTCATTGAGGTCGCCGTTGATGTAGGCATCCACAGTGGCAAATCCCGACGTCACCGGGGACGCATGCATCGACACCTGGAGGCGGGCCAGGCGTTGTGCCATCAGCAAAGTCCACGGAAAGGTTGCCACGTTGGTCATGTTCGCAGCGCCGATTAGGATGTCGAGGTCTTCCTGTTTGATAAGTTCAGCAGCTTCTTTCAAATCGTCGACGGGAAGGGGAATCAGGGCATCCGCCAAATCATCGACACCCCGGCTGACGCTTTCCGCGGCAACATCGGGAACGAAGGCGGTAATGGAGAACTGCTCTTTGGACAATCCAAACAGGTGTCCGCGAATTGCGGCCATTTCCGAGTGGGCTCCTGGGCTCAGCACGCCAATGCGCAAACGCTCCGGCATGTCCTCAGGCCACTCGGGATCGCCATCGCAGGCGAGGCCTCTCATTTCAATGTAACGTCGGATCAGCTCGGCCCGCATGACGCTCAGGTCCTTAAGGGACACGTCTTCGCCGTACACCGGCGTGAGGGTAAAACTGTCCACGAAGCCGTTTAAGACGGCGTCCTGAAATGCCGGTTCGTCGATAACCCGGGCTGCTTTGTGAATCTCCTCGACGCACCTGGTGAGATGTACCAGCGCCTGCTTGCGGTCGCCGTCGCGATCGAAAAACTGGGGCAGGCCCAGAAAGGCGCGCACCATTGTGGCGCACAGTTCGGTCGGCACGTCGACGAGTTCGAAGGCCCGCTCGATACGATAGGAAAACATGAACAGGGTAAGCGCCAGGTAGGCGCAGGCCCGGCGCACGGGATCGTACTCGACCGTGAGCATACGGTGGCAGCGTTCGGCAATGGCTTGATCTGCCTTGGTCATCGGCAGATGTCTCAGCCCCGAATTGTACATGGTGGCCAGGGCATCGCCGGACTCGGCATTGCACAACGCCGCAATTTTCTCCACCCGGGCATCGAGGCATACCTCGGCCAGTTCGGCGCGGAGATCGCGCAGCTTGGCTTCCGTGTCAGCGTCCATCAGAGTGCGGCTCCGGATGGGTAGTGGTTTTGCTCAAAAGGTCATCCATAGCTTTCAGTGTAACGTCCAGGATGCTTACCCCATCTTCCAGCAGTTTGTTGCCGGCCTCGTTCATGGTTGTCCGCGCCAGCTCGTTTTGCAGCAGGTCCTCCACGGTGTTGGCCAGCGCCTGAGGTGTGTCGATCTGCACGGCGATGCCGCGAGCTGTCATGGCGGGTGCTAAATCCTCGAAGTTTTCCATATGCGGACCGAATACCACGGCGCACCCAAAGTGAAGCGGCTCGAGCGGATTTTGTCCGCCATGCGCGGTCAGACTTTTGCCCATAAACACCACCGGTGCTATCGAGAACAATACGCCGAGCTCTCCAAACGTGTCGGCAACATAGACATCCGTTTCCGCGCCGGGCAGCTCCCGCCGGCTTCTCAGCGCGCTTCGCAGACCACGCGCCTTTGCCGCACCTTCAATGTCGTCGCGCCCCTGCGGGTGACGTGGCGCCACGACCGTGAGCAGAGCCCCGATCTTTTGCTTGAGCGCCAAATGCGTGTCGAAGGCAATTTCGTCTTCTCCTGGATGTGTGCTTGCGGCAAGCCAAACCGGTCGATCACCGACCGCGGATCGCAGGGCAGCCAACGCCCGTGGGGGAACGGGAAGCGCGCCCGACGCCAGTTTAAGATTTCCGCCCACCTCGACGTCCGGGGCGCCAAGAGCCGAGAAACGGGCCGCGTGATCGTCCGACTGGGCCAAGACAAGATTTACGCTGCCGAAAACATGTCCCGCAAACCCCTTCGCCCGCTGCCATCCGCTGACAGTGGCATCAGACAGGCGGCCGCTGATCACGGCGACCGGTACGCCGCCGTCCCGCAAAGCCTGAATTGTGTTTGGCCACACCTCCGACTCCATGCGTACGGCAAGGTCTGGTTGCCAATGGTCGAGAAACCGGCTGATCCAGGCACGGCGGTCCCATGGCGCGAACTGGTGGATGACGTTTTCTGGCAGGCGCTCCGCCATGATCCGCGCGCTTGAAGCCGTACCGGTGGTGAGCAGGACCGCGACGCCGTCACGCTGCTGGAGCTGGGTGATAAGGGGTAACACCGCTGTGGACTCGCCAACGCTGGCGGCATGGCACCAGATCAGCTTGCCGGGCGGACGGGGAATCTGCGTAACCCCGCGGCGTTCGCCAAGACGCAAGCGTTCCTCTTTACCGCGCCAGGCGCGCAGCTGCAGCCACGCGCGGACCGGCCAAGCACCTATGTCGGTCAACGCACGGTAGAGAAAGGCAATCATATGCAGACAGCTAACAACGCGTGATCGCGGCGCCAGCCGGCGCCGTCCGTCCACCCATTATGCTGTAAAGTGCGGGGCGAGGTCAGGCCCCAAAGGATCTCAATCCTTGATGATGTATTCGACCATGGCTTCGGCCTTGGGCGCTTCCTGACCTGCGGCTTCCGCTTGCTCGCGGATCCAGCTCTTGGCCTCTTCCGCGCTGACCGGATTCTTTTCGAGCATCTTTGTGACAATCGCCTGCGTGGCGAACAGATTGGCCGCCAGATCGTCAATTGCGCCCAAGATCATCGTGAACTGATCGGAATTGGTTGACGCCAGGTTCTCCATGTCATCGGAAACCTTCGTCAGCAGGCCTTTGACCTGGCTCATCATGAAATCAGACATGGAAACTCCCTTTCTTATACCGGCTCCGCGCTTGTTTCAGCGGCTTGAGCCGTCTTTCACCGCCTGGGTTCCCCAACGCGCCAGACGCATGTCACATCCCGGTGCCCGTCAATCGCGAGAATCAAAGGATACCGCTCAACCGTGTCGTATGCCATTTTAGTAAACAAGCTCTTAAGAGCAGGTAGTTGAGGGGACGGCGTGTCGGGCGCAGTGGCGGCACCAGTAATGATCGGTTGGCAAGTGGGTGTTCCCAGTGGGTGGGGCACCTATGGACTCAACCTCGCCGTTCAACTGACTCAAAAAGGCATTGAACCGGCCCTGCCGTTTCTCGCCGAAACTTTAACCCTCACGGCAGAGCAGAACACGATCCTGGCGCCGGTTCTGGATTGCCATCCCGAGTACGCCGCTCTCGCGCGCGGCTGCAATGACAAGACAGTTGAGTCTGTATTCCTTCGCGCGCTTGGCGACGGCCTCGACTTCCCCCCGTTCCTCGACAGCTGGCAGGGGCAGCCGGATGTCGGTGTCGTATTTTTCGAATCCGCACGTGTTCCGCCTGAGAATCTAGAACGGGCGAGGGGGCTCGATGCCGTCATTACCGGGTCAAGCTGGAACGCTGAAATTCTCCAGGCCGCCGGTTTGACCAACGTCTTCAACTGTCCGCAGGGCATTGACCCGGCCTTGTTTCACCCGTCCAGCAAGCCCGGGGCATACGGAGACCGGTTTACCGTGTTCTCCGGCGGTAAGCTGGAATACCGCAAAGGCCAAGATCTCGTCGTCGCTGCGTTCAAGCGGTTCCATCAGTCCCATCCCGACGCTCTGTTGGTCACGGCCTGGCACAATCCGTGGCCGCAGGCGGCACAGTCTTTGGCGTCTTCGCCCCACGTCGATCAGGCGCCAGGCGTGAACGCTGCCAACACACTCGATGTTTCAGGTTGGCTTCTCGCCGAGGGTTTGCCTCACGACTCCTTTGTCGATCTCGGTCCGCTCGCCAACGGTCAGACGCCGCCAGTGCTCTGGGACATGGACCTCGCGGTGTTCCCCAACCGCTGTGAAGGCGGCACCAATCTCGTCGCCATGGAGGCGATGGCCTGCGGTGTGCCGTGTATCGTTTCGCGCAACACTGGGCATCTCGATTTGTTCGGCGAAGACACCTGCATCGGCATCGACCTACAGATTCCCATCGGCGAAGTTACGGGCCGGCCCGACCTCGATGGATGGGGGGAGTCGTCCATTGAAGAGCTCGTCCAGAAAATGGAAACCGCTTATAGCCAGCGCGATCGGGCGCGCGAGATCGGTGCCAATGGCGCGGCGTTCATGGCCGGCTGGTCTTGGTCGGCTCAAGTTGACCGTTTGATCGACGTCCTTAAGAAAGTGTCCTAACGCGCATCATCACGCGTTTTGGCAATAGCTCTGCCAGGCCGTGCGCATAGCCTTGGCGAAGGACCGCGCAAAGCGTTCGCCATCGCATAAGGGGGATTGCGCGACCTGATCCCTCATCGATGTACGAAGACCTTTTAGCGTCCCGGCATCGCCAGCTAATTCAATCGCACGGTTGACGTAATCATCGCGGTCTGTCGCGATCAGCTGTGCATATCCGGCAGTGGTCAAATAGCTTGCCGCGTGGCGCCCGGCGAACGTGCTGCCAGGAAAGGTCACGGTCGGCACACCCATCCACAGCGCTTCGCAGGTGGTCAGGCCTCCTGAATAGGGAAACGTATCAAGTGCAATATCGACTTTGTTGTACGTCGCCAGAAACTCCGCGTGAGACCCGCGCCCCTCAAAACGCAGGCGGTTTTCAGCGATGCCCAGTCTCTTGAAGGCGTGGACGACAGAATCGCGGACCGCCACATCATCCCATCCGCGGAACCGGAACAACAGAACGCTATCGGCCACGCCTGCGAGAATCTTTGCAAAGGTTTCGATCACTGCTGGGGTTACCTTCGCCGGATTGTTGAGGCAGCCGAAGGTGATCTTGCCGCTTTCCATTGCCGGTGACGGCGCCACGGCGGGCGCGTTGCCGGGCGGGGCGTAGCAGGTATAGCCGTCGTTCAGCGGCAGCGGTTTTTCCGCGTACAGCGCCTCCGCATTGGCCGGAAACTGCAGCGCGTCGCCAAGGATGTAGTCCATCGCGGGCAGTCCAGTCGTGCCCACATAGCCGATCCAGGACATTTGCACCGGTGCCGGCTTGCGGGCGAAGACCTTGAGCCGGTTGCCGGAGGTATGTCCGCTCATGTCGAACAGAATGTCGATCTTTGCGTCGCGCACTGTCTTGTCTAATGCGTCGTCGTCCAGTTCTGCGCAGTCGATCCAACCGCTGGCGGTTTCGCGCAACCGCTTTGATAGATCGTCGTCCAGGCTGGGTGGCCGAGTGCTGAAGATGACCGTTTCGAGTCCTTCGTTGCCCGCGTGATCGAATAACGGCGCGGACAAGAATCCGACCGGGTGGACTCCGAAGTCCGGTGAGACGAAGCCGATGCGAAGGGGCCGGTCCGGATTGCGGTCGATGTCTGCCGGCGGGCAGGCCTCGATCTCCGGCGCGATATGCAGCCAATACCATTCAGTATGGGCCTCGGCGAGACGCGCGCCCGAAATCCCATCCACGTATTGCATCGCGCTGAGTCGGTTCGACGCATAGGCCGTGGACTCGGGCGCGTAGAGAACCGCTTTGTCGAACGCCTCATTCGCTTCTTCCGACCGCGCCATGTCGCCGAGCAAGGTGCCCAGGCTGTTCCAGGCCATGGCGTAGTCGGGCCTGATTTTGAGCGCCGCACGCAACTCGGTTTCGGCTTGGCCGAGGCTGCCCAGATCGCGATGTACGTTGCCGAGATTGTAATGCGCCTGGTTGAACCCTGGCCGCGCCGCAATCGCCTGCCGATAGGCGTCTGCCGCGCCGTTCAAGTCATTCTGTTCGCGCCGGCTGATGCCCAGCTGGCACCAGGCCTCCGCATGATCCGGCTGCAGCGCGACTGCTGTTTCGTAGGCCGTCTGTGCCTGGGAAAAAGTCTTCAAGTCAAAAAGCACGTTGCCATAGTTGAACGCGATCACGGCATTGTCCGGGGCGTCCATGTGCGCTCGCGCCAGGATGCGTTCAGCGTCTTCAAGCCGGCCTAAAGCCATCAGCACGGTGCCGAGATTTGCGGCAGCGTCGGGGAAGGGGGAGCGCTCGTGAAGCGCCTGCTGCAGCAGGGCTTCTGCCGCATCGGCTTGGCCCAACTGATAGGCGATCACCCCCAACATGTGCAGCGCATCGGGCTGCTTCGGGTCGCGTTCCAGAACGTTCTGAAACAGATCTGCCGCATCGGCCAAGTCGCCGGCTTGATACTTGGCCTGGGCCTCCGCAAACAGAGACGCCATGTCTTGTGTCATGACGGGGGAAACCGAATCGTCTCGGCGCTGCTTTTGATGGTGTGAACCGCGGCTTCCTGAAAGTGATCGTAGAAATCAGCAAGAGCGGCACGGTCGCAATCGCCGGGGGCCTCACCGCTTCGCCCACCGGTGCCGTGGTCCAGCACTTGGCCGTAGTGGTGGGCGATCACGCCCAAGAAAAAGGCCAGGCGGCGGTCCGCCAAGGACTCCGACTTGGCGTCCGGCTGACTTTGTTCGAGAGCGTAGGCAATGAGAGAGTGGAAGAACAAGTACACCGTATCGTCCCATCGCGTCTCATGGGCGGCATGCAGGGCGACGGGGCTTTTTAGAGCCAACAGCCGGTGGCCTGCGAGGTGACACGTCAGGGGCAGCCAATAGTCCCAGAACGGCATGCCCATGGCGAACGGGCTGTCTTTGATGTCCCCGGCAATCTGCCGGCTCATGACGAAAAAGTCGTACCCAATCGAATAGGTGGGCTCGCCCTCCGGCACATAGGTTTCGAACGCCTGCACGTCCGCCACATCGACCCGCGCGCCCAGCACCAACCCCTGTTCCGCGCTATCGGACATATAGGTCGACAAGCCGTCTTGGGGGCGCAGGAAAATGTCTGCATTGGTGATGCCCACGCCGCCGTCCGGCTCGCCCTGGTTCAACGCGGCTTGCAGCAAATCGAAGACGTAAGGCACCGGCCGGCCGGCATATTGTTCCGCGGTGCGCCCGGCGGCGACAAACTCCACGTCAGCATAATTTGGCTTGAGTGCTTGAATTTCGTCCGCCGTGTTCACCGATACAACCTTGCAGCCGTGATCCAGCCAAGATTGGACCGCAGCGGGTTGAACGCCCCGCTCATCAACCGGGGCAATGCTGGTGGCGATGGTGAGGTTGGAACGCGGCACCTAAATTATCCCTCCATTCCGGCATGGTGTGTGTTGCCGGTCAGCACTTTGGCCTGAAATTGATTGCGGTCCATGCGCGGCAGCTTGACCTCGCCCCGCAGCTGGTCGGCCAAGTCAAAATAGGTCTCCATCGGCGCCAGACCACAGAAATGACCGATCGCGCCCGACCACAGCAGCGGTTTGCCGTTTGGCATGGGTTTGACCACGCGGAGATCGCCGACGGTAAGGTCCATCACGTACTCGGTCATGTTCGGCGTCGTGACCTGTAAGCGGTTTCCGGCCGGCGACTCATGGGGCGCGATACCGTGCATCGCCAAGGCGCAGGCGAAGTAGGGTTCATCCGCGTACTCTCCATCATGCTTGTAGGGGTAACTGATGGCGTCGCGGTGCGGCCCGTCAAACAAGCGGATCGCAGTGTCAAAAACCGCGTCGCCCTCGGGTCCCCGTTCGAAGTACATCACCCCAGCGTTGAAGACGCTGAGGGCCTCGACCCCGGCGAGGGCGCACAGGTCTTCCGCCTGTTTGACTCCCAAGGTGCAGGCGAAGACCGGGCCCGTGCTTTGGCGGTGCCCTTCCACGGCGAAGGGCAGCCCCCGAAACCGGCGCCAAAACACCTCGATCCGCAGATTGAACAACAGACAGTCTGCATCGACATACATGGTGCGGTCATAGGGCGTAACTGTGTTGAGAAGCGCTTTGCCCATCGCTCCCTTAAGCGACGGATGGTCCTCAAGCCGCAGAATCTGGTCGAAAATAGTCTCATAGCCGTCAGCGACAGGCACATCCGGGCTGGTTACCACACTCACCGGCCTGCGGTCTAACCTGTTGACAGATAAGGCGAAATTGGCAGCCAGGTCCAAATAACGCGGATCGTGCAAGGCAAGCACCAGATAGCCTTCCATGTCCGCTCCTCAAATCAGACCGGAGTCCGGACACGAGAGCCCAAAACCCCTTAATTTCTGCGAATTTCTCACACTTCCCCATCAGCTTTATCGCCTGTTAAGTGTAAAAAAAGGATTGACGCCCGGGCCGCTGTTCCGTATACGCAAAGATGGTTCGTACCCTAAAAAGGGTTGTACAGAGAATCTGTGCAGTGCGAATCAGACAGAAAATGTCGACAATTCTGGTCCTAGAAAGGGAACAAAACTATGAGTGATATTTCACTTTCGAATGCGACACGTACCAACCTGCTGTCGCTCCAAAACACCACAGGTCTTATCGGTCAAACCCAAGAGCGTCTGGCAACAGGCCTCAAGGTCAACAGTGCCATCGATGATGCGCTGTCGTTCTTTAAAGCCCGTAACCTGAACAGCCGTGCGGCTGACTTGTCATCCATCAAGGACGGCATCACCGACGGTATTAACGTTATTCGAGCCGCCATCCAGGGCCTGGAAGCGATCGAATCCACGCTAAGCCAGCTCAAAGCTATTGCGCAGTCGGCCATTTCCTCTCCGGAAAGCTCGACCCGCGCCAAGCTTGCCAGCCAGTTCAACGAACTGCGGTCGCAGGTCGATAACCTGGCCGAAGACGCCAGCTTCAACGGGATCAACCTGCTCAAGAACACCACCACCGCTTTCTCAGCCGGTGCTGACAACCTGACGGTTAAGTTCAACGAACGTCAGGATGATGTTGCCGGTGCGGGTACGGGTGCCTTGAACCAGTTGGTCGTCTCCGGTGTGTCCTCGTCCGACTTTGCGTCCATCGTGGCGTCATCGGCTACGGCCACGGGTACTGCCGGCAGCACGACGGTCTGGGGTCAAACCGGTACTGCTGCTGTGACCGCGATCAATGCCGCGATCCGCGGTATCGACTCGGCCTTGGTGACCGTACGTCAGGTCTCCCAGAACTTGGGTACGAACTCGTCCTTGCTGGAAATTCGCCGGGACTTCACCCAGAACCTGGTCAACACGTTGCGGGGCGGTGCGTCTGACTTGGTCAACGCCGACCTCAACGAAGAGTCCGCCAACCTGCTGTCACTCCAGACTCGTCAGCAGTTGGGTACGATCTCGCTGTCCATCGCGCAGCAGTCCGAACAGTCCGTCCTGCGTCTGTTCTAAGGCTGATCAAGCGATTGATACGCATACGAAACTGGAAACGGCGGGCCATGGGGTCCGCCGTTTCTTCCTCGGGTTTCTAAATTCTTTCTTAGGTTTCTTCGCCTATCAGGGTCCATCGCCCGTATACTGCGGAAATCGGGGAATTTAGAGGGCAAGGACGCAAATAATTAGTGATATTTCTCTTTCCAACGCCACGCGCACCAACCTGTTGTCGCTGCAGCGCACGACCTCGCTGATCGGCCGCACGCAGGAGCGCCTGGCCACCGGCCTCAAGGTCAACAGCGCCATCGACGACGCGCTGGCTTTCTTTAAGGCGCGTAACCTCAACAGCCGCTCTGACGATCTTGCGTCGATCAAGGACGGCATTTCCAACGGGATCAGCGTCATCCGGGCGTCCATTCAGGGCTTGGAGTCCATTGAATCCGTTCTCAAACAGATGAAAGCGGTGGCGCAATCCGCTATTTCGTCGCCGGAAAGCTCGACCCGCGCCAAGCTGGCCAGCCAGTTCAACGAACTGCGCTCGCAGGTCGACAATCTGACCGAAGACGCGCGATTCAACGGCGTCAACCTGCTGAAAAACACGACGTCTGCGTTTACCGCGGGCGCTGATAACCTGACCGTCAAATTCAATGAGCGGATGGACGATGTGCCGGGCGCAGGCACCGGCTCGCTCAACCAGCTTGTCGTGTCAGGTGTTTCGTCCAGTGACTTCTCGACCATTATCGCCTCTTCTGCCACGGCAACCGGCACCGCCGGCAGCAATACAGTCTGGGGACAGACCGGTACGGCAGCCGTGACGGCCATCAATTCGGCCATCCGCGGCATCGACTCCGCGCTGGTGACCGTGCGTCAGGTGTCGCAGGAGCTTGGTACAAACTCGTCGCTCTTGGAAATCCGCCGCGACTTTACACAAAATCTCATCAATACCTTGCGGGGTGGGGCCGCAGATTTGGTCAACGCCGATCTCAACGAAGAGTCGGCAAACCTGCTCTCGCTACAAACACGGCAGCAGCTGGGCACGATTTCGCTGTCTATCGCGCAGCAATCCGAACAATCGGTGCTGCGTCTCTTCTAAGTAAGCGCCGCACAACTAGCGCCATGAATGAGGCGGGGCCCTTAGGGGGCCCGCCTTTTTTGTGGTTTGACCCGGATGTACCGGATGTAAAAGTCCGCCGGTTAACCTTTTTTTTGCTTTTTCTCTCTAAACCCTGACGGCATGACGTCGCGGAGTCGATCCCGCCGGCCTTGGAATGTTGGGCCTTCGTGAACGTGCGGCGCCTGGTGAGTGATTAAGTCCCTGAACCTAGAAAGGGGGAACCAATATGTCTGGAGACATTTCTCTTTCCAACGCCACGCGGACCAACCTGCTGTCGTTGCAAAGAACAACGGGCCTTATCGGCCGCACCCAGGAGCGCCTTGCGACTGGTCTCAAAGTTAACAGCGCCATTGATGACGCGCTTGCGTTCTTTAAAGCACGTAACCTGAACGCCCGCGCGGAAGACTTGGCATCCATCAAAGATGGTATCTCGAACGGCATCAGCGTGATCCGGGCCGCGATCCAAGGCCTGGAAGCCATCGAGGCGACCCTCAAGCAGATGAAAGCCATCGGGCAGTCGGCTATTTCCTCTCCGGAAAGTACCACCCGCGCCAAGCTGGCCAGCCAGTTTAATGAACTGCGCTCTCAGGTCGACAACTTGGCCGAGGACGCCAGCTTCAACGGTACCAACCTGCTCAAGAACACCTCTTCGGCGTTCACGGCGCAGTCCGATAACCTGACGGTCCGTTTCAACGAGCGTCAAGACGACACGCCGGGTACCGCGACCGGCCCACTCAACCAGTTGGTGGTTTCGGGTGTGTCCGCGAGCGACTTTGCCAGCATCGTTGCCACCTCGGCGACCGCGACCGGCACCGCCGGCGACAACACCGTTTGGGGTCAGACCGGCACCGCCGCTGTGACCGCCATCAATAGCGCGATCCGCGGCATCGACTCGGCGCTGATCACCGTGCGTCAGGTGGCGCAGGAGCTCGGTACCAACTCCTCGATGCTCGAGATTCGCCGTAACTTCACACAGGATCTGATCAACACCCTGCGGGGCGGCGCATCCGATCTTGTGAACGCGGATTTGAACGAAGAATCAGCCAACCTGCTGTCGCTGCAAACGCGTCAGCAGCTCGGCACGATCTCCCTGTCGATTGCTCAGCAGTCCGAACAGGCCGTGCTACGGCTCTTCTAATCCGGTTTCTTCAGCTCGAAACCGACTTTTGCGGCGGGCCTCTTGGCCCGCCGTTTTTCTTTTTGCGCTCAATTTTGCCAAGAATTTCGTTTCGCGTTTTAACTATTTGTTCGCATTTCCGTCTTATTCAGGTCAGTGACAGAAAAGTTTTTTGCCAGCGCTTTGGGCAAGGGCGCAGGCCGCGACCGCAACAGAAAGAGAGGGCACGGTCCGAACCTAGAAAGGTTGAGTTTCGGACCTCGCACAGGGTCAAGAAATGAGCAACATAACGCTTTCCACAGCCACGCGGACGAACCTGCTTTCGCTGCAGCGCACGACCGGTCTGATCGGCCGTACTCAGGAGCGCCTTGCCACCGGCCTCAAGGTCAACAGTGCTATCGATGATGCGCTGTCCTTCTTCAAGGCCCGCAATCTCAACAGCCGCGCATCCGATCTGCAAAACATCAAAGACGGCATCACCGACGGCATCAACGTCATCCGCTCGGCTCTTCAGGGTCTGGAGGGAATCGAGGCCGTCCTCAAGCAAATGAAGGCGTTGGCTCAGTCAGCCATTTCGTCACCGGAAAGCTCGACCCGCGCCAAACTGGCCAGTCAGTTCAACGAGCTGCGCTCTCAGGTCGACAACCTGACCGAGGACGCCAGCTTCAACGGCGTCAACCTGCTCAAGAACAGCACCGCCGCCTTTGCCGCCGGCGCAGACACGTTGACGGTCAAGTTTAATGAGCGCACGGAAAATGCGGCGATCAACCAGTTGATTATCAGTGGCGTCTCGGCCAGTGATTTCGCCACCATCGTAGCCAGTTCCGCCGTCACAACCGGTACGGCAGGCGACAACACCGTCTGGGGCCAGACGGGAACAGCCGCTGTGACTGCGATTAATTCCGCCATCCGGGCCATCGATTCGGCGCTGATCACCGTGCGTCAAGTCGGCCAGGAGCTCGGCACCAACTCTGCTTTGCTTGAAATCCGCCGCTCTTTTACCGAAGACATCATCAACACGCTGAAGGGTGGGGCGGGTGACCTGGTCAATGCGGATCTCAACGAAGAGTCGGCCAACCTGTTGTCGCTGCAGACACGTCAGCAGTTGGGTACGATTTCCTTGTCGATCGCCCAGCAGTCTGAACAGGCCATTCTGAGACTGTTCAACTAAGCGCGCCTGCGCGTCTAGCTCCATTCATAGGGCATACACCGTCCTAAGGGCGTGACCGGCGTGTGTGCCAATCAAGCTGGGGCGGGGGCATCCTTTCGCGCATCTCTCTTCCGTTTTTGCTCTAAACTGTGTAAACACCAGCTCATGACCCGCTGCGCAGAACCATCGCAAAGCCGCAGAATATCAACGTTTACAGCGCCTCCTGGGTGCTCCATTAACGCTTTTTTTCCTTTATCCTGCGATGACTTGAGGCTGAAATGCCGCTGAAACTGACTCTGAAGCCCAATGAGAAAGTGTTGATTGGGACCTCGGTCATTGCCAACGGCCCAAACAAGACCGATTTTGTCGTGCTTAACCGGGTTCCGGTGGTGCGGCAGAAGGACATCATAACCGAGGACGACGCGGACACAGTCGCGAAGAAGCTCTATGTCACGATCCTCAACATGTACATCAACCCGGCGCAGGAAAAAGATTATCATGGTATCTACTTTCTGCTCATGCGGCAGATGATCCTGATGCCGATTGATGCCAAAGCGATCGATATGATGGTGGAAATGTCACAGCGTATTCTTGAAGGCGATCATTACCGGGCGTTAAAGCTGTGCCGGCAGTTGATTAAGCTTGAGGCGG
Organism: Rhodospirillaceae bacterium; assembly: GCA_963921305.4. Classification (GTDB taxonomy): domain Bacteria; phylum Pseudomonadota; class Alphaproteobacteria; order Rhodospirillales; family Rhodospirillaceae; genus CAWUEX02. The sequence continues at coordinate 2,465,625 of CAWUEX030000002.1, forward strand.
AGGCGTTGAAGAATGTCGAAGGATAAGTACGCCGCATATCAGCAACAGCAAAAGCAGAGCCTTTCGCTGCGCGAAGTTGAGGCGATGGCCTTTACCAAGGCTGCCTTGTTGCTCGAAGATGCCAAAAAAGTGACCGACAACGTCGATGAGTTTTCACGGGCGTTGCGTTTCAATCATCTGCTATGGACCATCATGCAGGCCGACATTACCGAGGAGGCGAATAACCTGCCGCCGGAGGTCAAAGCCAACGTGATGAGCCTCAGCATCTTCGTCGACAAACAGACCACCAAGGCGCTGCGCTCCGGGGATGGCAAGGACCTCGACGTTCTGATCAACATCAACCGTAATCTGGCGGCTGGGCTGCGTACCAATCCCGAAGACCAGGCATCGGTCGAATCGAACAATGCTGCCGTGGCTAAGGCCGAAGCGGCGGCCGGCGCACCGGCCGACAGCGCTTAAGCGTCATTTAGAGGCCCTATCCTTGGGCTGGCGGGCCGACGGGGGGAGGCGGCGCCGGAATGTCATCCGACCAAGTTACGTCCCCGCTTCTATCGCAGGCACTTGCCTACCTCGACGAAGGTGACCCGACATCAGCCGATCTGCTGATCGACACTTATGTTGCCAGACATCCGGACGATGCCCGCGCGCTGCATATTGCCGGCCTGTGCCGGCGCGACCTCGGTGATGCGGACGGAGCCTGGGACTTTCTGACCCGCGCCACCAAAGCCGATCCGGCGGACCCCGCGCCCGTCGTCCCGCTGGCGCTGCTGCTGGCAGATGGCGGCGACGCCGCGTCTGCGCTCAAGGCTTTGGATGAGGCGTTGATCCGTCTTCCCGGCCATATGGACCTGTTGCTCGCCCGGTCTGCGGTCCAGCGCCGCACCGGAGACGCGGACGGAGCCATCGCCTCAGCGCAAATGGCCGTGGCGTTTCACAGCAATACCGCGCGGGTTCACCATGCTCTCGGACTTGCCCATGCTGCTGCCCGCGATACCGTGGCCGCGCGCGAGGCCTTCGCGGCGGCGGTTGCGCATGATCCCGACTTTGCCGATGGCTGGATCAATCTGGGGGTCGTCGCCAAAGAGTGTGGTGATCTAGGCGCCGCCGACGACAGCTTCCAAAAAGCGCTGGCGCTGCATCCGGATGATCCGGTCATTCACAATAACTACGGCAATGTCTTACTCGCTTTACGGCGGCTTGAGGACGCCATAGCGTCTTATCGGCGCGCTATCGGCCTCAAGCCGGACTACGTGGATGCCAAGGTCAACCTCGCTTTGGCATATCGCGAGGCTGGCGACGCTGGCAAAAGTCTGACTGAACTTGAAGGGGTGGTGGACGCCCATCCGGATCACGTCGCCGCATTGAATTCCCTCGGCAATGCCCTGCGCCACGCGGAGCAGTTCGCCCGCGCGCATGAGGTTCTCCAAAAGGCCATTTCTCTCGATCCCAATCATGCGGAAGCGCACAACAACCTCGGCCTGGTCCTGACCCTTCAGGGGAAGTGGGACGCCGCTGAGAGCGAGTTCGCGGCCGCAGTGACCTTGCGTCCGGACATGGCCGTGCTGGCGAACAACTTCGGCACGTTGCTGCTGAAGATGTTCAAACTCGAAGGCGCGGTCGAACAGCTCACCCGGGCCGTCGATCTCGAGCCCGGGTATCTTGACGCGCTGGTCAATCTCGGCGTCGCCCACTTTATGCTTGGTCACTACGATGACGCAGTGCGCGCCTACCGCCGGGTCATTGACAAAGAACCGGCCCACGCCTTTGCCCGCTATAGCCTGGGTGTCGCGCTTGTCGAACAGCAAGAGTTGGAGGAGGGGGTGGAGCAAATTGAGCAGGCTTTGGCCATCGATCCCGACAACGTCATGGCGCTGAACACGTTGGGCGTCGCGCTGCTCGATCAGCATCGTATTTCCGAAGCGCTCGCAGCGATGACCCGCGCGGCGGAGGCCGATACCGCGTCCGCGCCGGTCTATCTGTCAAATGCGTTGTTCACGTCGCTTTACGATCCCGATATTCCCAACGACGAGATTCAGGCTCGCCATCTGGCTTTTGGCGAGCGGTTTACGACCAACACGCCGGACTCGTCTCGGCCTCACGCCAATCCCCGCGATCCGGACCGCAAACTCAAACTCGGCTACATGTCACCCGACTTCCGCGGCCATTCGGTGTCCTATTTCTTTGAGCCCGTGTTGGAAAAGCATGACCGCAGCCAGTTCGAAATCTTTTTGTATTCCAACACCACACGTACGGACGCGGTCACGGATGCCATGGCGCAGGCCGCCGACGTCTGGGTCGAGACATCGGGTTTGACCGACGACGCTGTGGTCCGGCGCATTCGCGATGACGGCATCGATATTCTCGTCAATTTGGGGGGGCACACGTCGGGCAACCGTCTCGTCGCCTGCGGCCAGAAGCCGGCCCCCGTTCAGATCGAATACGTCGGCTATCCGGACACCAGCGGCGTCAGGGCCATGGACTACCGCATCATCGACGGCCGGTCTGATCCGGAGGGCGAGGCGGATGCGCGGTGTGTTGAGACACTATTGCGTCTGCCCGATTGCTTTCACTGCTATCGGCCAACGGCGAAGGCGCCGGAGCCCGCCGCGGCCCCTCATGTCGAGCGCGGCTACGTCACGTACGGATCGTTCAACGTGCTGCCGAAGTTGAACGCTCGTGTGGTCGAGGCTTGGTCGGACATTCTCAGGCAAGTTCCCACGGCCCGTCTGTATATGAAGTGCAAGCAGCTCAAAACCCCGGCGGTGCAGGAGCGTGTGCTCGGCTACTTTGCCGATGCCGGGATCGATCCCGCCCGCATCACCCTCGAAGCCTTCGTCCCGTCGGTGAAAGATCACCTAAGCCGTTATCACGGCGTCGACCTCGGCCTGGATACCTTTCCCTACAACGGCACGACAACCACCTGTGAGGCCCTGTGGATGGGCGTGCCGGTGCTCTCGGTCGAAGGCCACCGCCATTCCGGGCGGGTCGGCTTGAGTCTTCTCCATGCCGCGGGTCTGCACCGGGAGTTCGCCGCGTCCGATGTCGCGTCCTATATCGACAAAGCCGTGGCCTGGGGCCACGAGCCTGTGCGTTTGGCCGAAATCCGCTCCCAGTTGCGTCCTATGATGGCGGCTTCGCCCCTGCGCGATGAGACCGGTTTTACCCGCAATCTCGAAGCCCTCTACCGCGATGTCTGGCGTCAATGGTGCGCCGGGCCGGAAACCTTCGAGCACCGCGCGCCGGCCCCCTTGCGCGCCGATGACTCCGTCCAGAGCGTTTTGACCAAGGCGGTATAGCAGCCATGGATTCCCGCTTGGCGCTCGCCGAAAAGTACTATCAGTCCAATTTGGACGAGCAGGCCCGCGCCTTGGTCGAAGAGGTTCTCGCCGAACCCAATCCGCCCCGCGCTGCCGTCAGCTTTGCCGCCACTCTGGCCTTCGAGGCCCGTGATCTAGATACCGCCGTGAGCTACTGCGACCGCCTTCTCGCGGACGAGCCAAACGATGCGCACTCCTTGCTCATCAAGGGCCGGGCCCTCTTCGATCTCGGCAAGTCCGGTCCCGCGCTTGAAGCGCTCACCGCCGCAGTCGCCGCCGCGCCGGACCTGCCAGCGGCGCATTATAATCTCGGCCTGATGTTGTATGCCGAGGCGCAGTTCGACGGCGCCGTGAAGGCCTACCGCAAAGCGGTCGATCTGCAATCTCCCTATCCAGTTGCCTGGAACAACCTCGGTCTGGCGCTTGAGGAGGCCGGTGACATTGAGGCGGCTGTCGCAGCCTTCGGCACCGCCATAGGCCAGTTGCCGCAGTTCTCCATGGCTCACAACAATCTGGGAGCCGTTCTTGCGGCCACCGGCCGGTATGGTGACGCGGTGCAGGCGTATCGCGATGCCGTTACCCACGATCCCGGTAATGCGGATGCGCGCACCAACTTGGCTGTGGCCCTGTTGGAGTGGGGCGACGTGAAAGCTGCCGTCGCCGAACTCGAAGCTGTTCTGGCGGACCATCCCACTCACGCTGCGGCGGCAGACAACCGCCGCTATGCCGAGCTGTACCGCTGTGACGATCCGACTGTGCTTCGTACGCTGCATCAGCAGGACCTTCAAACCGACGCGCCGCCATACTCCGGCGCGTCCGCACCCGGCCCGTCGGCAGCCGGTAAGCCGTTGCGCGTCGGCTTTATCTCTCCCGACTTCCGCCGCCACTCCGTTAGCTTCTTTGCGCTACCGCTGATCCAGGCGCTTGAGCACAGCCAGATCACGCCTGTGCTGTTTAGCGCAGGTGCCAGCGAGGACGCTGTGACGGCTCAGTACCGTGCCACCGCCGCGGAGTGGTTCGATGTCGCGGCTCTCAATGACGCTGACCTCATCACGCTGATGCGCGATGCCCAACTCGATGCCGTGGTCGACCTCGCTGGCCGGACCACGGGCAACCGTCTTGGTGCGCTGGCTGCACGGGTCGCGCCGGTCCAGATCATGGCGTTGGGCTACGCGGGTCCGACGGGTGTAGCCGCCATCGATTATTGGCTCGGCGACGGCATCACCAATCCTGTGTCGCCTGATGACAACGCGCTCGATCGCGACCGGCCCTTCCGGCTGGCCCACATGCACGTATTCGCGCCGCCTGAAAACGCCCCCGATGTTGCCCCGCCCCCGATGCAGGCCGGCAGCGGCATCACCTTTGGCTCGTTCAACAAGCTGGCCAAGATTTCCGATGACTGTGTCGATCTCTGGTCCGGTGTTTTGAAGGCCGTCCCAGACTCCCGGCTTTTATTGAAGGCCAAGGCGTTGACGGATCCTGCCGTGGCTGCGTCGTTATCCGAAAAATTCGCTCATCACGGTATCGATGCGGGCCGTATCGAATGCCGCGGCTGGGCCGAGGACGACCGCGATCATCTCGGTCTATACGCCCACATCGACATCGCCTTGGACACCTTCCCCTACAACGGCACCACAACCACCTGCGAAGCGTTGTGGATGGGTGTTCCCGTGATCACGTTACGCGGCAACAGCCACGCCGCGCGGGTGGGGGCGAGTTTGCTCACGTCTGCGGGGCTCGAAGATTGGATTGCGCCGGATTCACAGACGTTCATCGACGTTGCAGTAAAATGGGCAGCGCAGCCAGAGGCCTTGGCAGGTCTCCGATCTGGTCTGCGCGCCCAGGCGCAAAACAGTGTTCTTACAGACGCAGCTGCGGCCGCGGCGGACTTCATCGCCGCGCTCGCCAGCGTGGTTAAGCGCTAGGGTCTAGTCCTACAGGAAGTTGTTGAGCGACAGCTGCTGGATACGCGACAGGGTCGCGAAGGAAATCGCCAGCGCGCGTACGTCATCTTGCAGACGGACAGCTGCTTCCATGACATCGACGTTTTCCAGCTCAATCTGGCGCTGGCCGAGGAAGCCGTTGAACTCTCTCATATCTTCCTTGGCGTCGAAGATCACTTTCTGGTTCAACGCCAGACGCTGGGTCACATCCTGCAAGTCGCTCGGCTCTTCCGTCGACAACGGCGAGTGCTCAATGGCGTCATTCAGCACGGCCAAGGCGTCGACGGCCCGCTGCTGATTGTTGATCAGGTCGCCCTGCAGAATTTGGCCAATGGCGCGGATGGCCTTCTCAAAGGCGGGGTCCAGGCCATTGATGCCGAATTGGATGGTGCGCGTGTCGCTCACCCGGTGTTCCGTAACCAGGTTGTCGCCCCGGTAGTAGGGGGCCGCATCCAGAGAAATGGTCTCACCGGATACGTCAACCACCTGTCCGGTCACCCAGATGAGGTCGCCATCGACGATATCCGGGGCGGCGGCGTTGGGGTTGAGGCCGGCAGCAGCGATTTCCGCATTGGTGGGCCAGCGCACCGTATAGGCGCCGTCGTTGGACACGTCTGTCCCTTCCAGGAACATGGTCGTGCCATCAGGAACGCCCAGATTGATCTCAACACCCGTGCCAGCGGCTTCTGCCCCGGCATTGACGGTCTGATCGAGGGTAATGCGCGTGCCGTCACCGGAGACAGCGGTGATGGTGTAGACGCCGTTGTTGTCGGTCGCACCGGCGCCCGCGACCTCAGTGCCGTCGAGCAGGATGGTTTGACCAACGGTTAAATTAGAGAAGGCGTTCTGCACTGATGACGTGATCGTACCGTCACCGGACACGTTGGCGAAGGTCAGGTTGCCGAATGCATTATCATCCAATGTTGCGGTGATGAAGTCACCCGCCGCACCGGTGATCCGGGTGACGTCCGTCGCGGTGCCTTGAACGTTGATGTTTTCGTTGGTGTAGGCGGCGGTCACACCGGTAAACAGAGCCTGACTCAGGTGCGCCGCGCGGCTGGTCGCATAGGTCACATCGACGCCGTCATAGTCATTCTGGAACTGAGCGACGCTGTCGTACGGAATCGATACCGGAGGCAGGTTAGTCTTACCGCCGCCAAACAAATACTTGCCGTCGATCTTGAGGTTCAGGAAAAACTCCATGTCGTTCAGGGCCGAGAAGGCGCGCTCCTGAATGTCCGTCACCGCGGCGGTATCGTCCGGCGAGGCGTCCGTCAGATCCCGGCTGGTGAAGGTGATCATTTCCGACCGCAGCAGGCGCAACACCTCGTCCATGGTTTCGATCGAGGTCACCATGGCCTTGGCGTTGGTCTCGGCAATCGAGTTGTTCTTGACGTATTGGTCCAGCCGCGCCCGTTCGTTTTCCAGACTAATGAGCCGGAAGCTGTCCGTCGCGATACCTGTATAGGACTGCGACTTCTTCTCCGTCCCCACCTGCTGCTGGGTTTCGAAGACCTGCGCCTGCGTCTTCAGCATCGTATTGATCAACGATTGCTGGGCGGCGAATGTGGCGATGCGTGTAACCATAATTAATCCTCCTGAGTCAGAGCGCGCTCTAGATCAGGTTGTTGAGAATGTCGAACAACTGCCGCGTGGTTGAGATCACTTTGGCGGATGCTGCGTAGGTTTGTTCAAAGACCAATAGCTTACTGAGTTCTTCATCAAGGTTCACGCCGCTGAGCTCCGCGCTTTTCAGTTCCAGCGCACCTTTAATGTCGCTCTGGAATTGAAAATCGGTCGCGGTTCCGGCGGCCAGGGTGGAGGCCCGCGACACGATCTGCGAGGCGTAGTCGGCAAAGGTGATCGATCCGGACGACAGGCCACCGGCGGCCTTGAAGGTCGCTTCCCCGGTCATCAGGGTAGCCATTTCGCCGGCGACGTCGTTGTCCCCCGGGGACAGGAAGTAGCGCCCAGTGATATTGTCGAACTGCACCCGGCCGCGGGAAATCCGGCTCGGGTCGTCCTGCAGTGTGCTGTTCACGTCCAGCAGCGCTCCGGCGCCCACTTCCGAGAAGTCGAGGCCCAACGCATCCAAGGCATCCGTTCCGGCGGTCTGGGTGATGATCAGTTGCTCACCTTGAAGTTGTTGAATGCGCAGCTTCTGACCGTTGGCATCGGGCACGATTTCGGCCTCAATCCGGGCGCTGAGTGCGGCGCTGTTATTGATCGCATCGGCGATGTCCTGGAACGTATCGCCCGGGTTGACGGTGATCGTGCCAATCCCGGCGCCCGCCGGACCGTTGGTCTCGTCGTAGAATGTCACGGTGCGGGCAGCCGTGGTTCCAAGCGTGAAGTTGCTCGCTTTGAAGTCGGACTCCCAGAACGACAACTTTGGCGCCGTGGTGAAGAAGTCGTTCAGGCCGAAGAAATTCGAGAAGCCCTGATAGGTCTTGTCGTCGTTGCCGTCACCATCCAGGTCGAAGGCGATGGTGGCATCCTCTGCCGCGCTGCCCTTGGTCGCTGTGGTTTCGTCGCGGAATGCCAGGCCGAAAGACTCCGTGCCCAGGTTGAATTCCAGCTTGCCGTCGGCGTTGACCGCTACGGTCGCGTTGGCCAACTGGGCATCCTGGGCCTGAATGTAGGTTTCGATCGTCGTCGCCATCGTGTCGATGTCGCCCGACGCAAAGCCGAGGTCCGCATTCAGCTTGGTGGAATACGCTTCTGTTCCGTCGGTGTTGTACAACACGATGCTGACATCACCGCTGGTGATATCGATTTCCTGTGTCGCCGAATCAATAAAGGTGCGGGTGCCGATGCCCTGCGTCACGATGGACGGATAAGACGTACCCCGGTTGTGAACCAGATTCACTTCTTCCAGCAAGTTGCGCGCCAGTTCGTCGATCTGCGACTGCATCTCCGGCAAGGTCCGGTCGCGCATGTCGATCAAGCCCTTCAGCTTGCCGCTGCGGATGTCATTGGTGATGTCCAGAACGCCGGCGAAGAAGCCATTGAAGTCACCGCCCGAGTAACTGTGCTCTGGGTTGACCCGGGACAGCGCGACGTGGCTGATGTTCACCGGCGTGTTGTCCACCAGTGTGGTGCCGTCCTTGGTAAACACGGTGACCGCGCCGGTCTGCGTCTCGAAGTACTGAATGTCGATGATCTCAGCCAGCTTGTTCAGAGCGACGTCGCGCTTGTCTTCCAGGTCTTCGGTCTGCTTGTTCGTCGCACCGTTCAGTGAGATCTGATCGTTCAAGAGCGAGATCGTGCCGAGCAGGTTGTTCATCTCCAGGGCGAAACGTTCGATTTCCCGGTCGGCGTCCAGGCGCAGGCCCTGCACTGTGTCGCTCATGCGCTGCAGCTGCGAACCCACGGAAATACCAGCCTGAACCGTGGCCAAGTGGGTTGCGGGCTTCTCCACCTCGGTGGACAGCAGCTCGAATTCATTGACCAGCTTGTTAACGGTGTGAGCAATGGAGGTGTTGGACTGCGGCGTGCCAAAAACGTCAGAGATACGCGCAAAGTAAGTGTTCTTGGTTTGTAGCAGGCCAAAGCCGCCGAACTCGTTGCGCAGGTCTTCCAGCAGGTTTTGGTCGACATCGTTGCGGATGTCGCCCACCTGCACACCGGCGCCGGCGCCGGCCAGCACGCGCGATGAGGGATCGAGGATTTTACGGGTAAAGCCCTCGGTGTTTACGTTGGCGATGTTGTGCGAGATCGTATCAAGCCCCGCTTGGGCGGTGTTGATCCCAGAGATCGCCGAATTGAGCGCCAATGTTAACGTCATGGCGGCAGCTCCTAAGTTAAGCCAAATCTCGTGCCAGCAGAGGTCATGTCACCTCGTTCAAGCTGACGGCGAGATTGCGTTTGGTGGCGGTATAACCGTCCAGATTGCCTTGTTCCGAATAGGCCGACGCCTTGCGCTCCTGGCGCGAGCGCACCGCATCCACCACCGTTTTCATGAAGGTGTTGATGACGCGGATGTTGGCCTGCAGCAGGCTGGCGTTTTCCTTCATGAGATCGGTCAGCCGGTTCTCGGCCTGGATCAGCGCATTGCGTTTGCCTTCATCCATTTTCTGCAGCAGCTCGGGCTGGCGGTGGAACGCATTCATTTGCTGTTGATACAGACGCGACAGGTCCTGCTTGCGCTCGCCGAGCACACGAACGTCCTGCACCCGGTGCTTCTTCAGCGCCACGTTCTCCTTCATCAGCACGTCATTGAGCTGACGAATGATCTGGAACATGTCTTCGCTGCGGTTGCTCTTACGCACGTTGTCGATCCGGGCGTTCGGATTGCGCGTCCGTCCGGCGCCGTTGGAGCCGTTCTGCATGCGGGTGCGGGGTGGCAGGTTTGGGTTGGTTGTCATGTCAGCTCACCTCGTCTGCACTGGTGCGCACGGCGGCCGGCGCACTCAGGGTGGTGGGATCGGATTTGGTTGCAACCGGAGCAGCAGTTGCCATGGGCGGTGCGGTGTTGCCGGCTGTGGCATCGCTCTGCGCCTGGATCAGCGAACGCATGACCGATTCCGCAATGCCCAGAGAATTGCTCTTGGCAACTTCTTTGCCGTACTCCTGGTTCAGCATTGAGCGCCACATCTCTTCGGCGTGGCCGCCGCCAAAGTAGGAGTCGCCGCCTTCGAGGTCGGTGTTCATGTACTCGAACATCTGACCGATAAAGAAGGCTTCGAACTGCTTACCGGCTTCGTAGGCTTGTTGTTCGGTCATTTTTCCCGGGCCTCCATTCAGGTGGGAAAACTGGTTTTGCATGCCCGCCGCGTAGGCGTCGCGGGCCTGCCCCATCAAGGCTGCTGCGTCTAACATCACATCACCTCGATTTCGGCTTGCAGGGCGCCGGCGGCTTTGATGGCCTGCAAAATGGTGATCATGTCGCGCGGTCCGACGCCGAGAGAGTTCAGGCCGTTCACCAGTTCCTGAAGATTCACACCGCCGTCGACGATTTGCAGGCGGCGGTCTTCGTCTTCGTCGATCTCAATCTGGGTGCGCGGCACGACCACCGTCTCACCGGCTTCCGAGAACGGGGCCGGTTGCGAGACCTGTGGTGTTTCGGTGACACGGATGGTCAGGTTGCCTTGAGCGATCGCGACCTGCGAAATCCGCACGCCGTCGCCGATCACGATGATGCCCGTCTGTTCGTCAATCACCACGCGCGCCGGCAGGTCCGGCTCGATGCGCAGTTGCTCGATGTCTGTGGCCAGTTCAACGACCGACCGTCCGTAATCGGACGGCAGGGTCATTTGCACCGTACCCGGGTCGGTCGGGATGGCGGCAGTGGTGCCCAAAAACGCGTTGATGGCATCGGCCATGCGGCGTGCCGTCGTGAAGTCCGGATTGTGCAGGCCGATCTTCATGGTTTGCAGCTGGGCGAGGTCGAAGTCGATCTCGCGCTCGACAATGCCGCCCGCGGGAATTCGGCCGTTGGTGGGCACGCCGCGCGAGATGGTCGCGGCCTGACCGGCAGCGGCAAATCCACCGACTTGCACCGGGCCTTGGGCCACGGCGTAGACTTCGCCATCGGCGCCAATGAGTGGCGTCACCGCCAGCATGCCGCCCTGGATGCTTTCTGCATCGCCGAGCGAACTGACGGTGACGTCAATACGTGTGCCCTGGCGGGCGAAGGGCGGCATGGTCGCTGTCACCAAAACAGCGGCAATGTTGTCCGTGTCCAGATCGCCGTCGCGGGTATTGACACCGAGGCGTTCCAGCATGCCGATCAGGCTTTCCCGCGTCGCAGGCATGGAGTCCAGTTCGTCACCAGTATTTTGCAGGCCGGTCACCAGGCCGTAGCCCACCAGCAGGTTGTCGCGGACCCCTTCGAAGGTGGCGATATCCTTGATGCGCGAGGACGCCTGGGCGTGCCCGGCAGTGGCGACAATCGTCGCGGCGACAATCACGTGCATGGCGGCCAGCCAGACCCGGTCGAGCAGGTCCTCCGGCACGAAAGTTTCAGTTAGGCGGCGCAGATTTAACATTCTGACCTCTTTTTCGCTCCTGTTGCCGGCACCGTTTTGAACTCAGGCCTCAAAACACACGGGTGGCGCCGGGCATACGTTTTCCCACCCCCTTCCATGCGAAAAGCATGCCATCGGCCCTTTGGGCCTAAGCCTATGTAAATAAATGATTTTCCCGGCCCTCAAGAGGGTGTACACTGGCGCATTCCCGCCACCTGGGGACCTTTGCCCGGCAATTCTTGCCCGGTGGCCAGACGGCGGGTTTGTGCTAGGGAATGGGGCGTGACGGCACCGCAGAACATCACCAGAGAAGACGTACCATGGTCAGCAGGGTAGGCGGCCCTGGCGGGCCGTCGCGGGTTCAGCCGGGTAAGACAAAAGAGGTTAAGAAGACCGGAAAACCGGGGGAATTCGCGGCTCATCTGCGCCGCGTGGATGCCTCAACAGGTGAGGAAATCGCCCCGGCGGGCGAGGCGGCGGCGGTCGCCGGTGTCGGCGGGATTTTGGCCGCCCAGGCCGCGGATCCGGCTAGCGGCGAGACCCCTGATTTCAAGGAACGGCAGCGCCGGGCGCGGCGCGGCGCGGAAATCCTCGACCGGCTGGAGGACATCCGCCGCGGGCTCCTGGTTGGCTCAATCCCCAAGGAGCGCCTGGCGGCTCTGGCCAAAGTGGTCCGTGAAAAGCGCGACAAGGGCACTGACCCAATCATCTCGCAGTTGCTCGACGAAATTGAGCTTAGGGCCGAGGTTGAACTGGCCAAATTGTCCCGGCGCTAGTGCCAAAAGGCTCACTTTTCCGCAATAAAATCAGGGATTTGCTGGCTGCTGCGTTCGCGCGTTAACCGCATATGACAAAGCCGTGATTTGTCCCTCATTCCCTATTGCCGGGGGATAGGCGCGCCCCTATAGTCCCGCGCGATTCTCAGTCCACTTTTGGTATGGGGCTTATGACTGTCACTCTTCCGCCGGACTACCGTCCGACCAAGAAAGAAGAATTCATGAACCCGCGCCAACAGGAGTACTTCCGCCGGAAGTTGCTCAGATGGCGCCAGGAGCTTCTCAAGGAAACCGAGGACACCCTCGAAAGTCTGCAAGACGGCGGCCTGCAAGAGCCCGATCTGGCAGACCGGGCGTCCGCGGAAATGGAGCGCTCACTGGAACTGCGCACCCGTGACCGGGCCCGCAAGCTCATTTCCAAAATCGATTCCGCACTCAAGCGCATCGAAGACGGCACTTACGGGTACTGCGAGGAAACCGACGAGCCGATCAGCCTCAAGCGCCTGGAAGCCCGGCCGATTGCCACGCTTAGCCTGGAGGCCCAGGAGCGTCATGAGCGTATGGAACGGACTCACCGCTCAGACTAAAGAGCTAACCACTCTCTGAATTTGAAAAAGCGCGTCCTTTTTTTGGGCGCGCTTTTTTGTTCAGACCGCGTCCCACAGCCTGCGGGCGAGCAGGTCTTCCGGCAAGCGCGTCGTCCATTTGTCGGGGTCCGGGTCGGGCGGCCGCCGTTCCTGAAAGCCGAACAGGCGATCGGCGGCATCCCAGCCGTACCAGATACGCCCGCCGGTGAGCTCGACCTCTTGCAGAGGGCGGGCTCCCACCGCCGTGACGTGTTCGACAAACGCGTCGTAGCCGTACAGGCGGAACACCGGCACCATGGGTACGGCTTCACGATCATCGGCTTGTGGGCCTGGTGCGGCAGGGCCTTCAACAAACCGCATCACCGCGCCATCACCCATATCAAGCTCGGTGTTGGAGAGCCGATTCAGTTTCAATGTCTCGGCGTAGAACGTGTGAAGCGCCTCGGGATCATCGCCGCGCACGTCGAGAACGCCCAGATCCAGAATATCGTCCGCCAGCGGCGCATCGCTGTCCGGCACCTGCAATGGCTGTCCGGTGTCCGAGTCCATCCTGTCGGGCGCGCGTGAGTCTGCCGCGGTGATGCCAAAGAAAAACCCCAGCGGATCGCGGTAATAGGTCACGCCATCGCGTTCATCCTCCACCCGCAAATCGGCAAGGCGGTCCAGAGTCACGGACACATCGCGCGACCGGAACATCGGTACATACGGCGCAGCGTTCAGGGAGTCTGGCGGCGGCACAGCGTCCCGGGTCAGGCGGTTGGGTTCGAACACGGTGGTACCGCCCGCCCACATCATCGCCGAGGCCTGCCGGGGCGGGGTTTCGCGTCCGCGCAACACGCCCAGCCCGATGATATCCCGGTAAAACCGGATCAGTGGAACCGGATCGGGCGCGCGCAGCACATACCAGCCAAGGCTTTGAACGCCGGTGCGCACGGCGTCAGTCCGTCACGGCCAGGGTGTGATACTGGATGAATCCGAACGGCGCGTCGTAGGTGGCAACGCGCGGTCCCAGCGCATCCGGATGCACGTTCTCATAAAGATAGATGCCCGGCGGGTCTTCGTGCAGATCGTGTAAAATGCCACGCACGATGTCGCGGCGTTTGTCCATGTCGAACTCCCGGTCCGCCGCCAGGGTGCGCTCGGCGATGTCCGGGCGGCAGATCCACGGCGACTGCCACAAGCAGGAGTGATAGCGCTGTGCTGCCAGCGGATCGAGCGAGGGCAATGACCCGTAGTTCATGTTGAAGGCTTTGCCGTCCCACGGTGCGCCGTACACGCTGCGCACCTGTTTGGTGAACGGCATGCTGATCAGTTCGACGTTGACGCCGACCTTCTGCAGGTCCTGGATGATCTGCAGGTATATTGCTTCTTCCTCAGGGTTCGAGGTGGCGATCTGGAACGCAATATCGAAGCCGTCCGGGTAGCCCGCTTCGGCCAGCAGGGCGCGGGCTTTCTCCGGATCGTGCGGATAGGGCTTAAGCTCCGGGTCGTAGCCGAAGGTGCCGCGCGCCGCCGCCTGACTGGCCGGCACGGTGATGCCCTGCAGCAGGGCGGCGACGATGGTCTCGATATCGACCGCGTAGTTCAATGCCTGACGCACGCGCTTATCCTGCAGCGGGCTTTCCAGTTCGGTAATGAAATTCCACATCTGCACCGACGCCCGGGTGCGGTAATGAATTTGCGCTCCCGACGCTTCGGCCTGCAGCACATCGGTCGGCGCCAGGTCGAAGGAAATATCGACGGCGCCGGAGATCATCGCCTGCGCCCGGGTGGTCGAGTCCGGCGCGGCGGTCACCTCAATGCGGCCGATCTTGGGTGTGCGCCAGGCATAGGGGTTCGGCACAAAGGCGGCACGGCCTGTCGCCCAGCGCTCGACCATGTACGGGCCGGTGCCGTGGGGCTCCAGGGCGAAGGCCTCCGGCCCCACGGCCTCAAAATGCGCCGGTGGCAGGATGCGCACGCCGGCCAGACGCCCCGGGATCATGCTGTCCGGCTGTGTGGTTTTGACCTCCAGTGTCAGGCGGTCACGGGCTTTCGCGTGGTCGACCGTGCGCACTTCCCGGTAGGCGGAAAACGTCTTGCCCTTGTCGGTGAGAAGAAAGTTGATCGTTGCCGCTACCGCGGCGGCGTCAAAGACCTCGCCGTTGGAAAAGCGGATGCCGTCCTTCAGCTCAAACACCCAGGTTGTTTCGTTCTCATAGCGCCAGGAGTCTGCGAGCAGTCCCACCAGTTCGCCGGCCGGAGAGACTTGGGTCAGGGGTTCGAACAGCGCCGGCCACAGCAGGAGAGGGGGCCAGCCGCCGGAGGTGTGGGGGTTGGCGTTGCCCGGTGGCATCGAGGCAATGGCCATCCGCAGCACACTGTCTTGTGCGGGTTGGGCCGTGGCAACCGTCGACCACGTTAAAAGCACGGCGGCCAATACGGATAAACGCCTACTCGCCATCATCTATTTCCGGTAGGCGACATAAGGGGTCAGCTGCTCGTCGAGAAACTCGGTCACCGCGCCGGCCAATTCATCCGCATGAATGTCGAACACGCCATAGGTCATGTGGTCGAACATCACATAAGTCGCGTTTGTCAGAAAACCGTGCGCCTGATCCGTCGGTTCGGTCAGAATGGAGTCCGTGTTGATGATCAGGGTCTGCTGCTTGATCAGCGGCAGGCGGGTTTCCGCCGGGTAGCCGAACACGGCATCGAAGCCGAACCAGCTGGTCTCCCCCGCCTTCAAATCGTCGATCAAGTTGGCCAAGGCCCGGTCGAACGACACGCCCCTGGGCCGTTTGGCCACCATGCCGGACCATTTCGCCTGCAAGGATTCCAGGTCGTCCGTCAGCCACGCCGCGCTCTTGCGCTCGTTCCGTTTCTTTTCCCGCCCCTCCGCATCGAAGTAGGGGTAGGTCACCAGGGCAAGCTTGGCCACCAGGTCATGGCGCAACACCGCCAGTTCCCCGGCGAATACCGAACCGGAGTGATAGCCCATCACGTCAACCATACCCTTTTGCGTGATGCGATAGTCCATCGAGTCCAAGGCATCGCCGATGGCCATGGCGTGCTCCTGTGCGGTCAACGGCGCACCCGTCTTGGCCGAATTGCCGAAGCCGATGTGATCGAAGGCGATGACGTCGCGCCGGTCGCCGTCCCCGCGATCCACCGCCGCCTGAAACATCTGAAAGTAGGTGCCGGAATACGGCGACGGATGCAGGCACACCAGCGGCCGTTTGGTGGTGCCCGGCGTGCCGGCCCGCCGCGTGTAATGCAGGGCGCCGAAGCGTGTCGGCGCATAGCCCCGCTCCAGGCCGTGTTCATCGCGGGCGTGCAGCGCCTCATGGGCCAGCCGCCAGCGCTTGTCGGCTTCCATGTCCTCTTCGAAGGGATCGCGCGGGTGGCCGTACTCGTGCGGTTCGAAGCGTTCCTCGAAACCCATGATGTGGCCTTCCGGATCGATGCAGATGCTCATGTCGGCGCTGTTCCAGCGGAAGGAGTCATTGCTGAACTTTACGCCGGCATCTTTAAGCGCTTGATTGAATGCGTCGTGCTCGACCACCCGGACGATGAAGTGATTGGTGATCTCCACCCGGTCCTGCGGCGGGGTCTGCACCGCCCCGCCGGGGGCGAGTTCCAGATGCACGCCTTCGCCTTGGTCGAACAGATGCCGCCCGTTCACCGGCCCGACCTCCTTGAAGCCGATCACGTCCCGGTAAAAAGTGATCATGGTCTCCATGTCGGCGACCCGGCGCACGATACTGCGCAGCCCGATGAGATCATCGGGTAGGGGCGCGCAGCCGGGGTTGTACTCGCTGACGGCGGAACGTCCCAACGCCGTCTCGCCGCCGATGGGCTCGCGCAAACCGACAATCTGCCGGTCCGGGTCGAGCACGAAGGCCTCCCGGCCAAAGGGTGTCTCGCTGCTGGAAATGAGTTCGCCGCCGGCGCGCAACAGCCGCGCCAGGGTGACGTTCAGATCCCGGGTGTGAAACAGGGGCGTGCACGGATGCACGTCCGGGTCTGTCACCCGTTCCTCGCGTGGCGGTTTCTCGGCTTTGAGTTCGATGATGTAGGACTCACCGGCCCACAGAAAGTACACCGGCTCCTCGCCACGAATTACGGACGTGCCCAGCCCATCCCGGTAAAATGGGATCAGCCTGTCCGCATTCGGCGTGCGGCGCATGTACCAGCCGGGTCCCATGTGCAGGTCCCTGGTGGCGGTCATACAGACTCCCTCAAACTCCGGTCCGGCGGGCCAAATCCCGCGCCGTTTGAGGGACAACTATAGAAGCGCCGGCCGCGATTGACACGGCTTCAGACATGTATGTGGACTGGTAAGAGGGTCTATTTCACCTGAGGCTTAAAGCGCCATTCGCGCCAGCGCTTGCCGTCACGGTGCTCGAACACCACCAGCGTTTTGATCGAGCGCTTGCCGCCGTCCTCGGTTTCAAAGAAATCTTCTTCGATCTGCACCAGGGTGTTGTCGGTCAGGCCCCACTTGTACACGTTCGCACCCAGCCATTTGCCCGAGTCAAAAATCCCGCCCACGGCCTGGCGCACATGCTCGATGCCGCGCACCCGTTCTTCGGCGCCGTCTTCCGTGATCTCATACATCACGAAGTCTTCGTCCAAGCCCTGCAGCGCGCCTTCGATGTCCATCTGATTAAACGCCGCTTCCGATCTGGCAATGACATCCGCGTATGGATTATCGGGCTCGAAAAACATGCTGACGCCGCGCTCGAACCCTTGCTCGTTGATGGTGATGCCGGGTTTCATTTCATCGGCGGCATAGGCGGCAAACGCAGCGGCGGCGGTGAGGGCAAGAGCAACACGGGCGATCATTTGGCGTCTCCTGTGGCGGCTTCTTTCTGGCTCGCTTTTTGGCTGGCGAGGAACTTCTCAATCTCCGCCTGGGGGTTCATCACCGTATCCGAATACAGACCTACAGGCATGTTGCGGTAGGTGTCGGCGGTCAGGTTGTCGAGCACGAAGGCGGCGAAGTCCGGGTAGGTGATGATGCGCGCACCGGGTGTCGTGCCCGTGGTGTCGATCTTCATGTCACCGCGCGCCGGTTCTTCCACCATGAATCCCGGGCGCAGCAGGATGTAGTCGAGGCCGCTACCGGCGATCATCTGTTCCATGTCGTACATGTCGTTGTAGAGGGTGCGCGCGTTCCAGCGCCACATCTGGCTCATGTCGCCGGGTGGCGGTCTGGGCGCGTCCAAATCGACGCGATGCTCCACCCCAGTGGAACTGGCCATGATCAGCCGCCCGTTGCCTTTTTCCGTCATGACCGAGATCAGGTTCTCCGCCATCACCGTGTAGATATCCACCGGGCCGACCTCGGCCATCGGGTCGTCCGGCGTGCCGCGGCCAATCATCGACACCACGACCTCATCGCCGTCGAGAACGCGCGCGATGGACTCCCGGTCATAGATGTCGCCCTGATACAAGGTCAGGTTCGGATGGCTGAAGCCAAGTTTGGAGGGCGTGCGGGCGAAGCCCTTGACCACGTGTCCGCGCTCCAGCGCCTGGCGGATGATCTCGCGGCCGGACCGGGCGGTCGCGCCCATGACGGCGATGACGGGGAGGTCCTGAGCGATGGCCGGTAAAAACCGTCCGGCGGCAACAACCAAACCTCCTGCCGTCGCGGCTAAAAAATGTCTGCGCTGCATGTCGCCCTCCCCAATTGGCCCAGGCTATCGCCTGAACATAATTCTAGGGCAGGGACGGAGAGCGGGTGAAGTTTCTATGTGAGCGCCCAAGCGGCGGATAGGGAGGAGCGGATAGATGCGGCAGATAGGCACTGCCTATATGGCATGAGAAAAGGCGCTTCCTTGCGGAAGCGCCTTCTTAAAGACGTCTTGGGCCTGAGGGCTTCCTTCCGGAAGCTACCAACGAGCGCTGGTTAGGCGCTCTGGCTTTCCAACAAGCCTTCGGCGATCTGGAGATTGGTGTTCGCCAGAGCCTCAAGGGTTTTGTCGTTTGACCCGTCCTGCATCTCGAAGGTCTTCTGCGCCACGAAGTGGCTGAGGCGGCAGAGATTTTCCTTCACTTCAGGCGGCAGTGGGTTGGCGTCATGCTCGACGACCGTGCGGATGCCGACCCAAAGCTGCAGGTTCTTATCAAGCGCGGCAGCCAGACGGCGTTCGTCTTTGGCTTCCTGCGCCTGTGAAATCTCAAGGGCGGCCTGGGTGAGGGCGAAAGCATCCTCTTCCAGCAGGCTCATGTCGGTTCCGATGTTGGACATGTAAGTCATTCCGTTATTCCCCTTCAAAAGGTTCGTTGGTCTCAGGCCCGAGGCCTCTTTGTGTACTTCTACGGTTCCAATTTATGGGCCCGGTTGGTTAACAAATGGTTTTACGGACAAAGCGAATTTTGACGGCGCCAGGAGTGCGTCCCAGGACTATAAAAAGACCTAATAAAAACAATCGTTTATGGCGATTTTGCCCCGCGCTTGGACCGGGATTGAGAACGTCGCGGGTCGCACCATTCAGCGCGGCGGAACAGGCCCTGAGATGCGACTCCAGAGCCCGATTCCCCCAAGGATTCTGCGGGTTTGCGGCGGTCTGTACGCTCCTATCCGATAGCAATCTCCACAACTGCTTTGCCGGTCTTTCCGCCGCACTCAAACCGGGCGCCCTGGAAGCCTCGGATCTTTGCCAAACATGTCCAGACAAGTGGAACCGAAAACTGCCGTTTCCGGCCAGCCCAGGGAGTGCATGGGCTCGTTTGACTCAAAAATAAGACCCTTAGTTCATTGAGGAATTCAGATCGGCTCCGCACAAACCCGTGGCGTGCATGGGCTCGTTCCTCGATTTTTTTCGGAAAAATTCCTTTTCCGGCGGAATTTGAGGCGTCTTGCCGGAGGCGAGCAAAAAAAGACCGGCGGGGTGGGAGCTCCGTCTCGTCGGAGACGAGCAAAAAAAGACCGGCGGGATTTGCATCCCGCCGGCTAGTTGCTTCTGCGCCGCAATAGGCCATGAGTTATTGCGGCTGTTTTGACGGACCGGGGCCCTCGCGGGCTGATCCGATCGGCGCCAAACCCTAAGAAGAAGGGTCCACGCCGGGGCGCCGCGGACATTCGGTCCGCGGGCCCGGGGGATCTCTAGAACGGGAACACGATGTCGAAGATCTGCTGGCCGTAGCGCGGCTGCTGCACATCCGACAGGCTGCCGCGGCCGCCGTAGGAGATGCGGGCTTCGGCAATCTTGTCCCAGGTGATTGTGTTGACGGAGCTGATGTCTTCCGGACGGATGACGCCGGCGACGGTCAGTTCGCGCAGTTCATTGTTGACCCGCACCTCCTGGCGTCCGGCGATGGCCAGGTTGCCGTTGGGCAGGATCTGCAGCACCACGGCGGCGAGGCGGATGTTGACCGACTCATCCCGGGTGATGGCGCCCGATCCGCGGAAGTTACTGCCGCTGGAAATGTCCAGCGCCGGGGTGTGGTTCTGACCCGGCAGAATGCGGTTCTGGGCGTTAAACAGGTTGGTGACGTTCAGCGTCTCCGAGACGTTGTCCCGG
The DNA here is from genome assembly GCA_963921305.4 of Rhodospirillaceae bacterium. Classification (GTDB taxonomy): domain Bacteria; phylum Pseudomonadota; class Alphaproteobacteria; order Rhodospirillales; family Rhodospirillaceae; genus CAWUEX02. Next base: position 2,485,728 of record CAWUEX030000002.1, read on the forward strand.
GTGCGCTGTGTTTCATTGTTGAGCGAGGCGCTTTCGTTCTGGATGTTGACCACCACAGTCAGCACGTCGCCGACTTCGCCGGCGCGCTGATCTTTGAAGAACGCGCGGGCGCCGGGCCGCCACAAGGAGTTGGCATTCGGGGCGAGCATTTGCGGGGTCGGCATCGGCATGCTGACAGGGCGGTATCCTCCCTGTGTTGCAGGATTAACTACGGGAGTCATGGCCGGTGCTTCGCCGACGCGCGACAGGCGCTCCAGGTTGCTGCAGCCGCTCAGGGCTGTGGCGCCGATCAGTAAAGCGGCCACGGTTCTCAAAGGAGTCTTCAAAGGAGTGCGGGGGTTTTGTTTACGGACTGTCGATTTGCGGACTGTCATGGCTTCTGTCCTTCTGTGTATCTTTCTGAGAGGGTTATCCGGTTAGCGCACTGATGCGGTTTGCAGGGAGTCGACGCGCACGGTGTCTGCATCGATCACTGTTGCGAAGATCGTCTTGTTCGAGAGGGTGTTCATGATGCGCATGGTTTCACCCGCGCCACCGTTCTCCAGCGCCTTGCCCATAGCGGAGAGCTGCATGAACGGCGTTTCCAAGCGGATGGTCACAATCTTGCCGCGCTCAATCAGCACCGGAGTGCGCAAATCGCGGCCACGGAACACCTGACCAGCGCGGATGGCGCGGCGCGCGGTCTGACCGATGACATCGCGCTCGTCGGTGAGCACGCCGCCGGCCAGTTCGTTTTCGTTCATCGTGATCCAGTGAAAGTCCTCTTCCGTCAGGATTTCGCCGCGGCGCACATCGCGCAGAGCTACTGGCACGTCGACGGGCACAACAATGTGCACATCGGACACCCGGATCGGCGCACCGGCCGGCAGGAAGCGGCGCGGGCTCAGGCCGATCAGGCGTTCGATATCAGTCACGATGTTCTGAGACACGTCCGACTGGTTCATGGTGATCCAATCGATGTGGCTGGTGCTGATTTCCGTGCCCTCGCGCAGGTCATGGCGCGGCACCGGAATGTCGACCAGGGTCACTTGAATGATGTCGTTGTCACGCACTTGCTCTCCAGCGCGGATAAACGTGCGCGGGCTTTTGCCGACGAGCAAGTAGGCGTCCATCACCACATCGCGGCGTACCGCCGCCGTCGGCACGTCGATCCACTCGATCATGCTGTCGGTGATCAGGGTGTTCTTGCTGACGTTGCGGTTCAGGGCCGGAACGGACACGGTGGGGAAAGCGTTGCCGCGCACCGGAATAAACTGGGCGTTGGGCGTGCCGGCGGGAACTTCGACGACAGCGGAAAACGCACCGGTGCCGGCATCGAAGAAGGGCTCGCGCACGGCGATGTCCGGCACTGCGTCGGCAGCAATCGTAATGTGCCCGAGCGGTGCAGAAAGGCTGAGGCCGTAGTTGTTGGGCATGCCCATGGCGATCAGGTCTTGCTCAACCCGGTCGAGGATATCGCCTTCACTGATGGTTTGCCCCGGGCGGTACACCATGGCGCGGTCGTAGGTGTTTGCAGGGCGCCAGTCGATGCCGTAGGTCCGGGCCACGTTGGCCAGCCATTTCGAGCCGAGCACGAAGCGCTGTCCGGGTTTCGGGGCAGGGGCGACCGCCTTTTCCGGCCACATGAGGTCTCCCTCGAACAGGTCGCCCAACGTCACCGCCGGGGAGCTTACTGTCACCGACGGGCGGAGCTTGACTGTGTAGTCATTGCCGATCGCCAGCGCCGATGTTGTCAGCGTCGCGCCAAGTGCGAGTGCAAGTGCGAAGATGCGGGCCCAAGTCATGTCAATCAGTCCTGTCGTTGCGTTCCGTGGGGCGTTCCGTGCGGCGTTAGACCATCTGGTTCACGGTTGACGACATTTCGTCCGCCGTCTGAATCACCTTCGAGTTCATCTCGTAGGCGCGCTGGGCGCTGATCAGGTCGGTGATTTCGGACACCACGTTGACGTTCGACGTCTCCAAGAACCCTTGCAGGATGGTGCCGAAGCCGGTGTCGCCAGGTACCCCAGTGGTTTCGTTACCGGACGCCGGTGTGAGCAGGAACAAGTTGTCGCCGATGGAATCAAGACCGGCTTCGTTCGGGAAGATGGCAAGCTGAAGCTGACCGGCGGACTGGGATTCGGTGACCCCGTCCTGCTTGTAGAACACCTCGCCTTGCTGATTTACCGAGATCGATATGGCATCGACCGGAATGGCGGTCAGGCCGGTGACGCGGAAGCCATCGTGAGTGACAACTTCGCCGTCGGGGCTGAGCTGGAAGGATCCGTCGCGGGTGTAGGCTGTCTCACCGTCCGGTGTTTCGATCTGGAAGTAGCCGCGGCCCTGAATAGCCAGGTCGAGGCTGTTGTCCGTCGATAGCACGCTGCCCTGTTCGGTGATGCGGTACACCGCTGCGGTTTTCACACCCAGACCCAGCTGCACACCGGCGGGAACGATCGTGCCCGCATCCGAAGATGTCGAGCCGACCCGCCGCAGATCTTGATACAGCAAGTCGTTGAACTCAGCCCGGCGCCGTGTATAGGCGGTGGTGTTCATGTTGGCGATGTTGTTGGAGATGACCTCCACATTCGTCTGCATCGCTAACATGCCGGTGCCGGCAATATTTAAAGCTCGGATACTCATGGTTTATCCCTCGCTTCCTCTGTGATTCCTGTTAAGCGCTGACCCGGCGGGTGAACACTTCGTTCGCTTTCTTCTTGCGATCGTGTTCTTCACGGATCATCTGATGCACTTCTTGGTAAGAGCGGTTCAGCGCGATCATGCGGGTCATTTCTTCGACCGCATTGACGTTAGAGTCTTCCAAGGCTCCCTGGGCGATGCGGGGAAAGTCCGCTTCGATCGGGAATTGTCCAGCTTCCGCCGCGTAGAGAGAGCCGCTGATGGGTTTGAGTTCGCGTTCGTCCTCAAAGGTGACTACACGGATGCGGTCGACCTCTTCCGACAGCCCGTCTGGGAGCTTGGCGATGATGCCGCCGTCGCCGTTGATGGTGATGTTGTCGACCCCGTCTTCCAGCTCAATCGGCTGACCGCGGTCGGACAGAAGGGGATACCCCGCCTGGTTAACGATGCGGCCTTCTGAGTCCAAGGTGAAGTTACCCGCGTGGGTGTAGACTTCGCCATTCGGACCCTGCAGCGCAAAGAACCCATCGCCCTGTATGGCCATATCGAGCGGATTGTTGGTGTGGCGCATGCGGCCTTGGGAGGTGTCACGTACCAGACCGAAGTCCTGGGTGAACGCGACCTTATCTTTAAACGGCCGTTCGTCGGAGCGGATGTTATAGAGGTATTCGGAAAACAGTACGTCCGAGCCCTTGAACCCGAGTGTGTTGGTATTCGCCAAGTTGTTACCAATGACTTCCAATTGGTTCCAAAGCGATGTCTGGCGCGATAGCGCGATGTAGGTCGTTGTATCCATGGCCTTCTCACTGAGCTGTTTGCTCTTTGCGCTTTTTGCGCGTTTGTTCGCCGGGATACTGTGCACAAAGCGTGCCAACTCCATTTTTTATTTAAAAACAGCTATTTACCGATGCAGGGCTACCCGTCAGACCAGGCCGATTTCGCCGCCCGGCACGCCCAACCGGGCAGGATTTGCCGACACCAACCAGTTGTCTTTGCCCCATGCCGGGCCGATTCAATATATTGTTAACCAAACGTACCTAGAGTCCCGCAAAAGCCCTGTAAGAGGGGACCATCCGTGGGGACGGCCGGCCTGGAATGCGATGACGCACTCATCGGATCAGGTGACCAGGCCAGAGGAGTATCGGGATGGCTGAAGATTTTGACGAAGATTTTGACGACGACGTCGATTTTGACTCCGGCGGCTATGACGACGGCGGCGGAAAGCGCCGTTTGTTGCTGCTGGTGGTCCTCCCGCTGCTGCTGGTGATTGGCGGCGCGGTCGGCGCGTATTTCTCTGGTCTGGCGGATCCGCTGCTGGCCATGCTCGGCGGTGAAGAACCGGCGGCGGTCGAGGAACCGGCGGAGGCTGCGGAAGGCGAGGGCGGCACCGGCGGCAGCCTGGCCGGTGGCGGAGCACCGGTGGGATCGGCCGTGTTCTATGACCTGCCGGAAATGCTGGTCAACCTAAATACCGCGGGCCGCACCCGGAACTTCCTGAAGATGCGCGTCAGCCTTGAGCTGGCCAATGAGGCGGACATTACGACCATCGAAACCGTCTTGCCGCGCATCGTTGACAACTTCCAGGTCTACCTCCGCGAGCTGCGCATGGAAGACTTGCAAGGGGCTGCCGGCATGTACCGCCTCCGGGAGGAACTGCTCAACCGGGTCAACGCCGCCGTGCGTCCCGCCCGCGTTAACGACGTGCTGTTCAAGGAAATGATCGTCCAATAATCCTTTAGGATCAGGGCGTTAACGGATTTCACACCTATGGTGCCACCAAGCGAAGACGAGACCCCAGCGGCCGAAGAAGGGGCTGAAGACGGCGATCTGATGGCCGAATGGGAGGCCATGGCGTCCGATGAAAGCGAAGGTGGCGACGGGGAAGAAGCCGATGCCATGGCGGCCGAATGGGAGGCCATGCTCGGCGGCGACGACGGCGATGACGACCTCGGGGCCATGGGCGGGCGGGAGTCCACCCGTGTTCTAAACCAGGATGAAATCGACAGTCTGCTTGGCTTTGACGAGGCTTCGGACGACAGCATGGACCGGGCCGGCATCCAGGCCATCCTGAATTCCGCGCTGGTCTCCTACGAACGTCTGCCGATGCTGGAAGTGGTCTTCGACCGCTTGGTCCGCATGATGACGACCAGCCTGCGCAACTTTACGTCTGACAACGTCGAAGTGTCGCTGGACGACATCCTGTCACAGCGTTTTGGCGACTACCTCAATTCCATCCCGCTGCCGGCTATGTTGACCGTGTTCAAGGCCGAAGAGTGGGACAACTACGGTCTGATGACGGTCGACTCTTCGATGATTTACTCGATCGTCGATGTGTTGCTCGGGGGCCGCCGGGGCACGGCGGCTATGCGCGTGGAAGGCCGGCCCTATACAACCATCGAACGCACCCTGGTCGAGCGGATGATTCACGTGGTTCTGGCTGATTTGTCAGCGGCCTTCGATCCGTTGTCGCCGGTGACCTTCCGGTTCGACCGTCTTGAGACCAACCCCCGCTTTGCGACGATTTCCCAGCCGTCAAACGCAGCCATCGTCGCCCGCCTTCGGATCGACATGGAAGACCGCGGTGGCCGGCTGGAAATTCTCATTCCGTTCGCCACCCTGGAACCCGTCCGTGAGCTGTTGCTGCAGATGTTCATGGGCGAAAAGTTCGGCCGCGATTCCATCTGGGAGACCCACTTGGCCGAGGAAATGTGGTTTACCGAGGTCGGTCTGGAAGCGGTTCTGGACACCCAGGTGATGTCTCTAAAACAGGTGCTCGACCTCGAGGTCGGCTCCCGCATGATGCTCAACACCGAGCCTGAATCGGCGATCGAGCTGCGCTGCGGCGACGTGCCCATGTTCGAAGGGCGGATGGGCCGCCGGGGCAGCCATATCGCCATCCGAGTCGATCACAAGAAAAAGAAGAAAACCGCAGAGGACGCCTAGGATTTCGGCGCCTTTTTGCGGGTCCATCGCTTAACCCTTTATTATCAGCTTTCTCATACCGTCTGCCCGGATGGGACAGGTCGTGACAGCCGCTCGCCCCTAAGGTTTCTGCGCCAGGGTTTCTGCGGATGTGTCACTGGGATAGGGCTGTGAGGCTGAATGATGGTCGATTTACCGCTGAATACGATCCTCGACATCGCGATAATTCTAGTGCTGGTGCCGACGATCATTTACGCCGTCATCCTCAACCGCAAACTTTCCGCCCTGCGCCAATCCAAGGATGAACTGGCCAAGGTGGTCAGCAGCTTCAACGAAGCCACCATGCGCGCCGAAGCCGGTATTCCCAAATTGAAGAAAGCCACTCTGGAAGCCAATGGTGCCCTGCAGGAGCGGGTCGAAAAAGCACATACGCTGCGCGACGACCTTGCCTTCATGATTGAACGTGCTGAGGAAATGGCAGATCGCTTAGAAGGCGCGGTGCGGACGGGCCGGGCAACTGAAGCGCCGCCCGCACCTGCACCGGCCACCGCCGCGCCAGCGCGTCCGATGCCGCAGATGTCTCAGGTGCCGCCACGGCCAGCCGCCGCACAGCCTGATCCGTCTGTCGCCAGCCGCACGCTGGCTGGTGCGGCTATGGCGCCCGCCGACGACAACGACGAGATGGATTTAAGGGCGGCGATCGGAGCTGCACGCGCAGAAGCCAATGTCACAGGACAACGTGAGCCCGGCCCCGCGTTCGGCCGCCAGCGGGCCGTTGCTGAGAATATCGGTTCCGAAGAAGAGCGCTCCGAGGCTGAGCGGGAGCTTCTAAAAGCCTTACAATCCGCGCGTTAGCGCCTTGGTGACTCACCCCTGATGTGTGCTAGTTAAGACGTATGACCCAGAAACGCCGCCACCCCAGACCGCAACGGCCCATCAAATCCGGATCCCGTCCGAAGAAGCGCCGGTCGCGCACGCCTGTTGTGCGCATTTTGCCGCTTGTCATTATTGTTGGCCTGACCGTTCTTGGCTTCCGCGTGACCGTGGTCGTTCAGGACATGCAGTCGATGATGGCATCGGTTGATTTGGTCCCGTCCACGGCGGTGGCGCAGGAGCAAGCCGAGGCCACGGATGACCCCGCGGCGACAGAAACGGCGGATGCAACCGCCGAACCGGCGGAAGGTGACGGCACAGATACCGCGGCGATGATGGATGCGATGAACGGTGTCGAAACGCAGCCCGATCTTGGTGGAACTGACCGCACGTTCACCCGGTCGGAGCTTGAACTGCTGCAGCGTTTGTCGGAGCGGCGGGAAGAGATCGAGGCCCGCGCCAAGGAACTCGACGCCCGCGACGTTATGCTGAGGGCGGCGGAAACCCGCATTGACGGAAAGATCGCCGAGCTTCGCGAACTTGAACAGGCTTTGACAGAGCTGGTTGCTGAGGTGGATGAGCAAGAGCAGCAGCAAGTCATGCAAATGGTGAATATCTACGGCGCCATGAAGCCTAAGGATGCGGCCCGTATCTTCAATGACCTGGACATGCCGATCTTGTTGACCATTGTTGAGAGCATGCGGGAAAATAAGGTGGCGCCAATCCTTGCCGAGATGGATGCCATGAAAGCCACCGCGGTGACGGAGGCTCTGTCCACCCGCAGCAGGCTGCCAGGGATGGAAGGCGACCCTCAGGGGTAAGCCCTGAGTAGGGTGTTTCCACGCAGTCGCCTGTCATCCGCTAACACTCAGATTTTAAAGATAAAATCGGTTTCCCATGCCGATTTCGTTAACCGCTCGCTAACCAATGGTCCGTAGGATGGAACATGCGGTCCGTCTGTCTGGATCAGATGAGGGAAGGCCGTGACGCACGACGCTTCAGCTAAATCAGCCCTTGTGGTCGATGATTTGTCCGTGATGCGCCAGTCCGTCGCCAACCTTCTCCGCAATCAAGGGTTCTCTCCCGTAGACGAAGTGTCGTCCGGGCCCGAAGCCTTGAAGCAGATGGCAGCCGCGGGTGGGTACGACTTAGTCATTTCCGATTGGAACATGGATGAAATGACGGGTCTTGAGGTGCTCACCACATTGAGGGGCGATGAGCATTTCGCGGAGGTGTCATTCATTTTGATGACCGCGGAGCCAACGCCCGAAAAGCAGGCGGCCGCCGAAGCCGCCGGTGTGTCGGGATTCTTGATCAAGCCATTCACGGCCTCTGATCTGAAAACCGAAATCGCGAGAGTCTTCGGCGTGACCTAAGCGAGATCCGTTGAAATCTCGTGGGGAGAAGGGCGCAGAGGTATGAACACCGGAGGCCAGATCAACGCTCCGCTGTTGCCGCAGTTTGAGACCGGACCGGCGTCAAAGCGTGCGGACCAGTCGACATGGCTGTTCTTGTCTTTGTATCTCCTGTTGTTCGCCTTCTTTGTCGTTCTCAACAGCTACTCGTCAGTGGATTCAGCGCGCCGCGATGCCGTGATCAGCAGTGTCGTTGAGACCTTTGCGCGTGTGGCCGGGCAACAAGAGGGCAGTCAGCTTCGCGTTTCCATCGGCAGTGAAGGCCAGGCGCGTCAATTTCAAGATGACGTGACGTCGATTTTCCGCACGGCCGTTCCACTGCAGCAAGTCCGCGTCATTCAAAGTGGCACACGGCTCGACGTCGATGTGCCCACACCTGCCTTTTTCGAGGGTGACAGCGTCAACGTCCGGGGCACCCTCCCGATCCTTGATCGCATTGTCGCGACAGTGAGTTCGCCTCCCGGCGGCGTGCGCTATGAGCTCGTCATTCTCGGTCAGGTCGATCAGGTGCTGGATCGCGAGATTTCGGCGGCGATGACACCCGAATTGGCGCGCGCGGGAAATGTCGCGCGGACCCTCATCGATCGCGGCATGCCCCCTGACACAGTGTCCATTGGTCTGGAGCGCGGTGACTCTCAGTTCATCCGCTTTGTGTTTCTGGCGGTTGACGAAGAGTCGGTGTCCGGTTTTTCGCTGTTGGGGAATCGTTGATATGACGTTGTCCCCAACCACAAACGTAACTTGGGAAACTCCCGCTTTGCACCTGCAGTCCGAAGGGCAGGACGCACCGGCCCGTGGACCGAATATCTGGCTCGTGACCTTCACGGACCTGGTTTTGTTGTTGCTGACGTTTTTTGTTTTGCTGTTTGCCATGTCCGATATTGATCTCGGGCGGTTTGGTGCCATGAGCCGGTCGGCCGGGCTGGCCGGCGGCACACAACTGATCGGTACTGCGCCTGAGCCGAGTCTCGACTACACGATTCCCCAGCGTCAGGTTTATCCCGGCGGCGAACTCGGTTACCTCCGCGCCGTGATTACGCAGTCGCTCAGTAACGAAGAGCGGTTTGGCGTCATCACCACGCGTTTAACCAACGAGTATTTGGTCCTATCCGTACCGGGGGCTTTGCTGTTTGCGCCGGGATCGGCGGAGGTGATTCAGCCGGCGCGGGACTCTTTGTTCGAGTTGGCGCCGTTGTTGGATGCCCTCAACAATGAACTTGCGATTACGGGTCACGTCGGACCGTCTGGCGTCCAAGATGCCCCGTACGTGTCGGCCTGGGAGCTGTCGCTGGCACGTGCAATCGCTGTCGCAAATATCCTGAATCGGTCCGGGGTGCAGCGGCCAATGACCGTTCTTGGCCGCGGCGATATGGACTATACTACGCGGTCGCCGGATTTGCCGGCTCTGGCCCAGGCTGCTCTCGCCCTTGCGGCGGATCGGGTGGACATCCTTATTTTTCCGCATATGCCGGAAGAGGAGATGTAGGTCGCTGTTATGACGCGCATTGGCACCATGATCAGTCATATGGTCCGGTCGGTTCTTATTCTGGCCGGGGTGCTGCTGTGCGCGCAGGACGGGTACGCTGCCCCCATTCGGGTTGCCGACCGCGACGGCTATGGCCGCATCGTTTTTGATTGGACCGCGCCGGTTCGCTACAGCGCGACCGTCGTCGGCGGCCAACTGGTGCTGCAGTTTGACCAGCCGGTGACGGGCGACGTTGCAGCTGCGGCGCAGAATCTGGCGGGCTACCTGGGGGTCGGGCGTGTCAGCCCAGACCGTCGTACCATCACGTTCTCGCTGAGAAACAATTTCCAGATGCGGTCGATCACCGTCGGCGCGGCGGTGGTTGTTGATCTGTTTGGCGCACCACCCGTTCGTCCAACCCAGGCTGCGGCACCCGCGCCCACGCCTCAACCAGCTGCAGCACCTCAGGCGCCTGCGACGGCGCAAGCCCCGGCTGTACCCGCGTCGCCCGCGCCTCTGACTGTGCGCAATGGCCGTCACCCGGATTACACGCGGCTGGTGTTCGACTGGCCGTCGGCCATTCCCTACACAGTGGCGCGTCAGGCGGACAGGACCCGGGTAACGTTTCAACGGCCGACGACGCTCAGTGTTGACGCCTTCCGGCGCAGCCTACCCGTCGAGTTGCGGGCCGCGACCCTCACATCCGGAAATGGCGAGACAACGGTCAATCTGCCGGTTCCTTCTGATCAGGAGGTGCGCCATTTCGTCAACGGAAACAGCATCGTTGTTGACCTTATGGCGTCGGCCGCAGTAGCCACCGCACCGGTAGCGCCTGCGCCAGCACCGACTCCCGCCGGGGCTATTCGTGTCGATGGTGCCGGTCCGGTTCAATTGCTTGCCGACGGACGCGTGCCGCCACCACCGCCCGCCAAGCCGGAGCCTGCGCAAGGCGCGACGCCCGCCCCAGCGTCACCTCAGGTGTTAGCTGCGGCGCTCACGCCTGAAGCCACCAGCGGACCTTCAGTCACGGCAACTGCATCCGCCATCGATGCCCTGCCTGCGGGTGCCGGCCGCGAAGTCAGCATGGTCATCCCATGGCGGGAGCCCGCGGCCGCTGCGATTTTCCGCCGGGCCGGATTCCTGTGGGTTATCTTTGACCGTTATCAGCAACTGGACATCGACTCCCTGACGCGTGTCGCCGCGCCCTATGTCACCTACATGGAGCAGCTGCCCTACCGGAACAACACGATTGTCCGGATGGTAACGCAGCCCGGGGTGAATCCGTTTGTCCGCCGCGAGGGCTTGGCGTGGATCCTCGATTTCAAAGCCTTGCCCATGCGGCCGACCCGCTCGCTTGAGGTTACCGCGCAGTTCGACCGCCTTGAACCCAGCCTCTTTATTCCGATTACGGAGGCGGGACGGACGATTGCGGTGGAAGACCCTGAGGTCGGCGACGTCTTCCTGGCCGTACCTGCTATTCCACTCGGGTACGGAATGTTTCCGCCGAGGACATATCCCAATCTTGAACTGCCCGTGACTGGACAGGGCATTATTGTTCTGCCCAAGTCTGACGGCGTCCGGGCGCTGGCGACACGCGGTGGTGTGGAAATCGATGCCCAGGGCGGCCTGGCTGTATCCCAAATCGCGGCGGAGTCCGCTGGCATGTCGACCTTCGAGTCCGTCGAGGGGATGGAGCGCATCCTCAACTTGGAAGCGTGGCAGATCGGCAACGAGATCGACTACAACCGCAACAAGCAGGCTCTGCAGTTTGGACTCGCCGACGAGCGCGAGGAAGTCCGCGAGCAGGCCCGTTATCGTTTGGCGCAGTATCAGTTCGTCAATGGTTTCTTCGCCGAAGCGTTGGGGATTACCCGGGTGATGATGTCGGAGAATCCGCAGATCGAGAACACCGGCGCGTTCCGGGCGCTGCGCGGTTCGGCAAATATGATGATGGGCCGGTACGAGGAGGCGGTGGACGATTTCAACCACTACTCCCTGGCGAATGAAGAAGATATTCGGTTCTGGGCGTCACTCGCGCGGGCGCAATTGTCAGAGCCCGAACTTGAGGCTGAGACAGTCATCAAGACAGGCGGGACGATTGAATCTTACCCCCGCCGCATCAAGATACCGCTGTCTATTCTTGCTGCTGAAACCGCGATCGAGGCGGGCGACGCTTTCGGCGCTCAGGGTTTCCTAAGCATGATCGCCCAGCAGAATCCGCGCCCCAATGAGCAGGCCGCCATCAACTATCTGGAAGGCCGCCTCAACGAAAAGACGGGCGAGCTGCAAGCGGCGATCGAGCAGTACGAGCTGGCGGAAGAAAGCCAAAGCCGGCTCTACCAAACGCTTGCCGCTCGGGACCGGTATGAGCTCGAACATGAAATGGGCCGGCTCAGCACGCTGGACTTGATCGATAACCTGGAGCAGCTGCGTTACCGCTGGCGCGGCGACGACATCGAGCTCGGGATTCTTCAGCGTCTGTCTGACTTGTATATCGAGCAGGACTCCTTCGGGGATGCGCTGAGGACACTCAAGCTCGCGGCATCCTATTTCCGCGATGATCCGAGCGTCGAAGGCGTGGCGGGCCGCATGAATGAGGTCTTCGAAGACCTCTACCTGAACGGTGGCGCGGACAGCCTCTCGCCGGTGACGGCTATCGCCCTGTTTGACGAGTTTAGCGATTTACTACCGCCAGGCCGCCGTGGAGATGAAATGATCCGTATGCTGGCGGATCGCCTGGTCTCGGTAGACCTGCTCGACCAGGCTGCTTTGCTGCTCGAACGCCAAGTGGAATTTCGGCTTGCCGGGCCGGAACAGGCCCGGGTCGGTGGCCGTCTCGCGCTGGTGCACCTGATGAATCGCGAGCCTGAGAAAGCCTTGGAGGTTCTGCAGGATACGAACTCACCGCAGTTAACCCGTGAACTCCAAGCGAGCCGCAGGCGCTTGCAGGCACGGGCGCTGACCGACCTCGGGCGTCCAGACGAAGCCATCGTGCTGTTGGGCGCGGACATGAGTGAAGAATCCAAGCAATTGCGGGCTGAAATATACTGGCGCAGCCAGAATTGGCCGGCCGCTGCCAACGCCATTGCCGAGATGGTTCCCGCGGCGGACCGCAACCTGACCTTGGATGACGACAACGCCCGCCTCATCCTCGATTGGGTCACCGCCTTAACTCTGGCGGGCGATGACCGCACCGCCACACGGGTGCGTCAGCGCTACGTCACAGCCATGAACCAGACACCCTTCGCCGATGCGTTCGACCTGATCACAACGCCCCGCGAAGCCGGGCTGGTCGATTTCCGCACCGTGCGCTCGCAAATCGAGCAGGCGGAGAACTTCCAGTCGTTCCTGGTGGAGTACGACGAGATCATTGGCGACCAAGGCCTGTCCAGCGCCATCAACTAGCGTTATCAGCGTTTAAGACTTAGCTATCCATTCCCTGAATGTGCCAGCCGCCGTCGACATGCAGCGTGTCGCCGGTCAGGTAGGCGCCCGCGTCTGAGGCCAAAAACACTGCCGCCGCCGCGACTTCCCAGGTTTCGCCGTGCCGCTTCAGGACAAGCCGTTTTAACCGCCGTTCGCGGCCTGCCGCGTCTGTTGTCAGCGTATGCTTGTTCATGTCCGTGAGGATGTACCCGGGCGCGATATTGTTGACGCGAATCTGATGTGGCCCCAGATCCATCGCCATCGCCCTCGTCAGCTGCTCCAGGCCACCCTTGGACGCGGCGTAACCGGCGAGTCCCGAGAATCCGCGCACGCCCCCGATGGAAGTGATGTTGATAATGGCGCCGCCATGGCCTGCGTCGATCATCTCGTCTGCTGCCGCGATGCCGCAAGCATAGGCCGCCCGCAAGTTGGCTTCGATCTGTCCATCAAAGGCGCTGAGCCGGTCATCCGGCGACGTGATCGGAATAAAAATCCCGGCATTGTTGACCAAGCAGTCCAGACGGCCTGTTTCTGTCCGCGCGTCTTGGCATAGGGTTTTGAAGGCATCGACGTCAGTGATATCGCAGCGCTTATAGGTCACGCCGTCGCGCGGGGCCGCGTCCGGAGCTTCTGAGCGCCCCACCGCGATCACTCGTGCGCCATGGGCGGCCATGGCATCGGCGATCGCGGCGCCAATACCGCGTGAACCGCCGGTCACAATCGCAACCTTGTCCGCAAGAGAAAAGACAGCGGTGACGGGATCACTCATGCCGATGACCATTCTGAGTACGTTTGGTGGTCACCGCATGGGGCCGGATGGCCCGCCGTCTGTCAAGCGGGGGCTGTCCAGTACCCTAGCCAGATTGAGCGGTTAAGAGAGTATGCCGAAGCTTTGGACCAGACTGCCCACCAGCACGTACCAGCCATCGACAAGAACGAAGAAGATGAGCTTAAAGGGTAGGGCAATCATCATCGGCGGCAGCATCATCATCCCCATGGACATCAGCACAGAGGCGATCACCATATCGATGATGATAAACGGCACGTAAATGAGGAATCCGATCTCAAACGCGCGTCTGAGCTCCGAGATCATGAACGCCGGAACGAGCGCTTCCAGCGGCGTCTCTTCCGGTGACGCAACCGGTCCTGAGTTGGACATGTCCATGAACAGCGCTAAGTCTTTAGGACGCACATGGCTCATCATGAAGGTGTGAAAAGGTCCAACTGACCGTTCGAAGGCCGTTGCCTCATCAATCTGCCCTTCGATCAGTGGGCTTAAGCCCACGCTCCACGCTTCGTTCATGGTCGGGGCCATGATGAAGGCGGTCATGAAAATCGCGAGCGACATCACGACAATATTCGGCGGAGATGTGTTGGTGCCCAGCGCGCGGCGCAAAATCGACAACACCACGACAATGCGCGTGAAGGCCGTAATCATCATGAGAATTGCCGGCGCGACCGACAAAACGGTAAGCACCAGAATGAGCTGAACGATCCGGCCTGTGGCGGACTCCTGACTTGGGCCAAAGTCAAAGTTCAAACTTTGTGCTGCAGCGTCGGGCGTCAAACAGACCAGCGCGATAAGGGCGGGCAGGGCCGCGTGACGCACTTTTCTAGATAGGCCGGTGAATAGGGCTAAAATCCTCATATATATAGCCTTTTTAGGAGTTTTCCTGGCCGAGACTGGCACCGGGAGATGTCATCTGAGCCGGAATGCGGTCCTCGATGACCACCGCGGTCGTTGGGCCAATCAGCAGAAGGTGTTCTGTGTTGTCCCGGCGCACCAGGACGAGTTTGTGGCGGGCATCCACCGACGAGGACTCGACGGCAGAGATGCGCTTCTTCCGCCCGAGGGGTGTTCTTGTTCCGTCGCCCAAGCCGTACCGCCGCAGGAGCCACGCCATACCCATAATAAGGCCCACGACGACTGCCAGCGCCAGGATCGCCTGTATATATGTTCCCATACCCATCGCGGTTTCTATCCCTCTGCGTCGAGGCTGCGCGCATAGGCAGACGCTGCCGTGTCTGGTTGTGCTTCCGTTTGAAGATCAGGTAATCCGCCATACTTGTCCGTCAGGGTGACGGTCAGACGATCCAGGTGCTGAATCAGGTCTGTCATGGGCTCGAGCAAAGTCTTGCTCTCCGCCGCGGGTAGTGTGACCGCCGCATCGCACAGAATGGCTGTTCGGTCTTGCAGGGCCTTCAAGTCGATCACCCGTCCGTCATTCACCAAGCGCGTTGCCGCTTGGACAAGAGACGCGACTTTTTCCAGCTCGTGACTGATTTGAGCGAGGTCATTCAACGCTGGCTCAGTCATGCCAGTCTCCCAGGCTCTCTGGCGGCGCTGCCCCATTTGCCTTGTAGAGATAGGACAGCACCTCGGCGACGGCGGCGAAGGCGTCCGTTGGAATCGGGCTATCGACGTCGACGGCCGCAAGCACCTGGACCAAGTCCGAGTCTTCGCGCACGCGCACGTCATTGGCGAACGCCAATTCCAGGATCTTTTCGGCGACAAAGCCCCGGCCAGACGCAACGACCTTGGGCGTATCCGAGTCCTGTTCCTCCAAAGCCACGGCGATGGTTTTGGGAAGAGGCGTGTCAGACATCTGTGAGTCCGAGTCGTTCGGCGATTTGGTGCCTGAGTTCACTTGAAACCGTCCTAATCTACCCGGCAGAGAGTTGTCCCAATGGCAGGTTTTTGGCCCACAACTAGGCAAAATTTGCCCCATAGCCTTTAAGAAACGCTTAAGTGACGGGCCGATCCGTCGCGATGCGGTCCGGGGCAAAAAGCCCAGAATTCTGCGATTCATGGATTCTTAAGATTCCCCGGCCACTCTCATCCTTGGTAAGGGCCGCTTCTCCCCATCGAAGCATGCGCTTTCGGGCGCGACACACCGGCAGACCAGTTTGTTAACTGCCTGGAATGTTTGAATATTTTCGGTTTGCAGACGCGTTTTGCGTGTGCAGGGCGAGGGATAGGGATATGGACGTCGGAAATCTTAAGCTGTTCCAGATGGCGTTGACCAAGATGGAGTGGGCGTCGCAGCGCCAGAAGCTGCTCTCCCAAAACGTCGTCAACGCCGATACGCCGGAATACCAGCCGAAAGACCTCAAGGACATCGACTTCCGGCGCGAACTGCGCAAAGCCGCGCCGGTCAAAGTCGCCATGACCAATCAGGGTCACATGAAGGGCACGCTGCCCGAAGTCGAGCCGTACCGGGCGCGGGATGTGCGCCGCAACTTCGAGGCGTCGCCGGACGGCAACCAGGTCATTCTTGAAGAGCAGATGCAGAAAGTCGGTGATACGCGTGGTGACTACAACATCGCCGTCACCCTGATGCAATCGCACATGAAAATGCTGAAGACCGCGCTTGGCCGCGGTGGGTCGTAAAAGGATCGCGCATCATGGATAATCTCAGCGCCAGTTCAAAAATCGCAGCCCATGGCATGAAAGCTCAGGCGACGCGTCTAAGGGTCATTTCTGAAAACTTGGCGAACGTGAACTCAACGTCGGAATTTCCAGGCGGTGAACCGTATCGCCGCAAACTCGTCACTTTCCGCAATACGCTGGACCGTGAGCTCGAGGCCAATACGGTCAAGGTCAAGCGCATCTTCGACGACCAGTCGACACTGGAGTCGAAGTACAGCCCGACGCATCCGGCCGCCGATGATGAAGGCTACATCCTGGTACCGAACGTCAACCCGCTGATTGAGATGATGGACATGCGCGAAGCGCAAAGGTCGTACGAGGCGAACATGAACGTCATCTCCACGTCGCGGCAAATGCTCGCGAAAACACTAGAGCTTCTGCGCTGATTCTAAACCGGGACGGACACGCTAAACAGCGGACGTCCCGGTCATAACATCGACCTAGTAAAGACATCCCGGAGGGGGCCATGGCCGTAGATTTCAATACCGCAGTGAACGCATACCGCGATGCCGCAAGTGCGGTGCGTGACGCAGGCAAGACGGGGCAGGTTGCTGAGACGGCCGACCCGAATGACAGCTCATTCGCGAACATGGTCAAGGGCTCCTTGGACAACGCTGTCGCAACCGGTGAACATGCCGAACAGATGACCATGGCCCGGCTCGCTGGTGAGGCGTCGACCATGGATGTGGTGACTGCTGTCGCCAATGCGCAGCACACGTTGGAAACGGTTGTTGCTGTGCGCGACAAGGTTCTGACCGCTTACCAAGAAATCTTGCGGATGCCCATCTAAGCGAGTTGGTCGCAAAACGCAGTATTTCCCGGATGCCGTTATGAACGAAGTTGAAGTGATCGATATCGGGCGCGATGCGGTTTGGGTCATGCTGAAAGTGGCAGGGCCCATTCTCATTGTCGGCCTGATCGTCGGTCTCTCAATATCAGTTTTTCAAACCGTGACGCATATCCAGGAAATGACTCTTACCTTCATTCCGAAAATTATCGCGGTCTTTACGTCGCTGATCCTCTTCATGCCATGGATGTTGACTCAGTTGAACGAGTTCACCATGCGGGTCATGGATAAGATCATTAGTTTACCATAGCCGTCCTATCGAGACGCGGCCCGCGCGGTACCACGTGGGGGCATAGTGAGGCGACCCCATGCTCAGCGATCTGCTCGCCTTAAACGTATTCAATTTCCTTCTCGTTTTCGCACGCCTATCCGTTGTGTTTCTGATGATGCCTGGTGTTTCTGCAGGTTATGTCCCGACGCGTATTCGTCTTGCTTTGGCCATGCTGGTGACATTGGTTGCATTGCCCCTGGTTCAGGACTATCTGCCTGCCCAACCGGAGACGGCAGCGGAACTCACGAAACTGCTGGTGATCGAGGTGTTGATCGGTGGATTTATCGGCGCCGTCATTCAGATGATCATGGCCGCGCTAGATATCGCCGGTATGGTGATCAGCCGCTCAGTCGGGTTGATGAACGCGTTTGTCGACGACCCGGTCAGCAGCGCTCAGAGCGCTATCATGATCGGGTTCTTGAACATTATCGCGGTGGTGCTGATCTTTTCGACCGGGCTGCACGCCTTCATGATCATGGCTATTGTTGATAGCTACTCTTTGATCATGCCCAGCCAGAGCCCGATGACCGGAGACATGCTGAATATGGTCGTCTCGGCCCTCAACGGCGCGTTTCACATCGGACTCAGAATTGCGGCGCCATTCCTCGTTTATGCGCTGGTCTTCCAAGTGGCGATGGGGGTAATGGCCCGTCTGTCGCCGCAAATGAACATTTTCTTTGTCGCTTTGCCGATTCAAATGATGCTTGGCATGGCCTTGCTGACCATCGCCCTGCCCGCAATGATGCTGGTGTTTCTCAACCATTTTGACAACAACATCACCAGTTTGTTGACGCCGGGGGTTAACGGTGGCTGAGGACAAGGACTCAAAAACAGAGGAGCCGACCGCCAAGCGCCTCAGCAAAGCGCGCAGCGAGGGCGATGTTCCTCAATCGCAGGAAATCAAGAGCTTTGCCATGCTACTGGCGGGTCTGATTGTCATCGGCACGATGGCGCCGACAGTTACAAAACGCTTGGCGGAGTTTCTCACTGTTTTCTTAGAGCGGCCACACACCATTCCTTTCGACTTGGAGGGAATCAGAAATCTGGTCGTCGAAATCGCGCTTCACGTAAGTGTTATCTTAGCATTGCCAATCGCGACGTTCGCGCTTGCCGCAGTCATTTCAGGTGTGGCCGTGAACGGGTTTCTTTGGACGCCCAAGAAGCTGCGGCCGAAGTTCTCTCAGCTCAGCCCCATCGCTGGGGTTAAACGTCTCGTCTCCAAGCAATCTTTGGTCGAAGCCGCAAAGGGGATTCTTAAGATTCTCATCGTGGCGGCGGTGATCGGGTTCGTTGTTATTCCGCTGTTCACCCACCCGGATCAGCTCGTTGATCGCGATTTTCTACTTACTCTGCAAGAAATTCAGTGGCTCATCCTCTTGATTTTGTTTCTGGTGGTCGTTGTCATGGCGATCATCGCCGCAGCGGATTTGGCCTACCAGCGCTACGAGCACAAAGAGAAGCTGAAGATGACCAAGCAGGAGGTCAAAGATGAGCACAAAGAAGCGGAGGGTGACCCTAAGGTCAAAAGCCGCATCCGTGCCCTGCGTATGGAGCGTCATCGGCAGCGCATGATGGCCGCTGTGCCGTCGGCCAGCGTCGTTATTACCAACCCGACCCACTACGCCGTTGCCCTCAAGTACGACATGGATGAAATGCATGCGCCGGTTCTGGTGGCTAAAGGGGTTGACTATCTCGCTCGCCGCATTCGCCAAATCGCGGACGAACACGATGTCCCCATGGTCGAAAACCCGCCGCTGGCACGAGCTCTCTACGCAGCCGTAGAAGTTGATCAGGAAATTCCGCCGGAGCACTATAAGGCCGTTGCCGAGGTTATCGGCTATGTCATGCAGTTCCAGGGGAAACTTGCCAGCTAAGACCAGTCTTATTGCCGCGGGAGTCGTCAGCGGCCTTGCGGCCTTAGGTGTCGCTGCCAATGCGGTCTATCAGTTCGCCCCATGGAGCTGGATCGCGACAGGTGTTCTGGTGGCTTGGGTCGTAGCATTGGCTTTGGCGTGGTCGTACGTCCGTAATCCGCTGTCTCTCAACGCTCAACTGAACCTCCTCGCGGCTCCGTTCGAGTCTGCGGACGAACCCCGTTTTATAACCGACCTGTCCGGCGCTGTGGTCTATGCCAATGGTCCAGCCAGCGATTGGCTGCGTGGAGCTGCTCCACTGGACCGTTTTGCCGAGTTAGCGGCGGAACAGTATGACGAGAGTGCCGAGTCAGTTGCGCGCCTGTCTCAGGCCGTCCAGTCCGATGTCGCCGATCAAGTCGAAATCCCTCTGCGAGGTGAAATGCCTGAGCCAGACTGGTTTCAGGTGAAGGTTCGTCCTATCGCAGAACTCACCGGGCACACCATTTGGTCTGTCGAGGACATCACCGCACGCAGAGCCATAAATGACGTTCTTATCCGTGAGCGTCAGGACCTTGGTGATTTCCTCGATCTCATGCCCACTGGGGTCTATTCGGTCGACGTTGATGGAACGTTTCACTACGTCAATCAAAGGTTCGCGGAGTGGCTGGGGCGCCGGCCCGATGATCTTGTCGGCAGCGCCTTGGCAGATGCGCTCGCCGGACAAACAGGCCCCGATCCGGACGGGGAATGGCATGGCACGGTCAAGTTCAAGCCGGCGACAGGAGACCCCTTCGAGGCGCGGGTGTTTCAAGGCACGTTTGACGATGCCGGTGTCACCCGAACCAGAACCATTGTTGTGCGCGATGTGTCCGACGGTGCCGGCCAACAGCCGAGCCTCGGGCTTGGGGGGCCGCACTTTAGATCCGTGTTTGACCTAGCGCCCGTCGCAGTGGCGATGATCGATGCCGACGGGTCTATCCGTGACTGCAATCAGGCCTTTGCCGCACTTACCGACAGTGATCGTGACGCCATTGTCGGGGACGGCTTTACCTCATTCATAAGTGAAGACGATCGCAAGGCGCTGCGCAACGAGCTCGACCGTATCGTAGTTGGCCTGGCGCCACGGGCGCAGGTGGATGTGCGTCTTCGCGCCAAGCGCGCAAGTAGCACATCTCCCCAAGCGACGGTGTTTCTCGGTCCTATGTCGGCGCCTGGAGACTCCCCATCTGGGGAGACTGAAGGCGCTGTCGCGCATGTGTTCGATACCACCGAACAGAAAAACCTGGAGGTCCAGTTTGCCCAGGCCCAAAAAATGCAAGCGATGGGCCAGTTGGCGGGTGGCGTGGCCCATGACTTTAACAACTTGCTGACAGCTATGATCGGTTTCTGTGATCTGCTGCTGCAACGGCACGCGGCTGGCGATCCGTCTTTCGCCGATATCATGCAGATCAAACAAAACGCCAATCGCGCGGCGAATCTGGTGCGCCAGTTGCTCGCTTTCTCGCGCAAGCAACCGCTACAGCCCAAAGAACTCAACTGTACCGACCACCTTACGGAACTCTCGCACCTGCTGACACGGCTGATCGGTGAATCGATCCAATTTAAGCTCGTCCATGGCCGCGACCTAGGCGTCGTGCGTGTTGATCCGGGCCAGTTCGATCAAATCATTATCAATCTGGCCGTGAACGCCCGGGACGCGATGCCCGGCGGTGGCACTCTGACGATTGCGACAGATACCGAGACGTTCAAGCGAACGACCCAGCTCGGCGCAGAACAGGTTCCGCCTGGCCGCTATGTCACCATCAAGGTTTCGGACAGCGGCAAAGGAATCGCCCGCGAGGATATCGGCCGCATTTTCGAGCCGTTTTTCTCCACCAAGAAGGAAACCCCAGGAGCGGGGACCGGACTGGGACTGGCGACGGTCTACGGCATCGTCCGCCAGACCGGCGGCTTTATTCTGGTGGATTCAGCATCGGGCCGGGGGGCGGAATTCACAATATACCTGCCTCGGATCGTTCCAGAGGACGGGGAGGAGCAAATCCAAATCGAGCCTTCGGCGCTGGCCGTCGAAGGCGTGGAGGCGCAAGCCGCCCAGATCGACATCGCAGCAGACGACCCCGTGGCGCTGGCCGGCCGCGTGGGGGAAGCGCTCGCGTCGAGTAGAGGGCGCGGCGATCTCTCAGGACAGGGAAAAATTCTACTGGTCGAGGACGAGGATGCCGTCAGAGTTTTTGCCGCGCGGGCGCTGAAGAATAAGGGTTACGCCGTGATGGAGGCGCGGACGGGAGAACAGGCGATGGATCTTCTGCGCGACTCCCAGGATCTCGATTTACTGATTACCGACATGATGATGCCGGGCATGGACGGCGGCACGCTTGCCCGTTTCGTCCGGGTTGAGAGGCCGGAAGTGCGCATCATTCTGATTTCGGGGTACTCGGAAGAGGTCGCGCGGGGCGATGTTGTCGATAGCCCCGATATTCATTTTCTTCCCAAACCCTTCAGCCTTGGGCAACTTGCCAGCAAGGTGAAGGATGTACTGGAGTTGCCCGCTGAGTAGACTCAGGCTTGGGAGGTGCTGCTATTTAGCGGCGTCTTCGGTCTTGCGTCCAATGGACTGCAAATCCTCGCCAATACCTTCAACAGTGTTGCAGGCGGTGAATCCGCAGAGCATCAAGAGCGCGACCAACAGGGATGACAGCAGCGATTTCATGGTGTTCGTATTTACCTCTGAAATGTTTTCTCTCGGAGCGTCAAAGGCTCACAGTAAGCTTTCAAGGGCAGGCCCGGAAGCCAGGTGGACGTCTTCTGGCCTGCCCTCGGATTAAGAACGGGCGGCGCGTCGCGTTGGAGGCATTGAGCCTATAACAACCCTTTAAGCCATTGTTTTTATGTTATTATTGTCCCATTGTTCTGATATTGTTCTTTTTTCTAGACATAGAGAACAAAATAGGTACATTAGCTCTCATTGCACATGCCGGAAGGTCGGCTTAAACACGAAGGGAGCCAGATATGGCCGAAGCAAATCTCAGGGTGGTGGAGAACAAGGACGCCATGGATAAGACCAAGGCTCTCGACGCAGCGCTTACTCAGATCGAACGCTCCTTTGGCAAGGGGTCGATTATGCGCCTCGGTCAGCGTGAAACCGCTGTCGATATTGAAGCTATTCCGACCGGTTCTCTCAGTCTTGACCTTGCGCTGGGTATAGGTGGCTTGCCACGCGGCCGCATCATTGAAATCTACGGCCCTGAAAGCTCAGGTAAGACAACCCTAGCTCTTCACGTCATCGCTGAAGCGCAAAAGATGAGCGGGGCGTGTGCCTTTATCGACGCTGAACATGCGCTTGATCCGGGGTACGCCCGCAAGCTTGGCGTTGATTTGGATGACCTTCTGATTTCCCAACCGGACGCCGGTGAACAAGCGCTCGAAATTGCTGACACGCTTGTCCGTTCCGGGGCTATCGATGTGCTTGTCATCGACTCCGTCGCGGCCCTGACACCGAGGGCCGAACTTGAAGGCGAGATGGGTGACACCCATGTCGGTCTGCAGGCGCGCTTGATGAGCCAGGCGTTACGTAAGCTCACTGCTTCCGTCGCTCGCTCCAACACCATGATTATCTTCATCAATCAAATCCGCATGAAGATTGGCGTTATGTTTGGTAACCCTGAAACCACGACGGGCGGCAATGCACTCAAGTTTTATTCTTCGGTTCGTTTGGATATTCGCCGTATCGGCCAGATCAAGGATCGCGACGATGTGGTCGGTAACCAGACCCGGGTCAAAGTCGTCAAAAACAAAGTGGCTCCGCCATTTAAGCAGGTCGAGTTCGACATCATGTATGGCGAAGGCGTATCCAAGACCGGTGAGCTCCTCGACTTAGGTGTAAAGGCCGGATTGGTCGAGAAGTCCGGGTCCTGGTTCTCCTACAACTCTGAGCGCATTGGCCAGGGCCGTGAGAACGCTAAAAACTTCCTTAAAGAAAACACAGATATGGCCGCAGATATTGAACATCAGATCCGCGTCAATGCCGGGCTCGTTGCTGACACCATGATTGGTGACGCCGAAGAGGGCGATGGCGACGAAAAAGAGACGCCTGCAGCCGAATAAGAGTTTCTCCAGTCCCCGATCCCCTCGGGCCTCGCAGCGGCGGTGCACCCCTCAGCCCGCCGCTGCACGCTTTTTCTGCGTCCGACTGCCAACATGTCTTGCCGCAGCCTCTAAGGGCTCTAACATGGCCGTCACGTGGTGAGGGTCTGTTGTAGTTGGCGGATAGGGGGAATGGATAAATGCCTGCGTTTGATCGCGCTTATTACATCAAGCTTGTTGAAGAAGACTATTTTGGCAACGTTATGCGGGAGGATATTCCTGCTGCATGTGCCTGTTTCACGGTAGATTCAGAAGTGGTGATTTACCACGGCGACAATGAAGTCAGGCGCTTTTACGGTACGCCCAAAGATGATCAGCTCCCACTAGAGGCGTTTTATGACCACTTGCTAGGCAATTACGACGCCAAATTTGAACACTTTGAGCACACGGTCGATGTCGAGCATCAGAGATGTGCCGCGAACTTTCTGGTGACCCTTACACCCAAGCCGGGGTCGGACTACGAAGCGACCGGCACACTCACGCTTAACAATTCGAACTTTTTCCGCTGCCGGGACGGGAAGATTTATTTCATGGTCATCTACTATGCCAACCCGACCCTCGGGGCGAAACTCGGAACGCAAACGCTAAGCCCGACTGGATTTCCGAAAAACTAACGAGTCACCAGATTAGCGCTCTCATCCGGGAACCGCAGAATGACGCAGGCGTATGACGCTATTGGCCGGACTTACACGGCAACGCGAAGCGCCGATCCACGCATCGAGGCGCAAATTCAGGCCGCGCTCGGAGATGCAGTTTCAGTTCTGAATGTGGGTGCCGGTACGGGCAGCTACGAACCTCAGAGTGTTTCATCCGGGCGTTTGGTTGCGGCCCTTGAACCCTCCCTCACAATGATTGGCCAGCGCTCCTCCACAGCGGCGCCAGTTGTATGTGGAGTCAGTGAGGCGTTGCCATTCGAAGCCGATTGTTTCGAAGCCGTGATGGCTATTCTGACAGTCCATCACTGGAGCGATCAGATCCTGGGGTTGAGGGAGTTGCGCCGCGTCGCCTCTCGCCACGTTGTCATCCTTACGTTTGACCCCGCATTCAGTCACTCGTTCTGGCTCATTCGCGACTATCTACAAGGCAATGCACAAATCGATCGTGATAAGTTTCCACCTATCGCTGTCTACAAGGACGTATTTCCTAATCTGAAAGTCGAGCCGGTGCCTATACCTGCGGACTGCCGGGATGGTTTTCTATGCGCCTATTGGAAACGACCCGACGCATATCTCCTGCCTGAGGTTCAGGCCGGCATATCGAGCTTTGCTGCCCTCCCGCAGCCAGACGTTGAACGCGGTATGGCGCTGTTGTCTGATGATCTGCAGTCCGGAGCCTGGCAGGACAGAAATCAGGAGCTGGCAGGTCTGTCTGAGAACGACTACGGCTACCGGCTTATTATCGCCGAAGTCGAATAGGGGCGATTCTGGACAGGGTCAGCGCGACCCTTTAAAACCCTGCCCCTCAGCTATCCGGGACGCTTTTTACAAGCTGAGCTTTACATGGACTAGACTGGTCTGATGGCGACAACCAACGACATCCGCAGAACGTTTTTGGATTTCTTTGCCCGTAACGATCACGAGATCGTCACGTCTAGTCCGCTTGTGCCGCGCAATGATCCGACGTTAATGTTTACCAACGCCGGTATGGTGCAATTCAAAGATGTCTTTACGGGTAATGAGGCGCGTCCATACAGTAGGGCAACGACATCCCAAAAATGCGTGCGCGCCGGTGGCAAACACAATGACCTTGACAATGTCGGCTACACCGTTCGCCACCACACTTTTTTTGAAATGCTGGGGAATTTCTCTTTCGGCGACTACTTCAAAGAAGAAGCGATCAAACTGGCGTGGGATCTCGTAACCGGAGATTTCGGCCTCCCCACAAAGCGCTTGCTCGTCACCGTACACTCTTCCGACGAGGAGGCCGCAGCACTGTGGGCGAAGATCGCAGGCTTACCAGAAAACAAGATTATTCGTATTCCCACGTCTGACAATTTTTGGGCTATGGGAGAAACGGGGCCCTGCGGACCGTGTACAGAGATTTTCTACGATCACGGTGACCAGATCCCCGGCGGACCGCCGGGTTCGCCCGAAGAAGATGGCGACCGGTTTGTCGAGATCTGGAATCTCGTATTCATGCAGTTCGAGCAAGTTAATGCTGAGAAGCGAATTGACCTGCCGAAGCCTAGCGTCGACACCGGCATGGGGCTCGAGCGAACGGCCGCGATCCTGCAGGGCACCAACGACAACTATGCCATCGACCTGATGCGTGCGCTGATCGAGGCCGCAGCCAGCGCCGCCGGCACGGATCCAGATGGCGACCACTCCGTTTCACACCGGGTTATCGCCGATCACCTGCGGGCATCCGGGTTCCTCATTTCCGATGGCGTGCTGCCCTCGAATGATGGCCGGGGCTACGTCCTCCGCAGAATCATGCGCCGCGCCATGCGGCACGCGCACATGATGGGCTGCAAGGACCCGCTACTGCATCGCCTCGTACCAGCCCTGGTCGCGCAGATGGGGGCCCAATACCCTGAACTCGAACGGGCTCAGGCCTTGGTGACTGAGACCCTGCTGCTGGAGGAAACCCGCTTCAAGTCCATGCTCGATCGTGGCTTGCGGCTGCTGGACGATGAAACGCAGTCTCTCGCGTCGGGCGAAACGTTGTCCGGTGGCGTCGCGTTTAAACTTTATGACACCTATGGTTTTCCACTCGACCTGACTCAAGATGCGCTTCGCCC
The DNA here is from genome assembly GCA_963921305.4 of Rhodospirillaceae bacterium. Lineage (GTDB taxonomy): Bacteria > Pseudomonadota > Alphaproteobacteria > Rhodospirillales > Rhodospirillaceae > CAWUEX02. The sequence continues at coordinate 2,511,735 of CAWUEX030000002.1, forward strand.
GCGCGGAATCGATGTCGATACTGATGGTTTCGCTGCGGCGATGGAAAAACAACGGGCCGATGCGCGCAAGGCCTGGGCAGGCTCCGGCGAGGCCGCGACCGATAAGTTTTGGTTCGAACTGCGTGATCAAGTTGGTGGTACCGACTTCCTTGGATACGCAACTGAAGAAGCGCAGGGCAAGATTGTTGCCTTGGTTGCCGAAGGTGCCCCGGCGGAAAAAGCTGCTGAAGGCGCAGATGTCGCGCTCCTAGCCAACCAAACACCGTTCTATGGCGAGTCTGGTGGTCAGGTCGGGGATGTAGGACAGATCGTCACGTCGTCCGGCGCGGTCATCGACGTCTCCGATACGCAGAAGAAGCTCGATGTGCTCCATGTTCACATAGGTAAGGTGGTCAAAGGCTCCGTCGAGGTTGGCAATGAAGCCACATTTAGAGTGGATGGAAGCCGACGCGCTGCAGTGAAGGGACACCATTCAGCAACTCACCTGCTCCATGCCGCCCTACGTAAAGTTCTGGGCGATCACGTCACCCAGAAAGGGTCTTTGGTAGCGGATGAACGGCTACGCTTTGATATCAGTCACCCCAAGCCGCTGTCTGATGACGAGATTCAATCCGTCGAACAGATTGTCAACGATCAGGTGCGCGCCAATGAAAGCGTGGCTACCAAGTTGATGGACCCAGACAGTGCCATCGAAGCCGGCGCGATGGCGCTGTTCGGCGAGAAGTACGGAGATGAGGTCCGTGTCGTATCAATGGGGACCCTCGATGCCTACAATAGCAACCATCAGTATTCCGTTGAACTCTGTGGCGGCACGCATGTCGACCGGACAGGCGATATTGGGTTGTTCAAGATCATTGAGGAGTCTGCCGTCGCTGCCGGGGTACGGCGCATTGAGGCCGTCACCGGCCCAGCCGCTGAGGCGTGGGTGAGGGACCAGCAGCGTGTGGTTGGTGAGGCAGCCGAGGCTCTTCGGGTGGCCCCGCGTGCCATACCTGAGCGGATTTCGGCCCTCTTGGACGAGCGTAAGAAATTGGAGCGGGAGATTTCGGATCTCCGTAGGAAACTCGTCACTGGCGGCACGGCCGGTCCGGCTTCGGGTCCTGACGCCAAAGATGTTTCGGGCGTAAAGTTTTCCGCCCAGCTTCTTGATGGCGTGCCGGCAAAAGACCTGAAGGGCATGGCAGACGAACTTCAGAAATCCTTGGGGGGCGGCGTCGTCGCTCTGATTACCGTGTCAGACGGTAAAGCCTCGCTCGTGGTCAGCGTCGACAAGAGCCTGACGGACAAGGTAGATGCAGTCACTCTGGTCCGGGCAGGAGCGGCGGCCGTCGGCGGCAAAGGCGGTGGCGGGCGGCCCGACATGGCCCAAGCAGGCGGCCCGGACAGCGGTAAAGCTGAGGCCGCGATTCAGGCTATCGAGGCCAGTCTGGCCGAGCTTCTGATCTAATTATTCAATAAAAACAATATACTATAGTTAGCCCTGCGAGTTTTGCGTCGCAAAATAAACTTTTGTTGCACTGCAAAATAATCCTTGACGCTTGGCCCCAGAATCCGTATCTTTTTTTGCACTGCAGCAGAGAGCAATGGTGCGCTGCAACACAAGTTTTCCGGATGCCGTCTTGAACACGTTAAAACGCGCATCTCGCGGCAGACGCCGTGAACAGAAAAAAGGACGACAGACATGAAAAACTACGACGACATTGTTGCTTTCAACCAAGACAACTTCGACGCTTTTGTCGCCAGCAGCACGGCTGCTGCCAAGGGCTTCGAAGAGCTGACCAAAGAATACGTTGCGTTCGCAAGCGCCAGCGTCGAAGAGGCGATCAACGCTGGCAAGAAGATTGTTGCCGCCAAGACCGTCAACGAAGCGATCGACCTGCAAACCAAGATTGCCAAAACCTCTTGGGAAAAGGCTGTCGCCGAAGGCCAGAAGATCACCGAACTCTCCACCGGAATCTTCAAGGAAGTTTCTTCGCCGATTTCGAAGCGCGTCCAAGCGTCTGTTGACGTCGCCACAGACGCCGCCAAAAAGGCAACCAAAACCGCTAAGAAAGCTGCCTAACTCTCTCCCCTCCCTCTCTGAATTAGGCAGTTACGGAAGGCCCGGTCACCCCGGGCCTTTCTCTTTTTTGCGGTCTGACCAGGACCGCTTGTTACACTCCCTTACAGTTTTCTCCCGATATTGACACATACGGGTGCCAGAACGGGTGTATCGTCAGGTTTAGCCGTTAAGCGTGATCGTTTCTCGGTCTCCTCGCGACTTGCTGTAAGGTCACATATGACGACGTCCCCGCCTTCCACACCAGACACCGGGCCAAGTGCAGAAATGGCTGAAGCGTTGGGCCTGTCTAGCGAGCCACAACCTTTCCTGTTGCGTCATAGGTGGAAGATCGCCGCCGGCGCTGTTCTGCTGGTCGTTGTTTTCGTGCTGTTTCGCCCCGGGGCTGGAGCGGAGGATGTCACCTTCCGCACAGCATCGATTTCGCGCGATGATTTGACTGTCACAGTGACGGCAACCGGGACAATCGAGCCCCTCAATCAGGTCGATGTCGGCGCTGAAATTTCCGGCCTCATCGAGGCCGTGCATGTCGACTTCAATGATCGTGTCGGGCTTGGAACCGTTCTCGCGACCCTGGATAAAGATCAACTCACGGCGCGCGTGCGCCAGTCCCAGGCTCAATTGGTCTCTGCCGAGGCTAAGGTTGAAGAATCCCGGGCGAATGAGATGGAGGCGCGCAACAATCTCAAGCGCGCCGAAAGTCTGCATCAACAGGGGAACGTGTCCGAACAGGCCCTGGATAATGCCAAGGCGGCTCATGCGCGGGCGCAGGCGGCTCTTGCAAGTGCTGCCGCCCAGGTGACAGTGGCCGAAGCCAACCTTGCTGCAGATCAGACCAATCTGTCCAAGACGGACATTTCCGCTCCAATTGACGGTATTGTTCTCACCCGCCAGGTCGAACCGGGGCAGACCGTTGCCGCGTCCTTTCAGACTCCAGTCTTGTTTACCCTCGCCGAAGATCTGTCGGCGATGAAACTGGTGGTCGACATCGATGAAGCCGACATCGGGCAGGTGCGGGAGGGGCAGCCAGCGACCTTCGCAGTGGATGCCTACCCGGGCCGGGTGTTTCCCGCCGCAATCACCTCAGTGCGATTCGCGCCCAAGAATGAGAATGGTGTGGTGACCTATGAAGCTCTGCTCTCCGTCGACAACAGCGATCTCTCCCTACGTCCAGGCATGACGGCGACAGCGACGATTACGACGGCGACGCGTGATGGCGCGCTTTTGGTGCCCTATGCAGCCCTTCGCTTCACACCGCCGCTGCCGGACGCTGGTGACGCCGACGAAACGGCCCAGCGCCGCGGTCCGCCGGGCCTCATGGGCATGATGATGCCCCGGTTCAACCGCAATCGTGGGGCGCGCCAAGCCGCACTCCAGCCGGGAGCGCCCGGCCGCGTTTGGGTGGTCGAAAATGGCCAGCCCAAGCCCGTACCGGTTGAAGTTGGCCTGCTGGACGGCGAACGGGCGGAAATCATCGGCAGCGATTTGCAGGAGGGATCTCCGGTCATTGTCGGCATTCAGGTGCCACGCGGATGATCGCGTCTGACCTTGCCACCACGGCGTTCGATGGGCCGGTCGTTGCCTTTGAAAACGTTTCTAAGATTTACGGCGAAGGCGAAACGGCTGTGTGGGCGCTGGACGGAGTCAGCTTTGAGATTCACGCCGGAGAGTTCGTCGCCGTGATGGGCAGCAGCGGGTCCGGCAAGTCGACGACCATGAACATTCTTGGCTGTTTGGATACGCCAACGCTGGGCCGTTACATGTTCAAGGGCGTAGACGTCAAAACGCTCACCCGTGATCAGCGGGCTCTGCTGCGCCGGCACTACCTGGGCTTCGTGTTTCAGGGCTTCAACCTTCTGTCGCGGACAACGGCGCTGGAAAACCTGGAGCTCCCGTTGATCTATCGGCGCATGGACAAGGCAGAAAGGCGGCATCTGGCCATGGAGGCCCTGCATGCCGTTGGTCTGGAGAACCGGGAACATCACACCGCAGCAGAACTCTCTGGCGGGCAGCAGCAGCGTGTCGCAATCGCGCGGGCGATGGTCAGCAACCCGTCCCTGCTGCTTGCGGACGAACCGACGGGCAACCTGGATACGGCGCGCAGTCAGGAGATCATGGATCTGCTGGCCCGTCTGAACGCGGAGAAGGGCCTCACCATCGTGTTGGTCACTCATGAAGAGGACATGGCTGCGTATGCGCGGCGCCGGCTGGAATTCAGAGACGGCCATATCGTTCATGAATGGCGGGCCGAGGCGGCATGAGGGGGATGAGATGATTGGCAACGTCCTGCTTCTGTCCCTGCGTGAAATCCGCCGCAATGTCATGCGGTCGATCCTGACCACTTTGGGCATCGTCATCGGGGTGGCGGCCGTGATCGTAGTTGTAACCCTTGGCGCCGGCACTAAAGCTCAAGTGCAGACGGAAATCTCCAAGCTCGGCAGCACAATGCTGACGGTCTTTCCTGGCCAGCGCCGCATGGGCGGCGCGGCGCAGTCCGCACCTCCATTTGAAGTCGACGATGTTCTCGCCCTGCGCCGGGAAACGACGATGGTTGCAAGCGTGGCGCCGATGTCGCTCCAGCGTCAGGTTGTGGTGTACGGCAACGAGAACCGCCGGTCGCAAGTGGTTGGAACCGATCACCAGTTTGTCGATGTCAGAAGCTGGGGATTGGCTGCAGGACGTTTGTTTTCGCCGGCGGAGGAGCAGGCGGGGAAGTCCGTCTGTATCATCGGCGAAACCATCCGCACCGAGCTGTTTAAAGGGGCGCCATTCCTAGGCGCCAATCTGCGGGTCGGAAGTGCGAATTGTGAGGTGATTGGCCTGCTTGAGCCAAAGGGCCAGGTCATGTTTTCCGGCGACCAGGATGATGTGGTGGTGTTGCCTCTCAAATATTTTCAGCGCCGGATCGCGGGTAATACCAACGTCGACCAAATCTATGTCGCGGCATTGGATGATACACTGGTCGAAGCGGCGCAGTCCGAGATCGAGATCATTATGCGCGAACGGCGGCCCGCGCAGCCCGGCGCCGAAGATTTATTTTCCGTTCGCGGTGTTCAGGAAATGTCGACCGCCTTTGAGAGTTCGACTGCCGTTATGACAGGTTTTCTTTCGGCCATCGCGGCAATCAGTTTGCTGGTCGGTGGCATCGGCATCATGAATATCATGTTGGTTTCGGTGACCGAGCGAACGCGGGAAATCGGTATCCGCATGGCCATTGGCGCGCGGGAAAAGGAGGTCCTTCTCCAGTTCCTTGTTGAGGCGGCGATGCTGGCGGGCTTTGGCGGTTTGATCGGTATTCTGTTTGGATTGACCGGCGCGCTTGCTCTCGCGCCGCTGTTGAACGTTCCCTTTATCGTTCAGCCCGACATGATGGTGCTCGCGTTTGTGTTCTCGGCGCTGGTGGGCGTCGTCTTCGGGTATATGCCGGCGCGCCGCGCTGCCCGCTTGGATCCCATAGACGCTCTACGCCACGAATAGGCCTTTAGCGAAACTTCGGTTGATGTTCGTCGGGGTAGGGCGTGCCGTCATTGTGGGTGAAGCGCACGCCTTCTTCATCGGCGATCAGTTGCATGTCGGCGTCGGGGTACACGACATGCTCGGGATGTGCCCGGTCTCCAACACACAGGTATGTCACGGGACTATCTGAGCGGTTTATCAGCGTATGGCCATCGGGCACGCCGGCGCGGAAGCCGATGCTCATCCCCGCACCTGCGGTGGTTTCACCCGCCTCGCTGATGACCGTTACTTCTCCATCCAAAACATAGACATATTCATCCTGAGCTTTGTGCCAGTGACGCTCTGATGACCGCGCGCCCGGCGGCAGCGTCACGATGTTGACACCAAAGTTCTTCAACCCGAGAAGGGCGCCAACCGGCTTCCAGGTCATATTCGGATCGAAGCATTCATTGTAGGGTGGAGGGTAGGGGGCCTTTGCCGGCCGGGTGGGTATTTTTTGGTGATCGAGCGGCTTTGGATTGTGGGTCTCTGACTTCGCCATGGGGAGTCTCCGTCAAATTCAGGTCAATAAAGGCCAGGCAGACACAATTTCTATTGTCTGTCTAACACAGAAACGGCCACCATGGCGTCGATCCAGCCGTAAACGACGGAGGTCCAATGGCCATCACCAACACAACTCAGCGATGGGGAACGATCTCAAAAGCACTGCATTGGATCGCGGCGGGTATTATTCTCGTCCAGTTCATCACCGGCTTTCTGCGCTACTTTAAGATCGTCTCCGGCGATACCTGGGCGCTGTTTTACAAATATTGGCATATGCCGGCGGGGATCGCCGTTCTTGCCCTTGTCTTTTTTCGCATTTGCTGGCGATTCGCTCAGCCTCATCCCGAAATGCCAGATCGCATGAGATGGTGGGAACGCCTCGCTGCAAACGGCGTGCACCTCTACCTGTACTTGGCAATGATCATTTTACCGCTCACCGGATGGATCGGCTTTAACGCGCTCAAGATCGACGTTGACCCCCTCGGCCTGGCATTGCCGCGGTTGTTTTGGGATATCCGCCCGCTCTCGTTCATCATGGCGGATATTCATCTCTATGTTGCGGTTGGCCTTGTCCTCATCCTTTTGCTTCACGTTGTGGGGGCGTTGAAGCACCACATCTCCGACCGGGACGACACTCTACGCCGTATGCTGCCAGAGGGGTGGCTGAAACCGCGGTAGCGCGGTATACCCCGACCCACAGACTGATAGACGGGGACCGAACCGCATGGGCCGCACACTGATCCAAAAACTTTGGGATGCCCACACCGTCGCTGATCTCGGCGATGGCGCGACACTGCTCTACATCGACCGTGTTTTTCTACACGAGCGGACGGGGTCTGTTTCGCTGAAGGGTCTTGAAGCCGCAGGGCGCAAGGTCCGCAATCCGGAGCAGGTGTTCTGCACCATGGATCACATTGTCGACACGCTACCCGGACGCGGCGACGACACCCTTATGCCGTCCGGCAAGAATTTCATCACCACCACGCGTGCAGCGGCACTCGACGCCGGGATTACTCTGTTTGACATCGGTGACGACCGCCAGGGCATCGTCCATGTCGTTTCGGCGGAGCAGGGCATCACCCTGCCGGGGCTGACCCAGGTCTGCCCCGACAGCCACACCTGCACACTCGGCGCGCTTGGTGCGCTCGCATGGGGTATCGGGTCGACTGAGGGGGAGCATGCCCTAGCCACCAAAACTCTTGCCGTCAATCGGCCGAAGTCGATGCGGGTTTCGTTCGAAGGCGCGCTCGGGTTCGGTGTGACATCGAAGGATATGATTCTGCATCTCATCGGCACCTACACGGCGGCAGGCGGCGTCGGTCATGCCGTCGAGTTTACTGGCCCTGCGGTTAGCGCCTTGCCGCAGGAGAATAGATTTACTCTGTGCAACATGGCCGTGGAATTCGCGGCGTTCACAGGCGTCATCCCGCCGGACGAGACTACAATCGAGTATGTCCACGGGCGGCCTTACGCACCGACCGGCAAAACCTGGGACGCGGCGGTGGAGTACTGGCGCACCCTCAAGGCCGATGACGATGCGGTTTACGACAAAGACATCACCATTGATTGCGCAGACATCGTGCCCAAAGTGACCTGGGGCAACAGCCCGGGCCATGGGATGCCCATCGACGGGGTTGTGCCCGATCCCTCTGAGGCACCAGATGCCAACGCCCGGACGTCGTGGGACAAGGCCCTGGAATACATGGACCTGCAACCCGGCATGAAAATCGAGGGCTTGCCCATCGATGCTGCCTTCATCGGCTCATGCACGAACTCACGGCTGTCCGACCTGCGGGAAGTGGCCAAGGTGGTTAAAGGCCGCCGGGTCGCTGACGGCGTGAAAGCCATCGTCGTGCCCGGATCGAGCCAGGTGAAGAAAGCCGCCGAGGCGGAGGGCATCGACAAAGTTCTCACGGAAGCCGGTTTTGAGTGGCGCGAGAGCGGCTGTTCCATGTGCTTCTATGCCGGAGGAGAGAGCTTCGGCGAACGTGAACGTGTGATCAGCTCGACCAACCGCAACTTCGAGAACCGCCAAGGACCGAAAACGCGGACTCATCTGGCCAGCCCGACATCCGTTGCGGCCTCGGCGATTGCTGGCGAGATCGCCGATGTGCGGAAGTTGAGTTAGGGGGGCGCTGGCATGACACTTGAGATGCAGAAATTCACGACCTTGTCGTCGATTGCCGCGCCGCTCATGCGGGTGAACATCGACACGGATGCCATCATCCCCAGCCGGGAAATGAAAGGCGTCACCAAAGAGGGGCTGTCCGATGGGATGTTCGCGAATTGGCGGTATACGGACGTCGACGCGCGGGTCGAGAACCCCGAATTCGTCTTAAACCAAGCGCCGTTCCGCGAAACCGAAATTTTGTTGTCTGGTGAGAACTTCGGTTGCGGCTCGTCGCGAGAGCATGCGGTCTGGGCGCTTAAGGAATGGGGTATCCGGTGCATCATCGCACCGAGTTTCGGCACCATTTTCTATGGTAACTGCGTGCGCAACGGCATTCTTCCCATCATTCTTGCCGAAGACGTTGTGAAAAGATTTGCGGACGCGGCCGAACGGGGGGCGGAAGCGGGTGTCTTCATTATCGATCTGCCGGAGCAGACTGTCACGAGTCCCGATGGCGGCCGGCACAGCTTTGACATTGCGCCGGCCGATAAGGAAATGCTGGTGGAGGGCCTTGATCCCATCGGTCTGACGCTGAAGCGGGATACCGAGATCATGGCGTTTCAAGACAAGGACAAAACCGAGCGCCCCTGGGTCTACCTCTAAGGGTGCGGCGTTAGGGTGGACATCTGGATTCCCCTAACCATCGTTGCCGCGGGCGTCCAGGCGGCACGGACAGCGCTGCAACGTCATCTCACACCCGGCCTGACGGTCTTTGGTGCGACGTTTGCGCGATTTCTCTTCGGGCTGCCGTTGGTGGTGGCCGCTTTGGCCGTGATCGCGCAGGCCACTGGCCAGGCTGTGCCGAGTGCCGATGGTGTGTTCATTGCCTATGCCTGGGGTGGTGGCTTGGCGCAATTGCTGGGCAATGCGCTCCTCCTGCATCTCCTTGGTCTCAGCACTTTCACAGTTGGAACCACGTATACCAAGACCGAAGTGGTCCAGACTGTTGCAGTGTCGTACATCGTCCTGGACGATCGCGTCGCAGCGGCCGGGTTGCTCGGCATCCTGCTGGCCTTTGCCGGTGTCGTACTGATGGCCGTGGCACGTGCCGGGCTATCGTTCGCGAGTCTGCTCGCGGCAATAAGACATAAGCCCGCGCTCTATGGACTCTGCGTGGGCGGCTTGTACGCGGTCGCCGCGGTGTTCTACCGGGCGGCGGCTTTATCTCTGCCTGAGGGTGACTTCGTGATACGCGCGGTCACAACGCTCGCCTGGGTCACAGTCGCGCAGGCAATCCTGCTTGGTGTGTGGCTGCGCTGGCGGGTCCCAGGAGTCATAAAGCGAGTCCTCTCTGCCTGGCCGCTCGGTCTGATGGTCGGGGTGACAGGCATTGTCGCGTCGGCCTGCTGGTACGCAGCGTTTACACTGCAAAACGCTGCTTATGTGATGGCGTTGGGTCAGGTGGAACTGTTGTTTACCTATGCGATGTCCCGGTTCGTCTTCAGGGAACGCATGGTTGTGCTCGAGGCTGTGGGTGTCGTGGCTACGATTGCCGGTATCTTGTTCGTTGTACTCGCCGCATGAACTAAAGCAGAAGCTGAGCAAACCTCATCCCAATTTACTCTCTGATAGTTGATTGGGCTGGATTGCTCCCGAATCCCTGAAAATGCCTTGTGCTCCAGGCTGTTTCGGGTTCTTTTTGGTGCGGAAAGTTAGACAGGGCCTCAATGGAAGACACCAAATCAAAGATCCTCATCGTCGATGACGAAGAGATGTTCGTCCAGCTGATGGAGGCGACCCTTAGGGACGAGTACGACCTGCTGTTCGCGCTGAACAGCGACGAAGCGCTGCAAAAGGCCAACGATGAGATGCCCGATCTCATCCTGCTTGATGTCGTTATGGCGCCGGAATCCGGGTTCGACGTGTGTTACACGCTGAAGAACGAACCGCGCACCAAGAATATCCCGATTCTGTTCATCACCTCGTCTACGACTATGAAGGACGAGGTGAGGGGGCTTGAGCTCGGAGCTGTCGACTACATCACCAAGCCCGTCAATCCGCCTATCGTCAAGGCGCGGGTGCGCAATCACATGGAGTTGAAGAAATATAAGGACAAGCTGGAACGCATTGCGGCAGAGGATGTGCTGACCGGACTGGCAACCCGCCGCAGGTTCGAGGACGCTCTGCAGTCTGAGTGGCGCCGCTGCCGCCGTCACCAGGCGCCGTTGACCATCGCCATGATGGACATCGACTTCTTTAAGCCGTTTAACGACAATTACGGCCATGGCGCTGGCGACGACTGCCTTCGGAAAATTGGCAATACTCTAGGCAAGCAGGTGAAACGCGCCGCTGATCTTATTGCGCGCTATGGCGGGGAGGAATTTGTCTGTGTCATGCCCGAGACAGATCTGGAAGGCGGCATGGCATTCGGTCACGCCCTGCGCCAAGCGGTGCTCGACCTGAATCTTAAGCACGAACACTCTAAGGTGGCCGATCAAGTGACCATGGGCATCGGCGTGTCGTCGGTGGTGCCCACTGAGGACATGGATCCTTTGGAGTTGGTGCGCAGCGCAGACAAGCAGCTCTATGCGGCCAAGGAAAATGGCCGCAACCGCGTCGAGGGCGGGCAATTTGAAGGCTAGGGGGTGTGGGGATGCGCATACCGGCGGGAGTTCTTTCGGGTCTTTTCGTAATTTCTTTGGCTTTTCCGGTTGCGGCGGCGCCCGGCTACGATCAGGGACGGGATGACCTGGAATGGGTCATGGAGTATCTGGTCAAATGGTTCCCAGGCGTCTGGGATTCCTATCCGCAGGTCTGGTACGAGGAAAACGTGCGCATGCCGGCCCAAGAGGGCGAACATGAGCACTGGCACCGGACCTTTGCGCGCATTGATGCACCTCAGGTCGGCGAGTATGTGTTCTACGGCCAAATCAACAACGGGGGCCGCGATGGGCCGATCATTGGCGGCAGCCAGGTGCTGTATCACGCGGTGATCGATGAGGAACTCGGTGCGGTCAATATTTTCGGCCAGGGTCCAGCCAACCCGGAGAACTACGAGAACCTGCACGAACGGCCCGAGCTTTGGGGCGAGGTTCAGTTTCGTGAGCGCGAGGCTTTGAACTGTGACTGGCTGTGGCGCCGCGACGGCAATCAGATTTTCGGTGTCCTGCAAGGCAACACGCCTGAGAAGCAGCAGTACGGCCCTGGAACATGCTCATTTATTTCTCAGCGCACGGGCGAGGAGTTCCGCGCCGATGCAGAATGGGTGCTGACCCCGGATCAATTGTGGCTTTATGACAACAACTGGTCCGCCGGCTTCCTGTTTCTCGGCCGTGAAGACCAGACCCACATTCGGCTGCACCGGGCGACGCCATACGTTTGTGAGATTGATGGGCGGGCAGAGGCCGAGAGCCTCGGTCATGATCGCGGGCACAAGATGACGGTCGAGACCCGTGCCGGACGGACTCTCGAGGCGTTGCTTCTCCGCGCTGAATACCCGGCGGCTGATGGCTTCGGTCGCGATGATCGGCTGCGCCTCATGCTCACGGATGAAGCGACCGGTGAGCCTGTGGCAAGCGCCGATGCAGATCCATTGGCCAACAAGATCGAGTTGTCATTCGATGACGTCGATATCGATTGCAAACTGACGGACTCCTTCGCACGCCTCTCAGAAATGTGATTGCGCGGTCTTTCTCCCGCCACATTTGGGCGCCACGCTCAAACACACTAAGAACACGCGGCTGCTGGGAGGTAAGGCATGGCTTGGAAAGGGCGATTGACATGGTGTGTGGCCGTGTTGGTGGTGCTCAGCATTGACCCAGCCGGCGCTGCTCAATACCGCGGCGGATCCAGTGCTAGCGATCTGCAGCGCAGTGTTGATGATCTCTTGGGGCGCGGTCCGGTGCAGGCGGAGACGTTCGGGTATAGCGGTTTGATTCAGTGCATTCTCACCGACTTGAAGGTTGAGAAGAAGGACTCTTGGCATGACGCGACTGCTCCCGGATTCAGCATCGGTCCGGGTGAGGTGGTAGATATCAAGGTGCGCCGCCGTTTCGGTAAAGGCAAGGAAACCATCTACGCGATTTGGGATACGGATGACGACGAATTCAAACTGTGCAAGCGCTCCGGCGGTGGCCGTTGCAACTCCACCCGAATCGACGGCCGTCGGTTTGCCTCCGGCATTCGTATGCAGTTTCACCTGCCCGGCGATGCCAGCGGCGTCGCGGAGTGCCGCTACGCGCGGTGACGGTTAGCGCTGCGTCAGGCGCGTCAGCACGTGCTCGCGGTCAATCGCTGAAAACCTCCACGTCACCAGCACGGCGTCTTGCCCTGTTACGAACAGGTCGATTGAGTCACCGATCCGGAAGTGATCGCAGTCAAAGGTCCCTGCGGGGACGGTCAGGCGTTCCTGGCCGATGTACTCGGCCTTATGCGAGGTCATCTTGCCGAGCATGCCGTCGGGCCCGTCTGCCAAGGGCGCTGGGTCATACACGCTTAATTCCTGCACGCCACCGGCGGACTTGTCGTACAGCAAAACACGCCAGGCATCGGGCGCCAGCTGGTGGGGCAACACGGCAAACGGGCCGGATGTTTCGAGGGTGTGGGCGGCGTCGCCCTGTGGTCCGCGGCTTTGCACAGTCACATGCGTATCCGTCGCCGTGAGTGTACCCGAGGCGCGCCACGTCCCCTCAATCCAATACTGGATCGCTGCTTCCACGGGCCGTAACGCGGCATCGATGCGGTAGAGGGAATGGCGTTGGATGTCGCGCGGGCCATACCGGCTGACGGCCATAACGGTCCGCGACCCATCCGGATGCGCGGTGATGTGAAACTGTTCCTCGCCGCGAACTTCGCCCGTGCTTAGAACGCGCCAGGCAATGGTGCCGAAACTCTCACGCGTCAGATTTGTGTTGTCGGGCAGAGTCTGAGCTTGGCTTGTCGCACACCACGACAAAGCAACGACTGCCCATGTGGCCAGACGGCGCACAAGTTACTCCCCCGCGGCGATGCCATCCTCGAACATCTGCGCCACGGCCGTCTCATCGTGTCCCAGTTCAGCGAGCACTTCACGTGTATGCTGTCCCTGCCGTGGCAAGTCCCGCCGCACACCGAGGCGTTGGCCGCCGATGGCGACGGGCATATTGGGCAGCTTGATCTTGCGGCCCGCGCCATCACCATCCGTCAGCGTCACTTCGGACAGGCCGTTGCCGGCATTGAGGTGCGGATCGTCGAACAGTTCATGGGGCTTGGCGATCGGCGCAAACGGCATGCCTGTCGCCTCCAGCTTCGCCATCAGATCGGCCTTGGTGTAGCCCTTGAACAGTTCCTCGATCTGCGGTTTGAGCTGGGGGCGGGCTTCCACCCGGCCGTTGTTTTTGCGCAGTTCCTCGTTGGCCCACAGCTCATCCAGGCCGAAGGCCTCGCAGAATTTCTCCCACTGGGTGTCGGAGACCACGCCGACGAACACCTTGTCGTCGTCCTTGGTCTCGAACACGTCGTAGATCGCCCAGGCGGACACGCGCGCCGGCATCGGGTTGGCCGCCTTGCCGGTGACGCCGTATTGCGCCATGTGCTGGCCGACAAGATACACGGTGGTTTCGTACAAACTGGCGACCACATGCTGGCCTTCGCCGGTCTGGTTGCGCCCCACCAACGCCGAAAGGATACCGATCACCCCGAACATGCCGCCGGTGATGTCGATGACCGATGAGCCGGCGCGCAGGGGCTGTCCCGGTGGGCCGGTCATATAGGCGAGACCGCCCATCATCTGCGCCACTTCGTCCAGCGCGGTGCGGTGCTCGTAGGGGCCGGACAGGAACCCTTTCTCGGAGCAGTAGATCAGCCCCTTGTTGATCTTCTTAAGGTCCTCATACCCGAAGCCGAGCTTGTCCATGGCGCCGGGGCGGAAGTTCTCGATGACGATATCCGCTTCGGCGATGAGCTTCAGGGCAATGCCGTGACCGGTCTCGTTCTTGAGGTCGAGGCAGATGGAGCGCTTGTTGCGGTTGAACATCGGGAAGTAGCCCGAGCCCGAGCCGATCAGGCGGCGGGTGTTGTCGCCTTTCAGCGGTTCGATCTTGATCACATCCGCGCCCAGGTCGGCGAGAATGCAGCCGACGGTCGGTCCCATCACCATGTGGGTGAATTCCACCACTTTGGTCCCGGACAATGGTAAATTCTGCGCGTCCGCCATCATCAAACCCCTTATTTATCAATGCTTTAGTTTAGGTGCCCCGGTGCCGGCCTCTGGACCGGCTCTGCCGCAGATCATATATCCTAGGCACCAGACAGCAACCGCCGAAACGGAGGTCTCAGGCCATGGCGAAGCGCGCATACCCGCTCCCCAAAAGGTTTAGCTGTGCCTTGTCCGAGACGGCATATGCCCGCCTGCGGGAGATCAGCGCGGAGACCGGATTGAGCAACAACTACTGTTTGACCGTCCTGCTGGAAAACCTGGATGACATCGCGAAATCAAGCGTGCTGGCAAAAACCTACCGGGGATTCATCCGCGATCACTGCGGGCCAGACTGAGGTGCGCCACCGGTGACTCTCAGACCCGGCTGGACTAAAACACCACCTTCAACGAAAGGAAGGGACACATGACAGACATCATGGATGGGATCGATATCCTGATCAGCGAAGTGGGCCCGCGCGACGGCCTGCAGTCGGTCAAGTCGATCATGCCGACGGACGCTAAGAAAGCCTGGATCAAGGCTGAGGCCGAAGCGGGCGTGCGCGAGATCGAGGTCGGCTCCTTCGTGCCGCCAAAGCTGCTGCCGCAATTGGCCGATACGGGGGAGATTGTCGAATACGCCCGCACCATCCCCGGTTTGCAGGTCGCAGCCCTGGTGCCCAACTTCAAGGGCGCGGAAAATGCCATCAAGGCCGGCGCCCACAAGATTACCCTGCCGCTGTCGGTATCCGAGACCCACTCCCAGGCCAACCTGAAAAAGACCCATGCACAGGTGCTGGAAGAAGTCGAAAAGATCGTCGCGCTCATAAAGTCACTACCGGAAGGTCAACGCCCACATTTCGAAGGCGGTTTGTCGACGGCATTCGGTTGCACCCTCGAAGGCCACGTGCCGCAGGCCAAGGTGATCGAAATGGCCGAAAAGCTGATCGGTCTTGGCTGCGATGAGGTCGGGCTGGCCGACACCACCGGCTATGCCAATCCGGTGCAGGTGAAGAGCTTGGTGAAGGGTATTTGGGCTGCCGTCGGTCGCGACAAGCTGACCGGCATTCATTTGCACAACACCCGCGGGCAGGGCTTGGCCAACGTCATGGCCGCCCTGGATATCGGGCTGGACACACTGGACAGCTCGCTCGCCGGCCTCGGCGGATGCCCGTTTGCGCCGGGCGCCTCCGGCAACATCATCACTGAGGACTTGGTGTTCCTGCTCGACAGCATGGGCCTGAAGACCGGCATCGACATCGACAAGCTGATGGCGGTGCGCGACATCTTGAGCGAAGCCATCCCCAACGAGGAGCTCTACGGCTTCACGCCGGACGCAGGCCTGCCCAAAGGCTATGTTCAGACCGTGCACGGCGGCACAGGCTGGGGGCATGACGATCAAAAATTGGCAGCGGAGTAAGACCATGAGAACATTCTTTTTTGCAGTAGCGGCACTGTCATTGAGCGTAAGTGCGGCAAGCGCTCAAGACAGCAACATCCGCGCCAATCTGTCGAACCCCATCCTGATCACTCACGACCTCGACTCTTCGGTTGAATTCTATGTGGCCTGCTTTGGGTTTGAACGCACTGGCGGCGGGGAAATCACCACTGATGTCTCAAAGCGCACGGTGGGTGCGGCGGACGATCAAACCGCGCGCTCGGTCTACATCCGCGCCAAGCCGCTGCAGACCCGCGAGCCCCGGCTGACCGGCTTTGCCCTCATCGAAATCGAGGGTGGGGATGCGCTTCCCGAACTTCCCCGCGTGACGGGCGACAATGCGGCCATTCGCGGTGAGGTGATCTTGTCACTCATTGTCGAGAGTATTGATGAGATCGTCGCCTGTTCCGAGGCCAACGGCGGTACGATTTTGAACGCGCCTGAGCCGAGCTCATCTGGCCGCTCGCGCATTGCCTCGCTGGTCGATCCGGGCGGAGTCCGAATCGAAATGTACGAGTATCTGCCTGAAAAAGAGTAAACGCCTCGGCGTTTACTCTGCTGGTGCGGCTTGTGGTGTCATCCAGTCCACACGGCTCAAGCTTTCGCGGTAGGCCTTGAGGCCGTAGGCGATCAGCAGTGTGCCGAGTGAGCCCATCACCGCTGTTACCAGCGCCATCGAGAAGTTGATCTGGTTTGGGTCCCCGAACACGTTGTCTGTGACGAAGCCCATCAGGAATGGCCCAAGTCCTGCGCCGCCGATGCCGATCACGAGAATGTAGACCGCCGTCACGGTGCCGCGCAGCTGGTTGGGGGTCATCTCGTTGACCGCAGCGAGAGCCTGAGCCGGCGGCCAGTTTGAGAAAATCCCGGCGATGGCAAACAAGGCCAAACACAGCTCGGGCGAGGGCATGAGCGGCGCTATTGTCGTGCCAAGAGTTAGACCGGCACCCCCCCACAGCACTGTGCGCATGGCTCCATCGTTGTTGCCCCGGTCTTTAAACCAGTTGGTTACAAAACCGCTGGAAATCGCAGAGACGATACCGAACAGACCGCCGAAAATTCCGTACCAGATGCTGAACTGCGGGACGGACCAATCATGGACACGGCTAAACAAAGACGGGAGCCAGTTCACCCAGCCGTAAACAGCCATGAGGATAAACGCGACCCCGAAGTGGTGGCATATTAGTGTGGTCTTGTTCTGTTTCAGAAAGGCGAAAATTTCGGACCATGATGCCTTTTCGCTTTTCCCCTTCGCGTATTCCTTGCGCGCCGGCTCTCGCACGGTGAGCGCCATCATTAAAGCGGGAATAAGTCCTGCCAATCCGATAATAATGAATACCGCCTGCCACGCAGGAATTTCGCCGAGGAAGGGCAGGGGGAACGTCGCGACTTCGTCCGCGAATGCGCCGGTGAAGGCAATAAGCGCGCCGCCGAATATATAGGTCAGGCCGGTGCCAAAGGCCGTCGCCATCGTATATATGCCAAACGCTTTTGGCCGGTCGCGTGGTTCGAAATAGTCACCGATGAGGGAGGCCGTACACGGGTTCAGGGTCGCTTCGCCGATGCCGACGCCGACGCGCATCCCGAACAGGCCGCCGAAACTGCGCACCAATCCGCACCCCGCCGTGAACAAGCTCCAAACGGCGGTACCTGTCGTCAGCATCCACTTGCGGTTGAAGCGGTCTGCGGCCCAGCCGATGGGGATGACGAAGATGGAATAGAAGACGGCAAAGGCGAGGCCTTGGATGACCCCCATTTGGGTATCAGAAAAGCCGAGGTCTTTCTGAATTGCCGGTGTTAGCAAGCCGACAATGATGCGGTCCATGAAGCCGAAGAAGTAGGCGAAGACGATGACGCCCATGCAATACCAGGCGTAACGCGGATTGGGATACCCTTCGGACGTGCTGTCGGTTGCTTCGGCCATGATTCGCTCCCCCAGGAAAACTGCCTGAAACGTCTGTAGCAGGCTCGCGGCGGAATCGCCAGCTATCGTTCCCCTGCACGGCAGGCGCCCCGGCGCCGCTGTCAACGGCTCCCGGTCTGCTGAGTGGCTAGCCGGGTCGCAGGTTTATTCCGCAGAGGCGGCTTGCAGCGCCCTGATCTCCTCCACATCCCGCGGAGGCTCTAGCCACAGCGGGGCCTCTTCACGCACGAATGAGGCGATGGACTCAGGGAGTTCGTCAAAGCTGTCGACGCGCCAGGACACCATGTGGGTGATGGTCGGACCATCTGAAAATCCGCCCCGGTCGCCGTAGCGCAGCCAACTCAGCTGATATTGCTCGCGCGGGTCTTCGGCCTCCGGCTGAATGAAGAAATCGTAGTTCTCAAAAATCGACCTGCTTACGGAGGGCGGGCCTTCTACGGTGAGGTACAGAGGTGCCGTGAAGACCAGGGTCTCACCCAACTGACGCGCGCGGATATCCGTGCCGGGGCCGATCTTGAGGTAACTCTCGCCGGCGCCTTGCTCGACCCACGTGATCAGCCGGTCGCCATCAAGCGTGTAGGTCATGTATTGATAGGGGAACTTCACCACCTGGACCGGCGCGCCGTTGAACGTGCGCAGAATCTCATTGGTCTTGGGATCGCGGAAGACATAGATCTTGCGCGACAACTGATAGGCCGTGTCCGAGTCCGGGTCTGGCCGGTGTAGGCGGGCGGCGTCGAACCCTTCCATGCGCACCAGAACCTCGCCGCTAGGATACGCCTTCACGTCGCCTTCCGAATACCAGTACACGGGTTCACCGGTGCCCGCGCGTGCGGTGACCCAGCGGTCAAATATGTCTCGGTCAAACCCACCGCCGTCCGCCATCGCGGCACCGGGGACGGTGAATAGGAGCGCCGCCAGGGATAGGCGGGTCATCAAGCGTGTCATAATCATAACCTTAAGCCGGTTTCTGCGCCGTGCTGACGAACCACTTCATGGTGCCGTCAGGCTGATCGATGAGACCGCTCCAAATGTGATCCTCGGGGAAGCCTGCTCCGCGGAACAACTCGTCGGGATCGTTGGTGGCGTAGGTCACCAGATAGGGCTCGTTGTTGTGCAGTTGGTCCCAGCGGAAATCGAACTGCTCGAACAGCGGGAAGTCGTCAAACCGCAGGCGTAAGTCCTGATGGACGGCAATGCCGCCTGGTTTGAGGATGCGGAAGCTTTCCTTGAACATGTTCTCGGTCGTCTTCTGCGGCATTTCATGCATGGCGTTGTGCGAGACCACCAGATCGAAGCTCTCATCCGGGAACTTGGTGTCGCCGCCGTCGCGCTGATGGAAGTGCACGGCGACGCCCAGGCTTTCGGCGCGGGCATGGGCGTAGCGCAGCAGGCCAGGCGCGACGTCGATGGCATGTACTTCGGCCTCGGGATAGGCCATGGCGTACGGGGTCGAGGACGACCCGGCGGAGCAGCCGATGTCGAGAATTTTCTTGGGCTCGAAATCCGGGTGCTTCTGCTTAAGAAACGCCTGCACGATCTCGGCCTTGGCGTAGCCGGTGCCGATGCCGATACCCATGGAGTAGATGTTGCCGCCGCCTTCGTACAGCGCGCCGGCCGTCACGTCGCCCTCGCCGCGGTCATAAGCGTACGTGCCGACCTGACGGTGGATGGCCACTTCACTGATGCCCTTGGGCACTTCGAAGTTGGGGTCAAGCTCGAGCGAGCCTTTTTTGTCGGCGCTTTCGGTTAGCTCTTTGTACTTCTCACCCAGGTGATCGATGTTGCGGAAGATCGGTTCCGAGACGGACTCCCACATCAGGTCCTGGGCCATGGTGTTGAGCGCGATGGACATCTGATAATCCGGATCATCCAGCATGACGTCGCCGATCTCGCGCCAGGTTTCGGGTGCCCGGCCGTGACTCTTTTCGAAAGCCGGCTTACCGCGCCGCTCGTAGATGTCGCGTTTGCGCGGCTGAATCTGACGGCCGATGTGATGCTTTAACGACAGCACGTATTGCTGCAGCGACCGTTCGTCGTGGTTCGGCGGGCTCAGCATTTCATGATTGGGGTTGCGGACCATCAACGTACTCCAGCTTCTGGCGGGCGGACCAGGTGCGTCCGGCGCGGCCAAACAAGGTTATGTAGATAGGACAAATATGGCGCGCGCTTAGGATGGGAACAAGTGGGCCAGGGCCACTTCGAGCCATCGCTGCCCGGCGCCGGAAATTCTCTTTGGCGTTTTTGCGAGGAACGAGCCCATGCACGCGACGGGTTTCTGCGGGGCGGGATTGAATTCGTAAACGAATTCAGGGGCTTATTTTTGAGTCAAACGAGCCCATGCACGTCATAAGGCTTTGAAATCATTATGGATAATTTGTCCGCAACACTCGATCAGCAGCAGTTGGTCTCCGGTTCGCAGCAGGACGCATCTGACAGGCGGGTTTCCGGCGCCACCCCGGCCTTGGTCTCCGACGGCGCGCGGACCACGTCGCGGGAACAGTCGAACGGGATCTGCTCTGTCACCTTCACCTGCGCTGGCACCGGATAGAAATGCGCTGCATAAGGCTCAGACGTCAGGATGCCGAAGGTCTTGGCGCAGACCGCCATGGGCTGGCCCCGCACATAGGTATGGCCGTCATCGTCGGCGACGGAGGAGAAGGGGCCTTTGTAGATGACGGCGTCGTTTTCTTCCCAGCACGGGCCCTCCTTGCCTTTCCAGGCCTGCACGGTGATCGAGCGGTATTCGATGCCTTCAACGACCTGCCAGGGTTCGGCGTCGCGCTTTTCGACGGTGATGCCGTAGAACCCGACCTCTTCCAGCAGGGTGACGAACTCGTGTTCCTGCAGCGCACCGGAGATGCAGCCGCTCCACAGGGTGTCGTCGTTCTTCAGATGCTCCGGCGACACTTCGTCCGAGACGATGTCGGAAATGGCGATGCGACCGCCGCGTTTCAGCACGCGAAACATTTCGCGGAACAGGGCGGGCTTGTCTGTGTCAGCTACGAGGTTCAGCACGCAGTTGGAAACGATGACGTCGATGGAATCGCTTTCGATCAACGGGCGCTCACGTCGTTGCGTTTCGCGCGCGGCCTCAAAGGCGTCCAGGTCTTCCCGCGATGTGACAGGTGACTCTTTGAGCATCGTGTCAACTGCGTCGAGGTCGGTGGCGAGATCTTCGATGTGGCCGCGGCGGAACTCGACATTCGCATACCCGACGCGTTCGGCGATGACGGGCGCGTTACGGCGAGCCACGTCAAGCATCTCGTCGGTCATGTCGACGCCGATGACTTTGCCTTTGGCGCCGACGACTTGCGACGCGATAAAGCAGATTTTGCCTGTGCCGGAGCCGAGGTCGAGCACCGTTTCGCCTTCGCGCACATATTGCGAGGGATCGCCGCAGCCGTAGTCGCGCTCAATCACTTCTTCGGGAATAATTTTCAAATATTGAGGGTCGTAATCGACCGGGCAGCACAGGGCTTCCTCCCGCTGCTGCGCGCCGGCGTCGTAGCGGTCCTTGACCGCGCTTTGCACCGCATCCGGTGTCGTGTCTCTAACCGTATCTTGCATGGTGTCAGGTTTCCCTCAGAGTTTGTTCTTGTCCGCTGCGGCGGTATGGCGACAGTTGTACCACAGGCTTTCACGCGGCTCGGGCCCAGGAGGCCCCTACCGCTTCACGTTCCCGTGTGGTTTTCTAGGCCGATGATAAGGCGGCTTCTCATTTTGTCGGGCGTTTTTTTGGCGAGTCTTACGGCACCAGACCGTGCCATGGCGCAAGAGCTGTCCCAAGAGTTACCTAAGATCGCGGGCATTGCCGCGCCCGGTACCCCAGGCGAAGTGTACTGGCAGCAATACCGCGACGCCGTGCGGGTGCTGAGCGGCGGGCGGCTCGACGTCACGCTGATGGTCTATGGCGAGGCCGGGCCAGAAGAAACCCAGTTCAGCGCCCTGCGCCGCAACCGGTTGCAGATCGGCGGCATCTCGACCGGCACCTTGGGTCTGGCATTGCCGGAACTGGCTGTCCTACGGGCGCCGTTTTTGTTTGAGTCTCAGGACGAGGTTTCGGCGGTGCTCGACGATCATCTGCTGCCGGTGATTTCGGATATGCTGGCCGACAAGGGCCTGGTGCTGCTGTCATGGATGATGGACGGCTGGGCCGATCTGTATGGCGTGTTCCCCATCCGCCAACCCCATGACCTGCGGGGCCGCAAGATGCGCGTGTCCGCGGACGATGCAGCGCAGATGTATTTGCGGTCGATCGGCGCGGACGTAATTCAGGTTCCGCTGAGCGATGTCATTCCCGGCCTGCAAACCGGTCTGGTGGAAGGCGGTGAACAAAGCACGCAAATCTTTGGCCTGGCCGGGCTGGACAGTGCGGCGACGCATCTGACCCTCACGCACCATGCCTATTCCACTGCGGGGATCGTCGCTAACCGCAGCTGGTGGGAGTCCTTAAGTGAAGAGGACCGTCGCGTGTTTGCGTCCGCTGTGCCAGACGCCAACTGGTATCGCGGTTTGGTGGAGGAAATGAACGCCGCCTACCTCACTCGTGCACGGGGAGAGGGGTTAACCGTCACGCTTCCGGGCACGCAATCGATGACGGAGTGGAAGACCGCCGGGCTGGCTGTTCATGACGATCTGATCGCCCAAATCGGCGGTGAGGCCCAGGCGCTTTACGACGCGGTTATTGCGGCGAAAGCGGCGGTGGCATCTGGGACTAGATAAGCGCGACCCGTAAACCTTAAATCAGGGCGACACGCCAGATTCTAAATCAGGGCGACGCGCCCGACCGCAATGTCGGCGTAGTAATCCCGCATCCAGCCAAGAATGCCGAGGCGCAATAAGCCTTCCAGATTCAGAGGCACGGATAGGCCGTGCGGCTCAAAGTCGGTCCACTGTAACTTTATGGTTGTCCACTTGGCCGGGGCCTTGAAGCTGGCGCGGTAGGATTGCTCATACCAGCGCACGTCGGTGGTGCGCAGGTGACAGTTGTAGGACTCATTGTTGCCGTAGACGTCGAGCTCCATGCCCTTGAACGTGCTGGCATCGAAGGGCTGCCGGCCCTGGCCCAGATCCAGCGCCAATTGGATAAAGCCGCCGCCGCGGGTGTTGACCTGCCCGGACAGACGGATGCACGGCCGGCCCTCGATTTCATCGACCTCTGCACCGCCAGTGCTGCGCCCGCCCATGACCTGATCAGTAAAGCCCATCCACCGGTTGCCGGTGGTGGCGATGCCATTGCGGCTAGAAAAATCGTCGATCAGCATCGGGTCTTTAGCCTGCGGGGTGGTGACAGGAAGGATCGCGGCGGCAACAGAGCCTGCCGCAAAGGCGCGCCGGTGCACAATGACCTCCTCAACGTGGTGGCTTCAGTCATTGTACGGTGAAGGCGGGAGGCCGGATTGCCCGGCCTCTAGGGCGGCGGGTCAAAAGCGGACATACTGCGGGCCACGTACCAGGGGGACGCCGCGTGAGCACACAGAATCCGGATATCAAACTGCCGCTTTACATCGCCGTGG
Organism: Rhodospirillaceae bacterium; assembly: GCA_963921305.4. Classification (GTDB taxonomy): domain Bacteria; phylum Pseudomonadota; class Alphaproteobacteria; order Rhodospirillales; family Rhodospirillaceae; genus CAWUEX02. The sequence continues at coordinate 2,534,956 of CAWUEX030000002.1, forward strand.
GCTGGGGCATCGGCACGGTCGTGCCGTCCATCATGTTCAACATCACAACCATCTGGCTGATACCTTTCATGACGAACTTTATGGCCCTCGGCGCGGCAGTGGCTGGCGGGATATTCGCGTTGTCCAAATTATACGACGCCGTTACCGATCCCCTGATGGGGGTGATCAGCGATAAAACAAAAACGCCCTGGGGTCGGCAAAGGCCTTATCTGCTTTTGGGCGCAATCGTGAGCGGTGCGTCCATCGTGGCCATATTTGCACCGCCGAGCGCTGTCATTGGGGATATGGCGGTCTGGTACATGTTGTTTGCGCTCATTTTGTATTCCACAGGGTATACGATCTTCAACGTGCCGTACCTGGCGATGCCGGCGGAAATGACGCAGAACTATCACGAGCGGTCGTTTCTCATGTCCTGGCGGGTCACAGCGATTCAGGTGGCCCAAGTTGCCGCTCTCATCGGATCTCCTTTCCTGCTGTCTTACTTTGGGAACGATCTTGGCGGTTACGCGACAGTGGCCTGGATCATGGCCGGTCTCATCGTTCTCGCAGGAGGTATCAGCTTTGCTATGACTGCGAAGGCACCGTTCCATGAGGTGCCCCATGGGCCCACACCGCCGTTCCGTGAGCAACTTCGAACCGTTGCCGGTAACAAACCTTTCCTACAGTTGGTAGCGATCAAGTTCATGATGCTGCTAGCCAATTCGTTTTCCTTCGGCGCATACGCTTTATTCGTACTTATTGCTCTTCAAGAGACGACAGATACTATAGGCTATATGTTCATCGCCTCCACCGCCTCCGCGCTGTTGGCGATTCCGATCTGGTTGCGTGTGTCGCGTGCTATCGGCAAGCAGAGAACTTTGATGACCGCGTGCGGTATTCTTGCGCTCACGAGCGCATCTTGGCTATTGGCCGCGCCGGGCGACCCCCTCATCTCAATCTTGCTTCGTCCGTTCGGTACGGGGATCGCCGCGGCTGGTATGCTGATAATTGGACAATCTATGCTGCCGGACACGATTGAGTACGACCGCCGGCGCACCGGCTTAGAGCGGGCGGGTATTTTTGCCGGGATGTACACCACGGCCGAAAAAATGGCATACGCGCTAGGACCCGCCCTGACCGGACTGCTGTTGGCCTCCATGGGCTACGTGTCGGGGACAGAGGGGTTCGCGATTGAGCAGCCAGACAGCGCCATTACCGGCATCTACATCGCGGTCGGGGTTGCACCAGGCATCTGTCTGCTTGGTGCCATCTTTGCTACCTCGTTCTACAAACTCGACGAAGAGACCCTGAAGTCGACCACTCGTGATGGCACGGCGCCGGCGGAGTAGAGATAGATTCAGCGACTATAAAAAACGGCGCCGCTCGGAAGAGGGCGCCGTCTTTATATACGAGAAGAGCTTGGGGTTTAGCCCAGCTTTTCCTGAAGCATTTGGTCGAGTTTCTCGAGGAACTGGTTGGTCGTCATCCACGCTTGGTCGGGACCAACGAGAATGGCGAGGTCCTTGGTCATGAAGCCGCTTTCGACGGCATTGACGCAGACCTGTTCCAACGTGTCAGCGAAGTTGACCACGTCCGGTGTGCCGTCGAACTCGCCGCGGTATTTGAGGCCGCGGGTCCAGGCGAAGATGGAGGCGATCGGGTTGGTCGAGGTTTCCTTGCCCTGCTGATGCAGACGGTAGTGGCGGGTGACGGTGCCATGGGCGGCTTCCGCTTCCACCGTCTTGCCGTCCGGCGTCATCAGCACCGACGTCATCAAGCCGAGCGAGCCGAAGCCCTGGGCGACCGTGTCGGACTGAACGTCACCGTCGTAGTTCTTACAGGCCCACACATAGCCGCCGGACCATTTCATCGCACAGGCGACCATGTCGTCGATCAGGCGGTGTTCGTAGGTCAGCTTCTTGGCCTCGAACTTGTCTTTGAACTCCGCGTCGAAAACTTCCTGGAACAGATCTTTAAAACGCCCGTCATAGGCCTTCATGATCGTGTTCTTGGTCGATAGGTAGACCGGGTAGCCGCGCTGCAGGCCGTAGTTCATACACGCCCGGGCAAAGCCGCGAATGGATTCATCCAAGTTGTACATGCCCATGGCGACACCGGCTTCGGGGAACTTGAAGATGTCAAATTCCATCGGCTCACCGCCGTCGTCCGGCGTGTACGTCATCTTCAAGGTGCCGGGGCCGGGGACCTTAAAGTCGGTCGCGCGGTACTGGTCGCCGAAAGCGTGACGGCCGATGACGATGGGTTCGGTCCAGCCCGGCACATAGCGCGGCACGTTGGAGCAGATGATCGGCTCACGGAATACGGTGCCGCCGAGGATGTTACGGATGGTGCCGTTCGGCGAGCGCCACATCTTTTTAAGTTTAAACTCTTCGACGCGGTCTTCGTCCGGCGTGATGGTGGCGCACTTTACGCCGACGCCGTGTTCCTTGATGGCGTTGGCCGCATCGATGGTGATCTGGTCGTCGGTCTTGTCCCGCGCTTCGACGCCGAGGTCGAAGTACTTCAGATCGACGTCCAGATACGGCAGGATCAGTTTGCTCTTGATGAATTCCCAGATGATGCGGGTCATCTCGTCGCCGTCGAGTTCGACGACTGGGTTTTTGACTTTGATCTTGCTCACGTATGGCTCCCTTCAGCTGCGGGCCGGCCCGCATAGTCTTATCGTGCTCGTATTGATGGGCCATGACGCTGGGGCCAGGCCTGAGCGGATTTTTGAGTGGGCTGACGCCCCGTCTCCCATTAGGTGCCGGGAAAGTAGGGCAAGGGCCCCCGGCGGTGCAAGCCTAGCGCGGGCCCGGTTTAGAGTTTGGTCACGTCTGGGACAAATCGGGGTGTCCTGGCCCCCCGTTTGGCTTCATTTCCGAGATTTCGCGCCATGCTGTGGGCAGAATATCGTCCACGTGGGCGACCACTGTGAACAGGTCCTCCATCGGTCCATAGCCGAAGCCGCCGGTGGTGATGGTGGCGCCCATGGCGATCAGCGGGTCCCAATATCCGTTCCAATTGGCCAGAAGGACCGGCTTGGCATGCACCGACAGTTGACGCCAAGTGACGATCTCAAAGAACTCTTCCAGAGTGCCCACACCACCGGGCAGGACGCAAAACGCATCGGCCAGTTCGAACATGCGTTTCTTGCGGGTGTGCATGTCCGGCACGACCTCAAGCGTGACCGACCTGTGGCTGATTTTCTGGCCGGTGAGGAAGTCTGGGATGACGCCGACGGCAGCGCCGCCGCCGGCCACGGCCGCATCGGCGACAGCCCCCATCAGGCCGGCAGACCCGCCTCCGAAAACCAGGCGAACTCCGTCCGCAGCCATCTTTCCGCCCAATTCGCCGGCCAACCTAACGAAGTCAGAGTCTGTGCCCGAACGCGAGCCGCAAAACACACAGAGCGAAAAACCCTTAGTTTCTAAACGGGATTGTGACATTTGAAAGGTTGCCTAGTGAGCGGGCTCGGGTTGTCAGGTCAGCGAGAACTCTGTACTGCTTACACGGCTGTATACCGCGCGACCAGAAGGTGCGTTGAAACAGCAGTGAAACAGGGTTCGGCCGGAGAAAACACATGAAGTTTAAAGTAATTGGTGCGGCGTTTGCCGCGATTGTCTTGTTCGCCGGGATGCCGTCAGTGCAGGCGGCTGAAGATAAGGACATCATCGACTATCGCCAAAATCTGATGAAGTCTCTCGGGGCTCATTCAGGCGCGCTTGGCGCTATTCTGCAAAACAAAGTGCCCCATGGCGATAACCTCGCCCACCATGCCGACGCCATTGCCGCAGCTGCCGCTGCGGCGCAACTGGCGTTCAAGGACGAGGTGGTTGGCGGTACATCGGCAGCCAACATTTGGGAAGACTGGGAGGATTTCTCCGCGCGTTTTGCACAGCTCGAACAAGCCGCGATGGAAGTCTCCGCCGCGGCAAAGGAAGGCGGCATGGCCGCAGCTGGCCCCAAGGTCGGCGCCATGTTCATCTGCAAGGACTGCCACGACAATTATCGGACCGAATAACTTTTTCGGACCCGATCGAGACGAAAACCGCCGGCGATGATGCCGGCGGTTTTTTATTGAGTGCAGTCTAGTTCAGCCGCCCGCGTTGAGGATCAGCCACGCCGCGAGTCCGGCGATGATGGCAATAGCGGCCCCCAGCCACGTGGCCGCAAACGAAATCTGCGGCTCACTCTCGCCAGCCGGCAAAGACCGGCGCCCGGTGATCATGGCGACGATCAGGTCCTGCTTCTTGATCAGCCAGTAAAACAGGTTGGCGGCAATATGGACGACGATCAGCACCAGGATGCCGTATTCCCACAACAGTTTATGGCGTGAGGTGATGACCTTGCTGGTCTCGTCGCTGATCAGGAAGGCCAGGGGACCTTTGGTGGCGAAAAACGACTCATCCTGCGAAAACATCCCGGTCACGGCCTGGACCAAAAGGGCCAACAGCATGATTGCCACGACCGCGCCGCCGGCCGGATTGTGTCCCGCGAAGAACTTCACCGGGCCGGTGAATACGGTTTTGACGTAGTCCAGAATGACGGACGGACCGCGCAGGAAGTTCGAGAAGCGCGCCGTGCTCGATCCCATGAAGCCCCAGATGATGCGGAATACCAGCAGCGCAAAGATCGTCACGCCGCTCCACATGTGCAGCGTCATGTTGGAGACAAAGCGGTCCGTGCCCGGCATGGTGAAATCGAACCCGCCGAATTCACCGGTGAGGTAGCTGAGCAGGATGCACGCCACCAGCAGCCAGTGAAACACCCGCACCCAGATGTCCCATACTTTGACCTTCCGCCCACCTGCGTGGACGCTATCGTTCTGATCTGTCATGGTAATTCCCCTATCACCGGTGCTTGCCCCAGGGCGCTTGACCTAGATTCGCGCGGGCTGCTATTCGCTCATCCAATATCATAGTGGTTGAGTGTCGCGCGGGGCAATCGTGCCACCGAAATTGAGGCACTAAGGAGCAGACTTTGGCAGGAGCATTGCTGCCATACTTCATTCCTTTCGGGGTCGCCCTCGCGGCTGGGGGCGCTCTGCGCCTGGCCCTCGGCAGTGAGCGTAATGTCCTGTTTGGCGCCATCGCTATCCTTTTCGGCTTTGCCGCCGCGTGGCAGTGGCTGTTGCCGCAGCCTTGGGTGCCGATCGACGGGGCGAGCCGGGTCATTCACATTGCCATCGGCGGATTTGTCGCCGGCACGGCGCTGAACCTTTTGCAACCCGGTCGGAAAGTGCACATCGCCGCGGCCGCAGTTTTCGCGCTGGGCAGCGTGTGGGCGTCTGTGACCGGTGCATTGCTGGGTCCGCCACCCGATGAAGCTGGCGCCTGGCTGCGCCTGGCGATTTATCTTGTCCTTTGGGGCCTCCTGTTGCGCCGGCTTTACGCGTTGCGCGATGAGGGTCCGTCGGCACTGGTGCTGCTGTTCATGCTATCCCTGGGTCTGGGTCTGGCCGGGCAGATGTCCGGTGATGGGGCGACGGCGGCCGTTGCCTATTGCTTCGCCGCCGCAGTGGCCGGGTACATGGCGCTGGCCTGGGTTCTGGCCTTTCCGCTGGGTTTGGCCGCCATTTTTGGCGCCGGCGGCGCGGTAATGGCGGTGGCGATGGCGTTGGCTGCGCCGGTGGCCCAGACATCCTCAATCGCGCTGTTGTTCCTGATCCTGGTGCCGCTGGCCGATGGCACGGCCAAGCGCCTACCCCTTGGACCGGCGCCGCTGCGTCCGGCGACCTACCCGCTGGCGCTCATGGCCGTTGCGGCCCTGCCGGTTGCGGTGGCTGCAACGGTGGCATTTCTGTCCGCGGCCCGCTGACCGGCGCCGCTTCGCCACGCACATTACGTTCTGTTCACAGGTGTGCTACCGCGCCCATCGCGGCGTTGCTTCGCCGCCCGCAATCCCTTAATAAAAGGAACCACTTAGCCGCCCTGAGAGGCAATGTGAATCGACCGTTACTGGTCGCGATCGCCGGCGTCTTGGTCGTCATCGCTGCCATCGTACTGAACTTCTCACTGGAAGATCCCGGTGACGCGGATACAGGGTCCGCGCCTGCGACGGTTGACGCCTCCGGATCGGAGCCCGCATCCGCGGAGCCGGCCGAGCCAGCAAACACGCCTCCCAGTTTTGATGTTGTTCGGATCGATCCCCAGGGCAACACGGTGATGGCGGGACGGGCTGCGCCTTCGGCGACGGCCATCATTCTGGATGGCGAGACAGAGATCGGCCGGATTACCGCAGATGGCCGGGGTGAATGGGTGTTTATTCCACCGCAACCGCTGCCGGCAGGCACACATGAACTTTCCTTGCGCGTTGACCGCGATGGCATGCCGCCCCTGATTTCTGAAAACGTCGTGGTGATGTCTGTGCCTGAGGGTGAAGGCGACGTCCTCATTGTTGAAACGGCGCGGGACGGTGGCACCAGCCGGGTGCTGCAGGCGCCGGCCCAGCCGCGCGAGATCGATTTGAGCATCGAGACCGTCGACTACGACGACGAAGGCCGGGTGTTCATGAGCGGCCAGGCCCGCAGCGGCAACACGGTGCAAATCTATCTCGACAATGTTTTTGCGGGACGCGTCCAAGTCGACAGCACTGGCTACTGGAGTTTGGAGTCCACTGAAATCGCGACAGTAGGCGATCACACGGTGCGGGCGGACGAATTGGACGCCGAGAGCACTGTGGTGTCGCGGGTGGAAGTGCCGTTCCGCCGTCAAGCGCCTGACCCGTCCGCACAGCCGGGTGCGATTACCGTCGTCAAAGGCAACAGCCTATGGCGTATCGCCCGCCGGGTGTATGGCGAGGGGGTGATGTTCACCCTGATTTACGAGGCCAACCGGGATCAGATTAAGGATCCAGACCTCATCTATCCCGGCCAGGTGTTCACATTGCCGGTGCGCGACCGGCTTTAACACCTTTAACAAAGCTTGAGGGCTGGTTGGGCCTGGCTGTAAAAATCCGCTAAACTGCACTTAATGAAAGCGGCGGCGCGCGCAAAGCGGCCTGCCACAACGAAGGGAACGCCTGGTGCCAAACGGTCATATCACCTGGAAAGATTATCTGTTGCCGCCCTTACATCCCGAAGGCCCGGCCTTCGTCGGCATCTTCGCTGTCGCCACTTTTATTCTGTGGCTGATCTGGGAACCGTTTGGCCCCATCGGCCTCGGGTTAACGGTGTGGTGTTTTTACTTCTTCCGCGATCCCGACCGGGTAACGCCCACACGCGAGGGTTTGGTTATCAGTCCGGCTGACGGCGTGGTGCAGTCCATCACGGAATGCGATGGCCCACCGGAGCTGGATGTAAACGGCACACAGTTCACCCGGGTCAGCGTTTTCATGAGCGTGTTCGATTGCCATGTGAACCGCATGCCCATCGCCGGCAAGATTGAGAAAGAAGTCTATGTTCCTGGACTGTTTCTTAACGCGACCCTTGATAAGGCGAGCGAAGACAACGAACGGCAATGCCTCTTGGTCGCGGCGGACACGGGTAAGCAGTTTGCGGTGGTGCAGATCGCCGGACTTGTGGCGCGGCGTATCCGCTGTGATGTCCAGGCGGAACAGCATCTCACGACCGGGGAGCGCATCGGCATGATTCGCTTCGGCAGCCGGGTCGACGTGTACCTGCCGAAGGGGGTGCATCCTTTGGTGTCCGTCGGGCAAAAGATGGTGGCCGGTGAAACCGTGCTGGCCGATGCCAAGTCCAAGGAGTCGGCCCGTGAGGGCGAGGTGCGGTAGCCATGCCAGACGATTCTCTCGATCCTGACCTGCACAGCGAGCAGGCTTCCCGGCGGCGCCGGACCATGCCGTTCAACCAGCTGTTCCCCAACATGCTCACCGTGCTGGCGCTGTGCAGTGGGCTGACCGCGATTCGCTTTGCCATCGGCGGGGATTTTGAGCGCGCGGTTATCGCGCTGGTGATCGCCTGTTTCCTCGACGGCATTGACGGCCTCGTCGCCCGGTTGCTGCACGGCACCACGAAGTTTGGCGCGGAGCTGGATTCTCTCTCGGATGGCATCAGTTTCGGCATGGTGCCGGCGATCCTGCTGTATCTCTGGGCCATGCAGGATGCGGGTACGATTGGCTGGGCTTTGTGTCTGCTGTTTTCGGTGTGTTGCGTTCTGCGATTGGCCAGGTTCAACACCCATATTGGCGATCCCGGCCTGCCCAGCTGGGCGCACAACTATTTCACCGGCGTGCCATCGCCCGCGGCGGCGGGATTGGCGATTTTGCCAATGATCCTGTCGTTCCAGTTTAACGCTGGGATTTTTAATCAGCCGATTCTTGTTGGCACGTTTCTGGCCGTGGTGTCGTTTCTGATGGTCAGTAAGGTGCCGACCTTCTCAGTCAAGAAGCTGCGCGTGCCGCGCCAGTTCGCCTTGCCCATGATGCTGCTGATTGCGCTTGGGGCCGGGTTCCTGGTCACCGAAACCTGGGTCACGCTTGGCATCATGGGGGCGCTTTACCTGGGCAGCATTCCGTTCAGCGTGATCACGTTTCTCCGCCTATCCCGCCGCGGCGGTCCGACCGCTGAGGAACTGGCGGAAGCGGAAGCCGACGACTAGACCGGTTATTCCGCCGGCTGATTGATCAGGGTTCCCCCGTCACCGCTTTGTCCACTGCGCCGCGCCGCCAGCTTGGCCTGGATGTCCGTACGCAGTTTGAGAGCGCAGGGCGTCACCACCAGCGTCAATACAGTCGCGAAGGTCAGGCCGCAGACGATGGCGATGGCCAGCTGTTGCCACCACTGCAGTGACGGCGCGCCGATGTGCACGGTGCGCTGAACAAAATCGACGTTGATCTTGAACATCATCGGCATGAGCCCGAGCACAGTGGTGATGGTCGTCAGCAGCACCGGGCGCAGGCGCTGAACGCCGGTTTGCAAGATGGCTTGCACCGGATCGGCGATGTCTTTCCGCAAGCGGTCGTAGGTGTCGATCAGCACGATGTTGTTGTTGACCACAATCCCTGCCAGCGAAATCACGCCGACGCCCGACATGATGATGCCGAAGGGCTGCTGGAAGATCAGCAGTCCGAGGAACACACCAATGGTCGACATGACCACGGCGCTGAGAATCAGAAACGCGGAATAGAAGCTGTTGAACTGCGTGACCAGAATCACGCCCATCAAGAACAGCGCGACAATGAACGCGTTTTGCAGGAACGCCGCCGACTCTTGCTGTTCTTCGTCTTCCCCTTTGAACGCCCAGCGCACCGCCGGGTCCCACTCATCGGTTGACGAGATGAACTGCTCGATCTGACGGACCTTGGCGTCCGGAATGATGCCAGCTTCAACGCTGGCGATGACCGAGACCACGCGGCGTCCGTCGATGCGGTTGATCTCACCAGAGTCCTGCTTAGCGACGCGTTTGACGAAGCTGGACACAGGTACCGGACCGCCCGGGGTGTTGACCCGGATGGCATCCAGCTCATCCAAGGTCCGGTAGCCTTCGGGATAGCGCGCAACGATATCGACTTCGTCATCGGCATTGTCGGGGCGGTAGTCGGACAGTTTCAGGCCTTCGGTAACCAGCTGCACCATGTCGCCGATGGCGCCGATGTCGACGCCGAATTTAGCGGCCTGGGCGCGGTCGACTTCCAGTTCCCATTCGATGCCCGGAAGGGGCAGGGTGTCTTCGACGTCGACAAACCCACCGACGCGCTGCAGTTCCGCGCGCACCAGCGCTACGTGCTCTGCCAGCACATCGAAGTCCTCGCCCATGATGTCGAGATGGAATTGGCGCCCGGTCGGCGGGCCCATTTTTTCTTCCCAGATCTCGATCTTCACGCCGGGCAGGTCGGCCAAGCGTTCGCGCATGTCGGCCACAACCTCGACCGACGGGCGGCGGGACTCCCAATCCTTATATTCAAATTGTACAGCGCCGACGATGTCGGCCGAGCCGCCGTCGCGGTAGCGTGCGCCTTCAGCGGAGCGGGCGTATACGGTCTTGAACTCCGGCAAATCGAAAATCCGCTCCTCGACCTGACGGGTCAGGGCATCCTTATCCTCGACCGAGAGGTTGCCGCGGGCGTGGACGTAAACCGCGCCGCGCTCGGGCTCGGACTCGGGCATGAATTCGACGCCTTTGCCGAATGACCAGTACAGCACTTGGGCGCTGATCAGCAGCACGAAGGCGCCGGTCAGCACACGGCCGGAGTTGTTCAGCGTGCGCTTGAGCAGGCGGGCATAGGCGCCGGTGAAGCCCGGCAGGCTGGTGAAGTCCTGGCCGCGGCCGGCGGCGATGGCTTTCATCAGGTCCGGATTGCCGATCCCCGGGCGGCCGACCTTAGAGCCCAAGGTGGGAATGAAGATCAGGGCCATCAGCAACGACGCGGACAACGTCGCGATCAACGTGATGGGAAGATACTTCATGAACTCGCCGAACAAGCCGGTCCAGAACAGCAGCGGTGTAAACGCGGCCAGAGTGGTCGCGGTTGAGGCGGTCACCGGCCAGGCCATGCGTTTGGCGGCCAAGGCGTAGGCCTCGCGCCGGTCCAGTCCCTCGGTCATTTTGCGGTCGGCATATTCGGTGACGACGATGGCGCCATCCACCAGCATGCCGACGGAGAGGATCAGGCCGAACAGCACCACCATGTTGATGGTCATACCGCCGGAGTAGAGCACGAGAATCCCCATCAGGAACGAGCCAGGAATGGCGACACCAACCAGCAAGCCGGCGCGCAATCCCAGCGCGGCGACGACCACGATCATCACCAGCAGCACGGCGGTGACAACGTTGTTCTGCAGCTCAAACAACATGTCGCGGATCATCTTCGACTTGTCTTGGAAATAGTTGACCTGAATGCCCGGCGGCCAGGATTTCATATCTTCCTCAACGATGGCCCGGGCGGCCTCGACGGTTTCGATGATGTTTTCACCGACCCGCTTGGAGACCTCCAGCGTCAGCGAGGACTGGCCATTGACGCGGGCATAGCCTGACGCGTCCTTGAACGTGCGGCGGCCCTTGGCGACATCGCCAACGGTGATCGACGCATCCCGGTTGACGACGACGGGGAGTTCCAGCACGTCTTCGACGCCTTCGATCAGGCCAGGCACGTTGATGGCGAAGCGCCCGGTGCCGGTGTCCAGTTCGCCGGCGGCGATCACCGTGTTGTTGCGTTTGAGGAAGTTGGTGAATTCGTTGGCATCGATCCCATAGGACTTGAGCAGCGCGGGATCGATGATCACTTCCATTTGCTCTTCGCGGTCGCCGGCAATGTCGGCCTCGAGAACACTGGGAATTTCCTCGATACGGTCCTTGAGGCGCTTGGCGATGGTGAACAGGGTGCGCTCGGGCACGTCGCCGGACAGGCTGATAGCCAGGATCGGCAACAGGCTCATGTTGACTTCATGCACCGTCGGTTCTTCCGCTCCGGCAGGCAGTTCCGCCTTGGCGATGTCGACGGCTTCGCGCACGTCCTGCAGCGCTTTGTCGACGTCAAACCCGGCTTCGAACTCCATCGTGACGTTGGCGCCGTTGGGATAGGACTGGCCCTTAATTTCTTTGACACCTTCGACGGAGCGCATCTCCCGTTCCATCGGCCGGACGAGCAGGCGTTCGCCGTCTTCCGGCGAGATGCCCCGGTAGACCATGCTGACATAGATGGTCGGTACGGGGACGTCGGGCTCGGCCTCTTTGGGGATATCCACAAAGGCCGTAATGCCGGCGATGAGAATCATCGCCAGCATGGACAGGACCGTGCGGGAGCGGCTCAGCGCCGCTTCGATCAGTGCGGTCATCGCTGCTGCCCTTCCAGCGCCAATTGGCGCGAAGGTGCGGGTTCAAGCGCGCCGACCTGACCGGCATTGCCGATCACCGGCTGGACCGCTTGCCCTTCACTGACGAACTCCTGCCCGATGGTGATGATATCCACTGTTGCCGGCAGTCCGGTCAGCCACACGCTGTCCGTGGTCGCCGCAGACGTTCCGACTTCGGCAAACACGACCCGTCCCTCCGCGTCGACATATTTGATACCGACGGCGCCGTCGGCATTCAGAGTCAGAGCGGCTGGCGGCACGCGGTGGGCCATGACTTCCTGAGCGGGCAAGCTGACAGTTGCCGTCATCCCGTCGACCAGCTTTCTGTCCGGGTTGTCGACGGACACCTCCACCGTGAAGGTGCGGGTCTCTGGAGAGGCCATGGTGGAGACGAAGGTGACGGTGCCCTGAACGGGACGGCCATCGATCAACTGCGCCTGCGCGGCCGTGCCGGCGCGGACTTCGCCGACCGAAAGCTCTGCCAGTTCGACCACCAGCAACAGCGGATCAAGGTCGACCATCTCGGCGATGTCATCGCCGACGCGGACGTAGTTGCCCACTTCCACGTGGTTGCGGTTGAACACTCCGTCGAAAGGCGCGCGGATGGTGGTGCGGGCGAATTCGAGGCGCGCTGCTTCCAGATTGGCGCGGGCGGACTCCAATTCGGCCTTGGCATTGGCCAAGGCGACTTCGGAGGTGAACGATTTTTTCGACAGGTCCTCTGCGGCGCGGAACTCCAGTTCGCGTTTGGCCACCAATGCTTCCGCTTCCGTCACCCGGGCAGGGCGGTCCTCCGGCGCGAGGCGGATCAGAGGCTCGCCCTTGGTAACGGGCGTGCCGCGTTGGACCAGCAAATCGGTGACCGTGCCTTCCGTTTCGGCCCGCATAGTGACGGCGCGGGAGGCCTCGGTGCGGCCGGACACGCGGATTTCGCGCACCCGTGGTTGGGCTTGCGAGCGTAACACCTGAACCCGTTGCAGTTCTGTTGGGGTGTTCAAGGCTGCCTGTTCCGCTGCCGAGAGCTCGACTTCCGCATCGGAGGAAAACAGCATGCCGGAGGCGACCCAAAGGGTTGCCGCGGCGGCTATCACGGCAGCGGTGAGGTAGGAGCTCTTCATGGCGTTCCTCCCACGGCAGCGACAGGCCTGTGTTCGCTCATCCTGGCCGGACCCACATTGCTGTTGGCTTCGCCAGACGCTTGAATCACCAATTCATCGCGGCGCTTCCGTAGAAACGTCACAGCGGTCTCATACATGGCGAGGCCGAAGTCATTGACGAAGGTACGCACAGGCGGCGCGTCTTCAGCGCAGGTGCACGACTTCAAGGCGTCTAACCGGGCCTCATACTCTTCAAGGTATCGGTCGATCAGTGCAATCACGTCGGCGCGCGGCAAGTAGTCGCCAAAGGAGAGGATGAACAACATCTCAGAGCGCATCTTGTCCGGCGCCGGGGGTGATGAGATTGCGTCCAGGAAGGCGGCGCGGCCGGCGGGCGTGATGCTGTAAATCTTTTTGTCAGGGCGGCCATCCTGTTCGGCGACACGGCAGGTCACCCAGTCCCGTTCCAAGAGTACGGTCAACGCGGGATAGATCGAGCCGAAGCTGACATCGTGAATGGCGCTGAACACACCATCCTCGAACAGCTTGCGGATCTCATAGCCGGAGGCGTCGTCATGCATCAGCGCGCCCAAGCACAAGGTTTTTGCGTCCACCGATTATCTCCTTGGGGTTGCTTGTGAATCCGGGATGCAACCTTATTTGGCGAAGTTTATATTGATTTGATATATAAAGGGTCAACATACAAATCCGGACACCAGCTATGCTGAATCGGCACAGCTGGGCAGATTTATCCAGACAAATCAGGGAGTTGGGAGCGCTACGGCCCCTTGCGGCGCTTCGACTTCTGACGCCGCCGCACCGCCCGGCCTTTGCCCTTGGCGCCTGGTTCCGGCACGCGGGAGCGTTTATCCCGGGCTTCCCGCTCGGGCTCAGACAATGCGTCCGGCGCGGTTTCCAGTTCCAACTCTTCCAGCCGGCGGATTTCGTCGCGCAGGCGGGCGGCTTCCTCGAACTCCAGATTGCCGGCAGCGTCGCGCATTTTCTTGTCCAAGTCTTCGATCACGGCACGCAGGTTGTGACCGAGCAACTCGGTTTCCTCGGCCAGGCCCGTATCGACGGTGACGCGGTCCTGCTCGTAGACGCTCTCCAGCAGGTCGGCGATGTCCTTGCGCACGCTTTCCGGGGTGATGCCGTTGGCCGCGTTAAAGGCCTGCTGCTTCTCGCGGCGGCGGTTGGTTTCCGAAATCGCCTTGTCCAAGCTATCGGTCATGTTGTCGGCGTAGAGCACGACCTTGCCGTCAATGTTGCGCGCCGCCCGGCCGATGGTCTGGATCAGCGACCGGGCCGAGCGCAGGAAGCCTTCCTTGTCGGCATCCAGAATCGCGACCAGCGAGCACTCAGGGATGTCGAGGCCTTCGCGTAGCAAGTTGATGCCGACCAGCACGTCGAACACGCCAAGCCGCAGATCGCGGATGATTTCGATGCGTTCTAACGTGTCCACGCCGGAGTGCATGTAGCGCACGCGAATGCCCTGTTCCGCCATGTACTCGGTCAGGTCTTCCGCCATGCGCTTTGTCAGCGTCGTCACCAGGGCGCGCATGCCCTGCTTCGCAACCTCTTTGACTTCCGCCAAGAGATCATCGACTTGAGACTCGGCGGGCCGGACATGACACACCGGATCGATCAATCCCGTTGGGCGGATGACCTGTTCGACAAACACACCCCCGGTGCGTTCCATCTCCCAATCGCCTGGCGTGGCGGAGACGAACACCGTTTGCGGCCGCATGGTGTCCCATTCCTCGAATTTCAGCGGGCGGTTGTCACAGCACGACGGCAGGCGGAATCCGAACTCCGCCAGGGTAGATTTGCGCTGAAAGTCGCCGCGGTACATGCCGCCGATTTGCGGTACGGCGACGTGGCTCTCGTCGACGAAAAGCAGCGCGTCTTCCGGAATATACTCGAACAAAGTCGGCGGCGGTTGGCCGGGGGCCCGGCCGGTGAGGTAACGGGAATAGTTCTCGATGCCGCTGCAGTGTCCCGTCGTCTCCATCATCTCCAGGTCGAACATTGTGCGCTGCTCAAGGCGCTGGGCCTCCAGCAACTTGCCTTGGCCGTGCAGTTCGTCCAGGCGCTCTTTCAGTTCTTGTTTGATGCCTTTGGCGGCCTGCGACAAAGCTGGGCGCGGCGTCACATAGTGGCTGCTGGGATAGACGGTGATGAAGGGCAGGGAGGCGGTTTTCTCGCCCGTCAGGGGATCGAATTCCTGTATGGACTCCACTTCGTCGCCGAACAGGGACAGCCGCCAGGCGCGGTCGGCGTAGTGGGCGGGAAAAATCTCGATGACGTCGCCGCGTACGCGGAAGGTGCCACGGTAAAACGCCGTGTCGTTGCGGGTGTATTGCAGGGCCACCAACTGCGACAGCAATTCCTGGCGCGGGAAGTCTTTGCCCGCCTCAACCTTGATGGTCATGCGCGAATAAGACTCAACCGAGCCCAAACCGTACAAGCACGACACCGACGAGACGATGATGACGTCGCGCCGCTCCAGAATCGCCCGCGTTGCCGAGTGGCGCATGCGATCGATCTGCTCGTTGATGCTGGCGTCTTTCTCGATGTAGGTGTCCGTGCGCGGCACGTAGGCTTCGGGCTGGTAGTAATCGTAGTAGGAGACGAAATACTCGACCGCGTTGTCGGGAAAGAACGCCTTGAACTCACCGTAGAGCTGCGCTGCCAGGGTTTTATTGGGGGCGAGAATCAGCGCCGGGCGGCCCGTGCGGGCGATGATCTGGGCCATGGTGAAGGTCTTGCCGGACCCGGTGACGCCCAGCAGCACCTGATCGCGCTCGCCGTCCGTCAGCCCTTTATCCAACGCTTCGATGGCGTCCGGCTGGTCGCCCGCCGGGGTGAACGCGCTTTCAAGGCGGAATGAGGCGGCTTCCCCAACCTCCGGCTTTTCGTACATCGGAACAGCAACAGTCATGGCCGATAACATAGGGCGGGGCAGCGCATTGGCAACGTCGATTTCACCCCATCAGAGACCACGACAGGAGATCTCGGCACCAAGTCCGTAGATGCAATTAAAAAGAGAATATATCGTCAATACAATTTTCATATTGAACATAACCTATGGTTGCGTAGACTTTTGCACCTAACGTTCTTGGGGGCAGGACACATGAAAAATTCGCTAGCCATAGTTGCCGCGTTTTCTCTGGCATCGTGCGCGGAATGGAACTCCATTCATCGCACCACCGCACTTTTCGAAAGAGATGAGGCGGTGACCGCTCAGTCTATCTCAATTGATGCGAAGCAAAGGTTCTTGTTGGCAGGTGAGAGAGAAAAATTAATACGGGATAAAGAAGGCAACATTATGGGGAGGATGATGACGCCGATATACTGTTCGGAGCCCAGTCCCGATGTGTTCTCTGTTTTTAGCGCCGCTTTGGAGGCGAACGCGGGCAAGGGTGAGGAGCTTACCGCCGCTTTGAAACTTGCGACTAGCGAGACGGGGGCGACCATCGGAATCCGCACCCAATCCATTCAGCTTCTCCGTGACGCAATGTATCGCATCTGTGAAGCGTATCTCGCTGGCGGCATTGAGGAATTCGATTACTACGAATTGTTAACAAGGTACCAAAAATCCATGGTGACCTTGATTGCTGTCGAACAACTCACTGGTGCGGCTCGCCCGGGTCAAGTCGTTCTTGAGTCCGGGGCGACAGTCAACGCGAGTAGTGCTGTATATGAGGCCAAACGGGCCCTGACCAAAGCACGTGACGACCATGATAAAACCGCAGCTGCAAAAAAAGCTGCTGAGGACGAAGTTACGACAGCTGAAGGTGCTTTGGGAGGCACCTTTGCCGACAAATGCGAAGGAGCGGGCAAACCAGCCGCGGCGGACAAAGAGAACTGTGAAGCCGTAACTGCGGCCAAAGAAGAGGTCACGAAGAAGGAAAATGAACTCTCACTTGCTAAACGCGAGATGGATGAGTGGCAGCAAGTGTTCAACAAAATCGAAAACGCAACGTCACTGAGCGCGAACGGCGAAGGTCAGGTCATCCCGGCTGTGGGAGCTCAAATGGACGCTGCGACAGTAGCGAGTCTCGCTGACTCTGTAAGGAAGCTCGTGCGAGATGTGTTTATGGATGACTTCATAAAAACTTGCTTGGAAACCATTAACAACGATGGCAACCGAGGAGTCAGTCAGGTAGATGACAGTCAAACTTCAAAACGAATTAGCGAAGCAATCGAAGACAATCGAGCCCGTCTGGACGATACAAATGATCGCATCCTTGACATTTCTGATCTTGTTGACAGATTCACTGGTGATCTTGCAAGGGCGGAAGCTGAGGCTCGCAACATCTCTTCTACTTCAGCGAGATATCCCGAACTCCAACAACAGATCGCCCGATTGCAGTCTGCAATCACGACTGGTCTTGACGAACTCGAAAGGCGGCAAAGAGATTACGAAAGGATTTCCGTAAACTTGGAAAGACTAGAGGGGCAGTTGATTTTGGATGCTTCAGTCGTCAATCAGATCGGTACTACGAACGCTGCGGCGATGAACGTCTGTGATGAGCTCATCTTAAAGTGGATTGAGGACATCGGAGGCCAAGAGCAAAAAGTTGTTGCTGCAGGTGGCTGAGGGCGCAGCGGCTGGGTAGGTTAGAGCTAGGATTTTTCTCGGTTCTAGTGCCTAAGGTATCTTGTTTTGAGATTATATCCGGTTGCACCGGCGCGGGCAGAGGAGTAGCTTCCGCGCCGATGCCGGGCGTTGTCCGGCCCCCATACATGATCTTGGAGAGAACCCGTGTCCATCATCGCTGCCCGTATGTCCGCCATCAAACCATCGCCGACCATGGCGGTGACCGCGAAAGCGGCGGAATTGAAGGCGCAAGGCGTGGATGTCATCGGTCTGGGCGCTGGCGAGCCGGATTTCGACACCCCCGATCACATCAAGGCGGCCGGTAAAAAGGCGATCGACGAGGGCAAAACCAAGTACACCCCGACCAATGGCATTCCCGAACTGCGCAAGGCGGTGGTCGAGAAATTCAAGCGCGAAAACGGCCTCGACTATGATCCGGCCCAGGTGCACATCGGCGTCGGTGGCAAGCAGGTGTTGTTCAACGCCATTATGGCGACGGTCAACGAAGGCGACGAAGTGCTGATTCCGGCGCCGTACTGGGTCAGCTATCCGGACATGGTGCTGATCGCTGGGGGCACGCCGGTGTTCATTGAATGCACCGAAGCCGACGCCTTCAAGCTGACGGCTGAGAAGCTTGAAAGCGCGATCACCGATAAGACCAAGTGGCTGATTCTCAACTCGCCGTCGAACCCATCGGGTGCGGCCTATACGGAAGCTGATTTGCGCGCCGTCGCGGACGTCTTGCTCAAGCATCCCCAGGTGTGGGTGATGACCGACGATATGTACGAGCACCTCGTCTACGACGACTTCGACTTCAAAACCATCGCCCAGGTCGAGCCGCAATTGATGGACCGGACCCTGACCATCAACGGTGTCAGCAAGGCGTTTGCCATGACCGGCTGGCGCATGGGCTACGCCGCCGGTCCGGCGGACCTGATCAAGGCGATGAACAACATCCAGTCGCAAAGTGCGTCGCATACGTCGTCGATCACGCAATATGCGTCGCTGGAAGCATTGACCGGGCCGCTGGACTTCCTGGCTGAGCGCAATGCCGTGTACAAGGAGCGCCGTGACTTGGTGGTGGAGATGCTCAACCAGGCCGAAGGCATCAACTGTCTGACGCCGGAAGGGGCCTTCTACGTCTATCCGTCCATCGCGGGCTGCATCGGCAAGACCTCCAAGGGCGGGCGCAAGATCGAAACCGACTCCGACTTCGTCACCGCGCTGCTGGAAGAGCACGCCGTTGCAGCGGTGCAGGGTGAAGCCTTCGGCCTGTCGCCGCACTTCCGCATTTCCTACGCGACGTCGACGGATGCTCTGAAAGAAGCCTGCACACGCATTCAGACCTTCTGCGCCGAGCTGTCCTAACCGGCTGACGCGATGGGCCGCCGTCTGCGCATAGCGGTTGTCAGTGTCTCCGTCGTATTGGCCGGCGCGGTCCTCGCTGCGCGCACCGGGATGCTCGCACCGTCAGAGGCTGACCTTCAGGCGCGCTACACCGACGAGCGCTCACGTTTCATTACCATCGATGGTGTGCCTATCCACGTCGTCGAGGAGGGCGCGGGGCCGCTTCTCGTGCTGTTGCACGGCCACCTCGGCAGCGTCCGCCAGTACGAAGCTTGGGCGGAGGTTTTGCGCGCGGACTACCGGGTTATTCGGCTCGATGTACCGCCTTACGGGCTGTCCGGGCCCGACCCCACCGATGACTTCAGTGCCGAACGGCAATATGTGCTTGTGCGCGATGCCATCACCAAGGTGCTCGAAGATACTGGCGATGCGCCGGTGATCCTAGGCGGGACGTCGACAGGCAGCATACTGGCCATGCGCTATGCGGCCGAGAACCCGGATCGGGTGGAGAAACTCCTGCTCTCGACCGTGCCGGCCTATACGCCCGGTGCCCGGGTGCCGCCGCCCTTCGCCTTTACGGCCTTGGCGTGGTTGAGCCGCAATGTCCTGAACAATTGGTCACCCGATGTGTATTGGCGGCTGTTTCTGGAAAACATCTTCGGCGAAGACGAGCGGGTGACGCCGCAGATGGTGCGTACCTACGCTGATCTCAACAATCGCGAGGATGCCGCCGTCAGCGCCGAGGCCTCGATCATGTCGAAGGTGCGCAACCCGTTCGATACCGAGGCCATCGCCGCGCGTGTCACGGCACCGACTCTGATTCAATGGGCCGGACAATCGCCGGTGCTTGGGGCCGATGGCTTGGAGCAGGTTTCCGCCATGTTTACCGCAGCCGATGTCACCACAATCCGGTATCCCGAGCTTGGCCACAAACTGATGCTCGAAGACCCCGCGCGTACCGTCGCCGACGCCCGCGCTTTCCTACTGGAGTAGAGCAAAAAAAGCCCCGGGACGAACCCGGGGCTAAAGTCAAAACAGGGAGGCTTTCCATCTTTGAGATCGGGTGTCGATTGACGAACGATCTTTCAGACAGGCGGGCCGGAGAACCGGTCCGCTGCGGCAAAAGCCGCGCGCTGCAAAGCAGCATATGTGTATGTGAATAGGCCTGCTGCGGGCCCGATTCCAGCGCAGTCCCTGCGGGTCTGACCCGCGCCTGGCGCATAGCTTGCGACTCGTCTTAGCTTGCCGTTTTCAAGGCGTCCGTTTCTAACGGCACCAAGGTCATCTGGGCCCTGGCCCGGGCGATTTCCTTCAGCAGGAAATCGCGGAACACCACCACCCGCATGGAATTGCGCAGTTCTTCCGGATAGACGAAGTAGGCGTCGATGGGCGGGCTGCTGAGTTCCGGCAGGATCTGCACCAGGCCACGGCCTTCGCGGTAGAAGTATTCCGGCAAGGCGCCAATGCCGATGCCGTTCTTCACCGCCCGGTAGACCCCGTAGAGATTGTTGACCGTCAGCACCGGATTGATGGGCCCAACGGCTTTTTCCACTTGGTCGAAGTACCAATTGACGTTCTCGAAGGGCAGGGCGCTGCCGCCGAACACCACGACCTTGTGATCCTTCAGCTCCTCGATCGACTGCGGCGTGCCGTGTTCCTTCAGGTAATCGGCCGAGGCAAACAGGTGGCCATGCATGCTGCCGAGGTGACGCTGAATCAGGTCGGGCTGACGCGGTTCGTTAAAGCGGATGGCGACATCGCCCTCGCGCATGGCCAAGTCCAGCTCGCCGTCGTCGAGCCTGAGCGTCACGTCGATTTCAGGATAGTCCTTGATGAACTGGCGCAGCCGTCCGGTCAGCCACACGGACCCGAAGCCGACCGTGGTGGTGACCGTCAGCGGCCCTTCCGGGTTTTCCTTGGTTTCCGTGAGCTGGCTTTCGACGTTGGTCAGCTTGGCGAAGACGTCGTGGACGGTCTTGAACAGCAGGTCGCCCTGCTCGGTCAGGATCAGTCCGCGGGCGTGGCGGTGAAACAGCATCACCCCAAGGGACGCCTCCAGCGCACTGATCTGGCGGCTAACCGCCGATTGACTCAGGTTCAAGGTCTCACTGGCGTGCGTAAAGCTGCCCGCTTCCGCGACCGCATGAAACACGCGCAGTTTATCCCAGTCCAGGCGGCTGCTGCCTCGCGGCGCCGGCATTGTCTGTCCTCCAGACCCGTGACGAAACCAAAACTATGTCAACATTGATGAGCGCCGTTACGCGCTCTGAGCTGCCAGGAAGCGGTCTGCCTCAAGGGCAGCCATGCACCCCGTCCCCGCAGCGGTAACGGCCTGCCGGTAAGTATGATCCTGAACGTCGCCGGAGGCAAAGACTCCTTCGATGTTCGTCCGTGTCGAATCCGGCGCCGTGAGCAGATATCCGCCATCATCCATGTCTAAAACGCCCTTAAACAGCTCGGTGTTGGGGGTGTGACCGATGGCGACAAATACCCCGTCCACGGCCAGATCGGATGTTTCATCGGTTTTGACGTTGCGCAGTTTGACGCCGGTGACGCCCAAGGGATCGGTGTCGCCGACGACCTCTTCCAGCACGGTATCCCACACGACCTCGATCTTTTCGTTGGCGAACAGGCGGTCCTGGAGAATCTTTTCCGAGCGCAGACTGTCGCGGCGGTGGATCAAAGTCACCTTGTTGGCGTGATTGGTCAGGTACAAAGCTTCTTCGACCGCAGTGTTGCCGCCGCCGATGACGCACACATCCTTGCCTCGGAAAAAGAAACCATCACAGGTGGCGCAAGCGGAGACGCCGAAGCCCATGAACTTCTCTTCCGAGGGCAGGCCGAGCCAGCGGGCTGACGCACCGGTGGAGAGGATAACGGAATCGCCGGTATAGGTATCGCCGCCGTCGCCGGTGCAGGTGAACGGGCGTTTGGAGAAGTCGACCGACGTGATGGTGTCGTGAATCATTTTCGTGCCGACGTGCTCGGCTTGCTTTTGCATCTGCTCCATCAGCCACGGCCCCTGAATCACATCGGCGAAACCGGGATAGTTTTCGACATCGGTGGTGATGGTCATCTGCCCGCCGGGTTGCATGCCAGCCACGAGAATTGGCTCCAGGTTGGCGCGCGCGGCGTAAATGGCTGCGGTGAGACCGGCAGGTCCGGAACCGAGAATCAGAACTTTGGTGTGATGAGAAGCCATGAAACGGGCGCGCTTTCGGGTCAGGTGGGAATAGAAGAGGCGGTAACATAAGAGGCGCCAACGCCTGAAACAAGGCGGGTTTCGGGCTATTTGGCCGTGTTTACGACGATGCGGCGCGCAGGCCCCGTGTAATAATTTCGGTCGCTTTTGTGCCCAGCTTTGTAATAAAATTACCCAAATCAATACGGGGAAAATGGGAGCTTCGGTTCGAAGAGCCGAATGGACGCCTATGCAGCGCGTGAAACTGGATCGCATCGACAGACAGATTCTCAGCGATCTCCAGGATGACGGCCGGATCACCAATGTTGATCTGGCCAAGCGCGCCGGTATCTCCGCGCCGCCGTGTCTGCGCAGGGTGCGGGCGCTGGAAGAGGCGGGCTTCATCAAGGGCTACCACGCCGATCTCGACCCTGTGTTGCTTGGGTTCAATGTATCCGTGTTTGCCCATGTCGGGCTCAACAGCCAGGCCGAAGCGGACCTGATCGCGTTTGAGGAAATGGTCGCCGCGTGGCCCGAAGTGCGCGAATGCCACATGCTGGCCGGTGAAACGGATTTTCTGCTGAAAATTGTCGCGCGAGATTGGGACGAGTATCAGAAGTTCGTCACCTCCAAGCTGACGTCCGCACCAAACGTCGCCCAAGTGAAATCCGCCTTGGCGATCCGCAGTTCAAAGCGGTTGTCCGGTGTGCCGATTACGGTGCGCGCCGAGGATGACGCGGGCGGTGGCTAACCACCGCCTTTGCGCGGGTTTTACTTGTACTTGATCTGGACGATCTCGTAGCCCTTGATGCCGCCTGGGGCTTTCACTTCCGTGCTGTCGCCGACAGACCGGCCGATCAGGGCCCGGGCAATGGGGGACTGGATCGAAATGCGCTTCTTCGCCAAGTCGGCCTCATAGGGCCCGACGATCTGATAGGTCAGTTCCTCGTCGGTGTCTTCGTCGGCCACGGTCACGGTGGCACCGAATTTCACCGTCGAGCCAGACAGTTTGGAGACGTCGATCACGTCGGCACGGCTGATGATGTCTTCGAGTTCCTGAATGCGGCCCTCGATGAATCCCTGCCGTTCCTTCGCGGCGTGGTACTCGGCGTTCTCTGACAGGTCGCCGTGCTCACGTGCTTCCGAAATCGCTTTGATGATGGCCGGGCGTTCTTCCGACTTCAGGCGCTTCAATTCGTCCTGCAGCGGCGCCAACCCTTCCGTCGTCATCGGAACCTTTTCCATGACGTATCCTCGTTTCTAATCGCTCAAAAGAAAAACGCCCTCGCCTATCAACCAAGCGGGGCGTAAGACGTCTGGTTATCTAGATCAGCTAAAATAAGATTGCAGCGGGGCGACATCAAGGGCCCCGTCCTTCAGAGCCCCTATGGCGTCCACGGCGGCTTCGGCCCCGGACAGGGTGGTGTAGTGGCAAATCTGCCGGGTCAGGGCGGTGCGGCGGATATCGTAGCTGTCCTCCAGCGACTGAGCTCCTTCCGTGGTGTTGATAACCATTTGAATATCCCCGGAAATCATGGCGTCGACGCAATGGGGACGGCCCTCCAGCACCTTGTTTATGCCTTCGACCTCCAGGCCGTTCTCGGCCAGGAATTTCTGCGTGCCCCGAGTGGCGATCAGGGAAAATCCGAGGTCGATCAGCTTGTGGGCAACGGACAGAGCCCCGGCCTTATCGTCATCTTTCAGGGACAGGAAGGCCTTGCCGGCCAGGGGCAGGCGGGTGCCGGCCCCCATCTGGGATTTAGCAAAGGCGCGCGGGAAGTCGGTGTCCAGGCCCATAACCTCGCCGGTGGATTTCATCTCCGGGCCGAGCACGATGTCGACGCCGGGGAACCGGGCGAAGGGGAACACGGCTTCTTTTACCGCGATGTGATTGGTGCTGGTGCCTGCGGTATCGAAATCCTTGCCGGCCAATCCGACATCTTTCAGCGATTCACCGGCCATTACCCGGGCGGCCAGTTTAGCGATGGGCAAACCCGTGGCCTTGGCCACAAACGGCACCGTGCGGCTGGCGCGGGGATTGACCTCAAGGATGTAAATCTTGGCGTCCTTCACCGCGAACTGCACGTTCATCAGACCGACCACGTTGAGGCCTTTGGCCAGCGCGCGGGTTTGGACTTTCAGTTCATCGACGATGTCCGGCGACAGCGAATAGGGCGGCAACGAACAGGCGGAGTCCCCAGAGTGAATACCGGCTTCTTCGATGTGCTCCATGATCCCGGCGACGTAGACATCTTTGCCATCGCACACGGCATCGACATCCACCTCGATCGCACCAGACAAGTAAGAGTCGATGAGAAGCGGGTTATCTCCGGTGACGTTGACGGCATCGCGGATGTAGGCGCGCAGGCTTTCCTCGTCATGGACGATCTGCATGGCACGCCCGCCGAGCACGTAGGACGGGCGAATCACCACCGGATAGCCGATGCGGTTGGCGGAGGCGACGGCGTCTTCTTCGTTCAGCGCGGTACCATTGGCGGGCTGATGAAGTTCCAGCGTGTTCAACAGCTGCTGGAAGCGTTCGCGGTCTTCGGCCAGATCGATCGCGTCCGGCGACGTGCCGAGAATGGGGATGCCGGCGTCTTCCAGCGCATGGGACAGCTTCAGCGGAGTCTGGCCGCCGAGCTGCACGATCACGCCTTTGACGTCGCCAGTGCTCTGCTCGACGCGGATCAGTTCGATGACGTCTTCCGGCGTCAACGGTTCGAAGTACAGGCGGTCGGAGGTGTCGTAGTCGGTGGAGACCGTTTCCGGATTGCAGTTGACCATGATGGTCTCATACCCAGCATCCGAAAGCGCGAAGGCCGCGTGACAACAACAGTAATCGAACTCGATGCCCTGGCCGATGCGGTTGGGGCCGCCGCCGAGAATCACGATCTTGGTCTTGTCGGTGGGACGGGACTCACAATCCGCCAGCGCGGTGCCGTCGCCTTCGTAGCTGGAATACATGTACGGTGTAACCGCCGGAAACTCTGCGGCGCAGGTGTCGATGCGCTTGTACACCGGCGTGATGTTCAGCGCGCGGCGGTGCGCGGCGACGTCGGTGGCGGACTGGTTGGTCAGTTCGCCGAGGCGGGCGTCCGAAAAGCCCATGCGTTTCAGACGCGCCATTTCTTGCGCGTCTTTCGGCAAGCCGTGCTGTTGCACAAGTTGTTCGGTTGCCACCAGGGCCTGCAACTGGCGCAGGAACCAGGGATCGAACTTGCTGAGGTTCTGAATGTCATCCAGGCTCATGCCTTCGCGGAAGGCTTGCGCGATCACCAACAACCGGTCCGGGCGTGGTGAAATCAACGCGGCGCGCAGGTCGCTCTCATCATTGGCTTCCTCGCCGTTGTCGCTGAGGTAAACTTCATTGAGTCCGGTGAGTCCGGTCTCCATCGACCGCAGACCTTTCTGCAGACTCTCGGCAAAGCAGCGCCCGACGGCCATGGCCTCGCCGACTGATTTCATCGACGTGGTCAGCAGCGGTTCGGTGTCCGGGAATTTCTCAAAGGTGAAGCGGGGAATTTTGGTGACCACATAATCGATGGTCGGCTCAAAGGAGGCCGGCGTCATGCCGCCGGTGATGTCGTTGTCGAGTTCATCCAGTGTGTAGCCGACGGCCAGCTTGGCCGCGATCTTGGCGATGGGAAAGCCGGTGGCCTTCGAGGCCAGGGCGGAAGAGCGCGACACCCGCGGGTTCATTTCGATCACCACCATGCGTCCGTCCGCCGGGTTGATGGCGAACTGCACGTTCGAGCCGCCGGTGTCGACGCCGATTTCGCGCAGGCACGCAATCGAGGCGTTACGCATGATCTGATATTCTTTGTCGGTCAGCGTCAGCGCTGGGGCGACGGTGATGGAGTCGCCGGTGTGGATGCCCATCGGGTCCACGTTCTCGATGGAGCAGACGATGATGCAGTTGTCCGCGTTATCGCGCACAACTTCCATCTCGTACTCTTTCCAGCCCAGCACAGACTCTTCCACCAGCACTTCGGTCACTGGTGAGGCGGCCAAGCCGCTGGCGACGATCTGCTCGAACTCGTCGGTGTTGTAGGCGATGCCGCCGCCTTCGCCGCCCAGCGTGAACGACGGGCGGATGATGGCGGGCAGGCCGGTCATCTTCACCGCTTCGCGCGCTTCTTCAATGGTGTGAACCACCTGGCTGCGCGGGCTTTCCAAACCGACCGCGTCCATAGCGTCGCGGAACTGCAAGCGGTCTTCGGCCTTGGCGATGACGTCGCGCTTGGCGCCGATCAATTCGATGTTGAGGCGCTCGAGCACGCCTTCATCGGCCAGTTTCATCGCCGTGTTAAGGCCGGTCTGGCCGCCCATGGTCGGCAGAATGGCGTCCGGCTTTTCTTTTTCGAGAATCTTGGTCACCGTCTCGACGGTGATCGGCTCGATGTAGGTCGCGTCGGCCATCTCCGGGTCGGTCATGATCGTCGCGGGATTGGAATTCACCAGGATGACCCGGTAGCCCTCCTGCCTCAACGCCTTACACGCCTGTGCGCCGGAGTAATCGAACTCACACGCCTGCCCGATAATGATGGGACCGGCGCCGATGATCAGAATGCTTTCGATGTCGGTACGTTTAGGCATGGGGCAGACGCTTTACGATGCTTTTGGTTTTGTTGCGGCAATGGACTCGGCGAACCGCTCGAACAGGTAGTGGCTGTCCTGCGGGCCGGGCGAGGCTTCCGGGTGATACTGCACGGAAAACACCGGCTTGCCGTCGACGCGCAGGCCTTCGACGATGCCGTCGAACAGCGAGCGATGGGTTTCGATGACGCCCTCGGGCAGGCTATCGCGGTCAACACAGAAGCCGTGGTTCTGCGAAGTGATTTCCACCTTGCCGGTTTCCAGATCTTTGACCGGCTGGTTACCGCCGCGGTGGCCGAGCTTAAGCTTGTAGGTCTTGGCGCCCAAAGCCAGGGCGAGAATCTGATGGCCGAGGCAGATGCCGAACATCGGCTTGCCGCTGTTGATGAGGTCTTTCACAACCGGCACGGCGTATTCGCCCGTCGCCGCCGGATCGCCCGGCCCGTTGGACAGGAAAATGCCGTCGGGATCGTGGGAGAGAATGTCCTCCGCCGTTGCTGTCGCCGGCACCACCGTCACTTTGCAGCCGGTGTCGGCCAGGCAGCGCAGAATGTTGCGCTTGGCGCCGAAGTCGACTGCCACGACGTGGTGGGCTGCGTCTTCGCCCAATTCACCGAAGCCGGGGCCAAGCGCCCAACTTGTTTGGGCCCAGTTGTAGGTCTGGCGGCAGGTGACCTCTTTGGCGAGGTCCATGCCTTCGAGTCCGGGCCAGCCTTTAGCTTCCGCCAGCAGGGCGTCGAGGTCGAAGGTGCCGTCTGGGCTATGCGCGATCACACCGGTGGGGGCGCCGCCGTCACGGATGCGCGCCGTCAGCCGCCGGGTGTCGATGCCGGCCAGGCCGACGAAGTCATAGCTGTTGAGCCAGTCGTTGAGGTGTTGTGCGGCACGCCAATTGGACGGGTCGGTGATGTCCATGCGCAGGACGCAGCCGCGGGCCGCCGGTGTGGTGCTCTCCATGTCTTCAGGATTGGCGCCGACGTTGCCAATGTGCGGGAAGGTGAAGGTGATGATCTGCGCCGCGTAGGAGGGATCGGTCATCACCTCCTGGTAGCCGGTCATCGACGTGTTGAAGACGACCTCGCCGACACGCGACCCGGTGGCGCCCAGGCCTTTGCCCCAAAACACCGTGCCGTCATCCAATACCAATACCCCCGTTGCGCCTTGCGGCTGAGGAGGGGGCGAACTGGCATGGGCCTCCGGCATAGACTTCCGAGTTGTTGGGGTCTGAGCGACCCGGTTATCAAGACCGCGCGTGGCCAATCCCGGGTGTCAGGCTTGCCCGTCTGGTGCGCGCCGAGGGCGCTCGGCAGCGGAACGTGTCTCCAGACATGACGGGGTTCGACCCGGGCTTGTAAAGTGGTGTAACCCACCCCACATAGGCTTTGCATTGCGGCAAATTGGCCGGTTGATAAGCAATCGGCTGGGCCGAGTCAAGCCTCGCAATGCACTCATATTTGCCATAAAAAACAACGGCTTGTGGATAACTCGGAAGCCTTTGCGTTGGCCCGGCAGATACGTTAGCTTAGCTCCCTCTTTTCGCATCGGAACTCCTTTTCCATGTTGCGCACCGAACTCAACGAAGCGATGAAGACCGCGCTTCGCAATAAAGACCAAAGGTCTCTCGCCACCGTTCGCCTTATCCTTGCCGCGCTCAAAGACCGGGATATCTGTGCCCGTGGCCGCGGCAACACGGACGGGATCGACGAACAGGAAATCCTTGAGATGCTTCAATCGATGGTGAAGCAGCGCAGGGACAGCATCGCCATGTACGAGCAGGGGGGGCGCTGCGAACTGGCCGAGCGTGAGCAGGCGGAAATCGACATCATCACCGGTTTCATGCCCGAGCAACTCGACGACGATGCCATTCGCGGCGTGGTGAGCGAGACCATTTTAGACCTCGACGCCTCCAGCTTGAAGGACATGGGCCGGGTGATGGCCTCGTTGAAAGAGCGCTATTCCGGCCGCATGGATTTCGGCCGCGCCAGTTCGGTCGTCAAAGAGACTCTTGCCTAACACCGCGCCGCTGGGCGCGCTCCATTCGCTTGGATCTGGCGGTCATGCAGTTTCCGCCTGATTTTCTCGATGAGATCCGTACGCGCCTGCCGGTGTCATCGGTGGTGGGTCGCGCCGTCAAGCTGCAGCGCCGGGGGCGTGAGTTCGTCGGCCTGAGTCCATTCACCAACGAGAAAACGCCGTCCTTTACGGTCAATGACCAGAAGGGCTTCTATCACTGTTTCTCCTCCGGCGAGCACGGCGACATCTTCACCTTCCTGATGAAGACCCAAAACCTGGGTTTTCCGGAAGCAGTCGAGCGTCTTGCCGAAGAAGCCGGAATGGAGGTGCCGCGCGCGACGCCAGAAGAAGCGCAGCGCGCCAAGCGCCGCACGACGCTGCAAGACGCAGTCGAGTTCGCCTGCCGCTTTTATGAACAAAAGCTGCGCTCGCCGGAAGGCCGGGCGGCCTATGACTATCTGCGTCAACGCGGTCTTAGCGACGAAACCATCAAGACCTATCGCCTTGGCTATGCGCCCGGCGGTAATGCCCTGAAGGCGGCGCTGGCGCGGGAAAATGTGCCGGAAGAGATTTCGATTGAGGCGCGTCTTCTATCGCCCGGCAAAGAGGACCGCTCGTCTTTCGATTTCTTCCGCGAGCGGGTGATGTTTCCGATCTGCGATTCCCGCAACCGTCCGGTGGCCTTCGGCGGCCGGGTGATGGGGCAGGGCGAGCCCAAGTATCTCAACTCACCGGAGACGCCGTTGTTCCACAAAGGCAGTGTCGTCTATGCCCTGGCCCAGGCGCGCAAGGAAGCCTCCGACAAAGCCGAGATCATTGTCGCCGAAGGCTACATGGATGTCATCGCCATGGCCGAAGCGGGCATCCGCAACGCGGTGGCGCCCCTGGGCACGGCCCTGACGGAGCAGCAGATCATGCTGCTGTGGCGCATCGCGCCGGAACCCATCCTGTGTTTCGACGGCGATACCGCCGGACGCAAAGCGGCGTTGCGCGCGGCAGAGCGTTGCTTGCCGATTTTGGAGCCGGGTCATTCGTTACGCTTTGCCTTGCTGCCCGCCGGGCAAGACCCGGACGACTTGATCAAGTCCGATGGCCGGGAGGCGATGCGCGCGGTGTTGGATGATGCCCTGCCGCTGTCAGAAATTATGTGGCGTAAGCTGACCGACAGCCGGACGATCGACACGCCCGAGCGCCGCGCCGCACTTGAGCAGGACGCTGAGGCGTTGGCGCGCGAGATCAAGAACGCCTCCGTGCAGAACCACTACCGCAGGCTGCTGCGCGAGAAGACTTATGAGCTGTTTCGTCAAAGCCGTGGTGGACCGGCAAATGCGGCCTGGAACCAGGGACGCACGCCACGCCCCACTGGTCGGCCTACGGCGGTGCGGGCACCCATGGTCGATGGGCAACTGTTGCGGCACCGCATTCTGCTGGCCACGCTGGTGACCCATCCGGAGCTGCTGGACCATGTTGAGGAGCGCCTCGGGGCGATGTCCTTTGCCGATTCGCGCCTTGACTCCCTTAGGCAAACGGCCTTAATGCACCTGTCGCAGTCGCCGAACCTTGAATTTCCGGAGCTGGAGTCCCATCTAGCCGGATTAGGGTTCGCCGAAGAGCTAAAGAAGCTAATAAGTTCAGAGGTTTACGTCCACGCCGGATTCGCGCGTCCCGAAGCAAACATCGACGACGCAACGAAAGGGTGGGATCACACGTTTTCGTTGTGCCAGCGCACCGATCTAGAAGCCGATATCCGGCGCGCCGCCGATGACGTGATTAACGATCCGACCGATTCCTCATATGCGGTCTTCCGCAGCCTGAGGACGGAGGGGCAGACCTCGGACGACGGCAACTGACCCTGGTCCACACATCGGGTGAGGGCCAGGCGAGGGGAACACGTAAAAAGGTCTCTGGCTGAGACCTATTGGGGGGTGGACGCTTCAACTCAAGAAGCGTCTGCGGATTAAACGAACAAAGGGAGACGGACGCTTCATGGCGACCAAAACCGCAGCCAAAGCCGATAAGAAAGAAGAGCGCGAAGAAGGTGACAGCCCACTGCTGGATTCCACCAATGCTTCGGTCAAGAAGCTCATCCAGAAAGCCAAAGAAAAAGGCTACATCACCTACGAGGAACTGAACGACGCCCTGCCGTCCGAGGAAATGTCCTCGGAGCAGATCGAAGACACCATGTCGATGCTCTCGGAAATGGGCATCAACGTGGTCGAAGAAGAAGACCAGGACGACGACGACGACAAGGCCGAGAAAAAAGGCAAGGACGACGAAGACGAGAAGGCTGAGGCCGCGCCGTCCGGCAATGTTGGCGACAGCGATATCGGCCGTACCGATGATCCGGTGCGCATGTATCTGCGTGAAATGGGCTCGGTGGAGTTGCTGTCGCGCGAGGGCGAAATCGCCATCGCCAAGCGCATTGAAGCCGGCCGCAACATGATGATCGGCGGCATTTGTGAAAGCCCGATGACCATCCGTGCCCTGCTGGAATGGCACGACGCGTTGATCGACGGCAAAATGCTGCTGCGGGACATCATTGACCTCGATGCCACCTATGGCGGCAACGACAACACGAACAACAACAACGCCAACAATAACAACAATCCGAACAGTCCCGGATCTCACGGCGCTGCGGCTCCGGCGGGCAAGGACGAACAGGACAAGCCCGACGCCAAAAAGGCCAAAGCCGACGATGATGACGGCGATGGCGACGGCACGGATAGCGAGTCCAGCGACGATAATTCAGACGACGACGATATGGATGAGGGCGCAGTGTCGCTCGCGGCCATGGAAGCAGAGCTGATGCCGAAGGTGGTGGAAGCCTTCGAGAAGATCGCCAACGTCTACACCAAAATGAAGCGCGCGCAGGACCAGCGCCTGACCGCCCTCGGCGCCGGTGAAGAGGTGCCGAAGCCAACGGAAAAGCGTTACCAGAAGTATAAGAACGAGCTCATTCAGATGATGGAGGACGTGCATCTCAACAACGCACGCATCGATTATCTGGTCGAGCAGATGAACGACCTGAACCGGTCGCTGATGATCATGGAAGGTCAGCTGATGCAGCTGGCGACCAAAGCCAAGATCAAGCGCGACAACTTCATGGAGCAGTACTACGGCAGCGAGCTTGACCCCAAGTGGCTGTCGCGCGTGCGCCGTTTGTCTGCCAAGGGTTGGAAGGAATTCGGCCAGAAGTTCAAGCCGGAGATCGAAGACCTGCGCAGCGGCGTCGGCGAGATTTCAGAAATCGCCGGTCTGTCCATCTCCGAACTGCGCCGTGTCGTGTCTACCGTGCAGAAGGGTGAGCGCGAGGCGTCAAAGGCCAAGAAGGAAATGATTGAGGCCAACCTGCGGCTCGTCATCTCCATCGCCAAGAAGTACACCAACCGCGGCCTGCAATTCCTCGACCTGATTCAGGAAGGCAACATCGGCCTGATGAAGGCGGTCGACAAGTTCGAGTACCGCCGCGGCTATAAGTTCTCGACCTACGCCACATGGTGGATCCGGCAGGCCATCACCCGCTCGATCGCCGACCAGGCGCGCACCATCCGTATTCCGGTGCACATGATTGAGACCATCAACAAGCTGGTGCGCACCTCACGCCAGATGCTGCACGAAATCGGCCGCGAGCCGACGCCGGAAGAACTGGCGGAAAAGCTGCAAATGCCGCTGGAAAAAGTGCGCAAGGTGCTGAAGATCGCCAAAGAGCCGATCTCTCTCGAAACGCCGATTGGCGACGAGGAAGACAGCCACCTCGGCGATTTCATCGAAGACAAAAACGCGGTGCAGCCGATCGACGCCGCCATTCACGGCAACTTGCGTGAAACGACAACGCGGGTCTTGGCCAGCCTGACGCCCCGTGAAGAACGCGTGCTGCGCATGCGGTTTGGCATCGGCATGAACACCGACCACACGCTTGAAGAAGTCGGCCAGCAGTTCTCGGTCACCCGCGAACGTATCCGGCAAATCGAGGCCAAGGCCCTGCGCAAGCTCAAGCATCCGAGCCGTTCACGCAAGCTGCGCAGCTTCCTGGATAACTAAATTTCAGCACATTGAGTTCGAAAGCGGGGCCGGATCATCTGGCCCCGTTTTTGTTACTCGGCCAGGAACGTGCGGACAATCTCGGCCATTTTACCCGTGTGTTTGTCGAGTGCGCCGTGGGTCCAGCCCGGCAGGTCGTGGATGCGCCCGTTGTTGAGGAACGGTTCCGCCAATGGCGTGAGCTCCCACAGATCGTCCTCGGGATTGAGGATGAGGACCGGCTGCTCCACCTGGGGCAGGGTTGCGGTCAGGTCATAGGCAAAGGCCGCGCGGAAGCCCCAGTTGCCGGTGCGGTAGTGGCGCAGGCGCTCGATGGCGATGTCGGCGTAGCGCTCCTCGCTTGGCAGGTCGGTAAACATGCCCATAGGATTTTTGCGAATACTATCCGCTGCCGTTTGCAAAGCGTCGGCGAAGGCGGGCGGGGGATCGTAGATGCGCGCGCTGTACTCGGCGATAATCTCTTCATCGAAGATCGGTGCGGAAATCATCACCACTTTGCGAATGCGGTCCGGATACCGCATCGCCAAGTCCGCTGAGGTGAACGAGCCGGTATGATAGCCCATCACGTCCACGGTCTCGAGGCCGAGGTCGTCCATGAACGCGATCATGGCGTCCGCCAGGTCGGGAATCAGTTTTGCGTCTGGCGGCGTGTCGGATCCTCCGTAGCCCGGGGTGTCTGGCGCGACAGTAAAGCGGTCGCGTCCCATCTCACTCAGCCACACATCGTAAACGATGCCGGAGAGCGGGCTGGCGTGCAGGCACATCAGTGGCACTTCTGGTGCCGAGCGGTCACCGGCGTAGCGATAGTGAATTTGGCCGTAGGGACCGTCGGCGTAGGCCTTGCGCACGGGGACGGGCGCGGGCGCGAGTGTTGAAGCCATGGCGGGTGATCCTTGCATGAGGGCGGCGGCGGTGAGCACTTGGGCTGCAGTGCGGCGCGAAACAGCGTGGGGGGGGGGGAGAGGGCGACGTCATAGAACCTCCAGGGTGACCGGCGTCCTAACATACGCGGGGGCGGGGGTGCCGTCATCTCAGTGCTTGACCTAACCGACCGCAGCGCTACCTTGCGGCCCCGTTGCGCGATACAAATGTGCCGTATCGCCCAGCGTACGCTCTTGGTGGGGGCCCGTAGCTCAACTGGTTAGAGCCGGCCGCTCATAACGGTCTGGTTGCAGGTTCGAGTCCTGCCGGGCCCACCACTCCCGACTAAAACTGGGCACCGATTTTACGCGCACTGTAGGGCAGCTGCGTTTTTAACGATCAAGTACCGGATCGCGCATTGCCTCCAGTGCGCCTGCGGTTTCCTCAACGAGGTTCTCGGGTACGTTAAATTCATTCAACGTTGCCACGAGATGACCTGCTACAATATCAAATTCCTTGTCGCCGAGGTTCATTTCATGAACATACTTTTTGTGCGCGGTACGCATATAGTCCGCTGCATTTGGAGCCTTGCCATCCATCATCTGAATGAGAAATTTTGTTTGGCGGACACGCTGCTTGGCTTGGTCGGTCTTTGCAAAGAACGGCTTTAAATCCTCGTCTGCAAAAACCTTATCATAAAATGAATCAACAACTGCTTTTACAGCATCTTCTCCACCAATTCGGGTCAATAGGCTTTCCATTTCTAGCTCCTGTACTTGGAAGCCCACGTATTGGTCCTAAATCACTTTCCAAGCATTGATACTCATCAATTTGCAATTGGCAGTTTTGTCGCGATTTTCCATTACCTAGTTTTGTTCTTACTGGTCCACCATCTCCATAAACTCCTTCCTATCGACCTTTGCTCGTAATTTTTTCGGTCTCGCGCTGGCACGGTTGGGCTGTAAGCTAAGGCGAGAGTGGAACAGGGAGGGACAGAAATGAGTTTTCCTATATCGAGAAGAGGTGCGGCCGGTTTGTTGACCGGTGCTGCCGCTGGCGGGGGTTTGATTCGCGGTGTCAATGCCGCCGGGGGCCGAAGCCTTCCTGAGGACATCGACCAATGGACCCAGGACGACAAAGTCATGGCCTTGGCGAAACAGCAGGGGCGGACGGACGAGGGCCGGGTTATCTGGCGCTTCGAAGGGATCATCTATGGGTTCAAAGCGCCGGCCTCGCCGGTCCCTCTCGTGCGCTACAGCGGGTGCGAACAACAGTGGTGGGAGCCGAAGGGGGACGGATCTTTCGTCAGGTACAACTGTCTGCTGACGTATTTCCGCGATCTCGATACCGGCGAGGTCTTGCGTTCTTTCACCAATCCGTTGACGGGCGAGACCACCGAGGTCAAGGAGAACTGGAGCCGCTCACCGGAAGGTCAGGAAATTTCCAAGCGCGGAATCGTCAATCCCCTCCTTGATCAGGCTTTCCCGGATTTCTATGCCGAGAGTTCGGTGGACGACTTCAGAATCCGGTTGATCGACGGCACGGTTACGTTTTGGGAGACGGCGCATAGGCCGAAGGAAATTGATATCGAGCCGTACAGCCAAGACAAGTCCTTCTATGCGCCCTTCGACGAAATCGCCGATCCTGCCATAACGTCAGCCAGAACGCGCGGCGGCGCCTATATCATCATGCCGTCCTTCGCCAACCTGGGCATGACCGATCCAAGTCAGGGCCAGGTCCTCTGGCATGTGGAGTTCTACAAGGTCGACAGCATGGATGATGTTGAAAGCGTCTATCTGGACGCCGCCTACGCCGACTACGGCGACAAGTTCGAGACCAATCCGAAATACGACGATGACCTCTCACGGCTCGGGGTGCGGCTAAAACAAATGGGATACCTCTAGGGCCACCACTTTCCTAATTCATCTTATCCAGGCGCCAGGGCGTTTGATCTTGCCGGCCGAAGGAAATCTCACCGGACGGCAGGCGGCCCGCGAACGACATCCATAAGGCCGTATCGCCCAAGATGTAGGTCCATTCCCAACTGAGTACCGGGCGGCCTGGGCGGACAGCCCCTTCGCAGGGTTGGCCGGCAACGCCGTGCACCAAGTCACCCACCGGCCGCCAATAAATGATGCAGCCCGCGGCGCCTTCTGACGGCGTCAGGTCGGCTTGGGTGAGGCCGGCCATGGCGTCGGCATTGGTGCTGATGCCGACATAGGCCTCAGGCGTCTTGTAGCGCCACGGTGCCATTTTCACCGCATTGCGCGACGCTTCGATCTCAAGGGTCCACACCTGAAACTCCGCCATATCGATCGGGCCGTCCGGGCCACCATCCCGCAGGGTGACGGCGAAGACGTATTCGCTCACGTCGGGCGCATCGATGCGGGTGAAGGTGCGATTGACCCGCACATGCTGGTGGTCGTCCGGGGTGCCACTGAGCTTCTCGGCGGTGAGTTGCGGTCCGCTGTCCCAAGACCCTTCCAACTCTTTTACGAGACGGTCCAGGGTTTGGTTGAGGTCCGCGGCGACAGCTGGCGTGGTGGCAAACCCAAAGGCAAAGATCAGGGCAGGTAGGTGCTTCACGGTGGTCCCCCGTGATGGATGGGCGGTTCTCAAGCGGCGTCAGGCACGCGTGACCGGAGTCTACTCGTCCTTGCGAAAGAGAATGCGTCCCCGTTGTGCCAGCAGCATCTGCTCGCCCGTGGCCGGGTTAAAATACCCTTCAACGCGCTGACCGTCAGGCGTGGTGCCATAGACTTCCCAACAGCCGCCGTCCGGTTTCATGCGGCGTACTTCCTGCCAGCCTTGCCCAAGAAGGTGCTGCGTCATTTGCTCTTCCGTCAGCCATTCAGCATCGTCGACGGGTTCGCATTCGTAGAGGCCGGTTGCCTGCGCCGCGGTCGTCATGGTCAACGCCAAAGCTATGGTCATCACATGTTTCATGTCTTGTTACTCCCGATAAGTTTCATGTTTTCACTATGTCTTGCCGCGCCACAGTTTTCCAGATGCGATACCCCTCTAGCATCGCCAGCGGCACAAACCGCGCCAGGGCGGGGCCTAGGTTATTGTGGACGAAGATCCAGTGAACCAGGGTCGCCACTGCCGCAACATATATGAACGCGTGTAGTTTTTTCCAAGCCGGGCCGAGCAAGCGCATGGAATAGTCATTCGACGTCATCGCAAGCGGAATGAAAATGAAGAAGGCCAGCCATCCGGTCCAGATACCCAGCGCCGTAAATTCACCCAGCATGGCCCGCAGACTGCCCATGTCGATGACGTAGAGTAAGGTGTGAAACACCGCATAAATAAACGCGGCCACGCCGATATCGCGGCGTCGCTTCATCATCCACTTCCAGAACGCGGCCTGCGGAAACATCATCCTAAAGGGTGTGATCATCATGGCCAGGACCATGAATTGGGCCGCCGTTTCTCCGGACGGGGGAAGGACCAGCTCAGTCGTGGATTCACCGTCCGGCCCGGTGGCGCCTGACAAAAGCGTATTGGTCATCCGCAAGCCGGGAAGCGCGAGGATGGTCCATATGAACAGTGGCGCATTAACGATGGTTTTGATCACCTGGCCCTTCCCTCGCGCGGTGGCTTAAGTGCGGAGGCCAGCCTACAGAGGAGCAGCGGCATTTGCTATTGCGGCATCTCTCAGCAACTCCGTCGATACTGGCTCCAGACTCACTGAAATTACTGAAATCACCGAAAGTTTTTGGCGATCAGAACTGTTGTGAGAGTTCCGCCGATGCTATCTGTTTGAGATGTTGTTCTAAATCCGTACCGGAGACCTTTCCACATGAAAACTGCCTGGGACTACACGTCATTGGCGGATGCTTACCTTAAGCGCGCCGATTATGCCGATGCCGCTATCGATGCGATGTTATCGGTCGCTGGTATCGAGGAGGGGGACCCGGTTTGCGATGTCGGCGCTGGCGTCGCCCACTTAACCCTGATGCTTGCCCATCGCGGGTATGACGTCGTTGCGGTAGAGCCGAATGATGCGATGCGTGAAAACGGGATCGCCAGGACGAAGAGTTTTGCCAATGTTCGCTGGTATGAAGGGACCGGAGAAAGCACGGGGCAGCCGGCTTCGAGTTTCAGCCTTGTCACCTTTGGCAGTTCTTTCAATGTGTGTGATCGCCCCAAAGCGCTTTCTGAGGTTTCACGTATTGCGCAGCCAAAGGGCTGGTTTGCCTGCATGTGGAATCATCGGCGATTAGACGATCCGATTCAGCGCGATATCGAAGGAAAGATTAAGGAGCAAATACCCGAATACTCTTATGGCACGCGGCGCGAAGATCAAACCGCCATCATCAACGAAAGCTCACTATTTGGTCCCGTAATCCGTCTGGCGTCTGAGATCGTGCATGAGCAAAGTGTTGAGGAATGTGTTGAGGCGTGGCGTTCGCATGCAACGTTGCAGCGGCAAGCGCAGGATAAATTTGGCGCGGTCGTTGACTCTATTGAAAAGTACCTTGGAGACCTGAATGTCGAGGCCATCAACGTGCCATACGAAACAAATATATGGCTGGCTCAACTGAAATAGGGTGCTCTTAAAAGCGCACCTACAGCAATGTCGGACGGTTATTGTTTGGCGCCGGCGAGCAAAGCGGTCTAATCGGGCCTTTTGTCTTCACTGGCTCACCACAATCGCTTTTGGTCTGGTAGACTGAACCAATGAAGTTGTCTTACCTCAGTCCTTCCCGGCGCGATTTGATCAAGCATCTCGCGGCCGCAGGTGTCTTCGTCACTGGCGGCGCTAAAGCGCGTGGCCAGGACACGGCTGGCGGTCTTGGCGCCTTGCGCCGCGGAGAAGAGGGGTACGAGAACGCCCGCTTCAACATGACGTACAAGGCCAACGTACCGGACCGGTTTCCTGACGTGATCGTCAAGGTCGAGTCAGAGGCCGACATCTACACGGCCTTGGCGTTTGCCCGCGCCAATGGCCTGCAAGTGGTCTGCAGAACTACCGGGCATAACTCGGCGGGTGCGGTGTTGCGCAACAGCGGACTCCTGCTCGACTTGTCTGCGCTTACCGGGGTGACCATCGATGCGGGTAACAGAACAGCGACGGTGCGCGCCGCCACGACGCTGCAGGAGCTGGTCCGGGCCCTCAATCGCGAAGGTCTGGATTTCCCTATCGGCACCTGCGACAGCGTCGCCGTCGGCGGATACCTGATGGGCGGCGGCTTTGGCCGGAATGACAATCACTATTGCCAGGGGCCGTCCTGTTACGCCTTAAAGAGCGCTGAGGTTATTCTCGCGGATGGCCGCAAAGTCACCGCCACTGAAGATGAAAACTCAGACATATTGTGGACGCTGCGCGGCTGTGGCCCCGGCTTTTACGGCGTTGTCGTCAGCTACACCATTGCCGTGTTCGAACCGACGACCGCACTTGTAATGCGGAGCTATACTCACGCGGTCAAAGACCTGCCGATGGTGCGCGCGTTTGCCGAACGGGCATCGCGGCGCTTGGATGATCGCATCGCCCTAAACATCGGGTTTTCACACGATGCTGACGGAGCGCAGACGGTGGTCACGACAATTACGGCCGCGTCAACTGCCGTGCAAAACCCACACGACGAAGCCCGTGGCTTGATCGACGCCTGCGCAAGCAACGGTCTTTCAGAAAATGCGATTGAAGTTGGCGCCGACACTTCGGTGGACCTCGACGCCGACCTGTATCATTTCGAGAAACATATGAGCACCAACACCGATAACTTCTATGTCGACACGTTGGAAACTCTTGACGTGATGCGGGAGTTACATCGCCAGATGCCCCGGGCGGAGGGGGCGCGGATTACGCTGAGTTGCACGGTCAACAAGTTCCGGCATCCCATGCAGGACTCGGCCTGTTTTACGTCAGCCGCACCGCATATGATTTTGCACCACGTCACCTGGGACGCGGGTGAATTGGCTGACCGTGCCGGGTTCGAAAAGGCGGCCCATGATTGGATGGGTCTGTTCAATGACCTGCTTGCGCCCTATGGCAAGGGCCACTTCATCAACCAGGCGGATAATCAGCGGTATCCAGAGCGCATTCCAGCGTCATTCTCCCCGGACACCTGGAGCAAGCTGAAAGCCCTACGCGCGAAGTATGACCCGGACAATCTGTTCTTTACCTACCTCGGGCAGGCTTAGTCCGCATGGACGCGCGCGCCCTGCGCCATTGCCAAAGGTGCTGGCGGTGTTTTAGGGGTCCAAGCGAACGCGTTCGTACAGGACGAACGATCCATGTGTTTCGTAGTTCTCAACCCGCGCCTGGAGGCCGGTGAAGGTGGCCGACTCATAGAGAAAGAGTCCATGTGCCGTGTCATGGGCGTACGTCATTAAGTCGCGCACCATTTTCGTTCTGCGGTCGAGAGACGGTTCCGCCATCGCCGCCTCGATGTCCGGCACAATCGACTCGTCGCAGTACCACGTGTTTGGCCGCAGGCACGAGCCGCCACGCATGGTTTCAAGCGCATCCATTGTTGGGGTGAAATATCCTGCCGGAAACGCCGACCCACCCCAGTCCCCGTCCTGGAAGTGTTTCAAATAAAGGGGACGGGGAATTGGCTGCAACGTCATCGAGATGCCGACCTGGGACAAATCAGAGGCAACCTGTTGGATGACCCGCTGGCTTAGCGCGGAGTCGACATTGACCTCCGCGACAAAGCTGAACCCGTCTCCATAGCCGGCCTGTTCCAGCAAACGCCTGGCGCGGTCTGGGTCGTAGGGATACGGCGCGAGATCCGCGTTGAAGCCGACGGCCATACGCGGTGCGGGCTGGGTTGCGGGCTCGGTGGCGCCGTTAAAGAAGACATCAATGATAAGCTGCTTGTTGACCGCGTAATTCATGGCCCGGCGTAAATCTACGTTCTGGAGCCGCGGATCGCCGACGGTATTAAACATCAGCGCCATTGCCGCCGGTGTCCGGTTGCGGCGCACCTTTGCCCCCGCCGCCTCGATTTCGCCGAAGGAATCCGTATCGACGCTCATGATGACGTCGAACTGATCGGTGAAAAGCCCGGTCAGGCGGGCGATCGGGTCACGCACGGCATCGAACTGTATGGCGTTTACATTTGGGGGTCTCCACGAGTCCGGGCGCGCGGCCAGTGTCACTCTAGTGGTCCCCCAGTCTTCAACGACAAAGGGCCCGGTGCCGATCGGGGCTTCGCCAAACCCAACGCGCCCCAAGTCGCGCCAGGCGTTCGGTTCAGGCAGGCGCATGGCTTGAAGGGCATAGGGCAGCAGCGGAAAAGGCTCCGAGGTGACGAATCTGACGGTATGAGAGTCTATTGCCTCTGCTGTCTCCAATTTGGCGAACAATCCGGCGACCGCGTCGATTTGCCCCACGTCGCTTGTCAGATAATTGACCGCGGTAATGACGGCAGACGCGTCGAATGGAACGCCGTTGGAGTAGGTCACATCGTCGCGCAAACGGAACA
Source organism: Rhodospirillaceae bacterium (assembly GCA_963921305.4). Taxonomy (GTDB): domain Bacteria; phylum Pseudomonadota; class Alphaproteobacteria; order Rhodospirillales; family Rhodospirillaceae; genus CAWUEX02. The sequence goes on from CAWUEX030000002.1 coordinate 2,575,868, forward strand.
CCCAGGACGTATCGCTTTCTTGCTCCCATGACGTGGCGAGCCAAGGCAGCAGCTCCCCTTTATCCGAGACTAAGGTCAGCGGATCAAACAGAGCCGACCAAACGTTCAGGTAGTCAATGTTCTCGGCGTGTGGGTTTCCCTTGGTCGGCGGCGCGGCCATCAGCGCAACGCGCAGCGTCCCCTCGGCGCTGGCAGACACGCTCGAGACTACGAAGAGGGCCGCCAATGCAAACGCCCGCCATGTGCATGGAATTCGGGTGCGGTCCAGGTTCAGTATACGCTGAGTGAATGGCATTTGTGCCCGGGCCTTCCCCGATAAATGGTCAATCGTGATACTTGTCATATTGAAGTTCTGGTCGGAACCCGTATCCGAACATGTCGATCATGTCAGAGATTGCGGGTGTGAACTGGGTCGATTGATTCTGCAAGGCGATCGCGTTGGCAACGCATAACTGCGCATCCTTATAGCGGCCTAGCTCCCAAAAGTACGGTAGCTTTGATAGATAAAGCCGGGGTAGGAATGCCCGCGGTCGATCGATTTCTATCGATTGTAGTGTCGTGATCGCCCGGTCAATTACGCTAGGAATAAAGCTCGACTGCATTCTTTCGTCGACTTGATTCATGTGATCCACGGTGATCGGTGCTATGACCTCGGCCACGAGTGCGGACGCCGCGCTTCTGACGGGCTGGATCAATCTCAGTTCCACCATGTGTTGTACCGCGGCGATAACCGAGCCTGACCAATGGAAAAAATAGTCCTGGAAGACGAGCTTGCCCCCTGTCTTTAAGCGCGGGAAAAACTCGAACATCAAGGCTCTGAACTCCCGGTAGAACTTCGGTGCGTCGATGTGCATCATCGAGATTTGATCAACGAGGCACCGCGCTTCAGTGATGTCAGTCTGATTTACATGCAAAGATCCATTCGAGATAAAGGGCGCTAGGTTCTTCTCAAATACCTTTCTAAAAACAACATCATCCCCGATGTGCTCAAGAAGGGCCGCTGAGTTGCTTTGTTCTGCATGCGTGTAGACGTAATTTGCGAAGTCGCTGTCAGCGCGCGTGCGGTAACTGTCATATACATGCATGAGCGGAAAATTGGCGTTGCCTGTATTTGCCTCCGTCAGCCCAGACATTATGCATGCGGTGCTCAATCCAAAGTATGTGCCAAATTCTATGACCGGGCCGGATTCTGCGACATCAATGGATCTCGCCAGCTCGATCAAGGTCGTGCGCTCAATCGCTTCGACCATGCCTGGTATCTTGTCAATTTCTGTCATTCTTCTCTCGGTAACGCCACTCGCAAACGCCCGCTATGTGCATGGAATTCTGGAGCGGTCCATGTTCAGTGCTTGGCCCAGATGATCGGGTATTGATTATCGGGCGGCGCATCGCCCTCCTTGAGCAGATTACGGTCCGTGATGTGATCTGTCGGCGACAACGCATTCGGTGCCCACTTTACGTCGTCGCCCATCCAGCGCGAGGAGAAGCCAATGCGCATATGGCCCTCGCTTTTCTTCGGCAAAGACGCATGAAGCGTGTAGGGGTGAATGAGCAAGGCGTCTCCGGCTTTGCAGAGCCAGGTGCGCCATTCCGCCCCTTCAGACTCAATACGCGCAGGGATCTCGGACCGTTCGGCGTACCCAGGCGGAAGGGTGGTGTCCAATGACGATGTTGGCGGGCGGTACATGGTATCTTGCCATTTGTGAGACCCAATAACGGTTTGCAGCGGCGCGTCGTCTTCGCCGACATCACGCAGCGGAATCCAAAGGGACGGTACCTGGGAGCCCTTGAAGCAGTAGACCGCGATATCATGATGAACTGGTGTTGCTGTATCTGAGTCCGCATTCCATTTGATGAAGGTCGTATCCATCAGATACCGCAACGTCGATGACCCGGTCAGCGTGGCGACCAGCTCCGCCGCACAGGACTCTTTCTGCCAGGCATTGAAGTCTGGGTCGTAAGCGACGGCTTGATTGAACGCCATGCGTCCCTCGTAACGGGCGTTGACGATAACCCGCTCGGTACTGCCGTCAGCATATCCGTTTTCAGCAGTGGTTTTGCCGGCCTTGAACTCATCTATGATTCGTTCGGAGGCAGCCAGCAGGCGATCGCACCAATAGCCAGAGAACGCACCGGGGACGTGCACGCAGCCATCGCGCGCATAGGCGTCGACGAAGTCCTGAGAGATCTCAATGCGGTCCACGTGCACCTCATCTGGCTCGCGGTGATTAACCGGCGTTGTGGAAAAACTCGTGTCGAGTATGCGCTATGTGCTCCCGCGTACGCTACCCAAGACTTATCACCGGCAGATCACGGCGCCCCCTGCAAAGCACCCATAAATCGTATTAGAGTACCGGCTTGGTGAGGCCAGTTCGTTTCTCTTGCGATGGAGGGCACAATGACCCGAGCCTGTTTTTCAGTGTGTGCGGTCTTGATCCTGATTTGCGCGTCGGCCAGCGCGCAAGACACCGCATACTTCCGGGATTGCGAAGGCTGCCCGGAGATGGCGGTGATTCCGCCCGGCTCCTTCCTCATGGGCTCGCCTCCGGACGAGGCGGACCGGGAGGAAAACGAAGGACCGCAGCGCGAGGTCACCATTGCGCAGTCGTTTGCCCTGGCGCGCACGGAGGTTACCGTGGGGCAATACGCCGCTTTCGTTAACGCCACCGGGTACGAGGCGGCGGATCAATGCCCCAATTCCGTTGCGCAACGCCTACTGGGAGCCGAGCCTGCGATCGGCAATTGGCGGCAGCATTTTTATCCCCTGACGGATGACCACCCGGTCGCCTGCGTCACCCGCACGGATGCCCTCGCATACATCGACTGGCTGTCGCAACAGGCTGGAACGCCCTACCGTTTGCCCAGTGAGGCGGAGTGGGAGTACGCGGCCCGCGAAGGCGGGGCGGCCCCGGCCGGCACGGCGGAGACGCTGTGTCGGCGCGCCAATACCGCGGACGAGGCGATTACGCGAGATGCAACCAATTGGGAGTTTCCCTACACGCCTTGCGATGACGGCTTCGGCATGACGGCGGCGCCGGTTGGGTCCTATGACGCCAATGCCTTCGGATTGTTCGATATGGCGGGCAATGTGTGGGAGTTTACCCAGGACTGTTACGCCGAACGCTATCCGGACTCACCGACTGACGGAAGCGCCTATGAGTCCGAAGAGTGTCCCCGGCGCACAGTCCGCGGTGGCGGCTGGATCAATGGGCCCGGCACGCAAGGCGGAGACGGGGAACATCGTCCCGCCAACCGCGGCCGCAACAGCCCCGGTATGCAGTTCGACAACATGGGCTTTCGCGTCGCCAGGGATTTATGAATATAAGTCCGCGATCACTATGAAAATTGCAGTCGCCCAAAGTCAGATCTCTGATGATGTCTCCGCGAACGGACATGGCATTCGCGCGCTGATGCAAGATGCGGCGGCGGATGGATGCCGCCTGATCCATTTTCCGGAAGGCGCGGTATCAGGTTATGTGGAAGCCCAGATTCAGTCCTGGGATGACGTGGATTGGGCAATCATTGCCCATGAGCTCAATTCTATCGCGGACCTGGCTGGCGACCTTGGGCTGTGGGTCGTGGCCGGCAGCAACCACCTGCTAACCCCGCCGAACCGTCCGCACAACAGCCTGTACGTGATCTCCAATCAGGGCGAAATCGCTTGCCGCTACGATAAGCGGCTCTGCTCCAACAACGAAACCTTGAACTGGTATAGCCCGGGAACGGAGCCCGTCTGTTTTGAGGTCGATGATTTTCGCTTTGGCTGCCTGCTGTGTATTGAAATTCAGTTTCCCGAGTTGTTCATGTCCTATGAGCAACTCGGTGTGGAATGCTTGCTGTTGTCGGCCTATTCCGACGACTCTCAATTCGCGATGCTGGCGCAGGCGCATGCAGCGCTGAATTGCTATTGGCTGTCTCTGTCGGTCCCGGCGGGTGGCGGAGAGGCATTGGCGTCGCAGATCATCGGGCCCAATGGAGAGGTGCTTGCAAAGACCACAGCAAATGGAGAGGCATCAATCTCCGTGTGCGAACTGAACCGGCGCGACCCGCGCTTCGATGTTGCACTAAGCAAAGCCCGGCCATGGCGCAGGCAAGCGCGTCTCGGAGAGATATACGAGGCGCGCCGGGTCGTGGGGCCACGAAGCCTAGACAGAACGGCACCGTAAAGGGTCGCACATCACATGGTTGAATCCCGTACCCTCAAGCGGCCGACGCTGACCCCGGAGTCCTACAAACTCGTCTGGGTCGCCAGTTTGCCGCGCACCGGGTCGATGTGGACCTTCAACGTCGTCCGGGCGGTTCTAAGTGCACACGGGCTCAACCCCGTGCCGGAGCACACGCCCAAGCTGGAAGAGGACAACCGGCGTCAGGCAGACAAAATCGTTCAGGCCGCCGTCGCCCAAGAACGGGGTGTCATCAAAACCCATGAAGCGATCCCCGATGACCTTCTGTCCCACAGTTGCTTTGTGGTGACCCACCGCGATCCCAGAGACTCGTTGATGTCCTATATGCGGTTTCAGGACTGCACCTTCGAGGCGGCGCTCGAAGTGTTTTCGACGTTTCACGGGATCGAGGAATACTTCTTGCGGTTGCCAGCGGATCGCACCGCGCACGTACGCTACGATATGATGGTCAACAGCCCGGCGAAGGTGGTCGGCAGCCTTGCCGACTTTCTGGGACTGCCCGTTGCCGCAGAAACGGCGCAGGCCATTGCAGATCAATTCTCGAAGTCAAAAATCCGCGGCATCATCTCAGATGCGGAGCAGCAGGCGACGACGGAAGAGAACACCGTGAACCTGAGCGGTGGGTCGCGGCGGGCGCGGGATGTCCGCACGGGCTTCCAAACCTCGCACGTGTCAGATTACCGCGACGGCGACTGGCGGCACATTCTTTCACCCGCTCAGCAGGCCGAACTGAACGCGCGTTTGACGCCGTTTCTCAAGCTGCTTGGGTATGCGTACTAGCGTCCGGCAACCAGCGTGTTGTAAACGCGTCTGATGTAGGCCTGATAGTCGTTGGTGCGCGCTACCGCATCCTCGGCGCTCGGCGCCCATTGGTCGACAGCCCCATCCTTAATGGTGTTCTGCTCGGCGAGAACCCGCTCCAGCGCATCAAGCCTGGCCCGGGTCGCGCCCAACTCGTTGGTCAGGGCGGCAACCAAATCCCACACGGCGTCATTGGCCGGATCGCCCATGAACACCGGACGGGGTGATTGCGTCGCCGTTGTGACATCTTGCTTCAGGTTTTCAATGTTCTGATTGGCCGCATCCGTTTCCAGAGTGGCGTGTTTATCGGCCTTCCAGGATGAGGGCTGGTGGTTCATTTTGTTCCTCCGATGACGGTCCAGTTGCCGGTACGGCCGTAGTCTTCCACTTTGCCCCGGGTGTTTGCGTCCGTTTGCCAAGGCACCGCTGAGATCGAGTCCGTGAACACCTCATCATCGGCAAAGCCCGCATCCGTCATTTCCTGATGCAAATCCAGTTGGTAAAGCTGGCTCCAGAATGCCTCATTGTTGTAGCGGCCGTCCCAGTCGCGCAGCACTTGCTCGAACAACGGCTTGCCGTCATAGGCGGGCTGTTCGACGTGCAAGGTCACGCCGCCTTCCGCCGTGTGCTTGCGCGCGGTGCGGAAGATGGCGCGCAGGGCATCATAACTGGTCTCGTGCAGCACGATCGCGGTGAACACGATGTCGGCTTCGCCGATCTCTTCCGGCAGGTCTTCGATATTGGCCTGAATAAAGCGCACGTTGGTCACGCCCATCGCGGCGGCGCGGGCGGCGCCGTAGCGCAGCATCGGTGCACCGGCGTCGAACGCCAGTATTTCTGCATCCGGGAAGGTTTTCGCCACTGCCACGGTGTTCAGGCCGGCGCCGCAGCCCAGATCGAAGATGCGCTTGGGTTGCAGGTCAGGAAACGACTCTTTCAGCCACGCGCTGAGCGCCCGGCCCGCGCCGTCGGAATGGGGGCCGGAGCGGCCCGGAACGGTCGAGTACAGTCCGGCTTCATATGAGGCACCAGCGCTGACGTCGCCGTCCACACGATCAGTGACGTAGCCGCCCGGCATGAGGTGGGCATGCACGTCAGTGAGGTAGTCGGGCATGTCCAGGTCCGGATTGAGCTCGAGGTTGTCCGCCGCATCGGACAGGGCTGTGCAGGTCTGGGCGTGCTCCGCGCTTTGCGCGATCAGCGCGTCCATCAAAAACTTCTGGCGCTGTTCCATCGCGCCACGGCGCAACCGGCTCCATGCGGGGTACAAAAGCCCGGTTTCCAAAGCGGCCCGGGCGTCATCGCGGGACTGCGGCCCGTGGCCATGTGTCGCCGTGAAGGCCGGCACACGAATGTCTTCGTAGTCGGCCTGCATGCGCGGGACCACTTCCTGCGACAGGAAATGATTGAGGTGGGCTATGCCGTCCAGACGGGCGCGGTCGTCATGCTTAAGTGTGGGCAGGGCGGCGTGGCGGCCAATGGTGTCCCAGGGCTGCGGCAGCGTGCCAACCTCGACCTGGTCGAGTTGGGGCTGGTTGTGGCCAATCACAGCCTTTGACGCGTTTGAGGCGGACTGGGAAGAGGGGGCAGTACTCATCAGTGGGGCTCCAGAATTAACGTTCTGAGCCTATATCTAAGACCTTTTGTTATTCAGGAAAATCAGGATTATACTGTTATATTGTCCTGAAAAACCGGATAATAAAATGGCCCTTAACCTTCGCCGGCTGGACCTGACCCAGCTCGATTACCTGCGCCACATCGACCGCACCGGCGGGGTCAGCGCCGCCGCCGCGTCCCTGAATGTCGCGCCGCAAACTGTCAGCGGGCAGATTCAGGTGCTGGAAAAGCGGCTCGGCCATCAGCTGATTGAGCGGGCGGGGAGGGGTGTGCGGCTGACAGACGCCGGGCGCCTGGTGCTCGAATACGGCACAGAGATGCTGTCGTGCGGTGAGGACCTGTTGCAAGCGCTGGAAACGTCGGGCGGTATTGCCTCCCGCCGGTTTGCCGTTGGCGTCGGCGAGCTGGTGCCGAAACTGGTGGTCCGCCGTCTGTTGCAGCCGGTCACCGATATGACACCCATGCCGCAACTGATCTGCCGCGAGGGGGCAGAGGACTCTCTTCTAAGCGATCTGGCGGCGCGCCAGCTCGATGCGCTGATTCTGAGTTCCACCGCGCCGCCGGACTCCGGATTGGAAACCGTGCTGCTGGCGACATCCGACGTCAGTGCCTACGGCGTGCCCGAACTTGCCCGCAAGTACCGGCGCGAATTTCCAGGTTCGCTCGACGGCGCGCCGATGCTGTTGCCGACCCAAGGCGTTGAAGCCCGCCGGCTGGTCGATGCCTGGTTCGCGGCGAAAGGCCTCGTTCCTCATGTCGCCGGCGAGTTTGCCGACGCCGCACTGCGCGAAGTATTCGGGGCCTCCGGCACCGGGTTGTTTCTCGCGCCGTCGCTGGTGGCTCACGAGCTCAAGGCGATTTACGGTGTCGAGCATGTCGGTCTGTTTGAGGACCTCGTCGCCCGCTACTTCCTCGTCACCCTGCCGCGCAAACGGCCGCTTGCGGCCGAGGCGGCCATCCGTACTGCCTGGTCTCCATCCAAGCCCTGACGTAAAGTCTGGGCCGAAAGTTTGGGTTAGGGATCAACAGGAGGCGGGTTATGAAACGCACATGTGCAGCGCTCAGTGGCATTCTTTTGTTTTTGATGAGCGCGATAAGTGCACCGCCGTCGGTGGCGGAAGACGCAGAAGGTGCCGGCGACTCCCTGACCTATAGCATCATTGCCACCGTGATGGTGCGCTCGCCCGCGCCGATGAAACTCGCTGAATATTACGAAGCGCTTGGCTTTGTGCCGACACGCGAAGTGCCGGGCATGGGCGTGGTGTTCCATCTGGAAAATCACCAGGGCTCCCTTGAGATCATCAAAATGGATCCCGATACCGAGCCTTCAGGGCCGAAGCGATCGCGCACCCAGCAAGGGGTGGTTGCGATCTTCGAGACTGACGAATTGGACGAGGTGGTGGCGCGGGCCGAGGCCCTGGGCAGCCCCCTCATCGAAACCTGGACCCACCCGCGTGCCGGGGTGTCGATCCACTATATCGCTGATCCCGAGAACAACATTCTTGGGTTCACCAGCCGGGGCCATAACCCCAACATCAACACGCCGTAGCGGATGTGTGCTAGTCCAGATCGACTTTCACGCGCTGGGTCTGGCGCAACTCATCGTCCATCTCACCGGCCAGGAAGCTCTGAATATCAGGGATCACCGTCTCCGGCGCCTCGATATACGGGTAATGGCCGAGACCGGGATACTTCTTCACCAGCGTCGGTGCTCCGGTCATCCAATAGGAAAACACATCCGCTTCCAAATGCATCACTGTCGGATTGGCCATGCCCCAAAGGATCAAAGTTGGCGCGGTTATGCCTGGCAGAATGGATTGCGGGTCGCCGGTCTCAAAGAAGTACTTTTCTAACGGCGTTGTGTCTGTACGGCGATTGACGTCATAGGCCAGTTCAACAATGTGGGCGGGCGCAGCATCCAGTGACGGATAGTTCCGGTTGGTGGTGTAGGCCCAGAACTCCATTGGGCGGATCGGCATGTCGGCCCACTGCGCCGTGTCCGCCCGGTCCCGGTTGGGATCGGTCGCGGCCGTACGCGGCATACCTGCCGAGTTGATGAGAATAAGGCGCGAAACTCTATCAGTGTTTCGGGCCGCGTAGCGGAAGCCGACGCTGCCGCCGCTCGACGTGGCGATAAGGGCGAAGGACTCAAGCTCCAATGCATCTGCCAGTCCGGCAACGATTTCAACGTTGCGCTCAATTAGACTGAACTTACCGCCGGGCGGCTCTTTGGTTTCTGGGCCGCTTAGGCCGACGTTGGGAAAGTCGAGCCGGATCACCCGGTAGTCGGACTTCAAAGCCTCGGCGACACCGTCCCAGGTCTTCAAATTGAAATAGGACGCATGCAGCAACAGAACCGCGGGCCCCTGGCCTTCGTCGCGGTAGTGGATCTCGGCGCCGTCGATGGTGACGTAGCGGGTGCCTTCGTCGGCATACTTAGCGCGCATCTCAGCGAGTGAAATGGGTGAGGAGTCCTGCGCGGCGGCAGCTGAGATGCCGAGCACTAAAAGAGGAATCGCGAGCAGATGTTTCATGGTGTGGGCCCTGTTGTTGGTCGGCAAGCGTGTGCGCGTAGAAGAGACTGAATCGTCGTCAGGCGCATCCGGTACCGGGGCTTAAGTCACACGGTGAGCAAAACACGTTTAACCGCAGTCCTGCTGACACGAGTTATTCGTCCATTAACCGGAAAAATATGTTTGGTGGAATCATTCCGGCGATCCGGTATCCCTGGTCCTTCATAAATCGAGCCATTTCGCTGTCTGCGGCGGCCTCCACATCGGAAGAATGGTCTTCGACGCAGACAATACGTGGTCTGTACTTTGACCAATTCGAAGACTGCAGAACTTCTAGATCCATGCCTTCAACATCGACGGACATGAAATCAATGTGAGTCCCTGGTTCGATATTGGTGTCTAAGATCGTTTCCAAACGTAGTGCCGGGACTTCAATTGGCTCGGTAAACCCCTCCGGAATTTCTTGCTCTGACCGAAACATCTTGCTCATCCCGGTGTTACCCTTGTGTTTTGACCACTTGAGGGTTCCCGGGGATTTGGCGACGGCAGCATGAACAAACCGGTCTTCAGGTCTAAACTCTTGAAACCAGCCTTTTGTTTGCGGATTGGCATCTACACAGAGTCCGCGCCAACCGTACATATAGAACAGCATCGAGTTCGACGCGTCGTAGGGGTGTAGCGCTCCGACGTCCACGTAACACCCAGCTTCGCCACTCTTCAGTTTGTCTTTGAAATTCTTCCGCAAAAAAAGATCTTCGCCACTGAGAGAGAAGGAGAGGTTTATGTAGGCCAGAGATACGGCGTTCAGATTAACTGGTCTCAGCAAGTGGCGCTGTGCAATGCCAGTTTGGAGGGGCTGTGAAGACGACCCGGATGACTTTTTCTCTGCTGCCATAGTTTCTCTCATCTATTCTGTGTGCGTTTCCGTCACAGGCCGCGAAAAATTTATTCAGCCTCGACCAATTAGCTCCTTCGAGCAGACCAAGCCCGGGTCAGGTAGGTCTGTTCGATGGTCGCGTTCTCATCGATAGCCTGATCGATATGGTCTAGAAACTGGGCCCACTTTTGGTCACCCAATTGGACTTGAATATCATTCACCGAACGCCAAACGCCAATGTAGTCAGACTTACTAAATTGAACGGCGTGACGCCCTTCCAGGTAAACAACGTCCTCAAAAAGGGGTGAGGCGTTGAGCTGGTCTGTCAGATGATCACTCAAGCCTGACAGACCCGAAGACCGGCGTTTCATGTCTGGTTTAAGGTCGTGAAGGTAAGCCTCGATCTGTTGCAGTAATGGCGTCGATACGGGGAGGCGGGGACTCCAAAGTGCGACAAAGCGTCCGCCGGGACGCAGAATGCGGTGGAACTCTTTGGTTCCTTTTTCGAAATCAACCCAATGAAACGAAGATGCCATGCTGACCATGTCACAGCAGTCATCGTCGAGCGGGACTTCTTCGCCTTGGCCTTTTAACCATTTGACGTTGAGTGATTTGGACTGAGACTGTCCTACTGAACGCATGGCATCATTAGGTTCCACCGCCGTAACGGATGCCAGCTCCCGGGAGGCCAGCATGCGCGTCCACAACCCGGTGCCCGCGCCAACATCGACTGCATCAATCTCGGCTGCGGGTTTGCCGACCAGTCCCAGTAGTGCGTCTAAGACGCTTTCGCAGTATCCCTGACGGAACTTGCCATAATTTTCTGCGAGTTCTGTGTAGTCGCCAAAGTCTATTTTTTTAACTCTTCTGAATTTCCTCGACCCTTCACGGCGTCTTTTGGGGGAAAGCCAGCGCCCCCTCTGAGATCATGTCTTCATAAACCCGCAGATCGGCCTCGCTATCTACTTCCCCCCAAGCACCACGCACGGCGACTGACTGAATGGTTATGCCGTTGTGAATGAGTGAGGATAACAGTGACGTCATGTCCAACTTGTCCAAAGTCGCGGCATCTAGGGCGCTCAAGTAGTGTTGCACCACACCCCATCCCTCGGGGGTAAACAGAAGGAGGCCCATGTACTGGCCTTCGATGTCTTGCAACGAAGAGGTGTTCTTGCCAATTTCCGTAACAGTTCCTGTCTCAGAAAGCCGGAAGGTTTCCGCATCCGATAGAGGGTCGTCGAAGCGTCGGGACCAAAGATCAAGCCAGTCCGGATCGTAGCTGATCCCGATATCCGCGCCGCTTTGCATCAACGCTCTAACTGTGTCGCCGGTATAAAAGATGTCGCTATAGGACACGATGCAGGGAGAGGTGCTCAGCCACTCGCCGGCGCACATAAGCGAGCGAACCATGTTTGTTTCGGCCCAACGGTCATTTTCGAATCTATGAGAAACGTAGCCGTCTAGCATATCGCCGCGATAGCCGGTCACGGCGGCGATATCTTTCAGCCCTGCGTCCTTTAGGGCAATGAGTTGCCATTCAAGCAAAGTCTGTCCTGACAGGCGTGTCAGGCATTTGGGTTTGCTTGATGTTGCGCCGCCCATCCGGCTGCCACGTCCCGCCGCAAGAATAATCGCTTTCATGAGGTGCCGCTGAATACAGAGCCGAAGAACTCTATATCCTTTTTGTCGAACGGCTGTTCCCGTTCCGGGTGCCACATGATCCCAAGAATATTTTCCGATACGTGCTTAATTGCTTCGATAACACCGTCTGGAGCCCGTGCGGTAACGGTCAATTCGCTGGTGGACATGGTTGCCCCATAGCGATGGAAGCTGTTAACAGACCGCTCCTGTTGTTCGAAATCCACGACATGTTTTTTTCCGACATGACCATCGACTTCTTCAAGTGTAACGCCATGGACATGCTGTATGAGTTGCATGCCGCGGCACACACCGACAATGGGCAACGTCTTTGAGCGCGCCCAATTCATGAGTTGGATTTCGGTCTCGTCGCGTTCTGGCGCATCGCCACCCAGGGCCACAAGGTCATTACCGCCCGAAAGTATCACGCCAGCCACCGCGGTTTTCTCGGATATATCCACCGCTTGCTCCGGGGTGTTGGGTAAAGCTATAGGTGTGAGGCCGCAGGCGCCCAGAAAATGGGTCCAGTTTTGGTCCAGAGCGTCCCGCCGTTCGTTATATGAGGCGACGATATCCACCCGTTGAGTGATGGCGACGTATCTCAAGACAAGATCCGCACGGTTTGGTTGTTGCAGTCGATCTCGAGCTTGAAGGCCGCAGACCATCGGTTATAGAGCTGTTCGCCCGCGCCAACGACGGCAGGAATACCAAGCTCATTGGATCTGATCGCCATGTGAGAGTTGACCCCGCCATACTGAGTGACGAACCCTAGGATGCGCCGCGTAAAGATCCAATCGAACCCGGGGTCGGCATTGGGCAAGAACACAATTTTGTCGTCAATCGCACCCTCATCCAGGCCATATTTCCAAACTTCGCCGGTGGCTTTCTTACGCGTGACGAAGTTTGGGTCGCTTACTGCAACCTCAAACGCCATTACGTTGGATGGATCAACAATAAGCTGAGGGAGGCAGATTTGCTGGTTCAAATCGTAGTGCTCTCGGCCTGCCTCTATTGACCGGCGCAGGGCTGCCGAGGGGTCGGTGCTGGACTCGTACAACTCCTTGATGACCGATATCGACGCGTATGACGCGTCGTCCCGGCTGAAACCCAAGGTGGCTGAAAAATCAGCGAAGATACGGAGGGCGTCGCTTACGCTTTTGGTGAATACGAACTTGGCGTATTCGCGTCCTTCAATTGCCGACTTGATGAATTCAAAAAAACCCAGTGAGGTGTGCTCCAACCCGGCATCAGCGAGCAGCCGGTCGCAGGCGTTGAGCTGGTCCAGTGTAAGGGAAAACTGCTTGGGCTCTGACTCGCCGGAGTCAATCTGAGACCAGTCGAAGTATGTGTCGGGCGTTTCGTCGTATCGCGGAGAGCAAATGTCGTACGTTCCTGGTCTTAGAAATCCATACTTCTCAAGAAAGTCAGATTTGGTCAGGGCGCCGAGGTCACGGCTAAGGTCGGTCGTCACGGTGTGCAAGTGGGTCAAAAAAGCGGTTCGATCCTGTTCGCTTAGGATGCCTTGGTTCACCAAAGAGTGAAGCATCTGCATCGCCATAAATCCGGCACGTGCCAAGCCTGCAAAGGGAAGGGTGCCGTATCGTTTGCAGTCTTCCATAAGCCAGTAAATCTTGCTCACCGGATCAAGGGAGCTCTGCTCCACGGTCTGTTGCCGTTTGCTAAGTTCTGAAATCTTTGCGGTGTCGTCCCGCCATAGGCCCGTTGTGCCATGGATCGCCCGGTTGGTGAGGGGGCGCAGATGGTCAACCAGCGTGTCGACATCAGTCTGGCTGAATCCGGCGTCCTTGAGTGTTTGTAATCTGTCCGGTGTATCCAGCGTGAGACAAGAGTGAATGATTTCGAATTCCACCTTGTCGTGAAGGTTGGGTTCGTCAATCAAGCGATTGATGTAGTAGTCGGCCAAACGCTCGGCCAGATCGTCCGGGATGCCGCGGGGCAGGAACGAATTAAAGCTGACGCGAACGTCAATGTATGGAATGCCCCCCAAGCTGATAAGCAGGGGAAAGCTGCGCAGGTTCTTGTATCCATAATTGTTGCGCTGGTAGGCCCAGATACTGTCCGTGACCAGTTCTTTGTAGAGCGAGAGTGCCAGAGGTCTGGGTCTAATGCCGATAATTTCAGCTGGATTCCAGTCAGGCATGACGCCAAAAATGCTTTTCGATCCGTATAAGTACGGATGAGGGCCTGCTCTATTGCGGACCTTATCGGCAATCTCCGAGAGAAGCCGGTCTTGCGTCGCTCGTGAAGCAACAGGCGTGTGACGCAGATTGAGCCGGCGGACTTGCAACAGGTAAAGGGTGCCGTCGCTTGCTCCCGCATACTCGACGTCTAGCGGGGCGTCGTCGAAAATCTCTTCGAGTTCGCGCAGCAACTCAACAACGCCATGAAGGTTTTCCGGCACGGCCGTACCGCTGGCTTTGTCTATGTAGACCGTTCTGAGATTGCGTGATTGTCCGGCCTCGACGCTGTCGGTTTTGCCGTCGGTGTCATCATAATTGATGACGTAATAGTGTCCGCCCCCGCCGGGCTCACGGGTTAGCGCAACACCCGAGAAGGCGACGTCGTCGAGAAACGGCTGAATAAAGACTTGATCTTCGTCGCTGGGCCCTTCCCCAAATGACGATATGACGTCTGAGATTGCCTGGCGCAGAGCCTCCTCACCACAGACATTGGCGACCGAAGTAAACCGCCCCGCGAGGGATTCGCTTTCTTGATCTTCCTGGCTTGCGCTACTGCGCACAATGACTGCGTCGCGCAGCCAGCTCTCGGTCAGCAACGAGGAGAAGGCCCCGTCAGCGTCATCAGTCCATTGCCGGACCGTCAGTCTCACCTGAGGCAAGATCCGGGCGGATTTCACGATACCCTCGAGATTGGCCAATGTTTCAGCTTTCGAGCCGAATCTAGTCATGTGTGAGTATCTCTGACGGACGGAGATCAAGATCGTGTGCTACCATAAAACTCTCGCAAGGTAGGGCAACCGCCTCATAACATCTTGGGCGTGCGCGTCCGTGCATTCGAGGCTCTTCCGGTCGAAAGAATGGCGGGGTATCAGGATTTATTTTCGCGAGACGCCCATGTCTCATAGATCAACCTCGCCGCTGTGTCAGCACTTTCAGACCCGTCGTTTGAGAGTGCGAGGTCAGGAGAATTCGGTACTTCAAGATCGGGTCCCGGAAGGATAACTTCTTCGCGCTCATGTGAGGCATTGTCAGTGTAAAGGTTCTTTTTATTGCGCTTTGTCAGGATGTCGATCGGCGTATCAATAAAGACTTCAAAATAGTTTGCGATAGTCCTGCGGTTGTTCTCCCGGATATCATGAAACATCGAGATGGTCGCGCAGACGACATCAATGCCTTGGTCCGCAATGAGTTTGCATAGAAGTCCATATTTTCCCGCAAGTTTTCTACGATTCTCAATTGAATAGTCTGTTTGTTCACCCATAACTGCCCGTAGATCGTCCCCATCCAACAGAATGACGGGGCGGCCATTACTCCTCAGTGCGTTCAACAGCTGAAGGGCAATTGTTGTTTTTCCAGAGCCTGCCAGCCCGGTTATCCAGAACACCCAGCCTGGTTCACTCACTAAATGGGTCGGTTGCATGTTCATTCGCAAAGACTAGTTGGCAATCGAGGCGCATTCAAGAAACCGGTTTCTTTGCTCGAATGTCAGTTTAAGAAGTCCTCAGTGGCGGCCCATTTTCCGACCACATCGGGGTGCCGGCTTTCGAACCTCTCGACATCATCTTGGATAAAGCGTTTTAAGGTTTCCCGCTGAGAACTATTAAAGTCATTGGCAGTAAAGGGTGTTAGTCGCATTAGCTTCACGAGTGCTTGGTTGAGCGCCTGCATATTGTCTTCGAATGCCGGAATGATTTCTTCAAGAATTTTTGGGCGAAGTTTGGGGTGGATGGCATTCCAATCAACAGATGGAACACAAATGTGAAGAGCGCCCGACATTTGCAGTGTTGGTAAGTAAGCGCCGATGTCAGGAAATGTATGAACATTTAAATCGTACGCAAAGTACTCATTCAGAACCGGTTTGTATCTCTCCAATTCCAGCTCACCATCAGATTTCGGAATGATTTCAAGTTGAACACTGCCTATCTTGATATTTAGTTTTCCGTACTCCCGTATGAACCGCAGGTATATGGAGCCGTGGTCGACAAAGAGGGATGCCGGCGTAATGATATTGCTGTCGTCAGCGTCGCCGCAGATTTTTGTCCAGAGTCTATCTAAAGTTCCCTTGACTGTGTCTGGCATGATTTCAGACATATCAACGATGATGTGCTCATCAAAGGATGCCGCGTGATAGGCTTGTTCTGCGCGCTGGTGTGAGATGTAGCCCTCAACGGCCCATGTGATTTCTTCGTCTACACTTTTTGCTTCATAAGGAATTCCAAGAATCTCGCGAAGAGCAGAAATCTGCCTCGCATTGTTGATCTGTGACACGAGACAGCCAATTGGGTCTCGCACAGCTTGGACGAGGAGGCGCCTACTGCATGTGGAAAGCAGGGTGTTGGGCCAGTCGGGGTCGTGATAATTCTTGGCCGAGACCCCGAGATGTTTGAAAAAGGGCCGAAAGTTCGCTTCGTAGGCCTCAAGCCGCTCTACTGACGTCCCAATACTTTGGAACGATGCAACATGCATTTCCCGGTGCAGATTCAGATAATGCAGGAATGAGACGCTGCCCGTCGCATGTGGCATTAGGCACAGAAAGTCGTACATGTCTAAAGCGCTGCCTTCCCCAGGTCGATAGAGCGCGCGAGCCTCGGACATGTTATGTGGCAAATGTTACGCTTCCGTAAACCGCATCTTTTTCGAGCCCTGCGCCAGTTGTTTTGTCGATCACCGAAGCCCGTAGCTCCTCAAAGGCTTGGGCTCGCACGATGTTCGTGGTTGCATTTGCTCTGTCATTTGAGGCGGATACGGTTGGCCGAGAGGTTGCCAAGACAGCAACTGTCACGGCCCCGCAATTCAGGAGAATAGTGTGAACGTGGCCCTGTCCCGGGAAACAGATGGCGAGTCATGGCCGTAACGCGCGGTTCAGACATAGGTTCAAAGATGGCACACTTATGGGTGTGAGGGGCTTTCTTATCGACGACTAAAGAAACTTATCGGGGAAGTGCCGTTTCGACGTGCTTTAAAATGTGCTCTACAGTTTGCTTATATGTGTATTCCGCGCGGACTTTGTCGCCCCCTGCTTCAGCAATACGCTTTCGGTCACCGGGTCGGCCCAAGTAGTATTCGATCAGCATCGGCAGATTCGTATCGTCCGTCATATCGAACATGACTAGATTTTCGCCTTGTTCGAAGGTTCGCATCATTCCGTTATTGGCGAAGGTTATGACGAAAGCGTTTTGCGCCAGGCCACACAACACGCGCTCGTTAATGGACTCAGTGTGTGAGGGCATATCGGCAATGACGATCTTCGCGCGGTCAGTTAGAGCTTGTATGTCCGGCCAGCTGCAGGGTTTGTGCCACGTGAAATTGGGTACGTCATAATGTACGTTGGACACGACGTGGCAGTTAAACTTCTCTATGGATTTTAGCATCTTCTGACGCCGCTCATGCCGAACCCGCAGGTCAAGCGCGCGCATGAAGCTGAAGTACTCGTCTGAGTCGAATGGGAGCGGTGCGTTGTTCGCTTGAAGTGCCTGTTCGAATACTTCGAACAGCGGGGTGTGGTTGGCTTTATATGCCAGGCCCGTGATTTTATCGACCAGTTGCCACAGCGGTGGCGAAAACCGCTGCTTCAAGTCTTCAACAACATGGTCCCTAAAGTTACCGAAAAACAGCACGTCGATATCCCGGCCGCTGTCATCATACCTTTTCACCGGCCTTGGTCGGTGATCGTGAAGGTCGAGCGTAAGCGCCATCTCGCGTGTTGGGACGCTTTTAGGCGTAAACCCATCCTGAGCTTGAAATCTCGTCAGGACAGGCGCGTCGACGTGGAAAATCAGGTGGTTCCTAGTGCCTACTTTCAGCCGTTTGCGGTGATGCCAAATTGTCTCCAAGTTTTGAGCGTAGAGAATTCCCTCCGCGTCATACAGCCAAGCTCCATCTTTGCCGAGGTCCCAGCCCGTGAAGGCGTGTCCGAAACAAAAATCAGGTTTGTACTGCGTGACATAGGCCTAAATATACTCATCTTGCTTTCCGCTCTCTGTTTCCGACGAGGGTGTAACGACAGCTACCTCGCAGCCGGCCTGTTCGAACCCTTTCGCGTATTCCAGTAGATAGTACGCGCCCGCATAAAAATATTTGGCGCGATCAATATCTTTCAGATAGACGACGCAGCGCATACGCGCCTCCCACTATTATCTGGCATGCCGCAAATCTGAATATGCACGTCTTCTCGCGAATGTAAGGGCACGAGTTTCCAGCACTCCGGTTCACTCTCACTATTGTTGTCAGTTCGTGGCCCCAGGGTTTATCTCTGACGAGGCGTATTTCGGTCCTGAAAGTTCTCTAATCAATGACACCACTTCGTTGATCTCATCGGTCTCTAAGTCATCGAAAAATGGAAGGTTAATGAGGCGGTGAACTACGTCTCTGGATACGGTGAGATCACCCACCGTTGAATCCGCATGAGCGGGGTGGTCGGTGCACAAATTTCCCCACCAATGCCGTGTTTCGATACCGCGTTGCGTCATCACGGATGAAATGTAATCAGATTTCGCCTCATCAAATCTCACAAGAATGGTTCCAGGCGCCCAGGACCCGTCCACGTCATTGGCGATGTGAACACCGGGAACATCCGCAAGAGCATCTGCGTAGGCCCGCGCCACCTGAAGTATGGCTGGCCTCCGTTGGGGCCAGATATCTAAGGCGGCGTGGCCGACTGCGGCGCCATATTCGCTCATCTTCCCGTTGCTTCCGGCAATAATTGACTGCCGTTGTGCGCTAAGGCCAAACGTAGTGGCTCCTCTCAGCACCCGATCGCCAAGCGTGGGGTTGCGGGAAATGACCATGCCGCCTTCACCAGCGCCAAAGGCTTTGGTTGCGTGAAAACTAATGACGCACGGCAGGTCACAGATTTCAATGTGATCAAAGCACCACGCGGCATCGATGACCACCGGAATTCCTGTCCGAGTGTGAAAGGCCTCCCACGCGGCAACGTCCAAGGGAGCGCCGTACAGCGATACGGGCATCACAGCGCCAATCTCCGATGGTCCACCAAGGGACTCTATGAGCGTCGCCACGGATTCAGGCGTCAGCATCAGCGTTTTCGGGTCGACATCCGCGAAAGCAGGTCGCATGCCTGCGGCTCGCGCGGCCAGGGGACTCGCCGTAAACGTCAGGGCGGGCATCACGCATGCGCGGCCTTCCTGTCGGTCGAAAGCGCGCAGTACAGCGGTGAGTCCCGCTGTCGCGTTTGCAGTAATTGTGACGGCTTCGGTTTCAACGCCGAACCTTTCTGCCATGCGCGCTTCAAGCGATCGCAACAAAGGGCCCTGGTTGCTGTACCAACGGTTCCGGTCGATTTCGGCCAGATAGGGTGCTATGGCGTCTGCCGGCGGCAACAGCGCAAGGCGGAGTGGAATTCTCACTGAGCGGACTCTCCTCGCCCGTGCTTGGAAATCTCACTGTCTCACGTGTACCTTAACCTTAACTTAATTGAAACTACCGGACATGCGGTTCGGTGAGAATTCAACTATGGTCCAATCAGGGTGGAACGTGGACAGGGTACGCTTTAAGAGCGTCAAACAAAGCTTATGTCGGATCCCTACAACAGCTTTGATTATGTTAGCGCGCATGCCAACATCGGCAGCCCTTTTTGGGTGCCGCCATGGCAAACATATGTGCTGAAGCGAAGCATCCCCAACAGCGATGATTATGACGCGATCTTTGTTCCGCCGAGGGCGCAAGCCGATTTCCACAACGTAGACATCCAAGCCGGTCTTGAGTTCTTACGGCAATCGGGCCTTGTCTCTCTTGTTCTTGTACCTGACTCGGTTCGCTACCGCGTGACACGATCTGATCTGAGCGCTTTTGATTTCGCGAAACCGTTTAAACGCCACTACCTCGTTGACAATAGTATTGGCTCTCCCGGGTTTACGGCCCATCATCGCCGTGTCGTGCGGCGCGCGTATAAGCGTTGTTATGTCAAACGCATCGACCTCAGTCAGTATTTGAGCCAGTGGATGGCTATCTGGAGCAACTTGATTGCCAAGAAAAATTTAGGCGGTGAGCACGCCTTCCCACAGAGTTACTTTTCCGAGTTATGCGCGATAGAAGGAATGGAAACGTTCGGTGCGTTCGACGCCAGTGATCTTATTGGCGCAGGAATTTGGGCGCGAAACGGAGATCTGGTGTATGGACATCTTGGTGCGTCCAGTGAGGCGGGCTATCGGGCGTATTCAATGTATGCAATTTACGATACAGCCATCTCATATTTTTCAGACTGTTCCTTGATCGACCTTGGAGGGGTCGCAGGCACCTCAGAAGAGACCGATAGTGGCCTCAGAGATTTCAAGGAAGGATTTGCAAACGCCTATGAGATATCATACCTATGCGGCGCGATATTGGATCGCCGCAAATACGAGTCGCACTGCAGTTCCATAAGCCAAGACACGTTTTTTCCAGCGTATAGGACGCCTAGTTGAGTATGGGGCCCGACAAAGTCATTGGTGGTTTTCACGAGTTCGCCATCGACGAAATTGCAGTCTCAAAACATTCTGTACTGCGAAGATGGGGTCAAGGCGCGAAGACATTCCATAGCTTCCGCAATGCTTCAAGTGCACTTCACGCTCTTATCAAAACCCGGAAGAGTGTGCGTTTGTTCGTACCCGACTACATCTGCAGTTCAATTCCCGAGGCCGCCGCAGAAGCGAACGCCGAAGTTTTGTTTTATAGGCAGAGTGAAAATCTTGAACCGGACCTGAATGCACTGGATCAAGTGCTGAAGCCGAAGGACCTTGTGCTGGTCGTTTGCTACTTTGGCCGACCAACAACACAAGAATTGGTAGAGTTTGCGGGTCGACACAGAGAGGTTGAGTGGATTGAAGACCGTGCCCAGGCATTGTGGCCTGGAGATAACATTTGGTCTGACTGGATTCTGTACAGCCCGCGAAAACTATTTGGCGTGCCCGATGGCGGGTTTCTTTTTAGTTCGAGGCATAGCCTTGTGCTACCGGATCGTTCCGAAGTCAGTGATATGGTGTCCCAGAATCCACAAAGCTTGATCTGTCGCGTTGGTCGGCTCGAGTCTCGTGGCGCTCCCGAGGAGCTGGATTGGCATCCAAGTTTCTCCACTAGTGAAAATCTTCAAAGGACCAGCATGTCTCCATGTAGCCGACTCACACTTGGCATGCTCGACCGTATATCCATTGAACAAGCAGTCGAACGGCGTTCCAAGAATGCATCTACACTCATCGATGCGCTCGGCGATGAGTTCGATGTGTTCGACGTTTCGCCGGCTCCGTTCATGGTCGTGGTGAAGGCTGAAAATGCCGACGCAATCAGACATGGACTGGCGGACAGAAAAGTCTTTACGCCGATGTACTGGCCAGCCTCACCATCTTTTCCGCGGCAAAGCCGGGTCGCCAATACGTTTGGTTCAAGTCACGTATTCCTGCCCTGTGATCAACGGTACTCTATCGAGGATATGGTGCACTTAGGCGAGGTTTATCGGCAGGTCTGCAAAGCGTTGGGCTAGTTCGGGGCGCGCCTGCAAGACATCCACCGTCTCAGGGGCGGGTATCGTCTCGCAGCAAGCCTAGGAGTACCTCGTCCTGAAAGGCGCCGTTCTTATATATGGAATGCCGCTTTATTCCCTCGCGCACAAATCCGAGCTTGGACTCGAAGAGCGACACCGACGCAGAGTTATCTTTCAGTATCGTTGTTTCAAGCCGGTTCAGACTCAGTTCGCAAAATGCGTAGTTGATTAGCGTATGAAGAGCGGCGAGACCGATGCCGCGCCTCTGATGCTCGGGGGCAACCAAGATTCCCACTTTCGCCGATCCATTTTTTAAGTCTATTGCCGTTAAATTGATGAGCCCGCAGCGCTCATTCGCCTTTTCAATCATCAAGCGTTGATCATGAGAGTCGTGCTCGAAAGTTTCGATCCACTTTTCGATGTGACCAAGACTTAGGGGAAAGTGCCACCCGACCAACGATCGTTGAATCTGATCGTCGTTGACCCACTGATGAATAAATTTGGCATCATGCTGCTCAATCGCTCTCAGCGTTAGGTCACTTCCAGAAATCGTCATTGGCTTTAGGTCCGTTCACAGATGGTGAAGATGCTGGCCGACAACGTTGGCAATTCTCTTCCGAGTTCGAAGCACCCTTCCATAAAGGCATCAGAAATCAGTGGGCCTCCGATCAGCTTATCAAATTGAAAATTTGCCAGCGGTTTGAAGAATATACCGCCAGAGTGGACGACACTCAGATTGGCGCTCTTGCAATCACGGATGAGAGTATCTGAAAAATAAACACGCTTGTGGCCACCATTAATGTCTGCATCACTTAGCGCTTCGAGGTGGCTTAGCACCCCCATTTTTACTGCGATTTGACGGGATGCAGCCTGACCATTCGGCACGATTGTAAATAGCCGACCGTTCGGTGACAGCAGCGAGCCCAGCTTTTCTAGTACGGCTACCGGATGAACTACATGCTCTAAGACATGAGTAAAAATAATATTGTCGAACAACCTGTCAGACTCATAGGTCTCAATCATTGATTGGACAAAGTGCACATTGACACCTTTCTCGCGTGTTCGCTTTTCAGTCCACTCAATAAACTCTTTGGCGGCCTCCACGACTGTGATGTCGTCAAAGTAGTCAGCCAATAGACTTGTCTGGTCTCCATGAGAGCAGCCGACTTGCAGGCAATTGCCCTCAACGAGGTAAGGTTTGATGGTCCGCATCATGTAGTCCCGCATCTTAATGTCGAAAGGTGCGGTGGAGTCGTATAGAGCGGTCACCTGGTCGAGAGTGTCTTTTTCAGCATCTAAGTCGTTCACAATAGTG
Source organism: Rhodospirillaceae bacterium (assembly GCA_963921305.4). Lineage (GTDB taxonomy): Bacteria > Pseudomonadota > Alphaproteobacteria > Rhodospirillales > Rhodospirillaceae > CAWUEX02. The sequence goes on from CAWUEX030000002.1 coordinate 2,598,488, forward strand.
CCCCGTGCTTGTTGCTATTTGCGCGCAGACTCGCCTCGCTATTCTCGATATGTGCGCTTCACGGCTGGCTGATAAAACTCTTCCAGCGAAGATGCTGGCAATGAATGGTAGCCGATCAATTGTCTTGCAGTTTCAGGCAGGTTCTTGGCGTCATTTGGGTCAATCATTTTTGTGAGATCAATAATGGGCTTGATGTACGGTCGCGCCAATCCAATGGTTAAGCACGCCCTCGGTTTGCCGCTTCGATTGACTGTCCCCGCATGAACGACATTACTGTCCCACAATGCAATGGAACCGGCAGATGCTTTCAGGCTCTCTGCGTTTTCTTCAAAGATCTTATTTGGCGGGATCCTCTCGAGTCGATGAGATCCGGCGAGGAGACGTGTCGCCCCATTCGCCTCAGTAAAGTCGTCAAGCATAACTAACATATTGAGCATCAGACGTGCGTTCTCTGCGAACGACCTTACGTCGCGATGCGGTTTAAACAGGTAGGAGGTGTCTTGGCCATTGTTGACCACCCCGCCGAACGAGTTGAGGATGAATGAGCCATTGAAGTATCGGGTGACATAATCTCTCAGCGGCAACGCGGCCAATATTTCGTACAAGACAGTTGGCCGGGACAATAGGCAGTGCGATGTGCCGTCCATATCTTCAGAGCAGCCGCGGTCTTTCTGGACCTCAGAGTGCTCGGACGTGAGCATTTGCAGCGCGGTAGAGTACTGAGAAACCGCATTTGTGTCATAAACGTTGTCAAATACCGCCCATCCTCTAGACATGATCAGATAGTCAAATTCGTCCAGCGTGGGCCATGACGTGCTCTCACGCTTTGGTTCGAGTTCGTTTGCCGCATCGGACTCGGAAGGGGCGCCATCAGTCATGTTGCTACGACCCGCTACTCTCTGACATGGACGTAAGTCCTTTGGTGCGGCGCCACGAAAGAACGTTTTGTCCGCTTTCCGAGCCGTACCCAAGTAAGTACGAATATCGAGGGTCGTCGGAGTATTTTCCCATCAGGCATGTTGGCAAAGAAATAATCTGTTTTATAAACGGGATTGTATAAGTTTGTGCAATCGCATGCCTAACTTCAGAGGTCGTATTTGTTCCTGTCCTGTGAAAAAGCATGGCATCCAAGAGAATGTAAGCCCCTGCTGGGGCGCATACGTTATCCTCGATTTTTGCAGCGAGCTCGAGACCTGGAAACATCTCAACATGATGAGATCCAGGTAATACAGCCGTTCCGCCATTTTTATCATCAAAAGCGTCCAGGCACAGTATTGCCGTGATACCCAGAGGCTTGCTGGTTCGAAAATGCTGATACGGCAGATCCCGGTGGTATGCTGGCGTATAGTCAACGTCTGCAGCAGGGCAAATGATGCCGTTTTGCTGATTAACAATGTAGCTGGGGCCAAGTAGTTCAGTAACCGTGTCCAAGACAATCGCTGCAGTCATTGGGCGGAGAAAAACTTCGTCATAGCCAATCAGCGCACGGGCAATGTATTGCTCCTCCATGGTCTTGAGCTTTTGTCGGCCGCCCACTTCGTCGTGCTGAGCCTTGAGAGTTGCGCTGAGGCACTTTTTGAAAACATCGATGTCTGAGTCTTCGAAGACTTTCGATGTTACCGAGAATCCGCGGCCGCGAATTTCTTCTGCATGTTGCGCTGCAACTGTACGAACCACCGCTTCACGGGTGACTCCAAAGGTGCTGAGCTTTTTGTCGCGCATCAGAACGCTCGCTAAAGTAGAGCTATAATTGACCTCTTAACATTGTGCGTCTATCGATCAACAAATTGTTAACGGAATCAACTTCAAAAGACATCGAACTGTCTGTCCGGGTCGCCAATCGTGTTTTTCCTACCGTCGCGCCCAATGCCGACCGAGAGAGAAATAGCCGTGATCTGAAGTAAAAAAGGGCTTAGAACCGGCCTTTTGCTTAGAGGGATAATGTGAACGCGGCCCTGTCCTGGGAAACAGATGGCAAGTCATGGCCCCATCATGACCACAGCCAGTTCGTCGAGTCCGGTGGTTTGACGTGGCATGTTCAAATCAAGGGGGCGGGGCCTGATCTTTTGCTCATTCACGGCACCGGTGCGTCAACCCACTCTTGGCGTGACTGTCTGCCCATATTGGCGAAGCGCTTCCGGGTTATCGCCTTTGATCTGCCAGGACATGGATTTACCTCCGCTCTAGAGGACGCGAACATGTCGCTGCCCGCGTTGGCCCGTGCCGTCACCGGTTTGAGTCATGACGTGAAGGCATCTCCCGCTTGCGTGGTGGGGCATTCGGCAGGCGCTGCCATCGCTGTGCGCATGATCCTCGACGGTGGGGTCGCCCCCGGCGTTGCGATGAGCGTGAACGGCGCTTTGTTGCCGTTTCCCGGTTTTGGCCTGCTCACCCTTCCGATGATGTTCAAGGCGCTGTTTTCGAACCCGTTCGCCGCGCCGTTTGCGACTGAGATTGTGCGAGGCCCGGGAAATATCCGCCAGGCCATCGCCAATACGGGCACGGAATTGAGTGAGCAGGGCCTCGCCTTCTACGAGCGCCTGTTCACAAGTGACCGTCACCTCGACGCGACCCTTAAAATGATGACCCATTGGGATCTCGCGCCACTCAAACGGGACTTGAGCAAGCTGCACATCCCGCTCACCGCGGTGTTCGGCGCAGAAGATCTGGCTATTCCGGCGTGGCAGGCGCGCGAGTTGGTCGAGTTGGCCCCCGCAGCGGACGTGATTGAGTTGTCTGGCTGTGGTCACATCGCACCTGAAGAAAAGCCAAAAAAGCTCTCAAAACTTGTGATCGCCCAGGCAAAGTCGGCCGGCCTTTTCAAAACCGCCTGATTTTAGCTCCCCAAAATGGATTTAGCGGAAGCGTTCTGCTATCAGCTTGTTGAATTCGCAAACGATGTGTGGGGACGTACCGGTGCCGAAAAGCAATTACGGGGGCAAGAGATGGTCATACAAAATACTGACCCGCTTTCATCAAGCCTCGCCTCTCAAGAAGATTGTCGATGTCGGTCCGGGGGTCGGCACCTACACGCAGTTCCGCCAACCGCAGCAGGAGTGGATTGGCGTTGAAGCCTGGGCGCCTTACGTCGAGAAGTATGAGCTCGACGTCAAATACGACAAGATCATCGTGAGCGACATCAGGTACTTGAATTGGTCAAAAGTCGCCCCGTGCGATGTGTGCATCTTCGGAGATATTCTTGAGCATATGAGCTACGAGGAGGCGCTCGAAACGGTCGATGTCGCGCTCAATAACTCTCGTCTGGTCTTGGTTTCCTTGCCGCTCATCTATTCAGCCCAAGGTGTGCTCGAGAACAATCCATTTGAGATACATGTCAAACAGGACTGGACAAACGCTCAGGCGCTGGAAGCGTTTCCAGATTGGTGCGTCCATATTCTGGAATCCTACATCGGCGTATATATTTTGACGCGCAGCCCAGAGGACAAAGCACTGTTGACGGAAACGACCCGGGTTCTGAACAAGGAGCTGGAGGCAAATCCGGAGCTCGATCATAGCTCGTTCAAGATCGTTCCCCGCAGTGACGACCCAAACGCCGAATACGATCCTATCAATTTGACGGGCAATTTCAGGCAGTGACGGCACAAAGGCCTGTCGATCTGTGACTCAACCCATCATCATCGCCGGAGCGGGTCTGGGCGGTCTTTCTGCGGCCCGGGCCTTGTTGCAACGTGATATTCCGGTCATCGTTTTGGAGCGCGCCGATACGCTGGCGGAAGTCGGCGCTGGTATCACGCTGTCTCCCAATGCCACCAAAGCGCTCGAGCACCTCGGCCTGAAAGAGGCCTTGAGTGATTTTGCGACGGTGGTGCGGCGGCAGGGTGTCACCCACTTCGAAACCGGAAAGATTCTTGTGGAAAACGATAGGGGAGACGAACCCCTGCGCAAGTATGGCGCGCACTACTATCAAGCCCATCGGTCAGACCTCCATTCGGCCCTTGTTGATGCGGTGCGTGCACTCGATAAGAACTGTATCCGTCTCAATGCCGAGGTGGCAGCCATTGGCCAAGATGCAAACGGTGCTCATGCCGAATTGGCCTCGGGTGAAACCCTATCTGGCCGCGCTTTGATCGGCTGCGACGGATTGCGTTCGCGTGTGCGCCAAAGTTTGTTTGGAGAAGACGATCCGCATTTTACAGGACATGTCGCGTGGCGCGGACTCATTCCACTCGAAAGTGACGATCTTTTCGGTATGGAACTGACAGCGGGCCTCGCCATTGCGCCGGAGAAATCCTTCGGTTGGTACCCAGTGCGTAACGAGACCGTGTTGAATTTTGTTGCTCTGGCGCAGACCAGCGAGTGGGCGGAAGAGGGCTGGGCCATTCCTGCCGACATCGAAGATTTGCTGGCAGTGTATGAAGGGTGGGACCCCCGTATTTTGGCGATCATCGACGCTGTGCCCCGTGACGCCTGCTTCAAATGGGGGCTGTTCGATCGCGAGCCTATGGACACATGGACATCCGGACGCATCACGTTGCTGGGAGACGCAGCCCATCCCATGTTGCCGTTCATGGGGCAAGGGGCGGCGATGGCGATTGAGGACGCCGTCGTGCTGGCGCGTTGCCTCGAAGGTGCGGACGATGTGCCTGCCGCCCTGAAACGGTACGAAGACGCTCGTCTCGACCGCACCGCATTCGTTCAGCTTGAGTCCCGGGCGAAGGGGCTGCGTCTCGAAGGCAAAGAAACCGACACCTACAACAAGAAAAAGCACCGCAATGAAGAGTCGGTCGGCCTGTTTGAATACGATGCCGCGACAGTCGCTGTTTAAGGTCACTCTATTCGAAGAGACCGGCTGTGCTACGGTTCTGAGATGTTCGCTAGTTCAGCCCGCATAGCCAGTTGCGTTTTCGGCGCGCTTTGCGTTGTATTTGCCCTCACAGGATCCCTGCAGGCCCAGGACGTGCTCCGCGTCGGCGTCACCAGTTTTCCCACCTCGCGCGGTAATCCGTTCAACACCACCACCGGCACGCCTAGCATCTACACCTACGCGGCCTTCATTGAAGGTCTGACGCGGGTCAACAACAATGCAGAACCGGTTCCCATGCTGGCGGAAAGCTGGGAGATCGAGTCCGAAACCTCGTGGCTGTTTCACATGCGCCCCGGCGCAGTGTTTTCAAACGGCGAGCCGGCGGACGCTCATGCGGTTGAGGCGACCTATGCGATGCTGCGCACCGGCATCGGCCTGACCTATCCCATCACCCGCGAGCTCGAAGGCATTGTCGCAATGGCCGCTGTCGATGACACGACCGTGCGTATTGTGACCGAGACGCCTGACATTCTCATTCCCAACAAGGTCGCATCGTTCAAAGTGGTCCCGCCGCGCTACTGGGCTGAGGTTGGACCGGATGGCTTCGCCGCCGCACCCATCGGCAGTGGTCCCTACATGGTCGAGACCTGGGGCTCGGCTCAGATCGACATGGTGCGCTCGCCCACCGCGTGGCGCCAGCCGTACATTCCGCGCTTGGAGCTAGTTGCCGGCGCTGAAGCGATCGCCAGGGTGCAGGGCGTATTGGCCGGCAACCTGCACATTGGCTTGCAGCTGGGGCCGGACGAAATATTTCCCGTGGAAGCAGCCGGACATCAGATGATCATAGGCATGGATCCCAGTATGCAGGTGCTGGCACTGATCACGGTGAAGGAGTCGCCGCTGCAAGACCTGCGCGTGCGCCAGGCGCTCAACTACGCCGTCAATCGTGAGGTCATCGCGCAGGGTTTGCTCGGCGGTCATATTGAAATGGCAACACAGACCGCGCCGAAGCTCGCCTTCGGCCACGCGCCCGATCTTGAGGTCTGGCCTTACGATCCAGACCGGGCGAGGGTGTTGTTAGCGGAAGCGGGTTACCCGGATGGGTTTGCCTTCACCGCCGAGATTCTGTTGCAGTCGGCATCCTTCTCGCCGCAGGTCTATCAGCAGGTCGCTGCCGATCTCGCGCGGGTTGGTGTCGATCTCACCATTCGCCGCATTCCCGCGTCTCAATATGCGCGTGGGGTGTATCAGGGGGAGTGGGGTGGAACCGCGGTCGGCATTGATTACGGCGTCAATCCGACGCTCGACTCTTTGACGCCCCTGGTACGTCACTCGTGTTTGTGGATCGAGCCCTGGTTCTGTGAGCCGTCCATCCTGCCGTTGATCGAACAGGCCCAGGCGGCGTTTGACCTGGAAGAGCGCCGCCTGCTCACGCAAGACGTGATGAGGGCGCAACGGGCGCTGGCACCCGCCATTCTGCTCTACGAAACCGCCCGCTTCGATGCCGTCAACAAAGACCTGCAGGGCTACTCCATCGAAGTCGGGCACATCGGCTACGACAAGATGTATTTCGCCGAAAACTAAGGAAATCGAGCCTGGAATCAGTCATTCTGTGCGCAGCTCGATGAATTGGGATGCGCCTGATTTTCCAGCGGCTATGGTCTCGCCCCACACGAACGCAACGCCCGACGAAGGTGCTCCGCATGGCCATACTCTCTCCCAGTGAAGCCGATCTCGCCGGCGAAATTGATGTCTTGGTCATCGGCGCTGGCGGCTGCGGTTTGACTGCCGCCCTGTCCGCCCACGAGCATGGCGCGGAGGTGCTGGTGCTGGAGCGGGATTCGTCCGCGTTGGGCACCACCGCCATGTCGACCGGCTTGATTCCGGGTGCGGGCAGCCGCTTCCAAAAAGAGGCGGGGATTGAGGATTCGCCCGAGCAATTTGCCAAAGACATTCTCGCCAAGACCAAAAACGAAACCGACGCAGACATGGCGGCTTACCTTGCGGATGAGTCCGCGCCGACCATCGAGTGGCTGGTCGATCACTGCAACGTGCCGTTGTCGCTGGTCACGTCGTTCGATTACCCGGGCCACACCTACCGGCGCATGCACGGCTCGCCCAACCGTACCGGATCGGAGCTGATGGGCGCGCTGCACGACGCCATGGCGCGCAATGATCTGGATGTTGTTCTTGAAGCGCCGGTAACGGACCTGTTCGCCGATGACTCTGGGCGCGTTCAGGGTGTGCGCATCACCCGGCCGGACGGTACGATCGAAGACCTGGGGTGTAAGGCGCTTGTACTTGCCTGCTGCGGCTTCGCCGGCAGCCGCGAGATGCTGGAGGAATACATTCCCGAGATCGTCGAGGCCGAGTTCTTTGGCCACCCGGGCAACAAGGGCGATGCCATCCGCTGGGGGACCGACCTCGGCGCTGCCATTGGCGACATTCACTCTTACCAAGGTCATGGCGGCCTTGCTTATGGCCAGGGCGTGCCGATCCTGTGGGCACACATCATGGAAGGCGGTTTTCAGGTTAATGCGGAAGGCAAACGCTTTTCCAACGAAGCAAAAGGCTATTTCGGAGCAGGCGGTGGAGATCGTCGCCCAGCCCGGTCATTTCGCCTGGAGCATTTATGACGAACGCTGTCACGAGATCATGAAAGAGTTCGATGACTACCATGATGCGCTGAAGGCTGGCTGCATCCGCGAGGCCGGCACACTGGACGATCTGGTGACCATCACCAAACTTCCCGCTGCGCTGAAGGATACTGTCGTCCAGGTCGCGGCGATGACGCGCGGTGAAAAAGAAGACTCCTTCGGGCGTGACTTCACCGGCCATCCCGAACTGAAAGCGCCGTACTATGCGGTCAAGGTCAGCGCGGCACTGTTTCACACTCAGGGCGGGTTGATCGTGGGACCAGAACGCCCAGGTGAAGCGCAGGGACGGGTCGTTGTTGCCCAACCTGTTCGCTGGTGGCGGCGCGGCGCGCGGCATTTCCGGGCCGGGCGCGGATGGGTATATGGCCGGGAACGGGCTTCTCACTGCAACCGCTTTTGGCCGCCTGGCCGGGCGTGCAGCGGCGAAGCTGGTGCGCTAAGGTCGCACAGCGCCGGATTGGTTCAGGGGGAAAGCGCATATGTCTTCGGTTTCGGAATTTCGCGACGGCTGGAAGCCGTTGATCGGCTCCATGATCGGAGTCTTGCGGATCGGGTCTCACCGGCATCGTTTTTTATACCCATGGGCGTGTTCGTCATACCGTTGACCGAGGAATTCGGCTGGAGCCGGGGCGCAACCCAGTTCGCCTTTTCCTTCGTGATGATCAGTGCCGCGCTGACCGGACCCATCGTCGGATCGTTGACGGACCAAATACGGCGCCCGCGCGATTGCTCTCACAGGTGTCCTCGCGCTGACCCTCACCTTTGCCGCGTTGTCATTCACCTCGGGTAATTTATGGACCTACTACAGTCTGTGGATCGTCATGTCGGTCGCGGCGGCGGGAACATTCCCCGTCACCTGGACGCGGCCGTGACCACGTGGTTTGACTCCAACCGTGGCCTTGCCCTCGGCATCACCATGATGGGCACTGGGCTGGTTGCCGCGTCAGGGCCGCTCTATGCCGCGTGGCTGATCGAGAATTTCGGATGGCGTGATGGCTACCGTGCCATCGGTGCGACCCTTTTGGTCTTTTCCTTCCCGATTGCCTATCTGTTTTTCCGGGAAAAGCCGGTTACTGTTGAAGCCGGACCGGCGCCGGCCGCTCGTCTCGGTGTGTCCTTTCGCGATGCCTTATCGGACTACCGCTTCTGGGCAATGGGCATTGGCCTGCTGTTCGTCTGTTATGGCGTGGCCGGTTTGATTTCCACCTCGTGCCCTTGCTCACCGACCGGGGCTATACGGCGACCGACGCCGCTGGCTTTGCCGGGTTTGTCGGCTTGATGGTCATCGTCGGGCGAGTCGTTGTTGGCTATTTGGTGGATCGCATTTGGGCGCCGATTATTGCCTGTATTTTTCTCATACTGCCTGCGGTGTCTTGCTTGCTGTTGGCGCAGGACAATCTGACCCCGGCGATGATTTACACGTCGGCGCTGTTGATCGGATTGGCAGCTGGGGCTGAACTTGATCTCATCGCCTTTCTCACCAGCCGCTACTTCGGTCTCAAAAATTACGGCCAAATCTACGGCGGACAGTTTGTCTTCTTCGCGGTAGGGTCTGGTGCCGCACCGGCGATTTTCGGCTGGTCGCAAGACGTGACCGGTAGCTACGCGTTGATTTTGTACTCAACGGCGGCGCTGTTCGTGATCGGCGCGCTTCTGATGCTTGTGCTTGGAAAGTACCCTGAGTTCAATGCGTCTCAGGAGCCCACGCAGGCTTAGGCCGCAGCGGGCTGAGCGGTGCGCGGGCCGAAGATCAGCTTGTACACGTAGGACAAGGCCAGCCATACGGGGAGGGCGATCAGGAACGCGGCAATGATGCCGACTGAGTTAAAGATGATCGCTGTGATGATGACGCCCAAGATGAGATACACGAAATCAACCAACAGCCGGCCGATGCCTTTGATCAGTTTCCAAACCCACATGGCGCCCTCTTTGCGGAAGTGTCTGCAACGGATAGAGGGCATATCCTTAGTGAATTCCAAGCGCAATTCCAAGAGCCGTAAGGGATCAACGAGGACGAAATGCTCGGAATCGTGCACTCTTCGGTCAGTGACTGAAGGCCCCCATAACTTTGCCGTTGCGCCTGTGGGCGGCTAATCTACCCAAAACGTAAACCCTGGAGACCAGCGATGATTCGCTTTCTGACGGCCCTGATGCTTTTCGCCCTCGTTCCATTCGGCGCGGCCCTCGCCCAAACCGAGTCCGAGATCAAGTTCCAAATGATTGAGGGCTACGGCGGCGTGCCTCTGAACGTCATGACCACGGGCGATCCGGCTAATCCCCCGATCCTGTTCATTCACGGTATGGCCCAGGCGGCCAACGTGTTTCGGCCGCAGTTCGAGTCCGATCTGGCAGATGATTTTTACCTCGTGGCCTTCGACATGCGCGGTCATGGATTGTCGGGCAAGCCGTGGCAGCCGGAGATGCTACAACCGTCCCAGCCCTGGGCCGGAGACGTCGCTGCGGTGATGGCGGTCGCCGGGCTTGAAAAGCCGGTCATCGTCGGCTGGTCCTATGGCGGGTTTGTCGTTTCCGACTACATTCGCCACTACGGCATGGACAATGTGTCCGGGGTCAATCTGGTGGGGTCGCTCGGTGGATTGGTGCCGCGCTCACCGTTTCCAGAGACACCAGCGGTGAAAAAGATGATGGAGAACTCGGCGCGCAACCGGTCGATGAATTTATTCGACAACGTCATTGCAGCGCAGACGACGGCAGCCGGTTTCTATACCGACACCATGACTCAGATGGACAAGGATGCTCAGGTGGCGATGGGAATCATGATTCCCTCCTACGTACGCCGCGCGTTTATGGGGCGCGATCTCGACAACACGGACATTGTCGAGCAGATCACTGTATCGGTTCTGCTGACGCGCGGCTCGGAAGACCTGGTGATGCCCGCCAACGACACGGAAGTGGCGATGGACCGGTTGCCGGACCCAGAGTTCTCCCTTTATGAGGACACCGGGCACCTGCCGTTCTTCCAACATCCCGAGCGCTACAACGCGGAACTCAGGACGTTCGCCGAACGCGTGCTCGACATCGACTGATATGACGGCGTCGCTCGCCGATTGCGCCGCCCTCTACAACGCTGGCCGCTTCGCCGAGGCGCGTGACGCAGCTGAACAGGTCCTCGCCGGCGATCCGCAAAACTTTAAAGCGCGCAGCTTGTGGGCTGGCGCCACCGCCGAACTTGGCCAAGTCGAAGAGGCGGTAGACGCAATCAAATCTGCGGTGGACGCAGGTGCGGACCATCCCCTGGTGCGGAATATGGCGGGGCGCGTTTACCTCGCTGCAGGAGACGCTGCTGAGGCTGTTGAGCATCTTCAACGCGCCGCAGAAGTGTCGCCGGACGACGCGAGTGTGCGGCTGGCCTTGGCGGCGGCATTGATCCAGCTGGATCGTTTCCGCGACGCGCTGCAGGAATATGAATGGGTCGCAGCCAATGCGGGACCTTCCTGTGTGCTGGAGAGGTCGACGCTGCACTGGCATCTCGGCGCGTTCGCTGCCGCTGCGGACATTCTATCGTCCCATTTGGCTGTTCAGCCAGATGACGCCCCGGCCCTTAACCAGCTTGCCTTGGTGCGCAAGTCGCAAGGAGATTATGCCGCGGGTCTCGATCTCTTCAGCCGTGCCGTTGAGGCCGACCCAAGTTTTGAAGCCGCCGCACTCAATCTTGCCGTGACCCTGCAGCAAAGCGGCCGTCCCGAAGACGGACTTGCCGCGCTGGACCACGGTCGGACGAACCTGCCCGCAGCCAAATATGAACTCCTGCGTGCGCTTATGTTGCCGGTGATCTTAGAGTCCGAGGATGAAATCCTGAGGTGGCGGACACACTTCGCCGAGGGACTCGACCGGACCGCACACTGCGGAGCTCACCTGCGTGACCCACTGAAAGAGGTGGCTCTGCATCACTTTCACCTGGCGTATCAGGACCTCGATGACCGGGACCTGCAGCGTAAGGCGGCGGAAACCTATCTGGCCGTATGTCCCTCTCTTAAATTTGCGGCAACTCAGCTTGCTCCGCCGCCGACAAATCGCCCGATCCGGGTCGCGTTCGTGTCCACAAATCTGCGCAACCATACCATCGGCTGGCTCAATGCCGGATTTATCGAGCATCTCGACAGGTCCAAATTCGATGTCACGTTGGTGTCGCCGGATTTCCCCGATGATGAAGTGTACGGGCGCATCGCCGCAGCGGCGGATCGTGTTATCACCATTTCCCGCGACCTGACGCGCGCGCGCGCACTCATCGCCGATGCGCAGTTTGATGTCATTTACTATCCCGACATCGGCATGGACGCGTTGACCTATTACCTCGCATTCGCGCGGCTTGCCCCGGTGCAGGCCGTGGGGTGGGGGCACCCGGTGACCACGGGAATTCCCAATATCGACTACTTTGTGTCTTGTGACTTGATGGAGCCCGACAAGGCCCCGGAGCACTACACCGAAGAGCTCGTTTGTCTCCCCGATGTAGGTGGTTGCTACGAACGGCCCAACGACCCGGACGGCGTCTTCGACCGGGCCGCGCATGGTCTGTCAGAGGGCGTGCCGCTGCTCACCTGTCCGCAGAGTTGCTTTAAGTTCCACCCACAGTTCGATCCGCTGCTGCGCGACATTCTCGACCGGGTTCCCGATGCCCACCTTGCGCTTCTCACCAGCGTTCCAGCCTCCAACAGCGCTTTGCTGCGCACGCGGCTTGAGACCACGTTGGGAGATGCTGCGTCGCGGGTCCATTTCATTGGGCCGTTGTCTCACGGCAATTATTTGCGGCTGGTGCGCGACGCCGATGTGGTGCTCGATATTCCGCACTGGTCTGGTGGGCGCAGCGGCTATGAGGCGCTGGCGATGGGCGCGGCCGTGGTTCATTTGCCGGGAGAGTTCATGCGCGGCCGGCACACATTGGCCTTCTACAAAACCATCGGCGTTGAAGACTGTGTTGCCGCGGATGAAAACGCCTACGTCGGCCTTGCAGTCCGCTTGCTCACCGATGAGGCGTTTCGCGTGGACATGCGTAAGAAAATCGCTGCTCACGCTGGCCCGCTGTTTAACCGCATGCAGCCTGTGCACGCGCTCGAAGATTTTTTTGCAGAGGCGGTTGAGAGGGCTGCTGCTAAACCTTGATGTGCTGCCAATTGCCGAACTGCCAGACCCCGGCGAAAATCAATGTGGTCAGGAAACGGTATGTGATGAACCAGGCCCACACGCCCATCAGACCCCACCCCATCACCGGACCTACGACATAAGCCAGCGGCAGAAACAAAATCCACTGCAAACCAATGGAAAGCTTCGCCACCATTTTCGCTGCGCCCGCCCCCTGCAACCCATTCAGCAGGATCATCGACACGGCTTCGAACCAGATCGTTAGACCGACAAGCATGAGTGGGCCGTGGGCCAAGGCGATCACTTCGCCATCCGTAAGAAAGATGGCCAGAATGGGGTCTGGGAACAGCACCATGGGCAGGCCAAGCACGCCCATCACCACCACGCCGATCTTGACCACATCCCAGCCCCACGCCTTGGCGTCGTCGGGATCGCCCCGGCCCAGCGCCTGACCCACCAACGAGGCGCAGGCGATGCCCAGTCCAAGGCCGGGCAGGAACGCGGTTTGCGACACATTTATCAACACGTTTGCGGCTGCCAGCTCAGCCGAGCCGATCTTACCGATGATCACGAATAAAGCAGTGAATCCGGCGGCAAAGAAGAACTGCTGGATCGATGCCGGGATTGAAATCTTGAGAATGTTCAGCAGGGTCTCTCGGCGCGGCAGCCGGTCGAGAAAGCCGCGGTCCCGCGCCAGGTGCCAGGCTTGGACGGCATACAAAGCCGTACCGATGAAAATCGAAATGGTGGTGGCGATGCCCGCGCCCTCAGCGCCCATGGCCGGCGCGCCGAGATTGCCGAATATCAGCACCCAGTTCAGAAAGATGTTGGAGATGTGCATGATCACCAACGTACGCATGTAGACCCACGACATGCTGATGCCGTTCCAAAAGCCCCGGAACGAATAGTTCATGGCAATGGCGATCGTGCCCAGAATGCGCGCCTGCAAGTAGGGTACGCCGTCGTCCACCACGGCAGGGTCATCCACCAGCAGGGGAAAGCCGTAGGGCGCGACAACATACAGCAGCACGGTCAGTGGCAGGCCCATCGCCAGGGCGAGGAACAGGCCGCCGTTGAGTGGGACCGCCGTTTCATTTTCCCTACCTTCACCCTTGCGCCGAGACGCGATGGCTTGAACGCCCGTTCCCAGACCAAGCACGATGGCGATGGCCATGAAGTTGGTGAAGCTGGCAATCCCCACAGCGGCGAGGGCCGATGGCCCCACGCGCCCGACCATTGCGGTGTCGACCAGGTTAAGGATGTTTTGTGAGACCATGCCGCCGACAATCGGCAGGGCCAGGGTCAAGATGGTTTTCAGCCGCCCGGTCGGCAGAGGGGGTTGGGCGGCTTCGGTCATAGGGAATCCAGATAAGCGTGAGAAACAGGTCTCAGCACTCTACGACAGAAACAGCGGCTTGCATCTGACAAAGTCGTGACGGCGGACAGATCTTATGGTCGTCCACATACATGGGTGCTCACGGGCGCTCATGGGCGCTGATCTGGAAATCGCGAGTCGAACCATTGACCCCGCCAGGGGAGTCCGGACTACCATTGTGGATAAGAACAGGGAGGCCCCCGCATGACACCGCGTTACATTGGCACCGCGCTCTTGGCTCTCGTTGCGCTCGCCGCACATCCGGTTCCCGCTTTGGCGGCGGACGAAGCCGAATGCGAAGCGCTGCGTACCGCGGATTTCTCAAATATCCTGGACGCGCCCACGCACTTGATGTCAGTGCGCGCGGTCGCGGCGGCCAATGACGTGCCGGCCTATTGTCAGGTCAAAGGCTATGTCGCCTCTGCCGTTGAGTTCGAACTGCGTCTGCCTCTTGAGGACTGGAACGGAAAATTCTTGAAGCGTGGCTGCGGCGGATTCTGCGGCAGCGTGTTCGCGGCCACTTGCGACAATCACCTCAAAGACGGTTATGCGTGCCTCGCCAGCGATATGGGGCATACCTCCACGGCGATCGATGGCAAATGGGCCTACAACGACCTCGAGGCGGAAATCGATTTTGGGTATCGCGCCACCCATGTCACCGCCAAGGCGGGAAAGACCATCACCGCGGCATTTTATGACCGCGCCCCGCAGCGGTCTTATTTCATGGGGTGCTCTACCGGCGGGCGGCAGGGCTTGGTCGAAGCCCAGCGCTTCCCCCATGACTTCGATGGCATTGTCGCCGGTGCGCCGGTCATCAACGAAACCGGTGCGGGCATGCAGCTGATCTGGACGGTCGCCGCCAATCGCGACGACAACGGCAATCAGATTCTGCCGGCCAGTAAAATTCCCATGATCCACGAGGCCGTGATTGAGAAATGCGACATGAACGACGGTGTCGAGGACGGCCTCGTTGGCGATCCACGAGCCTGCGATTTTCAGCCCAGCGAATTGCGCTGCCTTGGCCGCGACCGCGATAACTGCCTCACGTCGGCCCAGATCGACGTGGTGAACAAGATTTACGACGGTCCGGTCAATTCAAAGGGGGAGGCGCTCTATACCGGCGGTGCCCAGCGCGGCTCGGAACTCAACTGGATCGGCCCTTATGTGAGTGAGGACGGCGGTCCCGCCGTCTATGAAAACTTCATTGGCGATCTCTGGCGTTACCTTGGTTTCATGCCCGACCCGGGTCCGGCCTGGCAGCCTTCCGATTTCGATTTTGATGAGGACTACAAGCGCCTCGGTCTGATGGAGACGATCTATACCGGCTCAAACCCCGACCTCCGCGCCTACAAGGCTCGGGGTGGCAAAATTATCTCCTACCAGGGATGGCGCGATCAGTCGGTGGTGCCGCTCAATGTGATTGACTATTACGAGCTGGTCACCAACACGATGGGCGGCCTTGAACAGACCCAGGATTTCTTCCGCCTGTTTATGATTCCCGGCATGAACCACTGCTCCGGCGGGGCCGGAGCCTACGCCATCGATTACCTGGCGTATCTGGAAGAGTGGGTCGAGGACGGCCAGGCGCCGGAGAAACTCATTGGCGTGCATCCGGCCAATGGCGGCATCGATAGCTTCGGCACCAACCTGCCACTCGATGACGATGAAATTGCCTTCAGCCGTCCGTCGTTCCCCTATCCGCTGAGTGCGGGCTACAGCGGCGAAGGCGATCCGGATCAGGCAGATAGCTTCGAGGCTGTCGCGCCTTAAGCGCACAGCGAATGTCTTGCTTTAAGCGCTGAGTGCTTTGTCCTTCGCGCCGAGCACATGGCGCTCGACGTAGTCCACCAGCCTGCCGAGGGATTGGTCGAGGTCTAATTCACCCGTGTTGACCTCCAGGTCCGGATTTTCCGGCGGCTCCCAGGGCGATGAGATGCCCGTGAAATCGGTGATCTCACCCGCGCGTGCCTTGGCGTAAAGGCCTTTGACATCGCGCGACTCACAGACGTCCAGGTCGGCGTGGATGAACACCTCGTGGAACGACTCACCGATGATTTCCCGCGCCGCCGACCGTGCCGCATGGGTGGGAGCGATGAA
Organism: Rhodospirillaceae bacterium; assembly: GCA_963921305.4. Classification (GTDB taxonomy): domain Bacteria; phylum Pseudomonadota; class Alphaproteobacteria; order Rhodospirillales; family Rhodospirillaceae; genus CAWUEX02. The sequence goes on from CAWUEX030000002.1 coordinate 2,614,482, forward strand.
CGCCGAGATGACGATCATGCCCGCGTCGGCGAACAGTTTGGCCACTTCGGCCACGCGCCGCAGATTTTCATCGCGCTCTTCCTCGCTGAACCCAAGGTCACGATTTAGGCCTTTGCGCACGTTGTCGCCGTCGAGGGTGTAGACGTAGATGCCGCGATTGAATAACTCGCGTTGCAGCGCCATCGCCAAAGTGGACTTGCCGGCGCCGGACAAGCCAGCCATCCACAGCACTGCACCGCCATAGCCATTCGCTTTGGCGCGCTCCTCAGCGCTCACCGACTGAGGTACGGCGGTCAGATTGCGCGATGCGGTCTCAATTTCCTCGCCGCCTTCGATGATGCAGCCGCCAACAACCTGGTAGCCGTCCAGCAACACGGCACGGCCTAAGGCCGGCAGGTCGTGGAACAGGTCGAAGGTGATGTCGCTGCGGCAGCGCAGGGTCACTTCGGCAACGCCGTTCTGTCCGACTTCATGGCCGCGGTGGCGGCTGAGGTCGCTGACGTCGATGACCGTATCGATCGAATCCACCACCACGTCGTATTCCGCGGTTGCGAGTTTCAAGGTGAGCGCCTCGCCCTGGCGCAAAGCATCGCGGCTCAGCCAGAATAGGCGGACGGACAACGCATTGGCCATGCGCGGTCCAGCCGTCGGCAGCGTCAACACGTGTCCGCGCTCGATATAAAGCTCGTCATCCAGCGTCAGGGCGACGGATTGCCCGGCGGAGATGGCTTTTATCCGTTCGGGTGCCTGCCAGCTTTCAAACGACACCACTTTGGCGGACCGTCCCGTCGGCCACACGGTCAGTTCACTTCCCACGTCGAGCGTGCCGCTTTCCACCCGCCCGACAATCAGGCGGCGGCCGTCCTGGCGGTAGACGTCTTGCACCGGCAGGCGGAACGGGCGCTCCGTCGGTGCGGCGGCGCGCGGAAAGGCATCCAAGGCTTCGGTGATCGTCGGCCCGTCGTACCAAGGCGTTTTGTCCGAGCGCGTCGCCAGGTTGTCCCCATGCGCTGCAGACACCGGCACCATCGCCTGCGCCGACAGGCCAATGTCCGCCAGATATGACGTCATCTCTTGTTCGACCTCGCGGAAGCGGACTTCGGAGAACTCCACCAAATCCATCTTGTTGATCGCCACCACCACCTGCGGAATGCCGATCAGGTGCAGCAGATAGGCATGGCGGCGGGTCTGTTCAGACACGCCTTGCTTGGCGTCGACGACGATAACGCCCGCATTGGCGTTCGCGGCGCCGGTGACCATGTTACGTAGAAACTCGCGATGGCCCGGCGCGTCGATGATGACGTAACGCCGCTGCGGGGTAGAAAACCAAATCTGGGTGGAATCCACGGTGATCGCCTGATCCCGCTCAAGCTGCAGCGCATCCAGCACGAACGACCACTCAAAGGGCTGGCCACGCTTCTCGGACACCTGTTTCAACTCATCGACCTTGCCGGTGGGCAGGGAGTCCGTGTCATGCAGCATGCGGCCGATCAGCGTTGATTTGCCGTGGTCGATGTGCCCGACAATGACGATCGGAAAGGCGCGCTCGCGCGGTTTGTTTTGCGACACCATGACTACAGGTACCCCATAGTGCGCAGCCGCTCGAAGCTGTCTTCTGACTCATGATCCATGGTGCGCCCGGCCCGCTCTGGGTCTTTGGTTGCTTCCAGCTCGGTAATGATCTCTGGAATGGTGGTGGCGTTCGACTGGATCGGTTCGGTGATACCGATTTCACCGAGGGAGCGGAACCGCTCGCCGTCCTTGGCGAAGTACAATGAGCACATGGGAATGCTTTCGCGTTCGATGTAGCGCCAGATATCCACCTCGGTCCAATGCAGCAGCGGATGAACGCGTACGTGCGTACCCGGCGGGAAATCGGTGTTGTATTGATCCCAGAACTCCGGTGGCTGCTCGCGGAAGTCCCACGAGTTATCGGTCCCGCGCGGGCTGAATACACGTTCCTTAGCGCGGGTCGCCTGCTCGTCGCGGCGGATGCCGGTGATCAGCGCTTTGAACCCGTAGCGGTCGATGGCCTGTTGCAGACCGAGAGACTTTCGCGCGGCGAAGCGCGACGCCGGCGGCAAACTGGCGTCGACCTCTTCGATCGGCGGGCAGTCATCCGCGATCAGGTCCAGGCCCCACTCTTTGGTGTACTGATCCCGGAAGGCATAGGCCTCGGGAAATTCCTTGCCCGTATCCAGGTGAATGGCGGGGAAGGGCATGCGCCCCAGGAAGGCCTTTTTGGCCAGCCAGATCATCACGCACGAGTCCTTGCCCAAGGACCACAGCAGGCCCAAGGGATCGAACTTGTTGAACGCTTCGCGCAGAATAAACAGGCTTTGCGCTTCGAGAGCGTCGAGATCATCCATGCCAAAATCCGGAAATCATCAGCGGAGTCGGCGGTTGAGTGCCATGCACGATCTTAAATGTCCACAACGGGCTGCGTAATTCCATAGACAGCACCCAATTTGGCGGTTTCCTTTTCAATTATCGCACGATTGCGGTTCGTTTTCCTGCCCCTTGGGCGATTTACAGCAGACCGTTTTCGCCCTTGACGGCGCTCCCGGCGGTCAGGCCCAATGCAGTCATGGTCCATCAATCGACATTGTCGTCACGGAGGCTCTCATGACCCGCTTTCTGGTATCCGAAGAAAACCCCGAAGGGTTCCGTCTTGAAGACATTCTCATCGCCATCCGCAAAGACATCCTCTCGAGAAGTTTGAAGATCGCCGATGACACCCGCGCCGAGGCGCTCCACGTCAGCAGCAACAACATGAAGATTCTGACGTTGTTGTCCGACGCCATCGCGCTCGCGGACGATTCAACCCGCACGCTCGATAAAGCCTTCGGCCCTCACGGGGAGTCGCCGCGTATCGGCAAGGAATAGGCGTCTACCAGCGCCAGCTGGCTGAGATGCCGATGCGGTGTCCGCCGGCCCGGTCATTGATCACGCCGCCGCCGGTGAGAGCGATCTCCAGGTCCGGCGTTACGGACACTGGCAGACGTCCCGCCAGTTCGATCCAGGTTTTCTTTTCCGCCTGTAAACTCAAATCGAACAGGTTATCGGGCAGCACCGCCAGAGCCGCGCGGCCCTGCAGGCGGTTGCCGTTCAGCTCACGGGATATCTTCGTGCTTAGCTCGGGCTGAACACCGCCAAAGCCGGCACTGATTTCAGCGGACAGGTGTCCACGCACCGTTGTCGCGGATGTGGTTTGAAAAGCCAGGCGGTCGAGCGCGCCGCCGATCTCGTCATGGGCACCGCGCGTGAGGCGGGCCATGACGGCGCCTCCGCCGAACATCACAACGATATCTCCGCGTTCAAGCGTCTGCGTCAGATCCAGTCCGGCACTATAGAAATCGCCATCCGCGTGACCTGAATTCGAACCGCCTGAAGTCAGCGGGGCGATGCGCGTGGACGCGCCGTCCAGCAGTCCAACAGCCGCGCCGGCTGCGGCATGCCATGTGCCGCTGTTGAACCCTGCCGACACACCGAAGTGAGTCGCCTGGCCCTCAATCCGGTCGGAAGACATATCGGTGTTCGCCCGGTAGTCGCTCTGTCCGAGCATGACGCCGAAGTTGAAGGCGTCCGAAAGGCGCATGGTCACACCCGCGGCCTTCGTCGTGGCGGTGCGGTTTAACCGCTGTCCGGCGCCATTGCGGGCTTCGCTCCAGTGTTGATCGACCTCGCCCCAAACGCCGTCCGCGTGCGTCCGTTCCATCAACGTGCGGGTCATCGTCCGCACGGCGAGTTGGTCCATGGCGCTCAGCACCAGTGGTGCGTCATTGGCCAAGGCGGCGAGTGTGTTGCTGGCCTGCTCCAGCGCGAGGGCATCCAACGCCGTGAACAGCGGAAACGCGCTGTCCGGCGGTGTCGATGTTAAGGCCGAGTCCAAAGCGCCTGCCAACGCGCGTGCGTTTTCCGTGGCGGCGGCTGTACTGTAGGGGGTGCGGGAAAACAGCACGTCGACGCTTTGCCCGCCGTAGATCGCTTCGGCGGACAGAAAGGCTCCGGCCGTGACATTGGTTGACGTGAACGCACCCGTGACGGCGTTGGCCGTTAGCACCGTTACCCGGGCACCATCGCGCACCGGCGTCTGGTCGGCCAAGGGAATATCCAGGGTTCCGGCCAGGGTGGCGGACCCCGACACCGACAGCACCGGGCTCGTGACTCCGGGCTCCAATGCGGCGAGCCGCAGCGTGCCTGTCGCTGTTTGGGTAAAGTCGCCGTCGAGCACGGCGCCCTGTGTAATCAAGAAATCACCCCGATTGGTGAACGGAGCCGCCAGCGTTCCAGCCAAGGCCAGGGTGGTGCCTTGAAACACATCCAGCTGTGCCGTGGACAGGCGCCCACCTGCGGCGATGGACAGGGTGTCCTGCAGCACGCGCACGCGGGTCGTGAATGTCGCATCGCGGGCCAGCGACCAGGTGCCTTGTCCCAGCTTGACCAGTTCTTCGAACCCGGTGACGTCGAAGTCGATGCCGCCCGCCCCGGCCAGAGTGAGTTCATCGATGCCCGTGCCGCCGTCCAGAACGCCGCCGATCACAGCCCCGGTCTGCAGGGTCAACAGGTCATTGCCATCACCCAGGATCACAGCCCCGTCCAGCGTGCCTGAATTAGTTACCTCATCCCGGCTGTCCGAGCCGCGCAGGGCAACGCCGCCTGCCGCTGACAGCGTGCCTGTGTTGGTGACCTGCACCAGGCCGGTTGCGCCGTCGATGGCCAGGGCCGGACCTGTCTCTGTGGCGCTGATGGTGCCGTCGTTGATGACGGTGACCGCTCCGCCGCCGCTGATGGCAATGCCGCCGCTTGGCGCGCTGATCGATCCGGTGTTGGAAATCCCCACACCGCCCGCACCGGTCATCAAGGCGCGAATACTGGCAGCGCTTGCTGATGACATCTCGATGCTGCCGCTGTTGCTGATATTGACAGCGCTCACGTCGAGCAACATGCCGTCTTCCGGCGCGTTGAGGGCGCTGGCGCCCGTGTAAGTCCCGCGAATGGTGCCGCTATTGGTGATCGTGACTGCGCCGGACCGGATGCGAATGCCCGCCGACTGAAAGGCATTCACCTCAATCAGACCCGTGTTGGTGATGAGGCCGCCGGTGTTCAGGTCGATCGCATGGGCACCGTCTCCGTCGGTCTGTATCGTGCCGTCATTCATGACGGTGATGTCGGCGCCACCGTTAATACCGGAGGCAACGGTACCCCGCGTCCGGATGAGGCCGCCATCGCGATTGATGATGGTCGAGCCGTCGCCGGCCAAAACGCCGTAGGCGACAAACTGATTGGTCACAAGCCGGCCTTCGTTGATCACCGTGGACTCCGGCCCGACGTCAATGCCGAACCCGAGAATATCCAGGGTCTCGATGCGGTCTTCGTTGATTACCGTCGATTGGGCGCCGGTTTGAATTCCCGTGCCGCATACGCCGCGCACAAACATGAAGCCTTGGTTGGTCACGGTGGCGCGGTCGCCGGTGGCCACGGACGGCAGCGCGATGGGGCACTGACCCAGCCGGTCGAACGGATCGAAGTTGCGCATGATCGCGCCAGGGACGATCAAAATGTTGAGGTCGCTCTGCGCGCTGGCAAAGCCGTCCTCGTCCCGTCCGGAACACACCACCGAAAGGCCGTTTTGCACACACTCCGCCCGGGAGACGCCAATGGGAACGCCAACGCCGGACAGCATCGCGGCTGCAACAAAAAGAAAGAGATAAGCGCGCTTAATCATGGCGCGACCGTAGGTCAGCTTCTCAGGCACGGCAACGGACTAAGTTAGCTGGCTGCCGCGTCGTTGAGAAACTCACTGAGCGCAGCTGTGTAAACATCCGTGTGACTAAGTTGCGGCACATGCCCTGAGCCCGGAATTTCCAATTTGACCGCAGCGGGAAGAGCCTTTGCGAGAAGGGCGGAGCCGTCTTTGATGTTGTCGCTGTCATCGTCACCGAAAATCACCAATGCCGGTTTCGTGAACGGGCTCAATTCCAAATCGTAACGCTTCAAATTTAGGATGGCCTTGCCACAGCCCCACGCCGTTGCGGCATCCAGCGGAACGGAATGGCAGAGCAGGGGGTGGGCGGCGCGCTCTTCTTCGGGCATATCTGCCAGCGCAATGGCGCCTTCGATCAAAGGCTTAAAGCGCTGCGGGTCGGGCGCGAGGCACGTCGTGCTGCTCAGCACCAAACCGGAGACGCGCGACGGACAATGAACAGCCATGTGCTGCGCGATCATACCGCCCAAAGAATGCCCTGCGATGATCGCTGTCTCGCATCCAGCGTCGTCGAGCACGGCAAGGGCGTCTGCGGCCAGCGAGCGGATGGAGTAGGTATCCTGTGGTCCGCTTTCGCTTTCAGCGTGACCGCGCAAATCCATCGCGATCCCCGTCAGGGAGCCGGGGAGAGCCGCCATCTGGGCTGACCATAGCGCCCTTGTCGCAGTGAAGCCGTGCAGGAACAGAATCGCCGGTCCGCTGCCGCGTGTTTCGTATCTCAGGCGAATGCCGTTACGTATCGCCGACGCCATGACAGCTCAATCGAACTGCTGACCGCCATCAACCAGCATCGTCTGACCTGTGACGAAGTCGGCATGGCGGGAAATGAAATAGGTGAGAGGTCCAATCAGGTCTTCCTCGAATTGCCAGCGTTTGATGGCACGGCGTGCGGCGTGGTTGTCCAATGCCGACTGCGGATACAACTCAATGATTGGGCGCGTCGCAACCATGCCTGGACCGAGGGCATTGACCGTAATCCCGTCTCTCCCAAGGGCCCGCGCGAGCGAGCGGGTCAGCCCAATCACGCCGGTTTTTGTTGCGACGTAATGTGGCAGATCGCCGGGTCCGATCTTCGATACGGTCGAAGTTAGGTTGACGATGCGGCCCCAGCCTTTGCTTTTCATGTGCGGCGTACAGGCTTGTGACATGAAAAACGCGCCTTTGAGATTGGCATTGAGAACCTTGTCGAATTCTTCTTCCGAAATGTCCTCGAAGGCCATGGTCGTCGCGTAACCGGCATTGTTGATCAGGATGTCGATGCCGCCGAGTTTTTTCTCTGCGTCTTTGACAACGCGTTGGGCTTCGGCGCGGTGGCCGACGTCAGCGCCAGCGGACATCGCTTTGTGCCCGGCGTCTGCGAGCTTGATCGCCTCCGCTTCGGCGCGGTCACCAAAAATATCTACCAGAACAATCGCCGCACCAGCTTCGGCCAACGCGCGCGCATAGGCGGGTCCAATCACACCGCCGCCGCCAGTGATGAGCGCGACTTTGCCGTTGAGTTCACCAGGGTCCAGCGCCGAAACCGCTTCAGGCCGCCGTGCTGCACTGTCAGTCAAAGACATGCCCTCCATCGACAACAAAAACCTGTCCCGTAACGAAGGCGCTTGCATCGCTGGACAGAAACAGAACTGTGCCGGCGAGGTCCTCGGCCACTTCAATTCTTCCAAGGGCGCGTAGACTGGCGTATTGCTCATGGACTTCCGGCGGATACAAATCAGCTGCGTGTTCGGTTTTGGTCAGCCCCGGCACCAGCGTGTTGACGTTTACGCCGCCACCTAGACTAACGGCGAGCGTCCGCGTTAGACCGATCAGTCCCGCTTTTGATGAGATGTAGGCCGCTCCGTTCGGGATCGGCGCCCACACGGTGGCGGAAGAGACGTTGATAATGCGGCCCCAGCCACCCTCCGCCATGCCGGGTGCAGTCGCCTGACACATCAGGAACGCGCCCTTCAGATTGCAGTCGATCACGGCATCCCAGGCCGCTTCCGGCCATTCGTGCCAAGCCATGCCGGCTGTTTCTGGCGTCGTCCCAAAACCCGCGTTGTTGATGAGGATGTCAACGGGGCCGAGGTCCTTCACCGTTTGAGATACGGCCGCCAGCACTTGGTCTTTCCTGCTCACGTCGGCAGTTAATCCGATCGCCGCGCCGCCGCTGTCCTTGATCTTATCTGCTGTTTCTGATGCTGCATCCCCGTCAATATCGAGGACGCCCACATTGACGCCACGCGCCGCTAGCGCATGGGCAAAGGTCGCGCCGAGACCACGTCCCGCGCCCGTGATCAATGCCGTGCGTCCGGATAAGCCTTTCATAAACATCCCCATTCCATCGCCGTCATTTTAAGGAGGTGCGGCAAAGGCAGGCAGCGTCGCACCGCATCCGCTCGATAGGTGACCGATGACGGCGTAGCATTGCGGTCCAACGACAACACGCGCTACGACTCTTCCACCAGACCAAAACCGGAGGACTGCTGCCATGACTGAGCACACCGTTTCCCGCCGCGCTTTCGCCACCGCCGGGGTTGGCCTCGGGGCCGCCGCCGCAGGCTTCGGCACACCAAGCCAGGGCCGTGCGGCCGTGAGCAGTCTGCCGACCGATCCGGTGGAACAACTGCATGCCATGGTCAAGATGATGGGCACCAGGGTTGAAGACCGTGTGGTCTGGAAAACCAAGGGCAAGATCTTCGCCATCATGCCGGACGACGTGGTGCTGCTGTACGGCATGCGCGGCAGTGAAAGTACCTGGTGGCGGCAACTCGATGACACCACCTATGTCCGCTACAACTCGACCATGTCGTTCTTCACCAATCCGGAGACCGATGAGATTATCGACACATACACCAGCCCGTTTAACGGCGAGACGGTCACCCTGCCGGTCAGCTATATCCGCCATAAGGAAGGCGAGTTTTTCACGCCGATGGGGACGTACTACGGCTCGATGAAAAAAGCGTTCCCGGAGAAGTATAAGGACGAGCCGCTCCACATGGACTGGACTCTCGACGGTGATGTCATCCGCCGTCAGGAAGGCGACAACTTCCCGCCGATCATTCCTCAGCCGTCGATTGAGTACGCCTCGATGTTTTCCTGGGCGTCGGAGGTGTTCGATCCCGACCTCGACCGCGCCAGCGGCGTCTCAAGCGGCTGGAACATTATGGCCGGGTCGCGCACGCCGTACAAAGAGCTGGGCATTCCGCCCGGGAACGTCAATTGGCACTTCGATGCGGTTAAGCTCGATGACGTCGAGCAACTGGATGATGACTACCTCGCGCGGGCCCGCGCCCACTCCGACCGGTTCGATGTCTCGCCGGAGCTGGACGAGGGCCCCTCGTTCTTTGAGCGCATCCTGGCGCTGCGCGGCATGTCACCTGGCTAACCTGCCTCTTGGGCCGGGCGCCTGGCTCATCCTATAAAAGGCCATGCGTCCCACCCTCGACCAAGCCTATACCCTGCACCGCGCCGGCCGCCTGCCTGAGGCAGAGCAGGCCTATCGCGATATTCTTGCTGACACACCCGCTGACCTAGGTGCGCGGCGCGGCCTCGGTCTGCTGCTGGTGCAATCCGGCAAGCGGAAGAAGCAACGCGTATGCTGAGCTCTGTCGCCGCTGAAGACGCCGATGCTGATCTCCTCAACACCTTGGGTGCGGCCTACATGCAAATTGGTGCCTGGGCGGACGCAAAGGAAAGGTTCCAGGCAGCGCTGGATGCGCAAAGCGACCATCCGGAAGCATTGGCCAATCTCGGCACGGCGCACTACCGCCTCGGCGAACAGACCGAGGCCGTAGACATATTATCGCGCGCCGCAGCGGTCAGTCCCGGCAACGCGGAAACACAGTTCAACCTCAGTCTCGCTCTGCGCGCGCTCAACCGGCTGGACGACGCGGAAGCGGCGGCCCGCAAAGCGGTTGAGCTGTCCCCGGACTCCGCCAACGCGCACGTGGCCATGGGAGTCATTCGCGCCGCCCAGGGAGACCGTGCGGGCGCGGAGAGCGCTTACCGCCGGGGGGTGGCCGCCGATCCCCGTGCCGCCGAAGCGCATCACAACTTGGCGCAAATGCTGTTGGCCGATGGACAGTTGGCCGAGGGTTGGGATGAGTTTGAATGGCGTTGGCATACCAGCGATTTCGCCGGCGCGGACCGCTTTCTTGATTTGCCAGCCTGGGACGGCGCGCCGTTGTCTGAAGGCACGTTGCTGGTGTGGACCGAGCAGGGGGTCGGTGATCAGATTCTGTACAGCGGCATGGTTCCCGACCTTGAAGGCCGGGCCTCGCAAGTGCTTGTCGCCTGTGAAGCGCGTTTGGTGCCGCTGTTCGCGCGGTCTTTCCCGTTCGCCGAGGTGATCTCTCAAGCCGGCCTCCTGTCCGACGAAACGCGCCAGGCGTCCGTCACTGCACAAATTCCCGCCGGCAGTCTCGGGCGTTTTCTGCGCCGCGATGTCGAAGGCTTTCCAGAGCGTTCAAAATATCTCGCCGCCGATCCCGATCGCGTGGAGCGCCTGCGCGCTGCGTATAAAGAAAGGTCCGGCGGCAAGCCCGTGATCGGCGTGTCCTGGCGCAGCGCCAATCCCCGGTTCGGCGCGGCGAAAAGCGTGCCGATTGACCCCTTGGCGGCGGCTCTTGCCGGAACTGACGTCTTGTTTGTTGATCTTCAATACGGCGACACCACCGCCGATCACGCAGCCGCCGCAGCGGGAGGTTGGACCCTGTTCAGCGATCCGGACATCGACGCCAAGGCGAACCTCGATGCCTTCGCCGCGCAGGTCGCCGCTCTCGATCTGGTGATCACCGTGTCCAACAGCACGGCGCATTTCGCCGGGGCACTGGGCGTGCCGGGCTGGGTGATGGTCCCGGCGGGCCAAGGGCGGTTCTGGTATTGGTTCCTCGACCGCGCCGACAGCCCGTGGTATCCGTCCCTGCGCCTGTTTCGGCAGGCCGCGCCGGGAACCTGGGACGACGTGTTGGCTGCCATTGGCGTCGCACTGCGTGACGGAGTTCCGGCGAAACCTTAATCACTTAATAAGCGACGGATCAGACGACCTATGGCCAGTTACCAATACGTTTACACGATGCAGAAGCTCGGCAAGACCTATCCGGGTGGCCGCGAAGTCGTCAAAGACATCTCACTGTCCTTTCTGCCCGGCGCCAAGATCGGTGTGTTGGGCTACAACGGCGCAGGGAAGTCGACTCTGCTGAAAATCATGGCCGGCATCGACACTGAGTTTCAGGGTGAGGCCTGGGCCGCCGACGGCGTGCGTGTCGGCTATCTGGAGCAAGAGCCGGAGCTCGACGACAGCAAGGACGTCATCGGCAACGTCATGGATGGCGTTGGTGAGATCAACACGCTGCTGCAACGCTTCGAAGAGGTCAGCGCCAAGTTTGCCGAAGAGCTGACCGACGATGAGATGAACGACCTGATTGCCGAACAAGCCGAGTTGCAGGAGAAGATCGACGCGGCGGATGGTTGGGACGTTCAGCGTCAGGTGGAAATCGCCTTGGACGCGCTGCGCTGTCCCCCGAGTGACGCGGATGTGAGCAAACTCTCGGGTGGTGAAAAACGCCGCGTTGCTTTGTGCCGTTTGCTGTTGTCCAAGCCCGATATGCTGCTGCTCGATGAACCGACCAACCACCTGGACGCCGAATCCGTCGCTTGGATCGAACGGTTCCTGGAGGAATACCCGGGCACCGTCGTGGCCGTGACCCACGACCGCTATTTCCTCGACAACATCACCGGCTGGATTCTTGAGCTCGACCGTGGCCGCGGCATTCCCTACGAGGGCAATTATTCGTCCTGGCTTGAGCAAAAACAAAAACGCCTCGAGCAGGAACAGCGCGAAGAAAAAGCCCGCCAGCGCACGCTGGCGACCGAGCTGGAGTGGGTGCGGCAATCGCCCCGGGCGCGTCAGGCCAAGAGCAAGGCGCGTATTACGGCGTATGAGGATTTGGTTGCACAGGCGGCGGACCGCGCGCCGGATCATGCGCAGATTGTCATTCCTGCCGGCGAGCGCCTCGGGGATCTGGTGATCGAAGCCAAAGGCCTCAGCAAAGGGTTTGAAGACCGGCTGCTCATCGACGATTTGTCGTTCAAGCTGCCGCCCGGCGGCATCGTCGGCGTGATCGGGCCGAACGGGGCCGGTAAGACCACGCTGTTCAAAATGATCACCGGTTTGGAAAAGCCAGACAGCGGCGAGCTGCGCATCGGCGATACGGTCAAGCTCGGCTATATCGATCAAACGCGCGAAGCCCTGTCGGCCGATAAAACGGTCTGGGAGGAAATCTCCGACGGCAATGACGAGATCATGCTGGGCAAGCATGCGGTGCAAAGCCGGGCTTATGTCGGACGCTTCAATTTCCGCGGCGCCGACCAGCAGAAGAAAGTCGGGCAACTCTCAGGCGGGGAGCGCAACCGCGTTCACCTCGCCAAGATGCTCAAGTCCGGCTCCAACGTCATCCTGCTGGACGAACCGACCAACGACCTTGATGTCGACACCCTGCGCGCGCTCGAACTCGCTCTGCTCGAGTTCGCCGGCTGCGCCGTTATCATCAGCCACGATCGCTGGTTCCTCGACCGCATCGCCACCCACATCCTCGCCTTCGAGGGCGACAGCCACGTGGAATGGTTCGAAGGCAACTTCCAGGAGTACGAGGAAGACAAGAAGCGCCGCCTGGGCGAGGCCGCGGTCGAACCACACCGCATCAAGTACAAGCGCATCGAACGCTAAGCGACTTAACTGCGCAGCGCGGCGGTCAGGTCTGCTAAAGAACCGCCGTCGCCGAAGGCCATGACGGCGTCGATGACGCCCGTCGCACCACTTTCCCCGTAATGGGGCGTGAGCAGGGCGCGCGCTTTGCCCACGCGTTCGTCCTCTGTGGCGTTGACCGCGGGCGTGCCGCGCGGATGGATCACGGTGTGCTCAACTATCTCGCCGGATGTCAGGGTGATAGCCACCACGCCTGGCCGCCCTTCAGGGGTATGTTGATCCAGAGCAGGGTCATGGCGGACGGTAATTTTGTCCATCACCGGTTGCAGACCGTCCAGGTTCAGCAATGCGGCGTCTTCCAAGGTGCCGTACTTTAGCGCCGCCGCCACGGTCGCTTTGGCACTGAAGCGTGCGGCCAGGTCATTGCAGGGTGCCTCTGAGTCGATTTCCATCGCTTCGCCAAACACCGCGACATCGACATGCGCGACGTCTGCGGCGGTTATGCCGTGGGTGCGGACAAGATGCTCTACCGCATCATTGACCCCGTGCAGATGCGCGCAACTCGGATGCAGCTTGAAGTAACCGTTGAGAATTTCGTGCTGGGCAAACCGTCCGTCCGCGATGCCGTCGCGTAACAGACCGGCATCAAACGCCGCACCCATATGCGGGCCGTAAAACCGCTCCAGGCTGCCAGTGAGAGGCGTCAGACCGGCTGCCGCACCTTCCGCCACGGCCAGCGCATGGGTCGTCGCCATCGCCGGATAGAGATGATGAACGGTCGCCCCCGCAGCTGTGGTGAAGCGGTCGAACGACAACGCGAGTGACGCCGCGCCATCAATCGCCCGCCCAATGGCGTCCACGTCGCCATGGGTGAGGAGGTGAGCTGCCGCTGCAGCGGTTCCTATCGTCGCCCAATTGCCGTTGTCGTGCAGCCAGGGGGGCACACCCCCCAGCGCGATGCCCACCCGGGCGCCGACCTCATACCCCGCCACAAAGGCGCTCAGCATGTCTTCCGCTGGCGCCCCGTCGCGTTCAGCCAGGGCCAAGAGCACAGGCGTCAGTTGGCTGGCCGGGTGCCCCTTGGCGCGGGCGTAGCCGTCCTGGCGCTGAAGGACCGTGGTGGTCGCCGCATTGAGCAGAATGGCCTCGCGCGTCGCCACGCCGATTTTGTTGGCGATCAGCGTGCTCGGACCCGCTGCTGATTTCACCTGTGCCGCCAACGCCACCATTGCCGGGTGAGTTGCCGCGCCCGCCATTACGGCAATCGCATCGGCAAGGAGTTCCAAGGTCCTCGTCTGGACCGTCCCCGGAAGGTCCGGCCAGAAGATTTGGTTAGCACCCTCGGCCAAAGCGTGTGCAGCGGGTTTTGGCGCGGTCATAGGTCAGGTTCCAGAGTCCATCAGGGCAGGGACCATAAACCGGACCAACGCTCAGGCAAAAAACCGGCTGGCGTGACATTTATGCATCGCGCTACCCGGCACCCGCAGTTTTGTGGGCTTTCGGTCGTGCCAAGCGCATGCTGGCATGGCGCTGTTACAGTCCACAGCGTGAACCGGAAAAGTGAAACCCTTGAAGGCGCACAACAAAATGCGCTCGAACAGCATTGCTTCGTCACTTAGCGAACGCCGATAGCCTGCTTTCTGGGGAAATCCGGGCCTGTCGGTCAATGTAGCGGTGACGATTAACGTCACGTGTTCCGGTGTCTTTGGCATGGAATCCAAGACACATTGGGGAGAGGAAATACCATGAAGAGATTATCCACCTTGGCGGTCTCCACCGCTCTGGTTTCTTCGCTTGCCCTGCCGCAAGCGGCTTCAGCGCAGACTTTGGCGCTTGAAGAAATCGTCGTCACGGCCCGTAAGGTTGAAGAAAACCTGATGGAAGTGCCGCTGGCCATCACCGCGTTTTCGGCTGCCGACATTGAGTCCCGTAATCTGAAGGAACTCAATGACATCAGCTCGTTCACGCCCAGCTTCAACTTCGTCAACCAGCAGGGTGGCTCGGGTCGTAACGACCGGTCGTCCAACGCTCTGACCTTCCGTGGTCTGTTCCTCGGTAACAACGTCGGTCTGTCCGCTGGCGGTCAGTTGTTTATAGACGGCGCACCTGTGATTGGCGCCCAAACGCCGCCCATCACCGACGTTGAGCGGATCGAAGTCCTCAAAGGCCCGCAGTCGGCCTACTTCGGACGTTCCACCTTTGTCGGCGCGATCAACTTCGTCACCCGTGATCCGGCCGACGAATACAAAGGCCGGGTGAGCGCGGAATACTCCCGCTTCAACTCGCATGACATGTCGGTCAGCCTCGAAGGCCCGCTCGTCGAAGATACGCTGGCCATCCGCGTCGGCCTGCGCAACGTTCACGAAGGCGGGTACTACGATAACTTCTCGAACCCGACCGAAAAGTTCGGTGAGCGCAACACGACATCGATTTCGTCGTCTATCGTGTTCACGCCGAATGAAGATCTGAAAATTAAGGGCTACGTCCAATACTTCCAGAATAAGGACGGCCCACCGGCCCAGGCTGCACTGAAGCAAGAGAGCTTCAACTGCACGCCGTCACCAGGCCGCAATTACTACTGCGGTACTTTGCCGAACGTCGATGAATTCGGCTTCGACCTGATCAGCGGTGACTACAACCTGAATTCGGTTCTGCGCGAAACGATCTTCAACCCGAACCCGAATTGGTTGACCTTCGATCCGACGTTCATCGAGGGCTACGCCCACCGCCGCCAAGCGTTCCAGGCCACAATCCGCGTCGACTACGACTTCGCGGACGGCTACACGCTCAGCACCCTGTCGGCGCATCACCGTGACAAGTCGATGAATCTTATCGACCTCAACTACCGTGATGCCCGCGACCTGCCCAACCCGTTCTTCGTATCCGAAGCGGTCACACCAACGCGTCTGCCGTGGCGGAACACGCTCCTGACCAACCAGACACGTTCGCGTGACTGGAGCCAGGAAGTCCGTATTACGTCGCCGCAAGATGAGCGTCTGCGCTGGACGGCTGGGGTGAACTATCTCTATGCCAAGCAGCCCGGCGGTACGGTCTACGGTAACCTGATCCTGGGTCCGTTCTTCACCGCGGCCATTACCCGGCAAGAGGCTGAAACGCCGTCTATCTTCGGTGCTGCGTACTTCGACATCACCGAGGAACTCACCCTCAGTGCCGAAGCCCGGTATCAGTGGGATAAGATCAGCCAGCAGCCGATCATCGGCACCAACGGCTTGCCAGTCACAGGTGTTGCCGGTCAGGAGCTCCAGGAAACCTTCAAGAGCTTCTCGCCGCGTATCTCGCTTGACTACAAGTACGCCGATGACTCCACGGCATACGCCTTGTTTTCACGCGGGTATCGTCCGGGTGGTTTCAACGCTGGTCTCGTAACGTCTTCTCAGGAAGTGATCGACGCTCTGCGCGCCGTTGTGCCGAACGCCGGCATTGCCTACGAGGAAGAGAAGGTCGACAACTACGAACTCGGCTTGAAGTCCACATGGCTTGATGGCCGCGCGCGTACGACCATCGCGCTGTACTACATGGAATGGCTGAACGGCCAAGCCCAGAACAGCATTCCTATCGTGGCCAACGGCGTTGCCAACCTCATTGGTTTGACCGTCAACAACGGTACCGCCAAGCTGAAGGGGATTGAGTTCGAAGGCCAAGTTCAGGCGACTGAAAACCTGACGATCTCAGGTAATGTGGGCTACAACCACACCAAGATCGGCAACTTCCCGTGCTCGGAGTGTAACAACGTTCTCGGTAGCTTCGACGCCACGGATAACAAGCTGCCGACCGTGCCCGAGATCACCTGGGCCCTGTCCGGTGAGTACACGGATGAACTCTCATCGAACATGGATTGGTACACCCGTGTTGACTGGACCCACACAGGAAAGAAACAGACTGACTTCTCGAACCTGGCTCAAGTTGCCGCCTTCGATAACGTCAACGTCCGTTTCGGTATCCGTAATGAAACCATGTCGCTTGAAGCGTTCGTCGTGAATGCTCTGAACGAGAATGAGTTCATCCACGGTCTCCAGGGAACTGACCTGTTCAACTTCATCTTTGGCCCGGTTCCGGGAGCCCGCGAAATTCGCGTATCGCTGCCCAAGCCGCGTCAGTGGGGTGTCCGTGCGACCTATAACTTCTAAGGTCCTGCACACATAAAATGCGCAGCGGCGGCTGAGGTCTCTCAGCCGCCGTTGTTCTTTCTGGCCATCGCAATGTGACCATGTCGCCATTTTAGATTCTAATTCTAGCGGTTGTGCTTTGCGTTGTTTGCTGGTTCAGGTATGAACCGCGCAGCAAATTGAACTGTGGTCGCGATGTCCCGCTTATTCACTCAGGCCTTTCCCGCGGCCATTTTTTTGTCCGTACAACTAGTGCCCGTCCTCGCCATCGCGCAAACGGTGGAGGAGGGCCTCAGCCCAGTCGGTGAAATTCCACCGGCGGAAGGGCCTCAGGTGTCGGACGACGGCACCAAGACCGTCTATCCCGCCAGCTATTTCGATCAGTACAGCCCGTTGTCACTGCAAGACATGTTGCAGCGGATTCCGGGGGCCAGTATTCAGGAGTCTGTCGCGACGGAAGAACGCCGCGGCCTGCGCGGCAACGAAGACGCCATTCTTATCAACGGCCAGCAGGTCACCGGCAAGGACAGTGGTGGGGCGGGTGCCCTGCAGCGCATCGCCGCCAATCAGGTCGCACGGATCGAGATCATCCGCGGCACGTCCAGCGAGGTGCAAAGCACCACCCAGCGCATCATCAACGTCATCCTGCTGGACGACGCCGCAGACACGCTGACCGTGACGGTCGCCATGCCAAGCTATACCAACGATGGCTCCGTTAGGCCGATCGCCTCTCTGTCCTACGGCGTGACTGAGGTCAACCGGAACTACTCGATTGCCCTGCAGTCGAACCCCATCTACCGCCCATGGCGGCGCACCAAGATCACCACCGATCTGACCGGCCAGGAGATTCTCGACAGCACCGAGTCCGAACAGCTCGACAACTACACCATTCAGACCAACGGACGGTACGAGCAAACCTTTGCCTCGGGCTCACGCCTGCAACTCAACGGCTTTGGCTCGTGGCTGATCAACCGGCGCGAGCGCCGCGAGGTCTTGCGGGATCCGCAGCAGCCCCGTCAGGTCAATGAACTGGCCGACATTCTGGAGGTCGACGACCGCGACCGTTTCACCACTGAAGTCAGCGCGGATTACAGTTTTCCCGTGGGAGAGGCCGATACCTTCACCATGTTGGGGCTGTTCAATTGGGAAAAGGAAAACCGCGACCGTGAAGTGTTTGACCTCCAGCCTTTGGACGAGCCGGTTCAGGTGCAGCAGACGCGCCAGGACGTTAAGACCGAGTCCATTTTGCGCGGCACGTATGACGCCACGTTCAGACCTACTTTGAGTGCGCAGGTGGGGCTCGAAGGCGCGCTCAACACTCAAAACACAGATTTTGATTTGGCCACACGCGTCAACGGCGAGCTGGTCCCACTGCCGATCTTCAACAGCGACGGCAAGGTGACCGAATACCGCAGCGAGGCGTTCTCAACCCTGCGCTGGCAGCCTCTAAGCGAGTTGCAGTTGGAGCCCGGCCTCGCGGTCGAAGCCTCGCGCATCACCCAGAAGAGCGCAGATGTCGATAACGCCCGCTCGCTCGTCTTCGTAAAGCCCACGTTCAACGCATATTGGGATGTCACCCCGCGTGACAAGGTGTTCTTCTCCATCGTGCGTGATGTCAAACAGCTGAACTTCCTCGAGTTCGTCGCCACCATCACCGACCGCGATCAGGAACTGGAAGCTGGCAACCCAGACCTCAAGCCCGAGAAGTCCTGGGACTTCGAAGTTGGGATTGATCACCGTTTAATGGATGGCGGCGGCGTGCTGTCTGCCTCTGCCTTTTACCGCGAGGTCGAGGATGTCAGCGGCCGGACCACGTTTAACGGCTTGATCTCTCAGCCCGGCAACATCGGCGATGGCAGGGAGTATGGCGCCGAGGTCGAAGCCAGTTTGCAATTCACCCGGCTCAACTGGTGGGATGGGGTGCTCACCACCAGTTATCTCCGGCGCAAGACCTCTGTCACTGATCCCTTCGATGGCCGGACCCGGCGGTTCGGCAATTCACCCAACTGGGAATTCAAGCTCGACTACCGCCATGATGTTGATTTCGTCATCGACGGCTATATCGGAGTCAACTTCAGCCAGAGCGGGTCGCGTTTCATCTACGATCTGGATTACATCGAGCGCTTCAAGGAAGGCGGCTCGCTGACCCTCACCATTGAACATGAGCTTAGCGAAAACCTCCGCCTCAACCTGTCATCCAACAACTTCCTCAATCGCTTGCTGGTGCGAGACCGGGAGTTATTCGCCGTCCAGCCGGGCGGCGGGCGCACAGCCATTGGGCGCCGCGTCGAGCGCCACAAGTGGGGCCGAATCTTTAATATTTTCGTGCGGGGCACGTTCTAGAAATTCGTCCGGGGGACGTTCTAGCCGGCGGCGATATTATTCTGCCCCTATTCAGCGGGGGTCGCGTTGGCGTCCTGCGGTGCTGCAGGCCGGCGCTCAACGCGTGGCGGCTTGGGCGGCGGCGGCGTGATTTCCCGCCGTTTGGCGGCAAAGCGCGGCAGCATCCAGGTGCGCCACAGCTTCAGAGGACCGAGTTTCCAGCCCCAAACGGCCGGGCGTCCGCTGCCCACAGTCAAATCCAGGAAAATCAGGTGGTCCAGCGCCCGCTTGGACAGGTAGAGGAAGCGTGCCGCCAGCATCAGCAGCGGATACTGGGTCTGCTCCATGTGGGTTGGCAGTGCGCGGTCCCGCATGCGCCGGAATACCCATTCCGGTAACGGAAGCGCGGCCATCAGGAACACCAGAATGTTCGACAGGGTTGGCCGCGGCTGGGTGTAGGGCTTGCGGATGTCGTCAATGCTCACACCCCGTTCTTCCAAAGAGTCCGACATCCGGGTGTTCGGAATAATACGCAGCGAGAACACGTTCAGCGTATAGGGCCGCGGCATTTCGTAGATGAAGTCCAGAGTTGCGCGGTTGTCGTCCACCGTTTCGATCGGATTATCGAGAATAATGTCGAAGGCCGGCGGGATCATGTAGTCCTTGAACTGGTTCAAGATTTTGCAGGCATCGCGCACCCGGCCAATTGGGGTTGGCCGGTCGTAAAAATCCAAAATCGCCTGACTGCCGGACTGAATACCCATGCGCACGCGGTTCATCCCGGCATGGATCAGCAGGCGCAGTTTCTCTTCCTTGACGTAGTTGGGAATCAGACCGGTCACCACAAAGGGCAGGCCGATCTCCTTCATATACAAATCCGTAAACTCGTCCATCACCCGCTGCGGCAAGGCCATAAAGCTGTCGTCATCGAACACGATGCTCGACACATGCGGGTGCTTTTCGATCACGTCCTTAAGTTCGGCAATGATCGTCTTCGGTGAGGAATGCCGGATCTTGCGGTAGTTTTTGTCGTAATCGATGAATTTGGTGTTGCCACAATAGGTACAGCGCAACGGACAGCCGATTGACCAAACGGTCTTGTAGGCCAGGCCGTTGAAGAACAGGTGGTCCTCGGCGGTGATGGGCTCGAACCCCACGCCATTGTGCAAAATGTACTCGCCGTCCTGGTAGACCGGGATCGGCATCTGATCCATTTCTTCTGCCTTCATCAGCGGCAGGTTCATGTTGCGCTTGATGCCGTCCGGCGTGTTGAACCAAAAGCCGGGCGTCTTTGAGACATCCTTGCCCGCCTTGAAGGCCTCCAGGAAAAACGCAAAGGCGAATTCTCCTTCGCCGGTACATACCGCATCGGCATGCTTGATGGCGTCTTCCGGCTCCATGATCGGGTGGATGCCGCCCCAGACGATGTAGCAGTCCGGATTGAGGCGGCGGATGGCTTCGATCACCTCTACCGTCGCGCCGGCGTACTGGGTCATGGAGGAAAACCCGACGATGTCGGCATCGCACACCGACTGGGCGATGATCTCCACGTCCGCCGGTGTCAGGGCGTTGGCCCCTTTGGTCATCAGGTGATAGCTGAACGAGCGCACGTTGCCGGTGACGACGTAGTACACATCCGTGTCGTCGTGGATCGCCTTCACATAGGCCGCGAGCTTGCGGAACCCGGTGTTGTTCAGGCCGTCTTCGATTGTCAGCAGCTTAATTTTCATATCTGCGTGGATGCCTGCGGTTCACCCTCGACTCGGGCCAAACCCTACCCCGAAGGCAAAGGTGTGGCTAGGACAAGCGGCCCGGTCTGAGCCCGGTCCGTGCGCTCTATGTAGGGCAGGGGCCCCGGTTTTAAAGGGTGTTACGCGGGTTTGGAGGCGGCGATCTGTTTACGTAATTCTGCCATCAACCCCGCCAAGCCGCCCTGCTGACGGATCACCGAGGCATAGTCCTGACGATAGGTGATGGCCATGCTGACGCCTTCCACCACCACGTCGACGATTTTCAAGCCTGCGTCCCGCTGGCGCAGGCGCCATTGCACGCCGATGGATTGGCCGCTTTTATCGACGATGGCGCTGTCCACCACCACGCCAGTCTCGCCATCCGGCGACGTGTTGCGCACCTCAATGGTTTGTCCTTCGTATTCACCAAAGCGCCGCGACCAGGTGTAGACGATGACATCTTCAAACAGCCCTACGAACTCATCCCGCTCGCTGTCATCCGCGGCCCGCCAGGACCGCGCCAGCACGAAACGGCTGACCGCCGGAATATCGAAAGCGTCGGTGAACAGGTCCCGGAACCGCTCCGTCTTCTCGTCCCCAGGCACGTCGGCGTTGAGGATGTCGGAAATTCCCACTTGGGCGAAATGGTTGATAAAGGCGGTGGGATCCGTACGCCACGCCTCGTCGCTCCTCGCCTCGTCACTGGCCCAGGCTGCCGGAGCCGCCAGTACGAAAACAACAAGTGCGGAAAGCGCGTTCTTCACCGTGTCAGCTCCTGGGCGATCTGCTCATTGCCTGCCGGTTGCTTTTTTGCAAACGGATCGCCGCCGTCTTCATCGAAGTCGTCCAAATCGGGCAGGGGCGCCGGGGCGCCATTGCGGATCGCCTGAGCCCGGTTCTGCCGGTAGGCTGCCCGCAAGGCTGCGTAGTAGTCGATCGACGATGCTTTCAGTTCGTCCAGCACCGGCCCGGTGTTGCTTTTGATGTCAACCGTCAGCACGCCGGTATAGGCCAGTTGCCACCAGAACGGATTGTCGGCGCGGGTGATCCAGGCCATGGCGTCGAAGGTGGTGGTATCGACCGCATAACCCGAGACATCGCGGAAATTCGACGGGCCGAGGATGGGCACGTAGAAGAAGGGGCCTTCCTTCACGCCCCAGACCGCCAGCGTCTGGCCGAAATCCTCGCTGTGGTAAGGCATGCCCCAGTGCTGGGCCACATCGAACAGGCCGAGCACCCCGATGGTGGAGTTGACGACAAACCGGCCCAGGGTGATGCCCGCGCGTTCGCCTTCGCCTTGCAGCACGTCGTTGGCAAAGGTGATCGGCGAGCGGAAATTACGCAGGGCATTGGTTACGCCCTGGCGCCCCGGCTCCGGAATGATGGTTTCATAGACTGCGATGGTGGGATTGAAGATCACCGTATCCAGCCCCTGATCGAGCTGATGCATGGCCCGGTTCCAGGGCTCTAGGGGATCGTTCAATTCCTCGTAGGCCCGCAGTGCCTCGGGGTCCGAGGCGGGCGGCTTGGAGGCGCACGCACTCAAAGAGAGAGCGGCGAGAGCGAGAAGCAGGAGGCTGCGGGTGCAGCGGATCAAACCATTCAAAACAGACATCAAAAACCTAGTCGTAACGCCGTTAAAATTTTCCGTGTTGTGCCCGTGTGTCCCGCAGAATTCTGTCATTTATTATGGCAATTGGGTACCACACCAGGGTCGCAAAAACCATACACGTTTGTGCGACCCCGCCCCCGTTTGGCGCATGGCAGACCCGCGCTGTGGGAATAATTTCGGGTCGATGGTTGCCGAGGTGATTTGCCAACCGCGGCAAGACTGCTAGAACACCGCCCAACGTCAGACTAACCTGTTCCCAGACTTTGGCTTTTTTGAGGTTGCGGTGCCAAACGCGGATGCATATCAGAGCCTAGGCTCGCCCCTGATTGAGCGCCTGCCGGCGGACGTGCAGGTGTCGTTCGAGTTTTTTCCGCCCAAGACGGAAAAGATGCAGGCGAAGCTATGGGCGTCCATCGAGCGCCTGGCGCCGCTCAAACCGCGCTTCGTGTCGGTCACCTATGGCGCCGGAGGCTCGACCCGTGAGCGCACCCACGAGACCGTCGTCCGCATTCAAAAGGAAACCGATCTGGCCGCTGCCGCGCATTTGACCTGTGTCGGCGCCTCGCGCGGTGAAGTCGATGACGTCGCCCGCCACTATTGGGACTCCGGTATTCATCACATCGTCGCCCTGCGCGGTGATCCGCCCAAAGGTGAAACCACATACACTCCCCATCCACAGGGCTACCCCTTCGCCGCCGATCTGGTCGAGGGTTTGAAAAAGGTGGCGGACTTCGAGATCAGCGTCGCGGCCTATCCGGAAACCCATGTCGAGGCGTCCAGCCCGGAGGCCGACCTCGACAACCTCAAACGTAAAATCGACGCTGGGGCCAGCCGGGCGATCACCCAGCTGTTTTTCGATCCAGATGTGTTTCTCAAGTTCCGCGACCGCGCCGCCGCGGCGGGGATCACCGTGCCCATCGTGCCCGGCCTGCTGCCCATCACCCATGTTCAGCAGAACGTCAACTTCGCCAAACGCTGCGGCACCAGCGTGCCGCCTTGGCTGCTCGAACTGTTTGCCGGACTGGACGACGACCCGGCCACCCGCGAACTGGTCTCTGCGAGTCTCGCGGTGGAGCAGGTCAAGCGGCTGGTGGCTGACGGTGTCAGTGAGTTTCATTTCTACACGTTGAACCGCGCCGATTTGTCCTACGCCATCTGCCATGTGCTTGGCATTCGGCCGGACAGCGCTGCGGCGGCCACCTAGGCCAACCGGCGCAGGATGTCGGGCCCCCGCATATTCACCAGCGTCCGCGGCAGAGTGTCCGCCGTCATCCGTCACGATAATCTTATTCTCAGCGTACTCGCGGTCGTCATCGGCTTTGCTGTCGGCTGGGCGGTGGTTGGCTTTCGCGAACTGATCGACGTGTTTCAAACCTTGGGCTTTGGCAGTGGCGGAGAGAATCTCGCCACCATCGCGGCAGCCCTGCCGATGTGGCAGGTGATCGCCGTTCCCACCATTGGCGGTTTGCTCATTGGCATATTCTACCGCTTCATCATGCCGGGCGGCCGGCCGCGCGGTGTCGCCGACGTGATTGAAGCCAGTGCCCTCAAAGGCGGACGGATGCCGCTGTGGCAAGGGCTGGCGGCGACCTTCGGCAGTGCAGCGTCGATTGGGGTTGGCGGGTCCGTGGGGCGCGAAGGTCCGGCGGTGCTGTTTGGGGCCACACTCAGCTCCTGGATCGGTCAACGCATCAGCTCCGGACGCCCGGTGGTGCGTATCCTCGTCGGATGCGGTGTCGCGGCGGCCGTTGCGGCATCGTTTAATGCGCCCATCGCCGGTGCCCTCTTCGCCCACGAGATCATCATCGGCCACTACGCGCTCAGCGCCTTTGCCCCGGTGGTCATGGCCAGCGTTGCCGCAACCACGGTGTCGCGCGGCATCTACGGCGCGTACCCCGCCTTCACCATTCCCGCGTTTGAGGACATCGTTTGGATTGAATTCCCCGCCTTTGCGCTGACCGGGGTGGCCTGTGGCCTGGCCGCTGTCGTGTTGATGTATGGCATCCGCTTCATCCGCGACTGGGGCGTGGCGCTGAAGCTGCCGGTGGTCTTGCGCCCCATGCTGGCAGGACTGGTGGTCGGACTCATCGCCACCCAATTTCCAGACGTTCTTGGCGTCGGCTACGAACAGACCGACCGTGCGCTTAACGCGGCCTATTCGATCAATGTCATATTGATCCTGATCGCTTTGAAGCTGCTGGCGACGGCGATCTGCCTGGGCTGGGGATTCGGTGGCGGGGTGTTTAGTCCGTCTTTGGCGTTGGGGGCCCTGGTGGGTGCGGCTGTCGGCTTTGCCACCGCGGCGGTCAGTCCGGAGCTGTCGTCAGGCCCGGCCGCCTACGCGCTGGTGGGTATGGGAGCGACGGCGGCGGCGGTGTTGGGTGCGCCGATTTCCACCACCCTCATTATTTTTGAACTCACCGGTGACTACACGCTCACCCTCGCGGTCATGCTCGCGGTCGTGATTGCTACGCTGGTCAGCACCCAACTGTTCGGTTTCCAGTCCTTCTTCCTGGCGCAACTGCATGACACCGGTGTGCAATTGGAAGGCGGCTCGGATGTCAGCGCTTTGAAGTCTGTTCGTGTGCGCGACTATATAACGGGTCCGCCGCCGCACGGGACTGTCGATATGACCCAAGGTGAGGCGCGGCAGAAGTTGCTCGCGCATAACCTTGACGAGCTCTACATCGTGGATGACGAGGGCAAGCTCAAGGGGTTTGTCGGCGGTTCAGCGCTGGCTGATTTGGCGGATGGTGATTTGGAGCAGCCGGTCGCGCCGCTGCTTGAGGCGGTGACAACGGTCATTCGCGACGATCAGGTGATTGAGTCTGCCGTGCGCCTTCTGCTCGCGTCCGGCGCACGCCGTCTTCCCGTTGTCGATGGTGCGACCGGTGGCCGTCTCTGCGGCATACTCACGGCCCGCGATCTGCTCAGCGTGATTGACCAAGCGCAAGCGGAGGCCGCGGCGGAGACCAAGGGGGTGCGCCGCCGCCGCATCGCCGAGTAGGACTGGGTGTGAGGCGCTACCCCACCTGATCCAGCACCGCACCGGGATCGCGGATCGCGTCTGGATAGTACGTCTCACACATCTGCCGGTAGTCGTCGGGCAGCTCGTCCATGTCGTAGGTCTTGCTGCCGATCGCGTGCGACGTGGTGTGGCCCGGGTGATCGCCCATTTCCATCCACGGGCGCCAACTGGTGATACCGGTGTAGGCCAGGGTGGACTCGATGGTCTGGAGGTCCGGGTTCAGTACGTCTTCTTCCGCGCCCTTGTAGGTCACAGACTCACTGTAGATGACCGAGTCCGCGTTTGGATCAGCGGGAATGACCGCCGCGCTGGACGCCTCCGTAATCCACACGTGTCCGTCCTTGACGTTGACCGGCCCCAGCCAGTTTTGGATGCGCATTGTGCCGGTGGGGCGCATTGAGGTTTCGGAGTCCGATCGGTCTTCATCGGGGGCGGGCCCGCCTAACTCGCGAATCTTGTAGAACATCGGCTCATGAAGTCCCGTGTTCGGCCCCAGCTTCAGCTTCGGCACTTCAACCGTCTTCCCGGTGTAAGGAATCTCAAGGGTGTCGATCAGTTCGCCGGTATTGAAGTCCGTATAGAAGGCGAGTTCGAAGCTGGTCAGCGCAACCGATCCGTTGTCCAAAACTTTATGGCGCGCAAAGGTGCCGGTCACCATACCCATCAATGGTGTGATTTCGCCGTCAACAACGCCGTACCGCTGACCCTTGAGCCACCCCAGGGCGATGCGGCCGCCTTCATCTCCGCGCATCTTGTGCAGGGTCCGGAGTACCTGCTTCGGGTCTTTGGGATCGAACCCGCCCGAATGACCGTCAGCTTTGGCTGGGCGCACAATCGAAGTGGAGCCGGTGGCAAGAACACCGCCCACGCCTGTGGCGATGGCTTGGCGGCGGGTGAAACCTGACTGAAAACGGGGCTGTTGGGGCACGTCGACCTCGGCTGTTGTTTGGTGAGCCTTCATCCTTCCATAGGGGTTGGGCCCGGTCCATGACGTGATACAAACACGCTCAATAACCGGTTACAGTGCAGCCATGTCGTCTCCCGATAGTTCAGATCCTTTTGCCCTTGATGAGGGGGTGGAAGCCGCTCCGCCGTCTCCCGCGGCAGCCTCTCCCGAGCCTCCGCTTTGGCTCACCTCGCTCAACCCCGAGCAGCGCCAGGCGGTCGAGACCACCGAAGGCCCGGTGCTGGTCCTGTCCGGCGCGGGCACGGGCAAGACCCGGGTGCTGACCACCCGGCTGGCCTACATCATCGGCAAGCGCCTGGCTCAGCCGTGGCAAATCCTGGCTGTGACCTTCACCAACCGCGCAGCACGGGAAATGCGTGAGCGGGTCGCCGAACTGGTCGGGCCCATGGCGGAACAGATGTGGCTCGGCACCTTCCATGCGCTCGGCGTGAAAATCCTGCGCAAGCATGGCGAGCTGGTCGGCTTGAAATCCAACTTCACCATTCTCGACAGTGACGATCAGATCCGCCTGCTCAAACAGGTGATGGAGGTCGACGGCATCGACCATAAGAAGTGGCCGGCGCAGATGGTGCTGGCCGTCATTCAGCGCTGGAAAGACAAAGGCCTGACGCCGGATAAGGTGACCAGCGCCATGGCCGGCGATCTTGCCGCCGGACGTGCCATTGAGTTGTACCGGGCCTATCAGGACCGCCTGACCACCCTGAACGCGGCTGACTTTGGCGATCTGCTGCTGCACTGCCTGACGCTGTTTCAAACCCAGCCAGATGTGTTGGCCGAGTATCAGAACAAGTTCCGCTACATCCTGGTGGACGAGTATCAGGACACCAACGTGGCGCAATATCTGTGGCTGCGTCTGTTAACCCAAAAGCACCGCAATCTCTGCTGTGTTGGTGACGACGATCAGTCGATCTACTCCTGGCGCGGCGCCGAAGTGGGTAACATCCTGCGTTTCGAAAAGGATTTCGAGGACGCCAAGGTCATCCGCTTGGAACGCAACTACCGCTCAACGCCGAGCATTCTGGCCGCCGCCTCACACCTGATCGATCACAACGAAGACCGCTTGGGTAAAACCCTCAAGACCGCCCATGAAGACGCCGCCGAGCCTGGCGCGCCGGTGACCGTGCGCGGCGTGTGGGACGGACCGGAGGAAGCGCGCTGGGTGGTCGATGAAATCGAAGCGCTGCAGACCAAGGGCGTCAACCTGTCGACCATGGCGATCCTCGTGCGCGCCGGTTTTCAGATGCTGGAATTCGAAGAGCGCTTCATCACCACCGGTGTGCCCTACCGCGTGGTCGGCGGTCCGCGTTTTTATGAGCGGTTGGAGATCCGCGACGCCATCGCCTACCTGCGCTGCATTCACACGCCGACGGACGATCTCGCGTTTGAGCGCATCGTCAACAAGCCCAAGCGCGGCATTGGCGAGACCTCGGTGCAGAAAATTCACGTGTATGCCCGCGCCACCGGGATCAGTCTGATGGAAGCGGCGGTGCAGATCGTCGACACCGATGAGCTGCGCGGTCAGACCCGTAAGAGCCTCGCCACCTTGATCGGCGACATGGCCCGCTGGCGTACCTTGCGCGAAGGCATGACCCCCGCCGACCTCGCCGCGCAAGTTTTGGACGAGTCCGGCTACACCGAGATGTGGCAACGCGACACCTCGCCGGAAGCGCCGGGGCGTCTGGAAAACCTCAAGGAATTCGTCGGCGGTCTGGAAGAATGGGACACCATCGGCGCGTTCTTGGAACACGTCAGCCTGGTGATGGAGAACGACTCTCAGGCTGGCGGTGATGCGGTCACGGTGATGACGCTGCATGCGGCCAAGGGGCTCGAATTCGACACCGTGTTTCTGCCCGGCTGGGAGGAGGAAATCTTCCCCCATCGCCGGGCGCTGGATGACGGGGGTAACGCGGCGCTGGAAGAGGAACGCCGCTTGGCTTACGTCGGCGTCACCCGGGCGCGTAAGAAGGTGTTTGTCTCCTATGCTGCCAATCGCCGCGTCTATAACCAATGGCAGGCCAGTCTGCCCTCACGCTTTATCTCCGAACTGCCGGACGATCACATTGAACAGGTCGCCGACAGCGGTTTGATGGGCTCCTTTGGCGGCTACGACCAGGGCGACGGGTTTTCCGATGGCGCCGGGAGTGGATGGTCGCAGCCGGGCTGGACCTCCCGCGCGCGCAACAGCATGCAGCGGCAGGCCAACCGCAATGCCCAGACGATCGACGGCGACGGCTGGCAGGTCGAGCCGCGCGCCGCCGGGGGTGACTTCGCCGTCGGCCAGCGCATTTTCCATCAGAAGTTCGGCTACGGCATCATTGAGGATGTCGACGACACCCGTCTCGACATCGCCTTTGAAAAAGCGGGGCAGAAAAAAGTCCTGTCGAGCTTCGTCGAGCCCGCGTAGCCACCTTCAGTTTTGCGAGAAGCATGTCCCGGCGCGAAAGCGCCCTGAGAGGGGAGAGTTGGGGGAGGGGTGCGCCCTCGCCACCGGGACTCCGGTTAGCTGACGGGGATCAGAAATAACCGGTTACTTTGACGTGCGTCCCACCGTTTGATGGGTTATTGCCGTATTTACGTCGTCATCGCACATTTGGATTAATGCGCTCCGCCGATTTGGCACGGGGCGCGGGGTTTCGTCCTCCGCCGACGACGAAAAAACCTTAGGCGGTATATAATTCAATGACTTAGCCATAATTCACTGCTTTGTTTACGCGGCCGGCATACCGGCCTCTTGCTATAAATACGCGTCTCCACCCCATATGGTTCGGTCACAGAATTGAGAGTAGGCCTTGATCCGCATGACTGATCCGCGCCCACCGCATGCCCTTACAACGCATCGCAACTGCGGTGCCGGAGAGGCTCAATGATGTGGTCGGTGTCCATCACCGTGCCCGCCGCCGCTGTGGACCGGTTCAGCCGCGTGTTGGAAGACGTCTCCGCGGCGCTGTCGTCCTTCGAGATACCGGAAGATGACCCGCTCGCCCCAGCCAAACTTTGGCAGATGGATTACTTGTTTGCCGTGTCCGTACCCGATGACGTTCTACAGGCGGCGTTCCGTGACGCGGCTGCGGACAGCGGCATCCCAGAGCCGCGCTACATCAAGAGGGACGTGCCCGACACCGACTGGCTGGCTGCCACGGCCTCGGCCTTTCCGCCGCTGCCGATCGGGCGGTTTTGGGTTCACGGCCGTCACCATGCCGGTGCAGTGCCCGCCGGCCGCCTGCCGCTGCAAATCGACGCGGCGACGGCCTTCGGCACCGGTGAGCATGCCACCACCCACGGCTGTTTGTTGGCGTTGGGGGCGCTGGCCAAACGTCCCGATGTACGGGCGCGGCTGGCGCGCACCGGTCCGGTGAGTGTGCTTGATGTCGGCTGCGGCACCGGCATTTTGGCTTTCGCCGCGGCACGGCTGTGGCCGGTGCAGGTGCTGGCGACGGACATCGACGCTGAAGCCGTGCGCGTTGCCACGGATGCGGCGCGGATCAATGGCCTGCACCACCGGGTGCGGTTTAAAATCGCCGACGGCACGGCCCACCGCTCGGTCCGCCGTCACGCACCCTACGCGATCATCACGGCTAACATCCTCGCCCGCCCGCTCGTCCGTTTCGCCCCCGGCCTGTCGCGTCTGCTCGCCCCCGGCGGGCATCTCATTCTCTCTGGGCTTCTCACCAGCCAGGTGCCTTTGGTCGCCAATGCCTACCGTGCCCAAGGCCTGGTCCGCGCGCGGGTGACATCCCGCAATGCCTGGGCGACTTTGATGCTTAAACGTGAGACGAACGGGCGTTTTCTAAGTCATTGAATCTCCGGCACCGTCCCCGTAGCTTGAGCCCACCATGACACCCGATACCGCACATGATCCGGTCGACCTGCTGTCCGCCGCCGAGCGTCTGACGCGCCTGCGCGCGCAGTTGGCGGAGGCGGGCGTTGACGGTGTTATCGTGCCGCAAGGCGACGAATTCCAGGGCGAGTTCGTCGCGCCCTATGCGGAGCGTCTTGCCTGGCTGACCGGCTTCACCGGCTCGGCCGGTGTGGCCGTGGTGTTGCAGGACAAGGCGGCGCTGTTTGTCGATGGCCGCTACACCTTACAGGTGCGCGACCAAACGGATGAGTCCCTCTATGAATTCCGGCACCTGATCGATCACCCGCCGTCTAAGTGGATCAAGGACACCCTGCAGGCCGGGCAATCGCTCGGCTACGATCCGCATCTGTTTACGCCAGATCAACTCAAACGCCTGCGCGAGGCCTGTGAGAAAGCGGGCGGCACCTTGGTGCCCCTGGCCGTCAATCCCGTTGACGCGGTGTGGACCACACAGCCGCCGCGCCCGCGCGCGCCCGTCAAGGTGCAGCCGCTGGACCTGGCCGGGCAAAGCCACGCGGATAAGCGCGCGGCCATCGCCAAAACCCTTCAGGCCGACACCTACGACGCTTATTTGATCACCGCCACGGACTCTTTGTGCTGGCTGCTCAATGTGCGCGGCGGCGACATCGAGTTCACCCCACTGGTGCTGGCCACGGCGCTGCTGTTCGAAGATGGCCGGCTCACCTTATTTATCGACGATGCCAAGCTCACGCCGGACGTGCGCGCGCATCTGGGCGACGACATCACCCTTGCGCCCGCCGATGGACTGGGGGCTGCGATCGACGCGTTGAGCGGCGAAGCCGGCCGCATCGCCGTCGACAAGGCGACCGTGTCGCAATGGGCGGTCGACCGCCTCGAAGCTGCCGGTCTCACCGTGCTGCCGATTGAAGACCCCTGTGCCCTGCCCAAGGCGTGCAAGAACGATGTCGAGTTGGACGGCATCCGCGCCGCCCATGTGCGCGACGGCGCTGCGTTGACGCGGTTCCTGGCCTGGCTCGACGGCGAAATAGACGCCGGGCGCACCGTCAGTGAAATCAGCGCCGCGGCTCAACTGGAAGAGTTCCGCCGTGCCGACAACATGTTTCAGGGCCCAAGTTTCCCCACCATCGCCGGGGCGGGGGCCAATGGCGCCATCGTCCATTACCGCTCTACGCCGGAAACCGACGCCGCTGTTGCGCCGGACATGCTGTTTCTGGTCGACAGCGGTGGGCAGTACCTGGATGGCACCACCGACGTCACCCGCACCATCGCTATCGGCACGCCGACTGCCGAACAAAAACGGCGGTTCACCCAAGTGCTCAAGGGCCACATTGCCCTCGCCATGGCGCGGTTTCCCGAAGGCACGGCGGGCGGCCAGCTGGATACCTTCGCCCGCGCGGCCCTATGGGAAGATGGCGTGGACTACGACCACGGCACCGGTCACGGCGTCGGCGCGTACCTGGGTGTGCACGAAGGCCCGCAGCGCATCAGCCGCGCCAGCCTTGGTCCCGCGCTCAAACCGGGCATGGTGATCTCCAATGAGCCTGGCTACTACAAAACCGGCGCCTATGGCATTCGCATCGAAAACTTGGTTGCCGTGCGTGAAAGTGCCAAGCCCGAGGGCGCGGAGAAGGCGTTACAGGAATTCGAAACTCTGACCCTTGCCCCCATTGATCTGCGCCTGGTCGACCCAAGCCTGCTCAGCGATGCAGAAAAAGGCTGGCTGAATGGCTATCACGCCCGCGTGTGCGAGACGCTGATGCCACTCGTCGGCGATGATGAGGCTGGCGATGACATCGGGCCCTGGCTGACGGACGCCACGCGTCCACTGTAGCGAAGATGCAAACCGCCCGATCCCGCGTGGTCCGTCTGCTGCGCGCCAATTACGCGTACACGTTTTTCTACGAATTCATCTTCGGCTACGCGATCTACACCGCCTACTTCAGCCTGCAAGGGTTAAGCGCCGCCACCATCGGCCTGCTGATGTCCATTTGGGCGTTGAGCATCATCGCACTGGAGCTGCCGTCGGGCGTGCTGTCCGACCGGTTCAACCGGCGCACGCTGTTGATCGTCGCGCCGCTCATCAAAGCCGGGTGCTTCGCCTGCTGGGCCATGGCCGGCGACGGGTTTTGGCTTTACGCCGCGGGTTTCGTGCTGTGGGGCTTCAGCGAGGCGGTGTACTCCGGGTCCAAGGAGGCGGTGCTGTTTGAGCACGTTCATCATCACCGCTACGGCCGGGTGTATGACAAAGCCTATGGCCGTGAACAGGCCTTCGGTGAGGCCGGCGGGTGGATCGGCATTTTTCTCGGCGGTTTTATCGCCTATGTGGACCTGAAACTGGCCCTGTGGGCGTCGGTCGTGCCGTTGGTGTGTGCCGCCTGTGTGGCGTTGACCTTGCCCGATATCCGTCCCACGCCGCCGGCGAAATCTGATCAGGCCCAACCGGCGCGGGCGTCCAACCTGGCCACCTTTAAAGCCGCCATCGATGACTTTAAGGCCAACGCCCGGCTGCGTTTCCTGTCCGCCTACATCATTCTCACCGCCACCACGGTCTGGGTGTTCGAGGAGTTCGATCAACTCTACTTCCTTGCCGTCGAGTTGCCGATTTGGGCCTTTGGCGTGGCCGGAGCTGCCGTCGCGGTGCTACGCATTCCGCTGATGGTCCATGCCCACCGCTTTGCCAAAGTGGGCGGCATCGGCTGGGTGTGCCCAACCCTCGCCGGGGTGCTGTTCCTCATCGCCGGCGCGCAGAGTGCGCTCATCTTCATCGTCCCCTTGCTGCTGGTCTACGTGGTGATGACTCCGGTCGAGGTGATCGGCCGGGCCAAGTTCCAAAAGGCCATGGAGGGCACCAGCCGCGCGACCACAACCTCGGTGCTCAGCCTCGGCATCGAAGTGTTGTCAGCCGTCTTGCTGCTGGCTGTCGGCGTGCTGATCGAGGCCGCCGGTGTGTTCACCGCGTTTCAGGTCGGCGGAGTCTGCCTTGTGTTGGTCGGGACGTGGGCGTTTTGGCGTGACCGCCGGGGCCAGACCCTTAGCGATGGCGACGGCTAGCACCGGGTTCGGTCTGTAGCCGGTTGAAGGACGGCGGCGGCGTGGCGGCGCTTCATCTCCTGTGCCATCCTAACTCACTGATTGCAGGAGACGCGCCATGACCAATCCCTTCGTTCCCGACATCGACCGCCGTGACTTCTTTGCCGGACTTGCCGCCGGGGGTGCTGGCATGCTCGGCGCCACCATGCTGGGCGGCAAGGAGGCGCACGCCAACTGGGGGCTGATCGCGCCGGGGCCGGTGCCCGGAGAAGCGTTCGACGGGCGGCTGCTCGTCAACAAGCCGCGCGCCTATGAGGTAATGGAGCGCGAGGGGATCGACGGCATCGTCGCCCTCAACCCAGTCAATGTGTTCTACCTCGGCAACTACTTTTCCTACGAACTGCAGAAGCTGCGCGCCATTCCCAGCTTCGCCGTTATGCCGCGCGACCCTGACAAGCCGTCGTTCCTGGTGGTCGCAAGCTCGGACCTGTGGTTCATCGCCAACGGCGACCGTGAGTATCCGGAAATCATCCCTTACGGCGCGCCCGGCAGCTGGGAGGACTACCGCAATCCCGAACTGTGGAGTCAGGAGCCCGACACCCGCAGCTTCGGCCGCCTGCCCGAAAACGCCGATGGCTTCACCGAGATTGAAAAGGGCTGGTACGAGCTGGAAAAACGCTGGGAGAGCGGCAAGGCGCCGACGCCCGAGTGGGGATTGGTACGCGCTTTAAAGGAAGCCGGTCTGATCAACGGCAAGATCGCCTGCGACGACATGCGCATCGCCGACATCCTCAACACCTTGGGGCAAACATCTGTCACCTGCGTGCCCGGTGACAACACCTTCCGCAAGATCCGCATGATCAAATCGGATGTGGAGCTCGCTCACATGCGCCGCATCGCCAGGGTCAATCAGGACGCCTGCATGGCCATGCTGTCACAGATCGAGCTGGGCATGACCAAGGCCGACATCGACACTCTGTTCATGGTCGAAGCCGCCAGGCGCGGCGCCAAGGCCATGTGGATTGCCTCTGGTACCATCGGCGGTTTCCGTCACGGCGAGGTCGTAGAGGGGCAAGCGATGATGGTCGACGCTGTCAGCCAGATTAACTACTACCACGGCGACTTCGGCCGCACTTGGTGCGTCGGCGAGCCGCCCAAGGAACTGCAGGAGCGCATCCGCCTCACGCGCCTCGCCCGCGACGTGGCGCACGAGACCCTCCGCCCGGGCATGGCGTACTCCGAACTGCGCGCCACCGTCACCGATGCGGTCAAGAAGGCCAGCGCGACGGGCTGGACCATGGGGGTCGGGCCGCACTCGGTCGGGCTGCAGCACACCGATCAGGCCTACCGCGATGACCTGCCCTTCGTCGTCAGCGACGATCATGTGTTTCAGGAAAACATGACCCTGACCATTGATCTGCCCAATGTCGAAATCGGCTGGGGCGCGACCCACCTGGAAGACCTGGTTCTGGTCACTAAAGACGGCTTTGAGCCCCTCGGCGACATGTCGCTCGATCCGCTGGTGGTGCTGTAGGTCCGCACACACGCGCTTATCGGAGCGAGTACTCCCCGCTTGGGTCCGCCTCTGGGTTGCTGTAGCGTGAGAGCTGCACACGGGGGAATAAGAGGGATCACATGAGCGAGCCAAACGCGGGAGCCAGCGAGCCCGGACCCTGGGGGCAGGGGGCCAGCCGATCCTTGATGGCTGGCGCCGGCGCGGCATCAGGCACCACCTACGGCCTCGACTACGATGGCCGTCTCGGGCGCGTCTACGCCATCTGGCTGCTTAATCTGGTGCTCAACATCGTCACCCTGGGCATCTATTCCTTCTGGGGCAAGACCCGCATCCGCCGCTACATCGCCCGCAGTTTCACCCTGCGGGGCGACCGCTTTGAATACATCGGCACGGGCGGGGAGCTGTTCCGCGGCTTTCTCAAAGCCCTGCCCATCATCATCCTGGTCTACGCGCCGCTGATCATTTGGCCGCCTGAGGTCTATCCGATTACCAATCTGCTGTTCATCGTCATCTTCTATCTCATCGGTGTGGCGATTTACGCGGCGCTGCGCTACCGCATGACCCGCACCGTGTGGCGCGGCATCCGTGGGTATCTGTCCGGATCGGCCTTTAAGTACGGCGCCATTGTCTTCGGCTACGGCCTGTTGTCACTCGTCTCTCTCGGCCTACTCATTCCCATTGGCGATCGCGCCCGCCTGAAGTACCAGATGGGCCACATGTGGTTCGGCAACACC
This sequence comes from Rhodospirillaceae bacterium, assembly GCA_963921305.4. Lineage (GTDB taxonomy): Bacteria > Pseudomonadota > Alphaproteobacteria > Rhodospirillales > Rhodospirillaceae > CAWUEX02. Next base: position 2,649,847 of record CAWUEX030000002.1, read on the forward strand.
CAGGCGGTGTTCGACCCCCGCGAAGAGGGCCTGTGGCCGACCCATCTCATCACCTGGTTTCTGGTGCCGTTTACCCTCGGCTTGTCGCGCATCTGGTACCGCGCCGCGGTGTTCCGCTTTCAGATGAACAACCTGGCCATCGCCGGGGTGAAGCTGCGCGCGCACCCGTCCGGCGGACAGCTGTTCTGGCTGGTGGCGGTGAACGCGCTGATCATCATTTTCACCCTCGGGTTCGGCATGCCCATCGCAACCCAGCGCAACATGAACTACATCGCCCGCCATGTGTCCTTCGAAGGCGACTTCGACGCCGCCGTAACGCAGGTCCAGCAATCGCTCGAGGCCCTAAATACGTCGGGCGAGGGCCTCGACGGCGCCCTCGGTCTCGACAGCGGTCTGTTCTAGTCCGTGTCGACGTCCGTCCCGGGCCGCTACTTCGATGGACAGTCGGCGACGCCGCACATCGTGCGGGTGGAATTCACCCGCCTCGGCGTGCGCATCGACGCCAGCGACGGGCGCATCCTCAGCCGCTGGGGGTTGACCGACATCCGCGTTCTGGAAGACCCGGACGAAGGCCGTCCCGCCGTTTACACCCTGGACTCCGACCCCCAGACCCGCTTGCAGGTGGAGGACATCGCCTTTCACCGCAACCTCATCCAATACGCGCCGCTGTCCGCGCCCGGGCGTGCACGGCTGAGTTTGTCCCTGCCGGCTCTCGCCGGGTGGGCCGCGGCCGCCGCCGTGGTGATCGCCGTGGTGGCCTGGACCTTCCCGAAGCTGTCCGGCCCCGTCGCCCACATTATTCCCGACGGATGGCGCCAGGACATCGGCGCCAAGGTGGTGGACATGATGGGCAGTGGCCGCAAGGACTGCCGTCAGGCCGAAGGTCTGGCCGCCCTGGACGCGTTGACGCAGCGGCTGCAGGCGGTTTCGCCCGAACCGGATGAGCCGCTCCGCGTGCGGGTGTTTTCCGGCGGGCCGGTGAATGCCTTTGCCGCACCGGGCGGCGAGGTGGTGATTTTCGAAGACCTCATCACCCGGGCCGATGATCCCGATGAAGTGGCCGGCGTGCTGGCCCACGAGATCGGCCACGCGGTCCACCGCCATCCCACCGAGGGTGTCGTCAATGCGATTGGGTTGTCCCTGCTGGTGCAGTTCATGTTCGGCGGGTTGCAGTCCGACGCCATCACCGGGGCGGCGGCGCAGATGTACACTTCGGGCTATGGCCGTGACGCCGAACGGGAAGCCGATCAGACCGGGGCGGAGATGCTGCGCCGCGCCGGTATTTCTCCGCGCGGCATGGTCACCTTCTTCGAGCGCATCCGCGACTCCTACGGCGACTCAGACTCCATGATCAACCGCTACCTCGGCAGCCACCCCAGCCTCACCGAACGCATCGACAGTCTGTCCGAACAGGCCGAGATGACCGGGCGTCCAGCTCTGGGCGACGTCGAGTGGGAAGCCCTGCGCGGGATTTGCAATCCCGATCCGGCAAACGAGTCCGAGGGATAGGAGGGAATCAGGCGCTGCGGTTAACGCGCGGGCGTGATTGGCGAACGGATTTACCCGTCGGCTTCTTGGCTTGGGCCTGACCGCCGCCAAACAGGGATTCAAGGAATCCCGGTTTCTTTTTCTGGCCGCTTTCGGCTTGCAGGCGGTCAGCTTCCGAGCGGTAGTTCTCCATCGCCTTGGCCGAAACCTTGCCGCCCAGGGCTTTAAGAATGGCCGTCTCCAGTGCGCCCGGCGCGACCGGTTTGCGCAGGAAGCCATTGATGTTGAACTCGGCTGCTTTGCGGTAAACCTTCATGCTGGTGTAGGAGGTGATCACCACCACCGGCATGTTTTGCAGCCGCCGGGTCTTGTGTTCGCGCATGGTCTTGATCAGCGACAGGCCGCTCGCGCCCGGCAGCATGAGGTCGACCAGCACAATGTCGACCTTGGTTTTCTCGTCGTCTTCCAACTGATACATGGCGTCTTCGGCGTTGCCGACGGCGATGGCGCGGCGAACGCCCATCTTGCCGAGAAAGGCACAGATCACGTCGCAGATGACCTCTTCGTCCTCGACCACCATGGCGGTGACGCGCTTCAGGTCGATGTCTTCAAGATCGGGAAACTCAGGTGTTGTGGCGTCAGCGGGCATGGCAACAGTGATGTGATTCCTGTCTGTTTATACTGAAATAACGCGCCGCGGGCTGCAACCGTCGCAGGAAAATTCCCAAATATTAAGGTTCGAAATTGACACATATAGGGTCAGACTCTTGCCACCGGAGGTTTCCGCTGCCCATCATTCGGTGCGTTTGAGGAGCGCCGCATGATTCCCGTTTACGACCTTATGATTTTTTTGCATGTGGTCCTGTTCGTTTACTGGCTGGGGCCGGACTGGGGCGTCTACGTCATGTCATCGCGGGTGTGGCAGCGCGACCTCAGCGCCGCCGAACGCAAACGCTGGGCGGTGACCCTGGTGCAGCTCTCGCAGATTTCCCGCAACAGCCTGATCCTGCTTATCCCTGTCGGCGTCACGCTCACCTGGGAGCTAGGCGCCACGGCACTGCCGCTGTGGGCGGTCAACTTCATTTGGGTCATCGCTGTGGCCTGGGTGGCCGTGTCCGTCGCCATGCACCGCAACCGCGGCACCGCGTTTGGCAATCGCATGACCGCGCTCGATCAGGGCATGCGCTACGTCATGATGCCGGTGCTGGTGCTCACCGGGATAGCCACGTTTGTGTATGACACGCCCTTCGATCAAAACTGGATCGGTGCCAAGCTGGTGGTGTTCGCCTTTCTGCTGTTCAACAGCATTCAGCAGCGAGCCATCGCCTTGCAGTGGGTCGCGGGCCTCGGCGCGGTAGAGCGCGCGACGACCGAGGCCGAACGCGCCGCCGCCGAGAAGATTTTCACAGACACCGCCCCGCGCTCGAAATTCAACGCCTACCTGACCTGGACGGCGACCCTCATCATCGCCTTTTTCGGTGTGACGAAGCTGTTTTGAGCGACGCCCCCCGACCCACGCATACATCCGGACAAATCAGGGTGTTTTGAGTGTGCATGGGCTCGTTTGACTCAAAAATAAGCCTCTGAAAACAAATGCGAATTCAAATCGGCCCCGCACAAACCGGTAGCGTGCATGGGCTCGTTCCTCGAATTTTTGCCAAGAAAAATTTCTGGGGCTTTTTCGGGCCGTCTCAGGCTTTGCCGATCAGCTTCAGATACTCCTCTTCGCTGACCACCTCGACGCCATGCTCCTCGGCCTTTTTCAGCTTCGAGCCCGCGCCCGGCCCGGCGACGACCAGGTCGGTCTTGGCCGAGACCGAGCCTGCCACCTTTGCCCCCAGGGCCTGCGCCCCGGCCTTGGCTTCGTTGCGGCTCATCGTCTCCAGGGTGCCGGTGAACACCACCGTCTTGCCGGCGATGGGCGAACCGTCCGTGTCCGGGGCATCGAAGTCTTCGATGGTCAGTTCCTCGGCCAGGTGGTCGAGGATCTCTGTGTTGTGCTCTTCGGCGAAAAAGCCCAACAGGTCGTCGGCCACCGCCGCGCCGACGCTCTCGATGTTGAGCAAGTCCGCATAGGCTTCACTGTCCCGGTCCTGGGCTTTGTCCATCGCCTCGCGCAGGGCGCCGAGCGAGCCGTAGGCCTGCGCCAGCAGCCGTGCCGTGGCCTGGCCGATCTGGCGGATGCCCAGCGCGTAGAGGAAGCGGTCGAGCCCAACGGTGCGCCGTTCGTTGATGGCGTCGAACAGGTTCTGGGCCGAGGTCTTGCCCCAGCCTTCGCGGTTGCGCAGCGGGGTCAGGTTATCGGCGTCGCCGTCGCGTTTCTCCAGGGTGAAAATGTCCACGGGGCTGCAGATCGTTTCATCCTCGAAGAACGCTTCGATGTTCTTTGCCCCCAGCCCTTCGATGTCAAACGCATTGCGCGAGACGAAGTGCTTCAAGCGCTCCACCGCCTGAGCCGGACAGATCAGCCCGCCGGTGCAGCGGGTCACCGCTTCGCCTTCTTCGCGTACGGCGAGGCTGTCACAGCGCGGGCAGGTGGTTGGATAGTCAAAGGGCTTCGCGCCCTTCGGGCGTTTGTCCTTCAGCACTTCGACGACCTGCGGGATGACATCCCCGGCGCGCTGGATGATCACCGTATCACCCACACGAATATCCTTACGCTCGATCTCATCCTGGTTGTGCAACGTCGCGTTCGACACCACCACGCCGCCGACGGTGACCGGCGTGAGGCGGGCGACCGGGGTCAGCGCCCCGGTGCGGCCCACCTGAATGTCGATGGCTTCCAGCACGGTCTGGGCTTTTTCCGCCGGGAACTTATGCGCCGTCGCCCAGCGCGGGGCGCGGCTGACAAAGCCCAAGCGCTGCTGCCAGTCGAGCCGGTTCACTTTGTAGACCACGCCGTCGATGTCATAGGGCAGCTCCGCCCGCTGCCCGGCGATGGTGTCGTAGACCTTGAGTACGTCCCCGACCGAGCTACACAGCTTGGTCAGCGGATTGACCGGAAAGCCCCAGGCTTTGAGCCGGTCGAGATAGTCTTGTTGGGTGTCCCAGCTCTCCGGCTCGGCTTCGCCCCAGCTGTAGGCGAACAGGGTCAGCGGCCGGGTCTTGGTGATCTCCGGATCAAGCTGGCGCAGCGATCCGGCGGCGGCGTTGCGCGGATTAGCAAACACCTTGCCGCCGCTTTCCGCTTGGCGCTCGTTCAGCGCCAGAAAGTCCGGCTTGCGCATGAACACTTCGCCGCGCACGTCGATGACCTTGGGAATGTCCTTGCCATTGTGACTGCCGCCGCCCATCAGCATGTCGGGCAGGTCGGTGATGGTGCGCAGGTTAGCGGTGATGTCTTCGCCTTCTTGACCGTCGCCCCGGGTCGCACCGACCACGAGGCGTCCGTTCTCATAGCGCGCGGAGAATCCCAGACCGTCGATTTTCGGCTCGGCGATCATCTCCACCGGTTCGTTCTCGTCCAGGCCCAGGAACCGCCGCACGCGGGCGAAGAAGTCCTCAACATCTTCTGTGCTGAACACGTTGCCGAGCGACAGCATCGGCACGCTGTGTTTGACCTTCTTGAACCCGGCAGCGGGCGCGGCGCCCACTTTCTGGCTCGGGCTGTCGTCGCGGATCAGGGAGGGGAAGCGCGCTTCGATCTCCGAGTTGCGCGCTTTCAGGGCGTCGTAGTCGGCATCGCTGATCTTCGGCGCGTCGTCCCGATAGTAAGCGGCATCGTGCTCGGCCATCTCGGTGGCAAGACGTTCCAGTTCCGCTGCCGCTTCCTCTTCGGTGAGGTCGTCGACCGCGCGCGCCGCGAGGGTGTCTGCCATACCCCTACGTGCCCGTCATCAACATGTCGGCGGCGGCGCGGGCCTCGTCTGTCACATCCGTACCGGCCAGCATGCGCGCGATTTCCTCGCGGCGTTCGTCCGGCGTCAGCGGCACCACCCGCGTTGCGGTGATTTCCCCATCGCTGACCTTCGACACCCGCCAGTGCTTCGCGCCCCTTGCGGCGACCTGCGGTGAATGCGTCACCACCAGCACCTGCACTGTGTCCGCCAGCCGCGCCAGCCGCTCGCCGACGGCGCTGGCCGTCGCCCCGCCGATGCCGGAGTCCACTTCGTCGAACACCATGACCGCCGGCGGCTGGCTGTCCGCCAGCACCACCTTCAACGCTAAGAGAAAGCGCGCCAGCTCACCGCCCGAGGCGATCTTGTTGAGCGGACCTGGAGGCAAACCCGGGTTGGTCGTCACTTCGAACACCACTTTGTCGCAGCCCGCCGCACTCCATTCGTTTTCCGGTAGCGGTTCGAGCGCGACCTGGAACTTGGCATCGGTCAGGCGCACCGGCGGCAGCTCCTTCGCCAGCGCTTGGGCCAGGGCTTTGCCGGCTTTGGCGCGCGCTTGGGTCATTGCTTTGGCGGCGGTGTCGAAGCTGGCGCGGGCTGCATGCTCCGCCTTGGCCAGACGCATGAGGTTGTCCTCGCCGCCATCGATGGCCGCGAGTTTCTGCTTCAGAGAGTCCAGCAGGGCAGGCAAGCCATCCACGTCGACTTGATGCTTGCGCGCTTCCGCTTTCAACGCGAACAGACGTTCTTCGGCTGCTTCCAGTTCGCCCGGGTCGAGGTCGAACGCATCGGCTGCGGTATCCAACGCACTTTGCGCTTCCGCAAGTTCGATCGAGGCGCGTTCCAGAGCTGCGCACACGGCATCGAGACGGCCTTCCGCTTTCGGCGCGGCGCGGTCGAGTTCGGCTTGCGCCGTGCGTACCGCTCCGTCCACGTCGGCTTGTTCGCTCAACGCCTGACGCGCCGCTTCGATCGCGCCGAGGATTTGCTCGCCGTGACGCAGCAGGGCGCGCTTGGCCGCCAGTTCCTGTTCTTCCCCGGCCACGGGCGCGAGTTTTTCCAGCGTGGCGAGCGCAGCCCGCAGTTCATCTTCCTCCGCCTTGGCGTCGCGCATCAGGCGCTCAGCAGCCCGCCAAGCGTTGTGAGCCTCCTGCCAGGTCTCCCAGGCCCGGGACAGGGCGGAATCGTGCTCTGTGCCGCTTTTCGAGCGTCTGAAGCGGTCGAGAACCGCAATGTGTGTGCCCGCGTCCATCAGGCCGTGGGCGTCGAACTGGCCGTGTACTTCCACCAGCGCGTTGCCCACTTCGCGCAGCAGTCCCACGCTGACCGGCTGGTCGTTGACGAAGGCTCGGCTGCGGCCGTCGCGCCCCAGGCTGCGGCGCAAGACCACACCCTCTTCCTCCGCGCCGAGATCGTGGTCCTGCAGGACGGTCCATGCGGGATGGCTCCTTGGCAGGTCGAAGGACGCCGTCACGGTGAGTTTGCCGGCGCCCGGGCGGATCAGTCCGGTGTCGCCGCGCTCGCCGAGGGCGAGGCCGAGGGAATCAAGGAGGATGGATTTGCCGGCGCCGGTTTCGCCGGTCAGAACGCCGAGGCCTTCTGCAAACTCGAGATCGAGCTTGTCGATCAGAACAACATCACGGATGGACAGCGAGGCCAGCATCGTCCGCAGCGTTCCCCGGAAGGTTTTACCTCCGGACTCCTACCACAGTTGCCACCATGGTTTGTCGCTGTCCTGCTGCAGCTGCGCCTGTTCCTGCTCACGCTGGGCGCGGGCATCGCGGTCGAGGCCCGCGAGGTCGTAGGCGTCTTCATACCAGTCGCTGCCGGGATAGTTATAGCCGAGCACCGCTGCCGAACGGCGGGCTTCCTGGCGCAGACCCAGGGCTGTGTAGGCTTCGGTCAGGCGGAACAGCGCTTCCGGCGCGTGGGTCGTATTGCCGTATTCCTGTACCACGATTTTGAACCGGTTGATGGCCGACAGATAGTGATCGCGGTTGAGGTAAAAGCGCCCCACCGCCATCTCTTTTCCGGCCAGGTGGTCGCGGGTCAGATCGATCTTCAAGCGCGCATCACGGGCATAGGCCGTACCCGGAAAGCGGGTGATGATGTCTTCCAACGCAATAAGCGCCTGTTGAGTCATGTCCTGGTCGCGTTCGACGTCGGAGATCTGCTCGTAGTAGCACAGCGCCTTCAGGTAATAGGCGTAGACGACATCACGGTTGCCCGGGTGGACCTGAATGAACCGGTCGAGCGAGGCAATCGCATCGTCGTACTTGTTGTTCATGTAGTGTGAGTAAGCCGACATCAGCTTCGACTTGGTCGCCCACACCGAATAGGGGTGTTGGCGCTCCACTTCGTCGAAGTAAAGCGCGGCGTCACGGAAGCGTTCTTCTTCCAGGTACTCGGTGGCCTGATTGTAAATCTCGAACACCGTCAGCTCCCGGTACTCGATCTCGTCGTCGCTCGAGCACGCGGCGAGGGCGGCCAAAAGGCCTGCCGCTGCGAGCGGGACGAGGCGGGAACGCAATGAACGTTGAGCCATAGGAAAGGTCACTGCAGTCGTGGATTGAGGGCACCAAAAACGGCGGCAGTATACCACCGCAAATCTAGCTGTCAGCAGGTGAGGATTAGCCGGAAACGGCGCGTTTCAGCGGGGCCGCCCAGACTGCGGCGCTGTCGTCTGCCAGGTCCGCCGCGTCGACCAGTTCCCAGTTGCTGTCGTCCGCAAACAGCAGGCGCAGCAGGTTGGCCGTGTCCGCATGGCTGGAACACACGCCGTGGAAGTGTCCGACGATGGGATGCCCGGTCAGATACAGGTCACCGACCGCATCCAGCGCCTTGTGGCGCACGAATTCGTCGGCGTGACGCAGACCGTCTTCATTCAAGATCCGGTCGCCATCGACGACAACGGCATTTTCCAAACTCCCGCCGCGGGCCAGTCCGGCCTCACGCAGCGCGGTCACGTCGGAAAGGAACCCGAAGGTGCGGGCTTTGCTGATTTCAGCCTTGAAGATGTCCCGATCGATGTCGAATTCGCACGACTGGCAGCCGACTGCGGGGGCGGTGAAGCTGATGTCGAAGCCGACGGTCAGGCCGGACTCTGACGGCAGCAGGCGCACTTCTTTTTGGCCGTTGACGTAGGTAACGGGCTTTAGCACCCGCATCACCTGCAGCGGGGCGTCCTGCTCGACGACGCCGGCAAACTCCATCAGGAAGATGAAGGGGGCCGCACTGCCATCCATGGCGGGAACTTCCGGGCCGTTCAGTTCGACCAGCGCGTTGTCGACACCCATGCCGTAAAAGGCCGCCATCAGGTGTTCCACCGTCGCCACGCTGACGCCGTTCTCGGCGGCCAGGACGGTGCACATGCGGCTGTCGGCGATGTGGTCCCAGCGGGCGGGAATTTCAGCGCCGCCGCCGACCAAATCGATCCGTTTGAACACGATGCCGGTGTTTACCGGCGCCGGGTGCAGTTTCATGGTCACCCGCACACCAGAGTGCAGGCCGACGCCGCTGCATCCGATGGTGGATTTCAGCGTGTGCTGGACATGTCTGGGATTTGTGCTGGCGGGAGAAACGTGGGGGGCTCGTGCACCGCGTGCGGTGCGGGGGTCGCTGACGTCAAGGGCCATAAGTCACCGTTATTATTCTTAACAAACAAACTAGAGGCACACGTTTGCTCCCGGACAGCCGGGAACGTTAGGTATCAACCCCGAGAGAACCGCGCAACACAATCATTGTTGCAAATTGTAACGCTTTGAGAAAGCAAAAAGTTTCGAAGAATCAGGCCTTTATTTTGACAAATTTTCCGGAACTGTCTTGTGACTTGAGTCAATACTTGTGAAAGACCCAACAAAACGAGAAAAGGCCCGCCATGATGGCGGGCCTTTCCCCCTCCCGTAGGCGGTCCATCCCCCTCAGAGGACCGCCCCCACGGCTGGTTATGCGGGCATCAGTTGGCCTGACGCCGCAGGAAGGCTGGGATCTCCAACTCATCCTCATCGTGCGAGGTCACCGGGCGATCCGACGGATTGACCGAAATCGCCAGATTGGCTGCTGCCGCCGGTTTCGCTGCCGGTGCGGTGGGTGACGCCAGAGGAGCCGGTGCCGGTTCGGCCTTGGCCGCTGGCTCCGGTGCGGCAGCCTTCGGGGCCTCGACCGGTTTTTCAGCCGCCGCCGGAACAGACTCAGGCTTGCTCTTGGCAAGGCTGCGGTAGCGGCTGAACAGACCGGGTTTCTGCTGCGGCTTCTGCTCTTCGTCCTTGGCCTCTGTTGCCAGGGGCTTCGGTGCCTCAGCGGCAGGCGGCGGCGCCATCTTCACCGGAGCGGGCGCGGGTGCCGGCTCAGGTGCAAGGCTGGTCTTCGGCGTCACCGGGGCCTTCGGAATGAAGGTCTCAGCCACCCTGGCGGGAGCGGACGACGGTGCCGGAGCCGATGCGGCTTTCGGTGCGACAGCCGGAGCCTTGCTCATGGCTGCAGCGATGTCGTCGGTCTGGGCGACCGGAGCAGCGGGTGCTGCGGGTGCCTCCTGGGGTGCTGCCGAGGACTGAGCGACGCGATCGGCCAGTCCCAGCTCACCCGCGGGCGGACGCGTGGTCGCGCTCGCGGGGGCTAGGGTCGGGCCTGGCGACGGCATGCTCTCCGCCGCCGGTGCAGGTGCCGCCGGTTTCGCTGCCGGTGCTGAGCCGGGGCCAGCCCCGAAGACGCTCTTGGCCATCGTTGCCGGGCGCAGCTCGGGCGTTTCCGGTTTGATCTCAGGGATCGTGGTCTGAACCGGTTTGGTTTCATCCCGCACCAGCACCGGCTTCGGCATGGCGCCGACCTGTGCTTCGATGCCTGTTGCCACGACGGAGACGCGGATGCGGCCCTCGAGGCTCTCATCGAAGCAGGATCCGAAGATGATGTGCGCTTCGTTTTCCACTTCGTCGCGGATGCGGTTCGCGGCTTCATCGACCTCGAACAAGGTGATGTCGGACCCGCCGGTGATGTTGATCAGAACACCTTTGGCCCCGCGCATGGAGGTGTCTTCCAAGAGCGGGTTGGCAATGGCGGCTTCGGCGGCCTCGATGGCCCGCTTTTCGCCGTCCGCCTCACCCGTGCCCATCATCGCCCGGCCCATCTCCAGCATCACCGTTTGCACGTCGGCGAAGTCGAGATTGATGAGACCCGGCATCATCATCAGGTCGGTGACGCTGCGCACGCCTGAGTACAAAACGTCGTCCGCCATCTTGAAGGCATCGGCGAAGGTCGTTTTCTCATTGGCCACCCGGAACAAGTTCTGGTTCGGGATGATGATCAGCGTATCGACACACTGCGCCAGCTCTTCGATCCCCGCTTCGGCGATGCGCATGCGGTGAATACCTTCGAACTGGAAGGGCTTGGTCACCACACCCACGGTCAGGATGCCGAGCTCGCGGGCAATCCGGGCAACCACAGGGGCGGCCCCTGTGCCTGTGCCGCCGCCCATGCCAGCTGTGACGAAAGCCATGTTCGAGCCTTCCAGCTGCTGGCCGATCTGCTCAATGCACTCCTCCGCAGAATGGCGGCCGATGTCCGGGCGGGCACCGGCACCCAGGCCCGACGTGGTGTCGGTTCCCAGTTGAATGCGCCGGTCACTGCGTGACAGGGACAGCGATTGAGCGTCCGTGTTGGCGACGACGAAGTCGACCCCGTCTAGGGAACTCTCAATCATGTTGTTGACCGCGTTGCCGCCGGCACCGCCGACGCCAACCACGGTGATCTTAGGTCTTAGGAGCGGTTCCGCTCCCGTTTGTGGGACGCTGATGTTCAAAGTCATACCTTCCTCCAGGTTAGTGTTCTCCAGCTCGATGGGACGTTTGCGACCGGTGTTCCCGATCTTTTTGCCGGCGTGATTGGCGGACCCGTAGCCGCTTCAGAAGCCGGGTATTGGCGTCCTCTCCTCATTAAAAGTTCTCCTTCAGCCATTGGCCGATGCGGCCGAAGCCGCGGGCACGCGACGCATGTTCGATCGCCGCGAAATCCGGTTGCATGACGTGTTCGTTGACCGCGAAGCGCAGCAAGCCGGCCGCCGTCGCAAAGGCGGGGCCGGACACGGACTCGGGCAGGCCGCGGATCATTTTGGGACGGCCCAGGCGGACCTGTTTGTCGAGCACCAGCTCAGCCAGATCGCGCACACCCTCCAGTTGGCTGGCGCCGCCGGTGATGACGACGCGCCGCCCGGCGATCTTGCCGTAGCCGCTGGCGTCCATCAGGCCGCGGACCAGCTCGAAGGTTTCTTCGAGGCGCGGCTGGATGATCTGCACCAGCATGGATTTCGGCACCTCGTTGGCGCTTTCTTCTTCTTCCTCGCCGACCAGCGGCACCTTAAGCAGTTCGCGCGTGTCCGAAGGGGTGTGCACCACGCTGCCGTATACGGTTTTCAAGCGTTCGGCTTTCGCGACAGGCGTCGAGAGGCCCTTCGCAATGTCGTTGGTGACGTGATTGCCGCCGATGGGAACGGACTCCACGAACTCGACATGGTTCTCCATGAACACAGCGACGGAAGTCGTGCCGCCGCCCATGTCCACGACGGTTACGCCGAGGTCCTTTTCGTCTTCGACCAGGCAGGCCAGGCCCGACGCGTAGGCGGATACCACCTTGTCTTCGATTTCCAGATGGCAGCGTTCGATCACCGTTGCCAGGTTGCGGCTTTGGCCGAGAGCGGCGGTGACCAAGTGGATGTTCACACCCAAGCGGTCGCCGTACATGCCGCGCGGATCGAGAATGCCGTTGGAGCCGTCGATGGAATACCCGGTCGGGATACAGTGAATCAGTTCCCGGTCACCGGCATCGATGTTGCCGCTGGCCTGTTCCATGATCTTGCGGACATCGGCATCACGGATTTGATGCCCCGAGACCGCCATTTCGACTTCAACCTGCGAAGAGCGTGGGCTGCCGCAGGTCATGTTCACAAAAACGCGGTCGATGCGCTCGTTGGCCATCTGTTCAGCGGCGTCCACGGCGGCCCGGATCGACGCTTCCGCCGCTTCCATGTTGACCACCTGGCCGTTGCGCATGCCGTTGGCACGATGATGCCCAACCCCGGCAATCTGAAGATGACCGTTGTCGTCGGTTGTCGCGACAAAACAACACACTTTCGTGGTGCCGACGTCGAGCGCGGCGATCACGCTGTTGCGTACAGTTCCCTTAGACACGTTTCCTGTACTCCTCTTTAAGCGCGTAGCGCAGACCCAGCCCAGCTTCCTGTTTGGGTCCTAAGTGCTGATTGTTGATGGTGTAGCCGTCCTTCAGAGTGACGAACGTGCGGCCAGCGACGCGCAGGTCGATGGTCGCCACTGCACGGCTGAGGATTTGATGGGTGGTATCCAGCGCGGCGAGGTAAGCCCATGCCTCGGCGATGCCGGTCTCCGGCAGTTTGACGGTGATGCCGTCGTCGACATCGCCAAATACGACATCCCAACGGCGGTTGCCGAAGCGTACGGCGGCGGTAACTTTGTCCTTCAACGCTGGTTGCTGTGCGAGTGTGTCGAACAGTTCTCCGGCATGAGCAGGCGCGTCATCGCCAACGATCACCGGCAAACGGTTCTCGGCGGCCGCGATATCGGCGATGGCTTCGCCGTCACGGTCCACCAAGGTGTAGCGGCCTTCCCGCTGCCAAACGGCGAAGGCGGTGCGTTCGTGCAAAGTGATCGCGATGCTGTTGGGCAAGCGGCGCACGACCTCGGATGATTTGACCCACGGCAGCAAGTTGAACCGTTCGCGGGCTGCCGGAATGTCGAGGTCCAGGATCGGCGTGCCGCGGACCGCACCCAAGGCGTCAAGCAGATCAGCCGGATTGGTTTTCACCCGGCCTGTCACGAGAACTTCCTTAACGCTCAAGCCAACGGTGGATAAGGACTCTGCCGCGTGATCCTGAATCGAGGTCAGGCGGACATGCGACGGTAGGTCGCGCGCGATCCACACCGCCGCACCGGCGAACAGCGTCAATGCGCATCCATTGATCAGCCAAGGTTTTAGGCGTCGCATTGCGCGTTCTCCACCATCCAGCACATCAGATCGGCAAAACTCATGCCGACGTGCGCCGCCTGCTCCGGCACCAAAGACGTCGGGGTCAGACCGGGCTGCGTGTTGAGTTCCAAGAGGTACAGGTCGCTGCCATCCAGGCGCAGATCGGCGCGGGTCACGCCACGGCAGCCAAGGGCGCAATGCGCCGCCAGCGAGACATCAAGCGCGCGTTGATACACACCAGAGTCGATGTCTGCGGGAAGGACATGAATGGACCCTCCCTCCGCGTATTTCGCGTCATAGTCATAGAAGCCGCGCTCGGTGGTGATCTCGGTCACCGCCAACGGGCGTTCGCCGATCATCGCCACGGTGATCTCACGGCCAGGAATGTAACGCTCGACCATAATCGGGCTGTCAGTCGCTAAGCCGAGATCATCCAGCGGCGCCTTGTTATCGCCTTCGCGTACAATTCGCACACCGACGCTCGACCCTTCGTTGATCGGCTTGATCACATAGGGGCGCGGCAGTGGATCGGTGGTCTCCGCGACGTCGCGGGTGACCACCACGTCTTCCGCCACCGGCAGGCCTGCGGTGGCAAAGATTTTCTTGGACACCGACTTGTCCATCGCCAGAGCGGAGGCCAGACGGCCCGAGTTGGTGTAGGGCAGGGCCATCATGTCGAGCAGGCCCTGGATGCAGCCGTCCTCGCCGAAGCGGCCGTGCAGCGCATTGAACACCACATCGGGGGCGCTGGTTGTCAGGAGTTCGGTCAGCTTTGCCATGTCGCGTGGCACGTCGATCGCTACGACGGTGTAGCCCGAGGCGCGCAAGGCGTCCGCAGCCGCTTCACCCGAGACGAGCGACACTCGCCGTTCGGCGGAGAACCCGCCGTACAGCACAGCTACGGTCTGATCTGCGCGCGTTGCGGTCATTCAGCCTCCCCCTTGCGATGCAAGGGCGCGTCCCCGTCGGTGCCCGCGACACCGACCCGGCGGATTTCCCAAACGAGGGGAATACCGGAGACATCGCGGACACGCTGACGGACCTCTTCGCCGAGACCTTCCAGGTCGGCGGCTGTTGCTGTCCCGGTGTTAACCAGGAAATTGCAGTGCTTCTCGGAGACCATCGCTCCGCCACGGCGTAGGCCGCGGCAGCCGGCCTGGTCGATCAGTTCCCACGCCTTCGCTTCCGACGGATTGGCGAAAGTCGAACCGCCGGTGCGGCTTTGCACGGGCTGAGCTTCTTCGCGTTCCGCGCGGATTTCCCGGATGCGCCGGGTGATGGCATCGGCGTCACCGGCAACGCCCTTCAGTTCAGCGCCGATAAACACCCAGGACTCCGGAGCCGTGCTGTGGCGGTAACTGAAACCGAGGTCGGCGTTGGACAGACGGCGGACTTCGCCGGTGTCATCCATGGCCGTTGCCGTCACCAGGACGTTCTGAATTTCACGGCCATAGGCGCCGGCATTCATGCGCACGGCGCCGCCGATGGTGCCGGGAATACCGGTGAGGAATTCCAGTCCGGCGATGGCGTGATCACGGGCTGTGGTTGCGACATTGGCATCGACCGCGCTGCCGCCGCAGCGCAGGGTCGTGCCGTCAACTTCGATGGTGTTGAACGCCCGGCCCAGTTTGATCGTCACACCGGGAATGCCGCCGTCGCGGATCAACAGGTTGGAGGCCAGGCCGATCACGGTCACTGGCACGTCAGCCGGCTTGCCACGCATGAACGTGGCCAAGTCTTCCGTATCCGCAGGGGTGAACAAGACCTCCGCCGGACCGCCGACCCGGAACCAGGTCGTGGGCGCCAGATCGGCATAAGCGGTGTAGCTGCCGCGCACGGGCGGCAGGCGGTCAATCAACCCGGACTGTGTGCTGTGAGCTGCCATCATGAGGCCAAGTCCTGCGTTTGCACGCCGCGAATTTTCGCAAGGTCACCCGGCAAGGCTTGCGCCCAAGCCGTGATGTTGCCGGCGCCGAGACAGACGACCAGATCGCCGGGTTTGGCGATGTCGTCGATGACGGCGGCAAGATGCTTCGGTGACAGAAGGGCGGTGACGTGACTGTGTCCGTGGGCGTGTAGCCCGTTGATCAGGCCGTCACGGTCCATGCCCTCAATCGGTGCTTCACCGGCGGGATAGACGTCAGCCACGACGACGTGATCCGCGTCGTTGAAACAGGTGCAGAAGTCCTCAAACAGAGCGGCCAGACGCGAGTAGCGGTGCGGCTGTACGACGGCGATGACCCGGCCAGTAGCCGCGCTGCGAGCGGCTTTCAGTACAGCGCTGATCTCCACCGGATGATGCCCGTAGTCGTCGACCACGGTGATCCCGTCGACCTCACCCGTTTTAGTGAAGCGGCGTTTCACGCCGGTGAATTTGGCCAGGCCGTCGCGGATGGTGTCGTCGTCCACGCCCAGCTCGACAGCCACAGCGATCGCCGCCAGCGCGTTGAGCACGTTGTGATGGCCGAACATCGGCACTTGAATGTTTTCGATGCGGCGTTCGCCGCCGGTGATGCGGTCGGAGATGGCCACGTCGAAGCGCGCACCGCTCATGTCCAGGGTGACGTTCTCGCCGCGCACGTTCGCGACCGGGCCGAGGCCGTAGGTGATGATCTTGCGGTCCGAGAGATGCGGGATCAGCGCCTGAACCTCGGGGTGATCGATGCACAGCGTGGCGAAGCCATAGAATGGGATTGAATCCACGAAGGTGCGGAACGCCGCCTTGAGGGCGTCGAAGTCGCCATAGAAATCAAGGTGCTCGGGGTCAATGTTGGTGACGACCGCGATGGTCGCGGGCAGGCGAATGAACGTACCGTCGGACTCGTCCGCTTCCACGACCATCCAGTCGCCTTCGCCTAAGCGGGCGTTGGTGCCGTAGGCGTTGATGATGCCGCCGTTGATGACGGTCGGATCCAGGCGCGCCGCATCAAGTACCGAGGCGATCAGCGATGTGGTTGTCGTCTTGCCATGGGTGCCGCCGACAGCGATGGCCCATTTCAGCCTCATTAGTTCCGCCAGCATTTCGGCGCGGCGCACCACCGGCATCATCGCCTTGCGGGCGGCGGTGACTTCCGGGTTATCGGCCTTCACCGCGGAGGAAATCACGACCACTCGGGCGTCGCCCAGGTTTTCGGCCCGGTGTCCGACTTCGACACGAATACCGAGCGTGCGCAGACGGTCGACATTGGCGTTTTGCGCGATGTCGCTGCCCTGTACCGCATAACCGAGATTGTGCATGACCTCGGCGATGCCGCTCATGCCAATCCCGCCGATGCCGACGAAGTGGATGGTGCCAATGTCGAGGGGCATGGTGCGCATCAGGCGGCTCCCCGCGTGGCGTCGGCGTGGCCGTTGCTGCCGTTGGCCAATTCCTCGACCACATCGGCGAGACGCTCGGCTGCGTCAGGAATGGCGAAGGCTTTTGCCGCAGCCGCAGTGGCTGACAGCGTGCTCGGATCGTTCAACAGTTCGGCTAAACGGTCCGATAAGGATTGCGGCGTCAGCCCGTCCTGGGGCTCGCACCAGCCGCCGCCGGCTGCGACCAGAGCCTGGGCGTTGGCGGTTTGATGGTCGTCGGCAGCGTAGGGATAGGGCACGTAGATCGCCGGACGCCCCGCGAACGACACTTCACTGACGGTCGAGGCGCCGGAGCGCACGATCAGCAGGTGTGCTGAGGCGACCAGGTCCGGCACGTCGTCAAAAAACGGCTGCAGGCGTGCCTTCACACCACAGTTGGAATAGGCGTGGCGGGTCTGGTCGACGATCTCGCTGCGGCACTGTTGGTCAACGTCGATCCGCTTGCGCAACTCTTCCGGCAGGCGCTTGATGGCGCACGGCACCAGGTGACTGAACACTGCTGCACCCTGACTGCCGCCGAGGACGACGATGCGGATCCGGCCGCTGCCTTCCGGCGCGACGTATGGCTTAGCGCGGGCTGCGCCAAAGCTTGCGCGCACGGGCATGCCCGTGCGGATCGGCGCTATGCCTTCCGGAATCTGCTGCGTTGCCTCGAAGGAGGTGCACACCCGGTCGACGCGTTTGGCAAACAAACGGTTGGCCCGGCCGATCACTGCGTTTTGCTCGTGCAACGCGGTGCGCAGGCCGATGTGAGTGGCGGCCATCATGGTCGGTGCGGCAGCATATCCACCGAAACCAATGACGGCCGCCGGGTTCATGTCTTTCAGCAAGCCTCGCGCCTGGAACACGCCGACGCCGAGGCTCAGCGCTCCGGTCAAACGGCCGATGGCGCCGAAACCGGCGAGCCCGCGGGCGCTGATGGTGTGATGCTCCAGTTCCGACAACAAACCGGTGCGCGCCGCGCCACGCTCATCGGTGATCCACACCGGGCGGTGGCCGCGTTTGATCAACGCCTTGGCCAGCGCTTCGGCAGGAAACAGATGTCCGCCGGTACCGCCGGCGGCAAGAACGATGGGAGATGTCTGACCGGTCATGCCTGAAGGCCCTCCGTGTCGCGGCGGCGCCGGGTCAGGCCGAGGATCATGCCCATGGCAATCGCCAGGGCGACCATCGACGAGCCGCCGTATGAAATGAAAGGAAGCGTCATGCCTTTGGTCGGCATCATGTGCAGGCTCGACGCCATGTTGACGATGGCCTGCAGGCCGAACTGCGCGGCGAGGCCGCCGACAGCGAGCAACACGAAAAGATTGTCGTCGCGCAGCACCCGGATCATGGCGCGCAGCACCAGGAAGCCAAACAGCGCGACCACCAGAAGACACAGCAGCACGCCGAACTCTTCGCCGGCGACGGCGAAGATAAAGTCAGTATGGGCGTCGGGCAGGAGTTCCTTCACGCGCCCTTCGCCGGGACCCCGGCCCAGCACGCCGCCGTTCTGAAACGCCAGCATGGCCTGCTTGACCTGATAGGTATCGCCGGTCGAGGGATCGAGGAACCGGTCCACACGGCTGGCCACATGCGGGAACATGAAATAGGCGGCCACAAGGGCGCCCAGTCCGGCGAAAGCCAGCAACACCACCCAGACGATGGGCAGGCCGGCGATAAAGAACTGCGCACACCAGACCGAGACGACAACCAACGTCATGCCGACATCCGGCTGAGCCAGCAGCACGGCGCAGACCATCAGCAGGCACCCAAGCGCAATAGTGTTGCCGGGGAAGCCGGGCGTGGTGCGGCTCATGGCGAACATCCACGCTGATGTCACCACCAGGAACGGTTTGACGAACTCCGACGGCTGGATCGAGAGCGGCCCCAGACGCACCCAGCGATGCGCGCCGTTGATTTCCGGGCCGATCACCAGGGTTGCCAGCATCAGGACAAAGCTGGCTGCAAATCCGGCGACGGCGACACGGCGCGTCCACACGGCCGGCATCAGGGAAATCGCCAGCATGACGGCCACCGCAAGCGGCAGGAACACGGCTTGTTTGCGCACGAAATGATAGGTGTCCGCCCCGATCCGTCCTGCAGCCGGAGGTCCGGCGGCCAAGGTCAAGATCATGCCGATGACAATCAGTGATCCGGCGGCCACCAACAGCCACCGGTCGACGGTCCACCACCACCGGCCAACGACACTGGTATCTGTGCGCGTAAAGGCGGTGCTCATAGGCGCGCCTCCGGCCAGGTGTCGCGGACAGCGGCGCGGAACGCATCACCGCGCTCCTCGAAGTTGGCGAACATGTCGAAGGAGGCGCACGCCGGCGACAGAAGAACGGCCGCACCGGCCTCGCCCTCGCGCAGAGCGTCGCGACCGGCGGCTGTCACGGCGTCTTCAAGATTGTCATGCACCGCGAAAGCGACATCGTGGTCTTTCAACGTTGCGGCAAAGTCGTTCGCTGCCTCACCAATCAGGTAGGCGCGCCGAATGCGGCCAAACAGGGGGCCAAGCGACGCGATGCCACCCGCCTTGGCGACACCGCCAGCGATCCAATAGACGCAGTCGTAGCAGCGCAGCGCGTTTGCCGTGGCATCTGCGTTCGTCCCTTTGCTGTCGTTGACGAACGTGACGTTGTCCAGAGCGCCCACGCGTTCCTGACGGTGGGGTAGACCCGGAAACGATCTCAAGCCGCGGTCCACATCCGCCGCGCTCACGCCATGCGACCGCGCGATGGTGTAGGCCGCTGCAGCGTTCTGCCAGTTGTGTTGGCCGGGCAGGGTCGGCAGACCGCGCAGGTCGATCTTATCGCCAGAGCCGAAGGCGTCGTCCTGCAGAATGCCGTCCCGTACACCGACACCGCCGGAAACAGCGTCCGCGGCACCAATGCGGATCACCTTCAACTTTCCATCGGCGTCTAAACCGTCGGCGACAGCACGGCAGTGTTCATCGTCGGTGCCGACGATGGCGCAGGCCCCCGTTGATTGATGCGCAAACAGTTCGGCTTTCGCCGCAATGTATCCGGCCAGCCCGCCGTGCCGATCCAGATGGTCCGGCGAAATGTTCAACAGCACAGCGGTGTTGCACGCCAGGTGCGGTGTGAGCTCGGTCTGGTAGGACGACAGCTCAAGAACATAGATGCCATCGGCCTCAAGCGGTTCGAGGTCCAGGGCAAGCAGGCCCAGATTGCCGCCGACTTCGGTCCGAAGGCCGGCCTGGGCCAAAACATGGGCTGCCAGCGCCGTCGATGTAGACTTTCCGTTGGTGCCTGTGATCCCCACATACCGCGCCGAAGTCTGTGTCTCCGCGAGAAGGTCGACATCGCAGCGCAGAGTGAGTCCGGCCGCTTTGGCTTTTTCCGCCAGGGGATGGGGTGTTGGCCAAGTGTGGGGAACGCCCGGGCTCCAAATCACATGATCGATGGCGTCGAATTGACCAGCTTCGGGATCGAAAACCGTATACCCATCGGTAACGGCAGCGGTCCGTTGATCGGCGCTGTCATCCCACACCAAAACAGTCGCCCCGGCCTGCCGCAGCGTGCGTGCAGCCGAACGGCCGGACTTGCCAAGTCCGACAACGAGCACGGTATCGCTCTGAAGATGTGAGAGGGAAATCATCGCGCCTACCTCAGTTTCAACGTGCTGAGGCCTGCAATCGCGAGAATGCAGGCGATGATCCAAAAGCGAATGACGATGGTCGACTCCGCCCAACCCTTCTGTTCGAAGTGATGGTGCAAAGGCGCCATCCGGAAAATTCGGCGGCCCGTCAGTTTGAACGACACGACCTGAACAATCACCGACACGGTCTCGAGCACAAACAGACCGCCGGTGATGCCGAGCACGATTTCGTGTTTCGTGGCGACGGAGACCGCGCCGAGTGCGCCGCCCATGGCGAGCGAGCCCGTGTCGCCCATGAAGACCATGGCTGGTGGGGCGTTGAACCACAGGAAGCCGAGCCCGGCGCCGATGATCGCGCCACAGAATACGGCAAGCTCACCCGTCCCTCTGACAAAATGAACCTGCAGGTAGTCGGCGAACACCGCGTTACCGATCAGGTACGAGATCGCAACGAACACACCGGCGCAGATCATCACCGGCACGATGGCGAGGCCGTCCAGCCCGTCGGTCAGGTTCACCGCATTCGACGCGCCGACCATGATAAAGGCGGCAAACGGGACGTAGAACCATCCCAGATCGAGCAAAAGGTCCTTGAAGAAGGGCAGCGCCAGACCGGTTGGCGTGATTTCCGTCGTTGCGGCGATAATCCAAATAGAGACACCGACGGCGATCACCGCCTCAAGCACGAGCTTCAAGCGTCCTGGAAGTCCACCGGAATGTTTCTTGGTGACTTTAAGATAGTCGTCCGCGAAGCCGATGGCGCCAAAGCCGAGCGTGACCGTCAACACCGCCCAGACAAAGCTATTCGATAGATCGGCCCACAACAGCGTGGCAATGCCGATCGCGAGCAGCATCATCATGCCGCCCATGGTGGGCGTGCCTTGCTTGGTCAGAAGATGGCTTTCCGGTCCGTCCTCGCGGATCGGCTGACCATTGGCTTGCCGGCTCTTGAGCCACCGGATGATGCTGGGTCCGCAGACAAAGGCGACCACCATGGCGGTGATCACCGCGCCACCGGTTCTGAAGGTCAGATAGCGGAACAGATTGAGCACCGCGATGTCGCCGGAAAATTGTGAAAGCCAGTAGAACATGTGCGCCGCTCCTTAATCGCCATTGACGACGGAAGGCGGCGTACCACCGTCCGACGACTTGAGGGTTTGGAGGGCTTTCACGACGACAGACATCTGGCTGCCGAATGACCCTTTCACAGCGATGACATCGTCAGGCTCGAGTGCGTCAACGACATCTTTTGCAAGGTCCGCAGACGTATCCTGATGAACGCCACGCAGCTCCACGGGCAACGCGTCATGCAAATGCTTCATCAGCGGGCCGGCCGTGAAAACAGAGTCCATGCCAGCTGCTGCGATGGATACAGCTAGGTCGCGATGGAGTTCAGGGGCATCACCGCCGAGTTCCAGCATGTCACCCAGCGCGAGGATTAACCGTCCGCTTCGGCGTGTGACGCCCAGCGAGGCGACCATCGCGGCGACGGATGCCGGACTGGCGTTATAGCTTTCGTCAATCAGGACCGCGGTTCCGTTACCCACGTTGATGACATGACGGGCGCCGCGTCCTGGCGGCGGCGTCATCTCAGCGAGATCTGCCGCTGCTTGCTCCGCATCCGCACCAAGCGCGTCAGCCGCAGCCAAAGCCGCGAGGCTGTTCAAAGCCATGTGCTTGCCGGGCAGACCGATATCAAAGACGATGCGGCGGCCATTCACGTCCGCCGCAATGCGGGTGCCGGTCTCGGTCACCGTCCACGCGATGAGGCGGTAGTCGCACTCTTTTTCGGTGCCGAACGACACAATGTTTTGAATGCCGCGCGCCTGTGCAGCTGCGACGAGACGGTTGCGGTAGGGATTGTCGCCCGGAACAATTGCAGTGCCGTTTTCAGACACGCCGGCGAAAATCTCTGCCTTGGCGTCGGCGATGCCGGCCACTGAGTCAAAGAACTCAAGGTGAACCGCCTCCACGGCAGTGATCAAAGCGACATGGGGTTGCGCCAAGCGCGACAACGGCTCGATTTCGCCAGCATGGTTCATGCCAAGTTCGATAACGGCGTATTCCGTATCCGCGGGCATGCGCGACAAGGTCAGTGGAGCACCCCAGTGGTTGTTGAGGTTGCCCACGGTGGCGTGGCATCGGCCCTGACGTCCAAGCGCAAGTGAGAGGGCTTCTTTCGTCGTGGTCTTGCCAACGCTGCCGGTAACGGCGGCGACACGCCCGCGCATGCGCTGGCGCGCAGCGGCCGCCAGGTCACGCATGCCCTTCATGGTGTCGTCGACCATGATCAGCCGGTCGGTGCCGACATCATGCCGTCCATCCGCAGGCTGTTTGGACACCATGGCGGCAGCCGCGCCTTTATCGAGCGCTTCCACCACGAATTCGTGGCCGTCGAACTTGGGCCCTTCGATCGCGATGAACAGGTCACCTGCGGTAACGGACCGGCTGTCGATGCAAACGCCCTCGGCTTCCCAGGTTCCGTTCGCACTGCCGCCTGTTGCCTTGGCGACATCTTGACTGGTCCAGAGCGCCGTCATGACGGATCGTCCATGCGTTCTAGGATTTCAGCGGCGACAGCGCGGTCATCGAACGGCAATACTTTGTCGCCGACAATTTGCCCGGTTTCGTGTCCTTTGCCGGCAATCAGAAGTGTGTCCCCTGGCTTGAGCGCTGAAATTGCGGTCTCAATCGCAGCAGCGCGGTCGGCGACTTCTGTCGCGCCAATGCAGTCAGAAAGAATTTGGGCGCGAATAGATGCGGGGTCTTCACCACGCGGATTGTCATCGGTGACGTAAACGACGTCTGCGAGGTCCGACGCCGCATGTCCCATCAGAGGCCGCTTACCAGCATCCCGGTCACCACCAGCGCCGAACACCACGGCCAGTTGGCCTGTCGTGTGGGGGCGTAATGCGGCCAACGCAGTTTCCAAAGCGTCGGGCGTGTGTGCGTAATCGACGAAGACGGTCGCGGTGTCGCCCTTCGAGCCTATGTTTTCGAGCCGGCCCGGCACACCGGTGAGTTTCTCAAGAGCGGATACGACGATCGATGCGTCGATTCCTGTGGCCAACGCGAGTCCCGCCGCGCACAAGGCATTCATCACCTGAAATGACCCAGCGAGCGGTATCGAGATCCGGTGACGTTTGTCCAGAATGACAACGTCAATGGTTTGGCCGGCGCCTGCTGGTGTTGCGTCCAGCAACTGGATCGCGCGGCCGTTTCGGCCATAGGTAATCACGCAAATGTCGCGGGACTTGCAGAGCTGAGTTATGGTTTCGCACGCGTCGGCATCTGCATTGACCACTGCGACGCCACCCGGCACCAGGACTTCTGAGAACAGGCGCAGCTTGGCCGCCAAGTACGCGTCCATAGAGCCATGATAATCGAGATGATCGCGGCTCAGATTTGTGAAGCCGGCGGCGCTGACCCGAACGCCGTCCAACCGGAATTGATCAAGCCCGTGGCTTGACGCTTCCATGGCCAGGTGATCGACACCTTGATCGGTTAAGTCGGCGAGTGTTTTGTGCAGGGATACAGGATCGGGCGTTGTCAGGTTGCCCGCAACGTGCCCGGTGGACGACGTGATACCCAGCGTCCCGAGCGTTGCTGCTGTATGTCCGGCGTGTTGCCAGATTTGTTGAACAAAATGAGCGACCGAGGTTTTACCGTTGGTCCCTGTGACCGCAACGGTGATTTCGGGCTGAGCCTTATAGTAAGTCGCGGCCAGCCGGGCGAATGTGCGTCGCGGGTTTGTATCCGTGATCAACGGGACATCCAGATCGTCCAGTGTGGTGCCTTCGGGCGCCAGAATTGCCGACGCGCCGTTGGTCACCGCCTCGGCAATATAAGAGCGGCCGTCTACCTTTGAGCCCGGAAGCGCGGCGAACAGGTATCCGGGCTCTACCGCACGGGAGTCGGCGGTCAGGCCGGTGATGTTCATGTCGGTCAGCTTTTGCATGTCTGTTCCGCTGTCCTCCAACAATTCACTCAGGCGCACGGTCACCCCCAAAGCCGGTACCGGCCGGGGCGAGGGGCATTTCGGTCAGCCGCGCACTGGCTTCCATGAGGCCGCCGAGCACCGGGGCAAGCGGGCGCTCTAATGTGGGATACACCCCGAGAATGGGCGCTATTTCGGCAACAATGCGGCCAACTGTGGGCACCGCATTCCAGCCCGCTGTGGCAAAGTTGAATGTGTCTTTTGTCCCTTGCGGCTCGTCCAGAACGACAAGCACCGCATACTGCGGTTTATGCATAGGGAAAGCGGCGACGAACGAAGCGAGCACTTGATCTTCACTATATCCTCCGGCCCGCGCCACTTTTTCGGCTGAGCCGGTCTTGCCGCCGACGATGTACCCTTCTGCATCCGCCTGCCTGCCGGACCCATGCGTGACGACCAGGCGCATGAGCTCACGGATGCGCGCGGACGTGTTTTCCGAGATCACCCTGGTCTGATCAAATTCCGGGATCATTTCTTGATGTAGGAGTGTCGGGCGGTACAAGACGCCGCCATTGACCATCGCGCTCACCGCGGTCGTGACATGTACGGGAGAAACCGCGATGCCATGGCCGTAAGATATTGTGACTGTATTGATGTCGCGCCATACGGAGGGGTACATCGGTTGTCCCACTTCCGGAAGCTCGAGCATTAGGGGCGAGAGCAAGCCGAGACGCTGTAAAAACTCTTGCTGGATCGACGTTCCTGTATCGAGCGCGATCTTTGCTGCGCCGATGTTGGAAGAGTGAATCATGATTTCCGGAACAGACAGCCACCGCTTTTCGGCGTGATAGTCATCGATGGTGTAACGGGCAACTGTGAGGGGCGTGCGCGCGTCGTACACGCTGTCCATGGCGATGACGCCTGCTTCGAGGGCCATCGCCGCGGTGAAGATCTTGAAGGTCGATCCCATCTCGTAGAGACCGAGGGTGGCACGGTTGAAACGGTGGTCGCTGTCGGCGTCACTATGATCCTTGGGATCGAAGTCGGGCAGCGATACCAAAGAAAGAACCTCTCCGGTGTGCACGTCCATCACAACGCCGGCGCCACCCAACGCACTGAAGCGCGCAATGGAGTCAGCAAGGGCGTTGCGGACCGCCGTTTGCACACCGGTGTCCAGAGACAAGACAAGCGGTTCGGAACTCTGTGACAGGGTTTTGTCCATTGCGAGCTCGAGCCCGGCTTGACCCCGGTTGTCGGGATCGGTGCTGCCCAAGACATGAGAGAACAGTGAGCCGTAGGGATAGATGCGACGGCGGGCTTCTTCGAAGTAAAGGCCGGGTATGCCGAGTGTATTGACCGTGACTTGCTGAGCCGGGGTAAGGTGGCGCATCAAATAAATAAAGCGCTGGCGCGACGCGAGGCGGCGCTCCAAATCTTCGCGATTCAGTTTCGGCCAGATCGCCACCAACGCTTCCGCGGCAATTGCGGGGTCACGGATTTCGGTCGCATCTGCATAGAGGTTCACTGTTGGGAGCGTCGTGGCAATGGTGCGGCCATTGCGATCGACAATGTCGGCGCGATGGGTCGAGATTCTGGCGTCCGCTGCCGGTGCGTAGGACGGTCCGGTATCCAAGGCACCATTCAGTACCATCAGGTCGACCAAACGCACCGAAATCGACAGGAAGGCAAATGTGAACAGACCCGCCGTGACGAGCAGGCGCGCGCGCCCGATTTCCACGGCGCGATGCGTATCGCTCAACAGGGCGACGCGGCGTTTCGGCACCGCGCGCAAGTCTGACCCTGGGTAGGCGAACTCAATCGACCGGCGAGTCTTGCTCCAGCCACTCATTGGGCCACCTCCGGAACGCTAGAGGCGTGATCTGCCAGAAACGGAATGGCTTCGATGTCGACGATGCGCGTGGGTATGACCGGTGCCAAGTCTAAGTGTTCGGCACTGAGACTGCGCAGCCGGTTGGGATCGGTGAGGAAGGTCCATTCTGCTTCGAGAACTTGAATCGAACGTTGGTGCTCGACAATCTCTTCTCGTTTCACCGCCAATGAGTCTTCGAGGCTCTGCACTTCGTATTTGAGTACGAACAGCGCAATGGCGACGCTCATCACCAGCCCGATCCAAACCAAATTGATAGCTCTCACGACCGCGCTCCTTTGACCGATGACATCGGTGGAACAGCGGTGCGCTCGGCGATACGTAGACGCGCGGACCGGGCGCGGGGATTGTCGCGCACTTCCCGTTTGCTGGGGGTGATCGCGCGGCTATTGACCTGGGCAAAGGTCATCGTCTTACCGGACTCCGTCACGGCTGGCCGGTGACGTGACGGATTTGGCGCGCGGCCGCTGCGGTCGCGGATGAACGCTTTGACGATACGGTCTTCAAGCGAGTGGAAGCTGACAACGGCCAGGCGGCCCTTCGGTGCCAGCAAGCGCTCTGCGCCCTGCAGACCGCGCTCAAGTTCCCCCAACTCATCGTTGACGTAGATGCGCAGTGCCTGAAAGGTGCGCGTCGCCGGATCGATGCCGTCCTGAGACCGGCGCACTTCAGCCCGGATGACGTCGGCGAGATGGATGGTGCGCGAAAAGGGGCGCGTCTTGCGGGCTTTGACAATGGCGTGCGCAACGCGGCGGGCGTAGCGCTCCTCGCCGTATTTGCGAATGATGTCTTCGAGGTCCGATTCCGGAAGCGCGTTCACCGCGTCGGCAGCGCTCATGCCGGACTTTTCCATGCGCATGTCCAAGGGACCATCGCGCAGGAACGAAAAGCCGCGCGACCGGTCATCCACCTGCATGGAACTGATGCCGAGGTCCAGCGCGATGCCGTCCACAGCGGTGACGCCGGCGTCGATAAGCAGGCTGGCAAGATCGCCGAAACGGCCATGAACAAGATTGAGGCGGCCTGGAAATAAGTCTGCGAGCGCATGTCCGCGGTCTAGAGCTTCCGGGTCACGGTCGATGGCCCAAACGGTGCAGTCGGCTGCGTTTAACAGGGCTTGGGTGTAGCCGCCGGCCCCAAAAGTGCCGTCGACATAGAGTCCGCCGTCGCGCGGGCACAGGCCTTCGACGACTTCTGAGAGGAGGACTGGAATGTGATCTGGGTCGGTAATCGGGGCCGAGGGGGAAGGCGCCGTTGGAGACATTATCCAGACTCCTTCCTGGCCTCGATCATGGCCTGTCGTTCCGCCATCGCGCGTTCAAACATTTCGGCTTGGGCCTGCTCCAGATCCGAGGGGTTCCAGATCTGAAAGGTCCGGCCCTTGCCGACGAAGGCGCCGTGGTCTGAAAGGGCAGCTTTCTTAAGGAATTCCGCCGGTAAAACGATGCGGCCGCCGCCGTCGAACGGCAATTCGCGGGCAGAGGCGAAGATCAAATGGGCGATCGCATCTTCATCAAGTCCGGGGATGGGCTGGTCGGGGAGGGTTTCGACCATCGCCTCGATACGGTCGAGGCCGCAGCCTTCGATGCACGGGCCGGTCAGCGCCGGATAACACGCCACACCACTGAGGTTTTTCGCCTGTAAAACCGCGCGAAAGGGCGCCGGAACGGAAATGCGCCCCTTCGCATCGATCTTATTCACAAAGGTCCCGATGAACGACTTCATCGCTGGACCACCCCTCAAGCCCACTGCACCAAACGCTGGACTTCAGGCGCACTTATCGCGCCTAAACCCCGAACCTACATGGTATGACATGGGATTATATGGGCGTCAATGGGACTATATAGTGAATACGTTCATATGTTCATGTATTGTTCTCATTGTCAAGCGAGTCCCGTTCACAAGACGCACCCTGAGAAGCGGTTTTTTTGGGCCTATTCATTAAGAGAAAGTGCCAGACGGCCTGTAAGCCGGGTTCTGTTCCCGGAAATCCGGGAGACGGCCATTCATCTAGGGCGCCCGTTGCCGGGCGTCTCACGCGACCTACCCGGGCAGCTGGCTGGAAACGGGCCAACGCTGCCCCTATTTGGTCTTGCTCCGGGTGGGGTTTACCTTGCCGGTTCCGTTACCGGTCCCGCGGTGCGCTCTTACCGCACCCTTTCACCCTTACCCCGAAAAACATGAGGTTTTTCAAGGCGGTTTGCTTTCTGTGGCACTGTCCCTGGGGTCGCCCCCGCCGGGTGTTACCCGGCACCCTGTTTCCATGGAGCCCGGACTTTCCTCCCCCGACCGAAGCCGGCAGCGACCGTCCGACCGTCTGGCCTTACCCGGATACACGAAAAGTGCATTTAGAACAATGATTTAGGAAGATAGGCCAGCAACTGCGGCAGCCAGCCGGACAGTGTCGGGATCCGCCTGTCCGGTGATATTCGACGGTCTAAACCGCCGCTGAAAGGCGCTGATGACATCTGCTTCGCCAGATTGCGCATCTAATAAAGTGCCACCGCGGGTTTCGTCGCCGGGGCAAGCATAGCCGATGGCGGCCAAACTGTCCCATATTGTCCCATCGCCAGCGGATGCACCGGACAGAGGACTGACTGGCCAAACACCGATGCCAGCATTGGCCAACTCAGCCCAAGGGAACAGCTCGCCCGGATCAAGTTTGCGGCCGGGTGCGATGTCGGAGTGACCGACGACGTTCTGAGCCGGAATGTCATGTCGATCCATGATGTCCCGGCAGAGCGCGGCGATCCCATCGACTTGAGTGGCCGGGAAGGGTCTGTAGCCATACTCATGGCCAGGATTCACCACCTCGACTCCGATTGAGGCGCTGTTCACGTCCGATATGCCGCGCCAATAGGATCGGCCAGCATGCCAGGCCCGTTGAGACTCTGGCACGAGCTGATAGGTGGTGCCGTCCTCGTCCACGAGGTAATGCGCACTGACCTCCGCGCCTGGGTCGCACATGCGGGTCAAGGCATCGCCGCAGGTTTTCATGCCCGTGTAGTGAAGGACGACTAGGGTGACGGGGACAGCCGCGCCCGTGTCCCCGGATTGTCCTTTCCTGGGGCCATGATTGGGGGAAGGGCGTTCGACTACTGAGACCGTCATAAAGGAAATGACTCTAAGATGCCTTGGCAAGTCTCCATTGAATGACTCCGACACCGGCCAATGTCAAAAGTCCGCCAATTGCCTTTTGCCATGTGAGCGGTTCGCCCAGAACCATCAGGCCTGCGCCTACCCCGACAATGGGGATCAGCATGTTGAACGGTACCACGGTGTTGACTGGATAGCGTTGCACTAAACTGTACCAGGTTGCGTGGGCGATGATCGACGCTGCAATCGCCGTGTACGCAATGGCTCCGAGCAACGGAATGCCGCCAGTCGCCAGCGATTCAAACTGGCCTGTCTCCAGAACAAATGACAATGCAAGGACCTGAGGTGTTGCGAACAGGGAAAGCCAACCCGCAATGGCTAAAGGCGGCACGTCAGGCATCCGCTTAACTAGGACATTTGACCACGCCCAGAACACCGTGCAAGTGACGAGCAAAACAAAGGGCAGGATGGAAGCGTTCCGTGGTTCGCCCGCGAGAAAAGCCACGCCGACAAAGGCCAGCCCCAACCCGCAACTCCGCCGCCACCCAAACTTTTCCCCAAAGACAAACCATGAGATCAGGATTGAGAACGGAACACCCAATTGCAGGGTGATCGCAGCCGTTGCCGCATCGACTCCCGCCAGACCGACAAACAACAGGCCGAAGTGTCCCGTCCCAAAACAAATCGACAGGACGAGAAGGGGGCGCCAATGGGGCCACGCGCTGAGGAAAAAGGGCACAACAAGCACCGCGACGACGCCAAACCGAAGTCCAGTAAAAAACAACGGTGGTGACGCTTCGACACCGATCTTGCCCGCGATCAAGTTGAAGCCCCAGAGTACGGCAGCCATGGTGGCGAGCGCGATATCTCGGCGGGTCATAAAAGGTCAGGCCCCACAAGGATGAGGCCTGACACTTAAACTACTGACAGTGGTCCGGCAATCGCATTGCCAATTCGATCTCGCGTCTTACGCGGCACCATAGGCAAGATGCTGAGCGTCAGGCGAAAGCGCAGACTTCAGTTTATTGATCGCGCCGGCTTCGATTTGCCGGATGCGTTCCGCGGTAACGCCGTATACCCGGGCGAGCGCGGCCAATGTCTTTGGTCTGTCGCTGAGATATCTCTTAGTGACGATGTCGCGCTCCCGCTCATCGAGATGACTCATCCCCTGCCGCAAGACCTGGCGGCGCATTCTTTCCACTTGAGTGCTCGCGACAGTGTCTTCGGGCGAGAGGTCTTCACTTTCGATGGTGTCCATCAAGGTCAACGAATTACCGTCGTCGTCGCCCACCGGCTGTTCAAGCGACAGATCGATGGCAGACAAACGGGAGTCCATGGCAATCACGTCTTCACGCGAAACCTGAAAATGCTCAGACAATTTGTCGATATCGGCTTCGCTGAGAAAGCGTTCGCCTTCCAGCGACATTTGGCGTTTTGCGCGCTTGAGATTGAAGAACAATTTTTTCTTTCCTGCGCTGTTGCCAACTTTAATGATCGACCACGTCTGCAAGATGAAGTTCAAAATGGCTGCTTTGATCCACCAGCGGGCATAGGTTGAGAAGCGAAAGCCTTTTTCCGGCTTGAAGCGTTCGACCGACTGCATCAGGCCGATATGACCTTCGCTGATCAAGTCTTCGACGTTGATGCCATAACCGCTGAACTTGCGGGCGATCCGGGGAACGAGGCGGAGGTGACTGCCAACGAGTTGCTCAAGCGCGGCGCGGTCGCCTGATGTTTTCCATCGTCTGACGAGGTCTTGTTCTTCCTGCTCCGATAGCACGGGGAATGCTTGGGCATGCCGGGCCGTGATCACGGGCGCGGGGGCAGTCTCACTGCGGGGTCGGGATACAGTCGTATTGGCCATATCGAGTCTCGCTGTTCTAAGGTCTACCTATACAGTACTAAATTAGTCCAGATTTCAAGTTAAACCGGGACGAAATTGGTACTGTATATACGGGTCTTCCCCTTATCTTGGATTTCTCCTTGGTTTCCGCGGGGTTGGGGTGTTTTGGCCCTGTTTCAATTGCCCGTGAAACCGTTGACCAACCGGTGGAAAACCGTAAGTTACAGACGAAACAGCGCCTGAAATCCTTGAAAAAGCTTAGATATTTCGAGGTTTGGCGCACTAGCTCAGGAACGCACCTATGCCTGTTTATACAGCCCCATTACGCGATATGCGCTTTGTCGCTCACGAAGTTTTTAACATCTGTGACACGCTGACCGCGTTGCCGGGGTATGAGGAAGCGTCTGCGGATCTGGTCGACGCGGTGCTCGAAGAGTGCGGGAAGCTGTGCGAGGGGGTCCTGCTGCCGATCAATCAGACGGGCGATCAGGAAGGATGCACCTTCAAGGATGGCGAGGTCACCACGCCCAAAGGCTTTAAAGAGGCCTACAAACAGTTTGCCGAGGGGGGATGGTGCGGCCTAACCGCCAGCCCGGATCACGGTGGTCAGGGGCTGCCCGAAACACTCCAATACTTTGTTGATGAAATGGTCGGCTCCGCCAACCTCTCTTTTGGTCTTTACCCGGGGCTGACTCAGGGCACGATCATTTGCCTCGATGCCCACGGCACTGACGAGCAGAAACGAACCTATCTTCCCAAACTGGTCAGTGGCGAGTGGCAGGGTACCATGTGCCTGACTGAGCCGCACGCTGGGTCCGACCTAGGTCTCTTGCGCACCAAAGCCGAGCCTAACGATGATGGAACCTACGCGATCACCGGCACGAAGATTTTCATCTCTGCCGGCGAACATGACATGACCGATAACTTTGTTCATCTCGTCCTCGCGCGGTTGCCCGATGCGCCGGAAGGCAGCCGGGGCATTTCCATGTTCCTCGTTCCGAAGTTCATTCCGAATGAAGACGGTTCGCCCGGTGATCGAAACGCCGTAGCCGCCGGTTCGATCGAACACAAGATGGGCATGAAAGCCTCGGTCACGTGTGTGATGAATTTCGATGCGGCTAAGGGATGGCTCGTCGGTAAAGAGCACAAGGGTCTGGCCGGCATGTTCACAATGATGAACAAAGAGCGTCTGTTTGTCGGCACCCAGGGTATCTCTCAATCGGAAAGTGCGTATCAAAACGCGGCGGAATACGCCAAAGACCGCATTCAGGGCCGTGCTGCTGATGGGGCCAAGCAGCCCGACAAGTCGGCTGATCCGATCATCGTTCATCCCGACATTCGCAACAAACTTCTCTTCTCCCGGTCGATCATCGAAGCAGAGCGAGCCCTCGCAGTTTGGACGCAGCTTAACGTCGATGTCGCGCACGCTCATGAGGATGAAGCAACGCGGCAACGCGCGGCCGACATGGAAGCCCTGATGACGCCGATCATCAAGGCGGCGTGTACTGATTTCGGGACCGAGATCACCAACGCCTGCCTGCAGGTCTTTGGTGGACACGGTTACATCAGCGAATGGGGCATGGAGCAGTTCGTCCGTGATGTGCGGATTACGCAAATCTACGAAGGAACGAATACGATTCAGGCGCTGGACCTGGTTGGGCGCAAACTCGCATTACATGATGGCCGCTTGCTTGATGGTTTCTTGGAAGAGGTTTCCGACACGCTCAAGGACATTGAGGGCCGGAACGATCTTGCCGAGTTCGTGGTGCCGTTTAAGGATTCTCTCGATCGTCTCAAGGCGACAACGGAATGGCTGAGGGAGCAAGCCGCTCAGGACGCAAATGCGCTGGGTGGTGCCGCGAACGATTACCTGCGCCTTTTCGCTCTAACCGCGTTCGCATGGATGTGGGTGCGCATGGCAGAAAAGGCTTTAGACGCCAAGAACGGCGATGACGCCTTCTATGACGCCAAGTTGCAGGTCGGCCGCTTCTTTATGACTAGGGTTTTGCCGTCAGGTCTGTCGCTCGAAGCCCTCATTAAATCCGGATCCGATGCCATGATGGCCGTGCCCGACACGGCCTTCTGATCGTCCTTTGGTGCGGCCTGTGACGCGCATCCTCTACATTGCTGGTTCGCTGATTGCGGCATTCGTCCTCGCGGTGCTCATTGTGCCGTCGTTTGTCGATTGGACGGAATACCGGGACACGTTTGAGCAGCGCTTAGAGATTGTCACGGGTCGCGAAGTGTCAATTGATGGTGCGGTGGCGATGACCGTTTTGCCGCGGCCCGCGTTGTCTATCGAAGGTGTGCGGATCGGCAGTGTCGCCGGTGCGGCCAATCAAGATTTTCTCGCCGCGGACTCCATTGGTGTCAATCTTGCGGTTGCGCCGCTTCTGAGTGGCCGCGTGCAGTTCTCCTCCATCGAACTCAACAGGCCTGTGATATTCGCAGAAGTGCTATCTGACGGACACGCCACATGGGATTTCGGCTCAGGTCAGCTAGATGAGTCATCGTCTGGCGCGGACGTGCAGGGCGGGGCCGGGCTGGGCATTGACAGCCTCACCATAGCGCGCGGAACCGTTCGCTACCGGAATGCAAAAACTGATGCCTCATATGACATTGACGGCATCACTGCGGAGATCAATGCGAGTAACTTGTCCGGGCCGTTCGAAGTGCAGGCGCAGGCAGTTATGTTCGGCACGTCATGGGACCTCATCGCTTCGGTTGGTGCGTTCAATGCAAACCGTCCGAGTGGACTGTCACTCAAGCTCGAGGCGCCTGACGAGAGTATCGCGGCGGCATTCTCGGGGCAGATTGATACCTCAGGCGATGCGCTCCTCCTGTCCGGGCGGGGTGACCTCAAAGCTGAACGTCTGGCCGCTCTCTTGCGCGCTGGCGGGATTAGTCCGGCGGTGGACGACACAGCGCCCTGGTCCAGCAAGGCGCTGTCTGCTTCGGGAAAACTCGCGGTTTCGTCTACCGGTGCCTTTGCTGAAGAGCTTGAAATTTCACTCGATGATTCAAAGGCGACGGGGACTGGGTCTTTCGATTGGTCTCCTGAGTCCCGATTTTCCATTGCGCTGGAAGTTGGCAGAGCCGACATCGATAGCTGGATCGAAGGGCGCGCGAGTCCGCTTATACGTCATGCAAATACTCTTCCCGCTCTGACAATTGCGCCTGCCTACGCGCAAGGTCAGACAGACGCTGGCTTCAGCTTACCTGTAGAGGTGTCTGGCACGTTCGATCTCACCGCTGACCTTCTGGAATGGCGTGGGCAGGTTCTGCGCAACGCGCGTTTCGCGGCGACGCTCGCCGGCGGCGAACTCACGGTCTCGGATTTCGGAATTGATCTTCCGGGCAATACCTCAGTTGCGGCCAATGGGTTCATTCGGGCTGAGCAGGGCGTGCCCATGATTGACCTTGGTGCCCGGGTGAACTCTCGGAACTTCAGGGGTCTGTTGGCGTGGTGGGATATTGAGCCTCCGGCAGATGTTATTCCGCCGGGCCGGCTGAACGTGCTGTCGGTAAATGGCGGCGTGACAGGAACCCCTGAGCGTCTTGCAGTCTCCGGCATCAGCGCAACGCTTGATTCCACGACACTAAGCGGATCGGCTGCCTACGAGTCAGGCGCGCTAGCCCGGCTATCACTAGACCTGACCGTTGGGTCCCTTGATCTCGATTCATATCTTCCTGCGCTCATCGGAGATGGCGCTGATATAGGTGTCAGCCCTCAGGCTTCCGCAGGCACGGATGAACAGTCAACCGTTGCGGACCGTGCACCATTTTCCGGCCTGACTGTCTCAGCCAAGATTGGCGTCCAAGCCCTGACAGCGGCTGGATACGTCATACAAGACGTCGCCTTAGAAGCGTCGGCGTCAGAGTCTGATGTGCAAATCAAACGGCTCGCGGTTGCTGATCTTGCCGGCTTGTCCTTCGAGGCTGCCGGGTCAGTAAACAACGTTCTCGGTTCTCCCCAGCTCGACAGGTTTCGTATTCAAGCGCGTACAGAGGACGCAGCCAGGGTGGCACGAGCATTCGAAATTGAGATGCCGCGTTTGCCGATTTTCGCGTCTGCCCTGTCAGTCGACGCAACGGTTTCCGGCGATCAAAGTGCGGCAGACGTCGAAGCCTCAGTGACCGCTGGCGATCTTGTTGCCGATGTCGCCGGCACAGTATCGGCGGCCACACCATCCTTCGACGGACGTGTCACGCTTGCGCATCCAGACTACGCCCAATTCACCCGGGGACTTGGCCTCTCCTATCCGGAAAGCGTTGAGTCACCGGGCCGCGTAGCGGCGACAGCAACGTTGCAAGTTCAGCCGGATGCGCTGTCAATTCGCACAGCAAATGCCAATGCGGGTGAGAACGCTCTTGCGGCTGTACTCACGTCTCGCGCCGTTGGCAGTGAAATATCTATGACCGGGCAGGTGATGGTCCAAAATGCCGATCTGGACGTTCTGTTCCCGCCCGATCCTACGGAAGCACTGCGCCAAAGTAGCACCTCGCGGCGTGTGCGAGCCGACGCACAGGTGTCGGACCGCTGGACCGCAGACCCGTTTCCCACATCGATGTTTGAGGGTGTCTCGGCCACCATTGATCTGTCCGCGGACGTTTTGAAAGGCCGCGGTGTGTATATCGAGCAGCTAGAGGCGCCGGTTGCTATCGCGGATGGAGAGCTCACCGTCGATGGATGGACGGCCAAGATTTTCGGGGGCGCTGGCAAAGGTGATCTTAGACTCGTGTCCGGCGCTGATCTTGGTATAGCGGCGTTCATTGATCTTAAGGAAGCAGACCTATCCCGAACCCAGTTCTCGACGCGCGCCGGTTCAGCGGCATCCGGCCTTCTGACTTTGCAGGCGGCGCTGTCTGGACGTGGTACATCTCAGCGCGCACTCATCTCGACCCTTGAGGGGCGAGGTGTTGTAGCGGCCCGCGGGGTCGACGCAGGCGGTGCAAACTCCTCTGGCCTTGTCGGCGGTCTGGTCGCACCTGTCCGTGCGCTTAGTCAGTTGGGTGGCTTGCTCAGCGGTGGTGTGACCAAGGGGCTTGCCAACATGCAAGCATCTTTCGCCGGCGAGCAGGGCATGTTCGCGCTATCCGATGCGACCGTGACGTCGAACCTCTATTCAGGTGACTTTGAGGGATTTGTCGACGTCGCGCGGTGGCAGATCGATGTCGATGGGCGTGTGCGTCTTGAGGCCAATCTCATTACTCAGTTGTTGGGCAACAGAATCCGAATGCCGTCGCTCGTCCCCGTCAAGATCTCAGGCCCGCTGAACTCGCCGAACGTGAGAACAGAAACAGCACCGGCAACGGCCGAGTCTCAGGCGCAACCCCAGCCCACGCAACCGTCCCCCGACCCGGCTCTGCCCCAGCAGCCTGCGGAGCCCAATCCCGTCGACCTCTTTCGCGGCATACTGAACGAGTTGGCGAAGCCGAAATAACTCAGTCGGCCGATGGCCCGTTCTGGTCTTGCGTCGCCTTTAAGACGAACACGCGAATCGAACTCGACAAACCGCCGTCTCGCGTAGCGTCAATCTCGGTGATCAGGTCGGTCACGGACCGAGACCGGGCTTTGGCGATCGCCTTTAGCGCGTCCCAGAACTCTTGCTCAAGAGAGACGCTGGTCAGGTGTCCGGCGATGTTGACCGAACGTTTGATGATTGCACTCAAGGTGACTAATCCTGCGGCGCGATCATGTCCTCGGGCCGGACCCAAGCATCAAAGTCGGTTTCCGAGACATGCCCCGTTTCAGCCGCGGCCTCACGTAGGGTGAGGCCTTTCTTGTGTGCCAGCTTGGCAATCTCAGCTGCTTTGTCATACCCGATCCTGGGCGCTAAAGCGGTTACCAGCATGAGCGATCTCGCAACGTGCTCAGATATTTGCTCCGTGTTGGCGCTCAACCCTTCCACACATCGCTTTGCAAAGCTGTCCGCCGCGTCGCCCAATAACCTAATGGACTGCAGCAAAGCGGCGGCAATCATCGGCTTAAACACGTTGAGTTCCAGGTGACCGTAAGACCCGGCGACGCTGATCCCAGTATGGTTGCCCATCACTTGCGCGCAGACCATGGTCAAGGCTTCCGCCTGAGTGGGGTTCACTTTGCCCGGCATGATCGACGATCCTGGCTCATTGGCCGGCAGAGACAATTCGTTCAAGCCCGCGCGCGGCCCAGACCCCAGCAAGCGAATGTCGTTGGCGATTTTCATAAGAGAGACGGCGACCGTGTTGAGTGCGCCCGACAAATCCACGCAGGCATCGTGTGCGGCCAAGGCTTCGAATTTATTGGGTGCCGAGACAAAAGATATTCCGGTGATCTCATTCAATGTGTCGACGAAAGTTTCCGCAAAGCGCTGTTTGCTGTTCACCCCGGTTCCAACAGCGGTGCCGCCTTGCGCAAGCGCCAAGATCCCTTGCCGTGCCTTCTGAATGCGCTCGATGCCGTTGGCCACTTGAGCGGCATAGCCCGAGAATTCCTGTCCCAAGGTGAGGGGGGTCGCATCCTGTAAATGGGTGCGCCCGATCTTGACGATGTCAGCAAACGCTTCGGCTTTGTCTGATAGTGCTGAGTGCAACCGAGTCAGTCCCGGCACAAGTGTGGCGGCAATCTCCAACTCGGCCGCAATGTGCATGACCGCCGGAAACGTATCATTGGACGATTGCCCTTTGTTGACATGAT
This sequence comes from Rhodospirillaceae bacterium, assembly GCA_963921305.4. Lineage (GTDB taxonomy): Bacteria > Pseudomonadota > Alphaproteobacteria > Rhodospirillales > Rhodospirillaceae > CAWUEX02. Next base: position 2,687,569 of record CAWUEX030000002.1, read on the forward strand.
CATTCGGATGAACCGGCGACTTTTCGCCGCGCTTGCCGCCGAGAAGTTCGCTGGCCCGGTTAGCAATCACTTCGTTCGCATTCATGTTGGTCTGGGTGCCCGACCCGGTCTGCCATACGACCAGAGGAAACTCCGCGTCGTGCTCGCCATCAGCTACTTCATTGGCTGCTGTTGCGATTGCTTCGGCGATATCGTCCGGTAACTCGCCCAAAGCTTTGTTCGCTAGCGCCGCTGCCTGTTTTTGCAGCCCAAAGGCGCGGACGATAGCTACAGGCATACGCTCCGTGCCGATCGGGAAGTTCTCGATGCTGCGTTGGGTCTGCGCCCCCCACAGTCGCTCTGAAGGAACTTCCACGTCTCCCAGACTGTCCGTTTCGGTGCGCGTTGCGCCGGTCATGTCTCGCCCTTGTTTTGCAGACGGCTCAGAAAACGGCCGATGGCGTCCAAGGCCTCAGCGCAGTTCTGCTCCTCTGTCCGGCCGGATTTTTTGCGCGGCTTCAAGGAGTGATCTCCGTCCTCAGCCCAATGAATCTCGATCGCATTCGACAATTTCAAAGTTGAGACGGTCTCGTGGTTCCCCATGGTATCACGGGTGCCTTGGCAAATAAGCGTCGGGGTCATGAGTGTCTTTAGGTGCTCAATCCGCGGCTTGTCGGCGCGCCCCATGCCATAAAACGGATAGCCCAACGCGATGCAGCCGCGCACGCCAGTGTCATCTGCAATCATGGTGGCTATCCGCCCGCCCATGGACTTGCCGCCGATCACCAAAGTACCCGCGCCCAGGTCGTCGATGACCGCCCGCCATGTTTCCAGCAGCACCGGTTGGCGATTGGGCGGTTTCTTCGTTCCCGTCTCGCGCCGCTCAGCCATGTACGGGAATTCAAAGCGGACACAGCGGTAGCCAAGCTCGGCAATGCTCGTGGCAAACACGTTCATAAAATCCGAGTCCATCGGCGCGCCGGCGCCGTGGGCGAGGGCGACCGTGAGGGGCGACGAAGCTGGGCCGTCGATCAAATAGTCTACAACCGGCACCGTCTATATCTTGGCGAAGAAGTCATTGCCCTTGTCATCGACAATGATGAAGGCCGGGAAGTTCTCAACTTCGATTTTCCACACCGCTTCCATGCCGAGTTCCGGATACTCATGTACGTCGACCTTCTTGATCGACGCTTCGGCAAGGCGCGCGGCGGCACCGCCGATCGATCCTAAATAGAACCCGCCATGCGCGTTGCATGACTCGGTCACCTGTTTGGAGCGGTTGCCTTTGGCCAGCATCACCATGGAGCCGCCGTGGGACTGGAAGAGCTCCACATAGGAATCCATGCGGCCCGCCGTCGTCGGGCCAAAGGATCCAGACGCCATGCCGTCGGGCGTCTTCGCCGGTCCGGCGTAATAGACCGGATGGTCTTTGAAGTACTCCGGCAGGCCGTCCCCTGCGTCTAGGCGCTCCTTGAGTTTGGCATGGGCAATGTCACGGGCGACGATCATGGGGCCGGTTAAAGACACCCGCGTTTTGATCGGCAGCTTGGAGAGCTCTGCGCGAATCTCGGCCATTGGCTTGTTCAGATCGATCTGAACCACTTCGTCTGAAAGTTTGTCCTCGCGCACGTCCGGCATGTACTTGGCCGGGTCGGTCTCCAACTGCTCCAGAAAGACACCTTCACTCGTGATCTTGCCTTTGATTTGCCGGTCGGCTGAGCATGAAACGCCGATGCCGACCGGACAGGATGCCCCGTGCCGCGGTAGGCGAATGACCCGGACGTCATGGCAAAAGTACTTGCCGCCAAATTGCGCACCGATGCCGAAGTCGCGCGTGATCTGCAGAACCTGCTCTTCTGTTTCCATGTCACGGAAGGCCTGGCCATGGTCGCCACCATGGGTCGGCAAGTCATCAAGGTACCGCGCCGAGGCGAGTTTGACGGTCTTGAGGTTGGCTTCAGCGGATGTGCCGCCGATCACAATTGCTAGGTGATAGGGCGGGCAAGCCGACGTGCCGAGGGTTTTGATCTCTTCTTCGAAAAACTTCCGCAGCCCAGAGGGGTTCAACAGTGCTTTCGTCTTTTGATAGAGAAAAGTCTTGTTGGCTGAGCCTCCGCCCTTCGCCATGAAGAGAAATTTGTAGGCATCGCCTCCCGTTGCGTAGAGGTCGATCTGCGCCGGCAGATTGTTTCCGGTGTTCTTTTCCTCGAACAACGACACCGGCGACAATTGCGAGTAACGCAGGTTCAAATTCGTGTACGCCTCGGCGACGCCGGCCGACAGAGCTTCCTCGTCATCCCCTCCCGTCCAAACCCGCTGGCCTTTCTTGCCCATGATGATGGCCGTGCCGGTGTCCTGACACATCGGCAGTACCATGCCGGCGGCGATGTTGGCGTTTTTGAGAAGTTCAAGAGCTACGAAACGGTCATTCGGTGACGCTTCGGGGTCATCCATGATGGCGCGCAACTGGGCGAGGTGCCCCGGCCGCAGCAAGTGAGAGATATCGCGGAACGCTTCTGCGGTCAGCCGGGTGAGGGCGGTTGGCTCGACGGCCAGTATCTGCTCACCCCGAAAGGTGTCCGTCGCAATGCCATCACTGGAAACCTTTCGGTACGGCGTTTCGTCCGTGCCCAGCGGAAACATGTCGGAAAACGCGGCATCAAGCATGGCGCTGCATCCCTTAAATTGAGAGAGAACGGGCCATACGGGGCGTGGCCCTATTTTTTACGAAAGGCATCGAGCGTGACGACCTTGCCGCCGTCATCGTCCTCCAAAGACTCCTCGTCCTCAGCGTTCTCTGCCGTGTCATCGCTGCGTCGCCGGTCCGCCTTTACGCGCTGAGTGACGATGGCATTATCGACAGGAGGCATCTCGAACTCGTCTTCGTCTTCGAAGTCGTCGTCATCCATATCCGAGGTGTCTTCGTCTTCGAATTCGACATGAAACTGCAGGCCAAATTTTGCATGCGGGTCGGCGAAGGCCGTCACGGCCGCAAACGGCACGTGAAGACGCTGACTCACGCCACTGAAACTTAACGTGATGTCAAAGCTGTCGTCTTCGACCTGCAAATCCCAAAACTGATGCTGCAAAACGATGGTCATCTCGCTTGGGTGCATGGCGCGCAAAGAGTCGGCCATGCGCACGTCAGGGTGGGTCGTGTCGAAGGTGACATAGAAATGATGCGACCCCGGCAGCCCTTGCGTCTGCGTTATCTGTAACGCTTGGCGCAATACGCCGCGAAGGGCGTCTTCCACCATACGTTCGTAACTCAAGGTTGTGATGTGAGAGTCGGTCACTGTGAGTCTTTACGTTTTCTGTCGCGAATCTGCCCCATTTTGGCTGTCCGCCGCTTGGGGTTCAATGGCGTTACGGTGTTTTTTTCCTACACCACGACACACTTAAAACCCGGAGAGAGTGGGGGGCTTCTGTTGCCCGGTGCCCCCCGAACCGCGCTTACCGGCTATTAAGCGGCAGCGGCGTACGCAACGTTGTCGTTGGCACTTATAAAATCGGCCCGATAACGGCGGAACCATGCCGGGAACAGCTACTGTCTTTACCACGCACGTCGATCCTGATTCGCCCCCATAGCGCGCCGCGATTAATTCTTTGCGACACCAAGAATGGTGGAGGCGCCGGGTACTGCCCCCGGGTCCGTAGCGCTTATTTCACAGCAGGTTTAGCGCCATAGTCGCCTAAGCGACCCCTATAATATAAGGCGTCCGCCCCGATTTATCCATGGCCGCCGGATTTGTCATGCAGGGCCTTGTCCGGCGACCTGTCCGGTCTATAAATAGCCCATGCAGCAGTATCACGATCTCATGTCCAAGGTGCTTGAGTCCGGAGCCGAAAAGGGGGACCGGACCGGCACAGGAATCCTCTCAATCTTCGGCCATCAGATGCGCTTCGATCTCAGCGACGGGTTCCCAGCTGTGACGACCAAGAAGCTCCACCTGCGATCAATCATTTATGAATTGCTGTGGTTCCTCAAAGGCGACACCAACATCGGCTACCTGCACGACAACAAGGTGTCGATTTGGGATGAATGGGCCGATGAAAACGGCGATCTTGGGCCGGTCTACGGATACCAATGGCGGTCGTGGCCCGATCCCAAAGGCGGTTCGATTGATCAGATTGTTAAGCTGCTTGAGAGTCTGAAAAACAATCCGGACTCACGCCGGCACATGGTGACGGCCTGGAATCCGGCGGACGTGGACTCCATGGCACTGCCGCCATGCCATTGCCTGTTTCAATTCTACGTCGCCAATGGCCGGCTGTCGTGTCAGCTCTATCAGCGCAGCGCGGACATCTTTTTGGGCGTACCGTTCAACATTGCGTCCTACGCCTTATTGACGCTGATGGTCGCCCAGGTCACCGGCTACGAACCTGGTGACTTTGTCCACACGTTCGGTGATGCCCACCTGTACACCAACCACCTCGACCAAGCCCGGACGCAACTGGCGCGGGAGCTTAGGCCTTTGCCGGTGATGAAGTTGAACCCCGACGTCAAAGATTTGTTTGCGTTCGATTATGACGACTTCACGCTAGAGGGCTACGATCCACACCCTCATATCGCCGCTCCGGTTGCGGTTTAGGGCCAGCGCGAATGGGACTGGGGAACATCAAGTTAAGCCTGATCATGGCACGCGCGGAGAACGGCACCATCGGTGCCGATAACGCGCTGCCCTGGCACATCTCGTCCGACCTCAAGAATTTTAAGAAACTGACAATGGCGAAGCCGGTCGTTATGGGCCGCAAGACCTTTGAATCCATCGGCAAGCCCTTGAAAGGCCGCACCAACATTGTTGTGACACGGCAGCAGGATTGGCAGGCCGATGGCGTGACCATCTGCCACGATGTCAAAGAGGCGGTTACCGCGGCCAAGAAAGCAGCCGTGGACGACGGTGTGGATGAGGTCATGATAATTGGCGGGGCGGAAATCTATGCGCGCCTTTTGCTTGAGGCTGATCGCATCTACCTAACCGAAGTGCACCGCCGGTATGAGGGTGATGCTTGGTTCACTGCGCCGGACAAAACCCAATGGAAAGAAATCTCGCGCGAGCGTTTTCCGCCCGACGATCAGGATGGTCCGTCCTACAGCTTTGTCGTGTTCGACCGGCGCAGATAGGGCCTAGCCCATCGAGATATTTGGCCCGGTTCGGCTGTCCGCCGCGAGATTGTCCATCACCCGCTTCGCAATCTCTTGATACGCCTTAGCATGAGGGCTTTCCGGCTCGGCGACCGTGATCGGCGTGCCGCCATCTGACGTTTCCCGGATTTTCAGATCGAGCGGGATTTCCCCCAGGAAATCCGCGTCAAGTTCCTGGGCAGTCCTTTTAGCGCCGCCGTGTCCGAAAATCTCTTCCCGATGCCCGCAAGACGGGCAGACATAGTGGCTCATGTTCTCGATCAGCCCAAGGATGGGGACTTCCACGCGGCGGAACATATTGAGGCCCTTGCGTGCGTCCAGCAGGGCAATATCTTGTGGCGTTGAGACAATAACCGCGCCAGCCAATGGTACGCGCTGGGACATCGTCAGTTGTGTGTCTCCCGTGCCCGGCGGCATGTCGACCACCATGACGTCGATGTCGCCCCAGGCAACGTCCTTCAGCATCTGTTCGAGGGCGCCCATCACCATCGGGCCGCGCCAGATCACCGGATTGTCTTCGGCCACCATGAAGCCGATGGACATCACCTTCACCCCGTGATTCTCCAGCGGATAGACCTTCGACCCGTCGGAGTGGGGTTTCTGGCCCGCGAGGCCCAGCATGCGCGGCATCGAGGGTCCGAAAATGTCTGCATCAAACAAGGCGACCGATAGACCCTGCTGGGCAAGCGCGACCGCCAAGTTGGCCGATGTGGTGGATTTGCCTACTCCGCCTTTACCGGACGCAACCGCGATGATGGACTTAATCCCCGGCAATGCGAGTTGCTCCCGTCCTGCCGGCTTACTTTGAGGGGCAGGGTCTGACGGCTTTTCGGCCGTTAAAACGACAGTTGCTGATAGGACTCCGGGCAGGTCATGAACGGTTTTCTCCGCCCGTGCGCGGACCGGTTCCAGGCTCGGGCCTAAGTCTGGCGGAACCTCTAGGGCAAACGCGACATGGCCGTCCTTGATGACCACGTCTTTAACCCAGCCCTTGGCAACCACTGATCCGCCGCCGGTGCCGGTGTGAACCGTGTTCAACGCTTCAAGAATCCCCTCTTTGGTAACGTCGCTCACCCTTGAATCCTCTGATCAAACCACTGATATCATCTGCAATGTCCCGGATCGGCACAAACCACCTGTCGGGCTGTGTTTGCGCCGCCATGGTTGATGGCATATAAGGCCGGGACACCAGATTTTCAGCCGTCTTTGGAAGGACGGCTCGGCAGGAAGGGATACTCCAGTGTTGTGGAAACAACAAGGCGGCGGCCCATGGGGCAGCGGTGGATCAGGCGGCCCCTGGGGCGGCAACGGCGGCCGTAACAATGGCGGCGGAGGCGGCGGCAATCCCTGGGGTGGACGCTCTGGTGGCGGGGGCGGGCAGCCCCCACCCGATCTCGAAGAATTGCTCCGTCGCAGCCAAAATAAGGTCAAGCAGTTCCTGCCAGGTGGCATGGGCGGCGGGCGCGGCATTACCATCGCCGTGGCGTTGTTACTGTTCTTTTGGGGGGTAAGCGGCTTTTACCGGGTTCAGCCGGACGAACAGGGCGTCGAACTGTTGTTCGGCAGCTACGTCAAGACAACCGAGCCCGGCCTGAACTACTGGTTCCCGGCGCCGATTGGCGAGGTGCAGACACCCAAGGTGACCATCACCAACCAGATTACCATTGGTTTTCGCGGCGTGCCCAACACGACCAATCAACGCGATGTTCCTCAGGAAAGTCTGATGCTCACCGGCGATCAAAACATCGTCGACGTCGATTTTGTCGTGCAGTGGCGTATCCGCGATGCGGGTCCATACTTGTTTAATATCCGCAATCCGGAGCAAACGGTGAAACTCGCGGCTGAAAGTTCCATGCGCGAGGCAGTCGGGCAAAACACGTTGGACTTTGTCACAACCGGCGGCCGTGACACCGTCGCGCAGCGGGCCGGCGCGATCTTGCAGGACATTTTGGACAGTTACGGGGCCGGCATTAGCGTGCTTGAGCTTCGGGTTCTCAAGGCGGACCCGCCCGCTGAGGTGATCGATGCGTTTAACGATGTTCAGCGTGCCAAGCAGGATGAAGAGCGTCTGCGTAACGAGGCGATTGCCTACCGCAACGACATCGTGCCACGGGCCAAGGGTGAGGCGGCGCGCATGGTCGAGCGGGCGACAGCCGAGAAAGAAAAGCTCATCCGCGAGGCTCAGGGCCAGGCGCAGCGCTTCAACGATTTCTATGAAACGTATAGTGCTAATAAAGACGTCACCTCACGCCGCCTTTACCTCGAAGCAATGCAAGAGGTGTTCAGCCGGTCCGACAAATTCATCATGGGTGATGAAGGCGGCGGACAGGGGGTCGTTCCGTACTTGCCGCTGAACGAACTGCAACGCAACCGTGCCGGAGGTCAGAACTGATGTCGTCAGGAAAACTACTCGCTCTCGGGCTGTTTGTCTTAGTTGGAGTCATCGGCCTGACGGGAACACTGTTCACCGTGCACCAGACTCAGCAAGCCATCGTTCTGCAGTTGGGTGAAACCAAGCGTGTGCTTGAAGAGCCAGGGTTACACTTCAAGATACCGCTGCTCCAGAATGTCATCTACTACGATAACCGGGTGTTGGATCTTGATCCGCCGGGCCAGGAAATGCCGTTGGTGGATCAGCGCCGCATCATCGTCGACGCTTTCGCGCGCTACCGTATTGTCGATCCGCTTCGTTTTTATCAGACCGTTCGAACGGAGGTGAACTTCCGTGACCGCTTCGGCACCATCTTGAACGCCAGCGTGCGCGACTCTTTGGGGCAGGCTCAGCTTGGCGATCTGTTGACGGACAAACGCGCCGATGTGATGGACGAAATCTCCAGAGGAGTAAGCCGCAGGGCGCCGGAGTTCGGCATTGAGGTGGTGGACGTTCGCATCGGCCGAACCGATTTGCCGACTGAAACCAGTCAATCGGTGTACAATCGCATGCGGTCCGACCGTATTGCTCAGGCCGCGCTCCTTCGCGCGCAGGGTCAGGAGACCAAAGACCGTATTGAAGCCGAGGCCGACCGCGAGCGGACCATCATCATCGCCGATGCGGAGCGCGAAGCGCAGATTCAACTGGGTCAGGGAGAGGCGGAAAGCCGCCGGGTCCTGAATGACGCGCACGGCAAAGATCCCGAGTTCTACGCCTTCATGCGCTCTATGGAGGCGTACCGCGGTTCGCTCGCCGACGGCACGACCATGCTGCTGACCCCGGATTCGGAATTCTTCCGCTTCTTTGATGCCCTGCCGTCGCCCCAAAACTGACGGTCTCCCAGCCGTTTACACTGCTGGGCCGGGTACATTACGAAGCTGATAGAAAACGGCTGCCCGCCGTTGACTGAGTTGTTGAAGGTTCCCATTTCGGCCATGAATGGAGTGTAGGGACCGAGGACAAACGTGTTTCTAAGTAGGAGTCACAAGACTATGAGCCGGACGAAATCCGCCGCCCGCGCCAAGGCTATGGACAGCAGGCCTTTACACGCAGCCACTGCGGTTCTCTCCCTGATCATCGCTACAATGGTGATGCTTGCAGCCCGGCCAGCGGATGCCGCGCGCACGCCTGAGACGTTCGCTGATGTTGTTGAGGATGTCATCCCGGCTGTTGTGAACATCTCGACGACCCAGTTCGTTGAACAACGCCGTCGCAGCATGCGCGATCTGCCGCAAATCCCCCGGGGCGGACCCTGGGAAGACATGTTCCGCGACTTCCTGGAACAGTTTGGTGATCAGCTACCCGAGGGTGAGGGCGACGAAGATGAACCGCGCCGCCGCCGGGCCTCATCGCTTGGGTCTGGCTTCATTATCGAGGCCGATGGCCTTGTCGTAACGAATAATCACGTCATTGAGGACGCCGACGAAATCAAAGTCGTTCTGGCGGACAACACCATTCTCGATGCCACAGTGATCGGGCGGGACCCCCAGGTCGACTTGGCTCTGCTCAAGGTTGAAAGTGACCGGCCATTGCCTACGGTGAAGTGGGGCGACTCGGACAAAATGCGGGTCGGCGATTGGTCCGTCGCGATTGGCAATCCCTTCGGCATCGGCGTTACCGTGACGGCCGGTATCGTGTCGGCGAGGTCACGCCAGCTGAGGAATGGCAGCGCCTACGATGACTTCCTTCAAACAGATGCCGCCATTAACCGCGGCAATTCCGGCGGCCCGTTGATCAACATGGATGGCGAAGTCATCGGTATCAACACGGCGATCTTTTCTCCGACCGGGGCCAGCGTCGGTATCGGGTTTGCCTCACCATCGAATCTTGCGAAGTCCGTTATTGATGACCTCCAAGAGTTCGGCCGCACCCGCCGGGGATGGCTCGGTGTGAAGATTCAAACCGTGACGCCAGAGATTGCCGAGAGCTTGGGTCTCGATAAGGCTAGAGGCGCCCTGGTTGCTGAGATCGTCGAGGACAGTCCCGCTGAGCGGGCCGGGGTTGAGCCCAGTGACGTGATACTCACGTTCGACGGCAAGCCGGTAGACGAAATGCGCCAACTGCCGCTGATTGTTGCTGAAACGGATATCGACAAACGTGTGAGAATGACCGTCTGGCGTGGCGGAAAAGAAGAGACGCTTGGTGTGCGCATCGGCGAGCTTGAGGAAGAAGAAGTGGTTGTTGCATCACGCGGCGACTCAAGCCGGTCGAGCGGCCAGCCTGATCCCAAGGAAATCGACGATCTTGGTGTAACTGTTGCGGAGTTGACGGACGATGTGCGCTCCAACTTCGATCTGCCAGACGATATTTCCGGTCTGCTCATTGTCGATGTCAAAGGCAACAGCGACGCCGCTGAAAAAGGTTTGCGCCGGGGCGATGTGATTGCTGAAGTTCAGCAGACGCCTGTTAAGACGGCTGATGAAGCGATGAAGGCCATCGAAGACGCCCGTGACAAGGATCGGTCGGTCGTGTTGCTGCGGATCCAATCCGGCGCCGATTTCCGCCTCGTCCCGGTGCGCATCAAGGAAAGCTGAACCCTCACTGCAACCGAGTGATACGCCCGCCCATGCGAGTCGACTTCTACCATCTCCAGAAGTGGCCGCTTGAGCGGGCTTTGCCTCAGATTCTCGCAAAGGTCCGTCAAGCCGGTCACCGCGCCGTCGTCGTCGCTGGATCCGGTGACAGGGTGGAAAGCTTGAGTAGCGTCTTGTGGACCCACGACCCTAACTCATGGCTTGCGCATGGAACGTCTAAAGACGGCCATGCTGCAGATCAGCCCATCTGGTTGACTGATCAGCACGAAAATCCTAATGGCGCGAAAGTCCTGGTGCTGACCGACGGGATGTCGGCTGACTTGGCCGACTATGACCGGTGCCTCGATATGTTCGATGGTAATGATCCCGATGCCGTGCAGGCGGCGCGTCAGCGCTGGCAGACCGCCCGGGATGGCGGTCATGAATTACATTACTGGCAGCAGACCGAACGCGGCGGTTGGGAAGAACAAGCGCAGGCGCAAAGTTAGGGTGTCCGCCTCTTTCTCGGTCAACTCCGGTTGCCTGACCCTCGCTCCTTGTCTATAACCCGCGCATCTTTGCCCCATGATACCGTCGTGGGGCGCCTTTCATTCACTCCACACGGATACTTGGACATGGCCACAGAACGCACCCTTTCAATCATTAAACCCGACGCCACCCGCCGCAACCTGACCGGCAAGGTCAATGCGATGCTTGAGGATGGTGGCTTGCGCATCGTCGCCCAAAAGCGCATCAAACTTGACCGCGCCGGCGCTGAAGGCTTTTACGCGGTACATAAGGAGCGTCCATTCTTTAGTGACCTGTGCGATTTCATGACCTCCGGCCCGGTGGTGGTGCAGGTGCTGGAAGGCGAGAACGCCGTTACACGCAACCGTGAGATCATGGGGGCGACCAACCCTGCAGACGCCGATGAAGGGACCATCCGCAAGACGTTCGCCGAGAGCATCGAAGCAAATTCCGTACATGGCTCAGACTCGCCCGAGAACGCCAAGATTGAGATCGACTATTTCTTTAAGCCCGAAGAAATCGTCGGCTAACCCATCTGACTCGCGGATCGAGCGGCCGGTATGCGCAGCCTCCCGAAGAATCCGCGCTTAGGTTTTTTTGTATCGCACCGTGGCAGCAACATGCGCGCCATCGTCGACGCCTGCCAGTCGGGCCGGCTCGAGGCGACACCCGCTTTGCTGATCAGTAATAACCGGTCCAGTGCGGCTCTGGCTTGGGCAGAGGAAACCGGGTTGCCACATCGGTTTCTGAGCCCGAAGTCGGCGGGGTCTGAAGAGGCGCTCGATCAGGCGCACGTGACCGCCTTGCAGGATGCCAAGGTCGATCTGGTCATTCTCGCGGGATACATGCGGAAAATCGGACCCGCCGTCCTCTCCACCTACAACCAACGTATTCTCAACATTCATCCCGCGTTGTTGCCGAAGTATGGCGGGCAGGGGATGTTCGGCCATCACGTTCATGAGGCCGTGATCGCGGCGGGAGAACCCGAATCCGGTGTGACTGTGCATCTGGTTGACGGGGACTACGATACCGGTCCCATTGTTGCGCAGGCCAAGGTGCCCGTGCTCGAGGGGGATACTGCCGACGACTTGGCCGCACGGGTCTTGAAGGCCGAGCACAGATTTTTCGCCGAGACATTGGCGCGGATCGTCACCGGCGCAATCGACCTGGACACCCTAGCTTAGGCTCCAAGCCTCCGGCGCTCCGGCGAGACGCACCTGTGGGCCTTCATCGCGCGGTGCCAGACTGCCCAATACGCGCGGGCTCTCACCTCGATCCGTTAGACACTTGAGGGCGTCGTCCTGGTTTTCCGCCGCGACAATGGCAATCATGCCGATGCCACAGTTGAAGGTGCGGGCCATCTCATCGGCGGAAATTCCTCCCGCTGTGGCCAGCCAGGTCATCATGCCGGGCAACGGAAGCCCGGTTGTATCCAGGTCAACCGCCACATTATCCGGCAAGACCCGGGGAATGTTCTCGACCAGACCGCCACCGGTGATATGCGCAAATCCATGGGCCAGGCCGGCTCTGACCAGCGCCAAACACGGTTTAATGTAGATTCGGGTGGGCGTAAGCAACGCTTCACCAAGTGTCTGTTGATCGTCAAAAGGCGCAGGATCCGCGTAGCTGAGCCCTGAGATCGAGACAACTTTGCGCACCAGTGAGTAGCCGTTGGAGTGAAACCCGGACGATGGCAGCCCGATCACGACGTCGCCCACGCTGACATCACGCGGCAAAATCTGATCGCGCTCGACGGCGCCCACGGCGAATCCGGCAAGGTCGTACTCATTGTCGCCATAGAGTCCTGGCATTTCTGCCGTCTCGCCGCCGATCAAAGCGCATCCGGCCTCCCGGCAGCCCGCAGCGATGCCGGAAACGACCGCCGTCGCGTCTTCAACGGCAAGCCTGCCGGTGGCGAAATAGTCCAGAAAGAAGAGAGGCTCAGCCCCTTGAACGACCAAGTCATTGACGCACATCGCCACCAGGTCGATGCCGACCGTATCGTGTTTGTTGGCCTCGATGGCCACCAGCAGTTTTGTGCCGACCCCGTCGTTGCCAGCCACCAGAACTGGGTCCTTGTAGCCGGTCGCCTTCAGGTCAAACAGGCCGCCAAATCCGCCCAAATCCGAATCCGCACCGGATCGGGAGGTCGACTTGGCGAGCGGTTTGATGGCCTCCACCAAGGCATTTCCGGCGTCAATATCGACCCCGGCGTCTTTGTAGGTTAAACCGTTGGAACGGCGGCCGTCGGCCTGAGAGGACTTAGAAATGATAGCCTCAACGCGAAGAGATCAGAGACGCAGTACAATAGCCATCCGAGGCGCGAGCGCAATGACCGGCTCTAGGCGGTCTGCTGAACTCTCCGGCACATTTTTCGTCGTCGTGGTCGCCTTATTCGTGGTGTGGGGCTGGAGCATTGCCCATGCGCAGACGCAGACCGACATCTTTACCGTTGCAGACGTCGCCGTCGATGTCCGTGCCGACTCGACCATCAATGCCAGGGCGCGGGGGCTTGAGCGTGGCCAGGTAGAGGCGCTCGATCGTCTCTTTCGCCGAATCGTCCCGCAACAGTATCTGGTAAATTTACCCGACCTTTCGACACGGGACGTGATCGAGCATGTCAGGGATTTCTCGATCGCGAATGAACGCACGTCTCCCGGCCGCTACCTCGCAGACCTGACGGTCAGGTTCCGGTCTGACACGGTGCGGACCACACTCAGGTTTGCCAACGTTCCGTTCGCTGAGACAGTCAGTAAACCCGTTGTGGTCGTTCCCGTTTACCAGCCCTCTATCGTCGATGATCCGATTCTTTGGGCCGAGCCTAATCCGTGGCGGGACGGATGGGACACTTTGCCGCGTCCAACTGGGTTAGTGCCGCGTGAACTGCCATTCGTTGATCTCGAAGATCTCACCATGCTGCGTCCGCAAGACGTCATGGCGCGTGACGTTACACGCATTCGCACCTGGGCCAGCCGGTACGGCGCTGAAAACGCTGTGGTCGCAACTGCCGCGATGGTCGGTGGTCTTGGGTCGGAGTCTCTAAGGGTGTCCTTATTCTTTACCCGCACAGGTACAGAACGCGCCATGGACGTTCCTGCTACTGGGGCCCAAACCTGGGCTGAGTTGTTCGCCAAGGGGGCCGAGGCGGCCTGGAGCCTGATAGAAGACCAATGGAAAATCGACAATATGCTGAGGTTTGATGTTACTGGGCAAATGACTGCTCTGGTGCCAGTTACCCAGCTAGATGATTGGCTGACAGTACGCAGGCGTCTTCAGCAGGTGCCTACAATTGACCGCTTTGAGTTGCAGGCTATGACGAAGGATCGTGTTCAGGTCACGCTCTACTATATCGGCGATGCGGACCAGCTTGCTTTGGCAATGGCCCAAAGTGATCTCGGCTTTGTCTCTCAAGATGGCGTCTGGGTTATTGAAGACCGAACGTCCGACCGCTCCGCTATTCAGATGATGGGCGGGCAAGCCCCAACACCCTCAGCTGCAGCGCCGGCCACCCTGGGCTCACCCGTGCCGCGGGACTCGTTGCAAACCTATCCCGACGGCTTGTTCGGTGGTGGCGCGGCGTCTGCACAGCCCCAATAGGTGACATTAAGGCCATGGCGGCACAGCAAATCCCGCTTGATCTCGGGCATCGCCCTGCGCTTGGCCGGAACGACCTTTTGGTCACGGAGGGAAACAAAGAGGCCGTGGCCTGGATCGACTCGTGGCCTGACTGGCCGGTACATGCGTTGGCACTCTATGGTCCTGCCGGAAGCGGCAAAACCCACCTTGTCCACGTGTTCGCGGCGCTTGCCAAAGCGGAGTTGATTACACCTGATGATCTGGCAGACCGCGACGCTCTGTCCCTGGTTCGGGCCAACAAAGCGTTAGCCTGGGACAACGCGGACAGTGGTGCCGACGAAACGGCACTGTTCCATCTGCTCAATGCTGTCCGCGAGGAAGGTAGGCACCTCCTGATCTGTGGCCGCACCGCGCCAGCGCGTTGGCCGGTACAACTCCCCGACCTAAAATCTAGACTGAGCGCGGCCTCTGCTGTCGAAATCGCACCGCCTGACGACGCAACCTTGATGGCCGTACTGGCTAAACTCTTCAAGGACCGTCAGGTGCTGGTAGATGCCGACGTGCTTGAGTACGTTGTTACGCGCATGCCCCGATCTTTCGAGGCCGCAACGACGCTCGTGACCGCCGCAGACCGCGAAGCGCTTGCCCGCGGCCGTCGGATTACCGTTCCATTGATGCGCGAAGTCCTCAAGGCGGGCGGTTTTGCAACCTAACCTTCATTCGAGATCACGCGGCTTCGTGTAATCCACTAGAGTCCCGCTATTGGGCATCAGTTTTGTCCAATTCCTAATGTCGAGCCGTAGCTGAGTCAGTGCTCCCGTCGGATACTTAACTGAGACATCGGCCCAGGCTTTGTCATTGTGAGTGGCTCCGGGGTCGAGCAAAAGGCTGACAAGTTGCTCCATAGACGGATTGTGCCCAACACAAAGGACACGCTTCGCCGGGTCACAGTGGGACAGAGCAACGAGAACCGTTTCAGGCGCGGCTAGGTACAGTGAGTCTTTGTATTCGACTCTCAGGTCTGGCCACTTCTTTAAAAGTGCTGCGACGGTTTGACGGGTACGGACGGCCGTCGAGCACAGCACGTGGTCAGGGCGTAGTCCCCCAGCATGCATATGTTTCGCGATCGCTTTCGCGGCACGCCGGCCGCGTTGATTAAGGGGGCGTTCATGATCCGGCAGGCCGTCCTGACTCCAGCTTGACTTTGCATGGCGCAGAAGCATCAGCTCGACAGTCACATTTTTGGCCCTTTCATCGACAACATAAGCGCGGTCATGGTACAGTGATAACACTGTAACTCATTGCAATTTAGTTACATTTTGGTGCAAGGCGATTGGGCGCTATCAGCATCAGGCCTCCAGCCGATAGAGTAGCCAATTGAGAAAACGAACCCCTTTGGGAAGGATTGCGTGACCCCTCAAGACTCAAGTCCGGCGAGCGATGTCGCAACGCCGCCCCAGATCGATCCAGAGAGTTCCGAACGGTTCATCAATCGGGAACTCTCCTGGCTGGCGTTTAATACCCGCGTCCTCGAGGAGGCCGAGAACGTTCGTCACCCATTGCTTGAGCGTGTGCGTTTTCTCTCGATTTCCGCCTCAAATCTCGACGAATTCTATATGGTCCGCGTCGCGGGCCTCAAAGGTCAGGTGAGGGCAGGTGTGAGTCAGCGCAGCGCCGATGGTCTAACGCCATCGGAACAACTGCTGCAGATTAACGCAGTTGTCCGCGACCTCTTCAAACATCAAGACCGGTGCTGGGAACAGCTGCAAAGTGAGCTGGACAAGGAAGGAATTCACGTTGTTGAGCTGGATGAGCTGACAAAATCGGACAAGGCGTGGCTCGAAGATCGTTTTCTCGATCATATTTTTCCAGTGCTAACGCCGTTGGCCATTGATCCAGCGCATCCGTTTCCCTTTATCCCCAACCTTGGACTGTCTTTGATTCTGCAGCTTGTGCGGATCGAAAACGGCGAAGCCATGCGCGCCTTGGTACCCATGCCGTCTCAGGTGGATCGCTTTGTTCGTCTCAAAGGCCGTCAGATCCGCTTTATCGCGCTCGAAGACGTGATCATGCTGTTCTGCAACAAGCTCTTTCCCGGCTTCAAGGTGCTCCAGTCGGGTGTGTTTCGCGTCATTCGCGACAGCGAAATGGAGATTGACGAAGAAGCGCAAGATCTCGTCCAGAGCTTCGAAACCGCTCTTAAGCGCCGGCGGCGGGGCAGCTGCATTCGGCTAAAAGTGAGCACGAACACACCCGACGACCAGGTCAAACTGATCTGTGACGAGCTTGAGGTGTCGACAGATGACATGTTCAAGATCGACGGCATGATCGGCCTGGCCGATATCAGCCAGTTGATCACGGATGAACGGCCCGACCTTCAGTTTGAGCCGTACAACGCCCGTTTTCCGGAGCGAATCAGAGACTACGGCGGCGACAGCTTTGCGGCCATTCGCAAGAAAGACATCGTCGTTCATCATCCCTATGAATCGTTTGATGCCGTGGTCCAGTTCCTGCGCCAAGCCGCCCGGGATCCAAACGTCGTTTCCATCAAGCAAACGCTCTATCGCACAAGTAAGGACTCACCGATTGTGCAGGCTCTCATCGAAGCCGCGGACGCTGGCAAGTCTGTGACGGCGATGGTCGAGCTCAAGGCACGGTTTGATGAAGAAGCCAACATCCGGTGGGCGCGCGATCTGGAACGAGCCGGCGTGAACGTGGTGTACGGTTTTGTCGACCTGAAGACCCACGCCAAAATCTCTCTGGTGACCCGGCGGGAGGGCAATGCCCTGAACTCCTACGTTCACTTCGGCACCGGCAACTATCACCCCGTGACGGCGAAGGTTTACACTGATCTCTCGTTTTTCACATGTGACCCGGCGCTCTGCCGCGACGCCAACCGGGCGTTCAATTTCATGACTGGATATGCCCGTCCGGACTCTCTCGAGAAACTGGCGATTGCGCCCATTGGTTTGATGGAAAAACTCGATGATTTGATCGACCGCGAAATTGCCTTCGCCAACGAGGGCAAGCCCGCAGCTATTTGGGCCAAGATGAACTCTTTGGTCGATCCCAAGATCATTGACGCACTGTATGAAGCGTCGCAGGCCGGCGTGCAGATCGAGCTTATCGTTCGCGGAATTTGCTGCCTTCGGCCAGGCGTGCCTGGGCTATCAGAAAATATTCACGTGAAAAGTATCGTCGGGCGGTTTTTGGAGCATTCCCGCATCTACGTATTTGGCAATGGGCATCCGGTGCCGTCCCGCCACGCCAAAGTCTATATCTCCTCAGCTGACTGGATGACGCGCAACTTGGTGAACCGGGTCGAGACGTTCGTGCCTATCGAGAACCATACGGTTCATCAGCAAGTTCTTGACCAGATCATGGTCGCCAATATCAACGATAACTTGCAGAGTTGGTCGCTTGCACCGGACGGAACATTCAAGCGCGATACGCCAAGTGGTACCCCCTTCAGTGCCCACGACTACTTCATGAACAATCCCAGCCTCTCAGGCCAGGGCAGTGCCCTTGAGCAGGCCAAAAAGCGCCTGCCCAAACTGGTTCCAAGCCGCCGCTAAACCTGCTATCAGCGCTAGCACGTAGTTGAGGTGAGAGAGCCCTGTGCCTGACGATAGCGCCACGTTGGCGGTTCGCCACAAGCCCGTCGGTGTCATTGATATCGGATCGAATTCCGTCCGGCTGGTGGTGTACAGCGGGGTGATGCGCACCCCGATCCCTATCTATAACGAAAAGTCGATCTGCGCGCTCGGGCGTGACCTCGAAACAACCGGGAAGCTCAGTCCTGAGGGTGTGGATAAAACGCTCAATGCACTGCGCCGGTTCACGACGTTGGCGGATGCTATGGGGCTCGCGCGCCTCGAGGTGCTGGGGACGGCGGCCATTCGTGATGCCAAGGATGGCACTGAGTTTGTAGATTTCGTCGCTAGAGAGACCGGGTTGCAGATCCGGGTTTTGAGCGGCAAGCAAGAGGCTAAGCGCAGCGCCCTCGGCGTCTTGTGCGGCATTCCTGACGCGGACGGCATGGTTGCCGACCTAGGCGGCGGTAGCGTCGAGCTTGTGGATGTCTGCCGGGGCAGCTTCAATCACCACGCCACGCTCCCGCTGGGAACGTTGCGATTGGCTGAATCGTCCGGAAATGATCCGGCCAAGGCCCTCAAAATTATCAATAAACACTTCGATCAAGAGAAATGGATCGCAGGCGTCAAGGGGCGTTCTGTATACGCTGTCGGTGGTGCATGGCGCGCGCTGGCCCGGGTGTGTATTGCTCATATGAACTACCCGTTGCATGTGCTCGATAACTTTACCCTCACCCGGCAACAAGCCATTTCGTTGTTTGGTTTGATTGCCCATTTGAGCCAACAGACGCTTGAGAAGATACGGGGCGTCGATAAATCACGTCTCGCAACCTTGCCGAACGCAGCCATGATGCTGGAGCGTCTCCTTGAAATCGCTCAACCAGAAAATCTTGTGTTCTCGATTTATGGAATGCGGGAGGGGCAATTCTACAAGGACCTCCCGGACGACCTGAAGTCTGTCGACCCTGTAATCAGCGCGGCAGAACACATGTGCCGGTCAGCCGGACGAGACCCAAATACCGGTTATGAAACGTATGAGTGGCTATCGCCTCTGTTCCCCGGGGAAACCGAGGATCAGGCGAAGTTGCGCCTCGCCGCCTGCCTGATGCGGGACGTGTGTTGGTCTGAGCATGCCGATTACCGGGCTGAGCAGGCTTTCCTTCGCGTGCTCAGGCTGCCGTTCATGGGGCTTGAGCATGAAGACCGGGCGGGCCTCGCACTTGCGCTGTTTTATCGCTACCGGACAGACGACACCACGCCGACCATCGATCAGGCCCATGCCATGCTCGACGATGAGCGTATACACCGTGTCCGGACCATCGGCCTAGCCCTCCGGCTGACATATGCGTTGACCGGGGGGACGTCGGGTGTGTTGCCCAAGGCCAAAATCGATTGTGGGGAGTCCACCGTGATTCTGTCTTTGCCGAAGGATGAACCAGTCTTTGGATCCGGGTCTTATGCCAAACGGCTCTCGCGCCTTGCCAATCACATCAATAAGTCGGGCAAGATCGAGTGGATTTGAGAGGAGAGAACGCGGCGCCTAGCCCCTGTCTAAGACTTCCACCGCCTTCGACGAGTCAGATAACGCCAGAGCAATTTTTCCGTGTTTGAGGCGCAGCGCATCTCCGCCAAACAAATCACGCCGCCAGCCCTTTAACGCGGAAACGCCGGCGTCGTCGTCGCAAGCAATTCGTTCCAAGTCGTCAACCGTGGCCACCAGCTTCACAGCCACGTCGTTGGCCTCGCATCGTGCTTTGAGCAGAACCTTCAATAAATCGATCATTGGGCCGAGTCCCGAAGGTTTTTCCAAAGGCCTAGGAACCTTTGGGCAAGCCTCATCCGGAAGGTCCATGCCCCGCTGAATCGCTGCAAAGATATCCTGCGCATACTTGCTGCGGGCTAGATGTTTGGACAGGCGCGTGCGGCCCAGCGCTTTCTCGGTCGTCGGCTTCAGGGCCGCCAGTTCGACCAAAGCGTCGTCTTTGATGATCCGCCGCCTTGGCACATTCTGGCTCTGAGCGGTTCGCTCCCGCCATGCGGCAATCTCTTTCAGAATGGCCAAGAAGCGGGGCTTCTTTTCGCGGCTTTTGACGCGGTGCCAGGCTTCATCGGGATCAAGGGCATAGGTCTCCGGACTTGTCAGTGTCGCCATCTCTTCATCGAGCCAGGGTGTGCGTCCTGAACTGTCCAGTTTGGCTTTCAGTTTTTCATAGATCACGCGTAAGTGCGTGACGTCTGCAAGTGCGTATTTGAGCTGCTTTTCCGTCAGGGGGCGGCGCGACCAGTCGGTAAAACGCTGGCTTTTGTCCACGCGCTCTTTCACCAGCCGGGAGACAAGAGTTTCGTATCCCACGGACTCACCAAACCCGCACACCATGGCGGCGACCTGGCTGTCGAACAGAGGCTGAGGAATCAAGTCAGCCTTGTGATAGAAGATTTCCAAATCCTGGCGGGCTGCGTGGAACACCTTCACAACCGAGGTGTCGCGGAAGAGATCGTACAGAGGTGTTAGATCCAAACCGTCCGCCAAAGCGTCGATACAGTGGGCTTCATCCGGCCCGGCGACTTGGATCAGGCAGAGCAGGGGCCAGTAGGTTGTTTCCCGGTGAAATTCGGTATCGACCGTAATGTAGTTTGCCTTCGCGAGGCGGTCGCACAGGGCGGTGAGATCGGTGGTCGACGTGATAAGGTCCATGGGCGCGTTCTTACTGGGTTGCTGGGCGGTCTGCAATGGGGCTTAGGGGGGAGCAAAGGATCGCGCCAAACCCTTAATTTTGGCTCAAAATCGCGCTGTTAGCCTTGACAAATGAGGCCGTTCGGTGTGGTTTCTCGCCCGTCGTCCGGACCGTCCGTCCGGCTCGTTTTTCCGTCCAAGGGACCCGGTCATGCACCGATACAGAACGCACACCTGTGGCGCGTTGCGCCTTGAAGACGCTGGCAGCGAAGCCCGGATCTCCGGCTGGGTTCACCGCAAACGCGATCACGGCAATCTGCTGTTTATCGACCTGCGTGACCAATTCGGTGTTACCCAGTGCGTGGTTGATACGTCGAGCCCTGTCTTCTCCACCCTGGACGACGCCCGTCCGGAGAGCGTGTTGTGTGTGACGGGCAAGGTGGTTGAGCGCACCGAAGATACCGTGAACGACAAACTTCCCACGGGCCGTGTCGAAGTGCAGGTGGCTGAGGTTGAAGTGCTGTCCACGTCCGAGGTGCTGCCGATCCAGGTTTATGGTGACAGTGATTTTCCCGAAGACCTGCGACTCAAGTATCGTTTTCTCGATTTGCGCCGCGAAGAAATGCGCAACAACATCCTGCTGCGCTCCCAGGTCATCGCCAGTATCCGCCGGCGGATGATCGAATCCGGCTTTACGGAATTCCAGACCCCCATTCTCACCGCGTCGTCGCCGGAAGGCGCTCGCGACTTCCTGGTGCCGTCCCGGCTGCATCCCGGACGGTTCTATGCCCTGCCTCAGGCGCCGCAGATCTTTAAGCAGTTGGTCATGGTGTCGGGCTTTGATCGGTACTTCCAAATCGCTCCCTGCTTCCGTGATGAAGACGGCCGTGCTGACCGGTCGCCCGGCGAGTTTTATCAGCTCGATCTTGAGATGGCGTTTGTCACCCAGGAAGACGTGTTCGAGGCAATTGAACCGGTGATTGGCGGCGTGTTTGCCGAGTTCGCCGGCGAGCGCAAGGTCACCGAAGGCCGCTGGCGCCAGATTCCGTACGCCGAATCCATGATGACCTATGGCACCGACAAGCCCGATTTGCGTAATCCGCTGTTGATTACCGACGTGACCGAAGCGTTTAAAGGGTCCTCATTCGGATTATTCGCCAAGAATATCGACAAGGGCGCCATCGTCCGCGCGATTCCCGGTCCGGGGTCTGCGGGGCAGCCCCGCAGCTTCTTCGACAAGCTCAACGACTGGGCCCGTAGCGAAGGGGCCGGCGGGCTCGGCTACATCATTTTTGAGGCGGATGGCGGGGCTAAAGGGCCAATCGCCAAGAATTTGGATGACGGGCGGGTACAGGCGATCCGCGACACCACAGGTGTTGGGCCCGGGGACAGCGTTTTCTTTGTCTGTGATAAACCGACGGCGGCAGAGAAATTTGCTGGCGCCGTGCGCACCAAGATTTGCGATGAGCTTGATCTTCTTGAAAAGGATCGTTTCGATCTGTGCTGGATCGTCGATTACCCGATGTATGAGCGGGATGAGGCGACGGGCGAAATCGATTTCAGCCACAATCCATTTTCCATGCCGCAAGGCGGCTTGGACGCACTGGAAAGCATGGATCCGCTCGAGATCGTCGCCTATCAGTACGACATCGTCTGCAATGGCGTTGAACTATGCTCCGGTGCCATCCGGAATCACCGCCCCGATATCATGGTGAAGGCGTTCTCTATCGCCGGCTATGACGAATCGGTCGTGGAGGAGCGGTTCGGTGGCATGTTCAACGCCTTTAAGTTCGGCGCACCGCCGCACGGCGGGGCGGCCCCTGGGATCGACCGCATCGTGATGTTACTGGCAGATACGCCAAACATCCGCGAGGTGACGCTATTCCCGATGAACAACCAGGCTGAAGACCTGATGATGCAGGCGCCGAACGAGGTGAGCGAGCAGCAACTCAAAGAGCTGCACATCAAGCTTAACCTGCCCAAAGAAATTAAGACGGACGGCGAGTCGCCCGCGGCCTAGCAACAGCCGGTGGCAGTTTTTATTCCGCGACCGAGAATTGAGATACGAAACCACGAGACCTGCTGTAGTCCACCAGCATCTCGTGGAACGGCTCAAAATATTGAGCCATCAGATTGACATCGCCGGGCGGAAAAATCTCCAGGTCGGGTGCGCTGTTGATCTGCGCTAGAACGTTCTGAATTTCGTTCACTTGCCTGTCTCTCAACTCCGGGCTCACCGCATCGTTCTGCTCGTAATGCTCCATAAAAGCCCCCAAGGCATTGTGCTGCTCGGAGTACTTAAGGATGGAGTTGCGCAGCGTGAACAAGTAGCTGACAAGATACTCGCCGCGCCCCGGTTCCCAGCCAAGCTGCTGGAATACCGTTGCTTGAACGCCGCGGCGGATTGCCGCTTCGCCCCCGGGGCTGCCTCCCACGTTACGGTACTCTGCAATGGCATTATCCACTTCGGCCATGACGACCGGATAGTCCTCGATCATTCTCTCGATTTCTGATGCGGAAACCGTCGTCTCGGCTTCAATCTCTTCGGTTTCAGCGAAAGGATTGGGCCAGTCCGGCCCCATGATGAGGGCGGACAAAATCGCGGCCACTGCAACCGTGATGAGAAACGAATTCAGGCCTTTGCTCACCTGGCACCACCCACTGTTAACGGGGCCTGATCTTACCTGATTCAAGCGTTACAAGTGTTAATGAGATTGGGTGCGCCGGGAACGGGCTAGGAAAGGCAGGCAGACCTGGAGATCAGCGGACCGAAATGCCTTTCTTGGACTTGCGCTCCATTTTGATCTTGTACATCGCCTTATCGGCGCTGGCGAGCAGCTCATCTAGTTCCGCATTCGCCGAGTACATGTGAACGCCGCAGCTGGCTTTGATGGGAATTTGAATCTCATTCCACGATGCGTAGGCGTTGTTCAGCTTCTTATCGAGTTCATGGGCGCGGCGCACACCATTGCGCTTGTTCGACCGCGGCAGCAAAATCGCGAACTCGTCGCCGCCCAGACGGCCGACGTAGTCTGTACCCCGCACCTGGCCGCCGATGATGGTTGCGGCAGCCCTCAAAACTTCGTCTCCCGCGGCGTGACCATAGGTGTCGTTAACAGGCTTGAACTCGTCGAGGTCGACGAAAATCATCACGCCGCCAACGCCATGACGGCGAGCGACATGTAATTCATGGGAAAGCTGCGCTTCAAAACCGCGGCGATTGAGAACCTTGGTGAGTTCATCGGTGGTGGCCAAAGCTTCCAGTTCAGCGATACGTTGATCTTGCTGACGCAGATGGTCGGAAATCTCAGCGACCAAGCTGCTGGCGGCCTCGGCGAATTTGCCGATCGCTGGCGTCTCTTCAGCCACTGGGCTGACTTCTTCGGCGAAGCGGACAAAGTCCGAAAGTTTGCCTTTCAGATCCTCATCCGGAAGTTCACTGGCAATACCGATAATGTTGGCTCGCTGAGATTGCGCCATGCCCAATATTCCCCTTATAGAGGGTCAAATAAAAAAATAGAAACTAGGTCCCCGTCACGGTGACCGGTAATGTGGGCTGGTAGAGCGAAACCCGTCAACCATACTTCCGAGCGGACACACGCCTGATTGGGGCTTACAGCCGCTGTCAGGTTTGGCGATTGATCTATGGGACCCGAGATCGCTGTGACTTCACAATAAAAGTAATGAAAATCAACAGGTTGTAAGATTGCGATTGGGACTGTTCGGTCGGCGAGAGGCGCTGATCAAAAATGGACAGGGCGGATAAGCTCAAGAGAGGCGGCTGGCTGGGCCAGGCTGATGAGGTGGAATTTCGTATATGGTCAAAACTATTTTAACGCGACTCTTGGCGATCTCTCTGGTGCTTGCCACTGCCGATGCCGCAGCGGCGGTGTCCATTGCGCCGCATTTGGCGACGTACGATGTGCGTCTCGGGCGAGTCACCGGGCCGGAGGCACCCCGTCAGATAAACGGCACGTTGGTCTACTCAGTTCGGGATCGTTGTGATGGGTTTCTTCAGGAGTCCACGCTCGACTTGGTGATCGAACAGCGGGGTGCGTCACCCGTGCGCTACCAGCAGTCTTTCAACTCATTCGAACGGCATGATCAATCGGAATCGACCTTCGCGGTGACCATTACCGCCGGCGGCTCCGTCGTCGACACCTACACAGGTACAATTGAGCGCGAGGCTGGGAAAACTGTGATAAGGTATGTCCGCCCAGATGATCGGGCAGACCGCGATGACGCGAAGTCCTTCGCCACCCGTCCAGACGCCTTCCTCTCGCTAGCCTATACCGCGCGCGTTGCCGAAAGTGCCGCTGAAGGCGGCCGTTTTGTCAGTGAGGTCGTTGCCGACGGATTGCTTGATGACGGTCCAAACCGGTTGTCAGCGATTATCGGGCCGCAACTCGCGTCTACACCGGACTTTCCCGACCCGGAGGGCGTGCTAAGGGGCCGGCCGTGGCCAGTGACAATTGCTTATTTTCCAGAGGCCAGTTCGTCTGAATTGCCGTCCCAGGAAATGCGCATCTTGTTGTATCCCGGCGGCGTAGTCGGTGAAATCGATCAGGACGCGGGCGACTATTCGGTTGTCACGTCGCTTATCGACGTGCAAACGGCGCCGGGGTGCAGCGACTAGGTCTCGTCGGCCGGCCACAGCCAGGCGGCGCCACGTACGCCACTGGAGTCGCCATGTCGGGGCGGGACAAGTCTTGTTTCCACGGTGTCGGAGAATACATAGGCGTCCCAAAGCTGCGGAACCCTTTCATACAGGCTCCCAATGTTGGAGAGACCGCCGCCCAGAACAATAACGTCCGGGTCATAAACGTTGATCACCGTGGCCAAGGATTTAGCGAGTCTCTGGGCATATCGCTCCAGTGCAGCCGCAGCCGAGACATCACCTGCCTGCGCTGCGTCGGCGACCTCTTGCGCGGTCATCCCCATGGCTGCATCCCGTGCCAATCCCGGCCCTGATAGAAACGTCTCGATACACCCCTTGAGGCCGCAGTAGCACTCAGGCCCGGGCGTTTCCCCCAGTCCTGGGTCGGGCCAGGGCAGGGGATTGTGTCCCCATTCGCCGGCAATGCCGTTGCGTCCTGTAAGGCATCGCCGATCCCGCACAAGGCCTCCCCCGACACCGGTGCCCAGAATCACGCCGAACACCACTTCGTATCCGGCAGCCCCACCATCTGTTGCTTCCGACAAAGCGAAGCAGTTGGCATCATTTGCAAGGCGCACAGGCCGGCTCAGCGCCGTCTCAAGGTCGGACGGCAATGGCTTGCCGATCAAACACGTTGAATTGGCATTCTTGATCAGGCCAGTCGATGGTGAAACCGTGCCCGGAATGCCAATTCCCACGGTCGCTTGCGAACCGATCGCCAACACTGAATCTGCCTCGCTGACGAGGATGCGTATCGCGTCAACGGTGTCCGGATAGGAGCCTGCCGGGGTGTCTACGCGCTTTCGGAACAGCTCTTCGTTACCAGGTCCAAGCGCCACCAGTTCTATCTTTGTGCCGCCGAGATCGATGCCGTAGCGCACGCGCATGGTGCAGTCCTATTTCCACTGGTTTCAACGCAATATTGTGAACCGCAATTGACTGTGGTTCCAGACATAGCCCTCGGGTAGCATCGCCTCACACTCCATAGTTAACAGCGGCCAGCGGACTATCATGCAGCCAGACGTCACCGGCTATTTCGACGAAAATACCTTCACCATTTCATATTTGATCGCGGAACCGGATGGTTCCGAAGCCGTCGTCCTGGATAGCGTGCTGGATTATGACGCCAGTTCGGGCCGGACAGACACGCGGAGCGCGGACCGCATTCTTGAGGATGTTAAGCGCCGCGCGTTGAACGTGAACTGGATTCTGGAAACCCACGCTCATGCCGATCATCTTTCCGCGGCTCCCTACCTCATGGAGAAGTTAGGAGCCAAGGTGGCAATTGGCGCGCACATAACTGAGGTTCAGAAGACCTTTTCCAGCGTCTTCAATCTCGGTGAAGGCATGGCGAAAGACGGATCACAGTTCGCGTTGCTTCTGCAAGACGGAGATGTCCTGGAATGCGGAGCGTTAAAAATTCAGGCTCTTCACACACCGGGGCATACGCCTGCCTGCATGACGTACGTGATCGGAGATGCGGCGTTTGTAGGCGACACGCTGTTTATGCCCGACTACGGCACCGCCCGATGCGATTTTCCCGGCGGGGATGCGGCGACACTGTATCGGTCCATCCGGCGGGTTCTCGACTTGCCGCCTGAGACGCGGGTTTTCGTGTGCCATGACTACGGACCAGATGGCCGTCCCTTTGCGTGGGAAACAACCATTGCCCAACAACGCCGCGACAATGTTCACATAAAGGATGGGGTAACCGAGTCAGACTTTGTAAAGATGCGCGAAGACCGCGATGCGACACTTACCATGCCAGCGCTTATTCTTCCCTCGGTTCAGGTGAACATTCGCGCTGGCCACATGCCGCCCCCCGAAAGCAACGGCGTGTCTTATCTCAAGATTCCGGTTGACGCGTTCTAGCCGCGCTCTGGGTCAGATTTCCGCTTTATCGCACATGACAGTGCTCAGCGCCTGTAACAAACCGACGGTGCGCGTGCTCTCAATCGAATAGTAGATTGTTTGGGCGTCGCGCCGTGTCAGCACCAAATTGTCGCGGCGCAGACGCGCGAGGTGTTGGGAGAGGGCTGACTGTCCCAGCCCGATTTTCTGCTCCAGTTCCTTGACGCTGTGCTCGCGTTTGCTGAGCCGGCACAAGATCAGCAGGCGATGCGGGTTGGCGACCGCCCGCAATACTGTACAGGTGTCTTCGGCCTCGCGTTCCAAGGCGCTCAGATCTACGGTCAAAACCTACGCCTCTCTATCCGATTGCAGCCGTCAAAGTGTAACGCAGGGCCCCAGAACTGGCTAGAATGTGGGCGTGATTCCGGGTCCCGGAAGGTATATCCAGCCGCTACACTCAAGCAATCACATCCCGTGGAGAACAGCGCATGTCCGTCTTGCTCATAACTGACGATACGTTCTTGGGGCATGACACCGGCCCAGGTCATCCCGAGAGCATCGATCGCATCCGCAGCGTCAATGAGGCGTTGAGTGACGACCGGTTTGCTGCATTTCCACGCCGCGCGGCCGAGGATGCCGAGGTCGCTGAGATGGCAGCGCCCCATTCCGAGGATTTTGTGGAGGCATTGCTGGATGCGGCGCCGGAGACTGGCTATCGCCACATCGATCCCGATACGGTGATGTCTCCTGGAACCGATGAGGCGATCCGCCGCGGCGCCGGCGCGTTGGTGATGGCGGTCGATGCCGTTGCCGGGGGAGAAGTCCAATCAGCGTTCTGCGCCGTACGGCCGCCGGGTCATCATGCCGAGCGCCGCCGGCCAATGGGGTTTTGCTTCGTCAACAACATCGCGGTCGCTGCATTTCATGCCCGTTCTGCCCACGGCTTCAAACGGGTTGCGGTGGTCGATTTCGATGTCCATCACGGCAATGGCACCCAGGATATTTTCTGGGACGACCCCGATTTGTTTTTTGCGTCATCGCATCAATATCCCCACTATCCCGGAACTGGAGCTGCCGACGAACGGGGCGCGCACAACAATGTCGTCAACGTCCCCTTACCGCCGGGCACGGACGGCGGCGCCTTCCGGAAAGCGGTAGAGCGTGATTTGCTGCCCGCACTCGACACCTTCGCGCCCGAGTTCGTCCTTATGTCTGCCGGCTTCGACGCTCACAAGGATGATCCCCTCTCGCATATGGGTCTGGAGGAGGATGACTTCGCCTGGGTAACCAACCAAGTCGCGGAAGTCGCCGGCCGGCACGCCGATGGCCGGGTGGTCTCCGCTCTGGAAGGAGGCTATAACCTCAAGGCGCTTGGGCGCAGCGCGGCAGCGCATGTCGAGGCGCTAAGCAGGGGCTGACGCGGCAGCAAGATGAAAGACGCGAAGATGGCAGAGCCGAAAATTCCGAAGGACATTGCAGACCTCAGCTTTGAGGATGCCCTTAGTCAACTTGAAGACATTGTCCGCGATCTCGAGGCAGGCCAAGTCAAGCTGGATGAGGCCGTCAAACACTACGAACGTGGCGCCCTGCTGAAGCGGCACTGCGAAGCTAAGCTTGCAGACGCTCGAATGAAGGTGGAGAAAATCACTGGCCTCGGCGATGCCATGAAACTGGAGACCGTGGAGTCCGAATGACTCCTGCCGTCTCCCACACCGAGACCGATACCGGCGAGCCATTTCTAGCTCGCTTGAGCGCTTTCGCAACTGACTTCAACGGTGAGTTGGAGAGACTGTTGCCGCTACCGGAGGGCCCGGAGCGGCGTGTCATGGAAGCGATGCGCTATGCGGCTTTGGATGGCGGGAAGCGCCTGCGTCCCTTTTTAGTCTGTGCGGCAGCAGACGTCTTTAATGTAGACCGGTCGAGCAGCTTACGTGCCGCGGCGGCGGTCGAAATGGTTCACTGCTACTCGCTGGTGCACGATGACCTCCCCGCGATGGATGATGACGACGTGCGCCGTGGCCGTCCCACCTGCCACAAGGCTTTCGATGAGGCGACCGCGATTCTGGCCGGCGACGGTTTGCTGACCGAGGCGTTCGCGGTCCTATCTGACTCGTCTACTCATGAAGACGGCAATGTCAGAGCCGCTTTGGTGGCGGCATTGGCGAAGGCGGCCGGTGGGCTGGGTATGGTCGGCGGCCAGATGATCGACCTGCTGGCTGAGGAGTCGGCGTTGTCGGCTGAGGAGATCGAGCATCTCCAAGCCATGAAGACCGGCCAATTATTGGCAGTTTCTTGCGAGTTCGGGCCGATTCTCGGGCGCGGGGACGCTGACATCTGCGCGGCCTTTCGCGCCTTCGGACTAGATTTGGGTGCTGCTTTCCAGATTGCCGATGATTTGCTCGATTTGGAGGGAACGGCCGCACGCATCGGCAAGGCCACAGGCAAAGATGAAGGTGCAGGCAAGGCGACTTTTGTTTCCCTGTACGGACCCGAGCATGCTAGAAAAAAGGCGAAATCGCTTGTGGATCAAGCAGTTGCGTCTTTAGATGGGTTCGGCGCGGAAGCAGACCCTCTGCGTGATGCAGCTCGATTCGCGATAACGCGCCGTCAATAGAGGCACTTCGAGGACACGACGTGAGTACTGACTCCGACAGCCCCCGCGGCGCTCTGCAAACGCCATTGCTCGACAAGATCGGCAGTCCGCATGATTTGCGGCAAATGTCCGAAGACGATCTTCAGCAAGTGGCTGATGAACTGCGGGCTGACCTGATCGAATCTGTGTCTCAGACGGGCGGCCATCTGGGGGCTGGCCTGGGCGTCGTCGAACTTACCGTGGCTCTGCACTATGTTTTCAATACACCGGATGACCGAATTATTTGGGACGTTGGGCACCAGTGTTATCCCCATAAAATTCTCACGGGCCGCCGTGCCCGGATGAAGACGATCCGCCAGCAGGGTGGACTATCCGGTTTTACGTCCCGGAACGAGAGTGAATACGACCCATTCGGCGCAGGACACAGCTCGACGTCCATTTCCGCTGGGCTGGGTATGGTTGTCGCCAAGGATTTGTCCAGCGACGATGATCAGGTTATTGCGGTGATCGGTGACGGCGCTATGAGCGCAGGTATGGCTTATGAAGCCATGAACAACGCCGGCAGTATGGACAAGCGGCTGATCGTCATCCTCAATGACAACGATATGTCCATCGCGCCCGCGGTCGGGGCGATGAGCGCCTACCTATCGCGTTTGCTGTCTTCGAAGTCTTACTTGACGATCCGCGAGGCGATGAAACAGATTGCAGCGCACTTTCCGCGCTCTCTGGGCGAAGCGGCCCGCAAGGCCGAGGAATATACCCGCGGCATGGTCTCCGGCGGAACTCTGTTTGAAGAGCTCGGCTTCTACTATGTCGGACCAATTGATGGTCACAAGGTTGAACACCTTGTGCCCGTGCTGCGCAATATCCGGGATTCAAAAGCGAGCGGTCCGTTTCTCATCCATGCGGTCACGCAGAAAGGCAAGGGGTACGCCCCCGCGGAAGAGTCCGCAGACAAATATCACGGTGTTGCCAAATTCGATGTCGTGTCCGGGGCGCAGTCCAAGTCTAAACCCAACGCGCCCAGCTACACGTCGGTATTTGCCAAAGCGCTGATCGCGGAGGCCGAACGCGATGATCGTGTTGTCGCGATCACGGCCGCAATGCCAGGCGGCACTGGGCTTGATAAGTTCGGCGACGTATACCCGGACCGCACATTCGACGTCGGCATCGCTGAGCAGCACGCCGTGACGTTTGCTGGCGGCTTGGCGACGGAAGGTTACAAGCCATTCGTGGCGATTTATTCGACCTTCCTGCAGCGCGCTTATGATCAAGTGGTGCACGATGTCGCCGTACAGAACCTGCCCGTGCGCTTTGCCATGGATCGGGCCGGCTATGTCGGCGCTGACGGTTGCACCCACCAGGGTTCCTTCGACATCGCCTATCTCTGTTGTCTGCCTAACTTTGTCGTGATGGCCGCTGCGGACGAGGCGGAATTGACACACATGATCGCCACTGCCGCCGCCTACAATGACGGACCGGTTGCCGTGCGATATCCACGCGGCGAAGGTCAGGGCGTAACTTTGCCGGAGCGGGGTGATGTGCTGCCCATCGGCAAAGGCCGCATCGTGCAAGAAGGATCGACGGTCGCGCTGCTGAGCTATGGCGCGCGGCTCGGCGCCTGCTTGGAGGCGGCGGAAGAACTTGCAGCTCACGGACTTTCGACAACGGTGGCAGATGCGCGCTTTGCAAAACCACTGGACCTAGACCTCATCGCCCAGCTGATTGAGTCTCACGATCTTATCGTGACGGTGGAAGAGGGCGCGCGCGGCGGCTTTGGTGCGCATGTGCTGCAAGAAGCCGCCAATGAGGGGCTGATCGACTCAGGCGTTGTATTCCGCACCTTGACGATGCCGGACGAGTTCACCGATCACGCCAAGCCTGAGGATCAGGTCTCAGCCGCGGGTCTCAGCGCTGATAATATCGTGCGTACGGTGCTGAACACTCTTCAACGGGACTCCGCCGAGCGCCCAGCCCGGGCATAGCTTGCGGTTCCGCCGTGGGCGCGCAGAAAGTCCGTCTCGATCAGTGGCTCGTGAATGCCGGGCATGCCAACTCACGCAGCAAAGCCCAAGCCCTTGTGATGTCGGGCGCCGTGTATCTGGGTGAGCAACGGCTCGATAAGCCAGGACACAGCGTCCTTGAAGATGCGGACATCACGGTGCGCGGCAAGCCGCACCCCTGGGTGTCACGCGGCGGCTTGAAGCTCGCCCATGGCCTCGCTCACTTTCAGATCGATGTGAAAGAACTGACGGCCATTGATGTCGGCGCATCGACGGGTGGCTTTACCGACGTCTTGCTTTCAAACGGTGCCACAAAGGTCTTTGCAGTCGACGTGGGGTATGGGCAGTTGGACAGTAAGTTGCGCAATGACGAACGGGTTGTCGTGTTGGAACGCACAAACGCCCGGCACCTGACACAGGATCATATACCTCAGCCGGTCGATATCGTTGTGTGCGATGCCAGTTTTATCGGTCTGCGCACCGTTCTGCCGGCGGCGATGGCCCGCACCAAGTCTGAGGCGCAGCTCATCGCATTAATTAAGCCGCAGTTCGAAGTCGGCAAGGAGCGGGTTGGTAAAAAGGGGGTGGTGCGTGATCCTGCGCTGCACCAGGAAGTTTGCGCAACAATTTCCGATTGGCTTGATGCTCAAGCCGGGTGGACGGTGGCAGGAATCACTCCTAGCCCGATTAAAGGGCCGGAGGGCAATACCGAGTTTCTCGTCTACGCCCGCCGGATGGCTAACGAATAATAATGGGCGGAGCGTACAATACCGCGCCATCAGGACCATTGAGATAAGGTCCGATCCACGTCTGAGCGGTGGTGGAGAGTGACACAAGCAGTTTAATCGCGCTGCTCAGGCCGAACGGCAGTTCGCCGTCTTCCAACGCCTCCAACAGCGTCTCAAGCGGATCCTTGGGCGGCGGATAGGGAACAAGCCGCACTAGCGAATCGGGGTCGAGGCCAAGTGCGACCTTGGTATGATCAATGGCGTCACTTAAACCGCCAAGTTCATCAACCAGGCCAATACGCTCAGCATCGATCCCGCTCCACACCCGGCCTCTGGCGATGCGTTGCATGTCGCGCGCAGGCATGTCTCGGCCCTGAGCCGCTTTGGACGTGAAGTCTTCGTATATGGCATCGAGAGTCCGGTCGATGCGCGCGAGTTCTGCTTCGGTTGGCTCGCGCGTAATCGTGTACATGTCGCCGTTCTCGCCATAGGTGAGGGTCACCCAGTTAATATCTAACTTTTCGAACGCCTCCTCGGCGACCAGGGTGCTCATGATTACCCCGATCGATCCGGTGATCGTGCCGGGTGCGGCAAAGATATGGTCTGCGGCCATGGCAATGAAGTAGCCGCCGGACGCGGCGGTATTGCCCATGGACACGATAATCGGCTTGCCGGTCTCTTTGGCCTTTATGACCTCGCGCCATACCGTGTCCGAGGCGACGTAGGAGCCTCCCGGGCTGTCAACGCGCATCAGAATGGCGTCAATGTCGTCGTCTTCGGCAGCAGAGCGAATGGCCTCTGCCAGCGTGTCGCCGCCGATGACCTGATCTCCGCCGAAGGGGCCTGTTTCCGCTTCACCCCGCTGGATCGGTCCAATCGCGTGGATCATGGCGATGCTATGCTCGGCGTCAGGCGCATCTTCGGGAAGGCCAAAGCTGAGATAGCGGCCCAGCGATACATGCTCGGCAGTTGCGAACTCCCCGTCGACCCGCGCTTCAAATTCATCCCAATAGGCCAGCCGGTCGACCAAGCCTCCGTCCAGAGCTTCCTGCGACAGCAAAGGACCGTTTGCCATCAAAGCCAAGACCTGATCGGAGGTCAGATCCCGCGAGCCCGCAATTCCCCCGACCACGCTATCAAAGATTGACCCGAATACCGCATCGAGCGCCTCACGGTTTTCCTCTGACATATCCGACTGGGTCAGGTTTTCCGCCGCCGTTTTGTATTCGTAACGTTGGATTGCGGTGAACTTGAGACCCAAGTTATCAAGAAAGTCTTTCAAATAAGGCTGTTGCAACGCGAGTCCGGTAAGGCCCACACCGCCAGAAGGTTGAAGCCATATTTCGTCAAAGGCGGAGGCTAGGTAATAGGCCAGGGTTGCGCCACCTGCTTCGCCAATGCTGTCAGAGTACACCAACGCCGGCTTGCCGCTTTCCCTGAACGACGCCAAGGCGTCACGAATTTCCTGTATTTGCGCCAAGCCAAGGCCTTGGCCGCTGATGGTGGCGACAATCCCTTCAACTCTGTCGTCATCCCGTGCTCGACGAAGGGCAATTACAGCGTCCTGCAAAGATGTGCCGCGTCCGACGCCCAACGATGAAAATGACGGCGGAGGCTGGCCCTCTGTATAACCGGCGTCCAGGTCAAGCGACAAAATCATACTCGCAGGCGCCTCAGCTTGCTTGTCTCCGTCACTGCTGAGCGCGATGTAAATGCCGATGCCGCTCGCAAAGACAAAGAGAAAGCCAATGCTGGCGAAGAGCGTCAGAAAAATCTTTCCGAGTGTGCGCATGGATGGTCGGTCCGTTGGTTGAAAAGGGGCCGTGCTAGAGGTTTTGAGCTTTGTGGCGCAGCCAATGATCGGCCAGCACCACAGCCATCATTGCCTCTGCAACAGGGACGCCACGTATTCCAACGCATGGATCGTGTCGCCCCTTTGTTTGAATATCGACGTCATTACCGTGAATATCGATGGTTTTGCGCGGGCTGAGGATCGAGCTGGTCGGCTTTATGGCCAGACGCGCAACGATCGGCTGGCCTGAAGATATGCCGCCGAGAATACCGCCCGCTTTATTGGACAGGAACTCGACCTCGCCATCTGCACCGCGCCGCATCTCATCGGCATTCTCCTCGCCGGAGAGTGCTGCCGCGGCAAAGCCGTCGCCTATTTCCACACCTTTAGCTGCGTTAATGCTCATAAGCCCCGCCGTGAGATCGGCGTCCAGCTTGGCGTAGACCGGTGCGCCCAAGCCGGCAGGAATGCCCTCGGCGATAACTTCAATCACCGCGCCAGCAGATGAGCCGTTCTTCCGCATGTCATCAAGGTACGCTTCCCATCCTTTTGCCGCATCTGGATCTGGGCAGAAGAACGGATTGTTATCCACTTCCGCCCAGTCCCAATTGTCGCGGTTGATTTCATGCGGTCCCATCTGCACCAATGCGCCGCGAATGCGCATGCCGTCGCCTAGCGCATCGGCCAGAATTTTGCGCGCTATGGCGCCAGCTGCTACCCGCATCGCCGTTTCGCGCGCTGAAGACCGTCCGCCGCCACGGTAGTCGCGAACGCCGTACTTTTTCCAATAGGTGTAGTCGGCATGGCCGGGCCGGAACTTTTCGGCGATGTCGCCGTAGTCCTTCGACCGCGCATCGACGTTTTCGATCAGCAAGCCGATCGGTGTGCCGGTCGTTACCCCTTCAAAGACTCCGGACAGGATACGCACTTGGTCAGGCTCTTTGCGCTGGGTCGTAAACTTGGACTGCCCGGGCTTGCGCTTCTCAAGCCAAACTTGAATGTCTTCTTCGCTCAGTGGCAATCGCGGCGGCGTGCCGTCGACGACACAGCCGATTGCAGCACCATGGCTTTCGCCAAAGGTGGTGAAGCGGAAAAGTGTGCCGAAGGTGTTTGCGGACATGTCGCGCCGCTAATCGGTTAGGTTCGCGCCATCAAGCAGATCGGAGATCTCCTGGGCGGACTCAGGAGCCATCATGCCGACGACATGATAGCCGCAGTCGACGTGATGGACTTCACCGGTCACGCCGCTCGACAGGTTGCTCACCAGATAAAGACCCGCGCGCCCAACATCGTCGATGGTCACATTGCGGTGCATCGGTGCATTCAGTTCATTCCATTTTAGAATGTAGCGGAAATCTCCGATCCCCGATGCCGCGAGTGTCTTGATCGGGCCGGCGGACAGCGCATTGACCCGGATATTGTCACGGCCGAGATCAACGGCCAGGTACCTGACGCTGGCCTCCAATGCCGCTTTTGCGACGCCCATAACATTGTAGTGAGGCACGACCTGTTCGGCACCGTAATAACTCAAGGTCACCATCGCCCCGCCGTCGGTCATCATGGGTGCTGCGCGGCGGCATACGTCGGTGAACGAAAAACAGGATATGTCCATGGTGCGCAGGAAATTGTCCCGCGACGTGTTGACATACCGTCCCTGAAGTTCTGCTTTGTCCGAAAAGGCGACGGCATGGACAATGAAATCCAATCGGTCCCAGGTCTGCCCGATTTTTCCGAACAGCGCATCCATCGAACTGGCGTCGGTTACGTCGCACGGTTCGATCAATGAGGCGTTGACGCTTTCTGCCAACGGCCTGACGCGCTTTTCAAGTGCTTCACCCTGATATGTAAATGCCAGCTCTGCGCCTTGTTCTGAGGCCTGGCGTGCGATCCCCCATGCAATGGACCGATCGTTCGCCACACCCATCACCAGACCGCGCCGGCCAGAGAGAATTCCGGGCTGCCCGTTCATATGACGTCCTGTGTCCCGAACCGAAAAACATGTTAAATATCAGTCTGCTCGCGCAAACTCACGGCATCCTACACCACTGGAGAGGAAGGGCAAGCTTGGCGCCATGAGCCAAAACGAAAAAGCCAACGGGCTGGACCAGATGCGAAGTAAAGTTTTGCCCCAGGCCCGCCGGTGGGGCGATTTTACCCTCTTTATCGCCCAACGCATGAAAGAGGATCAGGTCAACCGGGTCGCCGCATCCCTCAGCTATACGTCGACCTTGGCGCTTGTGCCGGCCTTGTCCCTGGCCCTGGCAATCCTCGCGGCTTTTCCCGCGTTCGCCGGCCTCAGAGAGTCTGTCCTCGACCTGGTGCTTGAGAACTTCATTCCCGATACGGGCATGCGCATGAACGAAGCGCTGGAGACGTTCGTGGCCGCTGCCGGAGAACTGACGACCATCGGTATTGCCGGGTTGATCGTGACGTCGGTTTTGCTGCTCTTAACCATCGAAAGCGCCTTCAACCGCATTTTCCGGGTTCAAACCCCGAGGCCGCTTGTCGCCCGGCTCATCGTGTTCTGGTCGGTCATCACCATTAGTCCGCTTCTGATCGGTTTGAGTTTTTCCCTGTCGGGATACTTCCTGACCCTGCGGACGATGTTTGGTGGTGAAAACCCCGGGCCCGTTTCCGTATTCCTGGGTGGGGCCATGCCTACCATCGTGGCCGCATTGGCGTTCGCACTTATCTACACCGCCGTTCCGAATAGACGTGTGCGCATCGCCGATGCCTTGGTGGGCGGACTCACCGCCGCCATTCTGTTCGCCTTGCTCCGCTACGGGTTCACGACTTTTGTTGCCGGCATGCCGACCTATCAGGCGATCTACGGTGCGATCGCCGCTGTTCCGGTTTTCCTGGTTTGGCTGTTCCTGTCTTGGAACGTCATTCTTGCTGGGGCGGTGATCGCCGCCGGCCTGCCGGACTGGCGGCGGCACGAACATGAACTATCAGCGGGGCAGGGTGGGCGCCTTGCCCTGGCCATGGACATTCTTGCTGCGCTGTATGCCGTTGCGGGTGAGGGAAAGGGGGTTCCGCAACGCGAGCTCCGTAAGACTTTGGAAGTGAAAGAAGCGGCTCTTATTCCCGTACTGGAGGAACTGCGCGCCGGTGGGTTTATTCTCGTCGGCGATGACTCCAGCTGGCGTCTTGGCCGCGACCTTGCCCGGACACCGGTATCCGATCTGGTCCACCTCATGGGATACGGTGTCCCGCTTACGCCATTGCTTGAGGGGCATTTCGACGCGGTCCAACGCTTGGCCGACAAGATCACCACGGCTCAGAAAGCCGAGAAAGAGCAGCTGGGAGCTCCCATCGCAGATTTGCTGTAACCCCGTTTCACATAAACAAACGGCGGTCCATTAGACCGCCGCCGTCTTCGGTGCTCACATGTTTACTGGCTGACAATTTGCCAGCTGCCATCAGCCTGCTGGCAGGCGGTGCCGTAGCCAGATTGGCGCCGGCCATCGACAGTCACCTCCGTCTGAAACTCGCGGCAGTACCGTCCTGACGTGCTGTAGCCGTCACGAGTTGGCGTGACGTTGCCGTAGTTGCCGCTGTCCGGATTGTTCCACGAGATAGTCTCGCCAATCGGAGCGGCATAGGCATAGCGCTGGGCCCGGTTGGCGTTCAGCCGGTCCATTTCATCCATGCTGCGTCCGATCTGATTGCCGATAGCGGCGCCGAGCATCGTTCCGGCGGCCGTTGCGACGATGCGCCCGTCACCTTTGCCGATAGATGATCCTGCCCACGCACCGGCGGCTGCTCCGAGGAGCGTGCCTGCGGTTTCATTCTGGTTGCCGGCATAGGTGGCGCACCCACTTAGCGCCAGGGCGCTGGTGAGTAGTGCTGCAATGGTTGTTTTCTTGAAGGTCGAAGTGGTCATGTTTACCTCGCTACACATAGTTCTGCGACCGGCGAGCGGTCCTGAGACATAACCCCTTTCCCAGCTATCATCAGAGACGCCAATGGTGTCAAAATCAGGGCAGATGCGCGGTTCTGGCGGTTGACAACTGCGTTACCGCCCTCCACACCCATGGTCCCGTTGCGCTCCGAAGAGGCAGAAAAAGTCTATGGACTCGACAGACTTAATCCCAAATGTCACAGATCCGATGGCGTTATTCGAAACCTGGTTCGGCGAAGCCAAGGAGGCTGAGCTCAACGACCCGGATGCAATGTCTCTGGCGACATCGACACCGGACGGCGTGCCGTCCGTCCGCATGGTGCTTCTCAAAGGTCTGGGGCCGGACGGATTCGTGTTTTACACCAACAAGGAAAGCCGCAAAGGCGAGCAGATCGCACGCAATTCAAACGCCGCCTTGTGTTTCCATTGGAAGTCTCTACGCCGCCAGGTGCGGGTGGAAGGGCGGTTAACTGAGGTTACGCCTGAGCAGGCCGATGAATACTTCGCGTCGCGCTCTCGGGAGAGTCAGGTTGCCGCCTGGGCAGCGGATCAGTCGCGGCCTATGGCTGACCGCGGCGTGTTTCTTGACCGCGTCAAAGAGGCAGCCCGCCGCTTCGAGGGGCAAGATGTAGCACGGCCGCCGCATTGGTCGGGATTCAGGCTGGAACCTGCTATGATCGAGTTCTGGCTCGATCAGCCGCACCGCATGCACGACAGGTTGGTTTATCGCAAGTCCGGCAATAACTGGACCACAGAACGGCTCTATCCCTAGATCGCATTGGCGCAACTCCGATATGCCACATGACTCACTCGCCAAAGCCGCTATAGCTGCACCGCCCAGCAAACTGATGCGGGTGGCGACCTATTGCGCTGTCGGTGCGGCGGTGATGCTGATCGCGGTCAAAACGGCAGCATTTCTGGTGACGAATTCGGTGGCGCTGCTGTCCAGTCTGCTCGATTCCGTGCTCGACCTCATGGCGTCCATGGTCAACCTTTGGGCCGTGCGTCATGCCCTAACGCCGGCGGACAAAGAACACCGCTTCGGCCACGGCAAAGCTGAACCTCTGTCCGGTCTGGCGCAATCCGCTTTCGTCGCCGGATCGGGGGTCTTGTTGATTGTCGAGTCCGTGTCCCGCTTTGGCCGAGATGAACCCGTGTCGCAAGGCAACATCGGTATCGCCGTGATGGTGTTCTCCATCGTCGTGACGCTCATGCTTGTCGCGTTTCAAAAGTATGTCGTCCGGCGTACAGGCTCCACGGCGATCAATGCAGACTCCCTACACTACACAGGCGATCTGCTGCTCAACATGAGCGTCATCGCCGCTCTCGTTCTCTCGACATTCGGCGGCATGGCGTGGGCGGACCCGGCGTTCGCACTCGCCATCGCGTTGTTCTTGGTGTGGAACGCCTCGACGATTGCGCGGGCCTCCATTGCGGATTTGATGGATCGGGAACTTCCAGAGGAAGAACGGCAGACCATCAAGACAACCGCGCTTAAGCATCCCCGGGTTTTGGGCGTACACGAACTGCGCACCCGTTCGTCAGGGATGCAAACGTTCATTCAGATGCACCTGGTGTTGCGTCCGGACCTATCCCTAGTCGACGCCCATCGGATTGCCGACGAGGTCGAAATGGCGCTGCTCGCTGATTATCCGGGGGCGGACATCATTATCCACCAGGATCCGGAAGGGGTGGAGGAATACCACCCGCCGGTCGGGGCCGGCCTCACTTAGGCACAGGTGCTGCCATCTCAATCCGTGGAACTCTTATGTTCACACCACGCGCGATCCTGTTAACATCGCCCCGCAACCTATAACCGGAAGAGGGAGCCGGTTGTGTCGTCTGTGAAAAGCATTCTCGCTGTCGTTGGAGACGTCTCGTCCGGTCGGGCGAGTCTGACGACAGCGATCCGTCTGGGGCGGCAGCTCAACTGTCAGGTCGATGCCTTGCATGTTTTGGCGGACCCCACGGCTGCATTGCCGTTGGTGGGCGAAGCGATGTCCGGGGCCATGGTCGATGAGATGATGGGTGTGGCAGAACGCGAGGCCGGCGAACGGGCGAAGCAAACCAAGGCCATGTTTGACGAGGTTACGGCCGGTCTGCCGGTTGTTGGTGCCGCCGCCTCCACGGGGGACGCGGTCGAAAAGTTTGGTATCAGCTGGGTCGAGGATTCTGGCGTCGAAGAGCAGTCGGTGGCTCTGCGCGGTTGCCGTGCTGATCTTATCGTCGTCAATCGGCCGTCCTCGGAGAACGAGACCGCCGCGCTGATGACCCTTAACGCCGCTCTGATGCAAAGCGGCCGGGCCGTTGTCGCGGCGCCGCCGGTGCCTGACGAAGGCGAGCCTCCAACCGGGCCCATCGAGCGTGTTGCGGTGTTTTGGAATGGCAGCACGGAGGCGACGCGCGCCGTACAGGCCGCACTTCCGTTGCTGGTTGCCGCTAAAGAGGTCACCGTGCTGCGGGTTGAGGAAGAGGAATGGTACGCCGGCACAGAGGACCTGGACATTCACCTCACGCGGCATGGTGTGAAAACCGTGATCTCGAAAGTTCTGCCGCGCGAAGGCCGCACGGGCCGCTCGTTGATGTTCGCAACGCGCGATGCCGATGCCGATATGATGGTGATGGGCGCTTACACGCGGTCCAAGTTGCGACAGCTCATGCTGGGCAGCGTGACTGGGTATGTGATGGAGCACGCCGTCCTGCCCGTGCTGATGTGCCACTAAGGCACGTTCTGCGAATTTCTAATCAAACAGACTGCGCTGGGCCGACTCTTCTTCCAGCCGCCGGGTCACCGGCTCGGAGAGGGCGAAGGGTCCGTCATTGGGCATCAGTGCCGGCGCGAGATCGGCGAATGGGATGTCGGGGTTTATCCAGCCGGCTGCCGTATCGCCGCTCAGGATTACCGGCATGCGATTATGTACGTGTTCTATACTTGGTGCCGGCGCACAGGTCAGCATCACGAAGCGATCCCCGTCCTGCAGGCCTGCAAACATAAATAGATCGTCGCCATCGGGTGCAATGCGCGTTTTTATCTTTCTCTTACCGTCGCGCCGCCATTCATAGTACGCACTTGCCGGAATCAGAAGGCGCTGCTCCAGCAAGGTCCGGAAGGTTGGTTTCTCAGCAACGGTCTCGACACGCGCGTTGATCACCGGCTGTTTTTGCCAAGGGACGTCAAGACCCCATGACAGAAGATTGACGGACCGATCACACCCAAGGGTGACGGCGCGGTCAGTCGGGCGGACATCTCCGCGTACCACATTTTCCAGCATCACAGGGTCAAGCACTGTGAGGCCAAAGCGCTCAATGAGGTTGCGCACCGGTATGTCGAACTCGTACCGGGAACACATAGGTGGTGGGAACGGCGTTTTGGTTAGATCAGACTAACTCTGCCGTTCGATCTCGCCTTCGGCGCCGACCCGTTCCGCTGCCTTCTTACGGCTGCGCAGCGTCAGACTGATGTTAGAGATCAGCACGTCGTCGCCCGGGCTGAACGTGAGTGCCCGGTAATAGTCGGATAACGCCCGGTCATAGTCGGCGCGGTAATAAAAGATGTTGGCGCGGTTGTTATAGAAGCTCCATTCCCGCGGGCGTCTATCGATGGCCTTATTGCATGTGTCTAGCGCTTCGTCGTATTGCCCCTGACCCGTCAGGCCGATGCAGAGGTTGTTCAGCGCCGCCGCAAAGTTGCGCGGCATCAGTTCGCCCGATTTCAGCGCTTGCCGGGCCAACGACACGCCTTTATCCCATTTGCCGCGATCCAGCGCATGGGCTGATTCATTCACAAGACCATTGCCCCGCGAGAACATCTGCGCAGAGGCCTCCGGGGTAACCAAAAAAGCCGCGGCAATCACGGCGGTGAAACCAATCAACGTCTTACGCATCAGTACTCCTCCCAATGCTGCATATGATGATTAACCTTAACACGATGTGTGCGCTCTTCTCAAAGCAAACCGGCGTCGCCCTGATCACGATTCTGCGCTCAAAACCCTTGAAATTCGGGGCGCTTAAAATTCAG
Source organism: Rhodospirillaceae bacterium (assembly GCA_963921305.4). Taxonomy (GTDB): domain Bacteria; phylum Pseudomonadota; class Alphaproteobacteria; order Rhodospirillales; family Rhodospirillaceae; genus CAWUEX02. The sequence continues at coordinate 2,729,555 of CAWUEX030000002.1, forward strand.
GGGTCGCATCCCGGTTGGACACCATGAAGCAGTTCACCAGGATAAAGCCAAGGTTGATGCCGAGGCGCTCCGCGTCCGGTTGGGTAAACGTGTAGCCGAAAAACTCGCCGGCAGAGCCGTCTTCATTGCGTTCGAAGATATACATCACCAGGCTGTCGCGGGTGTAGGCGCCGGCCTCATTGTTCATTTGCCAGTCCACATTGCGCAGATTGATCTCAATCGTACGTGGGGTGTCCTCATCGGATACGAACCGGGCTTGGCCGCCTTGATCGGTGATTTTGAGATTGTCGAAACGGGTATAGGGAATGTCGCGTCCGCCCGACACGCCTGGCATGTCGGCGTAGCAGGTAAAGTCCCGGGCGCGGGTGAGTTTGTGATGAACGCCGTCAGGGTTGCCAACAATCAGGTCACCGTCGGTATTAATCAGGTCACCGTCGGTATTGTAGTCCTGGGCCAGGGTCCATAGGGCCTGGTGAGACAACATCATGTCGTATTCGGTGGTGACCTCGCCGTCCTCCTCGGACTCCCAGCGGCACGCACTGGGCTCGGTCGCGCCACGGAACTGGCCCGCCTCGCGCCGCCACAACACGTCGCAGCCGGCGATATGCAGCGTGTTTTCAGGTGTGCGGTCGGCCAGAAGGTCCGGGTTCAAATGCGAGTCCTTGTATCGGGCGATCTCCGCGTCGCTGAGCAGGAAATAGATTTTCATGCGAATGGCGTTGGCCGCATTGTCAGGCTCGAAGCTGTAAATTCGTAGCCGATGCGGGGTATCCGGCTCATTGTCGCGGTGATCGCGCACAAAGAAAACGAACTCGCCAAAACTGGGCAGGTCGACCCGTGTAATGTTGGATGTTATGCGGTCATGACGGGCCTCTTCACGCACGCCGAGGCGGCCGTCAAAGTAGACCTGCTCGCGATTGTCGTAGGTGCCGGGCAGCATCTCCGCCATCACAGCTACGTCGCGTTCGGGCGGCGTACCGTCTTGTCCTTGCGCCCACGCGGCGGCGGGCATAACAAGAGCGCCCAGCACCACGGCCAACCGCGTCAAATGCCAAAGTTGAAGCCGGTTCGTCATGATCTTCACTCCCCAATGCTGCTCGGATTTTAGCATGGTGGAACGATCCGCAAACCTAAGCGCCAATGCGGTAATCCGTGCGGTCTGAGACTGCCGTTAGGCTGCGACGGTGTCTTGGGTCAGACGCAGGGGGTGGCCGTCCGGCAATCCGGCCAGGGCGATCACGTTCACCGGCTCACAGGGCGCTTGCAGATCCGCCAGTTCCGCTGACAAGGCGGACCACGCAGCCTGTGCGTCCGCATCGGACGTGAAGCGGGCGACGACAAAGTGGCTTCCCGGCATCAGGCTTTCGAGCCGCTCAACGGACTCAGGCCCCGCGTCAATCAAGACAGTTCCACCTTGTTTATCAACACCGGCGACAAAGGCATCGGCATACCTGCGCCATTGACCTGGCTTGTCCGGGTTGGACATAACCACCAGATATCCCATCCCGCCGGGCTCCAGGCCGTCATCGTCTTCAGCCAATCCCGTTAGTGCCACTGCCGAGAACCGGCCCGAATTGCGCCGCAAGGTGTAGGCCTCACGATAGGCGTCCGACCACCAGAAGTCTGATACGTCGTCGTGTGAGGGAAACTTGGCCAGCATCACCGACAGGTTGTCGAGGCCGCCGTTCAGAAAGGTCACGCCACCAGTTTGTCCCCCCATAACCAGGCGGTAGCCCGAATGCTGGGCGTAAATGGGCGGCAGTCTTTCTTGATATTTGTCCATACCGCTGCGTTCGAGCGGCCGGCCAAGGACAAACAGGTATCCCGAACGACATTTCATAGTCGAAACATGCCGTCGCCCGGCCATTCAATCAACCCTTGCGAGCAGGGGGCCGCATTGACATACCTTGAACTACTATGTATTATGCCTAGAATAACGAGGTATAAAGTAAAGCGGAGCCATCCGATGCCCAAATCCAATCCCCCTTTCATGAGCGGCGTGCCAGAACTTCTGGTGCTGCGTTTGCTCGCCCGCCAGGAGATGTACGGCTACGAACTCGTCAAAGCTGTGCGTGCCGCTACGGGTGAAGCCATCGCGCTGGGCGAGGGCGTGGTCTATCCCGTGCTCCACAGCCTTGAGAAAAGCCGAGCGCTCAGCGCGACGCGTAAGCCGGTCAATGGCCGGACCCGCGTGTACTACGCCCTGACTGCGATAGGACGAAAGCGGCTCGATGCCCTAACAGGCGATTGGCGGCGCATTCAAACGGGCATTGAGAGCGTGTTGGCGGAGACCCATCATGTCTGAAAGAAACGAACTGGCCAAAGATCTCCGAAGTCTCGAAAAATCGCTCGTTGCTGGGGGAGTAGCGCCCAAAGTAATCGCTCGAACCATTGCCGAACTGCGTGATCACTATGAAGATTTGCGACTTGATCACGGTAAGGCCGAGGCGCGCTCAAAGCTTGGTTCGTTTGATGCGATTGCATCGGATCTGATTTTGCGTCGGGAGCTACAGAGCTGGCCGGCACGCTGGCCGTGGTTGATTTACGGTTTGCTGCCCATTGTGACTGTCGCGGGCGCTATCGTCGTCGCGGCCTCAACCGTTGGATATGTGTGGCTAGGGCTGGAGTGGTACGTTGGCGCCAAGGTCGTTCCGCCGCAAACGATTCATCTCGCCGTCAACGCGTTCTTCTGGTCAGTCGCGCACGTCTTGCCCGTCGGACTGGCAGTGGTGATTGGCGTTCACGCCCTCAACACACGCCGCCCGCTGGTATGGCCGATTGCAGGGGTGATCGCTTTATGCCTAGCCGGTGGAGCCCTGGATTTCAGTGCGCATTGGCCTATGCCGCCGGATGGCCCCAGGACCGTTCAGGTCGGTTTTTCGTACGGCCCACCCTTTCCTGATCTTCCGCACGCAGTTCTATATGGCGTGATGAATCTCGCTATTGCGGCAGGCTTAATCGCGTTGGCAACCAAGGTCCGCAACACCTGGGTTTCCGACACCTGAAATAAATGAAATAATTTCAATGACTTAACCCGCCCCAAGGTATGGTCTTTTTGCAACACTGCGTGCAAATTCGTGTTGGGGCCCTGACACGGCAGGTACAGCGGCATCGTCCAGTGCTAAAAGTAGATTCAGTGCAGTCCGGCGGACAGGGGACTTCGCCCGCCTTCTCGCATGCCAGTCTCTATTCAAGGTCTCTGGGGGTTCCAATGACACTTCGTAAATCGCTTTTCGCCTCAGCCGCGATGATGGCCGCCGCTCTGCCAAGTTCTGGGGCGTTGTCTCAAGACATGACGCTGGAAGAAATCGTCGTCACCGCGCAGCGCCGTGAAACGAGCCTCCAGGAAACTCCGGTTGCTGTGACCGCGCTTTCGGCGCTGCAGATCGAGCGCCAACAGGTTACCGAAACCATCGACCTCATCAGGTCGATCCCAAACATGCAGGGCAACAACAACGTTACCATCGGCCTGTCCAACTCTTACTTCCTGCGCGGCATCGGGAATACGGAGTCGATCGCGACCTTTGACGTTCCAGTCGGCACGTATGTCGATGATATCTACATCGCGCGGCAGAACGGCAACAACATCGAGCTCGTCGATATCGAGCGCATCGAAGTGCTGCGCGGCCCGCAGGGAACCTTGTTTGGCCGCAACACCACCGGCGGCGCGATCAGCATCATCACCCGCAAACCACAAGACGAATTCGAGGCCAAGGGTGAAGTCAGTTACGGCCGCTTTGATGAAATCCGCGGTAAAGGCAGCGTCAATATTCCAATCAGCGACAAGGTGCTGACCGGCGTCTCGGCGTACTACATGAACGATGATGGCTGGATGACCAGCCTGACGACTGGCGAGAAGTACAACTTCCAAGATGCCTGGGGCATTCGCGGGGCTGTGCGTGTTCTGCCATCGGACAACATCACGTGGGACGTTTCCGCCGATTACTCTGAGACGGATCACCAGAATCTCGGGGCCGCTGTCGATGGCCCTGCCTCGCAAACCAACCGCAGTGCCAGCAGCAGCGGGCCTTGGCAAGGTGCCAATGGCCGTGAAAACTTCACTGATCTCGTGCCATGTAAAAACGGTGATACAGCCCTCGATTGGCTGGCCAACGGCTGCACGGCCAATGAAGTCTACGGCTACAACATATCTTCAAATATTGGGATTGAGGCTTCCGACAATCTGTCGATTAACATCATCACCGGATACCGCAATCTCGACCACAACTTCGTCAGCCCACTCCTGGACAATAACCCGCAGAACTCCCTGGGGCTGGACGAGTTCTTCCTGACCAACAACGGCAGCCACAACCAGTTCAGCCAGGAAGTGAAATTCAACGTTGATGCCATGGACGGTCGGCTAAATGTGGTCACCGGTTTCTTCTACATGAACGAAACTAATTTCACCGAGTTTTCCGACCTCATCCGCTTACCCGGGTTACCAGGTAATATCCTGACCGCTGATCGCGATATGGAGAACAACACAGAGAGCTTCGCCTGGTATGGCCAAGCGGATTTCGAGATCGTTGACAATCTGACTCTCACGGCCGGCTTGCGCTGGACCGACGAGAAGAAGACGGTCGACATCGACTTTCTGAATGCGGCAGGCGCGGTTATCTTCACGGAAGACGATATTCCGTCGCCTGATCAGTTCACCACGGTGCGTTGGACGCCACGTTTCGCCATCCAGTACGCCGTTTCCGATGATGTCATGGTCTATGCGTCAGCGACCAATGGCTTCAAGTCTGGTGGCTGGAACGCCCGGTCGACGACGGCCAACAGCTTCCGGTCTTTCAACGAGGAAAAGGTTTGGTCATACGAGGCCGGCATCCGTTCCGAGTTTCTCGATAACCGCCTGCGCTTGAACCTAACAGCCTATGATGCCAACTACGACGACATCCAGATCGCCACGGTTCTGCCCAATACAGCGACATTCGTGACTGAAAACGGTGGTGACACCAACAACCGTGGCGCTGAACTGGAGCTATCGGCACTCGTCACTGATGGCCTGACCGTATTCTTAAACGCAGGCTATATGGATGCTGAGTTCAAGAGTTTGTCCGATCGTGCGCTGGCCAGCGGCTTCACAAGCGATACCGTTCCAGTCCGGTCACCTGACTACACAGCTCAGCTTGGCTTTAGCTACGTCACCGCTCTTCAAAGCTTCGAGGGTGACCTCAATATCAATGCTGATATCGCCGTGACTGACAATTTCCATGTCAACAACCAGAACGGCCCGTCGGGCTTCAACCTCGGCTATGAGACGGTCAACGCCTCCATCGGCTATGACAGCGAGGACGGATCATGGGGCGTGAGCCTCGGCTGCAAGAACTGCCTGAATGAGAAGTATTGGACGACAGACTTCCTCTCAACCCGCTTCCTGGGCGATCCGATGCGCTGGGCGTTGCGTCTGAAGTTCGCTTACAACTAAGTCCAACACCCAACAGAACACGCGACCGGCCAGCCTCTGCGCTGGCCGGTTTTCTTTTGCTCCCAGTGGTTTAGCACCTGCCGCGCCGTCACCAGCCGAAAGCCGGGCTGGATGCCCCCTTTCACGGCTGAGGCCGATGGGCGTACCCTGATCCCAGCAGCGGCAGGAGGGCCCAATGGCGGGCAGCGCACAAAAAGCAGACACCCACACAACTGACTTTTTTAAGTCTGATACCGACCGGTCCGTCTTGCTCCAGGATCTGATGACCGACAACATCGTCACGGCCATCATCAACCTGGGGGCCGAGCAGTGGACCACGCGCCGGCGTCTGATGGTGATTGAGCAACTGCTGTCGGAACACGGCTCCATCACCACTGAGATGATCGAGGCGTATATACCGTCTCCTGAGGTTACGGCGGCCTGGGAGCAGGAACGCGACGCATTTATTACCCGCATCTATGATGTCTTGGCGCGGCGGGGGGATGTTCCGGTCGATGCCAAGCTCGACTACTAAGTACGCACCGCACCCTAGGGAGGAGCGCACCACATGATGAATCGCAGATCATTATTTGCCGCCACCGCCGCTTCGGCGCTCTCGGCGCAGCCTGTGTCGAAGGCCTTCGCCAAGGCGATGGACAGCGGTCTCCTGTTGGATGTGGAGGACCGGGGTTCGATCGGCTTGTTCGAGCGCATTGGGTCGCTCAACGTCGAAAGCGGTTTGGATTTTCACACCGGCTACCGGGTGTGGATGGCGAAGTCCCTGCACCGGTCCGCCCTGCTGCAGGCCTTCAAGCTGCTGCGCGAGAACGGCTATGAGCCGACAGACGATATGCCTCTGGACGAAGCTGTTGCGCTGTTTACGTCCGATCCCATCATCGCACTTGATTTACATAATTGGGAGCGCACCCAAGAGATCATGTGGCGGGAGATCAAGAACGCCTATGACCGCGATGCTGACCGGTATTTAGAGGAGCTCGCTTCAGCCGAGACGCAAGGGCCAGGTGGACTGGAACTCGATAAGGCGCTCGACATTCCCGACTACGCCAAATACGAAATTCACATTCAGCCGGGCGGTTATGTGGGTGACCGCTTCGCCGGCTACATCTACTACCACGGGCAGAACGTGGTGTTTCCCAATGGCAACTACCAAGACAACCTGCAGGTCTCGTGGTCGCGTGGTTTTCCAGAGGCGATGAAGGGCCGAAAGGTCGAACGCGTGCTCGAACAGGGCTGCGCCGCCGGTCAGTTTGCCATGGTGCTCAAGCGGATGTTCCCCGATGCCGAAGTCTGGGCCGACGATGTGGCCGGGCCCATGCTGCGTTTCGCCCACATGCGCACCGTCGAGCACAAATTGAAGGTCAACTATGTCCAGCAACTGTCTGAGCAATCGCAGTTCCCGGACAACCACTTCGATCTCGTCACCAACAACTTGCTGGTCCATGAAATGCCGGCGGACAAAGTCAAAGCGCTAGCCGAAGAGTCTTTCCGCATTCTCAAACCGGGCGGTGTGTACTACCCGTTGGACAGCTATTCCGGTGACCAGCCGCGCGGAACGGCGCTGGCCAAATACAACGCTTGGCGTAACTACCGCTGGAACCACGAAGTGTGGTGGATGGAATATTATGAACTCGACATGGCGCAAGCCATGCGCGATGCGGGCTTCATCGTCGATGAGAACGGCCCGGCCGGGCGGACCGACACCACCCGCAATGTTATTGGCTACAAGCCGGCTTAGTTCGACATCATAGGACGCAAAGAAAAGCGGCGGTCCTAAAGGACCGCCGCTTCGCGTTTGTTATGAGCGCTCTGGCTTAGAAGCGGTAGAGCACTTCCACACCATAGCGGGCCTTGTCACCCGGGTGGATAAACGAGCCACCGAACTGCGGCGCTGGGATCACCTCTTCAAGGTATTCCTTGTCGAACAGGTTCTTGGCAAACCCTGTGATCGCCCAGTTTTCGGCTTCAATGCCGATGCGCAGGTTGACGATGTCATAGGCATCGCGCTGGGTGCGGCCATAGTTGGCCGGTCCGAACAACGAGATTTGGTCTTGATCCTGCACGGTGTGGAACCAGGTCGGGCCGACGCGGCTGTAATCCGCACGTCCTACGATCTCGATCGCATCAGTGACCGGGAACTGCGCCTGGATACCGGCGTTGATCGTGTAGTCCGGCGTGTACGGCGACTTGTTGCCGACCGTGTCCGGACGCACGGCGTTGGCCTTGATCTCACTGTCGAGAACGTTGAAGCCACCGTAGACGCTCAAGTTCTCGGACACCGCGGCATTGGCAGCAAACTCAAGGCCATAGATATCCACGTCGTCGATGTTGTTAACGATACGCAGCAGACCGAACGCTCCGACGAAGAACTCGAAGAACTGCATGTCATCCACGCTGACGTAGTAACCCGCACCTTCGAGGGTCAGGCGGTCATCGAGGTAGCTTCCCTTGAAGCCCACTTCGAAGGCGCTTGACGTTTCCTCGCGGAACGAATCTTCAATGCCAACGCTGGTGCCCAGCGCATCGTTAATGAACAGATCGACCGTGGCTTTCGATCCAGCGTTGTTAAAGCCGCCGGACTTAAAGCCGATGCCCCAGTTGGCGAACAGGGTCGTTGTATCGGCAACGTCCCGGGTCAAGCTGATCTTCGGCTGGAGTTCTTCGAACGCCTGCTTCTGATCGGCAATCACACCCGCCGGGTTAATGGCCGGGTTGAGGCCGGGGTTAATCGGATCGCCACCCTGGAAGCCGTCTGCCGGGTTGAAGTCGATGTAGGTCGACCGGGCATCCGTCGGCACCAGATTGCTGACTTTCCGCTCTTCGCGGTCGTAGCGCAGGGCAACGGACAGTTCGACATCGTCGTTCACGTCGTAAGCGATGTTGCCGAAGACGGCGTAGACCTGGCTGTCGAACTTGTCGTGCACCAGCTGTTCTGTGGCGTTCGGTTGGCCAGCCGGAATAAACAGCTGCGGCACAACTTCGGCGACGTCTTCAATACCCGTCGAAATACCGACGCGGCGGTTGAGGTCGAGGAAGTACGCACCCACCAGCCAGCGCAGATCCTGATCCTGCGGCGAGGCCAAGCGGATCTCGAAGCTGATGTCGTCCTGGAAGCGCTCTTGATATTGGGTGCCGTCACATGCCGTCGGCGTATACGGGCCCAAAATGGAGGAGGCGCCGTCAGGGCCGAGGACCTGTGGCGGCGGCAAGGTGACGCCGGCGGCGTTCAGCGCGTTGATGCTGGCTACACAGGCGGGCTCCTGGAAGAAGAAGCCAAAGGCGCCGGAGGTGCCGTCAGATCCGAAGGCATTGTCGATGTCCGAATACAGGCCCCAGGCGGTCAATGTACCCCAGTCGAATTCCTGGTCGTATTTGACCGAAATTTCCAAGGCGTCCTGATCGTTGTACGGGTCAATCTGGTTGACGAACTGGAAGTTGTGCTCATTGACGTCTTCGAACAGCAGCGGCTGGGCGAACAGGTCGGCCAGGAAGCTGGCGGCAAAGGCGGCATTGAACGAAATCGACGCGGCTTCCACCTCGCCATAGCGCGCTTTGATGTCCAGGGACGATGTTTCACTGGGCTCAAACACGAAACGGCCGGAAACATTGTAGTTCTCGAAGTCGTCGACGGACTTGGTTTGCAGGGTTTCGTTGAAATAGAACCCGTCCGTGTCACGCCAGTCGACCTGGAAGCTCACGCCGGCATTGTCGCCCACCGGTCCGGCCATGTAGGCGCTGGCGTAATAACTGTCGTCGTTCGCGCCCGATGCCTTAAACTCGCCGGTGAATTCGTCGCCCGGCTTCTTGGTGGTGACGATAATCGCACCGGCTGCGGCGTTGCGGCCATAAATGGCGCCCTGTGGACCTTTCAAAATTTCGATCTGCTGCAGGTTGGCGTATTCGCGGTTCAGGGCGGCGGGGTTGGTGTGCAAGATGCCGTCGATGATCAGCGCGAAGCTGTTTTCGGCGTCACGCGCCCCATTGATGCCGCGGATGTTGACCTGAGTGTCGCCCACCTCGGCGGTGTCGACGATCGACACACCCGGGGTCAGGTAGATGAAGTCTTCCGCCCGTTGTACCCCGGCGCGTTCGAGCTGCTCGGTGGTGAAGGCGGTGATGCTGGCGGGAACGTCCTGTAATGATTCCGACCGTTGACGGGCGGTCACGATGATTTCCTCAATCGCAACCTGCTGGGCCAACGACGGGGCGGACCACGACGAGCTCATGAGAAGCACGCCGGTCGACAGCATGAGTGTCTTTTTCAGTGATGAACGATGCACTGTTTCTCTCTCCTTATGTTTTGGCGCCGTAAGCCGGAGCCATGGAACGGGTGTGTCCAAGTCAGCGTTTTACCGGGTCTCGTTGCCCACGCCTTTTTGGACGACCGTCGCGAAACGAGCGAAAAGTACAACAAAATCACATACTTGCAACGCAGCAACCGATACAAACTAAGGTTTAAAACGCTTTTGGACCGACCGTGGCACAACCGTCACAGACAAATTCCGATGGGTCCACGCGCTGTCACACCCAGGACTGCGGAAAGGGAAAAGAAAAATCGTTCCGTTCTCGTGGCTTATGCCGGTAGTGTCTAGCCAGACTTTGCCCCGGCGTCGAGTAGGGCTGAAATTTGTCTGAACAACAGAATCAGACGGCAAAAATGAGAGGGCGCGATCATGTTTTTGAGCACGAAACCCAGGGCCGTATTCTTGGCCCTCATGTCCGCCCTATTGGCGAGCCCGCCCGCCTTGGCAGAGCCAGTTTCTTACTATGCCCCGCCGGGCGCGGACTATGACCCGGCCATTCCGACACCGCAATCTGTGCTTGGCTACGACATCGGTGAGGTGATTTCCAATCCAGGAACGGTCGACAGGTATGTCAGGGCAGTCGCCGAGGCGTCCGACCGCATCAGTATCGAGACCATCGGCTGGAGCCACGAACGCCGGCCTATTGTGATGCTGACCATCTCGGATCCTGAAAATCTTGCCCGCATCGATGACATCAGAGAACGGCACCTCGCCTTGAGCGATCCCTCGTCGGGTCAATCGGTCACCGATGATATGCCCGCCATCACTTGGCTGGGTTTTGGTGTTCATGGCGATGAGACCAGCTGTATGGATGCGGCCTTACTCACAGTGTATCACTTAGCCGCCTCGCGCGATCCCGCCACATTGGCGCAGCTCCGCAACACCGTCATCTTGCTGGTGCCGGCCATGAATCCGGACGGCTACAACCGCGCCTCGACGTCATTGAACACGTTTCTGGCCGAAGCGCCGGTCGCCAATCTACAGCACGCTGAGCACAACGGCACCTGGCCGCGCGGGCGTACCAACCACTATTGGTTCGATCTCAATCGGCAGTGGGTGGCGCGCACGCAACCTGAGTCGCAGGCCTGGGGGGCGCAGTATCAGAAGTGGAAGCCCAACCTGCACATCGATTTTCATGAGATGAATATCGATTCCACCTACTTCTTCAGCCCCGGAATACCGGCGCAACGTAATCCGCTCATCCCCGACCGGGCCGTAGAGTTGGTGCGCACCATTGGCAACTACGCGCAGGAATATTTGGACAGCAATCAGGAGCTTTACTACTCCGAGGAGTTTTTCGACGACTACAACCCGGCGATGGGCTCCAACTACCCGCTGCTCAACGGCAGCGCGTCATTTCTGCTCGAAAACCGGGGCTTCGAAGGCCTCGTGGCTGAAAGTCCCAACGGTGATGTCACCTTCCCATCGCGCGTGCGCCGTCACTTCAACATCGCGGTCGCCATGGTGCGCGCGGCGTCGGATATGCGTGACTCCCTGCTGAGCTATCAACGCGACTTCGTAACGTTGACCCGCCAAGCTGCTGCCTCCGACCGCACCAAGGGGTATGTCTTCTCCGCTGACGGAGACGATGCCCGCATGTTCCATTTCCTGGAGATGCTCGACCGCCTCGATATCGACGTCTACCGCCTGGGCCGCACAATCCGCGATGGCAGCGACACGTTCCAGCCTGGCGACAGTTACGTCGTTCCTTCGGAGCAACCCGAATACAGGGTCATCCGCAATCTGTTCGAAACGCGCACTCAGTTCGGCGACGTTGTGTTTTATGACGCCACCACCTGGACCAAACCGCTCGCATTCGGCTTGAAATATGCCGAGTTGTCTTCGGTCGGCGGGGGCACGCTGGGTGACCAGATCGATCCCTCGTTCCCCGCTCAGGACGCGCCCGATCGTGCGGCCTATGCCTATGTGTTCTCCTGGCAGGGCTACTACGCCCCCCGCGCGGTTTCACGCATTCTTAAAGCGGGCGGGCACGCGCGTGTTGGGGTGCAGCCCTTCACGGCCATGACCACCAAGGGCTCGGTCCGCATGCCGCGCGGGTCGATTATTGTGCCCGTCGGGGAAGGGCAACCGCTCGGCGGCACCGACCTTCACGATCTGATGACTGCGATTGCATCTGAGGACGGTATTGCCGTCCATGCCGCTATTACAGGCCGCACGGCCCAGGGTATCGACTTCGGCGGTAACTATGCCAAACCCTTGACCATGCCTCAGGTCTTTATGCCGATCGGCGAGGCGGTGCGCTTCTACGATGCCGGTGAACTTTGGCACCTCATGGATTACCGCATGAAAATTCCGGTGATGATGCGCGACACCACGGTCATGCGCGCGCTGAATTGGGATCGCATCACCCATCTGGTTCTGCCGGACGGCAGCTACAACGGTTTGGGTGAAGAACAGGTCAAGCAGATCGACGCCTGGGTCAAAGCCGGGGGTACCTTGATCGCGATCAAGCGTGCGGCTTTGTGGGCGGTGGAGAAGAAATTCATCGACGTTGAAGTTATCGATGATTTCGCCATCGTTGGGTTTGGTGTGCCGGCGCCCAAACCCGATGAAGAGGCGGCCATTCCGGAGCGCCGTGACTATGCCGATAAGGAGTCTGTGGAGCAGGCCCAACGCATTCGCGGCACAATTTTCCGGGCCGATCTGGACGTCACCCATCCTCTTGGCTTCGGCTATTCCTCGCGGGATATCGCGTTATACCGGGAAAACCGCATTATTCTGGGGCAGTCGAGGAACCCCTTCGGCACGGTCGCGCAATATACAAACAGTCCATTGATCAGCGGTTATGCCAGTCCGGAAAACGTCAACAAGGTCGCCGGCGCGGCAGCTGTTCTCGCCGAACGGCGCGGGCGCGGGGCGGTGATTCTCATATCGGATAACCCAAACTTCCGGGCGTGGTGGTTCGGACCCAACAAACTATTCCTCAACAGCCTGTTCTTCTCGACCGCGATGCTGCCGGAGTTTTCCCGCTTTGACGAACAGGAATAACGTCATTCGACGTGAAGTCTGTTATTGCGCCGCATAGGCGGCCCGGCCGGCGGCTAGAGCGTCTGCGATGTCCTGCGTGCGCCCGCCGATCCCGGTGATCAGTTCCGCATGGGTGCCGGTCGAGGCCGCTTTCCACGCTGCCCTTTGATCCGCTGAAAGCCGGTGAGCGGTGAACCCCTGCGCGTCTGCCTGCGCCAGGGCGTCCGCGTTCATTCCCGCGATGATTTGCCGGATGTCAGAGGTGCTTGCGAAACTGTCGGTTACGATATGCCGGTGAGCTTGAGATAGACCTTCAAGCCAGCGCGTATTTACGACCAGAAATCCGCCCAAATAAAAGTGCTCTGTCACCATGTAATGGGGCGCTTCCGCGACAAGACCTGTGCCTGCATAAGCGACCGTTGGTGTGAGTCCGCCGTCGATCAGTCCGGTCTGCAACCCGGGAATGGTTTCCGGGCTGGTCAGGTAGATGACATCCGCCCCTACGGCATCGAGAAACAGGCGTGAAGCGATGTCCTGGGTCGTGCGTAGGCGCACATCGATGGCATCGTCAGGCCAAAGAATGGGGCGGTTGGCGTAGATGTTCTGGCCGCCTAGGTCCAGCCATCGCAAGATCGTCAAGCCACGGTCTTGCAAATAGGGCTGAAACAGATCGATGAACACTGTGTCGACCACAAAGTCGAACTCGTCTTTGCTGTCGAACAGGAAGGGGGCGCCGAGGTAGCCTAACTCAGGAACGAGACTGGCGAGCACAAGCGTCGACAGGGAGGCGACCTTGATACGTCCGCGCCTGAGTCCGGTGAGGATTTGCTCTTCCGGTCCGCCTTCGCCATGGATGAGCAGGTTCGCAGTCAGCGCCCCGCCCGACCTGCTTTCCAGTTTTTCCGCGTAGTCATAAAAAATAGTCGCCGCCGGTGATCCGGGAATGACAAAGCCACCAACCTGAACTTCTTCCGCGGCGGCGGGCGCCGTCAAACTGAGCCATACGAACGCAAGAAGTTTTCTCATTCGCCGGAGTCCAGCCACCCGGACAGCGCGTCAGCAATTTCCTGGGGGCCAGTGTCGAATATGTCATCGACAATGTCCGGCAACTCGATCAGGTCGGCGTGGGGAATCACTTCGCGGTGCACTTTCAAGGTTTGTTCGGTCAGCAACTCATGGGGCTGCAAAACCAATATGGGCTGGGTGATTTTTGGAAACTGCTCTTCCGGCGCATAGGACCACACGGCTTTGTAAGCGAACCAGGATTTGTCGAGTGAATGGATGTCTTCCAGGAAAACTTTGGCGGCGCGGTCTACGGAAACGCCTTCGGCTCTGTTTATGACCACCAGGTACCACCGGTTCAGGATGAACGTGCCGTCTTCCGGTAAACTTTTACCCTCTGGCAAACTGGCCAGACGCTCATCGCGATACTCCTGCGGATAATAGGCGATCCCGGATAAAGCGACCTTGCGCACCAAATCGGGATGCCGAACCGCCAGTTCCGACGCGATAAACACTCCGGTATGAAAGCCGAACACATCCACCGGGCCGTTGCCGTCCGCGCCGAGTCCGACCTCTTTCAACGCCACGGCCATTGCGTCGGCGATCCCAGCCATATCCGGGGGCGTGTCAGGCCGGTCGGACTCGCCATAACCCGGCGTGTCAAACGCGACGACCAAACGGTCTCGTCCCATCACCTCTAAAAGTGGCCTGTACTCCTCTGCCGACTTTGGGTTTTGGTGAAAAAACGCAACCGGTGTCTTGTCGCCGGGGCCGGTTGGTGGATGGGCCAAATGAAAATGAATCTGCCCATAAGGCCCATCCACATAGCCCTTGCGGTACGGGACATCTCCGTCCGCCGAGGCCGCAGCGGGCCATAGCAGCAAAGCAAGTCCAATCGTGGCCTGTTTCAGCATGATTGCGCCCCCCGTTCTTAATTTAGGGAAAACCCTACACGGTATCCCGCCGTCCCGAAAGCAGTCGCCGCTGGGAAACCGCGTCTAAAACAGGGAGAGTTGATTGACGCGGGAGTCTTTGGGAACGCAAAACTTTTGCGTAGAGAGCGCGAATGTGCGGGTATTTAGGCGATGCCGCCGCACCGCCAGACTGAAGCGCTTGGACAGCGCATCCGCATAGGGGCCGCGTCCGACTTGGCGGCTGCCCCACGCAGGATGGTAATCCCGTCCGTCGTTCATAGACCGGATCAAGCCCATGATACGTCCGGCCCGATGTGGCGCCGTTTCCGCCAGCCACTCTTGAAACAGGTCTTTAACCTCAAGCGGCAGCCGCAACACCACATAGCCTGCTTTATCGGCGCCCGCATCCGCTGCCGCTTCAATGACCGATTCCATTTCATGATCGTTCAAACCGGGAATGGCTGGAGCGAACATCACGCCGACAGGTATGCCGGCCGCTTTCAATTGCCGGATGGCGTCCAGCCGCCGGCCGGGGGTTGATGCCCGGGGTTCCATGGAGCGCGCCAGCCGGTGATCCAACGTCGTTACGGACAACGCGACTTTGGCAAGTCCCTGTGCGGCCATCGGCCCGAGGATGTCGATGTCGCGCGTCACCAACGCAGACTTCGTTACAATTGCAACCGGATGATTAAACCGCGCCAGTACCTCTAAAACCGAACGCGTGATCTTCCGCTCTTTTTCCAACGGCTGATACGGATCGGTGTTGGTGCCCATGGCGATCACCTGGGGGCGGTACTTGGGTTTGCGCAGTTCCGTTTCCAGCAGATCCGCTGCGTCCGGTTTGACGAAAATCTTGGTTTCGAAATCCAGTCCCGCCGAAAGGCCGAGGTAGGCATGGGTCGGCCGCGCGAAGCAATACACACAGCCGTGCTCGCAGCCCCGGTAAGGGTTGATCGACCGGTCGAACGGCACATCCGGTGACTGATTGCGGGCAAGAATGCCGCGGGTGGAATCGCGCAGCACCTGGGTGCGCACCGCATCGGGGACGGTCTCTAAGTTGTTCCAGCCGTCATCCGCCGATACCAGCCGCTCGCGCTCATAACGGCCGGCTCGATTGGTGACGACGCCTCTGCCACGCCGTGCCTGCGGATGCACAAAGCTGGCTTCTTGGGCCTGTTGGACAACCTTTTGGGTGCCTGTGTGGGTGCCTGTGCGGGCGGTGGTTTTTGCAGCGTTTTCCATGCTGCTAACCTACGCCCAAAATGAGAACAAAACAAGAACTTTTGTAAGTGGAATTGTTACCCGCCAAGGCTTTGAAAACGCTTACATCATCGCCCGGATTAGGAAGAACAGAGCGGCTGACATCACAGCCGAAGCGGGCACGGTAGTCACCCAAGCAGCAGCAATACCCAGCAGATGGCGGCGGCGCACGAGCTTGCGCTTCTTCGCTCCGGTTCCTTGGCGGGCGCTGGCGCGCCGTCCATGGACGACAAACTCCCGCAAAAAGCCGACGCCGAACACGCCGCCCACCGCAACATGCGTCGAACTCACGGGTAAGCCCAAGGTCGAGGCAATGATTACGGTAATCGAGGCTGACAACGCGACGCAGAAAGCGCGCACGGGGTCGAGTTTGGTGATGTTCTCGCCAACCACGCGGATGATCTTCGGGCCATACAGCATGAGGCCGAGTGACATTCCCAGAGCGCCAATGGCCAGAACCCAAAAGGGCAGGGTTACCGTCCCGTCGACGCCTCCGCCGTCCACTGCAGACACGATCGCGGCGACGGGGCCAACAGCATTGGCCACATCATTCGAGCCATGCGCGAAGGATAAGAGCGCTGCCGCGCAGATGAGGGGCGCACGAAACAGGTGGCCGACCGCTCTGCGCCGGTTTTCGATCCCGTTTGTGTTTCGCAATCCGATAAACCGCATGGCTGCGTAGCCTGCGGCGAAGAATCCAATTCCAATCGCCGTAAGGGCACCGGGACCCGGCTTCCAAAGGTTCTTCAACCCCTTCATCGCGAGGTAGACTGAAAACGCCGCCGCCATGATGCCCACCAAGAATGGAATCCATCGCACTGCCGCTTCGATTTTGTTTGCGCGGAAGATGATCGCGTACTTAATGAACAGCAGAAACCCAGCAGCGATAAGACCACCCATCAGCGGAGAGATCACCCAACTTGCGGCGATGGTGCCCATGACCGGCCAGTCGACGGCGGCCACACCAGCAGCCGCGATGCCGCCGCCCATCACGCCTCCTACGATGGAGTGGGTGGTCGATACGGGCGCCCCCACCACCGTGGCGATGTTCACCCACAAGGCGGCGGCCAGCAGGGCCGCCATCATCGCTGCGACAAACACGGACTGATCCGCAAAGGACGCCGGGCTAACGATCCCCTTGGAAATTGTGGAGACCACTTCTCCACCGGCGACTAACGCGCCCGCAGCTTCGAACACAGCGGCGATACCCAAAGCGCCCGCCATGGTCAGCGCTTTCGACCCCACCGCCGGTCCGACGTTGTTGGCCACGTCGTTGGCACCGATGTTCATCGCCATGTACGCGCCCACAATCGCGGCGACGGCGACGACTGTGTAGCCGTCTGCGGAGCCCGATTGCCAATAGGTCAGGGCCCACACGGCCATCATGAACACCAGACCGAAGCCCGCGTTCAAATGAGCCGCACCTGTGTGCAACACGGTGCGTTCAGGTCGAACGGCGCGTTTCAAGTCGCTGCCGATGGCGGATTTTTGGGCGATTGGAGTGCCACCGGAAGTCGAATCAAGCAGAGCCATAAATAGAGATTTGGTCCGGTGTCACATATCTGTCATTATTCTGTCATGGTTCTTTCAATCTTCAAGTGAGGGAGGCGATGCAATCCGGCCTCCTCACGGGTTTATGAACAGTCCACCGCGCCACCATCAGGCCGCCGCGCTTCCCTTCGATGCGCAGGCAGGCAAAATGCGGGTGCTGTTGATTACGTCGCTAGGGACGCGCCGGTGGATCATTCCCAAAGGCAACATCGATCCGGGCATGACGGCCCGGGAGGCGGCGGAAATGGAGGCCTTCGAGGAGGCCGGTGTGATGGGTCACGTTAGTCCGGCAAGTATCGGCTCTTTTACCTACGAAAAGGTGAGGGACGAAAAGCCTACTCTCCATCAGGTCAAGGTGTTCCCGCTTGAGGTGCGGCAAATGCTCGAACGCTATCCCGAAAGTGACAGCCGCGAACGCCAGTGGATGACACCGGAAGAGGCCGCCGAAGCCGTTGACGAGGACGAGCTCAAGAAAATTCTAACGAGCTTCCGGCCGTAAACGCCTTCTCAAAAAGAGTGAAACGGGTGTTCAGTCCAGACGGGCGGCAACCGCTTCCAACTCAATCAGCACTTCGGGACGTGCGAGCGCTTTCACATAGACCAGCGTACCGGCTTGGGTGCCACCCGGATTGTATGCCGCGCCGGCTTTGATGACCGCGCCGATGTCCCCGGGATTGACCATGTATAAGTTAGTCTTGACCAAATCCGTCATCGACATTCCGGCATCGGCAAGCGATTGCGCCACCTTGCTATAAACGATATCCGCTTGCGTTTCTGCGTCGGGTGGTGTGTAGCCGTCGGCATCGGTCGCCGTCTGACCGCTGACGTAAACAACGCGTGATCCAGGCGGAATTTCGACGGTGCGGCGTTCGTATCCACCGGTCGGATTGCGCACAATGTTGGTTGACGCTTTTTCCTGGGCCCAGCTGCGCACGGTCGTCAGGCCTGTCACCAAAACTGATGCAGCAGTCGCCAGGGCTTTGAAAACGGAACGGCGGTTCATCATGTCACTCTCCTCCTCACGCGGGCCAGTTGCCCAATGCGGCAAGGGTGCGAGTGTTCGCCGCGTCGAGTCAACGCTTGGTGACACGCCGCCTTCGGACCGTGATCGCGGCGCCTCCTACCAGCGGGTACCGACGCCCACGCGCAAACGCGTGTCTTTCTGGTCAAAACCAAGCAGGCTCTCGCTGTATCCGCTCAAATATTGAATATGCAGGTTGGGCGTGAACAGCTTCTGCACAAACGGAAACGGCGTTGTCGCGTCGATGGTCAGCGTGGCCTTTTCTTGGGCATCGCCTTTGCGCAACGAGGCCATCAGCCCCGGTCCGCTTTGCCGCCGTGCGTTGCGTTCCATGATCCGCACGGCGATTTCCGCATGACCGCGGAAGTCGTCGATCTCGGGGTTGTCCGCGGTGCTGCCCGCATAGATCCACGTCTTGGGCTTGACCGATAACTCCCACCACTCGCATTCGTCGCAGTCCACATCGTCACGGCCGAAGTCATAGACGAACTCCGGCTGGACATAGGCGTAGTTCAAGCTACGTGACGCAGGCCCGTCCCGCCCGTTCGACTCATGCAAAAAGCCCAGCCGGACATGGCGCAGGCCCAGTCCCGGCAGGATCAACCCTTCCGGATCAACCGGGTCGCCGATGTCATAGAACAGCTCCGGTTTGTAACTGGAGTCACGGAACGGTTTTGAAGCGGAGTCAAAATCCCAAAACGACAGCTGGGTGTAGGCTACGTTGAGGTTTTGCAGCCATTTCAAAGGCGATGTGTCTTTGATGTTGTGGAACAGCCGGTACTTAAAACTGATCTGGAATTTCGCTTCTTCGGGGTTCAGGCCGTAGAGAAAGAACATCGGCTCATGAATACTGAACGGCGATTGGTCGCTCGGTTCGTAGACGTCGTCGACCGCGCTTTCGATCGAGGCGATGACACCGGGGCCGTCTTCTCCGGTAACCGCCAATTGTTCATGGGGCTCCGCAGTTGCGACCTGTAAAGGAGCCTCTGCGATCTCGACCAAAACCGTGCGGCTATCCGGCAAGGTTAAATTCAGCCGGCCAACGCCGCTCCACCGTTGGGGCACCGTCAAAACGTAGCTGTGTTTGACGAAACTGTTCTGCGCCAGGGCTATGGTACCGGCATCGGAGTCTGTCTTCAGGCGCAACACTCCCTCGACATCCGTGCCGTCGCCACTCAGAGTGAATCCCAAAGTTTGGGGAACCGTTCTCTGCCGCGTGGAGGGGGCCGTATTGGTGAACATCACCTCCACGGTCACCGACGTGCCCGGCACCAGCGGATCGCTCGGCGCGATCATGACGGTGTCGACTGAGGCCTGTGCGGTGAGGGCGATCCCACAAAACCACAAGAAAGAAAAGGCGATAAAACGTCGCATGACGGGGCTCCGCGCTTGTATCTGACGGGCGTTAGACAAAATACCCGCAGCAAACGCAAGGGTCGCCGCGTGGAGGCCCCTGGACGCCCCCGTACGCCCAAGGACGCCCAAGGACGGTCGCGATTCACCTTGACTCGCGTCCCGTCCAGCCCGCTATGGTTTCCGCACCTTTTACCCCCTGTGGAGTATCTCTATGGCCTTGCGGCGCTGGCTGATGTGTCTTGTGGTTTGCGTTCTCGGTGGTGCCGGAACCGCGGCCGCGGAAGTGGTCCTTCACCGTGGCAACCATGCCGAGCCGGACTCTCTCGATCCCCATCGCGCCGGGGGTATCTGGGAACACGCCATCATTTCAGACATGTTCACCGGTCTGACGGAAAAGGCCGCGAATGGCGATGTCATTCCTGGATCCGCGGTATCGTGGACCGTCAGCGAAGACGGCCTGGTCTATACGTTCACGCTCCGCGACGGCATGGTGTGGTCCGATGGCGTGCCCGTTACCGCGGACGATTTTGTTTTCGCGTGGCGGCGTATCATCGATCCGGTGACGGCCGCCCGTTATGCGTCACTGCTCTTTCCGATCAAGAACGCCTACGCCATCAACACGGGCCAACTGCCGCCGGAGGAGATGGGCATCCGTGCCATCGGCCCATCGGCTGTCGAAGTCACGCTTGAAAGCCCGGCACCGTATCTGCCGGAGCTGCTTACCCACTACGTCACCTTTCCGGTCCCGAAACATGTGGTTGAGCGCTACGGCGAGGATTGGGTGAAGGCGGGCAACATGGTGTCGAACGGGGCCTACGTGTTGGACGAGTGGATTTCCAACGCGCATGTGAAGGTGTCTAAAAACCCCCTGTTTTATGCAGCCGATCAAGTCGCCATCGATACGGTGTTTTATTACCCCGTCGATGACTCCCGCACGGCGTTAAAGATGTTCCGCGCCGGAGAAACCCACATGAACGTCGCCACGGGCGGCTTTCCTGCGGCCATGGCCCAAGAGTTGCAGGAAGAAATGCCCGGCGAGGCGCGCATCTACCCCTACCTTGGCAACGGTATTTTGCCCTTCAACATGACCAAGCCGCCGTTTGACGATGTGCGCGTGCGCAAGGCGATATCCATGCTGATCGACCGCGACATCATCGTGAACCGTATTATGGCCGTCGGCAGTGAACCTGCTTACGCCTTCGTGCCGCCGCAGACAGCGAACCACAAGTCAGGGGCGCGGCTCGATTTCGCCGATATGACCATGGCGGAGCGGCAAGCGGAAGCGAGGCGTCTGCTCGCCGAGGCCGGATACAACGCAGATAATCCACTGCGCTTCGAAATCACCTACCGCAGTTCCTATGACAACACCCGCCGGATGTCGGCCATCGCTGCCATGCTAAGGCAAGCCGGGGTGACCGCTGATATCGCCCCCTTCGACACCCGCATCGCTTACAACAAGTACGACACGGGTGACTATGAGATGGGCGACGCCGGCTGGGTCGCCGACTACAACGATCCCTACAACTTCCTATATCTGCTTCTATGCGATGCCGGGCCGATGAATTGGGCCAAGTACTGCAACCCGGACTACGATGCGCTTATCGAACAGGCCTCACGCACGCTCGACATGGATGAGCGGGCCGAACTGATGCGTCAGGCCGAACAAGTCATGCTCAACGATCACCCCATCGCACCGATCGATTTCAGCACGCACCGCAATCTGGTGTCCAAGCGAGTGCGGGGCTTTGAAGACAACGTCGCCAATCACCATCCGACGCGCTGGATGTCGTTGGCGGAGGACGATACCCGTGCCGACGCGCGGTGATACCAGTGAAGGAATAGTCCCGTGAAAAAAGTGCTCACTCTCGCCACCGCCGCGTTTCTGCTCTCTGCCTGCGGTGACACAGAACAGGCCTCCGCGCCGGAGCCAACGCCCAGCGAGCGTTTCAACACCTTTCTGGATGAGCGCTATGATCTGTGGGTCAACCGCAGCCCGGAATGGCAGTCTTATCTGGGGATCAAGGACGACTACGGAAAATGGGATGACAACTCACCCGAGGCCCATGCTGCTGATTTGGAGTTGGCCCGCAAGACCATCGCCGATGTTCAGGCGTTCGATTACGACGCCTTAGATGCCCAGGCGCAGATCAGCTACCAGCTGTATATCGAGGAAATGCAAAAACGGCTGGATGGTGACCGCTTTCGCTATCACAGCTATCAGGTCAATCAAATGTTCGGCGTGCAGTCTGGACTGCCCGCTTTTCTCATCAACATCCATCGCGTCACATCGGTCGAAGATGCGGAGGCGTACATTTCCCGCCTCAACGCGGTGCCACAAAAGCTCGGCGATACCATGCGCCTGATGGAAGAGGCGCAGGCCCGCGACATCCTGCCGCCCAAGTTTGTCTTCGGTCATGTGTTGCGCGATATCGACAATGTCATTTCAGGCCGCCCCTTTGACGACAGCGAGTCAGACTCAACCTTGCTTGCGGATTTCACTGACAAGGTTAAGGCACTCGATCTGAGTGCCGAGCAGGCTGCAGACCTCATCAATCGTGCATCCGACGCCCTAGTCGATGCCGTCGCGCCCGCATATGCCGACCTCCGCGCGCTTGTCGTTGCTCAGGAAGCGGCAGCCAACACGGACGACGGCGCGTGGAAGCATCCCGATGGCGAGGCCTACTATACTTACGCCCTCAAGGACCAAACCACCACGGACCTCACCGCCAGTGAGATTCACGACTTAGGCGTGGCGGACGTCGCCCGCATTCACGATGAAATGCGGGGCATCATGGCGCAAGTCGAGTTCGAAGGGTCGTTGCAGGATTTCTTCGTCTTCATGCGCGAGGACCCGCAATTCTATTTTCCCAACACCGACGCAGGCCGCCAGGCGTATCTCGACCGGACCAACGTGCTGATCGACGACATGGAGGCGCGTTTGCCGCAGGCCTTCGCGACCTTGCCCAAGGCCGAGCTGGATGTGAAACGGGTTGAGGCTTTCCGCGAACGTTCCGCCGGTAAAGCGTTCTATCAGTCGCCGTCTCCGGACGGGACGAGGCCCGGGCGCTACTACGTCAATCTGTACGACATGACGTCTATGCCAATCTATGAGCTGGACGCTTTGGCTTATCACGAGGCCTTGCCGGGCCATCACATGCAGATCGCCATCGCGCAAGAGCTCGAAGGTCTGCCCAAGTTCCGCCGCTTCGATGGCGCGACGGCCTATGTGGAAGGCTGGGGGCTCTATTCCGAATACCTGCCCAAAGAGATGGGCCTTTACCAAGATCCCTATGCCGACTTTGGCCGTCTTTCGATGGAGCTGTGGCGCGCCTGCCGTCTGGTCGTCGATACGGGGTTGCATGATAAGCAGTGGACCCGAGAAGAGGCGATCGACTACCTCAAGCAGAATACGCCTGCACCGGATGCTGAGATCGTCAAGTCGATTGAGCGATACATCGTCATGCCGGCCCAGGCGACGTCGTACAAGATCGGCATGATCAAAATTCTCGAACTGCGCGCCGAGGCCGAGGCTACGTTGGGCGACGCTTTCGACATTCGCGGCTTTCATGATGTCGTTTTGCGCAACGGCGCGTTGCCGCTGACCCAACTGGAGGAGCAGGTGCGCCGCTGGGTTGCCAGCGTCCAGGCGTCCTGACGCCAACCTGTCCGGACGACTCTTCACATCTTGGTGTGACCTGGCGTTGAGAGTCGACCGCATCCTATCACCCATGGGATAAGGAGCCTCAGTCGAGGATGAGGAGGCAACTATGGTGCGTGCAGGTCTAACCCTTTGTGCTCTGTTGTTCGTGGCGGCAGCCACCCCCGCACTCGCGGTTGACCCCGAGCTTCAGGCCGCCGCCAATGCGCGGGCCGAGAGTCTGGCGTTTGATCTGCAAAACGATCCTGGCACACCGTTCATGGGGAACCCGGACGGAGACGCGGTCGTCGTTGAGTTTTTCGATTATCAATGTCCGTTCTGCAAAGCCGCTGAGCCACGCATCAAGGACCTCGTCAGGCAAGACGGCAACATTAAGCTGGTGATCAAAGACTTCCCGATCCTGGGTCCGGTCTCCGTCGTCGCGGCCAAGGCGGCGCTCGCTTCCCAACGGCAAGGCAAGCATGCCGAATTTCACACCGCGCTGATGGAACGCAGGGGCCAGCTCACCGAAGATCGCATTTTCACGGTCGCTGAGTCTGTCGGCCTGGACGTCGATCAGCTGCGTGCCGACATGGTCGCGCCCGAAATCGCCGATCAGCTGATCGAGAATTTTAATCTGGCCCGCAAGCTGAAGATTTCCGTCGTGCCCGGCTACATCGTCGGTAGCAATGTGCTGTCCGGCCTGTCGTCTGAAACCTCGTCGGCGGCCATTGACTTCGGCGAAGAGGTCGCGGCGGAACGCGCCCGCGATGCGGCCAAATCCGGCGGCTAGAAAGCTGTCCAGCTAAGCGTCCAGAAACGTCACGATCGCGCTCACCTTATCGTCCGTGCCGGCGGTCATCGGTAGCACCAGATGCTCCGAGTCCGGCACCAGGGCCGCCGCTTCCTCGACGGACGTGTGCAGCGGGTCGGCCCGATGCGCCATACAGAACGTCGGAACGGAGCACAACGGCAGACGTTCATAGGTCTTGTGCCGGAACACGGCGTTGTAGCCCTTGTAGTAATGGTCGAGCGCTTTCATCACTTCCATAACGCCGTTGTGCAGCACGGCGGGTGGCCAGGGTTCTTTCCCCAGGTAGTGTTCGGCATCGCGGCGGTAGTGGGGGAAGTACACGCCCATGTCTTTCATGAAATTCCAGGCCCAGATGAAGTGCTCGCCGTTTTCTTGCGGTTTCACTTTCGGCGCATAGTTGGCCAGCATGTCCGCTGCGAGTTCCGGGTCGAATAACGCGACGCCGTCGAAGACCATTTTGCGCACCCGGTCCGGATGGGCGATGGCGATCTCAAGGCCGATGTTGGCGCCGGTGTGGCTGCCGTACACATCCACCTTGTCCAGCCCGAGCTGATCCCAGATGCGCACCACGCTGTCGGCGTAGTACTCCAGGTCGGGCTCTTCCGGGTCCGGCGGCACGGACTCGCCGAAACCTAGTGTATCCGCGGCGATCACCCGCCGGGTCTGCCCTAAAATCGCGACCATGCCGCTGAGCCCTTTGGAGGACCCAGGACCGGCATGCATCATGTACAGGGGCAGGGGGGCGCCGTCGTTATGTTCGCCGGCATGGCGGTAGTGCACCAGTCCCTCTTCGATGCGCACAAAGGCGCGGTCGACATCGGCGAGGGCGCCGCCTTCGGGCATTTCATCTGCGGATTTAGCCATTTTTGTTTCTCCGGAATTCGCGGGGTGTGATGCGGTGTGTCCCAGGGTTGCCGATGCCGCCGCCGCGCCCATGACGGTGCGGCGGGACAACGGCACATGGTGCGGCGTCTTGCTCATGGCACTGCATCCTGCCCGCTTCGCCCAACCGCTGCATGCCAAAAAAACGGGCGATCCAAGATCGCCCGTGGAGTGAACATGAAAAGGGGTTTAGGGGGTTTTAGATAGGCCTCGCTCTCAAGGCTGGTTGATTTAGTTGGCGGAAGCGCGGCGCTGCCGACCGGTGTCGCGGTCGATCTCGCGGCGCACCACCAGGGAGTCGTCTACAGTAACGATCTCGACGACGATGGTTTCTTCGTCAATGGCTTCGACGGTGCCGACTTTCAAGCGGTCGTTGCCGGCCAGGATCAGACGGGATTCGGCCAAGGTGCGCGCCTGTTCAACGGTCAGGTCGAGGTCACGGTTGTTCGGGCCCATGGCCAAGGCGAGGGCGTTGAACCCACGGCCACCGCGGCGGAATCCGCGTCCACCTTCGTGGCCACCCATATTGCCGCGCATCATGCGTTGCGCGATGAAACGGCGTTCGGCCTCGGCTGGACGGCCGGTGCGGGTGGAAATCTCCACCGTCTGCACCAGGGAGTCATCCCGCGTGACGATTTCCACTTCCACTGAGTTGTTTTCGGTTGGTGTGGCCTTGCCGACTTTCAGATTGGTATTGCCCATGGATGCGATCCGGCCTTCGACAATATCGCGCACTTGATCGACGCTGAGGTTCTTGTCGATCTGGTTGAGCTGCTCTTCGATGCGCTGTTCCATCCGTTGTTCCATGCGCTCTTCCATTTGCGCGCGGCGATCCGCCCGCCAGCCGTTGTTCTCTGCGGCGAAGGTCGGGGTCAGCGTCGCCCAGCACACCAGCAACACAAAAGCGGTCAGGCTGGTCTTGATCGCGTTTTCGATGATGAAGCTCTTATTCATGGCGTTAGTCCTTAAAGGTTGAAGGTCAGGAGTGATCCGTCCTCTTGATGGCCTTCTTGAGGTGCCGCCGCCAGGACCCGGTCTTCAATGGGGGAAAGGGGCTCCGGGTCCGGCGGGGGCGATAGCCGCCGTTAAAAGGGGCAAGCGGCAGCTACGGTTGACGCAACAGTGGTCCAGGTGGTGAGCAGAACCAGTGTGGTGATCGCGGTTTTGAGTGTCGTTTCCATTTTCATGTCCTCGTTTCGTTTGTTGTGAACTTGCGGTACCTTTTTGACTGTCTGTTCCGCTTCGTTCGATGAGGCCATTAAGCCAGCCCTCTGTAACGGACCGATGTCGTGAAACCGGGAAAAGTGTAACCGGCTGTAACCAAGCCCCCCGCTGTTACACTCTGTTGCGGAAAATGGGGGTTTTCTGCGGTTATTCTGTTGCCTGGGCGCGGGCGGCCTATAATATCCGGGCCATGAACACCGCCACCGACTCCGCCAAGCCGCACATTCTGATCGTCGATGACGACGCGGAAATCCGTGACCTGTTGTCGCGCTTCCTGAGCAAGCACGAGTACCGGGTCACCACCGCCCGCGACGGCCGGGAAATGAAAAAGGCGCTGGACGACTGGCAGATCGATCTCATCGTGCTCGATCTGATGATGCCGGGCGAAGACGGGCTCAGCCTGTGCCGCAAGGTCCGGGCCGAGTCCAATATGCCGGTTATTATGCTCACCGCCATGGGCGAGGACGTCGACCGGATCATCGGTCTGGAGGTCGGCGCTGACGACTATATGGCCAAGCCCTTCAATCCCCGTGAACTATCGGCCCGCATCAAAGCGGTGCTGCGCCGGTTTGAGCAAGGCGGGGCAGGGGCCGACACCGGGGGTGATAAAAAGGGCCGGTTCGCTTTTGCCGGGTTTGAGCTCGATCCCGCGACCCGTTCGCTGCACCAGGGCGACCAAGAGATCGATCTCACCGCAGGTGAATATGACCTCCTCATCGCCTTTGTTGAGCACCCCCAGCGTGTTCTCAATCGCGATCAGTTGCTCGATATGGCCAAGGGCCGCGCGGCTATCCCCTTCGACCGTTCGATCGACGTCCAGGTGGGGCGTCTGCGCAAGAAAATCGAGCCCGATCATAAAGAACCGACTCTCATCAAAACTGTCCGCGGCGGCGGCTACATGCTCACCGCCGACGTGGCCCGGGTATAGCCATGAACCTGCGCCGCATTCTGCCCGACAGCCTCGGTGGCTGGGTGTTCACCGTGGTCGTGACCGCGGTCATTCTCATCTACGGTTTGTCGCTGATCAGCTTCTTGGTGTTCCGCGACGAGTCTGCTGCGGCTGCGGCGGCGAGCCAGGCGGCTGATCAACTCATTGTGTATAAGCGCGTCATCGAACAGGCCAACCCCGAAGAACGCCTGACGCTGATCCGCGGGCTGAATTCGCCCGGTCTGCGCATGGTTGTGACAACGCGACCCCTTGTGCGGGAGTCAGACGACGTCTTTACCTCCCGCATTGTCTACCGGCGCCTTGAGCGGGAATTTCCTGAAGGCACGGACATCCGCGTCGACTCACGAATCTCTGATGCGATTGGGGAAGAACGCTTTCCGACCCACGAAGAGATTCGCCGCCACCACCGCCGTATGCGGAACGGAGACCTCGCGATGGACGGGCCGCCGCGTGAGGATGCGCCGAGGGGCGCACTCGACGAGCGTATGCCGTCCCGCCCCCCGGCAAGCCTCGCGGCGGAGCGCCGGGCGCGCACGATTGATCAGACGTTAAGGGATATTCGAGGCTTTCAGCCTTTTGTCCGAGCCTCCGTTAGGGTCGATGGCGATGCTTGGTTCAATGTCCGGGTCGATCTGAATGTTGACGAGAGCAGTCAGAGAACACGCCCGTTCGCGATTACCACATCTCTGACTTTGCTGATCGCATTGCTTGCCGTCTGGGCTGTCCGCCGGGCGACCCGGCCCGTCTCGCTGTTCGCCACCGCCGCTCAACGCCTCGGTATTGAATTGAACGCTGCGCCGCTGCCAGAGACGGGAACCGGGGAAGTGCGCCGTGCCGCCCGCGCCTTCAACACCATGCAAAGCCGCCTGAAACGATTCGTCCAGGATCGCACCCAAATGCTGGCGGCTATTTCCCACGACCTGCGCACGCCGATCACCCGCATGCGTCTGCGTGCCGAGTTCGTGGATGACGATGAACAGCGCGCCAAGATGCTGGCCGACCTCGATGAGATGGAAGCGATGATCAAGGCGACCATGGAGTTCGCGCGCGACGATGCCGCCAATGAAGCGGCGGAGGACATCGATATTGCCGCGGGCCTCGCTGCGCTGACCGCAGATGAGAAAGCCATCGGCCATGACGTGACCTACACAGGGCCGAAGTCGCTCACTTTGACTGCCAGGCCACTTGGGCTCAAGCGGGCGCTCACCAATCTCATTGAAAACGCGGTGAAGTACGGCGGCTCCGCCCAGGTGTCGCTCCAGCGCCAGGGCGACTACGCTGAAATTCTGGTCGATGATTCAGGCCCCGGCATTCCCGATGCTGACAAGGAGCAGGTGTTCACACCGTTCTACCGCCTTGAGACGTCCCGCTCACGGGACACCGGCGGCACCGGCCTGGGCATGACCATCGCCCGCAACGCCATCCGCTCCATGGGCGGTGACGTTGTCCTACTCGACCGTCCCGGCGGCGGGCTGCGGGTGAGGGTGACCCTGCCGGTGCAGGGGTAAGGGCTACTCTGCTGCTCTGACTGGCGGGGTGCTATCCTAACAGACGTATCGCCTCTCTGGTTGGGGCGCCGGCCAAGAGCAACACCGCAAACGCGGCTTCGAAAATCACGGCCACCCAGTTTTCTTTCGTGTTCGCGTCATCGGCAAAAATCGAGACGATCCGGCCGAGCGCCGCCCCCGCCCAGGCCAACCCGAGCATAAGGAAGGTGACTGGCACCATCGCGATCAAGCACACGGCTCCGGCAAACAGGAAGAACCCGCCAAACGTCGCGCGAAATTCCGAGCGGCCCGGAACCGAAACGGCCTGAAGTCCCGTGAGCTGAGCAGCCTTGGCAGGTAAGAACATCCCAAGGCCGCCCATGACCACGGTCAGGAACGCGCCCATCATATTCAAGTAATCCATGGCGGATTGGTCCTCGCAGCCGAAGTTTCTTGATACCCGGGCCTTTTAGCACCCTTGACCTGAGGCGCAACTCTTGGTGCCGCCCATATAGGATGTGCTTCCAACGGGACGTGGACTACGGCGCGATGCGCCGGCCAGAGAAGGTACACCCGGTCTGCGGCCGCTGTGGAACCGTGCGAGAGTAGAGTTATTGGCGTGGTACGATCTCGGCGACCGACCACTTGCCCGTGGCTTTGCGGATTTCGCTGAGGCGTTGGTAGTCCGGATCGGCCCAGAAGCGGCGCAGGGAATCCACGTCCGGAAATTCGACGAACACCAGGCTCGCGTTGGGTATGCTCCCCTCTAACAGTTCCATGTCGGCGCGCCGGGCGTTGATGAGGAACTGGCCGCCGTGTTTCTTGACCAGGGCAGGGGCGAAGGGTGCGTAGTCCTTCATGAATGTCTCGCGGTCTTCGACCTCTGCCAGAAACACCAGATACGCCGCCTCGTTGTTCATCAACGGTGTAACACCTGGCACGCCGTTGACATGGGCGATATCGACGGCAGAGATCGGCATGCGGATTTGTTTGACCTCCTCATAGCCATCACTCCACCAGAACCGTTTGACGTGGTCTCCCGATGGAAACTTGATTAGTAAGATTCGGCCCGGAACCCAGTCTCCCTCGATGACGCGCAGGTTGTCTCCTTCAAGCCCGAATTTCGACACCTCAAAACCGTACTCGCGCAGGACGGGACCAACGGCGCGTCCGTACTCGCGGTAAAGGCCGTTGTCCTTGTACCAGCCGGTGACGACGATGTAGCCGGGTGGCGCACTCTGCGTGTCTTGCGCTGAGGCGGTTGATGCACACAGCAAACCCGCCAGTAGGAATACTAAAAGTCTCATCCGTCACTCTCCTCGGCAATGCCTTCATGCAGCGGGCGGGGGAACAAACCGTCCGCCGTCATCTTCTCCATCACCTCGGCGTACAGCCCGCGCAGTTGCGACTGATCTTCCATGCCGTTCTGAAAGCGGTTGGGCGGGGTGATGGTCTTTTTGTACTCCGTGTACAGCTCCGTGCGCAGTTGCGCGATGACGTTAAAGCTGTTGGCGGAATGGCGGTGGGCGCGCAATTGCTCGATGTCGATCAGCGCCCGGCATTTCATGCTCTCGCCCGACGGCACCGCTTCGTTGATGATGCTGCCGTAATAATCGATGATCTTTGTGCCGCCCGCGTTGGTGCTTTCCAGAAACCCGCGGCGGCTGACCCAGCCGCCGGTGTTGGTGGAAATCAGGTAGCAATTGTTTTCAAGTGCGCGGGCCTGTTTGCAGGCGCTCCACCCAGGGAAGTCTGGCGAGTCCGACGTCGGGTTCAATAGAATTTCCGCGCCTTTCATCGCCAGCATGCGCGCGACTTCCGGCTTGGTGATCTCCATGCACGGGAACATGCCGATGCGCCCGATCTTGGTGTCCGCCACCGGCCATAACGCGTCCCAGCCTTCCACCTCTACGTATTCATCAAGAAAGTCGTGGGGTGAGGGGGTGCTCAGCGAATGCAGCCGCCGGTACTTGAGAACCACTTCGCCGTTGGGATCTATCAGGAACGAACAGTTGAAATACCGTTTCTCCCACTTGGGATCGTACTCATAAGCGTTGGCGCCGATGTACACACCGAACTCCCGCGCGGCTTGGAACAACGGTTCCAGTTCTGGGCCGGGAACCTCCACGCAGCCCACGTCTAGCCAGTCGATGGACTTGCGCCCGCGCCAGGCCGCCGGCGCCAGCGTCAAAAACATCTCCGGGAAAGTCACCAGCTTGACCGCGCCGAGGCCGTTGCCGAGGCCCTTCTTCATCAGGTCCAGCGCCGCGTCCATGTTTTCCTTGATGATCGCGCGGCCTTCCTCCGGCCCCGATACATCCGCGCGGATCGGGTTGACGATGGTCTGACACGCGAGCGCGTAATAACGGGGAATCATGCGGGCCTCCTACACATAACTGTCTTTGTCCATCGCCGCGCCGGGCGGGGCGAGGGTGCCGTCGTCGAGCAGGCGCTTGATGATCTCGCGCCCGGCTTTGATGTTGCCCAGGTCTCCCGGCGGCGGTTCCTCCGCCCACATCCGCGACGGCCACAGGGTCTTGCGGGCGTACTGGCGGGCGTGCACTTCCGTCTGCACCTGGGCGAGAAAGTTCATCTGCATTTGCGCGCGCTTCTGGCGCAGCCGTTCGAGTTCGATGTCGGCCTGGACAATCACTTCACCCGTTGTCTCCGCAATATTCACGACCCGCCCGGTGAAGTCGATGATCTGCGAGCGCCCGCGCATGCGGTCGGTGGGGAAGTCGGAGTCCAAAAACAGACCCTGGTTGGCCGAAATCAAATAACACAGGTTTTCATAGGCGCGGCTGCGCTTGCCGATTTCCCAGCCGCCGACGTCTTCCAGCAGAAACGGCGCGCGCCCTTCCGACGTCGGATGCAGCAGAATTTCCGCGCCGTTCATCGCCAGACAGCGCGCCATCTCCGGGAAGTTGATGTCGTAACAGGTCAGGCAGCCGAGCCGCCCGTAGGGTGTGTCCACCACCGGGAACAGCTGGTCTTCGCCATAGCGGCCGACATATTCGTCGAGCACGTCGCCGGGCTTGGTCTTGCCGGTCGGGTCATAGTGTTTGTGATATTTCAGCACGCACTCCCCCGACGGCGCGACGATGAACGCCGTGTTCCAGTAGCGCCCCGGCCAGTCGTCCATGATTTCCCACACCATGCCGGCGATGTAGGCCTCGACCTGTTTGGCCACTTCGCCGATGCGGTCGAGCTCCGGGCCGGGAATACGCACGCAGATTTTTTCACGGTCCTTTTCGGCCCGGCCAACGCCACCGGCGCCGGTCATGAAGAATTCCGGCAGCACGTAGATTTTCGCCGGGTTCCAATCGGCCAGCCGCAGGATCAGCTCCATCGCCCGGTCGAGGTTTTTGTCTTTGTTTTCCATCACCGCGCCGCCGCCGCGCTGCGGATACACCGGGCGCACGTTGGTTTGAACCGCTGCTGCCGTGAATATGGGCACCATGCCTTGGCCTCCCCCATTTTGAGCTCTACGCTCTGCCGTCCTACACTCTCGCCTGCCGTTATCGTGACGGGGAAGAGAAAGGGTCACAAGCTCAGATGAGGCGCGTTACTGCGGTTACCGTCCTGTGGACGTTGTTGGCGCATGGAGCTGTCGCCGCGTCGGCGCACGGAGCTCTCGCCGCCGAAACCTTGCGCGTTGGTGCGCCCGCCAAGGCCAGCAGTCTCGGCAATCCCTATATGTCGTTGGTGTCCTCTGTGACACAAACGCCGTCAACCCTCTTCGACGCGCTGACGAGAATCGACACTTCTGGCGCGGTTATCCCCGATCTTGCCCTAAGCTGGGAGGCAATCTCCGATACCACATGGCGTTTTGAACTGCGCCCTGACGTGACCTTCTCGAACGGCGAGTCGTTTAACGCCGAGGCCGTCGTCAGCGTTATTAATTATCTCATCAGCGACGCAGGCCGCGCGCTGATGATGGCCGGCGAGCTGAAGGCCGTCACCGGCGCCCGCGCACTCGACGATCTGACGGTTGAATTCACCACCTCTGTGCCCGATGCCATCCTGCCCAAACGCCTCAGTCTGATCATGATGGTCGCACCGGGCGCCTGGAAAGAACTGGGTCCAGAGGAATTCGCGAAGGCGCCCGTCGGAACGGGCGCGTATGTTCTGGAAGACTGGGGCGAGGACCGCGGCCGCAGCACCCTCACAGCCAACACAACGAGTTGGCGCGCGCCGGAATATTATGACGAGCTGGTCGTGCTGTATCCGTTGCGCGACTCCGTCGTCCGCCGTCAGGCGCTTGAGTCCGGTGAGATCGACGTCACCGTGCAGGTCTCCTTCGATGACCTCAAAGATCTCGAGGCCCAGGGATTCTCCACGCACGTTCTTGAAGTACCGCAAATCCGCGCCCTGGCGTTAACCAACATGCGCGACGACTTGCCGGCGTTGAAAGACAAACGCGTGCGCCAGGCGCTCAACTACGCGGTTGATAAGGCGGCCATCGCCGAGACGTTTTATTTCGGAGCGGTGTCGCCGGTGGGGCAGGGCGCCACCCCCGGCACGGCGGGCTACAACCCGAATATTCAGCCTTATTCCTACGATCCGGACCGCGCCCGTGCGCTGCTGGCGGAGGCGGGCTATAGCGGGGGCCTGGAACTGGAAGCGGAAGTCGAGATCGGCCAGGCCCAAGTGATTTACGAGAGAGCCGCGCAAGATCTCGCCCGTGTCGGCGTCACGCTGAACGTCCGCGCTGTCGTCGCCACCCAATGGCTGCAAAAGTATTTCTCGGGCGATTGGGGCCGTACCGATGTGCTGTCGATGGTGTGGAACTCAGGCGCCTACCGCGACACCATCCGCGCGCTGGAAATCTATTCCTGCCTCAAGCCCAATCCGTTTTTCTGTGTGCCCGAGATGGTTCCAGCCATCGAAGCCACCGGATCGATATTCGACGTCGCAGAGCGTGACCGCGCCCTGCAAGTCCTCATGGCCGACATGCACGACTTGGCCCCGTCGATTTTCCTCATCAGCCACGCCAACACGGCCGTCGTGCGCCCCGGCATCACCGGCCTGACCATGTCTGACCGTGGTCTCAGCTTCGAAACCATGCGGGCGGTCCGGCAGCCCTAACTCTGACCGCTCTTCGGCGGGCGAAAATCCGCCCATCGACTCCGCCAGTGTGCCGGTTCCAAGCTTACCCCGACATATGAGGGAGGCGGACATGATCGCATCGCGACTGGTATTCTTAACGGCTGCGTTTGCCGGTTTGCTCGCGGCACCTGTGCACGCGCAGGATGCACCGGCGCAAACCGATGCCGAGCCCGGCTATTGGACCAACTTGTTCGAGAACACCATCCACTACACCATCAGCCAACGCGGCGTGCGCGACGAGGTCGATGTGCACTTCAACCGCGACGGCTCAGTGTCGTCTCCGGCCGGGCACAGTGGCCAGTGGCGGGTCGAGGGTGAAAGCGGCAGCGAGCAGTTCTGTTACAACCTCACCGGGTTCGAAACTGGCGCTGCCGAGCTGACCCAGTGTTTCGATCTGCGGCGCATGAACCGCCCGCGCATCGGCGCACGCTGGGGCGGCGAGTTCGATCAAGGCCACCGCTATGTGGCGGTGGTTGTGGAAGGCCGGCAATTGGCGGCGGCCAGCCCGTAAGGCCGCACGTCAACGCTTCAGGTGGCCGTCGCGGTCTGCGGCGGGCTACACTGTCCGAGCCAACACGGGGAGGGCGCCATGACCAAGCGACGCAATCGATTCGCCAACGATCCGGACGGCACGCGCCTGCCGATCAAAATCGACACCACCTCCAACGGTGAGTTTTTGCCGCGCCCACTCAGTGCGGCGAATACCGAAGCCAATCGCCGCGCCCTCATACAAGCCGATGACAACGCGCGCCACACCGCCAAGGCCCGGCGCGACTTTTTGGTCTCCACCGCCGGCGCGGCGACAACGCTGCTCGCCTTCAATGAGGTCAACGCGGCCACCGGCAAGCGCGGCAGTTCTTATGAACTGCCGTGGGAAGCGGGCAAGGACGAGGCCGCCGCTGCGGAGGCGCTGGACGGCGATGATTTCATCTTTGATGTGCAGGGCCATCATGTCGGAAATATCGAGAGCTGGGCTGAGGGGTCGGTGCTCTATCCCGCGCGAAATAATTTCAAGTTTTTTGCGCCTCAGGTCGGTTGCAGCTACGCAGGGGATGACCCCGAGCTTGGGCACATCGATTGTTTGACCGGTGAGGCCTACGTCAAAGAAGTCTTCATGGACAGCGATACCGATATCGCCGTGCTGTCGTTCGGTCCGGCACCGGGTAATGAGATGATGCCCCAGTACTCGGAAGGTGCGGAGACGGTGCGCATCGTCGAAGCGCTCGGCACCACCCAGCGTCTGATGGTGCATGGCCGCTGCATGCCGACCTATCCGGAAGACTTGGAAGCGATGGAGGAGACGGCGGCCAATTGGCCGGTCGCGGCGTGGAAGACCTATACCCAGCATGGGCCCAACGACACGGGCTTCTATCTTGATGACGAGCTGGGTCAGACCTTCATTGAGAAAGTGCGCAAGACCGGTACCAATATTATTGCTGTGCACAAGGGGCTGCCGTTCCTGCAGTACAAAGAGAACCTAAAATATGCCAGCTCGCGTGACGTCGGCCCGGCGGCAACACAAAACCCGGATATTAAGTTCCTCATCTACCACGCCGGTTATGACATGCAGAAACCGGAAGGGCCGTTCAGCAGAGACTCCGGAACGGGTGTCGATGATTTGATCATCTCGCTGATGGACAACGGAATTACACCGGAGACCAACGCCAATGTGTATGCGGAGCTTGGCAGCACCTGGCGTTACCTGATGCGCGATCCCGATCAGGCGGCTCATGTGATCGGCAAGCTGCTGAAATACGTCGGCGCAGATCGCGTGCTGTGGGGCACGGACTCCATCTGGTACGGCTCACCGCAAGACCAGATCATGGCCTTCCGCGCCTTCCAGATCTCCGACGAATTCCAGGAGACATACGGCTACCCCAAACTCACGCCGGAGATTCGCGCCAAGGTGTTCGGTCTCAACGGCGCGGACGCCTACGGCCTGTCACCTGAAGAGGTGCGCACCTACACCCAGGCCGACCCCGTGGAAGAGGCCAAGCGGGAATACGCCGAAGCGCCCGACCCCAGCTATCTTACCTATGGGCCCAAGACCCGCCGGGAGTTCTTCCGCTTGCTTGCACAAGAACAAAGGTAGGGCTGATATGCGACAGACTCTGATGATGGTTGCGCTGTGCCTGTGCGGCTTCTCTGCTCAGGCGGATACGCTGGCCGAAACCTGCGCCGCCGCAGCCACGGACTTCGTCAACGCGTTGACCGAGGACCAACGCGCGGAGGCCGTTCGGCCCTTCGACCATCCTGGCCGGAAGAAATGGACCAACCTGCCGGGGTCTCGCTTCCGGGAGGAAGGTCTGCCCTTCGAACACATGACGGAAGACCAGCGCAAGCTTGGCCATCGCTTGGTCCAATGTGGGCTCTCGAGCCAGGGATACCTCAAAGCCGCGAGCATCATGCGCATTGACGACTACCTGGTGTCGCAAATGGACGACACAAGGTCGTTGCCGCCTGGGTTCAATTTCGGTCATGGCTGGTATTGGCTCGGCGTTTTTGGCGACCCTGCCGGTGATGCCCCTTGGGGATGGCAGCTCGATGGCCATCACCTGGGCCTCAATTTCACCGTGGCCGACGGTGTGGTCGAGGTCACGCCGGCCTTCGTTGGCGTACAACCGAATGAGGTTCCGAACGGTGCTTACGCGGGCTGGCGGGTGCTCGGTGAGGAAGAGGACAAAGCCCTGGCCTTGATGGCGAGTTTGTCTTCCGCGCAGCGCGCCCAGGCGGTTTTGTCCGATGTCGTGCCCGATGAAATCTTCACCGGGCCGGAACGCGGCGATGCCTTGTCGGACTACGCCGGACTGCCGGCCTCCGGCATGGATGCGGATCAACGCGCGCTCCTCCAGTCTTTGATTGAAGAGTATGTCCGCAACGCCGACCCGGAACCGGCGGATGCCCTGTTGGCGCGGATCGCGGCGGATGGACCTGAACAACTCCATTTCGCCTGGATGGGCACGGCTGAGCCCGGTGCCGCGTTCTATTACCGCATCCACAGCCCTTCGCTTCTGATTGAGTTCGATCACACGATTGATCTCGCGCGCATGCGTGAGGATGTCCGCGTGCCCGACCCCAATCACATCCACACGATCATGCGTCAACCCGGCCAGGACTATGGCGCTGACGCCTTGCGCCGCCATTATGAAAGGCACCATGCTGAATGATCGCCGTCCCAAATTTTGATGTCACTCCCCGACTTGATCGGGGAGTCCATACACTCAAGCGTCTATGCTTATGGATTGCCCGGTCGAGCCGGGCAATGACGATGGGTTGTCTATTGGTCGTGCTCACGAGTCCGAGTTTGAGAGTTGCAGCTGAAGACCCGCCGCGCATGAAAGGCATCGGCTGGGTGGTGCTGCGCTCCCATGACCGTGATGCCCTGGCGGAGTTCTACCGCGCGCTCGGCTTTCAGGAATGGGCCTCGTCCGAGCGCATCGTCGGTTTGCGGGCGGGTGGCGGTGCGGCATTGGAGATCGGTCATCTCGATCCCGATGTGCCGGCTAATCCGGCGCGGGAGTCCCGCACCCAAGCCCGGGCCATGGCGATTTTCGGAGTCGATGATGTTGAGGAGGTGGTCGCGCGTGCGCGGGCCAGCGGCGCCACCTTTGTCGAGAAGTATCAAGGTCCAGCAGGGCCGCCGCTCTATTACATCGGCGATCCCGACGGCAACGTCATCGGCTTCGCAGAGGACGGCCCGATGTGGGGCAATACCGAAGAATTGAAGGCCCTGGGGATTGAGCCAGCGCCGGAACGCTAAAACCTGATCCGTGAAGCGCAGTTGTTGAGCGGCTATCCAACTTCTCGATGCGTCAGGACGTTGAATCCCTCGTCAGGCAACGGCAAGGCAAAGTGTTTGGAGAACTGGTGATACTGCTCCTCGGTTGGCGCGAACGCGTGCTCACCTTGTGCGTTGCGCCGGCGCAGCCTTTCCATGCAGATATCGTCCGGCACATCGAGCACGTGAAGTTGGTGGTCTGCACCCGTTTCTCTGATGATGCCAAGCATCCAAGTTCGCTGCTCCACGGTGTTTGCCGGAAAGTCCAGCACGACAGACACTCCGATATTCAGCAAGCGCGAGATATGGAGCCCCATAATTGCACGCAATCTAGTCGAACAGCGGGAGTAGTCTGCGCCTGTCGCCATCTGGTCAAAAAACAGCGCTTTCAACCACTGATCCTCGGATAGGAGGATCGCTCCCTCAGCAGTGCTCAGTTTGGCGGCGAGCGTGGATTTGCCCGAAGCGATCTTTCCGCATATTAAGTGCAGTATTGGTGATTTCAGAGACATTCGAGAAGGCCATTGGCGGGTGCGTCGAAAACGGACTTGGTCTTGATGATTGGGATCCCTTGTGCCCACCTTCACGACTGAAAGCAACCGAGCATTCTCGATAGCGATGCTTCAACGTCTACTCGCTGACGAAACAATATAGGTTCGAGGTGCACAGCCTTAGGCGGCGTGCATTTGTGTGTCCTGCAGTGCGGGTGACTGATGGGTGTTTCGCCAAACTGCATCATCCTGGCTAAAGGATGGCGACGACAGCTGAACATAGTCCCGCTGCGCTTGAGCACGGTCGAGGTCGAAAGGCCGCGTTGTGAGGATTTTTAGAAACCGGCCCATCGCGCCAAAGCTTTTAAAGAGGCTGCCTTTCAATTCTGGTTCTTCGCTGACCCTTCGACGAAGCACACTCTCGAAGGTCTCGGGGTCGCGTCCACCAACGTCAAGGACATGCCTGGTTGGGGCGTTCACGGCAAAGGTTCCCCGCCGGTATTCTTCCGAATAGATTGCGAGCTGGGTTACGGCGGCTTCAGAGTAATTGGTGGGAGGAAGTGCCTTTAGTGCCTTCACCATCATGCGTTCGGAGATGTCGATGTAGCGTACGTGTCGCCCTAATACGTTTCCCATTGCGTCCGCGATTTCGTTTGGAGAAAGAAGGGCCGGACCTGTCGGGCGATAGGACTGACCGGAATGATTTTCCGGAGCGATCAGGGCACCAACAGCCACGCTCGCGATGTCTTCATTCGACGGCGCGGCGTTTTTCTGCACATGGCCGTCACCCAGCGGCATTGTGAACAGTCCCAGATGGGCCGCCATGTCCAGAACCATGAGATAATTGTCTGCGAACCATCCCACATTGACCGTGGTGACGGACATCTCGGCCCGCATACCGATCAGTATGTCGCTGATATAAACCTCTCGCGTGAAGAGAGAGGGGTGATCGACGCTTGCAAGCCACTGACTGAGCGTGACGACATGCTCAAGCCGGGCCTCATAGGCTGCGGCAGTGAATACGGCATTGAAATGCAGTCCGTTGGGTGCCGTCGGAGCGCATTGATAGGCACGTTGGACACCTTGCATCGCCTGACGCATGTCACTCAATGAGTACTGGTTGCCCACGAACAGCTCGGCGCCCGCGCGTTCAAGTGTATCGGAGCGATGATCTTTCCGCCGCACAAAGGCACGGACCGGAAACCCTTTTTCTCTCAGTTGCAGGGCCGTTTGTAGTCCTGTCTTTCCGCTCGCGCTGGTGACTAGAATCGTAGGCTTGAGTGACATCGCATACCTCCTTTAGATGATATTTGTAATCTATAATATAGATGATACATTGAATCTTAGATGTCAACCCAATTGAGAGATTTGCTATGCCAAGGATGTCCGCCGCAGAAAAACAACGCAGTCACAACAGGATACTGGATGCTGCCGCGCGGTTATTTAGGGAAAACGGGATCGCTTCGACCAGCGTCGCTGACGTTATGGAGGGCGCTGGCATGACCCATGGAGGGTTTTATCGGCACTTTGAATCAAAAGAGGACCTGGTCGCTGCCGCGTTTCGCCGCGCGGTTGATGGCGTCGTCCAGGACATCGAACAGGAGGCGACCGCCGACAGCCGAAAGAGGGCAAGGGATGCCTACATCGATGCATACCTGTCACAACAGCACGTGCGCGACCGGGGCCGTGGCTGCCCGCTTGCGGCCATGGGGGCAGACCTGGCCAGAATCGGAGATGGTCCTCAACATGAAGGGGCGGCCGCAGTAGAGAGAATGGCGCGGTTGCTGCAGCAATCCGGCGATGACCGCAATGAGCAGGGTCTAGCAATGATGGCGTTGATGGTAGGCAGTATCACGCTGGCGCGACTGGCAGAGACCAAAACAGACACGGAGGAGGTTCTGGACGCCGGGCGGACGGGCCTTGCATTGCTAGAAAAACAGTGGCCAGCAGCTTGAGTTAGCGCGTGGAACCACACCACCGACCCTTCTTTCTGTAGACTCGACGCCGAATTCGACATCCGCGCATGACCGGGGAAACCTGGTCTTAATCGCTACAACCTCAATATCTTTGTCCAACTCTCCTCGGCGGATGGCCCGATGTGGAGCAATACCGAAGAATTGAAGGCCCTGGGGATTGAGCCTGCGCCGGAACGCTAGATGATGGGGGACGGACCCGATCGGTCCGCCTTTATCGGACAAGCAAAAGGACACGCCCCATGCTCAACGACCAACAGAAAAAGTGGTGCGACGACAAACCGGCGGACTACGACGACCTCAAAGCCCTGTTCCTCAATTGCACGCTGAAGCCATCGCCCCAGCAGTCGCACACGGAAGGTCTGTTCCAAATCTCCAAAGAGATCATGGAAACCAATGGTGTGACGGTGGAGATGCTGCGCCCCGTCGACCACGACATCGCTTTCGGTGTCTATCCGGATATGACCGAACATGGCTGGGACTCAGATGCCTGGCCGGACCTTTTCCAGAAGGTCGAAGCGGCGGACATCCTCATCATCGGCACGCCCATCTGGCTCGGCGAAAAATCGTCCGTATGCACACAAGTGATTGAGCGCCTTTACGCTATGTCCGGCCAACTCAACGAGGCGGGACAGTACGCTTATTACGGCAAGGTCGGCGGCTGTTTGATCACCGGCAATGAAGACGGCGCCAAGCACTGCGCCATGAATATCCTCTACTCGCTGCAGCATCTGGGGTATTCCATTCCACCTCAGGCCGACGCCGCATGGCTGGGCGAGGCAGGGCCGGGGCCGTCGTATATGGACAAGGACTCCGGCGGGCCGGACAACGATTTCACCAACCGCAACACCACGTTTCTCACCTGGAACCTGCTGCACCTGGCGCGGATGATGAAGGATGCAGGCGGATTTCCCGCCCACGGCAACCAGCGTTCGCTCTGGGAAGCCGGTTGCCGATTCGACATGCCCAATCCGGAGTATCGCTAGGCGGACCGGTTTGCCGTCCGCTAGTCTCGTTTCCGAGACGAATTCATCTAAAAGGGGGAAGCCATGACACTCACACGCCGTACACTCATGGGAGGGGCCGCCGCAGGTGCCGCGCTCAGCGGTATCGGATCGGGAGACCCGGCACAGGCCGCGCTCGACTTGACTGCACCCGAGAACAAACTCGAGGTCTACGCGCGCATGCGCGGTATGGGTGATGGCGAGCTCTCCCTGTGGTGGTGGAAAGCCAACATCTGGGCCAAACCCAACGATGAGGTGGCGATGAAAATCGCGATTGCAGAAGGATTGACCTTCCAGCGCCTTACAGCCAACGCGGACGGTAATCTGGAGGACGCGCAGGCCGGACGAGGGACGTTCCGCCATCCAGAAACGGAGGAGCCTCTCACCGAGTTCGTAAACCCGATGAACGGTCATAAGGGTGAGCCAGACCATATCCGCTCGCTGAATGGCGGGGTTATCGGCCTAAACGGAATCATTCGCGAGCGCGACGAGCGGGTGCTGGTGTTCGAGAGCGAAATTAGTTCACCCGAAATCAACAACGGACAAGTTTTCGTGCGGGAAAACTTCGTCGCCAAATTTCAGGGGCGGGAAGGGCGCGCCGCCACCAGTACGTCCTCATCGCTCACCACCTATGTGTCCCAGGCGGCCGACATTGCCGACGATGGCGCGGCGTTCCGGCCCTGCAATTTCTTCTATCAAAGCCTGGGCGGGTTCCGGCCGTGGATGGGGATGGATGACGCCACCGGCGCCCTCAGCTGGCAGACATTTGGTCAGAAGCTTGGCAGCACGGCAGAGAACGCGCCCGAGAATATCCGCGGTTGGGTGGACGCCAATTACCCGGGATTCCTGGACGATCCTGGGATCTGAGTTATCGCGGCCGCAGGTCAGTAACATCGTTACACCCAAGCGTAACAATGTTGTGCATGGGCTCGTTTGACTCAGAATCAAGTGTCTGAAATCATTAATGAATTCAGACCGGGCCCGCAGAAACTCGTGGCGTGCATGGGCTCGTTCCTCGATTTTTCCCCAAGAATCCTTTTCTGTCCGGACAGGTCGTGCGGTCTTGTCCTTGCATGGCGCCATAGTCCGCGCCGGTACTCACCCGCAAGTCCTTGAAAAAACAGCAAGTCCGAGAGCCCTTCATTGACTTCGCCTAGTCATACGCGTATGTGTGAGGGGTGCGCTTGCATTGCTTGAGTTAATTTTCGCGACCAGAAACGTTTGCCTCGCCTAATTCACCCCAGACAGTGTGATCGTAAGACCCGGCCTCGCGCCCAAAGTGGGACGAGCCAACACGACTACTATTGGAGATACGACTATGCCGACCGGAACCGTTAAGTGGTTCAATGCGACCAAGGGCTACGGGTTCATCGAACCCGAAGACGGCTCGAAGGACGCCTTTGTCCATATTTCAGCCGTTGAGCGTGCCGGCCTTTCCGGCCTTCGCGAAGGGCAAAAGGTTACGTACGAACTCGTACAAGGCCAGAACGGCAAAAGCTCTGCCGAAAACTTGGTCGTCGATTAATCGGCGGTCTTGCTTGAGGTCTGTACCCGCCCTCGGGTGAGTGCAGACTTCGCAAAGAGCTTAGAAAGTCCGGCTGCTGCCGTCACAGCATGCCGGGCTTTTTGTTTGTGGGATTGAGATTGCGCGCTTAAGCGTCGGGATCGACCAGCACGTCGATCAGGGTCGGACGACCGCGCGCGATAGACGCCATCGCTTGTGCGAACGCCGCGGGCAGTTCTTCCGGCAGCGCGACGGGACCCACCGCAGCCCAGCCCTGCGCCTTGGCCAACCCGCACAGATCGGGCGGAGGATCATCCAACCTCTGTCCCACCCACTTGTTCTCACGCGGGCGCCCGCGTGCTAGCGCCACGCGGTCCTGATGCCGTTCGTCGTTCATGAACGACCGGTTGTTGTTGATGACCGCCAGCAGGGGCAGGCCCCGCTGCGCTGCGGTCCACAATGCCGCCATGCCAGAGAGCAAATCGCCGTCGCCTGTGGCGCACACCACCAAGCGATCCGGGTCGGTCTCCTGCATCGCAAGAGCCGCGCCAATTGCTATCGCAGGCCCGCAGCCGATGACCCCGCCGGCATCGGCGCCCAGATAGTCGAGCGGGTGATTGAACGGCGAAGCCTCGACCGGCCAGCCGAAGGGCAGGCAAGGAAAACACACCTTACGGTCGGCCAGGGCTGTCATCGTCGCATCGGCGAGATGGCGCATGGAGATCGTTTTGCTGTCCGGCAGATCGACATGCCCCGCCTTGGCCGTCAACTCAACCGCGGTGGCTTCTGCACCCAGTTCCCGCAGCAGTGCCTTGGTCGTCGTGTCCGGATCGGCCAGCAGCATGATGTCGGCGCGGGGCAGCGGCAGGTAATCCATCACCGCGCCGGTATGCGCATAGCGGTCGAGCGAGGCGTGGATGACGGTCAGGGAGTCGTCCTCCGCCCGGCCCACGGTTTCCAATGCGGTCTGCAGATCGACCCAATCCAGGCTCAGCACCACGTCCGCGTTTGACAACGCTTCTAGATCATCCTTGGTGTGAAACAGGCCCAGCATTTTCACATGCCGCGGGTGTACCGCCGGGAAGGCCGCTCCTTGTTTGAGGGCTGTGTAGACCTGCGCCTCCACCACATCGGCAAGCTGTACCCGCCGGGCCCAGTCGGCTTCATCGCGGGACACGCGGCCCGCCAGGATCACCGGTGCCTTGGCCTGCCGCAGCGCTGCTGCAGCCTGGGCCAAGGCGTCCGGGTCCGGACCCGGGGGCGGCGCCACCGGAAAGAGTTTAGGGTCGGGCAGAGGCGGCGGAGCGTCCAGTTCCTGCTCTTGCAGGGCGGCGTCCAGACACACATAGGTCGGTCCCATCGGCGCTGTGGCCG
Organism: Rhodospirillaceae bacterium; assembly: GCA_963921305.4. Classification (GTDB taxonomy): domain Bacteria; phylum Pseudomonadota; class Alphaproteobacteria; order Rhodospirillales; family Rhodospirillaceae; genus CAWUEX02. The sequence continues at coordinate 2,773,605 of CAWUEX030000002.1, forward strand.
CCATACGTGCTGTACGCAAGACCGACTCTGCAATGGCTTCGGCAGACGCCGGTTGGTCGTCCCACTTCAGATAATCGCGCACCATCGCGGCCTGATCCGCGGCGGTATGAATCCAGTCGATCCACGGGCGGCGTTTGGCCGCATCCACCGGCCCGGTCGCGCCCATAATCACCACCGGCATGCGGTCGGCAAAGGCGTCGAAGATGTTGATCGCCGCGTGCATCACCCCGATGTTGGCATGCAGGGCCACGGCCATAGGTTTTCCCGTGACGCGGGCGTAGCCGTGGGCAATCGCGACGGCGGCTTGCTCGGTCAAGCACAGCACCATCTCGGGATCGCGGTTGCCCAGGTAGTTGACGAGGGAGTCGTGCAGACCGCGGAAGCTCGCACCAGGCACCAGGCTGATGTATTTGAGACCGGACCGCCGCAGCATTTCCGCCGCCACGTCGCTGGCCCACCCCAAGGTGGGAGACTGCGGCGGAACGAAGTCGGTCATGCAGCGCCCCGGCCGCCGTGCGCTTCCGACCAGCCAATCGGGTCATCCAGGAAGGCGCGGACACCGGCGATTTTGTCGGCGTCGAAGTAGTTCCCTTCTTCCGCAGCGGCCAGCACGTCGGCCCAGGTGCACAGGTAGTGCAAAGTGACGTCTTCTTTTTGCAGGCTGTCGAGCGCGCCGGGGAAGGCTCCGTAAAAGAACACGACGAAGGTGTGGTTACACTCCGCGCCCGCATCCCGCAGCGCTTGGACGAAGGTCAGTTTGCTGCCCCCGTCCGTCGCAAGGTCTTCCACCAGCAACACCTTTGACCCTTCGGGCAGATCGCCCTCGATCTGGGCCATGCGGCCAAAGCCCTTCGGCTTCTTGCGCACGTACTGCATCGGTAGCATCAGGGCGTCGGAGATCCACGCGGCATAGGGAATGCCCGCCGTCTCGCCTCCGGCAACACAATCCAGATTCTCAAACCCCACGCTCTGCTCGATCTCTTCGCGGGCCAGCGACGTGATCGTCCGCCGGGCCCGGGGAAAGGAAATCAGCCAGCGGCAGTCGATATACACCGGGCTCGCCCACCCAGCCGTCAGCGTATAGGGCTCCTCAGGGCGGAAATTGACGGCCTTGGTTTCCAGGAGAATACGGGCAATCGTGCGGGCGGCGGACTGCTGGCGCGGGCTTCGGTCTGGCGCGGCGGCGCCAGAGACAGATCCAGGGGCAGGGGATGTCATTTCGGTGAAAGTCTTTCGGCTGGCTTTACGAACAGATGATCCCCCTGTTTACTGAGTTACTCGCTAACCCTCAACGCCTTGTGCCGGGTCCTTTTCCACAGCCGCTGCCATGACCGATTCCGAAGAGACTTCTGCGACTGTTTGGGCTCTGACCGACGACCGCCCGGGCAATAACGTCCAGGTGCTCGGGGTCGCCGAAGCCATGAACTGGCCGACAGTCAAGAAAGCGATTCGCTATACCGGCTTGGCCCGCCTGCCCAACATCATCCGCCGCGCCACCCTGGCCGGGGTGACCGGCGCCAGCCGGGCCGCGTTGCAGCCGCCTTGGCCCGATGTCGTCATCGCTGCCGGGCGACGTTCAGCTCCTGTCGCCCGGTGGATAAAACGCCAGTCCGGCGGGCAGACCAAACTGGTGCAGATTATGTTTCCCGGCCGCACCGGCGCCAAGGACTTTGACCTCATTGCCCTGCCGGATCACGACGCCAAACCGCACATTGCCGAGTGGCCGAACGTCATCACCATAACCGGCGCCCCCAGCCTCATCACCGGTGATCTCTTGGCCGGGCAGGCCGAGCACTGGCAGGGCAGGTTCGATGCTCTACCGCGTCCGTTCATCGCTGTGGTTGTCGGTGGCGCGACCCGGCGCAGACCGTTCTCCCGCGACCAGGCGTTCGACTTAGGGACGAAAGTCGCCAAGCTCGCGCGCGACGCCGGCGGCAGCGTGCTCCTCACCACATCGCGGCGCACCGGGCGCGAGGCCGAGCGTGCGCTTATGCAAGTCATTCCTGAACCGCGTGAGGTGTTTACCTGGGGGCAGGACAGCGAAAATCCCTACACCGGATTTCTCGCCCTGGCTGACGCCATCGTCGTCACCGGAGACTCCGTGACCATGTGCGCCGAAGCCTGCGCCACCGAAACACCCGTTTACATCTACGCCCCGCCCGGCAGCGTCACCGCCAAACATGCGCGGCTGCACCAGAGCTTGTTTGATCTCGACGTCGCCCGGCCCCTGCCGGAGACCCTTGAGCACTGGACCCATCCGGCGTTGCGCCCCGCGGAAGAAATCGCCGAGGCCATCTTCCGCCTGGTCGCGGCATCGTCCCAAACCGGTTAGTCTGCGCCCATGCCAAGGTTTTCCGCCAACGTCTCTCACCTGTTCACTGAAGTGCCGTTTCTTGACCGCTTCGCTGCGGCGGCGGCCTGTGGCTTCAAAGGCGTTGAATGCCTGTTCCCCTATGCGGAGCCTGCCGAGGCCGTTGGTGATAAAGTGGCTATGTCCGGGGTGAAGATGACTTTGTTCAACGCGCCGCCCGGCAACTATGCCGAGGGCGAGCGTGGTTTGGCGGCCCTGCCGGGGCGCCAGAAAGACTTTCTCGAGTCCTTCGAGGTCGCGCTGAACTATGCCGAGCTGCTCGATTGTCCCCGCATTCACGTCCTTGCGGGCAAAGTGTCCGACGAGCACTGGGACGAAGCCCTTGAGGTGTTCTTCACCAACCTCGATGTGGCCGCTGAGATGGCCCGTGACGTTGATGTCACCGTTCTGATCGAGCCAATCGTCATGGACGGTTACTTTCTCACCCGGCCCGACGATGCGGTGCAGGCGGTGGAGAACGTCGACGCAAAGAACCTCAAGATTCTTTACGACATCTACCAGGCGCAACTTATCCAGGGCGGCATTACCGATTTCCTCGACTCTCACCTGGATAAGATCGGGCACATACAGATCGCCAACGTGCCGGGCCGTCACGAACCCGACCGCTCGGGCGAGCTGAACTGGCCTTACATCTTCGATCTGCTCGACGCTCACGGTTACACGGGCTGGGTCGGTGCGGAATATAATCCGCGAGCGGGTACCCACGCCGGACTTGGCTGGGCGAAGGATTGGGGAATCAGCGCCCCTTAGTCGTCTTCAACGTCCAGGTTGTGGAAGGGCACCACGTCCGCGATGACATCATAGTAGGTCACACGTTTCCCCACGGCGTCGAAGGCCGGGCTCTGCCACATCAGAATCCCCGGGGGATTCTCACGTTCGTAAGCCAACACTTCCCCGACGAGACGGCGGCGGTCCTCTGGCGTCACCGCGCCTTCCGCCCGCTCGATCAGCGGCATGGCGGCCTCATCGCAGTAGTAGGCCGGCGTCCAGTGGCATGACCGGGTGCGGTAGCCATGCATGGGATCAAACCCGCTGGTGACCATCGAGAAGGCCGAAAACGGGTCGGGCCAGCCTGTTTGGTACATGTATTCAAGGTACTTGCCGAAGGTGGTGCGCTGCAGTTCCATCGTCACGCCGACACGGGCGAGATCGGCGGCGATCTGCTGCATCGCCTGATCGTCGTTCGACGCCCCGCCGACCATGAGGGTGACGATCTTAAAGCCGTCGCCGTACCCCGCTTGGTTCAGCAGGGCTTGTGCCCGGGCCGGATCGTAGGGGTAGGCGTCTAAATCTGGGTTGAAGCCGAAGGCCTGGGGGTGGGCGATCTGCGACGCCGGTGCGACGGCCCCACCGAACATCACTTCGCTGATGAGTGCCTTATTGACCGCGTAGTTCAGTGCTCGCCGGACCTGAACATCTGCCAGCGGCGAGGGCTTGGTGGTGACGAACTGGATATAGGCGACCGACGGGTTGGAATAGGTCACCAATCGCCCGCCACCAGCCTCCACAACCGCAGAATCTTCCGCTGCGACGTTGAAGGCCACATCGAGAGATCCGGCCAGCAGTCCCTGAAGACGCGCGGCCTGGTCAGCCACCTGAACCAGGGTGACGGAGTCCAGTTTCGGTTGCCGCCAGGACGTCGCGTTGGCCTCCAGGGCGATCCGCCCGTCGCCCCAATCCCGCACGGTGAAGGGGCCGGACCCAACCGGGTTCAGGGCAAACTCCGCCGCGCCTTGCTCGGCAAACGCTTGTGGCGGTGGTACGCGCAGGAAATCCAGATGCACCGGCAGAATCGCGTTGGGCTGGCCGGTGGTGAATTCCACCGTCAGTGCGTCCCGTGCACGGGCACTGGTGACACCAACGCGGGTCAGGTGCGTGCCGATGGTCTCACTGCGGCCTTCGTCCGACAACAGGAAGCCCACTGCCGCCACCACAGCGTCCGCATTGAAAACTTCGCCATTCGAAAAGGTAACGTCATCGCGCAACCGGAACACCCAGGTGGTCGGATTTTCCATTTCCCAAGAGGTGGCGAGGGCCGGACCGGCCTCACCGGTCGGTCCAATGCGCGTCAGGGTGTCGAAGATCGCCTGCAACGGCAGAGTGCCCGGCAGACTCACGTTCTGATGCGGGTTGCCGCGTGTGGCCGGCAGCAACTGTATGCCCAGGGTCAGGTCTTTTGCCGCCGGAGCGCCGGCGGACCCAACACACAGTCCAATCGTAAAAACCAAGGCTCGGGAAGATGCGGACAGACGTCTGGAGATCGTTTTCATGCCTTAGACATAGCAGACCCGGCCATCTTCCAGAACGGCAACCCTAAAGGGCGGTTCAGTATGCGACTGCCCCAGCTGAACAACACGTGAGGGCGGTGACACATAAAACCTGCGGACGCTACACTGCGCCTCAAAGTGAAGTTGATAACCAGGAGACGCAGACATGATCACCTTACTGGGCAAGGCCAACTCGCGGGCTTCCCGCAACGTCTGGGCGCTAGAGGAAACGGGCGTGGACTATGTCCACGATCCTGTGGACTACCGCAACGGCGGCGCCAAAACAGAGGATTTCATGGCCATCAACCCCGGTGCCAAGATTCCGGCGCTCAGGGATGGCGATGTCGCCATGTTCGAAAGCCTGGCGATGAACATCTACATCGCTCAGACCTACGGCAAGGGCGGGCTGTGGCCCGACGACGCGGCCGGCCAGGCGCTCTGCCTGCAGTGGACCCTGTTTGCGGGTACGGAACTCGAACCGCCCAGCGTGGCACGTCTGGTCGAGTATATCTTTAAGCCCGCGGATCAGCGCGATCACGCCGTGTTGGACCGCGAGGCGGAACGCACCAAAGGCCCGTTGAACGCTCTTGAGGCGACACTCTCGCAGCGCAAGTACCTGGCGGGCGACTCATTCACGGTCGCCGATCTCAATGTTGCCGGTGTTGCGGATTATCTTGTCCGCACCGACTTCGATCTCTCACCCTGGCCAAAGACCAAAGCCTGGCTTGAGCGCTGCCTGGCGCGTGACGCCAATCAGAGAACCAATGACATCAAGGCCAAGGAAGCTGCGGCGGCCTAGTCCGGTCTTCTTATTCATTTACGCCAAGTCACTGCCATCTAGAGGCTCATCATGATCAAGATTTACGGCAGCATCGTCTCCCGTGCGACACGGAACCTATGGATGCTCGAAGAACTGGGGCTGGACTACGAACACGTATCCCTCGATTGGGCCAAGCAGGAGAACCGGTCTCCCGAGTACTTAGCCATAAACCCGTCCGGCAAAGTTCCGGCCCTGGAGGACGGTGATGCGGTCATGTCCGAATCTCTCGGCATCAACCTCTACCTCGCGCAGACGTACGGGGGAGGCCTGTGGCCGGAAAGCGATGCGGCACGGGCACTCTGCGTCCAGTGGTCGTTCTGGGCGGCGGCGGAGTTGGAACCGCTGGCCTACGGGCGTATGAGGGAGTTTGTATTCAAAAAAGAACCCGACAGAGACCAGGCGTTGATCGCCGATCTGGCCGAACGCACAGGGCCGCAGATGGACCTTCTTGCTGCCGCTCTAGAGCGGCACGGCTATCTCGCCGGTGACGATTTCACCGTCGCGGACCTGAACGTGGCCTGCGTTATGGAATATCTCGCCCGGTCCTCATACGACTTCGCGCCCTGGCCGAAAGTCGCTGACTGGTATGGGCAAAGCTACGGACGCGCCGCCAACAAAAAAATCCAAGAGGCCCGCGCCCCGGTGGCGGCGGCAATGATGAAACGTCTACAGGGATAGGTCGCTGAACAACCGAGACTAAGTCTCGCTCTGCTGAAAGAGCGCGGGGACCTTAATCTTAGACTTGATCTTGGATTTGAACTGGCCGGCCACCGACCCGACCCGCCGGGTCAGCCGCTTGGCCGTGGACAACGGTTCGCGCCGGGCCCGGGGTTTGGGAATGCGGTAGTAGGTGCGAAAGGCATTGCGGTCTTCTTCGCGCTCGAAGACCAAAACATAGTCTTTCTTCATCAGATCATCGGACATGCCGTCAACCTTGATGGTCCATCCGCCGATGGCGTGCTCATTAAGCCACTCTTCGATCGAGTTGATACGGCCACCGGTCGTAACCCGGACGGTAAAGTCTTCCGATTTCTTATCGGTCTTAGCCATCGCTGAATCTTGCCCTTTGCTCTGACGACGGGGAGAGCCCGTGCGACTCGATACCTGCAGGTTTGCGCAAAAGGGTTAACAAAGTCCGACTCCCGCGGTCATTCGACGCTGGAAACCGCACTATTCTGGGGTTTCTGAGGCCAGGGAGAGGAGCAGCCGGGCATCAAAAACGGGCTTATCGGGATCGCTAGGTTTCCGGCGGAACGTCTCTATCGTCATGCCAACGAACGGGCGAACGACTGTTTTCACCGAGTCTGGATCGCGCCCCATGTCCATCCGCTCCCGGGTCGACGTGTCGAGAACGCTGTAGGACGGAGCCACGCCAAAGTCGTCGCCGGACTGCGCCGTCTTGTACCGCGTGCCATGCAGTTCGTCTGCGATAACAAAATAGGCGGCTTGCTTCTCAATCGTCCGGCGCGCCGCCATTTCCAGCGCGGCGGCCCGCAAATCTTTCGTCGCCGCATTCTCAGCGCCTTCGACTTCAACTTTGATCAGACCCATCGACAAGTCCCGTGACGACACTTGGGGTGGCGGTTGGGCGCAACCCGTCAGCATGAGGCACAGGCTCAAGGTCGACAGAACGCGCAGACGGGTCATGTAAGCCGGCATAAGCCGGGGCATCTTAGTCGAGGCCGTAATAGAGCGTCACGACATGTTTGGCTTCGGCGAAGAACAGCCAGCGTTCCACGACGATTCCTGCGAGAAGAAGCGCGGCGCCGAGCCAGGCGGCCCAAGCCGCGTAGGGCATGGGGGCGAGCGAGGGTGAAATGACGAAGACAACAGCTGGGATGACGAACAGAAGATTGCGGGCGATCCGCCGCAGGCGCTCTGCATGTTTGCGGGCGATCCGGAACCCCATTTCCTTCAAAATGAAGTTCTCCTCCGTGTGCGGCCATTCGACCGACCGCAGCACTGTATTGTCTGAAGCAACCGCTTGGCCTGATGACGCTTGGGCTTGCTCCCACGCTGTTTCAAGCCGCGCCCAGTAGCCATTCTTGACGATGGCGCCGGCCAAAATGAGAATGATCGCCGCAGTTTGGAAGCGGACGGGGTGAAAGCCAAAACCGCTGGCGACGGCTGTAATGATTGCAAGGCCGCTCAGCAGCCCCAATACCAAGTACCCGGCGACGGTCCAATCCGTCGCCCAGGCCGGAACCGGCTTGAGGGAGCGGTAAATCATGGCGGTGGTGAACAGCGTGCCCAGGGCGGTCAGCGAAGCGGCGAAACCGGCCCAGGCCCAGGCACCGTCATTGGTTTCCAAGACGATCCAGCCATAGGCATAGGCCAGTGCGGGTCCGTAGGACAGGATCGCCATGACGCCTTCCCGCGACAGCCAGGATGAGCGCCATTGGCTCAAGGCCCGCCACGCACGTTCGGGGTGGCCGAGGTGAAAAGTTGAGGCCAGCAGACCGATGGTGACCATGCCCAAAGCCGGAATGAGGAGCGACGCGCCGAGCCAGCGATCGGGCGGTAGCAGGCCCAAAGCCACGAACGCCGGCGTCAACGCCAAAACGCCATAGCCGGCGCCGGACGCGGAGGTGAATAGGATGACCGAGGAGGCGGGGTGCATACCGGTTTCTCAATCCGCCTGACTCAGCATGCGGTCGACCCAGGCCAGCAGACCGGTTGCGCCCGACGTGTCCTCGACCGGTTCGAGGCTTTTCGCGCTGGTGTCGGCTTTCGCCCGCTGCGGTAAATACTTGTTGGTGGGGCGGTAGCCCATCTCAGGCATCAGGTCCTGTCCATTCCGCTTGGCCACCAGCTGAGACACATCCGACTGCGGATCACCCAGGTCACCAAAATGCCGGGCACCCGTGGGGCAGGTGAGCACGCAGGCCGGTACCCGGTCTTCCTCGTCCAGGTTTTCGTTGTAAATACGGTCGACGCAGAGCGTGCACTTCTTCATCACGCCTTCGAACACGTCGTATTCCCGCGCACCGTAAGGACAGGCCCACGAGCACAACTTGCAGCCGATGCATTTGTCTTCGTCCACGAGCACAATGCCGTCACTGGAGCGCTTGTATGAGGCGCCGGTGGGGCAGACGGTGACGCAGGCCGCGTCTTCGCAGTGCAGGCAAGACCGGGGAAAATGTAGAGCGCGGGTTTCGCCCTCCGGCGTGGTGACTTCGTAGCTGTGGACACGGTTGAACCACACCCCGTCCGCACCGGCTTGGTAAGGCTGGGTATCCGTGAGCGGCGCCATATGCCCGCCGGTGTTCCATTCCTTGCAGTTGGTCACACAGGCCTGACATCCGACGCAGGTGTCGAGATCGATGACCAAGCCAAGTTTTGCACCGGACGTCGAGGGCAGGCAGGTCATCGGCCGCCGTCCTTGGCGCGGAAGGCGCGGCCGAAATCGAGCCTATCCACCGGCGCGGCCTGCCCAGGGACGCGGGCGAGGGTGTCCAGCGCCGGCGCAGTTTCGCCCTGTTCATCCGGTTCAGCTTTGTAGACTTTCACGCGCAGGTCGAACCAAGCAGCCTGTCCGGTCACCGGATCGGACAAGGATGTCGTGCCGTCCGCGTGTTTCTCTGGAATGATGTGGTTGAGCAGGAAAGCCTTTTTAACTTCAGGAACGCTTTCATTTAGGCCCCACGTGCCGGCCCGCTTGCCGATGGCGTTCCACGTCCACACGGTATCGCGGTTGACGCCATCCACCAGTTTGACCTGCCCTTTGACCCGGCCATGGCGGGATTCCACCCACACCCAATCATCATCTGCGATCTTGAGATTCGCCGCCGTTTGCCGGTGCATAAACAAACGGTTCTGGGCGGTGATCTGCCGCAGCCAGGCATTCTGCGACCCCCACGAATGGTAGTGATGCATGGGCCGCTGGGTAAGGCCATGGAGCGGAAATTTTTCAGCTTCCGGATGTTCGTCTTCGCCTACAGGTGTCCAAAACGGCAGAGGGTCAAACGCCTGTTCGACTTGATCCCGCAAGTGGTCGGGCGGGGTGAGTGCGCCATGCCCCCGCGCGGCGTTGCGGAAGGTCTGCACCGGCTCTGAATAGAGTTGCAAAACGATTTGCTCAGCCTTGGGCAAAAAGCCCAGCTTCACCGCCCAGTCCAGGTACCCTTGGTTGGCCATCTTGTAGTAGCGGGCGTCGTCCGGAATGGCGCCATGCCAGAAGCATCCGTTTTCGATATAGCGGTCGAGCTGTTCCGGATTGCTGTCGCCTTTGCCGTCCTGATCGCCGGCCGTACCGCGCCACCCGGCCAGCGGCCCCACACCCGGGGAGCGCTGGTGGTAGACGATGTAGTCCGCATAACCGCCGGGATACTTTGGTGTACCGTCGTCGTTGACAAATCCCGGCAGCCCGAGCCGGGCGCCCAGGTCCAGCAGCACCGACTGAAACGGCCTCACGTCGCGGTCCGGCTCGACGATGGGCTGGCGGATGGCATCGCCGGCACCATCTGCCTCGCCGATTGGCCGGTCCAGCATCGAAATACAGTCCCAGCGCTCAAGATAGGTGGTGTCGGGCAGGATGAGGTCGGCGTAGGCGATGGTTTCCGAAGCGTAGGCATCGCTATAAATGATATGCGGGATTTTGTACTCGCCGGTTGCGGGGTCGGTCGCAGTCAACGCGTCGAGCGTGCCCTGGATATCCATCGATGAATTCCAAGCCATGTTGGCCATGTACAGGAACAGCGTGTCGATGGTGTAGGGATCGCCAGCCGCCGCGTTGGCGATGACCCGGTGCATGGCCCCGTGCGCCGACATGGGGCTTTCCCAGGTGAAAGCCTTATCGATGCGCGCCGGCGTGCCGTCGTCGTCATACAGCAGGTCATCGGGCGAGGCCGGAAATCCAAGCGGCATGCCATCCAGCGGCGTGTTTGCCGCCGCGTTTTTACCGGACGGCGTCGGCCCGGGCGGGATCGGCTTGGGGTAGGGCGGTTTGTAGCGGAAGCTCCCCGGGGTATCGACCGCGCCGATCAGCATTTGCAGCAGATGAAGCGCCCGGCACGTCTGAAAGCCATTGCTGTGCGCGGATATGCCGCGCATGGCATGCATGGCGACCGGGCGGCCGGTCATTTCCGCATGGGTCTTGCCGTGAGCGTCCGTCCAGGCGACCGGTAAGGTCACCGGATGATTGAACGCGGCGTCGGCGATTTCCGCGGCAATCCGGCGAATGGTCTCCGCGGGGATGCCCGTGCGGTCGGCCACCGCGTCCGGGGCGTATTGCGAATCGCTGTAGCGTTCGGCGATCAGCTTAAACACCGGTACCGCAGTTGCGCCGTTCACGTTATGCGATGATGTCAGATCGGCTACCGCGTTGGTGTCGGTGTGGGCAACGGCGGCACCGGTCTTGCGGTCCCACACCAACGGCGTTCCGGAGTCATTGCGTAAAAACAGTCCGTCCGTGGCGGTGCCCGGGGCCTGCCGGACCAGCCAACCGGCGTTGGTGAAGCGGGCCAGGTAGTCGAGGTCGATCTTGCCCGCTCTTAAAAGCTCATGCACCAGAGCGAGAATCAGCAGACCGTCGGTTCCGGGCCGGATGCCCAGCCATTCATCGGCAATCGCGGCGTAGCCCGTGCGGGCCGGGTTAACCGCGATCACTTTCGCGCCGCGCTCCTTGAGTTTGCCGAGGCCGATCTTGATGGGGTTGGAGTCATGATCCTCAGCGACGCCGAACATCAGGAGAATCCGTGCATGCTCCCAGTCGGGCTCGCCGAATTCCCAGAAGGATCCGCCGATCGAATACAACCCGCCCGCTGCCATGTTCACCGAACAGAAACCGCCATGGGCGGCGTAGTTGGGCGTGCCGAACTGCTTCGCCCACCAGCCTGTCAGGGACTGGCTTTGATCACGCCCGGTAAAGAACGCGAGTTTCTTTGGATCATTCTTGCGGATGTCACCCAGCCAGGACTGCGCGATGGACAGAGCTTCGTCCCACTCGATTTCCTCGAAGTCACCCGAGCCGCGCGGCCCGCATCGTTTCAGAGGCTTGCGCAGCCGGGCTGGGGACAGATGGTTCATGATCCCGGCGGCGCCCTTGCCGCACAGGACACCCTTGTTGACGGGGTGGTCGCGATTGCCCTGGATATAACGGACCTGTCCGTCCTTCAGAAACACCCGTATGCCGCAGCGGCAGGCGCACATGTAGCATGTGGTTGTCTTGACCTCGTCTGCGACCGCCGGCGACGTCTCGACCCCGTCATTCTCCGCAGGGGCGGGGAAGGGCATGAACGTTCTCCAAAGCTGCCGCTTTATAAAACAGCAGCCTAAATACTGATTGGTTTTGGGAATTTAACCGTTCCAGGGCTCAGGTCAAACGGTCGATTTCCTCCTGGGACAGGGACCCCGGAATGACCGTCACCGGGATGCCGATCTGGCCTGCAAATTTGCCAGTCACCGCTTCGACCAGGGGTCCCGGTTTTTCCCCCGGCGCCGACCCCAGCAGCAGAATTGAGATTTCGGGGTGTTCGTTGACCAGGGCGAACAGTTCTTCGCGCTGGTTGCCTTTGCGGATGTACTGGTCTGGCTTGGTGCCGGAGTCCTTGAAGATTTGCGCGCTGAAGCGGCTGAGGGCGTCTCGCGCCTGTTGCTCCGCCTCTTCCTCCATTAGGTTGCCGACGAAGTGCCAGTGCTGGAAATCCTTCCCGGTTTCCGTATCGATCACATAGAGCAAGGCGACGCGTCCGCCGGTATGCCGGGCGCGATTGCAGGCATAGCGGATCACGGCGGCGAGTTCCTCGGAGTCATCGACGACAATCAGGAAAACCCGATCACGTTCCCGGCCGATTAAATCCGGCTCATGGCGTATGGCAGCGGTGCTCATCACGCGCCTTCCTGTGTTAGCCGTCTTCCTTGTCGTACCCGGCAGCATCCCACGCTAGGAAGCCGCCTTCCATGCGTTTGATCACACCGGTGTAACCGGCCTCAACCATTTTCTCGGAGGCCAACCCACAGCGCCGCCCGGACCGGCAATGGAACACCAAATGCTTGTCGCCGGGGTCGGGCACCGCACCTGGATCGAACGTTGAAAGGGAGATCAAGGTCGCGCCCGGAATGCGCGCTTCGTCCCATTCGTTTTGTTCCCGCACATCAACGATGATGGCGGAGCCTTCATCGCGCCAGGTTTTGATTTGCTCCGGTGAGACGTAATAGATCTGATCGGGAGGCAGCGTCGTCATATGTGAGCCCTTATCAATCGTTTGAGCGGTTTGGACAAATTCTAGGGGGATATCCGGTCCTAAGTCGACGCCGAAACAACCGCAATGGCTTCGATTTCAATCAGCAATTCATCACGGGCAAGTTTCTCAACCCCGATCAACGTCCCTGTCGGCGGGTGGTCCGGATGAATGAGCTGGGACTCCCTAATAGCTCCGCTGAGTTCAGCGACCCGTTCTTCCGTGCAACCGACGACGAAGTACTTGATGTGTGTAACATCGTCGGGCTGTGCACCGCCTTCATCCAACGCCGTGCGAACGTTCTCCAGCGCCTTGCGGGCCTGTGCTCCGAAGGACCCGTCGCCGGCGATTTTGCTGTCCGTATCCCATCCGACCTGGCCGGCGATGAATACGATCTCGCCGGGGCTGGCGCGGATCACCTGCGAGTAGCCGACGGCAAGGCTGTCCGAAAGGGTTGGCGGATTGATGTGAGTGAGGTGGTCCATCGCGGCGGTCTCCCAGGTGAGATTGAGGAGAAACGCTAGCCTCTCATTCGGCTGAGGGAAAGACCGCTGTGGCCTGACTTACTGCTGATTCGAGGAGTCCGTGTTCTCGGTATCGCGGTGCTTATATTGTAGGGCGATCATCGTCGCTTTCACCGGTCTCAGCGTTAGCAACACCACCAGCACAATCACCAGCGGCCAAAGCGTCATGTGAACCCACATGGGCGGTTGCAGACGCATATCCAAGACCAGTGCGGCGACGGCGACGAGAATACAAAGCGGCAACATAATGAAGAAAGCCGGACCGTCGCCTGAATCGTGTCCCGCCAGACCCAGGCCGCAGACGTCGCATCGTTCAGCGACGCCTAGGAACGTCCGGAACAATTTGCCTTGGCCGCAGCGGGGGCATCGTCCACCGAGGGCGACCGTAAACAGCGGTGCTGATGGCTGGTTATCTTCGACGCCTGACATCGTAAATAAATTGGCCGGGGTTTTACGCCCGGCCAATCCGATAACTTATCCGAAGGTGCGGACCGGATCGCCGAGGAGCCAGTAGACCCAGACGAACAGGAACAGCCACACGACGTCGACAAAGTGCCAGTACCAGGCCGCCGACTGGAAGCCGATATGCTTTTCAGCTTGGAACTGATTGCGCTGGGCGCGCACGGCGCAGACGATCAAGAAGGTCGTGCCGACAAACACGTGGAAGCCGTGGAAGCCGGTGGCCAGGTAGAACGTCGACGGATAGATGCCATCGGTTAGGGCGAAGGCGGCGTGACCATATTCAAAAGCCTGCAGGCCGAGGAACAGAACGCCGAGAATAGCGGTGATCCAGGTCCACTTCGCCGCTTTGTCGTTCATGCCCGCTTCAATGTAGAGATGCGCACGGGTCACTGTCACACCCGACGTCAGCAGGATCACGGTGTTGTAGAAGGGCAGGTGCCATGCCGCGAGCGTTTCGATGCCTTCAGGCGGCCACTGCAGCGTGGCGGTGGAAAACCCAAGAGAATGGTGGAAGAACGCCCAGAAAAATGCGGCGAAGAACATCACTTCGGAGGCGATAAACAGCACCATGCCCATGCGTAGGCCCGTGCTCACTTCGTTGCTGTGTGCGCGTTCGGCGACCGACTCCTTGACCACGTCACGCCACCAAAAATACATCGTTGCGAAGAGAAGGGCGAACCCGGGAATGAGCTTGGCAAAACCGCTTACGCCGAACAGGGGTTCATCGTGAAAGTAGAAGACGGCGCCAACAGTTAGGGTCAGAGCGGACAAAGCGCCAAGTGCCGGCCATGGGCTCGGGTTGACCATGTGATAAGGGTGATTAGCTTGTGCGCTCATAGTTCGCGTCCTCGCAAGTTACGCATGTTGCTCAATTCCCACCGACAATTGCGGCGGAGTCATGACTTAAAGTGGGCTCGACTGCAGACATGGCATCGTCACCCTCTTCGGGGATGTCGTCCAAGGTCCGGTAGAACGTGTATGACAGGGTGATGGTCTGGACGTCGTTGGCCAGTTCATCCTCCACCAGTGCCGGATCGACGTAGAACGTCACGGGCATATCGACCGTCTGGCCTGGTTCGAGTGTCTGTTCAATGAAACAGAAGCACTCGATTTTGGTGAAGTATTGAGCCGCCTTAATTGGTGTGACGTTAAAGGTAGAAATCCCGGTGACCGGCTCGTTCGACATATTGGACGAGGTGTATGAAACCATTCCTTCTTCACCCAGACGCAGCGTGACCGACCGGTCGTTCGGTGAAAAAGCCCACGGCAATCCGCGATCCACGTTGGCGTCAAAGCGTACCGTGATCTCGCGCTCCAGAACAACGGAGCCGGCTGAGTCAGCCGTTTGCGGGGTGCCGCCCAGGCCCGTGACCTGACAGATCAGGGTGTACAACGGCACAAATGCAAACGACAGGCCCACCATCCCAGCCACCACGGCAAACGCTGTGATGGCGGTGCGCGCATTGCGCTGGGATAGGTTGTTCTGATCCGACACGCGTTACCGTCCTACTCAGCGGGCTGAGGTTGAGCGATGGGCTGAGAGCCGCTCATGTCGGGCTGATCCTCAAAGGTATGGAACGGCGCCGGTGAGGGAACAGTCCACTCGAGCGTCGTCGCGCCTTCACCCCAAGGATTGGCCACCGACTTCTTGCCGCCGATCATCACGATCAAGGCCATGACCAAGAAGAACACGGTGCTGCCCATCGAGATATACGCGCCGATGGTCGAGACGTAGTTCCACTCGGCGTAGATGTCCGGGTAGTCGATGTAACGCCGTGGCATGCCCGCGAGGCCAAGGAAGTGCTGCGGGAAGAACAGCACATTCACGCCGATGAAAGTGGTCCAGAAGTGAAGCTGCCCCGCCCATTCAGGGAAGGACTTTCCGGTCATCTTGTCGAACCAGTAATAGAATGCCGCGAAGATCGCGAACACAGCGCCCAACGACAACACATAGTGGAAGTGGGCAACCACGTAGTAAGTGTCATGCATGGCGATATCCATGCCGGCATTCGCCAGCACCACGCCGGTTACGCCACCGACCGTGAACAGGAAGATAAAGCCAATTGCCCACACCATTGGCGTCTTAAACTCAATCGATCCGCCCCACATCGTGGCGATCCAACTGAAGATCTTGATGCCCGTTGGTACCGCGATGGCCATGGTCACCGCGACGAAGTACGCGCGGTAATTGACCCCCATCCCCACGGTGTACATGTGGTGAGCCCACACGATGAAGCCAACGAAACCGATCGAAGCCATGGCGTAAGCCATGCCCAGATAGCCGAAGACCGGCTTCTTGGAGAACGTCGAGACGATGTGGCTGATGATGCCGAAGGCCGGCAGGATCATGATGTACACTTCGGGGTGACCGAAGAACCAGAACAGATGCTGCCACAACAGCGGGTCACCACCGCCGCGCGGATCAAAGAACGCCGTGCCGAAGTTGCGGTCGGTCAACAGCATGGTCAACGCGCCCGCGAGGACCGGCAGAGCCAGCAACAGCAAAATCGCGGTGATGAGGATGGACCAGACGAACAACGGCATTTTGTGCATGGTCATGCCGGGCGCGCGCATGTTCAAAATCGTGGTGATGAAGTTGGTCGCCCCCAGAATCGACGACGCGCCGGCCACGTGGAGCGACAGAATAGCGAAATCAACCGACATATCCGGTTGTCCAGCCAAGCCTGAGAGCGGCGGATATAGGGTCCAGCCCGTACCGGCGCCTTGTCCCATAACTGCCGACAGGATCAGCAGCACCAGAGCGGGTGGCATCAGCCAGAACGAAATGTTGTTCATCCGCGGGAAGGCCATGTCAGGCGCACCGATCATCATCGGGACAAACCAGTTGCCGAAGCCGCCGATCAGGGCGGGCATGACCACAAAGAACACCATCAACAGCGCATGCGCCGTAACCGTGACGTTATAGAACTGCTTGGGATTGTCGCTCAGCTCGTTGAATATCTGAACGCCTGGCTCACCCAGTTCCATTCGGATCAGGAACGACATCCCACCGCCAACCAGCGCGGCGATAACCGAGAACACAAGGTACATCGTGCCGATGTCCTTGTGGTTGGTGGAGTACAGCCAGCGGGTAATCCCAGCTGGCGCGTGGTCATGATGATCGTCGTGAGCGTGAGTCGCCGATGAAGACATGCTGGTCACTCCTGAGTGAGGGCGGCGAGGCGGTTTTCGGATTCAATGGCGATGCCTGCGTCAGCCAACTGATCAGCGCGCCATGCTTCGAATTCTTCCTTAGACACGGCATGGACCACAATCGGCATATACGAGTGGTCGATACCGCACAGCTCAGAGCACTGGCCGTAGTATTTGCCCGGCACGGTAATCCGCGTCCAGGTCTCGTTGGTGCGGCCCGGAACATTGTCCAGCTTCACGCCGAACGCCGGAATGGTCCAAGCGTGCAACACGTCTGTCGCCGTGAAGAGAATACGGATGTCAGTATCGACCGGAAGCAGAAGCGGCGTGTCGACTTCGAGCAGGCGGTGCTGACCGGCAGCCAGGTCAATTTCTTCGTCGGTGAGCGGCAAGGAGTCGAATGAAATGTCGTCATCGGGGAACTCGTAGGTCCAGTACCATTGGTTACCGATGACTTTGACCGTGAGTTCGGGGTCTTCGATCCGGTCCATATAGTAAAGCAACCGGTATGACGGCACCGCGATGACCACCAAAATAATGACTGGGATGGCCGTCCAAACAATCTCCAACAGGGTGTTGTGCGAATTCTTGGACGGGACCGGATTGGCCTTGGCGTTGTAACGGACAGCGCACCAAATCAGCAGCGCTAACACCACCAGCGAGATGGCGGTGATGATCACCATCAGAAAATCGTGAAACTCGACTAGACGTTCCGCAACCGGGGACGCGGGGGTCTGAAGGCCGAGCTGCCAGGGAACGGGGAATGAGGGTGTCGGCAAGTCCTGGGCCGACGCGGTGGAGGCTGTCATCACGGACACCATCACACCTGTAAAGAACGCTGAAATGCGGGTCACACTTATATCTCCCTTCCGCTGGCGAACGGACAATCGTTTAAGGGGCCAGGGTCTTGGTTTCAACCGATTTTTCAGCTTAAGCGGTGCAAAGCTGACTTGCCTGTCAGGCTTGCGCGCGGACACTTGCAACTGGACCCTCACCCAATTGGCACCGACCATAGCTCAACACCCCCAAGGGGTAAAGAAAACCGTTGAAAACTAAGGGTTTGCGAATGAGTCGCACCTGCGGCGTGTTGCCGACTGGTCCCTCGCAGATTGACGCGACAGTGCATGACACCCCGTTTGCGGTGTGGTACTCACCGCCCCGCCGCCGGACTAAGCCCCTAACCGGCGGGATAATAGTTGGGAGACCGCAATGACTGAGACTCCTCAGCAAAGAAAAAAGCTCATCCTGTTCGGCCTAGGTGTCGGCGCCTTGTCGCTGTTCATGTATGTGAGTTTTATCGCGAAGGTCGCGTTCCAGGGCCCATAACGGCGCTGCCTTATGACCGCAGATCACGCACTTCCATCTGATACCGGAGCACCATGACAACAGCGACCGTTCTGCCCCACGTTAATGCGGCTTTGAATTCGATATCCACGATCCTGCTGCTGATCGGGTTCATTCTCATCAAAGCAGGACGGAAGGAAAGTCATCGCAAGGTGATGATCGCCGCGATCTGTGTCTCCGCTCTTTTTCTCATTTCTTACCTGACCTACCACTTCACCGCGCCCATTTTTGTATTTCCCGGCACGGGTTGGGCTGTGCCGGCGTACTACACGCTTCTCATCTCGCATGTCGTGCTTGCGACTGTGGTTTCACCGATGGTCATCTATACGGTGTGGCGGGCTTACAAGGGAGAATTCGACCGCCACAAGCGGATCGCCCGGTGGACCTGGCCGGTCTGGATGTTTGTCACGATTTCAGGAGTCGCGGTCTACGCGATCCTGTACCATGTCTATCCGGCACCCACCGTTTAACGTCGACCAGAACCGGAACCGGACGGACCATGGACTTTCACCTCCCGCCACCGCCAGAACATGGGGTCGAGACGCCTGAGGCGGCGGTCGACGGCCATTTTGCGGGCCGGCTCACCCCCGACCTGGCGTGGGAGCTGAAAGGGTGGGTCACTCTCCCTATTGCCGCACTCGCGGTCGCCGGGCTGATGGCGATCCTGGTCGCGGTGTTGCGCGTTCCGGGTGCAGAAGTGGTGCTGCCGTGGAACAGCCAAACCTTTTTTGAAAAAGGCCTCATCGCTCATGTGACCTTTGCCTTCGTGATTTGGTATCTCGGCGTGCAAGGTGCGTTGACGGTTTTGGCGACCAGCGTTGCCGGTCCGTTGTCCGGTGGTGCCGCTTTCGTCGGTCGAACGGCCCTGGCCGCCGCTGGACTGAGTTTTGTCGTGACCCTGACGCCCGTCCTACTCAACCTCGGGGACGCATCGCCTAACAACTACATCCCGGTGCTGATCCATCCGCTGTTCTTCGCGGGGCTCACCTTGTTAGCGGTTGGCTTGGTTTTGCCGGTCTTACGATTGTTGATGATCGTGTTCCGCGCCCGGTCAAGTGAGGCGGTGGTGTTCGCCGTTGCAGCCGCGGGACTCATCTTTCTAACGGCACTCATCTGCTTGGCAGCGGCATGGGTGACGATGCCTCAAGGCTTGCCGGCGACGGATGTGGCCGAACGGGCCTTCTGGGGCATGGGCCATGTCCTGCAGTTCGCCAACACGCTTTTATTGATGATTGGCATGTATCTTCTGAGCCGCATGTCGCTCGGACAGACACCGGTCTCCGAAAAAGTGTTCAAAGGTCTAGCGGCGCTTATGGTTGGCGGCGCGGCCATCGGGCCGTTGCTCTACCTTTCTTTGCCCGCTGACGATGCGGCCCAGGTCAACGCCTTTACCGATCTATACTGGTATGTCCTGCCGCTTCCCATGGGCCTTTTCCTGATTGCGACGTTTTGGTTGTTTGCGCGACGGGCTACGGCCTTCAAAATTCAACCGCCGGAAATCAACGGCCTGTGGGTGGCGCTGATCCTGTTCTCTCTGGGCGGGCTGATCGGATTTTTCGAGAGTTCCGTCGATACGCGCACACCCGCGCACTATCACGCAGAACTTATCGGCGTGACGTTGGTGTTTATGTGTTTGTATTTCGGGCTGTTTTTCCCGCTTCTCGAGTTGCCGATGCCGAAACGGAAATGGCGTCTGGCGTCATATGTGCTACTCGGCACGGGACAAGCGCTGCATTCCCTCGGTCTTTTTCTGGCCGGGCTGCAGGGGGTGGCGCGCAAAGTCGCTGGCGAAGAGCAAGGGCTGGACAGTGCCGATAAGCTCGCCTCGATGATATTGATGGGCGCAGGAGGCCTCATCGCCGTTATCGGCGGCGTCATATTTGTTGTTTTGGCGATCAGATGTCTTTTGCTAAAACCCGGCTCAGAGTCCCACTCCTCAGACTCACCTGATGAGCCGGACCTTGAGAACATCAGTGTGGGTAATCCGTGACCGTGCGCCGTTACATAGAACTGCTGAAGCTACGCATCGGCGTTTTGCTGACGATTACGGCTATGGCTGGATATTTCGCCGTCGCTGAAACCGTCCAGTGGGGTGCCCTGATCGCAGTCATGGCCGCGATGATGCTGTGTGCGTCCGGGTCATCGGTCTTCAATCACTTTTACGACCGCGATATCGACCGCAAAATGTCGCGCACGCAGAACCGTCCGCTGGCCTCGGGTGACCTCAAGCATCCTTCGATTGCTCTCTGGATGGCCGGAGGCCTGTTGATTGCCGGCTGTGCTCTCGCCGCGGCGGCCCTCAACTGGATCGTTGCCGCGCACCTCGCCTTGGGCGCGTTTACCTACATGGTGATCTACACGATTTGGCTGAAACGCCGGCACTGGATGAACATCGTGATTGGGGGCGCGGCTGGAAGCTTCCCCGTGCTTGCGGGCGCCGCTGCGGCCGATCCGACCGCGTTTACCCTGCCAATGCTGATGGCGATCACGCTGTTCCTCTGGACGCCATCGCATTTCTGGGCGCTGGCCATGATGATCAAGGATGACTATGCCCGGGCGGGCGTGCCCATGCTGCCGGTTCTGGTCGGTGATAAGAAGTGCGCGCAGTACATGATGGTCAACACCGTGCTCCTGGTTGCGTCTGCTGCGTTGCCCACGCTCTTTGGCGAGCTCGGCCTACTGTACTTCGCAGTCAGCACCCTGCTCGGCGGCTGGTTCTTATGGCTCAACTGGCGTCTCGTCAAAGAGCCGACCAAGGCATGGGCGCGGAAGACCTTCTTCTTTTCGATGAACTATCTCGCCGGGATTTTCATCGCCATCGTTATTGACCGGAACGTGACTCTTCCGTTCTAGAATTCCGTAGACAAACGCCTACATACCCACAATCACGAAAAACAAAAACTTACAGCGGAGGCAAAAATGATCAGGACAACCCTGGTTTCAGCATCAATCTTCGGTTTACTCGCTGTGTCGCCTGTTCAGGCCACAGAAATCGTGTGTCCCGGCGATCAGTCCAACCTCAACACCTACCTCGAGATGACGCAGATCCTCTTCAATGAGCGTCAAGGCGACAGAGCCGGAGAGTACTATGCCGATGAGTTTGTCAGTCACAATGTGGATGCAGGTGGGCTGGGCACCGCCGTGCGCACGCCCGATCACATGACCCGGATTTGGCAGCATTCCGAAGAGGTTTCGCCAGACCGCGTTCTGACCAACAACCTCATCATTTGCCAAGGCGATTTGGTTGTTGCCCGTGTAACCATGACTGGAACGCGCGTCAAAGGTGAGATGGAAGGCAATCCTCCCAACGGCCGGCGGTTCGAAACCTCGGCCATCGACATCTATCGCTTTGAGGACGGTAAAGTCGTGGAACGGTGGGGCAACAATGACAGCATCGCCATGATCCGCCAGCTTGGTCTGAAAGTGGACCTGTCCATGACACCGCTGGAGGGCGGCGAGTAGGCACAGCCTTCTCGGGGCGAAAAATCCCAGAAACCCTCGATTCTCTGGTCGCAATACGTCCGAGGCAAAGCCGCATATCTCGCTTTTTTGCCACATTTCTGTATATGACTAACCCCTCTTCAGATAGGGGTTAGTCAGGCGCAGACCCGCCGTCATGCATCCGTTTAGATGGGATAAACGTAGATAGCTCAACGGGTTGTAAAGACGCCAGGATTTGTGTGCGGTGATGTTGATGAGTCAAAAGAAGCCGACGAACCGGGTTTGGGTATTTGTTCTGTGGCTGGCGATCATTGTCGGTCTAATCATTCTGGCTACGCCAAGACCTGCGTCCTCTCAGGAGGTGGGTGAGGGCGGTGAAGAGGCCGTTCAGGGTACGCCCGAAGATCCCGTCATTGTTCAAGTCGGGCCGAAGCAGCCTCACAAGGACATTGATCCACTGACGTTGTATCCCGACGGTCTAGAATTCGATGTCTATCGCAAAGGCACGCGGGTCGGGCGCCACAAAGTCGAATTTGAGATGGAGGACGGCCAGCTTCGGGTGCGCAGTCACTTCAAGCTCAAGGTCAAATTACTGTTTATCACCGCATACAAGTATGAGTTTGAAGCCATCGCCTATTGGCGCGATGGCGTGTTGCAGTCTCTGACGTCCGAGACCAATGACAATGGCGAGGAATCCTCGGTCGAGGCGTACCGCGCCGAGGACGGCACATTTTACTCAACAGGCCGGAAGGGAACGTTCGTCGGTGATGAATGGGTGTATCCCTCAAACCACTGGAATGTACGCGCGGTCGACAGTTCGGTGGTGCTGAACAGTATTAACGGGCAATTGGCAAAGGTCGAAGTTCTGGGCCGCGGGATCGAGACCATCGAAACGAAATCTGGGCCAATTGCGGCCGAGCGTTTCGAGTACACCGGTGAGCTTCGCGACACCGAGGTTTGGTATGACCGGGATGGCCGATGGGTTGGCATGCGGTTTACCACCAAGCAGGGTGAAACGCTCCAACACGTCTGCCGTGAATGCGGCTTGCCGGAGGAGGCGCAGCAAATCTCAGCCGCACCGCAATGAGCGGTCTTCTCTGGATAACGGGCGCGGGACAGGGGATTGGCAAGGCCATCGCCCTTGAGTACGCAGCGCACGGGTGGCAGGTCGCGATCAGTGCCCGGACCGAGTCCGACCTCAAGGATGTCGCGCGTGAAGCGGTGGACAAAAACCTGTCCGGTCAAATACATCCTTACCCACTCGATGTGACAGACCACGATGCCGTGAAGCAGACATTCAAGGCCATCGAGAACGACCGCGGCCAGCTCGATCAAGTTATCTTCAATGCGGGCACGCATATTCCGACTGATCCAAAGGATTTTTCGGTTGGCGCATTTCGCACTTTGATGGAGGTGAATTACCTCGGATCGATAAATGGGGTTGAGGCGGTGCTGCCAACCTTCATCGATCGGCGCAAAGGACACATCGCCATTGTCGCCTCGGTCGCAGGGTATAGCGGTTTACCCAATGCTGCCGCTTATGGAGCAACCAAGGCTGCCCTGATCAACATGTGTGAGTCCCTAAAAACCCAGCTCGATGCTCTCGGCGTAACGATAAGCGTTATTAATCCAGGGTTTGTGCGGACCCCGCTGACTGACAAGAATGATTTTCCGATGCCTTTCCTGATGGAACCTGAGGACGCGGCCAAAGCGGTGTTCGGCGGCATGGCGAAAGGCAAGTTCGAAATCGCCTTCCCAACACCCTTCGTGCTCATTCTCAAGTTCCTCAGAACGCTGCCCTATCGGCTCTATTTTCCTTTGGTTAAGAAGATGACCAAGGTCTGACCGGTCCGATGGAAAGGGCGTCCCACCCAGCTTCGGCTTATATCGCGTTTTATGAGGCACTCCAGCCCGCGTCACTGGATCATCTGTCCGGCGTCGTCACCGACGATGTCCACTTCAAAGATCCGTTCAACGATGTTCGTGGCGTTGATGCGTACAAAGCGGTGCTTGCGCATATGTTCAAGGCCGCCCCGGACATTACGTTCCGTGTGTTGCACTGTTCTTATGATGGAGACGTTTGCTTCTTGCGTTGGGAAAGCCGCGCCACAGTCAAAGCGCTTGGCCGGGAGCCGTGGGTCGTACAGGGCATGAGTGAACTTCGTTTTGCCCAGGATGGCCGGGTCGCGTCACATATCGATTTTTGGGATGCTGCGGCTCAGTTCTACGAGCGCATACCTCTTGTTGGAGGACTGCTCCGCCTTATTCGGCGGCGCGCTGCTGTAGACTAAAATTTGCGGCGTCACTTTGGTTGTCGGCACGCGAGAACGACAGCGTGACCACACCCAATTCAAATCCCCACTTTGAGACGGACGCGCGGTTGAGCAATACGCCGCCCGGCTGCAGGAACATCCAGTCGTCGAACTTCACTTTCCAGGTGCCGTCGCCGACTTTGAGGTTCATGTCATACGTCCAGTTCAGCGCGTTGCCGTAAAGTGATCCCTGCGCTTCACCGATAATGTCACCAGCCGTGCCGACATAGGTATTGTCGTCAATCTTGCGGATCGTCCAAACGCGGCGGTCTTTTTCGCCGTCGGCGTAGTCGAACTCTTCATCAAGTGTCAGGGTTTCGCCGTCCCATGTTCCGGTGATATCCACGACGAACTCGCGGCGCAATTTCCCAAAGCGGTCATGGAACATGCCCCAGGCCTTGGTCTTGCCTTCGAAATACTCTTCAAGAACAAACCTGGGTTCGCGATTGGCAAAGTCTTCAGGTTTCATTGTTCCACTGCATCCCGTTAATACCACCGTGGCCAAGACGCTCAGCAGGATGGTCCGAAACATAAAGAGCCTCCTAAGCTGACTGCGAAGCTCGGCGGTCAAGCCGTTTGCGAATGAGCTCCTGGCGCGTCTGCGTAATTGGAAACGACCAAACAACTCCAATTGCTACAAGTTTGAATACGACGGGGACACCGGCGTAGATCACTGCGAGTGACCGCAATGCGGACACGCTATTTCCGCCATCAGCGGAAAACCCTAGGGCCTCCAGAACCGGAAAGGTGATGCCCACGCCCAGGGCCAGAGCCAGTTTGGTCGCCATACTCCACAAGGCGAAAAACACGCCAGCCCTGGCCTTGCCGCTGCGCAAGCGGTCAAAGTCGACCACATCGGCCTGCAGGGCTGGGGGCAGGGCAAGGTCGGCCCCGAGCCCGATTCCAGTCACGACGCATATGACAGCGAACGCCGCGATATCGCCGGGTTCCAGGAATGGCACCCAGATGAAGGCCGAGCAGGTGAGAATCATGGCCCAGCACCACACCCGGTGCTTGCCGAAGCGCCGGCTCAGGGGCACCCACAGCGGAATGGACAGCACGCCGCTGACGAAATAGGCGAGGATCAAAGTGCTGCGCTGGGCTTCGCTGGCCTCCAGCGAGAACTCCAGGTAGAGCAGGAACAGCGCGGCGGGGATGCCGTTGGCCATGCCGTTGATAAACCAGGCCGACAACAGACGTATGAAGGGCTTGTTGGACCCCAACACGCGCGTGGCTTGAACAGCAGACGCCATACTGAGTGGTGCGCGGCCGGACTTCGAATACTTGTCTTGGGTCTCAGGCACGCGCCAGAGAAGGATCGCAATGGCCGGCGCGCCAAGGGCAATGGCCGTCCAAGAGACCGCTGCTAAACCCTCTGCTTCCGACCAGCCGGCACCAGCGGCGACCGCTGGGATAGCACCGGCGACCAGGATGCCGATGAGGGTCAAACCTTCGCGGACACCAGTCACCTTCGAGCGTTCGTTATAGTCGTCGCTTAGTTCTGCGCCCCAAGCGGTGTAGGGCACGGCGATAAAGGTCCAGCCCACGTAAAGCACAACAGCCCAGATCAGGAGGTACTGAGCCGTCACGTCTGCTGGCGGCTGGAACAGCCGTATCAAGGCAAAACCGGCGAGCACTGCCCCGATGGCGATCCAGGGTTTGCGCCTGCCCCACCGCGTTTCATATCTGTCGCTGACGACGCCGATGATGGGATCGGAAATCACGTCGATGGCGCGCGCGGCCAGCAGGACAAGCCCAGCAGCCGCGAGACCTAGTCCTTCGGCATAAAGCGCCGGCAGATACACGAACGCCGGAATGGTGGGCATCGCGAGGGCGAAAGCCGGACCGCCATAGGCGAACAGGCGGCGATAGGTCAGGTCTGAAGACGATGCGGGCATGGAGCGGGGTGCCGCGTGATGAAAGGGAGCGGTTTTAATCCTTATACGCGGGCAATCTTGAACTGGCCCACATCAATCAATCTGGCCCGGAATCCACCCTCGCAATAGGCCAGGTACATCTCCCACATGCGGCGGAACCGTTCGTCGAACCCGAGTGGCTCGATATTGGCCCAGGCGCCCAGGAATCTCTCGCGCCATTCCCGCAACGTTTTGGCGTAACTGTCGCCGAATGTTGTCATGTCGACGAACTGGAGTTTGGCGCGGTCGACTTCCTGTTTTAACGCCGTCACAGACGGCAACATCCCACCCGGGAAGATGTAGCGCTGAATGAAATCGGCGCTGCGGCGATACCGCTCGAAATGATCGTCATCAATGGTGATGATTTGCAGCGCGGCCTCGCCGCCCTGGATCAGTCTGTCACGGATCATGTTGAAGTAGTGCGGCCAATTGGCTTCGCCCACGGCCTCGAACATCTCAATCGAGGCAATACGATCGAACTGTCCATCCACGTCGCGGTAATCTTGCAGCCGTAGATCGACCCGTTCCGACAATCCAGCTTTGTGCAGCCGTTCTCCAGCGAAATTTAATTGTTCCCGGGAGAGTGTGAGGCCGGTGATCGAACAGCCGTACTCTTTCACGGCAAACTCGGCAAACCCGCCCCAACCGAAACCGACTTCCAGCACCGAATGGTTCGGCTGCAGGCGCAGCATTTCAGCGATGCGGCGGTATTTCATTTCCTGAGCTTTATCCAGTGGCAGGTTGGCGTCCGTGTAAATTGCGGACGAGTACGTCATCGTCGGATCGAGCCACTGCTCATAGAACGCGTTGCCAAGATCGTAGTGCGCGGAAATGTTGCGCCGCGCACCACGTTTGGTGTTGGCGCGCAGGGTGTGAATAATCCGATTCCGCAGTCTGTGCCAAAACCCATCCAACTCGTGAGTCTTGGCGCTTGGGCGGTTGAGCACGGCGATCTCGACCACCCGGGATGGGTCAGGGCTATCCCAGTCGCCGTCCAGATAGGACTCCACAAAACCCATGTCGCCCTGGGTCAGCAAGCGGCGCACAGCACGCCATCGATTGATGACCATTGACGCCTGTGGTTCGCCTCCCGGTCCAAGTTCGTGATGCGAACCATCGGGCAGGGTGAGGGTCAGGCGGCCGATTGAGATTTTGCTCAGGACCCCAACTACCTTGCCAACAAGCACATGTTTGCCGCGCTGTACGGCAGTTGGTGACTCAAGATTTTCCGGATTGGAGTCCGGTGACGTGTCGTCCATGTCGCCCTCTGTTACGTTTCTTAGTTCTGAGCAACGGTGACCAAATGCGGTGGCGGGTCAGGCCGTTTTACTAGGGGAACGCCCTTGCGCCACAGTTTCAGTGCTTCCCAATGAATTCCGCCTATCACTTTGAGTGTCATCAGCGGGTATGACAAGAACGCCTTGACCATTGTCCATTTTTCGAGCGGTTTTCGTGATCCGCTGAAGGAGGCGTAAAGCAGTGTGCCCTGGTCATCTGTTTCATGAATAGAGACTGCGACTTCGTCACCCGGAGGGATGATGCGGAAATTGTAGGTCATATCCATTTCGATGAAAGGCGACACGTAGAAACATTTGTCGATGGTCTGGCGAATAATGGACCGGTCGGCATTAGCGCCGCCAGCCGCGGGTACCCGGAACAGGTAGCAGTGGCGTTGTCCGAAGGTGTTGGACACCTCGTGCAAGATCGCGGCCAGCGTGCCGTCCGGTCGGTAACAGAAATAATTGCACAACGGATTGAACACGTAACCAAGGATGCGCGGGTAACACAACAGCTCGATCTTCCCACCTTGTAAATCGACGCCGGCGTCCTTGAGGACGCCCTCCACCCAAGGCCTTAGGGGCGCGTCGGTTCCCGGTCCATGATCCCGGTCATAAAAGCTCAGCAGTGAAAAGCGGTTGTATCCAAATCCTCGAACCTCGCGGGCGGTTTGCTCAAGTTCGTCGATATTGAGCAGGGATGCGAACACTTTGTAGACCAGCCGATGCCGCCGCGGACGGGTGCGCCGGTGCATCACCGTTCCGGTGTAAAGGCAGGAGGAAAGGGCGGTCATGGCCTAAGCCGCTACGGCGGGCGGCAATGCGCCGGCCATGCAGATGCGGCCTGACTCATTGGCAACGGTCCAGGGGCGCCGGACGTCGCCCAGCGCCTCTGCAACGGCTAGCCCTGACTGCAGACCGTCCTCGTGGAACCCGTAGCCGAAGTAGGCACCGCAGAACCAAGTGCGGTTATTGCCCTGCACGGCCCAAAGGTCTCTTTGCGCATTGAGGGCTGCCTGATCGAAGATCGGATGTTCGTAATCGAACCGGTCGATGACCGTGTTGGGGTCGGGCTCGCGATGGGGATTTAAGGTGACAAACACCGGATGACTGTTGTCGATGTTTTGCAGCAAGTTCATCCAATAGGTAAGACAGACCAATCGCTCCCTATCATCTTCGGCAGCAGAAACGTAATTCCAGCTCGCCCAAGCTCGCCGCCGGCGGGGCATCATTGTCGTGTCGGTGTGCAAAATCGCGTGATTGGTCTCATACCTGATGGCGCTTAACAGATCGCGTTCAGCATCGGATGCGTCTGCCAGCATCGAGAGCGCCTGATTGGAATGCGCAGCGATGACGACATGATCAAACGAGTCTTCCTGTCCGGACGCCGTTTTTACCGTCACGCCAAAGGTGTTGCGCGATATGTCCACAACCGGATCGCCGCAGCGCACGTCATGCTTCAGCGTGGCGGCGATCTTATTGACGTATGTTCGGCTACCGCCAGAGACGGTGCGCCATTTCGGGCGCATGTGTTTCTTGGTTTCCAGTAGCCCATGATTTGAGAAGAAACGCACAAAGGCGGCCAGAGGATAACTTCGGATTTCGTCGAAGGAGGCCGACCAAATCGAACTCGCCATCGGATAAATGTGATCGCGCAGAAATCCTTCGCTGTACCCGGACCTTACCAAGTATTCGCCCAAAGAGAGGTCTGCGTTTTCCGGCAAGGCGGCATCGGTGACGCATTCGCGGTAGAACCGCAAAATATCCCACACCATGTTCCAGAAGCGCGGGCGCACCAGATTGCGTTTTTGCGCAAGTAGCCCTTTTAAGCCTGAGCCCGAATATTCGAAGCGGCCGTCATTCACCGATGCGGAAAACGACATATTGCTATCTTCCGTCTCGACACCGAGGTGATCAAACAGCGCGGTTAAATTTGGATAGGTTCGTTCATTGTAGACGATGAAACCGGTATCGACCGGAATCGCGGCCGGGTCCGATGGAGTGCCGACATGCACATCGACAGTATTGCAGTGTCCGCCAATGCGTTCGTCTTTCTCGTAAACGATAACATCGTGGCATCGGTTCAACAGCCAGGCGGCCGAAAGTCCGGCCACGCCCGTTCCAACAACGGCAATCTTCAACGTAAATCCCCCGCCGATAACCCTGGACGCCGGACCAGCGTACACAGAAACATTTCAGTTACGACACAAATTTTACTTCTGCTGCGGACGTGCCCGCCGGTGGCACTCAAGCCGGTGACGTGCCCGAAGGTCCGACATCAACCCAAGGTTTCGCCTCCAACAAAGATGCCCACTCTGTGGAGAGAATGTTCTGCATACGGTTGTCGGCGTGTGCCGGTTCACACGCCGCCAAAACCCCTTATCTGAAAGGGGATAAAGGGCTGCGAGGCCAAAAATATCGTCATCACCCTGTGATCCAAGGGCCCAGGTCCGCCGTAACGATCTAGAACAGAAGTAGATTTTGGATTACAGGTCGGGGGAATCTGGTGTTTGGTGTCCAAGAACAGGTTGATGTTCAAAGTTCGCCAGCGGTCCTCATGAGAGGTGCGCCTCGCGGCAGGCGCGAACGAAAAGTGGTATCCAACGACAAGCCTGTCTCTACGGCTGTTTCAGAGACTGCGGTCATGACCGAATTGCTGGTCGCCGTGGCCCAGCGGCGGGACAAAGAGGCTTTTTCCCAACTTTTTGCCCACTACGGTCCTCGCGTTAAGTCCTATCTCATGCGCCAAGGCGCAGATATCGCGTCCGCGGAGGAACTGAGCCAAGAGGCGATGGTGACCGTCTGGCGGAAAGCCGAGAAGTTCGATCCGGACAAAGCATCTGCCGGGACCTGGATTTTTACGGTCGCCCGTAATCTGCGCATCGATGCCTTGCGTAAGGAAAATAGACCTAACTTTGATCCAGAAGACCCCGCGTTCGTACCAGAGGCAGAAACTGCGCCGGACGATGCGGTCGAACTAGGAGAAACCCAGAAGCAGGTGAGGGCGGCAATTGCCGACCTCCCCGAAGAACAAGCCGAGGTTATTAGGCTGTCTTTTTACGAGGACAAAGCTCATGGGCAAATCGCCGAAGAGCTTGGGTTGCCGCTCGGAACAGTTAAATCGAGACTAAGACTCGCCATGCGCAAAGTGCGCACGGCGCTAGGAGAAGAAGAATGAACGCCAGTCATCATCCCAGTGACGATCTGTTGTGGTCTTATGCCGCGGGTTCGCTTGACGAGCCGTCGTCAATCCTGATCGCGACCCACTTGGCGCTTTGTCCGCAATGCCGTTCTGTCGTAGCCAAGGCCGAACAGGTCGGCGGCGAGCTATTCGATGACGTAGCGCCGGTTGCCCTGGACGGTGGCGCGCTGGATGCTGTTATGGCGCGCCTTGATGAGGGTGAAGAGGTGGCGTCCGCGCCGGTCGTCAAACAATCCGTTGCCCCAGATGACGATGCCATCCGTTTGCCGCAACCGCTCAAGGATTATGTGTCAGGTTCTGTTCAGTCGCTGCCCTGGCGGTGGTTGGGTCCGGGTGTGCACTACGCTGCCATAGCGCCTGAAACGAAGGGGCCTAAGGTCGGACTGCTGCGCATTGCGCCAGGAACCAAAGTGCCGATGCACGGCCACAGCGGCCATGAAATGACGATGGTGCTGGCCGGGGGCTATTCCGATGACACGGGACATTTTGTCCGCGGTGACGTTGAAGCGGCGGATGACGACATGGTTCATCAGCCGATAGCCGATGCCGGCGAAGACTGCGTCTGCCTGGTCGTGACGGAAGGTCAGCTTTTACCGACCGGCATGATTGCCAAAGTGCTCCAGCCGTTTTTTCGGATTTAGTACCGAAACTACTCAGCAATTGATGACCCCGCGCTAACTAGGCGCGGGGTTTTTTCTTTCCCGCGCTACTCTGCAGCCGGACTTTGACGGCTCGTCGGATTCTTGTGAGCGTCCATTTCAGACTCATCGACCGAGAGTTCATAGCCAACGCCACGAACGGACCGTATCGCCGTTTTATCGCCCATCACATCTGAAATTTTTTTGCGCAGTTTTGCGACGAGGACATCGACACTGCGGTCCGTCGGATCCCAGTCCCGGTTAAAGATGGTTTTCATGAGAGAGGCGCGGCTAATGGGACTTTGCCGATTGTCGGCCAGTGCTCGTAGCGCCTTAATTTCACTCGACGTCAGGTCGGCGCTTTCGCCCTCAGCGCCGATGAGTTTGCGGCTCGTCGCATCGAAAACGCCACCCGGTAGTTCGATGCGGCGATTGCTGGCGGATACACCGTCGGCAGATTTTTCTGCGGCGCCCAACGGTCCTTCGGACGCGCCCATACGCCGCATCAAGGATCTGATCCGCGCCATGAGTTCGCGGGGTTCATAAGGCTTGGTGACGTAGTCGTCCGCGCCGATCTCTAGGCCGACGACGCGGTCAATAAGTTCGGTCTTCGTTGTCAAGATAATCACGCCCACTTCGTAATGAGCGCGCAAGTACCGGGTCAGTTCAAATCCGTCTTCTCCCGGCAGGCGAACATCCATCAGGACAACTCGTGGAACACGTTCTTCCATCCGTGTGCGCATTTCGTCGCCGTCGCACGCAACATCCACAGTGAAGCCTTCGCCCGCAAGCAGCGCACGTAGTCCGTCACGCGTTAAGTCGTCGTCTTCAACGACGAGAACAAGATCCGAAGTGCTGGACACCTGACGCATATCTGAACCGGTTTTTCATATCACCCGCAGGTTTAGCGGGGGTCTATATATTTAACCCACCGTAATCTACAGTTATCAGCAGCCGGGCGTACAGTGGTGTTGGCCACTTTCAGGGGGCAGGGACGGAAAGATGCCTTTGGGTCGGGAAAGACAAACAGTTGTAACCCGCCGGGTATCCACAACAAATAAGGTCATGGTCATTGATGACGATCCGTTTGTGCTGTCTACGGCAGCCACGGGGCTGACCAAAACCCTACCCGGTGTCGAGGTATATACGTTCGGCGACGCTGAAAGCGCGCTGCAGGCCTGTCCGGAACTCGACCCTGATTTGGTATTCCTAGATTTGGACCTGCCCGGCATGGACGGCTTAGAGGCCGCCCCCAAGCTGAAAGCCATGCTGCGGGAGCAGACCCCCGTCATTGTTCTGACCGCGACCCGCAAGTCAGCCATGCGTGACCGTCCCGGCGCACTGGCATACATCACGGAGTGGCTGGTTAAGCCGCTCACCGTTGACGATTTGCGCCGAATCGCGGGCCGGTACCTTGGACATGAGCGAGCCGATGTCTCGGAGGAGGAAGATGCCGGGCCGCCGCTCGCACTTCAGTCCGCGTACCGCCAGCGGGTCAGCGTCAGCAGGTCCGAAGTGGAGCGAACCATGAATAAGTACGACCCCTTCGCCGGCACCTTTCGGCCCACCGACTTTTCAGAGTTGCGCGAACTTTTGCATAAGCTCGCCGGGGCGAGCGGTCTTTTTGGTTTTGCCGCCATCGGCGAAGCCGCATCCCGGGCGGAGCTGGCTTTGGACGAGCGCCAGCAAGATCCATCTCCTGAAAAGGATGCTTGCCTCTACGAACGTCTCGTCGAGCTGATGACTGAATTCAAAGCCGTGAACTAAACCGCATCGCAGCTTTTGGTCCCGTGTCTCTAGGACGGGGTCAGAACGTCCAGCGCTTCCAGCACAAGAAACAAGGGGACGGGCCAAATAAACGCCAGGTAGGCTTGGCCGAGGTAGAACAATGGGCGTGGCCCCGGACGCTGGTCTTCAGGCAGGGCGCGGTCCCGCAAAATCTTGCGCGCCATGATGCCGAGCACGACGATGTATCCCGCCGTTAAGGCCAAGCCCAACACCATCCAGCCGTTGCTTTGGATCCAGGCGAGGGTGGTTTGAAGGGCAGCCATTAAAGTCTCTGAAAAACATGGAAGAATGGTGCCGGAAGAGGGACTCGAACCCCCGACCCCCTGATTACAAATCAGATGCTCTACCAGCTGAGCTATTCCGGCCCGGCATGCCGCACTTTAGGACTCGCCCGGCAAGCGCGCGACATTATGTCCGCGGATGCTAAAGGGCAAGCGCCGTATTGGTCTTTTTAGCAGGCTTAGTCGCCTCGTTTTTGGCGCTGCCACTCGAACAAAGCAATCGCGGCGGCGTTGGACACGTTCAGGCTCTCCATCCGCCCCGTCATCGGAAGGCGCGCCATAAAGTCGCACACCTTGCGCACGCCTGGGCGCACACCCTCTCCCTCTGCGCCCAATACCAGAACGCATTTCTCGGGCAGGTCGAGGGTGTCGATGTCGCTGTCGCCGCTGGCGTCCAGACCAACCACCCAGAAACCGTCCTGCTGAAGTGTTTCAATGGCGCGGCTCAAGTTTGTCGCCCGCACGATAGGGACATGTTCCAACGCGCCGGACGCGGATTTGGCGAGGACGCCTGTTTCCTCCGGCGCGTTGTGTTTGGTTACCACCAGGGCGGTGGCCCCGAAGGCGGCTGCCGATCTGAGAATGGCGCCGACATTGTGGGGGTCGGTGACGTGGTCTAGCGCGACAATCACACTTTTATTGTGACCGGTACGCGCAGCGATGACATCCTCCACCGCTAGATCGGGCAGGGGCGCGACATGCGCGGCTATCCCTTGATGGACTGCGTCATCGCCCACAATCACGTCTATGGCAGCCCGGTCAGCCGGTTCCAGCGTGGCAAGGCGGGCTGCCGGCACTCCTGTCGCTTCGATCCGCTTGGCCGCTTCCGGTGTTGCCAAAAGACGAAGGATCTTGCGCTCGGGATTTTTCAGTGCGGCTTCTACCGCATGGGTGCCGAACAGCCAGAGGTCATGTGATCCCGCGCGTCCGGCGTTGGGGCGCGTCTTGTTGCCGCGTCCGTGCTGCTGGGATCGATCTGTGCCGGCCCCAGTCGGCTGTTTAGAGCCGCGCCGGTGTTTGTGTTTGTGAACCATGCCGCCCGCATCGGCCAAAAGGCCGCGCAGGTCAAGGGCTGCGGGCGGTTTAAAGTTGACGTTTAAAGTTGACAAGGCACAGCAAACTTCATACGTCGGGGCCCCTGCAGCCTAGGCTAGCCTTGGGATTTGGAGGGGTGGCCGAGTGGTTAAAGGCACCAGACTGTAAATCTGGCCGCATAGCGTACGTAGGTTCGAATCCTACCCCCTCCACCATCCTGGTTTTAGGCCGGGTGTTCCGGCCGGTCGAAGCCGCAGGTTTGAAGTTATGCGGGTGTAGCTCAATGGTAGAGCCCCAGCCTTCCAAGCTGGTTATGTCGGTTCGATCCCGTCCACCCGCTCCAACTCCCGCGTGTTGGGATTACATCCCCAGCACGGTTTAAGAAACAAAGCCGCGATACGCGGTGCACTAAAGCCGCATCGCGCGGTCCGCTGGAGGTAAAGGGAAGCCATGTCTAAGGAGAAGTTTGAGCGTAATAAGCCGCACTGCAACATTGGGACGATTGGTCACGTTGACCATGGCAAGACGACGTTGACGGCAGCGATTACGAAGGTTTTGGCGGAAGCTGGCGGGGCTGAGTTTCAGGCCTTTGACCAGATTGACAAGGCGCCTGAGGAGAAGGAGCGCGGGATCACGATTTCGACGTCTCACGTTGAGTATGAGACGGACAATCGTCACTACGCGCATGTGGACTGCCCGGGTCACGCGGACTACGTGAAGAACATGATCACGGGTGCGGCGCAGATGGACGGGGCGATTTTGGTTGTCTCTGCGGCTGACGGCCCGATGCCGCAGACGCGCGAGCACATTCTGCTGGCCCGCCAGGTTGGCGTTCCGGCCCTTGTGGTGTTCATGAACAAGGTCGACCAGGTTGACGACGAAGAGCTGTTGGAACTGGTTGAGCTTGAGATCCGCGAGCTTCTGTCGTCCTACGAGTTCCCGGGCGATGACATTTCGATCGTGAAGGGCTCGGCGCTGGCCGCGCTTGAGGGCCGTGACGACGAGATCGGCAAGAACGCGATCATGGAACTGATGGCCGCCGTTGATAAGGACGTGCCGCAGCCGGACCGTCCCAAGGATCAGCCGTTCCTGATGCCGATTGAGGACGTGTTCTCGATCTCCGGGCGCGGCACCGTTGTGACGGGCCGTATTGAGCGCGGTGTTGTCAATGTCGGCGACGAGATTGAGATTGTCGGCATCAAGGACACCCAGAAGACGACCTGCACGGGCGTTGAGATGTTCCGCAAGCTGCTGGACACCGGGGAGGCGGGTGACAACGTCGGCTGCCTGCTGCGTGGCACCAAGCGTGAGGAAGTTGAGCGCGGCCAGGTTCTGGCGGCGCCGGGTTCGATCACGCCGCACACGAAGTTTGAGTGTGAGTGCTACATCCTGACCAAGGACGAGGGCGGCCGTCACACGCCGTTTTTCTCGAACTACCGTCCGCAGTTTTACTTCCGCACGACGGACGTGACGGGGACGATCGAGCTGCCGGACGGCACGGAGATGGTGATGCCGGGAGATAACATCTCCATGACGGTGAACCTGATCGCGCCGATCGCCATGGACGACGGCCTGCGCTTCGCTATCCGCGAAGGTGGCCGTACCGTCGGCGCCGGCGTCGTCGCCAAAATTATCGAGTAAATTGGGTTGAAAGCGCCGGGCCGTTATTTCGGTCCGGCCCCCGTTTCCGGGGGCGTTGTCGCGCAAGGAAAGGGCTTAAAAGGCCTTGATTTCCCTTGCCGGAGCGCGCTATACGACCGCACCCGGTCGGCACAGCTGTGTCGACCGGACCTGTTTTTTATGCCCTAGGGCAACGGTCAGAGCTAAAATAAGTCAAATATATCAACGCGTTAGGCAGAAAAGTCGGTGGGGTGTACGCACGG
The DNA here is from genome assembly GCA_963921305.4 of Rhodospirillaceae bacterium. Classification (GTDB taxonomy): domain Bacteria; phylum Pseudomonadota; class Alphaproteobacteria; order Rhodospirillales; family Rhodospirillaceae; genus CAWUEX02. Next base: position 2,809,500 of record CAWUEX030000002.1, read on the forward strand.
TCTTGCGGGACGGCACCGGTCATAAGGGCGGCCACTGTTTAGGGGTGTAGCTCAATTGGTAGAGCACCGGTCTCCAAAACCGGGGGCTGTAGGTTCGAGTCCTATCACCCCTGCCACCCCTGAAGCGGGCTAAGCCTTTGATATATTTGAATTGTTTTTCTCTACCGGACTAGGGGCGGGCGCCGGCAGAACGCTTTGCTGGCGGCTGAATAAAGGTTCGAAAACGACAATGGCACGAACGACACCAGGTCAATTTGTCCGGCAAGTGCGCCAGGAAATGTCGAAAGTGACGTGGCCCGGCCGCCGCGACACGTCTATTTCCGTGCTGCTGGTGTTCATCTTCAGCACCATTTTCGGCATTTACTTCCTTATCGTCGATCGCATTCTCAGCTTCGGCGTCTCTTGGTTGTTTGGGTAAGGGGCGCGGTATGGCTGCAAAATGGTACGTTCTGCATGTGTATTCCGGCTTCGAGAGCAAGGTCGCTCAGTCGATCCGCGAACAGGCCGTGCAGCATGACATGGCCGACAAGATCGAAGAGGTTTTGGTGCCCACCGAAGAGGTGGTTGAGATGCGCCGTGGCGCCAAAGTCAATGCGGAGCGCAAGTTCTTCCCAGGCTACGTCCTGATCAAAATGGATCTGACGGACGAGTCCTGGCACTTGGTCAAAAATACGCCGAAAGTCACCGGTTTCCTCGGTGGCCAAGGCAAGCCCTCGCCAATATCCGAAGCCGAGGCGCAGCAGATCATGCGCCAGGTCCAGGAGGGCATCGAACGGCCGAAACCGTCGGTGGTGTTCGAAGTGGGCGAACAGGTTCGGGTCAGCGATGGTCCGTTCTCGTCGTTCAACGGTTTGGTTGAAGAGATCGACGAGGAAAAAGCTCGCTTGAAGGTATCTGTCTCCATCTTTGGCCGGTCGACGCCGGTGGAGCTCGAATACAGTCAGGTCGAGAAACTTTAATTCTGCGGGAGGTTGTCTCCGAAAGACCTCGGAGAACCGAACCGCGGACCCGGCGCGCCGGAGGGTATGTCGGCGCAGATGCTGAGGTAAGACATGGCAAAGAAGATTGACGGCTATATCAAGCTGCAAATCGCTGCCGGACAAGCGAACCCGTCTCCGCCCGTGGGGCCGGCGCTGGGTCAGCGCGGCGTGAACATTATGGAATTCTGCAAGGCGTTTAACGCTGCGACGCAGCAGATGGAGCAGGGGGTTCCGATCCCCACCACCATCACCGTCTACGCGGACCGGTCCTTTACGTTTGAGACCAAAACGCCGCCGACCAGCTACTTCCTGATCAAAGCGGCAAAGAAAAAGAAAGGTGGCGGGACGCCAGGCCGCGATATTGGCGGGACGGTGACTAAGGCGCAAGTGCGTGAAATCGCAGAAGCCAAGATGCCTGACCTGAATTGCTCGACCATTGAATCCGCCATGCTTCAGGTTGAAGGGTCGGCGCGGTCGATGGGCTTTGAGGTAGTGGGGTAACGGATATGTCTAGGAAGGGTAAACGCCTCAAGACCGCATACGAGGGCTTGGACCGCGAAGCGACCTATCCGGTCGAGGAAGCGGTGAAGTTGATCAAGGGTTTCGCCACGTCGAAGTTTGACGAGACCATTGAGTTGTCGATGAACCTGGGTATCGACCCGCGCCACGCCGACCAGAATGTGCGTGGTGTTGTGGCGTTGCCGCATGGCACTGGCAAAAGCATGCGCGTTGCTGTCTTTGCCAAGGGCGACAAAGCGGACGCAGCCAAGGCCGCCGGGGCTGACCTGGTGGGCGGCGATGACCTCGCCGAGAAAATCCAGGGCGGCGAAATGAACTTCGACCGTGTGATCGCCACTCCCGATATGATGGGGGTTGTCGGCAAGCTGGGTAAAGTGCTCGGTCCGCGCGGCCTGATGCCGAACCCGAAATTGGGCACTGTGACACCGGATGTCGAGACGGCTGTGAAGAATGCCAAAGCCGGGGAAGTGCAGTTCCGTGCCGAAAAGGCAGGGATCGTGCACGCAGGTGTCGGCAAGGCCAGCTTTACGGAAGAGCAGATTAGCGAAAACGTGCGGGCGTTCGTGGGGGCCATCGTCAAGGCCAAGCCCAGCGGCGCCAAAGGCACGTATCTGAAGAAGGTTTCGCTCAGTTCCACGATGGGACCGGGCGTGAAGTTAAACGTCAGCGAAGCAGTCGCGAGCTGACGCAAGGAATTCGGGTCCGTCCTTTGTTGGGCGGTCCGGGTTGCGGAACTTCCCCAGCATGTTCGGGAGTTCCGTACCTGTCCGAGACTGGTGGCGTTCGTCCGGGTAACCGGCGGGCTTAATGGGAAACCGCCATCATAGACGGGAGTGAACGGTCGTTTTGGGTCCGCGTGGCCCGTCTACGGCATGCACTTCTGGGGCAGGACATGAGCGGTGCCGGTCGGAAGTGTGTTTTGGCCGGCATCAAGTGCAACGGGCTCGGCGCGGCAGGCGCTGCACCGAGTCACTGTAGCGGAGACGGATGTGAACCGAGAGCAAAAGCAGGATCTGATTTCCTCTCTCAACACCTTGCTCCAGGACCAGGCGTTTGTCGCCGTGACCCACTACAAGGGGCTCACGGTCAAGCAACTGGAAGACCTGCGTGGCAAGGCGCGCGAGGAGGGAGCTGGATTCCGCGTCACCAAAAATCGGCTCACGCGTCTTGCCCTTGCTGGTACCAAGTTCGAGGGGCTCAGCGATCTGTTTACCGGTCCGACGGCGATTGCGTATTCGTCTGACCCGGTGGCAGCCGCGAAGGTCTGTTCGAACTTTGCCAAGGACAACGAGAATCTGGTGATTCTGGGCGGAGCCTTGGACGGAGAAGTCATGACCATTGATCAGGTCAATGACTTGGCGAAATTGCCGTCCCTGGATGAATTGCGCGCCAAGATCGTCGGCATGATTTCTACGCCTGCGACACGCATCGCCGGAGTGCTGCAAGCACCGGGCGGTCAGCTCGCACGGGTTCTCAATGCCAAAGCACAGCAGGGCGAAGCCGCTTGAAGCTGAACCGAAACGTTAACCGTTCAAACTCAACAGGAGTGCCAATCAATGGCTGATTTAGAAAAACTGGTCGATGACCTTTCCAATCTGACCGTCCTTGAGGCGGCCGAACTGTCCAAGATGCTGGAAGAAAAGTGGGGCGTCTCAGCTGCCGCGCCGGTTGCCGTCGCTGCTGCCGGTGGCGCTGCAGGTGGTGGCGAAGCCGCTGCTGAAGCCAAGGACGAGTTCGATGTCATTCTGGCGGAAGCCGGCGACAAGAAGATCAACGTAATTAAAGAAGTCCGCGCCATCACCGGCTTGGGCCTCAAAGAAGCGAAAGATCTCGTCGAAGGTGCCCCGAAGCCCGTCAAGGAAGGCGCGCCGAAGGACGAAGCCGAAGAGATCAAGAAGAAGCTCGAAGACGCTGGCGCCAAGGTGGAGCTCAAGTAATTCAAGCTTCGGCGATACATATGGGAGCGAAGGGTGGCGCCAGAGTGTGCTGCCCTTCGGGCCCGCATCTGGCCACCTCAGGGTGGGCTGGAGACACGCGTCACCGATGACGAGAGGGGCAGGCCTATCCGCCGCAGGCCCCTGTCGCCATTGGTGTTGCATCTTTTCAACGTGCTGCTTGGTCCGCAATCCAGGTGGCAACGCGTAAACGAGTGAGGATCACGTATGTCGAAGTCGTTCACCGGTCGTAAGTGGATCCGCAAAAACTTCGGACGCATTCCGTCCGTCGCGACCATGCCCAACCTGATCGAGGTTCAGAAAAGTTCCTACGATACTTTTCTGCGTGCCGGCGCGACCGCCGAAGAGCGCGAGGTGTCCGGTCTGCAGGAAGTCTTCAAGTCGGTTTTCCCGATCAAGGATTTCAGCGGTAAAGGCGAACTTGAGTTCGTGTCCTACGAGCTTGAGGAACCCAAGTACGATGTGGACGAGTGTCGCCAACGCGGCATGACGTTCTCCGCGCCGTTGAAAGTTACCTTGCGCTTGGTCGTGTGGGACGTTGACGAAGAAACCGGTGCCCGCTCGGTCCGCGATATTAAAGAGCAGGATGTCTACATGGGCGACATGCCGCTCATGACCGACAATGGTACGTTCATCATCAACGGCACCGAACGCGTGATCGTCTCACAGATGCACCGTTCGCCTGGTGTGTTTTTCGATCATGACCGGGGCAAAACTCATTCGTCCGGCAAGTACCTCTTCGCAGCCCGTGTGATTCCCTATCGCGGCTCTTGGCTCGATTTCGAGTTCGATGCCAAGGACCTTGTCTACGTGCGCATCGACCGTCGCCGCAAGCTGCCGGTGACCACGTTGCTTTATTCGCTCGACAGCGAAGAGTCCGCCAAAGTGCGCGCGGACCGTGCCAAGAAGGGTCAGCCCCTTGATCCGGCAGAAATCACCGGCATGAGCTCGGAAGAGATCCTGGATTATTTCTACGACGCAGTGACGTTCACTCACGACAAGAAGGGCTGGAAGTGCCCGTTCGATGCCGAGCGCATGCGCGGCATGAAGCTCCAGTTCGATCTAGTCGATGCCAAGTCCGGACGCACCAAGGTTGAAGCCGGCGCCAAACTGTCGACCCGCGTCGCAGCCAAGCTTGAAAAAGACGGCGTCAAGGAATTGCGCATCTCTACCGAAGAGTTGCTCGGCAAGTTCATGGCCCGTGACATCGTCAACACCAAGACCGGCGAAATCTATGCCGAAGCCGGCGACGAAATCACCGAAGAGCTGCTCGAAGCGCTGCTGGAAGCCGGGATTAATTCCATGGAAGTGCTGGCGATCGACAACGTCAACGTCGGTCCGTACATCCGCAATACTCTGGCGCTGGATAAGAACACCAATCGCGAGGAAGCATTGGTGGATATCTACCGGGTGATGCGTCCCGGTGAGCCGCCGACATTGGACACGGCGGAAGCCATGTACCATGGCCTGTTCTTCGACTCCGAACGGTACGACCTGTCATCGGTCGGTCGTGTGAAGATGAACGCCCGTCTTGAGTTCGATCACAAGGACGTGCCGGACACCATTCGCGTTCTTCGCAAGGAAGACATTCTCAACATCGTCAAAGTCCTGGTCGAGCTGAAAGACGGCCGCGGTGAAATCGACGACATCGACCACCTCGGCAACCGCCGTGTCCGGTCCGTCGGTGAGTTGATGGAAAACCAGTACCGCGTCGGTCTATTGCGCATGGAACGCGCCATCCGTGAACGCATGAGCTCGGTCGAGATCGACACCGTCATGCCGCATGACCTGATCAACGCCAAACCGGCGGCGGCTGCGGTGCGTGAATTCTTCGGCTCGTCGCAGCTGTCCCAGTTCATGGACCAGACCAACCCGCTGTCGGAGATCACCCACAAGCGCCGCTTGTCGGCCCTTGGCCCGGGCGGTCTGACCCGCGAGCGCGCTGGCTTCGAGGTGCGCGACGTGCACCCGACTCACTATGGCCGCATCTGCCCGATTGAAACGCCAGAAGGTCCGAACATCGGACTGATCAACAGCCTGGCGACCTTTGCCCGCGTCAACAAGTACGGCTTTATCGAAAGCCCGTACCGCAAAGTCGCCGGTGGCAAGGTCACCAACGAGGTTGTGTATCTCTCGGCCATGGAGGAGGGGCGTTACAACATCGCCCAGGCCAACGAGCCAATCGTCGAGAAAACTGGCCGCTTTGAAGAAGACCTCATCAACTGCCGTAAGGCTGGTGACTTCGTCATGATCCCGCCGGAAGAGATCGACTACATGGACGTCTCGCCGAAGCAGTTGGTTTCGGTGGCGGCGGCGCTCATTCCGTTCCTCGAGAACGATGATGCGAACCGCGCGCTGATGGGCTCGAACATGCAGCGTCAGGCTGTGCCGTTGTTGCGCGCCGAAGCGCCGCTGGTCGGCACAGGCATTGAAGACGTGGTTGCCCGGGACTCCGGTGCCTCGGTCACCGCGCGCCGCTCTGGCGTGGTGCAGCAGATCGACGCCACCCGTATTGTCGTGCGCGCCACGGAGGAAACGTCCGCCGCGACCCCGGGTGTCGACATCTACCGTCTGCAGAAGTTCCAGCGCTCTAACCAGAACACCTGCATCAACCAGCGTCCGCTGGTGAAGGTGGGCGACATCGTAGCCAAGGGCGACATCATCGCTGACGGCCCGTCCACTCAGTTGGGTGAGCTCGCGCTGGGCCGCAATGTGCTTGTCGCCTTCATGCCGTGGAACGGCTACAACTTCGAAGACTCCATCCTGATTTCCGAACGCATCGTGCGGGATGACGTGTTTACGTCCATCCACATCGAAGAGTTCGAAATCATGGCCCGTGATACGAAGCTGGGTCAGGAAGAAATTACCCGCGATATTCCGAACGTCGGGGAAGAAGCGCTGCGCAATCTGGACGAGGCGGGCATTGTCTATGTCGGTGCCGAAGTTCAGGCAGGTGACATTCTGGTCGGTAAGGTCACGCCGAAAGGGGAAAGCCCGGTCACACCGGAAGAGAAACTGCTGCGAGCCATCTTCGGGGAAAAGGCCTCCGACGTACGCGATACCTCGTTGAAGGTTCCGCCGGGCGCGACCGGTACCGTCGTTGAAGTGCGCGTGTTTAATCGCCGCGGCATCGACAAAGACGAACGTGCCCTTGCCATCGAACGGATGGAGATCGAACAGCTGGCACAGGACCGGGATGACGAAAAAGCGATCCTGGAGCGCTCTTTCAACGACCGTCTGCGGGAGCTGATTTCCAACCGTAAAATCGTGTCGGGCCCGAAGGGTGTCGACGCCGGTAAGATGGTCACCGACGAAGTGCTGGAAAGTCTGACGTCGGGTCAGTGGCGTCAGATCGTTGTCGCCAACGATCAGGTGATGGCCGATGTTGAAGAGCTGAAGAAATCCTTCGAGACCAGCGTTGCCATGATCGAGCAACGGTTCGACGACAAGGTCGAAAAGCTTCAGCGCGGTGACGAACTGCCGCCAGGCGTGCTCAAGATGGTCAAGGTCTTCGTCGCCGTGAAGCGTAAGCTTCAGCCAGGCGATAAGATGGCCGGCCGTCACGGCAACAAGGGTGTGATCTCGAAGATCGTGCCGATTGAGGACATGCCCTATCTGGAGGATGGCACGCAAGCCGATATCGTGCTCAATCCTTTGGGCGTGCCATCGCGCATGAACGTCGGGCAGATTCTTGAAACGCACCTGGGCTGGGCGTGCCGTGGCCTCGGCGTCCAATTGGGTGATCTGCTTGAGACCTATAATGCGGGCCGTTCGGATAAGGACATCCGCTCGTTCCTCAAGAACGTCTATGGCGATAAGGATTACCGCTCCGACATTCAGTCGTTGCAGGAAGGTGAACTGATCGAACTTGCGACCAACATGCGCAACGGTGTGCCGATTGCCACGCCGGTGTTCGACGGGGCTCATGAAAGTGACATCGCCGAGATGCTGGAAAAGGCCGGACTCGACTCCTCCGGACAGGTGACGCTGTATGATGGTACCACCGGTGAGGAGTTCGACCGCAAGGTTACCGTTGGCTACATCTACATGCTCAAGCTGCATCACCTGGTTGATGACAAGATCCACGCCCGCTCCATTGGTCCGTACTCGCTGGTCACACAGCAGCCGCTCGGCGGTAAGGCCCAGTTCGGCGGACAGCGGTTCGGTGAGATGGAAGTGTGGGCGCTGGAAGCCTACGGCGCAGCTTACACCTTGCAGGAAATGTTGACGGTGAAGTCCGATGACGTGTCGGGCCGCACCAAAGTCTACGAAGCCATCGTGCGTGGTGACGATACGTTCGAGGCGGGCATTCCGGAATCCTTCAACGTGCTTGTGAAGGAAATGCGGTCGCTCGGCTTGGATGTGGAGTTAAGCCACAGCGGAACGTCGTAACGGGCTCTTGGCACTGGCCACTGACGCACGTGGCCACAGACAAGAGATCCACACGAACACGGTTCCTTGCGGTTGTCGCGGAGACCGCAGCGGAACCAAGGAGAAGCGCAGATGAATGAACTAACTAAGATTTTCGGACAGCCGGCCGGCACTGAGTCCTTCGATCAAATTCGAATCTCAATTGCCAGCCCAGAGAAGATTCGGTCTTGGTCTTTCGGTGAAATCAAAAAGCCGGAAACCATCAACTACCGGACTTTCAAGCCGGAGCGGGACGGCTTGTTCTGTGCGCGCATCTTCGGGCCGATCAAGGATTACGAATGCTTGTGCGGCAAGTACAAGCGGATGAAGTACAAAGGCATCATCTGTGAAAAGTGTGGCGTTGAAGTCACGCTCTCCAAGGTGCGCCGCGACCGCATGGGCCACATCGAGCTCGCCGCGCCGGTTGCGCACATTTGGTTCATGAAATCGCTGCCGAGCCGCATTGGCCTGTTGCTCGACATGACCCTCAAAGACCTCGAGCGTGTTCTCTATTTCGAGAGCTACATCGTCATGGATCCGCGCGTGACACCGCTGGAAGAGGGCGAGCTGGTCAACGAAGAGCAGTATCAGCGCCTGCTGGATGAATACGGTGATGAGGCATTTGAAGTCGGCATCGGTGCCGAAGCCATTCGCGTCATGCTCCAAGCCATCGACCTGGAAGAGTTGCGTGAGGAGCTCAAGGTCGATTTGCGTGAAACCGGTTCTGAAGCCAAGCGCAAAAAATACGTCAAGCGCTTGAAGCTGGTTGAGTCGTTCCTGCAATCCGGCGCCCGTCCGGAGTGGATGATTCTCGAAGTCGTGCCGGTAATTCCGCCCGAGCTGCGCCCGCTGGTGCCGTTGGACGGCGGCCGCTTTGCGACGTCCGACCTCAACGACCTGTACCGTCGCGTCATCAACCGCAACAACCGCTTGAAGCGGCTGATCGAGCTGCGCGCTCCGGAAATCATCATCCGTAATGAAAAGCGCATGTTGCAGGAGTCCGTTGACGCTCTGTTCGACAACGGCCGCCGTGGCCGCGCCATTACAGGTGCTAATAAGCGTCCGCTCAAGTCACTGTCTGACATGCTTAAGGGCAAGCAGGGCCGCTTCCGGCAGAACCTGCTCGGTAAGCGCGTCGACTATTCGGGCCGTTCGGTTATCGTGGTCGGTCCCGAGCTCAAGCTGCACCAGTGCGGTATTCCGAAGAAGATGGCGCTCGAGCTGTTTAAGCCTTTTGTGTACTCGAAGCTTGAGCTTTACGGCATGGCGACCACCATCAAGGCCGCCAAGCGCATGGTTGAAAAAGAACGTCCGGAGGTTTGGGATATCCTCGAAGAGGTCATCCGCGAACATCCGGTGCTGCTCAACCGCGCGCCGACGCTTCACCGTCTCGGCATCCAGGCGTTTGAGCCCGTGCTGATCGAAGGCAAGGCCATTCAGCTGCATCCGCTGGTGTGTACGGCGTTCAACGCGGACTTTGACGGTGACCAAATGGCCGTCCATGTGCCGCTGTCGCTGGAAGCGCAGCTCGAAGCCCGCGTGCTGATGATGTCCACCAACAACATCCTCAGCCCAGCCAACGGCAAGCCGATCATCGTGCCCACGCAGGACATGATTCTCGGCCTGTATTACCTCTCCATGGAGCGGGATGGCGAACTCGGCGAAGGCATGATGTTCACCGACCTGGCGGAGATCGAACACGCCCTGCAGCAACGCAAGGTCTCGGTCCACGCCAAGATTAAGGCGCGCTTTGACACGGTTGATGAAAACGGTGAGCCAGTGACGCTGACCGTCGATTCAACGCCGGGCCGCATGATTTTGTCGGAAGAGTTGCCGCGTAATCCCAAGGTGCCGTTCTCTCTGATCAACCGCTTGCTGCGGAAGAAAGACATCACTGACGTGATCGATGTTGTCTATCGCCACTGCGGCCAGAAAGAGACGGTGATTTTCTGCGACCACATTATGTCGCTGGGCTTCCGCTACGCCGCCATGGCCGGCATCTCCTTCGGTAAGGACGATCTGGTTATTCCGGCCTCCAAGGTCAAGATGGTCGAAGAGACGGAAAAGCAGGTCAAGGAATTCGAGCAGCAGTACCAAGACGGTCTCATCACCCAGGGCGAAAAGTACAACAAGGTTGTCGACGCCTGGTCGCACTGCACGGAGCGCGTCGCCGAAGCCATGATGGGCGAGATCTCCACCGTCAAGGACGGCGAGATCATCAACGCCGTTTATATGATGGCCCACTCTGGGGCGCGTGGTTCCGCGGCGCAGATGAAGCAGCTTGCCGGTATGCGCGGTCTGATGGCCAAGCCGTCGGGCGAGATCATCGAAACGCCGATTATCTCGAACTTTAAGGAAGGCCTGACCGTGCTCGAGTACTTCAACTCGACCCACGGTGCCCGTAAGGGTCTGGCCGATACGGCGCTCAAGACCGCGAACTCCGGTTACCTGACGCGCCGTCTGGTCGACGTGGCGCAGGACGCCATCATCGTCGAGGATGACTGCAAGACCAAAATCGGTATCGATGCCTTGCCGCTAATCGAAGGCGGCGACGTGGTCGTCTCTTTGGGCGAGCGTGTCCTCGGGCGGACGGTCCTTGAGGAGGTGATTGACCCGGAGTCGGGCGATGTCCTGTTCAAGAAGGGACATTTGCTTGACGAGGCCGACGTTGAAGTCATCGAGAAGGCTCAGGTCGAGCGGATCAAGATTCGTTCACCGCTGACGTGCGAAACGGTCTCCGGTATTTGCGCCACCTGTTACGGCCGTGACTTGGCCCGGGGCACGACGGTGAACACCGGCGAGGCTGTGGGTGTCATCGCCGCTCAGTCCATCGGCGAGCCGGGCACGCAGCTGACCATGCGGACCTTCCACATCGGTGGGGCGGCCCAACGTGGCGCCGAGCAGTCCGGCGTCGAAGCGGCGTTCGACTCCAAGGTCAAGCTGGTCAACAAGAACGTCGTGAAGAACTCCGACAAGATCGACATCGTCATGTCGCGTAACTGCGAAGTGGTTCTGATCGACGCCAACAACCGCGAGCGTGCGCGTCACCGCATTCCGTACGGCGCCAAGCTGTTCGTCAAAGATAAGCAAGAGGTTTCCAAAGGCGACAAACTCGCCGAATGGGATCCGTACACCGTGCCCATCATCACCGAGAAAGCCGGTGTCGTGCACTACATGGACCTGGTCGAAGGCCTGTCTGTACGCGAAGTCCTCGACGAAGCCACCGGCATCGCCTCTAAAGTGGTGGTCGACTGGAAGCAGCAGGCCCGGGGGTCCGACCTCAAGCCGCGCATCACCCTGCGCAACAAGGCGCAGGATAAGGGCGGCGAGGTCATCACCCTCGCGAACGGCATGGAAGCCCGCTACTTCATGAGCGTGGACGCCATTCTGTCCGTCGATGACGGTCAGAAGGTTCATGCCGGTGACGTGGTCGCGCGTATCCCGCGTGAAGGCTCGAAGACCCGTGACATCACCGGGGGTCTGCCGCGTGTGGCGGAACTGTTCGAAGCCCGCAAACCCAAGGATCACGCCATCATTTCCGAAGGCGAGGGCCGGGTTGAGTTCGGCAAGGACTACAAGTCCAAGCGCCGTATTATCGTTAAGCCCGATGACGGTGATCCGGTCGAATATATGGTGCCGAAGGGCAAACACCTGGCCGTTCAAGAAGGCGATTACGTCCAAAAGGGCGACGCGCTGATGGATGGCAACCCGGTGCCCCACGACATCCTGCGGGTTATGGGTGTCGAAGCGCTGGCTGATTACCTGATCAAGGAAATCCAGGACGTCTACCGGCTCCAGGGCGTGAAGATCAACGACAAGCACATCGAAGTGATTGTCCGCCAAATGCTGCAGAAGGTTGAAATCGCCGAGCCCGGTGATACCACCTTCCTGGTTGGCGAACTGGTCGATCGCCTTGAGTTCGATGACGAAAACGCCCGCACCAAGGACGATGGCGGCAAGCCTGCCAAGGGTCTGCCGGTGCTGCAGGGCATCACCAAAGCCAGCCTGCAGACTCAGTCGTTCGTCTCGGCGGCCTCGTTCCAGGAGACCACCCGCGTCCTCACCGAAGCGGCCGTCACCGGCAAGGTCGACCGCCTCATTGGTCTCAAGGAAAACGTCATCGTCGGACGCTTGATTCCGGCGGGCACGGGCTCCTTGATGAACCATTTGAAGAGTGTTGCCGCATCTCGCGACCTAGAGTTGCAGGCGGCCAAGGAAGCTGAAGCGGCAGCCCTCGCTGAGGCGGAGCCCGCAGAGGCCGAAGCAACCGCAGAGTGATCAAAAACCCCCGTTTGCCCCCCATCTGGAGGGGCGAACGGGGTCCGCTGCGAAACCCGAAAAAAATCCAATATTTCAGCGGATTCTGGGGTTGACGGGGTATAGGGCCGCCCATATATTCCGCCCCGCTTTATCAGGCGCCCGGTGGTAGCCCCAAATGCGGTCTAAACGCGGGTAGCAACCTAATTAAGCGTATTACATAGGTCCTTGCGGACCGCTTGAGAAAAGCCGGAACCCAGCGGGGCACTCAGTGCCCTGTTTTGTGTTTCGGCTTAGTTGCTGCCTGAGAGGGCCATATTTCGGCACCTCGGGGCGGCAGTGTTGAACTTGAAAAAGGGATCGGGCGTATGCCAACGGTCAACCAGATGGTGCGCAAAGGGCGCACGCGTCCAGTGAAGCGCAACAAGGTGCCTGCCATGCAGGCGTGCCCGCAGAAGCGTGGCGTGTGCACGCGCGTCTACACCACCACGCCGAAGAAGCCGAACTCGGCGCTTCGTAAAGTGGCCCGTGTCCGCCTCACCAATGGTTTCGAAGTCACCAGCTACATTCCGGGCGAAGGCCACAACCTGCAGGAACACTCCGTTGTTATGATCCGCGGTGGCCGTGTGAAAGACCTTCCCGGTGTGCGCTATCACATCATCCGCGGCACCCTCGACACCCAGGGCGTCAACGACCGCCGCCAACGCCGTTCTAAGTACGGCGCCAAGCGGCCTAAGTAACGGTCGGGAAGAAGGGAGCCTTTTACTATGTCGCGTCGTCACGCTGCCGAAAAACGGGAAGTTCTGCCTGATGCCAAATACGGCGATCTCGTCTTGGCCAAGTTCATCAACTCCGTGATGCAACAGGGCAAGAAGTCCACCGCCGAGCGCATCGTTTACGGCGCTTTGGATAAAATTTCGGACAAGATGGGTCAGGACCCAGTCAAGCTGTTTCACGAAGCCGTTGATAACATCAAGCCTGCCGTTGAGGTGCGCTCCCGCCGCGTTGGTGGTGCCACTTATCAGGTGCCTGTTGAGGTGCGCCCGGATCGCCGTCAGGCGCTGGCGTTCCGCTGGCTCGTCTCGTTTGCACGCTCCCGCAGTGAATCGACCATGGTTGATCGCCTGTCCGGCGAACTCATGGACGCCTCGCAAAATCGTGGCGGTGCTGTGAAGAAGCGCGAAGACACCCACCGCATGGCTGAAGCCAACAAGGCGTTCTCGCATTACCGCTGGTAATGCCGGGCAACATCAAACGAGTACTGAACAATGTCATCTCCTGATACCCCTCTCGAACGCTACCGCAACATCGGCATCATGGCGCATATCGATGCCGGCAAAACCACGACTACCGAGCGGGTGCTCTATTACACTGGCCGTTCGCACAAGATCGGCGAAGTTCATGACGGCAATGCCACCATGGACTGGATGGAGCAGGAGCAAGAGCGCGGCATCACCATTACGTCCGCCGCGACAACCTGTTTTTGGAACGATCACCGCATCAACATCATCGACACACCGGGGCACGTCGACTTCACCATTGAGGTAGAACGTGCCCTTCGTGTTTTGGATGGCGCGGTTGCCGTGTTTGACTCTGTCGCCGGCGTTGAGCCTCAGTCGGAAACGGTGTGGCGTCAGGCCGATAAGTACAAAGTGCCGCGCATCTGTTTCGTCAACAAGATGGACCGCATGGGTGCCGATTTCGACCGCTGCGTCGAAATGATGGTCGACCGTCTGGCCGCCAATCCGCTCATTCTGAATTTCCCAATTGGCTCGGAAGCCGAGTTCGAGGGCGTGGTGGACTTGGTCCGCATGCAAGCCATCGTCTGGCAGGGTGAAGACCTGGGTGCCAAGTACGACTTCGTTGATATCCCGGCTGACTTGCAGGACCGTGCCAACGAGCTGCGTGAAAAACTCATCGAGACCGCGGTCGAAGCCGACGACGACGCCATGGAAGCCTACCTCGAGGGCAACGAGCCCGATGAGGCGACGTTGAAGGCATGCATCCGCAAGGGCGCGATCAGCCGTATATTCGTGCCCGTGCTCTGTGGCTCTGCCTTTAAGAATAAAGGCGTGCAGCCATTGTTGGATGCGGTTGTTGATTTTCTGCCGTCACCGCTTGAACTGCCGCCGATTGACGGCGTGGTTCCGGATACCGACGAAGCGGTGGTCCGCAAGTCCGATCCGAAGGAGCCGTTTGCGGCGCTCGCGTTTAAGATCATGAACGACCCGTTCGTCGGTTCATTGACCTTTGCCCGTGTCTATTCAGGCAAAATTTCCAGTGGCGCGTTCGTGCTCAACACGGCGAAGGGCAAGAAAGAGCGCATTGGCCGTATGCTGTTGATGCACTCCAACAATCGCGAGGAAATCAAAGAGTGTTCGGCCGGCGACATCGTCGCTCTGGTCGGCATGAAGGAAACCACCACAGGGGATACCCTGTGCGACCCTGCCAATCCGGTGGCGCTCGAAAAGATGGAGTTCCCCGATCCCGTGATCGAGGTGGCTGTCGAGCCCAAGTCCAAGGCCGACGTTGAAAAGATGGGTATGGCGCTGGCGCGCCTCGCCGCTGAAGACCCCTCATTCCGCGTGACCTCTGATGAGGAAAGCGGCCAGACGGTCATCAAGGGCATGGGTGAACTTCACCTGGAAATCCTGGTCGACCGCATGAAGCGGGAGTTCAAGGTCGAAGCCAACGTCGGTGCGCCGCAGGTGGCTTACCGCGAAACCATCGGCAAGGAATACGACTGCGACTACACCCACAAGAAGCAGACGGGTGGTAGCGGTCAGTTCGCCCGCGTGAAGATCAAGTTCGAACCGCTTGAGCCGGGTTCGGGCATCGAATTCGACAACACCGTGGTCGGCGGTAATGTGCCGCGCGAATATATCCCCGGTGTTGAGAAGGGTGTGCGCTCCCAGCTGGAAACCGGTGTGATCGCTGGCTTCCCGATGACTGACATCAAGGCCACGCTGTATGACGGCGCCTATCACGACGTTGACTCCTCCGTGATGGCTTTTGAAATCGCTGGCCGCGCGTCTGTGCGTGAGGGGCTGCCGCAGGCATCGCCGCGGCTGCTAGAGCCGGTGATGAAGGTCGAGGTCGTAACGCCGGAAGAATATATGGGCGATATCATCGGCGACTTGAACAGCCGCCGTGGCAACGTCAGCGGCATGGATCAGCGCGGCAATGCCCGTGTTGTCGATGCCATGGTGCCGCTTGCCAACATGTTTGGGTACGTCAACACGCTGCGCTCAATGAGTCAGGGCCGGGCGCAGTTCACCATGCACTTCGATCACTATGAAGAAGTGCCGAGCAATGTTTCGGATGAGATCAAAGCCAAGGCCGCCGGTTAAGCGGGTTTGGCTACCTAGGAACGAAGAGACAAAGAGGCAGAAAGGGTTAAGCCATGTCTAAGGAGAAGTTTGAGCGTAATAAGCCGCACTGCAACATTGGGACGATTGGTCACGTTGACCATGGCAAGACGACGTTGACGGCAGCGATTACGAAGGTTTTGGCGGAAGCTGGCGGGGCTGAGTTTCAGGCCTTTGACCAGATTGACAAGGCGCCTGAGGAGAAGGAGCGCGGGATCACGATTTCGACGTCTCACGTTGAGTATGAGACGGACAATCGTCACTACGCGCATGTGGACTGCCCGGGTCACGCGGACTACGTGAAGAACATGATCACGGGTGCGGCGCAGATGGACGGGGCGATTTTGGTTGTCTCTGCGGCTGACGGCCCGATGCCGCAGACGCGCGAGCACATTCTGCTGGCCCGCCAGGTTGGCGTTCCGGCCCTTGTGGTGTTCATGAACAAGGTCGACCAGGTTGACGACGAAGAGCTGTTGGAACTGGTTGAGCTTGAGATCCGCGAGCTTCTGTCGTCCTACGAGTTCCCGGGCGATGACATTTCGATCGTGAAGGGCTCGGCGCTGGCCGCGCTTGAGGGCCGTGACGACGAGATCGGCAAGAACGCGATCATGGAACTGATGGCCGCCGTTGATAAGGACGTGCCGCAGCCGGACCGTCCCAAGGATCAGCCGTTCCTGATGCCGATTGAGGACGTGTTCTCGATCTCCGGGCGCGGCACCGTTGTGACGGGCCGTATTGAGCGCGGTGTTGTCAATGTCGGCGACGAGATTGAGATTGTCGGCATCAAGGACACCCAGAAGACGACCTGCACGGGCGTTGAGATGTTCCGCAAGCTGCTGGACACCGGGGAGGCGGGTGACAACGTCGGCTGCCTGCTGCGTGGCACCAAGCGTGAGGAAGTTGAGCGCGGCCAGGTTCTGGCGGCGCCGGGTTCGATCACGCCGCACACGAAGTTTGAGTGTGAGTGCTACATCCTGACCAAGGACGAGGGCGGCCGTCACACGCCGTTTTTCTCGAACTACCGTCCGCAGTTTTACTTCCGCACGACGGACGTGACGGGGACGATCGAGCTGCCGGACGGCACGGAGATGGTGATGCCGGGAGATAACATCTCCATGACGGTGAACCTGATCGCGCCGATCGCCATGGACGACGGCCTGCGCTTCGCTATCCGCGAAGGTGGCCGTACCGTCGGCGCCGGCGTCGTCGCCAAAATTATCGAGTAGGAAACGTAAGCCGCGGCACCCCAATGGTGGGGTGCCGTTTCTTTCAGGAATGGACCGATGCTAGACAGTCAAAATATCCGCATCCGCCTCAAAGCGTTCGACCATCGCGTGCTCGATCAGTCGACCCGTGAGATCGTGTCGACAGCTAAGAGAACGGGTGCCCAGGTCCGCGGGCCCATTCCGCTGCCTACCCGAATTGAGAAATTTACAGTTAACCGGTCTCCGCACATCGACAAGAAGTCGCGCGAGCAGTTTGAAATCCGTACCCACAAGCGTCTTCTCGACATCGTCGATCCGACGCCGCAAACCGTGGATGCGTTGATGAAACTGGACCTCGCGGCTGGCGTCGACGTGGAAATCAAGCTTTAGGATCAGACTGATGCGTACCGGTCTTGTTGCACAAAAGCTGGGAATGACCCGGGTCTTCAACGACGACGGACAGCACGTGCCTGTCACCGTTTTGAAGGTCGATGGGGTTCAAGTTGTTGCCCAGCGCACCGCCGATAAGGATGGTTACTCGGCCCTCCAGCTCGGTCTCGGCGCGGCCAAAACCCGCCGCATGCCCAAGGCTCTGCGTGGCCACTTTGCCAAGGCGAAGGTTGAGCCCCGCAAGAAGCTGGCTGAGTTCCGTGTCGACCCGGAAAATCTAGTCGACGTCGGCGCTGAACTGTCCGCGGAGCACTTCGTTGTGGGCCAGATGGTCGATGTCACGGGCACGTCCATTGGTAAGGGTTTCGCTGGCGGCATGAAGCGGCACAACTTCGGCGGCCTGGAAGCCACCCACGGTGTGTCGATCTCTCACCGCAGCCACGGCTCCACCGGTCAGTGTCAGGACCCGGGCAAGGTGTTCAAAGGCAAGAAGATGGCCGGTCATCTTGGTGACCAGCGTACCACCGTGCAAAACCTGGAAATCGTTTCCACCGACGCCGATCGGGGTCTGATTTTGGTTAAGGGCGCGGTACCGGGCTCTGACCAGTCTTACGTTCTCATCAAGGACGCTGTGAAGAAGGCGATGCCCGACGGTCTGCCGTTGCCCGCCGCGCTCAAGTCGTCCGGCGATGCGCCTGCGCAAGACGCGCCCGCCGAGGACGCTCCGGCCGAAGAGGCTGCGCCGGCTGAGGACGCCCCCGCCGAAGAAGCTGCTGCTGAAGATGCGCCAGCCGAAGACGCGGATAAGAAGGACGCAGAATAATGAAGTGCGATATCATCAACCTAGATAGCAAGAGCGTTGGCTCGGTTGAGTTGTCGGACACCGTGTTCGGCGTCGACGTCCGCGAAGACTTGCTGCAGCGCGTGGTGCGCTGGCAATTGGCCAAGCGCCAGGCCGGCACCCACAAGACCAAGACACTGGGCGAAATCAGCGGGTCAACCGCCAAGCCGTTCCGCCAAAAGGGTACCGGCCGGGCCCGTCAGGGTTCGATCCGCGCCCCGCAACTGCGCGGTGGCGGCAAGGCCTTCGGTCCAGTAGTGCGCAGCCATGCGCATGCTCTGCCGAAAAAAGTACGCAAGCTTGGCTTGAAGACGGCTCTGTCCGCCAAGGCCAAGTCGGGCGACCTGATCGTGATCGAAGACGCCAAGGCTGAGGGAAAGACCAAAGGTCTGGCCGCGCAGATCAAAAAGCTGGGCTGGACCTCGGCACTGATCATCGACGGCACTGAGTTGAACGATGCCTTCTGCCTGGCTGCGCGCAACATCAAGGGCGTCGATGTTCTGCCTGAGCAGGGCGCCAACGTGTACGACATCCTGCGCCGTCAGAAACTGGTTCTGACCAAAGCCGCGGTTGAGAAGCTTGAGGAGCGTTTGAAATGAGCGCCGAAAAGCAAGAGCTGGAAAAACTCTACGACGTGATTGAAGCGCCGCTGATCACCGAAAAGGCGACCATGGCGTCCGAATTCAATCAGGTCGCGTTTCGCGTGCCGATGTGGGCGACCAAGCCGCAGATCAAAAAGGCAGTGGAAACGCTGTTCAAAGTCGATGTGAAGAGCGTCAACACCCTGATCAACAAGGGCAAGGTGAAGCGCTTCCGCGGCGAAATTGGACGGCGCAATGACACCAAGAAAGCGATTGTCACGCTGGCCGAAGGCCATTCAATCGACGTGACGACGGGACTGTAGACTCATGGCACTTAAATCCTACAAGCCAATGACCAACGGGATGCGGGGACTTGTCCTCGTCGACCGGTCTGATCTGTACAAGGGCGCTCCGGTCAAGCAGTTGACCGAAGGCATGACCAAGTCCGGTGGGCGTAACAACACCGGGCGTATCACCACGCGCCATATCGGCGGTGGCCACAAGCGCCGCTACCGCAAGATCGACTTCAAGCGCACCAAGTTCGATGTCGCTGCAACGGTAGAGCGTTTGGAGTACGACCCCAACCGCACCGCATTCATTGCGCTTATCAAGTATGACGACGGCGAGCAGGCCTACATTTTGGCGCCGCAGCGTCTTCAGGTCGGCGACAAGGTGGTTGCCTCTGAGCAGGCCGATATCAAGCCGGGCAACGCGATGCCGCTGAAGAACATGCCGGTCGGCACAATCATTCACAACGTCGAGATGAAAGCCGGCAAGGGCGCTCAGATCGCCCGTTCCGCGGGCTGCTACGCGCAGCTCATCGGTAAGGACGGTGGCTACGCACAGCTGCGCTTGTCGTCGGGCGAGCTGCGCCTCGTGCGCGGTGAGTGCATGGCATCGGTCGGTGCCGTGTCCAACCCGGACAATCAAAACGTCAAACTCGGCAAGGCTGGCCGCAAGCGCTGGATGGGTGTCCGCCCAACCGTGCGCGGCGTGGTGATGAACCCGGTCGATCACCCCCACGGTGGCGGTGAAGGCAAGACCTCGGGTGGCCGTCACCCCGTCACCCCTTGGGGCAAGCCGACCAAAGGTAAGAAAACGCGGTCCAACAAGCGCACGGACGGACTCATCATGCGCAGTCGGCACCTGGCGAAGAAAAAGCGTAAGTAACGGAGGGCGCTCGTGGTTCGTTCTGTTTGGAAAGGTCCGTTCGTCGACGGCTATCTGCTGAAAAAAGCAGAAGCTGCGCGTGCGTCTGGCCGCAATGACGTGATCAAGATTTGGTCGCGGCGCTCAACGATCCTGCCGCAGTTTGTCGGCCTGACGTTCGGCGTTCACAACGGTCATAAGTTCGTGCCCGTGTTGGTGACCGAAAACATGATCGGTCACAAGTTTGGCGAATTCGCTCCGACGCGGACTTATTACGGCCACGCCGCCGACAAGAAAGCGAAGAGGGGTTAGGTATGGGTAAGCCCAGCAAAGAGCGCCGTCTCAGCGACACCGAAGCGCGCGCCTTCTCCCGCTCCATTCGCGTCAGCCCTCAAAAGTTGAACGTGGTTGCGCAAAGCATCCGCGGCAAGTCAGCGGAAGCGGCTTTGGCGCAACTCAGCTTCTCGACCCGCCGCATCGCGCAGGACGTGAAGCGTGTGCTGGAATCGGCCATCGCCAATGCTGAAAACAATCATCAGCTCGACGTTGATAGCCTGGTCGTCGCCGAGGCCTTCGTCGGCAAAAGTTTAACCATGAAACGCTGGCGTCCGCGCGCCCGCGGCCGTGTCGGCCGTATCGTTAAGCCGTTCAGCAATCTCACAATCGTCGTGCGTGAGCGCGAGGAGGCCGTTTAATGGGTCAGAAAGTTAATCCGATTGGTCTGCGGTTGGGTATCAACCGGACCTGGGACTCGCGCTGGTACGCCGGTAAGGACACTTATGCCGGACTGCTGCACGAAGACCTGGAGATCCGCAAATACCTGACCAAGCGCCTGGCCCAAGCCGGCGTGGCCAAGATCATTATCGAGCGTCCGGCCAAAAAGGCCCGCGTCACCATTCATACGGCCCGCCCGGGTGTGGTGATCGGCAAGAAAGGCCAGGACATCGAGAACATGCGCAAGGATCTGCAGAAGATGACAGGCAACGAGGTCAGCCTGAACATCGTCGAGATCCGCAAGCCCGAGATTGACGCCCAGTTGGTGGCCGAGAACATCGCCCAGCAGCTTGAGCGCCGTGTCGCGTTCCGCCGCGCCATGAAACGTGCTGTGCAGGCAGCCATGCGCCTCGGTGCCGGTGGCATTCGTATCAACTGTGCCGGCCGTCTGGGTGGCGCGGAAATCGCCCGCACGGAATGGTATCGCGAAGGCCGCGTGCCCTTGCACACCCTGCGCGCCGACATCGATTACGGCGAGGGCAGTGCGCACACCACCTACGGCGTCTGTGGCGTCAAGGTGTGGGTCTACAAAGGCGACATCATGGAACACGACCCGATGGCCCAGGATCGTCGGTCGCAGGATCAAGCTGCCCGCAACTAACGCGGCAGATGTGTTGAAGGAAGGTTCGGGATGTTAAGTCCGAAGCGTACAAAGTTTAGAAAGGCCCACAAGGGACGCATTCGGGGTGTTGCCCAGTCCGGCAACCAGCTGAACTTCGGCGCCTACGGGTTGAAGGCGCTGCAGCCGGAACGCGTTACGGCGCGCCAGATCGAAGCCGCCCGCCGGGCCATGACCCGTCACATGAAACGTCAAGGCCGCGTCTGGATCCGCGTCTTCCCGGACGTGCCTGTGTCGCAGAAGCCGGCGGAAGTCCGCCAGGGTAAGGGTAAAGGCTCGCCGGAATACTGGGCCTGCCGCGTCAAGCCCGGCCGCATCATGTTTGAAGTGGACGGCGTGTCCGAAGACGTGGCGCGCCAAGCGTTCGCACTCGCTGCGGCGAAGCTGCCGATCAAAACCAAATTCGTCGCCCGTATCGGGGCGGAGGGCTAAGCCATGGCAAAAGCTGAAGAACTACGCGCGAAGAGCGATGACGAGCTGTCCAATCGTCTGCTTGAGCTCAAGAAGGAACAGTTCAACCTGCGTTTCCAGCAGGCCTCGGGTCAGTTGGAAAACACGGCGCAGTTTGGCCAGGTCCGCCGCGAGATCGCGCAGATCAAAACTATTCTGCACAGCCGCGGCGACGCTGCCGGTGCGCAGGCCTAAGGAGAGAACGATGCCGAAACGTATTCTGCAAGGGGTCGTTGTCAGCGACAAGCAAGACAAAACGATTGTCGTGAAGGTCGAGCGCCGCATTCAGCACCCGCTTTATAAGAAGTTCATCAAGCGTTCGAAGAAGTACTCGGCGCACGATGAAAGCAACACCTGCAAGGTCGGTGACATTGTTCGCATTCGTGAGTGTGCGCCGATTTCGAAAAACAAGTCATGGGAATTGGTTGCGGACGCAGCCGAGTAACCAGGCCGAAGAACGTAGTTTAAGGACGTAATGTCATGATTCAGATGCAAACAAATCTGGACGTTGCCGATAACTCAGGGGCGCGGCGGGTTCAGTGCATCAAGGTCCTGGGCGGGTCGAAGCGCCGCTGGGCCAGTGTTGGTGACGTGATTGTGGTCTCCGTTAAGGAGGCCATTCCCCGTGGCCGCGTCAAGAAGGGCGATATCCATCGCGCCGTCATCGTACGCACGGCCAAGGAAGTGCGCCGTCCGGACGGCACGGCGATCCGCTTTGACCGCAACGCCGCTGTGCTGATCAGCAAAACCAATGAGCCGATCGGCACGCGTATCTTCGGACCGGTGACCCGCGAACTGCGCTCCAAGGCGTTCATGAAGATCGTCTCATTGGCGCCGGAGGTGCTGTAATGGCCAGTAAGTTCAAAAAGGGCGACAAGGTCGTCGTGTTGACCGGCCGCGATAAGGGCAAGACCGGCGATATCGTCAAGGCGTTGCCGCAGGAAGATCGCGTCATTGTCCAGGGCGTTAATGTTGTTAAGCGCCACCAGGCCCCCTCGGCCACGGCTGCCGGCGGCATCGTTGAGAAAGAAGCGTCGATCCACGTGTCCAACATCGCGATCGTCGACCCCAAGGATAACGTTGCCACGCGCGTCGGTTTCCGCACGCTCGAGAACGGCGACAAAGTCCGGTACGCCAAGCGTTCCGGCGAAGTGATTGATTGAGGCTGGTCATGACCGAACCGCGTTTGCGTCAACATTATAACGACGTCGTCAAGCCGCAGCTCCGGGAAGCGTTCTCCTACAAGAATGCCATGGAGGTGCCGAAGATTGAGAAGATCGTCATCAACATGGGTGTCGGCGAGGCCTCGCAGGATCGTAAAAAGATCGAAGGGGCGGTGTCTGATCTCAGCAAGATTGCCGGACAAAAGCCGGTCATCACCCGCGCTAAAAAGTCGATTGCCGGCTTCAAGCTGCGCGACGGCATGATGGTCGGTACCTCCGTGACCCTGCGCCGTGCCCGCATGTACGAATTTCTTGATCGTCTGGTCACGATCGCGCTGCCGCGTGTGCGCGATTTCCGCGGCCTGAACGGCAAGGCCTTCGATGGCCAGGGCAACTACAACATGGGTCTTAAGGAACAGATCGTTTTTCCTGAAATCGACTATGACCAAGTGGATAAGGTCCGGGGCATGAACATCACCATTTGCACGACGGCAAAGACCGACGAAGAAGCTAAGGCGCTTCTCGAAGGGTTCGACTTGCCGTTCCGTCAATCGTAAGCCGGGAGCTCGCTAACATGGCTAAAAAGAGCGCAGTTCAAAGAGATAAGAAACGCCGCCGCATGGCAGCGCAGCAGGCCGAGCGCCGCGCCGAACTTAAGGCGCTGGTGATGGACCGCAATGCGTCGCCGGAGGAACGCTTCGAAGCGTCCTTAAAGCTGGCGACGTTGCCGCGCAACGGCTCGAAAGTCCGTATTCACAACCGCTGCGAAGTGACAGGTCGTCCGCGCGGTGTTTATCGCAAGTTTAAGCTTGGCCGCGTGATGCTGCGTGAGCTGGCCTCCAAGGGTCAGATTCCCGGCATGGTTAAGTCGAGCTGGTAAGGAGAGATAACCGTGGCTTTATCCGATCCCATCGGCGATACACTGACACGTATCCGCAACGGTCAGCGGGCGCGCAAAAGCGCTGTTACTGCGCCTGCGTCCAAATTGCGCGAGAACGTTTTGGGCGTGCTGCAGCGTGAAGGCTACATCCGTGGCTTCGAGCGCTACAACGTGCGTCCCGGTGTCGACGAACTCCGTATCGAACTGAAGTACAACGAAGGCGAGCCTGTCATCAGCCGTATCACGCGTGTGTCCAAGCCGGGCCGCCGTGTCTACGCCAAGATCAAGGACCTGCCGCGCGTGTACAACGGTCTTGGTATTTCCATCCTGTCCACGCCACAGGGCGTGATGTCAGACCACGAAGCCCGCGACGCGAATGTCGGTGGCGAAGTGCTCTGCCAGATCTTCTAGAGGCAGCTGTCATGTCACGTGTTGGAAAATATCCGGTCTCTATCCCTGACGGCGTCACCGTCACGCAGGATGGCAACAAGCTCACCGCCAAGGGTAAACGCGGCGAGTTGTCCTACCTGACGTCCGATGAAATCGAGGCCATCATCGCTGATAACGAGATCACGGTGAAGCCGCGCACCAAGAGCAAGCTGGCGCGCACCATGTGGGGCACAACACGCTCGCTGATCGAGAATATGATGATCGGAGTCAGTGAAGGGTTCACCAAAACACTCGAGATCGAAGGCGTTGGCTATCGCGCGCAGGCGCAAGGCAAGACTTTGGTTCTCAGCCTTGGGTTCTCCCATGACGTCAATTTCCCGGTGCCTGAGGGCATTGAGATTAAGACGCCACAGCCGACCCAGATCGACATCACTGGCGCGGATCGGCAGAAGGTCGGCCAGGTTGCGGCGGAAATTCGTGCCTATCGTCCACCCGAGCCTTACAAGGGCAAGGGCGTGCGGTATGCCGGCGAATACATCCTGCGCAAAGAAGGTAAGAAGAAGTAAGGGCACGCAAGATGACAAACGCTCTCAAGCTGTTCAATCGCCGCAAGCAGCGCAATCGTGCGAAGATCCGCAAGATTCGCTCGAAGTTGCCGCGTCTGTCGGTGTTCCGTTCGGGACGGCACATCTACGCCCAGGTGATCAACGACGTCGACGGCAAAACCGTCGCCGCCGCATCCTCGGTGGAAGCGGATGTTGCCAAGCAGGCGCCCAAGGGATGCACCATGGAAGCCGCGCAGCTCGTCGGCAAAACCGTTGCCGAACGGGCTAAGACTGCTGGCGTCACCTCTGTAGTGTTTGACCGCGGTGGATACAAATATCACGGACGCGTTAAGGCGTTGGCTGACGCCGCGCGTGAAGGTGGCCTGTCGTTCTAACGGCTGGCCCAGAAAGGACTAAACATATGGCACGTTCACCACAAAACGCCGACAAGCGTGATCGGGATAAAGACGACGATATCGTCGATAAACTGGTCCACATCAATCGTGTCGCCAAGGTGGTTAAAGGCGGACGCCGGTTTGCCTTCGCCGCGCTTGTGGTCGTCGGCGACATGAAAGGCCGTGTTGGGTTCGGTTCGGGTAAGGCCCGTGAAGTGCCAGAAGCGATCCGCAAGGCAACCGAGCAGGCCAAGCGCACGCTGATTCGTGTCCCGCTGCGTGAGGGGCGCACGCTGCATCACGACATCAAAGGCAAATACGGTGCTGGCAAGGTCGTGCTGCGCACGGCCCCGCCGGGAACTGGCATCATCGCCGGTGGTCCGATGCGCGCGGTGTTCGAAACCATGGGTGTCCAGGATGTCGTTGCCAAGAGCCAGGGCTCTAACAACCCGTACAACATGGTGAAGGCGACGTTCGAGGCCCTGAAGGGTCTCCGGTCACCCCGTATGATCGCGGCCAAGCGCGGCAAGAAGGTGGCTGACATCGTCGGGCGCCGTGAAGACGCGGCCCAAACCCGTGATGAAGCAGCCGCTCAGGAGGCCTCGTAATGGCAGCCAAGAAAAAGGCGAGTGCAACCGTCACAGTTACGCAGATCGGCAGTCCGATCGGCCGTCACAAGTCACAGCGCGAAACACTCAAGGGCCTGGGCCTGAATAAAATGCATCGCACACGGACGCTGGAAGATACCCCGTCGGTTCGCGGCATGATCAATAAGGTCCAACACCTCGTTCGGGTTGAAACGGCGGACTAGGGCACCGGGATACTAGGGCCGCCGCTTAATCAAGGTGCCGGGGTGCGGCATCAGGAAGGTACGAAATGCAGTTGAATCAATTACGGGATAAGCCGGGCGCAACCAAGAAGCGCACGCGCGTCGGCCGGGGCGCCGGGTCTGGCAAAGGTAAGACCGCCGGACGTGGCTACAAAGGCCAGAAGTCCCGCTCGGGTGTATCCATTACCGGGTTCGAAGGCGGGCAAATGCCCATTTACCGCCGCTTGCCGAAGCGCGGTTTCAATGCCATGAATCGGGCGGAATACGCTGTGGTCAATATTGGCCGTATTCAAAAAGCCATTGATGATGGCCGCTTGGATGGCGGCAAGCCGGTTGACGGTGCGGCACTTGAAGCCGCCGGTTTGGTAAGGACCCGCCGTGACGGCGTGCGCTTGTTGGCCACCGGCGAGTTGAAAGCAAAGGTCTCCATCACGGTTGATTATGCCTCCGAAGCCGCGAAGGCAGCGGTCGAAAAGGCGGGGGGCAGTGTCACCGTGACGGCCGCACCGAAGCCTGAGAAAGAGCCCCAAAAAACCAATAAGAAAGACAAAAAGGCTAAGAGCGAGTCCCAAACCGAAGAGGGTGGTGAGTAACCTCTATGGCCTCAGCTGCCGATCAGATTGCCGCCAATGTTAACTTTGGCGTGTTTGCCAAAGCCACCGACCTGAAGCGTCGGATCTGGTTTACCCTCTTCGCGCTGATCGTTTACCGCATGGGTACGTTTATTACCTTGCCGGGCATCGACCCGCAGGTGATGAACGATATCATGGCCCAACAGAGCGCCGGTGTGCTCGGCATGTTCGATGTGTTTGCCGGCGGCGCGCTGTCGCGCATGAGCATCTTTGCGCTCAATATCATGCCCTACATTTCTGCGGCCATCATCATGCAGCTTCTGGCGGCGGTGAACCCGACCGTGGAGCAAATGAAAAAAGAGGGTGTGAGCGGCCGCATCAAGATGAATCAGTACACCCGCTATCTTACGGTGGGTATTTGTATCTTGCAGGCGCTCGGTATCGCGTCTGGCTTGGAGGGCGCGACCAGTTCCACCGGCGCGCCAGCCGTGCTCAACCCCGGCCTGTTCTTCAAGTTCACCACCGTTATTACCTTGGTCGGCGGCACTATGTTCCTGGTGTGGCTGGGTGAACAAATCAGTGAACGCGGGATCGGGCAGGGCATCTCCATGCTGATTTTCGCCGGCATCATCGCCGGTCTTCCCGGTGCTATCGCGCAGACGCTGGAACTTGGCCGCACCGGTGCGATGTCACCCATGCTGATCGTCGGACTCGGTGTCGGGATCGTCGCAACGATCTACTTCATCTGTTTCATCGAGCTCGCCCAGCGCCGCATCATCGTCCAGTATCCCAAGCGTCAAGTCGGCAATAAAATGTTCGGCGGTGAGAACTCTCACCTGCCGCTCAAGATCAACACTGCCGGTGTTATCCCGGCGATCTTTGCCAGCTCAATCCTGTTGATGCCGCTCACAGTTGTCGGTTTGCAGGGCGGCACGATCGACCCTGGCGCCGAGGGCGGGTTCATGAACACCATCACCGTTCTGTTGGGCCGGGGTCAGCCGCTTTATCTATTGTTCTACTCCGCCGGGATCGCGTTCTTCGCCTTCTTCTACACCGCGTTGGTGTTCAATCCTGCTGACACTGCAGAAAACCTGCGCAAGTACGGCGGTTTTATACCTGGTATCCGGCCCGGTAAGAACACAGCGGAATATCTCGACTACGTGCTCACCCGCTTGACCACGGTCGGCAGCATCTACCTCATTATCGTGTGTTTGCTGCCCGAGCTTTTGATCTCGCGCATGAACGTCACGTTTTACTTTGGCGGTACCAGCCTGCTGATCGTCGTCAACGTTACGCTCAACACCATGCAGCAGATTCAATCACACCTGCTTGCCCACCAGTACGAGGGTCTGATCAAGAAATCCAAGATCAGGGGGCGAAATCGATGAGCGGCCCTAAGATGATCCTGATGGGCCCGCCCGGCGGCGGCAAAGGCACCCAGGCGAAGTTTTTGGTGGATGCGTACAGCATCGTCCAGCTCTCCACCGGTGACATGTTGCGTGCCGCCGTTGCCGCGGGCACAGACCTGGGTAAGCAGGCCAAGGAAATTATGGACGCCGGCAAGCTGGTGTCCGACGAGATCGTCATTGGCATGATCTCCGAGCGCCTTGATGAGCCCGACTGCGCCAACGGCTTCATTCTCGATGGTTTTCCGCGCACCGTGGCCCAGGCCGAAGGTCTGGATGCCATGTTGAAGGAAAAGGGCCTGGCCCTGGATGCGGTCATTGAGGTGCGGGTGCCCGATCAGAAGCTGGTCGAGCGCATCACCGGACGCTTCACCTGTGCCAAGTGCGGCGAGGGTTATCACGACACGTACAAGCTGCCTGAAAAGGACGGCGTGTGCGACAAATGCGGCGCAACCGAGTTTTCCCGCCGCGCTGACGACAATGCCGAGACGGTGAAATCCCGCCTCAAGGCATACCACGGGCAAACAGCCCCCTTACTCCCGTATTACGAGAGTCAGGGACTGCTTTCGGTGGTCGACGGCGACCAGGACATGGAAGCCGTAAGTACTGAAATTAAAAGGATTTTGGACAGCTGAGGGCGTGTTGACAGGGGGAAGAGCCTGCCTATAATGGCGCGCTTTTCCGGCTGGGCCGAGCGCTCTCGAAGACAATTGATCGCGAAGAAGGAGTACGGGCTTTGGCGCGTATTGCAGGCGTTAATATACCGACGAATAAGCGGGTTCCGATTGCGTTGACTTACATCTTCGGCATCGGCCGGACCCGTGCGGAAGCTATTTGCCAAAAGGCTGGCATCGACGCAGCGTTGCGCGTCAACCAGCTCTCGGACGAAGAAGTCACGCGGGTGCGCGACATCATCGATCAGGATTACGTCATCGAAGGCGATTTGCGCCGCGAAACGGCGATGAACATCAAACGCCTCATGGATCTTGGGTGTTATCGCGGTCTCCGCCATCGTAAGGGCCTGCCCGTACGTGGTCAGCGGACCCACACAAACGCACGCACTCGTAAGGGCCCGGCCAAGGCGATCGCCGGCAAGAAAAAAGTCACTAAGTAACGGACAGACGCACCCATGGCTAAGCCAGCAACGAAGACGCGCAAAAAAGAGCGCAAGAACATCAGTTCCGGCATCGCGCACGTGAACTCGACGTTCAACAATACCCTCATCACCATCACCGATGTTCAGGGCAACGCTATTTCCTGGTCGTCTGCGGGCGGGCAGGGCTTTAAGGGCTCGCGTAAGTCGACCCCGTATGCCGCACAGGTCGCGGCGGAAGATGCTGGCCGCAAAGCCATGGATCACGGCATGAAAACCCTGTCGGTCCAGGTGAAGGGCCCCGGCAGCGGCCGTGAGTCCGCGCTGCGTGCTCTGCAGTCGATCGGCTTTAACATTACGTCGATCCAGGATGTTACGCCCATTCCGCACAATGGGTGCCGCCCGCGCAAACGCCGCCGGGTCTAGAACGGTTACCAGGTCGCCGGTCCATCTTGGTCCGGCTTTCTGGGCGCTCCACAGTGTGCGCCCTTCACCTTTAAAAGAAGCGGGATCAAGCCGTGATACAGAAGAACTGGCAAGAGCTGATTAAGCCGAACAAGCTCAACATAGAAGCTGGCGAGGACAACCGCCGGGTCGCGACCATTGTTGCCGAGCCGCTGGAACGCGGCTTCGGGATCACCCTTGGGAACGCCCTGCGCCGTATTCTGCTGTCGTCGCTTCAGGGTGCGGCTATCACGTCGATCCGCATTGACGGTGTTCTGCACGAGTTTTCGTCAGTTCCCGGCGTGCGTGAAGATGTCACCGACCTGATTTTGAACATCAAGCAGATCGCCCTGTCCATGCACGCTGAAGGGCCGAAGCGCATGACGCTCTCGGTCCAGGGTCCAGGTGAAGTGAAGGCCGGCCAAATCGACGCGCCGTCCGACATCGAGATCATGAACCCCGAGCTGGTAATCTGCCATCTCGACGATGGTGCGTCTCTTGACGTCGAACTTGAGGTGACCACCGGCAAAGGCTACGTACCGGCTTCGCAAAACCGCAAGGAAGACGATGCCATCGGTGTTATTCCGGTTGATGCCATTTTCAGCCCGGTGCGCCGCGTATCGTACTCCGTCGACAACACCCGTGTTGGTCAGGTCACCGACTACGACAAGCTGTCGATGAAGGTGGAAACCAACGGGTCAGTCACGCCGGACGATGCCGTCGCGCTCGCTGCACGCATTCTCCAGGATCAGCTGCAGTTGTTCATCAACTTCGAAGAACCGACCCAGGCCTTCCACGAGCGTCCGGAAGAGGATCTGCCGTTCAACAAGCATCTGCTGCGCAAGGTCGATGAGCTCGAGCTCTCGGTGCGCTCGGCCAACTGCCTGAAGAACGACAACATCATCTACATCGGCGATCTGGTACAGAAGACGGAAGCGGAAATGCTCCGCACCCCGAACTTCGGCCGCAAGTCGCTGAACGAGATCAAGGAAGTGTTGGCGCAAATGGGTCTGCACCTCGGCATGGAAGTGACCAACTGGCCGCCTGAGAACATCGAAGACCTGGCCAAGAAACTCGAAGAGCCGTTCTAGCACTTAGTATTTTGAACGCTCGGGCCAATCCGGCCCACCCCGCCTGTACAGGATGACCCAAGGCAATAGACGCCGGGCAACTGGCAGGGGGCATTGAAAACCGGTCTCGTGCGCGAGGCCCCGGACGGTAAGGAGAACGTGCCATGCGTCATGGAATGAGCGGTCGCAAGCTCAACCGCACCAGCCAACATCGCCGCGCGATGTTTGCCAATCTCGCCAATGCGCTGTTCAAACACGAACAGATCACCACCACGCTGCCGAAGGCGAAAGATTTGCGCTCCTACGCGGAGCGCCTCATCACCCTTGCCAAACGGGGTGACTTGCATGCCCGCCGCCAGGCGATGTCAAAACTGCGCGACGAAACTGTCGTCTCCAAACTGTTCACCACTTTGGCGGAACGCTATGCCGACCGTCCCGGCGGCTACACCCGTGTGCTGAAGGCCGGTTTCCGCTACGGCGATGCTGCGCCGATGGCGGTGATCGAACTGATCGATCGCGATGAAGACGCCAAAGGGCTGGATTCCGGTCCGGTTCAGGAGAAGGTCGAAGAGGACGTGCCCGCTGAGCTCTAAAGTGCGCGGATACACTCACCGAATGAACAAAAAGGCGGGCTTTCGGGTCCGCCTTTTTCCTTGCAGGCCGCAGAAATCAGACTATATCGCCGGTCCCGTCCAGCTCCACATTCTGCTATGAACAATCCCAGTCAGTGGCACCGGGACGGGCCGCAAAGGAGTTCAAACGTGCGCAGTTTGGTATTCGCAGTCTTGACGGTCTTCATAGGCCTCGCGCCGCTCAGCGCGCAGGCCCAGCTCACCCGTGTGCCGGCGTCAGACGGTGAGATCAAACTCACTTTTGCGCCGGTGGTGAAGCGCACGGCCCCCTCCGTCGTCAACATCTACACCCGCCGCGTCGTGCAACAACGCGTGCCCAGCCTGTTCAACGATCCGTTTTTCCGGCGGTTTTTAGGGGACGATTTCAACAACCGCTTCGGCATGCCGCGCGAGCGCATTCAGAACTCGCTCGGTTCCGGCGTCATCGTGCGCGAGGACGGTATCGTCGTTACCAACAACCACGTCATCGCCGACTCAGACGAGATCACCGTCGTCCTGTCTGACCGCCGCGAGTTCGAAGCAGAAATCGTCGGCACCGATGAACGCACCGATCTCGCCGTGCTGCGCATCAACCGCGCACCGGAAGACCTGCCGGCGCTTCAGTTGGGCGACGCAGACGCCCTTGAAGTCGGCGATCTTGTACTGGCCATCGGCAATCCCTTCGGCGTCGGCCAGACCGTCACCAGCGGCATTGTCTCCGCCGTCGCGCGTTCCAACGTGGGCGTGTCGGATTTCCGCTCCTTCATCCAAACCGATGCGGCCATCAACCCCGGCAACTCGGGTGGCGCCTTGGTTACCGTCGACGGCAGTTTGGTCGGCGTCAACACGGCTATCTATTCCCAGGACGGCGGCAGCGTCGGGATCGGTTTTGCCATTCCCGCGCAGATGGTGCGGGCCGTGCTCGACAGCATCCTTAAGGAAGGCCGCGCGGTGCGTGCGTGGTTGGGCGCGTCTGGGCAATCCGTGACCTCGGAAATCGCCGAGGCTCTCGGTCTGCCGCGGCCCATGGGCGTTATCGTCAACACGGTCTATGACGACAGCCCTGCCGATGATGCGGGCATAAAAGTGGGTGATGTTCTTGCTGCCGTCGATGGGCGCGAGATACTTGATGCCGAAAACCTGCGCTATCGCCTCGCCACGCTTGCCGTGGGGGATCGCGCCACCATCGATCTCTATCGTGACGGCACGCCACGTCAGGTGCGGGTCAATCTGGTGCCGCCGCCCGAAGACCCACCCCGGGATGAAACCGAACTCTCTGACCGCCTGCCGCCCTTTGGCGGCGCGACCGTCGCCAACATGAGCCCGGCGCTGGCCGAGGAACTCGGAGTGGAAGCAGATGAAGGCGTGATCGTGTTGCGCATGAAGCGGCGCAGTTTTGCCCGCCAGGCCGGGTTGCGGCCCGGCGACTACATACTCGCCATCAACGGAAGCACCATTGCTGCCGTCGATGACCTTGAACAGGCGCTGTCCAGATCGGCCCGCCAATGGACCTTCTCAATCCGACGTAACGGCCGCGTGATTGAGCGCTCCATCGGCCTGTAGGACAGGCCGTGTCTTCGCTATTTGAAGACCTGGACGACGCCGCTCCGCCAGCAGCACCGGCGCCCGGCCAACCGCTGGCGGACCGGCTGCGCCCCGCCAAACTGGAAGATGTCGTCGGCCAAGATCACCTTCTGGATGACCAAGGCCCCTTGGGCCGCATGCTCAAAGCAGGGCGGATTTCGTCCATCGTGCTGTGGGGACCGCCTGGATGCGGCAAAACCACCATGGCGCGCCTGCTTGCCGGGCAAACTGATCTGCATTTCGAACCGTTGTCTGCCGTGTTCTCCGGCGTCGCCGATCTGAAAAAGGTCTTCGCGGCCGCCCGTGACCGTGCGTCTAAAGGGCAGGGCACCTTGCTGTTCGTCGATGAAATCCATCGCTTCAACAAAGCGCAGCAGGATGCCTTTTTACCTGTGGTGGAGGAGGGGGTGATCACCCTGGTGGGCGCCACCACCGAAAACCCCTCCTTTGAACTCAACGCCGCGCTGCTCTCGCGCTGTCAGGTGCTGGTGCTGCATCGCCTGGATGATGAAGCCTTAGAAACACTGCTCACCCGGGCGGAAGCGGCGGCGAGCAAGCCGCTGCCCATTGATGCCGATGCCCGCACGGCACTCCGCGCCATGGCCGACGGCGATGGCCGTCACATGTTGTCGCTGGCGGATGAACTTCTCGTCCTCGACCCGCCGCAACCGCTCACCCCGGCGGAGCTGGCGGCGACCTTGCAGCGCCGCGCTCCGTCCTATGACAAGGACGGCGAAGGCCACTACAACCTCATCAGCGCCGTGCACAAGTCCCTGCGCGGCTCCGATCCCGACGCCGCGCTGTACTGGGTCGCGCGCATGCTCGATGGCGGCGAGGACCCCATCTACATCCTCCGCCGGCTCACCCGGTTCGCGGTCGAGGATATTGGCTTGGCAGACCCCCAGGCCATCACCCAGGCGTTGGCCGCTTGGGACACCTATGACCGCCTCGGCTCGCCGGAAGGCGACCTTGCCATCGCCCAATTGGTCATCTATTTGGGCACGGCGCCGAAATCGAATGCGGCCTATCGGGCGTTCAGCCGGGCGCAAAAGGCCGCCCGCAAGACCGGGTCGTTGATGCCGCCCAAACACATCCTCAACGCGCCGACGCGGCTGATGAAGGATCTTGGTTACGGCGACGGCTACGCCTATGACCACGATGCCGAGGACGGCTTTTCCGGTCAGCATTATTTCCCCGATGACATGCCGCGTGAGTCCTTCTATCAGCCGCCGGAGCGGGGCTTTGAGCGGGAAATCAACAAACGGTTGGCCTACTGGGATAAACTGCGCCGCGCCAAAAACACCGGCGGAAAGGACGAAAACGGATGAACTGGAGCATTGTCGCCGCGGTTGCGGCTGGGGGTGCTGCCGGATCGGCGGCGCGCTACATGGTCTCAGTGCTCATGCAACGCTTGCTTGGCAGCGGTTTTCCGTGGGGAACCTTAACCGTCAACATCGTCGGGTCGCTGATCATGGGTATCATCGTCAGCGCCATCGCGTTGCGTTGGTCGGTGGGGCAGACCGGCCAAGCATTTCTCATGATCGGTGTCCTCGGCGGTTTCACCACCTTTTCGGCTTTCTCTCTGGATGTCGCCACCCTGGTCGAACGCAATGCGACCGGCGCTGCCGCCGCGTATGTGATCGCCTCGGTGGTGCTGAGCATCGGCGCGCTGTTCGCCGGCATGGCGCTGAGCCGCACCCTGTTTTCATGACCGGTGTTCAACATCGCGACGTGACGCCCGACGAGGCGGACCTGCGGCTCGACCGCTGGTTTAAACGTCATTTCCCGCAGCTCTCCCACGGCCGCCTTGAGAAGTTTCTGCGCAAGGGGCATGTGCGCGTCGACGGTAAGCGGGCGAAGTCCAATCAGCGCCTGGAACCAGGGCAAACAGTGCGCGTGCCGCCGCTGCCAGAAGATGCACCTGCGCCGCCGGTCAAAGCTCAGCCTATTGATCCGAATTTGGTCAAGACGTTGCAAGAGTCCGTTCTGTTCAAAGACAAAGACGTCCTGGTCATCAATAAACCGGCCGGCTTGGCGGTGCAGGGGGGCAGTGGTGTGACCCAACACGTCGATGGTGCGCTCGATGCGCTCACATTCGACGCCAAAGAACGTCCGCGCCTGGTGCACCGGCTCGACAAAGATACGGCGGGTGTGTTCGTGCTGGCCCGCTCGGCCAAGGCTGCGGCTGAGTTGACCAAGGCCTTCCGCCATCGCGAGACCGAGAAGATTTATTGGGCCGTGGTCATCGGCAGTCCCGAGGTGCCCGACGGGCAAGTCGAAGCGGCCATGGCCAAGAGCGCCGGCGCCAAAGGCGAGCGCGTCCAGATCGATCCCGAGGACGGCAAGCGCGCCATTACCGATTTCAGGGTGATTTCCAGTGCCGCGGGTAAAGTCTCGTGGCTTGAGCTCAAGCCTTTGACGGGCCGCACCCACCAGCTCCGGGTGCACTGCGAGGCGATGGGCACGCCCATTGTCGGCGATGGTAAATACGGCGGCCGCGCCGCCTTCCTTGCTGATTTACCCGAAGCGAAAAACCTGCATCTGTTCGCCCGCGAAATTCGTCTGCCCCGCGACGGTAAACCTGACATTCAAGTCAGTGCACCCTTGCCACCGCACATGCAGGAAACATTCTCGTACTTCGGATTTTCAGAGTCGGAAGCCGATGCAGAGTGATAACACACGCCTTCCACTGATCCTCCTCGATCTTGATGGAACGCTCGTCGATAGCCGCGGCATGATCGTCCGCATTGCCCAGGTCGCGGCGCGGGAGATCGGTTTGCCTGTTCCGGAAGAGGACGCGGTTGCGAGCATCATTGGCTTGTCGCTTGAGCCGGCTATGGCGCGGCTTTATCCCAACCACGGCCCGGAAGATTTCAACCGCTTGGCGGCGGCTTACCGCAAGGAGGCGTTGCGCATCCGCGATACGGATGAAGACGCAGAGACCCTGTTCGATGGTGCGCGCGAGATGGTCGCTGAGTTGCGCGCCGCTGGTTTTCTGCTGGGCATTGCCACGGGCAAGGCCCGGCGCGGCGCATTGCACTTCTGTGCCCGCTACGGCATGGAAGGCTGGTTCGATACCATCCAAACCCCGGATACCAATCCCGGCAAACCCTATCCCGGCATGATTGAGTCGGCGATGGCCGAAACCGGCACCGAGCGCAACCGCACGGTGATGGTGGGTGACACGGTTTTCGACCTAGAGATGGCACGGAACGCCGATGTTTTCGGCGTCGGCGTCACCTGGGGAAATCACCCCACCGGCGACCTTGAGGCCGCCGCGCCACACCATATAGTACAGCGTATGGATGACCTGCCTCAGGTCATTGGGGAACTATTAGCGCAGGGGACACACCCATGAAAAAGATCGGCCTCATCGCCGGCTCCGTCGTTGTTATACTTTGCGCCGGTGTTTTCATCGTTTTGGCCACCCTCGATGTCAATCAATACAAGGGCCTGATTGAAGAACAGGCTGCAGCCGCAACGGGCCGCACGCTCAAAATTGAAGGCGATATGGACTTGGCTGTGTCGCTCAGTCCGGCAATCGTCATCAACGGTGTGCGCTTCCAGAACGCAGAGTGGGGCTCGCGCGATGACATGGCGGTGATCGAACGGGTCGAGGCCTCTATTCAGCTTATCCCCGCGCTGTTCGGCAACATCCAGGTGACTCGGCTTGCACTGGTTGGTCCTGACATCCTGTTGGAGCGCAACGCGCAAGGCGCGGCCAATTGGGAGTTTACACCTGCAGAGTCCGTTGACTCAGAGGCAACCGACGGAGCGTCCAGTCCGCTCGCGGTCTCGTCGATCGAATTGGATGACGGCGCCTTCGCGTTTAAGGATGCCCAAGCGGGAACCGACCTCGCCGCGACCCTCGAACAATTGCGCGTCAGTATTTCTGGTGATCTGACCGCTCCGGATATCCGGCAGCTCACCCTGCAAGGGTTGAACGCGGTCGCAGACGGCACGGAAATTACCGTATCGTCGCTGGAGATGTCACCGGTTTCCGGGGGCACTGACATTGCGTTTGACGCGATGCTTGATGGCCAGGCCGTTACGGCGAACGGTGAACTCGGCGCCTTATCGAACATCATCGGCATGAACGGCGAATTTCCGGCGAAGCTGGATATTGAATTTGGCCCGTTTGCCTTCGCGACCGACTTGATGGTCGATATGTCCGGCGCGCGCCCGTCGCTCACCGGTTCAGTCTCCGCCGATACAATCGACCTCACGGCTCTACCTCCCGCTGAAGAGGAAACGGGTGCCAAGCTTTTCTCGTCTGACCCGCTCCCCATGGATGCGTTGACGGCAGCCGATGTCGATCTTGATGTCGCAGTAAACCGTCTGGTCCTCCAGCAAGACCTGGCGCTGACAAATTTGACCAACAAGATCACGCTCAAAGACGGCCGCCTGACCAATGCCCAGGCCGCGGAGCTCGCCGGTGGATCAATCAGCTCAGATATCACCCTGGCCGCGCCGGCGGGCACGCTGTCGGTCAAGGCCAGTGGCAGCGGCATGCAGGCGCAGCAAATCGCCGTCGATTTGGATGCCACCGATCTAATCACCCAAGGCCCGCTGGATTTCGATGTTGATCTGCAAGGCAGCGGCCAAAGTGTTGCGGCGATGATGGCCAGTCTCGATGGCGCTATTGTCGGTGGCATGGGCGAGGCGCGCATCCGCAACGACGCGATCAACCTCGCCGGGGCGGATTTTCTGGCGCAGTTGATCAGCTCCATCAATCCGTTCGTCGCTCAGGAGGAGTTCACCGTGGCCCAATGCGCGGTGGTCAACCTGCGTGTTCAAGATGGCGTCGCCCGTACTGAACAGGGCATCGCCTTTGTCTCCGACCGCATGGAGATCACATCCTCGGGCAACATCAACTTCGCCGAGGAGAAGCTCAACCTCAATATCCGCCCCAAAGCCAAAGAGGGCCTGGGCGTCGGCATGGGCAAGCTCACCCAGATGGTCAAAGTGTCCGGTCCGCTGAATTCGCCCGGCATCGGCCTCGATGCGGCGGGTGCAGTGCGGTCGCTGGGGTCTATCGCCGGCGCGTTTGCCACCGGCGGTGCGTCGTTGCTTGCCGAAGGCATGCTCGAACGCGGGCAGGCTGCCGGCGACACCTGCGAAACGGCACGGACCTGGCACCTTGCCGGAAACTGACCCGCAACCCGTTAAGGTCGCCGCACCGAAGGAAGAAACCCGCCGCAAACGGGTTTACAAAAGCGTCGCGGTCACGGAGGGCGAGGCGGGCTTCGCCGTCACTCTGGATGGCCGCGCTCTGCACACCCCTGGGCGCGCCAAGCTCGAGACCCCGGCCCGGGCGCTGGCGGAGGCCATCGCCGGGGAGTGGGACGCCCAAGCGGAGTACATTGATCCCCACACCATGCCGCTGACCAAGCTGCTCAATACGGAGCTTGATCGCATCGCCCCAGATCCCGGCGCCATCGCCGCTGAGCTCATCAAATATGCCTATGGTGACTTGCTATGTTACCGCGCTCAGTCACCCGCCACCTTAGCCGAGCGCCAAGCCGCCGTGTGGCAGCCGGTGTTGGATTGGCTGGAAGCTAAACACGGCGTGCATCTGGATGTGGGGCAGGGGCTGATGCCCATCGCTCAGTCCGAAGATGTGCCGGGGAAGATGCAAACCCTGCTTCTCAGTCTCGACGCGCACCGTCTGACAGCGGTTCAGGCCACGGCGTCGCTCACCAGTTCTCTGGCTTTGTCTCTTGCCCTCGCACACCGTCATCTCAGCGGCGCGGAGGTGGCCGCTGCAGCCGTATTGGACGAAACCTGGCAGATGGAACAGTGGGGCGAGGATGCTGAAGCCACGGCACGTATCGACGGACTGAAGGGCGACATTCTCGCGGTCGAGACCTTTCTCAGCCTGCACGGCTAGTTGTTAAACAACGCAGTCGTTCCATTTCACAATTCGATGGTGTCACTAGAGTCAATAGCGTGGCGTCCACGCTTCCTCTATCTCTTCATCGAGTTCTTCTTCGTCTTCGTCTACGGTCAGCAAGGTAAGTAAGTAGCCATTTCTTTGCGGTAGAGTTTGCTCATAGGTATTCGGACCAATCTCGCCAGGGCCGGATGGAAACCATACCTCGGCAGGAATCTCTCGAATGTCGGAAACAAGTCCGATGGGTTGGTCCTTGGCTGCGGACATGCTTCCATTCGGTATCGGACTACCTTTCCTGTATGGCTCAATCCACGGAAAGTCTGGGTTCTTATAAAAGCGAAGTACCTTTCCGTTTTGTGAGATCACCACACCACAAGGCCCATCGTGAAGTTCGGCGTACCGACGAGCCGTCGCTTCCTTGCTCGTGTCGTATTTGATAGCAAGTTCAAGAATATGTTCGATATCAGGGCCGCTCTTCTTCCGAATATTTTGCAAGAATGACTTCTCCGGAAGTAGCAGACCTGCGGCGAAGCGATTGGCCTCGACTTCCATTCTTTGAGCTGCGTCGCGTCTGGCCGTCGAAGCGTTGACCATGTCAGCTGTTGAGCAAAGGAACCTGTCGCCATGTCTCGGTTTGTGCCATGGGCAAAGAAAGTGACCCAGTTCGTGACCGATTGTGAACCTTCTCCGGACGTTGTGCATTCCGCTGGCAACAAGTATTGCACCAAATGATCGCGCAGTATCCGTGACTAGCGCGCCAACAAAGCCATCGGTCGTTAGCTCTTCAATGTCTGAAATATCTAACTCTGCGGCAACTTGCTCGACTGGAACTGGGATGGGCATGTCAGGCCACATTTCAAAAATTGCTTTGGCCAAGTCATCAGGATTGCCGATATCCGCAAGGTCCATTCGGGTGAGTGCCATCACTTATCCTTGAGTTTTGCCTTCGTCTTCATTTTGATGCTTTCCAGCACGGACTTGACGATTTGAAGATCGTCTTCGTTCAGTGTTTTTAAGTCTCTGAACATTGCGACAAGCGAACCGTCTTCCTCCTGTGCGTCAAACTCATCTTCAACGAGATCTTCGACGGAGACCTTAAAGTGGTTTGCAAGACGTTTCAGAATGCCGAAAGACGGGTTCTTGACTTGTTCGGTTTCCAGTCCGAAGACATGGGCCTTTGACGCACCGATAGCATCCGCCACTTGCTGCAGCGACTGCCCCCGCCGGAGTCGCAGTTCTTTCAGTTTAGCTCCTAGAGACACAGTCCCTCCTTAGTTATTGGAATCGTTCATTATTTTGAACGATCATACCAGTAGAATTGACGAGCAGCAAATGTTCAGTATAATGAACGAACGTCCGCGATGGCGTATGGGTGTTAGTTTAGAAAGGCAAGGATATTATGAGTGAGCAAACCTACACACTTGAGTTTGACGGGTATTGGCGTGAACCGAATATTTCAGGGCTTCCGCGTGGGTCCGCTGTATATGGCGTTTACGCCTGCACCTACTATTCAAAGGCTGAAACCGTGACCCTGAATCGCCTAATCTATATTGGCGAAGCGAGAGACGTGAATGCACGCATTGAAGGACATGAAAAGTGGTCCGAATGGCGCCGTGAACTTCTACACGGA
This sequence comes from Rhodospirillaceae bacterium, assembly GCA_963921305.4. Taxonomy (GTDB): domain Bacteria; phylum Pseudomonadota; class Alphaproteobacteria; order Rhodospirillales; family Rhodospirillaceae; genus CAWUEX02. The sequence goes on from CAWUEX030000002.1 coordinate 2,849,503, forward strand.
GAGCAGCTTTGCTTTAATGCCGCGTTGATCACACCTGCAGGTGCTCGTAAACGGGCCGAAGCAGCGATGATCTTTAAGCACAAGCCCGTATGCAACACGGAATACAAGCATAGCTTTCCATTCGACACTACCACGGTGTTCACGTCTGGAAGAAATGCGCTTATGTACCCAAATTTCACCGTATACCGGACCACGGAAGGTGCACTGGGTTTTCAGTCCGCATTTGCCGCACGTCGGTAACGGCGAACAAAAATCGTCAATGACACCTAGAAGGGTGGAGCGCTGTTGATACTCACGCCGCTCCGTCTTCGCCCTCAGGTGTCGTCTCTATCGAGTGCTTCATAATCACCGGCACCAGGGCGATGGAGAAGATGATTGTCATCGGCATGATGCCGAACAATTTGAAACTCACCCAAAAGTCGGTCGAGAACATCCGCCACACGATTTCGTTGATCAACGCTAGACTGATGAAAAATCCGATCCACGCCCGGGTGAGAATTTTCCACCCCGTGTCCGTCAGCATGAGGGCGGAGTCCAAAACCATTTTCAGAAACAGCCGCCCGGTCACCAGCCCGAAGGTCAGGATCGAGGCGAACAGCATGTTGACGATGGTCGGCTTGACCTTGATGAAGGTTTCGTCCTGCAGCCACACCGTCAGGGCGCCGAACACCATCACGAACACGCCGGTCACCAGCGGCATGGTCGGCACCGTGCGCGTCAGGGCGTAGGAGACGGCGAGCGCGATGGCCGTCGCGGCCATAAAGGCAAGGGTGGCGTTGAAAATGCCCAGCTGGGAATTGGCGACGAAAAAGACCACCAGCGGGCCGATTTCGAGGGTCATCTTGAGCAACGGGTTCATGGCCTGCTGTATACGGAGGTTGGGCCTGAATTGTCTATGCCAGGGCCGTGAAATTTACCGGAAAACGGCGGAAAGGCGCTGAAATCGGACATTTTTTCGTTTCCGCAGCCCTCCGGTGTGCTATCCCCTAGCCGTCAAGAAACCGTAACCGGCCGCCTCCAGAGCCGGACACCGGCGAAGGGGACCTCATGAGCGATATCATCCAGAAACTTGAGCAAAAGCGCGCGGACGCCCGCCTCGGCGGCGGCCAGCGGCGGATCGATGCCCAGCATAAGAAGGGCAAGCTGACCGCCCGCGAGCGCATCGAAATTCTGTTCGATCAGGGCTCCTTCGAAGAGTGGGACATGTTCGTCGAGCACCGCACCACGGACTTCGGCATGGCCGACCAGAAGGTGCCCGGCGATGGCGTGGTGACCGGCTATGGCACCGTCAATGGCCGCCCGGTGTTCGTGTTCAGCCAGGACTTCACCGTGTTCGGTGGGTCGCTGTCGGAATATCACGCCAAGAAGATCCTCAAGGTGATGGAAAAGGCGGTACAGGTCGGCGCGCCTGTGATCGGCCTCAATGACTCTGGTGGCGCGCGCATTCAGGAAGGCGTGTTGTCGCTCGCCGGGTATGCGGATGTGTTCCTGCAAAACGTGTTGGCCTCTGGCGTCGTGCCGCAAATCTCAATGGTGATGGGCCCGTGCGCGGGCGGGGCAGTGTATTCCCCCGCCATGACCGACTTCATCTTTATGGTGAAGGACACCTCTTACATGTACGTCACCGGCCCGGACGTGGTGAAAACCGTTACACATGAAACCGTCAGTCATGAAGACCTCGGCGGTGCCATGACCCACGCGTCCAAATCCGGTGTGGCCGATGGCGTGTTCGAGAATGACGTGGAAGCGCTGTTGCAGCTGCGCCGTCTGCTCGACTTCATGCCGCTTAACAACAAAGAAAAGCCACCGGTGGTGCCGACGTCCGATCCGCCCGACCGCGAGGATTACTCGCTGGACACCCTGGTGCCCGAAAACGCCAACAAGCCGTATGACATGAAAGAGCTCATCCACAAAGTGGTGGACGAGGGCGACTTCTTCGAAATCGGCGAACACTTCGCCAAGAACATGATCATCGGCTTCGCCCGCATGGAGGGGCAGCCGGTGGGCATCGTCGCCAACCAGCCGATGGTGCTGGCGGGCTGTCTCGACATTGAATCCAGCCGCAAGGCGGCGCGCTTTGTGCGCTTCTGTGACTGTTTCAACATTCCGCTGCTCACATTCGTTGACGTGCCGGGCTTCATGCCCGGCACCGATCAGGAATACGGCGGCATCATCAAGCACGGCGCGAAGTTGCTGTTCGCCTTTGCCGAAGCCACTGTGCCAAAGATCACGGTCATCACCCGCAAGGCTTACGGTGGTGCCTACGACGTTATGGCGTCCAAGCACATTCGCGCCGACGTCAACTTTGCCTGGCCGACCGCCGAGATCGCGGTGATGGGGGCCAAGGGCGCGGTGGAAATCATCTTCCGCCAAGACATCGGCGACGACAAAAAGATCGCCGCGCGCACCAAGGAGTACGAAGAGAACTTCGCCAATCCGTTCCGCGCCGCCAATCTGGGCTTCATTGACGACGTCATCATGCCGCACGGCACGCGGCGGCGCGTTTGTAACGCGCTCGCCATGCTGCGCACCAAGGACGTGAAGAATCCTTGGAAGAAGCACGCGAACATTCCGCTTTAAGCCGGCGCGACAGGGGACACAAACGCATGTTCGATAAAATTCTCATTGCCAACCGTGGCGAGATCGCCTGCCGGGTTATCAAGTCGGCGCAGAAGATGGGCATCAAAACCGTCGCGGTGTATTCCGATGCCGACAAAAACGCACTGCATGTGCAGATGGCCGATGAAGCCGTGCACATCGGTCAGGCGCCCTCGGCCAAGAGTTACCTCAAGGCCGACCGCATCATCCGCGCCTGTAAGAAGACCGGCGCCCAGGCGGTGCATCCCGGATATGGCTTCTTGTCGGAAAACAAAGATTTTCAGAAAGCGCTGAAGAAAGAGAAGATCGCCTTCATCGGTCCGGACGCCAAAGCCATCGAGGCCATGGGCGACAAGATCACCTCCAAGAAGCTGGCCGACGAGGCTGGGGTGTCCACGGTGCCCGGCTACATGGGCATCATCAAAGACGCCAAGGAAGCGGTGAAGATCGCCAGCGAGATCGGCTACCCGGTCATGCTGAAAGCCTCGGCCGGCGGTGGCGGCAAGGGCATGCGCATTGCCCACAACGACGCCGAAGCCAAGGAAGGCTTTGAGCGCGCCACCTCGGAAGCCAAATCGTCCTTCGGCGACGACCGCGTGTTCATCGAGAAGTTCATCGAGCAGCCGCGCCACATTGAGATTCAGGTGCTGGCCGACCGTCACGGCAATTGCATCTACGTCAATGAGCGTGAATGCTCCATTCAGCGCCGCCACCAAAAGGTGATTGAAGAAGCGCCGTCGCCGTTCCTCGACGAGAAGACTCGCAAGGCTATGGGCAAGCAGGCGGTCGCACTCGCCAAAGCGGTGGATTACGTCTCCGCCGGTACGGTTGAGTTCATCGTCGACGCCAAGCGCAACTTCTACTTCCTGGAAATGAACACCCGCTTACAGGTGGAGCATCCGGTCACCGAGCTCATCACCGGACTTGATCTGGTCGAGTGGATGATCCGCATCGCCAACGGCGAGAAGCTCACGGTCAAGCAGTCGGATGTGAAGATCAACGGCTGGTCCATGGAAAGCCGCATCTACGCAGAAGACCCATACCGCAACTTCCTGCCGTCCATCGGCCGCCTGGTCAGCTACAAGCCGCCCGAAGACGGCAAGCACGTCCGCGTGGACACCGGTGTGTACGAGGGCGGTGAGATTTCCATGTACTACGATCCCATGATCGCCAAGCTGTGCACCTGGGGTAAAACGCGCAACCAAGCCATCGCTCATATGCGCGATGCGCTCGACCGCTATTACATACGCGGCGTTAATCACAACATTCCGTTCCTCGCCTCTGTGATGGGCAAGAAACGGTTTGTTGACGGCAAGCTCACCACCAACTTCATCGCTGAGGAATACCCCGACGGGTTCTCCGATGCCGATCTGCCCGCCGACGACGCTACCCCGCTGATCGCCGTCGCCGCGCTGATGCACCGGGCGTACTCAGCCCGTGCCGCAAAGATCTCCGGCAGCCTCAGCGGCCACGGCAAAACAGTGTCCGACGATTGGGTGGTTGAGATCGGCGGCAAGCAAACCAATGCCGCGTGTGACGTGGCTGAGGGCGCAGAAGGTGTGAACGGCTCCGTCAAAGTGGGCCGCCGCCGCATCGAAGTCGCCAGCGATTGGGACTTCGGCGATCCGCTGTTCATCGGCACCGTCGACGGCAAGGAGGTCTGCATCCAGATCGACCGCGACGGCATCGGCTACCGCTTGTTCCACAACGGTGCCCAGGCCGATGCCACCGTCTACACCCCGCGCGAAGCTGAACTCGCGAAGCTGATGCCGGTCAAGGTCGCGCCGGATATGTCCAAGTACCTGCTCTCACCGATGCCGGGCCTATTGGTCTCGGTCGAGGTGGAAGTGGGGCAAGAGATCAAAGCCGGTGAAAACCTCGCCATCGTCGAAGCCATGAAAATGGAAAACGTCCTCAAGGCCGAGCGCGATGGGGTGGTCAAGGCGATCCCCGAGTCCAAGGGCGCGTCCCTGGCCGTCGATCAGGTCATCATGGAATTTGAGTGACGTTTTGGTCGGCGGAGACGTAACCGTCGTGCCGAGCACGATAACAACCGTCCGGCTCGTCATCTCTGGCCGCGTTCAGGGCGTGTGGTACCGCGGCTGGACAGTGGATCAAGCCAAGGCGCGCAAGCTGGCCGGCTGGGTGCGCAACGTCACCGACGGCACGGTCGAAGCCCTGCTTAACGGCCCCAAAGCCCTCGTTGATGATATGATCGAGGCCTGCCACACAGGCCCGCGCCTGGCGCGGGTAGACGACGTGGCCGTCACCGTCATCGACCCGCCGGGCAAGGGCGGCGCGTTCCCCACCACCACCTTCGACCAACTCGGCACCTTCGATCCCGCAGAGATGCCCCAAAGAGAATAAGAGGGAGGGTAGGGCGGTTCACTCTCCCTCCTCATACTTCAACAAATCCCCCGGCTGGCACTCAAGGATTTCACAAATCTTTTCCAGGGTGCTGAAGCGCACGCCTTTCACCTTGCCGGTGCGCAGCAGCGACATGTTCGCTTCGGTGATACCGACCTCTTGGGCCAACTCGCGCGCCGTCATGCCGCGGGTGGCGAGCACTTTATCGAGAGAAATGGCGATGGGCATGGATCAGCGCTGCACTTTTTGACGCACTCTTTATACGAACGATTTGTTTTCGTCGGCGAGCGCGGCAGCTTCGCCCATGATCCAGGCGATCACCAGCACCATGGATCCGGCTAGCGCCAGCCAAACTTCGGTGCTGCCGACAGCGAGCATGAGCTGCCCTTGACCGCCTTGTTGGACAACGTCGATGGACAGCGCCAGACCAAACAGCGCCCCGCCGATGGGCCGCGCGGCGATCAGCGCGAACAGGGCATAGGCGACGCGCTTGAGCTGATCGGCGGCTTCTGTGCTGAACACCGTGCCCCGGGCGTAGTTCTGGAATAACCGGCGCATAATCCACAGGCCCCACAGCAGCGGCGCCGATCCAATCGTCATGGCCACGAAAGACGCGAACCGGGCCAGCCAGGAAATCTCATCTGCCTGCACACCTAGCCGCCGCGCCGCGCTTTGGATGGCGAGGAACTCAGGCAAAAACAGCGACAGAGTCAGCAGCAGGGCGGGCAGGGCGATCATCAGCACGGCGCAGGCGGTGGCGATCCGCCCGCTGACCCGCTGAATCCGCTGCAGGCGCGTGCTGGAGAGGTTGTCAGGAGTGCTCATGAGACCCTCATTTTGCTTATTGTTTTACAATAAAATTTATCGTAAAACAGAAAGTATGAGCACCGCAAGAGCCTTTCTCATTGTCTCTTTGGCGCTGGCCCTATTGTCCGCCTGCACCGATGCCGACCGCTTTATCGCCGGTGGGGTGAAGGACTGGTGTGAGCGCGACGTCCACTGCGGGCGCTCGGGCTCCGACCCCACGCCGTTGCCGAACACCTCCATGCCCAGCCGCGATAATCCCTCCGGCGCCCCGCTGTAACCTGCCCGCAGAGGGCCGTATCCGCTGGTCGGAACGTACCGTGTTGAAGCCATAGACCCCCGGCGTGTGATCCGCTCTGATAGCGCCCAACCAAATCAAAGAGTCAGACACGGGGGCCATATATGGCGCATAGGACTTCTCATCTCAGCCGCAGAGGCTTGCTTGGCTCCGCCGCCGGGGCCGCCGCAGCCACCGGCCTGAGCGCACCCGCCCTTGCAGATGGTCACGGATCAGCCCCTGATTTCGATGATCCCGCCCAGTTCCTCACCGCCATGATCAAGATGCGCGGCGCCGTTGACGGCAGCCTGTCGATGGGCTGGATCTACGGCACCCGCTACGCCGTCATCGACAACAAAGCGACGCCGGTGTTCGGCATCCTCGCCGCGACGTTCTTTCAATACACCCGCGTCGATGCGCTGATGTTCGAGATGCGCATGCTGGAGATGGCCTATTTCACCGATCTCGCCACCGGCAAGCACATTCAAACCTGGGACAACCCGTTCACCGGCAAAACGGTGGAGGTGCCGTTGACGCGTATGGGGCCCAGCATCGTGCCGGTCAAACCCGGCGGGTTCGATCTCACCGACAATCCGCGCATGCGCAACATGGACGCCAATCATATGTTCCGTCCGGCCATCGTCGCCGGTGACGACGTGTGGGTGACCGAGGAAATCAAGATTGCCGGCGATCCGCCCGCCACCGGGCCACAGCCGTTCCGCTACAACGAGCTCACCACCTACAACGCCAGTCTGGCGCATCTATCCGATCCGGACCGCGTGCGCGTGCCCACCAAGATCCAGTATCAAAGCCTGGTCGGCTGGGGCGGCTGGGCCGGGATGGACGGCCTCGGCGCCATGAACATGGGCCGCGGCTCCGGCCGCACCGAGGCACGGGTCGAGGACCTGCCGCCATATTATTTAGAGCTTTGCGAAAAACATCATCCCGATGTCATCAACGATCCACTCGCGGCGCTTCAGCAGCCGCGCGGTGACTAACGTTACGAAAGGACGCACTATGTTTAAGTTCCAACCTTCCGATATTGATCCGATTGTCGGCGGCCTATCGCGCCGCACGTTGCTGGGCGGTCTCGGCGGTGCCGGCCTGATGGCCGCAACGCCAACGCTGGCTGACGGTCATGCGCGCACCCTCGATTTCTCCAAGCGCGAGGATCAATTGACCGCGCTGATCAAAATGCGCTGCTCTTTGGACGACCGCGTGGTCATGGGCGGGGTGAAGGGCTTGTACTACGGTGTGGTCGAGAACCGCGTCACGCCGCTCTATGGTGTGCTGGCCGGAACGCTCGCCCGCTACAAACAACTCGACGAGTGGACCTGGGAAGGCGCGTCCTTCGAGGTCGCCTACTTCACCGACTGGGAAACCGGCGAGCTGCTGGAAACCTTCGACAACCCCTACACCGGGGAAACCGTGGAAGTGCCGCAGACCCGCATGGGCCCGAGCCGCATGCTCATCAGTCTGGAAGGCCGCCGCTCACCGTCCGAGAACCCGCGCCTGGCCATGATGGACATCAACCACCGCTTCCTGCCGCCGCGCAATGAGAACGGCACCGTGGTGCTGGTCGAGGAAATCCGCGTCGGCACGCCGGAAGACTTCGCCGGGCCGCAGTTCCACTACAACGAGGTCACCACTTACCGCGCGCAGATGGAAGACGTCGCCAATCCCGATGTGATGATCGCCAATGATTCCACGCACTTTAACGGCATCGTCAGCTGGCGGCCGTGGCTCAAGATGACCGGCCATCCCGGCCACCTGTTCGGCACCGCCACCGGCGGGCGCTATGCCTCGGTGGAAGATTATCCGCCGTACTACGTGGAGCTGACCAACAAGCACCACCCGGATGTGTTCTCTGATCCGGTCGCGCTGCTGTCCAAGCTGGAGGAGTAGGGGTACGCTATTCCTCAGCTGATCACGCAACCGCCGGGAGACGTCCAATGAAGAAGCTTCTGTTTGTTCTGGCGATGTCTCTCGGGTTGGCGGCGTCCCCGATGCCCGTCGCGGCGGACGGGCATAAAAGCCTCACCGTCTATTCCTATCTGACGCCCGCGTTTATCCAGCCGGTGTTGGATGCCTTCGCCTTTGAGTCCGGCATACCGGTCCATGTGGAATACATGACGGCGGGTCAGTTGCTGGATCGCTTGGTCGAAGAGAAAGACGCCCCGAAGGCGGACGTCATCTTCACCATGGAGGCTCTACGCCTCGCCAAACTGGTGAATGCCGGTGTGTTGCAGCCGGTGGAGTCCGCCGCGCTGGAAGCGGCGATTCCAGCCAAATACCGCCATCCGGATGGCTTGTGGTTCGGCCTCAGCAAGTGGGCGCGCACGGCGTTCTATTCCAAATACCGGGTCGATCCCGCGGACCTGCAAACCTATGCCGACCTCGCTGATGAGGCTTGGAATGGCAAGGTCTGCGTGCGCCCCAGCAACAAGATTTACGTGCAGTCGCTGTTGGCGTCGATGATCGCCAATGACGGTGAAGCGGCCACCCGGCGCTTTGTCGATGGGCTGGTGTCTAATTTCGCGCGCGAGCCTATCGATCTCGACATTGTGCAGCTGCAAGGCATCGCCGATGGTATCTGCGATGTCGCCATCGCCAACACCTATTACTACGGCCGTCTGTTTCCGCAGATGCGCGACCCAGACACCAAGCGCCTGCTCGATGCGGTCGGCGTCGTGTTCCTGGAGCAGGAGGGGCGGGGCGTGCACATGAACATCAGTGGCTTTGCCATGACCCGTAAGGCTGACAAGCGCGATGCGGCGTTGCAGCTGATGGAATACATGATCCGGCCCATGGCGCAGCGGCTTTATGCCGATCCGTCGATGGATCATCCCATCGTGCCCGGCCTCAAACCGCACGATGCGCTTGCCGCGCTGGGTGAGTTCAAGGAAGACGACACCGCCATTCATGAACTGGGCGCCCACTACGACCTGGCCGAGCAGATCAGCCGTGATGGCAATTGGCTGTGGAAGTAGGTAGTCTAACTAAGGTCGTGGAAGTAGCTCAATGTCATTGATTGCGGTAGTACCGATGTAGGCGGTATAATGAGGACATGGATATTTTTCTAACCGTTCCCGGCATTCAATTCATCACGTCCGTAGTTAATTTTTGGACGGCTTTGATCGGATTGATCACTTTGCTAGTTGTCAGAGTGTATAGAGAAAGAAGCTTTTTAAAAAAACTTTGTGCATCTCATTTTGGCAATCGTAAGGTACATCTTGTGGTGCCTGACAAGGTGCTTTTAAAAAAAAATCCAAATTTTTGAGTTCTGAAAGAAAGTTACGGCACGATCTAGGCCCCTTTGGAATTGTCGTGACATGTCCACGTCAGTGGGCGCAATAATCCAAAACAGAGACCGTTTCGGGCCTGTCATCACCCGACTTGATCGGGTGATCCATACACTCCTGCGATTATGGATTATCCGCTTTCGCGGATAATGACAGTTGCGGGGCAAGAGTAGCTATTCGTTTGTCAGAGTTACTTTGAAAGCCTTCTCGAATTCCGCCTTCAGCGCGTTATCCACCTCAGACATATCGGCGGTCTTCCCCAGTGCCGCCAGCGATGTCACGCCGTGCTGGGCCACGCCGCAGGGCACGATGCCGGTGAAGTGGCTCAGGTCCGGATCGACGTTGATGGACACACCATGAAACGTCACCCAGCGGCGCACCCGCACACCAACGGCGGCGATTTTGTCTTCTTCGCCTAAGATTGATCCTTCGCGCGAGACCCATATGCCGATGCGGTCGCACCGGGTTTCGCCGGTCACACCGAAGCGGGCGAGGGCGGCGATCATCCACGCTTCCAGGGTCTGCACGTAGCGGCGCACGTCTTGGCCGTGATGGCGCAAATCCATCAGCACGTAGGCCACCCGCTGGCTGGGGCCGTGATAGGTGTATTGGCCGCCGCGCCCGGACTTGAACACCGGAAAGCGGTCCGGCTCCAGCAGGTCTGACGTCTGGGCGCTGGTCCCGGCGGTGTAGAGCGGTGGATGCTCCAGAAACCACAGCAGCTCCCGCGCCGTGCCGTCATGAATGGCGGCCACCCGGGCCTCCATCTCGGCCACAGCGGCCTCGTAGTCCACCGGGCCGGCAGACGCGCGGAACTCGATCTCGCGGGGCTCAGACACCATGGCCGTCCTTATAGCGCTGAAAACTGCACGCCGCAGGCCCATTAATTATATTGTTATTTATCAATATAGATGATAATCAATATAAATGTCTGAACTCAGCCACACCTTCGCTGCCCTGTCCGACCCCACCCGCATGGGGATCGTCGCGCACCTCGCCACCGGCGAGTGCACGGTGAACGAGCTGGTCAGCAAATTCGAGCTAACCCAACCAACCATATCGGCCCATCTCAAGGTGCTTGAGGGGGCTGGCCTGATCAGCCGCACCCGCCGCGCCCAGACCCGTCCATGCAAACTCCGGCCCGAAGCGTTCAAGGACCTCGACATCTGGCTGGAGCGCTACCGCACGCTTTGGGAGGGCAACTACCGGCGGCTCGATGCGGTGCTCGACGACCTCAAAGCAGACCAAGACTCCTAAAGGGACCACCTCCATGACACCATCCGCGCCTCCATCCAGGCCTCCTGCCGAAGTGACCTTGCCCTCCGAGAACGCGGTGTGCGTTCGCCGCACGTTTGACGCGCCCGTGGACCTGGTCTGGCGGGCCTACACCGAACCAGCACTGATGCACCGTTGGCTTCTTGGCCCCCCGGGTTGGAGCATGCCGGTCTGCGACATGCATGTCCGCACCCGTGGCACTTTCCTTTGGCGTTGGCGCAACGACGACGACGGCAAGGAGTTCGGCTTCAGTGGGGAATTCAAAGAGGTCGTACTCCATCAGAAAATTGTCAGCACGGAGCTGTTCGATCCGGGAGACGTGGGCGGCACCATGGGGGAGGGGGCAACAGTCAATACCGTTACGTTTGAGGAGTCAGGCGGGGTGACAACCATGACCACCCTGATCGAATACGCGTCTCAGGCCGACCGTGATGCCGCTTTGGCCACCGGAATGACCGACGGCATGGAAATGAGCTACAAAAGGCTAGATGCGGTGCTCGATGGAGGAGCCGGCTAGTCCCAGGCCGCTTGCGCTAACCGGCGGGTTTTGCTATCCACCAGCCTCCTCAGGCGGGCGCCTCAAGCCCGCCGGGCCGATGCCCAAAAGCAAGTGCCCAGATGCGGTCGTGGCGGAACTGGTAGACGCGCAGCGTTGAGGTCGCTGTGGGAGTTAAATCCCGTGGAGGTTCAAGTCCTCTCGACCGCACCATTCTTCCAAACACCTCTATTCCTGAGATGGCCTAATTAAGTGTCAACTCAGGAACATTAAAGCGGATCTGGCGTTTGTCTTGGGGCATCCGGCCTGTTACCCCGTTGAGGGTTCACATTTTGGAAGGCGTGCAGCGGCTGAACGTATACTGCGCGTACGTGCAACACCTAATTTAGCTCATATCGCTCCGTGTACAAATGAACGGTGGGGCCATGCGTGCCTTGCTTGTACATCGCACCCTGTTTGGCGACCCCGTGTTCATCATAGAACGTGTGCCAGTCTTTTCTAACGAGCGTACCGTCCTCAGCCTTAGAGATTTCGATTTGCTGCATTAGATAGGACTTGCCGATGGTGAAGCATTCCTCATGAACGTTTGCTCCGACGAAGCGTTCAAAATCAGCACGCCAGGTATAGGTGGCGTTGCACCCGGGGATCGTTGCGAGATCGCTCACATCAACCGCATCAAAGGACTTCGGGTCATCACCTTTGCCCCAGAATGCCAAGCCTGCATCTAGGTCCTTGAAGTTATAAGAATCAATTTTGAGGGCGCCGAGGTCATTCCGGTATAGCCGCCAAATCTGGTTGCGGTCAGGGCGTACATCAGGCTGGCTGGTTTCATAATAAAGCCAATAGCCATCCTCACGATCATGCCATATCCGCTGAAAGCGCAATTCACTCAGCCCCCAACGCGGTTCTACTTTGGCGGCCAAATCCACATCGCGTTGTTTTGCGTTTGTGGTAAAGCCCAAATGCCATTCCACAAATTTGGTGAGTACAGCATCATCTTTAAGTGACTCCGCCTGCGCCCCTGAACCAATGGCTGTGGCAAGAACCGCCACCACTATGAATTTCTGTTTAAGCTGCATCGCGTATCCCCCTCTCTTATCGTTAATGAACGGCTCGCCTAAGGCTGTCCCCATCTAGACGTGCAATTAGAAATTGAGGCAAACGCCATGACAGCTTGTCTTACCTGTTAGTCAAAAGGAGCATGCGTGATCTTGTCCTAGTATGACGCTTGTATAATCCTTGAGCTGCCCGCCAATGGCCCGATAGTTCATTTGTTGGACGATTTTTTGATGGTGGGGTCGCTGGTTCGCCCAGTTGCCCTACAGTCCACCGCTCCTCCCCTCACTGGAAGGCCTGACATGCGTTTTCATGCACCCATCATTCTCGCGGCGGCCATCGCCATTACCGCGCCCGCCCAGGCCACCGAGATCCAATGCGAGGGCAATGAGGCGAATCTTCAGACCTACCTTGAGATGACGGACATCTTGTTTAACCAGCGTCAGGCCGACCGGGCCGTGGACTACTATGCGGCAGAGTTCACCAGCCATAACACCGACGCCGGCGGGCTTGGCGCAGCCGTCCGCACGCCGGATCACATGGCTGGAATTTGGACGCGGCAGCAGGCGCTCTTTCCCGATCGCAAGGTCACCAATGAACTGATCATCTGTAAAGGCGACGTCGTCGTCGCCCGGACCAATGTTCAAGGCACCATGAATGCACCGGCCTATGGCCAGGAGCCGACGGGTAACCGCTTCCATTACACGGCGATTGACATCTACCGGTTCGAGGACGGCAAGGTTGTCGAGCGGTGGGGCAATAATGACCGTGTCGCCTTCGCCCGGCAGTTGGGTATCACGCTGGATCTGTCACCAACGCCCCTTGATCCCCAGTAACGCTCCCCAGTAACGCCTATCTCCGGGCCACGCCTCTTAGGCGCCCGCCCACGCCAGCACGTCGGGAATATACTTCTCCGCCTGTTCCAGATACTCAGGCGACAGATCGTCGACGTTTTGCTCGACACCGCGCGACCGGGTCAACAGCGAGAGCCAACCCCCGGTATCCCAAGTTTGCGCACTGGAGCGGATTTACACTTGTTCTGTGCCCTCAAATTGGATGAGCCGGACCAGCCCTTGGCGTTCTCCGAGGTTTTGCAGCACAACGTACAACGTGTTGGTCAGAGGTCATGCGCCACTGGCCGGTGCTGACGTGGCCGAAAAGTGGACCGCTGCGAAAAGGGCAAGGAGTACACGGGTCATAAAATCTCCAAGCCAACTCAATATTGACGGCTACCTGTCGAAACAGAATAGCCTTCCTTGATGACGTCAGCGGGAATTTGATTCGGTTGGTTCAAATCGGACAGTAGCGAGTCCTCCCACACGATCCGTCAGCGTGCTAAGGTTTGACCGTAATTTGAGCAACTTGTTCCTGCTGCCCGATGACATCAGAAACCAAAGAGAAATTCAAACAGATCGCACGGAACGCCGTGGATCTACTGATCTGGCTTCTGATCCCCGGTCCCATCGTCGTTATCGTGATCGATACGACGATAAATGATCGTCCTTATTTCGAGTCCGTCGAGATGTTTCAGCAGGAGTACATGCTTGAAGTCTTTCTCGCTGTTCTACTGATCCTTGGGGTCTGGATTGCGATCGACGTCTTCCGCAAATTCTTCCTTCAAAAGTGACTCCGTGCGACGGGGCCACGCCTCTTAGGCGTCCGCCCACGCCAGCACGTCGGGAATATACTTCTCCGCCTGTTCCAAATACTCGGGCGACAGATCATCGAAGCTCTGCGCCTTGCTGCCGACGCAGTGCCACACCGAATGGCCCGGCCGGTTGCCCATTTTCAAAAAGCCCTGCCACGGCGCCAGAAAGACGATGCCGTACGTTGATTCAATACGGGTGAGGTCGGGGTCGCGCACTTGAGCCAAGTCGACCGTCGTCGTGCCGAACTCGGCTAGCGGGATAGGACGCACCTCCGGATATTTGCGTCGACCAGCCATCACCACTTTTGGGCCCATCACGGACCATTCGAGGGTAATAGCGGCTTTCAAGCCGGGATCGACCTCTGCACTCCAGTTCTCGCCAGGCGCTGCGTTGGTGTCGAGGGAGAACTGGGCCGCAATGAGTTGACCATCCTCGACATAGTACATATACCGCGCGCCGATGATGTTGGGCTCCACCAGATTCTCTTCGCCGGTCCAGGGATTTTTGTAGGTCTTACCGTTGAGCACCTCGCCCGTCTCTGGGTCTTTGAACATGGTCATCACCTTCGACCACACCTCATAAGAGCCGTCGTCGCGCGGCATGACCTTCTTGGTCTCGCAGGCTTCGCAGTCAAACACGACCTTCGGATTCTCATCCCGCGTCACCGCGATGTAATACCCGCGCCAGGGGTTGGGGGCGGGCTTGCCGCTCAAGTCACCCTGAATGCGCAGGTAGTTGAACAGCGCTTGGTCCGGGTCGGTGTGCCAAGAGTCATCCGCAGCCCCGTGCCCGTCGGCCTGAGCCGCCTGAGGCAACACGCTGGCGGCGCCGGCAACGCCCAGTGCCGCGGTAAAATTTCGCCGGGAGAGGGATGGAAGAGAAATCTTTGGGTCAGCCATGATGCGCTCCAAGAGGGGAATGGATCGTGTCATTGAACGGGCTGAGCCGGTGCAGCGCCATCTCTTCCCGCGCGCCGCTCAAGCGGTGGTCGCTTTGTTTCCGGTTTATACCGACTTATTGGCCGCGCCGGGTGTCGCGGCGGCACCGGTAGGCCGCCCTGGAAAAGGCACTAGTGAAAAGGCATCAGACAACAGGCTTGGCGCTGCTGACGTCGCGCTTCAGATCGGCAACGTCAACGCCAATCCACTCCGCAAGGTCCTCAAGTTCCGTGAATGCATTGGACTCCGCGGCAATGCCGCGTTCCTTGCAGATCACGCTCCACAGCTTGAAGACGGGGTCATTGATATTCCCGTGTATAAATCCGGCGATTTTATTCACGGTCACATCATTTGCGGTGCAGGCTGATTTTAGCGTGTCCGCCGCGGCGAAAAGCTGGGTGTGGTCGAGCAACGAGAGGTCAACATCGCCGTTAAATATGAGCACTTCATTCAGTGTCTCGCCGCGTTCGAGTTCCCGGCCGAGGCGCTCGTAGGTCAATCTAGGAATGTTGGGGCCGACTTCACCGCCGACGACGACAACGAAGTACCCCAGCTCATGATTGACGGATAGTCTTACGTCATCCGAGTTCCACGACCATCTTGAGTGATCTGGTTCAGGTGAGGCGGGTTTGACGGCGGGCGTGCCCGATCCCAGATCAATCCATTCAATGCCCGTCACTTGGGTCCATGCCACTTGCACTTCCCCGGCCAGTAAATCGGTCATGACCTCCGTCACACCGGCCGTGTATCTGATAAAGCCGTTGTCGTCCGCCAGGGGCAGCACCAGCACTTCACAGCTTAAATCGCGGTCGCGGTTCGATTTGGTCTGGTATCCGCTTCTCAAGCCGCAGCAGGACGAAACGACACCCTTCATATTCTGAAAAATGGCATCCCGCACCACCGGCTTCTGGAACTTGAGATAATCATCGCCAGTAATGTTGCGCTTGCGGACCTCCTCAAGCAGGGTGCCCATCAACCGGACCCGCAGTTCACGCTTTTTGACGTCCAATATGTAGACGTACGGTGCGCAACTTGGTTCAGGATGATCGAGGAAGGACCGCAATGACGGCGCCGGTAAGTCGCCGCGCAACCCCCTCCAATGCGCTAAGAAGGTCGGGCCAAGATGTCCGTCAAATGCTGGCACGCTGTCACCCCCACGCATGCTTGCGCGATAAGGATATTCTATATCGCGTGATGCTCAAATCTTTTTGCCGCCGGTCATGTCGACGAGTTTCAAAAAGAGAACTGGTCCGTGCGCGCGGTGTAGATCAGCAGGGTGGTTCGTACGGCATGAGGTTGATGATAAGCTCAGCGTTATGACCGATGACGATCCCGGATACCGCGGCAAGAATAATGGCACACCGCTGTGGCTGTGGCTGTGCGCTGCCGCGGTCATCATCGCTGTTCTTGTGACACTCGACTGAGGGGATGCACCTATGAAAACGCTATTATCAGCCCTGGCCTACGCCGGGTTCCTGTTTGCGGTGGGTCTGCCGGCGCCGCCGGCAAGCGCGCATGCCACTGAGTGCGACTGGGTCGCCGGGCATCCCACTGATCCGCAACGTCAGGTCCCCGGTTTGTCGACGCAGGTGATCAACTGGCGCGGCGCGATCTATGCGTGTGAGCGTGACCTGGCCGCCGACCCGGACAACCCGCACCTGATGTATCTGCTGGGCCATGCCCTGTACTACGACCACGAGTGGCGCGACTGGCCGCGGTCCGTCGCTCTTATCTCGGCTGCAGCGGAGACAGGGTACGCCCAAGCTCATTTTGCTTTGGGCAACTTCTATGCTTCCGGCGAACTCGGTGAACTTATGCCGCAGGATTTCTGCAAGAGTGCACATCACCACCTGCAGGCAGCGCGCTGGGGGCGCTACGCGTCTCTGATTTCCTACAGCCGCTTCGCCGTGAAGGGGAAGTTCGAAGCCTGCGACGAAAAGGTGGACTGGGATGAGGTTGCGGACTTTCTCACTCTGGCGCGGGGTGCCGCGCAGTATGACTGGTACGACGGTCTGCTGATCACCGATCTGGAGGAATTACTCGCCGAAAAACGCGGCGGGTGACTTTCCAAGGCGACGGGTCCTGACCGCGAGTCCGCTGACGTCTCATAACAGACGGCCAGACTTGGTTGTCCGGACATTTGGGCGTGCATGGGCTCGTTTGACTCAAAAATAAGCCATTGAATCTATTAATGAATTCAGACCAGCCCGGCAGAAACCGGTGGCGTGCATGGGCTCGTTCCTCGAAAAATCCCGAAGAGTTTTTTCGGCTCACCGAGGGCGCCCATACTTTCCGGGCCGGCTTGACTTCCGAGCCCCCCGCGGGCTCCCCTGGCGTGTCGCCGACTGGGGAGTTTGATCATGATCTATCGCGTTCTTACCTGCGCCCTCATCGCGCTGATGTGCTGGCCCGCTGCCGCGCAGAACCCCATGGGGGTTTCCACCACATGGGAGGAACTCGCGCCGAACTTCTACGGCGTGCGTCAGGGCACCGGGCGTAGCCTGGTCATCACCACCGGCCAGGGCGTGATCTATATCGATCCCTTGAATGCAGAAGCGGCCGCGGCTGGTCTGAAGTTCATCCGCGAGGTCACGGATGAGCCGATCAAGTACGTCATCTACTCTCACCAGCACTGGGATCACATTCTTGGCGCGCAGGTGCTGAAAGACGCAGGCGCGACCATCATCAGCCACGAAGCCTGCGTGAAGCACTTCTACAGCCACAGCCATCCCGATCTGGTGATGCCCGATCAGACAATCGGCGGTAACACCAACCTGATCCTCGGCGACGTCACCATGGAGCTGTTGTATTACGGCGAGAACCACGGCGACTGCCTGCTGGTGCCCTGGTTCCCGCAAATCAACATGCCGTTCATCGTCGACCTGGTCACGCCGGGATTCATCGGTCTGCCGACCATGCCGGACTACGATCCAGGCGAGTGGGTGCGCACATTGAAGGAAGTTGAACAGCTGCCGTTCGAGAATTTCATGAGCGCCCATGCCGATGCCGTTGCGCCGAAAGCGGCGCTGGTCGAACGGCGTATGTTCCTGGAAGACATCATGGCCATCGTCAAACGCGAGCTCGACGCCGGCACACCCACTGATGAGATCGTCGCCAAGATCGATCTGCCGCAGTACAGCCATCTCGCCGGCTACGGTACGGCCTTTCCGGGCATGGTGACGCGCCTGCGCTCGTACTACGTCATGGGCTGGTAGCCCTGATTCACGGGCCGCTCTGCGCACAGGTGGGCGGATTCTGGCGCGCAGAAGCCCCCGTCGTGTTTGACTTCACACTATCGAACCGTAGACGCCAGGGGAGGGCGCCATGTTCATCGACACCATGAATGAAAGTCTACAACGCCTCAGCCGCCGCCAGGCCCTCGGGTTGGGAGCCGGACTAGGTGCCGGTCTGGCCATGGGGCCCGCCCGGGCTGTAATGCCGCCCATCGATACACCCTTCGATTTTACCCAGACCCGCGACAACATTATCGCCTTCGCCAAAATCTGGGGCACCCTGGGCGACGAGCCGGTGTGGGGCGGCCATACCGGGGTGTTCTTCGCGTCGATGCCGGGGCAGCGCATCGTGCCCCTGGTCGGCTACGTCGGTTACGGTAGCCTGCAATTCAAGTGGGATGGCGACTCTCTGATTTACCGAGGCAAGGACGCGACGTTTTACACTGACCTTGCCACCGGCGAGATCATCGACACGTGGAAAAACCCGTGGACCGGCGAAACCTGCGAGGTCGTGCCCTACATTCACGAAAAGGTGCGCACCAAAGTCGGTCCAACCCGGCCGGACCACATGTTCGATACCAACTTCTACGGCTTTCAAACCAACGTCGGCTACGCCAACTCGGCGGAAGAGATGCAGGGCCGTATTCCGCAACCCAAGCCATTCATCTTGCCTTGGGAGAAGCTCGGCGATTACTACATGCTGGCTTGGGACTGGGCGATGGAAATCACCAATCCGGTCAACCCAGAGGGTTGGCCGTACTCCTCAACTGGCGCGGTGATCAGCCCGTCCGAGCACTTTGTCTTCTATTCACCGGCGCAGGAACTGGAAGACCCGGACCGCCCTTGGGCGACTATGCTGGCCGGGTTCTTCCGCCAGACGCCGTGGTTGCCGTGGATGCGCATGGGCCAGAGCGGCATTGAAGCAAATCTCTTCGCCCGCTCCCACAGCCGCAAAATCACCGGCACACAGGAGGACATTCCTCCCGCCGTGCGCCGCAAGCTCGAGAAGGATTATCCCCATATGCTCGAGCCGCCTGAAGATTGGGAACTTGGCCCCGTCGGATCAACCTGGGGCTATTACGCCAAGACCGTGCCGCCGGAAAATCCCGACTACAAGCCGGGCAGTTAAGGGGAGTAGAAGCGATGAAGCAGGCTTTATGTTTTGCGATAGCGTTCAGTCTGAGCACCCTGCAGCCATATTCCCCGGCAGCAGCCGAGGAGCGCGTTATTCGCGCTATGCAATCCCGTGCCAGCGCCAGCCCACCCCTCAGTTTTTTGCAGCTGGCTATGCAGTCTCACGCCGTGGTGACGGATCAGGAGTATAAACCCGATGAGGTCTACCGCACCCGTGACGGGAGTGCGTCCGTAGAGGACCTGGGAGGCGGTGTTTATTTGTTCCGCTGGTGGCCTGGGTTTTACGTCAGTCCGTTTCTGGTCAGCGAAGATGGCGTTCTCGCCGTCGATCCGATCAACCGCGAAGTCGCTGCCTTGTATCGTGAGGCGGTCGCGCAAGTCACAGATCAACCCATCACCAAGATCGTCTACAGCCACGACCATCGTGACCACATTGTCGGCGCCGATGTGCTGGCACCTGACGCGGGGATTTACGCCCACCCCGGCACGTTGGAGTCACTGAAGCGTCGCGGTGACCCGGATATCCCATTGCCCACGCGTCTCGTGGATAACGGCGACGCCATAGCGATCGGTGATAAGCGTGTCGGTATTCACTACTTCGGGCCCAACCACGGTCAGTCCAACATCGCTATGGAATTTGATACCGGTGCCGGCTCGATGCTGGTGTTCGTTGATACGATGGAAATCGGTATCGTGCCTTATCGCACCCTGCCGGACACCAACGTGCACGGTTACATCACTTCTCTTGAAGAGGCCGCAGCGCTCGAGGTGGACTGGGTGCTAGGCGGACACAGCGGCCCAGGGCCAGGCGTGTGGATCCAGCGCTACCTCAGTTATTTTACGGATATGGAGGAGGCATTACGCCGCGCCGAGGCCGAGATTACGGAAGCCCCGTCCTCCAGTGTCGAAGACGTCATCGCCCAAGGAGAGCTCTACATCGACGCAGTGATCGCCCGTGCTATCGCTGATCTCCGCCCGAAATACGGGCATTGGCGCGGCTTCGAGGCCTGGGCGCCGCTCAATGCCCAGACCGTGCGGATGTACATGATTACCGGAAACTAGATCTACCTACTCTGCGTCCTCGCGCCCGGGCCGGATGCCCGGCAGGCTGGGGTCCATGGCGTGCAGAATCGTGTTCATGCACTCGGCATTGCCGATGCAGCCGATGGCCAGTTCCGCCAGATCGGTTCTGGTCACGCGGCCAAACGCGTCCATGTCATCCGTCAGATAAGCGGTTCCGGTCGGCTCGGCGGGCTCGAATTCCAACAGTCCGTTGCGCAGGATGGTGTAGGGGATACCGCTGTTTTCGACGATCACTTCCGCCTCGCCCTTGTCACGGATGTTGGCGCCGTTCGTGTCGAAACCCAGTTCATCGCGCAGAAGCTTCTCGGCGCTGCCACGTACCCCGACAGAACTGTGAATGATGAGTTGGTCGATGCCGTTGACCTTGGCTGCGTCGACAATGTTTTGCATCACGGGTGCGTAGAATTGCTCGTAGTCTTCCAGGCTGCCGCCGCGCCGCGCCGACGTGTCGATGACGATCCGTGGTTTGACCAACTCCATCGCCGCGCGCACGGAGTCTGCGTCCAACAAGTCGCCGATGGCGTACTGCACATCCAGCCCTTCCAGCCGCTCTCGGTTTGAGGTCGGGCGTACGAACGCCGTCACGGTCTCACCGGCTTCTGTCAGCATGCGCACGTGCGGCGCGCCCAACTGGCCTGTCGCGCCAAACACCATGACGCCGTCAGCCCAGGCTGATGTGGTCAGCAGACTCCACGTCAGAACAAATCCAATCAATCGCATGTGATCATTCTCCTTCACCAAAGCTTGGCGGCGGCCAAGTCAGGCTGTCGTCTCTGTTGTGATAAATCTTGCCGTGACACTCCGGATTGTCCAGGCATTCCATAGTGAAGCGGGCCAGGTCGGCCCGGGTAATCGGGGTCAGTGTGCCACGGTCTTCCGTCATCACGGCGTTGCCGCTCGGTGGCGTGTCGTCGGGCCAAACCCGGCTGTTGCGGATGATGGTGGTGGGAATTCCGGATGAGAAGAACACTTCCTCAGCCGCGCCGTGATCCAGCATCCGGGCCTCCAGGCCGGGCACACTGGTCCACGGCACGTCAGGATGGAGCAGGCGATTCGACCCCGCGCCGACAGCGCCATGGTGAATGATCTGCTGCACACCTGCGCCTTTGGCCGCGTTCGCGATGTAGGTGCTGCTCTTGAGATAGAACTCCGGTATCTGCGTCGGCGCGCGCACGGTGTTGACGACGGCACGGAAGGTCTTGCCATCGAAAGCGGCGTTGACGCTGGCTTCATCCATCAAGTCGCCAACCACGAAGTCCACATCCAGGCCGTCCAGCGACGACCGGTCTGAGCTCTCGCGCACCAAAACGGTGACCTGTTCACCATCCTCGACCAGTAGCTTTGCCACCCGTGCGCCGAGTTGGCCCGTACCGCCCAGCAGCAAAATACCCTCCGCGGCTGCTGGCGCTATCATCAGGACGCTGGTGAGCGCCGCGACGGCGAATGCTTTCACATGGTTGATCATGGCTCTGTCCCTGTCTTGTTTTCGTTTTTGTCCGCTAACCCTACCACCGGCGGCGCGGCATATCATAGCGCCGCGGGCCATGTTCGGGAGCCTGGAGAGCCTTGAAATCTCCGGCAATCTTGCCCGCCGGCACGTCTTCATCCCAGATCAGCGCAAAGGCTGTGTTCAGGGCGTCGTCTGTCTTGAGTGCCGCCAGCATCACCTGGGCCACGCGATAGCGTGAGACAAACCCCGGCCATTGATAATCGGCCCGCAGCAGGATGCGCACCCCGGCGCCCTCGCGGGGAGTATCGCGCAGGCCACTGGCGCCGACGATGGTGTAGGGCACACCGCTGGCCTTGAGAAACTCCTCACCCTTGGTTTTCCAATACAGCAGGAAACCGGTGCGGGGAGAGAGAACGTGATCCTCGAAGGGTCCGGTATTCGCCGCGCCCAGAATCACAAATTGCTTTACGTCATGCCGTTGCGCCGCCTCCACCATGTTGCGCACGGCGAGATATTCGATGAACTGGGGCGACCCAGGCCCGGTCAGACCACGTCCCCCCAGCGTACTGATGATGCGGTCGGTTCCGGCGATGGCGGCCTCCACTGTCGCCGTATCCAACGCGTCAAAGACGACCCAGTCCGCAATATCGCCGTGCTCTGCCGCAGCGCGGTCTGGATTGCGTGTGCCGCCACGCACGCTGTACCCCGCATCGTGCAGCAGCCGCACCACTTCGATGCCGGTGCTCCCGGTCGCGCCCGCAACGAAGACCGTTTCAGCGGCCCGTGCGTCCCAGCACAAGACAAGAACCAAAGCCGCCAGCCAGCGGCCGATCACCGTTGCGCTCCCGTTTGGGTCAGGTCCAGGCAGGTGGCGACGCCTCCGGCCGCAAGGCGCGCGCTTTCCGTTGCTTCAACCTGAAAGGCCCAAGTGTCGATGTCGCGGTGATAGTTAAGGATCACGTTGTGGGCCAGACCAAGGGTGCAGAATAGACCCTGGGAGTCCGGAATTGGCACCTCCCGCACTGGAGCGTGCCGCGCGGTAAAGGCATAGCGCCGGATCGGCGCGCCGGGTGGGTCGAGCGCATCGATCTCGACCAACGGATCGTCCATGCGCCACTCTTGATCCTGGGCGAAGGGCTCGGCGCTGAGCACCAAGGCAGCGCAGAGACACACCATGCTGATCAGGCTCAGCCGTTCCATTCAAGCCACCCAGCTGCTCATGGATTTAACATCGTGGTTTCTGCCCTGCATCCGGCGCAGTGTAGCCGTTCTTTCGCTTGCGCTGCCACCCTGCGTGGGGCACAACCAGACAACCGTATCAGGCGGCAAGTCGATCGCTGGCTCGATCACCACAGCCCAGGGGGACAAGCGTCATGGCCAACTCACCGATGTTCAAGCGTATCAATCTCTGTGTTGCCGATCTGGAGCGATCTTTAGCCGTCTACCGGGACATTCTGGGTTTCTCTGTCGACTACATCAAAGACTCCAAGGACGACTCCTATTCCTATCCGGTGTTCGCGTTTCCCAAAGACGCGAAGCTGCGTTTCGCGACCTTGAACTCCGCGACGCAGGAACGCACTCTGGCGCTGACCGAGGTCACCGGCATTGATCTTCCCAAGATGCCGGTGCCGCGCATGGTGGCGGCTGTGATCAACTGCCCCGAATTTGACGAGGTGCTCGACAAAGCCAGGGCCGCCGGCCTCGAAGTGATCGAGCCTCAGCACCTGCCTGACCTAGACGGCAACCCCAAGGGCCGGGAGTCCGCCTTTGTCGACCCCGACGGTCACTTGGTCGTGATCTACGTTCTCAACGACCAATAAACATCCGCAACAGCCGGGGTGGTCCGGCTGTTGTTAGGTCCAACCGCTCAATCCACGGGTCTGCGCGAAGATCCGGAGGTGTGACATGCAAGAAACCGTCTTTCACACGAACACTGTGTCAGAGGATACGGAGTCTTTGAACGAGACGTTCGGGCTTCATCCGGCTTTTGTCGACGCGGTAGATGACGCGCTGCGGCTCAAGAAAAAGAAGCGGGTCCGCAAACTGGTGGCGGACCTGCATCCAGCCGACCTCGCCGACCTGTTGGAACACCTTGAGCCAAAGCAGTGCACTAAGCTGGTTCAGGTTCTCAAGGACCAGTTCAACCCGGATGTCTTGCCCGAGCTTGATGACGCCGTGCGCGACACGGTCATGCACGCCATGGGTTTCGAGGATTTCGCCCAGGCGCTGACCCAGCTCGAGTCAGACGAGGCCGTGTATATCGCAGGATTACTCGAGCCAGAGCGGCGTGAGACGGTGCTCGACAAGTTGCCCGCGCCGGACCGCATGCAGATCGAACAAAGTCTGTCCTACGGTGAGGAAACTGCTGGCCGGCTGGTGCAGCGCGAGGTGGTCGCGGTTCCCGATTACTGGACGGTGGGGGAGACCATCGACTACCTGCGTGCTGCTCGCAAGCTTCCGGATGAATTCTACGTCGTGTTCGTCGTTGATCCGCGCCATCGTCCTGTGGGTCTGGTTGATCTCAATCGCCTGGTGCGGTCACGGCGGCCCGTGCGCATGCGCGACATCGTCAATCCGGATATGGAACTGATTTCACCGGACATGGACCAGGAAGACGTGGCCTACCTGTTCCGCCAGCGTGACCTGGTCACCGCGCCCGTGGTTGAGAAATCCGGGCGTCTCGTCGGTCAGATCACCATTGATGACATCGTCGACGTGATCAACGAAGAGGCCCAGGAAGACATCTTCAAGCTCGCCGGTGTTGGTGACAGTAATCTATATGGCGCCGTCATGGAGACCGTGCGTGGGCGGTTTTCCTGGCTGCTGCTTAACCTGCTCACTGCGGTCGCCGCATCCATCGTCATCGGCTGGTTTCAGCCAACCATCGAGAAGCTGGTCGCTTTAGCCGTGCTCATGCCCATCGTTGCCTCCATGGGGGGCAATGCCGGCACCCAGACGTTGACGGTTGCGGTGCGCAGCCTCGCCACCAAGGACCTCGACGCCAGCAACGCCGCGCGCATCGTTGGTAAGGAGGTGATCGCCGGTCTGCTGAACGGCCTGCTGTTTGCCGTTCTCGCCGCACTGGTCGCTTATCTGTGGTTTCAGGACCTCGGCCTTGGCCTCGTCATCGCGGCGGCGATGGTCATCAATCTGCTGGTCGCCGGTTTGGCCGGCATCACGATTCCGATCGCGTTGGACAAATTCAACATCGATCCAGCAACATCCTCTGCGGTGTTTCTCACGACGGTTACCGATATCGTTGGTTTCTTTACCTTTTTGGGACTGGCCGCCGCCTTCATTCTGTAGCGCCGTGAAAGCGCCGATTGTCTTTGAGGTCCGGCGCCAGAACGACTAAACTGTTGCGAGTAAAGTCTAAAACCCCCAGGAATCTGCCGCTTTATGGCCCAAGAACCCGAGTACATTTATCCGCCGAACACACTGAAGAGCAAAGTTACGGTCGACGCGTCAAAAGTCGATGCCGTGGCTCTGAAGCAGGCGGAAATGGCCATCGAGGACATGCAGGACGATTATCTGGGCTGGGTAAAGATGACCTGGCCAAGCTCCAGAGTGCCTATGAGACAGCTCTCAAAAACGCGGACACACGCGAACAGCATCAGGAAGAAATCTACGACTTCGCCCACGACGTCAAAGGGCAGGGCAGCAGCTTCGGCTATCCTCTGATGACGGCCGTCGCCAATCAGCTTTGTGTTTTCATGGAAGGCATCGAAGGCAAAATGAGCGATGTCCAGCTCGAAGCCGTCAAAGTGCACATCGATACGATGAAGCTGGTCGTGGCGCAGAAGATGGCCGGTGACGGTGGCAAACCGGGCGAGCAGCTGCTCAAAGGCCTCGACGCGGTTATCGCAAAAGTCGCGTCATAGACTTAGGCAGTAACCCTTAAAGCGGCGCGAGGGGAGTCATATCCTCAAAGCGCAGATAACTATCAGACCCATTCAAGAACACCCCGTCGAAGCCCAGGTCCATCAGGCTGCGGAAGTACACGCCCATAATGGATTTCCACCGCGGGTGCCAGTATTCAACGGCAAAAACACCAGGGCGGTCGTCGTGCCGGGCGACGATCCAGCTTGGGCTTCCGACCCGCCAATCGTTCTCCCAGTAGTAGCGGTAATCGGCGGCATGGCCGACATCCATCCACGCTAAGGCAAGACGCCGTGCGCCGAGTTCCTTGAACTTCAAGCGATGCACCTCGTCGGCGGTGAGCGGCTGGTTGCCATCGTAAAACGCATCGACAACGACGATGTCGTAATTTGTTCCGGCAATCGCCATAAGCCAGTCGCCGCGCGATCCGAAAGACTTGTTCTCAAGCGCGATGAGCATGTTTTGCGCATCGTCGATGGCCTCGACGTTGTTTGAATTCTCATTGGCCGGCCGCCGCACCGGGATCTCATCGAATTTATCCCAGCGGCCCGCGTCTGCATGGGCCGGCATGCCCGCTGCGGTTGCCCGCTCAAGTGCCTGCACGGCGGCTGCATCGGAACCGCAATGCTCGACGGACATGGCTTTGACACCCATTGTCCGGAAACGGGCCAGCGCAGCTAATGGAACGCCGCCTTGACCGCAAAATTGATTGCTCACAGCGATGCCGTCGATCGCCTGAATGTAGCGCCGCATCGGGTCGCCCAAGGGGGTCATGGCATCGTCCGGGACGGTCGCGACGTTGGGACGTTTCGCTTCAGAGAGTATGACTTCACGCTGATCCCAGCGCAGCAGTTCAAATCCGGGGCGTACCACGATCGCGAAGGCGGGGTCGCGGGATTGCGCGTAACGCGAAAATTCCTCGACGATCTCACGCATCAGATCGCGGTAGTTGGGCACGCGGGCGAGGGGTATCAATTGCTCACGTTCCGCTGCCGGTCCCGTCAGAAGAAGGTCTGAGACCTGTGCCGTCGCCGGAGATATCGGGGCCGGACCGCCCAAAGTACCCAAAGCCAGGGCATATCCAAGAATGTGTCTGGAGAGTTTATGCATCAGGTCAGGCGTTCCGCGACATACTCAGCAATGGCCAGGCTAGACGTTAGCCCCGGGGATTCGATCCCGTAAAGGGCACAGTATCCAGGCAGGCCGGTATCTGAGGGCATCTGTATTGAGAAATCCTTAGCAGGCTCGCCAGGCGCCTGAATTTTTGGCCGGATTCCGGCGTATCCGGGACGTAGGGCGCCGTCCGGCAAGCCCGGCCAATAGGCGCGCACCGCTTCGTAAAAAAGGTCTGCCCGCGCCGGATCGACATCGAACGACATCTCATCGACCCATTCCACATCGGGGCCGAACCGGGCTTGGCCCGATAAATCCAAAGTGTAGTGCAGGCCCAAACTGGCGGTGCCCGGAAGCGGATAGATGAGGCGCGAGAACGGCGGTTTACCGGACAGATAAAAGTAGCTGCCTTTGGCGAAGTGCAGTGGAGGGATCGTACCAGGGGCGACCCCTTCGATCCGGGAACTGATGTGCTGCGCGCCAAGCCCTCCACAATTAACGACGATGCGTGCGTTCAGCGTGCTCTCTTCTACGCCGCCTACAGAGAGCTTAATTCCGGATGGGTCTGCTTGGCCTCCAACGACAGGGCTGTTGAAGGCAATGACGGCACCGTTGTTTTCCGCGTCACCTTGCAGAGCCAGCATGAAACTGTGGCTATCGACGATGCCTGTTTCCGGGGACAGCAAGGCGGCAGCGCACTCCAGATTCGGTTCAAGGGTTTTGGCCTCACCACGCGCCAGCCATTCCAGGGGCACGCCGTTGCGGCCCGCGTGGGCCTGCAACTCTTTCAGACCAGCGGTCTCTTCGTCATTGGCTGCAAAGACCAACTTAGTCGTCTTCTTCGCGGTAACGCCGTGATCTGCGCAAAAGGCGTACATCATGTCCCGCCCCCGCACGCACAGGTGGGCCTTCAAGCTGCCTTCGGGATAATAGATGCCGGCATGAATCACTTCGCTGTTGCGTGAGCTAGTGCCGGTGCCGATTGCGTCGGCGGCCTCCAGCACGATGACGTCTTGTCCAGCCATCGCCAGGGCGCGTGCGATGGCGAGGCCGACGGCCCCGGCTCCGATTACGACGCAGTCAACGGAGTCCGTCATACAAATTTCCGCAGTTCAACGTGGTCACGACGGCCTCATATGTAGCTCAGCTGAGTCTGCCGTTAAATGCCTTAGCGGTGTCTTTCCATTGGATTGCGCGCAAGGCCGATGATTCTGTAGGTTGCGCACTCACTGGTTTGGAAACGGCATGCCACGCGTTTTGGTTTTGGGGAATGAAAAAGGGGGCACGGGGAAGTCGACTCTCGCGGTTCACCTGGCTGTGGCCTATGCACGGCAAAACGTGTCGGTCGCGGTCGTCGACGGCGACCTAGGACAGGGCAGCACCACGCGTTACCTGCGCAACCGCGAGGCCTTCATGAGCCAGCACGCCGGAGACCCATTACCAGCGCCGTCTTTGGTCGATGCAACTGCGTGGGGCGAACTCAGCGCAGATGAGATTTCCCGCGAACTCAATGAAATTTCCGCAGACATCGTCATCGCAGATACGCCCGGCTTTCATACGGAGTTGTCTCATGCTTTGCATGCCAGTGCCGATCTGATCGTCACCCCTTTGAACGACAGTCTCGTCGATCTCGCGGTGTTGGCGGACGTCGATCCCGACACGGGGGAGGTCCGGCGGCCCAGCCACTATTCGGAACGCGTCTGGCAGGCCCGCAAAGCCCGCGCGGCCCGAGACGGCGGGTCGATTCCGTGGGTGGTGCTACGCAACCGTCTCAGTGCGCTCGATGCACATAACAAGCGCCTCATGGCCGATATCCTTGCCAAACTCGCAGCGCGGGTCGGCTTTGAGGTTGGGCCCGGTTTCGGCGAACGAGTGATCTTCCGCGAGTTGTTTTTACAGGGTTTGACCTTATCTGACTTCGAGGATCGGTCTTCAGGGTTGTCGTGGACCATGTCACACGTTGCGGCCCGGCAGGAGCTGAGAGCCTTACTTGATGTCATTCGCGCTGGCTTGCCGCAAACTGGCGCTGCCCTTTTCAAGTAAACGGGATAATCTATTGCTATGACGGCTCGGCCACCAGCGAAGGGCACTTCATCCGACGTCGCGGCGTTTCTTGAGACTGCGGCGCGCATGCCCATTCAGGCCGCCAGCGAGACCCGGGGCCGCTTGATCTTTGCCATGGATGCCACGGAAAGCCGGGCACCCGCCTGGGATATGGCGATCAGCATCCAGGCGGATATGTTCGCCGAAGCAGCTGCACTGGGCGGACTGGAAGTTCAGCTGGTTTACTACCGGGGACTGGCGGAATGCCGGGCCAGCGCCTGGACCCGTGATGCTGCCGGTTTGGGCCGCCTCATGAGCAAGGTCGGGGTTTTAGCGGGGCGCACGCAGATTGAACGGGTGCTGCGCCATGCGCTCACGGAGTCGGAGAAGGGCAAGGTCAACGCTTTGGTGTTTATTGGCGATGCCATGGAGGAGAACATCGACCTTCTTGCCGATGCGGCAGGGCAACTGGGCTTGCGCGGCGTTCCGGTTTTCGTCTTTCACGAAGGCGGGTACGAGCCGGCTGCGGGGGCCTTGCGACATGTGGCGAGGGTTAGCGGCGGGGCGTACTGCCCATTCGATGCCGGCAGTCCTGAAAAACTCCGAGCGCTGTTGCGCGCGGTTGCCGCATTCGCCGCCGGAGGGTCAAAAGCCCTCACGGACTACGGCAAACGGCATGGGGGTGATATTCAGCAGATCGCACATCAAATGGGAAAGCGTTAGACAATGCTCCCGTCTGCTCTCTTTGGCATAGGTCTCCTGATCGCGGCGCTCATTCTGTTGCGCTGGTACGCCAACGCCGACCCCGCAGCCCTGAAGCGGGCTCTGAAGTGGCTTGCCATTTGCGCCTTCGGCCTCATTGCACTTTTTCTCGCGCTGACCGGTCGTCTTGCTGCCGCCTTCGGTGTGATCATGGGCATCTTTGCCTTCGGTTGGCGGCTGTTCAACATGTTCTCCATGTTTCAGCAAATGCGCGGTCTGTTCGGTGGGGTCGGAGGCCTTGGCGGGTTCGGCCCCGGCGCGCAGGCGTCACCGGGACAGGCGTCTCAGGTCGAAACGCAGGTCCTGCGCATGACCCTCGACCACGATACCGGCAACATGGATGGGGATATTCTGGACGGCAAATTTGCTGGCCGCCGGTTGTCGGCGATGTCCATTGAGGATCTGCTCGAACTGCGCGCTGAATCTTCCCAAGATGCGGATACTCTCGGTTTGCTTGATGCCTATCTCGACCGCGCTCACGTTGGGTGGCGAGAGACGGCGGGGGATACGGGCGGCGGAGAAGCGGCGTCGGGGGGAACATCACCATCTGGTCCAATGACTCGGGATGAAGCCTACCGCGTTCTTGGGCTGGAATCCGGAGCCGACGCCAAAGCGATCAAGGCGGCGTACCGTGCGTTGATGAGCAAGGTCCATCCTGACAAGGGCGGGTCGCCCTATCTCGCCGCTAAAATCAACGAAGCCAAAGACCTCCTTCTCAAGTCCTGACCACAAAATGCTGTTGATGCTGCCAACTCTGTTGCAACAGGTGGTATAGCGTGGCACAAAGCGGCCAACACAGACCCGCCCAGGTCGGCAGAAATCTGCCGTTTTCATCATAAAACTGTCATAGGAGACAGGACCATGGCGAAACGCGTTAGAACGGCGGTGTTTCCGGTCGCTGGTTTGGGCACGCGCTTTCTGCCGGCGACCAAGGTTGTCGCCAAGGAAATGCTTCCAGTGGTCGATAAGCCGTTGATTCAATATGCGGTCGAAGAAGCTGTTTCCGCGGGCATCGAGAATTTTGTATTCGTCACCGGGCGCGGCAAGTCCGTTCTTGTCGATCATTTTGACCACGCGCCCGAACTCGAAGAGCTGTTGAAGGCGCGGGGTAAGGACGATGTTCTTGAAAACCTGCTCTCGTCCATGCCCGAGCCCGGAAAGGTGTTCTCCGTACGCCAGCAGGTCCCGCTCGGGTTGGGGCATGCCGTGTGGTGCGCGCGGGCTCTCGTGGGAGATGATCCGTTTGCCGTATTGCTCCCCGATGAATTGCTCATGTCCGATCCTCCGTGTTTGCGGCAATTGATTGACGTGCACGAAAGGGAAGGCGGACACGTCATGGCCGTGCTTGAAGTTCCCGACGCGCACACCAACCGCTATGGTATTCTCGATGTGGAAAGCGATGATGGTCATGTCGCAAAGGCAAAGGGCATGGTCGAGAAGCCGGATCCCAAAGACGCGCCGTCCCGGTTGGCCAACATCGGCAGATATGTTCTAGACCCCGCTGTCTTTGCCCACCTGGATAAGAAGGTCGCCGGTGCTGGCGGTGAGATCCAACTCACCGATGCCATCGATGCGACCACGAAAGACGATGTTCCGTTTCACGGTGTGCGGTTCACCGGCGAGCGCTTCGACTGCGGTGATAAGGTCGGCTTTCTGGCCGCAAACGTGGCTTTTGCTCTGAAACGCCCAGATATGGCTGACCGCGTCAGAGATGCGGTTGGCGCAGTGATGAAATAGCCTCCCGCGACGGAAAAGGACGCCCTCACACATGCGTATTGCGATGATCGGAACAGGTTATGTCGGCTTGGTATCCGGAGCTTGCTTCTCTGAATTCGGTGTCGATGTGGTCTGCGTCGACATGGACGAAAACAAGATTGAACGTCTTAAGAAAGGCGAGATCCCCATTTTTGAGCCCGGCTTAGAGCAGCTGGTGGCGACAAATGCCAGCGCAGGACGCCTGACCTTTTCCACAGACCTCAAAGACGCGGTGCGGAGTTCGGATGCGGTATTCATTGCCGTTGGCACGCCCAGCCGCCGCGGTGATGGCCACGCCGATCTGTCATATGTTTATGCGGCGGCTAAGGAAATTGCCGAGGCGCTTGACGGCTACACGGTCGTGGTCACCAAGTCGACCGTTCCGGTGGGAACGGGCCGCGAGGTCGAACGCATCATCCGGGAAACGCGGCCGGATGCGGACTTCGATGTGGTCTCAAACCCTGAGTTCTTGCGCGAGGGCTCGGCGATTAACGATTTCATGCGGCCAGACCGCGTTGTCATTGGTGCCGAAAGCGAGCGGGCGCGTGATCTCATGCGTCAGCTCTATCGCGTGTTATTCCTGATCGAAACGCCGATCTTGTTTACGACCCTCGAAACGTCCGAGCTCATCAAATATGCCGCGAACACGTTCCTCGCGACCAAAATCACGTTCATCAATGAAGTTGCCGACCTATGCGAAAAAGTCGGCGCTGATGTTCATGACGTCGCCAAGGGCATCGGCCTTGATGGCCGGATTGGCAGCAAGTTTCTACACCCCGGGCCGGGCTACGGCGGGTCATGTTTTCCCAAAGATACGCTGGCTCTCGTCAAGACGGCGCAGGACTTCGCCGCGCCCCTGCGCATCATCGAAACCGTGGTCGACATCAACGACAAACGCAAAGAAGCCATGGCTCAACGCATCATCGACGCTTGTGGCGGTTCGGTTAAGGGAAAAACAGTCGCCTTGCTGGGGCTGACCTTCAAGCCCAACACGGATGACATGCGCGACAGTCCGTCTTTGGCGATTGTGCCGGCACTTATTGCAGCCGGCGCGACCGTCCGCGCCTACGATCCTGAAGGCATGGATGAAGCTAAACAGATGATGCCAGACGTGGCGTATTGCGAAGGTGCATACGAAGCCATGCAAGGTGCTCATGTGCTGGCGATCGTCACAGAGTGGAACGAGTTTCGCAGTCTCGACCTTAAGCGCGCCAAGTCTATTCTGACGGAACCGGTTCTGGTCGATTTGCGGAACATCTATTCGCCCGAACTGATGGCTGGTACGGGCTTCACCTATCATTGCATCGGCCGGGCCGGCGTGCAGGCTGCACACGCGTGACGGGTCCTCGGTCTCACACCTTCCATCCCTCGATCCTGCGCGAGTACGATATTCGCGGTGTTGTTGGGGAGACGCTATTTCCTGAAGATGCCCGCGTGCTCGGGCAGGTTTTCGGTACACTGGTGCAGGAGCAAGGTGGCTCACGCGTGTGTGTCGGTTATGATGGCCGGATCAGCTCGCCCGATATGGAAGCGGCGCTGGTCGAAGGCCTCGCGGCGACCGGTCTAACTGTTGAGCGCGTTGGGCGCGGGCCGAGTCCGATGTTGTACTTTGCCACCGTCGACGGACAGGCCGACGCCGGCATCATGGTCACCGGCTCGCACAACCCACCGACCCACAACGGGTTTAAGATGATGCTCGGACGCAAGCCGTTTTACGGCGATGCGATCAAAGACCTGGGACGCCGGGCGGCCGAGGGTGTTGCCGTTGACGGAGATGGCGAAACTAAAGAGTCTCCTGCGCTCGATTGCTACGTCACCCGGGTGCTCGAAGACTTTACCCCCGGCCGGGACGTCACCGCCGTATGGGATCCGGGCAATGGCGCCGCCGGGGAGGCGGTTGCGGCTGCTATCACCAAGCTGCCGGGCCGTCACCGGGTCATCAACGGCGACATCGATGGGATGTTTCCCAATCATCACCCGGACCCGACGATCCCGGAGAACCTGACCCAGTTACGTGAGGCGGTCGCTGACGAGAGCGCCGAGGTCGGGTTCGCCTTTGACGGCGACGGCGACCGCATCGGTGTGATTGACGGCGACGGCAATATCCTCTGGGGCGATCAGATTCTGATGGTTCTCGCGGAGGACGTTTTAGCGAAGTGCCCCGGCGCGCCGATCATCGCCGACGTAAAAGCAAGCCAGACGCTGTTCGACGAAGTTGAGCGTATGGGCGGCCAAGCCGTCATGGCCAAGACCGGTCATTCCCTCATCAAGGCCAAGATGACCGAACTCTCTGCGCCTCTAGCAGGCGAGATGAGCGGTCATATCTTTTTCGCCGACACGTACTACGGCTTTGACGATGCGCTCTATGCCGCGCTTCGCTTCTACACAATTCTGTGTGCGAGCGATGAGAAACTCACCGCCAGATATGCCCGCATGCCCAAGGCGATCAACACCCCGGAGCTGCGGTTCGACTGTCCCGACGAGCGCAAGTTTACCGTCATTGACGAGGTCAAAGCCCGCCTTCAAGCGGACGGGGCGGATGTGAATGACGTTGACGGCGTACGCGTGTCTCAGGACGGGGGTTGGTGGCTGTTGCGGGCGTCGAATACTCAGCCGGTTCTGGTAGCCCGCTGTGAAGCCCCCTCCGAGGATGCGCTCAGGTCTCTGCGCGCAAGCCTGTCAGCCCAACTCGAAGCCAGCGGACTTAGTCTTCCAGAATAGACGTTGAAGTTAGCCGGCTTGCTGACCGGCGGGAATGGTTGCGAACTTGGGCGCAACGATCAGGCATTGGTGAGGGGCGCGCTTCATCAACTCGCACGCCCGGCGCGTGTCCGCTTGAGTTAAACCGACGACCTGGGCCCGGAACAATTGTTTGCCCCGCACCGTTACCGGCTCGATACGGCTGACCGCGGCAGCGAATGTGGCTTTGATCAAGTCAACGGCTTCATTCGCTTTCTGCTGGGCGACGTCGCTTATGGAATAGGCGCCGATTTGAATGCCCCAGGCTTCGGCCTGCAAAACCTCGAAGTTTGGTTTTGCCGTTGGTTTCACGGTAATGGACGCTGGGATCAGTTTTCCATTCTGGGCCATCATCAACGGCTTGCGGGCGGGGTAGGGCGGGCGCCCGTATTCCGCCGCCGCGACGAAACCATCGTCCATCAGAGACGCGAGGTGCCTGTCCCGTTGCCGCGCCGATTTGCCGCCAAACACCACACCGATAAGCCGGTGCCCGTCACGCTTGGCCGACGCCGCCAAGTTATATCCTGAGGCATTGATGTAGCCGGTCTTCAAGCCGTCGGCTCCGGCGTAGCGCGACATGAATTTGTTGTGGCCCCGAAACGTCGTGCCGTTGTAGGTGAACTTCGTGTGCGCGAAGTAGTGATAATATTGCGGGAAATCATTCATCAGGCGCTGCGCGAGTCTGCCCATGTCCCGCGCCGTGGAGAGTTGGCCGCGGTTTGGCAGGCCTGACGCATTGCGGAAGGTCGTGCGGGTCATGCCAAGCTCTTTGGCTTTCGCCGTCATTATTTTAGCGAAGCTGCGCTCGGTTTTGCCGAGGTGTTCGGCAACCACCACCGCGACATCGTTGGCCGACCGGACGATCAGGGCCAGGATCGCGGTTTCAGCTGTAATCGTGCTGCCGGGTGCGAGCCACATTTTCGAGCTGGGTTGACGCGAAGCGCGGGCCGAGACTTTCATGCGGGATCGTAGGGTCATGTCTCCCGTCTCGATTTCCTCGAACAGGAGATACAGGGTCATCATTTTGGTCAGCGATGCCGGGTAGTTCCGGGTATCGGCGTTGATTTCATGAAAAACCCGGCCACTTTCCGCATCAACTATGATCGAGGCGTATTTGGCCGCTGCATCATAAGGCGTTGAAAATAATGCAAAAAATGCCAGAAGGGCCGCGCCCGCAAAGCGCCGCCCGTAGACTTTTCCGCGATTTTTAATACTTGGCCCCAACCCTAAGACCCCGGACAAGACGCCTGAAAAGTGCGCTACGGTACCGTGCCCACGCTGGTACTGTTCACACATCTCTTTGATTCGAAAGGCTAAATAAGGGTTATTAACATTTCGTTTAAGGTTTTGAGTCCGGAGTCTGGAAAATAGGCAAGCGGCCCACTTGCGCCAGCCCGCGGTGCGCCATAGGTGGAGGAGACCTTTTTTTCACCTGCGGCCAACACCATATTTGGTAATATTCTTGCTATGGTACACATCGGAATGATTTCAGAAACAGATACGCACCGGCCGCCGGCACCTCATCTGGCCGGCGACGACAATGACGAGGGCGATAACGGCAATGGCGATGGCCCCAACACCGGGGTCGTTATCAAAGCCCGCCCCAAAGTCAAAAAGCCGTCGATGTACAAAGTCCTGATGCTGAATGACGACTACACGCCAATGGAGTTTGTTGTTCACGTCCTAGAACGTTTCTTTAGCAAGAATGCCGAAGAAGCGACGCGCATCATGCTGCACGTCCACCAAAAGGGTGTCGGTGTGTGCGGTGTTTACACATACGAAGTCGCAGAAACAAAAGTGACTCAAACCATGGACTTGGCGCGCAAGCACCAACATCCGCTGCAATGCACGTTGGAGAAAGATTAGGGGACAAGAAACGGGGATACACGCACGACAGATTATCGGTAACCAAAGGTAGTTCGCTCACATGTTGTCACAGAATTTAGAGAAGACTCTTCACCAAGCCTTGGCTTCGGCCGCTGAGCGCGAGCACGAGTACGCCACCCTGGAGCACCTTCTGCTCGCCTTGTGTGAAGACCAGGATGCCGTGGCTGTGATGCGGGCCTGCAACGTCGATCTGGAACAACTCACCCAGGTGCTCACTGGATTTCTTAATGAGGATCTGGATGAGCTGGTCGCGTCCTCAGGGGAAGACCCCAAGCCCACCGCCGGTTTTCAGCGCGTGGTGCAGCGCGCGGCCATTCACGTCCAATCTTCAAACCGCGAGGAAGTAACCGGCGCCAACGTGCTTGTCGCCCTGTTCTCCGAGCGGGAAAGCCACGCCGTCTACTTCTTGCAGACCCAAGACATGACGCGTTTGGACGCCGTCAATTACATTTCTCACGGCATCGCCAAACGGCCGGGAGAAGGGCGTTCGCGGCCTGTGCAAGGTGCTGATGGCGAAGGCGAGAGCGGTGAAGAGCAGGTCAAAGAGGGCAAGGAGGCGCTGTCCGCCTACTGCGTCAATCTCAACGACAAAGCCAACGACGGTAAGATCGATCCACTGATTGGCCGTGAGCTTGAAATCGAGCGCACGATCCAAATTCTGTGCCGGCGGACGAAGAACAACCCGCTTTACGTTGGCGATTCCGGTGTTGGGAAGACCGCACTTGCGGAAGGATTGGCCCGTCGTATCGTCAACAAAGAGGTTCCGGCGGTTTTGGAGAATGCCACCATTTTCGCCTTGGACATGGGGGCGCTGCTCGCTGGAACCCGCTACCGCGGCGATTTCGAAGAGCGCCTTAAGGCCGTTGTTTCCGAACTTGAGGAAACCGAGGGCGCGGTGTTGTTCATCGATGAAATTCATACGGTGATTGGCGCCGGTGCGACATCCGGCGGGGCGATGGACGCTTCGAACCTGCTGAAGCCGGCGCTGGCGTCGGGCTCGCTACGGTGCATTGGCTCAACGACTTACAAGGAATTCCGCAATCACTTCGAGAAGGACCGTGCGTTGGTGCGCCGGTTCCAGAAGATCGACGTGGTGGAGCCGACGGTCGAAGACACCATAAAGATTCTCAAGGGTCTCAAGCCTTACTACGAAGAGCACCACCAGGTTCGCTATACGGCAGATGCCATCAAGACGGCGGTGGAACTGGCGGCAAAATATATCAACGACCGCAAGCTGCCGGACAAGGCCATCGACGTTATCGATGAAACCGGCGCGGCTCAGATGCTGGTGCCGGAAGGCAAGCGCCGCAAGACCATCTCGGTAAAAGAGGTGGAGGCGGTGGTCGCCAAGATGGCGCGCATTCCGCCGAAGTCGGTCTCCCGTGATGACAAGAAGGCGCTGAAGAATCTGGAGCGCGATCTCAAAACCATGGTGTTCGGTCAGAATGACGCCATCGTCGCGCTGTCCAGCGCGATTAAGCTCTCCCGGGCCGGTCTGCGCGAGCCGGAGAAGCCGATCGGCAACTATCTGTTTTCCGGGCCGACCGGCGTCGGTAAAACGGAAGTCGCGCGCCAGCTGGCGGCGAGCCTTGGTATTGAGCTGCACCGTTTTGACATGTCCGAATACATGGAGCGTCACTCGGTCTCACGTCTGATCGGCGCGCCGCCCGGGTATGTGGGTTTTGATCAAGGTGGCTTGCTCACGGACGCCGTGGACCAGCATCCCCACTGTGTCTTGCTGCTCGACGAAATCGAAAAGGCGCATCCGGACCTGTTCAATATTCTTCTGCAGGTCATGGATCACGGCAAGCTGACAGATCACAACGGCAAAAGTGTTGATTTCAGAAACACGATTCTGATTATGACCACCAATGCCGGAGCCTCCGAGCTGGCAAAAAATGCCATCGGCTTTGAACGGGAAAACCGCGAAGGCGAGGATCAGGAAGCGATTGAGCGGATGTTCACGCCTGAATTCCGCAACCGCCTTGATGCGATCATTCCGTTTGCGTCGCTGTCGCCTGACGTTGTCGGCCGCGTGGTCGATAAGTTCGTCATGCAGCTGGAAGCGCAGTTGTCGGACCGCAATGTCACCATTGAGTTGTCCGATGCGGCGCGCGATATGCTCGCCAAGAAAGGCTACGACAAGACCATGGGCGCGCGTCCCTTAGGCCGCTTGATCCAAAGCGAGATCAAGAAGCCGCTCGCCGAGGAGCTTCTGTTTGGGCAGCTGGTGGCCGGCGGCCTCGTGAAGGTGGACGTCGAAGACGGCAAGTTGACGTTTGCCTTTGAGCCCCCAGTCAAAAACGCCAAACCCAAGAAGAAGGGCAAGGCGAAGAAGTCGGGCGGCTCGTCTCAGGTGAGTGAGACGGTCAAGTAAAGTCCTGCTGACAAGCTCAACAAGATTTAAGGTCTCAGTCCTTTCCGGCGCTTTGGGCGTAGGTCCAGGCGTCGGCGATGACGGTGTCTAAATCAGAGCGCTGTGCGGTCCAGTTCAGTAACGATTTGGCCAGTGACGCGTCAGCGACCAGCGCCGGCGGATCGCCTGCGCGGCGAGGTTGGGGATCGACTTTAACGTCCTTTCCGGTGATCCGGGCGGCCGCGTCGATCACTTGCTGCACTGACGATCCCTGTCCCGTGCCTAGGTTGATGGCAGTGAAAGGGGAGTCAAACCGGTCAGTGTTCAGGGCCGCAACATGGGCACTCGCCAGGTCGTAGACGTGGACATAGTCACGCACTGCCGTGCCGTCCTCAGTATCGTAGTCGGTGCCAAACAGAGGCAACGTGAAGCCCTCATCCCAAGCTGCTCTCAGAGCGTTCGGAATGAGGTGGGTTTCCGGGTCATGCCGCTCGCCGATTTCACCGTCCGGATCGGCGCCAGCCGCGTTGAAATAGCGCAGCGCCACGCAGGTCATGCCGTAGGTACCGGCGCAGTCTTGCGCCATACGCTCGACCAAGGCCTTGGTTTCGCCGTAGGGCGACATTGTTGAAACAGGCGCAGACTCGGTAATTGGAATAATGTCCGGCTCGCCGTATACGGTGCATGAGCTCGACAAGACGACCTGTTTAACATCCGCCTCTTTCATCGCGCAGAACAGGGCAATCGCGCCCAGGACATTCACGCGGTAGTACTCAAGCGGGATCGTCCAAGACTCCCCTACGTATGCCAAAGCTGCACAATGAATCACAGCCTGGATGTCGTGGGTCTTCAGGGCAGTCTCAAGCGCCTTTTGGTCTGTGATGTCTGCTTCGACAAAAGGTCCCCACTTCACGAACGACCGGTGTCCGCGAAATAAGTTGTCGTAGACGACTGGCGTATAGCCTTGCTGTGACAGCGCTTTGCAGATGTGGCTACCGACATACCCGGCGCCGCCGGTGACCAAAACGTTCGTCATGTCAGGTGGCCACCTTTGCTGAATGAGTCGAGTTGTGCCGGAACGATTTTTGTCGGAATGGTATCGAGCCGCTACGCATCAGGTGTTCGCCCGTTCCTAAACATGTTAGCCGATGCTATCAGCATAATGTCTTAATGTATTTTGAACGAAAGAACAGGCATAGTCACCGCGACAGGACAGCTATTCCGGTAAATCGCCGCCATCGCCAAAAACGTAATCCCACGATCTCAGCTCACCCGCTATGAACCAAACGCCGTCTTCGCCACGCATATCCGTTCTGATGACGGTATACAACGAACGCCCGGATTGGATTCGCCGGGCGGTGGACTCTGTTCTCAATCAGACATTCGATGACTTCGAGTTTATCATCATCGACGATGGTTCAACTGAGAAGGATACGTTGACTGAACTCGAAGCCATTGCAGCGCGGGGTGATGCCCGCGTTCGCCTTATTCATCAAAAAACACCGGACTGACGCTAGCTCTCAATCGCGGCATCGACATGGCGCAAGGTGAGTTTCTGTGCCGCCATGACAGTGATGACTGGTCTAGTCTGACAAGGTTTGAGAAGCAGGTGGCGTTTCTTGATGCGCATCCCGAGGTCACGCTCGTCGGGTCTGGGGCGCAATTATATGATGAACAGTCAAGGCCCTTTGCCCAGCTCAAGTTTCCCGCCGATACCGAGACGATTCGAAAGCTGTTTCCGGTAACAAATCCAATCTGCCACGGTGCGATTTGCGCTCGCCTTTCGGCCGTGCGAGAGGTGGGAAAGTATCGC
The DNA here is from genome assembly GCA_963921305.4 of Rhodospirillaceae bacterium. Taxonomy (GTDB): domain Bacteria; phylum Pseudomonadota; class Alphaproteobacteria; order Rhodospirillales; family Rhodospirillaceae; genus CAWUEX02. The sequence goes on from CAWUEX030000002.1 coordinate 2,889,512, forward strand.
GCCGATCTCAATGTCTTTGCCGAGGATTATGATCTGTTCTGGCGTATGAGCGATGCCGCTCCGGTGGCGAACCTGCCGGACGTGCTGTACCACCGCCTTCACCGTCTAAGCTCAAAAACCACCACTCAGGCCTATGACCGTACGATTGCCGTCGACGTGATTCGTGCCCTAGGGAACTCGCGGCGCGCTGGCCAGGAAATATCGTTTGCGGAAGCCGAACGGATTGCCCGCGAGTCGACGCGGAGCGACGCGCAGCTTGAAACGGCGACGGCTGATGAGATGCTCCGCGCCGCGGCGTATGGCCATGCGCTCAAGAGATATGTCTCGGCAATCTGCTACAATCCACTTTACTGGCGGGCTTGGCTGAAGATCGTAAGACTCGGGTTTTATGTCGCTTTTCCAGCCCTGCGCTGGCGGATGTTTCATGAGCCCTACCGGGACGTGGCACCGCCGCAGAAAGTTTGATTTTAGTTTTCGCAGCGCGGTATGGCGCGAACACACACTTTATAGCCGTTAAGAGAGGACAGCAGTGGGAGTTCTGGGAAAGGCAAAGCGCGGCTTCTTCCGGGTACTGCCCGATAGCAACCTGGTCAACTTGGCCTTCTCACAGGTTGGCTACGCCCGGCGCTTCGGACGTTTCGCCAACGTGCGCAGTCCCAAATGCTTCAATGAACACTTGATGAAGCGAAAGTGTAGCGATGACATGCGTCACCCGTTGCGTGCTTTCACGGCGGACAAGGAATTTGTGAAGATCTACGTGCGGGGCAAGCTGGGCGAGGGCTACACGCCGGAGACTCTCGCGATTTTGCGCACAGACCGAGAAGTCGATGGCTATGACTTTCCGGACCGGTGCGCCATGAAACCCACCCATGGCTTCAATGACGTGGTCATCCTCAATGGCCGCGCTATCGAAACGGAAGAGCGCACGTTCATGAAGCGCTGGCTGAAGGAAAACTATTTTCACCGTGGCCGGGAGCCCCAATACAACCATCTCGAGCCTAAGGTGATGGTCGAGGCCTTCATCGGTGATGGCAGTCAGGTTCCGATCGACGTGAAAGTGTACTGCGTCAACGGCGTCGCCAAGTTTTTGGAGGTCGATGTCGATCGTTTTGCCGGGCTTAAGCGCGACCTCTATGACATGGCTGGTGAACCGATCGCGGTCGAGTTTCTTTTTCCGCGTACTGGCCGTCCCATGCCCTTCAAAGAGCTTTTACCCGATCTACGTCGTGTCGCCGAAGTGCTCAGTGAAGGGTTTAGTTTCGTCGGAGTGGATATGTACATTCACGACGGGCAGATTCTTGTCGGCGAACTGACGAGTACGCCGGAGAACTGTAATGCCACCTTCAATCCACCGGATGGCGGATTAACTCTCGGAAAGTATTTTGAAGACGGCTAGCGCAGCCGTTCCCGGCCGCTGAGAAAGAAAAACCCCCGTCCGAAAGGACGGGGGTTTCCTGCGCCTGGGTCGGCCCGCGAAACGATCTATGCGGGCATGACCTGTCGGACCAGTTAGACCGCGTAGTACATGTCGAATTCGACAGGGTGCGGTGTCTGCATGAAGCGCGTCACTTCGGCGCGCTTGATGTCCAGGTAGCCGTCGATCATGTCGTCGGTGAACGCATCGCCCTTGGTCAGGAACGCGCGGTCAGCGTCGAGTGCATCGCAGGCTTCGGCCAGGGACGAACACACGGTCGGTACGCCCTGCAGCTCTTCCGGCGGCAGATCGTAGAGGTCTTTGTCCATCGGATCGCCCGGGTGGATCTTGTTCTCGATGCCGTCGATACCCGCCATCAGAAGAGCGGCGTAGCTGAGGTACGGGTTGCCGGCTGGATCCGGGAAGCGGACTTCCACGCGCTTGCCATTCGGGCTGGCGACGTGCGGGATACGGCAGGAGGCGGAACGGTTGCGGGCGGAGTAGGCCAACAGGATCGGCGCTTCAAAGCCCGGCACCAAACGCTTGTAACTGTTGGTGGTCGAGTTCGTGAAGGCGTTGATTGCCTTGGCATGCTTGATTACACCGCCGATGTAGTAGAGCGCCGTTTCGGACAGATCGGCATAGCCAGAGCCCGCGAACAGGTTCTTGCCGTCCTTCCACAGCGACTGGTGCACGTGCATGCCCGAGCCGTTATCGGCGTATACGGGCTTCGGCATGAAGGTCGCGGTCTTGCCATACGCATGGGCAACCATCTGTACGCAGTGCTTATAGACCTGCATGTTGTCGCCGCACTTGACCAACTCATCGAACTTAAGGCCAAGCTCATGCTGAGACGGCGCCACTTCGTGGTGGTGCTTTTCCATGGCCAGACCCATCTCGGTCATGACTGTTACCATCTCGGCGCGCAAGTCGGTGCCGCTGTCCACTGGCGGAACCGGGAAGTAGCCACCCTTGTCCTTCGGTCGGTGGGCGTAGTTGCCTTCTTCGTAGGCGCGCCAGCTGTTGTAGGGCCCTTCTTCGCCATCGATCTGATACGCCATCAGATTTTGCTTGGTAGAAAACCGGACATCGTCAAACACGAAGAATTCGGCTTCCGGACCGAAGTAGGCCACGTCTGCAATGCCGCTGGACTGCATATAGGCCAGGGCACCCTTCGCAACCGAGCGCGGACAGCGGTTGTAGTTCTGTCCGGTCGAAGGCTCAATGACGTCGCAGAACAGAATAAGCTGCGGCTGAGCGGTAAACGGATCCATCGTCGCGGTGGACAGATCCGGCTTCAAGGTCATGTCTGACTTGTCGATGCTCTTCCAACCCTGAATCGAAGAGCCGTCAAACATGATGCCTTCTTCGAGCATGTCCTCATCGATAGTGCTGACATGCTGAGCGGTGTGCTGCCACTTACCCACAGGGTTCGTGAAACGGAAATCGACGTATTTGACGTCGTTCTCCTGGATCATTTTTAAAACTGTCTTAGCGTCCGACATAGTGTTTTCCCATCCTTGCAAGTTTGGAGAAGAGGTGGTGCCGCGATAGATACTGCGGCATTAAGCCATTCGAATTCGGCGCAACTGAATCCAAATGGTGGAGCGGTGGAGGCCGGCAGCGGATGTCATATTGCTTCCGCGCCTCTTTCGCCTGTGCGGATGCGGATCGCATCCTCAACTGAGTGAACAAATATCTTTCCGTCGCCGATACGGCCGGTGTGGGCCGCTTGCTGAATCGCCTCGATGGCGCGGTCAAGCATGCTGTCGTCCAGCACCACTTCGATTTTCACTTTGGGTAGAAAGTCGACCACGTACTCAGCTCCGCGATAGAGCTCTGTGTGTCCTTTCTGGCGTCCAAAGCCTTTGGCTTCGGTGACGGTGATGCCCTGCAGGCCTACTTCATGCAGGGCCTCTTTGACTTCATCGAGCTTGAACGGCTTGATGATCGCTTCGATCTTTTTCATGGGCGTGACCCTGCGTGCGTGTTGGCCGGCTAATCGAGCCGTTTTTGTTTAGCAGAGGTTTATGAAGCTCATGCGGCGATATCCCCCGCACCGTTCCGCTTCCCTGCGTTACTTTCTTCTATTTCAAAACCCGTGCCAGTTTACCGGACTCGAAAAATGTCAATTCAGTCAGACAGTTAAAGAGATTTGCCCGGCGGGTTATCTCTGGCACGTGCCTACCAGTCAGGCACGATGATTAAGAAATAGGCAGATCGCACGGCACAGCGGCGTTTCGCGAGTTATCCCTTAGCGGAGGGCCGCTTGACGCCCCCGGGATTAGGGTTTAAACGCCGCCGGGCATGGCGGGTGTAGCTCAGTTGGTTAGAGCGCCTGGTTGTGGTCCAGGAGGCCGTGGGTTCAAATCCCATCACTCGCCCCACTTTCCCCAAAATCGGCTTTTTTTGAGTGCTCAGACCAAATCGGCATGGCAATAGGTATAATAATACCTTTATTCCAACTCTATGTTTTTACAACTGATTTTGCGTTGACAGGCGGTGTTCGCCGCCGTAAACACCGCCGATCATTTGTTCAGCGTCAGACGTTGGACACAAGAAGGGCGGCAACGCCCGCAACCGTCTGTTCATGAGGACGCCCATGAAGACCTATTCCGCCCGTCCCAGCGACGTGGAGCGTAAGTGGTACATCATCGATGCCGAGGACGTTGTCCTTGGCCGCATGGCCGCTGAAATCGCCAACCTCCTGCGCGGCAAGCGCAAGACCATGTACACGCCGCACATCGATACCGGTGACAACGTCATCGTCATCAATGCCGCGAAAGTCCGCCTCACCGGCAACAAGCGGACGAACAAGCGCTACTACTGGCACACCGGTTATCCCGGCGGCATCAAGGAGCGCAGCCCGGAGCAAATTCTGTCCGGAAAGTATCCTGAGCGGGTGGTGCAGAAGGCTGTTGAGCGGATGATGCCGCGCGGACCACTGGGCCGGGCTCAGTTGAAGAAGCTCAAAGTCTACCCCGGCACCGAGCACCCGCACGACGCCCAAAAACCGGAGGCGCTCGACATCGGCGCTCGCAACCCAAAGAACAAGAGGAGCGCCTAACCCATGGCGGACTCAGCAACTTCTCTCGAAGATCTCAAAGAAGCCGTAACCGAAACCGCGCCGCCGCGTGAGCCCAAGAAAGATGAACTTGGCCGCTCCTATGCCACGGGCCGCCGCAAGGACGCCGTTGCCAGGGTATGGATCAAGGCGGGCACCGGGAAAATTACGATCAACAACCGCGAGTTCGAAAACTATTTCCCTCGTCCAGTGCTGCGGATGGTCATCAATCAGCCGTTCCAGGTGACCAACCGGGAAGGGCAGTTCGACGTGTATTGCACCGTATCCGGAGGAGGCCTGTCTGGTCAGGCCGGTGCCGTGCGTCACGGCATCTCCCAGGCGCTGACGCTATTCGAACCTGAACTCCGCTCGATCCTCAAGAAGGGCGGCTTCCTCACCCGTGACTCCCGCGTGGTCGAGCGTAAGAAGTATGGCCGCCGGAAGGCCCGCCGTAGCTTCCAGTTCTCGAAGCGTTAAGTTTTAAGATAGCTAGAACCGAGACCCAGGGCCGTGCATGTGCACGGCCCTTTGTTTTTGTGTGCGTGAGAACGGCGTCCTATGATTGTGTCACGTCGCCCGTACCTCTAAGCAAAGGTTGTCTCAAGTGGCCGCAGACCCCGACACCGCGCTGCGCGCCGCAGTCGACCGTTTTCAGCAGGGTGATTTGCCCGCGGCGAAGGCGGCCTGCGAGACAGTCCTCAAGCACGCCCCTCATAATCCACTCGCCCTGAATCTCATGGCTTTGATCGCCCGCGCGGCCAAAAAGTGGGGTAAAGCTGAGGAGATCGCGGCTGCCGGTTTTAAGACCAATCCTGAGTATCCGGACCTTGCCAATACCCGAGGACTCGTCCTGTTGGATCAAAGACGGTGGGAGGATGCCGCAGCGGCCTTCCAGCAGGCCCTTGATCTGGACCCGGCGTCGCCACTCTATCTGGGTAATTTAGCCCGGGCAGAGATGGGACGAGGTGATGTCCTGGCTGCGGAAGCCGCGTTCGACAAGGCTCTTGCCCAAGACTCAACGTACTCAGCGGCGCTGACCGGACGGGCGTCCTTGCTTATTCAAACCGGCCGGCTCGAAGATGCGGAGCGCGACCTGGCGATTGCGTCCGCCTCGGCACCTGATAGTCCAGAGGTTTTGGCGGGGCGAGCAGTGCTAGATCTGGCCAAGGGCGACCTGGACAGCGCCTATGCCCTCTTTGACCAGGTCAGCGCTGTGTCTCCCGATATGGCTGACGCAGCCGTTAACCGGGGCCTGATCCGTCTTCTGCAGGGCCACATTTCTGACGGCTGGGAGGACTATGCACAGCGCCGAAGACGGCGTTGGGCTAGGTCATTCGGTCGTCACTCTGACATTCCCCCGTGGGATGGCGCCGGTCTGGGCGGCAAATCGCTGTTGGTGTGGAGCGAGCAGGGGTTGGGAGAGGCCGTTTTGGGGGCGTCTCAGCTCCAAACAGTGATCGATGAAGCGGAGGACGTCTCCGTTGAGGCCAATGAACGTTTGACCACACTGTTTTCGAGATCGTTTCCCAACGCCGAGGTTGTTCCGCAAACCGATCCGCCTGACCGGCGCATCGCCCCGGACAGGTTTGAGTTTCAAACCTCGTTGTTCGACCTGATCGGACATCGGGCGCAAGATATCGCGCACCGCGGTCCGCGCAGCCCCTACCTCAAAGCGGACTCCAGCCAAGCCGAGAATTTGAGGCATGCCTATCGTCGGGAGTTGAATGCCGACCTATTGGTCGGTCTCTCTTGGGAGAGTCCCCAGGCGCTCACCGCCGGGCAAAAGGGCGTGCCGGTCGAAGCCTGGAAGCCAGTCCTATCCCAGGCTGGCGTAGGGTTCGTCAATGTTCAATATGGACCCGGCCGCTTGGCCTTGGACGATACTGCACGCGCGCTCTCGGCGCCGTGGCTCACCGATCCTGCCATTGATCCGGGCGGCGACCTCGATCCGTTTGCGGCGCAACTCGCGGCACTTGATCTTGTCATCACTGTGTCGAATACCACGGCGCATCTCGCTGCGGCTCTCGGGACGGAGACCTGGGTGCTGGTGCCGCCCCTCGGTACGGCCAGTATGTGGTACTGGTTCACGGATCGTACTGACTCGCCCTGGTATTCAGCCGCACGTCTGTACCGCCGCCGTCACGGCCAGGATCAGGACCTGCTTGAGCGGGTGGCAGCTGAGCTTGCGCAGCGGACGTAACGCGCTCAAGACGGTCGCCCAGGGTTTTACCGCCACACCACTTGGTGTAAACGACACCGCATAAGGCACGGCATACTCATCACGCGGGAGCCAGAGGTGGCTGCAACGGTATTCATAGACGGCGAAGCCGGCACGACTGGGCTGCAGATCAAGCAGCGTCTCGACTCTCATTCGGGCATTGAGGTCGTGTCGATCGATCCTGCGCGCCGCAAGGATGCGGATGCTAGAGCAGAGTTGCTGAACAGCGCCGATGCTGTTGTTCTCTGCCTGCCGGATGATGCGGCGCGGGAGGCGATCGACCTCATAACCAATCCTGACGTCCGGGTGGTCGATGCCTCCACCGCACATCGGGTTGCCGAGGGCTGGGTGTATGGCTTTCCAGAAATGACACCGAGCCACCGGGACGAGATCGCTGCGAGTAAACGGGTGTCAAATTGCGGGTGCTACGCCACCGCGTCTGTTGCGCTAATCCGTCCGTTAGTCGATGCCGGCGCTCTGGGTCCCAGTACGCTTATTACGATCCACGGGGTCAGCGGTTACTCAGGTGGCGGGCGCAAGATGATTGAGGAGTTCGAGGACTCCGCATCACCGGCGTATACGCAAGTCCCATACCGTATGTATGGGTTGCCGTTGCAGCACAAACATGTGCCTGAGATACAAAAACACGCAGGTTTGGAACGTAGGCCTTTGTTCAGTCCTGCTGTAGGCCGCTATGCCCAGGGAATGCTGGTGACGGTCCCGCTCCATCTGAGTCAGCTGTCCGGTGGTCATACGGTTGATAGCATTCGTGATCTGTTGGCAGAGGCTTACAAAGGGCAGGTGTTCGTGGATGTGGCTTCCTCGCAGGAAAGCGCCTCATTGGCGACATTGGATCCGGAGGGCTTGAACGGAACCAACAATCTTAAGCTCTTTGTGTTTGGCGATGCCCAGGGAGATCAAGTGCTTCTCACCGGACTGCTGGACAATCTTGGCAAAGGCGCGTCCGGTCAGGCCGTGCAGAACCTCAACATCATGCTGGGGCTGCCGGAAGACGAGGGGGTCGCAATTTAGTCATGACTCAATCTGGTCCACTTCTCTTGCCGTGGAACGACGTCATGCCGGTGATTGCTGACGATGCGTTTGTTGCGCCCAACGCGACGGTCATTGGGGACACGGAAGTCGCGTCTGAAGCGAGCATCTGGTTCAACGTCGTTCTGCGCGGTGACGTCAATTACATCCGCGTCGGTGAGCGGACAAACATCCAAGACGGTACGGTGGTTCACGTTGCTTCGAATGCGTATCCTACGCTTATCGGGTCGGATGTTCTGATCGGCCACATGGCCATGATTCACGCCTGCACCTTGGAAGACGGGTGCTTCGTTGGCATGTCAGCGACCGTGATGGATGGTGCCGTTGTCGAGAAGGGTGCCATGGTGGCTGCCGGGGCGCTGGTCGCGCCGGGCAAGAGGGTCGGCGCCGGCCAGCTTTGGGCGGGGACACCGGCGAAGTACGTTCGCGATCTCACGCCCGAGGAAAGCGCCAGTTTCCCGGGACAAATTCAGCGCTATGTCGATCTCGGCCAGCGCTACCGGGCGATCGTGGCCGTCTGACCCGACGTTAAATCGAACTGTCATTTGCGCATCGCTATGGGCGCTGTAGCATGGCCTTGTGGTTGTAACGAGAGTGTCATCAATGAAATACACGTGGGCGATTGTTCTTTGCGCGGTCCTTTTTTCTGGTCATCCCACCCATGCCCAAGAGGCTTGCCCGCGAGGGGCTCTCGACGCGCGATACTGTGATCGGGACTTCGACCTTGTTGCTGATCTGCCGACCGATGAAGACGACTGGCAAGATCCGTCAGCGCTGATTTTCTCGTTCACACCCGTCGAAGACCCTGCCGTGTACGAAGACGTGTGGGCCGGGTTCATTGATCATATGCAAGCCGTTATCGGCAAGCGCGTTGTGTTCTTTCCTGTGCAGTCCTACGCCGCACAGTACGAAGCCATGCGCTCAGGCCGTTTACACGTGGCCGGCATCAACACTGGTGGCACACCGGTTGCCGTCAACTGTGCCGGTTTCGAGCCTGTCGCCATGATGGCCAGTGACGACGGTTCATTTGGCTATGAAATGGAGATCCTTGTACCGGCAGATTCGGATATCGCCACACCCCCTGACCTGAGGGGACGCAACGTTACTTTTACCTCCCCCACATCGAACTCCGGCTTTAAGGCGCCCTCGGCGATTCTGGCAGCGGAGTTTGGCTTGCAAGCGGATGTGGATTTTGAGACGTCGTTCTCCGGCAAGCACGACAACTCGATTCTCGGTATCGCGAACGGCGACTACGAGGCTGCCGCAGTGGCAAACTCCGTTCTCGGCCGCATGATCGAACGTGACGTTGTCGATCCGGCTTCGTTGCGCTCTATCTATACGTCGCAAACGTTTCCGACGACGGCATTTGGATACGCCTATAACCTTGACCCGCAGCTCAAGGCGAAAATTGAGCAGGCTTTCTTCACGTATCCTTGGGAGGGGTCTGCGTTGGCCGAAGAGTTCTCTGAGGAAGACCGCTTCATATCCATCGGCTACAAAGCGGATTGGCAGGTCATTCGCACCATCGATGTGGCCAATGGCGTAACCTACGATTGCCGCTGAATTCGCGCTTCGGACGTGTATGGTGGTGGTACCTAAGCCGGAGCAATAAGCCCACATGCCCGACCTGCGTCTCGAAAATCTGACCAAGCGTTACCCCACGGGTGACCTCGCCCTAAATGACGTAACGCTCGCTGTTCCCGAAGGTCAGGTCATGGCGCTGATTGGTCCGTCGGGTGCGGGCAAAAGCACACTCATCCGCTGCGTCAACCGCCTCGTCGAACCGTCGTCGGGTGGTGTGTATTTAGGTGAGGAGAGTCTCGCACGCCTTGGAGCCGCAAAGCTGCGCCGCGCGCGCAGACGCATCGGCATGATCTTTCAGGAGTACGCGCTTGTCGAACGCCTCACGGTGATGGAGAACGTCCTGTCCGGCCGCCTTGGCTACGTCGGCTTTTGGGCGAGTTGGCTGCGCCGTTTTCCCGGCCAGGACATTGCGAATGCGTACTCTCTCTTGGACCGGGTCGGCCTTGCGGGAATGGAGAACAAGCGCGCTGACGCGCTTTCCGGAGGCCAACGGCAACGCGTCGGCATTGCCAGGGCCCTCATCCAGGATCCGGAATTGTTGTTGGTCGATGAACCGACGGCCAGCCTTGATCCCAAGACATCACGGCAAATCATGCGCCTGATCGCCGAACTGTGCCGGGAGCGGAACTTAACCGCCGTCATCAACATTCACGACGTGCCGTTGGCGAAAATGTTTGCCGACCGTGTTATTGGCTTGCGGGCCGGGCAGGTGGTTTACGATGGCCCGCCGGACGGTTTAACCCCTGACGTCCTCACTGAAATCTATGGCGAGGAAGATTGGACAGCCACCCGAGAAGGGCCGGAGTCCGGTCAGGGCGAGTCATCCCCGGCGCTTGACCGCGACCGTATGGCAGGGGAGGGCTAAGTTCTGGCCGCGCCGCCAACCTTCCCGACCCGGTGGCGTCCGCCACCGCTGATTCCCAGCGCGCGGTTGCGATGGGCGATCGCTTTTGGTGTTGCGGTCTATCTGGCCGCAGCCTTTGGCACCATGGACATCGATTGGCTGCGGGTCGCCGATGGCGGGCCGCGTGCGGCCCGGTTTTTTAGCGGGTTCTTTCCTCCCGACTTTATTTCTCGGTGGGATGCGATCTTTGCCGGTCTGCTGGAAAGTCTATGGATGACAGTGGCGGCAACAGCGCTTGGTGTCTTGATCTCCATCCCCGTCGCGGTAGGCGGCGCGCGCAATGTTGCTCCGGCGCCGGTTTATTACTTCTGCCGCGCGATCATGGCCGTATCTCGCACCTTTCATGAGGTGCTGATCGCCATCTTTTTCGTCAAGCTCTTTGGGTTTGGCCCTTTCGCTGGTTTGATAACGCTTACGTTTGCGACCCTCGGCTTTTACGCCAAGCTTTTGGCTGAAGACATTGAGGCCATTGACCCGGCTCAGGCGGAAGCGATCCAGGCGACTGGCGCGGGCTGGCTGCAATGGCTCGACTATGCGATTCGCCCCCAAGTGCGGCCGCGTGCGATTGGGCTTGCGGTCTATCGTCTCGACATCAATTTCCGCGAGTCCGCGGTGATCGGCATTGTCGGCGCCGGAGGGATTGGCGCGACGCTGAATACGGCCTTCGACCGATACGAATTCGATACTGCAGCCGCGATCCTGCTTGTAATCATCCTTATCGTTATGGCGGCAGAGTATGTCTCCGGACTCATTCGTCAGAGGGTGCAGTGATGGCGGACACGCACCAAACCATACCCCAATGGAAACTGCGCACACGCAAGCAAGACCTCGTCGTCTGGGCGAGCTGGCTCGCCGGCGTCATGGCTGTCATTCTTTGCCTATCATTGATTTCCGAGAAAACCATCTGGGTCTTTGTGCTGAGCGCGCCGCAAGAGGCCGCGGATTTGGGCAGCCGTATGGTCCCACCGGACTGGCCTTATATTCTTCAACTCGGCCGCCCGCTCTGGGACACCTTGAACATTGCGACAATCGGCACGGCCGCGGCGTTGCTTATCTCAGTTCCCGTCGCGTTCTGCGCAGCCCGCAATACGACACCCAGCCGCGCTGTTGTTCGCCCTATCGCCTTGTTCATTATCGCCGCGTCCCGATCGATTAACTCGCTGATCTGGGCGCTGCTGCTTGTGGTGATTGTGGGGCCGGGCGTGTTTGCAGGCGTGCTTGCCATCGCTTTTCGGTCAATTGGATTCTGCGGAAAACTGCTCTACGAAGCCATTGAGGAAATAGATGTAGAACCGGTTGAAGCCGTGCAATCAACTGGTGCGTCGGGCGCGCAGGTCCTAACCTACGGCGTGGTTCCCCAAGTTATGCCGGCTTTCGCCGGAATTTCGGTATTCCGCTGGGACATCAATATACGCGAGTCCACCATTCTCGGGCTGGTCGGTGCAGGAGGCATCGGGCTGCAGCTTAACGCTTCGATCAACAATCTTGATTGGTCACGCGTTGCCGTGATCCTGCTGGTCATTCTGGCGACAGTGATCGTGTCCGAGTGGCTGTCCGCGAAAATCCGTGCGGCTTTGACCTGACTACTCAGGCCGCATTTTGCAGTACGCGCCCGGCGCGTTCTCAATGACTTTGAGACCACCTTTTCCAGGTTTGCGCGCTTTGAGTTTCTTGCCCGAGTGCGGCTTCAGCCACGCGTCCCAATCAACCCACCAGGAACCTGAGTGTTCCTTGGCTCCGGACAGCCACTTGTCCGCGCTCGGCGGGTTCTTTGTATTGGTCCAGTAGCAGTACTTGTTGACTGCTGGTGGATTGACCACGCCGGCAATGTGGCCTGACGCGGACAACACAAAGCGTACCTTGCCGTCGAAGACTTGTGTCGCCGCATAGGTCGACATCCACGGCGCGATGTGATCCTCCTTGCAGGAGATCATGTAGGTCGGCAGATCCACGGTGCTGAGGTCGATCGGCACGCCGTCCAGCTCGATGCCGCCTGGTTTGATCAGATTATTTTCAAGATACATGTTGCGCAGGTAGAAACTGTGCATGGCCCTGGGCATGCGCGTTGAATCTGCGTTCCAGTACAACAGGTCGAACGGGAAGGGGTCTTTCCCCAACAGGTAGTTGTTGACGACAAAAGACCAGATCAGGTCGTTTGACCGCAACATATTGAAAGTCGCGGCCATGTCAGCGCCCTCGAGAAAGCCGCCGCTTTCGTCCATGCGCTTTTCCAGGTCGCCAACCTGTTCGTCATCGATGAACACGCGAATGTCACCGACCTCTTCAAAGTCGGTGAGGGCGGTCAGGAAGGTCGCTGTTTTGATGCTCTCGTCACCCTTCGCCTTGAGGTAGGCCAGGGTCGCCGCCAGCAACGTGCCGCCGATGCAATAGCCGGTGACGTTTACTTTTTTGACTTTGCACGCTTTCTTCACCGCTTCGACCGCGCCGATGGCGCCTTCGATCATGTAATCGTCGAAAGTCTTTCCGGCGAGACTCTCATCCGGATTCACCCAAGACACGACGAACGTCGTGTACCCTTGGTCGGTGAGCCATTTGACCATCGAGTTCTTTTCGCGCAGATCGAGGATGTAATACTTGTTGATCCAGGGAGGGATGATCAGCATTGGGGTCGAATACTGTTGTTCCGTCGTCGGCTCATACTGAATGAGCTGGATCAAATCGTTTTGGAAAACCACTTTCCCCGGCGTGACGGCCACATTGACGCCGACCTCGAACGCTTCCTCGTCGGTCATCGAGATGCGTAATTTGCCTTTCCCCTTCTCAAGGTCCTCGAGCATGTGCTCGAGACCTTTGACAAGGTTTTCGCCATGGCTGTCCGCCGTGGCCCGCAGGACTTCCGGATTGGTTAGGGCGAAATTTGTGGGTGCAATCGCATCGGCGAATTGACGGGTGTAAAAATCAACCTTGCGCGCGGTCTGCGGGTCCAGCCCTTCAACATCGTTGACTGTCGAGTTCATCCACCGCGCTGTCAGCAAATAGGACTGCTTGATGAAATCGAAGATTTCGTTCTCCTGCCAAGTCTCGTCCTTGAAGCGGCGGTCGCCGGCCTCAGGTTCAATCACGGGTTCTGTGTCTTCGCCAAGCATCCGCAGCGTCGTGTTGCGCCACAGGTTCATGTAGTCGTTCCACAGGCTTATCTGAGCTTCGACGAAGCGGGCCGGGTCTTCCATCATCTTCTGGGTCAGGTCCATGAACGCGGCGCTGATATGGGCGCCTTCGCTCATATCGATCCCTTCGCCCGAAGCATTGCGTGCTATGAAATTGGAAACGAGCCGTTGGGAGCGCTGAGCGATATTGGCCATGATTTCGGCCATTTCCTCGGCGTTTTCAGTCTGTTCGTTGTTTTTCGCGTGTTGCGCCATGGTGTCTGTTGAGTCCGTTGAAAAACCTTGGAGTTATCTCTACCTGCGCCGGGCCTATTCAGAGGTTTTTTTCCGGCGTCAGTCGCGGTATGGAATAGGCGCTGGAACCAGGGATGTCCAGGGCTGACGCGGCTCTGAGGCTGAGTAGTTACCCCATAGACAAAGTCGTCTAGAGAAGGGGTGATCCCGGTCAGGGATATGGGTAGCGAGGGGGCGAAGTATGTCATCGGTGTCTCATCAGGACGAAAGCTGTGACGGCATGACCGTTAGGTCTCCTAATACCTGGCTGGCGCCGCTTTTGGTCTGCTTGGCCCTGACGGGTTGCTCAACCGTCACCGATGTTTGGGAAGGCACGACAGACGCGGTATCCAGCCTTTTCGACAGCGATGACGATGATCTTGCTGAGGAAGCAGAGGAGGGCTACCCCGATCTCGCGGATGTTCCGGCAGACGCCCCGTCAACATCTGAGTCCGAGCGCGCTGACGCGACGGAAGGACTGATCGCAGACCGCAATCAGGCTCAGTACACAGAGCAAGTGCGGCGCCGTGAGCCCCTGGATGTACGGCCTCTCCAAGAAGATGAGGGAACAGCTCCGGCCAGTGATGAGCCGCCGCCACCAGTAGCTGCACCAGTGCCCCAAGTGACGGAAGTGGACACCGCGCCGCGCAGCCGTCCGTCTTTGGCCGAGCGTCTGGGCGCGAACCCGCCCCCGCCCCCGCCGGCGTCCGCCGAGGCCGCGCCGCCACCGCCGCCGCTTCCGTCAATCGCTTCAATGGGCTCTGCTCCCACCGCGACCTCAGGGACGACTGTGATCGGCGGGGCGGACAGCACGGCGGCGCCCCAACTGGCTGCCGTGCCCAACGCGATGTCGACCTATGACCCGTCCGCGTACCGGGTCTCGACCCATATCGCCACCATCACCTTCCCAAGCGGCAGCAGTAGGCTGACAGCCTCTGACCGGCGGGTGCTCGACGACGTTTTGAACCTTCATAAACAGTATGGCGGTGCGGTGCGCGTCATTGGCCATGCGTCAAGCCGCACGCAGGACCTCGATCCGCTGCGTCACAAGCTTGTCAATTTCCGGGTCTCCATGAACCGGGCCAATTCCGTCGCTTCTGCCTTGATGACCAAAGGGTTGTCTGCTGAGCAATTATTCGTGGGCGCGGTCTCGGATAACGAACCGCTGTATTACGAGGTTATGCCGTCGGGCGAGAGCGGCAATCAGCGGGCCGAGATTTTTCTCGATTACTGATGGCGCGGGTGCCGGGGTTTTACCCCGGAATTGCCGCTTCAAAGCCAGATTCTCCCTTATAATCTCTCGCCATGGACGAACCGGCGCGCTAAAACCTGCCCCACGCCAATCCGTGTTGGTCCGTGCTGAAGAGTTGAATTCCAAACCCGCCGAAGACAATGCCCCAAGAGTTTCACCGCATTAAACGCCTGCCGCCCTACGTGTTTGCCGAAGTCAACGCGATGAAGGCTGCCGCGCGCGCCGCGGGAGAGGACATCATCGACCTCGGCATGGGCAATCCGGACCTGCCGACGCCGTCGCATATTGTCGACAAGTTGTGTGAGGTGGCGCGCGATCCGAAGGCTCACCGCTATTCCGCCTCGGCTGGGATCAAGGGTCTGCGCCGGGCGTTATCGAGCTACTACGAGCGCCGTTTCAATGTCTCCATCGACCCCAACCGCGAATGCATCGTCACGCTGGGGTCGAAAGAAGGGCTGGCGAACCTTGCATCTGCCATGACAAGCCCGGGCGACATCGTTCTGACGCCCAACCCTAGTTACCCTATTCACCCCTTCGGTTTCATCATCGCGGACGGGTCGGTTCAACATTTGCCCGTGACACCCGATGAGACGTTTCTGCAGGCCCTTGAGCAGGCCGTCGCGCATGTCGTGCCGAAACCTGTTGCGTTGATCCTCAACTACCCGTCAAACCCCACAGCTTTGGTGGCTGATCTCGACTTCTACGCTGAGGTTGTCGCGTTCTGCAAAAAGCATGAAATCTGGATCCTATCGGACTTGGCGTATTCGGAGATTTACTTTGACGGCAATCCTCCGCCCTCCATTCTCCAAGTTGATGGGGCCCGCGATATTGCAGTCGAGTTCACGTCCATGAGCAAGACGTACAGCATGCCCGGATGGCGTATCGGCTTTGTGGCTGGTAATGAATACCTTGTTGGTGCGTTGACCCGGATTAAGTCGTATCTCGACTATGGTGCATTCACGCCAATTCAAGTTGCAGCTGCCGCGGCCCTCAATGGTCCGCAGGACTGCGTTGATGAGATTCGCCAGATTTATCAAGACCGGCGCGATGTGCTGATTGAGGGCTTTACCCAGGCCGGGTGGGATGTCCCGTCGCCTCCGGCAACGATGTTTGCCTGGGCGCCGGTACCCGAGCCGTTTAAGGACCTCGGCTGCATGGAGTTCTCGAAGCTCCTGCTGCAGCATGCCAAGGTCGCAGTTTCTCCTGGCACGGGCTTCGGCGAGAACGGCGAGGGGTATGTCCGCATCGCCTTGGTTGAGAACAAGCACCGCATTCGCCAAGCCGTCCGCAATGTGAAGCAGTTTATGGCCGACGCGGGTTCGATTTTGGAAAGCGCGGAGAAGGCGCGGGCTGCGTCATGACCGAACCGTTGAAGGTTGCGATCGCCGGTCTGGGTACCGTTGGGATTGGCACGGTTAAAATTCTTACCGAACATGCGGGTCAGATCGCGGAGCGTTGCGGCAAATCCATTCGGGTCACGGCTGTGTCTGCCCGCGACAAATCGAAAGACCGTGGTGTCGATCTGTCGGACTACCAATGGTTCGACGATCCGGTCGCCATGGCTAGCCAGGCGGATGCGGACGTCGTCGTCGAGTTGATCGGCGGTGCCGAGGGTGTAGCCCTCGACCTGTCAAAAGCGGCCTTCGCTGCTGGCCGTCATGTTGTTACGGCCAACAAAGCTTTAGTGGCCGAAAACGGAACAGGGCTCGCTGAAGCCGCTGAAACTGCTGGCGTAATGCTTGCCTATGAGGCCGCTGTTGCAGGCGGCATACCGATTATCAAAGCGCTACGCGAAGGATTGGCTGCGAACCGTATCTCCAGAGTCGTCGGCATCTTGAACGGGACCTGCAACTATATTCTCTCCACCATGGAAGAAACGGGCCGGGCCTTTGATGACGTTTTGAAAGAAGCTCAAGAGCTTGGCTACGCCGAGGCTAACCCCAGTTTTGATATTGATGGCGTCGACGCGGCCCACAAACTGGCCATCCTGACCAGTCTGGCCTTCGGCACTAAGGTTGACTTTGGCGAGGTCTATGTCGAAGGCATTCGTGCGATTACCTCACTCGATTTTCGATATGCCAAGGAACTCGGGCTTAAAATCAAGTTGCTCGGCCTTGCCGGTCAAACCGGCGACGAAATTTACCAGCGCGTGCATCCCTGTCTTATCGACCAAGATGGTCCACTCGCGGCGGTGGACGGGTCGTTCAACGCGGTAATCGCTGAAGGTGATTTCGTGGGGCGCTCGGTGTACGAGGGGCGTGGCGCCGGGGAAGGACCGACAGCGTCGGCTGTCGTCGCTGATCTGATGGACATTGCCGCCGGCCGTCACAATTATACGTTTGGCGTGCCTGCTGACTGTCTGACCAATCTTAAAGCCGTATCCGTTGACCAGCGCCAGGGCTCGTTTTACGTCCGCCTCAAAGTCATCGATCAGGCGGGGGTCGTGGCTGATATCGGTGCAGCTTTCCGGGACAATAAAGTGTCCATGGACTCTGTGCTGCAGCGTGATCATGATGAAGACGGCAACGTGTACGTGGTGATCGTCACCCATGATGTAAATGAGGCCGACTTGCGCAAGGCGCTAGGCGCCCTCAAATCCAACGACGCACTTGTCGAGCCACCGCAGGTCATCCGCATTGAGGATGTCTGGGGAGAGTAAATTGAAAGCCGTCAGCGATATGCAGAGCTGGCAAGGGTACGAAGGAAGGGACTGGGACCGGTATGTCACTGCAACTCGATAGCAGTTTTAATAATGTTCTAGAGCGTAACCTGGCTTTGGAAACTGTGCGCGTCACCGAAGCGGCTGCCTTATCCGCATCGCTTCTCATGGGGCGCGGCGACGAGAAAGCGGCTGACCAGGCGGCAGTGGATGCCATGCGCCAGGCCCTCAACAGCCTTAATATCGACGGTACGGTGGTCATCGGTGAGGGTGAGCGTGATGAAGCGCCCATGCTGTATATCGGCGAGAAGGTCGGTAGTGGCGAAGGCCCCGCTGTCGATATTGCGCTCGACCCACTAGAAGGTACGACGATCACCGCTAAGGGTGGACCCAATGCACTGGCCGTGATCGCCATGGCCGAGGCCGGAAATTTCCTCAACGCCCCCGATGTCTACATGGACAAAATCGCGGTCGGCCCTGGATTGCCCGAGGGTGTCGTCGATCTTGATGCGTCGGCCGTCGAGAACCTCAAAGCCCTGGCCGCAGCCCGCAAGAGTGAGGTGTCTGACCTTGTCGCGTGTATTCTCGATCGCCCCCGGCACGAGCAGTTAATTGCTCATGTGCGCGAGGCGGGTGCGCGTATCATGTTGATCTCCGACGGTGATGTCTCTGGCGTCATTGCCACCGCCGAACAGGAGAGCGGCGTTGATGTTTACATGGGCTCCGGGGGCGCGCCGGAAGGTGTACTAGCCGCTGCTGCGCTGCGCTGTATCGGTGGCCAAATGCAGGGGCGCCTGCTGTTCCGCAACGATGACGAAAAGGCGCGCGCAAAGAAGTGGGGCATTGAGGACCTCGATCGCAAGTACTCGATGATGGACATGGCCAAGGGCAACGTCATGTTTGCTGCCACCGGCGTAACCAGTGGTGCGATGCTCAAGGGTGTGCGCAGGTTCTCAGGCGGGGCTGTCACACACTCACTTGTCATGCGTTCGAAGTCCGGCACTGTGCGGTATATCGAAGCCCATCACCGTTTTGATGGTGAGGAAGCCATCTAGACCTTATGGCGCCCCCTGAGTCGTCATCTGACATCTGTCTCGACGTCGAACGCAGTCTGCTGGGTCGCGCCTGGCATGCCGCGATTCTCCTTCAAGACGTGGTGGAAGACCTGCGCCAATCCCTCGATATTCCGGACCCGGTTGCACGTATTCTAGCGGCCCGTGGGTTTTCACCGGAAACGGCTCAGCCCTTTCTGTACCCGACCCTCAAGGACCTTATGCCCGATCCGGCGTCTCTAGCCGGAATGGACAAAGCTGTTGATCGGACCGTTGCCGCCATTGAAGGCGGTGAGGCGATCACGGTGTTCGGCGATTACGATGTGGATGGCGCGACCTCGTCCGCCCTCGTAATCCGCTTCTTGAGAGCGCTGGGCATTGAAGCCGGCAGTTACATTCCTGACCGGGTCAAAGAGGGGTATGGCCCAAACGAGGCCGCGCTGCTTGCGATCAAGGATCAAGGCGCTGCAGTCGTGATTACCGTCGACTGCGGTATCACCGCCTATGATCCTCTTGCCGCTGCCGCCGACGCGGGACTAGATATTATCGTCGTTGATCACCACAAAGCCGAAGCCGAGTTGCCGGTGGCTGCGGCGGTGATCAATCCGAACAGATTGGACGACACCAGCGGGCAGGGACATCTTGCTGCAGTTGGTGTCGCATTTCTTTTTGTCGTCGCCGTTAACCGGGCTCTGCGGGAAAGCGGGTGGTACGAACGCAGCGGACTCTCGGAGCCAGACCTGCGTCAATGGCTTGATCTGGTGGCACTGGGCACAGTGTGTGATGTGGTGCCGCTAAAGGGGCTCAATCGCGCCTACGTCAATTCGGGATTATCGATTATGGCCCGCGGAGAAAATGCAGGCCTGGTTGCGCTGGCCAACGTGGCGCGCATTAAGGGCAGTCCGCGTGCGTTTGATCTGGGGTATCTCCTTGGCCCGCGTGTGAATGCGGGTGGCCGTGTTGGCGATGCGGCGCTCGGGACCCGGCTGCTGACGTGCGATGACCCTGAAGAAGCAGCTATCCTGGCAATGCGGCTGAATGAACACAACGCCAATCGCAAGGATATTGAGGCCGCGGTTCTCGCTGAGGCGATTGAGCAAGCCGAAACGCGTGGAGAAGATACGAGAAATCTGGTTTTCGTCAGCGGCCAAGACTGGCACCCAGGAGTTATCGGTATTGTCGCCAGCCGCCTGCGCGAACGCTACGATCAGCCGGCCTGCGTGGTCGCGTTGGACGGCGGCATGGCGAAAGGGTCTGGCCGGTCCATCCCCGGAGTGGACCTCGGCCGCGCGGTCCTTGCCGCACGTGACGCCGGTCTGCTGTTCACCGGAGGTGGGCACGCCATGGCGGCAGGGTTTTCTGTTGAGTCCGACCGCCTGGATGCCTTTCAGAATTTCCTCTCAGACCAAATTGCTGATCAGGTCGCCGCAGGTGGCGTAGCGCCTCAATACAACATTGATGCTGTCGTCACCGTTGATGGAGCATCTTTGGACTTGGTGAAAGCGCTCAGCCAGCTTGAACCCTATGGCTCAGGGAATGAAGAACCCAAGGTTGCAGTGGAACGCGCCAGGGTCGCTCAGGCAGACGTTGTCGGCAGTGGACATGTCCGTTGCACGTTGACCGGGGAGTCGGGTGGCCGGCTTAAGGCCATTGCGTTCAACAGTGCTGACTCAGAACTTGGCTACGCTTTACTCGGCAGCCAGGGCCGGGCCCTGCATGTCGCGGGGTCGCTCCGCGAGGACAATTGGCAGGGCCGCTCCGACGTTCAACTGGTGATCGAAGACGCGGCTTGGGTGTCATAGAGGCGCCAATACGGCCTTTGTTTCGGCGCTTTTAGCCCGGCAATACTGAAGCGGTGCGGCTTTTTGAAGCCGTTGACAGTCAAAACGCTGCATGCGACGTTCCGCCCGCTAGGCCGCACAGAACCGGCCTTTTACATTCGTACAGGGAGACATCGAGATGACCCAACTGATCCGGTTTTTGAGCGCCGCTGCCGCGGTGATCGGACTTGGTCTCTCCGCCGCTCAGGCGCAGACAGGGGACTTCAACCCGGCAGACATGCGCTGCCTCGATTTCGTCAATGGACAGGGCGACAGCGCCACCAATAAGAGCAGAGCGGATCTCGCACGCATCTGGATCATGGGTTATGTCGCTGGTCACTCAACCGGCAAAGAGCGTTTGAGCTGGGTCGATGATATGGACGCGGAAGACAAGGTTGTTCGCGCAGTTCTCAGCAAGTGCCGTGAGAACCCGGAAGTATCCTTGCTGACCGTCGCGGAGTTCGTGTCGTCTGACCGCAAACGTGATCTGCCCACTACGCTCAGCAATGAGTTCAATCCGCAAACCTATATGTGCGGTGATTACGCTGATGGCCGTGAGGGAAGTGCGGCAGACGTTTTGAAGGCCGATCTGGCTGACGTCTGGGCTTTCGCGTTTGTCCAGGGTTATGTCAACACGGTGGATCCTGAGCTACTGATCCCGATTGAAAACAAGCCTGCGATCACAGGGGCCATCGCCAATAACTGCTCCAAGAACCGTGAGTTCTCATATTTCGATCTCACCTCCGCGGTAGCACCGATGGTTACACCGAAATAAATCACGCACCCAAGAGTGCGAAAAGAAAGGCTCCGCTTGCGGGGCCTTTTTTGTGTGTCACATGGGGTAGTTGCCGAAGACTAGGTCGTGGGGCGTGTGGTGTTGCCGTCGCCCAGGGCGCGTTGCATGAGCACGCTATCGATCCACCGGTCGAATTTGCGCCCGGTTGAGGGCAGGGCGCCGATCACCCGAAAGCCCAGCTGGCTGTGCAGGGCGATGGACGCTGCATTTGCTGAGTCGCCGATGACTGCGATCATCTGCCTGTATCCTATTGCTGTCGCCCGCTCGATCAGTTCGCTTAGCAACAGGCGTCCCACACCGCGCCCAACAGAGGTTGGGTCGATATAGACCGAGTCCTCAATCGTATACCGGTAGCCCCAACGTGTGCGGTAAAGGCCGCCATAGGCATAACCAATGATCTTGCCGTCCTGCTCCGCCACCAGATACGGCAGGTTCCGCGCTTTGAGGTCTTCGAATCTGCTGGCCATTTCCTCAGGCGGGGGTGGTTCGACCTCAAATGTTGCGGCGCTGGTGCGCACGTAATGGGCGTAGATGCCCGCGACGGCGGCCATATCGCCTAGACCAGCATCGCGGACGATGACGCCGGCTGGCGCGTTCGTTTGGGTCTGATCAAGTGACGAAGGGCCGTGGGTTGGCATGGGCTCGGTTTCGCGGTTGTGTGCGATGCAGGCGGGGGTTGCCGCCGCGCTCGCGCAGGTTTTAGCCAGGGTCGGAAGGAGGCGCAAGGGGCAGCGAGCGTGGGATGTCCGGCGGCGTGTTCAGGCGTGGCTGACGAAAGCGGGTGCGATGCTGGTCCGTCCAAGCGTGTGCCACACCCGGTGTTTCCGGGCTTGCGCGACAGCCCGAGAGTCGTTAGAAACGCGCTTCTCGTCCAGGGTCCCCTTCGTCTAGAGGCCTAGGACACCGCCCTTTCACGGCGGCGACAGGGGTTCGAATCCCCTAGGGGACGCCAAAGCCACTTTCCGATCTAATCATTTCAATGACTTACAAGGCAAAATTGACCCACCGGCACTTGGCTCGGAAAAAAGTGGGTCACTTTTCGTTTTTAATCACATCTGGAATAACCAAAGACATAGCCTTGTCTGCTTGAACTTCACGATTGAATTCTTCGATGTAGCGCTGCGCAACTTCTAATGAAGTCCAACCGAAGATCGCCATCAGGTCAAATGCTGTTGCGCCGTTTCGAACTGCGAAGTTCGCGCCTGCTTTACGCAGCCCATGTGCCGAGCAATGAGGCAAGCCAGCTTCTTTACAGCGTTCTTTAAACCAATTACCGAAGCCGTCCGCTGAGAACGGTTTACCGTAGGCCGTGACTAAGTAGCTGCGAATGCCGATTGTGTTTGCGTCTATGCTGCGTCGAAGGGGTGGGAGGATCGGAATAAGACGGTCTTTCTGTTTGTCCGTGCCCTTGCCTTTTTGTTCTGTGAATTTGAGTTTCGTCCCGCCTTCCACTTCCTTGTCAGGGCCGAGTAAAACCCCATCGGATCGACGAACGCCGGTATATAAAAGAATATCCAGAGCCATCCCCGCCTTGGTCCCAAGGGGGTGTCGCCTCATGTATTGCAACACTTCTTCATCGTCCCATGGATGGTGACCGCCGCCGCTTGTTCGGATGCGCTTGATACCTCGCGACGGACTCTCTTCCACGTACTCTGAGTCTTCAGCCCATTCGAATACACCTTTGATGTATTTGAGAAGGTTATTCGCGGCGTGCGGGGTGTTTATTTTCTCATCTCTAATCTGCTTGATGTGGCGGCGCTGCATGGTTGCGTATGGAAGTGTGCCGCGCTCTACATCAACCGTTTCCCCTTTTTCATCCTCAAGTTCTATTGTGCTTTTGCAGAGATTGTCCAGTTCACGTCGACGTGCTTCTCGTGTTGATTCTGCTAGGGCTAAAAACTCAGATGACGTGTAGTATTCCTCAATTAACCACCGTAGCGATTCCGGGTCTGCTTTAGTGTTAAGGTCAGGAGTCGGTTCTTCTTGATTTTGCTCCGCGGCGAGTTCTTCGCCCTCGTGGGCTGCGTGAGCGAATTGGTATTCTTTTAGGAATGCAGCAGTCCCAGGCTCTTGTCTAAGGCGTGTTTTGCTTCCGTTGCGCCGGTAAAACAGACGCACGTTGCCGTGCCTGTCTTTATCGGAATACAGGTATTTGGTGATGTAACCCGTGCCGTCTGGTAGGGGTACTTTCAAGCCACGCTCTCTATCTTCTTCCCGTCCCATGGGTTTCCGCTCTTTGTCTCGCCTTTCTTCGGCAGAGCTTTGAACGCCACAGAAACTTCATCCCTATCCCAGACCACACGGCTTCCGGCCATATGTGGTTGTGGCATTCTGCCGTCTTTTACCATTTCGTCAAATAGGGTCGTTCTGACACCCACCATGAAAGCGGCTTCTTCCCGGCTCAAACCAAGAGGAATAAAGGGATACGACGTGTTGTCGTTCATACCCGTAGGCTCCTATGCGGTTCCCGCAGGTGGCACTTCTGCAAGGGTTATTTCGGCTTCGCGCTTCACCGCTTCTTTGTGCGCTATGTCGACTATCTCTGGTAGATGTTCAATTGTGGCGTCGAGAACTTCTTTTCGGGTGATGGGGTTGAAGTCTGACCCGATCATCTCGGCCAACACACAGGTAAGCCCTTTGATCGCGTCCAATGGATGGCAGTCTCCATTATTGACGTAGGTTAGAACAAGGTCACTGATCACGCAGTGTATGCAAAACTCTTGCGGCCCTTCTTCATCATCCAAATCTTCATGAAGCGGGCCCGGTGGTGGAGTCTTCGTCATATCAAACCTTTCTCTTTGGCCAGCCATTCCGGCATAGCCACGGTGCCGTCATCGTTCACTTCAACTTGAGACTTCGGCAGAAACACCTTCTCTTCTAAACCGGCATCAACCATGTAGGATTTCTCGCGCTCATCCAGGATGACGCAGGCAATGTCGATGATGTTGGATCGTCCGGATGTGGTCATTGTTTGTTCACTCACCTTCGTTCCAGATGACTCTGGACTTGATGTCGCCTGTACCGATGACATCCATCCAGGGATGATGTTCGATAGCTTCTACAATACGTTCTGGTATGACGTTAAAAGCCAAAGCGGCTTCAGCTATAGTGATGCCATCTCGGTTTTGGCAGACAGACCAAACCTGAATAGCTCTGGAGAATAGGTCTATCCCAGGTGCGCCGGTGTCATGGTCCCATAAGTTCCCATCCTGACACCAATCTTCAATGATGTAGGGGCCTTCGGTCATGGTGAACAACTCCACATGATGAGTGTGATCACTGCACCAATGATCAACCACCCGAGCCCTTGACCTAGAACTTCATTGCGTGCTTCGCGTCTGGCTTCTGGTGTGTCGTACCAGGGATGCCTATGGACCGTTCCACCAAACATTTGAGCATAGCTTTCAGCGGTACTACGGGGCATACAGGCGCTGTCATGGCCATCTTCGTACCTTACGAAGTACTCACCCCACATGCTCTGTGTGAACGCTTGTTGTGGCCTCTCTACCGCTTCACTCATCGGGGTCGCTCCTGCTTATCGACGCGTCGACAAACTCTTCCAGAATTTGTTTACTTAAATCATGGTCAGGGCTCGGTTCGGCCCAACCAAATTTGGACCAAAACTCCATTCCAAAGTGTCTATTGTTGTTGCTGGGATCGTGGTTGCTGTCTCGTTGGAACCCAGAGGACCCGATTAAGCGGAGTCGATCACTATTGATTAAAGCGCGCCAACGTCTTGCGTCTATTGATACGTTTGTTAATGCGGCAATCGCTTCCCGCATTACTTTTGCGTCACCGCTACCACTGTCTAAACCTTCAATGTGAGTAGCCATGCGGTCTAGTTTTGATATCAGTTCATCAGTGGGCTTAGGTTCGACCTGTGAGGTTTTGGTGGTGTCTACTATGGCGGTGTTGATTAGACTCTCTAAACTATCCAGAGCCTTTTCTGTTCTATAGCTGTCGCCTGGGAACCTGCTCAGCCATTCAAGAACGATGGTCTTTCCTAAACTTCGTTCCCCCGCGCTGTCTCGTAGGTTGGCCTTGGCTTTTTCCATTTCCACAAGGCTTTGTCCCTGTGCGATGAGCCGTGCTGCGTCTCTCGTCCCCTTATGGTGAAGATACTTGTCGATTTTACGGGCCTTCTCGATCACCCGCGCGTTGACGCCTTGTTCACTAATGATGCCGAGGTAATAAAGAAGTTTGATTGCGAACATGACATCGCCAATCTCTTTGGTGAGAAGGGCGTCATTTGACTTACCGAAGTCCGGGTGCTGTTGGTCTGGGTTGAGGCTGTCTAGTCCATGCCTCATTATCTTTCCCAAGATTTGTTGGGCCTCACCAGACTCTTCAATCAGGATTGATAGGCTTTCATTTTGCGCTACGTTCAGGTCGTTGAAGTGCCCATGCGTCATACTCTTATCTCCGGCCATGCGTGGTGTGGTTCGCCATCAAGAAGATGGCCAGCTTTCCCTTTCCCGATCCGCGCCATTGTTTCAGCGCGCGACATATCAAAGGCGCAATCGTGTTCAGCGATGTCAGGGTCAGTACCGATCAATGCGCCTTGGTCTGAAGGTGCCCATTCCCCCCACTGCTTAAAAAAGAACGGCACGTTAGCCGCGGCGCATTCATCACGGATTGCCCGTGCCCAAGCGGGGTGCATGGGCCTAATACCTTTCCCTCTTCCTGATTCACCGCCGCAAATAACCCAGTCCAATGTGGTGGGTAGGCGGTCTTGGAAGACACATTTAGACAATCCGATAAATGCGCCATGCTCACCTGTTAAAGCACAACCCCAGTGCGCGCGGTTTGGTGCTTCTTCCAAGTCGATTGGCGGCAACCTCACGGTGTTGAGGGTGACGTAATTAACAAGAGGCTCAAGACTCAGGCCTCTTATCGCCGCTGGCGTGTTTAGTAGGTCTGGTACTGCGCGGTTTATATCATCCTGTGTTGATGCTGATGCAACCAACCAAACGTTGGGAAGGGGCCAGTCCAAGGACAGCATGTATTCCCATTCACCATCGCAAATCTTATCGCCGAGTTGTGGGCCTGCTACGGCGTGAATGCGGCCCAACCCATCCAACACCTTGTCTTCTTTGGCGAGGTCTTCGAAGTAGGCTCTCATGCGGTCTGCGCGATGGGTAAGGACAATGAAGAGATATTGCGGACATAGCGCCATCACACCAAACAGAAGGTCGATATACGCTTGCGGCACCCCTTCATGAAACACATCACCCATGGATGTTAGGAAGAAGGCGTGAGGCTTTCGCGTGTCCAACGGCAGGGTCAGGCGGTCGCCGTAATCACGACTGATCTTGCCGGTCCACAGCGGGCCTTTACCTTCCGGGCCCGGCCGCGTGAGTCCTTGATAGAACGGATGGTCTTTTAAACGCGTACCGGCTATGCCGCGGGCATAACAGTTGATGCATCCGGAGCTATGGTCATTGCAGCCCGCTAAGGGCTTCCAGGTCGCGCCGACATATCCGGGGACATGCATCCATTCGATCTTCGTTTTATGTGTCACCACGGCACCTCTGGTAGAATTGATTTGGGGATTTCAAAGAAGCCCTGCTGCCCTTTGAAGGGCACAGGCGTTTCAAATGCATGTGGCTTATCGGCCTGCCACGCGAAACGGCCGGGTTCCCAGTTGCCCATTATCAACTCTGTGTCTGTTTGTTCTTTCGTGAAGCCTTGGTGAATATCCCAACACATGCACATGTTCACGACACCAACAGCGGACCCAAGCGCCATGTTCTTAACTTTGAAGTCAGAACCGCAATCTAAGGCGTCTCTTATCTCTTCAAGGCTCTTTCCATTCTTGCTGAGGAATTCCGCAATGAAACTGAGAGAGTCGTCTTGGTCACCACCGCGCCGCTTTGCGGCGTGCACAACCAGTGGTCCCCGATAGTGGGTATGCCAATGCCGCGTCTCATGACGCTTCCATCCCAGCACCCACAGCGTTGCCCATGGTTGCCAAAGAGAAATAGCTTTCATGCTTCACTATCCTTGTTTGCTTTGCCGTTCACGTAGTCTTCAGCGGCCAACAGATAGGGAGCCCACTTCAGGTAATCAGCACGCGTGCGGTGGTCCTGATAGAAGCGTTTAAAATCGCCTGCCTTATAGGCTGACACATTGAACAGACGGTCTAGGGGAACGGTTATTGTTGCTGTGACGGGGGCGTTGTCACCGTACCGTTGCCATCTCATCCGTTGGCGCTGCCATGAGAATTTGGCTTTGCAGGCACGTGGCTTGAATTGGTCACACGGCCCAGGGTCCGCGGGGCCGGGGTTGCCGTAGGGGCGATATCGTCGCGGCCGGTAGTTGCTCCGATCACGCCAATCTCTGTCACGCCGGTCGCATTCCTTGATAGCTTCCTGCTCGGCCCAATAGTCTTCTTGCCCTATGAAGATAGAGTTGGCGTCCGCGGTGGCGTTCAGTTGAGCGCGGTACTTCTCAAAGTCAGGCGGCTCACCATTGGGGATGACGTTTGATCCGTCATAGATCAGTTCAAACGTGCGCTCGAAGTCCTCCGGCAACCACGATTTGACCGGTGGGTGTGGATGCATGATGGGTGAGCGGTCAAGAATGCCTTGCAAGATAAGTGCGATGCGATTGAACTGTTCAATAGTCTCTGAAAGCTCTGCCGAGGCTTCATCGAAATAGGGGTGGCTACTGTCGAAGGGTTGGTATTCTTTTAGGCCTTCATACCGAGACGCACCCTTTGCGCGGCCGACACCTCCACCATATGGGTTGTGCACCCAACTAGTGTCAGGGTTGTCTTTTTCCCATTGCTCTGAGAGTGCCTTGTTTTTTTCGTACTCGGCTTTGGCTTCTTCAAGAAGAACCTCCCACGAAGAGCGAGTTTTAAATTTCTTAACGCTATCCCCGTTCATCCGCACCACCATTGGCTTGGAGAAGTCGTTTGCGTCCTTGTCCGGAAACATTTTCAATCCAAACTCAAGCTCTGAAGAAAGGCGATAGAGTTGATCGCCATTCCGGAGGTACATGAAGGTGAGCCTGTCGGCTGCCTCTAGATGAAACTTAATGAAAGCGTCAAGCGGTTCCCGTCTTCCATCATCAAGAGAGTTGTAGTCTTTAACGTTACGTCTCACCCGAAAGAGAGCGACGCAGCGGGGGAACGGAAGGCATTGGTTCAAGTTTTCTTCTTCTGATAGCCATTGATCGAATTGGCTGATGTCATTGAAACTCATGCCGCCAGCTTGGTAGTTAACCAAGCATTCTTCATCCATGAACAGCATACGTTGCATGAGACATATTTTTTCATCGTAGTGTGCAGGGTCACCGTCTCTGATTTGTGAGACTTGTTCGGTGAGGCCCGCATATAGGGAGACGTTGAATATGCGTTTCTCTATCTGACCCAAGACTTTTTGAAGACCCTTTGATTCAGCGATTAAAGGAATCATCTCCGCTGCCATCCAGGAGGCTACGGCTTCGTTCGCATGTCTAATTTTTTCAAAGAGGTCCGGTAAGTCTTCTTCGTGAGCCTTTACGAGTTGGTTTTTGTAAGCGTCTGGGTCTGGTGTCTCTGAGAGAACCACCAAACTGGTACCACTCTCTTCTTGTAAGTTGGTAATGCCCACTCGTGGCGACACGCCCAACCGGGACGTGATCTGCTTCACTTCTGCAAGGTGATCATTTGCCTTCTTTTGAAAGTGGGCCAGTGTTTGGGCGATGATCTGAGTGTGGTTAGGCTCGAAGATTAGGTCTCGGTCAACGTGCTCAAGTAACACGCGTATCGTTGAGTGACCGTATTTGTGATCAGGCGACCTCAGTTCGACAAAGTTACTGCCAATCTTGCTGATACACCCAAACCACATGGGTTCCGGGCCCGGAGCACCAATAGGTGATAGGCCCTCAAGGTAATCGCCTTGGTCATCGTCCTTCACCCAAAACCACTGCCCAACCTCAGGGTCCGGCCGCTCAAGTGAGTCGACCGGTGACTCAAAGGGCGTTAGGGATTGATCATCGCCAGACATGTCCGTCACGCCGCTTTCTTGGCTGTCGCAATGGCGGTGTCGACTTCCTCAACCTGCACCGCAGGTAGCTGCACAACCTTTGTGCTTTCGCTGGAAAGGTACTTTGCGCCGTTCGGCCACGTCTTCTTCAGTTGGGCCGCAGTGGAAACTGAATTGAGAATGCTACGAACTTTGGTTTTAAGCTCGTTACGTTCGTCACGTAGCTTGCCCATCAACAGTTGATGTTCTGCGATCTTGTCAGCCAATTTTGAGTCAGCCGGAATAACGCCCATGGGCTTATAAGTGTGGCTGTTGAAAACGGGCCGTTCCTCTGGAAGTGGGAATATAAACACTTGCCCATTCACATTCACCTTTACGTCATCCGTAGTCGGCAATGCGCCTTCCGGTAGTTCGTCCATCTGTTTGCGTACCTTGAGGCTGTAGACGTGGTTGTAAATCTGCGTGGCAATTTGTTTCGCCGCCTTCTTGAGTCGCTCTTCACGCTTACTGAAGGCATCATTCAATGCCGCACCAAGAATGTTAGAGCGTGTGTTTCTATTGAATCGCATGGTCTGGGGTCCTCTGCGGTTGGGGTGATTACTCTTCCGGCCGGTTTTCAGCGCGCCATTTCTCCATCTTGTCGGCACACTCCAAGGCCTCTTGAACCTTGGCGGGGTCTTCGCCTTCTTCAGCGCGCCACCCTGCCCATAGCCGGACTAACGCGGGTGCGTGTTTATCGCGCGCAAGAAGGATGAACATGTCTTCATCATCTTCGGCGTTTTCGAAGCAGTCGTATTGGCCTGGGTTGTTTTTGGTACCCATGTCGGTTCACTCCTTACTCTTTGATAAATTCCCAATTACGGCACCAGTCGGTTTCTTCTGTGTATGGCCAGTCCCCCATTCTTCCTTCAGGGCCAAGTTGCGGTACGCCGCCGCGACAGGGGGCTACTGGTGTGCTTTCTTCTGTTGTTTGAGTAACCAAGAAGCGGTCCCACCACTCGCAGTTCTCACATCTTTGTTTACGCTTGGGGCGTGCCGCTTCATCTGAAAATAAGTTTTCCGTTTCCGGCTCTTTATTCACTTCAGGCGCTTCGGTTTGCGTTTGTGTTTTCTTCTTCGCCATGAGGGCGTCCTTTTCAGTTCGGGTTAGAACGGAATTTCATCGTCCATGTCGCCAGCCGGACCTGAATCCCAACCGCCAGACTCAGTGTCATCTGGTTCGTAATCGTGATTGCCTTGATTGGCGGCTCTGTCGTCGCCTGTGCTCTGTCCGCCGCCGCGGCTATCCAGCATGGTCAGTTCAGAGTTGTAGCCCTGAAGGACCACCTCAGTGGTGTAGCGGTCGGCACCAGATTGGTCCTGCCACTTGCGCGTCTGAAGTTGTCCGCAGACGTAGACCTTTGATCCTTTGCGAAGATATCGCTCGGCGATGTCGGCAAGGTTTCCCCATATCACCACACGGTGCCATTCCGTTTTTTCCCGTCGCTCGCCGGTGTTGCGGTCCTTCCAGCTTTGCGATGTGGCAATAGAGAGATTGGCCACCTTTGTTCCGCTTTGCGTGGTGCGAACCTCCGGATCACGGCCAAGGTTGCCGATCAAGATGACCTTGTTGACAGAGCCCGCCATTAAGGTTCGCTCCGTAGGATACGGAAGAACATCCAGGACATTCCGACAATGAAACCGCCAAATAGCAGGGTGAAAAAAGCGGGCTTCGCCATCAGTCCGTCAAACCCAATGGCGAAGATCGTGTAGATGACCAAAGTGTTGATGGTTGCGCCCTCGATCATCATTTGCACAGCCTTCGCCCAATCCCAGAACTTGGCTTTGGTGTCCTCATCCCATTTCATGGCGGGCCTCCTTTTCGGATATGAGTCCATTCGTCAGGCACTTATTGAGTGACAATTGATTAAGAAGCCGCGCGGTTTGTTGGTCTGAGAGTTCGATCACAATGTCATCGCGTCCATCAACGCACCCGGCGATTAGCTTTCCGCCGCCGTCTATGGTGTGCGCTTCAAAGCGGATGTGCGGCACTTCAGATATGGTCGTGGGTCGCCAGTCGCGGCGCAGTGTGCGCAAACCAGCAATGATTGCGTTAAGCCCTTGTCCGAAGAAGTTGTTGACCGTGCGTTCTGCCTCTTGGAGTGCCGTGTTGACTTCCATTGCCTTATCGCGCCGGATCATGCGCGCGATAACGTCTTCCGTTTCAACGGACTCATGGGGCGTGCGTGTCATAACGCCATCCCAGTTTGTCTTCCGGATTGAAACGGGGCGATGGTGCCAATGGTTTCTATGCACTCATCCAGGGTTTTAAATACGATCATGGGTCGGCCAAGGTGGTGGCGTTTTCTGTCCCATACCGCGACAATCTGATCACGGTTGACCAACACCGCTCCGGCCTTCTTCGCCGCGGCTAACTTTCCTTTGAAGATGTCAAAGTGTTCGGTGGGTTGGTCTTCTTTTTGTATCCACTGAACTTTGAGTCCGATGCCTTGCGCGAAGGCAATCAACTCTTCCTTGCCTTCATCCCCAACAAGTGTGGAGCATAGGTGTGCGCTCGGGCCGTACTTCTCGCTGTATGCGACCGGTGTGTCATGAACAATCATGACGCTTGTTTCCGCCGCAGTGGTGTGGGTTTAGATTCTTTCTTTTGTGTCGGCTTCGTCTTGCCGCCGTGTTTTAGAATGTCACGGCGTTCAGCGATCACATCGCTGATGATCCGGCACATTTTGCTAAAGGAGCCTTTACGCCGAAACATGCGCCATTCCAATACTGCGTCAAAGATGCGCAGAGCCCAGCGCTTACGCCAGTTATGAAAGGCGGTGCGGCACTCCTTGCTGCACTGCTTTTGGTCATGCCGGTCGTATTGAAACTTTGACCGGCACCACGTGCAGATACGCACACCCAGAACCGGGCGCGCTGCACGTCCTTTCGCCGGAAGTTTTCGGCCGCTTTTTGTTGCGATGGATAACTTCATGAGAACGCCTCCGGTAAATAGAGTTCGAGGCGTTCCGTAAGAACTTCTTCAGCCTTAGCCCAACCCCAGGCCTTGATGACTTTGGACATCGGGGAAACGTCGAATCGTATTCCGTGTTCTTCAGGTCTCGTTTGAGTCAGAAGGTCGCGGCGTTCTGTAGCCGCGGCGATTAAATCAGCCTGCTTGATAAGGCGCTCTTCATGTTCACTGAGGGGCCAAGTCAAACCGAACCGTTCGTGAATAGCGGCGTCTATGGGGTCTTCAATCTCTTCTCGGATTTTGGTTTCAACACCTATGGCGGCAAATGCTTTTTTGACTGGCCATATACGATCTTGAACATAGGTTTCTTTGGCGTCGTGAAGGTATCCGTAGACGCGCAACTCCGGTGGCAGTTGGTCCCCTACGATAACGCTGTGTTGTGCAACGGTGATGGGAAGTTGCGCCGCGCCTGCCCACCGGTTTGTTGTGGCGAGGTGATGAATGACATCTTTGATGTTGATGTCTTCAACGCGCGGGTTGAGAAGATCGAAAGCACCACCTGTGTACGTGTACATGGTAGCTGATGATCGGGAGTCGGTCTGGGGCGATGTCATAACGTGTCTAGCTCCGTGCGTGAGGCAACAATTGCGACGCCTTCTCTTGCGAGAATGTCGATGTACTCTTGAACGCGGACTTCAAATGTCTTCGGCTCTAACTCAGGCTCTGTTGCGCGAAGGTAATTGCGATAAGCCGTGACAGCGGAGACCCCTGTATCTGGTGACGGGTTGTCTTGATAAGCCCGTCTGGTGGCGTTCATTGCCAACCAAGCCGAATGATCAAAGGGGAGGCTTTGCAGTGGGGCTCTGCTGTTAGCCGAATCATTCGGTGTCAATCCGGTAGGGGGGCCGGGGTTTGACAAGGAAGGGGTCTCCGCTGCGTTCATGATCGCAGTTACGAATTGGTGCCTTTTTCGGCCGCGCCATAGAACAACGGAATTTCCGTGTCTGTAGCGGCCTTATCGCAGGCTTCGCGGAAGGCGTCTGTGAACACCAAGTCCGTGCGATAGAGTTCATAGAACCAAACAATCGAGCCAGCTTGTAAGCGATATCTTAGGCGCACGCCGATCTGATAAATGGTGCCCTGCAAGAAGACAGGAATTCCGATCATGAACAGCCCAGGCACTTTGATCGGAGCGCCAGTGTTATCTTTATGTTCGCTGCTGAATTTAACTTCCGCTTCGCCGGATTGCAGCTTGACAGCGCTTTCAATCTTTTCATCGGCGCTAACGGCAAGGCCGCGGGAAATCTCCATGAGTTTGCTTGGACTTGCCCATGTGGTGTTGACTGCCAGTGTTAACTTCTGAATGAGTTCTGAGGGCTCCGGCTCACCAGCAACATCAGGTGCGCCAAGTACGTCGACAATGCGATCTTCCAGGAACGCGGCAAAGTCCGCTTGCTCCATGGGTGTGCCGTTCTGCTTTATCCAAGCCTCCCACTCGGGAGACAATGGAAAGTCGTACCGCGCTGTATGTTCCAGCCAGTTCGCTGCGCTTCCTGCACCTTGATCGTGGTAGTCGAAGACACAGAAGAGCGCCGGTCTGGTTTGGTTCTCACGCGCAAACAGAGCACTACCCTCTGCTTTGAAGCGGGTGGCTAACGAGATGAAAGATTGAAGGTCTGTCATGACCGCCATCCCAGTGCGGCGGTCTGGGTGTTTTTTGTAAGGTGTTAGAAACTCATTAAGCGCTTTGATGTCCATGCCTTTGGGTACGAAGGCAACCGGAATTTCAGTTGTTCCTTCTCCTACGGGAGATGGGATTTGGAGTTTTTCGATAGTCGGTTTGTGAAGTGTTTCCATAACGTCGCGCATGGCGTTTACACCGTCTACGCTGGCAAGGGCGAGTTCTTGATCGTCAAGCGACATGGTATTGTGTCCTTATGAACTTGGTTTTCTGGGGTGTGCTGGGGCTGAGTGCTGATTAGAGTTGCTTTTGCTTCGTGCCGGGGTTGATGGTGCGTATCCCGCCGCCGAACATGTCACTTTGTCGCGGGTTCTCAGGAACGAACCGGTTACCGTCGTCGCTCCACATGATGGTGCGAGGCCTGGGTTGTTCGGGATACTTGGACTTAAACTTAGTGCTGATGTCGAACACACCTTCTTTAAGTTTAAAATCCATGGTGATGGTGAGTGTGCCCTTAGGTGAGCCGCCGAAGTCTTGAACATGTTGGTTCAAGGTTTCGGCCATCTTTTGTGTTTCCGCAGACAAGTCTTCGTGTAGCTGTCCGTCTTCTAGGATTTGCAAGAAGCGTGCAAACGAACGGGCAGCTTCGCGGCGGAGTGTTTCGTCTTGCCGGGCAACGTCCGTAGTCTCATCCGTATGAGATGTATGTGTGTCAGACATCTGTGTTTTAGTCCTTCTTTCTTGATCCGGCGTTCTTGCGGTTAACCTTTTTGTCCGGCGACGCCGTGTTGCCGGAGGAACGCCCAAGCCACTTCACGCTGGCCAGTTGTGGACTCGGGGTTGGTAACAATGGACATGGCTTGCTTGCGCCATGAGGCGATGAGGGCGCGCGGCGGATGAACAATCATGCGACCCTGCCCTGTTGAAGATCACCGCTGTGTGCTTGTGCTTCTTCATCCAGCGCGGCGCGCAATGAGGCATCGGCGATGGACCAAAGTTTTAGCTTTTGCTTCAGGTGCGCCGGTGCGTCTATCGGGTCTAAGTCGAGGCGAATGCACTTACGCAAGTAACGCGCGGCCCGCCGCACGGCGTATTCATTAAACTTGGACTGATCATGATTACCGTCGCTGCGGTGATCGTCGCCGTTCGAGTTTTTTGGAAAGGGATAGCGACTTTGGTGTTTGCGCTGTATCGCCTTGTGATGCGTATAGAGCCCACGACGGCCGGGCCCGGTATGAACTGTGCCCGGCTCCTTGGGGGTAGATGAGAGCATGAGGTTTACGAACGGTACGAACGGATTTGTCAGCACATGTTTCATCAGGCGTGCTCCAAGCCTGTGGCGAGGTCCGGGTAAAGTTCTCCGGCTCGCGAAACAGCGGCGTCAAAATGCGGTTCAAGAAGATGGCGGGGATAAGCCGGTAAGGCAGAAAAGATGTCTTTTGGTTCTACGAAACCTTTAAGGCTTGCGACCCTGCCAATCACTTCCGCAATGACCGGTACAATGAAATCAGACTTAAGGGCCTTCACTCTCAAAGCGCGTTTGGCCACGTCATCTTTATCCATGATGGCTTCGATCTTGTGGGTGAGTTCGCCAGGGGCCCAATGGGGCATATGGACACGAAGAGATTGTGCAACTGTCATTGCGCTTCCCCTTTCAATTGTTCGGCTGCTTCAAACCCGCGCTGTATGTCTCCGGGCCAGACGTTGTTCCAGAGCTTCGACCAGACGCCTTTGGACGTTTCCAGTTGAACCCGGTAGCGCGGTACGTACTGGTCTTGAGTTCTGAGATAGTGGCCAGACACCATGATTGCGCGGGCGCGCTTCGGCTTCTCATCATGAAGGACCAGGAACACGTCACCCTTTTTGTAGGGTGATGTTTCACGGGCCTCCTTTGCGGTACTTCCGGTGTAGTCACCCTCACGCATGGCTGCTTCGGCGTCTGACACCTTTTCCGAAACCCAGTCTTTGACGGCGCGGCTCATTGGCTGTCTTCACCGCTCTTGGCGAATCGTTTCTTGTCAGCA
The DNA here is from genome assembly GCA_963921305.4 of Rhodospirillaceae bacterium. Lineage (GTDB taxonomy): Bacteria > Pseudomonadota > Alphaproteobacteria > Rhodospirillales > Rhodospirillaceae > CAWUEX02. The sequence goes on from CAWUEX030000002.1 coordinate 2,925,357, forward strand.
ATGAGGGCTTCTAGTTCGTCAAAGCAGTCTTCGTCTGAGATGAGGTCGACCACATGAACAAGCAGTTCACTTCCCTTCGCGTAAATCATGAGAAGTCGTTCCGCATTGCTCATGTCACGCCACTGATTTGTGGCGGCAATGTCGTTTATCTCTGCTAGGGCAATGGCAATCTGAGAGATGGCGGCGGTGCGCGCCAACTCTTTGAGTTGTGCGGCGGTTTCCTCCGCGCCTTCGGTGTTAACTTCGACTTGTTTGTCTTTGGCCACGCTGGGGTCTCCGTTTTTGGGATGGCGGGAAAGCCAACGGAGACCACCTTAAGTGCGGGCAAATGCCCGTGTCAACACTAAATGCGGGCAAATGCCCGTTTATTTCGCGGGCAGGTCAGGCGCGAATGAAGGCCCTGATGAAGTGGGGCGGCTGTTTGAGCTTAGCTGTCTTGAATTTTAGGGTTTTGGGTGGGTTGAACTGTTCAACTGAGATTTCACTGTCAGACTGTTTCTTGAGTCTTTTGATCAAGACTTGGCCGTCTTCAGTCTGCACCACGACATCATCGCCAGATCGGGCAGGGCGAGTCGGGTCAACGTCTGCGTAGTCACCATGACGGGCGACGGGCTCTAGGGACTCGCCGTGAATAACCAGTCGGTAGGCTTCGCCATTTCCTAAGAAGTAACTCGGACGCTGATCCAATCTCTGCACCGTCGCAAAATCTAAGAAGAAGCCTTCAGCGCCAGCCTTTCCGTAACCGTACACCGGAAGATCAAATGGGGCAGATACACCTGAAGCTGGCGGAATGGCTTGCGTTCCGGGAGCCTTGCCGGATTGAATCGCCGTGTCAACATCCGAAGACGTGTGTGACTTAGAAGCGATACCCGGAGTAGGAGAGTTCTTACTTTCCGGATCAAGATTGGACACAAGATCGCCACCGGGCCCGCGGGCCGGGTCATCTGTTTCACCCTGTAAGAATGCGACAGAGCAATCCATAGCTTTGGCAATGGGCTTAAGATAATCGAGTGCGACTTTGGTTGTGGGGCGGCGCTTGAGGGTGCGTAGATAGTCCTGCCCAGCTTCCCCAAAGGCCTCTACGCTTATCGCGCGCATACTGCGAAACCCACCGGCACGGTTAATTGAGTCCAAGCGTTCGAAAATACGCCGGACAGTAATATGGGTGTCTGCCGGTAGGTTATCGGCAAAAGGTTTGTCTCTACTCATGCCCGCATCATACCCTGCCGGGGCTTAGGCTGCATCCGGGCACATGCCCGTTGACAATGCGGGCAAATGACCGCATTCTTAAGCCATGGAAAACGAACCGCAGGCCTTGAGCGCCGCACCATCCTTAAAGACGCAGCTATTAAAGGTGGCTGCTGAACATTACCGCACTTCCGGCCGGTCTCCGGCTGCGATTGCTGCGTCTGTCCTAAACAACTCCAAACTGTTTGATCGTCTAAACAGTCAGAAGGGCGATTTGACCACTGGAAGCTGGGAAAAGCTGATGCAGTGGTACAGCGACAACTGGCCAGAGGGAGCGCTTTGGCCACCTTGCGTTGACCGTCCGCCGCAGAGCGCAGAACCAGCGCCTTTGGCGAAGGCTGGGTGAGGGGACTAATGAACGGTTCCATTCCCGCCCTCATGGCCAAACTTTCTACGTTTCACCGACAGGCCGCGACGAAACGTCAACTTCAATTGTTCGCGTTGAACGCCCGACAGGCCCGACTGAATTTGATCCAAGCCGGATACGTCCTGGATATCACGCAGCCGATTGGCGAGCCGCTCGATTTTCCTGCGGTCGTTGTGGTGGGGGCTGGTGTGTCGGTTGATCCTGCGTTTCATACCTTAACAGTGGTGGATGAACTGGGGCCAGTCATCCAGGAAGTTCCACAAAATTTCCGGATGGACAGTGATAGGTCTGATTACGGCCGAACTGTTCAGTCCGCTTTCGTGCCATAGGGGATTTGATATGACCGTTCAGCCACGGCAACACCCGGCTGTTGTTTACAATTCGATCAAGGCCACAACTGCACGGCTTATAAAATCCTGTGGTGGGATTGAATGCGCGGCTGAAGATACGCGCGTTTCCGCCTCTACACTGTCTGAGTACGAGACACCAAACCAACCGAACCGTTTTATTACGGCAGATGTTGTTGTCGATTTGGAGTTGGTGTCACGCAACCCAATCTTAACCAAGGCGCTGTGCCGGATTGCCGGTGGAGTGTTCCTTCCAACGCGTATCAACCCAGACGCCCCGATTTGGAATCAGCACCTTGCCATGATTAGCCGTGAGGTTGCCGACGTTGTAGGGCGCGGCAATGAAATGCTCGCCGATGATAACGACATCAGCAGTAAAGAGGCTCCTGATCTTTTGCGTGACGTTGACGAAGCGATTGATGTGCTTGCGTCCATGCGTGCAGCGCTGGTGGACAAAGCAAGTAAAGCGGAAAGGTGATGCCGATGCAGGATGACTTAGGAGCGCAAGAAGCGTCTCAAAAAATCTTAGAGCAAGTGTATCAAATGGATATGGATCGGGTTCCCGAACCACCGGCATTACCCGCGGGCTCTGAGTGGGAAGGCCACCAACCATGGCCCCATGTTGTAACTGACCACCGCGAACACGCTTACAATACCCTTAAGCTGAACGGTTTCACGCCGCGGAAGTTCACCATCATCACAGAGAGTCGCCATTTTGATGGAGTGTCAGGTGTTGGCCGCGAGCTTTGGGTTATCGGTTCTGTTGATCCTGATCTAATAGCTCTTGCAGAGACACGCCGCTATCAACTCATTCTTGATTGTTCGGAAGGGGAGTGGTGAGTCCATGCCTCTTCGACAAAAATCTAAGGATCAACGCGCGGCGCTGCTTCTTTACTTGAAGCGATGCGCTGAGAATGGAGAGCGTTGTCCAACCAATCCGGAGTTAGACAGTCGGTTCGGTTTCGGGTCACGCGTGCTTCCGTTGCTTGCTCGGGAAGGGCACTTGAGAGTTGAGGTCTACGGTCATAATTGGCGCGTCATTGAAATTGACGGTCATCGTACACAGGAATGCCCACTCCCGGATGCGAAGCCATATCTGGTGATTTCTTCGGCAGGGACGCAACGCTCCACCTCTACAACAACCCGTACTACTCGCCCCAGACCACAACTGCCTGATGAACTGCCGTCTGCGATCAAAGCGGAGACACATAGTTCAGCGCGGGCGCTTCTCGAAAAGGTTGAACGCAAATGGGGGACGTAGACATGTTTCCGAATGTGCTTGCTGCGATTGTTGCTTTTGTGCTGGCCGTCTTTTGTTTCATGACGATGCCAGACTTCATAGAAGGATACCTTCAACTTAACGCCTTTGGTCCAAACACGCGCTTTGCGGCGTTCCTAATTTGGCACATAGGCGTTGTTACTGTTGTCTTGTTCTTTCCACTGCGCCGGGCTCTTAAGTGGTGACAGGAGAGGGTTCGCCTGAAGGGCGTTTCAACTCAGACTTTGTTGCTGAGGTGAAGTCGCGCACGGATATTGTTTCCCTGGTGGAGCGAACAGTTAGATTGCGTCCGCGCGGTCGTGAGCAAGTCGGCTTGTGTCCCTTCCATCACGAGAAAACACCGTCATTCACTGTTGTTCCCCATAAAGGGTTCTTCCATTGCTTTGGCTGCGGGGCGAGTGGTGACTCTGTAATGTGGTTGATGAAGATCGCCGGGCTTACATTCCCAGAAGCCATTGAAGAGTTGGCGATCAATGCCGGTATGCTGGCGGATCGCCATGGGCGTAAGCGGCCGGACCTTGCACCAAAGATCGAGTACACCGGCAGTGACGTTGATGAAGATCGGGAAGCGATAGAAGACGCGTGTAAGATTTGGTCGAAAACACGCCCCATCGCTGGTTCGATAGCAGAGAGATACTTACGCACGCGTGGTATCTTTCTTGATCCGTTACCGCCAACTCTGCGGTACATGCCGGACTGTCCGATTGATAAAGAGTGGAAGAGGCGTCACCCGGCAATGGTTGCGGCCGTCCAAGGTCCTGACCGTCGCGTTACCGCCGTTCATCGTACCTTTCTCGCCAGAGACGGTAAGGGCAAGGCCGGATTTAAACCCAATAAGATGGGCCGCGGCAAGTGGGTTGGTGGTGCAATCCGATTAGGCTTTGACCGTCCCGTTCTAGGTCTTGCTGAAGGGATAGAGACGGCCTTGTCTGTGATGCAGCATGTACCGGAGGTTCCGGTCTGGCCTGCATTATCGCTCACGAACATTGCCGGTGGTGGATACGGTAAGGGTGAGCCTCACCCAGAAAAGCTGAACGCGTGGCTGCCGACAACCCGTCCTGATATGGACCGGCCGGGCGTCATACTTCCAGATACCGTGCGCGAAGTTTTGATCCTTGAAGATGCAAACGGCGGCGACATGTTGTCGCAAGCCTGTTTGGTGGAACGCGCGGCTAATCGGTTCAGACAAGAAGGGCGCGTTGTGTGGCGTGCGCGGCCGCCTGAAGGCACTGACTTCAATGATCTGTTCAATGGAAAGTGGGATGCCATGCAGTCAGAGAAGGTGGCGGCATGAAGTATCGCGCAGTGATGTCAAACTTAGATGCCGGTCGCGCTGTCCGTCGCGCTGTTTGGATAACGGCGGTTCGCAAGGAGCGCGACTTTGTTGTCCGCTTCCAGCTTCCGGTGTCTCTACATAAAGAGTTTGGACTTAAGGACCGCGAGTATCACCCAACGATAATTGACCGTGACGCAGATGATTGGGAAGTGGTTCCCGAAAGCGCGTTACCTGATCAAGACGTGAAGGGGCAGGCTTGAAATGGCGCAGTCTGACTCTTCGATAGTTGTCTCTATTTCCGCTGATGCTGCTGCTGATCATGTTCTTGACGCACAGCGGATGGCTGCTGCGGCTGTTTCATATGTTTCGCCACTTATTACCTACGATCAGTGTTGCGAAAATCTTGATGTAGCCAATAGGGAATACTGCCGTGCCGAGTTTGCCCGATATGTTGCGGAGCGGGTTTTCTCGCTGTTCTTTAGGCCTAATCCTCGCGGGCCGCTACAACGGTTATCAGACCGTCTCTTGATACAAACGATTAATGCACGGCGTGTCCGTTTTAAGAAGAAGCGAACGTTCGCTCGGAAGGCGTGGCTATGATCGCGCCAACTGCCGTCATCGGCGACTGCACTCTGTACTGTGGTAATGCGCTGGATATCCTGCCGCACCTTCCACCGTGCGATCTACTCGCGACAGACCCGCCATACAAACTGACATCGGGTGGTAAATCAAAAGCGCCCGGCACGATGTCTGGCAAGTTTTCCGCGGAAGCATATTCGAATGATGGCGAGTTCGTTCCCTGCGATATCACATGGAGTGATATGGCGAGCCCGTTGTTCCGGGCGCTGAAAGAAAATGCTGACGCCTATGTGATGGCCAACGATAAGAACGTCTTCCCAGCGGAAGATGCGTTCATTGCGGCCGGGTTCAAACTTCACAATCTTTTGGCTTGGGACAAGGTAAAGGCAACCTCGAACCGCTGGTACATGAAGAACTTGGAGTTCACCCTGTATCTGTGGAAGGGCATCGCTAAGACCATCAATTTCCCAGATAGCAAGCAGGGTATTCGATATCCACATCAGGACGTGTCTGACCATCCGACTGAAAAGCCGGTCGCGTTGATGAGGCAATACATCCGCAATTCATCACAACCGGGCGACATTGTGTTGGACCCGTTTATGGGGTCTGGCACTACAGGCGCGGCCTGCATGGAATTAGGCCGCAAGTTCATCGGTATAGAGATTTCTCCAAAGTTTTTTGACATGGCGCGGACCCGACTAGAGAGGGTGCGCGTCCAGGAGGATTTATTTGATGGCGCGGCATAAGGATACCGAATGCAAGGCGATTGGCGCTGTACGCGCGTTATTCGGCAAGCGTGGGAACACTTGATGTGGCGCGGAACCGGAACGCTTTGGCAACAGAGAAGGGGGAACCCTTCATTCATCACTGTGACTATCCGGGTTGTTTGCAGTGGGGAACGTTCGGGATTGGTGTGCGTCTTTTGAAAGGCAAGCCGGGTCGGCACTTCTGTGCAGAGCACCGGGAATGGGGTCGCGCGAACTTTGCGTCGCGGGCGTCAAAGAGTGGGTTAGATGAGAGCGCGGAAGCAACTGCGCCAAAGCAAGGTTCGTTTCTATGAGTGGTGATTCACTGAAAGGGGTTGATGCACTTTTCGCAGCCATCAATGCTGCGAAAGAGCACACGCCTTTTGATCTTAAGATGGCACGGCTGATGCGATCCGACTTAGGCAACGCGCGTCGCCTCATCGCCCGGAATGGCAAAGACCTGATGTTCGTGCGGGAGGTGGGGTGGTATGCCTGGACGGGTACGCATTGGTGCGGCAAGACAGGTGAAAATCGCGCTATGGAATTGGCTCATCAAACTGGTGAAGCCATCTATCAGGAAGCGCGAGCGCTGGCCTTAGAGTTCACGGACGAAAGGGGGCCGGGCAATGGTCAGTTACCTGAACCCGGTGATGTCAAACCGGATGAAACGAAGCATGTAGATGCTCACCGGCGATGGGCGGTGGCGTCGACCAACACGCCTAAAGTCCGGGCGATGTTGGAAGCGGCAATACCTTACTGCACGGTTGATCCGGCTGATTTAGATCAAGACAACCATCTCTTCAATGTAGAGAACGGCACACTTGAACTAAAGAACTACGAAGACGTAAGGCTTGTTCCTCATAACCGCGATCATCGCATCACCCGCCTTGCGCCGGTGAAGTATGATCCTGATGCGACCAGTAAACTGTTTCTCGATTTCATCGGCCGCATTCTTCCGAATGAGAATGTGCGCGTGTTCATGCAAACCTATAACGGCTATTCGCTCACTGGCGATGTTGGTGAAGAGGTGATGGTATTGCAGCATGGTAAGGGGGCGAACGGGAAATCCACTCTTACTGATGCCGTTGAATATCTGATGGGTGATTACTGTCAGACTATCCCGTTTGCCTCTCTGTTACGGGATGATAATCGCCGGGGTTCGGAAGCGTCGCCAGATATCGCGCGTCTTCCTGGTGCGCGTTTGGTGTTGGCTGCTGAGCCGGATCATTCGGTGATGTTTTCCGAAGGCATGATCAAATCCATGACGGGCGGCGATACGATGGCCGCGCGAAAGCTTCATAAAGAGTTCTTTGAATTCAAACCTCAGTTCAAACTTCTGTTGTCCTTCAACAACAAGCCAATGGTGCGGGGGCAGGATGAAGGTATATGGCGGCGGCTGTTGTTTGTGCCGTTTGAAGTGCAGATACCGCGCGAAGAGCGCGATAGAAAGCTGAAGCACAAACTTCAAGGTGAGGCGTCTGGCATTCTGAACTGGATGTTGGATGGGTTCAGGTTATGGGCTGAGGGTGGCCTAACCATTCCCGAGGAAGTGCAGGCTGCAACACGGGAGTATCGAGAAGACTCAGACCCGTTGGGGCAGTTCATATCGGCTGCTGTGGAAGAGAAGGAAGGCGCGCGTACCTACGCTAAAGACCTATACGAAGCGTATGAACAGTGGTGTCTCAAGAACGCCGTGACGCCAATGAAGCAGGGCGGCTTTGGTCGCAGTCTTTCTGAACGTGGCTTTCATAAAGAGAAGGTCGGCATCTACATCTACAACAACATTCATCTGAAAGAACAGTTCAAAGCGAAGTCTGGCGACGCAACAGCCAAGGCGGCGGAAGATGGTCCACCAGCGGATCATCCTGCGGCGGCTGATGTGCCGGTTGATGACGGTGACCCCATGGATTTGAAGGACGATCCTGAATGATTGTTCGATAAAAGGTCCAAAGGTCCATAAAGGTCCACTGGTAATTCTCTCGTTAACTCAGTGAGTTAAGGACGAATGGACCTTTTGGACGATTGCCGTAGGTTTTTCATGTGTGCGCGCGCGCCTGCGCATACGAAAAACATACAAAAAGGTCCAAAAGGTCCAAAGAGTCCAGAAGGTAAGTAACGCAACGGTTTATGAGTTCGGACGATTGATGAGGTTGGTCCAAATCGTCCAAGGTAAAGGAAACGGTATGAGACAGGATATTGATATGGAACGGCTCTTAATCTGGACGTATCAGTCAGAGCGCGCCCACGCCAACTATCGCCGTGGTGGTGGGTTGTATGGGGCAGAGCGTGACGCGGCTGGTATGGCAACGCAGCGAGTTTCGTTCGATGGAATTGCAGCGATTGAACGGTCTGCGATCCTGGGAACCCATGTCGACAGTTCCCGGTCTTCCGTCTCTGATCTTAACTCTGATGCTGAGGTTGTGCATGAAGCGGTGCGATCACTCAATCCAATGGAGGCTGGTAAGGTGGTTGTCCAAGCCCGCTTGGGTGAGCGTCCAGATTGGATGGAAGACGCGAAGCACACCTTGGGCCCGGCGCGGGTGAGGGAAGACGGTTCACCGGTTACCGTCAATCGTCACTGTGTTCCGTTCTACACACCAATTCGCGAAGTGGTAACGCCGGGAATGATCGAACTGGCACGGGCTGAGTACATCCTGTGGTGGGATGCTGTGTCTCAAGTGATGGCCATGGTGAAAGATAATTTGGATGGATTCACGGTTACGGGATTCACCGCAATTCGAACACCTTGGGAGAAGGGCGCAGAAAACTGCGAAGCGATTGCAGCGGCTTGACAACTCAACAACCGATTTGACATCCTATCGTCATCCTTAAGTGCGCCCGGATGGTTGGTAAGCGCCAACTCACCGAACCTCATCAAGGGACACCAGAGGATACAGCACACCACCAACCCGGCTGCATTGATGCGCCGGGTTTTTTCGTGTGCGTTGTCGGTGGTTATCAATCATCGGTCTCCTTGCAAGACGTGAACTGGTGGGGTCGGGCGTCACAACCTGACCCCACACCCTTTGCCTTCCCGCGTTACGGGTCCTTCCGGGCCCCTGGCGCAATACGGGTGGCAAAGACGCGCGGGTTTTGTGCCCGGCGAAAATTTGAAACGGCTTTACTTACTTGACTTTATTGACTTTTTTTCAGGTCCACTTGACCCAATGCGGATTGGGCTGGGTTTAGCAGGGCCAAATTGCAGCGCTTTTGCGGGTGTGTCGCGAACGGGCAGCGCAAGAAAATTTCAACGCACGTAGGAGGTGCACTCCCGAAGTGGCCAAAGGTCAGGGCCGATGGGTCCGTGACGATCTGCTGAACGCTACCATGTCGCAAGTCGAATACGCGGCACATGCTCAAGTGTCCAAGCAGTATGTAAACCAGATGGTGAACAACGGTGACATACCGGTTTCGCCTGAAGGCAAAATTGATGCGGCCGCTGCTGATCATGCGCGCGGAAAACACCAGCCGCCTGAAGAAGGCGCTGAAACAGGCGACGGCACATCTTCCGAAAACGCTGAGGATGATAATTCTCCGGGGTCAGTGAAGACGATTGCGACCGGAGAGAATGACACGCTCACCGAAGCGCGCAAAGTCAAACTCAAGTACGAAGGCATGACAGCCAAGCTCGACTATGAAGAGCGGGCTGGAAACCTTGTGCGTGTCAGAGATGTTGAATCTTTGGTTGAAGATTTGTTCGGCCGGATAGTCGAGAAGCTAAATCTCATGCCTCAAAAAGTTGCAGGCCGCTTGGTTCCGATGGTGACGGAACGTGAAATCGCGGTGGCTCTGGAAGAGGCGTTGAACACATCCCTATCAGAATTTGCAGACGAGGTAGAAGCCGGTGCCCTTGGACGGCCTAGCGAACAGCGACTCGCTAGTTAGAGGCGCAGTGGTCCGCGCAACGCGGCCGCCTCCTAGACTTGAGTTGTACGAATGGGCAGAAGAGAAACGCGTTGTCGCGCCCGAAGTCTCACCCGAGCCCGGCCGTTGGCGGAACGATCTGTTCTCGCATCTAATCGAAATTATGGAATGCCTTGCGCCATGGCATCCATGTGAGTCTGTAAGCTTTAAGAAATCATCTCAGGTTGGTGGCACGGAAGTTGGTATCAACTGGATTGGTGCTATCGCGGACATGTGGCCCGCACCAACGATGATCGTGCACCCGACAATTAAAGCGGCTTCTGACTGGGTTGAAGAGAAGTGGACCCCAACGGTTCGCGTGACACCATGTATGGAACGCCTCTTTGGCGTAAATCGCCGTACCTCTGGTAAAGACAAAATACTGTTTAAGTCCTTTCCCAGGGGCTTTCTCTCAATCACCGGTTCGAACTCACCGGCTGATCTGTCCAGCAAATCCATCCGCTTCCTTTACAAGGAAGAGTGGGACCGGTGGGAATTAGAGGTCGGGTCTGAAGGTGATCCTGATGGCCTAGCCGATGCTCGCCAAACCGCCTACCACCAATCTGGTAAGGCTAAGCAGTTGCGTGTGTCGACGCCGAACGAAACTTCGGTTTCGCGTATTACACCGGCGTTTGAAGATAGTGATCAACGTCACCGCTATGTGAAATGCCCTCATTGTGGCCATGAGCAAACGCTACACTTCTTCCCTGATAAGGAAGGGCGCGGTGGCCTAAGATTCAACACCAAGAAAGGGGAAGCGCCTCAGGCTTGGTACTGCTGTGAAGAAAATGGCTGTGTGATCCATCATCACGAGAAGATGGACATGTTGCTTGATGTTCGATTGGGCGGAACCGCGTACTGGAAGCCGCATAAGTCGGGCCCTGGACGCCAACCCGGCTTCTACATCAACGCGCTTTATTCGCCGGTCACCACGTGGGACAAGATGGCTCAGGTTTATCTTGAGCGAAAAGACGACCCAGCAAAGTACAAGACCTTTGTGAACCTTTGGTTAGGTGAAGCCTGGGAAGACAAAGGCGACACACCGAATTGGGATGACCTGTTTAAACGTAGGTCAGAATATCCGGCAAATCGCGTTCCCTATGGTGGGCTATTCCTAACCGGTGCCGCGGATGTTCAGAAGAACGGCATCTATTATGAGATTGTTGCTTGGGGTCCGAAACGGATATCGTTCTCTATCGCCGCTGACTTCTTGGAAGGTGATACCTCAGACTATGGTGATCCTGTTTGGGAGCGCTTAGAGGAAGTATTTAGTCGAGGGTATGTCGACGCTTTCGGCAACACTATGTCGCTCTCGAAGTATGCGATTGATGCGAACTATAACACTCAACAAGTTTACGCGTTCGTTCGAGGTAAGGCTAAGGCCCTCGCTTTTGTTGGTAAGGATGGCTGGCATCTTCCACCTGTCGGCACGCCCTCAAAGCAAGACGTTAACCATCGCGGAAAGAAGATACGCCGCGGCGTAGAGTTGTGGCCAGTCGCTGTATGGGGCTTTAAGAGCGAGTTTTATTCGAATCTTTCAAAGCCCGGTATTCCCGATGGTCAAGACGAAGACCCTATGGGCTACTGTTACTTTAGTACGGCAATTCATGATCAGCGTTACTTCAAACAATTAACGGCGGACTATCGTAAGCGAAAGAAAGTCCGTGGACGGATGGTCAACGCTTGGGACACAGCGGGTGAAAACCACTTTCATGATTGTCGCATTTACAACATGGCTGTTGCTTATCACATCGGCCTTTACAACCTCACTTTGGAAGATTGGGAACGCTTGATGGTTGATCGGGGCATGGCCCCTGATGATGATCAAGGAGACTTTGCGAAGTTGTGGGCGACCGTGCCGCAACGTCCACCAGCACCAACTGAAAGCAAACCAACATCGGAAGACCAACAAACCATATCGGATTTGTTGGCGTAGGAGCGATATGTCTGATCTTGCGACTTTGCAGACTCGTTTAACAGAGGCGGAAACAGCCCTTCACCAACTGTCTACCGGCACAAAGGCGGTGTCGATAAACACGGGCACAGAAACCGTTAGCTACAATCAAATCTCGATGGGAAAGCTGCGGGCATATATAGCGGACCTTGAAGGTAAGATCATCAGTCTTGGTGGAACCGTTGTAGGTAAGACTCGGGCCCGCCGTGCGATTGCGGTGTCCTTTTGATGTCACACCCGTTGGCGGTCAACCCAAATAACGGCGCTACTGTTCTAGACGCAAGCGGATTGCCGATGCGTCACAGTATGGCACGCGACGCTTCGCATGTGGCTGGCCAGACATTCCGGCAGGAAATGATTTCATGGACACCAAGGCTTGGGTCACATGACTCGCACTGGCTACCAGATCGCGACTTGGCCACTGCCCGTGTGCGCGATCTCATCCGTAACAATGGTTGGTCATCGGGCCTTGTGACTCGCCACATAGACCAGATAATTGGTTCGCAGTTTCATTGGTCGCCACGTCCTGATTATCACGCACTCGGCCTGTCTTTCGAATGGGCCTTGGAATGGGCCCAGATTGTTGCGGCGAAGTGGCGGGAGTTTACGCTTGACCCACGGAAGTACATTGACTCTACCGGCCGTTTCACGTGGCCGCTTTTGGCTGGTGCCGCATTTCGGCACCGCTTAGTTGATGGTGAAGCGCTTACGCTTCTAAATTTTAAGAGACGCAGCGATACACCTTGGCGGACGGCGCTTCGTGTCATCCATCCAGATCGTTTGTCTAATCCAGATGGCCGGGCGAATGGATCAAGCCTTCGTGGTGGGATTGAATTGAGCGCTGATGGTGAACCTATCCGCTATCACATTCGTACCCGTCATCCGGGCGATGGGTTGTTGGCGGGTGCTGATGATCTAATGACGTGGAACGCAATACCGGCGCGGCATTCGTGGGGGCGTCCGCGGATGATTCACTTCTTTGAACCGGAAGACATTGAACAACATCGCGGTAAAAGTCTTCTAACGCCGGTGGTCGAGAAACTAAAGATGCTTGATCATTATGATCGAGTTGAGTTGCAAGCCGCGGTCGTTAACGCAGTGTTTGCAGCGTACATCGAAAGTCCATTTGATCACGACCTTGTTAACGGTGCTTTAGAAGCAGACACCAAAGAGGTCGAAGGCTATCAGAAACAACGTAAAGAGTTTCACGGTGATCGTGGCATCTCTATGGAAGGGGCCCGGATACCAACTCTCTTTCCTGGCGAAAAGATCGGCACTATTGATCCTGCCCGGCCAAATGTGAATGCAGCTACGTTTGAGCAAAACGCGTTGCGTTTCATCGCCGCGGCAACAGGTCAATCCTATGAAGAGTTAGCGCAAGACTGGACGAAGACAAATTACTCTTCCGCACGTGCTGGGATGTTGAACACTTGGAAGTTTGGCTTTGCCCGTCGCGGTCACTTTGGTGAGGGGTGGGGAACGCCTATCGCCTTAGCGTTCTTGGAAGACGGGTTCGACAATGGAGAAATCCCGTTTCCGAAGGGTGCACCTTCTTTGTTCGAAGCTCCGGCTGCGTGGACCCGTGGACGGTGGATTGGTCCGGGCCGCGGCTATGTTGATCCGACTAAGGAAGCACAAGCTGCGCTGATGCGTATGGACGCGGGACTGTCGACCCTTCAAGACGAAAACGCAGATCAAGGCGCTGATTGGCGCGAGACTTTAGATCAACAGGCCGCAGAGCAAGCGTACAGAAGTAAGTTAGGTCTTCCAGCTACAACATGGGCAGTGATTTCTGAGAACAATCCACTAAGCCATGAAGAAGATGCTGATGACCGCGACCATCGCGAAACACAGGAGCAAAACCGGTGACGGTATCAACTCTTCCATTTCCACACTTAGCGGCACGGGTCTTCAATACACCCGTTATGATTTCTGAAGAGAAAGCCCAGATTATTGTTGGTGTTCTATCTCAGAGAATGAATCTTATTGGAGAGTGGCACGGGAGCGCGGGCGCAACTCCGATTCCATTTGAAGCGCCCGTTCCTGAGGAAGGTACGAACCGTCTACCGTCTGCGACTAACATTTGCCAAGTTCACAATGGCGTGGCGATTATTCCGGTGGTGGGAACTCTCGTGAATAAGAATGGCCTCGATCCGTATTCCGGGATGACCGGATATGATGGTGTCACGACAAAGTTGCGGGCTTGCTTAGAAGACCCTCAAGTGAATGGCATCCTCTTGGACATCGAAAGCCCAGGAGGTGAAACCAGCGGTTTGTTTGATTTGGCAGATGAGGTGTTTGAAGCGAATAAGCGTAAGCCTGTTTGGTCAGTCCTAACTGAATTTGCTTTTTCAGCAGCGTATGCGCTTGCTTCACAGTGTGATCGCATCCTACTTCCGCGTACCGGTTGGACCGGTTCAATCGGTGTTCTCTACCTACACACTGATCTTTCTGCAAAGTATGAAAAAGAAGGCATCAAGGTCACTGCGATCAAGAAGGGTGCTAGAAAAACGGACGGTAGTTCTCTTGGCCCATTGTCTAAGGAGTTTGAGGCCAAGATAGAAACAGAGATGTCAAAGATGTACGACATGTTTGTTGATCTTGTTGCCCGCGGCCGCGGCGTTGATCCACAAGCGGTTCGCGATACAGAAGCCGAAATCTTTAACGCGGAACAATCAATCGAACTTGGCTTAGCAGACCAAATCATCACACCTGATGATGCGCTAATGATGTTTAGCCAAACCTTTTCGGGAGGGGTGGTCCCTTCCGTTATTGCGGCATCCGCCGCCCCACATACTGGAAAAGAGGAAACCAATCTTATGGTTCTACCTAACAGTGCGGCGTCAGATGCCGCTTCATCTGCTGGAACACCTTCAGTTGACCCTGCTGCCGGTACACAAGCTTCGCAGCAACCAGCAGCGCAACCAGCAACACCACCGGCCGCGCCGAGCGGAGGTCAGGCATCCTTAGTTGGTCCTGCTCCAACTGCGTCAGCCGCGGTCGACGCGGCTGCAATTCAAGCTGAGGCTGGAACACGCATTCAAAGTATTCTTGGGTGTGATGAAGCCAAGGGTCGTGAGGCCATGGCCAACCACCTTGCTTTTCAGACACAGATGTCTGCTGATGAGGCGAAGGCATTGCTTGCAGCTTCGCCAAAAGCTTCAACTCTAGACAGTCGCATGGGCAAAGAGGATGAGCCTGTTCTTCCACTAGATGATGGTTCAGGCGTCGACCCTGTATCCGCGGCAAAGGCAAGTCTGGACTCCAGCGCGATCTACGGTAATCGCGCGGCGAGTGTAGCCGCGTCACATGACGGCTTTAAACCGCCTACGACCTAACGCTCCTTTAAATCCATTCATCTGTTAGAAGGCCACTCCTTGCGGGGTGGTCTTTTTCTTTGACACGAAAGGTCAAAACGCAATGCCAGAGATTACTGAAGGCGTATACAGCGCCGAGTTTCTTATTTCCGAAGGTCCGGGCACACGCTCGCGCGAAATTGGAACTGTTAAGCAGGGTGAAAACCTAAAGTCGGGCCACGTACTAGGCGCAAGTCAGTTCGGCGCGACGGTGACTGTCACACCAAACGGTCGGAACACTGGTGACGGTACGTTGACGATGGGTGCCGCTGACTTAGGGGCTGCATCTGTTGTTGGTGTCTATGCGGTAGAGTGCATTGAAGCCGCTGCGAATGGCGGCCGGTTCTCAGTGACCACACCGGATGGTGATGCACTAGAAGAAGCTGTTGTCGGCACAGCCTATTCGAATGATCATCTTGGGTTCACCATTGCAGATGGTGCAGCAGACTTCGTAGTGGGTGACTCGTTCACGCTTACGGTTGCTGTTGGTGACGGTAAGTTGGAAGAGTTGGATGTTGCCGTAAACACCGGTGCACAAATCGCCTATGGCATCCTTCTTGACAACGTTGATGCCTCTGCCACCGGAACCAACGCAGATACGGCTGCGTCATATATTCGCCGCGACGCGGAAGTGAAGGCAGACAAACTCACGTGGCCATCCGGCATCACCGTGGAACAACAGGCACTCGCAACCACACAGCTTGCAGAGCAAGGGATCATTATTCGGACCTAGTGCCGACTGATGCTCAAGATCAACGCTTGCAATCTGCAACGCGTTTCCTCTTAGTAAAAAGGAACTAAAGCAATGAACGGCGTACTTGACGCTTTCAATACTTCACCATTCACGATGATCGAACTAACGGACGCGATCAACAAGCTTCCGTTTGTCCCTGGCCGTGTTGGGGCTCTTGGCCTCTTCGACGAGAAGGGAGTTACAACAACCTCTGTCATGTTGGAAGAAAAGGACGGTGTACTGTCTCTTATTCCAACGACACCGCGGGGCGCTCCGCCTCGCC
Source organism: Rhodospirillaceae bacterium (assembly GCA_963921305.4). Lineage (GTDB taxonomy): Bacteria > Pseudomonadota > Alphaproteobacteria > Rhodospirillales > Rhodospirillaceae > CAWUEX02. The sequence goes on from CAWUEX030000002.1 coordinate 2,941,428, forward strand.
AAGTGACGGGTGAAAAACGCAAAGCGCGCTCACTGGTCATTCCACACCTTGAAGAAGAGTCCATTATCTACGCTGATGAAGTTCAAGGTGTCCGTGAGTTTGGTAGTACCAATCAAACACGCGCGCTTCAGTCAGAAGTCAATGCTCGTAACTTGATTATGTCGCGCAACCTAGACGCAACCCTAGAGCACCATCGCGTAGGCGCTGTTAAGGGGATTGTGTCGGATGCAGATGGCTCGACCGTTCTCTACAACCTGTTTGACGAATTTGGTGTCAGCCAAGTTACTGAGATCGACTTTAACTTAGACAATGCATCGCCAGACAACGGCGCTGTACGTAACAACTGCAACGTTGTTCTTCGAACGATAGAAGATGAGTTGGGTGCTGCACCCTATACCTATGTTCATGCGCTTGTCGGGTCGACGTTCTTTGACCAACTGGTCGCTCATCCGGAGACGGCAAAAGCCTACGAACGTTGGAATGAGGGTGAGTTCTTCCGTCAAAGGACAGCGCGTCGCTCGTTCTGGTATGCCGGAATTCTCTTTGAAGAGTATCGCGGCAAAGTTGGTTCAGTGAACTTTGTTGCGGATACGAAGGCTCACTTCTTCCCGGTGGGTGTTCCAGGACTGTTTAAGACCTACTTTGGTCCGGCTGACTTCATTGAGACGGTCAACACCATTGGATTGCCTCGGTACGTTAAGCCGGCCATTGATACCAAGTATGGGAAATGGGCAAGCCTGTTGAGTCAGTCCAATCCGCTCAACATCTGCACACGGCCGCGTGTGCTTCTACAAGGTAGAAACACCTAACACTTCGTTAGGTGATAATGGAAAGCCCCCGGCCTAGCAGGCTGGGGGCTTATTATTGATATGGATAGTTTTACGGCCTCCGAACAAGAACGGTTTGAGGCTTACTGGGATAATCCCGGTTCACGGAATTCAAGCCTTGGAGAGCGGCGCGTAACAGACGCCTGCGAAAGCCTGCATCTCGTGTCTGGCGACACTGTAATTGACTATGGTTGCGGTACTGGTCGTGCTGCACTGAAGTTTATGGATCGCGGTATTGATGTCATAGGCATAGACATCGCGGCAAACTGTTTAGACCCTGCTGTGTCGATCCCACTTGTTAAGGCAAGTCTTTGGGATTTACCTGAGTCCCTGTCTAGCTCGGGTTACGCCTTCTGCGCAAATGTCTTGGATGTTGTCCCAGAGGTAAAGGTAGGGGATGTGGTTGCGGCGATTGAGTCACGGACTGATCACGCCGCATTCTTCTCACTACCCGTTTCTAGAGACGAAGACGCTGATGCTGTTGCATGGCGATGGTGTTCACTCCTTTCGTCTTGCTGGCCCTATGTAGATCAAGTTCGAGTTGAATCATCGGTTGATCTTGTTTGCCGTAGAGGGGTGATCTTATGACAGACGCCTTTACTCAGGCAGTCACGACGATGTTTGAAGACCCAAACCTTTCGTTTGCATCGACATACACGCCAAGTGGCGGCTCTGCGCAGTCAGTCAGGTTGATTAGAACCAACCCCTCTGCGACACCACTCTCTCTAACCGCAGAATCATTTGATGATGGTGACCTCTTTAAGTTGCGCCAATCTGAGGTGTCTACGCAGCCTGAAGAAGGTGCGACCATCATAGATAGAGCGGGTAATAGCCGTGTTGTAGAAAGCGCCAAACCTGACCCGCGCAACCTTGTGTGGTTGCTTGATGTTCGGGGCGTGTAATGGACACAAGCTTAAGGCTTCGTCTTATAGACGCTTTCGAAGCGCGCCAGAAAACTGTGACACTACGTGGCGCGTTGGATGGCCAGACCCTTACCGTGTATCGCAATCGTACCGCCGCTATAGACCGTAAAGCACACCCAGCCATCAACATTATTACGGGTGGTGTGTTTATTGATACGGAAGCAGAGAACAATGTTATTGAGTTACATACCGTTGGTGTCGAGGTTGATATTCATGTCAGCGCTGACACTGATGAGGAATTAGACCCAGCATTTGATTCTGTTTATGTCGCGATTGTCGAAATCGCCATGTCTGAAGACGTTGGCGATATCATAGATACGGCAAGTCACAAGGTCGTTATTGGCGAACTAGGCGAGCCTTCGCTTGGTCGTGGCGAAGGTAAGAAGCCGATGATGGCGGCAACTCAACTCTTCGGCATCGAAGTATTCACCGACAAAAATCTTGTCACTCAATAGGAGTCTAATCATGAACAAAGACAGGAAGGGGCCGCCTCCTGCGGTTCCCGCTCATCGCGCTATGTCTACACCGCAGCGGTCATGTGATCCGAAAGTGCTTCGTGAAGGCGATGATGATGTTCAGCCCGCTAATACGACATCACCTGAGGTAGATGCGTCATCCGATTCACCCCCTAACCAAAAAGAAGAAGCCGCTTCAGAGCCCACGTCTGAAGGCGATGGTGACTCTAGCGAGAAGAGTTCAGGTAAGGGGTCTTCTTCCAGCCGTTCGTCAAAGTCTCGTTCTTGAGCTTGGCGGCGCATACCTAACAGCATAAGCAAAAGGAAATCCCACCATGGATCAAGTAATCCGGTCGCAAAACGCGGCGGTTCTCTTTAAGAAGTCTAGCACCGCTAATCAGTTCGATGACCCGTCCGAAAGTACGGATGGAGTGTTGGTCGAAAACCCATCTATCAATTTCAATCCGCAAAACACTGATACTGATGAAGTGACCGGCTCGCTTGATGGTCGGGGGCCTATTGTTGGTGGCATCCAGGTTCAAGTGAGTTTTCAGGTGTACTTGAAGGGTAGCGGTGTTCCCGGCGTCGCTCCTGAATGGGGGCCGTTGATGGAGTGTTGCGGCTGGGGAGAGACGTTAACGAAGACAGATCAGTCAGATACAGATATCGCGGCTGTCGGCGCAAGTGACCGTCTAACATCAACGAACGTTGATTTCGGCGCTACACTTCCTGTGGGTACTGTTGTTTATGTTTCCGGGTTCGCTACCGCTGGGAATAATGGAGAGTACCGCGTATCTGCTTCAGCATCGGGCACGCCGAACACTGTTGACCTTGTAAACGTTGATGGAACTGCGGCCGGTATCGAAGATGAGGCGGCTGGTGCCACGGTTACTATCAGTCGCGGTATTGCTGGTACAGCAGCCACCGCGGGTTCAACCACTGAGGCAACTTTGCAGGCTCCTTATGCAGCAACAATTGACCTCTATAATGGAATGCCGATCTTAGTATCCGGAAATCCTGCTACACCAGAGTGGGCATTCTTTAATGACTACACAGCAGCCCGCGTTGCTACGTTGTCAAACTCGTTCGCTTCAGCGCTCACCACGTCAAGTATCCTTTCTATTCCAGCGAACTGCCGTTATGCGCCGGGTTCCGCAAACATTCCGCACGGTTCAATGGAACTGTTTATGGATGGTGTTCTGTATCGGCTCTATGGAATTCAAGGTGATGTGAACTTTAGTTACCCAACTGCGCAAGCGCCGCGGGCGAACTTCACGCTGTCTTGCCTCTTCCTGAGCAAAACTGATGCGGCAATGCCTACAGTGGCCTACGACGGCACGCGTCCTGGTGTGTTTAGGAATTCACTCTTTACCATTGACCGTGCGGCCGTTGCATTGACTCAGATGTCGCTCAACACCGGAAACACGGTTTACTTCCCACCCAATCCTAATACGGCGGAAGGGTTTGATATTCCGATCATCACAGCCCGTTCAATGTCAGGTCAAATGGACCCGTTCTCAACGCTTGTGGCAACACGAAACATTCTTCAGAACATGAAGGACGGCAGCGTGCATCCTATCCATCATCGGGTAACGGGTGGTCAGTCTTATCAGGCCGGTCAACGCCTAGGTATGGTTATTCCTGAAGCGCTGTACACGTCCTATCAACCGGGCAACCAAAGTAAGTTGGCGAATGAAAGCGTCAACTTCTTCCCGCGCGGCCAAGACTCTGGCGCTTACATCTCGATTTGGTAATCCAACACCTCACTCACACCTCACCAAGACTGAATGGGTAATCGGGGCAGAAAGCCCCGCTTACTTTTTGCCCCAGTAATAAAAAGGCCCCAGCCATGAAACTTGACCTTATAGATACGATTTCAGTTCCCCTCCCGACAGACTCACCTGTGACTTGGAAAGCTAACGATAAGTCCGGCGCTGAGTATCAAGTATACCCTCCCACCTTTCGCAGTCAGGCCCGGATGACCCAAGAGTGCTTGGGCTGGGAAGCGCAATCGCCTTCCGAAGAAGATATTCATCTGTCTTGTTTAGCCGCTGTTGCGGCTGTGGTGAAAGAAGATCAGCGCGAACATTGCGCAGCAATTTTGGAGGGGTACCAATCCTTCCTTCAAAATCCGAAGAGCCTTCCTGCGGATGAGGCAGTCGCGTTAGCCCAGGAAGCTGCAAATATTCGTCAACAGCTTGTGCCCAATTACCAACCTCTTCAGGAATTGATGAGCCGTCAACTCATGGCGAAACAATTCATTCGCTTCATTATGGTGAAGCATCACCTTGCCGGTTGGAATGATAAGGTTCGCGTGCCGTGGGAAACGTCGCGCGGATTGGTAAAAGAAGAGGCGCTAAATCGCATTCCTTTTGAGCATATCAACGGCCTCGCTGATTACATCAATTTACTTACTGTTCCGAGTGAGGAACTGGAAAAAAACTCCGGCTCGCAGTCGTCGTCTTCCTCAAGCCCCAAGAGTTCGACTGCGGGAAAGAAGCACCGGACGGGTCCGCGTGGGAAATCTTCGGCGAAGAGTACAAAGAAAACCCGCGCCTCAAAGTCCGCAAAGACGTAAGAAACCTATTGCCGCTTTGGCGTATGTATCGCGGGTCTTCTATGGCCCCAGGTTATCTACCTGATCCGGGGGGCACCTTTGATCAGTCTGTCTTCAACATTGCCTGCCTAGATGTGATGTCAGACGCTTATTGGACACTAACAAAGGGGAATGATCTTTGAGGTTCGGTTTAGCGCGCATAGGGTCCATGCGGGATACGATGGCAGCGGAGCTTATCGTTGCTGAAAAAGCCACGACAAGCAGTGTCCGTAAAGCAGGATCAAACGCGCAAAACGAATTTCGTAGAGTTACGCGCCGTGCAGGCCTTGGCCAAGGTGTGGAAAAGGCGTGGCGTAAGAACGACTATCCAAAGGGTAGGGGAGCTCGTTCCCTTGGTGCAGCGTCTGTTGTCTACAGTAAAGCGTCGCGGATTGTTAATGCGTTCTCGGCAAATAGGATCGTAAGGCCGCGGAGACAGCAGGCTCTTTTGATAGCAACAGCGCAGGGTGAGAAATTAGGTCTTGCGACTGAGGCGAAACGTCGCGCGCCAATACCTCAGAAGATTTTCGATTCAGAAACTGCTGAGGCCAACTATGGACCGCTGTTTGTTGTGCGTGGGCAGCCTGGGGAACTGCCAATGTTGTTCGGTACGGTGGACGGTCTGAAAACTCCGCTGGCTTTCATTGTAGCATCAGTGCGGCTTCAGCGCGTTTATGATCTGGACCGGGTTGCTAACAAATGGAATTCAAGGCTTCCCGGCTACATTGTTTCCGCGTTCAATCGTGCGGAGCGGCCGCGCGTCACGGGTCCTCGGGTGTTTCTTGATTAGGCTTAAGCGCAGCAAGCACCTTGTTCAGCCGGTCGATAATTTCGGCCAATGCAAAAAGCACGGGGCTCAACACTAGAACGAGTAGGGCTTGCGTGTACCCACTTTGCAAGATGCTTGCCTGATATAGCAAAGCTAAACCAACGATAAGGCATATCGCAGACGACACTTTAGAAAAGGTCACTGATCTTTCTCCGGTGTTCTTTCGTCTTAATTCCTACATTTCAGCACGGTCTACACCGGGTGCCAAGCCCGGTTATGGAGGGTTATGACTCGAACGGCCCAAGTGGGCATTCGTTTTAGCGTTCAAGATCAAGAGGTTGTGAAGCGCGCGCTACGCGAGCTTGGAGCCGATGGTGAAAAAGCGCTTAAGAAACTTGAGGATGCATCAAAACCGGCCGCTCGCAATCTCCTTCTTGTTGATGAGACGGCAAAGCAAGCGCGGCAAACGTTTGAGGATTTTGCCAATCGTTTGGGGCCCGTTGGCAGTGTTCTAAAGGCTATTGGTCCGGCAGGCCTCGCCGCGGCGGCTGGCCTAGCAGCTATCGCTCTTGCGTCTAAGCAGTCTTTCCAGGCACTCGCTGACAGCAGTAGGGCTGTGGGTGGACTGGCGGATGTTGCGGACAAGGTTGGGGTAACCACTGAGTTCCTACAAGAGCTTCGGTTTGCCGCTGAAGAAAACTCGGTTGCACAGAACACGCTTGATATGGCCTTGCAGCGGTTCTCACGGCGGTTGGGGGAAGCGGTAAAGGGTCAGGGTGAATTACTTAGCACCTTAAAAGAAAACAACATCGCGCTTGTTGATCAAACCGGCCGGGCCCGTTCTACGGAAGAAGTTTTCCGTGACCTTGCTGATGTCATTGCGAATACAGAGAGTTCGAACGAACGTCTTCGTATTTCCTTTAAGGCCTTTGACTCTGAAGGTGCAGCGCTCGTTAACCTCCTTAATGATGGTGCCGCGGGTCTAGACCAATACGCACGGCAGGCAAATGAGCTAGGTATTGTCATTGAAGACAAGCTTGTTCTTCAGGCCAAAGAGTTGGCTGATCAAGTTGAACGTCTAAATAAGATACGAACGGTCAACTTCCAACGTGAGATATTGGGAAGCGCTGAGGTTACTGGCGAAGCATTAAAGTCACTTGAAGATGATGCGGCCCGGTTAGGTACGTTCTTCGGGCGAATTCAGAACTTCTGGAACCAGATCGTATTGGGCATTGCCGAAATTCCAGAAGAGATACTTATTTCGCCGCTCATGTTCTTCCTTGATGAGTCGGACAACTTAAGCGCTGGTGTTGAGGGTTTAACTGAAGACTTTTTGTTGTTCGGTGACGCCGCGCTTGAAATGAGTGTGGGTGTTGGTGAGGCAGGTAAAGCTTCGGCCCTTACTGAAGGTGAAATCAAGAAGCTTCGGGAAGAGTACAACCAACTCCTCAAGTCTGTAGATAAGAGTGGTCAGGCGGATCGAGACCGCGTTGCAAACCTTGATACGGTTCGCCAAGCGCTTGCCGCTGGAATTATCACAACAGAGGAAGCCCGCGCGACTGAACTTCTTGTTCAAGAAGCTTACGAAGGCACAATAAGTGCGCTTGAACGTAAAGTCGAAAAGCAAAAAAGCGTTGAAGAGAAAACGCTTGATCAAATTGAAGTTAATACACAGTTGATCGCTGCGCTGAAGATTTCACAGCGAGAGTACCAGATTGTAGATCGTACTCTCAAACTACTTGCACAAGGCTTTAAGGGAACAGAAGAAGAGGCGCGTAAACTAGCAACCACTCTTGTTGAACAAGAGGGCGTCATAAAAGAAATGTCGAAGGTTGCGAAAGAAGAGCTTGATGGCCCTGTTACCGAAGTCTTTGAGAACGCAGCGCGGAACATTCAGGACTCCTTTTCTGATGCAATATTCAACATTGTGCGTAATGCGCGGTTGGACTTTGAAGACCTAGGGGCAAGCCTGCTTGATATCTTCGCTCGCGTTATTGCAGAGATGGCAACGCTTGCGCTTGCGCAACCGGTTATCCTACCAATCATCCAAAGTGTTGGTGGAGCCCTTGGCCTAGGTAACGCTGCGCTTCAACAGGTTGGTGCGCAGTTTGGTCTTGGTAGTTCTGTAGCGGCGGGTGGGACCGCGGGCGCTGCGACTAGCCTTGCCTTCACAAGGTCTCTCTTACCTAACTTCACGACCTCTGGCCTTGGGCAAACGCTAGGTCTTTCGGCCCCTGTGTTCGATCCGGTTATGGGGACCGTGGGCGGTGAGGTGTTTCTTCAGAACACTGCCTTTGGAGATGCGTTTAACAGCCTGTCTTCGCCAGCGGGTCTCTTAGGTGGTTTTGCGGGCTCCGCCTTGTCAAACCTCATCTTCACGCCGCGCCAAGGGCCAGGTAATGAAATAGGTGGAACCATCGGCGCTATTGCTGGTTCCTTCCTTCCTTTACCTCCTGGCATAGGTCAAGCCATCGGGGCCTTCCTGGGCAGTGCTATCGGAGGGCTGTTTGGTTCTAAGCCTTCGGATCGTCTTGAAGGAACAACAGCCCGTATAGATGAATTCGGCAACGTTGTTAGGACGGATGCAGACCTTGGGCCGAAGAAGGACTCGCCTGAGAACCGCCGCGTCACAGATGCTATTGTCGACACAGTTCTAGGAACAATTGGCATCCTGGAAGACAACACATCCGGTCGTGTTGGTGTGCGTAACTTCATTGTCGAGACCGGCACGCGTTCTGGAATTCGTATCCGTGGAGGGGAAGGGGATCAAGCGTTCGATCAATCCTTCCAGGACGGCCAACAAGCCCTGGCATTCCTGCTAGATCAGGTTGTGGGTTCACTTGAGGGTGTGCCAGAAAACATCGAACGCGCGATCAACAATATCAACTTCGCCGATGGGCTCCAGGCCGCTGCCGACCGTCTTGATTTCGCGCTGAACTTCGAAGCTATGATTGAGGCGCTTTCTAACGGGTCCACAGATTTGGCCGCCGCTGTTCAGACGATGGCGGCCCAAGACATCACAAACACTGTTGAACAAATCAGACAGTTCAAACGTCTGACTGAAGACCTGTTTGGTGCGGACTCTGCTGAAATGACGCAGGCGGCTGATGCGACGCGTGAGTTTGTAGAAAGGCTCGTAGGTCTATCCGACAATACAGAACGGGTTACCGCGGCTGGACAGGCTCTTGATGTCTTGCGTGGGCAGTTCTCTGCAATAGGACCATTGCTAGAAGAAGTTGGTTTGGATGCTGCATTGGCCGCTGATCTACTCATTCAAGCGGAGCGTGCTTTAACTGATACCTTCATCGAAGGTTTAAACCGTCGCTTAAACGAGTCACAGGGCCGCGGCTTCCTAAACCAATTATCTGACCTTGTAGTCAATATTGATAACCTGAACGCGGAAGCGGAAGAGTTTGGTGAAGGATTTGAGTTAGTCAGTGATGTTTTCACTTCAGAGGCGAGTGCTATCATTGACGGCGTTATTCGTGCGTCATCAAGTTTTGGTGAAGCAAGAATTTCTCTCAACCTAATACGCAGTACCTTCAGCACCTTTCCAGAAATAGTTTCTGCTGTTGATGATGCTCTGAATAACCTTGGCGATGCCTTCAGCGATGCAACGCGCGGTATAACCAGCTTCCGGCAGGAGATTGCCGAGGCAATGTCAGAGCGTATTTCCAGCCTGGAAGATGAAAGGTCTTCGCTTATTGAGTCTGTTTCTGCGTTGCAGCGTCGCCAAGATATTCTTCGCCGCGGCCGTCTAGATATACTTCTCGATACTGGGCTTGGAATTCTTTCTCCGGAACTGCAACGGTCTGAGGCGCTTCGACAGTTAGAAGAGGCGATTGCAACGGGGGCGGACGAGGGCCGCCTAGTTGAGCTTACGAATGATTTTCTGAACGCTTCAAAAAACTACTACGCGTCTTCGGAACCGTTTTTTCAGGATGTTGCGTTCGCTCTTAATCTTCTGGAAAAAGCAGAGGGTGAAGCCAGTAAACAGGTCTCAGTTGCAGAGCAGCAACTTTCGTCTCTGGAAGAAATGGTGGAGCTTCAGCGCGCCATTCTTGATGCGTTAAATAATGGCGGGACTGTCACTGTTGATCCGAACACAGGGGGGATAGTTGTCACTGCACCACCTAATGCAGCGACAGACCAGGAGGGGTATCAATTAGGTCAAGATTATGCCGCTCGTGTTCAAGAGTATCGAGAAGCCGGATTTACGGAACAAGACTTCTTAAATTCACCCGAGATTGAATACTGGGTTGGTCTTAGAGACGATTGGACTCGTAGAGTTGTTGACCGGGACCTGTTGTTGGATCGGCTGTCCCTCGCGATATCTCAGAAAAGTGACCCTCTCTATGCTGAATTGGGTGCGAGTTGGGAGAGGGTGATTCTTGATCGACTTGACCAAATTTCCGGATTTGAGTCGGGCGGTCTCATTCAAGATATAGGGCGGGTGCACCGCGGAGAACTTCTGTACACGGGTCCGCCTGCCCAGGTTTATAACGCAGAAGACAGCCGCCGCATTATGTCGGGCCCGTCCATGGCGGGTGTTGAGCGCAATACCGAGTCCACCGTCTTAGCTCTAGCTGATGGCTTTGACAGAATGGAAGCCGCGTTGCTGAGTTTGCACGACCGTGTAGACACGCTTGTCGCTAAGTCTGAGATGCTTCCTCGATCAGAGCGTGTTTTCTAATGGCAGGAACGATGTGGCTTGTAGAAGCCGATCCGCGCCGTATATCGACCGGTCTTGTCGAGACAATCCGCTGGGGGTCTCACGGCATTCGATCAAAGCCAACGGACTCGCCCGCGGATGTGTACTTTGTTCCGGCCCTGATATCTCCACCAACGTTTAGCCGACATATCTTTTCGTCTGGCTCTACCTTCACCAATCGGTCTGCCATTGGCGCGGGTGAGGGTGTTGTCGCGTTCGATACGACATTTGCCAGTTGGTTTACTGACTACGATTGGCCGGGTGCCGCAGTGCGCTTTTCTCGCATTCCAGAAGGAAAGCATGTTGCTGATGCACAACGTTGGTTAACCGCCTTTATGGAGCAACCGGGCTGGACTACGAAAAAGCTGGTCCTCAACTTGCTTGACCGCCAAAGCGAGTTGGACCGCGCTATTCAGGAGACAACATATCTAGGCGACGGTGATGTAAACGGTGTGCAGGGGCGGGCTGAAGACATTGGTGGTCTTCCGATACCTCTTTGTTACGGAAATTGTTTGAACGTTCCCGCCGTACTGGTGAATGCATCCAAGTTGATTTATCAGGTCCATGACGGGCCCGTGGATACGATATTAGCCGTGTATGACTCCGGCGCAGCGCTTACCTTTTCCGGTACTGATCATGCCGATAGCGCAACAATGATCGCGGCATTACAGCCCGCGGCCGGTACCTATGATACGTGTATAGCGGAAGGCTTCATTCGCATTGGCGCTCCTACCGTTCATCAGCGGGTAACCGTTGATCTAAAGGGAGACAAGACGGGCGGCGTCTATGTTGAGAGCGCCGCTGACATTATTGAACGAATTGTCACAACACGTGGCGGTTGGACATCCGGTGACTTCGTAACCGGTACGGTGTCAGCCCTCAACACCAAGAACAATGCGCCGTGCGGCCTGTTTATCGACAAGCAATTCAACATACGCCGCGCGCTCGACTGGCTCATGGGTACAGTCGGGGGAGGTTGGGTGATCCGGCGGGATGGTAAGATGCTGCTGGGGCGCGTCGAAGCCCCTGCTGGATCACCCACACAAACATTTAAAGAGTACGAAATAGGTGTGGGTGATGAGCCCAAACTTATTCAAAGCGGAGATAAGAATTACGGAATGCCGACTTGGGGTGTTCGTGTTCACTACGCACGACATTGGGTTACTCAGGAAGAAAGTGAGCTTGCGGGTTCAGTAGCGGATAGTCGTAGAAATGAACTGAAGACTGAGACGCGCAAAGTCGAGTCCATAAACTCAACGGTTCAATCTGATTATCCCACATCACCAATTATGGAAGTCGATAGTCTCTTTCGCTTCAAGTCAGATGCGCAAGCGGAAGCGTTGCGTGTTCGCCAGTTCTGGGAGGTTTTGCGTCGTAGGTGGCGCGTTCCGGTTCCGATGTCGCGGGCTGAAGAGCGTGAACCATTCGATGAGATTGCACTTGATGCACCGCACTTCAATTGGTCAGGCGGCGCGGACTTTATTGTGACGGGAATTGATGAAATTGCCCGGCAAGAAATTTCAACTATGGAGGTTTTGGGATAGGCCATGGCTAACTTCATTTTGTCCTTCCCAAACTGGATTGACTCAACATACTTCGTGCCTGTCTTTATGGGTGGAGATTGGCGCACGACGGCACCGCTTGACCTACTGAAAACACGTTTTGTGACTGAGGCTGCACGGAGCCAAACGGATGCAATTTTGGATACACAGTTCGATGTGTACTACCCGGCACCGCGTGATCACAGGGTCATGGTTGTTCCGATCCATAATGTTAGTGATCTTGGAAAACACCGAAACAGGTACACCAACACGCCTAAGTTTTCTGGGGTGTCCGTAGGGGCGTCTGCTATACAAGGCGCGTCATCCATCACTGTTCAGGCTTCTACGACTGTAGCCGCAACGCTTACAGATGGTGATTACTTTCAGATTGCCGGGGATAGCACGGTCTATAAGGTTAGCGCGACTGTCTCTCTAGCGGCCGGTGGATCGGATACACTATCGTTTTCCCCAGTGCTCACGTCTGCTTTGAGTGGTGGGGAAGCGATCACGTGTCTCACGGGCGATTATACGACACCGCTTCATGACAGCGGCTGGGTTGATACATGGCCGATCTTGTACCCTTGGGGCTCCATCGGCATCAATCATCCACAGTGGTGGACAGGAAAGTTAGAGCGTGAACGGCGCGCTGAAATACCTCTACCAATTGTTGATGTCCTTAGTTCTCCTGTAAATGCGCAGTATCAACGCGTAGAGATTGATGACACTCAGAACGAAGATGAAGTTATTGATCTTGGCCGGTTGTTTGATTCTCCGGGATGGCAGCCGTCGCGCAACTTTGGCTATGGAAACTCTCTCGTTTGGGAGTACGGAACAGAGGTGCAGACCGCGCTAGGTGGCGCGCGGTGGTATCGTGTTGTCGACGGCCGTAGGGTTGTTCGGATAACGGTCTCTGCCCTTGATGAGCAAGAAGCCTTCACACAAGGCTTTGACATGCAGGCGGTTCTACGAACGGATCGGCAGCTTGTCTTTATTTATGATCCTGATGATACGGAACACTTATTTCGCCGCACGATGGTGTGCACGATGCGGAAGGTGAACCCGCTTGTGAATACGTCGCATGGACCCTCAGGCCAGCGTCTTTGGGGAACAACCTACGAATTAGAAGAGGTGATTGAATGACACTTCATGTCATCAACGGAACGTCATGGAACCTTCCGGAAGACTTACAAGATTATAAGGCGGTCACTAACTTTGGTCTGCTCATTGATGACTTGATGGCAGACATAGCGATCACCTTCCAAATGACTTCAACCGATACCATTACCATTGCGACGGGTGAGCATACCCTTAATCCTGCTGTTATGCGGGGTGTTCCAGTTGGCGCTGATGCCTATGTCATCGCCAATGCAACCAACAAAATGCATGGGACCATCACGGCTAAAACACCAACCCAACTCACGTTCGATTGCACATCATTTGTAGGTTCTGGTGAGTATTCAGCGTGGACGATCCAACCTGCCGGACCTCAAGGTAAGACAGGAACACCCGGCACCAACGGCTCGAACGGTGCAAGCGCTCTACTGTGGGCGGGCATACACACGGCCGCCCATACGCTCGTTAAGACGACGGCTATTGTCGCGGATACGTCTGGCGGTGCTGTTCCGATATCGGTTCCCAACACAACACCGGCAGAGGGTGATGAGTGGGAGATCATCAAGATAGGTGGCAACGTTTTGACGGTAAACCGTAACGGTGTGCGTCTTAACGGACTTGAGGAAAACGGAACAATTGCGGCGGGCGTTCAAGGAACGGTGCGCGGTAGATACATAAACGCTTCGGTCGGCTATGCGGTTTCTTTCGCCCCGGCCGCAACAGCTTAATAGGAGAAATAGTTATGCCCTTTGATCTAGCTGGTGGGATTAGCGGTGGCGTCACCGTTGCAGCGGCGCAGACAAAGACAGCCGCGTGGACGATTGACAACACAGATGCGAATGGCCTTGTCACTGCTGTTGGTGAGGCCCCAAAGATCAATCTGATTGATTGGCGGCCTGCACCGGCTGCCCGGTTCGCCGGAGCAACACTGCCGGATGCGACAACCTATGCGGAAGGTGACCGCATCTTCTACCAAGTCGGCATGATGGGTAAGGACGGCCTACGCTTCTTTGATAACAGTTCTGGGCAGTTGGTCGCGCATCTTGAAGGTGGCGGATCGGTTGTCAGCCTGACCTTAATCGACAACAGCAGCGCTGATGGTATCTGGCTGGTCGATGGTATCGGATGGACCTGTCACAAGGTGCCAATGAGTAATGTTTCTAAGAACTCAATCCAGAGTGATTTTGTGACGAACACTAATACAATTTATCACAGCCCATGGAATGGTCAGGGGCAGATGGCCATTGTCTCGCCAACGCGGGCCATCATCACGTGGATTATTGGCGCGGGTGACCTGGTTGGCCACTCGGTGCCAATTGTGAACGGTGTGCTTGATTGGGAGAACCGGGGAGCGCAGACAACTCTTATTAATGAAACCAACGTGCTGTCAGCACCGAAGATTGTAGCTCTCGGAAGCAACCGCGCCATTGTCACCGCGTGGGATAATACGGGCGCTGAAGTTTACGTTGCTGTGGTTGATGCCAACGATTTGGACACGACGCTAGCCGCTGGCACGTCCAGGGACTTCGATACCACAGACGCGGGTAACGCTCCTACCACTGCCGCGCATTATTACTCCATGCGCCTCCTGCGGCTTGATGACCACACAGCGGCAATGGTTTGGCTTCGGACTAATACGTATATCTGTGAAATCATCGTTGGTGGCACCATCAATGACATCACCTATGGAACACAGGTTCAACTGGGCGAGGGCACATTATTGGGTCAGTTCATGACGCATCGTCTACCCAACGCGACCAACGCCTTTATACTCCGCAACGTCTTCCCAACTGGCGGTGCGAACTTAGAGGACAACGACAGCACCCACATTTTCACCTGGGATGATCCTGGCTTTACGATTGTTGAAAACGGGATGCCGGGTAGCGGTGCGGGGCCTGCATATCCAGTGCTAGGCAACATCCATCCAGACTTGGTGCTCTGCGGACAGGACAACTACCTGTCTTACTTTGAGGCAGATGAAACTGGCTTCACGACAGAGAGCGCCGAATACTTTGGCACCTACGGTATCTATCTCGGGCAGATGAACACTTACAACCGTCCGCACTCTCAATACATGGCGCATGACCTTTGTTTGTCGGTGGGGAACAGGGGCTGGCCCGGCACATCTGTCCACGGCGCAGTAATCTCCGATCACATTCGCGGTCGCGACCTGCATGATCCAAGCCAGATGGATCATCAGTACATGCGGAAGTATCACCAGCTTTACTCCGAAGAGAGCGACCAAAACATTACCTCGACAGCGGCTATCGGACCAATGGCGGACAGCGACAATCTAGGAGGCTCTAACTACACCTGGTTCTACCGGTTCATGTTGGACACCACCCATGACCGCATCAACGCCCAGTCCTTTGCCATTCCAAAATGTAAATTCGGGAGGATACGGCCATGACTGACATTGCAGTTGTGAACGCCAATGATGTGGTGATAGGCGACGGCGCTTCTATCGCCAACGGAAAGGTGATTGCTAATGGATCGGTAATCGCTCGTTTTACACCGGCAGACGTTACCATTGTCACAAGCGTTGCTGCGTTACCAGGAGATTTCGCCAACGGAAAGTACCTCTGGCAGGGTGATGCGTATGTGCTGAATCCTACTTACACTGAGCCCGCGGGTGCAGATGTTTGGAGTGATGCTCAGCCTCGCAAGCCCGATGATGTGCCGGGCGTTTTAGCGGCGGCCCTTGGGCCAGTGAAGTACAACGCTGTGAGAACGAGCCCAAAGACCTCTTGGATTTGGGACATCATCTTTGCGCCATCTATGACGGCCGTGAATCCTAACGATAAGGATGGTCGTTTCCGTGGGGCCATTGCTTACCTGCAAGGCGCAGTGCCCTGGGGTGGTGAGCAACTTTCAAGCCCAGATGATGACGCGATCATTCTTTCTCCTACTGAGGTTGGAGACTGCGCCACTGAATGGAAGAAGGGTCAAGAATAGGTGCTCCCGGTGATTTAATAACGGGCAACACCACTGCGCCATTTAGGGCGCTTTCAAAATAAATCGAATAGTCGCAACAGGGGCCGAAAGGTCCCTTTTTTTGTGTTGAGGTCTTATGAGCGACAACAGCCCAGAATCACTATTGAAGTCGTTAGAGGGATACGCGTCTTCATATCAGTCGGATGGATCGGGTGGCGATCCTGGTGCTCTACCATCGGATGCCCCTTTGCCGCTTCTCGTTCTCTTGGGCGCGTTGTCCAAAGGGCATGATGCGCTGGCCAAGCAAATTGAACATGTTGCCTCAGTTGTTGGGCCAATGTCAGAGACGGTAATCATCTTGAAAGAACAAGGTGAACAGCGAAGCGAACAGTTAAAGCAAGTCAACACAAGATTTGATGGCTTAGAAGAAAAGGTCGATGGCCTGAATGATGTAGACGCCAAGCTTAAGGACGTCGGCATTCAGCCGGACGACGCTCCGGAACATCGCAGAGATCACCTTTGGTTGCGTTCAGAACGTAAATCCAAACAAAACCGAAACGCGATTTTTCGCAATGTGTTTTGGGGTGCAGTTGCGATGGCCTTAGTGGCCCTAGCAAGTGCTTTTGGTAGTGACCTGGCAAAGTGGTTTTTCACATACATGGGATGGCTGTAATGCTTAACGAAAGACTCTCGGACAACTTCATATTGGCTGAGGCGATTAAGTCTCGCACAGCACTTGAACACGGTATCGACAACACACCCAATGCGGCTGAGAAGGCAAACATCACAATGATTGCCGTCGAAATTCTTGAGCCAACCCGCGCCCACTTTGGGCGGCCGATTTCTCCTTCTTCTTGGTTCCGATGCTTGCAGCTAGAGAAGGTGATATGTGCTCCGACCATTAAGAGAATTCGTGCGCGTGTCGCTGAGAATATGAAGGGTGAGTCCGTTTCCGACATGGTTGCCGCGCAAGACAAAGCGGAAATGGACTACCTCAATCGTAAACAACATCCGGCGCAAAACGATGATGGAGCCTCAGACTTTGAAGTCGGAGGCGTGCCTAACATAGTGGTGGCCCGGTGGATCGCGCAGAACCTGATTTTTGATCAGCTTATCTTGGAGTTTTACGACCCCGATGACCCGGCTGCGGGATGGGTGCACGCTTCCCGCCGTCGAGTGCTTGAGGACAATAGGCGAGAAGTAAAGCGCTTTGACGGCTCGCGCTATCTTCCGGGGCTTGGTGATGAGTAAATCACCGGCAGAGCCTAATGGGGAAGCGGCGTGGAAAGACCCATCCGTACGGCCAAGCTTTGGCGGTAGAACGATTGCACTCATCGTGTTCGCTCTGTTCTGTGCATACAAGGTTGAAAGCACTGCGGGTGCAACAGAAGCCGATTTACTAACCCTCAAACTCTCTTGGGCCGGGCTATATGGCGCGGTGGTTGTATTTGTCTTTGGTATTGGGTTTGAGCGTTTCTTTCGTTTCGCAACTCTCATCAAAGGAAAATAGGTTATGGCCCATCCCGCTTTGATCGCAGGGGTTATTGGTGTCCTTGCGTTTGGTGCCCAGGAGCTTCGTATCTCCTGGAAGAATAATGAGATTACCGGCCTGAAGGCTGATCTGCACACTTCACAATCGAATGAAGAGCGTCTTGAAGGTGTGGTTGAAGATCAGAACGGAACCATCAAAGACTTGGTTGCGCACACCAAGGCGCAACTAACAACCATCCGCTTGAGGGATGATCAGATTGCTCAAGTGCAAGCGGATTATGACACGGCCCTAAGTGGCCTCAATAACTGGCGTAGGAAAATTTATGACAGAGTTAATCAAGACCCCAGCGGTGTTGCTGCTGATGTTGGCCACCGTTTCACTGTCCGGATGCGGGACATCGCGGCCATTACTGAAAGAAGTGGAAGTGGTGGAAGTGGAGATACAAGCACCACAGTATCATCCGCCACGGCCGCAGACGATCACAGCACCACCGAATGACGCTGATGATTTCTTTGATGTTGTAACCGTCAAGCTTGTCGGTGCGTCCTTTCTCGCAAAGATCGCGGAAGCGTATCCGGATGATCCTGAATATTTCGATGACGAAGATTTAGCACTATTGCTGGACGCCGCGGTGGCGTGGATGGGGGAAGAGGTGAAGCCCGCCTACTACTGCATTGGCGATCAAGAGCGACACAATCTTGAAAGTTGGATGGAGCGGGTTAAGCGGTACGCGGCAACGGCTGAGAGTAACTTTGACTACTACGAAAGGAACCTAGAGTGAGTTCTTCAGGTTTGGCTGCGTGCCGCGTCAATACTCAACAAGAAATGAAAGAGCCTGGGCAGTTCGTCTGGATGGTTCTTGACCGTGATGACCTGGATTATCGAGAAGCACAAGAAGGTGAGACACCTACACACATGTGGTTTGTTTTGCCTGATGGGCATGTCGGAATGTGTGCAATCCGTCCCGAAAAACTATCCAACGGCGCGTCTTGGTCGTGGGATGGGAATCTTGAAGTACCAACTCTATCACCCAGCATCTTCAACAATCCTCCCGATGGTTGGCACGGCTTTTTGACATCAGGCGTCTTCGTGTCCTGCTGAGTTTCAGTACAACAAAATAGGAGTATCGAAAGTGAGAGAACAACTTGCTAAAGCCCGATCGGGCGTGCGTAGGGTAGCGGACTGGTTTGTCCCGGCTCTAACGCAGTATCCATATCGCAGCGGTGTGCTTGTCGCTGCGGCATTCTTTGTTGGGTTTCTAACGAGGGGCCTTCTCTAAAGGCGTAAATTTGCGAATTTCGAAGAAAATAACGGCGATTCTCAGGCCCTTCAGTGCTGAAAAACGGACCAAGGTACGCTGAGGTCCACGAGAATCGCCGTCGATTTATGAGGCTCCGGTTTCTGAATGGGGCAAAGAGACCGCTGTACCGTCAATGTCTTTGATGATGGATTGGACAAGGTTCGCTTCTCTTGTGTTGTCTATCTGAGAGAGGCGGCGGTGAAGCACCTTAAGCTTCATGGATACTGCACCGTCTTTCCGTGTGATCTGATCTATCAACCATCCTTCATACCGTGATATCGCGTCTATATCTGGGTTCGGTTCTTTTAAGTCTTCGTCTAACTGAGTGAGCCTCTTAACGTAATCCGCAATTTCCATCTTGTGCGGCCCTTATGCTTGAGATGTTTGCCCGTTTCTAGCCGTCTTTTGCGGCCATTTTTTGTGCTGTTACTCTTTTCGGGGGGCATTTAACTTCCTTAAGATTATCCCGTTAAAAGTGCTGACTGGCTCCATCTCCCTCATATTTGGCATTCAAAATCGTTTAGGTCAAAAACTAAAGTGGTGAAAATCCCCAATTTCAATACAACCTGAAATGGCTATGGGCCCGGCGTGATAGGTGAATTCTCTCATCTAGAAATGAAAGCCACATGCCGGAGAAATTCTGGTTCATGCGATACACGCGGCCATCTTTAATCACCATATCTTGATCCATTAGATGGCGAATAGCGGTCCTTACCACGTCCCTTGAGAGGTTTGCAGCGTCGCTTAGGCTTGTCAGGTTGGTTGGTCTTTCAGAGCGCTCTGCGGCTCTAATTTCAAGCAGAACGTCCAACATCCATGGTTTGGAGAATCTTCGTCTTACCTCTGCAACCTCATGGCGTAAAACGTCACGCTCAAAGGCATCATACAAACCTTTTGGGTAGGGCGGTGTGTCATCAATCATGTCCTTTTTCTTGACGAAACCTGGGATTTTCACCACTAACCGCAGCGCTTACTTACGCAGAAACACCACTTCTACCGTGAAATTGCACAGTAAAAAGGCACGTAAAAGTAGTGCGTGTTCAACTGACGATAGCCGTTCTCTGGCTCAAATTGGCCCTTTGTTTGGGTGTTTGAACTGGGCATACACTCTTGGATGTCTAGAAGAGCGGTCACTACTGCGCCTCCAACCATGCGCCACTTGGCTTCAGTCAATGGTGTTCAGGCGATTTGGATTAGCTGTGAGCACCCAAGTTGCGATTACGGTACGAAGGACATTCCCATCGAAGAATTTCCACCGTCATGGACTTGCATAGATATTCTCGACAGTCGCTGCTGTCCCAAATGTAAAGCGGCCGGTCGCTCTAAAACACTCGACGTGCGGCCGCGCTTTCCACCCTATTACGGGCCGGGCAAAAAGGAGTTCTAGAAGTGGGTCAATTGGTATTTAGAGCACGGTGATTCTACGGGAAATCTTAGGCGACCCACTTTTCGTAAGTGATTGTTTTTCAGAACTTGTTTAAGCCCCCTAGGGGACGCCAAAACTTCTTCTATTTCTTTTTGGTACGGCACTGTACGACAAACCGTGTCGAATGTTTCTTCTAGCCAAAACAAATAACAGACTGATAATCCGCGTGCCGGTGGATCAATTCCGCCCCTGGGCACCACTTTTTTCAAACACTTATCGAATTTCGCCTAATGGCCTGAATGCTCCCGAGTGACACCATAGTTGTGTCTTATAGGTGCTAAGCTCAATCTGGTAATGTCCAAAGTTCCATCTTGAGAAACTGAGATTCAAAGTAGAGGTGCTGTCCGCACCTTTCAGAAATCGAAGAAGAGGCCAAATGATGAATATCCGAGTAACGACGGCGTTGTGGTCCGTTGCCTTGATTCCACTTCTATTAATCAAGCCAGGCTTTGCGCAAATGAACTCGCAAAGTGAAATTGATCAAGCGCGGGACGAAATCTGGGCTCTGGAGCAATCCATTTATGCCAGTCGGGGCAAGGGCAATTTCCAACCCTATATTGATGGTGCTTCGGACGTGTACATCGCGCCATTTCCGACCGGGGGCTGGACGCCAGGCAAAGAGGGTCTGCGCCGCACAGGGGAAAGATTGTCGGGCAATTCAAACGAAAAACTCGACATGAACTTTAAGGCCTTCACGCTGCACGGTGATACGGCCGTCATCTACTATATGAACAATCGAACTATGCGGCCCGACGGGGAGGTGGTCGACGAATGGTACGAAATCATGCACGTGTGGGCGCGTGATGACGACAGTTGGACACTGGTGGCCAGCATGCCCCGCTCGGTAGCAGGGTACGAGCCTGAATAAGGTGTCCAGGTGTTTGGTTTCGACCGTTCGCGCTTATATACCCTTAGCATGCATATGGAATAGTGCCGATGGCTTCCGCTTATCGGCATAGATAAGACGAGGGGATTGTGAGGTTTCAAATGTTCAAACGTTTGGTGTTTTTGCTTCTTGGGCTTCCATCGACGCTGGCGATGACTACTTCCGCATCAGCCCAGGATCTTATTGATGAACGGCGCGCTTGGGTCGCCGACGTGCAAGAGCAGGACTACTTCTATTGGGAGCGGTTCTTCTATCGCCTCGACAATCCCGGCGAGTTTCCGATGCCCCAGGAATGGTATCGACCGAGTGAAATGCTGCTTGGCGAACCGGGAACACCCTTTCCATATAGATCCTCAGGGGACAGTAAATTGAGCCCAGAGACTGTGGCAGCCATCAACGACTATGTTCTGCCGCGGCGGACCGGTGTTCTATACATCGCGCACGAAGGGGAAATCGTCCACCAGGCCTTCGGTGATGGGTTTCATGCCGGCAGTCTGGTGGCTGTGCGGTCGATCACGAAGTCACTCAACTCAGTGATGATCGGCATCGCCATTAACGAAGGTTACATTGAGAGCGTTGACGACCCTATCGGACGGTATTTGCCAGAGTGGTCAGATGACCCCCGGGGCGAGATCACCATTCGGCAAGTGCTGCACATGGCCTCAGGTCTTGAAACGGTGCCGATGATCATTGAGCCGGACAACAAGACTGTTCGGCTTGCGGAAGGCAGTGATGTTTTCGCCGCTGCTTTAGCTTACGAGATTGCCGGTCCACCTGATCAATCCTGGTCCCTCAATCAGGTGGACACCCAGTTGCTCGGTATGATCATCGAGCAAGCGACCGGGCAGCGGTTTGCCACTTACATGTCGGAGAAACTCTGGCGGCCGATGGGTCTGGGCACGGCGACGGTTAACGTGGACGGCAAGTACGGCAATGCCCGCACATTTTGTTGCATGCGGGCCCGGGCGGTCGATCTCGTTAAGATTGGCCAGATGATGATTGACAACGGCGTATGGCAGGGCCGTCAAATTGTTCCGCAACAGTGGATTGCGGAAATGCTCAAGCCCTCGCCAGCTAATCCCAAGTTCGGTCTGCACACCTTCTTGGGGTGGGGGCCGGGTGAGGAAAAACCGGCCATTGCACCGAACAATAATGAACCGTACCGCGTAGACGACGTCTTCTATTTTCTTGGCGGTGCGACAATCACATTGTGGATGATCCCATCCCAAGATCTCGTCATTTTCCGTTGGGGTGATGACCCGCCAGACTGGGAGTCGTCCATGGTGCCGAACTTGGTGCTCGACGATCTCATGGCTGGAGCGCAGTGACGCAGGTAATGTGTTGGACACACGAAATGCGATGAAGCTAAACCGAAGGCGTTTCAATCTGAGCAGTCTGACAGTCGGGATGGCTGGCGCCTTGCCCGCGCTGCCTAAGGTTTCTCTAGCCTCTGGACACGACCTCAAGCGTGGCAAGGTGCTGGGACCTGGCCCCTCCGGTCGCTGTGATGACTACGCGGTCGGTGGTGGCGTGGTGCGCTGGAGCGATGACCACGGCAAGTGGCTCATGTGGTATTACTGCCGCGATAGCGCGTTTGCACAAGACATCGCTCCCACACTCGGGAGCGGCCGTATCGCTTTGGCCATGTCCGATGACGGCGTGCACTGGGACCGCTTCAACGGCCCCGGAACTGGCGGCGCCATTCTTGAGCCGAGTTCTGACCCTACCGATTTCGATTCGACCCATGTTGCAGTGCTCGATATCACGCGAGTGAGAGATAAGTGGTATCTCTGGTACTTAGGCGGCGATCACACGCAGATTGAAACACCAAATGGCCCTGGTCCGCGGGGCTATCGCATGCGGACGGGCCTCGCAGTCAGCAACGACGGGGTTTCTTTTGAGCGCATCCGAGGTTCTGCGCCAAACGGTGCGGCCGTGGATTTCCTTGGTTATACCTTCACGACGTGGCCCAACGGTGTCCACGACGGGACGAAGTTTGTTCTCTATTACACGACGGTGATTGCGTCTGAGATGCAATTCGGCACGGAAGTGGCGACGTCAAGCGACGGATCGACTTGGACCGTGAAGGGTCCACTTTCGTGGACGGACGACCCAACGCCCTATGAGACCAAAGGAGTCATGACCCGGCACGTATTAGAGAACCCATTCGCAGGAGGTCAGAGATGGCTGATGCTGTACACAGCTCTTGACGGCACGCCATCCATGGGCCGGTCTATCTTTGCAGCGGAAAGTGACGATGGCAGGACGTGGCGAAGGCTCTACGATGAACCAATTTTCCGAACCGGTGAGCCCGGCTGTTGGGACGACGGTGGCGTCGCAATTCCTCAACTTACCGTCAATGGTGGTGAGCTAAGACTGTACTATTTCGGCTTTCCCAAACAAGACAACCCTAATGGATTGGACAAGGGAATCGGTTTGGCCATCAGTGCCGATGGTGATCTGCGCGGGTTCAGGCGCGTGTCGGCTTAGGGGCTGGGGTGATGTTGAGAAAGGCCTTGGCCGTCTTCGGCGCGTTATTGGTCGGACTTGTCGCCGTCGGCATTTACGATTGGGCCTTTTGGGTCAACTACCTCGGTTCAAGACTGCAAAGCCAGCCAGACTTTGTTGGTGCGCTTGAATCATATCCGACAACGCAGACCGTTAGCGGAGATTTCACTCAAGCCTTGCCCGACGCCACGGGCGAGGATGAGCGCTTTTCCGCAGCTGTCGAATACGCGGAGCAAATGAACTCGGATTCTCTGCTCATTTGGCAGGGTGGGGTGTTGCGGGTGGAGCGCTATCGAGAAGGTTTGGACCGCGACATCCGGCCTGAAACGGCGTCGATGCACAAAAGTATTCTCGGTCTCGCGTATGGACTGGCCATCGAAGAGGGGCATATCAGCAGTGTCGATAATCCAGTTTCATTGTACCTACCGGAATGGGGTGATGATCCGCGTGGATCCATAAGCATCAAGAACCTGTTGAACATGGCCTCGGGCTTTGTGCCCTACCCATTCAGTCAAAATCCGTTTTCCGATTCACGTCGGCTTCTGTTCGGTATGCACCTGGAAAAAATGATGCTGGAGTTGCAGCCGGTACGACCGTCTGGCTCGTGGTTCCATTATGCCAACGTCAACAGCCAATTACTGGGCGTGATATTTGAACGCGCCACTGGGGAATCGTACGGCGACTTCATTTCCCGGCACCTATGGCAGCCCCTGGGGGCCGATGATGCCCATGTATGGCTCGACCGGCCCAACGGACTGGCGCGCACGTACGCCGCGTTCCTCGCCCGGCCGCGCGATTGGCTGAGGGTGGGTATGCTGATCAAAGACGGTGGAAGATTTGACGGTCGTCAGATTGTTCCTGAGGCGTGGATAGCTGAGATGACAACGCCGTCCAAGCGCGAAGCCAACTACGGTTACCAGATTTGGCTCGCCAATGAAGATGTGCGCAAGCGCTACTACAATGAAGACCGCACCGGAGTCGGCTTCGCTATTTCAGAACCATTCTTGGCGGCCGATCTCGTCTACTTTGACGGCATTGGGGGGCAGCGTGTTTTTATCAGTAGGGCGGAAGATTTTGTGATCGTCCGGACCGGTCCACCTCGGGTGGATTGGGACGAGGCGGTTTTACCCAACGCTGTGACTCAAGTTGCGAGGCAAATCGATGCCCAGTGAGGCAAGGTTGTTTGGCTTAACGTCGCTCAGGCTTGGTAGAGGCGTCTGTCGGAAGTTGCCCGCGAGGACGTTTGAGTATCCCGGTGCCAAAAGGTTCGATAAAATCCTGCAATATGCTCTGCTTCCGGAGAGATACTACACGAAAGTCTGGCGCCACGCGTAACGGACCACTGCACATTTTAAGGAAAAGCCCATGGCTGAACCGAATAAATCGACAGGTTTAGAGTTCGAGGTGCCTCAGCACCTCATCGATTATTACGCTGACAACGGGGTGGTCCATCTGGAGCAACCGTTTGATAGCTATTGGATTGATGGTCTGCTCGACGGCTATGAAGAAATCATGCAGAACTGGGAAGCGGGTTCGACTGACTATCCGGTCGTGCGACGAAACGGCAACTTAGGCATCCAAAACGTGGTGATGCGCCATCCGTTTTATCGCAAGTGGGCAGTAGAGTCGCCAGTGGCCGAGATCGTGGGGCAGGTTATTCAGTCCGATACCATACGATTCTACTTCGATAACTTTTTCTGCAAAGAAGGTACGGAGAAAGAAGCAGCCACACCGTTGCATCATGATGTTGCGGCCTTTGGATTTAAGGGAACGCAGCTACCGTCCTTTTGGCTGGCGCTAACTGACGTAGACATGGATAACGCGCCCCTGATAACGGCCTTGGGGTCTCACAAGAACACAAGTTTTATGTTCCGCTCACCTGCACAGAAGTCAGGATTGCCCCTCTTGGACGGGTATCGAGAGCCGGTCGGTATACCTGATTACGTCGAAGAAAACGGCTACGAACTTAAGTCATGGCCGGTCAAAAAGGGCGATGTGATCATGGTCAACCCTTACGCCATCCATGCCTCTCACCACCGCAATGGCGGGGCTGGAATACGAATTGCGCACTCGTCACGCTGGCTGGGTGACGATGTTACCTGGCAGGGCAGTATCTACAATGAAATGGAAGCCTCGACCCATGAACCCAAGTTGGAAGTTGGGGCGCCTCCTTCGGACGAACAGTTTCCCGTAGTCTGGAAGCGTGGCGAAGGAAATTTGGCAAGGAAGAGCGGTGCCTTCACAACCCACATAACGCTGGAGCCTAAGAAGGGTTATCACGACGTCATGGACAAGGGAGACATGCCGAAGTCTCGCTACGTAGAAGATCTCAAGTCAGCATGAGATGCACCGTCGACTGTTTCTCTCTGTTTAGGCTCGGTTCGTGAAAAGTTCAGATCTCCGCGAAGGCACCAAATCGCAACACGATAGCGATGCTTTGCGGGCGTCTGGTTTGCCGCTGTCTATGAAGGCGGGTTGGGGCATAGGAACTCTGAGTGTCGCCATCGGGCTAACTACACAGAACATGCTTGTGCTGCGATTCATGGTCGACTTTGTCGGTATAGGTGCGGCGACAGCTGGGTTTATCATTGCCATCTCCAAAATATATGACGCCGTGACTGATCCCGTGATGGGAATCGCCAGTGATCACACACCAGCGCGATTCGGCAGGCGCCGACCGTATCTGCTCGCTGGCGGTGTTCTTTTGGCCATCTCAATGTTGGCGATCTTCAATGTTCCCAGCGACATGGATGTGTCTGCCCGGGTTTTTTACATGGCTGGCGTCCTCGTTCTATTCGCCACCGCCTACACCATGTTCAATGTGCCCTATCTCGCCATGCCCGCAGAAATGACGGAAGGATATGATCAACGCTCAGACCTCATGTCTTACCGCATTTATGCGGTAGCTTTGTCCGGCATGCTGGCTTCGTTCGCTGGCCCCCTAATTATCAACGCGTATGGCGGGGGCGAGGACGGTCATCGCATGATGTCTTACGTCTTGGCGCCAATCATTCTGGGTGCGGCGATCGTCTGCTTTTTCGCGACGCGAAACGCCCCCTTCACGACGCGGCAACACGATAAGAGTGTTGGTTTCGGTGAGCAAATTCGACTGGCGGCGCAAAACAAACCTTTCTTTCTCCTGCTCGCAATCAAATTCTGCACCCTTTTGAACCTCGGCGTGTCTTCAATCATGCCGTTTTTCTTCACGTATATCCTCGAGATCTCGTACGCATTTCTCGGCACATTCGCGTTGTGCACCCAACTGTCCCTCATGTTTAGCCAGCCATTGTGGTTGTGGGTAAGTGCGCGGATCGGTAAGCGAAACACTTATATGGTTGCGCTGTGCGTGGCCATGATCACACCGTTAAGCTGGCTCTTAGCTGGGCCCGGTGAACCTTTGGTTCTTCTGTTCGGCCGGGCCATCATTGCTGGATGCGCCGCCGGTGGCGTCTTGTTAATGGGGCAGGCTCTGCTGCCCGATACCATCGAATACGACTACCTAAAGACAGGTTTGCGTCGGGAAGGGGTTTTTGCCGGCCTTTACACGACCGTGGAAAAACTCGCGACGGCGTTGGGCGTGGCGATGATCGGCACATTTCTTGGCGCTATGGGGTATGTCGAATCCACGGGAAGTGTTGAAGTTGTGCAGCCAGAATCAGCAATCACAGCGATTCGGTACGCTATCGCCTTTGTGCCGTTTACCGTAGAAGTGATTTGTCTCGGCCTTCTGACGCAATACGGACTGTCAAAAGACAAACTTGAAGACCTCAAACGACAAGGGCTTGCTTAAGAAGAGCGAACTTCATTACGCGTTCGATAGTTTAGATCACGACAAGGTGGGACCATGATTCGCGAACCTTGGCGGATCCTGGCGGAAAATACGCTGTCCCACCGGTCATCTAAGTTATTGATTTTATTGAATAGGTATAGTCCCCTCGGGGACGCCACTCTCGAACAGAACTGCGAACCCCCTCTGGGTTGTCCAGTTTGTCCTTCCAAAGAGCCGATAAAACGGCACTATTTGGTCCGGAAATTGTAGTCTCGTCAAATCTGGATCAGCGTTCACTTCGTCCATGAAGAGCCCAATCGGCTCCTTTTGCACCTCACTGGTCGGAACACCCCGCTGGTCACCCAAGATGCAAGCTAAGAAGCAACACGCCTAAGGTATTGGACAGCATTAGCCACATGAGCCAAGCCCAAGACTTAGAGTGGAGCATTCATCAGGCCTACAATGCTCACCTCTCCCGGAACTACGGTTTTCAACTGGAATGTGCCAGAAAGGCGCTCGCGCTGGATTCTGCGTCGCACCTCGCTTCAACATTGCTATTTTTAGCGCTGTGGGAGTCCGGTCAAAGAGATGAGGCAGCCGACTTTTTATTAGAGCGAGTCAGGCAGTCTCCGCCAAAAGGATATGAAATTTTCTGTTTGGTGCTCGCCTATCTCAAAGTCGGTGCACCGTCTGATAATATTTGTGCCGCAGCGTATGCTTGGCTGAAACTCGTCAAATACGATGCCCGTGGTGACGATGAGACCTATCGGCAAGGGGCCGACATAAGGATTTTGCGCCGCGCCCGGCTCGCCGAGAAATCAACTATTCAAGGGGAGGCGTTGGAGAGCCGTTTCGGAGCTGTCCGGGGTGTTAAGACACAGTCCCACAATACGAACAACAGATGGTCACAGCCAAGTTTTCACGTTGTTGAAAATATGTACGTAAAGCCCAAGGAGTGGTTTGTCTTCGATGACGAAAACATCTACATCGATGAGCTGTTGAGCTGGCCCGACAAGTGGTCTGAACATTCCGTCTTTCAAGCCAGATATTCGCCGAGCTTTATCGCCGAGTGCGAAGGCTCTGTTGTGGTTAATCTGCCGAAAAAGAAAACCACGATCCGGGAGCCGTGCATATTACTGGGAAGCAACTCTAACTTTTTCTATTGGCTTACCGAGAACCTTGCCAGGTTGAGGACAGTCGAGAGTGTATATGATCTCTCGAATTACAAGATTCTCGTAGATGATCAACTCTCTGACATCCATCTTGGTGCTCTCGAGATGTTAGGTTTTCGTCCCGCGAGCATTATTCAGTGCAGTGAATATGAAGTGTTGGAATGCAGTGAGCTATTGGTTCCCGGTCTGTTGTTTTCTGTAGACGTTCTACACAAAGCGGGAGTCTCTTGGTTGCGTGAAAAGTTTATGCCTAAATCCACGCACGCCGGCTATCCCGAAAAAGTATTCATTTCCAGATCTAAGTCTCATCGTAGACCGTTTGTAAATGAGGCCGAAATAGAGAACGTGTTGCACGAGAAGGGTTATGTCACGGTCGTTCCCGATTCCTTAAGTTTTCAGGAGCAGGTCGAATGTGTGCAGAATGCAGTTTCAATCGTTAGCCCCTATGGGACATGTCTAACAGTTTCTATTTTTGCTCCGGAGACGTGTAAAATATTCGAACTGATAGACGAAAAAGTCATCCCTTTGCATCGATTTATCGAAAATATTTCGAGTCAGATTGGCCAATCATTTACATGTGTGCCGATGACTTTGCACAAGGACTCAACTAAAGAATCCCTTAGTGAGGGTGGATTTAGCATAGAGCCTCGCAATCTATTGGCGCATATTGAACCTTGTACTGCAACGCTTCCACTTGATCACGAATTTGACTGCCTATACTCAATCCGCTTCCCTGCAATTAGTGGGCGAGCACTAATCTTTACTTACATTGCTGAGCGCTGCTGATATTCTGGTGTCATATTCGTTGGAGGGGGAGATCCATGACTGAATTCGCCTACGAGCTTTTTATCATTTTGCACCTTCTGGGCTTTGTCTACTGGCTCGGCGGGGATGTCGGCGTGTTCTACTCCAGCGGCTTCGTGGTCAATCCGAAGTACTCCCCTGAAACGCGCATGATTGCGTCTAAAATCATGATGGACCTCGACCTCATCCCGCGTGTCTGCATGACGTTGATGCTAACCATTGGAGCGACTTTGGCCAGTATGCAAGGCGTTGACCACTATCCCGGACAGATGCTCGCTCTTTGGGTCCTCGCGCCTTGCTGGTTGTTCATGGTGCTGTACATGCATTTCCGGCACGGCAGCCCGCTTGCGAAAAGGCTGGAGCCCATCGATTTTTGGCTTCGCCGGATCCTGATTACCGGAATCATCCTATCTGTCATCTACACCATTTACACAGGGCGCTTATCCGATACGCCTTGGCTGACAGCAAAAGTCGGTCTGTTTGCCTACCTGATATTCTGCGGTGTCATGATCCGCCGGCACTTGCCCGGCTTTATTGTGGGTCTGCAGGCGCTTGCGGCGGGATCTATCAGTGATGAGCAGAACGAGGGCATGTCCAAGTCACTCAGTAAGGCGCGGCCATGGGTGCTGTCAATTTGGTTCGTCGTGTTTCTCGAGGCTGTCCTCGGCGTCGCCAAACCGGGCAACGAGATGGTGTTGAAGTTTTCCGGATTGTTCTAAGAACTGAGACTAGAGGTGCGCGTTATTCTTGGTTTTTGCGGTGTCACTAAACACATCGAAGCTGCCGGTCGTATTGAGGTGTCATGTCTTCAGGCTCGGTACATAACGAGGAGTATTCTCATGTTCTCCTGCTATATTGTACTCTTTGTTTACGAATATTGGTGCTGATCTGCCCATCTTTGAAAAGAAAGCTTTTGAGACATCTGGTCCAAAGTGAGTTTCTATCGCCTCGAAGGCTGCGATGGGTGACGCAGGATTCACTAAACTTTCCAACTCCCCTGAGGTGCTGTCCGCGTCAATGAACCTATCACAGATACGAAGAATTTCGCGCTCGTCCTCGCGGGTCCAAAGCCATTTGTTATAGGTTTCGAAATACCCATTATCCTTTCCGATATCGAAACCCATTCCTCTTCTGTAATCTTGGTTCGCTAGGCTGTTGTCTTCAGTGATCAGTCCCGATATCAAATATTTGCATGCGTCGTCATAACATAGGCATGCTGTCGGACCGCCAACCTGTCCAAGGTTTAGGCTAGCCAATTCGTACAAAGCGAACCGAAGTCGTAGGTCTAAGACACATTCTCGGCAGGTGTAGGCGCCTTCGAAGTAGCCATCAGGGGTTTCGAAAACGCGCTCGTAATCCGGCAACAAGAGAACGCGATACCCGTTCTTCCGAAAATGCTCCGATACGGATCTCCAAAGGTTTTCGTCCGAATTTCGCTCAACGTCGTAACTCGTCTCTCTCAATGTAATCGTGACGAATTTCGAACCGCCACATACGCGCTCAATAATCCGCCTTACAAAGTCTAGGGCCAGTTGAGGAGCGCGTATGCTTGGGATTGTATAGCCAAGGGCGTGGTTCAGATTGGGTGTCAGTGACATCCCACACGTTGCCCGACTGTCTAGATTGTACCCGACTGGGAAAACATGCTGAGCGACCTTATCCAGGAACGGTTCCGCGTCCTCGCGTCGCTGGAGTATCGAGAATGACTTTATTGCGGGAACAGATCCAAAGCTGGAAGGATTATATTACCAAACCGCCATTTCTTCGTATCTGAGCCGTAATGTACGGAAGAGGGATTAAACCCGTGGTTCTTGTCTTCGCCAGGCACGAAAACCACATGTGTATGTGTGCAGTTCGTCAGTTCTTTGCGGGCCAGTTCACCGCATACAGCCTGGACAACAAAATTGAATGTCGTAGGTGCGTGATCGAGGTCATAGATATGAAAGTAGGTAGACTCATCGCTGGGTGACACGGCTACTTCCCTAAACTTTGTCGCACTAACTCGTTCATAAATTGATCGAATACCATCGCGCCAGGTCAACCCGAAAGGAGGTAGTAACCAGGGAGTTTCCCAGTATGGGTGCTCCCGGCTATCAACGGAAGCTCATGCCTACAAATTATAAGACATCCCTTCCGCCGGAGCGGCCACAGAGATAGCCGGCGCCAGCATGTTCATCTTTTCCGTCGCGACATCTAGTTTTCGGTCAATGTCATCGTCGGTTTGATCCGGGTCGTGGTGAAACAGATGCAGAGATTTCACCGCTCCATTGGCGGCGAGGTCTAAAACACGGCTGACAGGTGAGTGCCCCCAGTGCACCTTTGTCGGATATTCCTCGTCAAAATAAGTCGTGTCGGTAATGAGGATGTCACAACCACTGACAAACTCCGCCAATTTATCTTCGTATTCGCCATTAAAAAATGGTGAGTCTTTCAAATACAACTCGTTGTCTGTGATGTAACACACACTCTTGCCGTCAAAGGTTACACGGTAGCCCAAGCAGTTGCCGGGATGCGACAGCAGCATCGTTTTGACCGTAATGCCGGTTCCGGCCTCGATGGTTTCTTCACCAAGGGTCTTGAACTTAATTGAAGCGCCCATGTCGCGCAGCATGATGGGGAAGTACACGTCATCCATCTGCGCTGACACCAAGTCCTCAATCGATTTGTCGCCCTGGGATGCGCCATAGACCGTGAAGTGATTCCCAGGAATAAAGAACGGCGCAAAAAACGGAAACGCGTTTATGTGATCCCAGTGAGGGTGAGATATAAACAAAGAGGCGTCGATCTTGCCTTTGCGTGAGCTCATGAGTTCAGTCGATAGGGCTTTAATTCCGCTGCCGGCATCGAACACGAAGGTCTGATCGTTAGGAAAATGCATGGTCACGCAAGGCGTGTTGCCGCCGTATTTTAGGGAGTCCGGGCCAGGAACTGGCAACGTTCCGCGCACGCCCCAGTACTTGACGGTAAACGTCCCTGCTGCAGCTTCTAGAACGGTCTTAACAAAAGCGTCCGGCACGATGGGTTTAACGACATATCCGTCCGCCCCCATCTCGCGGGCGCGCCGCTTATCGAAATCATAGGCCTTGCCGGAAAGTATAATGACCTTGGTGCCGCTCAAATCTTGATTCGTTTTGACCTGACGGCACAGTTCCAAGCCATCGACTTGTGGCATCATGATGTCCACCACAACCACGGTCGGCGTGGCAGCTTTGATCTGGCTGATTAGATCGCCTGTGTGGTCGGCGATGCTGCAGACGCATCCCGCTTGCGTGAGCACAGCAGACGCCACTTCGGCGACGGCGATGTCGTCGTCGATTATCATTATCATTGGAGAGGACGCGGCGGAATCTGTCATCGAAAGTGTAGTGCTACGAGGTGTCAATGGCCCAGTTTAACCGCCCTTTTTGACCACAACAACGCAGGATTGCCCGGCTTGGACTCGTGGCTTATCTCCACTAACATGGGCCAGCCCGAGAGTAGGGGGCGTTTTAGGCTTGGGGAATGGTTATGAAACGATTTTTGCCGATTGCACTTGCGGCAAGCATTTTTTCTGCGGCGGCGGATGCTCAGTCTGACAGCCAGTCGGAAATGTCACGTGGCGAATATCTCGCCCGTGCTGCGAACTGCGTGGCCTGCCACTCATTGCCTGACGCACCCGCATTCGCCGGCGGCCTCAAGATGGCCACCCCAATCGGCGAGATCTACGCCACCAACATTACGCCAGATCCGGAAACCGGTATCGGCGGCTATACCTTGGAAGACTTTGACCGTGCTGTCCGTCTTGGCGTTGCCAAGCAGGGGCACCGCCTCTATCCGGCAATGCCGTACCCGTCCTATGCCAAAATCTCCGCGGAAGATATCGAAGCGCTATACAGCTATTTCATGGAAGAGGTCGAGCCGGTCAATCTGCCTAACAAGCCAAGCGAAATTCCCTGGTTTTTGAGTTTCAGATGGCCGCTGGCGATCTGGAATCTCTTCTTTTTCGATGATGACGCGTATGTCGCCAAGCCGGATCAAAGCGATGCCTGGAATCGCGGAGCGTATCTCGTACAGGGGCTTGGGCACTGTGGTGCGTGTCATACGCCGCGTGGGTTGGCGTTTAACGAGCAAGGATACGATGAGTCCGACAGCGATTTTCTCTCGGGCGCGTTCCTCGACAACTGGTACGCCTCGGACCTAACCCAGTCCAACCGGGCGGGACTGGGCCGTTGGAGTGTCGATGACATCGCGACCTATATGAAGACCGGGCGCAATATGCATTCCACGGCTTTTGGGACCATGGACGAGGTTATTATCAACAGCACACAGTACCTGACCGACGAGGACCTGCAGGCGATGGCAACCTATCTTGCCTCTCTGCCTGCCGCGCATGATGACGGCACGTATAGCTATGATGAGTCCACGGTGGCAATCTTGCGCGGGCCCGAGCGGCGTACCACACCCGGGGCAAATCTCTACATGCAGCATTGTGAGTCCTGCCATGTCGATACCGGTAAGGGGTATCCGCCCTACCTGCCGCCGATGGCCGGTAACCCGCCGCTGATGGATCCTGATCCGGCATCGCTGATCAACATCACGCTCAATGGTTCGTCCCGGCTCATTGTGGACGGTACGCCCGATGCCTACCGCATGCCTGGCTACCGTGCGACGCTGAACGATCAGCAGATTGCCGATATCGTTACGTTCATAAGGGCTGGTTGGGGCAACAATGCGCCAGCGGTGACGGCGGCGGACGTCGCC
This sequence comes from Rhodospirillaceae bacterium, assembly GCA_963921305.4. Lineage (GTDB taxonomy): Bacteria > Pseudomonadota > Alphaproteobacteria > Rhodospirillales > Rhodospirillaceae > CAWUEX02. The sequence continues at coordinate 2,975,394 of CAWUEX030000002.1, forward strand.
CAGCTTCGGGCTCTCACGGAAACGGCCGATGACCGGATGCCTGTTCTCAGAATGAAATAGGCTGCAGCCGGTCTGATCTTACCAGGTACCCTGATCTTGCATGGACGCCCAGGGCTCCTGCTTGGGCAGGGGGCCGCCTTTCTGTAGCAACTCGAACGAAATACCGTCCGGCGACTTCACAAACGCCATGAAACCGTCCCGTGGCGGCAGGTTCAGCGTCAGGCCTTTGTCCATCAGCTCCTGACAGGTCTCGTATATATTTTCGACCTGATAGGCGATGTGGCTGAATGAGCCGTATTTCTCACGGTCTGCAGCATCGTGATAATAAACCACTTCGATTTGTGCCTCATCATTTCCCGGCATAGCCAGAAAGATGATATCGCAGGGCCGCTGGTGCCCTTTAAATCGACGCACCTCGACCATACCCATCTTGCCGCAATAGAAGTCCAATGCCTCGTCTAAGTCCGAGACGCGCACCGCGGTATGCAGGTATTTCATGACGGGAGGCCCAAACGAAACTGGCCGCCCAAGGATTTGGGCGGCCAGGTGTTTGGTTATTATTCGCCGATGGTGCGGCTGCGGGCAGGCGGTACCCAGCTGACCTCGCCATCTTTGAACCGCTCAATTGCGGCCTGGAGAATGTCATGGGCTTCGCAGCCCCGCGGGCAAAGATTGGCAAGTTTCTGCAGATTGGCTTCCGCTGCTTCCTGGTTGCCCATTTTCAGGTACAACTCGCCCTGATACTCCAGAGCCCCTTTGTGAGTGGGGTCTGAGGCCAGGGCCGCGTTGTAGAGATCCATGGCGTCTTCATGACGGCCCATGCTGCGCAAGCTGTAGGCTTTAAGGGTCAGCGCCTCGGCGTTCTCCGGGTACCACTCGAGCACTTCGAAATCGAGGTATGAGATCGCCTTCTGGTATTCGCCCTCGTCGATCATCGATTGAACCTCGGTGAAATCTAGATCGTCTTCGAGCGGGAAATCGACTCCCGCAATGGCCCACGCCTGCGTGGCCACGGCGAGCGTAAATACTCCGGCGAATGCAGAAGAAATCAGCTTGGTAAAACGGATCGTCATGACATTTCCCTTGTTTGACTAAGGACCGAACGGCGGACACCTCCGCCAACTTGAATACGCCGCTACAGATATAGGAATGGCGGCTCCGCACTCAAGCGGAACACGCCATCCAGTAGCGGCCCAAAGACTACTTGTTGTCGCGTGTGAAGGCGGCGGAGACCGGCAGGTCGCCCTCGCGCAGCAGCGGCGAATAGGTCAGATCGATGAAGCGGTCGCGGTCCTTCTGCCATTCGGCTTCCTGTTCCGCGGTCGGCATGTACTGCTCGATCATCTCGGTGGTCACGCCTTTGTCGGCCAGAAGGGCTTCAACCACCTTCATGCGGCGGCGGTTCGACCACACTTCAGCGCCCAGCGCGATCAGGCTGGTCATCATATTGTCGAGCACCGGGTTGCCCAAAAAGACGGCCCGTTCCACATCCGACGGAATAAAGTCGGACGCATAAGTCGGGCGGTCGGTCTTCAGTTTGCTGGTCGCCATGGGTTCCTCTCCTGCGGCGCTGATCTACTCTAAAAATCAATGGATCGAAGGATAAAGCGACCGGCGGTCCGGCGCAATTACCGTTGTCGCCGTGGTCAGACGTTGAACCCTCCTGGTTCGCCCAACCTGGTGACGCGCAACATACTGATTTTATTGATAGTTTATGCGTCCGGCTCGATCGATAGCCAGCGCGACGGATAAACCCCCCGGTAATTATCGACCCACCCTTTGACGTACGGACGCACCAGCCGCCGTCCGTTGTAGAAGTAAAGCGGGATAATGGGTTGGTCCTGCAGGGCCTGTACCTCTGCCTCATACACCGCTGCCGCGCGTGCCACAGGGTCATTTTTTTGCCAGGCCGCCTCAAACAGGGTGTCGAACTGGGAGCTGCCGTACTGGGTAAAGTCGCGGGAACTCAAACCGGAGTGGAGCAGGAGAATAAAAGATGCCGCATCGTAGTTGCCGGCGACATGCAGATAGCGTGCGACTTCAAAGTTATTGTTCTGCCGGTCAGCGGCCAGAATACGCCGCTCGGTGTTCAGGAGTTCGGCCTGAACGCCCACCTGTCGCCACATCGCCGCGATGGCGGCGGCCTGACGGGCTTGAAGCTCCTGTGTGTTGTACCGCAACGGTACAACCAATGGGTTGTCCGGCCCGAACCCCGCATCAGCGAGCAAGCGCCGCGCTTCGTCGCGCCGGTCTCCCATAGACATGTCAGCGAAATCGGCACGTGGTCGATCGGTGTAGTCATCAACTGTTGGCGGTATGTAGCTATAGGCCGGTATCTCGCCGGTGCGTAAAACGCGATTGACCAGAATGTCCCGGTCGATGGCCATGGACAGCGCCCGGCGCACCCGTACGTCGTCAAATGGCGGGCGCTTGGTGTTGATGAGGTAGAACTCGGTCGCCAACCCCGGCGTCACCCGCAGACTTTCGGGCATGTTTTCCTGAATGAAGTCCAGTTGCTCTGGCGGGAAGAACACCAGTGCATCTAACTCCCCGGCGCGAAAACGGCGGAACGCCGTGTTCATGTCCTCCGACGGTACGTGATAAACCACGTCGAGCGCGACGTTGTCCGCGTCATAGAACCTCTCGTTCTTGATCAGTTTGACATCGGCGCCCGGTGACCACTCGTCCAGAATGAATGGTCCGTTGACAACGATGTTGCCCGGCTTGGCCCAATCATCCCCCAGCTCTTCAATCACGTGGCGCGGCACTGGGCGCGCATCAACGGCGAGAACGTCGATCATGTAAGGCGCCGGATGCCTCAGATGAATGATGAGCGTGTCGGCGTCTGGTGCTTCGACGCCCAGGCTTTCGACTGGCTTTTCTCCCCGGTTGACCTCTTCCGCGTTTACGATGGGGCGGAAGTATTCGGCGGTGCGCGACGCGATAACCGGATCGAGTTGCCGCCGGAATGTGTACAAAAAGTCGTAAGCATCCAGAGGCGTGCCATCTGACCAGGTCAGGCCGTCCCGCATATCGAACGTATAGGTGAGGCCATCTTCGCTGATCGTCCACGACTCAGCTGATCCCGGAATGGCGCTGTCGTCCGCCGCAGTCGTCGCCAGCGGCATATACAGGTCAGTCATGATGGTTGACTCAAACGCTGCAAGAATCTTGTGCGGATCCATGCTTTCCGGATCACCGCCGCCGCCGCGCCGTAACACACCTACCTCCTGGGCTTCGGCAGATGTTGCAACGAGTAAAACAAGGGCGAGAATGCGGGGGAACAGCTTCATGGAAACAAACCTTGGATGTGTCGATTAAGTTTAGGTGACTGCACTACGGCGTATCCGGGTCATCGAACGTCGTGATGCCATCCGGTCCGGCGCCTATACGGAAAGATTGAGTGGTGGAGTCGCCAACCCGGTAATGCCGCACGCAAAGTTCGCGAAAGTCACGCAGCCGGTACCATGCCGTGCAAATGGAATCGCCTTTGATAGTCCACGTGCCTTCCTCATCCAGCCCGGTTTGCCAGGTAACCCGGGCATCCCCACCCGCTTTGTAATGCACCGTGCCGGTCATCTGATTATTGAACCGGACCCAATTTCCGAACCGGCCTGGACCAAAAAAATCTTCCAGCTCGGATTTATCCATGGGCTTGGCGTGGGGTTCGAAAAGCGTCAACAGTTGTCCCGACCCGCCCGGGGTGCGAACCAGCGCAGCGCGGACCGCGCCATAAGGTTCAAGAAATAGAATCTGGACTTCGCCAACCGGGGCATGACCATCGCGCGCCAGACGCGCCAACACCACATCCAGATCAGGCACCGGGAGCCGCGCGCTCAAGATACCCAGGTTGGGCGCTTTTATCCGTTCCGAAAAATCGTAGCCTTCCGCAGTGGTCCAAGCCCGGGCGCCGAGGGACTGCTTGGTCTCCCGGGGAAACATCACGTTGGCTTGGCTATAGCTGGCGATATCTGAGGCGTTGTGGGGCAGGCCATAGTCATTGGGGCCGATCGGGCCAAGTTGCGGCCGGTCGCGCATGCCAATGCCCTCGAAGCCGAGTGTTTCGTCATAAAAGGCGTACCAGGTCTCGAGGTCTTGCACCATCTGGTAGCCCACTTCGATGTGGGTTGCGCCTGTGAACGCGGGCCATCCTTGCAGGGGAGGGGCTTGGCGCTCTTGGAAGGACACCACCAAGTCGTCCGGACCGATCATCACCTGGCTTTCGCCCTTGGCGGTGCCCCTATCATAGGTGGATTTAAAGCCCCGCGCCGTCCATCCCAGGTCTCTCAAAGCTGCCTGCGTAGCGTCCAGGTCTTTGACCAGGATGTTCAAATTGTACAAGCCGCCGGTGTCCCACCAACGGGCGCCAGGTCGCATCAACTCCTTATCATCCGCGTCGATCTCGACGAGCCGGACGTAGCCGAAATCTGAGGCCGCGTTGCCAACCAGTAGCTCCTGGCCAGCGGTGCCAAACGGCAGTCCCCAGAAGCGGATCACAGTGGGGTCGATTGGTCCCTCGCGTTTTACCTCCCACTTAAACACCTCGGTAAAGGCCGTGCGCATGGCGTCGAGGTCTGAAACGCTGATCACAAACTCTTGTATACGTGAGCCCGCGACCTCGTTGAGGGCGTACGCATCCCCGTCCTGCGCCTGGGTACCGGTGCTAACCCAGACTACGATTGCCACGATGCTGACAAATTGTCTCATCACGCTTCTCCCCTGGCGTGCCTATGGCTTAAGAATGGCTCTTGATTGGCGCTCAGTTTCGGGGACTATTGTCACCATGCCTGAACTACAAATGTCAAAACACGTTATCGCATTTGCGGCGAACGCCCTACTGGGGCTGGTTTTGTTGGTGCCATCCGCGGCCAAGGCCGAGAAACTGGTGGATGAGAACCTCTGTATTCTCGAGAACATGGGCAACACCCGTTCCGAGGTGGCGCGCTTTCATATTCGCAACGCGTGCAACTTTCTATCGCTTCATGCTGCCAGCTTTGAATTGAATTCTGACCAGCGCCGGCTTTCCGAATGCGTTCTGAAGTATTTGCCGGGTACGGAATCCGATGCCAATGCCACTGAATTGGCACGCACATGCCAACAGTTGGTTTGGGATCGTTGAGTTCTGCCTGCCTATCAGGCTGACGCGCGGTTCTGAACCGTCACCACTTTATTCCGGCCAGTTCGTTTCGCTTCGTACAAACATTCGTCGGCAGCTTGAGCGAGCTCGTTGCCCGTTTCGATATTTGGAAAATCAGCAGCGCCCGCCGAGAAGGTTATTTTGAAACTGCCCTGATCGGTGTTGTGGTCTATCTCGGCACAGGCCTCTCTCAGCTCTTCCAAGATGGCAGTGGCCGTCTCAAGAGTGGTATTTGGCATGACGACGGCAAATTCCTCGCCCCCGTAGCGTCCGACCAGATCAGTTCGCCGTAAGCGGTTGCGGATGAGATGCGTGACCCGCAAGAGGACCTGATCGCCGACAGCATGGCCATAAGTGTCATTGACCTTCTTAAAATGGTCGATGTCCACCATGGCCATAACCACGTGCGTTTCGGTTCGCGCTGCGGAACTGATCTCGCGATCAAGAGAGCGCAGAATATTGGTGTGGTTGAGGAGGCCGGTCAGGCTATCCCGGTCCGTCAACTTTTTGAGATCACGGTAGCGTTGCGCCCGGCTCATCACCGCGGATACAAGTTGAGCTGGCTTCAACGGCTTGACTAGAAAGTCGTCCGCGCCCAGGTGGCGGGCCTCAAGCTGCAAGGTAATGCGGCTCTCTGTCGACAGAAAGAGAATAGGAACTGTGGTGTATGCGGAAAACTGACGCACGATTTGCGCCAGTTCCAATCCAGTGCAGGAGCCCAGATAGAGATCCATCAAAATGATATCAGCGGCGGTTCCTGCTAACTCATTTAAGATGGTTTCCGGCTCTCTGACGATCTTGGCTTCCATGCCCGCGTGTTCGAGCGTCAATTTGTAGAACTCAGCCAGGGTTTGATCGTCTTCGGCGATGACAACGCGGATGGGCGGTGCCATGAGCCGCTCTTCAATCGCACTTAGCCGGCTAAACACGTCTTCTCTGTCCAGCGGCAGGAAAAGAAAATCGGCGGCCCCCTGACGCACCGAATCAAGCCGCTCGTGAAACGTTCCCCTCTCTCCAACGGCGACCACTGGGACGTCATGCTCCAGCCCGCATTGTGTGAGCCAGCCTCTCGCCTCAGCGACGGATGCCAAAGGCGAAAGAAGGACGGCCGGTTCGCCGCGTGACACACGTTCCGGAGGAGACCCGCCGGTCACGGCAGTGGTCTCAAAACCGACGTCTTTAAGGAGAGTTATGGCATCGCCGTTTTCGCTCAGGTCCGCGAACAGTAAGGTATGGAACACACTGTTCTGGTCGGGGCTCTCCTCGACGTGCGGATGAATGATATCCAAGCGCACCTGTTCCCCGGGTATATCGATGGCCAGCTCCAGATCCGTAATCAACAGGTTGATCTGATCGACTTCTTCTTCAGTCAGGGGAGACTGTTTTTCGCGCAATAAACGGAACAAGCTGTCCAATGGCGCGGCGGCTTGGCTGACTCGTGGAAACCCTAAGCTCTTTCCCGCGCCGGCGAGGCTGTGGGCGATTTCATGCATGCGCACGAAATTCGGCGCGGACGCGAGAGACGAGGTGTCCGTCTGGATCGACGCCCAAACGGATCGCATCTCTTCAAGATTGCCTTTTAAAGTCAGCGCAAACTCTTCGCTCAGCGCTCGAATGCGCTCAGCGAGGGTTTCCGGTGTGACTTTATCCACTGAACTGCCGGATGCGACCGGCATGGAGCGTCCTCCAAAGAGAGTAAATTCCGCGCATTTCGCCCCTACGTTAACGGTCCCAGGCAGACCGTCAATAGCTCTGTCTCGAGTGCCCAAACGCGCCCGAAAGCGTCCTCTGCGCCACAGTTCACGGCTGCAAAGTACCGTCATTCTTGCAACCCGGGGCAGAAAAGACGACATTTAACTTCGGTGTAAACGTAGAGGTCCCGAGTCGTGGGGCAGGCGGGATAGGCCTTGAACGACTCGATTGAAACAGAGGTCGAAGAGGAAGAAGTTCTCGGCGATGTCTTCTTCCAGATGCCGTTAAGCAAGTGGAATCTGTTCGACAGTCCGTCTCTCAATAAATCTAAGATCGTTCTTCTGAACGATCTGACGCCCGTTGTGGATATGTTCAATGCCGAGGGCATTGGGGTGGGCGCGCGCTCGGCGACCGAGATCGTCAGCGAGCTCCGCTTGTCCGATAAGGACCGCCGCCGGCTGGTGGCGCTCCTTGGTGCGCGTAGTTTCGATGTCTACTCGGTGCGAGCTGCCATGTCAGATCAGCTCACGGATGAAGAGCTGACCAAAATCAAAATCCCCGAGGCCGAGAAGAAGCGCCTTCAATTCTACCTTAACAACTATTCGCGCGGCTTGTTGAACGTCATACTGGAAGGGACCGACATCAAGATCACGGACAGGTCATCTTTGGCGACAATCCTCGAGGGGGCTAACCGTGAGAAAGTCCTCAAGAACCTGATCGAAATCGCCAACCGGTTGCGGATCGACCCCGAAGACATCGTGAACTACATCGCCAAGCTTTCGGAGATCATTCTAGCGCTGTCGTACTATCACCGCGTTTACGACAACATGGCCGAAGAGTTGAAAGACCTGCTGCTGGAAGTGCGCACCATGCAGAATGACAAGGCGATTTGTCTTAGATTTCCAGGCCTCAAGGATGATGCAGTAGAGGTGTTGGAGTACGGGCGCGATACACTTGGCGGATTAAACGCATATTTCGATACGTTCAAGAAAGTTGAGCGCTTTCTCGACAAAGAGATCACGCCGGAGAAGTTCCGGGAGTTGAAAGACGGTGTCGAGGCGCATTTCCGCGCCATTGGCAAAGTGCTATGTTTCTGGCAGATCAAGGTCGATGGCTGGCAATCTCGCTTCATCGATAATTTCGGCCGCCGCAAAGACTCGACGTCGGAGCAGCGTTACAACTTCTTCAAGGAAGAGATGCACTACAACATCTATCTCATTCGCGAGACTCTCGACACCATCAAACTGGCGGATATTCCGCTCTAAACTCTGCGCACGACTTGATAGGAAACGCACCATGACAAAATTGCCGATCTACCTTGGCTCAATGGCGATAACGCTCCTTTTTGGCACAGTGGCCGAAGCCCAATTGCCCGAACCCACGTGGTCTCAAGAGGTGACGGAGTGTGACCTGTTGGCGTCCCATGGCCTTGACCCATATCACGTCTCACCGGGTATATCGCGCAGCGAAATGGATTTCGACGCGGCGCAGACCGCGTGTGAAGCGGCAGTGAAAGCCGATCCCGAAAACCCGCGCCTGAACTACCTCATGGGCCGCGTTTACGGCTACAGCGGTCAATGGCAGAAGGCGATGCCGTATCGGCTGAAGGCTGTTGAGCTTGAGTACCCACAGTCCTTATTCGTTATCGGTTTTCTCTATTTCACCGGCGCGACGATCGACGAGAAAAATCCATGCAAGACCGTAACAATGTGGCGTCGGGGTGCGCAGCTCGGCCGGCTCGCAGCTCAAGTGGCGCTGCCACGCCATTACATGCGCGGCGACTTCGATGGCTGTGGGGTGGACATACCGAACACAGAGCTCGCTGAATACCTTAACGCAGCTGCTGCGCAGGCCGACGACTTCTACGCTGAGATGCTGATAGAAGACCTCAAAGCCGAACTAGGAAGCTAACGCCGATTGCCGCTTTCTAGTTGGCGCCCAGGGTGCGCGTGTATTGGGCGACCATTTCGGGTGTGAGCTTGCGGCCATCGACCACAATGTTGGTGACTTTGAGGCCTGAGGCCGTGTCGTCGAACTCGCACAGAACGTTGCGCTTTTCCTCGAATCCGGTTTCGCGCATGCCGGTGAACCGCACGTAGACTTCAGGGCGCGGGTTGTCCTGCGCCGTGTAGTCGATAACCTCGGTGATTTCGAATTTGTCGTACATACCGGTGTCGTATTGCGTGGCGACGTCTTCGCAGAACCCCGCATAGTTTTCGCCGCAGGCCGCCAACCCACCAGCGCAAAGCGCAATAGCTATGACCCGTTTCGCGATCATGATGTCCCCCATCGCAATCCCTCTATGCGCCTAATAGTGTCATAGGATTCGGGTGAACGGTAGGGCCCCACCGGTAAAAATTCGCTGCGCCGCCCGCTCTTCGAACTGCCCTAACCGCCGCTTGCCGCGGTGATTTCAGGCGGCATATCCCGGGCCCACAACGTCTCTGGGTCAATATACGCGCCCGTCCACTCCGTCGGGGCCGCCATGAAATCGGGGAAGTGTTTTTCCGCATACGCGGGAATGGGTCCGGGCACGTCGGCCAAAGACGCCGCCTTTTTGGATACATCCCGCCGGTAGGTGCGGCCCGGATCCTGCCCCATCAGCATCCAGGGGTACCAAGGTCCGTGGCGTTGCCCCATGGTTACCGCGGGCACAGACGTCAGGTCTGGGTTTTCCAGCTCGTCCCGCCGCGCAATAATTTGCGCCTGCTGGTTTTTGTAATACGTCTCACCGACAGAGGCGCGCGGCCATTTGTCCGGTGTGATCGGGTTCTTCTTCATCATTTTGCCGTCGCTCCAGCGGATCACATCGTTGCCGTCGACCATCCATTCCACACGCAGGCGGGTGTGATCGTTGATGGGCTCCATAGGTTTGACAATGGTGTGCAGCGTTGAGGCGTAATTGACGACCTCTACGGTTTTTTCAAGCCACGGATTGTACCAACTGTCCAGCACTTCTCCTGTTTCAAGGTCCATGTAGCAAATCGTGAAGTTGGACATGTTTTTGTACGAACCGTCGTCCTGTCGGTAGGAGCGGCTGAAGGCGAGCGATCCGGCGTAGAACACCGGCTCAAGAATTTTCCCATCCTCTAGAATCGCGTGCACGATTCCTTTCATCCAGGTGATCGTTTCTTTGCCATCCTCAAGATCGCCGGTCATTTTAACCAGGGCATACAGCTGATCCTGTGGGTCGTTGAAGTCCAGGCGCCGGGTGGCGGCGGAGCTTTGTCCAGTTGCGCCGGACATGCCGGCGGCCATGCCAGTTGCCAAGGCTGTGCGACGGGAGAGGGTGCGTCCGGTCATGTCTGAGCCTCCCGGTTTCTCATCACAAGGCGTGAAGCCAATTGCGAACTTCGGTCAGGCGTACGGTATCCTCAAGTACGTCGTCGCCAACGCCGATTTTATCGCGAAGGTCCTGGCGGTCAGGGGCCTGGTGTAATGCAATGTAGTCGTCGGCCACCGCACGAACGCTCTCCGTGTCCGGAAAATAGCCCTCACTCACCAAAGCTTTGCGTTGCCGCCACAAAATGGCTCCGAGTTCTCCGAGGTCAAATTCCGGGTGATATTGGACACCGGTAAACATCGTTTTGCCGGCGGGAAACGTCGCCGCCTGAACAGGGCACATGTCATTGACTGCAAGAATTTCGCCGCCCGGCGGCAAGTCCGCGACCATGTCTTCATGGATCATCGCCGCCTCAAAAACGGGGCTGCGGCCTGCAAACACCGGGTGGGCAAGTCCGGCCTGAGTCAAACGCAAACTGCGGCCAATGCCGAACTCACGCCCCTTAGGGTTTTGCACGACCGTGCCTCCGGCGGCGACAGCCGCGATCTGAATGGCGAAGCAACTGCCGAAGCCGGGAACCCCCGCTTCGAATACCGCCCGGGTGAGTGCGATCTGCTGTGCCACTGACGGGTCTTCGGTCTGACGTACGCTCACAATGGAGCCCGTCCAGACCGCGCCGTCAAAATTTTCTAGTGCGGCACCTCTTGGTAATTCTGCACCAGGATCTGCGGCGAATATGACTTCGGTTTCGATATCCGCACGGCAGGCGCGCAGTGTGTCCGCATACAGATCAGAGGCGACCGACGCGCCGTCTTCGACCAGCTTTTCGCGGACGCGTTTCGGGTATCCGTCAATGATCAGAATGCGGGGGCGTGCCATCGGGCCCTCAGCGAATGTCTAGGCGCTAAAACGTACCACGGACACTGAAGCCGTAAAATCCACCTTGCTTTTGGGTGCGGAACTCCGTCCGCAAAATATCACCGGCCGCTTGGGATGTGGCATAAACGATACGCGTGCGCTTGGTTTTTGATCTCAGCAAGTTGCCATAGAACAGGCGCCCCACCAGTCCGTTCCCAAAGCGGCGTTCCATGAAAACCCGCAGGTCCGTTCCGGTCTTTTCCCGTTCGAAGGTTTCGAAATCGCTGCTGATTTCAGGGCCCTCCATGGTCATGACGAAGCCGTAGTTCATTGCCAGAGCGCGCAGGTCGTGCCGCGCATCTATGTTGATCTCGTAGCGCTCTTGGTCGGCGAAGCGGCGGCGTTCGCCCGTGAAGGGGTCTTCGACGCTGGAGTCTTGCCACAGCAGGGTGGCGGAAATCACGGCGTCGATCAGGCCAAGTTTTTGAAGTTGCAGGCTGGTTTCCAGCTCGGCCCCATAATGGCGCCCAGAACCCAGATTGCCGGGCGCCGAGTCATCAACGCCGAAAGGCACGTTGTCGCTGACATCGCTGACGTCGCGGTAAAATGCGCGGAGATTGATGACGCCGGCGTCATTGTCCAGGCGATGCTCCGCTCCGATCTCGTAATCCCAAGACTTTTCTGGCGCGAGGTTCGGATTACCGGCATCAATTTCACCGTCGTCACGGTCGAGATCGGCGATGAAGTCCTCAAACTCAAGTTGCCCGATGTCCCGGCGGACGGAGGCATAAATCTGGGTCTGTTCCGATTGGGTGAAGTAAATATCGACGCTCGGCTTAGCGAATTGGAAGGTGCGCCGATTGTCGATGTCCGACCCCAATTGATCCAGCCAAGAAAACTCGGCTGCCAACCCGGTCTCGATCTCCCACCGGTCCGTTGGTCGCCAGGTATGACTGCCAAAGGTTTCCACCCGGTCTTCGGTGACGATCTGATCCGCATTAAAGACCTCGCGGTTGATCCGTTCGCCGCCGACGACATCGAAAAAGGTTTGCGTCTTGTCCAATTTGTTGATGGCGCCCTCGACGCCGACTTCAAGGCTATGTTTGGGCGCGAAGCCCCAGTCGAATGTGCCGCGTAGAATTTTCTCGGTGGCTTTTTCGTCGCGCGTATCGCCGGAGACGAGTTGCGCATCATTCGGGTCGGTCGCAAAGGAGAAGTTTTCATTGATCCGGTCTTCATCATCGACGGAGTAAACAAACAACCCTTTGAAGGTGAGGGACTGACCAAGTGGTACGGAGTAGTCGCCACTGAGTTCATATTCGAGGTCTTCACCGGTGAGAAAGCGGAGCGAACCACCGTCTGCCGTGCGGGTGCCGTCCGGCGCGATCAGGAAATCGAACTCAGTATCGTTTTGCTCGCCAATGGGCCGGTTCTCGATGAAGCCGCTGAGTTGGGCCTGGCTGTTGGGACCCAGCGCATAGGCTAACCGTCCCCGGCCGACGTAGCGGCGGCTCTTCATGCGGCGCCGCTCTTCCTGCTCAAGGAACAGTTGATCGCCCGCGTCTCTGAAAAACTGGCGTTGGAGGCGTGGAAGCTGCCGGGGCCGTGTTTCGCCGGACAGAGTATAGCTCCATTTATCGGTTTCCCCGCTGACTGAACCGGCGAGGGTTGGCATGTGGCGTCCGTCCGTGAACGACACGTTGCCGACAGAGTAAGTGCCGCCAATGCCACCGGAGTCAGACAGGACGACGTTGATCACCCGTTGGCCGACGTCGGCGTCGATTTCGCGCACATTACCGACAATGACTTCGATCCGCTCCACCTGATCTGAAGGGATGCGCTCGAAGTAATCGTTGATGGAGTTGCCTTTGGTGGTCAGGCGTTTGCCGTTGATCAACACCTGCGTCGTCTGGGATCGCAGGCCGCGGCGGTCATCGTCGCCCGCGGCATTTCCCGCGCCTGTGCTCAACGCCCCCGCTGCGCCGGGCACGCGTTCCAGCATATCCTTGGCGTGGCTCGGTCTGTAGGCCTCAAAAAAGGCCGGTAAGTAGATGGTTGCCCCGTCTTCCTCGATGATTCCGGATGGGGGCGCATCCTGGGCAGCCGCCACCGCGCTCAAAATGAGGGCGGCAAGCAGGACGGTAAAGGTCCGGACCAATGACAAAACCAGTGAAAAAGGGTGCCGCAAGAAAGCCTCTCCTCGTGCGGGGCATGAATCATGTCTGACGTTAGGCGTCCCCGCCCAAATGGCGTCTTATGTGGCGTGTTTAAATCCCCGCCGGTTCTATAACCGCAGCGTGCTTCGCCGGTCTATGAATTTGTCATGAATTAATGATCACTTTCGCGCCATGACCGCAGCGCCGCGCGTCAAGGCACGGGTGGTACGTCAAGATTTTGCCCATTCAATTGTAACCAGCGTACCCAGTCGTCCTGCAGCAGTCCGGCGCGGCGGGCCAGGTCGCGGTCCTGATCTTTAAGCGCGCGAATATAGAAATTGGTGCTCGGCAGAAAAGCCTCCGTCCAAATCTTCTCAAGCTTGGGGTGAATCTTCACCAGAACGTCAGGCTTGACCTGATTGGCATGATCAATGGCGCGTTGGTAGTTGGCTATGAGATATTCCGTGTCGGACGGCGTGATCATGCCGCCGCGATCATTGGCATAGACGATCGCGCTCCGGACCTCCAACAGCGCTTGTTGAAAGTGTTGGGCGTTTTCAGCGTCTTCGGGAGTCCAGCGCGTCGCGTAAAGCCATCCGATCGCCGCGATCACACCGGCTAGCGCAATAAGGGCATAACGCCTGTGCTGTTGCGACACGCGGTGGTTTTCTACAGCAAGGTGAGAACGTTTTCAGGCGGACGGCCGAGCACGGCTTTGGACCCCTTGACCACGATGGGACGTTCAATAATTGCAGGATGGTTCGCCATCGCCTTGATGACCTGAGGATCCGACATCGCTGCGAGGTCGAGGCCGGCTTCCTTCGCTTCCTTTTTGCGCACCAGGTCCCGGGGCGCAATCTTCAGCTTGGCGACGATGTCTTGCAGGTCTTTCTGCGTCGGCGGTGCGGCGAGATATTCGATGATCTCCGGCTTCACGCCGTTCTCCTCGATCAGCGCCAGCGTCTGACGCGACTTTGAACATCTCGGGTTGTGATAAATGGTAACGCCCATGCGGTCCTCTTTGCCTTACGTATTATTGTTCGCTGAGTTCTAGGTAGAGGCGGGTGGCAAACACGCGGCCTTGGTCGGCACGTTGTGCGAAGTCTTCGTCAAACTCCGCAGTCGGATTACTGTCGAGAAATGCCTCAAGGCTCATGCCGCCGTTGATCGCATTTTCGGTAATCGTTTTCATTTCCTTCAGCATCGCCAGAGTCTTCATGGCGCCCGCTTTGTCGGAAATGACCCCGTGTCCGGGAATGATCACGGTATCGCCATTGGTGATGCTGTCCAGGCGCTCCAGGGCCGCGATCTCGCCGTCCAGCGTTCCGCCGGTTGAGGAGTCAATAAAGGGATATGAACTGGTCACATACACATCGCCCGTATGCACCACATTGGCCTCGACGAATTGAATAAATGCATCCGTGTCGGTATGCGCGTTGGGCACGTGGATCATGCGGATGGTCTGGCCGTTGAAGTGAAGAGTTGCGGTGTCGTTGAAAGTGATGACCGGCAGGGCCACGTCCGGTGAGGCGGGCTGGTTGAAGTTAAACGCCTCGACGAATTGGTCCGTCGACATCCGCGCCCGGGTGTTGTCGTGGGCAATAATCGTCTTTCCAGCCTTGCCATAGTTCTCGTTGCCGCCCGTGTGATCCCAATGCCAGTGGGTGTTGAGCACATAGCGCAATGGCTGATCGGTGATCTCGGCAATCGCGGCATCGATTTTCGCCGTCATCTCTTCATATTGGTCGTCGACGATGAGCACACCATCGTCTCCAGTCGAGACGGCGAGGTTGCCGCCCGCACCCATGAACATATAGATGCCGTCCTTGACCGGAATCGAGCGTATCTGCGCCGTTGCCGGATTGAGCTGGGCGACGGCGCTGTGTCCGCCAGCCAACATCACAACTGCTGCGATTGCGGCACCAAGACATCTATTCATTGTGCGTCCTCCGTCAGGCCGTGTCTGAACTTCAGGTTGCCCTGACATTAGCACGGCTGAGCACTGAGGCGAGGGGGGTGCTAGCCGAAATTCTCAAAACTGTCGGAGGCCGGATTCAGCCACTTCACGGACCCGTCATGGACATCGAAGTAAAAGCCGTGAAGTTCGAGTTGGCCGCCTTCGATACGCTGCGCGACCCAGGGGAAGGTCTTGAGGTTATTGAGCGACAGCCGCACGACCCCGTGCTCAGCACGCACCGCGTCCTCCTGGTCGGGGTCCTCGGTGTCTTCGGCGAGTTGCAGAGCAGGATGAGCGATAGACATCCACGGCTCCATAAACTCCCCGGGAGGAATCTCCCCAGCGGCCATACCCATGAGGGCTTGGATGCCGCCACACTTTGCGTGGCCCAGCACGATGATGTCCTCAACCTCAAGAACATTCACGGCATACTCTACAGCCGCACTTGAGGCAAAACAGATCGGGTCGGGCCCATAGGGCGGCACCACGTTCGCAACGTTACGAACGACAAATAAATCGCCCGGGTCTTGATCGAACACGAGGGCCGGGTTCACCCGTGAATCACAACACGAGATGACCAAGGCTTTCGGATGTTGACCTTCCTCAGCGAGCTGCTTGAAAAGTGGTTCGTAGTCCGGAAACCAATGAGTCCGGTATCGTCCATAGCCTTCGCGCAGCCGTTCAAGTGTGATTTCCGTCAAGACTCGCCCCCCGTATTGGCTCTCTCCATCGGCCTGCATTGTTTTCGACTTGAATTAATAACGCAAATCATTAACTACCGTCGCAGACCGGCGGTTGAATGGCTCAGGAGGGCGTCCTTGGAAGGGTTTCTGGATATCATCGCGGGTAACCTCCTCAACCCGGTTATCCTGGCGTTTGTTCTCGGCATAGGCGCTGGCCTGGCCCGCGCTGAGCTCTCAATCCCATCGGCGATCAGCAAGGCGATGTCGATCTACCTGATGTTCGCCATCGGCTTGAAGGGCGGCATTGCCGTGGCCAACAGTCCGTTCAGTATGTCGCTGATTCTTGCGCTTGTGGCTGGCGCCGTGCTCAGTTTTCTCGTTCCCTTTATAGCCAACGCATTTCTTCAGTTCACGACCCGCGTGGATGGCACCAACCGCGCCGCCATCGCTGCTCACTATGGGTCGATCTCCATCGTCACCTTTGTTACGGCGACGGAAATGCTGCGGATGTCGGGTTTAACGTCGGAAGGCTTTATGGTCGCGGTCGCGGCGCTGATGGAAACGCCGGCAATCATGACTGGCATCTGGCTCGCCAATCGCGGTCATGGGGGGGCGCAATCAAACAGCGGTCTGTCGAAGGAGCTGGTGCGGGAGGTCTTCCTAAACGCCAGTGTTGTCGTGCTGGTGGGTGCGTTCGTCATCGGGTTGATCAGCACACCCGAGGCTTCGCAAAAGGTGCAGCCGTTTTTCACCGACATCTTCCAAGGCGTGCTGTGCATCTTTCTCCTAGACATGGGCCTGATCGCGGCAGCGCGCCTGCGCGGGGTGAAGATCCTTTCGCCGGCGGTCATCGCGTTCGGCTTGTACATGCCGGTGGTCGGGGCCGTGCTCGGCGGCGTGGCAGGTTGGCTGATTGGTCTCAGCGCCGGTGGGACCGTGCTGCTTGCAACGCTCTCTGCAAGTGCGTCCTACATCGCCGTTCCGGCAGCGATGCGCTTGGCCATTCCCAAAGCCAACCCGGCCATCTCGCTGACCCTATCACTTGCCATAACCTTTCCGTTTAACGTGATCATCGGCATCCCCGTGTATCTTGCGGTGGTGCGGTGGCTGTACGGAGTTTGATCAGATGGATGTGCACCCGAAGAAAAAAATCGAAGTGATGGTTGAGACGCCGATAGTCAACAAGGTCATCGGCATCATGCGCGACTGCGGCGCCACCGGCGTATCCGTACTCCCGGTGCTGCGCGGTGAGGGCCACACCGGCGATTGGTCCGACAAGGACCTCGGCGGCGCCATCGACATGCAAATGGTGATGGTGATCACAGGGCCACGCCGGGCTGCGCAAATACGTGATCAGGTGTTCGCTGCGCTGGCCGACTACCGGGCGATGATCTTGTTGAGCGACGTTGAGGTTATCCGGAACGAGCACTTTTAGCCGTGCGCTGGGCTGCAACCAGCCGTAACGCGTTCGCCACGACGATCGCAACCAATATCAGCGACAACACGAATGGCGCAGCCGGGCTGATGTCGAGGAAGAAACTCCCGGCGATGATGGGCCCTGCCACACGCCCGGCCATGGAGAACCCGTTCGACAGGCCGAGCATATAGCCCACCTTGTCCTCGGGACTGACTTTCGACATGACGCTGGACAGGACCGTGTTCCACACGCCGATGCCGATGACCGCCAGCAACAGCCCTCCGACTCCGGCCCAAACCGTAGTGCTGAGCAGGAGAATAGCTAGGCCGATCATGTCCAGAACTGCGCCAACGAGATAGGCGCCCAAATCTCCGAGTGATTTCGACAGCGGACCCACCAGCACGCCGGTTGCGATCATGTAGCCCAGCCCCATGGCAGCCATGCCGAAACTGACATCATCTGGTCCCCAACCGTGCAAGCCTTGCGCCCAGAAGGCGAAAACAAACTGATCCTGACCGCTGACGAAGCCGCCGATGAAAAACTGCGCGATCAGCAAGGCCATGCCGACACGCCCGACGGTGACACGCGCCGGCGTGGCGTCCTCGCTTTGACCAAGGGCGCCCTCAGGAGCGGGCACCGGTGCATGCTGTGACGGCGCTTGCGCCGGCCGGCGCCCGCGGCCTGGCCGTGTTTCCTTCAGAAACAGGACGCCAATCAGCGTGGCGACCAGGCACAGCCCCGCCGACACGAAGGACGGGCGTGCATGTGTGAAGGTCTCCAGGTCGCTGCCCATGAGAAAACCGCCGAGCACGGGACCAACAAAGAACGCCATCGCTGTGGAGGCTGAGACCATGCCGAGTGCCTTCGCCCGGTTTTCGTGACTGCTCGAGTCCGCGACCATAGCGAACGCGATGGCGACATTCCCGCCAGTCACACCCTGTAAGGCACGTGCCAAAAACATCTCGGTCAGGTTGTCGGCCAAACCAAACGCGACGAAGGTCAGTGCGCTGACCCCGAGCGCCCACATAAACACCGGTTTGCGGCCATAGCGGTCGGACAGCCGCCCCCAGACCGGCGCCATGAAGATGACGATGGCGGGCATCAGCGTGAAAAGGAGTGAAATTTGGAAGGACGTCGCCCCGTACTTCTGCCCGATAAACGGCAGCATCGGCAAGATGATGCTGGAGGGAATGACGGCGGCAAAAACGGTGACGAGAAGAACGGGCACGGACGTAGTCTAACACAAAGGCTAAAAGGACGGAGCGTTCCCATGATCCTCGCAGGACGTAAAGTCAACGCGTTTGTGGCTACGGGCAACCGAAGGGGCACCGAACGGTCCTTGATTGCCATGCGGTTCACCCGCTAGCGTCATGGCCACCATCACGCGGCACACGCCGCAGGAGCCGCCCCTATGCCAGTTACCCCACGCCCTGGTCTTGACCGCATCCCGCCGTATCAGCCAGGGCAGAATCCCATGGGCGGCGGCGGCCCAGGGGTAAAACTGTCGGCCAACGAGTCCGCGCTCGGCCCAAGCCCCAGAGCGCTCGAGGCTTATGCCGAGGCGGCGGAGGTGATCGAGCGTTATCCCGACGCCAATGCGGTTGCCATCCGCCGCGCCATTGCCGAGCGCTACGATCTGGACATGAGTCGCATCCTCATGGGCATCGGCTCAGACGAGCTGCTCAACGGTTTGATCCGTGCCTATGCCGGGCAGGGGGATGAGGTGCTGTTCCCCAGCGCGACCTTCCCGCTTTACAAGACCTACACCCTGGCTGCCGGGGCGACGATTGTGCAGGCGCCCGACACCAACTTTACCGCAGATGTCGATGCGCTGCTCGCGGCGGCGACGGATCGGACCAAAGTCGTGATCGTCGCCAATCCTAATAATCCGACCGGTACATATCTTCCCGCAGCCGACATGGCGCGTCTGCGCGCCAACTTGGGCGACGACGTTCTACTCATCATCGATGCCGCCTATGCCGAATATGTCAGTAAACCCGACTACGACTGCGGCATCGCCCTGGTGTCCGAGACCGATAACACGGTGATGACGCGTACCTTTTCGAAGGTCCATGGCCTGGCGGCAATCCGCCTCGGCTGGTGTTACGCCCACCCGGACATTGTCGCCGTGGTCGGCGCGATCCGCTCGCCCTTCAATGTGTCCAGCACAGCCCAGCGGGCCGGTGTCGCCGCTTTAGCCGACATCGCCCATGAAGAAAAAGTCATTGCCCATACGGCCAAGTGGCACGGTATCGCCACCCACCGTCTGAATGCTCTTGGGCTCGAGGTCACTGGCACCGAAGGGAATTTCGTTTGCATCGGCTTTCCCGATGAAGACGGTAAACGGGCCAAGGACGCAGATGCATTTCTGCGCGCGCGCAACGTCATTACCCGTGCCATGGGCGGGTTTGGTTTGCCTGGGCATCTCCGCGTGACGCTTGGCAATGATGACGACATGACCGTCTGTCTCGCCGCTATCGAGGAATTTGTGTCCGGCTGGACCTGAGTTCCGCCTTTATCCAGGCAAAGAAAAACCCCGGCGGCCTTGGGACGAGGCACTGTGCCGGGGCGGGATCAGGTTGAGACGGGTTGGTAAGGGACCGTATCGGAGCCGCCCGTTTCTTGGAGGACGGGTCGGCTGGGACCGGGTGGTAAGGGCCGGTCTTGGGATTCCTATAAAGGCTCTGGGTCAGTCCTTCATCACGCCTTTCACGTCGATCAGGTTCGACGTCATCAGGTCGTTAAGTTCGTTGTAAGCAGCTTCCAGCTCCATAATCTTCTGGCGCGTCGAACGCATCTCGGTGACTTCACTATCTGTCATCGGTGTGTTGTTGGACGCCATCAGCAACGTCATCGCCATATACCGGCCTTTCAGGTCGGCAATCATCTTGCACAGGGCGATAATCTCGCGCGGATCGACAACGTCCACGTGGCGCTTCATCGCGCGCTTCATTTCGTCTTCGACGACGTGCGTCACATGTTGGGTAAACTGTGTCGCGGACAGTGGCCCGTTGACGGTTTTTTCTGGCTTAGAGTCCGGCGGCGCACCATCAAAGGACGATGCCGACACTGACGCGCGTTCATCCTTGCTGCGGCGGACGGAAATAAAGTCGATGACAGACATACCATGCTCCTCGGGTCGCCACTCGTGTCCCGCGCTTGGTCTTACCCGCGCGGCTTCTTGCCTCGCAAAGATAAATGCAAGCGCCGTGCCAAGCTGGTAAATGAAGAGTTAATTTAATAATTTCAATAGGTTACGGGCCGACCCATGGATGTTGAGCCCGTCCCTGAATGGTCCTGGGGCAAGAGGATTTGTCCCCCAGGGCAAGCTCTGCCGGGCATAAATCTCCGCGGTGAGGCGTGCTAGTTCAGTTTCGCTGCGACGCGGAAGCCGATCACGGCCTGCAGATACAGAGTGAGTTTGACATCCACGGCTTTTGCAGCGGGCCGAAACCCGAAGTCCCAATCACAGTCCCAACGCTCCCGGATTTAGCAATCCCCCAGGGTCGACATGAGCTTTAAGCGTCTTCACCATCGCCAGCGCAGCGGGATCGCGTTCGCGGGTGTAAGGGTACACCTTGCCGATCTGCATATGCGTGCCGCCGCACTGATAGAAACAGTCGATGATTGCCTGTTTGATTTCCTCAACCAGTTTGCGGCCGTCCATATTCACAGGGAAATCCGTAAGGGTCTTCAGCGTCTCGGGGTCGGTGTGGCGGTTATGGAAATCTTCCCGGGCGTCCTCCCAATAGAACACCGGCTCATACAGGAACCCGTTGGTCGCCAGCGTCGTGAACATCGCTGCCGTAATGACCTTGTGCCGTTCCATCTGCTCAGAATAGCGCTCGTAAACCGCGTCGAGTTTCTCGCGGAACTCGGCCACCCGCGAGAAAGGAAGAATGCCATGCAGCGGCACCCAGCGTTCCCCGCGCGTGCCCAAAAGAGCGAATGGCGGGAAAGGATACGCCCGCACCACAGCCGGTACGGTGTTGACGATTTCATTGCCGTGGGGGGCCACCGCGGCGCGCACGGCCTGCAGTTGGGTCTTCATCTCGCGCATATCCCGCGCTTCACAGATGAAATGCGCCGTGTAGGCGGCCTTATCGATAAAACGCTTGCCCGCGAGGGCGATCTTCATCATCTGCCAAAGGCCGGCGAAGATGTTGCGTCCGGCCATGCCGACCGCCCACAGGGTTTTCAGGTCCTGGGCCAGGCCTTGACCGCCGGTGAACACTTTCATCACCACCGCGTCGAAGCCGAAGGCCTCCGTCGGCAGGCCCTCACGGGCGACTTCCGCCATCGCCTTGTGCAAACCCTCAAACGTCTCAAACCCGAACGACACACCCATGGCAATCGGCAGCCGCTTCTGCAGCCGCAGCGTCACCGTCGCTTTGATGCCCAGCGCCCCCGCGTCATTACAGAAAATGCCCGTCAAGTCCGGCCCGTAGTGACGGAAGAAGGGCGAGTGGTGCGGTTGACCTGCAGAGCCTGTGGTGACAATCGAGCCGTCCGCCAGGATCACCTCCATGCTCTCGACGGCGACACCGGATGGTCCCCACTTCGAGGAGCCGTACGTCAACGTGCCTTGCGACATTGATCCGCCCACAGTGGCGTTCAGGCCGGAGAAGGGACCCCAGAACACCGGCCGTGTGCCGGTGTCTTTCAGGGCGTCGTCTAAAGCCGCCCAAGTGCATCCGGCCTCGACCGTGACGTACATGTCTTGGGTATTGACCTCAACGACGCGGTTCATCTTGCGGGTATCGATGGTCACCGCTTCACTGGTCGTCGGCACATAGCCGTCGGTGTATGAGAACCCACCGCCGCGCGGAAAAATCGCCGCGCCTGCGCCCGTGATCGCGGCCACAGCCTTAGCTAATTTCTCTTTGGTGTCAGGCTGAATGACGGCCAGAACTGTCGGACCCTGGTGATAAACGTCCTGGGAGAAATATGCGCGTTCCTGCTCGTCCGTAATGACGTTCTCAGCGCCAAGCAAAGCAGTGAGCGTGTCGATCAACGCCGCGTGAGACGAGTTCGATAGGTCGTGGGCTTCAGACATAAAACCTCTATGGCATCGCCGATGGATTAAGAGGCGTGGGCTTCGTCGAACGCCTTGCCGATTTCCGTTGCCGTGTGCCGCATGAAATGCAGGTGTTTCTCAATTGCTTGGTCCGGCGACATGGCGGTGCGGATAAAGCGGATGACCACACCGCCGATCACATTGCCTTTGACGAACAGGGGCACCGCCATACTCATTTCCGCCATCGACGGATTGTCGAACACGGCGTAGCCGTTGCGTTTGACTTCGCCAAGAATGCGGCCCACCAGCTGCCGGTCCCGCGCAATTTTGTCTTCGGCCCGGTCGGATCGCTCAAGCACGTCCAGCAGCACGTCGCGTTGCTCGTCGCTGCAGTGGGCGAGATAGACACGCCCAGAGGACGACCCCAGCACAGGTACGCGCAAGCCAGCGGAATAGCGTTCGAGGGCGAGCGGACTGTCACGGTCGGTGGTTTCCCGCACCAGCATGGACATGCCGCTCAGAGTTGAGATCGCCAGGGGCCAGACCACTTCTTTCGCCAATTCCGTTAGCAACGGTTTGGCGATCTCCTGCACCCAGGATTCGTCGTCGTAGCCGTCCGATAGGGAGCGAACCTTCGTCGTCAGCCGGTAGCGATCATCACTTGGATCGCGGATTGCGTAGCCAGCAACACACAGCGTTTCCAAAACACGGTAGGCGGTTGTGCGCGGCAGTTTCACGGCCTTGGCGATGTCGGTGACCGTTGCCCCGTTGTGACGGTTGAGTTGCTGAAGGGCATCCAGACCGCGCATCAGCGCGCGGATCGGCCGGACGGAGTCCTGACTCATTTTCTTCGTTGGCATCGCGTGTCCCCTGACACAGTGAGAGTTCGACACTTGGAAGTTCGCCGCCAAGCGGAGGGGCGGGACTGTTCAACCGCCGTAATCTGACCGCAGCGTGGCTGCATAAGACCTGCGACTATGCCATCATCCCAGCCCACCCGGATGGTACGTCCGACAGGTGGTCAAAGAGCTGGGACGCGGCGTTATTTACCCGAGCGCTCTTCCATAGTGTCGGCTTATGCACACCGGCAGAATACGGGCATTTTCCATGTTCTTGTCGCGCCCGTGGACACAAAGGCCACTGCGCCATAAAACCTGTGCAGGGATGGGTATTGAGTAATGGGCAATTGGACGATCTGACAATCGAGGGCGACTCCGGAGTAAATCCGTCCGATAGCGACGAGGCCAAAAGAGCCTTCCGTGATGCCTTGGGGCAGTTCTGCACCGGCGTGACCACGATGACGGGCGTATCCGCCGACGGAGAGCCCATTGGCATGACGGTTAACTCGTTCAGTTCTTTGTCATTGGATCCGCCCTTGATCCTGTGGAGCATTGCCGACACGACGCCGAGCTTTAAGTGTTTCATGCCGGGTGATCCATTTGCGGTGAATGTTCTTGCCTCCGACCAGCAAGACTTGGCGATGCAGTTTGCCAAATCCGGGGCCGACAAGTTCGATGGCGTCACCGCATTGGACGGACGGCGCGGTGTGCCGTTGCTCATCGGCTGCGTTGCCTATTTGGAATGCGATGTCGAAGCCCGTCATCCGGGCGGCGACCACGACATCATCGTTGGCCGGGTCTGCCGTGTTTACAACGTCGGCAAGGAGCCCTTGCTGTTCCATGGTGGGGCTTTTCAGTCACTCAGTAAGGTCTGATTTTTGGCCACCAAATGACCTCTATGGCGGTGCGCTGATCACATTGTGAACAACAGACCCCCCTACCTTGCCGTTCAACGTGCCGATGCTAGAACGGCCCACAGGTCCCAACACTAAAGGCACCACCACCGAGCGCCGCGGGAAATGAGTTGTTTACGCGGCACTCCGGCTCAAAGGACGTAGGTCATGCCGATCGAACTCAAGGGGAAAGACCCCGTTATTATCGCGGGCGCCGGCCCGGTTGGCTGCACGTTGGCCTTGTACCTTGCGCGCAACGACATCCCGGTGATCCTGCTTGAAGCCGAGGCTGAGCTGCCTGAGGACTTGCGCGCATCGACCTGGCATCCCCCGACACTCGATATGCTGGATGAGCTTGAAATCACCGAAGATCTCATCGCTACCGGACTGATCGTGCCCAACTATCAGTACCGCGATCGCCGTACCGGCGAGTACGCGGATTTCGACCTCTCCGTTCTGGGCGATGCGACGAAACACCACTATCGCCTGCAGGCCGAACAGTTCCGGCTGACCCGCATCGTCGTGCCAATCCTAGACAAGATGTCCAACGCCGAGGTGCGTTTCGAGCACAAAGTCGATGGCGTCACGCAGACAGACGACGCCGTATTCGTCGATGTCGAAACGCCTGACGGGCGCGAAACTTTGCGCGGTTCCGTCGTGTTCGGGGGCGATGGTGCCAACAGCGCGGTGCGGCGCAAGGCGTCCATTGAGTTTGAGGGCTTTACCTATCCGGAGAAATTCCTGGTCGCCTCGACGCCCTATCCGCTGCAAGACCATTTCCCAGGGCTTGCCTGGGTGAACTATGTGGCCGATCCGGATGAGTGGTGCGTGCTGTTGCGGTGTAACAACCTGTGGCGTTGCCTGTTCCCGACCAAGCCCGGCGACACCAACGAAAAGCTATTGTCGGACGAATACATTCAGGAACGTTTGCACTTCCTCGCAGACATCGACGGTGACTTCGAGATTGGGCACCGCACGCTTTACAACGTTCATCAGCGTGTCGCGACCCAGTACCGCATCGGCCGCGTGCTCCTCGGCGGCGACGCGGCGCACGTCAACAATCCTCTGGGCGGCATGGGCATGAATGGTGGTATTCATGACGCCATCAACCTGGGCGAAAAGCTGGTAATGATCTCTAAGGGCGAAGCCAACGACGACATCCTCGACCTCTATGACCGTCAGCGCCGCATTATCTGTAAAAAATTCGTACAGGCTCAGACCATTGCCAACAAAAAGGCGCTGGAAGAAAAAGACCCCGAGGCCCAGCGCAAGGCACAAGAACACCACATGAAGACAGCCGCAGATCCGGCACTGGCGAAACAATTCCTAATGCGCTCGTCGATGATCGATAGTGTGCGCGAAAGTTACGAGATTAACTGAGACCGGCTGCCGCTGCCGAAACAGCGGTGCACCAAACGGAGGGACCCATGGTTGACTCACTCGGCTACCGCATGAAGTTCGGCGTTATCGCGCCCTCGACCAATACGAGTGTCGAGCCCGAATACGCGCTGATGCAGCCGCGCGGCATCACTAATCACTTCTGCCGCATCGAGATTCCCGATGATCCCGTGCGCAACGACGAAGAGTTCGAGCAACTTCTCGTCAACATCCGCGGGGCGACGGAAGTGGCCATGGACCGTGTCATGACCTGCTCACCTGGCTTCGTCATTATGGGTATGTCGGCGGAAACCTTCTGGGACGGGGCCGAAGGCGCCGAAGCCCTACATAAGAAGATGGAAGAGCGTGCCGGCGTCGGTGTGTCGCTAGGCTCGCATGCGTGCGAGAATGCTCTGAAAGCCTATTCGGAAGAAAAGCCCATCAAAACGTTGGGCGTGCTGACCCCGTACATGCCTGCCGGCGACGCCATGGTACGCAAGTTCTTCACCGACATCGGCTATAACGTCAAAGCGTTGATCGGCCTGAAAAGCCCGAGCCCAATGCTGATCGCTCACGAGCCGCCCGAAAAACTGCGCGACGCGATCATCGAACTCAACAGCGCTGATGTCGACTGCATCATCCAGGTGGGTACAAACTTGGCCTGCATGGCCGTTGCCGCCGAAGCCGAACGCTGGCTGCAAAAGCCGGTCATCGCCATTAACGCCGCCACCTACTGGCATTCGCTGCGCCGCAATGGCTTTGACGACAAAGTCTTCGGCTGCGGGCGTTTGCTCGAAGACTGGTAAGCCGTTCCCCTCTTTACTCTAGGAGTTCGTTCCCGTGGTTATGCGTTATCCCTTTTCGGCCATCACCAATCGCGGCCCTCTCAAGTGGCCGGACGACAAAAAAGTCGCCCTGATTCTCACGCTCAATCTCGAGCACTGGGATATGACCAAGGATACGGACGAGGCGTATTACGCTGGCGGTCCGCCGATCCTGCCGGATGTGTTGCCAGGCCGCATTCCCGACTTTCCCAACTTCACCTGGCGTGAATACGGGCAGCGCGTCGGCATATGGCGTTTGTTCGATGCGTTCGTTAAGGCAGGCGTGCCGGCCAGCTGCACCATCAACGCCAAGACCGCGTTGGAGCGTCCTGAGATTGCGCGATTCCCGGACGAGCAGGGCTGGGAGGTGCTGGCCCACAACTACGAGCAGGGCGAGTTGCTCACCGGGTTCGGCGGCGACATCAAAAAGGAACGCGAAGTTGTTGAGGCGACGCTGAAGGTCTACGAGGAATTTTATGGCCGTAAGGCCAAGGGCTGGTTGTCGTCATCGCTGCGCGGCACGCCCAACACGCCGGAGATCCTGGCTGAGCATGGCTGCATCTTCTACTGCGACATCATGAACGACGATCAGCCGTTTTTGCTGGAAACCGATGCGGGCCCCATCGTCTCGACTCCCTATACCAATGAGATCAACGACTTCACCATCCTCACCCGGCGCGGTCACACCACCGATGAGATGCGCGATATCCTCATCGAAGAGTTGTCGGTGCTGCACAAGGAAGCGTCGGAGTCAGGGTCTGGGCGGATGATGAACGTCGGCTTGCACCCACACGTCACCGGACGGGCGTATCGCGTCCGCGCCGTGCAGGAATTCCTGGAGTTCGCCAAGGGCCTCGACGGCGTGTGGTTCGCCAAGCGCGAAGAGGTCGCGGAGTGGTACCTCAACAACCACGACGGTCACATTAGATAATATCAATCTGGTCATGCTCGGGCTTGTCCCGAGCATCCAGGGACAAAACCATCATCCGCGTACACAACCCTAGACCCTCGGGATAAACCCGAGGGTGACCTGCCAGGAGGCTACTACGTCGATCCGTGTAGCTTCACTCCACCGATGCGCGCTGTTCCTGTTTGATTTCGTCCGCGAATTCCTTGGCGATGCGGGCCCATTTCTCGGGTTGAGCCATCATCTCCAGAATATTGCCCTCTGAAAACTCCACATACTTGAAATCGGGCCGCAGTTCAGCCGCGCGCACATCGATGTAGTGCACGTCGTCTTTCAAGTCGGTCATGATCATGCCTGGCGCTTTGATCGCCATGAAATCGGGCATCATGTCGTAATGAAACGCGGCATAGTGGCCGATGTCCGGGCCTTGGATAAACGACGTAATCGACAGCCAGGTTTTCGCATCTTGGATTTCCTGGCGGCCAGGCTCCGCCGGCGGGAAACCGAAACGGCGGACAAAGTGCGAGCCGTCCGGCTGGGGCGTGCGGCCGGTGCCGGGGCGATTTGGAATGCCGGCCTGATATTTCGCCAGTTCTTCTTCATTGAATACGGCCGCACCGTGCAAGATGACGCCGACCACGCGGTCCGGGAAGTTGGCGGCGAAGGTCGCGGCAATCTGCGCGCCGGTGTGGTGACCGGCGATCAGAACCTTGTCGATGCCCAAGTGGTCCAGCACGTATTCAAGGTTGGCGCCGTATTCCTGAATTGTCGGTTGACGGTCTGGCAGGTCCGACATGCCGTATCCAGGCGTATCGACGGTGATGGCGCGCACACCCAAGTCTGCTAATGCGTTCTGAGCCGCACCGAACTGAATCATCGACATGGGCGACTGATGCAGGATCATGATCGGGTGTTCGTAATCCCGCGGACCGATGTCCCGGTAGCTCACTTGTCCCATCGGCGAGTCGGCGTATCCCTTGCCGCCTTTCAGAATACCGAAGCCCATCCAGGTGTCGTTGGTGGAGGTGCCACGCATGGTCTCGTCGGCGAGGGCTGGTATTGCGGCCAGAAGAGCGACTGTCATCAAGGCGGCGAGAGACTTCAAAGGCTTTCGGATGGACATCACCGAGACTCCGTTGGGACTAAGGGAAGATGGCAAAATGCTATGGCAAACCCCTCGGCAGGGAAACGGGCAAGTTGGGCATTTTGACGACCTCGCTCTCGCATGTTCATGCGGCGAAGATTCTACGCTTTCTACGCATCCGGCCTAGCGCTGGCTCGTCCGCCAGGCCTGTCGGCCGTCCCGCGCGAGACCTGTGGCCGCTCTATTGCTGGGAAAGATTTTGTACCGCCCGCATGACCTCTTGCTGGATTACGGGCATGACGTCGGCGGTGTAGACACCCATCTTTTTCATCACGGAGTAGCCCGTCGGTGACTCATAGAAATCTGCTAAAGCGTTGATTTCTGTGACGGTGAAATGCTTCACCATGCTGTCCTTGGCTGCCTGTTCCAGCACATCCAGACGAACCTCCTCCAACATCATTCTAGAAAAAGGCTCACGCGCCTCTGCCGGCATGGTCTTCACCATCTCTTGCGTCATATCCGCGATCATGTCCTCCATGGGCATGATGGTCAGGTAACGCTCTGTCGCCGCGATCCGGTTCTGCTCCGTGTCCGCTGGCGACTGGGCCGCGATGCCGAACGAACATGTCAGACAAAGGAGCGCGGTACTGACGAAAACACGAATGGTCATATGTTGGCCTTTTCAATGCAAAATTGAATTGGATGTAAACTTCGTTTCAATCCTATGCGCCCAAAGTGATAAGGTCCAGCAACACTTCCGCGGCGTGTATCCGGTTCGGTTCGTGGGTCTTGGGACGGGGGGCATCTGACGTGAAACATGTGATCAAAAGGACTGCCGCGTCAGTTCTGGTCATGCTCCTGGCAGTCTGTTCCGCATCCGCTCAAGGTGCCGAGCCGCAGGCCAATCTGCGCTGGTACAAGGGCAGCTATGACTACGGCGTGCTCGACAGCGATCATGTGCGCGGCACCGAGGACTGGACCGTCACCGTCCATCCCGACGGCAGCCGCACGGTTGAGACGGTGGTCGATCTGCGCGAGCTTGGCCATCAGTCCAACGCCATCCTGCGTGTGGACGAAAACTTCCGCCCGATGGATGCCTATTCGTCGTTCTGGCGCTTCGGTCAATACCGCGGCGCGGCGCGCTTCTGGCTGGAAGCCGACGGCGAGGCGCGCGACATCCTCAACAACTCTGTATTCGGGCCCCGCGGGCGGGCGACCCATGCCTTGCCGTTCCCACCCCACGCCACCTTGCGGCTGCATCCGGTGATCATCGAAGGCTGGCAAGCCGCGACCTTCGATCCGGAAGGCCCCGAAACGCAGTCCCGCCAGATCTACAACATGGTCACGACGGGTGAGACAGGGGTACAGGGCATCGGCATGTATCAGGACAATGAGGTCACGTTGATTGGCACCGAAGAAGTGTCTACGCCCGCGGGTGACTTCACCGCCGATCACATGACCTTCTATGGCGGGCGCTATCACATCTGGCTGTGGGGTGAAGACCGCATTCTGGTGCGCTACACCGTGCCGTCCAACGGCCGCGAGTATCGCCTGACCCGGCTGGAGCAGGGGCCATAGCCTCTCCCGCAAACGTGATGTTGCGGCCAGCGCGCGGCGGTCTATATACCCCTCATGACTGAGTCAGCCCTCCAACCCGTTCCCCATATCGAGCCGCTGCAATGCCTGGAGGTGTGGGGTGGTAACGTCGTCACCCGAGAGCATCTCACCGCGGCGGATATCGACATCGCGTTGTATTCCAAACCCCACGGCGGCAGCGCGGCGGGTGGCGACATCCATTACGTCTCGGCGTGCAGCACCGACAACATCATCCGCATCGCGCTCGCCGATGTGGCAGGGCATGGCGACGCCACGTCCCAAGTGGCTCAAATGCTGCGCGGCCTCATGCGCGAGAACATGGAGAACCCGGATCACACCGCCTTCGTGCGCGGCCTGAACGAGGACTTTGTTGCGCTCTCCACCGGCGGCACCTTCGCCACCGCGGTCATCTGTGCCTACTACCGGCCCGACAACACCCTGATTGTCGTCAACGCCGGTCATCCGCCGCCGCTGCACTACGTTGCTGCGACGGATACCTGGTCACTGCTGACGCCGGAGGAGGGGCGCGACAGTCCCGGTATCTCCGATGTACCCCTCGGCGTCATCTCCGGCACCGACTACACCCAGTTCGTCATTCCGCTCGCCCCGGGCGATATGGTGGTGATGTACACTGACGCGCTGATCGAATCCGCGGACGGCACCGGTACTCAACTCGGCGTCGAGGGCCTGCTGGCCCAAGTGCGTGCGCTCGCCCAACACAGCGGCGACGGCGAGACTCTCTGCGCCGCCGCCGTCGACGCGGTCGAAGCCTACCGCGGCGCCGTGGCTGCGGACGATGATGAGTCCGTACTGGTGATTTCCCGTCCGGTCCGCCGACCCGAACGCTGAATGACCCGTCGCGCACCGGCGCGTCTAGCTGTGCAGCTCTTCCGCGTAGCTCTCAAACGCGCCGACATCGAGCGGGCGTGAGTAAAAGTATCCCTGAGCGAACATGGACCCTTTGTCCATGAACCACTCCTTCTGATTCGTTTCTTCGATTCCTTCGATGATCACGGCGATGTCCAGCGCTTTGATCATGTCAATGAGGTGCGGCAGCATGCGCCCGTAGGCGGTTTCCTCTCCCAGCGCGTCGACAAAACTTTTGTCCAGCTTAATGGCATCGAGGGGCAAGCGGCGCAGATAAGGGAAGCTGGCATGCCCGGTGCCGAAGTCATCCAGCGCAATGGCGAAGCCCGCCGCACTGATGACGTCAATCGCCGCTTCGAATTCCACCAGATCCACCTGCACCCGCTCGGTGATCTCGATCCGTACATTGCGCTTGTCGATCCCGCACTCGGCGAACAGCGCGTTGTAGCGTTCGACGAAGTCCGGCGCGAGAATTTCCACCGGCGAAACGTTGAAGGCCACCTTCACATCCTTCAGGGTGGGGCATGACCAGAAATGCTTGGCCGTGTAGCGCAATACATAGTCAGTAATTTCATCGGTGAAGTTGGCTTCCTCGGCAATGGCAATGAAAATATCGGGCCGGATTTTCTGACCGTCGTCATCGGTCCACCGCACCAGCGCCTCCGCACTGCGCACCGTGCCGTCGCCCATGTCGATAATCGGTTGATATTCCACGTACAGTTTTCCGTCGGCGATGGCCCGGCGCAGTTTTTGCTGCAAGGTGGATTGGCGTTTTACGTAACGGCGCATCGCCACCGTGGTGCCGGTACCGGTCACGCCGCCGAACACCAGTGCGAGCCCGAGGAGAACACCGGCATCGGCAAAGGGTGCGAAGGCCGGGCGCGCGCCGTAGACGCACAGGTTCGACTGATCGAGGCAGAACAGGTCCGAGAGTGGGTCGTCTTGCAACCGGCGCGCAGTGAGCGTGCTGTCGTCCGCAGACTCTAGCGTGTCGCCAAATACGGGTGTGAAGGTGCGGTCCTGCCGGATCAGATAGGTCAAGCTGGTGTCGCCCGTATCGGCGGCGAACAGGGGGCGGTCATCCAGCGTCATGAGAAACCCGTTGAACCCGAAATAGCTGCCCCGGATACGCGGATCGACAAAAGATTCATCCTCCGTGTAATAGGCAATTGGTGCGTCGATGCCGCTGAAGGTCACCGGGGTTGAGGTCTCCGGCAGCGTTTTGCCGCGGGCGGTTTGGCCGAGGGAGGTGGAACAGGCGACCGCTCCGTTTTCAACGATCGCGATATCGGAGAACAACAGGGTTGAGAACTCAAGCTGCCTGAGAAACGCCAGCCCATCGGCGGCGCACAG
Source organism: Rhodospirillaceae bacterium (assembly GCA_963921305.4). GTDB lineage: Bacteria > Pseudomonadota > Alphaproteobacteria > Rhodospirillales > Rhodospirillaceae > CAWUEX02. The sequence continues at coordinate 3,007,334 of CAWUEX030000002.1, forward strand.
CCCACCGTCTGCGTAGGTTGCGCCGTTCTCGCTGGACTTCAACGTGGTCACGACATTGAACAGTTCGAAGCCCAGCACCTGCAAATAGACGCTGGACCGGCGCACGTCATCCTCCATGTCGCCGCGCGCGTCCTCGTAGCGCAACCACAGGGCTGCGAGGAAGAACAGCCCGCCGAACAGCGCCGACGTTGCCAGAGTGCTTAAGGCGTGGCGCAGGCTGGGCATCAGAACTCGACCCTCAGGCCGCCCCATATGCGCCGTTCGGCTGGCAGGAAATTGGGACCGGCCAAGCGCTGAAGTTTTTGCGTCAGACCGGTGGCCTTCACCTCCAGCGCCAGCCAGTCGGTCACCTTGTAGGCCGCGTGGGCGTCGACAATGACGTGGGCGCCGACCGGCGCAAAGGCCGCCGGCTGGCCGAGATCGAACACGCTCGGCAAGGACCGCTTGGAGACGAAGTGCAGATCGAGGCCCGCCTCCCACTTTTGCCACGTCGCGTCGATCCAGGCGTTGGCGTGATGTTTAGGGGACTGTTGCTCATAGCCCACCGGGTAGAGCAATTGGCCATTCAGGGAGGTGCCGTTCAAAGAGTCGGTGACGTCGATGAACGAATAATTGGCTCCCCATCGCACTGAGTCATTCAGCGCGGATTCAAACTCGATCTCGAACCCCCAGGCCTTGGAGTTGCCGATGTTTCGGCTGGCGATGGCCGGTGCGCCCAGGCGCGGCAAGGTCACCGGCACGGACCCGAACACATAGCCGAGGTCTTTGTTGTGTTGCGCAAACAGCGTCAGCCGCAAATCGCCGTCGATGCGCGGAAAGCGGCGTTCGTATCCGGCTTCGATCTGATCGACGGTGGTGACTTTGAAATCGGGATTGGCGGCCAGCAACAAATCGAACTCCGGCTCTGCACCGAACATGCCGATCTCGGCGGCGGACGGCACGCGCAAGCCGCGCGCCGCAGAGGCCCGCCACGTCGTCACCTCGTCTGGCCGGTAGGCCACGGCGAAATTGGCGGACAGGCCATCGTAGGAGATATCGGAAAAGTTAGCGTTGGTGACGGCCAAGGCCTCAGGAATGAAGCCTTCTTTGTCTACGGACTGCCGGTCATAGCGCAGCGACAGGCTGGCAGACGTCGTATCCGTCATCTGCCAATCCATCAGGGCGCTCGCCGACCAGATATCGAGGGTCAAATTGGTGCCGTCGTTTGGCGTCTCGGCAATCAGCCGCTGAAAGATGTCGTTGTTGCGGTATTCCCCGGTGAACCGCAGCGTCGCCGTGTCCCAGGCGGTGAGCAGAAGGCCGCCGCGCGCAACGATGAGATCCTCTTCCAGGAACGCTTCGACGGCATCGTCTTCCATGTCTTCCGGAAAATCGGAGAAGAAAAAGTTGGGGGACTCATACTTGTTTGCATTGCGCGACACGTCGGCAAACACTTGACCGAAGGGCAGGTCATAGGCGGCCCGGGCCCGCAGCGACCACGTCAGGGAGTCCATTTGCGTGGCGCTGTAGATCGGCGTCACCGCATCGATTTCGCCCGCGTTGTAGGAGCCCTCGATCGCCAGTGACAGCCGCTCGGTTGGGCGGTAGGTCACTTCGCCCAGGGTGCTGTAGCTCAGCGTATCTTCGAACTGCGAAAACATCACCGGCTGATCCTCCGCCGCCCGGTCGAACGGCATTAACCGGCTGAACCGCGCCGACAAGCGCAGACCCACCGTATCGGTGAGGACGGTTGACACAAAGGCCTCGGCGCTGGTGTCGCCATCGGTGCTGCGGTACACGCGTCCACCACCGGCAGAGTCATAGCTGGGGTCGTACGTCACGATGTTGATCGCGCCGGATATGGCGTTGAAGCCAAACAGAGCAGTCATCGGCCCGCGCACAACTTCGATCTGGCGAATTTCGCTCAGCGTCACCGGCAGCTGGTCCCAGGCGACGAACCCGAACAGCCCCACATAGGCTTGGCGGCCATTGATCAGCACCATCAGGCGCGGATTGAAGGCCTGGTTGTAGCCGCGTACGGCAATTTCTTGATGGTTGGAGGAAAACGGCAGGTAATCGATCCCCGCCAGAGATTTCAGAACTCCGGGCAGAGTGAGCGCGCCGGAGCGGCGGATGTCCTCGGCGGTGATGATGTCCATGGTCACCGCGACATCGCTGGCGCGCTGCGGCTTGCCGTTGGCGCTGGTGGTGATGGGTTCGCCGAACAGATTTTCGAACGTTGCGTAGTCGATCGGCTGGCTGCTGGCACCGGGTGCGACACCGGCGGTGATGAGCCCGATCGCTGCAGTAGCGGCGCGCACCGTCTGCGCCGGTGTTGATTGCGCTCTTCCTGTGCGGCGTGGTGATTTGGTTTGTGCACTCATGACTCTGTCCTCAAACCTTCTTCACCAGCATCAGCAGCGCCGGCGAGAACCGCAGACCCGCGGCGCGGGCCGCCGCCCGGCTGAACCACAGGTTCACGTAGGGCACTGTCGAGACCGAGAACACACAGTGCTGCGCCTCGGCGCAGGCCTTATCGCCCGAGACGGTGATCACGCGCCGGCCGGCGGCCGCGGCGCTGATGACCTGATGGTGATCGGTCAACCCCGGGGTCATCAAAGCGATGCTGACCCCCTCCAGATTGAGCGCGGTGACCGGCATGGTTTTCGCCTGCAGCGATATCCGCGAATCTGGCGCCCGGGGCGGAACGGCGGCGGCGAGTGTGTCAGCCTGGCTCTGAGAGCCGGGCCGCTGGGGATCGAATAGGATAGCCACCGTTGCGGTGTTCGTCGTTTCCGGCGTGACGAACTGGAGTACGCGGGTCACGACTTCGATGTCCTGCGGAGATAACACCCGGGCCTCCGTCGCAGACGCCACCTGCGCCAGCGCCGCGACCCCTGCGACGGCCGCCAAGACGGCTGCCCTGGCTGCCCGGGCCGTACACCGCATGACCTTGCTGTAGGGGTTTCTAAAAATGGCCCACTGTCCCACGATTGTCCCGTCTATGAGACGGCACCGGCGGACGCATGCCTCTACGTCATGGCAAATCGCCGGAAAATGGGGCCGTTCGGGGCCGGGCAGGCTGGCGGCTTTTACCAGTCCACCCAGTGGCGAGGCGGCCTGCCTGCCGCGCGCCGGACCGGCGTTCTGTCCTAAGCTCCCGTCAACAAAACCAGTTCAGGGAGCCCCGCCATGAATGTCGTCCTTAACGATGTGAAGCCGCAAACCGCAGGCGCGCAGTCTTTCCTCAAAACCCCGGCCAAGAAGATGCTCATCAATGGCGAGTGGGTGGCCGCGGCCAGCGGCGAGACGCTGTCCAGTTTCGATCCTGCCACCGGGGCCGAGCTCGGTACCATCCCCAAGGGCGCTAAAGCAGATATCGATGCCGCCGTTAAGGCCGCGCGCGACAGTTTCGAGGCCGGCGTGTGGCGCACCATGACGCCGGACGAGCGTGGCCGCATCCTGTGGAAAATTTCCGAGTTGATCGAAGCCAACATCGACGAGCTTGCCGAGCTGGAGACGTTGGATCAGGGCAAGGCCCTATTTGTCGGGCGCTGGGCCGAAATTCCGGGTGCGGCTATGCAGTTCCGCTACTTCGCTGGCATCACCAACAAGATCGAAGGGCAGACCATCACCTCGTCGATCAACTATCAGCCCGAAGGCAAGCGCATGCATGCCTACACGCTGAAGGAGCCCATCGGCGTCGTCGGCGCCATCACGCCGTGGAACAGCCCCCTGGTGCTGGAAGCCATGAAGATCGCGCCGTGTCTTGCGGCTGGCTGCTCCATGGTGCTCAAGCCTTCAGAGGATACGTCTCTCACCGCCATCCGTTTGGCCGAGCTGATCATGGAAGCCGGTGTGCCGCCGGGTGTGTTCAACGTCGTCACCGGCTTGGGCGGCGAAGCGGGGCAGGCGCTGGCCGAGCATATGGATGTCGACAAGATCGCCTTCACCGGCTCAACCGCAACCGGCAAGAAGATCATCGACGCTGCCAAGTCCAACATGAAAAAGGTCGCGTTGGAGCTCGGCGGTAAGTCGCCCTCTATCGTCATGGCCGATGCGGAAATGGATATGGCCATTCCCGGCGCCGCCAACGCCATCTTCTTCAACGGCGGCCAGGTCTGTGTCGCCGGGTCGCGTCTGTATGTCGAGAAAAAGGCCTTCGACAACGTCGTCGCCGGTATTGCCGACATCGCCAAGGGCATGCAGATGGGCCACGGGCTCGATCCCGCCACCCAGATTGGTCCGATGGTCTCCAAGGTCCAGGCCGACCGGGTGAAGGGTTTCATCGACGGCGGTGTGGCCGATGGCGCCGAAGTGGTCGTCGGCGGCGAGCAGCTCGGTGACACCGGCACGTTTATTTCACCGACCGTCATTGCCAACACCCGCCAGGACATGGCCGTGGTGCAGGAAGAAATCTTCGGCCCGGTGGTGGTCGCCGCGCCGATTGAGTCCATGGACGACGTGCCGCCTATCGCCAATGACAGCCGTTATGGCCTCGCCGCCAGCGTGTGGACGCAGGACATCTCCAAGGCGACGCGCCTCGCCGCTGACATCAAGGCCGGTACGGTGTGGATCAACTGCCACCTGATGTTCGACGCGTCCTTGCCCATCGGCGGCTACAAGGAGTCCGGCTGGAGCCGCGACTCCGGCCAGCAGGCCGTTGAGAACTACCTAGAAACGAAGACCGTCTGCGCGGTGGTGTAGGGCGGCAACTACCCGCCCAATCGTCATCACCCGACTTGATCGGGTGATCCATAAACTCCTGAGACTATGGATTGCCCGGTTGAACCGGACAATGACATGAAAGATTAGGCCGTATACTCGATGGTGCGCGCCCTAACTCGCGTCCCCTTGCAGGTTGAGCCACTTGCTGGTGTCGTCCAGCAGTTGCCGCATGTCCTGACGGGTTTGCGGAAGCTGGTCGGCCGGCATGTCCAGGTGATTAAGCGGCAGTTCCTGTTGGAACTGGGCAAAAATCTCTCGCACCATATCGATGGGGTAACGCGGCAGCAGCCGGTCCTTGCGCAGTTCAGCGATGTTCAGCTCGGCTTCGATCACGGCTTCTGCATCTCCGACCTGTTGCGCGAGAATGTCGCCATCCGGGTCGACGATCAGAGAATTGCCACCGAACCCCGCCGGGAAATTCGGATTAGACGGGAAGGTGATGTTCGACATCGCTGAGTAGAAGTCGTTGTAGTAGGCGATGGACTGCACATCGTGCACTGAGAAGCCGGTCGCGGTGCGCAACATGATCTCGACCCCGCGCATGGCATAGGCGGCGAATACAAACGGATCGATCTGCACCGTGCTCACGGCAATGTTGCCGTACTCGGTCTGCAGCACGAAGAATTCGTTTTCGATGCCGTACTTGGCGCGGAACTTATCGCGCACGTTTTCGATGGTGGTGGTGGGAATTTCGCCGCCGTCATTGGAGTAGCGCGTGGCGTTGCGCGTCTTCCAGTACACGTGTTTGATTTCGCCGTCGCGGCCAATGACGGGATTCAGGCTGAGAATATGTCCCGGCCAGTCCGGGTCGGTGGCGTAAGAGCCGAACACCACATAGGTGTCGCAGGCCTTGGCGAACTCGCCGATGGCCTCGGTTTCGGGGCCGGGAATCTGAATGGTGAATTCCAGTTTCTCGTCACGCGAGCCGGAGGAATAGCCGGTGAGGGGAAACTCGTTAAACAGAATGAAGTCGGGCTTTTTGCCTTCCGTGCAGGCCTTGTCGATCCAATAGCCCATGCGGCGCACGTTTTCTTCCAGGCCTTCCTTGATGGACGGCGCGTTCTGCAACAGCACAGGCTCGTTCTGCACCACCTTCAGCACCACCACGTCTTTTTCCAGCGGGATGGTCGGGTAGGTGCCGTCAGCCCGAACCAGTTGAGGGATGTCTTGGGCGACAGTCCCTGTGCTGAGAAGCGCCAGGCAAGCCGTGCTTGCAAGCCCCAAACAAGCGGCGCTCACCGCCAAACGTGTGGACGAAAAAGCCATGAGGAGTGCTCCCTTTATTGAGGAGCACAGTCTATTCAGGCGACCGCCTGCGCCGCAAGGGGAAGGGGACCAGAGCAGGGGCTGCCCCGCCCGGCTACTCCGTGTCCCGGTTGACCAGCTCCGGCGCAAAAGCGGGGGCACACACAGATATATAGTCTGCGCCCTCCGAGTCTGGTGAACTGTAGCGGACCCACTCGCCTTTGGGGGCGAAGTACGCTTGGCCGGCAGAGACCTTTTCGCAGCCTTCGCGGGTTTCGACTGTCAGTACGCCCTGCGTCACCACCGTGTACTCGTCAAACTCAGGTGTCTGGCCGCACTCTTCCCAGCCGGCGGGGCTGACCATACGCGCAATACTCACGGCGTCCTGATGCGATAGCCGGCCAAAATACTCATCGATATTTTTGTCGATGTTACCGTGCGCCTTAATCGTGCGCGGTGTTGAAACCAATGGCATCGCGTCCTCCGGATTTATGCAGCTGTCTGTTGGGAAAGGATGGTGTGGGACGCGCACCCTATATGGCGGTGATCCGTGTCGCAACAACCGAACAGCACACGCAGCTTGAGCGAGTTCGAGGAGGGGGCTTATGCGTCGGGTACTTCCGACACGTCCGAGTAAACCGGCAAGCCACGGGACGAAAAGGAGTCCGCTTCTTCGTCCGCGCCTTTGGACGGACCGCCGATGCGCAAGCACGCGTCGCAGCGCTCAATCAGTGCAAGCGAAACCGGCATCATGATTTCATCATACATGTCGTCGCCTGCGACCTCGATCATTGGCAAGGCCATATTGACGCCGATGATGGGAATATGCCCTTTCCGAAATATCTCAAGGGCAACCCTATTCATCGCATCAAGGTTGGCCTGCCTTCGCTGTTGATCAGCGCCGCCGCTGGAATAGGGGCCTGACACCATGATCCACATGCGAATTCCTTGCCACAAACACTGAACTTACCCGACGGGCCGCGCCCCTCTCTACCGCTCGACGTAGAACTCGTCCTTAATCACCCGCTTGTAGAGTTCCTTCATGCCGGCGATACGGTCAGCGGGCATTTCCACGTGATGATCGATGCCATGCTGAATGGTGTTGATGCAGTCAGGATTATCCATGCATTCCAGGGTCAGGCGGGCGAGACCGTCGCGGGTGACCGGGCCATAGGCGGTGCGGTCCGTGGTCAGAAACGCCTTGCCGGAGTCCCGCAGCTCCAGTGGCAGCAGGCTGAGGTGGCGGATGATGGTGTAGGGCACGCCGCTGTTTATGAGAATCTCTTCCGCAATTGTTTTGTCCAACAGCGCCACACGCTGGCCTTCGAACACCTGGTCCAGGTGAACCATCTGCATGCTGTCGCCCGCGCCGATGGCGCCGTGCAGGATGAGCTGGCTGACGCCGCTCTCTGCTGCATGTTTGGAGAGAATTTCCATGGTCGCCGAATAAAAGTCTTCGTCGCCCCAAGGGCCGTTAGAGGCATCAATGACCACCCGGTAGTCGGCGCCATTCAGCACGCGTTGCATATCGGCCTCGACCAGCATGTCGCCGATGACGTAGCTCACATCCAGTCCGTCGAGACGCTCGCGATTGGAGGTCGGGCGCGCCAGCACTGTGGTCTTTTCTCCGGCTTCAACCAGATCCTTCACAATCTCGGAGCCCAACTGCCCGGTTCCGCCCAACACCAGCACGCCCCCATCGCGGGCGGCAGCGGGGTTGGCGCTCCATGCGCCGCCGAGTAGGGCCAGTGATACAACTGCGGCGAATAGTCGGCGGCTCAACGCGCACCGGAACAAGTGAAACAACATATGTCCTCCGAAAAAACGGTCCTATGATTGATCTTTACTAGCGCACCTGTCTGTTGCGCGTCGGCGATTTTCCGGGCTGAGGTCCGCCCTGTGGAAGACTGGCGATCGATGCGGATCGTTTCAATTCCCGTCTGCATTTGTGGTTAAGGCGCCGAGCATGCCGTCGAGGTCGTCGCGGGTGTACACCGCGCCGCCCTTAATCACCGTGTCGATGGCCCGGGCGTTGGCGATGTTTTCGCGCGGGTCGGCAGTGAGCAGAACCAGATCGGCCCATTTACCGGCCTCGACTGTGCCGAGTTTGTCGTCCAGGCCCATGAACTGGGCCGGGCGTAGGGTCGCGGCGGTCAAAGCTTGCATCGGCGTAAGGCCGGCTTCGGTCAACAGCCGCAGTTCTTCATGCAGAGAGAACCCGGGCGTCTGAAAGCCGATCGGCGTATCCGTCCCCGCCATGACCGGCACGCCGGAGTCCTGCAGCCGCTTGACCATTTCGAAGCTCCAGGCGGTGAAGGCCTGTGCGGCCTCGCTGTTTTGCATTTGGGCGCTCATGCTGGTTGCACCTGTCTGCCAGTCGGCCTGCACGGATGCCGGCAGATAGACGAATGTCTCCTGCCAGCGCGGCTGGCTGAACAGGCGTTCCGTACGCAGGGTGTTCACCATCAGCGTCGGGGTTTGAAACACCCGGTTGTCGGCCAGAGCGGTGATCACGTCCTGGCACCGCTCGGAGTCTTGCGCGGCTATGGCTGCCTCCCGCTGCAAGCTGTGTAACTCGCTGCGCAGGGTGCCGCCGTCTTTGTCCGTGTTAGCAGCCAGGATGGAGCGCCGCTCGGCCAGGAGTTCACGGTAGTTTGCAGCGCAGGCCAGCTCCAAATTGCGCAGATGTTCCATGCCGTCGATGCCGGTGGCGGCGGCCTCGGCCGCCTCCATGCTCAGCGGCACGTGCGCGGTGGTCGGCAAGCCCAGTTCGTCAGCCCGTGCGGCGGCGGCGCTGAAGGTTTCGGGGCTGTTCATCTCATAGAGCTTGATCAAATCGACGCCTGCCGCTTGCAGGCGGTCGATCTCGGCGCGCGCCTCGTCCGGTGTGCTGACGCCAACGGAAATGTTCGGCCGGCCATTTAGGCCCGCATAAACACGCTGAGTCCCGTCGACCAGCGGCCCGGCCACGAATACCCGTGGCGCCGTCGCGCCTTCCGCCCGGGCGATGTCGCGCAGCGGCATGATTTCCTCGACCAGCCCGCCGGTATCGCGCACGCTGGTGATGCCGTTGGCCAACAGCAGCGGATACCACGCATCAACGGTTAAGTCCGGCCCGAAGGTCAGGTGCACGTGCGCATCCCACAGACCGGGAATAAGAAACTTTCCACTGCCGTCGATCCGCTCCGCCGTGTCGGGCAGGGTCATGGCCGCGGTGGCGCCGACGGCGGCGATGGTTTCGCCGCTGATGACCACTGTGGCGTTGTCCAGCACTTGCGTGGCGTCTATGACGGTGACGTTTTCAATCGCCAGCGCGGCAGGTGGTGACTCTTGAGGTGGCGGTGACGAGGACTGAGCCTGTTCGGTTTGGCTCTCATCACAAGAGGCCAAGGCCAGGGCAATCAATACTCCGAGTACGGCACGCATAATGATCACTCTCTTAAGACGCGGACCAGCATCTTAGCCGAGTTTTTCCGAAGGTGTCAGGCGTTTGCCTGAGGGCAAGGCTGGTTCTTGCTAGCTGCTGGCGGGGTTGCTTGGCAGCAGTGCTGCCAACTTTTCCTTTATGGCGTCGACATCGAAAGGTTTCGTGAGGAAATCCTTGGCGCCCAGCATTGTCGACATCCTCGCCAAGTCTGCGAACTGGGCGCGGCCGCCGCCGGAGATAGCGAGAATGGGAGTGTCCTGCCGGCGCTTCTTCAACTCCATAATGACCTCTAGACCATCTTTTTCCGGCATCAAGATATCAATAATCGCAAGATCGAAGGTGTGCTCCGCGGCCGTGCGCAATGCTTGCGTGCCGTTCCCGGCTTCAACAACTTCATGGCCTTCCGCCATCAACATATAGCTGATCGTGTAACGGGCCGCCTCATCGTCGTCTGCAAGAAGTATATGTGCCACTGATGTTTCCTTACTGGTGAACGGGCCGTAGCACTTCCACGGAAGCGCCGCCAGAGGGTCGGTTACAAAGCTTTACTGCGCCGCCGCGTGCCGAGACGAGTCTTTGGACGATCGCCAATCCAAGGCCCGAACCTTGCCCAATCTCTTTGGTCGATACGAACGGCTCTAGTGCCCGCTCCAACATCTCGTCGCTGAACCCAGGGCCGTCATCTGATACGGTCAGACGAAGGTATTTCTCGGATGCCAACTCGGAAAGTCCAGGACTGCCGTCATCAGCCGCATTGGCAGTATCCAAGGTGACGAGTATGCGTCCGCTGTTGTCTGCGATTGCTTGCGCGGCGTTGTAAATCAGATTGGTTACCACCTGATGTACTTCGCCGGACTCTGCTTGAATGAGGCCAATTGGTGACTCAAAATTTCGATCAATGGCTATTCGGTCTGAGATGCCTGTTTGCGTGAGTCGGATCGCTTCGTCAGCTTCGGTGCGGGCGTCAATCTGAGAAACAGCGTCGCCCGCCGTAGAATTTGACGCAGCTTGAAGAAGCTGTTTGACGATTCCGTTGGCGCGGACTCCGGCTTGCGCAATTTTTTCGACGTGTGTCGCTGCGTTAGATGACGCGTCGAACTCGCGTTTGAGCAGCGATGCCAGTCCTATGATTGGCTGTAAGACATTGTTTAGCTCATGGGCCACGCCTGCTGCGACTGTCCCTAGCGCTTGAACGCGGTGGGTCGTGGCGATGTTGCGCTCGATTTGCAGCAGCTTCTTTTGTATTTCGATTCGCGTGGCGAGTTCGTCCTTTTGCTGCCGCCAGCGGCGGTAGGCAAACCAACTCGCCAACAACGAAATCACGAAAACAACTGGTATGAGCTCATCGACCTCGAACTCTTCGTATGCGCGGGTAAACTCGAAAATCACCTCGACGACGTCGAACGAAGCACTGGCGACGGCAGCGAGCATCGTTATGGTGATGCACAAAAGAAGATCAGTGGTCGTTGTATCTTTCGTTTTCAGAGTCGAATAATCTGACTCTAAATTACTTTGTTGAACGTCGCCCGAGGGAGTCATTACGTACGCCCTTCATGTGTCATCGGATTTATTCCGGAAAAGCGGAGAGGGGTCTTCGTCGCATAGGCCCCATGCTCGCATTGAGGTACAGCGTCCAAGTAGTCTGGACAAATCAAACGGGGCAGGCAACTTGGAATTTGTCTAGCCATACGAAGAATACACGCAAAAGGAGGTGCCCATGGGCAAAGTGTATGACCGCATCGATGACCGCATCCGTGACTGGGTCGCCGATCAAAAAATGTTCTTTGTTGCCACGGCGCCACTGTCGGGTGAGGGGCTGGTCAACCTGTCGCCCAAGGGGCTCGATACCTTCCGCATTCTCGACGATCACACCGTCGCCTATATGGACTTCGGCGGCAGCGGCATCGAGACGGTCTCCCACGTGCGCGAGAACGGCCGCATCGTCATCATGATGTGCGCCTTCGCGGGCCCGCCGCTCATCTTCCGCTTTCACGGTACCGGTGAGATCGTCACCCCGGCGGATGAGGGCTACGAGGATTTGGCGCAGCAGTTCGACCGCACTCAGGTGGGCGTCCGCGCCATCATCAAGGTTAACGTCAGCCGCATTTCCGACTCCTGCGGCTACGGCGTGCCGCTGTATGAGTTTCAGGACCACCGGGATACGCCGGTGCGCTATATCGAGCGCAAAGGCGCTGAGGCCGTGCGCCAATACATTAAGGATAACAACACCGAGAGCCTTGACGGTTTGCCCGGTATGACCGCAGCCGAGGCTGACGCCTTTGACGCCCCCAAATATCTGGAGCCTGCCGAATGAGCGAGACAAAACCCGTTGCCGTCGTCGTTGGAGCGGGTCCCGGTTTGGGCTTCGCCGCTGCCAAGCGTTTTGCCGAAGCGGGGATGACCGCTGTCTTGGTGTCGCGCAATGCAGACCGCCTCAGCGATCTCGCCGCACAGATTGACGGCGCGGTGGCCTACCCATGTGACGCCACCGACGAAGCTGCGGTTGAAAAAATGTACGATGACATTGAGGCCACGCATGGCCCAGTCGAGGTGCTGGTCTACAACCCAGGCGGCGGGTTTGGACGCACAAACGTGGTTGAACAAACCGCTGAACGCTTCCGTACGGTATGGGAGTTCACCGCGTTTGGTGGTTTCCTCAATGGCCGGGCCGCGGCCAAGCGCATGCGCTCCCGGGGGCATGGCACTATTCTGTTCACCGGCGCGACGGCGTCGCTGCGGGGCGGCAAGGGCTTCGCGGCCTTCGCCTCGGGCAAATTCGCGCTTCGGGCTCTTGCGCAGTCGATGGCGCGGGAGCTCGGGCCGGACGGCATCCACATCGCCCACGTCAACATCGACGGCATCATCGGCGAGTCCGATGACGGCGCCAAGCTGGCACCGGAGGACATCGCCGAGACCTATTACGGCCTGCACAAACAAGCCAAGTCCAACTGGACCCAGGAACTCGACATCCGGCCCTGGAAAGAGAATTTCTAGAACTCACAAATAGAAACGGCGGCCCTTATGCCAGGACCGCCGTTTCTATTTGTGGCCGGGGATGAGCTAGACCGCTTTCAGGCGGTCTTTCATGATCTTGTTCATCTCCGCGATTTGTTTTTTGGCGGACGGGTGTTTCTTAATCGCCGCCCAATATTTTTTCAGATTGGGGCGGCCCTTGAAGATGTCCTTGATGCCGGCATAGTTGCCCGCAGCAACCGCGAACACCAGAGCCGGCGGCACGTAGCAGTCGGCGATGGAGAAGCTTTTGCCGATCGCGCAGGGCCCCGGCTTGATGTAGCCGTTGAGGTGGTCCAGGCCCTTTTCCATGTTTGCCGCGGCCTCCTTTGCCGCTTTCTTGTCCTTGGGTGCACGGCCGACGATCTGGCGGAAGATATCTAGTGCCGGTGCCTGGACGTAAAGGTCTGCCACCGTGGCAATCAGGCGCGCTTTGCCTGCTGCCGCGGCGGACCCGGGAATCACTTTCTTTTTCGCCCGGGTGTCGTCCAGGTAGGGAATGATCACACCGGACTCATACAATGCCGTGCGTCCGTCTTTGATAGTCGGAATCTTGCCGAAGGGATTGAGGCTCAGAAAGTCCGGGGATTTCAAACCGCTTTCCGGCATTTCAAGGGAATACGCGAGTCCTTTGTGATCGCACGCCAGGATGACCCGGGCGACGAAGGGCGAGAGGGGGCTGCCATAGATTTTCATGTTCTGTCTCCTTGTCGCTCGCTCAGCTGCCGAAGAACTGTTTGGCCATGGCATCCATCTCCTTGATGGCCTGCTTGGTCATCGGGTCGCGTTTAAGCGCGGCCCAGTACTTTTTCACTTTCTTGTGCTTGGCCAACGGGTCCTTGAGGCCGAAGTTGGGGGTGAGCAGCATGACGAAGAACAAGGCCGGCAAGGCGTAACAGTCAGCGATGGTGAAGCGCTTGCCCATCGCCCACGGCCCACCGTCGGCCATCAGATCGTTGAGCACGGACAGGCCGTGATCCAGTGCGGCCAAGCCTTCCTTTACCGCCTTCTTGTCGCGGGTCTTAGGATCGCGCTGGCGGAACAAGCTGGTGGTCGGGTTCTGCACATACAGATCGCTGATCGTTGCCATCAGCCGGGCTTGAGCCGCCGCTTTGGCGGTGCCGGGAATGATCGGCTTCTTGGGATACTTTTGGTCGATGTATTCGACGATCACGCCCGACTCCGGCAGTACCGTTGCACCGTCCTTCATGGTCGGCATCTTGGCCATGGGGTTGAGCTTAAGATACTCGGGGGTCTTCATGCCGTCCTTGGGCATTTCGACCGCATGGTCAATGCCCTTGTAGCGCAGGGCCAGCAGCACCCGGCAGACGAAGGGCGATAAAATCGCGCCGTAAATTTTCATGGAATTGCGTCCTCTCAACAGAAACCGGTTTCCGGTTGTCCCAATCCCCAGATGTCCTGGGCGGCGGGTAGCATACGCAAACCGCCGAAAAAATCACTGTCGATTTGATGTCAATTCGTGATCTTCTGGGACCGGACTTACAGGTGGAGGGAGGCGGACATGGATCAGCGCAACGTCAGGGGCAAGATTCTCTATATCGGCGGGGAGGGCGAAGAGCGAGGCCGCGAGTGGTTCTCCATGACTTTTCATGAAGACGGCCAGCGCACCCTGCGCGCCCACTGCGAGATCGACGACACCGAGGTCATCCGTGAGGTGACATACACCATGGATGAGAACTGGCGCCCGCTGGATTGCTTCAATCGGTTACATGTAAACCGCAAGTTTCTTGGCACGGGCTGGGTGCGGGTCGACGGCGCGGAAGCCGAATGCGAGGTGCTTAACACCACCCTCGGCCGCGTATCTCAGCGGGTCACTCTCGACGGACCGGCGCACAGCCTGACGGTTCATCCGTTGACCTGCGATGTCTTTCACTGCGCCGGGTTTGATCACACCAACAGCGAGAACCCGCAGACGTTGACCAACGTGCTGTCGACCTCGCCACTGCCCAACGGCGGCAGCGGCCCGTTCCTCAGCACCGGTCAGGTCACGGTGCAGTACGATGGCCGGGAAGAGATCACCGTGCCCGCAGGGACCTTTGAGGTTGATCACTATCACTTTGTGCTCAAGCCCCAGCCGGACGGGACGCCGCGCCGCGAGGACGTCTGGTGCCTGCCGGAGGATTTCACCTTTGTTAAGGTGACGGTCGACGGGTTCCTCAAGAACTCCCGCTACGAGCTGGTCGAATACGAAACGGAGTACTAAGGGGCGGCCCGCACGCCGGCCCGGGTGATTGATCGGCGGCTAGTCGATCAGTTTGGGTGGCGGTGTGTCTGTATCCGCCATATGCAATACCCGCTGCGGGAAGGGAATTTCGATGTTGTTCTCCTGCAGCATGTCCCAGACCTCCAGCATCACTTGTCCTTTGATATTGGTGACGCCGTTCTCTGGGTCGCGGATCCAGAACCGCAGCACGAAGTTCACCGAGCTATCGCCGAACTCCACCAAGTGGCACACCGGCGCGGGGTCCTGCACCACCCGCTCCGGCTTTTTCGCCGCTTCGGCGGCCAGCTCGCGCACCTCCCGGGGCTTGCAGTCGTAGGTCACACCAAAGCGGACTTCCATCCGCACGTCGCGGTTTGAATGCGACCAGTTCACCACTTGATGGGTGACGAAGTCGTCGTTGGGGATGAGAAGTTCTTTGTTGTCGCGTGTCGTGACTCCGACATAGCGCGCACTCATTTTATTAACCCAGCCGAAAGTTTGTCCGACTTCGATCACGTCGCCCGGTTTGATCGATTTATCCAGCAGCAGAATGACTCCGCTAATCAGGTTGGAGACCTGCTTCTGCAGACCGATACCGATGCCGACACCGACAGCGCCGGAGAACACCGCCAAGGCGGCGAAGTTGATCCCGACGCTCGACAGGGCAACCAGCACCGCAACCACGATCATGATGAAGCGGATCATCTTGCCGATCAGCACGCGCGCGCGCGGGGTAATATCCGCGACTTGGCTGAGCTGGCTGTCGATCAACTTGCTGATCGCCAGCGCGGCCCACATCAAGGCCGCCAGCAGCAGCGCGCCGTTGACCATGGTCAGAACGGTGACGCGGGTTTGCCCCAACGGAATGCTCACCGAGTCCAGCGCGCTGATGGTCGGGCCTAACAGCCCAATGATGTTCAGCGCCGCGATGGTCCAGGCAAACGCGGCGACCAGATTGGAGAGAAACGCATTGGCAATCAGGGACGACGTCAGCTTGATGAGTATCCAGGCGCTCATCAAACTGGCAATGACTTCCAGCAGACCGCTGGCGATGCCGCCTTCGATCTGATTGGCGATGCCCGTCGCCAGCCACAGTGCCAGCAAAAATACGATGGCAAAGAGCTGTTTTGAAACGGTTGTCAGGAACCGCCGCAACGGCGAGAACACACGGAGTTTGCCGACACGCTCATCCAGAAGGGGCTTGAGCGGTTTTTGAATCAGGTGAGAGAGAAACGCCGCCAGAACCAAGATACCCAGTTGTATCAAGGAGTCGATGGCCAGCACTTGTGTTTGAAACCACGCCAGGGCCGCAGCATAAAATTGCAGCCACGTTTCCGGCTGAAGAAGGTCTTCGATCTGCATGCTCAATTGTTACATTCTTCCCTGGCCGCGTCGAGGATACACAAGGTTGTGATGTCCCGCGCTCAATTCGGCTGTGGTTTACTTAAACATCACGAGAGGGAGGACGCAGATGACTCAATCAGGAATTTCCCGGCGCATGTCCGTGCTCGGTGCGGCGATGATGGCCGGTGCGGCGGCGCTGAAGGGCCGTCCGGTGTCAGCCTCCGCGTGGTCGGACCGCAAGCAGTATGTCGATGTCGGCGATGGGCTGCGCATGGCTTATGTGGAAATGGGCGATCCCGACGGCGATCCGATTGTTTTCCTCCACGGCAATCCGACCCAGTCGTACCTGTGGCGCAAGGTCATGCCCCATTGCACGCCGTTTGGCCGGTGTATCGCGCCGGATCTCATCGGCATGGGCGATTCCAGCAAGCTCCCCAATTCGGGGCCCGGGGTCTACACCTATCAGACACACCGCGAATATCTGATGAAGCTGTTCGATGCCCTCGACCTGCATGAGAATCTCATTCTCGTGATTCATGACTGGGGCTCGGCACTCGGCTTCGAGAAGGCGCGTCACCACCCTGAGTCCATCCGCGGTATCGTTTACATGGAATCGATCCTGCGCCCGCCCAGCGACGCCTTGCCGCGGGCTGAAGACCGGGGCGCCGGCGGCATGCCCGGCCGCGGCGGACCGCCCAGTGGGGGCGGAGGAGGCCGTCCCGGTGGTGGCCCACCCCCGGGCGCCATGCGCGTTGAGAATACTGGCGGGGGCGGCAGCATGTTTTCCATGTTGCGTTCGCCGGCGGGCGACGAGGCGGTGTTGCAAAACAACATGTTCGTCGAGCGCTTCTTCATCGATGGCGCAAAGTACTACATGACCGAGGAAGACAAGGCGGAGTTCCGGCGCGGCTATGAAGAACCTGGTGAGAGCCGCCGTCCGACGTTGACCTGGCCGCGGGAGTTGCCCCTCGGTGGCGAACCCAAGCGCAACGACGACATCGTCGCCGATTACTCCCGCTGGCTGTTGGAAGAGTCTCAAGACATTCCAAAGCTGTTCGTCCGTGCTGTGCCGGGGGCCATCTTTGCCAATCCGATGATGCTCAACTTTGTCCGGCAAATTCCCAACCAGACAGAAGTCGAGGTCTTCGGCGGTCACTTCGTCCAGGAAATCTCGGGAGATGCTATTGGCCGGGCTATTGCCGAATGGATTCCAACGCTGCCGGATAAGACCTAGCCATGCTGCCCAACAAGCGCACTCCGGTGCTCGACGCCCATATGGCCTATGTCGAGACCGGAACCGGCGATCCGCCCGGGGATACTATCGTCTTTCTGCACGGCAACCCAACGTCATCGTATCTGTGGCGCAATATTATCCCGCACGTGCAGAGTAGGGGGCGTTGTCTCGCGCCGGACCTCATCGGCATGGGCGCGTCGGATAAACTTCCGGGCAGCCAGTACCGCTTTACCGATCACGCTCGCTATCTTGATGCGTGGTTTGACGCTGCCGGCGTCTCAGAAAACGTCGTGCTGGTCGTGCACGATTGGGGCTCGGCGCTGGGCTTTCATTGGGCTCGCCGCAACGCGGAGAAGGTCAAAGGCATTGTCCACTTCGAGTCCATCACTGCCGAGGCCTCGCTCAAGTCCGCAGCCGACAGCGCCAAGGGCTTTTACACCTTCATGCGCTCGGACGAGGGGGAACGCGCGGTCATCGAAGACAACATGTTCGTTGAGAAGATCATGCTTGAATCTCTCGGTGATCGCCTCACGGAAACCGACCGTATGATCTACCGCTGGCCGTGGCTGGCGGGGGGTGAAAACCGCCGGCCTCTCATCACCTGGCCGCGGGAAATCCCCGTCGACGGTGATCCGCCCGATGTCACCGAGGTCGTGCGGGCGTATCAGGCGTGGATGGAGACCAACGATATCCCCAAGCTGTTTCTGCTGGGCGATCCCGCGGCCATCATGAAAGAAGGCGAGGGACGGTTGGAAGCAGCGCGCAAATGGTCGCATCAAACCGAGGTCGTGATTCCCGGAGATCCGGACGCGCCCCCGGCCGTCAATCACTACATCCAGGAAGTCTGCCCGGACGTGATCGGCAAGGCGATTGCCGACTGGCTCGCGCAGCTTGACTGACAGCGCAGCCGAGTTCGGGTGCATCCGCAAGACGCCCATTGACGGCGTGAACATGGCCTGGCGGGCCTGCGGCGATGGGCCGCCCATTGTGCTTGTGCACGGCAATCCGACATCGTCTTACCTATGGCGCAACATCGCACCCCAGCTCGCAGACGCCGGCTACCATTGTTACGCGCCGGACCTTATCGGCATGGGCGAGTCAGACAAACTGCCCGATGCCGGACCGCGCACCTATTCCTATGCCGTGCACCGCCGGTTTTTCGACGCATGGCTGGACGGGCTTGGTCTCGCAGACCCCATCGTCTTCGTCGGCCACAACTGGGGGGTGCCGCTGTTCTTCGATTGGGCGAAACGCCATCCGGAAAGAGTGCGCGGGCTGGTTCACATGGAGGGGCAAATCTCGCCGGTGACCACTGCCATCGCCGGGGACCGTTTCCGTGCCTTCAACGCCCACATGCATTCGCCGGAAATGGAAGCGGATGTGCTGAACGACAATCTGTATCTGACGCAGTACTTTTTCCGTTATGTCGATGACATACTGAGTGAGGACGACAAAGCGGTGTACACCAAGCCCTACGCCGCCCCGGGCCCGAACCGCAGGCCGACATTGGACTGGCCGTGCGAAATTCCGGTGGATGGCGAACCGGCGGACGTTTTTGAGATTCTCACCGACTTGAAAACCTGGATGGCCGCCAACGATCTGCCGAAGCTGTGGATCGTGCCGAACGAGGGCAGCATCATGACCGGCGAACGGCGTGCGGCGGCTGAGTCGTTCTCACACCAAAAGAGGGTGGAGATCGACGGCGGCCACTACACGCCGGAAACCTCGCCGGATGCAATCGTGTCGGAAACGCTCGCCTGGCTCGAAAGCTTGCCTAAAACGCCTTAACTCAGCGCGCCCTTGAACAGGTCCAGGGTGCGGCCATGGGCTTGTTCCGCAGCCGCCTTGTCGTAGTGGCTGGCGTCGGTCTCGCGGGCAAAGCCGTGGTTGCATCCCGGGTAGGAATAAATCATCACCTGCTCATGGCCTTCCAGTCCGGCGCGCACCTGATCTGCCGCTTCCTTCGGCACAAACGCATCTTCTTCGGCGATGTGCAGGATGGTCGGCGCTTTGATCTTACCCGCTTCGCCGAGGAGGCCTTCGATGCCGACCCCGTAGTAGCCGGAGTTGGCATCGGAGTCCGTGCGCGTCGCCGACAGGTAGGTCAGCAAACCGCCCAGGCAGAAGCCTGTCGTGCCCACTTTGCCGGTGTTCCCTTCCCGGCCGCGCAGGTGGTCGATGGTGGCCTGGATGTCCTCGACGCCTTTATCGACATCGAACTTGCCATAGAGATCGAGCCCCTCGTTGAACTCGGCTTCGACGGTCGGGTCCAGTTGTACACCCGGCTGGATGCGCCAAAACAAGTCGGGCGCCAGCGCCATATAGCCATTGTCAGCCAGCATGTCGCAGACATCGCGCAGCCAGCCGTTGACGCCGAAGATTTCCTGAATGACGACGACGCCGGGCCCACCTTCCTGCGGCGCGGACAGATAGCCCATGAAATCGCCGTCTTTACCTTTGATGGTGACTTCGAATGAACTCATGACGTGGTGCTCCCTTTAGATGAATTTGCCGAACGAATTTGCCAACGAATTTGACAGAGTCTTAAAAGGATTCCCCGGCGATGGCCAGGGGAGTCGGTGGCGAAAACAGATGACAATTCCGCTATCGCGCAGACGCTTATTCTGCGGCCATTTTCCAGGCGCTGCTGCGGCCCACAGTTTCATGGGTGAGAGAGGTTCGCATGGCATAGCGGTCACCCCGGTAATGCGACACCAGCCATTCCACCGGTATGCCATTGGCATCCATCACCAGGCGGGTGAGCTTGAGCAGCGGCGCGCCGACTTCAATACCGAGCTGCACCGCGATGGCCGGTTCCGCCAGCGTTGCGGTGACTTCCTGATCCGCCCGCGCGACATCGACGCCCGCTTCGCGCAGGCGCACCAGCATGGGCAGATTCTGTGTTTCCGCAGACAAGCGCGCGGCCACATGTTCCGGCACATAGGCGGTAATGGCTGCGAGGGGCTCACCTTCCGCCAATCGAATTTGATTCGAC
Organism: Rhodospirillaceae bacterium; assembly: GCA_963921305.4. Lineage (GTDB taxonomy): Bacteria > Pseudomonadota > Alphaproteobacteria > Rhodospirillales > Rhodospirillaceae > CAWUEX02. The sequence goes on from CAWUEX030000002.1 coordinate 3,027,522, forward strand.
CGCAATACCCGTTGTCCATCGCCCACTCCCAAAGTGCGCGCGATGTCTTGCGGCGGCACGATAAAATCTGACGACACATTGCGCACTTCTGTCGCATCGCCAATGGCCTGGACGCTTTGCATTAGGTCGTCTAGGGCGTTGGGGGTGCTGTCTGTTTTCACGCTGTCGGCGACAAAGGTGCCTCGGCCGCGCTGGCGTACGACCAAACCGTCATCAACCAATTCCCGCATGGCGCGCTTGATGGTAATACGCGACACGTTGAACTCATCGCACAGCGTCGCCTCTGCGGGTAGAGGGGTGTCTACCGGATACACACCCGCACGAATGTTCTCCTTCAGCACCAGGTAGACCTGGTGGTACAGCGGCACCGCCAGGGTGTCGTCAATGCGTGCAGATATGTTGGCGGCGAGGTTCATGCGTCAAGCACCAGTCCTGAGGAAATGTTGATGTTCGTGCCGGTCATCGACGCGGCATGGTCCGAGCACAGGAACAGCACGGCACCGGCACACTCTTCGGGCGTGGCATAACGGCCGAGCGGCAAGTCCGCCTTCAACCCGTCATGCTGATCGTCGGACAGGCGGTCGAGCATGGGTGTGTCCACCGGGCCGGGGGAGATGACGTGGCAGCGAATACCGTCCGGCGCCCATTCCTTGGCGACGTAGCGGGTGAGGTTGACCAGCGCGGCTTTCGACGATGCATACGCTGCGCCGGACAAGTAGCTGCCGCCGTTATAGCCGTTGGACGAGCCGCACAGCACGGCGACACCGCCCGGCTTGGTCAGATGTTTGTAGGCGTGTTTCAGAACCAGAAAAGACGAGGTCAGATTGGTCGACACCACGGTGTTCCAATCGTCCAGCGGCATTTCGTCCAGCCGGCCTTTGCCCACCATGCCGGCCATGTGAATGAGATAGTCGATCTTGCCGAAGCGTTGGATGCACTGATCAATGGCGTCCGCGACGGCGTCTTCGTTCGTCACATCAAGGGTGAGCGGCAGGACCCGCTCATCCTCAAAGGGTACGGCGCGGCGGTCCGTGGCCGCCACGTGTGCCCCCGCGTCCAGCATCATGCGGACAACAGCTTGACCGATGCCGCCGGTCGCGCCGGTCACAAACGCGACGCGGCCCGCGGCATCAATCAGAGTTGGGGTGGAGCCTTGGCTCACTCGGCAGCCTGCTTGACGCCGCCAACGATGGCTTCGTTGATGCCGTCCAGCATGCGCCAGCGCATTTCCGTCGACGCCCGCACCGCAGAGATGGCTTTCTGCTGGAGTTCCGGCGTGGTCGAGTAATGGGTGGTGATTTCCAGACCCACGTGAGCGTGCTCTGCGTCGCCTTCGATGTGCACATGGAAGAACTCCATGTCGTCGTCGTTCAGACCCATCTTGCGCATGGCGTCGACGTACTTCGGATACAGGGTCGGTAACTGGCCTTCCAAGGCAACCATGATGCCGGCCGCGCCTTCCGCGAGATGACGGACGTTCACCAGTTCCCAGATCCAGGCGCGCATGGCACGGGTCGAGGGCAGGATCTTGCCGTTGTGTTCGGCATCATAGAAGTCTTCCTCGGTCATGCCGCAGGCCTTACCGAATTTCACCAGCAGGTCCGGGTGACGCTTTTCCGGCGTGTCCGGCATTTCTTCGCCGAGCAGGTTTTCCAGCATGTGCTGACGGGCTTCCAGATCGTCCAAGCGGCAGAAGAACTGTGCGAACTGCTGCGGAATGGGATCGATGTAGTGGAAGTGCTGCACGGCCCATTGACCGATCTGCTTCAGGCTCAACTCGCCGTTGGCCCAGGCAACGCTGAACGGGTGGCCGCCCGAGTGCACAGGGGCGCGGGCGTCTTCCAGCGCTTTATAAAACTGTTCCTGGTTCATCATTGCTTTTGTCATGGTTTTCTCCTTGTAGTGATGGTCTCTGTCAAAGTGGGAGCTTGGGGGAAACTCAATCGCTGGCGCCCCATTTGGCCAGCGGGAAGGTGTCGACCGGAATGGTCGTGGTCTTTTCTTCGGTAAAGAACTGCAAGCAGTCCTTGGCGCTGTCGCGTCCGATGCCGGATTTCTTGTAGCCGCCGAAGGGCGCGCGCAGCTCGCGGGTCATCGGTGTGTTGACCCAAATAGTTCCGGCCCGCATTTCCTGCGAGGCCTTCATGACTGTCTGCAGATGGTCGGACCAGATGTAACCGACCAGGCCGAACTCAGACGCGTTGGCGATGGCCAGCGCTTCGTCGAGATCGTCATAGGTGAGGAAGGTGGCGAACGGGCCGAAGATTTCGTCCTGACACACTTGGGCGTCATTGGACTTGGCCATCACCGCAGTCGGCTCAAGGTACAGGCCCGTATCGTGACGGCTATCGCGTTGCCCGCCGGTGAGCAACTCGCCGCCTTCGTTCTTGGCGATGTCGACGAAGCTGAGCACCCGGTCCATGTGGGCGCGGTAACACACTGGGCCGATTTCGGTGTCCGAGGCCATCGGGTCGCCGACTTTGATGTTTTTGGAGCGGGCGACGAACTTCTCGATGAACTCATCGGCGATGGACCGCTCCACCAGGATGCGCGATCCGGCCAGACATTGCTGACCGTTGTTGGAATAGATGCCGAGGATGGCGCCATCCAGCGCGCGGTCGAGATCGGCGCTTGCGGTGATGATGTTGGCCGACTTGCCGCCGAGCTCCAGCCCGACCGGCTTCAAGCCTTCCCCGGCGCGGGCCGCGATCATCGCGCCCGTTGTCGTGCCACCGGTAAACGAAACCACGTCGACTTCCGGGTGCGATACCAAAGAGTCTCCGGTGATGTGGCCACGCCCGTTCACCAAGTTAACCACGCCCTTTGGAATATCGGTTTCGTGAATCAGCTCGACCACACGGCGCAGCGACAGCGGCGTGAATTCGCTCGGCTTCAACACACAGGTGTTGCCGAAAGCAATGCACGAGGCGATTTTCATCGAGCACAAGGCGAGGGGGGCGTTCCACGGCCCAATCAAGGCGCCGACGCCGACCGGCTCACGCGTGACGATCGAAAGATAGGGCTTGGTCTGGGTATAGGCTTCGCCGGCCGCCTGGCTCGCCACTTCGGCGAAGAACTCGAAGTTCCAGCCGGTGCGCTGCACGTGCATGTTTTTGACGTAGTTCAGCGTCAGACCGGCGTTGAGGCTTTCGATGTAGGCCAGTTCGTCGGCGTGGGCGAGCAGCACCTCTTTGATTTGCAGCATGATCTTCTTGCGCTCATCGACCGACATGTGCCGCCACGGTCCGTTTTCGAACGCATCGCGGGCGGTGCGCACCGCGCTGTCGACTTCCTCGGCTGAGGCTTCGCGCAGGACTGAAATTTGTTTCTCGGTGATCGGTGAGATCACCGGAATGTCTTCGCCCGAACCAGACGGACTGACCGATTTGCCGCCAATGAAACTGGTGCAGTGTTCGTTGACGGAGAACTTTTTCATCATGTCTTCGGTGACGGCGTTCATGGCGTGCTCCCTTTGACGTTCAATTTCATTTTGCGTGCAGCGGTCATGGCATAAAGCCGCCGCCGTTGATGTGAATCACCTGACCGGTGATGAAGCGGGCGCCGTTGCCCGCGAGAAACAGAATGGGCGCAACCACATCGTCGGCGACCGCCAACCGCTTGAGCGGGGTCGCGTCGGCATAGCGCGCGGTGTCGATGTGGGTGGCTTTGCCCTCGTCTTCGCCGCCGCGGCTGGTGCCACCGCGCAAAAACGGGGTGTCGACCGCCCCCGGCGCGACCACGTTGACGCGGATGTCCGGCGCGTTTTCGTTGGCCAAAGACTTCGACAGCGCAATCACCCCGGCCTTGGCCGCGCCATAGGGCGCCGTGCCGGGCAAACCTTTGAACGCCAGGCCTGAGGCGGTGTGGATGATGCTGGCGTGCTGGGATGTTTTGAGCAGCGGCAAGGCCGCGCGGGCGCACAGGAAGGTCGCGCGCAAGCTGGCGTCCGTCACGGCGTTCCAAGTGTCTGTGCTGAGTCCGGCGACCGGCTCGAAGTCATTGGTGAAGCCGCACAGGTTGACCAGCACGTCGCAGCCGCCCCACGCGCTGTTCACCGCATCAAACGCCGCCGCGATCTGATCTTCGTCGGTGGCATCGACAGCTTGTTGCAGACATTCATTCGCCGGGGGATGGGCGCTCAGCGACGCCGGCAAATCCAGCACCGCGACCTTCAAGTCCAACTCCAGACAGGCGGAGACCAAGGCCCGGCCAATGCCGCCGCAGCCGCCGACCACCACCACCCGGCTGCCCGCTGCAGGGCCGAGGCGGCTGAAGTCCATCGCGGTCACGGCAGGTGCGTCCATCGTCTTACCCTGACGTTACGAGGCGCTTGGCCTCGTCCTGTAAGAATTCCGTGTGGCACGCAGGGCAATGCAGTTTGACCTTGGGCCGGTCGAGCAGTTCCGGGCCGACATGAAACCAGTCCTCGCACGACGGGCATTGTATCCACGACGTGTTGCCGGACTTTTCCCAGGGCGCTCCGCTGCGCGCGATTTCGCGATTGCTACTCATAAGGTCGGCCATTCACTCATGTCCGCGCCGTGCAACACAGCGGCGGCGCGCTCCATGGCGTCGTCCGGCACCCGTGAGCGCGGCGGCACTGGCGGCGGCGCACCGGGACGGCCCGGCAGCGGCAGGCTGGCGTCGATGCCCATCTTCGAAAGAGTCTTTGAGCCCGACGGTGTTGAGGGGTCGAGCAGCGAGCCCGACAGGCCATCGACAGTGAAACTGTCGCGGCTCCATTGCACCCGGGTCGCCAGCGCAAACATCATTTCAGAATCATCGAACAGGTCGATGTCTTCATTGACAGCGATGGCCATCTTCAGGCGCCGGTAGGACAGCGCCGCCATCAAAGCGTCACGCACCTCGCCGGGGCCGGGGTTCTCGACTTGGATGTAGCCGTGAAAGCGCCGCCCTTGCGCCGGCACATGCACGTTGATGACGCTTGGTGCGACTTGTTTGCACAGCCCAAAGACCTTGCCTTCCATCGCCATGTTGTCCGGCACCAGCATGTCGGTCAGGCCCGAGCCGTAATCGTGATACAGCGCGTTGTTGCGCATGGTGATGCAGGTCACATCGACCACCGGCGCGGCGACTTGCGGTCCGGAATAGCCGGTGTACTCGCCGAACGGCCCATCGGCCTCTAGTACATCGCGCGGCACCGTGCCTTCGATCACGATCTCCGCATCTGCCGGCACCATGATGGCCTCGCCGAAGGTGCGGCTGGGGGTTACCCGCAGCGGCGCGCCGAGCAATCCGCCGCATGCACCCCAGTGACTTTCCGGATAGGCCAGCTTGGCCTGCGTGCCCATCAGCACCGCCGGGTGATGGCCGATCCAGAACACCACCGGGCAATCCTCACCACGGCTCCAGAACTTGCGCATGTTGCGGTTGTTGTGGGATGCCGGATAGGGGAAGTAAGACATCCGCTTTTTGGATTTGATCCAACAGCGCTGAATGGCGGTGTTGTCGGTCTGGGTGTCCGGGTCGTAGGTGGTGGCGTGGGCCGACGTCAGATAAGGCCCGGGGTCGGTCATGTGCTGGGTCAGGGCGGGCAGGCGGGTCAGGTCGATGTCGTCGCCTTCGATGACGATCTCCTGCACCGGCGCCGCGCCGCCGTTCACCACCTCGGGCGCGATATGGCTGCCGGTCCGCTTTGCATAGATCGGCGCGGCGGTGCGGTGATCATTGATCCCCAGGGACTTCGCCACCAGCGCCCGGCTGGCCGTCAGGTTGGTGATGACGGGAATATCGCTGATCGAGCCGTCCGCCCGTTTCGGCTGCTCGACCTTCACAATCGGCCGCCGGCCGGCTTTTTCCAGGGCGTATTGCAGGGCTGTGATGTCGTGAATCACCGACATCGGCTCGGCCACGGTCATCACCGCAGTGCGTTCGGCGTCCAGAAATGTCCGTAAATCGACGATGCGTTTGCCCCCTGTATTGGCCTAAAAGGTATATAAGTATGCCTTTATACTCAAGGGCAAAATGACTCTGATTTATATAATTATAACAACCATTTATGGGATTCCACGCATACGTGAACCGGTTTCGTCTGGCAATTCAGACTTCGTTTACGCACTTTCGCTAAGGATCAGCCAACAACGGTGGGGACCGCTCACGTGAACACCCAGGCCAACCGCCTGATCGTCGGGCTCAGCGGCGCGTCCGGAATTGTCTATGGCATCCGGCTGCTCGAAGTGCTGCGCGACTCTGATTTCGAAACCCATCTGGTGATGTCGAAGTCGGCGGAGATCACGCTCGCCTATGAGTCCAAACTCAAGGTGGCGGATGTCAAAGCCCTCGCCGACGTGGTGTACCAAAACAGTGATATCGGCGCAGCCGTGTCGTCGGGCTCGTTCAAGACTGCCGGCATGGTCATCGCGCCGTGCTCAATCCGCAGCGCGTCGGAGATTGCCACCGGCGTCACGTCGACGCTGCTCACCCGCGCCGCCGACGTGGTGCTGAAAGAACGCCGCCGGTTGGTGCTGATGGTCCGCGAAAGTCCGCTGCACACCGGCCACCTGCGCACGCTGACTCATTTGTCGGAAATTGGTGCCGTCGTCGCGCCGCCCGTGCCCGGGTTCTATACCAACCCCAAATCCGTCGACGACATTGTCAATCACTCCGTCGGTCGCGTGCTCGACATGTTCGACATCGATGCCGGTTTGGTTCGCCGCTGGGGCGAACCGGGCGGCTCGGGTAAAACAGCCAAGCGGCCGAAAAAATGAAAGTAGAAAGTTCCATGGGACAAGTTGCACACCTCAACACAGGGTCAGAGATGAGTTCATCCATCACCTCAGAGATCGGCAAGGGCAACCCATTATGGGAATTCTCTATCTGGGTCTACGAGCTTCCGGGCGTACAGAAGGCCCTGCTGGCGCTGCAGGACCGCATGGGCGCGGACGTCAACATGGTGCTGTTCTGTGTCTGGCTGGCCTATCGCGGCTCCAACGGCAATGACCTGGCGCAAAACCTATCAGAGGCGCTCAAGCTCTCACGGGATTGGCAAACGGCGATGGTGCATCCGGTGCGCAAGTGCCGCGACAATTTGAAAGTGCTGCTCGACGGCGATGGCTTCACCGGTCCCACACGCACCGCGACCGAAGCGTTGCGTGAGCGCATCAAAGCTGCCGAACTGGATCTAGAAGCCCTGCAAATCGTTACCCAGTGCGCCCTGGTCGATGACGGCAGTGGCGACGCCGGCGCGCCGGTGGACATCGCCCGGCAAAAGGAAGACGCGCAGAACAATCTGAACGTCTACTTCACCGCCTGCGGCATTAAGCTGGATCCGCTGGCGCAAAGCCACGTGCTGCGCGTGATCAACAACGTCTTCAAGTAACAGGCTCTCCGGCCCCAAAGCCGGGTTTCTCACCAGGGAATCAATTCGCCATCCCATTCGTAGGAGGGCGTCGAGCCGTCGCGCGGATAGCTCTCGATCTGGGCGATCATGCCCGCGACGCGTTCCTTGGGATCGCCCAGCGGCATGCGCCCGCGCACTTCGGCCATGAAGTCCGTATCCGCCGCGCCGGGTGCGACCAGTCCGACGAGAATGCCGCGCTCGGTAATCTCCGGGTGTTTCGCCAGGTTGATCATCACCATGTTCACGGCTGATTTCGAAGCCCGGTAATAGAACAGGCCCGGGCGGTTGACCGAGGCGATCGAGCCCTGGCTCGAGGTGACCGTAAAGATCATCTTCTGCTCACTGGCGGCGACGTGCTCCAAAAACGCTTCCGCCACTTTCAGCGGCCCGGCGACGTTGACATCCATCACGCCGGGGAAGGTCGAGTAGTCCAGTTTGCCGAACTGCTGCGTGGCTGAGCCGCCGCCGGAAATGCCGGCGTTGTTGACGATCAGGTCAATCGCCGTGCCCTCTAGCTTCTCGGCCAAGGCGTCGACACCGGCGTGATCGGTCACGTCCAGCGTTTCGACCTGCACCAAACTGGGATACGCGGCCTGCAAATCCGCCAGGGAGTCTGGCACGCCGTCGCGCCGGTGGGTCGCGATGACTGTCCAGCCCTTGTCCGCATATTGCCGTGCGAACTCCAGACCGATGCCCCGGTTCGCCCCCGTCACCAGCACCGTGCTGGCCCATGAAGGGGCGGCAAACAAGACACATAACAGGGCGATGATGGTGCGCATCGGACGTCTCCTTGATTCGCCGACTGTTACCAGGGGATCGGTTCGCCGTTGTAGTTAATCGGCAGGCCGACGTTATCCAGGGTGATGTCGTCGACCACCTGCATCAGACCAGCGACGCTTTCTTCAACGCTGATCGAACCCGGCCCGCGGAAGCCAGAGGCGAACAGCAGTTCCGTCTCCACCTGGCCTGGAGCGATCAAGCCGACGATCACGCCTTCGGATTTAAAGTCGGCGTGCATGGCGCGCATGAACATGTTCACCGCCGCTTTGGACATGCGATAGCCGTAGAAGCGGCCGATGCGCTGGGTCAGCGTCATCGATCCCAAGCCCGACGTCATGGTCAGAATTTTCTTCTGCTCGCTCGCCTTGACGTGCGGCAGAAAGGCGCGGGCGATCTTGATCGGGCCGTAAACGTTCACGTCCATGATGAACTTGATTTCGTCGATCTCGACATTGTCCGCGCTTTGCTTGTCGATGTCGCCCAGCACGCCGGCGTTGTTGAGCAGCACATCAATGGGCGTGCCGTCGTACTTCGCCGCCAGCGCCGCGATCTCGGCATCATCGGTGACGTCCAGTTCGTCGACGGTCAGGTTGTCGTATTGTGCGGCGAGGGCGTTGAGTTCGTCGGCCCGCTCCGGCGAGCGCGCCGTGGCGATCACCCGCCAGCCGGCCTTGGTATAAGCTTCGGCCAGACCCAGACCAATGCCGCGGTTGGAGCCGGTGATGAGAATGGTATCGGCAGAGGCGAGGCCGGGCAGCAGCATCGCCACCGCGGCAAAGAGAGAGATCAGTGATTTACGCATGAGCTTTTCCTTGTTCGGGCGTACTTGCGGGCCTACCAGGGCACTGTGTCGCCGGTGTAAATGATGTATTCGCCCGAGGTTTCCGGGCCCAGGTTTTCGATGTTGCGGATGACACCCGTTACGCTTTCTTCGGTCGTCATACCTCTGCCGCCGTATCCGGCTTGATTGAGAAGGCGCGTCTCGACCACGCCCGGAGCCAGAATGCCGACGTGAATGCCGCGCGGCGCGAGTTCCACGGCCAAGGCGCGGTACCCCATGTTGATGGCCGTTTTCGACATCCGGTACAGGTACAGCGGCTGGTAGAAAGGGGAGGCCTGCACGTTGGCCAGCGAGGCCGTGCCGGAGGTGATCACCGCGATCTTTTTCTGCTCGCTGGCGGCGACATGCTCCAAAAACGCTTCCGCCATTTTCATCGGGCCGATGGCGTTGGTTTTGTACACCCATTCCATCGACTCAAAATCGATCGCGCCAATGGTCTGAACCTCACGCCCGCCGCCGAGAATACCGGCGTTGTTGAGCAGCACATCGATGGGTGTGCCTTCATACTTTGCTGCCAGGGCGTCGATCTGCGCGTGATCGGTCACGTCCAGAGCTTCGACCGTCACATTGCCGTGGGCCTCGGCCAGGGTCTGCAGGTCCGTGTCGTCCGCCGGGGTGCGGCTGGTGGCGATCACCGTCCAGCCTTTTTCGGCGTACTGTTTGGCGAACTCCAGGCCGATGCCGCGGTTGGAGCCGGTGATCAGCACCGTCGCCGCCTGCGCGGTGTGGGCCGATACGCAGGCGAGAGCCAGCGCGGCGAATACTATGCGTCGCATTGTGAATGTCCGTTCGCGTCAGAAGGGTTGGGTCGTGCCGTCGTAGCGGTAGAAGGCTCCTGCATCGTCGATGGTGAGACCATCGATCACGGCGATCATGCCGCCGATGCTTTCTTCCGGCTCAATGAGGCCTGGGAAGCTGACGTCGCCCATTTTTTCGACCTTCACCGTGCCCGGTGATAGCAAGGCGACGATCACGCCGTCCTTTTGCAGGTCACTGGCGATGTTCTTCATGTACATATTCAGCGCCGTCTTCGATGACTTGTACCAATAGCCACCCGGCATGTTCGGTCCCGTGTATCCGAACGAGCCCGCCAGCGACGTCACGGCCAGAACTTTCTTGTCCTCGCTCATCTTCACGTGCGGGGCGAATGCTTCAGTAATCTTCACGGGACCCAGCGCGTTAATGCGCATGAAGTTTTCCCACTGATCAAAGGCCAGTGTGCCGAACGACTGCGGCGCCGGGTTACGGAAGTCGCCGGTGATGCCGGCATTGTTGATCAGGACATCGATTGGCGTGTCTGACAGCTTTGCCGCCAACGCATCGATCTGCGCGTGATTGGTCACGTCCATCGTCTCGATGCGCACCTGATCGGGATAGGCGTCGCGCAGCGCCACCAACGTTGCGGGTTCCTCGTCGCGCCGGTGCGTGGCGACAACGTCCCAGCCCCGGGCGGCGTATTGTTTGGCGAACTCAAGGCCGATGCCGGAGTTCGATCCGGTGATCAAAACGGTTTTGGCATCTGCGGAAAAAGCGAACAGCACCGCAACGGCGGCGGCAAGGAAGGTCGTGCGCATGGGAAACCCCTGATGATGTGGCCGGTCTTGGTGGACCTGTTGAGGGCGAGATCATAGCGGGGGTCATCGCTGCCTTTCCACATCCTCCGGCATCTGTCCGCATGGCGGAAAGAGGGCGGAGAGAGGCGCAAGTCTTGAACCTTGCCCCTGCGGTCACCCATACTCTGGCGTGATCGAACGTGAGGGAGGGGTTCATGTTCAAGCATCTGATCAGTTTGGGTGTCCTCAGTCTCATATGCCTGGGGCAAGGCGCCACCGCCCAAGAGACGACGGAAAATACCGGCCCCAACGCCAACATCGTGCGCTGGGCCGAGGGCACGTACCGCTACCTGGACATCACCGGCGAACGCGAGCGCGGCAGTGAGTCCTTCCGCCTCAACGTCCATCCCGACGGCACCCGGACGATGGTCATGTGGCACGACCTGTTCGCCCGCAACCGCCAGTTCACCGCCGTGCTGCGCGTCGATGACTCCTTCCGCCCGCTCGAGGCCTTCGTCAACTATTGGAACGACGGCGGCTACAAGGGCTCGTCCCTGGTCACCGTCAACGGCACGACTTTGACCGCTGTCACCAATGGTCCCGTCGGGCGCGTTGAGCAGACCCTGGAGGTGCCTGAGGCGCTGTCCATCGGCACTCACCCCGTCGCCGCCGATGGCTGGCACGCCTGGCATGCCGATCCCTCGACCGGCGAGCCGCAAACCTCCGGCGCGCTCTACAATATTGAGTCGAGTGATGACTTGAACAAACCGCCTATCGGTTCGCTGACCTGTATGACGACGGAAGTTCTAGGATCGGAAACCGTCACCGTTCCGGCGGGCACCTTTGAAACGTCGAAGTACCGCTTGGCCGGGCGCACGATGGTGTGGGTGACGGGCCCGGATAACCTGGTGGTGCGCATGGCCAACGCGCGTGTGCAGTATGTGCTGGAGAAATTGACGACGGGGAATAACGCGGATTAAAGCCGCACTGTTTTTAGTTCAAGTCGCGCGCCACTCGTATGCCGAGTTGCCCGTAGCGCTGATCCGCCGCATAACGTCCGCGGTTGGCGGAGCGCCGGCCGCGTTCCTGCACACTCCACCCGCCGCCGCGATATACCCGCTGTTCGCAATCCTCCGCTAGCACCGGCAATCCGTCCAAAGGCGCACCGTTGTAGGACGGCGCGTAACAGTCCGCCAGCCATTCCCACACGTTGCCGTGCACGTCGTACACACCGAACAGGTTCGGGTGCAGTGCGCCCACCGGCGCGGTTTCGGCAAAGCCGTCGTCGCAGGGCACGCCTTCCCACGGCATGTCGGTGTGCACCCGCATCGACGTCATGTCATGGCCGTTATCGTACTCGCACAAACCAGCGGGATCGTCGCCGAAGTGATACACGGTCGTCGTGCCGCCGCGCGCCATGTATTCCCACTCCGCTTCGCTGAGTAGGCGGTAGGGCTGCCCGGTACGGTCGGCCAGCCAAGCCGCGAAAGCCTGGGCGTCGAACCAGTCGATGCAGGCGACGGGGTCGTTGCCGGTTTGCGGGTAGTGAGGGTCCTGCCAATTTTTTCCTTCGGTCAGTTCCCACTTGTTGCCCACCCACACGGTGCAGTCCGGTCCGGCGCTGCGGCCGCTCGCGGCGGCGAATTCTGCGTATTGATCACGAGTGATCTCGAACCGGGAGACGGCGAAGGGCTGATCGATGGTTAACGTGCGGCGCGGGCTCTCATCGGCGTCGCGCTGCGGCTCGTCGTCTGGCGAGCCCATGATGAACTGACCGGAGGGAATAACGATCATCTCCGGGCAGGTGGCGCAGTCGGTGAACACGGTGCCGGGGTCTTGCGCGGACACGTCCGTTGCGGTGACGGCGGCCAATGCGCACATGAGACCAAGGGACAGGAGTGTTGATCGCGTCATAGCTTGATCGCCTTAAGTTCTCGTGATGCCTTCAGTCTGATACCGAACGGTGCATGCCGCAATGCGCGACATGAGGGTGATTTCCAGGTTCACTGCCGTTAGTCTTGAGGGATCGCGAGGGGAAGGGGGACACGGCGCATGCGCCCGGCGCGTTTCACTTTAGCCATCGGACTGGCGGCAGTCCTGTCATCGGGCGTTGTGGCTGAGTCCGTCAAACTGCCGCTCGGCTTTCCCGCGCCGCTGCCGTCGATGACCCCTGACGCCGATACCGCCACTTACGATCTTGATGTGCGCTACGCCGATGGCCGCATGTTCAATCCTGTCTCGGGGCGGCAGGAAGCGGTGCGCCTGCGCAGCTATGTCGCCGAGAACACCACCGCCGATATTCCGTTTCTCGCGCCGCTGATCGAAACCGCGCCTGGCGAAACCGTGCGCCTCACCGTGACCAACAGTCTTCCGGCGGACGATCCGTCCTGTCATGACAATCACACCAACATCAACATCCCGCACTGTTTCAACGTTACCAACGTGCACGCCCACGGGTTTTGGGTCAGTCCCGAGGGCAACAGCGACAATGTCTTCGTCTCGATCCGTCCCGGTCAGACCTTTGAATACGAATACAACATGCCCGAGGATCATCCCGCCGGGACGTACTTCTATCACCCGCACCATCACGGCTCGACCGCGCTGCAGGTGTCCAGCGGTTTGGCCGGCGCGCTGATCGTGCGCGGCGATCGTGCGCCTGAGCTCGCCGGCGACGGCAGTTGGATCAGCGGTGATCTCGACACGCTGCTGCATCACGCGGACGGCACGCCCTACGCCGAGCGCACCATCGTTATTCAGCAAATTCCTTATGCCTGTCGTGACGAAAACAGCGCGATCCGCGAGCGCGCGGACGAAAGCTGGTGGTGCGCCGAAGACGATGTCGGCACCATCGAGAATTACGATCAGTTTGGCCAGTCCACTTGGGACCGCTCCGGGCGCTTTAATGCGCTTAACGGCTATGTCATGCCCACGTTCACGGGCGCGCAAGCGGGCACGGTGGAGCGCTGGCGGCTGATCCACGCCGGCGTGCGTGACACCGTCCGGGTGCAACTGCGTAAGCTGCGCGATGGCGCACCCGCCGAGTTGCCGCGCGGGCAAACGCCACTGGAACGTCAGGCCTTTGTCGACGCCAACTGCACCGGCGACGTGCTGCCGCTGTTCGGCATTGCCATGGACGGGCACACCCGCCGTGCCGTGACGGAAAAGCAAGACGCGTTTCTCCAGCCCGGCTACCGCGAAGACGTGCTGGTGATGTTTCCCGAGCCCGGCACCTATTGCGTCATCGATGGTGAAATTCCGCCGGAGGAGTCGGTGAGCGGACGGCCCCAGGAACGCGCCTTGCTCGGTTATGTCGAGGTCGGCGCGGGGCAAGGCGTTGCCACCAATGGTATCGCCGCCGCTGTCCAAGAGGATTTGGAAGACTCCGCCTCAGCTCACTTCTCAGGCGGCGTGCGCGACGCGGTGATCGCCGGTTTGCGCGACGGCCTGGATCTGTCGGCCTTCGTCGATCACGCCGACATCGCAGACGCCGAACTCACCGGCAAGCAGACCGTCGGCTTCCGCTACCACAACGTCAATCTGCCGCCCGATCCGCCGCGCTATCAGCACGAGGTGGGCTATCTCGGCCTCAGCATCGGCGGCGAATTGATCCTCACCAACTCACAACCCTACGACCCCGCGCGCATCGACCGCACGCTGACGCTCGGCGGTGCGGATGAATGGACCCTGGCGTCCTTCTGGGGCGGGCATCCGTTCCACATTCACATCAACCCGTTTCAGATCGTCTCGATCACCGACATGGACGGCAACGACGTGAGCGGGCCAGGCACAGGGCAGTATGCCGGTCTCAAAGGCGTGTGGAAGGACACCCTGTTCATCGAAGAGGGCTACGTCTTCAAAGTGCGCAGCCGCTATCAGCGCTACATCGGCGATTTCGTTCTGCATTGCCACATCCTCGACCACGAGGACAAAGGCATGATGCAAAACGTGCGAATTGTGCTGCCCGACTAGGCCGCCGCCTAACTCACCAGGTCATTTCATCGCCGGTGTTGGCGAAGTAACGCCCTGACATGTCCATGTCGTATTTGTCGATCATCTCCATCGAGCGGGACACGCTGGTCTCCACATCGATCATCAGCTGCTTGGGCAGTCCGGCGGTGAAATCCGTATCGACAAAGCCCGGGGTGAGCAGGCCGATGATCACCCCTTTGCTCTGCACTTCCGGATGGATCGAGACGTTCTTCATCACCATGTTCAGGGCCGACTTGCTCGCCCGGTAAAAGGGTTGGCGCGCGCCGCGCACGTTGCTCAGGCGGCCTTCGGACGATGAAATGTTGATGATCTTCTTTTGCTCGCTGGCGGCGACGTGATCGAGAAACGCTTCGGTGACTTTCAGCGGGCCGAGTACGTTGATGTTCATCACATCGTCGAACACGCTGTAATCGATGGCGCCGAACTCCTGGGTGTTGCGCCCGCCTGAGATCCCAGCGTTGTTGATCAGCACGTCGATGGCCGTGCCCTCGAGTTTGGCCGCCAACGCATCGATGCCGGCGTGATCGGTCACGTCCAGGGTTTCGATGCGCACGTTGTCGAACTTCTGCGCCAGAGCTTGCAGTTCGGCGTCGTCACCGGGGGAGCGCGCCGTGGCGATCACATCCCAGCCACGCTCGGCATAGCGCTGGGCGAACTCAAAGCCGATGCCCCGGCTTGCTCCGGTGATCATCACGGTCGCGGCTTGGGCTGAGCCGAAGACGAACAGTGTGAAGATCAAAATACTTAAACGCAGCATCATCTCTCTCCTTTTTGCTTTACCAGCGCACCGTATCGCCGTCGTAGCGCAGGAACGATCCGGTGTTCTCGGCGTTCAGACCGGTGATCACCGCGCGCATTTGGGCGACGCTGTCCTGCGGCGACAGCGGGGTGAAGCCGCGATAGTCGTAGTCTTCGTTGGCTTCCGCTTCGGCCTGGGACAAACCAAACGCTTCGCGCAGCATGCGGGTGTCGACCCCGCCCGGGTGGAAGATGCCGACCGAGATGCCGTCTTCCTTCAGGCGCATGGCGGTGCCGCGCATGGCCATGTTCACCGCCGACTTGCTGATGGCGTAGTAGGGCGCGCCGGGCGGGCTGCTGACCGCGGCAATGGATCCGGCGGCGCTGGAAATCACCACCACCTTCTTCTCGTCGCTGGCGGCGACGTGCGGCGCGAACGCCTCGGTCACTTTCAGCGGTCCGTACACATTCACCGCCATCACCTGATCGAACAGATCACGATCCAGTTGGCCCCAGGTCTGGCCGTCGCGGGCGCCGAACATGCCGGCGTTGTTGATCAGGACATCGATGGCTGTGCCCTCGAGTTTCTTGGCCAGGGCGGCGATTTCGTCCAGATCGGTGACGTCCAGTTCCTCGATCTTCACGTTGGCGTTGGCGGCGGCCAATGCTTGCAGGTCGGTGTCATCCCCCGGCGAGCGGCTGGTGGCGATCACGTCCCAGCCCGCCGCCGCATATTGGGTGACGAACTCCAGGCCGATGCCCCGGTTCGAGCCGGTCACCAAAACGGTTTTGGCGTGGGCCGAGAAGCTGATGAGAACGGCAGCAACAGCAAATGCACATGACTTCATTTCAAATCTCCATTCCGGTCATGCTCGGACCTGTTCCGGGCATCCAGGGTTGAGTGCCAAGGGTTGAGCTTAAGACCCTGGACCTTCGGGACAAGCCCGAAGGTGACGAAAGAGTGGCCTATAAAGCGCTAACTCCACCGCCCCACCCACTCGATCACCGCCGGCGCGGCGGCCTCCGGTTCTTCCACCATCAGATAGGTCCCGCCCAACTCGGGGACAATCTTCAGCTCGGCCTTGGGGCACAGTTTTAAGAAGCCATCCACCGCTGGTTTCAGCGCCTCCGCTCCGTTGTTGCCCGAGGCGCCCAAATACAGCAGCACCGGCATCGACAGCTTGGCCACATCAGCCGAAAGATCACAGTTGAAATACACGTCCATGATCTTGTTGATCGCCGAGATCGAGAAGTTCTGCGCGAACACCTCGGCTTCGAACTTGGCGATCTCGTCTCCCTTGGCGCCGTAGACGTACTTCTCACCGCAGCCGATCCACTGGGTGAAACGGGCCAGGGCCTGATAGCCGAAGTTCTCGGCCAGGGCGAGGTAGGTTGCCGCCTTCTGGCGTGCTGGCGGTCCGGCGGCGAACATGGGAAAGGTGATCAGGCTTTGCACCCGCTCCGGGTAGCGCGCGGCGAAGCGGATCGCCAGCATCGAGCCCGTCGAGGTTGCCCACATGTGCACGCGGTCATGGCCGAGGTGATCGAGGATCACCACCAGATCGTCGACCCAGCGGTCCATGGTAAAGCCGCCCAGCCACGCGCGGTCGGACTTGCCGCAGCCGCGCGGACTCCAGTCGATGCAGCTCATGTGCTTCGCCAGCAGCGGACGCACCTCATGCCATTGCGCATCCAGCAGACCCCAGCCGCCGGTCAGCACCACCGGCGGGCCGTCGCCGGTCACCTCATACCAAAGGCCGGTGCCCTGATCGCTCACATGCGGCATCGGATTTTCCCCCTGTTTCCCTGAACTGAGTTACAGTCCCACGCCATGACACTAGCACTTCAGACGATACAGACTGCCCATCGGTTGATGCGCCGCGCCCGTGCCGCAACCGCGCTCGCGGTGATGGCGTTGGCGTTACCGCTCGCCGGCTGTGGAGAGTCTCAAAACGCGGACGATGCCGCGCCCGAGGCCTTCGGCGACACCCTGCGCATGGGCGTCGTCGGTCTGCCGGCCATGCTGGGCAATCCCTATGCCTCGCTCAACGCACCGACCATCTACACCTGGTCGGCGATCTTCGATGGCCTCACCTATGTCGGCAACGACGGCGCGGTTAAGCCCTGGCTCGCCACGGCCTGGCGCCAGACCAGCCCGCTCACCTGGGAGTTCACCCTGCGCGAGGGGGTGACCTTCTCTAATGGCGAGCCGCTGAACGCCGACGCGGTGATCAACGCCGTCGATTACCTGACCAGCCCCGAGGCCGCGACCGAGGTTGTGGCGCAAATGCTGGCTTCCATGGCCGGGGCACGGGCGCTGGACGATCTCACCGTCGAGATCACCACCAAGACGCCCAACATCATGTTCCCACGGGAGGCCTCCAGCCTGCGCATTGTTGCGCCGGAGCACTGGCGCCGCCTTGGCCGGCAAGGCTTCGCCCGCGAGCCCCACGGCACCGGGCCCTACCGCGTGGTGGCCTGGGAGCCGACGGTGGCGCGCATGGAAGCTTTTGAGGACTCTTGGCGGCCGCCGCACTTCGACAAGCTTGAGGTCTACGCCGTGCCCGAGGGGCCGCAGCGGGTGCAGGGCATCATCACCGGCCAGCTCGACGCCATCCTGGGCACCGTGCCAGACAGCATGGCCGAGCTCGAAGCGGCAGGCCACCAGTGGATTTCCATCCCCGGCGGACGCACCTATGTCTTCGCCTTGATCCTCAATCCCGATCACCCGGCTTTCGGGCCCGGCAACGCGCCGCTGATGGATGTCCGCGTGCGCCAGGCCCTCAACTACGCCATCGACCGTGAGGCCTACATCGCCGCGCTGCTGAACAACACCAGCAAAGCGCCATCCCAGCCGGTGCCGGACCTGGCCTTCGGTTTCAACCCCGAGCTCGAACCCTATCCCTACGATCCGGACAAAGCCCGCGCCCTGCTGGCGGAGGCGGGGTATGCGGACGGCTTCGATCTGGTGTTTGAGGTCGTGCCCGGCACGTCCATTCCCAACGGCGTCGCCATTTACCAAAAGGTGGCGGAGGACTTGCGCAAGGTCGGCGTGCGCCTGGAGCTCAAAACCTTTCCGATCTCACAGTATTTCAACGCCATTCACACCGGCGATTTCCGCGGGCAGGGGTTCATGATGGACTTTCCGGCCTCGCCGCAGATGGATGCCCTGCGCGGCATGCGCCTTCATAGCTGCCTATGGAAAACGCCCTGGCTGTGCAAGGCTGAGGACCAGGCGCTGATCACCGCCGCCATGGAAGAGCCCGATCTGGCCCACCGTGAGGCGCTGACCCAGGACCTCATGCGCCTCTATCACGAGCAGTCCTACATGGTGTACCTGTTTGAATCGGTCGACTTCTACGGCCTGCGTGCCGGGCTCACGGGCTTCGAAGGGGAAGGCTTATTTATCGAATACGACAAGATCAGGCCGGTGGGAGTCACGCCGGAAAAATGACTCTTTTTGAGTCACTTACGAGTCACTTTTGAATCATGATCTGAACTGCAAACCGGCGCGCGGCGTGCCTACATCAGCCCGTCGCTGTAGCGCCGTTCCATAAACCGCATGCGCTCGGCCTCGAAGTCTTCCTTGGCGGCCACGCCCTCGGCCTGAAAATCCAACAGAACATCCGTCTCCGCCGTTTGCTCCGGCCAGGTGGGCCGTCCGCCACCATTAGGATTACCGGTCTTGGCGAAGGCCAGCCAATAGCCGCTGACCAGGTCGCTCATTGCCTGGTCTTGGGCGGTCGGCGTCACCGGAATGCGCGTGCCCAGGGTTTGAAACACAAACGGGGTTTCCTCGCCGTGGCGGGCGCCGGGAATGGTGCCGCGTTCGGCTTCATAGACATAGTCGAAGCGGTATAGGTACGTCGGCAGGCCGGCTTCTGCATGCCGCCGCGCCAGCCAGCGCTGCGAGCCGAAAAACGTGTCGAACTCCAGATTGTCCAGCATCGTCCGCTCGCTCACCGCACCGTTGCCCCCGCCATACAGGGCCGTCATCTCTTCCCTGGACAGCCCTAGGGCATTCAGCAGCAGGTCGGCGTTATCAAAGCGGGCCAGCAAGCTGCCCTCCCAGCTGGCCGCGCCGGTCATATACGGCACCGCGTGCTGCCGCCCCTCGCTAAACACGGGGCCCAGGCCCTCGGGCAGGTAGACGCCGTCCACTGCCGGGTTGAGGGAGCCGAAGGCGGTCTTGGATTGGTACTCGAACACCTGTTCCCACTCGAGGCCGCGCAAACCCGCGACAATCTCTGCGTCGGTGCCCGCGATGCCATACATCTCGGCCAGTCCGGCGCCGGTGGTCTGCAGCGACGGGTTCATGCGCCGGTCTTCAGAGATGTGCTTGGGCAGATAGGGCCGCACGTTCGAACTCTGCGAGATCGCCTTGTGGAACAGACCTTCCGCCGCCGGCAGGCCCATCAAGTAGTTGACGCTCACACCCCCGGCGGACATGCCGAAAATCGTGACGTTGTCCGGGTCGCCGCCAAAGGCCGCGATGTTGTCACGCACCCAGGTCAGGGCTTGTACTTGGTCGGACAGGTAATAGGTGCCGATGGCTTGGTCCGGCTCGGCAGCGGACAGGGCGGCATGGGCAAACTGACCCAGATACCCCAGGCGGTAATTGAAGGTGACCACCACCACGTCTTGCTGGGCGAGGGCGCGGCCGTTGTAGACCGCCATCCCACCGTCACCGGCGGTGAAGCCGCCGGGCAGGATCCACACCATCACGGGCCGTGGCGTCTCGGGCGTCAGATCGGCGCTCTACACGTTCAAGGTCAGGCAGTCTTCGCCCATGGGCCGGTCCGCCAGATCGGCGGCGTTGTAGCCGGGCCGCAGGGCCTGCGGGCAGACCGTGCCGAAGGTGGTGGCGTCCCTGGGGGCGTCTTTAGTGCCGGTCCACCCCTCAGCGGGCTGGGCAGGCCGCCAGCGCAGTTCGCCCACCGGCGGTGCGGCGTAGGGGATGCCCCGGAATACAGATACGCCGTCCTCATCCATACCCCGAACCGTACCGGCGGTGGTCTCGACCACCGGCGCGGCTGACGTGCCTGTCAGTGGCGCAAGCAGCAGGACAAACAGGACGACAAAGGTGTGTCTCATCGTGGTCTCCGAGCAGCGTGATGTCCGGACATCTCAGCACCTCAACCGGCCTTTGACCAGGAAATCGGTCATTGACCTAGTGGACCTGCACTACGCGCAGCGCCAGCCCAGAATGATGCATGAAAACCAATGTCTTATGAGTCGGGATTCACACGCCATATGAATCAAAATCCGTGGCGTGCATGGGCTCGTTCCACGCCAAACCTAAGAAATAAAAAAGTTAGTTTTCGCTCTGCTGCCGTGCAAAGGCCGCTTTGCCCTGTTGCACCAAGTCATACAACCGGGCGCCGTCCGCGCCGGTGGAGTCCAGAATGCGCCGCAGGGCGCCTGCCGACGCCTCTTTCCATAGCTTGCGTTGTTCGGCGGTCAGGTCGATGTAGCGGGTGCCCTGCGCCCGGCCTTCGTCGATCACTGATTCAACGTAGCCGCGCACCCGGGGGCGCTGCACCGCCAGACTGTCGTATGCGGCCACCAGCGCCTGTTGCTGCGCCGAGGTCGCCCGGTCGAACCAGCGCTTGGCGGCGAAGATTACCCCGGTCTCATAGATGCCTTGCAATCGCGTGACGCAGCACACTTGTCCCTGCAGCGCATTGTGCACGAACACGACGTTGGTCAGTCCACCGTTGACCACGCCCGTCTGCAGGCCGGGGATCAGGTCGCCCAGCTCCAGCGCGGCATAGTCGGCGCCGAGCGCCTCGACGAAGGATTGCAGGATGATGGTCGGTGAAATGCGGATGGTCTTACCGCTGAGGTCGGCAGGTACGATGATCGGCTCATTCACCGAATACAGCACCTGCCAGCCCACATCGGTGAACACCAGCGGTTCGAGCCCTTGGGCCCGGAACAGATCGCCGATGGGCTCCGCCAGGTAACTGTCGAGCACGAAGTCCGCTTCTTCCAAACTGTCGAACAGGTAGGGGGACATGAGCACGCCCATCTCCGGCACCAGCGAGGTCATGCCCTGGGACGAGACGCTGATCACCTGAATGCGGTTGCGCCGGGCACCGGTGAGGAGCTGCTGTTCCGAACCCAGCTCGCCGTTCAGGTACCACTCGAAGTCGAACTGCGGGTCGGCTTCGATGTTGGCCTGAAAGCGCATCCACTGTTCCCACCATTCGCTGTCGGGGAACGAGTAGACACCGACCTTGCCTTCGAGGGGCTGGGCTGCTGTAGGCGGGGCACCCCAGCCGCACAGAGCCACGAGCACTAGGAACATTAAGTTTCGCATGGCGTGACACTAGGGTGCTGTGCGACTACTGGCAATGCGCGGCGCCAGGTTGCCCTGGCAATGTGCAGTTGCTGTGGCATCATCCGGCCATGACCCAGGTTCCTTCCGGCGCGGTTGACGAGAACGGCCAGCCGGTCATTCACAAACTGGTGCGGTCGCTCGACCTTGGTGCCCAGACCCAGACGCTCGACGGGCGCCGTCTGACCTTTGTGCATCTGCCGAAGTGTGCTGGGCGCTCCTTCGCGGCGATCCTCGACAAGTGGTTCTTCAACGCGGTCGGTGATCCAGACCTCGGCTGCTATGCCACCGGCACGATCTACGGGCAGTTTCTCGGCGGCGGCAAAGGCGAGGCGGCGGATGTGCTGGCCACCGCTGATCCGGCGTTGCGCTTCCTGCGCGGCCACATTCCCTTCGGCGCCGATGACACGTTCGATCTGCCGCCCTTGACGGTCACCTTCCTGCGCGATCCCGTCGCCCGCAGTCTGTCGCACTTTGCCTTCGGCGCCGACCGCGGCGGCTGGTCGATCAACACACCGTTCGCGGAGGTGATCGCAAGCGGCGGCATTCTCGACAATCCCATGACCCGGCAACTCGCTGGTCTGACCTCACCGGGCCAGCCGTGTACGGAAGAAACATTGGCGGTGGCCCAGGCCAATCTCGCGCGCTGCGCGTTTGTCGGTTTGGCTGAACAGTTCGATCTCAGTTTGCAGGTCTTTCTCAGCCGGTTCGGACTACCGAGCGTGATCTACGTCGACCGGGGCCGGGGCAAAGCGCTCGACCTCCCCAATGACCTCGCCGACGACATTGAGCCGTTCATCGCCTTTGACCGCGCGCTCTACGACAGCGTTGTGCTTTCGCCCGTCGCGGGCCAAACGCGTCCCGACCTGTGGGTGGACAACGCGGTGATTACGGTCGAACCTGCGCCCGGTCAGCCGATCCCGATCTCTGGGGTTGATCAGATCCGCCGGGCTCTGGCATCGCGGCAATTCGCGTTTCAAGAGCCCCTCGCTTCAGATTAGATCGGCGGCATGGGAGGGGGAACATCATGGTTGAACGCAGAGACGTGCTATCGGGGCTGGCCCTGGGGGCGGCAGTGGCGGGGCTAACCGCCAGCGATGGGCGTGACGCCTGGGCCAACTGGGGCTCCATCGCGCCGGGATATTCGCCGGGCGAAGATTTCGATGGCCGGCTGCTTGTCAACACACCGTGGGCCTATCAGGTGATGGACGAGGCGGGCGTCGACGGCGTCATCGCCCTCAATCCGGTGAACGTGTTCTATCTGTCCAACTACCTCGGCTACAAAGTTGCGCAGCTCTATTCCTATCCGGCCTTTGCCGTGCTGCCGCGCGATCCGGACGAAACCGCGTTCCTGATCACCTCGCACGTCGATCTGTGGAATATCGCCAACAGCGAGCGCGAGTATCCCGAGCTGATGCCCTACAGCTACGCCACCAACTGGCCAGACTATGTCAACGCCGACAACTGGGCGACGCCGCCCGATGCTGGGCCGGCCACACCCTGGCCGACGGATCCGGACAACTACGCGCCGCGTGAGGCCGAGTGGATGGCGGTGCAGGATCGTTACAACGGCCTGATGTCGCCGTCCTCGGAATACGCCCTGGCGCGGGCGATCAGGGAGAGCGGTCTGGCCAACGGCACGCTCGCCGTCGACGACTGGCGCATCGCCAAAGTGCTGGAGAAGGTCGGGCTCGACACGCCAACCTTTGTCGAAGGCGACAACCTGTTCCGCCGCATCCGGCTGGTGAAGTCCGAGGTCGAACTCGGACACATGCGTAAGATCGCGCAAGCAAATCAGGATGCCACAGAAGCGATGTTCGCGCAGATCGACAAAGGCGCGACCCGGGCCGACATCGACCGTCTGTTCATGGTCGAGGCGGCCAAGCGCGGCGCCAAGGCGACGTGGATTGCCGCCGGCGGGGTTGGGGGTCTGCCCGACGGCGAAGTGGTCGAAGGCCGTCCGCTGCTGATGGACGCGGTCAGTCAGATCAATCTCTATCACGGCGACTTCGGGCGCACCTTCGTGCTCGGCGAGCCCTCGAAGAAACTTGAGCAGCGTGCGGCATTAATGCGCGCCGCGTGGGACGAAGCCTTTGCCGCGCTTAAGCCGGGCCGAAAGTATTCAGACATCCGCGCGGTGGCTCAAGACGCAATGAAAAAAACCGGGCTGCCGATGTTCGGTGTCGGCGCCAGTCCGCACTCGGTCGGTTTGCAGCACACCGACGAACCCTTCACGGAAGGACTGCCCTATCAGAAGCGCGACGATCTGGAACTGCGCGAAGGCATGACCATCACCGTCGATTTTCCCTACATGGAGCCCGGCTGGGGCGCGTGCCACCTCGAGGACCTCGTCGTCATCACCAAGGACGGCGCCGAGCCGCTCGCGCGCATGGATGGGCCGCTCTACATCGGTTGAGGAGGTTATATGCCGACAGTTCTAATCACCGGGGCCAACCGCGGCATCGGGCTGGAGTTTGTGCACCAGTATGCCGATGACGGCTGGACCGTCATCGCCTGCAGCCGTGATCCCGAGGGCGAAAGCTCAGCTGAGTTGCGGGACATTGCCGCAGGTGCCGGCGGACGCGTCAGCCTTGAAGCCATGGACATGCTCGATCACGCCTCCATCGAGGCGGTGGCTGAGAAGTACACCGGCACGGCCATCGACGTGCTGATCAACAACGCCGGCATCATCGGCCCGGTGCCGATCCAGGATCATCTGGACGCACAGCATTTCGGCACCATCGACTATGAGGTGTGGGATCAAGTCATCCGCACCAACACCTTCGCGCCGGTGAAGATGGCCGAGGCGTTTATCGATCATGTGAAGGCTGGGAAACAGAAGAAGATCATCACCCTGTCGAGCACGGTGGGCTCGTTCCAGGAAGACGTCACACCGGCCTTTTGCTACTGCACCTCAAAGACGGCCGTGACCAAAGCCGTGCAACTGATGTCCGAAGTGCTGCGCAAGGACGATGTCGTCGCCATGGCGTTTTGCCCCGGACACGTGAAGACCCGCATGGGGGTGGGCGGCGCGACGGTCGAGATTCCTGACAGTGTCAGCGGCATGCGCGGCCTGATCGCTGGCTTCACAATGGCCGATACCGGCACATTCAGGCGCTACAACGGCGATACGGTCGCCTGGTAGTCCCGTGTCGACGCTGTTCGATCCTGAACGAGAGGTGCCTGAGGCGGTCATAAACGGGCCATTCCTCAGTGTGTTCGTCGTCCATGGCATCACCGACGCCGAGGCCTATGCCGCATACCAGGCGCTCAGTGATGGCCAGAGCCTGAAACCGGGCCACTTCGGCGGCGAGGTGCTGGGCTTCTCCAAGCCGGCTTTCCGCTTTGTCGGACCCGAGGACGCCCATGCCGTGGCCGTGATCCGTTGGCCCGATTTCGCGGCCTTCCGAGCCTGGCGCACCCAGGAGGTCTACAGCGCCGACGGAGTCGCCGAACTCCATGCCCAAGCGGAGTCTGAGAGCGTCTATTTCCTGCCGTGTTGAGCCCAGCGCCGGTGCGGCTTTTGCGCCCCCGGTTGGCATCTCCTGGAATTGGTGATTAGCTGGCTATCCCGCTGAGAGGCGGGCAAAAAAATGGGCGGGACTATTGCCCCGCCCCAAGTTTCAGGGACGCACCTCTGATCAGACCCGGCGCGATGGCCCTCTTGCCCGCGGCCTCAACCACGGACACAGGCCAGCGTGCCGGCTCTCTGAAATTCCGACAAACGAACCCACAAGATATGGTGTCATGAGGGATGTCATAGGGGACAGAACCCTGGCGGCGGGCTGTCCAGCCAAATGGCCACGCTCATCCGCGATAGACCCGGTCGGATAACGGCGCTGCATTGCCAAGGTGTTCCCCTGAACCCTCAAAAACTGGAGGCGAGTGTTCCAGACAATCACAAAATTGTCACGATGTTTTGGGGGTCTGGCCGGTCCACCATACCATATCTAGTGGGCCGGGACAGGCGTGACTCGGCGGGATTCCGCCGCGAATGGCCGCCCGCCGCGGCGGCGGGTGCGCGGGGCGGTCGCGTATTGAAATGACGCTCTTGTGAGCCGAAAAACGCAGAAATCGGCGACTCGTGGCGCTTGCGTCCCGCCCCGGCGGCTGTAGAATGGCGCCAAGATGCAACCGGCCTCCAGGGGTCGACATCCCCGTCGAGTTCCCCTGTGACAACGTATTTCGGAGGTAGAGATGGCAATTAAGTTTCGCGTCAATGGTCAGGACAAAACCGTCGATGTCGATCCGGAAACCCCCTTACTGTGGGTTCTCCGCGACAATCTGGGCATGACCGGCACGAAATATGGCTGCGGTATTGCCGCCTGCGGTGCCTGCACCGTGCACGTGAACGGTGTGGCTGAGCGGTCTTGTGCTCTGCCGGCCGAATTCGCCGAAGGCGCGGATATCACCACGATTGAGGGCTTGTCCGATGACCGCAGTCACCCTGTCCAGCAGGCGTGGATAGAAGAAGATGTGCCGCAATGCGGCTACTGCCAGTCGGGCATGATCATGTCGGTCGCGTCAATGTTGAAAGATATTCCCAATCCGACGGACGAAGACATCAACACCTACATCACCAATATTTGCCGCTGCGGGACGTATACCCGCATCCGCAAAGCCATCAAGAGAGCTGCAGCTCTCCAACAATAATAAACAGAGACGCCGAAAAGGATTTGCGGGCGCGGTTCAAACCGCGCCCGTCTTGTTTTCTGCCAACGCAGATACGACATTTACGATAAGCCATCGTATTGAGAGCTGGACCCCGTGACGATCGCGCTGCCGAACTCCATCGAAGACACGGACGACCTTCTCCGTCAGAGCAACTATGTCTCTGACCGGTCTCTGTCGACGGCGCTGTTCCTGTGCCTCAAGCTCGGCCGCCCGCTGTTTTTGGAGGGCGAAGCCGGTGTCGGTAAAACCGAGGTGGCGAAAGTTCTGGCGGACTCTCTGGGCCGGCAGCTTATCCGTCTTCAATGCTACGAAGGCCTCGACATTGCGTCCGCTGTTTATGAATGGAACTATCCAAAACAAATGATGTCTATCCGCCTCGCAGAAGCGGGAGGTAAGACAACCACCGACGACATTGCAGCGGACATATATAGCGCCGACTACTTGATCGAGCGTCCTTTGTTGAAGGCGTTGCGGGATGATCCCGCCGGACCACCCGTGTTGTTGATCGATGAGCTTGATCGTGCAGATGAGCCCTTCGAAGCCTATCTGCTCGAAGTGTTGTCGGACTTTCAGGTCAGCATTCCTGAACTTGGCGAAGTCAAAGCATCTCAGCCGCCGATCGTGGTTCTGACCTCCAACCGCACGCGGGAGATTCATGACGCCTTGAAGCGCCGGTGCTTATACCACTGGGTTGATTATCCGTCAGCCGAGCGAGAGCTTGAGATTGTGCGCCGTAAAGTGCCGGATGCTGCGTCAGTACTCACGGCGCAAGTTGTCGCTGCCGTTCAACACTTGCGTGGGCAAGATTTGTTCAAGCCACCTGGCATTGCGGAAACGCTGGACTGGACACGGGCCCTGATGACGCTTGACCGCAAGCAGCTTGACCGCGCTGGGATGGACTCAACGCTTGGTGTTGTTCTCAAATATCAGGACGACATCTCCCGGGTGCGTGATGGTGCCGCCGATGAGGCTTTGGCGGCCGCTGCCCAAGCCTCATGACAAACGATAGCGAGCGCGGCGCTTTGGCTTTGAACGTGGCCCTGTTCGCTCGGATTCTGCGCGGTGCTGGCTTACCAGTTGGGCCAGGCAAAGCGCTACTGGCTATTGAAGCCCTATCTGTCATCGACATTACCAATCGCGACGACACGTTCTGGACACTTCACGCTGTGTTTGTCGAACGTCGCAATCAGTTTGATGTGTTTCGCATCGCCTTCGACCATTTCTGGACGGTAAGACCCGCGGACGCTGGAGAGTTCTCTGTTCTTGACAGCGATGAAGGTGAGGGTTCGTTGCCGCCAGAAGCGCCGTTGCCCCGGCGGCTGGCCGAGTCCTTGGTGTCCGCAGGGTTGGGAGAGGTCAGGTCCGCGACCGAGCAGGAACTTGAAATTGACTCCACGGCAACATGGTCTTCGATCGAACACCTTCGGACGAAAGACTTCGAAACCATGTCCAATGAGGAGTTGGTCCACACCCGGAACGTTCTGCGCACCATGACCTTGCCAATACCTGAATTGCCGTCGCGCCGGTTTCGCCCCCACGCCAGCGGACGCAGAATCGACATGCGGGCCACACTGCGCCGGTCGGTACGGTTGCCGGGCGGGTTCGAGCTGCAAAGGAAGAAACGTATCCGCCGCCATCCGCCGCTTGTGGTCCTGTGCGACATCTCTGGATCCATGGAGTCCTACGCCCGGATGCTGCTGCATTTTCTCCACGCAGTGACGAACGACCGGGACAGGGTGCATACGTTCCTCTTCGGTACCCGACTTACCAATGTGACCCGGCACCTAGCGCACAATGACCCTGATGTCGCCCTCAGCCGGGTGGGTCAGGCGGTGTTCGACTGGTCCGGCGGAACCCGCATCGGCGAGACTCTTGCGACGTTTAACCGCGTTTGGTCGCGCCGTGTGCTGGCTCAAGGTGCTGTTGTGTTGCTGATCTCGGATGGCCTCGACCGCGATGGCGGCGATGGGGTGGCAACGGAAATGGATCGTCTCCAGCGGTCGTGCCGCCGGCTCATCTGGCTGAATCCCCTATTGCGCTATGACGGCTTCGAACCCAGATCAGCAGGTGTGAAGGCCATGCTTCCCCATGTGGATGAGTTTCGGCCCGTGCACAATCTCGACAGCCTCAGTAAACTTGCGGATGCCCTTGCGTCTGTCGGCAGCGAAGGACGCTGGGGCCCTGACCGTTCCGAGGCCATGTATGTCTGACCCGCAAGATGATCCTCTGACTCGACTGCAAGCATGGCGGGCTGCTGGAAAGCGAACGGCGCTCGCGACTGTGACCAAAACATGGGGCTCATCACCGCGCCCGGTGGGCAGTCACCTTGCCGTCAGCGAAGATGGTGAGTTCGCCGGGTCTGTTTCGGGCGGATGTATCGAAGGCGCGGTTGTCGAAGCCGCTCAGAACGTTATCGAAACGGGAGCGCCACAGCGCCTTGAGTTCGGGGTGACCAATGACATGGCCTGGGAGGTTGGCCTCGCGTGTGGCGGGAAGGTGCATGTTTTTGTCGAGCAGGTCGAATGAACGCAGACCTGTTTTCAAAGCTTACCAGTGCAATTGCTGACAAACAGGCCTGTGCGGTCGTCACCGATACTGCTTCAGGTGATCAAGCGTTTGTCACGTCAGACGAAGCAGCTGGAGATCTCGGCCTGGACGATGCACAGCTGCAAAAGATCATTGAGATGATTGCCGCGGACTTGTCCGGGGAGCTTGATGACACTGAGTTATTTGTCCGCGTCTACGGCCCTCCGTTCAGAATGATCATCGTCGGCGCGGTTCATATTGCCCAATCCCTGGCGCCGATGGCCCAGCTGGCGGGATTTGATGTCACCGTGGTGGACCCTAGAGAGGGCTTTGTCGCCGCAGACAGAATGGCGAATTTCGAGACGTTGACGGACTGGCCGGACGAGGGAATGGCTAAGTTAAAACCGGATGCGCGGACGGCGGTTGTAACTCTAACCCATGATCCGAAATTGGATGATCCCGCCCTCACGGCGGCGCTCAATTCTGATGCGTTCTATATCGGGGCGCTGGGAAGCGCGCGAACCCATGCAAAACGCCTGCAACGTCTTGAGGCCGCAGGTTTTGATCAAACGCACCTAGGGCGTATTCGCGGGCCGGCTGGTCTCAATATTCAGGCAAAGAGTCCTGCCGAGATTGCTGTGTCCATCCTCAGCCAGGCGATCGCCGTTCGCCGGGGCGCGGACGTCTAGCTCGGTTATGAAATTCGGCCAACTCCCAGTGGGGGACTGTGAGGGCGCGGTCTTGGCCCACTCTATTGCAGGGGACGGATGGGCTCTTAAAAAGGGGCGGACCTTGTCCGCCCAGGACATTGATCTCTTGCAGCGCAGCGGGGTGGAACGCATCCATGTCGCGCGATTGGAGGCCGGGGATGTTCATGAAAACACCGCCGCTGCCGAGATAGCCGCGCGGGTTTGCGGGGCAGGGGCATCGTGTTCAGAAGCTTATACCGGCCGGTGCAATATTGAAGCCAAGCAGCCCGGTTTGGTGCGGATCAACACCGATTTCATCAACAGGTTCAACGCGATTGATGAGTCCGTCACCATTGCGACTCTCGACGACTGCCAGCGGGTGGACCAGCGGCAGGTTATCGCAACCGTTAAAATCATTCCCTTTTCGGTGCCGGAAACTGTCATGGAACAGGTCCGTGCTCTTCTGGAAACTGAGCAAGGCATCGTATCTGTAACTCCATTCCAAAGTCTGTCTGTCACCGTAATCAATACGGTGCTGCCCCACCTCAAGCCTTCGGTGATCGAAAAGACTACTGTTCTGACCAAGCGACGCATTGAGGCCTTAGGCGGCCAGGTCGATCAGGTTTTGTCCTGTGACCATGCGTTCGACGACGTCGCGGCCACACTTCGAGACGCACTCTCCAGACAAACCGATCTCATACTCGTCGTCGGCGCCTCGGTGACGGTGGACAGAAACGATACAATCCCTGCGGCAATCTCGGCACAGGGCGGGACGACTATCCATTTCGGTATGCCTGTCGACCCTGGCAACATGGTGCTGGTCGCGGAACACCAAGGTACGCCAATCGTAATCCTGCCCGGATGTGCCCGGTCGCCGAAGTTGAACGGCATTGATTGGCTCTTGCAGCGGTACGCTGCGCGCATGCCTGCCGGCAAAGCTGACATCATGGCGATGGGAGTCGGCGGGCTATTGGTGGATAGTCCGGTCCGGCCATTGCCCAGGGACCAAGCTGTGAGACAAGAACGTGTGCAAGATCAGCAGCCCAAAGTCGCCGCCATCGTGCTTGCGGCGGGTCAGTCGCGGCGCATGGGGTCGGTCAATAAACTCCTGCAAACCGTGCAGGGCGAGCCTCTCGTCAGGCGCACGGTCAGCACGGTTACGCAGGCGCTGATCAATCCGTGTGTCGTTGTCACGGGGCACGAGGACGCCGAGGTTGAGGCCGCCCTTGCAGGCCTGGAGGTCCAGGTCGCCCACAATCCGGATTTCGCGGATGGGTTATCCACCTCACTTAGGGCTGGACTGGCCGTCGTGCCGCAGGACTGCGACGCGGTCATCGTGTGCCTGGCCGACATGCCGGATGTCACAACGGACCATATCAACGCCCTCGTCGCCGGCTTTAAGCCGGACGAGGGACGCGCCGTCGGCGTTCCGGTGTTTAAAGGCAAGCGAGGCAATCCCGTTCTTTGGGCGCGTCACCTTTGGCCGAGCATGGAGACCGTCAGTGGCGACGTCGGCGCCCGGCACCTCATCGGCCAACACGAGGACCTTGTTTATGAGGTCGAATTTGAGGACACTGCCGTTCTGACGGACTTAGATACGCCGGAGCAGTGGTCGAAGTTCCGCAGGGGAATTGAAGGCTCTTAGCTGCAGCCAGTGAGTATGGGGAGAATTTAAGGTATGCTCGATAGTGGTGCGGTCGGAGAAGACTTATATAAGACAGACGTCATTATTATTGGTGCAGGACCGGTAGGCCTTTTTGCTGTCTTTGAGCTTGGTTTGCTCGGTTTGCACAGCGTCATCATTGACATTCGGGACAAGCCAGGCGGGCAGTGCGCGGAGCTTTATCCGGAGAAGCCCATACTCGATATCCCGAGCAGAAAGTCTGTCACTGGCGCGCAGCTCACCGAAGACCTGTTGGAGCAAATTGCTCCGTTCAACCCGACCATGCTTCTCAATCAAATGGCCGAAAGTCTTGAAAAGCTCGACAATGGCCATTGGCAGATGAAAACGGATATGGGGGTGACCGTTGAGGCGCCGGTCATTTGCATTGCCGGCGGAGGCGGGAGTTTCACGCCGAAGAAACCAAAAATCCAAGGCGTTGACGACTTTGAAGGTAAGTCAGTGTTTTTCGCTGTGCGCCAAATGGAGCAGTTCCGCGGCAAAAACCTTCTAATTGCTGGTGGAGGAGACTCGGCACTTGATTGGACGCTTGCCCTCAATGACTCAGTGGAAAGCATGCACCTCGTTCATCGCCGGTCAGAATTCCGTGCCGTTCAAGATTCCGTCGATAAGATGCGGGAGCTTGAGGCCGCCGGCAAAGTGAAGGTCCATGTCGCCCAAATCGTGAAGCTGAACGGCCAGGACGGACAAATCGAGTCTGTCACCCTGCAGGATGTCGAATCCAAGGACGAGTACGACGTACCATGTGACTCGATGCTCGCCTTTTACGGTTTGACGATGAAACTAGGGCCCATCGCCGGCTGGGGTATCAACATGGAAAGCAATCGGATCGCCGTCGACACCGAGAAGTTCGAGACATCTGAGAACGGCATTTTTTGCATCGGTGACATGTGCAGTTACCCCGGGAAACTCAAGCTGATCTTGTCAGGTTTTCATGAGGCAGCCTTGATGGCACACGGCGGTTTCCACTATGCCCGGCCCGATCAGAAGCTCAAGTTTGAACACACGACCTCCAGTTCGAGTATTCGGGAGAGAATTGGCTCTTCATGAATATAGTCGTGGTTCTGCCCGACGGGCAGGAACGTCAGGTCGGGGGTAAATCTGGCATCACGGTGATGGCCGCCCTGCGCGATGGTGGAATGCCCATCAGAGCGGAATGCGGGGGCGCCTTGGCCTGTGCTACGTGTCACGTTCACGTTACGTCTGAATGGCAGCAGGTGGTCGGCCGACCAGGTGTTGAGGAAGCAGAGTTGTTGGATGACTCTGACTACGCGGCGCCCGAATCCCGGTTGTCATGCCAGATCGATTGCGCTGACCATCTTGATGGCTTAAAGGTCGCCCTCCAGTTAGATGCTCTAGAAGACCAATAGCCCGAGATCTGCAATGCCTACCCAAAACGCCGAGGTCGACCGGCGCCGAACATTTGCGATCATTTCGCACCCGGATGCGGGGAAAACGACACTCACAGAGAAGCTTCTCCTTTTTGGTGGCGCAATCCAGCTTGCCGGTGCGGTTAAGGCAAAGGGAGACCGGCGGCGGGCGCGCTCGGACTGGATGAAGGTGGAAAAAGAGCGGGGCATCTCGGTTGCATCCTCCGTCATGACGTTTGACTACAACTCGTGCACTTTCAATTTGCTGGATACCCCCGGCCACGAAGATTTCAGTGAAGACACCTACCGGACCCTGACCGCCGTCGACTCCGCGGTGATGGTAATGGACAGCGCCAAGGGTATTGAGGCGCAGACATTAAAGTTGTTCGAAGTTTGCCGCATGCGCGATATGCCGATCGCGACCTTCATCAACAAACTGGATCGTGACGGACAGGACCCTTTCGATCTTCTCGATGAAATTGAACAACGTTTGGCGCTAGATGTGTCACCCGCGAGTTGGCCAATCGGCATGGGCCGGCATTTTCTCGGCTGCTACGATCTCCTGAACGACAGATTGGTCCTTGTCGCCCGGTCCAAGGGGGAGCGGCCCGACCAGGGAACGGTTTGCTCCGGACTAGACGATCCCAAGCTCGACGAACTTCTCCCGGCAGACGCGGTCGCTAAGCTTCGCGAGGATGTTGAGATGGTGCGTGGCCTCTGCCCGGAGTTTGACCGTGATGCCTACCTTGAGGGCACTATGACTCCGGTGTGGTTCGGCAGTGCAGTCAACAACTTTGGCGTCCAGGAATTGCTGGAAGGGTTGACCGCGCTGGCACCGAAACCGCGCTCTGCGCCAACCGTGGAGCGACCGGTCTCGCCAGATGAGGAGAAGGTGTCCGGATTTGTCTTCAAGATTCAGGCGAACATGGATCCTAAACACCGTGACCGCATTGCGTTTTTCCGCCTCAGCTCGGGGCATTTCCGCAAGGGTCAAAAGCTCCTGCATGTCCGCTCCGGCAAGACATTGACGATTCACAACCCGGTCCTGTTTCTTGCGCAAGACCGGGAGACGGCAGAAGAAGCCTGGCCAGGAGACATAATCGGCATTCCGAACCACGGCAACTTGCGAATTGGTGACGCTTTAACGGAAGGCGAGGTGCTTCACTTTACCGGCATTCCCAGCTTTGCGCCTGAGCTTTTGCAGGTCGCTCGTCCCGAAGACCCCATGAAGGCCAAACATTTAGGCCGCGCGTTGCAGCAGCTGGCGGAAGAGGGGGCGGCGAGTGTGTTCAAGCCCTGGATCGGCTCCGACTGGATCGTCGGGGTGGTCGGTGGGCTTCAGTTCGAAGTCATGGCCGACCGGATCCGAACGGAGTACGACGTTCCCGTGCACTTCGAGGTGACGTCGCTCTATACCGCCCGCTGGATTGAGGCGGATGACCCAGCCAAAGTGAAAGACTTTATCGACAAAAACAGTGCCAATATTGCCGACGATCACGATCAGGCTCCCGTTTTTCTTGCCCGAAATGCCTGGCATATCGGCAAGGCAGAGGAAGACTGGCCGGATATTCGGTTCGCAAAAACCAAAGAACAGATACACTAGAGCATCATCGGAAATCTGAACCGACGCGGGAGGGGAACATGCAGATCGATCGTCTCGATACTGGCGAAATCATGAGCCAGGCTGTGATTCACGGTGACACTGTGTATTTGGCCGGCCAGGTCTCATCGGACGCCCCTGATGTCGCCGGTCAGACCCAAGGTGTGCTGGATAAAATCGATGCGCTACTGGCCCGTGTCGGCGCTCAGAAAGCGCGTATTCTGTCGGCGACAATCTATTTGGCAGACATCTCAACATTCGGTGAGATGAACGAAGTTTGGAAAAAATGGGTTCCTGTCGGCGCTACACCGGCGCGTACGACGGTCGAGGCCAAGCTGGCGAGCTCCGAGTTCTTAGTAGAAATCACGGTTATCGCTAGCCGCTAGGGACATGGTATAACGGCTGCCAGAGGAGCGCGTCTGTTCATATCGCGTTGGCAGCAAACCGGTGCCCGAACTGCATATACTCAACGAAGTTATCATTATTCTGGCTGCGGGTGTGTTAACCGTGGCGATCTTTCAGCGCCTGAAACTTGGCGCTGTTCTCGGCTATCTAGTGGCAGGGGGCATCATTGGCCCGTTTGGCCTCGGCCTGGTCACGGCAAACGAGACGATCACCCTTCTTGGCGAATTTGGGGTCGTATTTCTTCTCTTCATCATTGGGCTAGAACTCCCCCTTGAGCGTATCCGCGTCATGCGGGCGCCGATTTTTAAACTCGGCTTGCTTCAGATCGTTTGCTCAATGGGCGCAATCTATTTCGTTGCCCGTGCACTCGATGTGCCTCCGTTGACTGCAGCGGTGATCGGTGCCGCGCTTTCTCTGTCTTCGACGGCCGTTGTGCTAACCCTCATTTCAGAGCAAGGGCGTTTTCCGACCGTGTTTGGGCGCAACGTTTTCGGTGTATTGCTCATGCAAGATCTGGCTGTCGGGCCGCTCCTGGCGCTTATCGTCGCGTTGGGCGGAGATCAAGGTCAGCTTGGAGAGACACTCCTATTCGCCGTTTTGAAAATGTGTGCGGCGGTAGCTGTCATCCTCGGGCTTGGGCGCTGGCTGCTGGAACGCTTGTTCATGACGGTGAGTGGTCTTCGCAATGCAGAGGTATTCGCTGGATTTACACTTCTGGTGCTGTTGGCTGCCGCCGCCATGACTGAGACCGCTGGTCTGTCGCTCGCGTTCGGTGCTTTGCTCGCTGGTATGCTGCTCGCCGATACACCATTCCGGCATCAGGTCGCCGCTGAGATTCAACCCTTCCGAGGTTTGCTCCTCGGCCTGTTCTTCATGGGCGTTGGTATGTCGGTGGATATCGATCTAGCGATCAATCGCAGTGGCGACATTGCGTTGCTAGTTGTCGGGTTAATGGCCCTCAAAGCAACCATCGTATTCGTACTCGCCCGCATTCTCGCGCTATCCACTGTCGAATCGGCTGAGGCGGGTATCCATCTGGCGCAAGGTGGCGAATTTGCCTTCGTGCTATTTGCGGCGGCACTGGCGTCGGGACTCTTGCCCGCTGAGATGCTCCAGGTTCTCGCTGTGGGCGTTGCATTGTCCATGCTGGCCACGCCGTTGCTAGTGTCTTTAACGTCTGTTCTCATCAAGCGATGGGAACTGGCGAGCGCGATTCCCGCGGACTCACTGGATGGCCCAGATGATAGCTTTCGTGATCATGTAATCGTTATAGGAGTTGGACGTGTCGGGCGCGAGGTCGCATCCCAACTCCGAGATGCCGAGCGCGCTTATGTTTGCCTTGATATCAATCCCCACGCCATCGCGACGGCGCGTCAATCAGGGCTTTCTGTATATTTCGGTGATGCCACCCGGCCCGAAGTTCTTTATGCGGTTGGGTTGGCTGAGGCACGCGCTCTGGTCATTGCGATCGATGACCCAGCCAAAGCTGTGCAGATGATGAATGTCGTGAAGTATATCCTCCCAGAGCTCACCGTATACGCGCGGGCACGGGATGCCAATCACGCGCGGACACTCGAGAAGGCTGGTGCGGCATCAACTGTTCCAGAAGTCATCCCCACAGCCATGCAGCTCGCGAACCTGGCGCTAAAACAATAGGTTTGTCAGAAACTTAGCGTCAGGTGCTTTACGCAAGTTTCGTTTGAGGTCTACGCTTAGACGTCATGCCATCGCGAAAGAAGCTCAATCTCAAGGAGATGAAGCAGCAGCTCATCGAACGTAAGGCCGAGTTGCTCGAGACCTCTGGCTCCACGTCGGAAGACCGTGCGCCAGTTGAACTTGACCAGTCCATGCAGGGCCGTTTATCTCGTATGGATGCGTTACAGCAGCGCGAGATGGCTCTCGCGACCCAGCGAAGGCGCGATGTCGATTTGGTTCGGATAGACGCAGCTCTCCAGCGCATCGCTTCCGGAGACTACGGGTATTGCTTGAATTGCGATGAAGAAATCGCGGTCGGCCGGCTGAAGTCCGACGCCGCTGAACCTTTGTGCGTGGAATGCGCGTCATCTGCCCAGCGTTAAATATGCAGATTGTTATGCAGCGACCTTAAGATGATGGATGCTGAATAAACGGTCTCCATCTGTCCAGGTTTCAGCGGGCTCAAACCCCGCTTGCCGTCCCATCTCGTGAAACTCGTCTATTTCGTACTTGTGCGAGTTTTCCGTATGGATGCTTTCACCGGATTCAAACTCGAAGGAGTGACCGGCGACCGAGACGGTCTGGGGTTTCGTACTGATCAGGTGCATCTCAACCCGCCCTCGGTCTTCAACATAACGCGCCTCGTGAACAAAGGCCGAGAGATCAAATTCGCCCGCGAGTTCATTGTTGATTCGTCTCAGGACATTTTTATTGAAAGCTGCTGTGACGCCGTCGTTATCGTTGTAGGCAGCGTGCAAAATGTCAGGGTCTTTCTTGAGGTCTACACCGATGACGAGGCTACCGTCTTCGCCCAGCATCGCGGCAGCCATTTCCAAGAAATTTTCTGCTCCGTTGCGCGAAAAATTGCCGATCGTCGAGCCCGGAAAGAAACCCGCTTTTTCACCTGAGGACACGTCATCTGGCAAAGGAAACTGCTGCGTAAAATCTGCACAGACCGGAGTGACTTTCAGGTCGGGATAGTCGGTCGCGATTGAATCGGCGGCGGCGAGTAGATGCTCCTTGGAGATGTCGACCGGAACATAGCTGGCCAGTTTTTTCGCGGCGTCCAAAAGAATGCGAATCTTGATGCTTGAGCCGCTGCCGAACTCGATGAGATGCCGGTCTTCAACCAACGACGCAATTTCTGCGGCTTTCTCGCTAAGTAATCCTATCTCTGTGCGGGTCGGATAGTACTCTTCCAGATCGCAAATTTTATCGAAAAGGGCGGATCCTTCTGCGTCGTAAAAGTATTTGGGGGGCAGGCTCTTTTGTTCCTTAGAAAGACCTTCGACAACATCGCCCAGAAATTCAGCGTTTAGGTTCTGCGACGTGGATTGCGTCACGTTATATCCTCCACAAGTCTTAAGCCGGCGAACATCCACCTTTGGTGGGGATAGAAGAAGTTGCGATAAGTGCGCCGGATGTGATTGCCGGGAGTCACACAGCTTCCGCCGCGAAGCACCATCTGGTTTGACATAAATTTGCCGTTATATTCGCCAATCGCACCGTCAGCGACCTTGAAGCGGGGGTAGGGGCTATAAGCAGATCGGGTGTGTTCCCATACATCGCCGAACATTTGCGCTAAAGGTTTGTCGGCGGATGCGGGTAGGGGTCGCAAAGCGCCTGACGAAAGTAGGTTCCCGGTTTCGGAGTCCCGCTGAGACGCCACTTCCCATTCAAACTCAGTTGGCAACCGTTTTCCGCTCCAAGTTGCGAATGCGTCGGCTTCGTAGAAGCTGATATGGCAGACCGGAGCATCAAGATTTAGGGATTGCCGGCCGCGCAGACTAAACTGAGACCAGTCAGAATTTCCCTCGTCGCGCCAATACCCAGGTGCCGCCCAGCCAGAATTTTGAGCCACAGCCCAGCCATCAGCCAGCCAAAGCTCTGGCCTCTTGTATCCACCGTCTTTCATGAAGGCTAGCCATTCCCCATTGGTCACGAGGCGGTTCGCGATTAGAAACGGCTGAACCAGCACGTCATGGCGCGGTCCTTCGTTATCGAATGCGAAACCGCCTTCTGGCTCATGCCCAATCGAGAAGGCTCCGCCTTCAACTTCCATCCATGCCAGGCGAGACATGTCCGTCGTCTCAAGGGGGACTCCTCCCGCATACTTCGGCTCTAGGGTGTTGCATGAAAAGGCGTGCAGGATGTCCATCAGGAGCAGTTCCTGATGCTGCTGCTCATGATGCGTCCCCAACAAGATTAGCGCGCTTAGGTCTACCCAGGACTCATCTGCAGCACTTTGCAGTAGTTCACCCATGGCTGAGTCGACATGCTGCCGGTACGCGGCAATCTCGTCACTGCTTGGGCGGGTTAGCAAGCCCCGGTCCGGCCTTGGGTGGCGTTCGCCCACGGCTTCGTAATACGAATTGAACAGATAGCCGTAGGCTTCGTCGAATAGAGAATAGTCCGTCAGGAAGGGCTGTAGGACAAAGGTCTCAAAGAACCAGGTCGTATGGGCCCGATGCCATTTTGTCGGGCTGGCGTCCGTCATTGATTGGACGACTTGATCTTCCGGGCTCAACGGCTGGGCCAGTCGGTCTGTCTCGTTGCGCACGCCCTGGAACCGCTTCAGGACGTCCGCAGCAGACGGCAGAGGGGCCGATTTTTCACCAGTCGCGGACGCTGAAAACACGAAAAAGCCTTGAATCTCAATTTTTTAGAGGGCGGAACCCTAGCGGATGGAGCCGCAAAACGAAACCGCCAAGGACGAAAACCATAAGGCCGGGCCTAAATCCTTGTGGCGAGCCTGAACGGCAGAAATCGCATACCACAACAATAATACATATTTATCATATGCTTACACTATATCAGAGACTTCTAATATATATTTACATTGCCACTGGATTTGGTTAATATCCCCCTGTTAGCGCTCAGGAGAGGCTAGCGAAGATAGTCCGACCTCAAAGGTGGACGACTTAACAAACGTCATGTTGCTCAAGGAGGATATGACAATGAGATATTCTGTACCGCTCTATTCCAGCTTTCAGTGTCGGCACGTTCGAGCCGCATAACGTTGCGCACCTATTGGCGCCGCACGTCGCGGGCGCCGTCTCTCGCGCACTTTACTGATAAGGAACAGAGCAATGACAACCAATTCCCTACCTGTACTCGCGTCCGATCGTGGCCTTGCAGCATACCTTCAGGACATCAAGCGCTTTCCCATTCTGGAGAAAGAAGAGGAGTTCATGCTCGCTAAGCGACTGGTTGAGCATGACGACACCGATGCTGCCCATAAGTTAGTAACAAGCCATCTGCGTCTCGTTGCCAAGATTGCGATGGGATACCGTTTCTACGGATTGCCCGTTTCTGACCTGGTATCCGAAGGCAACATTGGCCTGATGCGCGCTGTGAAAAAATTTGATCCTGATCGCGGGTTTCGTTTGGCGACCTATGCGATGTGGTGGATCAAGGCTGCCATCAACGAGTATGTACTTAATTCTTGGTCATTGGTGAAGGTTGGCACCGTAGCGGCTCAGAAGAAGCTCTTTTTTAATCTGCGCAAGCTTAAAGCCAAGCTGGATATTTATGACGACGGTGATTTGACGCTTGATGCTGCAGATGAGATCGCGTCGACGCTTGATGTAGACCGTAAAGACGTCATTGATATGAATGGCCGTCTGTCTCGCTCGGATGCATCATTGAATGTTCCCGTAGGTGAGGATGGAGATCTCGATCGCCTCGACTTACTGGTTTCCGACGCACCGAGTCAGGAAAGTGTGTTCGCTGAAGATGAGGAGCGTCAGGTTGGCAGCGGTTTACTGCGAGGTGCCTTAGCGACACTGAATGATCGCGAACGCCATATCATCGTGGAACGCCGTCTGGCCGATGATCCGCGCACCTTAGAAGACTTGGGCGAAGAATATGGCATTAGCCGCGAACGTGTGCGGCAAATCGAGAACCGAGCCTTCGAGAAGTTGCAAAGTGCGGTTCAGGCGGCAGCTGCGAAGCTTGATAGCGGAACCGTTGAGCCGATGGCCCTGCTGGCTGAGTCGGTGTAGAGGGCCTAGTTGTCAGAGTCGCCGGACTGCTTAGCAGCCCCGCGTGCCCCATCGGGCGATAAGAACGGCTGGGCCAAAAGCGTGACGAGTCCTACAGATGCGTCTCCTCGGAAGTAGGGCAGACCCAGCATCATTGAGTCATGACCGTCTCTCGGCTGAGCGGTGTATGTGCCGAACAGACGATCCCACCAAGGTAAATTGAAACCAAAATTGCTATCGGTTTCATCCGGATGTATCGAGTGGTGTACTCGATGCATGTCCGGGGTTACGACGAATGTCCTGAGAACCCGGTCGACGGGGGCGGGTATACCCAGTCTGGCGTGATTGAAGAGAGCCGTTCCGTTTAACACCACTTCAAATACGACGACGGCCGCGACCGGAGCCCCCAACAATGCCACGATAGCCATCTTCAAAAGGGAAGAGAGGATGATTTCGATCGGGTGGAATCGCAGGCCAGACGTCACATCGATATCGACGTCTGTGTGGTGCATGCGGTGAACGCGCCACAGTATCGGAACCTGATGAAACAGACGGTGCTGCCAATAAATCGTTGCGTCCAAGACCAGAAAGCTGAGTAGTCCGGCGATTAGCGGCGATATCCCGAAGATATTGAATAGGCCGATGCCCGATGACTGGGCCCAAAATGCCGTTCCCGCGGGCGCAAAGGGAATAAGCACACGTACCAAAATCGTACTGATGACGACGATGCCTAAGTTAGAGATCCATCTTCGAGCGCGGTCGAGGGTTAGATCACGCCGGGGAAACCGAGCCTCCAGAACTGCAAAGGCCACTAGGAACACGAGAAACAAGACGAGGCGAGCTTGAGAGGAAATTTCCATGATCCGTAATGCGTGTGATCTGAGGGACTAAATGTCTAAGGGCCGCACATGAGATAAAAGCGGTACAATGTGAATGGGGTACGGTGTATGGCCGGAGACTTGTATTTTGGGGTATCTCATGGTGTAAATGCCGTTAGTCGAAACCTTCCCGCTCTGCTCGGAGCGGAACATACTGGCTGCGAGTTTAGCCGGTAGGGAACTGGTCCGGAATGTCAAAGACCATTCTTATCGTCGAGGACAATGAGTTGAACATGAAACTGTTCAACGATCTCCTCGAAGCGCATGGATATACCACGCTGCAAACGAAAGACGGGCGGCAGGTCATGGATATGACGCGAAAGCTGCGTCCGGACTTGATCCTGATGGATATTCAGCTGCCCGAGATTTCGGGACTTGAGATCGCCAAAATGCTCAAGGCTGATGATGACCTTAAGGCGATTCCAGTCATCGCTGTTACGGCGTTTGCGATGAAGGGCGATGAAGAAAAAATTCGTGATGGCGGCTGCGACGGGTACATCGCCAAACCAATTTCGGTTGCCAGTTTCTTGCAAACGATTTCCAGGCATCTGGACGGCTAACAAGCGACCCAGGACTCGTTCCAGTGCATGATGAGAGGGCTGGCGCGCTGTTGGTAAACCCAACAGAGTTCATAGTCTTATTACTTGATCTTCGCTTCCTTGAAGATCACGTGTTTGCGGGCCTTGGGATCGTACTTACGCTTCTCAAGTTTTTCCGTCATGGTTCGCGGGTTCTTCTTGGTGACGTAGTAGTACCCAGTACCGGCGGTGCTTTCTAATTTGATCTGAACTGTTGCTGGTTTAGCCATCGGACTTTCGCCTGGGATCGGTTGAAGCGCGGCAACATACTCTGCCGGGCTAGGGTGTCAAGCCTTCGCGGTCACCGCCACTTTGGACATCATTCATCGCCGCGTTGACGGCCGTCAGCCCGATTGCTTGGGCATATATATTTTCTTTTAATATCAATGCCTTGGCCACCTCTAAGTCTACCGTGTCGTCATCCCGCACTTGGGCCGGGCAGGCCTCGCGCAGGGCCGAACGCCCCGGCACGTCGTTGGCGCCGACCGTGTGCCAAAGGGATTTCTGGGACACGAACTGGCTTCCTTGCTCTTGCCATCTCGCCAAAAGGCTTTCGGGGTTTTCAGTGATGCCGCTGGTGCAGACCATGGGCAAGACACCTAGATCTTCGATGGCGTAACCGCCGGGCGCATGAAACCGAGACCAAGTCAGCGTAATCTCGCCGTCATTCGGTAAACGGACGACCGTCTGAACCGTGCCTTTGCCGTATGTCGAAGTCCCCACGACGACCGCACGTCCCGCGTCTTGCAGAGCAGCGGCGACGATCTCGGCGGCTGAGGCGGACCGGCTATCAACAAGAACGACCATTGGCAGACCAGTCGCGGCGTCGCCGTCAAAGGCTTGATACCGTTGAATGGATTCGGGGTGCCTACCGATCGTCGACACGATATGTCCGGAGTCTAGGAACAGATCGCTAACCGCGACCGCCTGATCCAGGAGTCCTCCTGGGTCACCGCGCAAATCGAGAATCAAACCCTGAATGTCTGAAGATGCCGTGTTAAGCCGCAACAGTTCACCCTGGACTGTTTTTGCGGTTTGTTGATTGAAGCTATGGATTTTGACGATCGCAATGCCGTCTTCCAACTCAGCTTTAACTGTTTGCGGTACGATTAATGATCTTTCTATTTCGATCCGCTTCGCATCCCCCAATTGTCCGCGTATGACCGAAAGAACTGCTGTTGAACCGATAGCCCCTCTCAGCAGGCGCCGGATCGTCCAACTGCGCTTAGTCGCTACGGTCTCGCCGTCAACATGAGTGATCAGGTCGCCCACGCGTAGGCCCGCAGAAACAGCCGGAGAGCCCGGTTGAACGCCGCGCACCTCCAGGCCGACATCGTTGGTCACGTAGGTCAATCCCAGACCGCCGAACCCGTTGCGGAGTTCACGATTCGACCGAGCTTGTAAACGGCCAGCATAGCGGGAGTAGGGGTCTAGATTCTCAAGAGCGGCACTATAAAACGCGGAGTAAATTTCCTCGTTGTCCGCGTCTGCCAGTATTGGAGACTTTCCGCGCGCGCCGACGATGGACCCTTGAAAAAGAGAGAGCCAAGGATCGACCTCGTTTGTGGGCGGCTTTGTCAAATCAGCCACGATGTCTTGTCCGACGAAGGTCATCACCCTTTTGTCCGCTTCGGCGACGGTTATCATTGGGTCGATGCTCGATACGCCTCTGAGGCCATCCAGTACAAGGGAGTCGAGGTTCGGCTGCGCAAGAGCTTTGGCCTGAACCTGAGTCAATCCGTGAGACAGAACACGACTAGTTTCCAGGACATCGTATCCGTTTATTGTCGTGCGTTCGGACGGCCAGTTCGCGTCCGAGACCATGCCTGGCGCCGCGCACCCTGAGAGGAGCGGCAACGACAACAGGAATAAAAGTGCTACAGACTTCGGGGTCATGGTGCTGACGTAGATGCTCGTCGAAATTCAGCTGCGTGGGTGCCGCTGTGTCATCTCCAGATCATACGATTCATGTCGTCGGGACACACCCCTTATTTTGCCCTGGTTTTTCTCTTGCCCCGTGACCCACGGCGATGACGCGACGGGCCGCGTTTCCGCCCGCGTGAAGGTTTCGGGCCCTGGGGCGTATGATCTAAATAATCAAAGGCTATGCTGCCGGTGAGGGGATCAGCGTCGCTCAGCCGCACCGTCATGGGGTCGCCAATGGAGAAAACAACGCCGTTGTTTCGTCCGGCGAGGGTGTGGGTGTCCTCAAACACCTCGTAGTAGTCATTGGGAAGCCGCTTGATCGGCACAATGCCGTCAGCACCTGTCTCGTCTAGGGTCACAAACAATCCGAAACGGCTTACGCCGTTGACGGTCGCATCGAAGGTGGCGCCAACACGGTCTTTGAGATAGGCAGCGGTGAATCGGTCGACCGTTTCCCGCTCTGCCACAGCGGAACGCCGCTCGGTCATTGAAATGTGCTCAGCAGTGCCCTGCAAGTTAGGTGGCGTTTGCTGTGCAGGTCCGTCTTTCCCCAACTTGAGCTTTGAGATGAGACACCGGTGCACGACCAAGTCAGAATATCGGCGGATCGGTGAGGTGAAGTGGGTGTATTGCGGCAAGGCCAGACCGAAGTGGCCGAGGTTCTCCGGTTCGTATCTTGCTTGAGACTGGGCGCGCAGGATCATCATGTTGATCAAGCCGGCAGCCGGCTTTTCGGAGATGGCTTCAAGGACCCGGTTGAAGTCCTTCGCCTTAACCGACCCCGCTGACCCGAAAGACAAATCCATACTCTGCAGCGCTGACCTCAAGTCATTCACGCGTTCCCCGTCAGGAGGTTCGTGAACCCGATAGAGTCCTGTGGGCGTGTCCTTCAGGAGGGCCTGCGCGGCGACGATATTTGCAGCGATCATGAACTCTTCAATCAATTCATGGCTGCCCCATCGCGGGCGGCGTTGAACACCGGTCATGTGGCCGTTCTCATCGATAGTAATTTTTCGTTCCGGTAAGTCGAGCGCAAGCGCGCCTCGCTTG
Source organism: Rhodospirillaceae bacterium (assembly GCA_963921305.4). GTDB lineage: Bacteria > Pseudomonadota > Alphaproteobacteria > Rhodospirillales > Rhodospirillaceae > CAWUEX02. The sequence continues at coordinate 3,072,179 of CAWUEX030000002.1, forward strand.
CGCCGTGCCCGCATCAAACTCTTATAAGCGCCATAAAGCGGTTCAATAACCGTATCTGTAAGTTCTTTTGTGGGGAGATCAGCGGATCCGTCATGGGCGGCCTGTACTTGCGTATATGTCAGCCGTGCCACCGAACGCATCAATCCCCGCACAAACTGGTGCCGCAGGATCCTTCCGTCAGAGCGAATCCAGATGTGCACGGCAAGGCATGGCCGATCCTCGCCTGGACGAAGCGAGCACCAGCCGTTAGACAGGGCTTCCGGAAGCATGGGGACGACGCGGTCTGGAAAGTAGGTGGAATTTCCCCGATCAAACGCAGCGCGATCCAAACCCGAGTTGGGCCGCACGTAGTGGGCGACATCGGCGATGGCGACAATTAAGTGCCAGCCGCCGCGGTTTTTTGGGTCAGAATCCGGTTCTGCCCAAACGGCGTCATCGAAGTCTCGTGCGTCCTCACCATCTATGGTGACCAACGGGATGTCACGCAGGTCAGTGCGACGCTTCAACTCTGCTGGGCCGCAGGCTTCGGCTTCCTCCAGCGCCGCGGCAGGCCACTCATGCGGGATGCCATGGCTGTGAACCGCTATGAGACTCAGAGCGCGATCGATGCCCGGTTCACGAATGCGTTCGAGGATACGTCCCCGTTTCACGCGCTTGCCGGCGTTATGTTCAACCGCGACCAACACGAATTCTCCGTGCTGTGCGTCTTTGGTCTCCGCTCTATCGATCCGGATGGTATCGCGCTCTCGGCGGTCGATAGGCTTAATAAGTAGGTGCCCATCATCCGTCCGTTCGCAAATTCCCAGTATTTGTCGTGGGCCGCCGGTCAATTTTCGGATCGGGCTGGCTTGATAGGTCCCGTCTTCCGTCGGAGAAAGGCGTGCTAGAATCCTGTCGCCGACGCCTATACCGCGCGTGGCGTCAGGTGAGTCGTCAATGTAGATAAGAGGCGGCGGCGCTTTTTCATCCCAATTCGCGGGATGGCCAATCAGATCACCATCGGCATCAACGCGAACAGCATCAATAACGGCAACACCCGGTAGCCGTCCTGCTTCCGCAAACTTGCGGCGACGGCTGCGCTCGATCGCGCCTTCCTGCTCCAGCTCTTTGAGAAGGGCCTTGAAGGCTGGCTTGTCCTGCCCTGAGACCTTGAAGGCACGGGCCAGATCGCGTTTGCCAAGGCGCTTTGTCGATTTCTCAATGTAGGAGAGCAGCTCCGCCTTTGAAGGCAAGGAACGTTTCAAGCGGTCTGATTTTTTAGTGGGCAAGGGGGGTTAGGTATCCGCGTTGCCAGGCGAGGTTTCGGCATCAGAAGCGGGCTGCTCGTTCGTCTTCTTCTTTTCCGCTACTTTTTTTTTCGTTGTTGCCTTCTTTTTAGAGGCGGCCTTTTTCTTCGCGGTTTTCTTCTTGGTGGTGGCTTTCTTCTTGGTTCCCGCTTTGGCAGCTTTTGCCGCTAACAATTCAAGGGCTTCCTCGAGCGTAACGGAGTCCTTGTCTTTGTCCTTCGGCAATGTCGCCCGCAAGGAGCCATGCTGCACGTATGGTCCGTAGCGGCCATCGCGTACAGTGACCGCTTTGCTGTCGTCCGGGTGTTCCCCAAGTGACTTCGCGGCACCTGCGCCCCTGCGGCCTTTCTTGTTTTTACCTTCGGCGATCACGACAACCGCGCGATTTAGTCCGATTTCGAGGACGTCATCATCCTGTCCCAATGACTGATATTTGTCCCCGAACTTCAAGTACGGGCCGAAGCGGCCAAGACCCGCGTAAATCATTTCGCCGGATTCAGGATGTGTACCGACTTCGCGGGGCAAGGACAGAAGTTTAAGGGCGCGCTCAAGATCGACACTTTCCGGGTCCATGCCTTTGGGGATGGACGAGCGCTTGGGTTTCGGTGCCTTCGGCTTTTTAGCCTTTTTGCCTTTCTTGGGTTTTTCTTCTTCTTGAGGCGTTTCGGCGGCAGCCCGCGCCGCAAGAGTTTCGGCGTCGCCCAACTGGACGTATAGACCGTACGGTCCCGCGCGAAGGGTTACCATCAAGCCTGTTTCGGGATCTTCTCCGAGCTCTTTGGGACCGTCTGCGACAGCTGCGGAGGGGTCGTTAGCCCCGACCGAGAGCTGTCGGGTGTAGCGACAATCCGGGTAGTTGCTGCAGCCGATGAAGCCGCCAAATTTACCGAACTTCAGAGACAACCTGCCATCGTCGCATGTCGGGCACTTTCGCAGATCCGTTCCATCGTCCGTCTTTGGAAAGAGGTGCGGCTCCAGCATCTCGTCAAGCGTGTCGATGACTTCGGTGATACGAAGTTCGCTGGTGCCCTCGATTGCAGCGATAAAGTCCTGCCAGAATTCGGCGAGAACATCTTTCCAATGCAATCCACCGCCGGATATCTCATCCAGCTTGTTTTCCAGGTCTGCAGTAAAGGAGTACTCGACGTACTTCGCGAAAAAACTTTCAAGAAACGCCGTAACGACGCGGCCGCGATCTTCGGGAATGAAACGCCGGCTATCCATGCGGACATAGTTGCGATCTTGGAGCACTTGAATGATCGATGCGTAAGTCGAGGGCCGGCCGATCCCAAGTTCCTCCATCGTTTTGACAAGAGAGGCTTCTGAGAAGCGTGGAGGGGGCTGGGTAAAGTGTTGGTCGGCTTTGACATTAGACTGGGCTACGGCCTCGCCTTCTTCCAACGGCGGCAAAATGCGATCTGCTCCATCGTCCGAAGAGTCGTCATTGTCTCCGCTCGACTTCGGGGTGTCGGCATAGATTTTCAGGAATCCGGGAAAACGGATGACTGAACCGCTGGCTCTGAGTTTCGTTTGTTGGTCGACCGAAGAAGAAACGATAGCAACCTGATCCATGACCGCCGCTTCCATCTGGCTCGCGACGGTTCTTTTCCAAATAAGTTCGTATAAGCGCAGCTGGTCCTTGGTAATGTACGGAGCGACATCTTTTGGCCGTCGTGCTGGATCAGTGGGGCGGATTGCCTCGTGAGCCTCCTGCGCGTTCTTGGCTTTGCTTGAATAGATGCGTGCCTTTTCAGGCAGGTAGTTAGAGCCGAAGTCTTGCTCAATGACGGAGCGCACGACGTTGATGGCTGAGCCGTCAATCTGAACGCCGTCGGTCCTCATATAGGTGATGAGGCCGACTGTTTCTCCGTCAATGTCCGCGCCCTCATAAAGCTTTTGGGCCAAGTCCATTGTCTGGCGGGCACTGAAGTATAGACGCCGGGAAGCATCCTGCTGGAGCGTGGATGTTGTGAACGGCGCGTACGGCCGGCGTTGTTTTTGCTTCTTCTCAACTGAAGTGACGGAGAACGTCGCGCTTTCAATGGCGGCCTGCGCTGCCTTAGCGCTTGATTCGTCAGGCAGGGCAAACTTGTCCAGCTTTTCCCCGTTCAGGTGAGTCAGCCGCGCCGTAAACTTCGTGTCGTCGGACTTTGAGAGGTCTGCCTCGACAGACCAGTACTCTCGAGGTTCGAACTTTTCGATCTCGAGTTCACGGTCACATATGAGACGCAGCGCCACAGATTGAACCCGGCCAGCAGACCGGCTGCCAGGCAGTTTGCGCCACAAAACGGGGGAGAGGTTGAAGCCCACCAAATAATCCAAGGCGCGCCGCGCCAAGTAGGCGTCAACGAGCTCGCTATCCAAGGCCCGAGGCTTATCCATCGCTTCGAGCACGGCACTTTTGGTGATGGCGTTGAAGGTAACCCGTTTGACCTCGGTTCCGTTCAAGATCTTGCGGTTGTTCAATTCTTCAAGCACATGCCATGAAATGGCTTCGCCTTCGCGGTCCGGGTCGGTGGCGAGGTATACCGCATCCGCATCTTTCGCGGCGTCGACAATTGCTTTGAGATGCTTCTTTGACTGCGCCGCCACTTCCCAGTCCATGGCGAAATCTTCGTCCGGTCTGACGGACCCGTCTTTCGGGGGCAAGTCCCGCACGTGCCCGTAGGACGCCATTACCGTGTATCCGTCACCCAGATACTTGTTGATGGTCTTAGCCTTAGCGGGGGATTCGACGATGACAATGCTATTCATCGATAATGACGCCAGTCCCTGAAAATTCTCTTATCAGTGCCCCACACTATGTGAGGTTCGTTCCTGCCCAAGTTAGCTGCCGAGAGCGCCAATACGGTTGCCCGGAAGGCGCTCAATCTGCCCCTCCAACTCCAACTCTAGAAGTGCAGCGGCGAGAATGGGGGCAGACACTTGGCACTGTCGCCGCAGTTCGTCAACAGTCACTGACCCTGTCCCAACTTCGCTAAGGATCTCTTTCTGAAGGGAGGAGATGTCTAAATCGTCAATATTTTCAGTGTCTTGCGGTGCTTTCGTCTTGGCGGGTTCTGAGTCCGCAAAAAGCCCCAACCCCACCCTGACCTCGTCTAGAACGTCATTCGCGTCCCGGATCAGAACGGCCCCGTCCCGAATCAGATTGTTGGGGCCCCGTGCCCTGGGATCGAGCGGTGACCCAGGTACAGCGAAGACGTCCCTGCCTTGGTCCAGCGCAAATCTTGCGGTGATCAGCGAGCCGGATTTTGGTGTTCCTTCGACAATGATAACGCCCATCGTTCCACCCGAAATGAGCCTATTGCGACGTGGGAAGTATTGCGCCTGCGGCTCTGTACCCACAGGCATTTCGGAGATGACGCATCCTTGTTCGATTATGCGTGCATGAAGGTCCGTGTTTTCGCGCGGATATATGACGTCGGCACCGCCGGCCATGACGGCGACGGTCGACAACTCGACAGATGTAGCGTGAGCCGCCGTATCTATCCCGCGGGCAAGGCCTGACCATATGGTCAAACCCGCTGCTGCGAGGTCACGCGCTAGACTTCCCGCAATCTTTCGACCGTTGGCAGACGCGTTCCGAGCGCCGACAATACCGATTGCCGGCTGCTGCAAATGCCTCGGGTCTCCCAAAACCGTCAAGAAGGGCGGGGCGTCTGAAATCTCCGCCAGATGCTGGGGATAGCTTGAACTCTTTATGTCAATGAGCGTGCCGCCGGCCCGCTCAAGACGGTAGAGCTCGTCCTCAATGTCCGCGACAGATGCGGTCTTGAATGATCGCTTTCGTCTGCCTTTAAACTGCAAGTCAGGCAGGGCATCTAACGCAGCCTGGGCTGAGCCGTAGCGCGCAAGTAACCCGTGGTAGGTGACCGGGCCCACTCCATCAGACCGGACCAAGCGTAGCGCGGAAATCGTTTCAGAGGAGGTAGTTCTCATCAGAGACTGTTGGCTGTCATGAGTCGCCGATCTGAGGTTCCTCGCCTTTTATCAGGCGCCCAATATTCGCGCCATGGCGTACCCAGCCTAAAACGGTCAGGGCAAAAAACATCAGTGCGGGATTATTCATACCGAGGAGTAGGGCAAAAACTGGTGCCATCGCGAGCGCAATGAGCGCCGCCAGCGAGGAGTACCGAAAGATGATCGCCATAGCGATCCAGGTAACGCAGGCCATGGCGCCGACAATCGGAACCGCACCGAGCATCATGCCAAGGGTTGTCGCCACACCTTTACCACCGCGGAACTTCAGCCAGACCGGAAAATTATGGCCGAGAACTGCGCCGGCACCGGCAACGAGACCGCCGATTTCGGCCGCTTGGTCTATCGCGATCATGGCGCCTAACCAAACGGCCAAGGCGCCCTTAGCGCCGTCCAGGAACAGGGTCACTGCTGCGAGGCCACGATTGCCCGTGCGCAGGACGTTTGTCGCACCGATATTTCCCGACCCAACTTTGCGAATGTCGCCAAGTCCGGCAACCTTTGTGAGCAGAAGTCCGAACGGAATCGATCCCAGCAGATAGCCCCCGAAAACAATCAAGGCAAATGTCCAGGACCCTGGGTCAAGCTGCACGGGCATGATTACTCGCTTCGAACACGGTTCGTCCGTCTACGACGGTGCGCAGAACTTGGCCTTGTAGCGGTTTGCCATCAAAGGGTGTGTTCTTGGACTTTGACAAAAATTTATCGCCGTCGACCTTCCAGGCGGAGTTGGGATCGAAAAGGATCAGGTCTGCTGGATGATCGGGTGACAACGTCCCGGCTTGAAGACCGAGTAGCTGTGCCGGGATGGAGGTCAACTTAGCCAGCACATCCAGCAATCCCATCTCTTCGTTGTGAAAAAGGTCCAGAGATACCGCCAACAACGTCTCAAGCCCGGACCCTCCGAACGCGGCTTGAGCAAACGGTAGACGTTTGCTTTCCTCGTCCTGGGGAGCATGATCACTGGCTATAGCATCGATAACACCGCTCTTCAGACCTTCGACGATTGCCTCGCGGTCATGCTCGCCACGTAACGGGGGTGAAAGCTTAGCAAAGGTCCGGTAATCGCCGACAGACAACTCGTTAAGCGCAAAGTAAAACGGCGCTGTATCACAAGTGACCTGTAGTCCCTTAGCCTTAGCCTTCGCAATGATCTCGACAGAGTCTGCGGTCGAAACATGAGCGGCATGGTATCGGGCCCCCGTCATTTCAACGAGGCGCATATCGCGTTCCAGAATGATGATCTCAGCCTCGCGCGGGATTGACGAAAGGCCTAGCCGGGTCGCCATCTCACCACCGTTCATCACGCCACCGCTGGCGAGTGCGGGGTCTTCGGGGTGTTGCACGACCATAAGGCCGAACGTCACCGCATAAGAGAGGACCCGCCGCATGACCTGTGAGTTGGCGATCGCAGTTGTCCCGTCTGTAAAGGCCAGGGCTCCAGCTTCCGCGAGGAGACCAAGCTCCGCGATTTCTTTGCCCGATAATCCTTTCGTCGCAGCGCCGTAGGCGTACACTTTTGTCAGAGCAAGTTTCCGGGCGCGGCGCGCAACGAATTCCAAGGTGGCTTGGTCATCCAGAACCGGCTGCGTATTTGGGAGGCACACCATAGAGGTGACGCCAGCCGATACGGCCGCTTCACAGCCACTGCGCAAGGATTCTTTGTGTTCTTCGCCTGGCTCTCTCAGTTGCACCCGCATATCGACAAGTCCAGGTGCTAGACAAAGACCGGTTGCATCGACGACCACTGCGTCAGAGGGCGGAGAGCCGTTAAACAAGTCCGGGCCGAGACCGGCGATTTTCTCGCCTTCGGTCAATAGATCACCAGTCGCGTCCAGCCCCGAAGCCGGGTCGAGCAGACGGGCGCCGACATACGCTACTTTTCCAGGCTGCTCGACAGTCATTGAGCGGCGTCCGCTACGACGGCGTCAGCGTGTAGATTGTTGGCCAGGAGCTCAAGCATTGCCATCCGAACCGCGACACCTAGTTCAACCTGTTCCCGAATGACACTCCGTTCAAAATCGTCGGCGACGTCAGAGTCAATCTCGACACCCCGGTTCATGGGGCCGGGATGCATGATCAGCGCGTCGGGCTTTGCCAGACTCAGCTTTTCCCGGTCTAGGCCGAAGAACCGGAAGTATTCTCGCACCGACGGAATATAGCTGCCGCTCATCCGCTCGTTTTGAACCCGTAGCATCATGACGATGTCGCAGTCGCGGAGACCTTCGCGCATATCCGTGTAGGTTTTCACACCTAAGCGTTCGACTTGCCCAGGCAGGAGTGTGTGAGGCGCGATGACGCGCACTTCGGCCCCAAGCGTGAGCAAAAGATAGAAGTTGGACCGCGCCACGCGGCTATGAGAAACGTCGCCGCATATGGCAATCTTCAAACCTTCGATTTTTCCGCGCCGCCGGCGGATCGTCAGCGCATCCAGTAAGGCCTGCGTTGGATGTTCATGGCTGCCATCTCCGCCGTTGATGACAGCGCAGTTCACTTTCTCCGACAAGAGTTTCACTGCGCCAGATTGCGGGTGCCTGACCACCAGCACGTCCGGATGCATCGCATTTAACGTGACCGCTGTATCAATAAGTGTCTCACCCTTGGACACTGAGCTGGCCTCGACCTGCATGTTGATGACATTCGCGCCAAGACGCAGGGCAGCTAATTCAAAGGATGTTCGCGTGCGTGTCGAGTTTTCGAAGAACAAGTTAACAACAGTCCGGCCCCTCAGGCATTTAGATGCCGGATCGGTCCCCCGGTTGGTCTCCACATAGGGATCCGAGAGGTCCAATAGATGATTGATTTCTAAAGGGGAAAGCCCTTCGATCCCGAGCAGGTGACGGTGCGGGAATACAGGGTCGCGCATGAGCGCGGACTATAGGCGAGGCGGGGGACCGCGACAAGCCAGCAGATGTCAAATATGCGCCCTAATTAGCTAACGCGTCCAGAACGCCCTGCAGGATGTAAGCCGCTGCTGCTCGATCGACCACTTTCGCCCGTTTTCCGCGGCTTAGGTCGGCTTTCTCGACCATCAATCTCTCGACCGCGACCGTGGAAAGACGTTCGTCCCAGAAGGCCACGGGAATATCCATGATCTCCTGAAAGTTCTGGACAAAGGTACGGACGGACTGGGCCTGGCGGCCCTCATTGCCGTTCATTTCAAGTGGAAGGCCGACGCAGAGAGCCCCCACATTGTTGTCCTCGATCAGATTGATCAAATTCTTGGCGTCTTTGGTGAATTTGACCCTCTGAACGACCGTGAGAGGAGACGCGATCATGAGTGAGGTGTCGGAAATAGCCACACCTATCGTCTTGCTGCCCAGATCCAGGCCCATAAGGCTTTGACCAGGCTTGAGGTGCGACTTCAAAGCCGCAGGCTTGCAGATCGTCATAGCCGATGATACATCAACGCCGCCCTTAATTTCCGCCACTTTTTGCCGTTTGCGGGGCTTTGCGGCCCCGGCTTTGACGGAGGGAGAGCCATACCCCATGTCGCTTGATGACGCCACCGTGCGCAAGATCGCATTCCTCGCGCGTATTGAGGTCCCTGATCAAGATTTGGCTCCGCTCGCGAAAGAACTGAGCGGCATTCTCGATTGGATTGAGCAATTGCAGGAGGTCGATACGGACGCTGTCGAGCCCATGACCGGTGGCACCGACATGGCGCTGAGTTGGCGCGCCGACAATGTCTCTGACGGCAACTATGCGGATAAGGTGTTGGCGAATGCGCCAGAGGCGCACGAAGGGTTCTTTGGTGTTCCCAAGGTTGTTGAGTAATGGCTGAGTTAACTCACTTGACGCTCGCCCAGGCGCGGGACGGACTACGGGCGAAAGACTTTTCCGCCGTTGAACTGGCCCAGGCGCACCTAGACGCGATGGAGAAGGGGCGCGAGCTCAATGCTTACATCACGGAGACGGGGGACTTAGCCAAGGAGCGCGCTAAAGCCGCGGACAATAACCTGGCCAATGGATCAGCCGGAGCGCTGGAAGGTTTGCCCATCGGGATCAAAGACTTGTTTTGCACCGAAGGCGTGTTGACCACCGCAGCCTCGCACATCCTCGACGGATACCAGCCGCAGTATGAAAGCACGGTCACTGCCAAGCTCAAGGACGCCGGCGCGGTTATGGTTGGCAAGACCAATCTCGATGAATTCGCCATGGGTTCCTCAAACGAGAGTAGCTACTACGGGCCCGCGATAAATCCTTGGAAAAAGAATGACGATGACTCGCCGTTGGTCCCTGGTGGGTCATCCGGTGGGTCTGCCGCTGCGGTTGCAGCACACCTCTGCTTGGGTGCGGCGGGGACGGACACCGGCGGATCGATCCGTCAGCCGGCTTCTTTTTGCGGCATTGTCGGAATGAAGCCGACCTACGGGCGCTGTTCCCGTTGGGGGATCGTCGCGTTCGCGAGTTCTCTGGATCAAGCGGGTCCGATGACCCGAACGGTTCGGGATGCCGCTATCATGCTGTCGGCCATGGCTGGACATGATCCTAAAGACTCAACGTCTGCGGATCTTGCGGTACCGGATTTCGAAGCTGCGCTCACGGGAAATATCAGAGGGCTGCGCATCGGCATCCCCGCGGAATATCGTCCCGATGGACTCAACGAAGATATCTCCAACCTCTGGGATACCGGAATTGGGTGGCTCAAAGACGCGGGAGCCGAGATCGTCGACATAACGTTGCCCCACACAAAGCACGCTCTGCCGACGTATTACATCGTTGCTCCTGCAGAGGCGTCGTCGAATCTGGCGCGCTACGACGGCGTGCGCTTTGGTTTGCGTGTGGAAGGTGAGTCACTTGATGAAATGTATGCCAAAACTCGGTCGGAGGGTTTTGGCGACGAGGTGAAACGACGCGTGATGATAGGGACCTACGCCCTTTCAGCCGGGTACTATGATGCCTACTACCTCAAAGCTCAAAAAGTCAGGCAGCTCATCTTTCAAGACTTTGTGTCGGCTTTTGAGAAGGTCGATACCATTCTGACGCCGACCGCGCCGACACCTGCTTTCGCGGTTGGCGAAAAGACGGATCCGGTGACCATGTACCTGAACGATGTGTTCACGGTGCCGGCCTCTTTGGCCGGTCTGCCCGGCATTTCAGTGCCCGCCGGGCTCTCAAAAGACGGACTACCCCTCGGTCTTCAGTTGCTGACAAAGCGCTGGGACGAGGAAACGCTATTCCGCTGTGCAGGCGTATTAGAGGACGCAGCTCAGTTTCCCGGTCTTCTCAAAGGCGGGGAGGGCCGGGCATGAGTTTCCTGATCCAGGGTGAAACGGGCGACTGGGAGGTCGTCATTGGCCTGGAAGTCCACGCGCAGGTCATTTCCAGAGCTAAACTTTTCTCAGGAGCTCCCACAGACTTTGGTGCGGACCCGAACTCCCAAGTGTCGTTTATCGATGCTGGGATGCCGGGCATGCTGCCGGTCATTAACGAGATATGCGTTGAACAAGCAGTGCGCACGGGTCTTGGCCTCAGGGCGCAGATCAACCACCGCAGCGTCTTCGCGCGGAAGAACTATTTTTATGCCGACCTGCCGCAAGGCTACCAGATTAGTCAGTACGAGCTTCCCATCGTCGGCGAAGGGACCATCGTGCTGGATATGCCGGACGGCACCAGCCGCGATGTGGGAATCGAGCGCCTGCATCTTGAGCAAGATGCCGGTAAATCGATTCACGATTTGCACCCCTCCAAGTCCTACATCGACCTAAACCGGTCCGGTGTTGCGCTGATGGAGATCGTGTCCAAACCAGATATGCGATCCCCTGAGGAGGCTGGCGCTTATCTTCGCAAGTTACGGTCGATCGTGCGCTACCTGGGTACATGCGACGGGAATATGGACGAAGGCTCGATGCGCTGTGACGCCAATGTCTCCGTGCGGCCAGTGGGCTCAGATGAACTTCGGACACGGTGCGAGATCAAAAACGTCAACTCGGTTCGTTTTGTGATGCAGGCGATTGAGTACGAGGCCCGCCGCCATGTTGATGTTTATGAGGCCAATGGTGAGATTCAGCAGGAAACCCGTCTCTACGATCAAGGCAAGGGTGAGACCCGCCCGATGCGCTCAAAAGAGTTCGCCCACGACTATCGCTATTTTCCCGACCCCGACTTGCTTCCGCTGGAGTTTGACGAGGCTTTTGTCGAAAAAATTCGGGAATCGTTACCCGAGTTGCCGGACGACAAAAAGGCCCGATTCATCGACGAATACGGCTTGTCGGCCTACGACGCGAGTGTGCTGGTGGTCGAAAAAGAAACCGCGGAGTTCTTCGAGAATGTGGCCAAAGGCCGTGATGCAAAGGCCTCTGCCAATTGGGTGATCACCAATCTCTTCGGTGCGCTCAACAAGAAAGGGATCTCGATCACGGACAGCCCGGTTACTGCAGATGCGCTTGGAAAGCTGATTGACCTTATTTCCGACAGCACGATCTCGGGGCGGATCGCCAAAGACGTTTTTGAGATCATGGTGGACGAGGGTAAGGACCCTGAAGCCATTGTTGAGGAAAAAGGGCTTAAGCAGATTACCGACACAGGCCCGATCGAGTCGGCAATTGACCAGGTCATGGCCGACAATCCCGACAAAGTCGATGAATACCGCAGCGGAAAAGATAAGCTTATTGGCTGGTTTGTTGGTCAGGTGATGAAACAGACCGGGGGCAAAGCCAATCCCGGTATGGTCAATGAGCTTCTCCGCAAGAAACTTGCGCCGTAGAGTTTCACGCACTTAAGCACTGCGAAAGAAGCGCGATTGGTTTTAGGGCGACAAGTAAGTTGCGCAACAGTGGAGCGGGTTCAGGAAAAGTGGGGAAAGCTCTTTTCTCTCTGTGTGTTATCGCTTTGGCGGTCGTGGGTTGGTTTGTCTACGATGCGACGATGGCACCCGATTGGATGCGCAAGTTCGCGGAGGAATTAAATACCCGGGCAACGATCACCGGGGAATTCCGGCCCGAGGCCGCGTTCCCAACTCTTAAAAACAGGCCCGATCCGGACTCTCCCTATATTTGTTTTTCTCACATCGCGGATTTCGAATGGGACCGCCTGTACATCGTGCCGTCCGGCGGACCCATCCCCATTTCGATCACCGCGTTTGACTGGCCTGATGAGCCGGTGTCTGAACTCAGCGACCGTCTGGCTAGCGATCCAAGATATCAGATCATTGCCTTCACTCTGGCGGGGAGGGTTGTCGATTACGCCTACTACTTCACGATCTGGGGCGACCTCTCAGAGGCGGCTAGCCCACAGGGATTTGATCGTTCGGAAGCCGTATTTGTCGCGGAAAGTGACGGACAGTCCTTTACCCTGCGGCCAGCCCTGACTGAGGGACGGAGCCATTGCGCTGCCTAAGCAGCGATGAGGAGTGAACCGTGATCGACTTATACACCTTCCCCACACCGAATGGATGGAAGGCCTCTATTATGCTGGAAGAGGTCGGCCTTCCTTACAAAGTGCATGTTGTGCATATCGGCAAGGACGAGCAATTCGCGCCAGACTTTCTGAAGATCAGCCCAAACAACAAAATTCCAGCAATCGTTGACCCTGACGGACCGGATGGCCAACCCATATCGGTGTTCGAGTCCGGAGCTACTTTGGTTTACCTGGCGCGCAAGACCGGGAGTGATTTGCTGCCAGATGATCCACGCCGGTTCACTGCGGTGATGGAATGGCTGATGTTCCAGATGGCCAGTATTGGTCCGATGTTCGGCCAGATGGGCCACTTCGTGCGCTTCGCTAAGGAAGATGTGCCTTATGGAAAGAAGCGCTATACCGACGAAAGCCGCCGTATTCTCGGCGTTATGAATACACGCTTGGAGCAGTTTGAATATCTGGCTGGACAGTATTCAATCGCCGATATCGCAAGTTACGGATGGACAAAATCTGCAGAGTCCATGTTTGACGGACTGGCAGACTGGCCAAACGTTCAGCGGTGGTTTGAGCAGGTGGGACAGAGGCCCGCAGTGCAAAAAGGTTTGACGGTTCCGGATCTGAATGGGTGATGCCGCTACGGCGATAAGGACCCGCGAATAACCAGCCAAACATCTTGATCTAGCGTTGCCATGCGCTCTGACGAGCCCGCCAGAGCATAGCCTCCGCCTGGCCGCGGGGCGACAGCGAGGGCAAACCGATTGGTCGGACCTTCATGCCTATTGGCCGCTCTGATGTCACCAGAGTCGGTAAAGTTGACCACAAGTCCTGTCGTCAGGTTTCCGTCCGAGAGTCTGGCAGAAACAAGAAAAGATCCGTCATCGGCGTAACTTAAATCGGTGGCGAGAGCGCTTCCTTCAGAGTTGATTCTCTGCTGCCAGCTCACGGCGCCTTCTGAGTCTATCCCGCCGATGACGAGACTTCGCGCGGGACTGCCTTCGGACTCTGACGTTGCCGCGAATACGAGCGCGCTCTCTGGCAGGGGAGAGATGGCGTGAATTTCGGTCATCGGCCCGAACTCATGTAATCGCTCGTCTAGAACGGAGCCCAACGAATCAAAACGTATCGTCCAACCGGCAACGGAGTCGTCCGCGCCTGTTGTCCATCCTGCAGCGACATATCCACCGCCCGAAGCAAGTGCGACGTCCTCGAAGCCATCGTCAAATTCTGCACCAAGAGTCCGGAACCACTCTACGGCAAGCGTGGAATCGAGCTTCATTATCCAAGCGTCAAGGCCACCCCGCGTGAGGTGACCTGTTTGGCCAGCTAAAATTAAGCCGCCATCGAAGGTCGGTTGCACGGCATGGAGGTTGTCCTCGCGGGATGAGCCAACGTTCTTCTGATCCTCAACAACTCCTTCGAAGGATATTTTGCTTACGCGTGTCCGGCCGGTGCCGGCCTCTGGGTCGCTATCAATGATGAAGACGCCGCCATCCAGCGCAGGGGCAAGGGCTGAAACGCCGTAGGGCGCAGCCGGCAGGGGCAAATCCCACAAGGCGCGTCCGCGGGCGTCGACTCTTATAACCCAAGACTGGGTGTTTTCGGGTGCGCCTGGCAGGGAGGTCCACCCCCCCAAGACGTAGCCGCCGTCCGACATGGGCACGATCGAGTTCGCGCCGTCAGACCCGGGGCCGCCAAAGTTGAGAACGATTTCGTGGTCAAGCAGCGGCGTATCCGCCCCAAGCGTTGCCGGAACATGGCAAACGATCTGCGAAGCGAAGAGACTGCACAATAGGCGGTATCTCAGAGCCACAGGCAGAGGGTCACTTATAAATTAGAACCCATATACCAGCGAAACCTTGGACAACGTGTCTGTTTTTCTTGTGAGTGCTGGTGGATCGGTGTTGTGACGAACGTTGAACGATATGCGTGTGGCCAGGTCGCCGATCAGATTACTTGTCAATGCAATCGTATTTTCGATCTTTGTGCGGTCGCTGTCCCAGGTCACGATAAAGTCGTTGGTGATCGCAACGTTATCGGAGAAATCGTACTCAAAATTGGCGCTACCGCGGACCAGGAATTCATCTTCCGAGCTGTTAACCAGGGGCGGGGCCGGAGGGGTGGGTGTCGACAACTTGCTGTAGCGGTAACCGGGGCCAGCCTGAATGAGAAGGCGCATATCGTCTTCATCGAATACCTTGTACCCTGCGCCCGCCGCCGCCTCTACTTCGTACTTGAAGCCTGAAAACCGGTCGTCATCGTATTCGAGGTAGCCGAAGACGAACAAGGAGTCCCGCATGTCGTATCTGGACTCGACAGACCCGAGAATGCGTTGGGCCGTGGTGGTGCCGTTGTCATCGGCAAATTCGGCCATCAGCCTGTAGTTATCCTCAAGACGTCCGGCCCGGTAGCGGGCCTTGATCTCGGCATCCACCCGTGTCGTGTCTGTATTTCCGGTGGCAATGGAGCCGCCGACGTTGATCTCTCCGCTCAAGCCTTCCGAACGATCCACAGCTGCCGCCGGGCTGCTAACAAAAGGAGCGGCCAGCAGAAGCCCCGCCGCGAGCAAGGGGAGGTGTGAAGAAGGCCGGAGGTGCCGAATACGCCACAAGAGGGAGTGAAGCATGGTCAAATTCCTTAAGTGTGCCTGCAGGCATGGGTGTCTCGGGTGTGCGACCTGATAAGCACCTGATTCATCTTGCGGAATCACTCTGCCAAAGTTGTTTTACGCGTCACAGGGACGCTTGACAACTGTGCCCTAAGTTTACATGTTCCACGCCCGCTCACTCCTGCGGAGGGGTGGCAGAGTGGTAATGCAGCGGATTGCTAATCCGTCAACCGGTCATACGGTTGCCTGGGTTCGAGTCCCAGTCCCTCCGCCAGTTTTTCGGCCAGTTCTGGCTGAGCCGCGTTTTAAACGCCCATAGACTCTTTACGCGCCGCGACGACTTTGTCGGCGTCCCGGCCACTGAGCTCCTGAAAATGGCTGAACTTGCTCTCGAAGGTTCCGATACCAAGAGATAGGGATCGTATTTCAGTGATGAGGTCGAGCATCTCGGCCGCTGGAATGTTCACGTGAATTTGGTCCCATCCGGTCCAGCCATCACGGGCATCAAATCCTAATATCTGAGCGCGCCGCTGGGTCACGGCCCGCTGGACTTTAGACGTATGTTCGGTGGGGACAAAAATTTGCACATCATTGATAGGCTCTAGGAGCTGTGGATCACACTTGGGCACGCCTTCGGTCATGGCCATGCGGCCGGCGGTGCGGAACGCCTGATCGGAGGAGTCAACCGAGTGATGTTGTCCGTCCTTCAGGGTGACGTGAAGGTCCACGACCTTAAAGCCAAGTGGTCCCTGTTCGGTGTTGTCGCGGACCCCGGCCTCGACTGCCGGAATGAAGTTTTTCGGTACGGCGCCACCAACAATCGTGTCGGAAAATTCCACGCCTGAACCACGCGCCAGCGGCGCAATGGAAATTGTTATGTCCGCGAACTGTCCATGTCCGCCCGACTGGCGTTTAAAGCGGGTGTGCTGCTCCGTCGACTTCTTAATCGTTTCTTTGTAGGCGATTTGCGGCCGTGATGACTCCACGCTTAAATCAAACTTACGTTTCAAGCGTTCCATTCCGAGCTGAATGTGGATGTCACCTTGGCCCTCGAGGACAAGCTCGTGCGTGTCTTCATTCTGAACGACTTCGAATGACGGGTCTTCCTCGCAAAGTTTACGTAAGGACTCCGTCAACTTCACATCGTCTTTGCGGTCGGTCGAGTGGATCGCCAGCCCATAAAGCGGCACTGGCGGTGGGGGCCAGTTCGTAGCCTGGGTTATGCCTTTTTCCGTCAGGACGTCACCCGCAACGCCGTCTTCCATGCGTGACAAAGCGACGACGTCCCCCGTATCGACCGTACTGACTTTCGACTTTGCCATCCCTGGTTCTGCGCCCTGTTGCATGTTGTTGAGGCGGTGGCCGCCAAGGGAGTCTCCATCTTTGATGCGTCCACGCATGATGCGCGTCAGCGTCAGTTTGCCAACGTGTTCGGCATAGTTGATCTTATAAATCTGAGCGACCGGGCTTTCGTTTGGCAGGCCCAGCCGATCAGCGGTTTCGGTGGTCGTAGGGACCTCATGGCGAATCGCCTTTAAGAGACGGCGCACTCCGTTCTCATGCTCCGCCACGCCCAACAACACAGGGACAATGAGATCTTCCGCAAGGTCTTTGGTGAGCTGCCGATAGACTTCCTCGCGCTCGGGCTCGATGTCTTCGAGGAGCTGCTCCAGCAACGCGTCGTCGAAATCGGAGAGCGTTTCCAGCAGTTCGCGCCGCGCGTCGCCAGTTTCCTCAGTCGACACCTCTTCCATCGGTATGCGTTCGGAGGGTTCGTCCAGTTTGTAATGGTAGGCGCGCTCGGCCACCAAATCGACGTAACCGGTAATTTGGCGATCTTCGATCAATGGAACATGCCGGAGTACAAGAGGGCGCTGTGATTGCTCTTGCAATGCGCGCAACAGGTCTCTTACCGAAAGGTTGGTGCTGTCCATTTTGTTGATAAAAATCATATGCGGAATGCTGTGGTCGTCTAGGAAGCGCAGCGTCGGCGCGAGGGCGACCATTTTGTCTGGCTCCGGTTCGGTGACCACGACGACCGCGTCTGCGATCATCATCGCTTGATGACTATCCTGAATGAGATCGATGGCACCCGGGCAGTCCAATGCTACCCAAGGGTCTCCCAGATAAGAAAAACGCACCGGTGTCAGTTCTGTTGACATGGTGCGTGCGCGGGCCTCGTTTGAGGTGTCGCTTACTGTAGTGCCGTCCTGGACACTCCCTTTCTTTGGAATGCTGCCCGACGCGAACAGCATACTTTCAAGCAGTGTCGTTTTGCCGCTCGATTGCGGCCCGACGAAAGCTATACAGCGGGTTCCTTTGCTGGCTTGTGCATCTGCCATTGTGCGCCACCCCCAATTTAAATGTCACTCCCGTTGATCAGGAGGACTGATTGTTTGATATCTGAGGTACCATTTCCTGTTGTCGAGCGATCACGGTATTCAAGCACGCGCGCCCGGGCCTTCCAAGGTCATTCAGCCCGATTGGCCGATCCCGTGCGCGCCGCATAGTCAGCTTTTCCAGCCGTCACCAGGTCAAACAACTCGGCCGAACGGCCGCCGGACTGCAGGATAATCTGCTCAACGGCTTGTGCGGTGGTGCGGCGCCACGCCGCGCGTTGCGCTTGGGTGAGGGACGTGACTTCGATCGTACGGCCGGTCTCACGGTCCAGCAAAGCCTGGGTTTGAGACCGCAAAATGGGGTAGGCCTCTTCCGGCCTCATGTAGGAGTCCCTGAACACCTGCTGTGCGTCGTCCGGCAAGCCTTCAAACCATTTCCGGTTGGCCGCATAAACCGCTAGCGAGAAGCCATGCTGGGTTAGGGTGAAGAAAGGGGCCTCGCTGTAAATTCCCGCTTGCACATACATCAGACTTGTCGACTCACCGCCATCAATAAGGCCGGTTTGTAGGGACTGGATAATATCCGTGAATGGTATCTGGATGACATCTGCACCAGCCGCGCCGAAAAACAAGGCGGCGTTCGGCTCCAGCGGAACTCGAATGCGATAGTTTGTGATGTCGGCCGGTGTTTCGATTTTCTTTTGAGCGTACAGGTTTTCCCAACCGTTCGCGGCCCATTGCAGATGAGTCATATCTTTGGCGGCGAATAACTCCGAGAGCAGTTCCTGAAGGTAGTTGTCGTAGACGAACGCGAGTTCCTCGAAAGACTCAAACAGGTAGGGCGCACGTAAGACCGCGTACTCTGGGACGGCCGTGCCAATGCCCTGACCCGAGACCGCCGACAATTGAATCCGGCCCCGCCGCATGGCGTTGAAGTAAGATTCCTCGGGCCCAAGTTCGCCGCTGAAAAAGGCTTCGATCTCGTATGCGCCGTTGGAGGCGGACGGGATGTATTCGAGCAATCTATCGTATACGAAGCGGCTTGGTGATCCGGGGGGCGACATGGTGGCCATGCGAACAGTCTCCGCCACGCCCGGCCCGGGGCTTAACACAAATGCCGCAAACGCGCACAAGATCAGCTGCCGAAGGGTCATAGCGGCTCAAAGAATTCCAACATCGCACCTTCGGGCGAAATCACACTCACGATGTTGCACTTGCCATAGGGCGGCAGGTTGACGTCGTGTGGGCCGGCGTGAAGCGAAACACCTTTCTTTTGAATGGCCTCCACATAGGTTTGCAATCCTGTCACGGGGTACCGCAGAATCAAAAGACCGAGGTTCGGTGGGCGCGCGCGGTCGCCCAGCTGCCGTCCTTCCACGCCCGTAAGGTGGAGCAGATCGACCGAGCCGATTGCGCCCCGTTCTCCCGTGGGATGAAAAAACGCCAGTTGTGTTTTTGTCTCTTTCGCGAGGCTCAGCGGCAGCGCGAAAAGGTTCTCTCCATCCGGTGCGGGGGGCATCTCCATTTCAATCGTCGGCTTGAAGCCCAGCCCATTTGAATAGAAATCGTAGACGGCGGTGAAATCCCGTACCATCTGTGGGGCATTCCAGGCCGGGCTCACACGGCGGTATCCCTCGACAATCTGAAACGGTGGGGACACCCTCTCAATCAACGCAAAGGCCATGCCGTCGGGCCCGCGTATCAGTACCTCGTCGAGAACGACACCACCGACATCAAGCCGTTGCGGTTCCGTGTATCCGAGCCATCCCCGTTGCTGCATAGCTTCGAAGAGAGCGTGAACGTCGTAAACCTGAACGTGCAGGTCGAAGAACCCGCCGGTGTCCCACGCATAGGCGTTGGGCCGGGCTTGAACTTGGTTGACGTTGTGAAATTTGATCAGGCGAATACCACCCTGATCCGTCTGCGCCTCCGGCTCGCGGAAAAGAGCCTCTTCGATCTTCACGTCATCTGGCTGGGCCCAAAGGGCATGCAGTGAGGCGTCAGCTTTGCCACGGTAGACCTTCTGCCACTCAAATACGTCTTCAAGGAATCTGGACCATTCCTCCAGATCTGTGACGCTGACAACCGCTTCAGAAAAGCCAGGACTGTTGCACAGGACGTTGTTCATTCGTATCCGCCAAGCGCAGGCGTTTAACTAAGCAGCCTGGTCGTAGCGATTGTACCGCTCCATATGGAAGTCGAAGGTGTTGACTGTCTGTTTGTGGCTGTCCCGCTGCTGCATTGTCTCAATCCAAGCTTTGAGCATCTCACACTCGTCTGGGATGTAGGCGCCCCAGAGTTCTTCGTAGCAAGGAAAGCGCTCAACGAAGGGCATGAACTGTAAATCTACCAAGGTCAGAGATTTACCCATGAAGAACGGGCCATCGCCCAGTTTGCGAAAGCCCTCATGCTCAATAAACCGTAACTTCTCAGCGACAGTTTCCCGGTTATCTTTTTGCTTGTCTTCGTCGCGCTTGTCCTCAATGAGTTTGTGGAGTGCCGGCATCAAATAGCTGTCGCAATAGTCGATCCAAATGCGCGCTTTCGCCCGTTTCATCGGATCGCTTGGCAGCAAGGCGGGCTCAGGAAAAACTTCCTCAAGGTACTCATTGATGATTCTGGATTCGTAAACGATATCGCCGTTGTGGCGGATGAGCGGCACCTTGCCGTAGGGCGAGAGTTCTTTCCACCAGTCCGGCTTGTTGTAGAGATCAACTTCTGTGAGCGAGTACGAGATGTTTTTCTCGATCATCATCATGCGCGTGCGTTGCGCATAGGGGCAGGCTTCATAACTAAACAGCTCGATCTCTGACATGGGTGGGTTCCTTAGTTTTGGTCCGTCTTTTAGATGTTGTCTTAGTTTAGTCAGATGGCATTAGCTGGTAAATGATCCAACACCTTTGTGTGAATGCTCCTGTTGGGATCCGGGAAACTATGGAGGCCGGACTTTATTGAGGGTCAGATTGAAACCGATGATGAGTGCGGCGCCGCACACGATAATCGCAATGCCTCGGAGCATTTCGCCCACCGAGCCCGGCGGTGAAACGTATGAAATTTCAAGGGCGACAACTTGAATGAGAAAAAAGAGTGCGGAAAGTCCTGTCGTCCGGAACAGAAAGTCCATTCCTGTGTTATTCCGCTGCCCCATCGCGAACACTGAGGCAAAAGCCATCATCACCGCGGCGCCGAGTGGAATCCAAGATTGAGCGTGCCACGGAGATACGACATTGACCCTAAGTGTTAGCGGAGTGGAAACGGGCTTTTCCGAACTCAAAGCCGTAAGTATCAGGTCTTGTTGACCTGACCGTTGGGTCACATCCCGCAGGTCTACTTGGCATGCACCGGTCATGGCGACGCTTTGCGGTGGGGCGTTGGGCTGTTCGAAGAGAATGGCATTAATGTCGTTGCCGCATGCCCTCGGCCAGGATATGGCTCCGAGATCAAGCGTTAGCGGTGCGCCGCGTGGAACCCTAATGAGCTCCGGTCTTTGAGCTGTGACCTGCCGCGTCTTGCCGGCATCCGAGGACCAGCCGGAGAGAACAAGTTGGATCGCCGCGCGTGACGGACCGGAGGTCTCGGCAGCGGTGAGTTCACGGGAAAAAAGCCCAGCCGTGGTGGCAAAGTATACCCTGGCGCGCTCAACCCGTTCAGCAATAGCACCGTAATACGAGGTTGCGAGCCGTGGGATCTGCACATCGGTTACCGTGCCGTCTTCTACCTCCACAAACCCGCGGCTTGTCGCGAGCCAGAGGCCGGATGGACCTTGCGCGCCGGCATACCAATGCAAATCGATTTCTGAACTGGAGTCCGACATCCAGGCGGCAAGCGGAATGTCCGATACGAATGCCGACCGGCGGGCGTCCCAAACCAGCGGGGCACCATGAATAAACGCGCGCTGGGTATCGGCATAAGATGTTAGGAATGGGGACGCGTCCGGGTCTGGCCGCCGCGGAATTCTCTGTTCGATCAGCGGCCTGGGGTTTGGGTCGACCGTGTCTGAGAGCCAGGTTTCTGGTGCATATAGCAGTGCCCGTCCATCGGTCGTGACCAGAAACAAGTTCCCGTCCGGACCTTCGGCCATATCCGTCACCACCGCCTGCGGTGGCAGGGCCATGCGGCCGGTTTCGTTCCATACACCATCTGCAAAGTCCAAAATCACAAGGTCGCTGTCGGTGGCGGAAATGACCCGGGAGGGACGCGTCCTGGCGATATGAAGAGCTGACACCGTTTCCGCCAGGACCGGAGTGAGTTGGTCGTTAAAAAAATCAAACAGACCGTCTTCACGTGTGATGAGAAGGGAGAAATGCCCGCGCATGCTGCTGCGCGGAAACTTTGTCATCGAAGAAATGGAGTCAGGTCCGGCTTCCGGCACCAGCCGCATACGATGAGACGACAAGGATCTGAACAATCCAGATCGCGTTGCGGCAAAGGTCACGGGGCCGTCGGTCGCGATATCAGCCGGCGGGCTGGTGAGGCCGGAGAGAACATCCCAAACACGAATGTCAGCCTGCGTATCGACGTACGCTGCTCCGCCATCAAAAAACGCGAGGGCCGTGTCCGGGCTTGTTACAACAATGGCGCGAACCGCGCCGGCATGAAATCCATTTGCAGCGTTGATATGCCAATGCGTTGTGCCGTCACTGTTTACGCGGACGATCGTGCCACTCCGTGTGCCGAGCACGTACCCGCCGTCCTCAAGCCGGGTGGCGCTGGTGAGTTCAGCGGACTCGATCGCCACCGGCAACGACACCCACAACGGGGATGCGGTTAATGTCGCGCCGGAAAGCTCGAGATTAAACAGACCGGACCGGCGCGTTACCAGCACCAGCGAGTTGTCATCCGCCGAGAGAACTGTCAGAGGTGACAACGATTGCCAGCCTGGTGGAGCTTCGACATCCGTCTGGGCGTTTTCGTTGATCAGGACCAGTCTGTCACCGAGATCGACGACGCTTCCTGCTGGCGTTTGAAACGCCAACCGGACCGGACCGCCGTCGCTCAGAGTGGTGAACGCCCCGTCAGTGAGGCGCAGGACCGGTCCGTTAGTATCAACAACAATGCCGTCGAGGGCATACAGAGTGATTGGTCCCTGGCTAACGCCTTCTTCGCCAAGGGGCACATCCATCCAGACGAGTTGACCGGACGAGTCTGGCGTGAAGGTTCCGAGCCCGTCTGGTGTGGCGGCAAAAAGGGAGCCGTCGTCTGCTAAAATGAGTTGCCGAAGGGGCAACCGGCCCGGGCCCGCCGGAATCAGCCGCCAGCGGACACCGTCAAATCGCAGAAGTCCGGCGTCATTGGCTGCATAGACGAGGCCGTCCGGTGTCAGAATCGCGTCGTGGGTTACGGCTGCGCCGCGCGTGTCTTGGGTGGTGAAGGCTTGCCACAGCGGCCGGCCAGAGTGCACTTGCTCTTGTGCAGCCGCTGCGCCGACCAGAAGGACTCCCATGAGGCCAAAAAGGTGACAGGCGGCTGCACGCACGAGATCAAGCTTCCTATGAATCCTCGGGCTCCGGGGGGCCTTTGAGTTCGACGGTGTTGCCATCCGGATCGGTGATGTAGACGGACGGTCCATACCCGTCGGCGCCGTACCGGCGGCCGACATCACCGATGGGTACGCCGTTCTCAGTTAGATAAGAGCGCAGATGAGCCTCGTCAAACCGGTCAACGCGAAGACAGACATGATCCATGTTGTGTCCGTCTTCAGCGGGCGGCGTGCCGTGTTTTTTGCCGAGTTCGCCGTTAACGTCGACCAGGTCGATCAACTGCCGCCCAGCCCGGAGTTGGACCAAACCGAGTGAGTCGACGGTGCGTTCTTTTGTGCAACCGAGGACGCCGCAGTAAAATGCCCCAGCGCGGTCCAGATCTGCGACTCTTAGGACGACATGGTCGAGTCCGAGTATGGAAAAACCTGCGGGTTGTGAGGATGCAGCGGTCATCAGAGAAGTATAGGCGATACGAAGGCCAGATTGCGACAACCCGGCATCTTTGCCGGCGGCGCGTTTTGGCACTTGGCGCAGCGGTGCCATCCATGGCCGCCCTATCGGCTCAGGCGCAGGTGAGCCAGCGGGCGCGGCAACTGCGTGAACGCGCTGCCTGTGAGGCAGATTTGCCGACCTGCCGTCCGGAAATCAGGGTTCAGTTAGAGGCGGAAAGGTCCCGAATCCGCTGGGGTCTGTCCGGCCTGGGGGTGTTGGTCCTGATCGGCGGCATCCTCCTGATCCGCCGATTCCGGGCCTTGAAGCATCAGGAAAACAAGGATTTGCGTCATCTTCAGTCGACGCTCCAGGCCGCCGCTAGAGATTCGGCGCAGAATCAGGCAAAATCGACAAACGATGATTAGAGCAATCCTGATCGCTTTGGTGTGCGCATTGGCGCTGAGTTTCGGTCCGGTCGAACCCCGGCCGGCCCACGCGCAGGTGGGGGGGTTCGCGGCGAAGCAGGCCGAGGATTTTGAGCGCCGCAGGGCCTGCGAACAAAACCTGCCGACGTGCCGTCCGCAAGACCGCCGTCAGCTTGAAGAAGAGCGCCGCAAGAATATGTGGCTCAGTTTCATGATTGGAGGCGTGTTGGTTCTTGTCGGACTCGTCATCGTGCGCGAAGGGCAAAAGAAGAAGCGCGAAGAGCAACAGCGGGTGGCGCGGGCGCGTCAAGCCGCGCGCCAGCGTGAGCAGAAGAAGCAAGAACAGCGGGAAGGTGGCGACGATGATTTCGGCGCGGTCGGGGGCCTGGGCCGCAGTACCGTGGATCGCCCGCCCGGCTTTGGCCGTTAGTGCGCGTTAGGCCTTAGGGCTTTTCAATCAGTTCCAGCCACTCCCCGTTGGGTCCGACGATGACCCCGGCGCGGGCGCCGCCGTACGGAAGACCTTCCGGCTTGAGGAACTTGGCGCGGAAGTCGACAGGCACTGCATTCAGATCTTCTACTGCGAAGGATACGATTGAAATGCCGGGAGGCATGTCGCCCGGCAAGATCGGCCGCGGTTTGGTCCCCTCAGGGTATTGATCCAGCTCGAGCATGAACGGTCCGCCGATGTTGGCGGTGGACAGGGGATGCAAGGTTTCTGAGTCATAGCCAAGGATCTTATTCAGCGCCGACATCCGCACGGGCTGTGGATCGGCAACCTCAATGCCTAGGGTCTTGCCGTAGAATTCCAGGTGGCTGTCCATGGTCACACCGCCGTTGATGACGATGAAAACGCGGTCAACGAAGGACTTTGCCTGACCGAGACCGTAGTTCGGGTTCTTGATGGTCGTGAAGTACGTGAGTTCTTTGTTGGGGCCGAACACCTGCATTGCTTTGATTTCGTCGGTGGTCGACAGGTTGCGCGGCATGGCGATGATTTCGAAAAGTGAGCCTTCGAGGTGGGCCGGCATGGCATCGACATCCTCGACCAGCAACTCATTGGCATTCCAGCCGTAGGTTCTCAGCGGTTCGTATCCCGGTGTCGCCTGGGACTCGACAAAGCGGAAATACATCTCCGCGCCGCTTGCGGGCTGCATGATGATATAGGGCCGCCCAGATGTGACCGGCGCGTTCCAGACACCAGCGACATCGGCGCTGATTTCACCGCGCTCGACAACCTGATAGCCCAGCGTTTTACCATAGGCTTGTTCAGCGATCGCGATGTCAGGGACGGCAAGCGTGACAGCAAGAATAGGGCCAAGCATACGTATGATCCTTCGAGTCCAGTAGACGTCAGGCAGGTCGCGCTATTGAACCTGCCCTTGTGATATGGCGCAAGGCTAGGGGTTGGTCAGGGCGTTAATTTCTGTCGCGAAGTCCGGATACGCGGCGGTCAGGTCCGAGCGCAAGCCATGCACGTAGTCGTCGTATTCGAAACCGGGTGCGACGGTGCATCCCATCAAGGCGAAGGTACCACCGTCCCGCAGTTTACATCCCTGCCATACGCCGTGCGGCACGACCGTCATTGGATTTTGACCGCTGGATATGTTGGACCCGAGTACGATCTGCTTGCCCGTTCCATCCGGATGCAATTGAAGCATCTCGACGGGGTCACCCAAATAGAAATGAAAGACCTCGTCGCTGTTGACAGTATGGAGGTGAGAAAAGGTGTCCGGGGTGAGAAGGTAATAGATAGCTGTGCTGTGCACACGCGAGGCATCAAAACGCGCGGGCAAGGCGTCTGCAGAAACAGGTTCGCGGGCACGATACACTTCGCGGAAGTAGCCGCCCTCTTTGGGATGAGGTTCGAGGTTAAGGGCGGCGATAACGTCTTCTGCGGTCATGCCGGATGTCAGCCTGTCAGATGCTGCTTAAGGAAGTCACGCCCGAGCGTCGCACCAGTTTGCTCAATGCCGTGGCCGTGGCCGGGCACGACGTGCGCAGAATAACTCACGTTCTCAGCATCCAGCGCACGCTGCATGACGGACAAGGCCATCACCGGAACGACCTCGTCGGCCGCGCCGTGGACCAGCAAGATTGGCGGTGAGGACTGACGTTCAGCGGCGAGCCTGTCTTGACCCAGCAGGGCCCCCGAATACCCGACGACAGCCCCGATTTCCGGCGTGCGCCGCAGGCTCACGTGCATCGCCATCATCGTGCCCTGGGAGAACCCGACCAGGGCGAGAGCGTCAGCCGGTAGATTCAGCTCGGAGAGGATGTTGTCCAAATAAGCGTTGAGCGGTTCGGCGGCGTCCACCGCGCCTTGGTACATTTGCTCGAACACGCCGGCCAGGCGGTTTGGGTCGCGGCGCAGCATGTTGGGGTCGTAGCCGTGCAGACTGAGCCACTGGCGGCCAAAACCCATCTCTCCCGGCAGCGGCGCGTTAGGACTGAAAAACGCTGCGTCGGGTAGGGCTTCCGCGAAGAACGGTGACAGGCCGATGAGGTCGTTGCCGTCGGCGCCGTAGCCGTGCAGGAAGACCACGGCATGTTTGGCTGGGTTACCTGACGCCGGGGCGACACTGGGGCCGTCCAATCCTGAACTGGTCATAACGAAACCTACTCCTACAACAATCTGCCGGGATGATAGGCTATCCGCATCCGCGATGCATCCGGCGTAGAGTTCTTCGGATGGATCGCAGACCGCAGGGAGACGTGGGATGGCAGGTGACGAGGAAGCCGTTGTGTTTGCCAACGACAGATTCTACGCGGCCTTTGCAGGGCGCGATGTCGCGGCGATGGAAGAAATTTGGTCGACCGGTCAGGTGATCTGCGTGCATCCCGGCTGGCAGCCGCTTCACGGCCGGGAGGACGTGCTGGACAGCTGGCGCGGTATTCTCAGCGAGGGCGGTGCGCCGGATATTGTTTGCCATGCGCCCCGCGCCACAGTCTTCGATGACGCTGCTGTTGTTGTTTGTATCGAAGAGGTGGGCGGTGCGTTCCTGTGTGCCACGAATATGTTCGTGCGGGAGGCTGGTGACTGGCGCATGTGCCATCATCATGCCGGGCCGGTCAACGTCTCGCCCGATGACCTGCCGGAACAGCCTGATGTCGCGATGAACTAGAGCGGTGTTGGGCTAGCCGGCCTTGCGCTGTTCTGGTCGGCTTGGATTGGGGTCGGCCTTCAGAAAACTTGGCGTATGCGCGCCGAAGGCGACGACATCATCACCGTGATCCATGACACCGACGTCGGGATCGTGACGGCCTTCGCGCCGTTTGCGCTTGGGCTTGTCGTCCTGTTTGCGCGGCCCGCGTGACTCTTGTTTTGGCGCCGCTTTCCGCTCTGATTTCTGCCCCGGCTTCTCCTCGGCTTTGTCTTTGCCGGACCTGCGGTTGCGTCCGACGCGCTTGCGTCGTCCGCCGTCGTCGCTGGCAGACACATCGGCGCTGAATTCCGACAATTCGGCGAGCTCAACCCGGGGAATTTCGCCGCCGATCAGCTTCTCGACCGCGGCGAGGAATTTGCCGTCTTCGGGCACGGCCAGGGTGAACGCCTTGCCCTGCTTGCCGGCGCGGCCTGTGCGGCCGATGCGGTGGACGTAGTCCTCGGCATTGCTGGGCACGTCGAAGTTGACCACGAAGGGCACGGCGGAGATGTCCAGACCGCGTGCGGCGACATCGGAGCAGACCAACAGTCCTGCTTCGCCGGACTTGAATGCCGCTAGCATTTCCGTGCGCTTGCTCTGCACCATGTCGCCGTGCAGGGCGACGGCGTTGAAGCCGTGCTTGGTCAGCGACTTGAACAGAATGTCGACGTCCTTCTTGCGGTTGCAGAAGATAAAGCCGTTGGTGATCTCTTCAGCGCGCAACAGGCGGCGCAGCACTTCGCGTTTGTTCGGTGTGGTCGTGGTCACCAGACCTTGGGTGATGGTGGTCGCTGTCGTCGCCGGGGCATCGACGGCAACTTCCTTCGGATTCATCAGGAAGGCATCGGCGAGGCGCCGGATTTCCTTGTCCATGGTCGCTGAGAAGAACAGCGTCTGGCGCAAGGTCGGGACCAGCTTGGCAATGCGCTCGACATCGGGAATGAAGCCCATGTCGAGCATGCGGTCGGCTTCATCGATGACAAAGTATTTGACGTCGTTAAGCAGGATCTTGCCGCGCTCGAACAGATCGAGCAGGCGGCCCGGCGTGGCGATCAGAACGTCGCAGGTTTTTTCCAGCGCCTTTTCCTGATCGGTGAAGCTCTCGCCGCCGATGATCAGCGCCATGCTGAGATCGGCATACTTCGAATACTTGGTGAAGTTGTCGGCGGCCTGCGCGGCCAGTTCCCGCGTCGGGCATAGGATCAAGGCGCGCGGCATGCGGGCTTTCGACCGTCCGGAGCTGAGAATATCGATCATCGGCAGGGTAAAGCCGGCGGTCTTGCCGGTGCCGGTCTGGGCAATGCCCATGACATCGCGGCCCATCAAGGCAATGGGGATCGCTTTGGCTTGGATCGGTGTGGGTTCGGTGTAGCCGGCTTCGAATACGGCTTTCAGCGTGCTCGGCTCTAGGCCCAGATCTTCAAAGGTCATGCAGGTGAAAAGTCCTCGGGGGTTTCTACGCACATATCCATATATGTGCCCCAACCTCTCTGGGCGCGCACTATATGCAGGACGGTGTTAAAGTCAACTTAAAGTCTAGGGAATCAAGGGGTTTCGGGGGGTCGCGGCGTGTCTGACCGTCATCTGGTGCTGTTGCCGGGGCTGTTGTGCGACCATGCGTTGTGGGCGCACCAGAGCGAACACCTGAGCGACATCGCCTCGGTCATGGTCGGCGACCTGACTCGCGATGACAGTATTGCGGCCATGGCCGAGCGCATTCTTGACGAAGCGCCGGACAGCTTTGCCCTGGCCGGGCTGTCGATGGGCGGCTACGTCGCTCAGGAGGTCATGCGCCAGGAACCGGAGCGGGTGGAGCGTCTGGCCCTGGTGGACACCCAAGCCCGGGCCGACAGCGCCGAACAAGTCAAAACGCGCAAAGACCTGATCCGTATCGCCGGCATGGGCAAGTTCAAGGGCGTGACCCCGCGTTTGCTACCGAACCTAGTGCATCACGACCGGCTGGACGATCCGGCGGTGCGCGACGTGGTGCTGGGCATGGCCGAGCGGGTCGGGCAGGCGGCCTTCGCCCGCCAGCAGACTGCGATCATGGGGCGCAAGGACGGGCGCGGCGACCTGCATGCCATCCGGGTGCCGACCCTGGTGCTGTGCGGCCGCCAGGACATCCTGACGCCCCCGGCGCTGCACGAAGAGATGGCGGCGGCGATCCAGGGGGCCAAGCTGGTGACCGTCGAGGACGCGGGTCATCTGGCGCCGCTTGAGCGTCCCGAGGTGGTGACGGACGCGATGCGCGCCTGGCTGAACTGAGCCCAAAAAAGATAAATCGCGGGAAAAATCGAGGAACGAGCCCATGCACGCCACGGGTTTGTGCGGGGTCGATCTGTATTCGTGAATGAATTCAATGGCTTATTTCTGAGTCAAACGAGCCCATGCACAACATTATTTCGCGGATTTTAGTCACTAGTTGATGCAAACGCCGTCAGTTGCTCTCCGGCGACGCGGTAATAGACTTTGTTGTCGACCGGCTGGGCGCCAAGACGGGCGTAGAAGGCCATGGCCTCCGGGTTCGAGGTTTCGGTGGTCCAGTCGAACCGTCCGCAATTGTGCTCCAGGGCGTAGCGGGCGAGGAAGTTCATAAGAGCGTGCCCCGCGCCCGATCCGCGATGTGCAGCGTCGACGAACAGGTCCTTCATGAACAACTGGCCTTGACAGGCGGGCGCGGGATAGACGATGGCGAAGGTGGCGAGGCCGATGGGGGTATCGCCATCGCAGGCGAGGGCAACTGAAGTCGAAGATTGCGGCCCCAGCACCTGATCGCGGACATAGGCTTGCACGTCTTGGGGCGTCAGGGCCTCGGCTATGCGGTAGTGCTCGTACAGGCGCAGAAATAACGGCCAGAGCGCCTCGGCGTCTGAGGCCTCACAGAGACGGATGTTGGGTGATTGTGCGGCAGCGGCCATGGGCAACCTCAATGCGGGCTATGAGCGGCGTTCAAGCTATCCATAGCCTACTTGAGCGGCGGGGTGGCCGGGCATGAAAAAACCCGGTTCCCGCCCTTGCGCGGCGGGTTTGGGTTGGGTATAAGCCCCCATCTTCCGGTCAGGGCTTGCCCGAAACCGGGCTCAACGAAAGCCGATACGCAGAAGGATAAGCACCGTGAAAGTGCGCTGCTCATTGAAATCCGCGAAAAAGCGGGACAAAAACTGCCGCATCGTACGCCGCAAAGGCCGCGTTTACGTGATCAATAAGCGTAACCCGCGCTTCAAGGCCCGCCAGGGGTAATCCCAGGCGACATACGACGCGCCGCCCCGGGTTGGGGGGATGCACCAAGAACCGCGGTCACCCGCGGTTTTTGTTTGTCTGGAGCGTGGCTCCCAATTCTGAACCTTATTGCTGAGTGTCCTTGCCGGAGGGTTGCTCACCCTTTATGCGCCTTGAGGCCTGAACTAGTAGCAAAAATATGAAAAAGGCCGAGAAAGATAGGGTGAATGACGGCAATAGCATCAATTGGTCCTGCTCCCGCCTTAATTCTTCCAACAAAGCGGCCTTAATCTGGCTATGCCTGCCCTGGGCCTGTTCGATCAAGGCGCTTCCCTGATCTAGGCTAATATCCAGGTCTGACACCAGACGCATCATCTCCAGAAATCCAGCGTCAAATTCGTGACGTTCGACGGTCTCGATCATCGCCGAGTATTGCCTGCTAGCGCCGAAATCGTGTGCCCAGAGCGTGCCAAGCAGCACACACATGATCACCCAGACAGACCGGATCACCGTTCCCGTTTTGCTTGGGTAAAGCGCATAGGAAATCAGAACCATGAGGCCGAGGGCGAAACACAAGATAAATGAGATAGCGATGTACATGCTCGGAGCCTTTAATCCTGATGAAATTGCCAGATTGCCCTTACTTCCTCTGCCAGTTGGCCGGGTCGGCGGGATCGCCAGTGCCGGTGAATACCGAACCGGCGGGGTACGGATATAGCGTCCGCGCGGCGTCGATTTGGGCCGGATCGAGCGGGAACTGATCGGCGTAGTTCGCCGGCGCACCCGAGGTGCGGTAGGCCTCAAGGCTGTCTGGCGCTTCGCCGCGTTCCACCCAAGCTTCCATGACGGATAAATAGTCAGCTATGTCGACGCCCGGTCCGCCGCGGCAATGACGCATGCCGGGCAGGAAGAACATCCGTAGAAAGTCAGGCACAGCCTCGCCTCCGAAGGCTTCAACCTGGGCCTGATGGAAAAACAGCGACGAGGCGGGAATGGCGTCGGTGTCCGACCAGCCGTGGTAGATCAGAACCTTGCCGCCTTGGGAGGTGAAGTCCTCCAGTTTGCGGCCGTCGTCGCCGAAGTCCAACAGCCCGCCGACGGGACTGCCGGTGGCCCCGTGTTCAGCAAAATCGAATTGAGACAGAGTCGCTTGCAGCCCAATCTTGCGATCAAGGATGAAGCGGGTGCTGCCGGCGCGGCGGGGCGGATTGCCGTCCACGCTGAGGAACGCTGAAGTCCAATCCCGTTCCGTGCCCTTGGCATAACCCATGGCGTAAAACGGGGAACCGTCAGCGCGGCGCGCGCCGTCGTAAATCTTTTGCGCGGCGGTGACCTGCTCTGCCGTCAGACAACCCTCTGCATCATCCCCCATGCAAGTGAGAGACGCCGGGTCGAAGGCACAGGACTGGGGATCGCCGATGACCCCGTCCGCAAGGCCGTCATCCATCTCGCAGGCGGCGAGCACGGCATCATTGAGCAGGGCCAGTGCCTCAGGCGTGAAGATCGGGCTGCCATCCGCCCGCTGCGAGGCCTGATAGGCAAACACGTTGTGCGGCGAGACCATCTCCATGGCCGGCGCGCCAGCGATGACGCCATCGAAGTCGTCGGGATACATCAGGGCTGCGGTCAGGCCCTGACGGCCGCCGGTGGAGCAACCGCGGATATAAGCGTAGTCCTGCGCTTTGCCGTAGTGAGAGGCGATCACTGCCTTGGCCAGGCGCGTGGCGCGATGGGTGGCGCGGTGCTGCCAGTCCATCACCAGTTCCGGATCCGTGGTGAAGGCGTAGCGGTCACCGCCCTGCGGCGTGGTGTGGCCCATGTCGGTGGTGGCCACGGCATAGCCGCGGGCGAGCGCATCGTTGCCTTGCTCAGAGCGGATGACCCCACATAGACCGCCGCAACCGGTGAACAGGAAGCGGCCATTCCATTCGGCGGGCAGGCGCACCTCGACGCCCGTTTCGGGCGCGATAACAGCCAGCGCACGGCAATGGGCCGGCAGACCGGCGGTGGCCGGAATGTCTTCGGCGTCGGTCACAGTGGTGACGCTGCCCACAGCGTCTGTGAAATCTTCGGCGACCAGGCTAGCGCAGGTGCCCAATGCTCCTGAGGACTTGTCCTGCGGGGCGGTTGCGGTGGGTGCGTTCGTGGTGGTTTCGGATTCACCGCAGGCGGCGAGCATCAACACGGACAGTGCGGCAAAGACGCGGAATGCCGGTGAGGCAGGTAAGCGCGGCATGGCGATGTCTCCTCTCGGTGCTGGCCTCAGCAGATGCCCGGAGACCGAGTTTACGCCTGTTCGCCGACCCGCACGACCCTGATCATGTTGGTGGACCCGACCGTGCCAAAGGGGATGCCGGCGGTGACGATGAGGGCGTCGTTGGTCTGCGCCAAGCCCTCCTGCACAGCGGTTTCTATGGCCATGGAGCCGATGTCCTCATCAGGCGTGTGGCCCTCATTAACGACCGCGTGAACGCCCCAGACCAAGGCAAAGCGGCGGGCGACAGCCTCGCTGGGCGTCAGGCACAGCACCCGGGCGGGCGGGCGCTCGCGGGCGGCGCGCAGGGTGGTCGAGCCCGACGTGGTGTAGGTGACGATGGCGCGGGCTTTGAGTTGGGTGGCGATCTGCCGGGCCGCGGCGGTGATGGCGTCCGGCGCGGTTTCACCTGCGATGTCGTGCCCGGCGGCCATCAGGCTGATGTAATGCTCATCGCCTTCGACCTGCGAGATAATGCGGTCCATGGTCGTCACAGCGCGCACCGGGTAAGACCCGGCAGCGGTTTCCGCCGACAGCATCACCGCATCGGCGCCGTCATAGACGGCGGTGGCGACGTCTGACGCCTCGGCGCGGGTGGGCATGGGCGAGCTGATCATGGATTCCAGCATCTGGGTGGCGACGACCGAGGGCTTACCCGCTTTGCGGCAGGCGCGGATGATGCGTTTCTGCAGCACCGGAACTTGCTCCAGCGGCACTTCGACCCCAAGGTCGCCGCGGGCGATCATGACTCCATCCGCCGTCTCAACGATCTCGTCCAAGTGACTCAAAGCAGATGGTTTTTCCAGCTTGGCAATGACGGTGGCGCGGTTGTTGACGCGAGCCTTGAGCTCGGCCACGTCGGTCGGGCTTTGCACGAACGACAAGGCAACCCAGTCGGCCCCCTGGTCGAGACCGAAGTCCAGGTCGTCCTTGTCTTTGTCGGTCATCGCCGGCAGCGGCAAGGTCACATCGGGAACATTCACGCCTTTGCGGTTGGTCAGGGTGCCGGGGACGATGACCTTGGTTTCAGCCCAGTCCGGCCCGCAGTCGAGGACCTCAAAGCGCAGGTGACCGTCGTTAACCAGCAGGGTCGCGCCGGGTTTCAGGGCGGCGAAGATTTCTTCATGGGGTAGGGTGACGCGTTCTTCGCTGCCCGGCGCGTCGTCCATGTCGAGGCGAAAGGTGGCGCCCGGCTTAAGCACCACGCCTTCATCGTTGGCAAAGGTGCCGACGCGCAACTTCGGGCCCTGCAGGTCCATGAGGATGCCGACGGGGCGTTTGACTTCTTTCTCCAGGGCGCGGATGTCGGCGACGCGCTTGGCGTGGTCTTCGTGGCTGCCGTGGCTGAAGTTGAGGCGGAAGACATCGGCGCCGGCGTCGAACAGATCGGCGATGACATCGGCGTCCGAGGAGGCGGGGCCGAGGGTGGCGATAATTTTGGCACGGCGTTTACGGGTCATGAACCGTACCCTACGCCGCTCCTGGTTTTGCCGCCAGGGGTGCCAGTGGGATTGCCTGGGAATGTCATCAAGGCGACATGCGGCGAGACTAGGTCACCCGAGGGGTGCCTTTGCGGGCCAGCCAGATACCGGCCAGCACCGCGGCGATGCCGGCGGCTTTGTCGAGGGTCACGACTTCGTTGAGGACGATCCAGCCGAGAATGGCGGTGCCCACCGGCTGCACCAGCAGCGCCACGGCGCCGAAACTGGCCGGCAAGTATGCGAGTGCGCCTGTCACCAGGGACTGGCCGCCGACCTGGCAGATGTAGGCGAGCCCGAACAGCCACAGCCAACCGCTGAAGGTGAGCGGGATGAAGCGCTCGCCCATGAGCCAACCACCAAGGGCGAGGATCACCCCCGCAGTCAGGCCGCCGATGGCCAACACGGCCGCGATGGACGCCCGGCGGCGCACCCGGGCGACGGTGAGAATGTAGCCGGCGTAGAACATGGCGGTGAGCACCGACAGGGCGTCCCCCAGAACCGTGTCTGCCGAAACCGCGAAGCTGGCGCGCATCAGAATGGCCGCGCCGGCCAGAGCGAGCGCCAGTCCGCCCAGAAATACGCGGGTCACGCGTTCATGGAACAGCACGAAGGCGGCCAGCGCCACGAACACCGGTGCGGTGTTGGCCAGCACGGTGGCATTGGCGACGGTGGTCAGGCCGATCGAGATATGCCAGGCGGCGAGGTCAGCGGCATAGAACACGCCGGACAGTATGATGATCCATACGTCGCGGAGATCGGTGGGCCAGCCGCGTGCCGGGACGTCCACGCCATCGTGTTTTTCCAGCGCCATCCATAGCCAGAACACCGGCAGCGGCAGTAGCATGCGGTAGGCGCCGGTGGCGATGGGTCCGACCTCGCTGAGGCGTACGAAGATCGCCGACGACGACAGAATCAGGGCGCCGAGCAATACGGCGGGCAGGGCAAGACGGGCCATAACGAAAGGTGTTCAGATGTTACTTGTGCCGGACGCGGAATTCCGCAGGATGGGCGGCGTTTATAGCATTGTTGTGGTGAGAACGAGACAGCGCCGTGGCGTCAGAGTTTATGTGTCCAGCAGAGTTGTCCCCCGGTGACCCGGCGCCGGTGAAGGTGCTCCATCCCCAGGCCGACGCGCCGCTACTGCTGATCGCAGATCACGGCGGCAATGCGGTGCCGGCGGCGATGAAGGGGCTGGGCATGGATGACGCTGAGTTGACCCGCCACATCGCCTGGGACCCGGGCGCGGCGAACGTTGCGGCGGGACTGGCGGAGGCGCTCGGGGTGACGGCGGTGGTGGCGCAGTACTCGCGCTTGATCGCCGATCCCAACCGCCCGCTCGGCGACGATGCGTGTATGCCAAAGATGAGCGACGGCACTGAGGTGCCGGCCAACCAAAACATCAGCCAGGACGAGCGGGCGCGGCGGGCCTCGTTGTTCTACTGGCCGTATCACACCGCTGTGGAGGCTGAGAGCGCGCGGCTCAGGCAACGGGGGCAGGTGCCGATGATTTTGGCGGTGCATTCCTTCACGCCCGATTACCAGGAGGAAGACCGTCCCTGGCACATCGGCATTATGTCAGCGGCGGACCGGCGGCTGGCTGAGGCGTTGTTGCAGGCGCTGAGGGCGCGGGGGGACCTTGAGGTCGGCGACAACCAGCCCTATTCAGGAGTAGACCTCGGCTATTCGATCCGTCTGCACGGCAGCACCCAGGGGCTGGCTCATGCGCAGATCGAAATCCGCCAGGACCTGTTGGCTGATGCCGCCGGTGTTGCCCGGTGGGTCGGCATTCTGAGCGAGATTCTGACGCCGCTGATGGATGATCCGGACCTGCAAGAAATCGAGTTTTACTAGTCGAGTTTTACTAAGAGGATTTTCAACGATGGACGAGCAAATCCGCATTCAGATCGAAGCCGCCGCCTTTCGCGGTTTGGTGCAACACCTGCAAAAGCGTACGGACGTGCAGAACATTGACCTGATGGGATTGTCCGGCTTTTGCCGCAACTGCCTGGCCAAGTGGGTCAAAGCGGCGTCAGAACACTACGGCGCGCCGATGGATTACGACCAGGCGCGGGAATACGTCTACGGCATGCCCTATGGCGAATGGAAAGACAAACACCAGGCCGAAGCATCGGACGCGCAGAAGGCCAAGTTCGACGCCTCCAAGGACAAGCACGCCGAAATCTCGGTGGTGGAGTAAGTGTCCAGATGTCTGCGCCGCACCGTCCTTATCGGCGGCTAAGCCCCTAACACCTCCATCACTGTTTGTCTCAGTGTCTGCGGATCAACCCGGAATCCGCCGTGAGCCCGACTCAATGTGTCGGAGACGTGCGTTGCCCGCTCGGTTTCGACAACATGGAATTGCTGACCTAACTGGGTCGCGATATTTTCATTGAACCGATGCAGCTTGATGGATGGTCCGTCTATGAGTTCGAAGATGTGGCAATCCAACGGTGCGAACGCGATAGGTGACAGGCAGGTTCCATAGGGGCCGATAACGGCTTCCGCATTTTGAAGTATGTGGTTCTGCTCCTGAAAACTCATGGAATCCGGAGCAACGAGTTCGAACCCCAAATCTTCGACCCGCTCATAACACTCCGCCTCGTTCACGAATTTTCTTCTGTGCTCTTTGGTGCGCGTCACGAATATCCGTTTTGGATAACTTGCGTCCCGCTGCCCCGGTCCGAAAGCTTCGCGCAGCCATTCCACTCCGGCTTTGTGCACAACATCCACGGCGGAGAGTGGCGTCGGTACGAAGAGTGTGTTGAAGCGATAGATCTTATTTTCCGGGCATCTGAGGAGGTTGTTGTCCGGGATACCCAGCTGCCGCAAGGAGTCCAGTTGCAGGGGCGTCAGGTCGTCGCTGACGACGATCTTTAGAGCTCTGATATCAGTAACATTCTCAAGGTTCTTCAGACGCGCGAGGTGTTCGGTCAGCCAGTAATGGTAATTCTTGTGGCTGCCCAAGAGGATGCAATCCTCGTCAACGTCGACGACTTCGGTCGGCACAAAACATAGAGCGCGGCCGTCCGCCGACGCGATGATCGACCGCGTGTCAGGCGACTCAAATATAGGTGTATGTTGGGTGCGCGACGGCCAGTTGTGGATTTCGCGGCAGTACAAGTTGTCGTCGTCTATGAGCACCCAATCTCCCGGCACGACCTGAATGTTCCGAACAACGAAGCAAGAGGGTTGGTCCATGCGCTCCTGGACGAGCTCTGGGTCCATCGTCTTTACTCGTTTCAATTCGCCATGGAGATCACGGATCACCGGTCCGGTTGCCTCAGCGCGCTCCGCAAGGTGCGAGTGCTGATGGAGCACTTTGAAGCCGCATGTTTCGAGACGGCCGCTGGAGACCCGGGCGTCGTTGGGTTGTAAGCAAGCAAGCCACTGCCACCCGGCTTCCTCTATCTGGGCATCGTCGGCGCCCGTGCGCAGGAGGCTTAGGATCTCACATGCGATTGCATACGCCTGTGGCTTCGCTCGGGTGCGAAAGTCGTTGAGGAGTGACGCAGCGTCGTCGCGGCGGTCGGACTTCCAAAGCGCCAAAAATGCAAGGGTAAGGGCGAGTGACGACTTTGGATCAGTCTGTAG
This sequence comes from Rhodospirillaceae bacterium, assembly GCA_963921305.4. Taxonomy (GTDB): domain Bacteria; phylum Pseudomonadota; class Alphaproteobacteria; order Rhodospirillales; family Rhodospirillaceae; genus CAWUEX02. The sequence goes on from CAWUEX030000002.1 coordinate 3,109,777, forward strand.
GGCAGACAGGGCCAACGCGAGCTGTTGATCAAACTGACTAAGCTTGAAGTGTACAAAAGCCTTGTCCAGTAGGGTTTTGACATCGGTCATGAAACCGCCTCGTGATGATCGCCGCCTGAAGCGCTCAATTTGCTGGCGTCACATATACCCTGCGTGGCGCGTTGTGCACATAAGGGCGGACCATCTGTAATCTATTTTGACCAGCAGAGCGTGCCGCTGGAGGCTAGAAAAAACCCCGCAGCGGCGAAGCCGCTCCGGGGTTTTGGAAAAACGATTACTGTAGCTGTCGCCTAAACGAGGGTTTTTCGTTCAGGCGAGCTCCTCGTGGGTTGGTTAAGCAAGCTTCTCGCCGTGGCGTTTGCCGAAGCCGGGCAGAACCGCCGGGGTGTCATGGTTGAGGGTAAAGCCAGCGTCTTCCATCGCGCTTTCCATGTCGAAGGCGACAAATTCCGGTGACCACGGCTCTTCATTCCAGCGGTGATCCCACCAGCGGCGGTATTGGCTATAGACGGGGCCTTTGTCACCGCGGTTGGCAAAGTCCACTGGGTAGTAGTATCCGCCGTCGCGGGTAATGCGATAGGCCTCGGCCAGAACCTTCTTGTTCTGCTCGGACGGGATCTCGTGGTGGATGATGTGCGAGGTCACGATGTCGAAGAAACCATCCGGGAAGCCGGTGTCCTCGGCGTTGCGCTGAGCGAAGTTGACGTCGATACCGAGATCGCGGGCGCGCATGTGACCGTAACGCACCAGCGGTCCACCGACGTCGATGCCCCACACTTCCGCATCGGGGAAGCGTTCCTTCAGAGCCACGGTGAGTCGGCCGAAGGCACAGCCCAGGTCGAGGATGCGCTTAACCTTGCCGTCACGGGGCAGGGGCAGGCGATCAACCATGCGGGTCTGCAACTGGTCTTGATCGTTCGGACCGAGGAACGAAATCCCGGCGGTGAAGCTGTTGGTGCCGTGGTGATACATGTGGCCGGCGAAGGCATCGCCGATGTAGCCGCCCGGCATGATGTGGATTTCCCGGCGAATGTAGTCGGGAATGTCGAGATCCGGGTTCAGTTCCAGAGTGCCGGGGCCGTCGTTATCGGCGGCTTCCATCTCGGCCAGATATTCATCGGCATGTTCGTGGTAGTAGTCCTGAATGATCTTCCAGGTGATCTGCTGATTGCTGATCCAGGTGCGGCCGCTGGTTTGCACCAGCAGGTCGTCTTTCACCAGATCAACCGCTTCCGCCATGGTGTACTGGCCTTTGGGATCGAGCCCCTTGCTTTCCATGATGGCATCGATGCGCTTCATGGCGACGGGTGTGAATTTCTGTTGGAACACGCGAAAGCCGGTCACGAAGTCCCATTTGCTCTCGACGTCGAGATCCGGGATGCGTTCGAAACGGCCGACGGTGCCGCGCTTGTTGACGTCGCCGGCGGGCGAGAGGTTTTTGTCGGTGAAAGTTGTCTTGGCGCTGGCCTTGCGGCCACCGAAGGCGGCGCCGACGAAGGAACCGACGGCGGTGGTGGCGCCAAAAAGGGTACGGCGATCTAACATGGGGGTTCTCCTGTACCTGTAATTACTTGTTGTCGCGTGTGAAGGCGGCGGAGACCGGCAGGTCGCCCTCGCGCAGCAGCGGCGAATAGGTCAGATCGATGAAGCGGTCGCGGTCCTTCTGCCATTCGGCTTCCTGTTCCGCGGTCGGCATGTACTGCTCGATCATCTCGGTGGTCACGCCTTTGTCGGCCAGAAGGGCTTCAACCACCTTCATGCGGCGGCGGTTCGACCACACTTCAGCGCCCAGCGCGATCAGGCTGGTCATCATATTGTCGAGCACCGGGTTGCCCAAAAAGACGGCCCGTTCCACATCCGACGGAATAAAGTCGGACGCATAGGTCGGGCGGTCGGTCTTCAGTTTGCTGGTCGCCATCAATTGGCCTCCTGTTTTGATCGTCAGACTTGAACGTTGTTATGGGAGCTAGCCTAAATCCCGTTTGGGCAAAAAAGAACCCCACGGTCCCACTAGGTGGGCAGGGCGTCGCCCGATTTCTACAGCACGGAAGCTAGCCAAAATCGGCCCGACCGAGACGTCCGCTTAACCCCACCGCCGGTAACACAGGTTAATCAAACCGCTCACGGTCAGAAAAATAGCCAGTGCCGCCACCACGTCGTTCACCCAAACCCAGTGGTCGGTAAACATGAAACCGGCGTGCAGGTCGGCAACGAAACTGTTGATGGGCATGCCGGTGATGTCGGGCAAGGGAATATCGACGGGAGTCAGATTGCCGTCCAGGGTGCCGCGCACGAAGCCACGGCTGCCTTTCAAGATCCATTCATCGCCGATTTGCGTGGCGTCTTGGATAAACATGCGCAACCTGGGGATCTGGGTCCACGTGTCCTCGCCGTCGTAGCGGACGTAGTTGGGCCCGCCGTGGGTCCCGATGAAGGTGGCGTCGTGAGTATAGAGCATACCCGTGAGACCGCCTTTGGCGTGCGCCAGCATGGGCAGATCGTCCACCATAGACCACGTCTGGCCGTTGTCCGTCGTCCGTACCAAGCCGATGCGGGTCATCACCGAGAGGGTTTCCGGTGCGTCCGGGGCCCCCACAACACCGGTGACCTCGCCGCGCATGTCCGTCAGGTCAAAAGCGGAGAACAAGATATCCGGCTGACGTGAGTGTCCTTCGAGGCAATCATGAAGGTACGGGCGTGATCGAAAAAGATGCCGGTGATGCACAGGTAGAGAATGGGTAGGACGGCGAGCACGCCGAGAATGGGGGCATGGCTGCGGTAGATGGTCCGCATCGTCGACGCGCGGTCAGCGGCGCGGCCTTCGCCCTTGGCCTTGCGCCAGCGCCGCGGCAGGTACCATTGCAGAATGCCGGTCACGCACAGAATGGCGATGGCCAAGGCTCCGAAGTCGTTGATCAGCACCGAGGTGTCGCGGGAAAACAGTCCCCAGCCGAGATGCATGTCGGTCAGCACCCGCGCGAGATTGATGGTCTCGGGCATGTTCTGCACGTTCGCCTCCGCCAGCGACATCCATATTGGCTCCGGCAAAGGGGCATCGGGGTTTGTCACATCAAGGCGAAAGGCGTGGTCCGGTGTCGCACCGATCAGTTCCGCCGGGGAATGACCTTGCGAGAGGGCGACGACTTCGAGACCCGCGAGCGCAACCTGCTGCGCGGCGCCCTCTTGCCCGTGAACGAGCCAAAGGCCGTCGTCGGTGGCCAGCCAAATGCGCTGCCAGGGTGCGCGCAGATCCGGGACCATGGCCAGCAAGCGAGGCAGGCCGCGTGCGTTCTCGTACGGCACGTCGATCCAGGGCGCGTCGGTGCCGGCCCGGCGCCACAGCCCGCGTTCGCCACCGCCGATCATGACATCCGGATTGGCGGGATCGACGTGGAAGTTGCGGAGGATGATGCCGAGGGTTTCGTCGATAAATATGTGATCGGACCCGAAGGCCGAGGTCACCGTCCATTGTTTGGTCCAGCGCCATTCGGGGTGGTCGAGAATGAAGCCAGTGACGCCCAAGACGAACAGCCAGGAAAACGCGACAAGGCCGAGCCAAAGGTGCACCTGACGCGCGACGTGCCTGAACGTCCGGGCGGAGCCTGTGGGTGAGGCAGTGGCCTCAGGTGACGGGGGCGTTTGGGACCCTTGTGATACGGCGTCGGCCATCAGGCAGCCCTGGTAAGGTGGTGCGAGGTTCGGCTGAAAACGTACCACGCCGCAGGGCACACTGCGCAAGAAAAAGCCCCGTCCGAGGCGGCCTCGGACGGGGCTCAAATTATTGCAAAGTCATGCTCGGATTTATTCCGAGCATCCAGGGTAGGTTGCACCGGGCGGCGCCTTTGGCCCTGGACCCTCGGAACAAGTCCGAGGGTGACAGTTCATTGAATGGCCTAGGCCTTTTTCATCGCGTGGCGGACGCCGAAGCCGGGCAGAGCCGGTTTGGCATCGGGGTTCATGGTGAACCCGGCCTTTTCCATTTCACCTTCGAAATCGAGGGTGTGGTACTCGCGGCTCCACACTTCCGTATTCCAACGGTGGTCCCACCAGCGGCGGTATTGACCATAAGCGCGGCCCTTGTCGCCACCCGAACGGAAGTCGATCGGATAGAAGTAGCCGCCCGGACGGGTCAAACGATAGGCCTCCGCGATCATGCCACGGCTCGCGTCTTGGGTCAGTTCGTGGTTGATGATGTAGGACGTGACGATGTCGAAGTAGCCATCTTCGAACTTGGTGTCTTCAACCAGACGCTGAGCAAAGTTGACGTCCACGCCCAGGTCCCGGGCGCGCATGTGAGCGTAACGCACCATCGGGCCGCCGACGTCGATGCCCCACACTTCCGCATCGGGGAAGCGTTCCTTCAGGGCAACGGTGAGCTGGCCGGTGCCGCACCCCATGTCGAGAATGCGCTTAACCTTGCCGTCTTCGGGCAGGGGCAGGCGGTTGGCCGTGCCGATGTGGATTTGGTCCTGCTCGTTGTCGCCGATGGCGCCGATGTAAAAGCTGTTGGTGCCGTAGTGGTACATATGGCCGGCGAAGGCGTCGCCGACGTAGCCGCCTGGCTGAATGTGGATTTCGTGCTTGGTGTATTTCGGCTCGATCCCCGGGTTCAGTTCCAGGGTGCCCGGGCCTTGATTGTCCGCGGCTTCCATTTCAGCGAGGTACTGGTCAGCATTTGCATGGAAGTAATCCTGTAGCGCTTTCCAGGTGACTTGCTGGTTGCTGATCCAGGTACGGCCACTGGCGCCGACCACAGGGTCATGTTCAATCAGCTTGAGCACCTCTTCCATGGTGTACCGGCCTTTGGGATCGAGGCCGTTTTCTTCCAGGATCTGCTCAATGCGATTGTTGGCGACGCTGTTAAACTTACGGTGCCAGGTGCGGAACCCAGCGGTGAAGTCATGAACGCTCTCAAGGTCGAGAGTCGGCAGTCGTTCCATACGGCCCTTGGAGCCGCGTTTTTCAACATCGCCCTTAGGCGTCATGTTGACGGAGGTGTTGGTGGCGGCTTGTGCCTTGCGGCTACCGAAGGCGGCACCGACGAAGGAACCGACGGCGGCGGTGGCGCCAAAAAGGGTACGGCGATCTAACATGGGGGTTCTCCTGTACCTGTAATTACTTGTTGTCGCGTGTGAAGGCGGCGGAGACCGGCAGGTCGCCCTCGCGCAGCAGCGGCGAATAGGTCAGATCGATGAAGCGGTCGCGGTCCTTCTGCCATTCGGCTTCCTGTTCCGCGGTCGGCATGTACTGCTCGATCATCTCGGTGGTCACGCCTTTGTCGGCCAGAAGGGCTTCAACCACCTTCATGCGGCGGCGGTTCGACCACACTTCAGCGCCCAGCGCGATCAGGCTGGTCATCATATTGTCGAGCACCGGGTTGCCCAAAAAGACGGCCCGTTCCACATCCGACGGAATAAAGTCGGACGCATAGGTCGGGCGGTCGGTCTTCAGTTTGCTGGTCGCCATCAATTGGCCTCCTGTCTGTTTTGCAAAACGCTCCCAACCGGGTGAGGACCCTGCCGGGAACTGGAATTCAATCTTTTGAGCCGTGACGGCTATGTGGGGTCTGAAAGTTCAGATTCAAACGCTCAGCCCACGCCAGATACGGCCTTGGAGCGAGGTTCTAGGGCAGCCGGAGACCCGCGCAAAGGGGCGTTGCGCGTGGCAGGCTAGGATTTCGCAAGCCTGATTGCCAGATGACTGGTTCACGCCAAGCAGGTTCACGTAAACCATTGTAATATATGGGTAAAATAACCTACCGAGGCGCCGTGTCGCCGGTTCAAGCCCGACTCACAACAGGCTCAATGAGCGTATTTGGCGATGGCCTGATTCAACGCCAGCATAATCTGGCGGCCGATGGCGCCGCCGTCGCCCTCGATTTTCTCGCGAATCACGGCCCGCAGGGTGTCCAGGTGAGCCTTGCAGATCTCAAGGTTGGCATCGTCCTCGCGGCACGGATATTCCGTCGCCTCATAAAGACTTTTTGCGAATAGGGTTATGAGCGGGTAACCGAATGTCCCCCCTTGGCCACGCAGCTCATGGGCGATGCGGTTGACCTCGGCCAAGTGCTCGCCCCGGTTGCTTTGATCCTCCACAGCGTTGGCGATCTGGGTCGAAAGTTGATCCAAGTACTGTTTGGCCCAATCGAGAAATCCGCGGGCTTCGCGTTCTAAGGTTTCTTCCGCTTCCGCAAGCAGTTCGTCAGGCAGTTCGAAGGCCTGGCGCATGTGTTCCAAGCCCATCTTTTGTTTCAGCAGGTTGGGCAGCTTAAACAAGTATGTGTCGGCTCCGTCTTCCGGACGTTTCACATCTTTGGCCGAGTAGACGATCGTGCAGTGATCTTCCCCCTCGCGGCGGCGGCTCTTGCCGACATCCTTGGGCAGGTCCTTGGTGATGCGCCGCCGGTCGGGTCCGAAGTAAGATCGGGTGGCGACATACTGGCGGGGCCGGTCGATAACGGATTGCAAGCGGCTGAAGACGGAGCCAATCGAGAACGGCTTGGCGATAAACTCGTTTGCACCTGCATCGCGCGCTTCGTGAACCTTCTCCTCGTCCACCGCGCCTGAAATCATGATGAAAGGAATAAAACGGTTGGGGCTGTCTTTGTCGGTGCGCAACCAATCCAACAGCTGCAACCCACTGATCTGCGGCATGACCAGATCTGAAATAACGATATCCACAGGGCCTGTGAGGTTGCGATAGGTGCCGTCGCCGGTCTTGGTCTGCCGCACAATCTCGATGGCATCGACGCCGCTTGAGCACCCTTCGATGCGCCGGAACCCCATGTGAAGAAGACACTGAAGCACGACGCCCCTGATGAACGCGTTATCGTCCACCAGCAGAATGTTAATATTCTCCTGTCCGGCGCGGCCGTCGTCCGCCATGCAGGTTTGTCCTCTTCAATGTCCAATCATCATGCGCCTGGCTCGCGCGATTCCCCAGCCCGATTATCGGATGTTCTGGCGGCTAGCTCTAGCCCGAATCTTGCGGCGACAGGCACTTACAAGAGGCTCTTTATTCGCGCGCGGATGACCTGCTATATCGGCGGCCCCAACGGCACCGGAACGGCAAAGCCATCCGGTGTTTCTTTATGTGAGTCATTAAACGGAGCGATGTATGTCGGATAGTGGTGGTGTGGCGGCGGACCGTCTCAAGTCTTTCATTGAGCGGATCGAGCGCCTCGAGGAAGAAAAGAAAAATCTGACCGCCGATATCCGCGAGGTCTATGCCGAGGCCAAGTCGTCCGGGTTCGACACCAAGACCATGCGTAAGGTGGTCGCGCTGCGCAAACTCGACATGTCCGAACGCCAAGAGCAAGAGGCGCTGCTGGATACCTATCTGCGCGCTCTCGGCGAGGCGTAGCCAAAACTCTTCAGTTAAACCGGACTGGAAAACGCTCGCTGTCGAACTAGATCGTCAACATATTCCGGACGGCAACTTTAAGTGAGATCGGGGGAAAACCGGCAGTGTCCCTACGCAGGCGTATCGGCGAATGGGTTGAGAGTGACCGCTTTCAACGGTTCATAACCGCCCTCATCGTCATCAATGGCATCACTCTCGGGCTGGAAACGTCGGATGCCGTCATGTCTAAGGCCGGCTCGTATCTGTTGTTTTTCGACGGATTGGTTTTGGCGATCTTCGTGTTCGAGATCGCCGGAAAGCTCGCGTATCGCGGCGCGCAATTCTTCCGTAGCGGCTGGAACGTGTTCGACTTCGTGATTGTCGGTGTGGCCTTGATGCCGGCGTCCGGTCCGCTCGCCGTGCTGCGGGCGCTGCGTATTCTGCGGGTGCTGCGGCTGCTGTCGGTCGTTCCCGCAATGCGCAGGGTCATTGAGGCGCTGTTGCACGCGGTTCCGGGCCTACTGTCGGTGATGAGCATCATCCTCCTGTTCTTCTATGTCGGTGCGGTGCTCAGCACCAAACTGTTCGGTGACGCCTTTGAGGACTGGTTCGGCAGCATCGGCAGTTCCATGTATACCCTGTTCCAGATCATGACCCTGGAAAGCTGGTCCATGGGCATTGTCCGGCCGGTGATGGAGGTTTACCCGCTGGCCTGGCTGTTCTTCGTGCCCTTCATTGTCGCGACCAGCTTTGCTGTATTGAACCTGTTTATCGGCATTATTGTCGAGGCGATGCAATCGACGCATCGTGCAGAAGAGGCCGAGGCAGATGCCGCAGCAGCGCAAAGCCAGCAAGAGTTGTTGCAGGAGATAAAGGCGTTACGCGCCGAGGTCGCGGACTTAAAGGCGGCGGTGAGACCTGGTGCTTAGAAACGGCTAATACAACGCCTCAAGGTCTTCCCTGAATTCCCGCAGCACGGCGTGACGCCGCACCTTAAGGGTTGGCGTCATTTGTCCGTTCTCTACGGTGAACGCGTGCGGCGAGACAATATATTTGCGTACCTTCTCAATTACCGACATGTCGGCGTTGGCGCGAGTAACCGCGTCGCCGATGGCCGACTTAAAGTCGCCGTCAGTGGCGAGATCTTCGAGATCGCTCGACTCTTTGCCGTTCTCTTTCGCCCAGCGCTGGATCCAATCCTCGTTGGGAACGATGACGGCGGTGAGGTAGGGGCGGCGGTCGCCGAAGACCATGACCTGTTCAATTTCTTCTTCCAGGGCAAGAACGCCCTCCACCCGCTGGGGCGAGATATTGTCGCCACCGGAGTTGACGATGAGGTCTTTCTTGCGGTCCGTGATGACAATGCAGCCTTCGTCATCGAAGTGGCCGACATCACCTGTGTGAAGCCAGCCCTCGTCATTGATGGCGGCGATGGTGGCATCGGGGTCGTTCCAGTAGCCCTTCATCACCAGTTCGCCGCGGACGAGAATTTCGCCGTCATCGGCGATCTTGACCTCCACCCCCCTGAGCGGCGGACCCACGGTGTGCAGCTTCACATTGTCGGGCATATTCGCGCTGATGACCGGCGAGGACTCCGTCTGGCCGTACCCTTGAAGAATGCGCACTCCAAGAGCCGTAAAAAACAATCCGACGTCGTAGTTCAGCGGCGCGCCACCCGAGACAAGCGCTTTCAAACGGCCGCCAAAACGCTCGCGGACTTTTTCACGCACCAGGCGTTCACAGATCTTGTCGACCAGCTTGTCCCACAGCGACATCTTTTCCGGTGTCTCGTACCGCTTCGTGCCGAGCTCCAAGGTCTTGGCGAATAACTTGCTGCGCAAACCACTTTGACCTTTAAGCCCCTGGTTGATGCGGCTGCGCATGGTTTCGTATAGGCGCGGCACGGCGGTCATGATGGTGGGGCGCACCTCGGCCATGCGGTTGACCAGGCTGTCGACCCGCTCGCAGTAATAGATTTGCGCGCCAAGGCAGATCGGAAAATACAAGCCGCCAACATGTTCGTAAGCGTGAGACAGAGGCAGGAAGGACAGAAATATTTCCTCGTCGAGCCCGAGCAGGCGCACCACTTCTGTCGCGCCGTCGCAGTTACACAGAATGCCGCCATGGGTCAGCATCACGCCCTTGGGCAGACCGCCGGTGCCAGACGTGTAGATGATGCTGCACATGTCATCGCGCTTTGCGGTCTGAACATGAGCGGGAATGTTGCCGCCGCGACCGGCATCCAAAACATCGGACCAGGATTTGGTTTCGATTTCAGAATCGATGACCGACTCAGCGTCATCAATGACGATGACTCGCAGCTTGTGATCTGCTTCGACGGCGGCGGCAATGACTGGCTTGGCCAGCGCCGGGGTCGAGACAATGGCGATGTCCGCGCCGCTGTCGTCGATGATGTGCATGTGGTTGACGGCGGTATTGGTGGTGTAGGTGGGCACCGTGATACCGCCCACCGCTTTTACCGCGACATCGGCGATGAGAAACTCAGGCCGGTTCTCGCTGACAATCATCACCCGCTCACCGGGTGTGACGCCCATGGTGGTGATCAGACCATTGGCCAGAGCAATGACGTCGTCCTTAGCTTCTGACCAGGTAGAGGGCACGTAGGCACCATCCTGCCGGCCCCAGATGAACGGCTCGTCGGTAAACCGGTCGGCCTGGGCGAAGAACATCGCCGGCAGATTTTGGACGTCTCGTGCGTCAACGGCGCGGTCTGACACGCTTATCCCTCGTGTATCGTCATGTGTCCCATATCCCCATATGGGCGCCCCTGCTGGAAACTCTACGACGTCATCACGACTGAAACCAGCCGCATAAACGCGCCTGTTGGCGTCGGGCCCCGGGCCGCCTATATCTTTGCCATAACTTTCGCCAAGCGGTCGTACCCGGCCAGCGGCACTGGAGCGCACAATGAACGACGGCAGTCTCGCCCCTACACCCGATGAGGCCTTTGGCCAGCTTCCCGAATGGGACCTCACGCATTTGTATTCGGCGCCCGATGGCGATGATCTGAAGGTTGCGTTCGCCGAGACCAAGGCGAAGATCGATGCGTTCGCCGCGGCCTATGACGGCAAAGTCGCGGATTTGGATGGGGCTGCATTTGGAGCGGCGATTACCGAGTACGAGGCGATCAGCGATTTGCTGGGCCGGATCGGATCTTACGCGCAGCTGTATCACAGTCAGAATGTGGCCGACGCCGAGCGCGGGCGGTTCTACCAGAACACCATGGACAAGATGACGGCGCTGTCGAGCAAGACGCTGTTCTTTACCCTGGCGATCAACCGGCTCGACGAGGCCGACCTGGAGGCAAAGCTGACGGATGCGTCGGCAGAAAAGTACCGGTCGTGGCTGCGCGATCTGCGGGTGTGGAAAGATCACGAACTCAGCGATGATCTGGAGCGTCTGCTGCACGAAAAGTATGTTGCCGGGCGCGCGGCGTGGACCCGTCTGTTCGATGAAACCGAAGCGGCGGTGCGCTGTAAGGTTGGCGATGAGACTCTGACGCTGACGCAGGCGCTGAATGGTTTGTCGGACACCAAACCTGAGAAACGCAAAGCGGCGGCAAAGGGGATCGGCGCGGCGCTGGGTGAGAAGGCGCCCTTGATTGCCTACATCACCAACGTGCTGGCGAAGGACAAATCCATTGAAGACGAATGGCGTAAGTACGACAAGCCGGTGTCATCGCGCAACTTGGCCAACCTGGTCGAGGATGAGGTTGTCGAGGCGCTGGTGAGCGCAGTGAAGAGTGCGTATCCGGACACCGCACACCGCTATTACGCGATGAAAGCCAAGTGGTTCGGCAAGGACAAACTCGACTATTGGGACCGCAACGCACCGCTGCCCAAAGCCGAAGACCGCAAAATCAAGTGGGACGAAGCGAAACAGACGGTGTTGGACGCCTATGCGGGATTTACCCCGGCGATGGCGGAGACGGCACAGCCGTTTTTCGATCAGGGCTGGATCGATGCCCCGGCATCGGAAGGCAAGGCGTCTGGTGCGTTTTCACATCCAACGGTGCCGTCGGCCCATCCCTACATTCTTGTGAACTACCTCGGCAGTTCCCGCGACGTGATGACCCTGGCGCACGAACTGGGTCACGGGGTGCATCAGGTGCTAGCGGCGCATCAGGGCGCGTTGCAATGCGGCACCGCACTGACGTTGGCGGAGACCGCGTCGGTGTTCGGTGAGATGCTGACCTTCCGCTCGCTGTTGGAAAAGGAGACGCGGCCCGAACAGCGCCGGTCCTTATTGGCCGGCAAGGTGGAAGACATGCTCAACACCGTGGTACGGCAAATCGCCTTCCATGAGTTCGAGCGTCAGGTGCATGATGCGCGCCGTGACGGCGAAGTGCCGCTGGAGACGTTGTGCGATATCTGGATGAGCGTGCAAAGCGACAGCCTCGGCCCGGCGTTCCAATTTGATGATGAGTACAAATACTACTGGACCTACGTCAGTCACTTTCTGCACGTGCCGTTTTACGTGTACGCCTACGCGTTCGGTGATTGCCTCGTGAATTCGCTCTACAAGGTCTACACCGAAGGCACGGTGCCCAACTTCGAGGACAAGTACCTCGACATGCTGAGGGCCGGTGGCACCCTGCGGCACAAAGAGCTGCTGGCGCCGTTCGGCTTGGACGCGTCCGATCCGGCCTTCTGGGCGCGGGGCATGGAAACCCTGACTGGACTGATCGACGAACTGGAAGAGGTCGCCTGATCCGGCATGGCCTCTGACCGTAGCAAATCCAGGGAAGACAACAGCTTGCCGGGGCGCGTGCGCCGCTATGCCAAGGTGGGCACGGCGATGGGCGGCTTGGCCGCGCGGCTGGCCGGGGAACGCTACTTGGGCGTCAAGTCCGACCCGGCCAAAGGGGCGGAAGACTTGCGCGCCGCTTTGGGTGGGCTGAAAGGCCCGCTGATGAAGGTGGCGCAGATTCTTTCCACCATTCCCGATGCACTGCCGAAGGAATACGCCCGCGAACTGGCGCAGCTGCAAGCCAACGCGCCGCACATGGGCTGGCCCTTCGTCAAACGGCGGATGAGCAGCGAGTTGGGGCCGGACTGGCAGGACCACTTCGCGCGCTTCGACAAGGAGGCTGCCGCAGCGGCGTCGCTCGGGCAGGTGCACAAGGCCGAGGACCCGGACGGCAATCCTCTGGCCTGCAAGCTGCAGTACCCCGATATGTCGTCGGTGGTGGAGGCGGACCTCAAACAGCTCAAGCTCGCGTTCTCAGTCTACCGCCGCTACGACGACGCCATCGACCCGTCGGAGATTCATTCAGAACTGTCGGATCGATTGCGCGAAGAGCTCGATTACGAGAACGAGGCGCGCAACCTGGCACTCTACCGCACCATGCTGAAAGATGTCGACGGCGTGCACGTGCCGGAAGTCTACGACGACCTTTCGACCAAGCGCCTGCTGACGATGAGCTGGGAAGAGGGCACACGGATCACCGATCTCGGTGCGCTTTCGCAGGAGGATCGCAATACCATCGCCAAGAACATGTTCCGGGCATGGTACGTGCCGTTCTATCACTACGGGGTGATTCACGGCGATCCGCACTTGGGCAACTACACGGTGCGTGATGATTTGTCCGTGAACCTGATGGATTTCGGCTGCATCCGCGTGTTCAGTCCGGCGTTCGTCTCCGGCGTGATCGATCTTTACCGCGCGCTCGAAAGCGGCGACCGCGATCTGGCGGTCCAGGCATACGGCACCTGGGGCTTCCACGATCTCGACGAAGAGGTCATCACCGCGCTGAGCCAGTGGGCGTCGTTTATATACGCGCCGCTGATGGAAGATCGCCCACGTTTGATCGAGGAGACCAACGCCACCGAGTTCGGGCGCGAGGTGGCCATGGAAGTCCACGCCGAACTGCGCCGCCTCGGCGGGGTGAAGCCGCCGCGGGAGTTTGTGCTGATGGACCGCGCCGCGATCGGCTTGGGCTCGGTGTTCCTGCGCCTGAAGGCCGAGGTCAACTGGCACCGGCTGTTCCATGACACCATCGCCACCTTCGACCCCAAGGTGCTGGCCAAACAACAGGCGAAAGCGCTGAAAGCGGCGGGCTTAGAGCATTGGTTCGATGATACGGGCGCGTAGACCTCGCCGAATTCGCAGTCTCTATTTGACGCAGTCGACATAGAATGATGTCTCGCGCCGCTTTTCTGAGTCGATCGCAGGATCGAAACTGTCGATACGAATATTTCTGAAGCCCACATGCGCTAGGAGGGCGGAGATGTTCTCCTCGTCGTAAAAATACTTGTGCTTGTAGTTCTGCCGCACGAAAGTATGTCGCCGAAATTGCGCATGTAATGGGGCATTTGTTTCAATAACGCCACAGATTCCCGCATTTCCTGGAGCCAATTCGGATCATGCTTGACGTAATTCTCGACGAGGAGCCGGGCGTTGGGCAGAGCCGCGCGAAAACGACCACCACCGCAAAGTGCCTGATAGCTATCGGTGACAACACGCAAACATTCTTCGAAAGTTAAGTGTTCGAGGAAATGGGACGAATAAATATAGTCGACGGACCCCGACGGGAAAGGCGGTAGTCCCTGACGTAGGTCAAATGTCAAACAGTTGTTGTCGCCGTCGTAACTGTTTTCCCGGATGCGCATATCCAGATTCAGAAAACCGGGACGACCATCGAACCCGCCGCCTAGTTCGACACGGGCCCTCATATCTGCAGGAATTTGAGTGAGCGCTTTTTCCGCTTCCTTGTTCACACCCTTGTTGCCGGCTTCGAACAAGACAGCGTTGAACGTATCTGGCATGAATTGCATCGCAGAACTGACATCGGTCGAGATAACACTCTTGTCCGCTTGTTCGAGTTGCTTGGTTAGCTGGATCAACGCTTCGCCATTACGAATCCGCTCGATGAAACCGACGATTTCTCCTTTGTAAAGAATCGCCGGATGGCGGATATCCGGGTCGATAATGAAGCGGGTCTCGGCCATGTCGCGTCTCTATCCAATTGAGCAGCGGGTTTGTCTGTCAGCACACAATACGGAGTTAGCCTCAGTAAGGTTAATATATCCTTGGAATCGGCGATGGCCTTGAAGGCGGCGGGGCTCGTTCACTGGCTGGAGCAGGGCACGGATTAGTGCTGGGGCGCCGGGCGGCGCTGGTCTAGGCTTCTTCCAGATATTCGAGGGAGATGCATGATGACCAAACTGCCGACACTTTCACGCCGCGATACCTTTTTGTTTGCCGCTGGGGCGGCTGCGGGTGCCGCCGCGCCAATGGCTTCGGTTCAGGCCGCGGAAATTCCGAAAGAGTTGAACTGGGACGACCCGGCGGAGCGTGCGCGCATTCAAGCGGCGATGAAAGGCTCGTCGGCGGAAGAGACGATCTACTCGTTCTTCCGGTTGCATCTTTACGCCTACGCCAACTCGGGCAACCTGGTGCCGCTGTCGACCATGAGCAACCTCAACGTGGCGAAGTGGCGGCCGTTGCCGAACGGCAACTACGCCGCAACGGTGTATGAGTCCGGGGCCTACACCAAGTTCGATTCAGATGAGCCGCTAGAAGAGTTTACCAACCCCATCACCGGAGAAAAACGCGAGCCGTGGCGGTTCCTCGGCGGGCCGTTGTCGGTGGAGATCGGGCCCGACGGCATTGTTACCGGCGAGGGGGCGACCCTGAAACCGGTGCCGCTGCAAATTCAGGTGTTCGGTGACACGGTGATGATCCCGACGGCGTCGGCGTTCTCATTCCCTAACCCGATCAAGCCCGACAAGTACCCGAAGGAAAGCGCGGGGGACGTGTTCTACTGGGACTCCCACTACGTGTTCTTCGCCAACATGAAGGACGTGACCAATAAGAACCTGACCAGCATTCCGGCCCACGTGCAGTTCAACAATCTGGTGAGCTTCCATCCGTGGCTGGGGATGGGCGGGGTCGATGGCCGCTCCTGGGGCCGCGCCTACGGCAGCAAGATCAACAGCATCGACGATATTCCGCCGGCCTACCGCAAAGGTCTGGAACAGCAGACGCCGGAAATCTTCGATATCGATAACTGGACAGAACCGCGCGAGGACTTCCGCGAGTACATGGCCGAACGCTTAGTCTGACGCCGCCAGGGGGGAAGGCACCATGGTTCAAGAAATTAAGCCGCGCGCAGCTTTTGCGTGGGGAGCAGTGTTCATGTTGTCGGCTCTGTTGAGTCCGCCCGTGAAAGCTGCGGACGAGCACAATGTCGCCGTCACTCCGCAAGAACATTACAAGGAACGCGAAACGTTCGTTCCAACTCTGCCGGATGAGTTGCTTGAGACAAAGCCACTCAGGTTGGATATCGCCTTTAACACGATACACCCGGCCAATAGTCCGGAAGCTGATGCCTTCCTGAAGCGATGGTACGAAACACTTTCGTCCTATCCGCAAGATGTGACGCTGAGCGTGAGCAAGACGATCCTGCCCGCTGACTATGCCTACGTCGTGTCTCTCACGTTCAAGAATTGGGAAGCGTATCGGGCGCATGAGACCCGGCCCGAGTTCCTGGAGTACTACTATGATGACTGGCGTCCGAACGTGCCTAAGCGGGAGGAGCGTTTAACGCTGCTCGATACGGTAGTGGAGTGAACAGCCCGGTGTTCAGACCAATTAGCTAGCGGGGGAGAGCAAGAATGAGATTGCGAGGGCAACTTCTAGGGTGCGCGCTGTCAGTGGCAGTTGCGCTTTCAACTTCGATGGTCTTGGCGGATGGCCACACCGGCGACTCAACAGATGCGCGTCTGCGCGAAGCGATCTTAGGAGACCATCGGTCCGTACAGAAAAAAGCCAGAGACACCTACCGCAACCCATACGAAACATTGACGTTCTTCGGCCTTAAGGAAGACATGACAGTGTTAGAGATCAACGCGACCGGTGGGTATTACACCGAAATCATTGCGCCGGTTGTCGCAGACAATGGTCAGTACATATCGACAATGTGGGATGGGAGCTTAAGCGAGGGCTCGAAGAGAATGTTCGATGAACTCGAAAGCATCATCGACATAAATCGGCCGTTGTACGGCGATGCACGAGTGGTTGGGATTAAGCCAGAAGAATTGGTCCCGGTCGAGCCAGGTTCAGTAGACCTCGTGCTAACTTTCCGGAACATTCACAACTGGATGGCCACAGGTGTCATCGGCGACATGCTGAACATGATGTATACGTCGGCGAAACCCGGGGGATACCTGGGCATTGTCGAGCACCGTGGCAATCCCATGGTCAAACAGGATCCCAAGGCTGAGAACGGCTACGTCAACGAAGGCTACACAATCAAACTCGCAGAAGAGGCTGGGTGGCAATTGGTGGCGACCAGTGACGTCAACAACAATCCCATGGACGACAAGGATTATGACAAGTGGGTGTGGCGCCTACCGCCGACCCTTCGCTACCTAGAATTCGAGGGGTGGCCTGAAGTCGACGAAGAGCAGCGAAGAAAGAGCTTGGCTATAGGGGAAAGCGATCGCTTCACGCTTCTGTTCGTTAAACCCGCAGGCTGACGCGCGTCAGACTAGTTAGACCTGCGCAGATGGGTCAGAGATGGGTGAGGGGACCGTTTTGGGGGACAATGAGGCCGGGGAACGCTGGGCCGGTCATTTTATAATTCTAATATCATTCGCGTACCTGTCGATCGCAGGTCCGGCGTTCGCGCAGCGCGCCGAGGAAAACGCGGTGGCCGAAGCAGACGATGCCTTTGGCACGGTGGTCGGCAACGAGGAGATTGGGCTCTATTCCGCGACAATTGCGCGGGGGTTTAACCCCAGTCAGGCGGGCAACCTGCGCATCAACGGTCTGTACTTCGACCAAGCTGCTGCACCCAACGTGCGAGTCCGGCGGGGCTCGACGATTCACGTCGGCATCAGTGCGCAGGGGTATCCCCTGCCGGCGCCCACAGGCGTGGCGGATTACCGCTTGCGCGTTCCCGGTGACCGTCCGGTCACCAGTGTCGTCGCCCGCGAAGGCGCGTTGTTCTCCTATTGGCGGCACAACGTTGAAGTCGATACGCAGACCCCCATTGTCGAGAACGTGCTCAGTATCGGCGCCGGTGTGGGCTATGAGCGCAATACGGCCCATCAGTTTGCCGTCGGCGATGAAGGCTACGAGGGCGGTCTCATTGCCAATTGGACGCCAAGCGAGTCCGTCACCGTTATTCCGTTTGCCAGTTACTTGAAAACCACTGCGGTCGGCGGTGACCGGCCGCGCGTCTTTGTTGGCGACAATGACCCTCCGAATTTCCGCGCCGAGGACCTGACCAGTCCGGACTGGCTGACGTTCGGGTTTCGCCAAGCGAATTTCGGCGTGGTGAGTGAGGCAGAGCTGCCAGGCCGGTGGACTCTCGAGGCGGGCGTGTTCCGCTCGATCAACAACACCCCGGAGTCCTTCACCGCGTTTCTGCTGAACACAAATGAGTTAGGGGACGGGGATTACTTCATTACCAAGTCGCCGCCGCGCCATACCCGGTCGACGTCAGGAGAGGTTCGGCTGTCTAAATCGGTGGATGAAGGCGCACGCCGCCACACGTTTTCTCTGTCGGCGCGGGCGCGGGACCGAAGCAGCACGTTTGGCGGCGGGGACCGGCGCAGCTTTGGCCGGGTCAGCTTGGGCGCGTTCCCCGAACTGGAAGAACCGCAGTTCGATCCCGGCGAGACGACCGCCTCGAAAACGCGGCAGGTCACCGGTGGTGTGATTTATCAAGGGGTATGGCGGGACATTGGTCAGATCAGCGCTGCGGCTCAGAAGACATCCTATAAGCGCTCGCTTATTCGCCCGGCATCAACACCGGTGGAAAGCCGGGAGTCGCCCTGGCTGTTCAACACCGCGGCGGCGGTTTTCATTTCAGACAAGCTGGCAGTGTACGGCAGTTACGCGCGGGGCATTGAAGAACTCGGGACAGCGCCAGGCAATGCGGTCAATCGCGATGAGGCCGTGCCGGCAGCCCTGACCCGCCAAGTCGACGCGGGCTTGCGATATTCCGTTACGCCGGATGTGCAGTTCGTCGCAGGAGTGTTTGAGATCGAAAAGCCCTATTACGCCTTGGATGACGCATTGTTATTCCGCGAACTGGGCGACATCCGCCATCGTGGCGTCGAGTTGTCGCTGGCCGGTGCCGTGACGGACTCGCTGACCGTTGTCGCCGGCGCGGTGTTTATTAAACCGCGTATTTCCGACGCCACCGCGGCGGCGGAGCAATTGACGGCGGTGGGGCCGATTCCCCGGCTGGTGCGCGTCAACCTGCAGTACCGGCCCGACGCCCTGCCGGGATGGGCGTTCGATGCCAAGGTCGAAAGCACGTCGTCGCGCTTTCTAGACGTGGCAAACACCCGGCGGTTACCGGGCGTGATCACGTACGACGCCGGTGTGCGCTATAACACGACGATATCCGATGTGCCGGTGCGGTTCCGTCTGCAGGGGCGCAACTTGACCAACACCAATAGCATCACGCCGAATATATCCGGCCAATTGCGTCCGTTCGAACAGCGCCGGGTAGAATTTTCCATTGCCGCGGATTTTTAAATTGGGCGGATCAGCGGTCGAGCGAAAGGACAAGGGTATGAAGAGAACCTCAATTTTACTTGGCCTTTGCGCAATCGTTCTTGGCGCTCTTGCTGGGCAGAGCCACGCCGCCGACTGCGAAGGGCCAGCCTACATCGTCGCTTTCGAAGCCGATCCGATCAGCGTCCCGGCCGACAAAGGGCGCGAGGTGTTCACGAACTCCAGTGGCCGTGTGTTTGAAGGGGCGG
The DNA here is from genome assembly GCA_963921305.4 of Rhodospirillaceae bacterium. Classification (GTDB taxonomy): domain Bacteria; phylum Pseudomonadota; class Alphaproteobacteria; order Rhodospirillales; family Rhodospirillaceae; genus CAWUEX02. The sequence continues at coordinate 3,128,862 of CAWUEX030000002.1, forward strand.
GATGGGAGAGACTGTCCGCGACCGAATGGACCTGCCTGAGTGACGCTGAAGACGCTTTGCCGAAAACCGGACGCGCATTGGGCAAGGACTTGCCCGCATACGCGCTCTTTGCAGAAAACCAGAGGAGACGTGATCCGGATGGATCGCGCGTGCCCGAGAATTGCACCTCAACGGCGTTCGTGGTTGGCATGTATACCGTGCGCGATCCCGAGCAATACGCCGTCTATGCGAGGGCCTTAAGTGCCAGCGGCCTCGCACCGAGTTTCGGCATGACAATTCCTTTTGGCGCGCGTCCGCCATTGAAAGTGTCTGGCGGCGCATGGCCCGAGGCGACGACGTTCAATCTAACGCGTTGGCCGTGCATCGACGCGTTCGCGACGTTCTTTCTCGGCGATGAGTATCAGAACGAAATCTTACCGCTCAGGGATGGCGCTGCGACGTATAACTTGACCGAGTTCACGCCAGCGCGCGGGGCTGCTGCGGACTGAAAAGTCTCCGTATTTGGTAGTAGTTGAGATTGTGATGCCTCAGCGCAAAACACGCGGGCGCTTGCAATTTGCATGAACTGGTGTCCACAGTACCGAGCGTGATCAAAGTTGGTAGTATCATCCGGCGCACGCTAGGTGACTTCGCATCGGTTAACGGAGCCGTGAGTGGAAAAGAAAGAGTTCTACACCGACAAAGCGGACGATACGCCGCGGCGAATATATCGCAACTTGGTTCAGCGTCTGACAGAGTGCATCTCACCGCAGGATAGGCTGTCGTGCTTGGAGGATTTTCTCAGCGTCGTTCGCCAAAACCACAGCAAAGATGAATTTCTTCGTATGAAGTTGTGCTTGCCTCCTGAGCTCACACATCTTCTGACTAGGGGGGAATACGAGGGCGTGGAAGCGGCGCTGTCAGAGCTGAGATCACGGCGTGTAAAAAAACTCAGGCCGATTTATCCGGTTTGCTCTGATGAGTTCGCTTTTGAGGAGCGGTTCTTTCGGACGGCGTTTCGTGACGAGCGCGAACAGGTATTCACGCGGGAAACTCGTATATTCACGATTGGATCTTGTTTTGCGTTGAATATCGCCAGATATCTGCAAGCGAGGAACTACAATGTTGAGTCCTATAGGCGTGCCGAGGACATCAATTCGGTATTTGGAAATGCGTTGCTGTTCCGGTTGATGCTCGAAGATGAGGACGCAATACGTGACTATATTCTCGACAGCTTTACGCGAATGGAGATGGCCGAAGAGAAGAAGCTGGAGCTTGTAGAGCGCGAGCTGACGTCATTGAAGCATCTGAAAGGAGAAATCACGTCGAGCGAAGTCATTATTGTGACCCTGGGCAACATCGTTGATGCATTTTTTGAGTCCTCTGTCAGCCGTGAGGACTACCCCCGGGTTTTTCCGCGCTTTTTCGAGTTCTTTCAAACCTTTTCCGTGACCGGCCAAGCCAATATTACGTCACTTCTGAAGGCAATGGGCGGCACTTTCCGGTTGGGCAGTTTGAGCGAGTCGCTATCTGCCGTGCGGCAAATGTTTGATGCGCTGCATGCGCTCAATCCTAAGTCCACGATTTTCGCTACCGTCTCTCCCGTCGCCATCAACAACGTTATGGGGATCGGTGAGTATGCGAAGCGCGGGCCGATTGAAGCGGACTGCGTCTCGAAGTCGACTTTAAGGGCGTGTTTGGAAGACGTTCTATCGGCGTGTCATGATGCGAATATCCGCTACTTTCCCTCGTTCGAAATTGTTCGGTGGCTCGGATCAACCACCAATCAATCAGCGTTCGGCACCGAGGATGCCGCATCCCAGCATGTGTCTGACAATGTGCTCAATGCAATCTACGGCTATTTTGAGTCTTTATATGGCGCCGATGAACACTAGAAATTCGAGTGGTGAATTCGGTATGTGATCGGCGCCTATCGATGAGTATTTTGGGGCTACCGCCGCGGGCGGTCACAGAAGTCCTCGAACGCATCGGCATGTGATGCCATGTCGTGGTCGAGTATGCGCGATGCCCGTTGCAACATGAGAATAAGAGTTTGGGAGATTTTCGAGAATGGCGAAGAGTGTGGTTTCAAGGCAGTGGGATCGGCATGCCGTCATGGAGGAAATGCTCCTCGGGGTTCTGCGCGCCTACTCTCGAGATATCCCTGGGGACGTTGCTGAATTTGGAACGATGCTGGCTGTTTCTGCCCGTGGTTTGGCGACGGGGATTACTGAAGCCGAACGGATTTATCGGGAACAGAAAAATCACGAAAGCCCCGATCAGAAGCGCCTGCACCTGTTTGACAGCTTCGAAGGCTTACCTGCGGCGACTGCAGAGCCAGACCTTAAACACCCCCGCGTGGTCAGCGGTGATTGGTCTGAGGGCACGTGTCAGCCGTTTTCACCGGACAAGCTCAAAGAAAAGTGTTCAGAATATATAGACGCTGACCGTATCGACATCCATGAAGGGTGGTTCGCCGATACGGTGCCTGCAATTGATAAGGCGCTTAAGTTCGCCGTGGTTCATGTCGATTGCGATTTGTATAGCTCTTCGATGGATGTTCTCGTGCCGTTGCTATCCGGGGCACATATCTCGGAAGGTGCGCTGATCTATTTTGATGACTTTCACTGCGCCGCCTCATCGAGGCAGCTTGGCGAGCGGAAGGCATGGATGGATGTCACGCGACGTTTCAATGTCGAAAGTTTTCCCAGTCATCCCTATGGCTCGACCGGTCAAGCCTTCATTATCGATTCTTACGACACGCAAGATCGCGGATAGGACCTGACGCGCTGGTGTGAGATTGGGGGGAGCGCCATCTACCGCCGCGGGCGGTCACAGAAGTCCTCAAAGGCCTGGGCATGTGATGCCATGCCCTGGTCGAGGATCGCGCGGATCAGGTTGTCGCCCACGTTCGCCATACCGGCGAGAACCTTGGCATCGGCCCCCAGAACCGAGGCGAGGGCGCTGAGTTGAACCTCAGGTGCGCGGTCGTCGAAGACTTTACGGCATTTGATGATTGAGAGGCCCTCGGCTTGCGCACCATGGCCGCTGTCCGCAAGCGCCCGTTCGGCGATGGTTACCGCAGCGAAGTCGAGCAGGCCGGGAGAGAGTTGATCGGCACGCTGAAGAAAAGATGCCGCGGCGCTGGGGTCTACTTTCGTTGCGAGCATGGCGTAGGCCTTGGCGCGGGCGACACGGCCATAGAGCACGTCATCTTGTCCACCGGACTGTCCTTGCCATTCGGTGGCGGTGAGCAACTGGGTTTCCGGAAAGTCTGTCTCGGTGCCGTTGGGCAATGAGCAATAGACGATGCCGCCGGCGACTTCTTCGACGGTATAGGCCCGGCCATCTTTGGTGTAAGCGGTGGAGCCGGGCGGAAAACGTTCGTCCATGACTAAGGTGATGTATCCGCGGCGGCTGCGATCTGCTGGCACACGGCAGCGTCTTCCGCGCAATCGGCGGTCAGGTTCATCACGCTGGAGAACATGCGCCCGCGCAACATCACTTGGACGGGAATGAAGCGCTCGTCGGGACTGAACAGCAAACGCCCGGAACTTTCCTGGATGGTTTCGGTACGGCGTTCATCAAAGCCGAACACCGGTTCGACGCGGGCCACGACGGGCACGAGTTCAACGTCCTGTCCGTCCATCCAGAAGGCGCGGGGTGCCTCGACCTCGCCCACCAGGTCATAGCGGCGGCGGCCATCGTAAATCGGAACACGAAACGCGTTGCGCCCGCCATGATGAATCTGAGCGCGGGCTGCAACAAAAGCTGCCATGGGATCAAAGACGCCCGTGCGCAAGTCATCCGGAACGGGTGGTGGGAGGTCCCGATCCTGTGCCCATTCCATGTCTTCGTAGGCCAGGGTTTCGCCGGTCTGCGGGTTGAACATACGTTCCTGCGCTTCGGCCAGGCGGGTGACGGGGTCGTAGCCGATGGTCAACGTGGCAGCCATGGTTTGCGCTTCCCACGCCCGGTCGAACACGCGAGGCACCGGTGTGGGACCGCGGCCGGTCTCGATCACCATCCGGCCTTCGCCCACCAACTCGGCGCGGAAGTCCTGAAACCAGCGCGCCATGCCTCGGGTTTCCATGGTTAAGGTGGTGCGGTAGCCGTCGGCGTCTTCTGAGAACTCAGCGAGAAAGTCGGCCACATGCAAGCCCCCGATCTTGAGATCATAGGCGAGTTGTTCGAGCTGCCGGGGGTCTTGCCCGCCGCGGGACGCGGTTTGCTGCGCGTCCGCCGTGTTGTAGGGCGGGGAGGCGGCTAGACTTATGCACAGAGCGTAAAAAAGCTTGGTCTTGGGACTAAAAATCATCACGTCCTCATTACGGTCTGCACAGTCTATTGGATTTCGCTCGTTCGGCAAGTGATCGCTTGATTCCGTCATTATCAAATCCGTCAAGATTTGATCCGATCAGCTCCGGCTGCCGTAAAAGTCCCAAGAAACTTAAGGTCTCTGCCCTTCACAAAGCCGGGGGTATAGGGCATACGGGACCGAATCAGGGAACGGGTGTGAGATTTCCATGAAAATTGCAGTACTTAAGGAACGCCGCGACGGCGAGACGCGGGTGGCGGCGACGCCTGAGACCGTCAAAAAGTTCGCCGGGCTGGGGTGTGACATTGCTGTCGAGAGCGGCGCGGGCGCGGGGTCGCATATCAGCGACACCGCCTTCGAGGAGGCTGGGGCCAGCATCGCCAAGTCCGCCGCGGACGCCGTAAAGGGTGCAGATGTTATTCTCAAGGTCGCCCGGCCAATGACATCCGGCGAGGGCGATGATGAGATCGCGGCTCTCCCGGGCGACAAGATTTTGGTTTCCGCGCTTCAGGCGCTGACGCAAAAGGACACCGCAGAGGCTCTCGCCAAGCAAAAGGTGACCTCGTTTGCGATGGAGCTAATGCCGCGCATCACCCGGGCGCAGTCGATGGACATTCTGTCGTCTCAATCCAACCTCGCCGGCTACAAGGCGGTGGTCGATGCTGCCGCGACGTTCGGACGCGCGCTGCCGATGATGATGACGGCAGCCGGCACCATCGCTCCGGCCCGCGTGCTGGTGTTCGGTGCTGGTGTCGCAGGATTGCAGGCGATTGCCACGGCCAAGCGCATGGGCGCCGTGGTGATGGCCACCGATGTGCGCTATGCGGCGAAAGAACAAGTGGAAAGCCTTGGCGGCAAGTTCATCGTCGTCGATGAAGAGGCGATGAAAGCGGCCGAGACCGAAGGCGGCTACGCCAAGGAAATGAGCGACGACTTCAAGAAGAAGCAGGCGGAAGCGGTGCGTGCCGAAGTGCTGAAGTCCGACATCATCGTCACCACGGCGCTGATCCCGGGGCGTCCGGCACCGGTACTGGTCACCGCGGACATGGTCGGCGAGATGAAGCCGGGCTCGGTGATCGTCGACCTCGCGGTGGAATCCGGCGGCAATGTTGAAGGCGCGAAACTGGGTGAGGTGGTCACAACCGACAATGGGGTGACCATTATCGGCCACGCCAACGTGCCGGCGCGTTTGGCCCGCGACGCCAGCGCACTGTATGCGCGCAACCTGTTCAACTTCCTTTCGCCGTTCATCGATAAGGAAACAGGTGATTTGAACATCGATTGGGAAGACGACGTCGTCACCGGCACCTTGGTGACTAAGGACGGCAAGGTCGTGCACCCGCGCCTGACCGGCGAAGGAGACAGCTAATGGAATCCAATCAAGTCCCAGAGGCGGCGGAAGGCCTGGCGGAACAGGCCGGGGCTCTGGCGGAGAACGCCGAAGTGCTCGCCGCGCAAGTCAGCCAGCTGGCGATGCAGGCTCAGGCCGCCGGCGGTGGCAACGAGTTCTGGTACCTGTTCACGATTTTCGTGCTGGCCGTGTTCGTGGGCTTTTACGTCGTCTGGAGTGTGACCCCGGCACTGCACTCACCGCTGATGGCGGTCACCAACGCTGTGTCATCGGTGATCATCGTCGGTGCATTGATCGCCACCGGACCTGAGGCCTTCACGACATCTAAACTGCTCGGCTTCTTTGCCGTTGTCTTGGCCTCGGTGAATATCTTCGGCGGCTTTATCGTCACCCAGCGCATGCTGGCCATGTTCAAGAAAAAAGCGAAGTAGGGGGCGGACATGGCACAAGGCGCGACGCTGCTCGCCTATCTCGTTTCAGGCGTGTTTTTCATTCTCACACTGCGGGGACTTTCGTCTCCGGAGACCTCCCGCCAGGGCAACATCTACGGCATGATCGGCATGACCATCGCCGTGCTGACCACGCTGATCTCACCGCAGGTGCAGGCTTACACCTGGATCGTGCTGGGGATCGCTGTCGGCGGGGCCATTGGTACGGTCATCGCCAAGAAGATCGAAATGACGGCGCTGCCCCAGTTGGTCGCCGCCTTCCACAGTTTGGTGGGCATGGCAGCGGTGCTGGTGGCGTTCGCAGCACTGCTGGCCCCCGAGGCCTATGGCATCGGCGTGGTTGGATCGATCAAGACCGCGAGCTTGGTGGAAATGTCAATCGGTTTGGCAATCGGCGCGATTACCTTCTCGGGCTCCGTGATTGCTTTCGCCAAGCTGCAAGGCTTGATGTCGGGTAATCCGCTGGTTTTCCCAGGCCAGCATCTTCTTAATGCGATCCTGGGGATCGTGCTGGTGCTGCTGGTGGTGTGGTTCTGCGGAACCGAGAGCGTGACCCTGTTCCTGGTTATCGCACTGCTCGCCTTTGCGCTGGGCTTTCTGCTTATCCTGCCCATCGGTGGCGCGGACATGCCGGTGGTGGTGTCGATGCTGAACTCCTATTCGGGGTGGGCGGCAGCCGGTATCGGCTTCACGCTCGGGAACTCGTTGCTGATTATCGTCGGTGCTCTGGTTGGCTCGTCCGGTGCGATCCTGTCCTACATCATGTGTAAGGGCATGAACCGCTCGATCTTCAACGTCATCCTCGGCGGGTTCGGGGGAGATTCGGCAGCGGGTCCGGCAGCAGCGGCTGGAGATCGCTCAGTGAAGTCCGGCGCCGGGGAAGATGCGGCCTTCATCATGGGCAATGCTTCGAAGGTGATCATCGTGCCCGGCTACGGCATGGCGGTCGCGCAAGCCCAGCACGCGCTTCGGGAAATGGCGGACAAGCTGAAGGAGGAAGGCGTCGATGTGAAGTACGCTATCCACCCAGTGGCCGGCCGTATGCCCGGACATATGAACGTCCTGCTGGCTGAGGCCAATGTGCCCTACGACGAGGTGTTTGAACTGGAAGAGATCAACCACGAGTTCGGCACGGCGGATGTGGCCTATGTGATTGGGGCGAATGATGTGACCAATCCTGTCGCCAAAACTGATCCGGCCAGTCCGATCTACGGCATGCCGATCCTGGATGTTGAGAAAGCCAAGACGGTGCTATTCGTGAAGCGTGGCATGTCGGCAGGATATGCGGGCGTGGATAATGAACTGTTCTTCCGGGACAACACCATGATGCTGTTCGGCGACGCCAAAGAGATGACCGAGACGATTGTCCAGGCTCTCTAAGGCAAAGCCCGATGTTCCGGGCCGCCGCCACCGAAGTGAGCCAAAAAGGACACACACCATGACTCAACTGCGCGACACCGGACTTTCCCGCCGGCAGGTTTTGACTGGTACAACGGCCCTGGTTGCCGCGACGGCCCTTTCCGCCTGTGGGGGAGATGAGGAAGAGGCGCCGATCATTCGCCCTGATGGCGTGCCGGTCAGTCAGTTCGGCGAAGAGTCGACGGCAGAAGAGGTCACCGCCGGTCTCGATCTCTCCGGCAAGACGGCCGTCATCACCGGATGCAACTCAGGCCTGGGCCACGAGACCATGCGGGTTCTGGCGATGCGCGGGGCTCATGTGTTTGGTGTTGCCCGCAGCCTTGAGCGCGCGACCGAAGCTTGCAACAGCATCGAAGGTAAGGCGACGCCCTTCGGCGGTGACCTCGAAAAGTTTGAGACGATGGCCGCGTGTGCGGACGCGATCGCTGCGACCGACACCCCGATCGATATGCTGATCCTTAATGCGGGCGTAATGGCGCTACCGGAACTGCAGCTGGTCAATGGCGTTGAGCGCCACATGGTTATCAACCATCTCGGCCACTTCATTCTCGCCAATCGTTTGATGGAGCAGGTTAAGGCCGCGCCGCAGGGCCGCTTTGTGACGGTGAGTTCGCAAGGCTACATGTGGGCACCAGAGAGCGGCATTCAGTTCGAAAACATGGACGGATCTTGGGGCGAATACGATCCCATGGAGGCCTATGGTCACTCCAAGCTGGCGAACGGTTTGTTCTCGCTTGAACTGGCACGCCGTTTAGAGGGCACGACGGCGACGTCGAATTCCATTCACCCGGGTGTCATCAACACTAATCTCGGACGGCATTATCCCTGGCACATTCGCGTGTTTGCGAATCTGTTCAGCTGGGCCATTCCCATCTTCAAGACTGTTGAAGCTGGGGCGGCGACAGAGACCTATGTCGCCACTGCGCCGGGACTGTCAGAGAGCAGCGGCTACTACTTCGAGGACTGCAACCCGGTTATTGCCGGACACAACATGGAAAACGCCGAGATGGCGCAGCAGTTGTGGGCCGTGTCTGAGGAGTTGACCAAGCCTTATCTGGCAACCGTCGACGCCGATAGCCAGCAGAGCTAACCGGCGCATTGCCCTGGTCGCAGTGCCCGACAAAGGGGTGTCGTAACTCCGCGGGCAACGTCTGACAAGTCGGGTGGTTGCACCGCACCGCAAATTTCATTGCACCGCAAAAAATTCGTCCCGCAAAATTTACGGGACAGTCCGAACAGTGTCTTCATCGCTGCGTATTGTGCGCACGCATTCAGGCGGATGATCTGCTTGAAGCGCTGCGCACAAAGGAGCCATCCATGTCTACCTTCACGAAGAACACAGCCGTCCGCTTTTCGCTGGCGACAGTACTACTTCTTTGCCAACCGTTCAGCTTGTCCGCAGCGGACGGCAAACTTGAAATGATGACAACGCCTAACTTGGTCGAAGGTACCATAGCCATTGAAGAGGGGCGTTACGAAGAAGGTATCGCTTTGTCCTTATTAGAACTCGACACCGGCTCGCAATCCAAACAAGCAGCCGCGTTGGCCAATCTGTGTATCGGTTACGTTAAGACGTATGATCTTGATGAGGCAGAGCGGTACTGTGAACTCGGTGTTAAAACGGGCAAATACGACTGGATTGCCTACATCAATCGCGGCACCTTGCGGTATGTGCAGGGTGACTACTTGTCCAGCTTGTCTGATTATGCCCGCGCTCTCGAGCTCAGGCCCTCCAATAGGGTCTCATCCATGAACTTCCGGGCGGCTCAAATACAGGTGAGTAAAATGAGTGGCCGTAACCCTCAGCTATCCGCCAACTAGCGCTAGATCCGTGTCATTCTGCCGCAAAATAAGCTTGGTTTTGCGGCGGGGTGACACCCTGCGCGGTGGTCAGAAGAGTTAATCGGCGCCGCGTACCCGGGACGAGCTGATTCCTGCCGGGGCGGTCCCTTTGCGGAAGTAATACTCAAAGGCTTCGTCGAAGCGGCCACTGCCGTAAGGGACGAAGTACAAACTGGCCATGCCTTCCAGCACGTGCGCCTGTTCGATGCCGCCGAGAATGATGGTCTCGAACCCCATGGCCTGAACGATCTCGGCCACCCGTTCTTTCGCCGCCTGGTCGTCACCGACCAACGGGACGGTAACCGGACCACCGGCCTGAGCCGGATCGGCGACGATGTGGTAGCCGACGGTATTGAAGGTTTTCACCACTTTGGCCTCTGGCGCCCAATCTTGAATCAGCGCCCCCGCGGAGGTGTCGACAGCGTCAGGGTTGTCCGGGCGCAGCGCCCGCAGTGAGGCGTTGGTGATGTCCATTATGATCTTGCCGTCAAGATTGCTGCCCGCGCTCTTGATCAGGTCTTCAGTTGCGGACCAGGGGAGAGCAAGTGCGATGATGTCTGCCGCCGCGATGGCCTGTTCTGATGAGGCGGCTGACGCGCCGTTTCCGGTTTGTGCAACGAGGGCCGTGACCTTCTCCGAGGAGGGGTCCCGTGAGCCGTATATGACCGTGTGGTCGGTTTCGGCGAAGCGGGGTCCGATGGCGCTACCCATACGGCCGGTGCCGATAACCGCAACGGTCTCGGCCATGGCAGGTGTCGCGAGGGCAACGAAGGCGAAGATGAGGGTGGCAGCAATGCCGCGTAGGGAGGTCATCATGGATACTCCGGTTTAGGCAGGCTTATCGCAGACGCGGTCGTGGACCTGTCCGGCGCTACCGACCTGGCGCAAAACAAAACCTGTGTCTTCGATGGTTTGCTCGACGCCCATGGTAACGAAGCCCGGGGCGTACGGCTCGCCATTGTCGGCGGAGTCCATCAGGCCAAGGATGCCACCGTAGCCCGGGTGGTCTTCGGTCGCGCTGGCAAAGTCCCACAGCACGAAGGTGCCGCCAGGGCGCAGCACGCGTTTCACTTCGGCCAGCGTCTTTTCAATCACCGGGCGTGGAATCTCGTGGAACAGGATGTGTGAGACGACGAGATCGAAGTGGTTGTCCGGGAAGTCCAATGCTTCGGACGCCATTTGTGCGAAGTGGACATCCAGTTCCTGTTGCACGGCCCGCCAATGGCCATAGCGGACCATTGGGGCGGAGATGTCGGTGGCCCACACTTCGGAGTCGGGCAAGCGTTTTTTGAGTTCACAAGCCAGCTGGCCGACGGAACAGCCGATTTCCAGGATACGATCCGCTTTGCCGTCTTCGGGCAGGGTGGTGCGCTCGGCCAATTCTCGGTGCCAGGCATCGCCGGCGTTGCTGCCGCCGAAAAAGATCTGCGTGCCGCAGTCGTAGTACAGGCCGGCCAGCGCGTCGCCGACATAACCACGCGGCTGAATGTGGATCTGAACCTTGGCGTAGTCGGGCATGGGGAAATCCGGGTCATAGGCGATCGATCCCGGTCCCTCGCGCTCGGCTTCGGTGAGCTTGCGCAGCCAGTCGTCGCGCTGGGTATTGACGGAGTCAATGATCCGGTCTTTGTAGATTTCCTGATAGCTGCGCTTGAGGCGCATAAAGCTGGCCAAGGGCACATCGCCGCGGATGACCTCGCGCACGCGGTCGACGCCATCGTGGGTGTGTTCGATGGGAACACCGGCGTCTTTCAGTTTGGCGTTGCCGTATTCGCCTAACTGTTTCCAGCGGGCATGAAGTAGTGTGTTGCGCGCCTCACACACATACTCGACAAAAGCTTCGTCGGCCCGCACCGGCAGGGCCGGTGTGTTACCATTCATGCCGCGATCGACAAAGTAGTTGGAGCGGGTCATGTCTGTTCCCGTGTTCAGGTTGCCTGTCGCGCTACTCTATCCATCGGCCGTGCTGGCAGCAAGTTGGGCTCAGCGGGGGCGCAGATGGAATTCGAAGCGGGGCCGCCCCTGATACCCTTGCGCGACGTAGAGCAGGCCCATGGCTTCGATCTGCCGCGCGTGGCGCAACGGGCCGAGGTCGAGGGGTTCCAGACCTATCTCTGACACCAACTCCGCGACGGTGTTTTTTGCCGCCTCATCGTCGCCCGCCAGGGGAATGGTGATCGGACCGCCTGATGCTGCGGGGTCGACCATATACGCTCGGGTGAGCGTGTTGAACGCCTTGATCACTGTGGCCTCGGGCACCCAGGACTGAATCAACTCCGCTGAAGAGGGGTCTGCAGCGGGGCTGATGGTGCGGTTTTCCCCGAAGGACAGCGCGTTGATAGGATCGACAATGATCTTGCCGCGTAGGTCGCCCAGCCCTTTGACGACGTCCTCCGCCGGCGCCCAAGGAATGGCGAGGATAATAATGTCGGCGTCGATGACGGCGCCCGCTTGCGACGTCGCGCGTGTACCGACACCCGTTTCACGAACCAGGTCTTGAACTTCCGTGGCATCCGGGTCGCGGGAGCCATAAACGACTGTATGGCCTGCGTCCGCGAAACGGGGACCGAGGGCGCTGCTCACACCACCGGTGCCGATAATGGCAATGGTCGCGGCTTGCGCGGTGAACGTGGTGAACACAAGTGCAGTTAGACAGACGAGACGGACGAGGGAATACATGACGGCCTCCTAGTTTGCTGCACGCACGCCCTGGCTCACTTTCGGCGCAGTGCCTTTGCGGAAGTAATACTCGTAGGCTTCGTCAATGCGGCCCTGCATGTAAGGCACAATGTAGAGCATGGACATCATTTCCAGTGCCCGGGCGTGTTTCATCGGGCCGACGTCGATGGTTTCGAACCCGGTGGATTGAACGATCTTCGCGACACGCGCTTTCGCATCTGCATCGTCACCGACGATGGGCACGGTTGTGGGTCCGCCCGCAGCCGACGGGTCGGCGATGATGTGGAAGCCGACCGTGTTGTACGCTTTAACCACCTTCGCGCCCGGGAACCACTTTTGAAAGCTCTCGCCCGCCGAGGTGTCAGACGCCATTTCCATCAAGCCGTCGCCTCCAGGCTTAAGGGCGTTGGTGACGTCGATCACGATTTTGCCATCCAGGTTGCCGAGGTTTTGGGCCACCGCTTCGGCAGCGCTCCAGGGTACGGCAAGCACGACGATATCGGCGCCAGCAGCGGCTTCGGCCTGGGTTTTGGCAGAGGCGCCATGACCGGTGGTCTCGACCAGGGCGACGTTGTCCTCAGCGGACGGATCACGCGAGCCATAGATGATGGTGTGGCCCAGTGCGGCCAGGCGCGTCCCGATGGCGCCGCCCATGCGGCCGGTTCCAATAATCCCGATGGTTTCTTTGGTGTCACCCATGCTTTGTGCCTCCGACGGTTGTGGGGACAGTCCAATAGAGAGTGCCGCCAAAACGGCAAATTGAAGGAGTGAACGTCTCATTGGTGTGGTCCCCATTAGCTTTTGCGTGTCGCCAGCTTATCGCCAGTGCGGAGAGCGGACCATGCCTTAAAGGGAAAAATCGTAGCGGATGACGGTGGCGTCGAAGCCGGGCAAGGACTCTGGCCGCCGGCCGCGCTCAATCCAGCCTTTGCTCTGGTAAAACGCGGTGGCAGAGTCGTTGCCCTCAATCAGGTCAAGCGTCAGGCTGTCGAGGTCTTTGCTACGGAAATGATCCGCCGCGGCATCGACCAGGGATGACGCCACGCCTTTGCGTTGAAACGCGGGATCGACGTAACACGCCCACAAGTATCCCGTGGCGTCGATGCCCATGACCCCGGCAAGTGCGCCGTCGATTTCCGCGAGCCAGAGGTCCTGGCTGCGGCTGGCCATTACATTGGCGATGGAGTTCTGTTGTTTTAGGGCTGCGACTGTTTCCGGCGGCAGCATCTCGCTGTTGGAGGACGTCCAGACCGCATCGACCAACGCCATCGCGGCGGCGAGGTCGTCGGGTCCCGCACGGCGGACGGACGGTATTTCAGGGGCGTTATCGGTCACGGAGCTATGTTCGCGACCAGATAGCTCAAACGCAAGCGGCGCAGCTCAGGGTGAGCCACGCCGGCAGTGTTTTGGTGGGGTCTGCGGGCCACGCGGGGCGGCCACGATCAAACCAGCTTAGAAGCCTTCCCGTTCGAGACGCTTACGCTCTAGCTTGCGCGCCCGGCGCACAGCTTCGGATTTCTCCCGTGCACGCTTTTCGGAGGGTTTCTCATAGGATTTGCGGAGCTTCATTTCGCGGAAGATGCCTTCACGCTGCATCTTCTTTTTCAGGGCTTTCAGCGCCTGATCGACATTGTTCTCACGTACGACGACCTGAACCAGGGGACGTCTCCTTCACTTCACTAAATTTTCAGCAATGAACCTGCCCGTGATGGACCCGGCCCAAGAAGGCGCGGTGTATATCATAGGGAGTCTGCCTTGTGAAGGCCCGGATTCCGCGTTTTTTGCCGTCTAAATGCCTCTAAACCAACGAATTTTGGCGTTTGCGTTGGGCCGCAACCCCCCTATATTCCGGGAAACACCCGGGAGACGGCTGTTTCCGACGCCGCAGCCCTCAGTTTCAGGTCAGATTCCCCGTTTATGGCTATTCTTGAAATCGCCCGCATGGGCCATCCGGTCCTCAAGAATCCCGCTCAGGACGTCGGCAAATTCGATGATCCCGAGCTGCACGCCTTCATTGAGGACATGAAAGAGACGATGGTCCACGCCAGCGGCGTGGGGCTGGCGGCGCCGCAGGTCTTTGTGCCGCTGCGCATCGTCATCTTCTTCGTGCCCGAGGAACGGAACAACGGAGCGGCTGTGCCTCTGACCGTGATGATCAATCCGGTTATCAAGCCGGTCGGCGAGAGCATGAGCGAGGACTGGGAGGGGTGCCTGTCGGTGCCCGGTCTGACCGGCGTCGTGCCGCGCTGGGACAAGATTAAATACTCGTTTCAGGATCCGGATGGGACGCTGCGGGAGCGCACTGCCGAAGGATTCCATGCCCGGGTGGTGCAGCACGAATGCGATCATCTCGATGGCATTCTCTATCCCATGCGCATGATTGACATCGGAACTCTGGCCTATGTCGATGCCGAGGATGATGACGACGACTTGGATGGCGAAGGTGCCGAGGCCGGCGACGATGAAGAACTGCTTCACCCGCCCAAGGAAGAGCCTGTGCTATGACCCGTAAACCCGCGACTGACAAAATTGAGCGCCAGGACGCTGTGGTGCTGGCCGCTCTGCCGCATGTGGTTTTCGATGGCTGGTCGAGGGAGTCGCTTGCGCGAGGCGCGGAGCAGACCGGGGGCTCAGCCGCTGATGTGGATATTCTGTTTCCCGATGGACCACGGGCCGCTGTCCGGCATTGGCTGAATTTGGCCGACCGCTTGATGATTGAAGACCTCAAGGGCACGGATCTGGAATCCATGCGTATCCGCGACCGCATTGCCTTGTTGGTACGCACCCGGCTTGAGCGGTGGACACCCCATCGCGAGGCGGTGCGCCGTGCTTTGTCGCTGTCCGTGTTTCCCGGATATGCCGAGGACAGCCTGCGTAGCGGCTGGTCGACCGTAGATGCGATGTGGCGGGCCGCTGGTGACCGCGCGACAGACTTCAATTACTACACCAAGCGCGGGCTGTTGGGTGCGGTTTACTCGTCTACTTTATTGGTGTGGCTAGACGATACGTCCGAGGATTGCGCCGACACGTGGGCGTTTCTCGACCGGCGCATTGCAAATGTTATGCAGGTTCCGAAGGTGCAGGCCAAAGTCAAAGACCTCGTAGAGCGCTTACCCAATCCTTTGCGTATTTTGACGCGACGGCGCCCAGCTTAACGCTGCCTTACCCATCCATCGGTTTTTGGAATTTCAAGACGAAGCGGTGGGTTTCGCCGCGCAGGTCCGGCTGGAAGACGATCACATTCAAAGGATCGTCGAGGTTCTCTAGCACATCGGTTTCGCCGATGAGTTCAAATCCGGCTTTCTCTACTTCTTCGACGACGACGTGACGTTCGATACGGTGATTGCCGCGCACATCGCTTATGCCCATGCCGGGTGCGGCGTGGTGATCGATGATGCCATAGATGCCACCGGGTTTCAGGGCGTTGTAGATGGCTTTGTTCATCGCGTCGCGGTCGGTGCCGAGCCAAAAGGTGTCGTGATAGAACAGCACCATATAGGCCTGGTCCAGGGTGTCGTTCGGAATTTCGGGGTCTTCCAATTCCGAGATGATTTCATTGACGTTGGTTAAGCCGGAGGACTCGATGCGCGGTCCAAGCGGTGTGCCTTCTGTGATGCGTTCGGCGAGCCAAGGGTTATTGTGTCCGTAGACTGTCCCGTTCGGCCCAACCATCTCCGACAACACACCCACGTAATACCCGCGCGACGCCATAAACTCGGCAACCGTGTCACCGCGTTCCAGGCCGAAGAACGCCATTACCTTATCCGGTTTGCGGCCGGCGTCGCGGTCTTTGTCTTCGTCTGGGCGGGAACCAGCCTTCAAGGCAACTTTCATGAAGTCAGGCACTTGGATGGTGTCTCCCGGAACGTTGCGGACCTGTTCCGTTGACTGGTGATTATCGGCCGCCGCAACACTGATAAAGAGCAGTGTTGCGCAGGCGGTCGTGAGCGCAGAGCGAACGGACATGAAGGCGGGCTCCAAAAGTGAGCAAGAGCGCCATCATGACAAGGTCTCGAGGACTTGTCGCTTGAAAAAGATCGCGGGAGAATGGGGGCATGAGATTGGCGAGGAGACAGACTCATGCTGTTCGAACGTGACTCTGCGGCGCTGCTGTTGATTGATTTACAAGTCGGTTTCTGCTCCCCAGACGGGCATACCGGGAAGCGGCTAGACGTATCTGGTTTTCAACCCGTGTTGCAAAGCGCGCGCAGGTTGATTGATGGCGCGCGGGAAACAGGCATCCCTGTGATTTGCACGACCATGGCCTTTGCACCTGACTATTCGAACGGCGGGCTTACGACATCCGACCTGCGCCCCAATTTGAAGCCTATGAACGCGCTGCGGGCCGATATGCCGGATGCGGAGATCATGCCAGAGCTTGGGCTGCAGCCGGAAGATACAGTGATCGAAAAACAACGCTACTCGGCGATGATTAAGTCACCTTTACCGGCGCTGATCGAGGAACGGGGAATCGAGTGTTTGATCGTCGGCGGTGTGACCACCTCGATGTGTGTCGAGAGCACGGTGCGCGACCTGGGCATGATGGATTACCGCACGTTCGTGGTGCCGGAAGCCTGCGGCGACTTGCGCCCCGATTATCATGAACGGTCCCTGCAGATGTTTGCCTCCGCCTTCGGGCGGGTGGTGCCGGAGGCGGACATGCTTGAAGGCATGCGCGCAGGCAAAACTGAGTTTCCGCACCAAACTGTGTTTTAGAATTCGGCTTTCAACCCGATCTGCGGAAATACCCCGAAGTCACCGATAACGTTGACGCCGCGCCGCTCGTCCCATTCAAGCGAGCTGACGTTGTTGCGGCCATAGGCATTGATGATATCCAAGAACGTCACCAGCGTGACACCGCCGATGCGGCGGCGATAGTCGATGCGCAGATTGAGGCTGTGGTAGTCGCGTAGGCGGTTAACGTTGTTCGCGGTTAGCTCTTTGGAGAACCGGGGTAGGGCGGGATCATTGAACACATCTGCATTGACGATGAACGAGTCGGTCGGCCGTCCAGAGGCATACTTCCACTTCGTGCCGAAGCGCCACCTGTCACTCGGCTCCCATACACCACCGAGAGTCAGGGCGTGGGGCCGGTTGAAATCGGAATCATAGGCCGGTGTACCGTCGTTGTCGTTGCGCCGTGAGCGGGAATAGGAATACGTCGCGGTTCCGGACCATTTATTCGACAGGCGTTTGTTGACGACGACATCGACGCCGGTGGCATATCCGCTGCCGTCATTTGTTGCCAGCCTTGATGATGCGTCACCCTCGACCACCAAATTTTTGAGGTCTTGATAGTAGCCTTCGACCAGCAGAGAGAGGTCACGGTTGAAGCTGTGTTCGACACCCAGACTGACCTGATCGGCACGTTCGCTGCGCAGGGCGTTATTCGCCGGATTGGCTGCGACGGTCAGATAGCGAGGGAACTGATAAAAAATGCCTGCGGTTGCCGAGACGCGGGTCTGGTCTGAGACCTGAACCGATGCGGAGAGGCGGGGCGACCATGTGGTTTGATCCGCGAAGCCATCTCGGTCGACACGCACGCCGGGGCGAATGGTGAGCGATCCAGCGTCAAAGGCATGCTCGACGAAGGCGGCGTAGCGGTAGGCGCTGGAGTCGAACGCCGTGTTGAACCGCGCCGGCGTTAAAACGACGAACTTCTGATCCGGTGTGGGGCGGAAGTCATTCTGGTCATACACATAGACGAAAAAGTCGCCGTCGACCTGGCTTTGGAAATCCAGGCTGACGCGGGAAACCCGTGCACCGGCAGAGAACAGACCTAGCCCGGTTTCGAAGGAGAAGTCGTTGCGCCAGCCGAGTTCGGTTTCATCCTCTGCGATAGTCAGGGCATCTTCCCGCACAGGGATGTCTGCCGCCATCGGATCCGGACCGGCCAAGTCGGGGAAGGATTCACCTTGAGAACTGAATTTATCACTGGTGCGGTAGAAGACCGTGTTGGACATCGTGCCCGTTTTACCGAACAGCCAAGTCCAGGTGCCGCCTATCAGAAAACTGTCTTGCTCGCTGCTGAGGAGGTCTGCGTCTTCGAAGTTTTCAGATTCCAACACATTGTCGATGTCGCGGGTAAAATCCTCGGGCGAATAGATGGCGAGCAGACTGAAGGTGTCGACGTCCGTCACCTGAGTCACAGACTTAAAGATAACGTCGCTCACTTCCGGATCGCCGATGTCATCTTGACCGATCAGTTTGAACACACGCCCAAAGTCAAAATAACGAGCCGAGAGCAACACGCTGGTATTGCCGGACACGTAACTTGGGCCGTCGTAGGTGATTTCGCCGCCGGCAATGTCGGCGCGCAAACTCACGGTTGGCGAGTCCGGATTGCCCTCAGCAATGTTAAGCTGAAGCAGCGAGCCGTTGCGTCCGCTGTACGCCGCGGACCAGCCGCCGGGCTCAAACGAGGCGTCGCCGATGATGTTGGGCGCAAAGATGGAGAAGCGCCCGCCGCCACCAATGTCTTCGTCTTCGCCAAGTGTTTGGTCGAAGTGGACGACTTTATCGAACGGCATGTTGTCCACGAGGATCAGGTTATCCCGGGGTCCGCGGCCCCGGACAGAGAAGTTGGAAAACTCCCCTGTTGATACGACGCCGGGCAAGGAGTCCAGCGCGCGGAAGACATCACCGCCCGAGCCGACAGCGGAACGGATGTCCTCACGGGTGATGCGGGTGGCGCTGACGGACGCATAGGGGTCCGTTCCCAGCGATGAGCCGATGACCAGGATTTCTTCAAGCTGTGCGGAGAGCCGCACCAACTCGAATGTCACTTGAGATGTTTTTCCCGGTGTAACGCGGACCGCTTGGTTGGACGCGGACGTATAGCCCGGCGCAGAGATCCGAACTGTGTACAATCCCTCGCCGACAGTGGGGAAGCTGAATACGCCGGCTTCTACAGCCGTTTCTTGCCGTGTTCCATTGAACACCAGCGTTGCCGTTGCAGATGGAATTCCGCGTAACGTGACTGAGTCGAGCACTTGGCCCGAGATGATCCCGGTTTCCCCGGTCTGGGCTCTGGCATTGGGCGACGTGACGAGCGCACCCGCAAAGACCAGAGCCAAAGCGCAAAACAATCTAATACTGCGCATGCGCACCACTTCCGTTTTGATTAAACGTGTCCTCTGGGAGTTTTACTTGTTGTTGCGCCGAAAGAATTGATCCGTCGCAAGCCGTTCTTAGGACGGCTTGCGGAATTTCACGACAAAGCGGTGTGATTGGCCCCTAATGTCCGGTCCAAACACGCTGCCGGTCATTGGGTCATCCAGGTTTTCCAGCAGGTCGGTTTCCGCGTCCAAAACGAATCCGGCTTTCAAGATGTCTTGCACCGCTTCGTGCCGTTCAACCCGGTGTAGTGTGCCCGTTGCCCCCAAACCTGTACCCATCGGGGCATGGTGATCGATGATGCCATACACGCCGCCTGGCTTCAGCGCGTCGTAGATTGCTTTGTTGGCTGCTGCGGTGTCGGTTTCAAACAGGCCGAGCATGTCGTGGTAGATGAGGACGATAAACACCGCATCCAGTTCGCCGTCGGGCAACCCGGGGTCTTCGAGCTCGCCGACCAGATCAACGACATTGGTATGGCCAATCTTGTCGATCCGTTTAGCGATAGGGGAGCGGCCATCCTCCTGGCGCTGCATGATCCAGCCGTTGTTGTGGCCGTAGACCGTGCCTTGTGGGCCGACAACTTCTGACAGCACGCCGACGTAGTAACCACTGGCGGCCATCAGTTCAGCGACAGTGTCGCCAGGTTCCACGCCGAAGAAAGTCATGATCTCGCCGGGCTTTCGGTTGGCGTCGCGCGCTTTTTCATCTGCCGGACGGCGATCACTGGCGATGGCCGCTTCGATGGAAGCTGGGACACTAATTTCATCGCCAGCGACATAAGTATTCGCCAATTGGGCGTGCGCGGCTGATCCATAAACCAGACCAGCAGCGATCAAAGAGATGAGATGCAACTTCATTGCGATGGGACTCCCCGAATGAAAGCCCGCACTTTTTGTCCGGGCGAATAACGTTTCTTGGTGTCAGCATAGGCCGGAACAGCGCCGCGGCGAAAGCACTCAGGCACAGAAGGTTACGGCAAGCGCCAATCCGCGGACGCGTAGAATCCCCCGGTGCGCGTCAATTCACTCCAGCAATTCCGGACAAGAAACCCTCTGTGGCGATGCGCACGAGGTCGTCAGGATCGGTCTCAGGGGCGACAACATCGAAGTCGCGGTCGATCAACAGGCAAGCGGTGCCGTGGACGATGGTCCAAAGTGGCAAGGCGATGTCGAGGGTTTTGGTTGCACTAAGGCCGCGTTGTTCGCGAAAGGCATCCACGGCTTCGAGCAAGACCATAAAGCAGGTTCCACCAGTCTCATGGATGGCCTGGTGACCTTCATCCATGCGTTTGTGCTTAGCGAACATGAGGCGGAACACCGCCGGGCTGCTCTCGGCGAAGCGGACATAGGCCTGACCCATGGCAACGATGGAGTCGACGGACCCGGGCGGGTGGGAATCCCGGCGGGTTTTGGTTGCCACCCTGAGGGCTTCAAAGCCGCGGGCGGCGACCTGCTTCACCAGATCCTCGCGGTCCTCAAAATGGCGATAGGGCGCTGCGGTGCTGACACCGGCCATACGGCAGCATTCGGCCATGGAAAACCCTTCGGGCCCCTTGGTTTCGATCAAGGCTTCGGCGGCGCAGGTCAGCGCTTCCTTAAGGTCGCCATGATGATACCCGGCTTTCTTAGCGGGCTCCGCTGGCGGTTGGGCGATGTTTTCCGACATAAGTCTTTTTACCACGAAAAGCTCGGAATTCGGGCTGTTGACTCTCAATGTTACTATCAATAACATATGTTATATAGGTTAACATTAGCAAGCCCTGGACATGAATCTCCTGCAGTTCTGGTCCGGAGCGGAGTCCCAAGATGCCGACAACGCCTTTCCAATCTCAGTCCCGACTCAACTTGCCAGCGGTGCTGGCGAATGCCCGTGTCCGAAAGGGCATCGCTGTCGCCTTGATCGGCGGAGTGTTCCTACTGGGCACGGGGGCCTTGTATTGGCGCGCCAGCGCGGATGCCGCGATCGGTGCCGCTCCGCCGCTTCCGGTGCAGACACAATCGATCGTGTTTGAGACAGGGTATACCGTTGAGCAGCGGTATGCGGGCCGGGTTGAAGCGCGGCAGCAGACCCGCGTTGCTTTCGAACGCGCAGGTCTGGTCGAGGACGTTCGCATCGAAGAGGGCGACCGCGTAGCCGCGGGGCAGACACTTGCAGTCATGGACCAGGACAGGCTGAACGCTGAGCGCGATCGCTTGATTGCTGATCGGGCGCAGGCGGTGGCGCAGCTCGAACTGGCCAATCTGACCTCAGCGCGCCAACGGCAGCTGGCTAACGAAGGGTTTTCATCTAAGCAACGTTACGATGATGCGCGGCTATCGGCCTCTTCGCTACAAGCTTCCGTCGAGTCCATCGATGCGGCGATCCGTTCGGTAGATATTCAGCTTGAGAAGTCCGTTCTCAAGGCGCCGTTTGATGGTGTGATTGGCGCGGTCCTGCTCGATAGCGGCGCGGTCATTGATGCCGGGATGGCGGTTGCGGATATCTTTGAGCGCTGTGCGCCTCGGGCCCGGATCGGTCTGCCGCCTGCCGTCGCCGATGCGCTGACTGTAGGAACCCAATACGACCTCGAATATGAGAACCAAACCGTGCGGGGGCAGCTTGTCGCGCTCCGGCCCGATCTCGAGTCCCGGACCCAAGTCATTCCCGCGCTCTTCGAAGTGAATGAAGCGGCAGCGTTACCGTTCGATGATGTCGTTCATTTCAGGTTCGATCGCGCAATTGAATCACGTGGTGCTTGGCTGCCGATGGCGGCGCTGGTCGAAGGTGAAAAGGGGCTATGGTCGGTCTATACGGTCGCGGACAAAGACGGCGCTCAGGTGATTACCCGCGAAACCGTCGAAGTCCTGCATATCGATGATGGCCGGGTCTATGTGCGTGGCACGTTGAGAGCAGGAGCCCAGGTCCTGAACAGCGGCACCAACCGCGTCGTCCCCGGCCAACGCGTCGCTTTGGCGGAGTAAGCGCCGTGACAACCCTGTTTTACCGCAATGTCCGCTATTTCGTGCTGGCTGCAGCTCTGATCGTGAGCGCGGGTGTGTCGTCGGTTTTGACCATCGGCCGGCAAGAAGACCCGACGATTACCAATCTGTTTGCCACGATCGTGACTCCGTATCCCGGCGCGACCCCAGCGCGTGTTGAGGCTTTGATTACCGAGAAGGTCGAAGAAGAGCTGAGGGAAATAGAGGAGATCACGGAGATCACCTCGACCTCCCGGACAGGTATTTCAGTCATTTCGGTCGAGTTGTCGGAATATATCAGCGAAGCTGAAATCGAACGCAGTTGGTCAGAGATTCGTGATGCGTTGGCTGCGGCGGAACTGCTGTTTCCCAATGGGGCCGGGAAATCAAACTTCGATAACGACCGGACCGGCGCCTACACCAGCTTGAGCGCGATTATCGCGCGGCCCGGGGTCGACGTTTCACCGGGCATCTTGAAACGTTATGCCGAGCGCTTGCAGGAGCGTATGCGCGCAGTGCCTGGAACGGAACTGGTGCGCCTGTTCGGCGAGCAGGACGAGGAAATCCTGGTTTCCGTTGATGCGAGCCGGTTGGTCGCGTTGGGGCTAACGGTTGACGCGGTTGCCACATCGATCAGGCAGGCTGACAGCAAAGTGCAGGCTGGGCGTGTACGCGGCGGGTCGTCCGACTATCTGATCGAAGTGGGCGGCGAAATCGAGAGTTTGGATCGCGTCCGTGACGTACCCCTACTGACCGCGGACACGGGCGAGATCATTAGAGTTGGTGACGTCGCGGCGGTCACACGCGGTATTCAGTCGCCGCCGTCCGCTGTTGCGTACGCGGATGGTGCTCCGGCGGTCATTGTGGCGGCAAAGATGCAGCCTGACCTGCAAGTTGATGCATGGGCAAGCAACGCTGAAGCGGCCATGGCTGCGTTCGAGGCTGATTTGCCCGGCGGGCTGGAGCACACGCTGCTGTTCAATCAGGCACGCTATACCGCGGACCGGCTGACCGGACTTGGCATCAACATGATGATCGGTATCGGCCTTGTGCTGGCGGTGTTGCTGGTCACGATCGGCTGGCGTTCGGCTTTGGTGGTCGCGGCGGTTCTGCCGCTAACCAGTTTGCTGAGTATTGCCGTGCTGCAACGGGTCGGGATTCCCATTCACCAGATGTCAGTGACCGGTTTAATCGTCGCGCTCGGCTTGCTTGTCGATGCGGCCATTGTCATGACCGATGAAATCCGCCGCCGTATCGGTGAGGGCAGACCGCGTGTCGAAGCCATCGGCGCCAGCGTGCAGCGCTTGGCTGTTCCATTGTTGGCGTCCACCGTGACGACAGTTCTGGCGTTTGTCCCAATGGCGATCTTGCCGGGGCCTGCGGGTGACTTTGTCGGCTCTATCGCGATCTCGGTGATCGTGATGTTGCTGGCCTCGCTGGCGCTGGCGCTGACTCTGACGCCCGCGCTTGCAGGTTTCATCCTGCCGGAAGACCGGGAAGCCAAATCAGGTTGGTGGGTCCACGGCATTGACGCCAGCCGTGTACAGGCCGCGTTCAAAGTGTCACTCGACTGGGCGCTGGCAAATCGGGGTTGGGCCGTTGCCGCCGCATTGGTGCTGCCGTTGATGGGGTTCGCTGCCTTTCCGACGCTGACCGCGCAGTTTTTCCCAGGGGTTGATCGTGATCAGTTTTACGTTCAGGTGCGTTTGCCCGATGGCGCGGCTCTAAGCGAAACACAAACTGTAGCTCAACGAGCGGATGCAATCCTGCGCGCAGCGGACGGTGTGTCCCATGTGCACTGGTTTGTCGGCGAGAGTGCGCCCGCTTTTTACTACAACATGATTCAGGATCAGGACGGCGTTGCCAGTTTCGCCGAAGCACTTGTCTCGACCACATCGCAGGATGCGACCAAGCGGCTAGTGCCGGACCTGCAGATCAGCTTCGATCGCGATCTTCCCGAAGCGCAGGTGCTGGTGCGTGACCTGACCCAGGGGCCGCCTGTATCCGCGCCGGTCGAAGTGCGGCTGGTCGGGCCCGACCTTGCGGCATTGCGCGGCTATGGCGAGCAGCTGCGCCGCCGCATTGCAGAGCACCCGTTCGTGACCCATACCAAAGCCTCGCTTGGCGGCGGCGCACCGAAGTACGTATTTGATCTTGAAGAAGACAAAGTGCGCGCCAGCGGCTTGACCCTCACCGGTGTCGCCGGTCAGCTGCAGTCCTGGATCGAAGGCACCACCGGCGGGTCCATGCTTGAGGGGACCGAAGAGATGCCGGTGCGGGTTCGCGTCGGCGATGAGGACCGTGCCACGGCCTCACGTATCTCTGATCTGAATATCGTTGCGCCAGAACCCAGCGCCACGGGATGGGCCGGGGTCCCTCTTGAAGCTTTGGGAACCGCGCGCCTTCAGCCGTCGGACAGTCCGATTGCCCGGCGCAATGGAGAGCGCGTCAACACGGTTCAGGCCTATTTGCAGCTCGGCGTATTGCCGGAGGAAGTGTTGAAACAAGTGCGGGAGAGCCTGGCGGCAGAACCGTTGGGGCTGCCCCAGGGCTACCGCATCGAGTACGGCGGTGACTCCGATGCCCGCGCGGATGTCGTTGGCAACCTGCTGGCGCCTATGGGACTTATCGTCGCGTTGCTGATGGCGACAATCGTGCTCACATTCAATTCCTTCCGGCTTTCGCTAGTGACGTTTGCCGTCGCGTTGCTGTCGGTCGGCCTGAGCGTATTGGCTCTGGCGATCTTCCGCTATCCATTTGGCATTCAGGCGGTGATCGGTGTGATCGGGTCGATCGGGGTGTCCATTAATGCCGCCATCATCATCATGACGGCGCTGCAAAAGGACTCAAACGCCATGCAAGACGACCGTACCGCCATTCGCGACGTGGTGATGAGGTCCGGCCGCCACATCATTTCGACAACGGTGACGACGTTCGGCGGCTTCTTACCGTTGATCTTGGCCGGCGGCGGGTTCTGGCCGCCGTTCGCCATGGCCATTGCCGGCGGCGTGCTGCTGTCGACGGTCGTGTCGTTCTACTTCGTGCCGCCGATGTTCAGCTTTGCCTTGGGCTGGAAGAAAAAAGCCTGTCCGGTAATCGAAGCGTTTCGGGATGAAGAATCTGCGGCGGACTATAAAGCCATCGCTGCGGAGTGATCGGTTAACTGGCGGTTTTCGTTGCGCCGCTTTCAATCATGGCATCGATAGAGCCCTGGTCGAGACCCGCTTCTTGAAGGATTTCGACGGTATGCTCGCCGAGCTGCGGTGCGTGGCGGCGAATATCAGCCGGGGACTCTGAGAACGAGATCGGGAAGGCGGGCGTGCGCAGTTTGCCCTCGGTTGGGTGGTCGATGGTTTGCCAAAAGCCGACCGCGTTGAGGTGTTCGTCGTGAACAAGATCGACTAAGTCGTTGACGACGATGGTCGGGACGCTGGTTTCCCCGAAAATTTCCATCCACTCCTTTGCCGTTTTGTTCAACATCGTGTTGGCGGTTTCCTGATAGGTGTCGTCGATGTTGGTGACGCGGTCCGAGAGAGTCTTGAACCTTGGGTCGTCCAACAGTTCCTCACGGTCGGCAAGTTTGCAGAAGGTTTCCCAATGGGCATCTAGGTAGGGAAGGATGGCAATGTAGCCCTCCTTAGTGGGATACGGTTTGCGGTGGTGGCTCATGAGCCGCGTATAACCAGGCTCTCCCATCGGCGGATCGAAAGTATAGCCCCATAGGTGTTCCGCCATGACGTAAGACACCATGGTCTCGTACATCGGCACTTCGATTTCCTGACCCTGGCCGGTGCGTTCGCGGTGGAACAGCGCGGCAAGCACGCCTTGGACGACGGCCATGGCGGTGGTTTTGTCGCAGACAATGGTGGGCAGGTACCGCGGCTCGCCCAGAACCAGTTTATTCAGCATGGCAATGCCGGACACAGCCTGAATGGAATCATCCAGGGCTCCTTTTTCGCCGTAAGGCCCCTTCTTGCCGTAACCATAGGAGCCGCAATAGATGAGCTTGGGATTGATCTCTTTCAGGGTCGCGTAGTCGAGCTTGAGTTTGTCCATCACCTGCGGACGATTGTTGTGAACCAGTACATCCGCCGTTTTGACAAGCTCTAGAAGGGCATCCCGTGCTTCCGGTTTCTTGAGATCAAGGACCAAGCTGCGCTTGTTGCGGTTACAAGTGAGGTACAGCGCCGCCATGCCTTTGGTGTTGCGATAAGCGCCGAGGGTGCGGTTGCTGTCTCCATACGGCGCTTCGATCTTGATCACGTCCGCGCCCATATCGGCGAGCATCTGGCAGGCCCAAGGCCCCAGCACGACAGCCGTCAACTCGAGAACTTTAATACCATCAAGCGGGCCCGGCATGGCGCACTCCTAGAACTGGAAAGGACTGATTCGGGAAAGGTGTTTGGTATCAGGTGGGGGGCACGTCGGCAAGCGCCGAGCCGAGGGCGTCAGCCAGTTGTGCTGCTGCATCATCGGAAAACATGTCCCGGTTGGTGCCCAGGATGCAGGACAGTGTCGTGCCGTTGTCGAACAGAAACAGGGCGATATCCGCCACCAAGAACAAGGGCGGATGTTCAAACGGAAAGTCTTCGACGGACACACCCTCAATGTCCGGAAGCCCGGGGCGTGGAACGGAGTCCACAAAAATACGCGGCAAAGTATCGATGATGCCGGCGTCGAGCAGAGTTCCGATGGGAACGCTGGAATACGGATCGATCCTCCGGGACTCTTGCCGCGCGTGTTCGATAGCATCGGTAAGGGAGATCGAGGTTCCAGAAACGGCAAAGCGCAAGACCACAAGCGTCGCAAAAAAGCCGATCAGATTTTGGCTGCCGGGCAGGTTGCGATTGGCATGCATGATGCCCACAGGAATGTCTTCGGCGCCAGTCAGCGATTTGTAGAGAGATAGAAAGGCGCCCAAAAAGACGGTGGCCACCGACGTCCGGGTTGTGCGCGCGACACTGCGCAGGTTGGATTGCGCATCCGCCCTTATAGGGATGACCTGACGCCGAACCGGGAAGTTATAAACAGACTGGCGCGGCTGGTCGTTTGGAAGCGGAACATCAAGACCCGGCGGTAAGCCGTGCAAATACTCACGCCAGAACGCAACGGCATTCTGACCGGCGTCCGAGGCCAGCCAGGCGCGATGGGATACAGCATAGTCCGCAAACTGATAGGGCAAATCGGGTAGGCGCGTCTGTTCACTGCGCCGCAACGCCGAGTACAACGCCGTAAGCTCGCCGACAAAAACGCCCATCGACCAGCCATCGCTGACGATGTGGTGCATTGAAACTGCGAGAACGTGTTCTGAGCTGGGAAGCGATATAAGCGCAACCCGTATCGGCGGCGGAGAGGCGAGGTCAAATGTCAGGGCTGTAAACCGCTCGACGATCGCCTGCGCAGCTTCTTTGTTCGTTGCTGAGAAATGCTCGATGTTCACGGATGCACTGGGCGAAATAACCGCGGACAGCGCGCCATCCGCTTCGGCAAAGCCGGTGCGCAAAACCTCCTGACGTTGGGCGAGCAGGTTCAAAGCTTGTTGTAAGATTTCGGAGTCAAAGTCTCCGCGGACCAAAATGGCGCCTTCACCGCGAAGCTGAAACCGCTGCGGATCAGGATTGCGTTCAAAGGGCCAAAGGCGCTCCTGCAGCAGTGAAGCGCGTAAGTGTGTTGGGTCAGCTGGATTACGGCTGTGCACTTCCACTGCTGGAATATCGGCGGGCACCGATGCCCTATCGCCAGATACGTAGGCGGCGAGGGCTTCTACGGTGGGATGATCGAACACGGCGGTGGACGGTACGGCATGGCCCATCTCGTCAAGCGCTGCCGCGACAACGGTGGCCATCATCGAGTCCCCACCCAGCTCAAAAAAATTGGCGGTGTCATCGACGCTGTCGACTTCAAGAGCCTGGCAAAATGCTGACCGGACAGCTGTGCCAGCGTCGACCTGTTTCTTTTTCCGGCGGAACAGTTTGAACATCGGCGTGAATTCCGGCTAGTCGGCAGACTGGCTGAAGAAACGCTGACGCACGGCGTCACGGTTGATCTTGAGGTTGCGCGTCAAAAGTCCGTTCTCGGCTGTGAAGTCTTCGTTCGTCAGTGAGACCTGGATGTGGGATTTGAACGCTGGTGCCATGCGCTCGACAGTCGTGCGCACGTGTTGGTCCAGTTCCTCTCCCGTTGACTGTGACAGCGTTTGCGGAATTTGCACGGCGACCCCCAGGACTCGTCCGCCATCTATACCGACAAGTACGGCCTTAGCGATGTTATCATGTTGTTCTAGGGCCTTCTCAACCAGCTCAGGCTGCACCTTAATCCCTGAGTGCGCGACAATGGTGGATTTCTTGCGGCCGATCAGGGTCAAACGCCCAGACGGTGAAAGTTTGCCAAGGTCGCCTGTATATACGGCACCATCCTCGAAGCGCGTGTCTTCCGCAGACGCTTCAAAATGAAAAAACCGGTTGGTCTGTGGTGCGGCTTTGCGGACGACAATTTCACCATCCTCGGCGATGGAAATCTGATTGCCGGCGAGGGGTTTGCCGACCGTACCGATTTCGTTATCCGCCAGCGTATTGGCGCAGACGACACCACACTCCGTGAGCCCGTAGACTTGAACCAAGGGAAATCCAAGTCGGCGATAGAGTTCGAGCGTGGACGGGCCGATTTTCGCCATTCCAGTAATCATGATGCGCATGCGTGATCCAAATATGGCGTGTGCTTTGCCATAAACCCGTTTCAGCAAAGCCCGGGCGGTGCCTGCGGCACCCACGCGGCGCAATGCGCCAGCAAAGGCGCTGATCAAACGCAACCCTGTGCGGGCTGCATTTGATTGATTGCGCAGAGCCGCCTTGATCGACTTCTCAACGGCTTCGTAGAAAATCGGTGGGGCAATCAAGACCGTCGGATTGAATTGCTTTAGTCCTTCCAGCAATTGGGTGGACGAAACCGCGGTGATGTCCACACCCCGCATCACAGCCCCGTAATACAGAACGCGATTTTGGAGTGACGAGAACGGCATATAAAGCAGGACGCAATCTTGAGCGCCGAAGCCCATGGCATCGCCAAATGAATTGACCTGATCGATGACCCCCGTCTTCGAAATGACCATGCCCTTAAAGGACCCGCTGGTCCCGGATGAGAACACGAAGGAAAGATCGTCGTCGGTGACAGGGTAGGGATCGTTCTGGACAGAATGTAGAGTATGCGTCGCTGGATCGATGCGGCCCAGACTGGCGACGTGCGTATTCGCTGCAGGCGGGTGAGGTTCGGCGTCGGACACCAAGAAAAACCTCAGGCAGTACTCGGCCATGAGAGCCGGGATCGCGGTTTCACTAAATTCACTGGGAAAGACGACCGAGACGATGTCCAATTCGACCATCGCGATGTCGGTGACCATCCATAGGTAAGAATTATCTCCGCGCAGTCCGACCTTGTCGCCCGGCCGAAGCCCAAGCGCGGTTAGGGCTCGTTTTTGAATTTCGATATCGGCCAGGAACTGCTGTGATGAAAGGCTAAGGACACCGTCGGGCAGCAGCCACTTAACCGAATACTCGGGTGCGGAATCACCGGAAGAAGGTACGAGTTTCAATCTCTGACGTCCTAGCAATCTCTCTAATTCAATCCAGAGTTTAGAACGCGTGGGAATTAGTCATAAGGTTAGTTCCTTTTGCGTGCACAACTTTAAATAGAAATTTGTACCGAATTCATTGACGTGTCATTTTAAAGAGTGTTTTAACTGCACTTCTAGACCGGCTCAAAATAAATCCGCCTTTAGCAGCGGATGACGCCGGTTTGAACATGATTTGACTGGCCGGACACGCGGGGGAGTGGGGGCTGTGGCACGCCGAGTTCGCGTTACGCACTCATATCCGGTTTCTGCTGAGCGGCTGTGGTCGTGCAGCGTCTCATACCGGTGCTTGGCTGAGATGATGGCCAGTCTGGTGACGTATGATGGTCTGCCGTCTGGGGAGATCCATGTAGGTCAGAGTTTTGACCTGCAGGTCACTCATTTCAAAATTACCCCGCCGATGACCTGGCATATAGACGTTATCCGCCGAGACGACGAGCGCCGTATTCTACAGACATGTGAACGCGGCGGCTCCATCCGAACCTATTATCACACCCTAACCGTCAAGGCGGTCGACGAAGACAATTCGTTATTGACCGATGAAATCGAATTCGATGCCGGGTGGTTATCTTTGCCGATGACGCTATGGGTGAGACACATCTATACGTCACGGGATGCGCCGCGGCGCCGTCTTCTGGGGCTCAGCGAGAAGGGCGGCTAGCCCGGCTCGGGTTTGTGAACAGGTATATTGGCAGCAGCCAGATCGGGCATTCCGCCGCCATAGATGTATGTTCCGACGTGGGTGAGGCGCATCCAGGGGCAAATCCAAATCTTGAACGCCGCATCACGCGCCCGGTGGCAGAACGTGTAGTCTTCGCCCAAGTACTCGTTGGTGTCTGCGTCAATGTCGCTATCAAAAAAGGACGTCACCGTGTCGCCGGCGCCGCCGTTCGCGGCAGGGTCGAAATAACGCCGGTGCGTCAGGCGGCTAGCCAGCGTGGCAAAAACATCCCGCCGAATCATCATAAACCCGGTGCCTGCATGACTGACAGACATGGGTTCGTTGAGATTGACTGTCTTGTTCTGACCAGGTTCCAAGCCAAACGGAAAAGTGCCGGCGAGGGCAGCAAGTTTTCCGGCGTCCTGGTCAGCCACGCCTTGCTTGGCGGCATCCCTAACCTGCGACCATTGAATGCGTTTCCGCGCATACGTACCGCACACGATGGCTTTATCCGTATCAGGCCGTGCAGTCGCCGCGAGGGACAACACGTCGATCGGGTTAAAGCCGATATCTGCGTCAATAAACATGAGGTGTGTGTAGCTGGGCTTGGAAAGGAACCCATGAGCTAGACGGTTCCGCGCCCGCGTAATCAGACTTTCGTTGCCGATCTGGGTGAAGTCGACCTTTAGGCCGTATTGGCCTGCGAGCTTGAATAACCCGGCAAGCCCCTGAGTGTATGCACCGGCGCACATGCCACCGTACATCGGGGTTGCGACTAAGACAGATATTTTCTTGAGATCTTCCAAGTGAGTCTCAATGATCATCCACTTGCGCCTCTGCGGTTTGACACGTTAACAATTCAGCGGCTCCATTGCCGTGCGTGATCCACTTGAAGCGATCACGCTAACGCCGATGAGGCTAGTGGTTTAGCCCGTGGCTGAGAAAATGTATGCCCCAAAACTTAAAAAACATTCCGAGTGGCTTTCTTCTCGCTGAGGTGATGCCGTTCGCGTTGCCGCCGGTACATGTGCTGGATATCGGAGCATTGCTCGAAGGGGCGCCAGTCTACGAGCCATTGCTGGCCGATCCAGGTACACGGCTGTCTGGATTTGAGCCCAGTGCCTCGGCGCGACATGACTTGGAGCAAAAGTATAAAGGGCGCGGAACCTGGTTCGCGGACGCACTCGGCGATGGCAGGACGCACACGCTCCACGAGACGCTATACCCAGGATGCAGTTCTCTCCTGCGGCCCAACCCTGTGACGGTAGAACCTTTCTACAGCTTCAGCACCAAGGAGGGTGGGCCGTTTCAAGTCGTTTCTGAACGTGAGGTATCAACGACGCGCCTCGACGACGTTGAAAGTCTCTCGGGGGTCGATCTGGTCAAGCTCGATATTCAAGGCGCGGAACTGATGGTTCTGCAAAACGGCATGAGCAAGATTGGCACGGCTGTTGTCGTGCAAACAGAGGCCGCGTTTCTGCCCCTGTACTGCGACCAGCCATTGTTTGGTGAACAGCATGATTTTTGCGCGGCCACGGTTTCGAGCTTCACAAATTCATTGATGTCACTGGGCGCGCGATGGAGCCTTATACGCCTCAGCAAGCATGGAAGCCTGTCAGTCAGCTCATAGAGGCCGATGCCATTTTCGTGCGTAATCTGACGAAACTAAGCGCGTTGACTCTGGACGAAATATTGAAGGCTGCGCGAATCTTACATGATGTCTATCGGTCGATTGACTTGGTGAGCGCGCTCCTTCGCGAACATGACCAACGCGCAGCAGTCCGCGCGCTGCCCTCTTACATGGATGCACTTAAAGTGCATGGCGCAAAAATCCAGCCTAGATTCATGAACATTAAGTCGCCGTTTTGATGACATTGCACTTGTTCTCGTGCGGCCAGCGCGTGATGCTTACGCCACCCCTAACGCAAAACATGGAGGTTTCATCATGCGGCTAGGTCTTTTGGTAATGGCGGCTGGTCTGGCGTTGTCTGCGCCCGCGTCGGCTCAGTTACGTATTCACTGTGACGGACAAACAGAAAACCTGAACACGTATCTGGAAATTCACAAGGTCCTGTTCTCGGACCGGGATACGACGCGTGTCGAAGAGTTCTACGCGGATGAGGTTATCTCTCACAACAACGACGCCGGCGGGCCCGGATCCGTGGTCACGCCAGATGATATGCGCGGCATGTGGGATGCCTCCCGGAAAAACAATCCGGGGCGCGTTCTTGAAGACGAGTTGATTTTATGTGTCGATGATTTTGTCGTCGTACGGACGACCATCAAGAGCAACTTCAACACGCCTTTAGCTGGGTCTCCGCCGACAGGCGAGCCCTATGAAGCGACGGCTATCGATATTTACCGGTTTGAAGACGGTAAGGTTGTCGAGCGCTGGGGCAATGCCGACGTGGCGTATATTTTCCGCCAGCTCGGTTTCAAGATGATGAAAGACGAGGACTAGCTACCCGTTACGGATTGGTCTTGGCGCTCAACTGGGTGACGTGACCCATCTTGCGCTTCGGCCGAGCTTCGGCTTTGCCGTATATGTAAACGTGGCATGACGGATCTGCGTAGTAGCGATCGAGATCGTATATCTCGTCGCCGAGCAGGTTCGTCATCACCGCGTTGGAGTGGCGCAACGGGTCGTTAAGGGGCAAACCGCAAATCGCGCGTGTGAGCTGCGTGAACTGATCTGTCTGGCAGGCATCCAAACTCCAATGGCCAGAGTTGTGCGGCCGCGGCGCCATCTCGTTCACCAGAACGCCGCCGTAGGACGTCACGAACATTTCCACGGCGACGATGCCGACCAGGTCGAGAGCCTTGACAGCACGTTCAGCGACCCCGATTGCAGTTTTGGCTGTCGTGGACGAAATGCGCGCGGGCGCAGTAGTCGTGTGCAATATGTGATCTTTATGCACGTTCTCGACAGGCTCGAAACACACCACTTCTCCCGCCGGTCCGCGGGCCGCGATTACGGAAATCTCGGCGGTGAATTTGACGAAGCCTTCGAGAATGCAGAAGGCTCCACCGCCAGAGGTTGCGGAGGGCCGGCCATCTGAAATCTTGCTCCATGCCGCCGCCGCGTCATCTGGAGTCTCAATGCGCACTTGGCCTTTGCCATCGTATCCTAGGCGGGACGTCTTCAGTATGGCCGGTGCGTCAATGTCTTGCAGCGCCGCCTCTAGATCTTCGAGGCTATCGACGGGCCGCCAGGGCGCCGTGGCTGCACCGATATCGGCGAAGAACGATTTTTCTTTCACCCGATCCTGGGCAATCTCAAGTGCTTTCCAGGACGGGTGAACAGGCACGCGGTCGGTGAGATACAGCGCGGTCTGGGCAGGGACGTTCTCGAATTCGAACGTTGCGACGTCGACGGCCGCCGCGAAAGCCTTGAGCGCACTTTCATCATCATACGCCGCGCAGGTGTGTGCCGCGGCAACCAGCGAGGCTGGGCATCCTTCGTCCGGACAGTAGACATGCGTGTGGTAGCCCATCTTGCCCGCTGCAAGCGCGAGCAGCCGGCCAAGCTGACCGCCGCCGAGAATCCCAATCGTGCCGCCGGGCTCAATACGCTGAGTCATGGGATCGTTCGTCTTGCGTTATGCGTCTGAAGAAGGGGCGTCCGCGACCGCTTCAGTTTGAGCGGCGCGCCAGGCGTCGAGCCGGTCTGCCAACGCGTTATCTGTCGTCGCCAAAATGGCCGCCGCGAGCAGTCCGGCATTTTTCGCACCAGCTTTGCCTATGGCCAGGGTGCCGACGGGAACACCGCCCGGCATCTGCGCAATGGAAAGCAAGCTGTCCATGCCACTCAGCGCCTTGCTTTCGACCGGTACGCCGAGAACGGGCAGGGGGGTCATGGCGGCGGTCATGCCGGGCAGGTGTGCAGCACCGCCGGCACCGGCAATGATCACTTTCAAACCCCGATCGCGGGCCGATTTTGCATAGTCATTCAGGCGGTCCGGCGTGCGGTGGGCCGAGACAATTTTCGTTTCGTTCGGCACGTCCAGCGCGTCGAGAACCTCGGCGGCGTGGGTCATTGTCGCCCAGTCCGACTGGCTGCCCATAATGATCCCGACAACTGGCTGGCTCATGTGATCCTGGCTCCGGCCCGGAAAAGGGGCGCACTGTACAGACCGCTCCTGCGGATCGCAAGGCGAAGTGCTATACTGTTGTCTGACGTTTTTCCATTTTCAGAGGAGCCGATACGGGCGTCATGTCTGAAATTAGCTCACCACAGGGAATCGTTAACGTTCAGTGGCAGGAAGAGAAGGCTGCCGACGATCAGGAGCAGAAGCGCCAGGACCCGCCCGCTAGCAAGGTCGCGGAGACCTATGAAGAAAATGCGCGCGCGGTTTCCGATCACATCACCATACTCGGTATTCCAGTCGAACTGATGACCAGCCAAGTTCAGGCGATGATCGGCGGGCTGGTTTCCGAAACCGCGTTTCTGAAGTCCAAGATCAAGCGTATAGAGCGGAAAAGCGAGGGCACTGAAGGTCCTCTTCTGGAAGGGGCCCATTTTTTGAACGCACTTGGCCAGAGTCTCAATCAGGGTCCATCGGCAGGTTCTGTCTCAGAACTGGTGTTGGTCACGGTGAACACGTTTGAGGACATTCGAAAGAGCAGCGGCATTCTCGCCGCCAACACCGTTCTCGCCGACGTCGCGGCACATATCGCTGAGAGCGAGCTTCCCGCGAGCCCTGTCGGTCTTGTTGGCGGCCCGATGGTGGGAGCGTTATTGACGTACAAGGAAGCCGAGGGACTATCCGCCAACGCATCTGAAGAGACCGAACCGACAGCCACCGCAGATCATGTGCGGACCATACTGGAGAGCACGTCGTATACGGTATCCGGCTTGGACATGGACTTGAGCTTCAGAGTTGCGGCGGCCCGCGTGGAGCCGGGACAGAGTGCGTTACACGCGATCGGTCAAGTCGATCACGTCTTGAGGTCCTAGCCTATTCGGTATGATGCTTATGCGATGATGTCCGGCAGCAACTTGTCGTGCAGAGACGCGATTTGATCTTTCAGCATCAGCTTACGTTTCTTAAGCCGTGACAATTTGAGCTGGTCGAAGTCGCCAGATTTTTCAAGATTGAGAATCACATCATCCAAATCGCGGTGCTCGAGTTCCAGCGCGGTGATCTTGGCTTGAATCTGTTCCTGAGAGGTGTCGTTACCGTTCATTTTCTCAGCTCTAACCACGCTTCATTTCCACAATTATAAAGCGCTGGACGGGGAAGTTCACGTGTCTCAAATTTGGGGTGTTCGGCCACTGCCGAGTCGTTACGCCACGTCGCCTCAATTAGCCGCTCCAGGATCTGGCCCATGGACGCGAAGCTATTGAAAAAACGGGTAAAAAGAGCCACTCGACTATGGCAGACGCAGGCCCAAAGGTAGAACGGCATCATTTGTTACCTGAACGTATAATTTAATTTCAAACGAAAAACCAAACCGGGTCAGAGAGTTACAAACTCTTCTGGTTTGAGCGCGATTTCAGCGTTAACCTCTTCGAGTTGTGGAAAAGTAAGTGCAGAGAGGAGATTGACCGTATGGATCAAGATGCTCGTTTAGAGTCATTGCGTCATCGCCATGAAGAACTCGAACATCGCATAGAGGAAGAAGAGAACAGGCCGCTTCCTGACCAAGCTATGGTCCACACGCTCAAGAAACGAAAGCTCCAAGTAAAAGACGAACTATACCGAATTACCCACTAGCTGGGTTGTCCTCACCCAGCTGAAGCGCAGATATCTCGTAGAGATCGTCAGCAGCCCGTCAAAAGCGGGGATGGATTCCCCTAAATCCCCAACGGCCCATCTTTCAGATGGGCCGTTTTTTTATATGTACTCGTCCACCGAAAAGCTTTGCCTCTATTTTGGAGGCGTATCGGCTGTCTAGTTTTGATCCGAAGACGAGGACTCTTGCGGTTGCGGCTTGAACAGATTTTCCGCCGTCACATGTGGATCGGTTGCTTCCGCGGGGGCAGGCGCTTCACCAGCTGCATCGGTCTCCGGTTGCTCGGCAGGCGCTTCATCAATTGGCGCTGGCTTCGGCGGTTCGATGCCCGCTTTCTTAGCGCGTTTGATTGCGAGGGTAAGAGCCTTCTGAAGGTCGGGTTCGTTACACAGGCCCAATGTCACCGGGTTTTGCGGCTTAATGTTGGGCATGTTCCAGTGGGTCCGCTCTCGAATGGAGTTGATCGTCGGCTTGGTTGTTCCAAGCAGACGCGAAATCTGGGCGTCCGAGAGTTCCGGGTGATGGCGTAGTAGCCAAGCAATGGCGTCCGGGCGCTCTTGGCGTTTTGATACCGGGGTGTAGCGGGCCCCTTTGGATCGCACCTTCGGCTTGGGCATGTCAGATTTGCTGAGCTTGAGGTTTGCTTTTGCGCTGCCTTCACAGCGCTTGATTTCCTCCGCCGTCAATTGGCCATTGGCAGTCGGGTCCTCGCCGACAATTCCAACCGCCACTTCACCGTCGGCGATTGCCTGAACTTCAAGCTCATGCATACCCGTGAATGTGGCAATCTGTTCGAAAGTCAGTGTTGTGTTATCGACCAGCCAGACGGCGGTCGCTTTTGGCATCAGTGGCAAAGCCATGAAAACGCGTCCTATTCTATGGGGGTCAGCGGTCGGCCACCCGCATGGTGCGCGAAAGCGCGCAAACCGTGGCGTTGATATATCGGACTTTGGGAGGGAGGGTCAAACCTTCCCGTGCGCCTATGTTTCGTCCACCAAGAGGACGATTTTCCCGACATGGGCACTGGATTCCATCACCTGATGAGCCTCAGCGGCGCTGGAAAGGGGCAGAATTCGGTCGATTTTCGGCTTTAAGGCTCCCCTCTCAACCCACGGCCAGACGTTTTGGCGGACTGCTGCCGCGATGTTTGATTTCGTCCCCGGCGACCGTGATCTGAGGGTCGAGCCCGATATCGTGATCCGTTTCAGCATCAGCGGCATGAAATCCACCTCCACTTTCGACCCGCTCAAGAAAGCGATGAAGACCAACCGTCCGTCCGGCTTCAGGCATTTCAGGTTACGCGGGATGTAGTCTCCGCCCACCATGTCGAGGATGACATCGACACCCTTGGGCGAAAGTCCACGGACGACGTCCACAAAATCCTGTGTCTTGTCGTTAATGGCGATGTCAGCGCCCAAAGTCAGGCAGGCTTCGCACTTGTCATCCGTTCCCGCGGTGACGATCACGTCAGATCCGTGCGCTTTGGCCATCTGTATTGCCGTGGTGCCAATGCCGCTGCTGCCGCCGTGCACCAGTATGCGCTCGCCAGGCTGGAGGGCGCCGCGCTCGAACACATTGTGCCAAACGGTAAAAACGGTCTCAGGCAGAGCCGCCGCCTCCGCCATCGACAGGCCCTTGGGCAGCGGGAGGCATGATCCTGAGTCCGCGGCGGCATATTCCGCGTAGCCGCCACCCGACAACAGGGCGCAAACGGGTTCACCAACCGTCCATCCGTATACGTTCTTCCCCAATGCGACAACGGTGCCGGCCACTTCCAGTCCGGGGAGATCAGATGCGCCTTCAGGCGGCGGATACTGCCCCAGCCGCTGGATCACATCTGGTCTGTTGACTCCCGCGGCCGCGACTTTGATCAGAACTTGATCGTCACCCGGTGATGGCACGTCTCGCTCCGCCGGTGTTAGAACCTCGGGACCGCCTGGCTCCCGAATTTCAATACAGTGCATGGTGGAAGGCAGGGACGTCATACGTTGTCTCGCTCTTTTACCTGTCCGGGAACTATCCTAAGGTCAGCGCGACAGTAGAGAGCCAGGTAGGCCACGTCAAAGCCGCGTGCGTTGCTCGGTCGGGAGATTCAGCCATGGATACGGATGATCTGGAACCCATCCGCCAGAAGTCTAAGCCATTCGATTTGTCGATGATGTCGATTGAAGATCTGGAGGAGTATATCGACAACTTGAAGTCGGAAATTGCGCGGGTAGAAGAAGCAATCAAAAAGAAAAACTCGGCGCGCGCTGGCGCTGAAGCCGTGTTCAAGTGATCGCGCAAACTAGACGTTAAAGGTCGGCAAGCTCATCGCGATGGGCATCGGTCCAGGCCACTTCGAACAGCGGCTTAGGCTTGTCCAAGCCTTTCATCTCAAACTCGCCGCGCGGCAGGAATTTGTACCGCTGCCCTTGGCAGGCCTCTAACACAACTTCCGACACCCAGGCGTGTCCATCCGCAGCCTTATCGCAGATGCGAGCCGTGGTTTGAACGGCCTGGCCAAAGAAGTCATTCTCTTCCTCGACCGCTTCACCCGTATTGACACCGATGCGAATTTCAACAGTGGTCTCGGGACTGGCTTGGTTGTGGCTCTGGATCCCCTGGAGCATCTGAATCGAGGCGCCAACGGCTGAGGGGCCGTCAGGGAAGGTGGCCATGATGCCATCACCGGTGTGCTTAACCTCTCTGCCGTTGAACTGCTGAATCGCGCCGCGTACAGCGTCGTTATGAGCACGGACTGCCTTCTGGGCACCGACGTTGCCGAGCCGCTGCGTCATAGCCGTAGAGCCGACGATATCGGTGAACAGGAAGGTGAACATATTCGGCACGGATGGCCGTTTTTCCGGCAGGTTCCACTCGGTGAGGAGGGCACTGAGGCCGCTATTCGCGTTGGCCTGACCGGCCAGGAAATTATTCATCGCTTCGGTGCCGGCCTGGATCATGCCGGCGTAGCGCGGGTTGCCACCATAGCTGGGAATTTCATCGCAGAAAGACTTCG
Source organism: Rhodospirillaceae bacterium (assembly GCA_963921305.4). Taxonomy (GTDB): domain Bacteria; phylum Pseudomonadota; class Alphaproteobacteria; order Rhodospirillales; family Rhodospirillaceae; genus CAWUEX02. Next base: position 3,168,000 of record CAWUEX030000002.1, read on the forward strand.
CACGAGCCGAATTTGTGCCGATCAGTCCCAGGCCCTCGATGAGCACGGTCTGCATCACGTCACCCGGCAATCCCTTTGTCGCACAGATCGTTTGGCACGCACCGCACATGTACAAGTTCATGCCAAACTTGCTGAACGTGTTGAGTTGCGGGTGCTCTGCCTGAATGGACGTAAAGGCGTCCGTCAAAAACTTCAGAAACTCGGGCTTGACGGAATCCGCCGGTGTTTTTTCTTTTTTCTTCTTCTCGGCTGCTTTGCGCTTCTCTTCCTCTTTGGCCTTGGCCTCGCTTTCCTTGGCTTTTTTCTCTTCCTCTTTCTTTTTGCGTTCTTCTTCTTTCTTTTTTGCCGCAGCTTTTTTCTTATCTTCTTTTTCTTTTTTGGCGTCTTTCTTTGCGGACTTGCCGTCGTCAGGTTTCTTAGGCCCTGTGCCCGAGTCAAATCCTTCTTCGTCGAGAGAGCGCGGGGCGGCGGAGCCGCCTGTCTCCTCACCATCTAATGCGACGCGGCGGGCGATGGCGTCCAGGTCTTCGTCTGCCAAATCGGCTGTAGACTGTTGGCCTGGTCCCGCGCTACCCGCTTGGGTCGGCGCGGCTTGTTGTTTCGGCACGGTCTTTGGCGGCGGACCTCGCTTAGCGTTCGCCGCACGTGGTTGCTTGCGGAACAATTTGACCAGATTGAACTGCTTGTTGAGGTAGAGAAACCCGGTTCCGAAGAACAACAACATGAACATGCCGAAGACGAGGGCATTGCGGTTACCCGAGGGAATCATGCCAGATTCCACCATCTGGAAAAGCAGCAGCGTCACCGCAACCGTGCCGACAACCGATACAAACAGGCTTAAGACGAAACCGGTGAGGATGACGACGATGGCGTTCTTAGCTTTTTTTCGAGTGCGCCGTGCTTCCGGGGGAGCGTCTTTGCGCTGAGGGGCCTTGGCCGATTGAGACGTACCACCACCCCGCTGCTGGCGCTCGCTTGAACCTCGATCCCGTGTTCCTTCGCGGTCGCCTCGGCCAGTGGCGCGAGAACCTCCGTCTCCTGGGCCCCCGGTTTTGCCCCGCTGTTGCGGTCCGCCCGCGCCCTTCTTGCCAGGGCCGGCGCTCTGCGGGCCCCCGCCGAACATGTTATCGGCATCGGCAATGTTTTTGGCTTTGTTGCCTTGATAGGTGACGCTCTCTTCGGTCGTGTTGGTGTCCGGATAGAACGTCTCGCGGATAACGCGGGCTGGATACCCAAGCTTGGACTCGACCGAGACCGCTTCCTCAATGGCGACTTCGCGCTCGTCTGCCTCGTAGCGGGCATGAACGTGCCATCGACCGTTCTGGAAGTAATAGATCTCGTAATGTTCGATCGCCATGGCCCAAATCACCCACCGTCCGATGGCGGCTTACCAGCGGTCGCAATTCCCCTTATAGGGACCCACTATTAAGGGGATTTATTACGTTTTTGCCCCCCACACTGCAATATCTTGCCCCAGAATCCCTAAAGGCAGATTAAGCGGGGACAGGCTCCCACCGGATTTCTGTGGCCCGGCCCCGTTCCGCGATTCCACTGTGCGCGGTTGGGATCGACCGGCCGAAGGAAACTGCTGGAATCGTGCAGGTTTTCTTGACGAGTTCGTCACTAGCGATTTGGCCGTCGCCCAGCCGCCGGCAAAGGGTATCGGCATAGGAAAACACGTTACCCGAGAGTTCCGGGTCGCCTTCGCCGCTTAAGCTTGCCACGAGTGAAATCCTCAGGGGCGGCGGCGGCGCGCTCGATTTGCTCTGTTGCGCACATTCTTGCTGCATCGCGATGGCAGCGCAAATGGCGTCGTCTGAGGCGTCAAAGCGGGCAAAAATACCTTTGCCGGTGTGCCTAACTTCCTCGCCATCGTGCTCCGCGATGGCCAGTCGCACCATGCGATTATGACGGTCCATATAGTCGTCGCCCGATGCTGTAACTGATGTCGTCACGTTCGCATAAGTGAGCAGGAAGACGTTCTCTATGGGCGGTAGCGCCGGCCCGCTCGGCACGTTCCATTTCTGGAGCACGGCATCGAGGCCATTGGACGGACTGCTCGTATCTGACAGATTACGGATCATCGCTGTTTCGCCAGCGTGAATAAGGTCTTCGTTTTTCTTGTCGGACATGTTGCTGTCAAAATCGTCGAAGAATGACTCCCGCATGTCTTCGGTGTTCCCGATCCGCCGCAAGGCTTCGTCGAGTACCGTCTTTTCTTCGTCAGGCGTGAGGCCGTGACGGTCTGCGAGAATGCTGGCAGCGCCTGCCAAGTATAGGTTGACGCCAAAACGGAGCTTCGGATCCATCTGATCTTGGCGGCCCCGCAGGGTCATGACCGTATCGCCCAAAAATCTGATCATGAACAGGCGTTCGGTGTTCATCTCTGTCAGGGGAGTCGCAAGGGCGTCTTGGTCAGAAGTGCTGTCGCCCGGCGGTGAGTCATCCGGGGCCGCCGGCTTACCTTGTGCATCTGGCTCTGACCGTCCGTCTGTTTCTTCTGGTTTGGCCGCGCTTTCCTCTGACTCAGCCGCTGCGGGAGACTGTTGATCTGCTGTCGCAGTGTTCGTCGTGGGAGTAGCTGTCTCCTGTTCGCTGCCGAAGTCCAAGGAGTCTGTGGGAGCGGCGTCAACGGAATTCTCGTTTTCCTCATAGGGGTCAGGCGTTACATCCGGATCGCCGCGCAACATGCGAACTTCAAGCTTTTCTTTTTCTTTCGCTGCCTGTTCCATTAGATTGGGGCGCCGGGGCCTGAGTTTTATGTTTTGCGGTGCCCGAGCTTGACGCTTCTCAGCTTTAGTCTGTTTACGTTCAGTCGCGTTGACGCGCACCCTGTGAAAAAACTGCCGCCACGGCACGTAGGCTTTGTTGAGGGCGACCGATGTGAGCAAGAACATCGTGCCATACCAATAGAGACCGATCTGGGCATTCAGGGCCGCCGGGATTGCGACCCCCAAATTCTTCAGAGCGTTGACGAAGAACCCCAACGCGGTCGTTAGTCCGGCGGCGACAACGAGACTGGCCAACAGGACCAAAATTAGCCGCGCGAAAAATGTGCCGTCACTTAGGGGTACAGGGGCGATCTTTTCGCTTTTTTTGGCGCCTTTGGAGGCGCTACGGCCATGCGATGCCTGGTGCGACTGTTGCGGTCCACGTGCGGGCTGGTGGGAAAGTTTTCCCCGCGTGCCCGGCTGGGCCTCGTGGCCTTTTGCATTCGGGCTCATGTAGGCGACGGCCTCTTCCGAGTAGTTCAGGTCCTTGTAATAGATTTCCCGAATTACTTTGGTAGGCCGGCCCGTACGCATTTCCGTCTGCCGGGCGTCCGTCATCGCATCTTCGCGTTCCTTGCCCAAATAGCGCGCCATGAAAGCCCAGCGCGAGCCTTCGAGGACGTAAACTTCGTAATGGGAGGTGGAGGCCATTTCATGGACTGCGTTAGTAAACCTTACTTGGACTAACGCGGAGCCTTGGAAAAGGTTCACCAAATGGGCTCATTTAGTGGGGGTGGCATAAAAAAAGCCGCCCATTTAGGGGGCGGCTTTCTACCGGAAGGTGTGACCCGTTAGTTTTTCAGACCAAAGTTCGAAAAGCGCTTGTTGAACTTGGCGAGCTGGCCGCCGGAATCCACAAGGCGGTGGACGCCCGTCCATGCCGGATGCGTTTTGGGGTCGATATCCAATTTGATGCTATCGCCCTCTTTGCCCATCGTGCTGCGGGTCTTGAATTCGGTCCCGTCGGTCATCACAACCGTGATCTCGTGATAGTCGGGATGAGTGTCTTTTTTCATTGGTCTACCTCGTCGCGAAGTCGCGGGTGTATACCCAACGGGGCCCCATCACGCAAGGCCTGAAACCGCATGGGTCAGGCTATCTCTGGTCAAATTTCAGCTCGATTCTGCGGTTCCGGCTCCTGGCCTCGGCTGTCTGAGCCGACTCAATCGGCTGATACTCGCCGAATCCTGCGGCGACCAGACGCTCGGGGGGGATACCCTGCGAGGTTAGATATCTGACAACCGAAAGGGCGCGGGCTACCGAAAGTTCCCAGTTTGATGGGAATTCCGCGGTTCTGATCGGCACGTCGTCGGTATGCCCATCCACACGCAAGATCCAGTCGACCTCAGCTGGAATGTCCTGGGATATGCTCAGCAGTGTCCGGGCCAGTTGCGCCATTTGGCGCTGGCCTTCCGGTCCCAGGTCGGCAGAGCCGCTCGCGAACAAGACCTCGGACTGAAAGACAAAGCGGTCCCCGACGACGCGGATGCCCGGGCGCGTGCCCAAAATATCCCGCAGCCGGCCGAAGAATTCCGACCGGTAGCGCTGTAGTTCCTGGACCTTGCCTGCAAGCGCGCGGTTCATGCGTTGTCCTAGATCTGCAATCTGGGCGCGCTGGGCCTCGGACAGGGCGTCGGACGCGTCAAGTGTTTCGGCAAGGCGAGCCAACTCCTGGCGCAGGGCTTCCAGTTGCTGGCTCATCAGCGCGGCCTGCGCGCGGGCCTCGGCCGTGAGACGCCTTTCTTGCGCGACCTCACCCTCACGTTCAACAACCGTAGCACCAAGCGATGCGACTTCTTCCTCAAGCTCCGTCTTGAGCGCTTCCAACGCGCGGATATTTTGCTGAAGCAGGGCCAGTTCCTGCCGTTGGCGATCGATCTCAGCCCGATCCTCTTCTGCTGCCGCGGCTGCTGCCGCGAGTGTTGTCTGCAGGCGCTCCAACTCGGACCGGTTGGCGGCCAGGTCTTCAGTCAAAACGCTCACCTGTCCGGAGAGGTCGCGGTTTTCCATACGAAGCGCGGCCATTTCATCGAGTTGGACGTTGGCCGCCTGCAACTGGTCAGACAGTTGGCCGATGCTGAGCTGTAGCTCTGAATTCGCTTGGCGTTCTAGAGCCAACATTTCACCCAATTCGTTGACCTGCGCGGTTAACCGCTCCAGCGCGGCATCCCGGCCGGACAGAGCTTGACCGAGGAAAAACTGGCCGAGAACAAACACCATCAAAACGAAAATGATGATGATGAGAAGCGTCGCCAACGCGTCGACGAACCCCGGCCATATGTCGGTGTTGCGGCGGGTGCGGCGGGCGAGGGTGGCCATTATCGGGCGTCGGGTCTGTTAGTCCGCATCGCTGCGGCTACCGGACGCGGCGACTGTCTTAGCCAGCAGCTTGATCTCGGCGCGGAGGTCTTTGACCATCTGGTCACGGCCAGACGTTAGTTCCGAGACCAGCCGGTTCATCGACTGATCAATATTGCGGATGTGAGACTTGGTCGGTTCGTCCATGCCGCCTGCTGTTGGCGTGGCGAATGCATCCCCAAGACTGGCCATTTTTTCAAGGAGGGGCGCGAGATCTCTTTGATTGTTCGCGACCTTCAACAAGACTTGTTGCTCTGCTTTCATCTGTTCGGTCAGCAACGAAAGTTTATCGTTCATCGTGGCGAAGTGCTGATTGGCGGCAATTCGGCTTTCCTCGCTCCGCCCCAAGATGCGTTGCAGCTCGTCCAAGCTTTCAGCGGTTTGTTCGAGCAAGGCTTCCGTATAGGCGGATACACCTTGTTCGCCCTCGGCGACGCCAGCGCCTGAGGACAGGCGGGTCATACCCGACAGCCATTCTTCCAAGTCGTTATAAAAGGCGTTTTGGGCTTGACCGGCTTGGAGGTCCAAAAATCCGAGGATGAGTGACCCGGCTAGACCGAACAACGATGACGAGAACGCCGTACCCATGCCGCTGAGCGGCGCTTCGAGACCGGCTTTCAGATCATTGAATACGAGGGCGATATCGTCGCCTGAAATCGAAAGGTTGCGGATGACATCGCCGACGGACGCGACCGTACCCAGCAGTCCCCAAAAGGTGCCGAGCAGACCGAGGAAGATCGACAGGCCGATGAAGTACCTGGCGAGATCACGGGACTCCTCCAGTCGGGACGCAATACCGTCGAGCAGGGTCCGCATGGCTTGCGCACTGAGCGAGAATTTGCCCCCGCGGCTACGGCTTTCCGACAGCATGCGGGCCATCGGCGAGAGCAAGCGGGGTCCGGATCCGGATAGCGGGTTCGGGCCGTCCTCAGCCTCGTCTACGTCCACGCTATCACTCGGCGTGGACTGTGCCTTCCCTTGAAAAGATTCCAGCCATTCGGCTTCCGGCTTAAGCATGAGAACCTGCCGGAGGTTGAGAATGATGCCGATCAGCAGCACGCCCAGGATGAGACCATTCAGAAGGGGATTGGCGAGGAAGGCTTCAATCAGGCTTCCGTATAAAAACGTGCCAGCAACTGCGCCCGCGACCAGGAACAGAATCATCCGCGTGAGGAACCGGGTGGTATCAGTCATGCGCGAGGGGTCCTAGTTTCCGCAGCGGCGAAGATCACCGTTGATCGACGATCGCGTCGACACGGTCTGGATTTCCACCTTCGCTTTGATCTCCCAACGCGCGCACCTCAATGCGTGTGCTCTGAACACCTTGGTCCATCAAGAACTCGCGGACCGAAAGCGCGCGGCTGAGCGAAGTTCGCCGCACACTGCTTGGTGAGCCATCAGTGTCTCCTGCATAGGCCAGCAACTGGACGCGCAAAGAGTCGTCACCAATGAGCCGGTCAGCGAGTGCGCTAAGGCGGGAGTCAGCATTGGGCGGCAACTCGGTTTGCTCGGGTTCAAAGACAACCGATACCGGCTCGTCGGGTGCGGGCTCTTGCGGCAAGGCGGCGACCTGAGGTTCCGTGTCTGCGGTCTCGGCCGGGTCAGTTTCGGAGACCTCACTTGCCGTGGGCGGACCGGCTTCCACCGGAGCTGACGAAGGTTGCGCAGCTTGTGGAGCGGCCGGTGCAGGGGCCGCGACAACGGGTTCTTCTACAGGTTCCACTGGCGGCGGCGGCACCAATGTACTTGCCGGCTCGGCCGGCTTCGGGGGTGGCGCTGGTGGTGTCGTCACGGACGTCGGCGGGGCTGACGCTGCAGCCGCGGGCTGCGGCACCGCGATCGATGGAGCGGCCGCAATTCGCGCCGGTGCGCCCGGCGGCGGCCGTAACACCACACGCGGACTTTGTGGTGTGATGGGATCAACACCTGCGGGGGGAGTCAGCACGATCCGTCCGGTCCGAGGCTGCGTGCTCGGCATCAACAGGCGCGGCTGCGTCTTCAAAGGGTCGAGCTCGTTGAGCACGTCCAAGTTGACGCTCACATTGCTGGATGACTGAGCGTGTCCCGTGACGGGCCAAAAGGCGAAGCTTGCGGCGGCTGTGATTGCCAGACCCGCGGTGAGAGCCAAGGGTCTATTATCGCGGCGCGATCGAATCATGGTGTTTTCCCGTGCTCTGTAAATCTAACTGACCCAACGCAAATCTCGCGCTTCTAGGTGCAAAACCCTACCCCATACGGTGACCAGCCGACAACGGCGGACTCGAGGCGTTTTTGCGATGAATTGCGGGCTTTTGTGCGGGGACGTCAGGGCTGCGCTGTGCGCAGCACGTCACCCAGCGAACGATGCAGGGTTGGATTGGCTGCCAGGACTGACGAACCGTCGATATTTTTGTCTTTGCCATCGATGGACGTCACATAGCCTCCGGCTTCCCGGACCAACAAGAGACCTGCGGCGATGTCCCAGTATTGCAATCCGGTTTCCCAAAAGCCGTCGAAGCGTCCGGCGGCGACGTAGGCGAGATCAAGGGCTGCCGATCCCAAACGGCGTATGCCCGATGAGGATTCCATGACTGCAGCGAGCTGTGGCAGGTAGGCGGCGTGATCACCACGGCCCCGATGCGGAATGCCGGTGGCAATAACGCAATCTTGCATCGCCGTGCGCGACGACACACGGATACGCCGATTGTTGAAGGATGCCCCTTGGCCTTTTTCGGCAAGGAAGGTTTCCTCAAGGATGGGATTGTAGACCAGCGCTGCTGTAATCTCGCCCCGTTCCTCCATGGCGATCGAAATTGCGATATGGGGGACGCCGTGAATAAAGTTTATCGTGCCGTCGATGGGATCGATGATCCACCGCCGGTCCGGGTCTGTACCGGGCGTTTCGCCGGACTCCTCCATGTAGAAGCCAAAGTCCGGCCGGGCTTTGCTGAGCTCGGCATGAAGAATCTTTTCGGTTCTGATGTCTGCGGCGGTGACGAAATCGCTCGGCCCCTTTTGCGAGACCTGTAGGTTTTCGATCTCGCCAAAATCGCGCTTGAGCGGGCGAGAGGCTTTTTCCGCCGCTGCGACCATGACGTTAAGGAGTGCGGAGCGGACCGCCATGGTGACAGGCCTAATCCTTCGCGCGTTCGACGTAGGTGCCGTCGGCCGTGTTCACGACGATACGTGTTCCCGCTTCAATAAACGGCGGGATCATGACTTTGGCACCGTTTTCCAGCACACCCGGCTTGTAGGATGATGAGGCAGTTTGCCCTTTCACGACGGCGTCGGCCTCAACCACTTCAAATGTCATATTTTGCGGCAGCGTGACGTCAACCGGCTTGCCCTCGATCACTTGCGCCGTGACCGCCAGACCATCCTGGAGATAAATCGTCTTGTCGCCCAGGTCATCGGCGGACAGAGAGAACTGCTCGAACGTTTCCGTGTCCATGAAGGTGTACAAGTCACCTTCCTGATACAGGTATTGGCAATCGCGATCGCGAACCTCGAGTTTCTCAACGGTATCCTGAGTGCGCCAGCGGTCGTTCGATTTATTGCCCGAGGCGATGTCGCGCATTTCCACCTGAATAAAGGCGCCGCCTTTGCCAGGCTGGAGCAATTCGATCTTGAGGATTGACCACTGTTTACCCTGGTGTTCGATCACCATTCCGGGGCGCATTGTATTGGCTTGAATTTTCATATTTCGTCGATACCAGGCGTGAGCTGAAAAACTGAGGACTCTGCTGCTAACGCAGAGCTTGCGTTCGCGGCGGGCTTTTATCAGTTTGGCCCCACCGGCGCAACGGGGCGGCCCGGGCTGAACATTGCCTCAAGGGAGGACGGGCATGGCGCCATCCTGGTGGCAGAGGAGCAATCACGAGGCACGGCGCAGTATTTTGCATGTGCGGTCTCGCGCCATGCGGGCTGTGCGGCGCTTCTTCCATGAGCGGGATTTCATCGAAGTTGACACACCGGCCCTGCAGCGGTCGCCGGGCGTAGATCGTCACATAAAACCCATGGCCGTTCAGTTGGACATGCCCCTGGGTGGGGGGCGCCTGAGCCGATTTCTCCATTCCTCGCCAGAGTTCGCTATGAAAAAGCTGCTGGCGGCGGGCGAGGACCGTATCTTTCAGCTATGTCACGTCTTCCGGGACGGTGAGGCAGGGGTTCTGCATCAGCCCGAGTTCACCCTGCTCGAGTGGTACCGCACAGGTGCGACCTACACAGATTTAATGAGTGACGTGGAGGCGTTGATCGAAGCGGTTGCGGGTGAGGTGAGTGCTGAGGAGTTGCGCCATGGCGAGCGGACATGGAGCCCATCAGATCAGTGGCAGCGACTAACCGTCGCTCAGGCATTCAAGGAGTTCACAGGCATAGACGTGCTTGATCACGCTTCGGCCTGGAGCCCAGATGGATCGAGCTTGCGGGCGTCCGCGGTCGCCGCTGGTGTGCGATGCGATGCGGGTGACACGTGGGATGACGTGTTTCATCGTGTCTTGCTTGAACGGATTGACCCCGAACTGGCCAAGCGAGGTGCCGTCTTTCTCTATGATTATCCCTATCCAGCGGGCGCGTTGGCGCGGCAACGTGAGGATGAGCCAAGCGTGTGTGAGCGGGTCGAGGCCTACATTTGCGGTGTTGAGCTAGCCAACGGCTTCACTGAACTCAATGACTCCTCCGAGCAGCGCCACCGGTTCGACGCGGACCGCCGGTCGTTTCAAGAGCGGTACGGGACACCACCGCCGGTCGACGAGGATTTTCTAGCGGCGCTCACGGACATGCCGGACGCGGCGGGCATGGCGCTCGGGATCGACCGTTTGGTTATGCTGTTAACCGGTGCGCCACGCATTACCGACGTGCAATGGGCGCCTGTCGATCTGGATAACTCGTAAAAAAAAACGGCGGGCCGATAGTCCCGCCGTTTTTGCGTTGTGTAGCGCAGGCGTTCTTATTCGGGGGTGCAGGCGCCTTCGACCAAACCCAGAACTTCCACCTGAATTTCGCTGTCGGTAATTGCGGCAGCCGCGAGCTGCATTTCAGAACACCAGTACTCTTTGTTGGATTGGCATTCGCTGGAGGTGCGCTGAGCAAACTCAGTGTTCGTCTCGGCAGGCTCCCAAGGTGTGTACTCTGTTTCGTTGTCTTCAGCGATACGAGCGAGCTGCTCTTCATACTCGATCCGGTCGCGGCGGCGCTTGCGAGTCGATTCAATTGCGGCACTCTTAGAACATAAGGCCGCACCCATGGCCCCAACACGCCATGCATCAACGCCAAAATCCGCCAGGTTTTCGATACCGTCGCAGACCTTTGCCGATGCCGGACCACAGTGGTCGAGTTTCTTCTTGGGCTCAGCCGGCGCGGCCACTTCTTCTGCAGCCTCTTCTTCGAGTTCGGGCGGCGGCGGGGCCAATTCGTCGGCCTCCTGGGCCCAAGCGCCCTGAGCGCCGAAAAGGTATAAGGTGATGGCTAAAGCGGTCCCTATTTTCATTGGTACTCTGCCTGATTCTGATTTGGTGAGTCGCCGACACATTATTCGGATCGGCTGCTGATGAAAAGGCCCTCAGCGGCCCATTTCTGCCGATCACGACCCCATTTTCTCGGAAAATAGTCTCACTGCGGCCACTGGTCCTTCCGGATGGCCCCACACTGCGCTTGAGACCGCCAGAAAATCTGCTCCGGCAGTGATGAGCGGGTCGCAGTTATCCGGCGTGATCCCTCCAATGGCCACGCAAGGCACGCTGGTGGTCTCGGTCCAGATCTCGAGCAGGTCGATGGATGCGGTGTCCGTATCGGCTTTGGTTGTTGTGGGAAAGAAGGCGCCGAACGCGACGTAGTCCGCACCGGCTTCGGCAGCCGTCATCGCCGCATGCCGAGAAGCCTGGCAGGACACACCAACCGACGCATCCGCACCGACCAACTTGCGGGCTTCTCCGTATGGCATATCATCAGGACCGATGTGCACGCCATCGCAGTCCAGCTCAGCAGCCAAGTCGGGCCGGTCATTGAGTATGAGGGCGACGTCTGCGGCGTCACAGACCGGCAGAATTGCGTCGACGGCGCGCCGGACCTCTGAATCGTCCGCCGGCTTCAATCTGACCTGCAGGCAAGCCACGTCGCCCGCATCGAACACGGCAGGCAGACCTGCAGCGAAGGCAGCGAGGTCGTCAATGGCCGGAGGCGTGATCAGATAAAGCCGGCAGTTTGCCGCGCTCACTCTTTGCCTTTGTAGATGTTGATCAGCTTATCCAGCATTTCCATGGCGTCGTCTTTCGGACGCTGGAAGGTGTTACGGCCGATGATCGAGCCGTTGCCGCCGCCGTCACGGATGGCGCGGGCTTCTTCGTAGAGGCCGTCGAGACCTTTCTTGCCGCCGCCGGAGAACACGACAATGCGGCGGCCCTCGAAACAACTCTGGACGACATGCTGGACCCGCTCGGTCAGGGTCGCACGAGCAATATTGTGTTCCTCGTACACCTTTTTCGCGGCCTCGAGGTCGAGGTGGTCGGTCGGCAGCTTGACCTTGATGATGTGGGCGCCGGCGAGGGCCGCCATGTGCGCGGCATAGGCGACGATGTCAAAACCGGTTTCGCCGTCTTTGGATACATACATGCCTCGTGGGTAGGACCACACAACCACGGCAAGGCCGACGGCTTTGGCCTCTTCCGCCAGCTCACGCAGGTCTTCCATCATGCCATAGGCTTGTTGCGAGCCGGGGTAGATGGTGTAACCGATGGCCGAGCAGCCGAGACGCAGGGCATCCCCGACGCTGGCTGTGATCGCCTGTAATGGTGCATCTTTCTCGCCGTTAAGAGAATTGGCGCTGTTCATCTTGAGAATGGTGGGGACGGAGCCGGCGAAGGTGGCCGCACCGGCTTCCAGCATGCCAAGCGGCGCCGCAAACGCAGACAGGCCGGCGTCGACGGCCAGTTGCCAATGATAGTGGGGATCGTAAGCAGGCGGGTTGGGTGCGAAACTGCGTGCGGGACCATGCTCGAAGCCCTGATCGACCGGTAAAATCACAAGTTTCCCGGTGCCGCCGAGGCGTCCTTGCATGAGTATGCGGGCGAGATTGGCTTTTGTTCCTGGATTGTCACTCTCGTAGGCGGACAGGATCTTCTTAACCCGCTGCGTCAGTTTCATGTCGTCTTCGTCCCTTCACTGAACCGGCTGTCAATTCGATGCACGGCGATCCGCCGCGCGCGGGCCAGATATATCGGGCCATGTGGAGGCTGAACAGTCTTAAAGGCGCGGGAAGCGGAATGTTTTCATATGACGCTGGGCAAAGCCGTTGGTCACGATGATTGTTGACCCCTTTCAGCCCGCCGCCTATGTTCGAAGTTACGTTTAAGAAACACCGGTTAGCCCCTTGAAAGATATCGCAATATACAGACTCCAGCGGGTGGAAAAAGCGTTGGAGCGCCTGGATACCGCCGTTTCCCGTCTTGAGACGGCAAGCGTTGCTGCGGCGGAAAAGGCGGCGGCCGGTTCGGGGGCTGAGGATCAAGCCGGGGGGCAACAAATCGAATTGATTGAGGCTGAGCTGGAGGGGCTGCGGAAGGATTATGCCTCTTTGCGCACGGCGGCGACATCGGTGGCCGAGCGGCTTGATGCGGCGATTGAAAAGTATGACACCGCCAGTCAAAAGGCAGCGGAGTAGCTGCGATGGCGGAAGTTTCGATTACTCTCAGAGGCCGGACCTACCAGATCGCCTGCGAGGATGGGCAAGAGGCGCATCTCATGCGGCTCGGGCGCTACCTGGATGAGCGCGCCGAACAGCTGCTGCAATCGACGGGATCGGTCTCCGACAACATGCTGCTGGTGATGATGTCACTATTGATCGCAGACGAGTTATCCGACGCCGCAGGCGAACTTGAAAACCTCCGCCGCAGCGGCCGGGGAGACGCCCGCATTGAGGCGGAAGAAGAGATCGTCAAAGCGATCGACAGTCTGGCGTCGCGCCTGGACAGTATTGCTGAACGTCTGGAAGGTGCCTAGTTTGCAACGTTGGAGCTGCTGGGTGCGTTAGGCTGTGGTTACTCCCAGGGGCGATATCTTAAGACCGGGAGCTGCCTCTCGCGGGGCCCTGGCCCTGTGATCGCGGCGCCCACTTGACCCTGTGGCCCATGGCGAGGTCACGAAGCCGACGGCTTCGGCGGCTCCAACCTTCAACAAGAGGCATCATGCTTGATCCCGAGCGTCCTGCTGGTCAGCAAAGCTCAGACATCAAACAGTCGCCCGAAATCTCGCACGCAAAAGCAGAGATGCGCACCACGCTTCTCAAGCGGCGCAAACAATTGCGCAATGAGGAGCCAGGCGCGTCCGAGAGCATACGCGACCACATCATCGCGCATTTCAAGGACCAACAGGGCATGACGGTCGCGGGATATGTCGCCATCGGCGACGAGCTGGATCTGTCACCGGCGCTCAAGGCGTTGTGGGAGCGGGACGTTCCCCTCGTTTTGCCGGTTGCCGGCGACGCCGGTGAGACGATGACCTTTCAGGCCTGGACATTCGGCGAAAAACTGGTGCGGGGACCCTACAGCACGTATGTGCCCGGCGGCGAAGCCATTACGGTTGACCCCGATGTCATCATTGCGCCCGTCGTCGCATTCGATGCTAAGGGATATCGCCTCGGTTTTGGCGGAGGCTTCTACGACCGCACCATCGCCAAGCTGCGCAAAAATGATAAGATAGTCACCTATGGAGTGGCCTATGACGGGCAGGAAGTTGCGTCCGTGCCACGTGGCCCTTTCGATGTGCGCCTGGATGGCTTATTTACCCCAACCCGGGTCCTTGAATTTACTTAGGTAAAGCGTTTTCGCATGCGGCTGCTGTACCTCGGCGACATTATGGGAAAGGCGGGGCGCACGGCGGTGATCGACCGGTTGCCCGGACTGCGTCAGGAACTAAACCTGGATTTCGTTGTCGCGTGTGGCGAAAACGCCGCCCACGGCTTCGGGATTACGGTGAAAATTTGTGAGGCGTTGTTTGCGGCCGGGGTCGACGTCATCACCACTGGCAATCACGCGTGGGACCAGCGCGAGATCATCGACTACATCCCGACGCAGCCGAAATTGCTGCGGCCGGCCAATTATCCCGAGGACGCGCCCGGAACCGGCTCGGGTCTCTTTGAAGCCGCCGCTGGTCAGCGGGTCGCGGTCTGCCAAGTGATGGGACGTCTTTTCATGCCCCAGGTCGATGACCCCTTTCGGGCGTTGGAGCAGTTTCTCTCCGGCACTCAACTCGGCAGGGACGCCGATGCGGTCATCGTCGATATTCATGGCGAAGCGACCAGCGAGAAGACGGCACTTGGCGTGATTTCCGATGGCCGGGCGTCACTCGCGGTTGGCAGTCATTCCCATATTCCGACCGCGGATACACGTATCTTGCCGTCTGGAACAGCGTATCAGACTGACGCCGGCATGTGCGGTCCCTATGAGTCCGTGATTGGTATGGATGCGGGGATCGCCGTCCGGCGCTTTGTCCAGTCAGTGCCGGGCGAGCGCCTGGAGCCGGCAACAGGTCCCGCGACACTCTGCGGTGTGGTTGTTGAGACAGATGACGACACCGGCCTCGCCCTGGCCGTCGCGCCGTTTCGCGAGGGTGGAGAGCTCGCGCCAACCCGTCCGCCTGCGGCCCGCACCGCTTGACACTTGCTGCCGGGGCTGTAAACCAAGCCCGAAGGGTCCTGGTGGGCCCAAATCACAAGATGTAGTATACACTATACAGTGCGCCGCCCTCCCTGGTGGCGGCGAGGGGTTTCAATGGCTGGCCATTCCAAATTCAAAAACATCATGTTCCGCAAGGGCGCTCAGGATAAGAAGCGCGCCAAGCTGTTCACGAAACTAGCCAAGGAAATCACGGTTGCCGCCAAGCTCGGCATGCCCGATCCGGATCATAATCCGCGGCTGCGCTCCGCTATTGCGGCGGCCAGGGCGCAGAGCATGCCCAAGGACAACATCCAGCGGGCCGTTGATAAAGCGACGGGCGGGGACAGTGAGAACTATGAAGAAGCGCGCTACGAGGGCTATGGCCCGGGGAACGTGGCGCTGATTGTCGAGGCCTTGACGGATAACCGCAACCGCACGGCTGCGGAAGTGCGCAGCGCATTTAACAAGAATGGCGGCACCTTGGGAGAGACCAACAGCGTCGCTTTCAATTTCGAGCGCGTGGGGCTGGTCAAGTACCCGGCCGACGCCGGCAGCGACGACGCGATTATGGAAGCGGCCATCCTGGCCGGTGCGCAGGATGTTGAGTCCAGCGAAGACGGGCATGACATCTATTGTGATGCCGACGATCTAAATGACGTGCAGAAGGGTCTCGAAGATGCGCTCGGTGAGCCGGACAGCGCGCGACTGGACTGGCGCGCGCTGAATACCGTCGATGTCGGTGAGCAGGACGCGCAAACGCTTTTCGATCTTTTGAACACACTCGACGACAGCGATGACGTGCAACACGTCGCTGCCAACTATGAAATTGACGACGCGGTGATGGCGCAGTTGGACTCATGACCGCCCTACGTTTGAGGGACCCTTGGCCATTCGACTTCTTGGATTAGACCCCGGACTTCGGCACACCGGATGGGGTGTGATTGACGTCGATGGTAATTCCATGCGCGCGGTCGCGAGTGGCGCTGTTTCTGCGGAACAGGCTCTACCGATGGCTGACCGGTTGCAGCGTATCTTTCAGGGCATCGGTGCTGTGATTGCAGATCATCAACCGCACGAGTGCGCTATCGAGGAGACTTTCGTTAATCGCAATCCAGTGTCCACGTTGAAACTGGGCCACGCCCGCGCTGCCGCCATGCTGGCCGCCGCCGAGGCAGGATTGCCGGTTACCGAGTATTCACCCAACGCGGTTAAGAAGTCTGTCGTTGGCACGGGTCATGCAGACAAGGTTCAGGTTAGTGCGATGGTCAACATGTTGCTGCCCACCGCGAAACCGGAAACGGCAGACGCTGCAGACGCGTTGGCGATTGCCATTTGCCATGCGCATCACCGCGCGACGGCGACTGTGCTGGCTGCAGCCGCTGCGGGGCAGGGGCAATGATCGCTAAACTCAAAGGCTTGGTCGATAGCGTTGGTCCGGACTGGGCTGTCATTGATGTCGCCGGTGTCGGCTATCACGTGTTCTGTTCGACCCGCACTTTGGCGGCACTGCCGCATACCGGTGAGGCAGTCTCCTTGTCGGTTGAGACCCATGTGCGCGAGGACCACATTCATCTATATGGTTTTGCGACCGCGCGCGAGAAAGACGCGTTTCAAATCCTGACCAAGGTGCAAGGCGTCGGCACAAAAGTCGGGCTGGCCATCTTGTCGACCTTAAGCCCGGATGAAATGGCCCAGGCCGTCGCTGCGCAGGACAAGGCGCCCTTCGCCCGCGCCAGCGGTGTTGGACCGAAGCTGGCGGCGCGCTTGGTGACCGAGCTTAAAGATAAAGTCGCGGCCATTGGTGTCGCGCCGGTGCCGGTTGCCAAGTCAACGCGGACGAACGGCGCGGATGCTGAAACCGATTTGGTGGAAGACGCGGTGTCCGCGCTGGTCAATTTAGGATACGGGCGCGCAGATGCGTTTGCCGCGGTGTCCCGGACGATGGTGTTGCCCGAGCCCCCCAAATCGCTCGACGGTTTGATCCGCACCGGATTGAAGGAGTTGGCGGCCAATGGCTGAGGACCGAATCGTCTCCGTCAGTGCGGCGCCTGATGACGCGGATGCCAAACTGCGCCCGCAGCGCCTTGGTGAGTTCATCGGCCAAACCCAAGTGCGTGAGAATCTCAACGTGTTCATTCAGGCGGCGTCGGGACGGGATGAGCCACTCGACCACGTACTGTTGCACGGGCCGCCGGGCTTGGGGAAAACCACGCTCGCGCAGATCGTCGCGCGGGAACTGGGGGTCGGGTTCCGGGCGACATCCGGTCCGATGATTGCCAAGGCGGGTGATCTGGCCGCGATCCTGACCAACCTCGAAGCCCGGGACGTGTTGTTCATTGATGAAATTCACCGCCTCAATCCCGCCATAGAGGAAGTGTTGTATCCGGCGATGGAGGATTACCAGCTCGATCTAATCATCGGCGAGGGGCCGGCGGCACGCTCGGTGCGCATAGAGTTGCAACCCTTCACCTTGGTTGGAGCGACCACACGGTCTGGTCTTTTGACCACGCCGCTGCGGGACCGCTTCGGTATTCCGTTGCGTTTAGAATTTTATGAGCCCGACGATCTGGTGAGCATCGTGCAGCGCGGTGCGCATATTCTGGAGTTCAATCTCACCAATGACGGCGCACTCGAAATCGCGAAACGCTCGCGGGGAACGCCGCGTGTTGCCGGGCGGTTACTTCGCCGTGTGCGGGACTTCGCCGCCGTTGAGGATGTCAGCCCGGTCGATGCTGAGGCTGCGGATGCAGCGTTGCAACGTCTCGACGTGGACGCCCTCGGGCTTGACGCCATGGACCGGCGCTATTTGACCTGCATCGCCGAGTTCTACGGTGGTGGTCCGGTTGGAATCGACACATTGTCGGCAGCACTGGCCGAAGAGCGCGATACGCTCGAAGACGTTGTTGAGCCGTTTCTGATTCAGCGCGGATTGATCCAGCGCACGCCGCGTGGCCGCATGCTGGCGGACAGTGGGTACCGGCACATTGGATTAAAAACGCCGCAACGTGATCCAGGCCAGTTTTCCATGTTGGATGAGGACACGCCATGACGGCGCCACTCCCGCGTGCGACCTCAGGAGTCATGGAGGGTGGTACTCATGTGTTGCCGCTGCGTGTGTATTACGAAGAAACGGATGCCGGTCGGATGGTGTATCACGCGGCGTATCTGAAATTTGCTGAACGCGCGCGGACGGAAATGATGCGCGTCAGCGGTCTCGATCATATGACCATGATGGAGCAGGACGGACTTGTGTTTACCGTTCATTCCGCTGACGTACGCTACAAGCAGCAGGCGAAACTTGATGACGAACTTATCGTCGAGACGCGCGTTGCTGGCGTAGGCGGGGCGTCCATGGAGATGGAGCAGCGGGTCAGCCGTTTGGACGATGGGGCGAGGGGTCCGGTCATTGCCGAGCTTGATCTCAAATTGGCGGTTGTCGATACCGCCGGCCGGCCCGTCCGGTTGCCGCGTTCACTTAAAAACGTATTGGAAAGTTTACGGGAAGATAAGGGTTAGTTTTTATGGAAGTTGAAGCGCTGGGTGCGGTCGAAGCCATCGCCTCTCAATCCGAGTTCTCACTTTGGGGCTTATTCTTGCAAGCCGACATCGTGGTGAAGTCGGTCATGCTGGTCTTAGTTCTGGCTTCGATTTGGAGCTGGGCTATCATTTTTGACAAGGTCTTGCGCTTGAGATCGTTGACGAAACGCGCAGAAAAATTCGAGGAGAAATTCTGGTCCGGCAGTTCCCTAGAGGAGTTGTACGACCGGGTTGGCCCGCGGCCACCAGACCCCATGTCTTCGATCTTCGTCGCAGCGATGCGTGAATGGCGGAGATCATCGTCGAAGGGGAAAGAGGCGAGTGCGGAAAGCACTGCCGGTTTGGGTCAGCGTATCGATCGCGTCATGCGCATAAGTCTCGAACGTGAGATGGATCACCTGCAAAGCCGTATGACCTTTTTAGCGAGCACAGGCTCAGTCTCACCGTTTCTTGGTCTATTCGGAACCGTCTGGGGAATCATGAATACGTTTTCCGCCATCGGTGCATCAAGCGACACCAGCTTGGCAACGGTGGCTCCGGGAATTGCCGAAGCGCTGTTCGCGACGGCGCTCGGTTTGGTTGCCGCCATCCCGGCGGTCACGGCGTACAACTCATTATCGTCGGATATGAACCGCTATGCGCTGCGCCTCGAGAATTTTGCCGGTGAGTTTGGCGCCATTCTGTCTCGGCAATTGGAAGAGCGAAGCTAACCATGGGAATGTTCGTCCAACCAGAGTCCGGAGGCGGGGGAACGCGCCGCAAGCCCTATCGGCCCATGTCTGAGATCAATGTCACACCGATGGTTGATGTCATGTTGGTGTTGCTGGTCATCTTTATCGTTGCTGCGCCGCTGCTGACAACGGGAGTGGACGTTGATCTGCCTGAAGCGACCACACCGAACCTGCCGCAGGACAACAAAGCCATCACTGTGAACGTGACCAAGGATGGCGTTTACCTGCAAGAGACCGAAGTCGAGCTCAGCAAGCTTGGTGCGCGTCTCAAAGGGATCTCGGAGGAAAACCCCCAGGTGCGGATCTATGTCCGGGCAGACAAGTCTTTGGCCTACGGCGAAGTCATGAATGTGATGTCGGAGATTTATAAAGCGGGGTTGCGCAACGCGGCCCTGGTAACGGACCCGGCCATTGGGGCGTCCCGCAGATAGACGGCAAGCGCACACCGCCATGAGCAAAGGCCTTCTTTTTTCATCCGCATTGCACGCGCTAATCGTCGCGCTGGCCTGGGTGGGCGTGCCATTCGCGCGGCGCGATATGGACGTTGAATCGCCCATCGTTGTCGAGCTCGTTGAGATTGCTGAAGTGACTGCAGCGCCGCCACCTGAACCGGAGCCGGAACCAGAGCCTGAGCCGGAACCCGAACCAGCACCGGCGCCCGAGCCGCCTCCGGAAGAGCCCGCACCTCCGCCACCGCCTCCGCCGCCCCCTGAGCCAGAGCCCCAACCGGAACCAGAGCAGGTCGCGGCCTTGCCGCCGACACCGCGTGTCGCTGTTCCACCGCGAAAGCCGACACCGCCGCCGCGGGACCAATTTGCTGACCTTGTCAGCCTGGTGAAGGATCTCGAGGAGGAAGTCGCAAACCGCCCTGAGCCTGAACCAACTGAGGTCTCTGAAGAGCCCTCAGAAACGCCTGTGCGCACGCTACAGACTGCCGACCGTGCAACGTTGAGTGAGCGGGATGCAATTCGTGCCCATATCGAAAACTGCTGGCGGATCGATCCAGGCAAGGAGGGGTTGTCCGAGCTAAGCGCAGATATTTTGGTATCCATTAATCCCGACGGAAGCGTACGGTCCGCAGTAATTCAGAATACGGCACGCTATTTCACAGACTCCGCATTTCGCACGTTTGCCGACGGAGCGCGGACAGCGGTTCTCAGTTGCCGCAACATCCCAATCTCGCCACAAAGGTACGACATTTTTAAAGAAATCGTCTTTACCTTCACGCCGCAGGGCAGGCTTAACTGATCAAAGTGTGGTATCTATGCGGTCTATAAGGGGCGGCGCGAGACAAGTCACGTGCCAAAGGTTTGATGAGGTCAATGTGGGTGTTCTCGTGCGCAAGTTTATCTTCTTAATCGCCGCGCTCGCGGCTTTGATCTCTGCGCCAGTCGCTGCCCAGGTCCAAATTGACATCACCCGTGGCCGCGTCGAGCCGATGCCGATCGCCGTTGTCGAGTTCCCAGGCAACGACGAAGAGTCTCAACGTGTGGGCCGCGACATCAGTTCGGTGATCTCTAATGACCTCGAACGATCGGGTCTGTTCCGTCCCATTGATCGAGACCGCTTTATTCAAGTGCTGCCATCTCTCGATGTGCAGCCGCGCTTTGCCGATTGGCGGGGAATTAGTGCCCAGGCGTTGGTGCAGGGTGACGTCATTACTCAGCCAAACGGACAGATGCGCGTGGCGTTCCGCTTGTGGGATGTGTTCGGCGGACAGCAGATGATCGGTCAGGCGTACGTCACACAACCGGCCAACTGGCGCCGCGTGGCGCATATTATCGCCGATGCGATTTACACCCAGATCACGGGAGAGACGGGCTACTTCGATACACGGGTGGTCTACGTGTCAGAGAGCGGCCCTGGCAATGCCCGGGTGAAGCGCCTGGCGATCATGGATCAGGATGGTGCCAACCACCGCTTCCTGACGGATGGGGCCGCACTGGTACTGACGCCACGGTTTTCTCCGACAGCGCAGGAGATCACGTACCTCTCGTACTTTCGCAATGTACCGCGAGTGTATCTGTTCAACATCGACACTGGGCGCCAGGAGCTCCTCGGTGACTTTCCCGGCATGACGTATGCACCGCGGTTCTCTCCTGACGGCAACAAAGTCACTTTTTCCATGGCCGCGGATGGCAACTCTGAAATCTACGAGATGGACCTGCGAACCCGGCGGACATTGCGTCTGACGGACCATCCTGCAATTGACACCTCACCTTCCTACTCACCAGATGGACGGCAGGTGACCTTCAACTCAGACCGCGGCGGCAGCCAGCAAATCTACGTGATGAACTCCGATGGCTCCGAGACGCGCAGGGTCAGCTTCGGCAATGGCCGCTACGCCACACCAGTCTGGTCGCCTCGGGGTGACCTTATCGCCTTCACACGCATAAGTAGTGGAACGTTCTACATCGGGGTGATGGAACCCGATGGAACGAACGAACGCCTGTTGGCTCAGGGATACCTTGTCGAGGCCCCCACATGGGCGCCGAATGGCAGAGTTCTTATGTATTTCGCACAACAGCCCACCCGTGCAGATGGCACCGGCGGCCGCACGCGGCTCTACTCGATCGACTTGACCGGATACAACCAGAGAGAGATGGTGACGCCGCAGGATGCGTCCGACCCCGCATGGTCGCCACTCATTCCCTAGGCTTGATCTGAGATTTTTTTATGAAACCAAAGCCTTACTGGGGTGTTCTTAGCGGGGCAGGCCGCACTGGAATAGCTTGCGTCCGGCCAAGTACCTGATAAAACAGGTGCGAATTACTGCGGTTTTGTGCATATTCAATTGAGTCGTTTGACCAAAGGGGAAGAAACAAAATGACGGTCCGTTTTACTTGTGCCGCCGCCGCCGCTGCGCTTCTAGCTGCTTGTGCGTCCGATCCGAAAGATGACATGGGCTCCGGCTCCATGGGCACCACCACCTCTCAGCCCGCACCCGCTGCGCCGAGTGGACCGGCCATGGATTCCGCCGAGTATTTCAACCAAGTTGTCGGCAATGGCGTGTATTTCGCGCTTGATAGCTATGACCTCAACGGCGCTGCTCAGGCGACCCTGCGTGGTCAAGCCGCATGGTTGAGCCAGAACCCGTCCCGCACGATTGTGGTTGAAGGCCACTGCGACGAGCGCGGTACGCGTGAATACAACCTCGGTCTCGGTGAGCGCCGCGCCAATGCGGTGAAGGATTACCTGGTGACCCTGGGTGTCCCGTCCAGCCGCGTGCGGACGATCTCCTACGGCAAGGAGCGTCCCGTGTGTGTCGCCTCGAACGAAGAATGCTGGAACAGAAACCGGCGCGGTGTGTCCGTCGTCCAGTAAACTCTGCTGAGCACCGGGGGCTGTGACCAGCTTTCGGTCCTAAGATATCAACGGCGGTTGTCTGCGTGAGCGGACGCCGCCGTTGCCATATTTCTGCCCCGTCCCGCCGGTAGAGAGACCCGGTGAGTCATTTATGAAACGCCCATGCTAGCTAAAATTACACTCCCTACTTTCTTTCCTGCTCTGATCCTTGGGGTTCTGGTACTGATTGCCGTGCCAGCTGCTGGTCAGGCGCCATTGGATATTCGTGTTCTGAATGAACGGATCGACGCGCTCGAGCGCCGTCTCCAGGGGCTCGGGCAAGGCGGTGCGCAAATTCAAATGCCGACCTCGCCATCCGATACGGGAATGGTTACGGGAGATACTCAACTTCCGGCGGATGTGGCCAGCCGGCTTCAAGTCCGGGTGCTTCAACTGGAGCGTCTGGTGGAGCGGCTCACTGGGCAAATCGAGCAGACGCAGTTTCAAGTCGCGCAGATGCAGGCCCAGGTGCAGCGCCTGTCCAATGACGTTTCAAACCGTCTTGCTGTTTTGGAGCAGGCCGTCGGTGTGTCCGCCGCAGTCGCGATGCCGCCGGGAAGTACATTGCCACCCGTCGCGGCAAACTCACTGGGCGCTGCACCAACGCCCGTTGCGGTAGGGGGTACACCGCTACAGACTGCCAATCAGTTCGATGGCAATAGCCGTGTCGAACCGGACATGAACATGCCCATGTCCATGCCAGTTCAACCTCAACCTCAGATCGCTGCTGTGCCCGCACAAGCCGGCTCTACCGGGGGTGGGATGGCACCTGCCGTTGGTCAAGGAGCAGCGCCACTCAATCCAGCACCACTCAATCCCGGGCCGGTTAATGACGGCAATACATTCGGCGTGCTGCGCGTTGATGAAAGCGGAGTAGCTTTGCCGCCAGCGCCGGGAAGTGCTCAGGCGCCCGCGCCCCAATTGGCTCCGGCCGCGCCGCAACCCCCGCCAAATGTCGCTGCGGCTCCAAGTCCTGGACCGGTCGCCACCCAGCGTATTGGGGTTGCGACATCGCCTGCGCTGGAACTCACAGCGTTGCCTGAGGGCACGCCGCAAGAACAGTATAACTACGCTTTCGATATTCTCCGCCGGGCCGACTACGCCCGTGCTGAAAGAGCGCTGCGATTATTCCTTGAGCAAAATGGCACGGACACGCTGGCCGGTAACGCTCAGTACTGGCTCGGCGAGACCTTCTACGTGAGAGGAGATTTCGAACAGGCCGCGGTGGAATTCCTCTCCGGTTATCAAACATACCCGGAGAGTTCAAAAGCACCCGACAACTTGCTCAAGCTTGGTTTGTCGATGGCGCGCCTTGGACAAACCGACGGGGCCTGTACGGCGTTGACGCGCCTGTCTACGGAATATCCATCCGCGAATGACACCATCAGCCGCCGGGCGCAAACCGAGCGCTCCCGTCTCAACTGCAGCTGACGCAAGCTATGGCCCGGGCGGACAGCGTTGACTACGGGGCCAGAGATCCGGTTTCTAGCGACGCTTTTGCCGGGGCGATGGCGCCGTTTGGTTTGCGCAGTGATAACGGACCTTTGGCCATCGCGGTCTCGGGCGGACCAGACAGCATGGCCTTGGTTCGCCTGGCTCAGTGTTGGGCTCAAGAGCATGGCATCGTCCTTGTTGGCCTGACGGTTGATCACGGCTTGCGCGACGAGTCCGCGGAAGAGGCCCGGCGAGTGCAAGGCTGGCTAAGCGCCCTCGGCGTCAGCCATCACACGTTGATGTGGGAAGAGGGGCGTGCGGTGCGCCATATAGAGCGCAGCGTCCAGGCTGATGCGCGTGACGGGCGATTCAAGCTCATGGCGGCGTTGTGTGCCGCGCAGGGCGCCCAGGCGCTCATGACCGCTCACCATGCCGATGATCAGGTGGAAACCTTCTTTGACCGGTTACTGCGCGGGTCTGGTGTAGACGGTCTGGCGGCAATTGCATCAGATGCAATGCGTGATGGACTTCGCGTTCTTAGACCGCTTTTGGCGTTCGATAAGCAGAGCCTGGTCGCCACGTGCGAGGCCCATGGCCAGCCATGGATCACGGACCCGTCCAACTCCGACGAAACCTATAAGAGGGTCAGGCTTCGCCGTCTTATCTCAGAATTGGACAAGGAAGGTCTGGACCGTAACCGGCTCCTCAAGACCGTCGCGCATATGCGGAGGGCGAAAAGCGCAATCGATCACGCGGTTGACGACCTCTCAAAGCAGGCCGTGATCCGGGCTGACGATGAGGGACGGGACTTAAATCTAGATGTGGTTTTGCGGGCGCCCCAAGAGGTGGGTCTGCGCTTCCTTGCCCGGACTTTGGCGGACGTTTCGGGTGAAATTTATCCGCCGCGCTTCGAAAGTCTGGAACGGGTCTACGACGCTCTGGGTGCCACCAATTGGTCGGATCGGACTTTGCACGGGTGTCTATTGCAAAAACGTAACGGGCGTTTACGCGTCGTTCGCGAACCTGGACGCTTATAAACTATTATATATCAATAGGTTGTAGAGCGTCTCCCGATCGCCACACTCATGTGAGAATCAAACGCAACGGCTGCTGACCGCTTGCTTTCGGGGGCTGGCAGCCTATTTAATCGGAGCAACATTTTGGTACTGCGCTGCCGGCTCATATAGCGGGGCGCATGATGAGTAAGGACCGGTCGTGAACATCAGCCGCAATCTCATTCTCTGGGTTATTATCCTCGTTCTGATCGTGGCCCTGTTTAATCTGTTTCAGGCGCCGACCTCGCGCACCCAAAGCCGCGAGATCACGTTCTCGGAGTTTATGACCTCGGTCGAGAGCAATGAGGTCACGTCGGTCACCATTCAGGGCAATACTGTTTCGGGTAAGACACGGGAAGGAGCCCAATTCCGCACCTATATGCCGGAGGGAGCCGACACCGTCGCGACTCTGCGCGCCAACGGTGTCGACATTAAAGCGGTGCCGCGGTCGGACGGCGAGACGACCTTCTGGAGCATTCTCATCTCATGGTTCCCCATGCTGCTTTTGATCGGCGTATGGATTTTCTTCATGCGCCAGATGCAAGGCGGTGGCGGCAAAGCCATGGGCTTCGGCAAGTCGCGCGCCAAACTTCTGACCGAAAAGCATGGCCGGGTCACATTCGAAGACGTCGCTGGCATCGACGAAGCCAAGCAGGAACTGGAGGAAGTGGTTGAGTTCTTGCGCGACCCGGCGAAGTTCCAGCGCTTGGGTGGTAAAATTCCCAAGGGCGTGTTGCTTGTCGGTCCGCCCGGTACGGGTAAAACATTGCTGGCGCGCTCGATCGCCGGGGAAGCCAACGTGCCATTCTTCACGATTTCGGGTTCCGACTTTGTCGAGATGTTTGTCGGCGTGGGCGCAAGCCGTGTGCGCGACATGTTCGAGCAGGGCAAGAAGAACGCACCTTGCATCATTTTCATCGATGAAATCGACGCGGTTGGGCGCCACCGTGGCGCCGGTCTTGGCGGCGGCAACGACGAGCGCGAGCAGACACTCAATCAGTTGCTGGTTGAGATGGATGGCTTCGAGGCCAACGAAGGCGTGATCCTGATTGCCGCGACCAACCGGCCAGACGTCCTTGATCCCGCGCTGCTGCGTCCTGGACGTTTCGACCGTCAGGTTGTTGTTCCGAACCCGGATATCACCGGGCGCGAAAAGATTCTGAAGGTGCATACGCGCAAGACGCCAATGTCCCCGGACGTCGACCTAAAAGTCATCGCCCGCGGCACACCGGGTTTCTCCGGCGCCGATTTGGCTAATCTGGTGAACGAAGCAGCGCTGTTGGCGGCCCGCAAGGCCAAGCGTGTGGTCTCGATGCTCGAATTCGAGGAAGCGAAAGACAAGGTCATGATGGGGGCCGAGCGCCGTTCGATGGTCATGACCGAAGATGAAAAGAAGCTGACCGCCTATCACGAGGCCGGCCATGCGCTGATCATGATGCATGCCAAAGGTCACGAGCCGCTGCATAAAGTGACCATCATTCCGCGCGGACGTGCGCTGGGCGTGACGATGTTTCTGCCGGAGCGCGATAAGTACAGCCAATCCCAGATGGAACTGAAGGCGATGATCGCCAGCCTCTTTGGCGGGCGTGTTGCCGAGGAGATGATTTTCGGCGAAGAGAAAATTACCACAGGCGCATCAGACGACTTGCGCCGGGCGACCGACATCGCGCGCCGCATGGTGACTGAGTATGGCTTCTCTGAAAAACTGGGCCCGTTGCGCTACAACGCGGACCAGGAAGAGGTTTTCCTCGGCCACTCTGTCGCCCAGCAGAAAAACGTGTCTGACGCCACGGCAGAATTGATTGATCAGGAAGTCCGCCGGTTTGTCGAGGAAGGCGAGGCCACGGCCCGCAAAATTCTCGATGAGCACCAAGACGATCTGGAGATCGTGGCGCAGGGTTTGCTGGAGTATGAAACTCTCTCGCGGGATGAAATCGAAGCCCTGTTGCGCGGGGAAAGTATCGACAAATCTGATACCAAACCGAGCACGCGGCCTCGACCGCCGGGATGCCGAACGTCGGTGCCCACCACCGATGACGGCGGCGAAGAGCCTGATGCTGGCGGTCTCGGGCCGGAACCGGAACCTCAACCCAACTCGTGACCTCCGTTGTGAGTGGTCTGCCACGCCCGGAAACTCTCACCGAGGTTCCGGGTGACGCCATTTATGTGCGGCCATTGGGTATCGTGCGCGGTGGTGCTGCCGATGCATTGGTCCAAGCGGGTCATGCTCTGCCAATGCACGGCGACGGTGCGGCGTTTACATCCGTTGAGATGATCGTTCGCCGCGCTACCGGTGTGGACCGTTTCGTGGCCGCGGTTACAGCTTTCGATCCGTGGCGGCGGATCATTCACACCGCATTGAGAGAGACAATCGACGCGCAGCTTGAGCGGATCGCGCAGCATCCAAAGCCGTTTGCGGGGCTTGATCTGAGTCACCCAAGGATCATGGGCATCGTCAACGTTACGCCGGACAGCTTTTCCGACGGCGGTGACCATGCGACCACCGAGGCCGCGATCGCCCACGGCATCGCCCTCGCGGAGGCTGGCGCGGATATTCTGGATGTTGGTGGTGAGTCGACGCGGCCAGGGGCGGCACCCGTCAGTCCTGAAGAGGAACAGGCGCGCGCAATTCCTGTTGTCGCCGCGTTGGCGCAGCGTGGTCTCACGGTTTCAATTGATACCCGTCACAGCACAACAATGGCCGCCGCGCTCGAGGCCGGTGCGGCGATCGTCAACGATGTGACAGCGCTAACGGGTGACCCAGACTCTTTGTCAGTCGTTGCGGAAAAGAGGTGCCCGGTCGTGCTGATGCACATGCAGGGCGAGCCGCAAACAATGCAGAAGGACCCGGTGTATCAATGGGCGCCTCTTGATGTGTTCGACTTCCTGGCAGAACGTGTGGCGGCGTGCCGCACCGCGGGGTTGAGTCCGGACCAGATCGCGGTCGACCCAGGCATAGGCTTTGGTAAGACCGATATCCACAATCTCGACATTCTCCAATCGCTGACGCTTCTTCACGGTAGCGGATGCCCCATACTTCTTGGTACATCCCGCAAGAGTTTCATTGGGCGGTTGACACAAACGTCAGATCCAAAAGACCGGCTACCCGGGTCCGTCGCGTCTGTGGTAGCGGCTGCTCATCAGGGTGTGCAGATGTTCCGTGTTCACGACGTTGCTGCAACCCGCCAGGCGCTAACCGTCATTGATGCGATTGAGCAAAGCCCAGGTCGTGACTTCTGACCTAAATATTAGACGAGCTGCGCCTGCGGATTCTGACGCTGTCGCCGAAATTCATTCCCGGTCTGTTGGGGTATTGGACTTCCTTCCCCAAATTCATACTGAAGAACAGGTTCGTATCTACTTTTCGAAAGTTATTGCTGAAGAACACGTGTATTTGGCTGGGGATAAAACAGGTCCTGTCGGGTTCATCAGCGAAACTGAAAATTGGATTAATCACCTTTGGGTACTGCCTGAGAAATTACGACAAGGCATAGGGTCTGCTCTGCTCTTGGGTGCGAAACAAAGACAGAGTCGACTACAGTTGTGGTGCTTCCAAAAAAACACTGCGGCGAGAAAATTTTATGAGTCTCAGGGCTTTCAAGCCGTTCGATATACCGACGGCGCAGGCAATGAAGAAAAAGAACCGGATGTCCTCTTTGAGTGGATAGGCAAGTAATTGCCGTATGGTCCGGATTGCCAAAACACACTAGACTCGCCCCCCCAATTTCATGACTTGATTCGTATTGAAACCTGCGTCATCGACGGTGTTTATGCCGCTGCAAAATAAACGACGGGCTATCACGCGACCGGAGATCTAATGGCAAAAAGACGTTTATTTGGAACGGATGGGATACGCGGCACCGCGAACCGCGATCCGATGACGGCTGAGATGGCCTTACGGCTCGGTATGGCTGCGGGTCATACGTTCAAGCGTGGCAGTCACCGGCACACGGTGGTCATCGGCAAGGACACGCGGTTATCCGGATATATGTTGGAACCGGCGCTCACCGCAGGGTTTATCTCAGTCGGTGTTGATGTGGTCCTGGTTGGCCCCATCCCCACGCCAGGCATTGCGATGCTGGCCAAGTCGCTCCGCTGTGATCTCGGACTCATGCTCTCCGCGTCGCACAATCCGTATCAGGATAATGGGATCAAGCTGTTTGGTCCGGACGGGTTCAAATTGTCCGACGACATCGAAAAAGAGATCGAGCGCTTGATGTCCAGTGGCACAGAGGACCTGCGGGCTGATCCCGCCGCGCTGGGCCGCGCGCGGCGCCTGGACGACGGGATTGGTGTCGTTCGATATATGGAGTTCGTCAAAAACACCTTTCCGAAAGACTTGCGCCTGGACGGGTTAAAGGTGGTGGTCGATTGCGCGCACGGTGCGGCCTACAAAGCCGCACCCGCTGTGCTGTGGGAGCTCGGGGCCGAGGTCGTGCCGCTTGGTGTGTCCCCAAACGGGTTTAACATCAACGAAGACAGCGGTTCGTTGCATCCCGAGCACATGGCGCAGAAGGTGAGGGACACCGGCGCTGATTTCGGAATGGCGCTGGATGGTGATGCCGACCGTATCGTCGTGTGCGACGAGGCTGGAACCATCATCGACGGCGACCAGATTATGGCTGCCATCGCCACACGGTGGCAGAGCCAGGGTCTGCTCGAAGGTGGCGGTGTGGTGGCGACCGTGATGAGCAATCTGGGGCTCGAGCGTTACCTCACCTCGAAGGGTATGACTTTGGAGCGGACCCGCGTCGGTGATCGTTATGTATCCGAAAAGATGGAAGCCGGCGGCTTCAATCTTGGGGGTGAGCAGTCCGGCCACATCATTCTTGGCAACCATGCCACGACCGGAGATGGCCTCATGGCCGGGCTGCAACTGCTTGCCGCGTTGGTCGAGGCGCAAAAACCTGCGAGCGAAGTGCTGCGCCTGTTCGATCCGGTCCCTCAAATCTTGAAGAACGTCCGGCTTCAAAATGGCAAGAACGCTGATGGCCTGCTGGCGGAGAGTGCCGTCAAAGATGCGGTTGCGTCGGCTCACGCCGCTCTTGATGGAACCGGCAGATTGCTCATTCGCCCGTCGGGAACCGAACCGCTGATCCGCGTCATGGCGGAAGGCGATGACGAGACGAAAGTCGAGTCCATCGTCGATGATTTGGTCGCGACACTTAATTCTGTTGCCGCCTGACGAGCCGGTCCGGACGGATTTTCATCATGAACGGCCGAGTCCTCAGTATTGCCGGATCTGACTCTGGTGGCGGCGCCGGAATTCAGGCCGACATTAAAACGGTCACGGCGCTCGGCGGTTACGCGGCGACGGCCATAACCGCCGTCACGGATCAGGACACCCGCGCCGTCTATGACGTGCAAGCGATGCCGCCCGAGTTCATTGCTCAACAAATCAAATCAGTCGTTAGCGATATCGGAGCAGATGTCATAAAGACAGGCATGTTGGCGTCTCAAGACATCGTCAGCGCGGTTGCGGAAGCGTTGCGGGATTACGCGCCGGGCATTCCAAGAGTTATCGATCCGGTGATGGTGGCGAAAGGCGGCCACCGACTCATTTCAGATGACGCGACAGAGGTGCTGTTGGAGGAACTGGTGAGGGGCGCCGCAGTTGTTACGCCGAACCTGCCCGAAGCCGAGGTGATGATTGGCCGTAAGATCGCCACCGCAGACGACATGTTCGAGGCAGTCGACGCGCTGAGGGCGCTCAATGCCGATGCGGTTGTTCTCAAAGGCGGACATCTTGAGGGTAACGACCTGATCGATTTGCTCATTACACGTGACGGCGTCACGGTCTACGAGGGGCGGCGTATTCACTCGACGTCGACGCACGGAACTGGCTGTACTTTGGCATCGGCGATTGCGACAGGTCTGGCACAGCAACTCAGTCTTGCAGATGCGGTTGACCGCGCGCGGCAGTATGTTGTCCGCGCCATCGAAACGGCTCCAGATTTTGGGGGTGGTCACGGGCCTTTAAATCATGGGCACACCGTTGCCGGCTCGCTAAACTCGCAGCAGGCGGGTTAGGAGGCGGTTGTGGGCGTTGAAGCCACGTTTCAGATGTGGGTCGTGCTCGGCTTCGCCGTGACGTTGCTGGTTCTCTACGTCACACAATGGCTCTCACTCGAGATCAGCTCGCTTGTCGTTTTGACGGCACTTCTGGTCTTCTTCCAAATATTTCCGCTCACCGGAACCTATGACGTCAACCTCTTGAACGCCGAGGTGCTGCTTGCGGGATTCGCCAATCCGGCTTTGTTGGCCGTGATTGCGCTTTTGGTTGTGGGCGAGGGCATGGTGCGCACCGGGGCGCTAGAGGGAATTGGCGAAGCGGTTTCCAGCGTCCGCATGCCGCCGCTGGTTATGCTGGGATTGCTGCTGATCGTTGTCGCGGTGCTCTCCGCGTTTCTCAACAACACCCCAATTGTGTTGATCTTCATTCCAATTCTGCAGGCATTGGCTCAACGAACCGGTTTTTCGGCGAGCCGCACCATGATGCCGTTGTCTTACGCGGCGATCTTGGGCGGCATGACGACGCTGATTGGATCTAGCACCAACCTGTTGATTTCCAGTTCCATGGATCAGCAAGGTCTCCGCGCGCTGGGTTTCTTCGAGATTACGCCGCTGGGCCTAATTTTGGCGGCGGTTGCCCTTGTCTACGTCCTTATCGTTCTGCCGCTAACGATGCCGGAGCGCAAAGATGCGTCATCTACGCCATCGGGCGGGCGTCAATATATCTCGCAGTTTGTTGTGCCAGCGGACTCCGAACTGATGGGTGAAGCCGCCGCTGCAGGAGCCTTCAAAGCGCTTCCCAATGTCACCGTTCGCTTTATCTTCCGAGGTAAAGAAACAATTTTGCCCCCGTTTGATGAATATACGGTTCACGCGGGAGATACGTTTGTCATTGCCGCAACGCGCCAGGCCCTGGCGGAGGTGGCGAGCAAATACGCCGGTCTTTTCCATCCGCCGTTGCCTTATGGACTGGACCTAAAACAGACCCGTGTCAAAGAGTTTGAGGACCAGAGCGGTGAAGACGAGGATGAGAAACCGGAAGACAGCGACACGGTGATGGTGGAAGCCATGGTCACACCGGCCTCGCGGATGGTTGGCCTCACCCTTGAGCAATTTGAACTGCAGCAGAGCCGCCGGGCGATATTCGTGGGCATTCAGCGCCGGGCGCAGATGGTTGCGGCGCGGATGACGGACATCCGGCTGCAATCGGGAGACGTACTGCTGCTGAAGGGACGGCCCGACCATTTGGAGGCATTGCGGCCAGAGCGGGACGTGGTCTTAATCTCAGGCACACGCAACGTCATTCCGAAACGGGATCATGCCAAACGCGCGGCCGGTATTTTTGTAGTGGCTGTCGGGTTGGCAGCGGCCGGAATCATCAGCATCACGATTGCCGCCATCGCAGCGGCGACGGCGATGATCATGACCGGCTGCATGAACCTTCGCCAAGCTGGCCGGGCCATCGATCGAACTATCTATTTGCTGGTGGGCACGTCTCTTGCACTTGGCACTGCGATGACCGCAACCGGCGCGGCGGCATATGTCGCCAACCTGATCATCGGTCTCGCGGGCGATGCGACACCCTCAATCATACTTTCGGTCTTTTTCCTCGTTGTCGCACTGTTTACGAATGTGTTGAGCAACAATGCCTGTGCCGTTCTCTTTACCCCCATCGGCGTTGGCTTGGGTGCGAGTTTGGGGATTGACCCGCGTCTGTTCGCGATCACGTGTCTGTTCGCCTGTAATTGTTCCTTCGCCACCCCCATGGGCTACCAAACCAATCTGCTGGTCATGGGGCCGGGGCAATATCAGTTTGGTGACTTCGTCCGCGGCGGCCTACCGCTGGTGTTCGTCATGTGGCTGACGTTCACGGTGGCTGCCCCCAGATATTGGGGGCTTTAGCCCACAAATTGCTGAGATTCGGCGCGTTGACGGGCCTCGGGCACACTCGTAGTATCCGCGCCGCCGGGGCCGGATTTAGGTGACTTCCCCAGTCTGCTGCTCTGGCCAGAACCGTTAACCGATCTCAGTGATACTCCTAGTCCTCCACTCGAAAGTTCACCGTCCATGACCGCTGCTGCGAAGCCCAACGCGCGCCCCAAAAACCCGAATTTTTCCTCAGGACCCTGTGCCAAAAGGCCGGGCTGGACCGTCAATGCCCTGCAAGATGCCATGGTTGGGCGGTCGCATCGGGCCAAGCCCGCCAAGGCGAGGATTCAAGAAGTCTCAGACCGTTCCCGCGCGATCCTCAGCCTGCCAGATGATTATCATATTGGCATCGTGCCGGCCTCCGATACGGGGGCGATGGAGATGGCGATGTGGTCGATGCTGGGCGCACGCGGCGTCGATATGCTGGCGTGGGAAAGTTTCGGTGAAGGCTGGGTCACGGATGTGGTCAAACAGCTGAAACTGGACGACGTGCGCACCCTCAAAGCGGATTACGGAGCGTTGCCTGATTTGTCAGAGGTCGACTTTGATCGCGACGTTATTTTTACGTGGAACGGCACGACTTCGGGCGTGCGTGTTCCCAACGGCGATTGGATTGCCGATGACCGTGCAGGGCTGACGTTCTGCGACGCGACCTCGGCCGTCTTTGCCATGAACTTGGATTGGCACAAGCTCGATGTCGTTACCTACTCATGGCAGAAGGTGCTGGGTGGTGAAGCGCAGCATGGCATGCTCATTTTGAGTCCGCGTGCGGTCGAGCGGCTCGAGAGCTACAGCCCGCCGTGGCCGATGCCCAAGCTCTTCCGTATGACCAAGGGCGGGAAGTTCAACGACAGCATCTTCTCCGGGGCGACGATTAACACCGTATCCATGTTGTGCGTCGAGGATGCGGTTGATGCGCTGACCTGGGTCGAAGATATCGGCGGTCTGCCGGCTGTGGTTGAACGCTCCGAGAACAACCTCAAAGCCTTGAGCCAATGGGTTGCGCAGTCGGATTGGGCGGACTTCCTGGCCGGTGACGAAGCGTCGCGGTCGTGCACCTCCATCTGCCTGAAGATCAAAGCGGATTGGTTCACGGCGCTCGATGGTGAAAAGCAGGCTGGAGCGGCGAAGAAACTGGTCTCGCGACTCGATGCGGAAGGGGTCGCTTATGACATCGGTGCGTACCGGGATGCACCGCCGGGATTGAGAATCTGGGGCGGAGCAACCGTTGAAACCAGCGATATTGAGGCTTTGTGCCCGTGGTTGGACTGGGCGTACGCCGAAACACAAGCCGAATTCGCAGGATAACGTCATGCCCAAAGTTCTCATTTCCGACAAGTTGAGCGAGCAAGCGGTCGACATTTTCAAGGACCGGGGCCTGGACGTGGACGTCAAGACGGGCATGAGCCCTGAAGAGCTGCTGGCCTGTATCGGCGAATACGACGGCCTCGCGATCCGCTCGTCGACCAAGGTGACCAAGGATGTGCTGGCCGTGGCGGAAAACTTAAAGGTTGTTGGCCGCGCCGGTATCGGTGTCGACAACGTCGACGTGCCCGCGGCGACGCAAAGCGGCGTGGTGGTGATGAACACCCCGTTCGGCAATGCCATCACCACGGCGGAACACGCTATCTCGATGATGATGGCTCTCGCACGCCAAATTCCTCAAGCGAACGAGTCGACCCACCAGGGCAAGTGGGAGAAGTCACGCTTCATGGGCGTGGAGCTTTACGGCAAAACGCTCGGCTTGGTCGGGTGTGGCAATATCGGATCGATCGTTGCGGACCGGGCGCTTGGTCTGAAAATGAAAGTGGTTGCCTTCGATCCGTATCTTTCGTCGGACCGGGCGATCGAGATCGGTGTGGAAAAGGTAGAGCTCGACGATCTGATCAAGCGTGCGGACTTCATGACGCTCCATACTCCGCTTACAGACCAGACCCGCAACATGATCGACGCCAAGGCCCTGGCTCAGATGAAGAAGGGCGTCCGCATCATCAACTGTGCTCGTGGCGGTCTCATCGTCGAGGCCGACCTTAAGGCTGCAATTGAAAGCGGTCACGTTGCTGGCGCCGCGCTGGATGTGTTTGAGCAGGAGCCTGCCAAAGAGAATATTCTGTTCGGTATGGACGGTGTCGTGTGTACGCCTCATTTGGGCGCATCGACCTCGGAAGCGCAGGAGAACGTCGCTATTCAGGTCGCCGAGCAGATGTCGGACTATCTGTTGTCAGGTGCCGTGACCAACGCGTTGAATATGGCGTCGGTCAGCGCGGAAGACGCACCCCGGCTCAAGCCCTATATGAAGCTGGCAGAACAACTCGGCAGCTTCGCAGGGCAAATCACCCAATCGGGTATCAAGAAGATCTCGATCACCTATTCCGGCGCCGTCGCAGACCTTAACGTGAAACCTTTGATCGCCGTGGCTGTAAAAGGGTTGCTGGGGCCGCTGATGGAAAGCGTCAATATGGTCAATGCGCCGGTGATTGCCCGGGAGCGAGACATCGAAATAACCGAGGTGAAAAACGAGGACTGCGAGCAGTATCACACGCTCATTTCTCTCGACGTCACCACTGAGCGCCAGACCCGCACTCTGTCGGGCACGCTATTCGGCGACAGCTTGCCGCGTCTGGTCGACGTCAACGGTATTCATCTTGAGGCTGAAGTTGGTGCGCACATGCTCTACGTGATCAATGACGACAAGCCGGGCTTTATCGGGGCACTGGGCACGGCCTTGGGCAGTGCCGGCGTGAACATCGCCTCGTTCCATCTCGGCCGCCCTTCCGAGGGCGGGGATGCCATCGCCCTGCTGCAACTCGATCAGGAGATCGATGACGCCCTCCTGGCCACGGTGCGCGGGCTGCCACAGGTCAATCAGGCGCAAACGCTCAGCTTTTGAGGCTTGTCTCAATAGCCGTTGCTCTTGCGGGTGAGGGCGGTTAGAAAAGCCCGAACTCTGCTTGGGGGCGGGTTCACGAGCTTTCGGCCCGAGGCTGCTGTGTCTCAGGTCTACCCTAGCCAGGCCACGTTTTATTATGTCTGAAACTGCCAGCCCTACATTGCTGCCTGAAGGCCTGCGCGACGTGCTGCCGCCCGACGCCGATGCAGAGGCTGCGCTGGTCGACCGTCTGGCGTCTGTCTTCATTGCCAACGGGTATGACCGGGTTGCCCCGCCTCTTGTCGAGTTTGAGTCGACATTGCTATCAGGTATGGGTGCTGCGACGGCGGACCGGATTTTCCGTATGGTAGACCCGGTTTCGCAGCGGACTCTTGGTATCCGCGCCGACGTGACCGCGCAGATCGCCCGGCTGGCCTCGACCCGTTTGAAGGATTCGCCGCGGCCGTTACGGCTGATGTACGCCGGTCAGGTGATGCGCGTTAAGGGACAACAGCTCAAGCCAGAGCGTCAGTTTACCCAGGTCGGTTTTGAGCTGGTCGGGCCGGATAGCGTCGCCGCCGATGCAGAGGCGATCATCGTCGCCGCGGAGGCGGTCCAAGCGCTCGGCGTGACAGATATCAGCATCGATCTGGCCTTGCCCCCACTCGTTCCGGCTATTTTGGCGGATGATCCCTCACAGGTTGCTGACGCCGAGGCCTTGGTCGAAGCGATCAATCACAAAGACACGTCTGAGATCAAACGCCTGGCGGGGCAACATGCAGAGGCGCTGTGTGCGTTCATTGAATTATCTGGCCCAGTTGCTGCGGCGCGCGAAAAGGTGTCAAGCCTGAAGCTCAATGCAGAGGCGCAAAGTCATCTCGAGACTTTGTTTGATACCGCTGACCAGGCCAAAGTTGAGGCGCCTGACCTAGCCTTGACCCTAGACTTAGTTGAAAACCGTGGTCTGCAGTATCACACCGGCGTGACCTTCTTTCTGTTTGCCAAGGGCAGTGCCCGCGAGATTGGCCGCGGCGGGCGCTACCTTATCGACCACGGTGCCGGGAAGGCCGAACCTGCGACAGGCGCGACCTTGTTTATCGACGCGCTTGCCACTGTCTCGCCATCGCCTGAGGCTCAGCCAGTGCTGTACGTTCCCTTCGGGACGTCACGGGAGGAGATCACCGCTTTACAGGGCAAAGGGTATCGGGTGAAAGCGTCACTCGCGCCCGGCCAGGACAGCGCCGAACACGCCTCACGCTTGGGGTGCAGTCACATTCTGCAGGACGGATCGGCCAAAGACTTAAGGACAAAGGGATAACCGCATGACCAACGTTGCCGTCATCGGAGCTCAGTGGGGCGACGAAGGGAAAGGGAAAGTCGTCGACTGGCTGTCAGAGCGGGCCGATATCGTTGTGCGCTTTCAAGGCGGTCACAACGCCGGTCATACTCTGGTCATTGGCGGACAAACCTACAAGCTGAGTTTGCTTCCTTCGGGTGCGGTGCGCGGGAAACCGTCCGTCATCGGAAACGGTGTGGTGATTGACCCTTGGGCGCTGCTTGAGGAAATCGAACGTGTCCGGGCGCAGGGCGTTCGCATTGATCCCGATGTCCTCAAGATTGCCGAGAATGCCTGTCTCATTCTGCCGTTGCACAGAAACCTGGATTTGGCCCGCGAAGCCGCGGCCGGCAAAGCCAAGATCGGCACAACAGGGCGCGGCATTGGACCGGCCTATGAGGACAAAGTTGCCCGTCGGGCCGTTCGCGTATGCGACCTCAAGGACCCAGAAACAATCGCCTACAAAGTTGAGCGTTTGCTTTCGCACCATAACGCGCTGTTGCGCGGTTTGGGGCAGGATGAACTTGATGGCGACGACCTTATTGCCATGCTGCATGACCTCGCGCCTAAAATACTGCCCTTTGTGACCTCTGCTTGGGCCTTGCTTGACGATGCCCGCAAACAGGGGCAGCGCATTCTTTTTGAGGGTGCGCAGGGAACCATGCTGGACCTAGACCACGGCACGTACCCGTTTGTGACCTCGTCGAACACCATTGCTGGTCAGGCCGCGGTCGGCTCGGGACTTGGCCCGGGCGCCGTTGGTTTCGTGCTCGGTATTACCAAGGCCTATACGACGCGGGTGGGCGAGGGGCCCTTCCCGACGGAACTTCATGACGACATCGGCAAGACGCTGGGAGAACGCGGCCGGGAGTTCGGCACAGTGACCGGGCGCCAGCGCCGCTGCGGCTGGTTCGATGCAGTGATGGTGCGGCAGGCGATTAAGGTTGGCGGTATTACCGGGATCGCGCTAACGAAATTGGATGTTCTCGATGCCCTCGACGAATTGAAAATTTGTGTCGGGTATGAGCTTCACGGCGAGAATATCGATCAATTTCCCGCATCGATGGCGGATCAGGCCGCAGTCGAGCCGGTTTACGAGACCCTGCCGGGCTGGCAGGAGAGCACTCAGGGCGCGCGGTCCTGGGCTGATCTTCCGGCCGAATGTATCAAATATATCCGGCGCTTAGAGGAATTGATTGAGGCCCCCGTGGCCCTGCTCTCGACCAGTCCTGAGCGTGAAGATACGATTCTGGTGCAGGATCCCTTCGCCGACTAGACCTTTTCCTGCCTCGAAAGCGCTGAATTCTGCGCTTTTCGCTTAAGTGTTCGGTAACCTGAACATGTTGAGATACACTGCGCGCGAGTCCGGAAGGAGCTCGGGCAGAAAGTCCAACTTCAACGAGACGACAACCTCTGATGGCCGAACAGGCAGTAGAAACAGTTCTAGAGGAAGCCGAACCGGAAGACATCGTGACCCCAGAACCCTCTCCAGAAGGAGAGCCTGAGGCCACATCGGACGGAGACGCTAAACCCTCTTCCGCAGCGGAGAAAAAACCGCCGCCCAAGGTTGCCCCACAGGCGCCTAGCGGTGGCAATTCTATTGTCGTCCGCGACCGCTATAGCATCTACTACGACCGGCCTATTTCAAAGCTCGATATGCCGAATGCCCAGGCGTTTGAGGTCGAAGACCGCAAACAGCCCGGCCGGGCTCTCTACGCGCTCGTTTGCAAACCAGAGATGGTATCCCGCATTAGCGTCATGCGGGTTTTGAAGGGCAATGAAATTCCCAACATGCTGCACCTTGTGGATTGGGGAGCAGCGGAGTGGCCGCCAGCCAACCGTAAGTGCGTCATCATTATTTATTACCGGCCTCTTGGCGGTCGGGTGATGGATAGTCTCTCTGCTGTAAGCGAGCGCATTCCTGACCACCAGTTCCCGAAGTTGATTATCAAGCCGATCGCGGAAGCCTTGACTGAACTAGGGCTCAAAGGAATCACGCACCGGGCGATCCGGCCCGACAACCTGTATTGGGTTGATGACTCCAAACAGAAAATCGTCCTCGGAGATTGCTGCACCAGCGTTGCAGCGGGTGATCAACCGACTGTGGTGGAGACCATTGAGTCGGGTATGGCAAACCCCAACGCGCGTGGCTCGGGCATGTATGCCGACGATATGTACTCCTTGGGCGTGACCCTTTTGATGCTCGCAGTCGGGCGTAATCCCCTGGCCGGACGCAGCGACGAAGACGTCCTGGACAAGAAGATGAACGAAGGGTCTTACGCCGCTTTGGTCGGCGACGAACGTTTGCCCGTCTCATTGATCGAATGTCTGCGCGGATTAATGACGGATGACGCTGAGCAGCGCTGGACCACGCAGAATATTGAGCTTTGGCTCAACGGCAAACGGCTGACACCGGTGCAAGCGCGGGCCGAGCCGCATTCCCAACGCGGCTTCAAGTTTGCAGAGCGGGAATTCTGGTCTTGCCGTCCACTGGCGTTGCACATGCACCGGCACTGGGACGAAGCGGCAAAGATTATTCACGACGGCTCGCTTGAGATTTGGATCCGGCGCGGTCTGGAAGCGAATGACCTGGCCGATGCAGTTTCAGCGGCCATTAAAACAACTTTGGCCATGCCGGGCGATCAGAAGGAAACGGATGACGTGCTCGTCTCCCGCGTTCTGATGCTCATGGACCCGGCCGCGCCTGTGAAATACAGAAACTTCTGCACAAACCTCGATGGGTTCGGGTCTGCTCTGGCCGTTGCCATGCTGCAGAAGAAGTCACTGCAACCGTATATCGACTTCATCAACAAAGACTTGTGGCGGCATTGGGTCGCAGCTCAAGCCGCATTTAACACTGACAACAGTCAGTGGGACGGCGTGTTTAAGGATTTGAAAAACTACTTGAAAGATACCAACTCGGGAGCCGGAATTGAGCGGTGCGTTTACGAGTTGATCGAGTGGCTCTACTGCATGAGCCCACTTATCGCTTCGCAGTACGTGATGGAGGTTAAGGGCGTATTGCCTGCCTTGGATACAGTGTCCAAAACGGTCAATTCCAAGATGTGGCCGGTTGACCGCCACGTTGCCGCTTTTCTGCGTGCGCGATACGCCAAAGGCACCGGAACTCAGATCGATGCCATGAACGATCCAAAACCGGACCGTGCAACGATTGGTATGTTGAGTGTTCTCGCCATCGTTCAGTGGCGTCTGGGTCCGGATTCTGTATTCGGCCTCGCGGGTTGGGTCGGCGGGCTGATGGGACCTGTCATCAATAGCTATCACAATCGCCAGAAGCGGAAAGAGATTGAGAAGGAAATTCCCAAGCTTGTCCGCAAAGGCAACCTTCCGGAACTCTACAACTTCCTCGACAATCCTGAAGAACGGCAGCGCGACGCTGAGGGATTTGCCTGGGCGAAGGCGGAATATGCCAGTGCGGAAAAACAGATTTACGAATTCCAGCACGGTCAGATCGACCGGGACGAAGACGCACAACGCACAGGACGGCAGGCTGGAGCGGTTGTCGCCTCGGTCATTATGTTCCTGGCGTATGTGATCGCCCTGTTCGGGGAGCTGGTTTAGGTATGGCGAAGCAACCCACACCTGTGCAGAAGAAGCCGCTCTTCTCGAAGAACCAAATGTACCTGTACGCGATGATCGCGATTCCGCTCGCGCTCATGTTCATTCCTACGGTCATTATGCTGGCGTTTATTTTGTTGCCGGCATGCGTCGCCATGCTGGTGGAGCGCAGCAAGGGCTGGTACTGCGGGGCCTGTGTCGGTGCGATGAGCCTTGCCGGTGCGTCTCCGTCTCTGACAGACCTGTGGTTCAACAATCACACCATTCAAGGCGCGTTCCAGACCATGGGTAACCTGTGGACCATCCTCTTGATCTACGGGTGCGCGGCAATTGGTTGGGCGATCTATGTCACGACGCCCTCAATCGTTTCGACCTTCATGGCCATGACCGCCGGGCGCCGCATTGAAGTTTTGAAAGCTCAGCAGAAAGAGCTGGTGGTGAAGTGGGGACCGGACGTCGAGTCGGTTTACGAGCCTGAAGATAAAGGTGACGGACACGCGCAGGCATCGGCACCTACATCGGTACCCGCGCCGGGGTAGCTTTAGGGGCGCGAGTCTTCAAGCCCGGCTATCAGGTCCTGCATATCTGACGGTAGGGCCGATTCAAAAGACAACTCTTTATTCTTAGTCGGATGCCTGAAACCCAATTCCTGGGCATGCAACGCCTGCCTTTGAAATGTCTTGAGCAGAGCTTTGATATGCTCTGGCGCTGACCGTCTAATGCCGGCGCCATACAGCGGATCACCCAGCAAACTATGTCCGATGTGGGCCATATGGACACGGATTTGATGTGTGCGTCCGGTTTCAAGCCGGCACCGGACCAGGGACGCATCGGATCCGAAGGCCTTCAACACCGAATAGTGCGTCGTGGCAGTCTTGCCGCCCTGCTTGACCACCGTCATCTTCTTGCGATTGCGGGAACTGCGGCCGATCGCACCCGATATCCTATCTTTCATCTTTTTCGGAACCCCCCACACGACAGCCTGATAGCTGCGCTGAATGGTGTGTTGCGAAAACTGCTGCGAGAGACCGGCGTGCGCAGCGTCGGATTTGGCTGCAACGATCAATCCTGATGTGTCTTTGTCTAGCCGGTGAACGATACCTGGGCGTTTTACGCCGCCGATGCCGCTTAGGCTCGCGCCACAATGGGCCAAAAGAGCGTTGACCAACGTTCCCGACGTATTACCAGCGGCGGGATGGACAACCAGCCCCGCAGGCTTGTCGACAACGATCAGGTCGTCGTCTTCATAAACAACGGTGAGCGAAATGTGCTCTGGCGCTGGGGTATCCGTTACGGGGGGAGGAACACATATCACGATATCCGATGGTGACTTGAGGCGGTGGTTGGCATCTGTGATGACGTCGCCAGAAACCGTGACGTGGCCCTGTTCGATTAGCGCTTTCAACCGGGATCGCGAGAGGTCATCGCGCGCATCCGCTAAGACGCGGTCGAGACGCTTGCCGTTGTCCTCGGCTCCAGTGGTAAAAGTGAAGGATGAACGGTCAGGCACGAGTGCTGTACTCTTCTAGCCGATGGTGATAGGCGGATAGCCGGTTTTACTTAAACTTTAGCCACCAGGATACTCTTCAGATGAAGGCAGCCAAAACACTCGTATGGGTGATGACCGGTATGCTGGTTGCGCTGCTAGGCGTGCTGGTGGTCGGCCTCTCCCTAGGATGGCATAAAGAAGAGCCAGAGGCCGCCCAGCCATCGTCAGGCAACACGCCTGAACGTCAGATTGAATTCGGAGTTGATGACATCTCTCTCGGAGAGCCAGCAGGAACTCAGGTCGATAGTATTACTCCGATCGGAGGGTTTGTCGGACTGTCACTGTCTGGTGGAGGGCAGGCCGCGCGAGTTGTCATCATCGACCCGACGACCGGCGCGATTGTCGCACGCATTCAAGTTGAGCAAGACCCAGGTGGCGCTTTGGACCCATGAAACGTGTCCAACTCTCCCGCGGCCACTATGACGATCTTTGTAAGTTGGCTGAGCGTCAATCTCCCGAAGAGTGTTGTGGTCTGCTCATCGGCCAGGGCGATGATGAGATAACGATTAGTAAGGTGGTTGTTTCCGACAATTTGGCTGATCGGCCGGACCGGTTTCTAATTGATCCTCAGCTGCAATTTGACTGGATGAGGCGCTTGCGCGGACAGGCCCAACGTATTGTTGGTCATTTTCATTCACATCCAAACGGGGCTGCGGAGCCGTCCCAGACCGACTGCGAAATGGCTCTAGATACCGATCTGGTCTGGCTCATTATTCCGGTGACAGGTGGTATGGCGACGGCGATTCAGGCCTACAAAGTCGATCAGCCCGGTGTGAGGTTTGCGCCAATAGACCTGAGAGTTCTAGACAGGGAGAGTCCAGCTGCCGGCCTCGATTGAGCGGCGGTGTCGCATCTGGCATGCTGCTTGAGCGAGTATGGACCGAAACGCAGGAACCCAGAGATGAGCGAGAAACACATCCCTAAAATCGCACGGCGCGGCGCACTTGGCATAGTTGGTCTCGCCGGCGCAGGGTTTGCCGGCGACGTGATCGGTCCGCGGCGGGCCGAGGCGTCCTCGGGCGGTCCCATCAGGTTGCTTGCCAACGAGAACCCCTATGGTCCGTCGAAAACCGCTCAAGAGGCCATGGAAGCGGCGTTGGCTGACGGGTGGATGTATGCCTCAGGTGAGGTGCGGGTACTGCGCCAGCTTATTGCCGAGCAAGAGGGGGTTCCGCCGGACCATATTCGTATTACCGCGGGATCTGGTGAGCTCTTAAAAATGGCAGCGCTCGGCTTTGGCCGGGCCGGTGAGATCGTGGCGGCAAAGCCGACGTTCTCCATGTTGACCGCCTATGCCCGAAACACGGGCGCGACCGTGCATGACGTGCTTTTGGATTCCGAGATGCGGCATGACCTCGCCGCGATGGAAGCACGGGTTTCGAGTTCGACCAGTCTGGTCTACGTGTGCAATCCCAACAACCCAACAGGGACGCGGTTGCCCACCCAACAACTGCGGTCGTTTATTGAAACGATTGAGCCGCGGGCTACGGTGTTCGTCGACGAAGCCTACGTTGAGTTGCTGCCCAATCCGCAAAGCGACTCCATGATTGATCAGGTCAAGGCCGGGAAGAATGTCATCCTTGCGCGCACGTTCTCCAAGATTCATGGATTGGCCGGTCTGCGCATTGGTTACGCCATCGCACGTCCCGATCTGATCGCGATGTTAAGACCGCTGCAGATGAGTTTCTTGAACGTGATGGGATTGCGCGCCGCTGCCGCCAGTTATCAAGATAAGGATTTTCAGGCATTCAGCAGGGCACGAATTCAGGAGTGCGTGGATGTCACGCAAACTGCAATGGAGGATATCGGTCTGTCCTACACCCCGTCTGTGACGAATTTTGTCCTCTTCGACACCGGCGGTTCGGTTAGAGAATTCGCTAGCGCGATGCGGCAAAAAAATATTCTCGTTGGCAGATCGTATGCCCCCTATGAGTCCTGGTGCCGCGTGAGTATGGGCACCGTCGAGCAAATGGCGACGTTCGCTGAAGCGTTGCGCGACTACTACAAAGGATGACCACGATGACCCATCGCATCGGTATCATCGGCACAGGTGCGGGCTATGCCGGCCATTCCGAGCCGCCAGCACCTATTGCAGAAATCGCGGGGGAGGGATTTTTACCTGAGCTCATCGAAACGCGTTTGCGCACGTTTCCGATGACGCCCTACGACCGTGGTTTGACATCGCTCGCCTACGTCGATTGTGCCATCGAAGCCGAGAAAGCTGGCTTCGATGCTGTTTTCATCAACACCGTGGGAGACTACGGTATTGATGAAATACGCTCGGCGACTGACATGCTTGTCGTCGGGGCGGGGGAAGCGACGATGGCGATGTGTGCCAACGTGGGCCGCTATTTCTCGATCGTTACGATTTGGCCACCCAAACTCAACTTCATTTATGAGGAGAGATTGCGCGGCACGGGTATGGAAAACCGGTGTGCGTCCATTCGTAATGTGCTTGGAGATGCGGAAGTCGACGGGCTTGCCGGGGCCGGTGCGGCTGTGTCGAGCTTGAAGGATGGCAACGCTGACCTAAAAGACCGGATTGTCGAGGAAATCGAAGCGGCAATCCTTGAGGATGGCGCCGATACGATCATGCTCGGGTGCACCTGTATGGCGCCGGTCGGCCCAGAGATCGCTGAACGTGTGTCGGTTCCGGTGCTGGAATCGATGCGCACGGGGTACAAGACCGTCGAGGCTTTACTTGCCTTGAATGCCAAACCAAGCCGGATCGCTTTTCCGAAGGCGAGCGAAGACAATGTCGCAGCTGTTGGAGAATTGATCAGCGGGCACGGAAGCCGCGACCTCGCCGGTGATTGTGAAATTTGCATCGTCACGCAGGAGGC
Source organism: Rhodospirillaceae bacterium (assembly GCA_963921305.4). Taxonomy (GTDB): domain Bacteria; phylum Pseudomonadota; class Alphaproteobacteria; order Rhodospirillales; family Rhodospirillaceae; genus CAWUEX02. The sequence continues at coordinate 3,212,977 of CAWUEX030000002.1, forward strand.
CGCCGAGTAAGGGTTCGGACCCTCAGATACGCGACGCTCAGCCATTTAGTATGTCCCAAGATGTGAAAGTAGACTCCGGCGGCGCTGTTGCAGATCAGGAGCCAGCGGCTCCGCCGCCTGTTTCCAACGAGAGATTGGTGAAAGGCGTGCTGGCGTTCACGATTGCCGCCAGTTCATTCACTATCCAAATTTTTCTGCCCGCACTTCCTGCCGTTCAGGATGCGTTTGGAGTAAGTGCCTCACAAGTTCAACTGACCGTGAGCTTGCCCCTGTTCGTCACGGCTGTGGCGACGCTGTTCTATGGTCCGTTGTCTGACCGGTACGGGCGGCGGCCGGTCCTGGTGTGGGGCATGGCTCTGTTTTTTGCAGGTACGGTTTTGTGCCTGTTCGCCCAATCCATCTGGACACTGGTGATCGGTCGTTTTGTCCACGCCCTCGGGAGTGCGGCGGGGGTGGTCGTCGCGCGCGCGGTTGTGCGGGACCTTTACGGACGCGAACGCGCCGCCGCGGTTTTAGCGGGGCTTATCGCAATTATGGTGGTGGCCCCAATGATCGCGCCAACCCTTGGCGGGTTTCTCGTCGACGGCTTCGGGTGGCGCGGTAACATCGCGGCAACTGTTGGGTTCGCCGGTATTCTTTTGGCACTGATCGTTTTCGGCCTTCCGGAAACTCACACCGTTCGCTCAGCGTATTCCTTTGGCCTCTCGAGTATGCGGCTGTCCTTCGCGACATTGCTGGCATCACCCGCTTATCGGGCGTATGCATTCCAAAGCGCATTTATGATCGGCATCTTCTACGCATTTCTCGCAGCGGCACTATACGCGGTGATTGTGGTTATGGACGTTAGTGCCACGGCGTACGGCTTGTATTTCCTGTTGTCCACCGTGGGATACTTGTCTGGCACGCTCATCGCCAACAGATATTCTGAGAAATTTGGGACGGACTGGATGGTGCGGACGGGCACGCTTGCCGCAGTCGCTGCGACGGCTCTGGTGCTCGGCCTGATGTACGCCGGCCTGTGGCATCCATTAGCGGTCTTTCTGCCGATTACGGTTATGGGTATTGCGAACGGCATGGCCCTGCCCAATGCCAGTGCCGGTGCCGTGAGCGTGTATCCGGAACTCGCAGGTGCGGCCTCGGGGCTGCTTTCCTTTATTCAGCTCGGCATCTCCGCCGTTTTTGCGCAGCTGTCAGGCAGCTGGCAAAACGGCACCCCCATGCCACTCGCGATTTACATGTTTGCCGCCGCAATTTTGGCGTGGACGTCTTTTCACTACTTTCAAAGGTCAGGACGCGGCGGAGACAGAGATATTGTCTGAGGCGTCACTGTGCATCTCGGTCGCAGCGGGTGCCGGAACGGTTTGCGCGAGCTGGCGGCAGGACTTGAAGCCTCTCCACCAATGACGCATCGAAACGGCGAGTGGCTGGGCCATTTCCTGACGGAAGACGATGTCTTTGGTCATGTCTTTGGTTTTTCCATCGCCGTCAACCGCAGAAGGTCGTTGATACGATCCATGGCAATATCGTGCGACTTCGTCGTATCATCCGTGTCGGTGATTTTGACACGCTGAATGATGTCGAATACCAGATCGGAAATCATATGGTCCGTGCGGCCACTTAGGCTGTCGACGATCTCGTTGATATCGGCGAGTAAGTCTTCCGCTACTTCCGTTGAGTAGAGAGTCCGGATTTTGGCGGCCTCGATCCCAACCACGCTGGCATAGTAGTAGTGCCGCAGGGGCTGCACTTCTAAGACAAGACGCTTATCCTCGCAGTCGAGTTCTACCTCATCCAGAAAAGCGGCGAGGCGCTTTTCCCATACCGGGTACGTTTTGTTCACGGTCTCAGCGACGTCGTACAGAAATCGCTTTACGGCTTCGGTCGGGGCGACGATCGGATTTGCTGAGCTCGCCATTTTGAACACCACATGTTGTACGTTGCAGGTACTCAAACAACGCTTTGTTGATGAAAGTGGTTGCTGGCAAAAACGAACTGGCATAGAAAACCGCAGTTTCCAGCCGTTCGGCTGACCTGAATTCGCGCCAGGGTCATTTTTGTAAGAAGTTTCTAGGTACCGGACCGTTCGCGTCTGAACGCAGCACAGGTTCTAGGCGTTGTATAAGGCGCGAATTTCCATCGGACTCGTAGAATTCTCAGGTGGTTTCACCTTTTAATCTTTGTTTAGAAGTTAGACACATTATGGAAGCTCAGGGAGTACATCTCCCGGTAGGGGGAATGGGGATCGGATTACATGGCCAGTAAGCCGAACAAGCCGCCTGGCGGCACAGAACGGCGGGGCTCGCCCGAATTCCGCGCGCGTGCTCAAGAGGCGTACGAAGCACTCCGTACCATGATCCAGGAGCACGGTGGCTCCGACATCGCCGATGATCTTGCCGACAAGCCGACAATTGAAGATGTCATGCGCACCCGGCCCGAGATGGTCGGCGCGCTCCTCGACTCCGCCTGGCAGCTGCGGTCTCACTCCAATCTTTCCGGTTATTTTCAGACCAAAGAGGGTGATGGTGGGCTAGCGGCAGAGCACGGCCAACCGCTCCAGCCGTGTGAACGAACCTACGAAGACACGATTCAGGCACATCTGTATGGATCGGCGAGACTCTTTTTCAAACGGAAAGAGAACGTTTGGGCCAAAGCTCAAAAGTCGAACCTCAAGAAACTCGATAAGTCCGTGATCGGTGGCCCAGTCAACTTGCTCCGCCGGGCCGTTGGCATGAAGCCCAAGGTCAACGAAGAGGCGCTTCGCGATCTGTATCCGGGAAAAGGACTCTACCAGACACTGAAGCCGTATTTGCTGCACCAGGACCAGTTCAAGTATGTGCAGGACTATGCCGAGTTGAGCACAAAAGGCGCAGCCATTATCGGAGACATCTTTGAGAACCTGCGGTCGTCCGCGGCCTTGCGTGTTGCCTGCAGCCTCAGCCCCGAGGCTCTGATGAATGCCCGCGCGTGCGCCTTCGCCTACGCGGAGTCAGAGATATTCGCAGAAATCGAGAGTACTGCCGAAAGTACGGTGAAAAAAAAGAACGCAAATGAGCTACGCCGTGACAAGGCTTTGATGAAACGGGTGCGCAAACACACCGCCAGTGTGTTCGCCAACATCTTGAACAACCACGTTGAAAGCATCGGCTTTGTCGAACAGCATAAGGCAGGGGCGGAAACGGTTGTGCGCGCGCTCGCGCCGCACTTCGGTGAGGAGACCTGGGAGATTCTCGGCGTGCCGGGTGCGGTTGAGAACGTTATCAACTGTCCGCCGACCGTGGCCCGCGAACTGGGCCGTGACGCGCGCTATGTCGATGTTCAGATCTCAACGTACGTCACGCAGCTTCAATACCCGGATATCGGGCGTGATGTTCTCAAAATCGCCAAAGAGAGACTGAGCGAAGAGGATTTTCGCCGTGCACTCTCTGAGGAAGCAGCCATCAAAGTCTGGGAGACTTTGCCCGGCCGATTCAACAATCAGTTTAAGTATCAGCACGACGCCAAGCCCGGCGGCGACAAAGAAATCAAGAACTTCAAATATCTCCAAGCGGAATCGGAGCCCATCATCAAAGAGCTCAAAGAGGCATTGAGCGACGGCACTCAAAACGGTGATGATGAGGATTAAAGCCTCAAAAGCGACGGGAAGGGTTTCATGAGCAAATCAGAGCGGTCACATCCAGACGCCATCTTTATGCGCTTCACCGGCGGGCATGGGTATGGGTTTACCTATTTGGATGAAGAGACCTTTGCCGCCTGTGCCGATCATTTCTTGGCCATCGCGATGGCACGGGAAACGGAAGACACGCCTGAGGTGCGCAAGCAAGCTTGCCATGATCAGCTGTGGCGCGTGTTCTCTGATCCCATGGGTGAGCAATACTCCTGGCAGAACGTGCGCTGGATCGCAGCCGCCGCGGTGCGCGACAAATTCGGTTTTGACGGCCCGACTCCCCGGGTTGTTGTGGTGGAAAATGAAGAAGACGGCGCCGGTATCGTCATTCGGGCCGGCGATGAATTTCTTGAGCATCCCGGCTGGCCGATGGCTTTGGTGATCGGCCATCCTGCTGTCGGCGGCGGCCCGGCGACCTTCTTCTCCTCCGAGGCGAGCTTCGAAAACAGCGCGAAACAGACAATGTCCGAAGAGGTTTGGCTGCCGCAGATTGTTGATCGTTTGTACGAAGTCACGCCTTCAGTGGTGATGGGGCTGCCCAAGGCCGGCAAGGACGGCAAAATGCAGGTGCAGTGCCGCGCCCTGGCGTTCGGTGCCAAGGCGGAGTTACGCGAGCGGGCTAAAGAGTCCTAACCGCCCGTTCCGGGCTCGTCCTCCAGTCCAACCACAGCTTCTATATCGCGGTCAGCGAGGCTCGCAGCCAGAACCAGTTTGATCAGGCGGACGTCTATCGCGTCCGATCTGCCTGCTGAGTCATCGTCCAGTGCGGCGTCCAACCTGCGTTCCATTGTAGCGACGCCGTCAGGTCCGAGGGCGCGCTGGGACAACTCAGGCCCGCGCATCAAAAAGCCGGTGAAGGCGGCGAAATCTTGCAAGCGGGTGTCGACGTTATCGGGACTTGCCGCCGTTTCTTCCGCCCACTGGAACAGCAACAGACGCACCCCGTTGTCGATCGCCCGGACATCAATGTCCGCGGCATCCCAGGCGGCGTCAAGGACACGGAAAGCCGTTTTTCGCTTGCTTCCGAAGCCCAGGAAATCGAGACTGAGGGCCATGGCAAAGTCTCCAGAAAGTTCGACACCGGAACTACCCGGCTTACAGGAATGCCGCAAGTGTTCTGCGACCTTCCGCTGGGAGCCCAGCAATCCGCAGGCCAAAACCTCACCGTTGATCGCCAGGCTGGTTAAGCCCAGTGACGACTGCGATTGCGGCTATGGGCGGATCGGACCCATTGAGGTCGAAGAGGACTAAACCCCCTTACGACAAGCCCACGCGGTTCTTATCGAGGCTTACGGCCTTGATCATCGCGTAGATGGGTAATTTTTCCCTCAGTGACAACCGCTCAGCCGCAAGACGCGTGACTTGCGCCCACATATGAACGGGCCGGGATTCAGATCCGATGTTGATCTTCACATCCACGATGGCGCTGCGTGGGGGTTCGACAATGGATCGAATTTGCCCCTCCAGAATGTTCAGGACACTCATACGCTCCGGCCGTTCCAAAGCCAGGGCGACATCCTGTGGGCGAATGTGAACCCGCACGTGTGCACCTGGAGCGTGGTCGATTTTGGTGATCAACATGTCTTGTCCGGCCACGTTTATCCGGGTCAGATTGTGAGCGGTGTCGTGCTCGGTCACCGTCGCGGCGAGGACGGTGCCGGCTTCGCCGCCATCCGTGTAGGGCGACAGGTCCATCTCGCCTGAAATCTCCTCGACGCTGCCGAAGGCTTTGACCGCGCCGTCGTCGATCACGGCAAGCCAGGACGCCAGCCGCCGGATTTCCGCCAGGCTGTGCGAGACATATAAGATCGGCAGGTCCAGCGAATGCCGCAGCCCCTCGAGATAGGGCAGGATTTCCGCCTTGCGTGTTTCGTCCAGCGCGGCGAGGGGTTCGTCCAGCAACAGCAATCGCGGATTGGCAAGAAGCGCGCGGCCGATCGCTACGCGCTGGCCTTCGCCACCAGAGAGGCTGTGCACGCGCCGGTCGAGGAGACCGCCAAGATTGAGCAGATCAACGACTGCGTCGAATGACAGCGCAGCGCTGTCCGCCGGTGGGTTGAAGCGACGCCCGAAGGTGAGGTTGCCCTTTACGTTAAGGTGCGGGAACAACCTGGTGTCTTGAAACACGTACCCGATGCGCCGGCGGTCGGGTGGGACCCAGGCGCTGTTTTGCGTATCACACAAGACGACGTCACCGACCTGAATGCGCACGTAGTCGGGCCTCAGCAATCCGGCGACGACTTTTAGGAGGGTGGTTTTTCCCGCCCCTGACGGACCGAAGATTGCGGTGACACCGCTGTCCGGCGTATCCAATTCGGCGTCGAGACGGAACAAAGATTGTCCGTCGGTGAAGCGGTGTCCGGCTTTTATCGACAACATGGCGTCAACCTCTCAGCTTGAGGTTGGCGCGTCGGGCCAGCCATTCGGACAGCACCAAAGCGGCTAGGGCGAGAAGGAGAGAGAGGACCACCAGCCGCATGGCGACGGGGTCGGCTCCCGGAGTCTGTGTCGCGGTGTACAATGCCAGCGGCAGGGTCTGGGTTTCTCCGGGAATGTTTGCGGCGAAGGTGATCGTCGCGCCGAACTCGCCGAGCGCCCGCGCGAAGAATAACAGGGCACCCGTGATCACGCCTGGCATGACAATCGGCAGGGTCACGGCGAAAAAAGCCTGACGCGTGTTGGCACCTAGCGTCACCGCCGCTTCCTCCAAACGGGGGTCGACGGTTTCCAAAGCCTGGCGGATCGGTCGGACGAATAGCGGGAAGGCGACAACAGACGCGGCGATGGCCGCGCCCTGCCAGGTAAAGACCAGACCGATACCGAACCAGTCGTCCAGGAAGCCGCCGATGACGCCCTGGCGGCCAAGCAGAACCAGCAGAAGGTATCCGATGACTACAGGCGGTACCACCAACGGGAGATGGATGACGGCGTTCAGCGCGGTCTTTCCGGTGAACTCTTTGCGCGCCAGGAGCCAGGCGCAGCCGAGCGCAACGGGAAAGGTCCAGAACATGCTCCAAAGCCCAACTTTGAAGCTGACCTGTAACGCTTCGAGCTCAAGATCCGAAAATCCGAACACGGTTTTACTCAGCAGCCTTGGCGTTGGCGATTGCGGATAAGGCTTGCTCCAGATCGGCGATGAGGTCGCCAGGATCTTCCAGACCGACATGCAGGCGGATGGTTGGCCCCGTCGGCTGCCAGGACGAGGCGGGACGTTTGATGGAGTCTCCGCTTGTCGACATCGCCAGGCTCTCGTAGCCGCCCCAACTGAAGCCGCGCAGGAAGACGCTCAGACTGTTCAAAAACAAATCGGCGGTGGCATCGCTGATGTGGGACTTAAACATAATGCCGAACAGGCCGTTGGCACCCGAGAAGTCCCGCTGCCAAAGGGTGTGACCTGGGTCCGACGGCAGCGCCGGATACATGACCCTTTCCACTTCCGGGCGCTGTTCGAGCCACTGGGCGACCTGAAGAGCTGAAGCCGCATGACGCTCCAAACGAACGCCGAGGGTGCGCAAGCCACGCAACGCGAGGTACGCATCGTCGGGACTAAGGCCGTAGCCGAACAGCAACGCGGCCCAGCGCAGCTTCTCGTACATCTCGAAGTCGTTGAGGGATAGCGTGCCGCAGGCCACGTCGGAATGCCCGCCGATGTACTTGGTGCCGGAATGGACCGAAATGTCGATCCCCAGAGCCGGCGCGTCGATCAGCATTGGTGTCGCCCAGGTGTTGTCGGCCAGCACAAGAACGCCATGCCGGTGCGCGGCTTCGGCGATGGCGGGAATGTCGGCCATATCGAAGGTGAGCGACCCAGGGCTTTCCAGGATGATCAGCTTGGTGTTCGGGCGGATGAGTTTCTCGATGTCCCACCCACAGGAAGAATCGAACAATTCGGCTTCCAGTCCCCATGGCGACAACCGGTCGCAGCACACCAGCCGGATCGGGCCGTAGACGTTGTCGGCCACCAGAACATGGTCGCCGCTTTGGCACAGCCCGAGAACGGACACCATGATCCCGGCCAATCCGCTCGGCAGGGCGAGGCAGTGGTTGTAGCCTTCCAGATCGGCGATGGCCTCCTGGAAGGCCCAGTGCGTCGGCGTTCCGGCGCGACCGTAAGCAAGCACCCCCGGTGGGTGTTTGGAGCGGCGGCGCATCTCTTCGATGTCGTCGGAGACGACAGTAGACACGCGGAACACCGGCGGATTGACCGCACCATCGAACTTTTCAGGATGCGATCCCGAGTGCACCACCCGTGTGTCGATGTGCTTGTTTTTGCCGTCTCGCGCCATGCGGCGGTCCCCCAACCGTGTCCGGGCGCATTGTGGCCCGGCTGAAGTCAAAACGGAAGCGCGGCCCGCCAGCGCCTAAAACGGAAGCGCAGGTATCGGGGCAGTTAGGCGGCCTGGGGCCCGAGTTTTTTCAGTGCCGCGAGGGGATTGGACTCGATATCCGTGGCCAGTGTCGCGTTCCAGCGATTGAGAAACCCGAACAGGGCGATGACGGCGACAATCTCGCAAATCTGATTGTCGTCGAAGTGCTTCTTGAGTTCGTCGAAGTCCGCGTCGGTGACCTCGACTGGAGCATGGGCCGCGCCTTGGGCGACCCGCAGTACGGCACGCTCGGCATCAGAAAACACGTCGGCGTTTTCGTAGTCCCACAGGGCCTTGATCTTGTCCGGGTCGATGCCGGCCATCTCGGCGCCGTGGACAGTGTGGGATTGGCAATAGGTGCACCCGGCCGAGGTGCTGGTCATGATCGAGACCAGGCGTTTGAGTTCATTGCTGACGAGGCCGTCCTTGCCGTAGATCGCCCAGGTCAGGCCGCTCAAACCCTCCAGCAAGCCGGGTACGCGGGCGAAGGTAAGACCGTCGTTGGCACGGAAGCCCATACGTTCTTCCCCGATTTTCATGCGCTCTTGCATGTTAGCGGGCAGGTCGGTCAGGGGCAGGGGATCAATGCGGGGCATGGCTGGTCCTCGTGTCTGGTTACTCGGCGGGGCCGGTGGCGACGGGGGTGTCGGGATCACCGCCCCAGTCGACCCAGGAGCCGTCATAGATCGCAACATCGTCCTTCCCCAGCAGATAGGCGCCCAGTGCGACGGTGCAGGCGGTCACACCGGAGCCGCAGGTGGTGGCCATCGGCGCGGAGAGATCGACACCGGCGTCCTCGAAGGCGGCTTTGAGGCCGTCTGCCGGCTTGAGGGTTTTGCTGTCAGCGATAAACAGCCCGGCGAAGGGCACGTTGCGGCTGCCGGGGATATGGCCCGAGCGCAGTTCCGGGCGCGGTTCCGCATCGGTGCCGGCGAAACGCCCGGCGGAGCGGGCGTCAACGAGCTGATAAGCTTTGGTCTCGATGTTGGCGAGGATGTCGGCTTTGCCGCGCACACGGTCGCGGGCCTCGCGCGATGCCGCGAAGGTTGCCGGTGTGATACTGGGCGTCTCTGTTTCCAGCGGCCTATTTTCCGCTTTCCATTTGCCAAGCCCGCCGTCGAGGACAGAAACCTTATCGTGGCCGAAGGCGCGGAACATCCACCACACGCGTGCGGCGGCACAGCCGCCACCCATGGCGTCGTAGGCTACGACATGGCTGTCATTGCCGATGCCAAGCGCACCCACTTTGGTATTGAACACCGTGGCGGAGGGCATGGTGTGATCCTGATCTGCGTCTGGATCGGCGACGTCGTTGATGTCGAAAAACACGGCGCCCGGGATATGCCCGGCGGCGTATTGCTCCTTGGCCGGGGCGATGCCGCCGGGGACGAAGTAGGAGGCATCGACAATGACGACACCGGGGTCGCTCAGGTGCTCGGACAGCCAATCCGTTGAAACAAGAGCGTCCGGGTTGGCGTAGTCCATGAGCGGGTCTCCGAGTGGGTTAGTCGTCCATCCAGGGCGGGACAGGTAACTCTTTAGACCGGAGGAACTCCGGATTGAAGATTTTACTTTGATACCGGCTGCCGTAATCACACAAGACCGTGACGACATTTTTACCGGCGCCGAGCTTTTTGCCGACGCGGATGGCCGAGGCAATGTTGATCCCGGTGGAGCCGCCCATCACCAGGCCGTCATGCAGGATCGTGTTGTAGATCGCGTCCAGGGCTTCGGGGTCGAGCACCCGCTCGGCATCGTCGACAGGAGCATCCTTCAGGTTGAGCGTTACCCGGCCCTGGCCGATGCCTTCGGTGATGGAGTTGCCTTCGGTGGTGAGTTCGCCGGTCTTGATGAAGTCGTGAATGACTGAGCCCCCGGGATCGGCAGCAAAGGTGAGAATGTCTTTGTTGCGCTCTTTGAGGGCGATGGCCGTGCCCGCGAGTGTTCCGCCGGTGCCGACGGCGGTGGTGAAGGCGTGGACGTTGCCGTCGAGACTGTCCCAGATTTCCGGGCCGGTGGTTTCAATGTGGCCGTCGCGGTTGGCGGTGTTGTCGAACTGATTGCAGAAATAGCCGCCGATCTCTTTGGCGAGACGGTCGGCCACGTGTACGTAGTTGTTGGGGTCTTTGTAGGGCACTGCGGGCACTTCGCGCAGCTCCGCGCCGCAGGCCCGCACGGTGTCCTTCTTTTCCTGGGTTTGGGTATCGGGCATAACGATGATCGACTTGTAGCCGAGCGCATTGCCGACCAAGGCGACCCCAATGCCGGTGTTGCCGCCGGTGGCCTCGACCAGCGTGCCGCCGGGCTCGAGCAGACCGCGTTTTTCGGCGTCACGGATCATGAACAGGGCGGCGCGGTCTTTGACCGAGCCTCCCGGATTCATGAATTCGGCTTTGCCGTAGATGTTCGCGCCGGCCTGCTCAGACGCCCACTTGAGGCGGATCAGCGGCGTATTGCCGACGGCAGCTATAAAATCCCCGTGTACGGCAGGTTTCATGGTTCTGTCCCAGGTTGCGGAGTGATAGGACCGCACCTAAGGGATAAGGTAAAGGACCTCAAGTGCGTCCGGACCAACCGGTCATCACAAGCACGCCAGAAGAAAAGGAAACTCCCCCATGGCCGACAGCCAGAAAATAGAATTCCCCGGTCACTCCGGTGATACCCTGGCCGCGCGCCTGGATACGCCGGACGGCGACCCGGTGGCCTATGCCTTGTTTGCTCACTGTTTCACCTGTTCCAAGGATATCTTCGCCGCCTCGCGGATCGCCAAGGCCCTGAGCGACGAGGGCATTGCGGTGCTGCGGTTTGACTTCACCGGGTTGGGCGCCTCGGACGGGGAGTTCGCCAACACCAACTTCTCGTCCAACGTCCAAGACCTGTTGAAGGCTGTCGACTACATGCGCGATGAACACGAGGCCCCGGCGTTGCTGATCGGCCACTCGCTGGGCGGGGCGGCGGTGCTGGCGGCAGCCCCTGAGGTCGATGAGGTCAAGGCCGTGGTCACGATCGGTGCCCCGGCGGATGCGGAACACGTCATCCACAACTTCGGCGCCAAGATCGAGGAGATCGAGGACAAGGGCGAGGCTGAGGTGGAACTGGCCGGACGGCCCTTCAAGATCAAGAAGCAGTTTCTTGACGACGTCGCGGATCAGAATGTGCTCGACGCCGTTGCGGGGATGAAGAAAGCGCTGTTGGTGTGTCACGCCCCGCTCGATGAAACCGTGGGCATCGACAACGCGACGAAGATTTTTGTCGCGGCGAAGCATCCCAAGAGCTTCTTGTCGCTGGACAAGGCGGACCACCTGTTGCGCAAGAAAGAGGACGCGATCTATGCCGCAACCTGCATCGCCGCCTGGGCCTCGCGCTACATCGGCGTTGCGCAGGAGGAAGACACCAAAGGCGACGCTCCTGCTGAGGGCGACGTTGTGGTGGCCGAAGCGGGAACGGGGCAGTTCACGCAAACCGTGCGGGTCGGGCCCCATGTGTTGACCTCCGACGAACCGCCGGGGGTCGGCGGCGACAACCGTGGTCCGACGCCCTACGACTATGTGTTGGCGGGGTTGGGCGCGTGCACGTCCATGACTTTGCGCATGTATGCCAACCGTAAGCGTCTGCCGCTGGAGCATGTGTCCGTGACCCTCACGCACAGCAAAATTCACGCCGAGGACTGTGCCGATTGCGAGACCAAGGAGGGTAAGATCGACGAGATCACCCGGGACATCACGATCGCCGGCGATGACCTGACCGATGAGCAGCGTGACAAACTCCTCGAAATCGCCGACAAGTGCCCGGTACACAGAACACTCGAGAGCGAAGTGAAGGTGCGCACCAGCCTGGCTGAGTAAGCGCATCGCGCAAAGGAGACGCGGACGATGGCCAACGCACCGGAGACCAACAAGCAGTGGCTGCTGGCCGAGCGGCCCGTCGACCGCGCTGTACGCGAGAGCGATTTCAAGCTGCACGAGGGGCCCATTCCCGAGCCCGCGGACGGCCAATTCGTCATCCGGGTGATCTATTCCTCGCTGGCACCGGTGATGCGGTTTTACATGCTCGATGGGGCGGGTATCGAAAAGCCGTTGGAGATCGGCGAGGTGATGCGCGGCCGCGGCGTCGGGCAGGTGGTGAAGTCGAAGAACCCAGACTACCTGGTCGGTGATATCGTTCACGGCAAGATGGGGTGGCAGCAGTACGCTGTTGCTGACGGCTCCGATTACTACCTGATGTTCAAGGTGCATCAGCGCGAGGTTCCCGTGTCCACGGCGCTTGGCGTGCTGGGCATGACCGGGTTTACGGCCTACTTCGGCTTGCTCGACATCGGCAAGCCGAAGGCGGGCGAGATGGTGCTGGTGTCCGGTGCGGCCGGTGGGGTCGGCTCCAGTGTCGGCCAGCTCGCGAGGATCCGCGGCTGCAAGACTGTGGGCATCGCCGGCTCGGAAGAGAAATGCCGCATGCTGACCGAGCGCCTGGGCTATGACGCGGCGATCAATTACCGCGAGGGCGACATCGGCGCGCAGATGGACAAACACTGCCCCGATGGCATCGACGTGTTCTTCGACAACGTTGGCGGCGAAATCCTTGATGAAGGCCTGGCGCGGATCAACAAATACGCCCGGGTGGTGTCCTGCGGCCAGATCAGTCAGTACATTTCCGGCGACGGGGGAGACGGTGGCCCGCGGCCGATCAAGAACGCTTACAAGATCGGCCGCCTCAACGCGTTGTTCCAGGGTTTCCTCATCTACGACTATGCGCCGCGCTTCCAAGAGGCGGAACGCGATATGGTGCAGTGGATCCGCGATGGCCGGCTGACCTACCAGGAAGACGTGCTGGACGGCATTGAGCGCGTGCCCGAGGCGCTGATCCGGCTCTACGAAGGCAAAAATCGCGGCAAGCAACTGGTGCGCATAAGCCCTGATCCGTTCTAAGCTCTTCTCTCATGCATGAGGGAGGGCGAGGGACATGTCAGACGGCACGAAGACCACGATGAGCCGCCGCAGCGCCGTGGGCGCATTGGCACTGGGTGCGGCAGCCGCACCCCTGGCGGGCACCAGAGAAGCGCAGGCGGCAACACCACTCGATCTCAACACCCCGGCGGGCAACTTGGAGGGCTACATCAAAGCGCGCGCCGACACGGCGGGCAGCGATGTCATCTTCTGGACGGCGGGGACGATCCACAGTCACATTCCCGACCGTAAGCCCAGGCTATTGCTGGGCACTCAGGCGCTGACGATCAGCCGGGTGGAGCGCACGGACTACGGCTTCGCCTGGTACAACCGCGAGGCGCTGTACTACACCGACCCGGAGACCGGCGCCGTCATTGATGAATGGTACAACCCGTTCATCGAGCGCACCGTGCCAGTGTTTCACCTGCGCAATCCGTATGTGAACTCGCCCTACCGGATCGAGGGCGACAACGGCCCGTGGCACTACAACTTTCACTCCAGCGGCGAGGACGTGATCTTCTACCGCGACCTGATGTTCTTCGGCCCGTCGCCGATGAACCGCGAGGAATATCCGTTGTATGTCGGCAGTGATTTCTATCAGGGGGCGGGCATCTACAACTTTGCCTGCAAGCGGCCCGACCTGGACAACCCCGACCTGACCAGCATCGCCTGTGTGTCGACCTGGACCTCGGTGCGGCCCTGGTTCCCGTGGATGGAGATGGGCCAGTGGGAAGGCGGTATGGTCGCGGCGACGCGGGGGCGCAAGCTGATGGGTGGACGCGATGAGCTGCCGGACGACTTCCGCCGTTATCTGGAAGACAACGATCCGGACTACCTGGAAGCGCCGCGCCAGAGCGTCAACGCCAGCACGACGATGCTCGATGAGTTCAAGGCCTACGTCGATGAGAAGCGGGCAGCCGAGAGGCGCTAGCACCGCGCGAAAATTGCTTTTGGCGAAAAATCGAGGAACGAGCCCATGCACGCCACGGGTTTGTGCGGGGCAGGTCTGAATTCATCAATGAATTCAATTCCTTATTTTCGAGTCAAACGAGCCCATGCACGCCCTTGGAACGCCCGGCGCACGCCAAAAACGGCAGTTTTTCGTTCCACTTGTCCGGACGTATTAGGTGGTCTAACCCGCCGCGCCGAAGGCGGCGACCAGGACCGTGATCAGGCCCAGCGCCAGATTGGTGGCGACGATCTTGCGGATGGTGTCGATCAGGCGTCCGGCGGTGTCGAAGTCCCGGGCATCGGCGGCATCGCGAAAGCGGCGGAAGGGGCCGTGATTGAGCCAGAAGAATAAGCCGGTCATGATCAACGCGGTGGTGAACATGGTGTCGACGTGCATGCCCGCCGCGCCGAAACCTGAGAGCACAAAAAACATCATGTAAATGCCCGTCGCCCAGATCACGATGACCATAATCGCGACCCAGCGCAGGAAGCGCTGCAGGGTGCGCCGCCAGAGGGCGAGGGCGTCTTCCTTGGGCACTCCGGCCATGGAGGGGCGCAGGGCCATGTAGGCGAAGAACATGCCGCCCACCCAGATCACGGCGGCGAGGGTGTGTAGAGCGTTCGACAAATTCCAGAGCACGGCGGCCTCCAGGGTTCCCAGGACAGAGGCCTTGTTCTAGGCGCGGCGCAGGATCAGGGCAAGCTGTGTTGGTGGTTAGCCTGCCACGATCAGCATGGCGAGCAGAGCCCCGGCGAACAGCACCAGCGCCAGGGCGGAGGTCAGCATCCTTAGCCAGGTGGCCACGGCGGCGTCATTCCAACGCGGATTGTCGAAGATATCTGATACCAGCCGCCAGGCCGGCGCCGAGCTACGCACAAAGTGACGGGCGATGGCGGCGCCGATGCCCCGGCGGTGAACATGGTCATAGGCATCGAGCGCACGCGCCTGTGCGGCCCGGCGCCGGAGGGGATCCGGCAGGGGAATGTCTTGTTCAAGAAGGAAGTCGAGATCGGCGTCACGCATGGCGGGCGCCTCCGGTGTTCGGGAAAGATTCTGCGAGCAGCTTGCGGGCTTCGTGAATGCGCCAGGACACGGTGGTCTCGGCGCAGCCAAGTTCCTCGGCAGCCTCGCGGTGGTTTAGGCCATCGCGGAACACCAGCAGCACCGCGGCTTTGAGTTTGTCGGGCAGGGCTTCGACGGCGGCGAGCCCTTCGCGGGCTGCGACTTGCCGCTCTGGCGTGGGACCGGGGGCTTTGAACTCCTGGTGCTCGGGCAGGGCCTGCTCGCGGCGGCGTTGGGTCTTGCGCAGCCAGTCCGTCGCCGTGTTGGCGGTGAGACGGTAAAGCCAGGTCGAGAACTTTGACTCAAAGCGGAAGCTGGAGAGCTTGGACGCCAGCTTGACGCATGTGTCCTGGGCGACGTCTGCGGCGTCCTCGGCATTGCGCAGGTGGTGATAGGCGATGCGGTAGATCAGGTCGTAGTGGCGGTCGATCAGATTGGCAAAGGCGCGGCGGTCACCGCTTTGGGCAGCCGCGATGAGAGTGGTGTCCTCTTGTGGGGCGGGTGTGGTTTCAGTCCCCGATGCCAAGCAAGCCTCCCTTCGTGCGTATTGGTCTGACTTATGACGCCAGTGTGAGGATCATCCTTGGCTGACTTTGTGGCAATTTTCCGGCCGCCGAGCAATCTCAGTTTAGAACCTATAATATTTATATATAACAATATCTT
Source organism: Rhodospirillaceae bacterium (assembly GCA_963921305.4). Lineage (GTDB taxonomy): Bacteria > Pseudomonadota > Alphaproteobacteria > Rhodospirillales > Rhodospirillaceae > CAWUEX02. The sequence goes on from CAWUEX030000002.1 coordinate 3,228,625, forward strand.
ATATCATATTTCTTACTGTTTACTTTATTGTGGAAACCGATGAAGCGCATAGCGGCTCATGTCGATTTCGGGAGTGCGGCCGGACATCAGGTCGGCGACGGCCTGGGCGGAACCGCAGGCCATGGTCCAGCCCAAGGTGCCGTGACCGGTGTTCAGGAACAGATTACCGTAGGGTGTTGGCCCGAGGATCGGCACGGAATCCGGCGTGGCCGGGCGCAGCCCGCACCAGGGTTCGATGCGATCGAAGTCTGCGGCTTTGGGGAACAAAGCGCGGGTATCGGCGATGATCGGCGCCAACCGCTCCTCATCTAAAGACATGTCCCAGCCGGCAAGTTCCGCCGTGCCCGCGGCGCGCAGTTTATCGCCCAGCCGGGTGATGACGACGAACCGGCTCTCATCGGTGATGCTGCGCGATGGCGCGTCGCTGACAGAGGTAATTGGGGTGGTGAGGGAATAGCCTTTGGCTGGATAGATCGGCACATCCAGGCCGAGGGGCCTCAGCAGGCGTGGCGTAAATGACCCCAGCGCCACCACATAGGCATCGGCGGTCAACGTGCCCTGATCGGTCGCCACACCAGTGATCTCGCCATTTCGAGCGGTGAGGGCGCGGATGCCGGTGCCGTACCGGAACGTCACGTTCTCATCCGCCACAGCTTTGGCCAGGGCTTCGGAGAACAGGCGTGCGTCGCCGGTTTCATCATCCGGGCTGAGCACGCCACCGAGCAGAGTTTCTGTGGCGCTGCGCAGCGCCGGCTCCTCGGCCAGAAGGGCTTCGCGGTCAAGCAAGGTCTGCGGCAGGCCCATGTCGATCAGCCGTCGTGCCATGTCTTGGCCTGTGGTCAGGCTCGCCTGGTCGCGGTAGACGTAGACAATCCCGCCCGTGGTGCTGTCGTAGCGTAGACCATAGCGCTGGCGCAGGGCCTGCAGGCGTTCGCGGCTGTACAGAGCCAGCTTGAGGGCTTTGTCGAAGTTCTCGGCATTACGCCCCGCCGTGCAGTTGGCGAGAAAACGCAAGCCCCAGCGCCACAAGGCTGGATCCCAACGTAGCGGCTTGAACAGCAACGGGGCGTCGGCCTGGAACATCCACTTGAACGCCTGGAACGGCATATGCGGCGCCGCCCAGGGACTGGTATGGGTGGCAGAAATCTGACCGCCGTTGGCGAAGCTGGTTTCTTGGGCGGGAGCGTCTCGCCGGTCAAGCACGACGACCTCGTGTCCCGACGCAGCCAAGGCCTGCGCCGTCGTGACGCCGATCACGCCGGCCCCGAGAACGGCAACTTTCATCGGTTTTCCGGGGCGCTGGCCAGGGCGTTGGCCGGGAACATTGAGAGACGTATCATGGCGGCTGTATAGCCGAACTGGGGTCCGGCCCCAAGGCTTGTGCGGGGTGCAGTTAGACGCGCACCTCAATATTAATAGCAGACTATTTTAAAATGCCAGATCGTGTGTCTCAAACCGCCGCTGTCCTGACCGTCGAGCAGATGTACGCCGCCGACCAGGCCGCGGTGGCCGCAGGTGTGCCATCGCTTACCCTGATGGAAGCGGCGGGCACGCATCTCGCCCGGGCGATCCGCGCGCACTTCGTCAAGGGCCGGGTGGCGGTGCTGTGCGGTCCGGGCAATAACGGCGGCGACGGCTTTGTCGCCGCGCGGCTGCTGCGCCACGCGAGCTGGACCGTGCGTTTGGGTCTGCTCGGTGACGTTGAAAGCTTGAAAGGCGATGCTGCTGCCAACGCAGAGCGTTGGGCGGCATGCGGCGGTAAGACCGAGGTTCTGAGCCCTGGTCTTGTCGACTGGGCCGAACTGGCCGTCGATGCGGTGTTTGGTGCCGGGCTATCCCGGCCCTTGGACGGCGTGGTTCGGGAAGTGGTTGCTGCCGTCAACGCGGCGGCGCTGCCTTGTGTGGCTGTGGACGTTCCGAGCGGCGTATCGGGTGACACGGGCGCCATCGTCGGCAGTGCAGGCCAGGGCGGGATCGCGATCGATGCCGATGTGACGGTCACGTTCTTCTGCCGCAAGCCCGGGCACCTGCTGCTGCCCGGGCGTGAAATGTGCGGTGAGGTGGAGGTCTGTGACATTGGCATTCCCGCCAGCGTCTTGAGCGATATCGGCCCCAAGATCGAGGTCAACCGGCCGCACGGCGATGGCGGTAATTGGAGCATCCCGCCGCCCAACAGTCAGGATCACAAGTACAGCCGTGGCCATGCGGTGGTGTTTGGCAGCGAGCGGATGAGTGGTGCGGCACGGCTGGCGGCTGCAGCCGCCCGGCGGGTCGGCGCGGGGTTGGTCACCGTGGCCGCGCCCAAGGCTGCACGGCCGATCTACTTGGCTGATGCGCCTGGATTGATGTTTCACGTCACTGACGAGGACGGCGCCGCTGACGTCTTGTTTGACCCCCGCCGCAATGCCGTCGCTATCGGGCCGGGATATGGGGTCGGCCAGAAGACACGGGAACAGGTGCTGGAGGTGCTCAAGGCAGGGCGTGCGACCGTGCTCGACGCCGATGCGCTGACCAGTTTCAAGGGCGACGCGGCAACCTTGTTCAAGGCCATCAAAGCCTGTACCGGCGGGGTGGTGATGACGCCCCACATCGGCGAGTTCGAGCGCCTGTTCGGAGACGGAGATGGGGCGGACCGGCTGACGCGCGCCTTGGAGGCAGCCACAGACACAGGCGCCGTCATCGTGCTCAAGGGCAGTGACACCGTCATTGCCTCGCCGGATGGCGTGGCGTCGATTTCCGACAATGCGCCGCCGGGACTGGCCACGGCGGGCTCCGGTGACGTCTTGACTGGGCTGATCACGGGCCTGCTGGCCCAAGGGTTGAGCCCGTGGGATGCCGCCCGGGCCGGGGTCTGGGTCCATGGCGCCGCCGCCGGGGATGGCATTGGTCTGATCGCTGAGGACTTGGTCGCCGCCATCCCCCAGGTTCTGCGCGGTCTTTGGGTGGACTGACCGGACCCATGCGCATGGTGCGGCAAGGGTGAAATAATCCCAGAAATCCTGCGCTTTCCTGTTGCCTATTGGCCGCCATCCCATTAAACGAAAGCCGCGTTAGGCAAGGCCGCCGTATCAGCCGGTGGGCGGGTGTGGCGGAATTGGTAGACGCGCCAGGTTTAGGTCCTGGTGGCTGCAAAGCCGTGGGGGTTCAAGTCCCTTCACCCGCACCATTCCGGTTGAGGTCGTTTGTGGTCCGCACGCAGGTGCGGCGGCAGCCGGATGAGCCAGCGGGCAGAACGTTGTCGGAGAAACAGAAGCGCTGAAACGGCGCTCACCTGAGGGTGCAAAGATGCAAGTAACAGAAAAGAGTTCAGAGGGCCTGAAGCGCGAACTGAGCGTGGTGATCGGGTCGCAGGAAATTGATGAACGGGTCACCACCCGGCTGACGGAAGTCGGCAAGCAGGTCCGTTTGCCAGGCTTTCGCCCCGGCAAGGTTCCGATGAACCTGCTGAAGAAGCGCTTCGGCGAGTCCGTGCGCGGTGAGGTGATCGAAAGCACGGTGCAGGAAAGCGCCCAGAAGGCGATCGAGGAAAAAGAATTCAAACCGGCGGTGCAGCCGAAGATCGATCTGGTGACCTTCGAAGAAGGCAAGGATCTGGAATTCTCCATCGAAGTCGAAGTGCTGCCCGACATCGAGCTCGCTGATTTGTCCGCGTTCAAAGTTGAGAAACTTGTCGCCGAGGCCGGCGATGATCAGGTTGACGAGACGGTCGCCAAGATGGCCGAGAACAACAAGACCTCGAAGCCCGTCGAAAAAGCACGCGCGGCCAAGGACGGCGACGTGGTCGTGATCGACTTCGTCGGCACCGTCGACGGCGAGGAATTTGAGGGCGGCAAGGCCGAGGACTTCAAGCTGGAGCTGGGCTCCGGGCGCTTTATTCCCGGCTTTGAAGAGCAGGTTGTCGGCATGAAGCCGGACGATGACAAAGACGTCGAGGTGACCTTTCCCGAGGATTACCACAGCACCGATCTGGCCGGTAAGCCGGCGGTGTTCGCGGTCAAGCTCAAAGGCCTCGAAGAGCTCGCCACGCCGGATATCGACGATGAGTTTGCCAAGGCCATGGGCTTTGACGATCTGGCCAAGCTGAAAGACGCGGTCAAAAAGCAGATCGAAGAAGACTACGGCTATCTCTCACGCATGAAGGTCAAGCGCGAGTTGCTCGACCATCTCGCCGACAGCCACACCTTCGACGTGCCGCCGGCCATGCTGGATGGCGAGTTCGATCAAATCTGGACACAGGTGGAACAAGCCAAAGAGGCTGACCAGCTCGATCCGGATGACGTCGGCAAAAGCGACGACGAGCTGCGTTCTGACTACCGCACCATTGCCGAGCGCCGGGTGCGTTTGGGTTTGTTGCTCGCCGATGTTGGCCAGAAGAACAACATCTCCGTTCCGCCGGAAGAGCTATCCCAGGCGATTGGGCGGGAAGCGGCCCGTTTCCCCGGCCAGGAACAGGCCGTGGTGCAGTATTACCAGAACAATCCACAGGCGATTGAGCAGGTGCGCGCACCCCTGTTCGAGGACAAGGTCATTGACTTCATGCTCGAGCTTGCCCAAGTGACGGAGAAGACCGTGACGCCGGATGAGCTTCTGGAAGAGACCGGCGCAACGGAAACCGACGGCCCGGTGCCGACCGCAAGCTAAGCGGCCCGCCCGGACAGAAAGCCCGAACAGAGAGTAAGTTATGACGCAGGACCGCGACCCGATTGATGTTTTCAACAACACGCTGGTGCCGATGGTGGTCGAGCAGACCAACCGCGGCGAACGGTCCTATGACATTTACTCGCGGCTGCTGAAGGAGCGGATCATCTTCCTCACGGGTCAGGTCAACGACCCGGTGGCGTCGCTGATTTGTGCCCAGCTGCTGTTCCTGGAATCAGAGAACCCCAGCAAGGACATCGCGTTCTACATCAACTCGCCGGGCGGCGTTGTAACCTCCGGCTTGGCGATCTACGACACGATGAAATACATCCGTCCCGCCATCTCCACGGTGTGCATCGGTCAGGCGGCTTCCATGGGATCGCTGTTGCTGGCTGGCGGTGAGGCGGAAAAGCGCTATGCGCTGCCGAATGCGCGCATCATGATCCACCAGCCGTCAGGCGGCTTTCAGGGTCAGGCCGCTGATATCGAAATTCAGGCCCGTGAGATCCTTGCCCTGCGCACCCGATTGAACCAAATCTACGTCGATCACACCGGACAGACCCTCAAAGCCATCGAAAAAGCCATGGACCGGGACAACTACATGACCGCCGAGGAAGCCAAAGAGTTCGGCCTCATCGACACGGTTGTCACCGAACGGCCCAGGCCCGACGGCGACAGCGGCGATGACGACGGGTCCAAGAAAGACAGCTAACCTGTCCTAAATAGCAGTCATCCGTTGCGGTATGACGGTTGTGACCAAAGTGCCGCAGGGCGCCTCCATTAACGGCTTTTACAAAGTTTTGCCGTTGTATTGGGCGGAATGCCTCGTTTAACATCACTGCCACGCTAGATGTGGTAGCTGGATCGGGCAAAGCACATAGGACCGGTCTGGTGCGCGGAGAGTTGATATGACCAAGTCGTCGAGCGGCGATTCCAAGAACACCCTGTATTGCTCGTTCTGCGGCAAAAGCCAGCACGAGGTGCGCAAGCTCATCGCCGGCCCGACCGTGTTCATCTGCGACGAATGCGTCGAGCTGTGCATGGACATCATCCGCGAGGAAAATAAGACGAACCTGGTGAAATCCCGTGAAGGGGTGCCGACACCGAAGGACATCCTGGGTGTACTGGACGACTATGTCATCGGTCAGGCCCATGCCAAGCGGGTGCTGTCGGTGGCGGTGCACAATCACTACAAGCGGTTGGGGTCCAACGCCAAGAACTCGGACATCGAGATTGCCAAGTCGAACATTCTGCTGATCGGTCCGACCGGCTGCGGCAAGACACTGTTGGCGCAGACGCTGGCGCGCATTCTCGACGTGCCGTTCACCATGGCCGATGCGACCACACTGACGGAAGCCGGTTACGTCGGCGAGGATGTCGAGAACATCATTCTCAAACTGCTGCAGGCTGCCGACTACAACGTCGAGCGGGCCCAGCGCGGTATCGTCTATATCGATGAGATCGATAAGATTTCCCGCAAGGCCGACAACCCGTCGATCACCCGTGACGTATCGGGTGAGGGCGTGCAGCAGGCGCTGCTGAAAATCATGGAAGGCACGGTGGCGTCCGTACCGCCGCAAGGCGGGCGCAAGCATCCGCAGCAGGAATTCCTGCAGGTCGACACGACCAACATCCTGTTCATCTGCGGCGGCGCCTTTGCCGGCCTCGATAAGATCATCTCTCAGCGCGGCAAGGGCACCTCGATTGGCTTCGGCGCCGATGTGCGCACCGCCGATGACCGCCAGACAGGTGAAATCCTGCGCGAGATCGAGCCGGAGGATTTGCTCAAGTACGGGCTGATCCCGGAGTTCGTCGGCCGTGTCCCGGTGCTGGCGACGCTTGAGGATCTGGACGAAGACGCCCTGGTGGAAATTCTCACCCAGCCGAAGAACGCGCTGGTGAAGCAGTATTCCCGTCTGTTCGAGATGGAGAACGTACAGCTGACCTTCACCGACGATGCGCTGGGCGTGATCGCTCGCAAGGCCATTGCGCGGAAGACCGGCGCGCGCGGTCTGCGCTCAATCATGGAAGGCATATTGCTCGACACCATGTTCGACCTGCCCAGCTTGGAAGGGGTGGAAGAGATCGTGGTGAACGGCGAGGTCACGGAAGGCCGGGCCAAGCCGCTGTATATTTACGCCGACCGCCAAGAAGACGTAGGAACCCCAGCGTAACTGGGCTTTTTTGCCCAATTGCGCGGGCGCGGACCGCGTCCTATGTAGGTGAGGTGGTTTTCGCATCCGCGCGGGGTGTGAAGACGTATAGTATGTAAGCTTGGTTCGTATTTCAGTCCGGCCGCTTCTCGTCAGGCAGCTTGGCCACAGCGAAGATCGAATAAGGCTTTGAAAGCCGCCGGCGCTTCCGTTTCAGACACGCACTGATCCGGGGCGCCCCTTAGTGAGGTACCAGCACGTGAGTTCCGATAAAGGTCAGTTGTATCCCGTCCTTCCGCTGCGCGACATTGTGGTGTTCCCCCACATGATCGTGCCGCTGTTCGTCGGCCGAGAGAAATCGGTCAAGGCGCTTGAGGACGTGATGGCGGACGATAAGCAAATCCTGCTGGTCGCGCAGAAGGACGCGTCGGTCGACGATCCGGCGGCGGACGACATCTATGACGTCGGCACCATCTCGACCGTGCTGCAATTGCTCAAGCTGCCGGACGGCACGGTGAAGGTTCTGGTGGAAGGCGGCCAACGTGCCGCGATCACCGGCTATAAGGATAACGAGGCGTTCTTCGAGGCCTACGCCGAGCCGTTCTCTGATGAAGGCGATGAAGAACCTGAGCTGGAAGCGTTGTCGCGGTCCGTGGTGACCGAGTTCGAGCAATACATCAAGCTCAACAAAAAGATTCCGCCGGAAGTGCTGGTGTCGGTCAATCAGATCGAAGAGCCGTCCAAGCTGGCGGATACGGTCGCGTCACATCTCGCGCTCAAGATCTCCGACAAGCAAGAGCTGCTGGAACTGGAAACGGTCGCCCAGCGCCTGGAGAAAATCTACGGCGTGATGGAAGGCGAGATCAGCGTTCTCCAGGTTGAGAAGCGCATCCGTAATCGTGTGAAACGGCAGATGGAGAAGACCCAGCGCGAGTACTATTTGAATGAGCAGATGAAGGCCATTCAGAAGGAGCTGGGTGAGACCGAAGACGGCAAAGACGAAGTCGCAGAGATCGAAGAGAAGATCGCCAAGTCGCGGATGTCGAAGGACGCCAAGGAGAAGGCCAATGGCGAGCTGAAGAAGCTCAAAGCCATGAGTCCGATGTCCGCCGAGGCGACGGTGGTGCGCAATTACCTGGACTGGATCACCGAGATTCCGTGGAAGAAGCGCTCCAAGGTCAACAAGGATCTCAAGGCCGCTGAGGACCAACTCGACAGCGATCACTATGGCTTGGAAAAGGTCAAGGAGCGCATTGTCGAATACTTGGCGGTGCAGCAGCGCACCAAGAAACTCAAAGGCCCGATCTTGTGTCTGGTCGGACCACCGGGTGTGGGTAAAACCTCACTGGGCAAGTCGGTGGCCAAGGCGACCGGCCGCAAGTTCGTGCGCATGTCCCTGGGCGGCGTGCGCGACGAGGCCGAAATCCGCGGCCACCGCCGGACCTATATTGGCTCCATGCCGGGCAAGATCATCCAGGGCATGAAGAAGGCGAAGACGTCGAACCCGCTGTTCCTGCTCGATGAGATCGACAAGCTGGGCAATGACTGGCGCGGCGATCCGTCCTCGGCGCTGCTGGAGGTGCTCGACCCGGAACAAAATTCGACCTTCCAGGATCACTACCTGGAGGTGGACTATGACCTGTCGGACGTGTTGTTCATCACCACGGCGAACACGCTGCGCATGCCGCAGCCGCTGCTGGACCGTATGGAGATCATCCGGCTGTCCGGCTACACCGAGGACGAAAAGCTCGAGATCGCCAAGCGTCACCTGATCAAGAAACAGCTGGAAGCGCACGGTCTGAAAGAAGACGAGTGGAGCATTTCCGATCCGGCGTTGCGCGATCTGGTGCGCTACTACACCCGCGAAGCCGGCGTGCGCAATCTGGAACGCGAGCTGGCCCGGCTGGTGCGTAAGGCGACCAAGGAAATTATCGTTGAGAAGCTGGACAACATTAAGGTTACCCGCCAGAACCTCAAGAAGTACGCCGGGATCCGCAAGTACCGCTTCGGCGAGGCCGAGCATGAGGACATGGTGGGCGTGACCACCGGTCTGGCGTGGACGGAAGTCGGCGGCGAGTTGCTGTCCATCGAAGCGGTCGTGATGCCGGGTAAGGGCCACGTGACCCTGACCGGTAAGCTGGGCGACGTGATGAAAGAGTCCATTCAGGCCGCACGGTCGTTCGTGCGCAGCCGGGCGGTCATCTTCGGCATCCAGCCCAAGCTGTTCGAGAAGAAGGACATCCACCTGCACGTGCCCGAAGGCGCGACCCCGAAAGACGGGCCGTCCGCAGGCGTGGGCATGTGCACGTCCATCGTCTCGGCTCTGACCGGCATTCCGGTGCGTAAGGACATCGCCATGACCGGTGAGATCACCTTGCGCGGGCGGGTCCTGCCTATCGGTGGCCTCAAAGAGAAGCTGCTGGCGGCATTGCGCGGCGGCATCAAAACGGTGCTGATCCCCAAGGACAATGTGAAAGACCTTGAAGAGATTCCGGACAACATCAGGAAGGACCTGGAGATCATCCCGGTGACCACCGCCGATGAGGTGCTGGAGAAGGCGCTGATCAAACAGCTTGTTCCGTTGGAGCTGCACGAGGTGGAAGAGCCGTCCGAGGATGTGCCGGGAACGGTGGAAGTTGAAGGGGACGGCGACGACGAGCTGCTGATCACCCATTAAGCCGGTTCAACACTATATATAGTGGCCTCGGGCCACATTGAGACGGGGGCAATACCAGGTATTGCCCCCGAGTCTTTTTTGAGCCGAAAAAGCCCGGATTTCCGGGTTTTTGACGCTCAGATCGGGCGAAATTATCGCAAAAATCGCAGTTTTCTGGGGTTGACAGCGAAAAAAAGCCGTTTTTTCGCAGTTTTCCGTGGGTTTTTAGGAGTCGGCGCATTGACGGCGCAAGAAAGCGCCCGCACACTCCGGACCATCCCAGCGTGAGAATTCTGCGGTTTTTGGCACGTTATGAGACCAGCCGCAGTCGTTTGAGAACATCAGAACGTGCTGGGGTGTTCTCATGGTTTTACCCATCAGACTGAAGAGTAGGGGTTTTAATATGAATAAAAACGACCTGATTGCCGCAGTGGCAGATGGTACCGGGCTAACCAAGGCAGATGCCGCCAAAGCGACGGATTGTGTCTTCGACACCATCACGAGCTCCCTGAAGTCAGGCGGTGAAGTCCGTTTGGTCGGTTTCGGCACTTTCAGTGTTGCCAACCGCGCGGCGAGTGAAGGCCGCAATCCCCGTACCGGTGAGAAAATTCAAATTCCGGCGTCCAAGCAGCCCAAGTTCAAAGCGGGCAAGGGCCTGAAGGACGCTGTCAACAAGTAGACGGCCAGTCTTAAGGGTTTACGCACAAGGAAGCGCCGGCTGCAGACATGCAGCCGGCGCTTTGCTTTTTTCGATCGGACTGAGGTCAAGCCGCTTTCTTTTCCGATCCCCGTTCCGGCGTGAGGTAAATGATCACCCCGGCGAGTGCAAAGCCTGCGAGAACAAGACCCATCTCAAACGCATACTCCAGCGGTTCGAGCCAGATCTCGGTCATCAGGCCCCACCGGTTGAGCAACTCTACGCACAGCCAGGTGATCACCGTGGTGGGAATGGCGTAGCGCACCGCCGGCGCCATGCGGGCGAACTTGGCAAGGCGGAAGTTCAGATACACCGACCACACCAGACATCCGAAGAACACTGCATAGGTGACGGGGTGGTGGTCACCGAAGATGCGTGGGTCGACGATGGTGATGTTGATGACATACAGGGTCCAGATTACCACCACGGTTTCGATCGCGGTGATGAGACCGTAATTGCGGTCCTTACCCGGATTGGCTTTGCCCGGGTTCATGTGGCTGAAGCGGTGAATCCAGCGGAAGGCGTTACAGCGGGTTTCGCGATTGGCGTAATAGAACAGCAGCATAACCAGAAGGGCGAAGCCCGAGGCCTGAATCATCTGGATGCCTGGTGACATCAACTCAGAGCCGTCTTCCGCCAGGATAGGCTGAACATTGAGCAGGCGGGCGAAGAAGTCCCACGAAAATTCGAAGAAACCGACCCAGATGACGACGCCACCGACAAAGCCGAGCCAAGTTGCGGGCGTTTCGGTCTTGTGCAGCGAAACCCACACCATGGCAAAGCCGACCGCTCCGAACACCATGCTGACGAGCGCTTCCATGGCGAGGGAGTCATGAAAAAACCCGCGGATGAGCATCAGCATGCTGTGGCCGAGAGGTTGGGCCATCAATACGGTGACGAAGGCCAGAATGCCCACGATCGGCGGGCGGTAAAGGGAACGCAACATGGCGGCTCCTTATGGTGAGGGGAAGGAAAACCGTAACTTGGTGATCGACATGTGCAACGGATTATGTTACCAATTGGTAACTTTTTCAAGAGGTAGTTTTTTAGGCACCCCCACGGGTGTCATGGCGGGATCGGACATGTTGGAAATCAGAGGCTTGGCGGCATGAACGATGGAACTCATCCCGGCGCCGGTCCACCGGTTCAGCCACGCCGGTCGGCAACTGAGGCGGCGATTCTTCAGGCCTTCGACGACGTGCTCGCCAGCGACGGTCTGGAAGGGATCGGCGTGAACGCCGTTGCCACAAAGGCTGGGGTCGGCAAGCCGCTGATTTACCGCTACTTCGGCGGATTCGATGGACTGGTCGCCGCATGGGCGACCGCCAACGGTTTTTGGGATGACGACGAGGGCTTGCTCGCGGACCTGGCCGCCGCACCGCCCGGTGCGGATCAGTTGGAGATTCTCTGTGAATATCTGATTGGCCAAGCGGCGCGCATGCGCGCCAAGCCGGTGGTGCTCAAAGCCAAAATCAGCGAGCTTCTGGGCGAGACCAGTTTGACACCCGGGCTGACCCAGGCCCGCACGGGTGCCGGTGCACACCACCACGAGCTATACGAGGACGGCGGGTTGTTCGGTGATCCCGACGTGGTGGCCTTGTTGATCGTCATGCACGCAGCGACGCACTATCTGGCGATGCGCTCGGTGACGACGGCGAACTTCAACGGTTTGCAGCTCAACCAGAATGACGGGTGGGAGGCCGCCATGGGCATGGTGCGCAAGGTGTTCAAAGAGGCCGTGGCGGCGCAGCGGGGAGGCGGCGGCGATGTGGCGTAAGGTCTACCGGGTGCCATTCGTCGGGCTGATGGCGCTGGCGACGGTGTTTATTCTGGTGCCGCTCAATCATTCCATCCTGGTCGGTTTGGAACATCTGGCCGGCGTCGAAAATCAGTACATTGTCGGCGCCGCGTTCGGACTGATCGGACTGGCCGTGATCTACGCGGGCACCATCCGCAACGCCGAAGCTTTTGGTACCTGGATGGGGTTCATCGGTGCGCACATGATGTTCATCGGCTGGATCGAGTTCGGCATCAAATTCAATGCCGCCGACCTGGCCAAGGTGCCGGGCAGCGATAACTTCATTCCTATTCCGCTGCTGTTTTACCAGGGCTCTGTCGGCATGCTGTTGGCGTCTTTGACGTTCTTCGTGCTCAACAAGGATTCCAAATGCAATCTGTTCCGCTGGCTGCACCGGGTATGCCGCATGCCGTTGGGCAAGCCGGAGCCGGGGCAGGGACGCAATTTCTGCCGCATTACCGCCATCGAGACGGTCTATGTGCAGTGGACGTTTTACGTTGTTTCGCTGTTCATGGTCGACACACGGTTTCTGGGCCCGACTCATCCGGTGACCTTCGGCCTGTGTTTCCTCGGCGCGTTGTGGGGTTTTTATCTGACTCTCAGACTGACGCGCTTCACCCGTATGATGGCGGCGGTGCGCTATGCGATTCCGGTGGCGACGATCTGGTGGACGCTGACCGAGATTGCCTCGTTCTGGGGCCTGTTTGAGGAGATCTGGCTCAAACCCGGTGAATACCTGCTGGAGATGGGCGCGGTGGCGCTGGTGTTCGCGGTGGTCGGGCTGGTGACGGTGCTGTCGCCGGCGTCGGCCAAGGCGCCAGACCAGCTCGCCTGAACAGTGGTTAGAGACGGCGGATTTTTCATTTGCCCCGGCGGGGCCGGGTGGCTAGGGTGCCGCCGCTTGGCCACTGCTTTGTTTTAAGACCGGCCAACACCCCGCGTGCCGCACGCCGTGGCGGCGTCAATGGGGGCGATTAGCTCAGCTGGGAGAGCACCTCGTTTACACCGAGGGGGTCGGCAGTTCGATCCTGTCATCGCCCACCATTTCTGATCTCGGTCAATGCCGTTCGATAATTTTCCCGCGACCATCGGCGTATAATTTGCGATGGTGGTGCGATGAAATCGTTTGATGCGGACAATTCCAAAGGGCGGCAGGTCTCCCGCCGCTCGTTCACCCAAGGTTTGACGGCGAGCGCGGCGGCCACTGCCGTGATGGGGCGCGGCGCCAGGGCCCAATCGTCCAGCAAAGTGATCGTTATCGGTGCCGGGTTGTCGGGCCTAAACGCAGCGCTCAATCTGGAAGACCTCGGCTTTGACGTCACCGTGCTAGAGGCGCGGGACAGGGTCGGCGGCCGTGTGTTTACACTCGCGGATAAGCCGGAGATGCCGGAAGGCGGCGGCTCGGAGATCGGGCCCATGTACGCCCGCGTGCTCAGCATGGTCGACCGCTTCGGGTTGGAGCTGGAGCCGTGGCAGATCGGCCGACTTGAATTCGCTTTGAACGTCAGCGGCAAGCTGTTGAACGGAAGCGAATGGGCGCAGGCAGACGTGAACCGCTTGCCGGACGCCGCCCGCGCCGTGCCACCGTTTGGATTGTCGCGGGTCTACATGCCGCGCGAGAACCCGCTGCCGGAGTTGGATTCCTGGCTCGAGCCGGAGTTTCAACAAAACGACATTTCTTTATACGAACACTATATGCGTGCCGGCGCGAACGACGCCGCACTGCGTTATTTGCTGATGGCAGCGCAGGCGGACGACCTGAGGAGTGAGTCCTATCAATGGGCGCTGCGTAAAGCGCGGGTGTCGGCGTTCGATTTGACCGGCGAACCGTTCAGCCTGGTCAAGGGTGGCATGAGCCGCGTGCCGCAGGCGATGGCGGGTGCGCTGAACGGCGACGTGCGTCTGAACAGTCCCGTCGCGGCGGTCTCGCAAACACGTGCGGGCGCAACGGTGACCATGCAAAACGGGGAAACGCTATCCGCGTCCTATGTGATTGTCACCGTGCCGCTGACGACGTTGAAGGATGTCGCCTTCGATCCGCCGTTGCCGGAACTGCAAGCTGAAGCCGTCTCGTTTATTCCCTATGGCCAGGCGACCAGTGTCTACCTGCAGGTCCTGGAGCCGTTCTGGGAAGACGATGGGTTGGGGTCTTCGCTGTGGACGGACGGTCCCGTTGGCCGGGCCTACAACTGGGGTACACCGAACGGTAAGTACATCTGGGTCTTTCTCAGCGGTGCGCTCAACATGCCGGTGCGCAGCTGGCCGGATGCCGACATCATGGCCTACGTGCTGCGCGAACTCTATGCGCTAAGACCGAGCATGGAAGGCCGCGTGAAAGGCATTGCGGTGCGCAACTGGAGCGGTGATCCGTGGTCGCGGGGCACCTATGCCTTCCGCGCACCCGGGCAGATCGCGCGTTATGGCAATGCCGTTGCCGATGCCCATGGCCGGGTCCACTTTGCCGGCGAGCACACGGCGGTGCTGCAGCAGGGCATGGAAGGGGCGATGGAGTCCGGCGAACGCGCTGCGTTTGAGATTTTCGATCGGGCTTAAAGCGCGCCGTCAGAACTCATACCGCTTGCCATTGTAGCGGATGATGGCGGCGCTGTCGGCGAGGGTCAGGCCGTCTATTACCTCGATCATGCCGGCGATGGACTCTGCTGGCGATATGAACTGTGGGCCGGGGTTCTCGACTTTCTCGACTGCTACTTCGCCCGGCGTGAGAAGCGTGACGATGACACCGTCTTTCTTCGCTTCTTGGGCCAGGTTGTACATCGCTGCATTCATCGCCGCCTTGCTGACCTTGTACCAATAGGCGCCATCAAACCCGCCGTATTTGAAACTGTGCACACCAAGCAACGCGGTGATGGCGACGACGGTTTTACGCTCACTGCGGCGCACGTTGTCGTACAAGGCTTCGGTTACGCGCAGCGGGCCGATGGCGTTGACCCGCATAAAGGTGTCGACGACGGAATAGTCCAGTGTGCCGAAGCGTTGCTCCGCGCCCATGAAGTCGCCCGAAAGACCGGCGTTGTTGATCAGCACGTCGATCGCTTGGCCTTTGTATTTTTCCGCCAAGGCCGCGAGGTGTTCACCGTTGGTCACATCGAGACGCTCGACAGTCACGTTAGAGTGCGCCGCGGCCAGGGCGTTGAGGCGGTCCGCGCGATCCGGGTTACGGGCGGTGGCGATGACCTCCCAGCCCAGCGCCGCATACTGGCGCACGAACTCCAAGCCGATGCCGCGGTTGGAGCCGGTGACGAGCACGGTCTCAGCTCGGGCGGGCGCGTTCAGACCACAAAAAGCCAGGAGCAGGAGAGCAAACATCGGCCGGGTCAGGGTGCGGATCACGATTAACTCCTTCTCATGCAGCAACTTATCGGATGCTAGAGGACTGTTAATTTCGCTGAAAGGTACATTGCGATATACTGATGTCTCGCATGGGAGGCCGCCCCCGACAGAACGAGAGGAGGCGGCGCGAAACTGGGGAACTCAGGTGGAAATCACGCTACTGAACGCCTGGACCATGTGGCTGCAGGGGATGGATATCCAATCGCGGCTGCTGTGGGGCTACGAAATCTTCTGGTGGGGCCGGTTGGGCCTGATCGTCCTCTTCGCTGCGGCCCTGACCACATTGGCGGCGGTGGTCGGCCATGAGCGTTTGGAAGAGGCGGGGGCGGAAGTGCGTACCCGTACCGGCCTCAAGCGCAATGTCGTCTTTGCCCTGCGCCCGCTCACCGCGCTGCTGCGCACCTTTGGGCTGTTCCGCAAAGACCGGACCGAGGCCGAAGACGACTACGCCGAGGACTTCGAAGACCAGGACGACAACGACGATATTATCTACTTCGTGTTCCTGGCCTTGGTCGCCACCGGCATCGTCGGCTACGTGCTGTACTCCAGCGGTGAGTTTTTTCCGGCCTGGCCACGGTACATGGCGGCGTCGGAAATCATCCCTTTCGTGATCGACGGCGGCATTGCGGTCGCGCAACTTCTAGGCCTGGTGCTGGCATTGCTGTTCGGCATGGCGCTGATTGCCACGGGCGCACTGCTGCTGCTGTCGCTGCCGGGTTTGGTCGTATCTTACGTGCTGATCGCGCCGCTGGCGTTTTTGCTCTCGCTGGACAACGTCGATCTGTTTGTGAAGGTGATGAGCGCGGCGCTGTTACTGGCCGGTTTTCATTTCATTCTGCTGGCGGCGTGACCGCTACAACACGTGCGGCGCACTAGTCTTTAAACGCGTTGTACATCAGCATGGGTATGGCTTTTACCGCGGCCAGCTCTTCAAAGGGCCGTTGAACCAGCCAGTTTTCCCGCTCAACTCTAAACCCGGCGGCCTTCAGCAAATCAGGGAAGTCGCGTCCGTACATCCTGACATGGCCATGGAACTTGCTGTCCGGAACGACCCACTCAGACGTGGTTTCTAAATAGAGTGCTTCGGGTACCGATACGTTCAAAACACCACCAGGTTTAAGAACGCGGTAGAGCTCCCGATAGGCCGAAGGTCCGTCGATGACGTGCTCGAGCACGCGGTGGCAGATAATCATATCGAAGGAGTCATCTTCCGACGTCATGGCGCATAGGTCTTCGTATACATCCATGCCGGGCTGGAACCCGTCGATTTTTATCTGTTCGCACGCAAAAGACTCTGACACCTCCTCTAGCCATGACGCGAAGTCTTTATTCGGCGCAATGTGCGCGATCTTCCTTCCCTTTAAAAAATGAGGGTGCTTAACAAAGTAATGAATCAAGCCCAATCCGCGGCTGCACCCCGGAATGGACTTGGCATCAAAAGCCATTCCGTAGTGTTCCTGGTGTTCGCGGACCGCAGCCTCGCATTCACTGCGCAACGGGTCACCCTCCGGGAGTGCGGCAATCCCGAAGCCCGCCATGCCACGTTTCAATAATATTCGGGCGAGGGCTCTTGAGGGGCCTTCAGACAATCCATACTCAGCGGGTGTTTCAATCAACTGCCGGTACGCGTCTATCCGCGTCAGGTCCGCTGCTGTCGGGTCAATCAACTTAATATGCTCAATGTAAACCTGACGAACGGCTTCTGCCGTTGCCAGCTGCGCTTCAACACCGATGTCTTTGAGTTGCGGGAATCTATTTTCGAAATACTTGCACTCATTTAGCGCAATACGAAGACCAGAAAGCTTTTGTGGTTCAGGAGCCATATGAAATCCAGACTGGTCCCGTGACGATGAAAAGTTTTGGGAGAGCGGGATCAAAAAAAGCAGAAGTTTGTGAGATCAATTTATGCGTGAATTCTGAACAGTTCGTGAAGCTCGTCAAGAATGCCATGGATCACTTAGCAGAAGATTCTTGATGTTTGACATCGCCACTTTTCATTTGGCACGTCTTAAAGATTCTCTCTCTGACGTTGCATCCTGCACATCGCCGCGCATTAATGCTCTCCATAAAAGTGTAACTTAGAAATATGCAACCGAGAAAGGCCGGCGCGCGTTCTTGGTGTGCAGGCTTCGGAAAACGGGCTCGGACACCCGGTTCTTCTTAGGTGGTTTGACGGTCCTGCACCTTGAAACCAAACCAAGACTAAAACCCGAAGGAGGAACGAATGATCCGTTCAATTTATAAACATATGTGCTGGGCCGCCTGTGCGGTGGCCGGCGTGTTCCTGGTCGTCCATGATGCCGATGCGCAGTCGCTCAGACGTGGCTTCGGTGTCGGCGTGCCGAGCATGGGCACGGATATGTGGACGCAAGCCATGGGTGGGCTGCGTTTGTTTACGCCGCACCGCGACAACTGCGATAGCACCGAAGTGTTTATCGAAGTCTATACCGACGGCAACAGTGTTCAGTTTGGCTTTTGCTTCGACAAAGACGAGCATTCTGCAGGCGCACTTGAATTCGAGGATGCGCGGCAGACGTGTCTCGACGAAGGCAAGCGTCTACCAGAGCCTGTGGAGTTTAAATTTGTCTGTCAGGCCGCGCCTACCGGCGTAAACAACCTAACGGACGACCGAGAGTGGGCCTCGAACTTTGCAGAGGCAGAACCTGCTAATACTACCACTAACGTCGGAGTGGTTGTTCCCGCGGCAAGTACGTCATGCGTCGCGAGTGCACATTATTCGGTCACTCGGTCTGACTCCTTCTCGCATACTGCTGCCTTCCGCTGTGTGCGGTAGCGAGACCGCTTAGCTCCCAACATTCATCCAACTTCACGCCACACTAAGCAAACTCTGTGGCCTTCCCGAAAGGACATCATCATGACCTTGCGTACAGCACTCCTATGCGCGGCGCTCGCGCTGTCACCGGTCTCTGCCTTCGCAGAGGAATACACTCAATGGTCCGCGCCCGCGGCCGGATCGGACGCCATCACCAATCTGATGGGCAAAGAGAACTTCTTCATGCCCCATGAGGACGACTGCGGCACCGGCGAAGAGTTCATTCACATCTGGGACAACGTCGACGGCACCGACATCGGCTTCTGCATTGAGGAAGACGAGCGTACTGCCGCCGAATGGTCCGACGCCCGCGACACCTGCCTCAACGCCGACATGCGCCTGCCCGAGCCCGGTGAGTTTAAGTTCGCCTGCGACAACGGTGTGGGCTTGAACGACACCACCGATGACTGGGAGTGGGTCTCCAACTTTGCCACCCAGCTCGCCACCGACGATGCCACGCCGAAGACCGGGCTGGCCGTGCCCATCGCCGGCAACGGCAGCTGCAACTACGGTTCGTCGGATTGGGCCAGTTCCGACACCGGTTCCGCCGGCTCCCGCCCGTATCGCTGCGTGCGGTAGTCCGAGCCACCGCCGCCGTGAGGAACACCCCGGTGCCTATGCGCCGGGGTGTTTCGTTTGCCGGGTGCGGAGCAGACTTTGCTTTGTTTCAGGTGATGTCCTGATCAGCGGCGTTCACAATATTTTATTCTGAGGTAGTTAGTCCGGAAAAAGAAAACCGTACGTCTCTATTTCATCGCCAAAAATGCTCTCGATTTTTCTTTGGTGATCGCTATTGAGAGTTACGTTTAGGGACTGGACTAACTCGGAAGGGGTGACGTTTACATGGGGTATTTGTTGTACACCCGTTTTGATACCGACTCGCCGTATATAGTCCTCTGATAGGTTTTCGAACCTGAGAATCGTGTACTGATCTTCAATGTCACACAGCCACCAACTTATCTTTTGGATATGACGCACGTCGAACAATGCGGGTTTAACGTTGAGTTCTTCTTCTGAATGATAGGCGAGCGCGCCGCTCCAAAAAAAACTAGCGCCAAGGTGAAAGGCTTCGACGGCTTCCAGGTAAGATTCAAAAGGTCGATAACGCGTCACACCCTTCTGAGCCATGGACCGCACCAGATGAATGTATGTTGAAACTAATCGCTCATACGTATTTCGCGCGATGGTGAACCGGTGACGTATAGCGGCCCGGTCCTCGTCTTCAATATCTAACTCTCTTTTGTGGCGATAAGGGCAAGTCCCTATTTCGAACCCGTGGGCGACTTCTATTGAAGTGCTGCCAGTCTTGGGGATATGTGCAAAAAATACGTTTCGAGACTTGTCCAACATGACCAATAGTCTACCCAAAATTTGACAACTGTTTACGGATGAAATTGAACCTTTGTGCTATTTTTATAAGGGACGATGCCGTTGTGGGCCCGAAGCAGACGTTCAACATCTAGCCTTTTCGCCTGCCCCGCGATATCACTCCGCCCGTTCTTTACGGAGTGCCCCGTCATGAAACTCGGTCTTATCGGCAACGGCGCGATTGCCCGCGTGGTCGCCAAACACTGTGCGTCTCATCCGGACCGGTTTGAGATCACCGCCGCGCTTGGGTTGCCGGACGACGTGGACAGTGTGGGCGCCTATCCGATTGTACGACGTGTCTCTGAGTTGATGTCCGGCGCGCCGGAGTTGGTGGTCGAATGCGCCTCGCAGGAGGCGGTGAGCGAGCACCTTCCGGCCATTCTGAGAACGGGTTGCGACGTTATGGTCATTTCGGTCGGTGCGCTGGCGGATGACTCCGTGCGCGCGGCGCTTGAGGCGGCAGCGGCAGATGACGGCGCCAAGGTTTATATTCCCGCCGGTGCGTTGGCGGGACTGGATGCCATCAGCGCGGCCATGACCGACGGACTGGACAGCGTCACACTGCGCACCCGCAAGCCGCCGCTGTCGTGGTCTGGCGCACCAGGGGTCGAGGGTATCGATCTGGCGGCGATTACGTCGCCGCAGGTGATCTTCTCCGGCACCTCGCGTCAAGCGGCGCTGGCCTTTCCCAAAAACGCCAATGTCGCCGCCGCCGTGGCGCTGGCCGGACTGGGCATGGATGAGACCCAAGTAGAACTGATCGCCGATCCCAAGGCGACCCGGAACAACCATGCGATTGAGGCGTCCGGGCCGTTCGGGCATCTCAAGATTGAGGTCGAGGCGGAGCCGTCGCCCGACAATCCCAAGTCGTCGCATTTGGCAGCGCTGAGCATCGTCCGCGGACTCGACCGCTTGACCGAGGTTCTGGTGCTCTAACCGGGCCTTTAACTGGTACTCGGATCGGGCGCGCCAGACGGCCGTCCGCCACCCCCGCGCAAACACCGCTTTCGCCCCAGAAACCCTAGATTTGTCAACGGGTTTGTGTGCTTGACTTGGCTGTCACGCAACGGCTACACCAAGCCACCAAATGGGAGAGGAGGGGCCCCGTATTTAAGGGTTGAGGCGCGGCCAAAAAAGGTCAGACTCATCCCTGGACGTGGGGCCGATACCGAGCCAGACAGGACATCGTCTGGACGGTGGCCGAGAACCGGGGCGGACATGCAAGACCTGCTAATTGAATACCTGCCTATCCTTATTTTCATCGGCATCGCTTTTGGCCTGGCGTTCGCCATTGTCGCCGCCTCGCTGATCGCCGCGCCGTCTAACCCGGACCCCGAGAAAACCTCGGCCTATGAGTGTGGCTTTGAGGCCTTTGACGACACCCGATCCAAGTTCGATGTGCGCTTCTATCTGGTTGCCATCCTGTTCATCATTTTCGACTTGGAAGTGGCCTTCCTGTTCCCCTGGGCGGTGAGCCTGGGCGGCATCGGTCTGTTTGGCTTCTGGTCGATGATGATTTTCCTCGGTGTGCTGACCATCGGCTTTATTTACGAGTGGCGTAAAGGAGCTCTGGAATGGGAGTAACCGTACCGGCCCAGGCGCAAACGGACGCGATCCGCGCCACTACCGGGGATGACCAGCAGGTTGTCGCGCGCGTGGCCGACGAGTTGCAGAACAAGGGCTTCGTGCTGTCGACCATCGACGATCTGGCCAACTGGGCGCGGACCGGCTCAATGTGGCCGATGTCATTCGGCCTGGCCTGCTGCGCGGTGGAAATGATGCATTCCGCCATGGCGCGGTATGACCTCGACCGCTTCGGCATGTTCTTCCGCCCGAGCCCGCGCCAGTCCGACGTGATGATTGTCGCCGGTACGCTGACCAACAAAATGGCGCCGGCCCTGCGCAAGGTCTATGACCAGATGCCCGAGCCGCGCTGGGTGATTTCTATGGGCTCCTGCGCCAATGGCGGGGGGTATTACCATTACTCGTATTCGGTGGTGCGTGGCTGCGACCGTGTCGTTCCGGTGGACATCTACGTGCCGGGTTGCCCGCCGACGGCCGAAGCGCTGCTCTACGGCATTCTGCAGCTGCACAAGAAGATCCGCCGCGTCGGGACACTGGACCGCTAGGGCAAGGCAAAAGGCGCATGGCACAAAGCGAAGACACCACGGTGACGCTCGCCGACTTGGGAGAAACCATCTCCCTGGCACAGACCGATCATGTGATCAGTGCTGAGGTGGCTGGTGGGGAGTTGACCGTGCGGGTGCAGCGTCCTGGAATTTGCAAAGTGCTCAAATATCTGCGCGATGATGCCAACTGCCAGTTCACGCAATTGGTCGACGTGACGGCGGTGGACTATCCCGAACGGGAAGAGCGCTTTGAGGTCGTCTATCACCTGCTGAGCATGACTCAGAACCTGCGCGTCCGGGTCAAGCTGACGGCGACGGAAGATACGCCGGTGCCGAGTGCGTGCGATGTTTTCTCAACGGCAAACTGGTTCGAACGCGAAGTGTGGGACATGTATGGTGTGTTTTTCTCCGACCATCCCGACCTGCGCCGTATCCTTACCGACTATGGGTTTGACGGACATCCGCAGCGCAAGGACTTCCCGCTCACCGGCTATGTAGAAGTGCGCTACGACGAGGGCCAGAAGCGTGTCATCTATGAACCGGTCAAGCTGACGCAGGATTTCCGCACGTTTGAGTTTATGAGTCCTTGGGAAGGGGCGGAGCATGCGCACCGCCAAATCCTGCCGGGCGACGAAAAGGCGAGCAAAGATGGCTGAGCTGGCCGAAGCCGAGATCGAGAACTATCAGGTCAACTTCGGGCCCCAACACCCGGCGGCACATGGCGTGCTGCGTCTGGTGCTGGAGATGGGTGGTGAAACCATCGACCGCGTCGATCCGCATATCGGGTTGCTCCACCGCGGTACGGAAAAGCTGATCGAGCATAAGACGTATCTGCAGGCGGTCCCGTATTTCGACCGCCTCGACTACGTCTCGCCGATGAACCAAGAGCAGGCTTATGCCCTGGCAGTGGAGCGTCTGCTTGATATCGAGGTGCCGAAACGCGGCCAGTACATCCGCATGCTGTTTTGCGAGCTGACCCGAATCCTCAATCACATCATGAACATCGCCTCCTATGCCATGGACGTCGGCGCGATGACGCCGTTCCTGTGGACGTTTGAGGAACGCGAAAAGCTGATGGGCTTTTACGACGACGTGTCCGGCGCGCGCATGCACGCGGCCTATGTGCGCCCGGGCGGAGTGGCCCGCGATATGCCGGCGGGTCTGGCGGAACGTATCGCCGAATGGGCGGACAACTTCCCCAAGATCATCGACGACATGGAAGGCCTGCTGACCAACAACCGCATCTTCAAACAGCGCACGGTCGACATCGGTGTCGTCAGCAAGCAAGAAGCGTTGGATTGGGGCTTTACCGGGCCAAACCTGCGAGCCTCCGGTTTCGCGTGGGATTTGCGCAAGGCGCAGCCCTACGACGGCTACGACGAAATCGACTTCGACATTCCCATCGGTAAGCACGGCGACTGTTATGATCGCTATGTCGTGCGGGTTGCCGAGATGCGCGAGTCCTTGCGCATCATCAATCAGTGTCTGGAAAAGATGCCCGGCGGTCCGGTGAAGGTGCAGGATCGTAAAATCAATCCACCGCCGCGCGGCGACATGAAGGGCTCGATGGAAGCGCTGATCCATCACTTCAAACTCTACACCGAGGGCTATCACGTGCCGCGCGGGGAAACCTATGCGGCGGTGGAAGCACCGAAAGGCGAGTTCGCGGTGTATCTGGTGTCGGACGGCTCCAACAAACCTTATCGCTGCCGCATCCGTGCCCCAGGCTTTGTACACATGCAAGGCATGGACTTCATGCTGCGCGGACACATGCTGGCCGATGTGCCGGCGGTGTTGGGCTCTATCGATATCGTGTTCGGCGAGGTCGACCGATGAGCACGCGTAACCTCGCCAAGGAGCAACCGGACAGCTTTGCGTTTTCGGACGAGCACATAGCCCGCGCCGAGAAAATCATCGCCAAGTATCCCGAAGGGCGCCAGGCCAGCGCGGTGATTCCGCTGCTCGATCTGGCACAGAGGCAGGAGGGCTGGGTGTCGCGTCCGGCGATTGAGACGGTTGCCGGGATGCTGAGCATGCCGGTCATCCGCGTCCTCGAGGTGGCGACCTTCTACACCATGTTCAATCTGCATCCGGTCGGCAAAACGCACATTCAGGTGTGCACAAGTTTGTCGTGCTGGCTGCGCGGGTCGAACGACGTGGTTAAGGCGTGCCAGGACAAGCTGGGCATCGGCTTCGGTGAAACCACACCGGATGGCGCGTTCACCGTCAACGAAGTGGAGTGTGCGGGCGCTTGCGTCAACGCGCCGGTCGTCGCCATCGGTGACGACTATTACGAAGACCTGACCTATGACTCCATGGGCGCGCTGATCGACGAAGCCAAGAGCGGCAACCTGCGCAAGCCGGGCCCGACCAACGGCCGCCTCAACGCGGCGCCGGACGGCGAGCGCGGCAGTTTGACCGAAGATCCGACGCAGCCCATTCCCAAACAGGATTTGGCGGACGCCAAGCGCGCCTTCGACGCGAAGAAGGAAGAAGAGCGCAAGGCCAAGGAAAACGCGTAATGTTGAAAGATCAGGATCGCATTTTCACCAATTTGTACGGCGAGCACGACTGGCGCTTGGCCGGTGCCCGTGCGCGCGGTGATTGGGACGGCACCAAAGAGCTTATGGCCATGGGCCAAGAGTGGATCATCGAAGAGATGAAGGCGTCCGGTCTGCGCGGCCGCGGCGGTGCCGGGTTCCCGACCGGGCTCAAGTGGTCGTTCATGCCAAAGACGGTGGGTGACCGGCCTCATTATCTGGTGGTCAACGCCGACGAAGGCGAGCCGGGCACCTGTAAAGACCGCGACATGATGCGGTTCGATCCGCACAAGCTGGTCGAGGGCTGCTTGCTGGCCAGCTTCGCGATGAATGCGCACGCTTGCTACATTTACATCCGCGGTGAGTTCTACAACGAAGCGTCGAACCTGCAGGTCGCCATCGACGAAGCTTATGAGGCGGGATTGATCGGCAAGAACGCGTGTGGGTCCGGGTGGGACTTTGATCTCTATCTGCATCGCGGCGCGGGCGCTTACATCTGCGGTGAAGAAACTGCGCTGATCGAAAGCCTGGAAGGCAAGAAGGGTCAGCCGCGTCTGAAACCGCCGTTCCCGGCGGGCGTTGGATTGTACGGTTGTCCGACCACCGTGAACAATGTTGAGAGCATTGCTGTTGCGCCGACCATTTTGCGCCGGGGCGCGGCGTGGTTCGCCGGCATTGGCCGGCCCAACAACACCGGCACGAAAGTGTTCTGCATTTCCGGCCATGTGAACAAGCCCTGCAATGTCGAAGAAGAAATGGGTATTCCACTGAAGGAGCTCATCGAAAAGCATTGCGGCGGCGTGATCGGCGGCTGGGACAATTTGCAGGCCATCATTCCCGGCGGCAGTTCGGTGCCATGCCTGCCCAAAGACATTTGCGACAATGTGCTAATGGATTTTGACTCGCTGCGCGACGTCAAATCCGGTCTCGGCACCGCCGCGGTGATGGTGATGGATAAATCTGTCGATATCATCGCCGCGATCACGCGTCTGTCGGCGTTCTACAAACATGAAAGCTGCGGCCAGTGCACGCCGTGCCGGGAAGGCACCGGCTGGCTCTACCGAGTGATGAAGCGTCTGGTGAGCGGCGAAGCGTCGGTCGAAGAAATCGATATGCTGGAGGAAGTGACCTATCAGATTGAAGGTCACACGATTTGCGCTCTGGGCGACGCGGCGGCATGGCCGGTGCAAGGGCTGATCCGTCACTTCCGTCCGGAAATCGAGCAGCGCATAAAAGACTACCGCGACGGCAAGCTGTCGCGGGCGGCGTAGGAACGGAATATGCCTAAGCTCACCATCGACGGGATAGAAGTAGAAGTCGATCCCGGCGTTACCATCCTCCAAGCAGCGGAGCAGGCCGGGGTCGAAATCCCGCGCTTCTGCTATCACGACCGGCTGTCCATCGCCGGTAACTGCCGCATGTGTTTGGTGGATATGGAAAAGTCGCCCAAGCCGGTGGCGTCGTGTGCGATGCCGGCTGCGGATGGGATGGTGGTACACACCAAATCCGAGAAGGCTGTGAAAGCGCGCAATGGGGCGATGGAGTTTCTACTCATCAATCACCCGCTGGATTGTCCGATTTGCGACCAAGGCGGCGAATGCGATTTGCAGGACCAGGCGCTGGCTTTTGGGTACGACCGGGGCCGCTTCCTCGAACAAAAGCGCGCGGTCAAAGACAAGTACATGGGTCCAATCGTCTCGACGATCATGACCCGCTGCATTCACTGCACCCGCTGTGTGCGCTTCGTCGAGGAAATCGCCGGTGAAGCCGAGATTGGCGCGACCGGGCGCGGCGAAGATACGGAAATCACCACCTATCTTGAGTCGGCGATCAGTTCAGAGCTGTCCGGTAACGTTGTGGATCTGTGTCCGGTCGGGGCGCTGACCAACAAGCCCTATGCCTTTACCGCCCGCTCGTGGGAGCTGCGCAAGACGGAATCCGTCGACGTGATGGACGCGGTCGGCTCCAACATACGTGTCGACAGCCGTAGCCGCGAAGTGATGCGGGTGCTGCCGCGCCTGAACGAATGGGTCAACGAAGAATGGCTCGGCGATAAGTCGCGCAACGCCTGTGACGGATTGAAATATCAGCGTCTCGACCGGCCTTATGTGCGCCGCGACGGCAAGTTGCACGAAGCGGAGTGGAACGAAGCCTTCGATGCCATCGCTGCGAAAGTGAAGGGGTTGAGCGGCGATAAGATTGCGGCGCTGGCCGGTGATCTAGCCGACTGTGAGTCCATGCTGGCGCTCAAGGATCTCATGACGTCGCTGGGCTCGCCCAACCTGGATTGCCGCCAGGACGGCGCCGCGCTCGATCCGAAGGTGCGGGCATCCTACCTGTTCAACAGCACCATCGGCGGCATTGAAGAAGCGGATGCGATCCTGTTGATTGGCACCAACCCGCGCAAGGAAGCGCCGGTGCTGAATGCTCGTATCCGCAAGCGTCATTTGATGGGCGGGCTGAAAACCGGACTCATCGGCGAAGCCTTTGACCTGACGTTCCCCTATGAACACCTTTCCGCTACCGCAGATGCGGTGAGCCAAATTGCCGACGGCAGCCATCCGTTCGCGCAGGTGTTGAAGGACGCCGAGCGCCCGATGCTGATCCTCGGCATGGCCGCGCTGTCGCGGCCGGACGGCGCCGCTATCCTTGCAGCGGCGAAGAAGATTGCAGATACGACCGGCATGGTCTCCGGTGACTGGAACGGCTTCAACGTGCTGCATACTGCGGCGGCGCGGGTTGGCGGTCTAGACGTTGGCTTTGCCCCTGGGGCAGGCGGCAAGGACACTGCGGGTATTCTTGACGGCGCCGATAGCGGCGCCATTGAAGTGGTCTACCTGCTGGGCGCCGACGAAATCGACACCAAGAAGTTGGAAAAGGCTTTCGTGATTTATCAGGGCCATCACGGCGACGCCGGAGCACACGTGGCCGATGTGATTCTACCGGGCGCGGCCTACACGGAGAAGAACGGCACATACGTCAACACCGAGGGCCGGGCGCAACTGGGTCAGCGCGCGATCTTTCCGCCGAGCGATGCGCGTGAGGACTGGACGATCCTGCGGGCGCTGTCCGAGAAACTGGGCCACACGTTGCCCTATGACTCTCTCGATCAGGTGCGCGCCAACTTGCGCGAGACCGGACCGGCCTTCGCCCACATTGACGATATCGCGGCGGCGGAGTGGGAAGACTTCGGCACGGCGGGAGCGATTGACGCCAGCCCCTTCACCTATCCGGTGACCAACTACTACCAAACCGATCCGATCAGCCGGGCCTCAAGGACAATGGCCCAGTGCACGCAAGAATTTGTTCTCGGCAACTCCGGGAAGGCGACGGGCACTGATGGCTGATCTCTGGTTCAATTATGTCTGGCCGGTGGTCTGGATCGTCATCCAGATCCTGATGTTCCTGGTGCCGGTGCTGTTGGGCGTGGCCTATCTGACCTATGCCGAACGCAAAATCATCAGCGCCATGCAAATGCGCCTCGGCCCCAACGTGGTCGGCTGGTTCGGTTTGCTGCAGCCCATCGCCGATGCGGTAAAATTGCTGACCAAGGAAACGGTGCTACCGACAGGCGCGAGCCCGGTGGTGTTCTTCCTGGCACCCATGGTGACGTTCTCGCTGGCCATGTTGGCGTGGGCCGTCATTCCCGTGAACGCGGGCTGGGTGATCTCTGACCTCAACGTCGGCGTGCTGTACCTGTTCGCAATTTCGTCCCTCGGCGTATACGGCGTGGTAATGGCCGGCTGGGCATCGAACTCCCGCTATGCGTTTTTGGGCGCGATGCGCTCCGCGGCGCAAATGGTGTCCTACGAAGTCTCCATCGGTTTCATCATGATCACCGTATTGATGACCGCCGGGACGCTGAACTTGTCCGCGCTGGTAGAGGCGCAGTCCGAGCCGCTGTTTGGCGTGCTGCCGGGCTGGTACTTCATTCCGCACCTGCCGATGTTCATCGTGTTCTTTATTTCGGTGCTGGCGGAAACCAATCGCCATCCATTCGATTTGCCGGAAGCGGAATCCGAACTCGTCGCCGGGTTCATGACCGAATACTCGTCGATGTCGTTCGCGCTGTTCTTCCTGGGTGAATACGCCAACATGATCATGATGAGCGGGATGGTGACCATTCTGTTCCTTGGCGGCTGGTTGCCGCCTTATGACGTCGCGCCGCTGAACATGATTCCCGGGGTGGTCTGGTTCGCCCTGAAAGTGGCGGCCTGTTTGTTCGTGTTCATTTGGGTGCGCGCAACCTTCCCACGGTACCGCTATGACCAACTCATGCGTCTGGGCTGGAAGGTGTTCCTGCCGTTTTCGCTGATCTGGCTGGCACTGACCGCCGGATTCCTCGTCTACTTCGACAAGCTGCCGGCCTAAGGAGAGGCTGAACCGCTATGGCATTCATGGACCGCACCGCCCGTTCGTTTCTGCTGGCTGAACTGTTCAGTGGCATGTGGCTGACGCTGAAATACTTCTTTGGCCCGAAGGTGACGATCAACTATCCCTATGAGAAAGGCCCGCTGAGTCCGCGTTTCCGCGGCGAGCATGCGCTGCGCCGGTATCCCAACGGCGAAGAGCGTTGCATCGCCTGTAAATTGTGCGAGGCCATTTGCCCGGCGCAGGCCATCACCATCGAAGCGGTGCCCCGTGAAGACGGCAGCCGCCGCACCACGCGCTACGATATCGACATGACCAAATGCATTTACTGCGGCTTCTGTGAAGAGGCCTGCCCGGTGGATGCCATCGTCGAGGGACCGAACTTCGAGTTCGCCACCGAGACACGGGAAGAGTTGCTCTACAACAAGGACAAACTGCTGGCCAACGGCGACCGATGGGAAGCGGAGCTGGCCAAGCGGCTTGAGCTCGACGCGCCATACCGCTAAAGCCGGCAGAGACGGGGACGGGAAATGGGATTTAGCAGACTTAAAAACGCGGTGAGGGCCGCCGGGGGCGCCAAGTGATTGCCGCGACCCTCGCGTTCTATCTGTTTGCCGCGTTCGCCATCATCGGCGCCTTGAATGTGATCTTTCAGCGCAACCCGGTGCATTCCGTGCTGTGGCTGATTTTCACCTTCTTCAATGCCGCCGGGCTGTTTGTGCTGCTGGGTGCCGAATTCGTGGCGATGATCTTGGTCGTCGTCTATGTCGGCGCGGTGGCGGTGCTGTTCCTGTTCGTGGTGATGATGCTGGACATCAACATCGTCATGGTGCGCGAAGGGTTCTTGAAGTACTTGCCGGTGGGGCTCGGCATTGGCGGCATTCTGCTGGCTGAGCTGATCGCCGTCTTTGCCGCCTGGTCGATGTCCGACGATGCTGAGTCTTTGCGCATGGCGCCGACGCCGGATATGGGCGCCGTGAGCAACACGGAAGCCATCGGCAACATTCTCTACACCGACTATGTGTATCTGTTCCAAGCGGCCGGCATCATTCTGCTGGTGGCGATGATCGGCTCCATCGTGCTGACCCACCGCACCCGCACCGGCGTCCGCAAGCAGGTGATCGCCGAACAGAACGCCAGAACGCCCGCCGACACCCTTGAGGTTGTTAAGGTCGAGAGCGGGAAGGGACTGTCATGATGGCCGTCAGCATGGCCCATTTCCTGACGGTGGCCGCGATCCTGTTCACCATCGGAATTTTCGGAATCTTCCTCAACCGAAAGAACCTGATCGTCATTCTGATGTCGATCGAGCTGATGCTGCTGGCGGTGAACATTAACTTCGTCACCTTCTCGGCGTTTCTCGGCGACCTGATGGGACAGATTTTCACCATGCTGGTGCTGACCGTCGCCGCCGCCGAAGCGGCGATTGGCTTGGCCATTGTGGTGGTATTCTACCGCGCGCACCGCTCGATCGCCGTCGAAGACATTAAAGAGCTGAAGGGGTAGGGGCCGCTCATGTATATCGCCGCTATATTCCTGCCCTTGCTGGGGTCCGTTATCGCCGGGTTCTTCGGCAACAAGATCGGCAACCGCGCATCACAGATCGTAACGTGTTTGGGTGTTGGCACCGCCGCTGCACTGTCGATCCCGATTTTCTTTACCGTTGCGATCGGCGGTAACGAGCAAGTCGTTACGGTCGCCAGTTGGATCAATTCCGGCACCTTTGAAGCCGCCTGGGCGCTGCGCTTCGACACGTTGTCCGCCGTCATGGTGATGACCGTGACCTGCGTGTCGTTCCTGATTCACGTCTATTCGATTGGCTACATGAGTCATGACGACTCTCAGCCGCGCTTCATGTCCTATTTGTCGCTGTTCACCTTTGCCATGCTGATGCTGGTGACGGCGGACAATTTGGTGCAGCTGTTCTTCGGCTGGGAAGGCGTGGGCGTGGTGTCCTATCTGCTGATCGGGTTCTGGTTTAAGAAGCCGTCGGCCAATGCGGCGGCCATCAAGGCCTTCGTCGTCAACCGGGTGGGGGACTTCGGCTTCCTGCTCGGCATCTTCGGCGTGTACATGCTGTTCGATGCGGTGACCTTCGACACCGTGTTCAACGCTGTGTCATCGCACGCAGACGACACCGTGACCTTCTTCGGCATCGAGGGCCACGCCCTGACGCTGATCTGCCTGCTGTTATTCGTCGGCGCCATGGGCAAGTCGGCCCAGTTGCTGCTGCACACCTGGCTGCCGGACGCGATGGAGGGCCCGACCCCGGTGTCGGCACTGATCCACGCCGCGACCATGGTGACCGCCGGTGTGTTCCTGGTCGCGCGTATGTCGCCGTTGTTCGACTACGCCCCTGACGCGCTGGCGGTGGTGACCTTCGTTGGCGCCTCAACGGCTTTTTTCGCCGCGACCATTGGCTGTGTGCAGAACGACATCAAACGGGTGATTGCCTATTCGACCTGCTCGCAGCTCGGCTACATGTTCTTTGCCTGCGGTGTCGGCGCATATTCCGCCGGGATTTTCCATCTGATGACCCACGCCTGGTTCAAGGCGTTATTGTTCCTGGGCTCGGGCTCGGTCATTCACGCCATGTCCGACGAGCAGGACATGCGCAAGATGGGCGGTATCTGGAAACACGTGAAGTTCACCTACGCGGTGATGTGGATCGGCACGCTGGCCTTGGTCGCGGTGCCGCCCTTTGCCGGATATTACTCGAAAGATTTGGTGCTTGAGGCGGCCTTTGCCGCGGACACCAGCGTCGGCACCTATGCCTTCACCATGGGGATCGCGGCGGCGCTGCTGACGGCTTTCTATTCAGGGCGCCTCCTATGGATGACCTTCCATGGCACACCGCGCGCCGATAAACACGTGATGGATCACGTGCACGAAAGTCCGCTGGTGATGACCATTCCGCTGGCGGGGTTGGCCATCGGCGCGGTCTTTGCGGGTTACCTCGGATACGAAGTGTTCGCAGGCGACGCCCGGTTCGACTTCTGGCGCGGCGCTGTCGTACTTGAAGGCCTCCGTGGCGACGTGATCGACGCCGCCCACCATGTGCCGACATGGGTCGTGTGGTCGCCCTTGGTGGTGACCATCATCGGGCTGGGTGTGTCGTATCACATGTACATGCGCAAACCCGACATTCCCGGGCGCTTGGCGGCGAGCTTCCCCGGCGTCTATCAGTTCCTGCTGAACAAGTGGTACTTCGACGAGCTCTACAACGCGATCTTCGTCCGTCCGGCGTTCTGGCTCGGCAAGGTGCTGTGGAAGCGCGGCGACGAGGGCACCATTGACCGCTTCGGCCCGGACGGCATCTCGGCCTCCATCATTGCCGGGGCAAGGCGACTGGCGGCCGTGCAGTCAGGTTACGTCTATCACTACGCGTTCGCGATGATCATCGGCATCGCCTTGTTTGTCTCCTGGATTGTGGTCGGAGGCTAGGCGATGAACGGGTTTGTTGAAAATTTGCCGATCCTCAGCATCGTCACCTTTACGCCGCTGCTCGGCGTTTTGTTGCTTCTGACCATCCGTGCCGATGATGAAGAGATTGTCGCCCGCAACAGCCGCTGGGTCGCGTTGTGGGTGACGCTGGGGACGTTCCTGGCCTCGCTGCTCATCTGGTTCAACTTCGACACGGGTACGGCGGACTTCCAGTTCGTCGAACAACAGGACTGGTTCCCGGACTACGGCATCAACTACCACATGGGTGTGGACGGCATTTCGATGCTGTTTGTCATCCTGTCCACCTTCCTGATGCCGCTGTGCATTCTCGCCAGCTGGGACGCCATCAAGACCCGCGTGAAGGAGTACATGATTTCCTTCCTGGTGCTGGAAACCATGATGGTCGGCATGTTCTGCGCGCTGGACATGGTGCTGTTCTACGTGTTCTTCGAAGGCGTGCTGATTCCCATGTTCCTGATCATCGGGGTGTGGGGCGGCAAGAGGCGCGTCTACTCGGCGTTTAAGTTTTTCCTCTTCACGCTCACCGGTTCGGTGCTGCTGCTGGTGGCCATGCTGGCGATGTATTTCACCGCCGGTACGACAGATATCCCGACGCTGATGACCACCAGCTTCCCGTTCCAAATGCAGTTCTGGCTGTGGTTGGGGCTGTTTGCGTCCTTTGCCGTCAAAGTGCCGATGTGGCCGGTCCACACCTGGTTGCCGGACGCGCACGTGGAAGCGCCGACGGCGGGCTCGGTCATCCTGGCCGGCGTACTGTTGAAAATGGGCGCCTATGGGTTCCTGCGCTTCTCCATGCCGATGCTGCCCCTGGCCAGTGAGTACTTCACACCGCTGGTATACGGCTTGTCGGTTATCGCGGTGATTTACACCTCGCTGGTGGCGCTGGCTCAAGAAGACATGAAGAAGCTGATTGCGTATTCCTCTGTCGCGCACATGGGCTTTGTCACCGTTGGTATTTTCGCCGCCACGCAGCAGGCGGTGCAGGGCGCGATTTACCAAATGCTGAGCCATGGGATTGTCTCAGGCGCGTTGTTCCTATGCGTCGGCGTTGTGTATGACCGGCTGCACACCCGTGAGATCGACCGCTACGGTGGATTGGCCAACAACATGCCGAAATACGCCTTGGTGTTCATGCTGATGATGATGGCCTCGGTCGGTTTGCCGGGCACAGCCGGGTTTGTCGGCGAGTTCCTAGTGCTAACCGGTGTGTTTCAGGTCAATACCTGGGTGGCCCTGTTTACCGCCACCGGCGTCATTCTCGGTGCGGCCTACATGCTCTACCTGTACCGCCGGGTGATCTATGGTGAGTTGACCAAGGCCGATCTCAAAGACATGGCTGATCTGTCCCGCCGCGAGATCGTGGTGTTTGCGCCGCTGTGTGTCGTGGTGATGTGGATGGGCGTGTACCCGATGTCGTTCCTGGATGTGATGGATGCCTCGGTGGCCAATCTGCTGGCCAACTATCATGGCGCGCTTGAAGCCAATGCCGCGGCGGCGACGGTTGCCGACGGCATTCGCTTGGCGCTTGGGCGATAGGGCGGGGAAGGAACAGAGATGACTGCGATACCCAGCCTAACCCCCGCGTTGCCGGAGATTTTCCTCGCCATTGTCGGCATGGTGTTGCTGATGGTCGGCGTGTTCCGCAAGCAAGACCCGATTGGCGGAGTGACGGCGCTGTCCGTTTTGGCGTTCATCGTCGCCGCTGTTCTGGCCATGACCACCAATGCGGCGGAAACTGTGACCTTCAACGGTCTGTTTGTCGTCAACGCGTTTACGGGCTTCGTCAAAGTGTTGGTGCTGCTGGCGGCCGGCCTGGCTGTCGTGCTGATGCTGCCCTGGGCGAAGAATGAAGGCGTCGGCCGTTACGAACTGCCCGTGGTGATGGTGTTCGCCGTGCTCGGCATGATGATGATGATCTCGGCCAACGATCTCATTGCCTTGTATGTCGGCCTGGAATTGCAAAGTCTGGCGCTCTACGTCCTGGCGGCCTTCCACCGCGAAAATGCGCGGGCAACCGAAGCCGGAGTAAAGTACTTCGTGCTGGGGGCACTGGCGTCGGGTCTCCTGCTGTACGGGTCGTCCTTGATTTACGGCTTTGCGGGAACGACCTCCTTCGCTGGCTTGGCCGATGCCCTGACCAACGCTCAGGACAATGTCGGCGTTATCGTTGGGGTGGTATTCGTCATCTCCGGCTTTGCCTTCAAGGTCTCCGCCGTGCCCTTCCATATGTGGACACCCGACGTCTACGAAGGTTCTCCCACGCCCATCGCCGCGTTTTTCTCAGTGGCACCGAAGATCGCGGCGCTTAGCCTGTTCCTGCGCATTCTGGTCGGGCCGTTCGATGATCTTTTAATGCAGTGGCGTCAGGTGCTGACCGTGATCTGCGTCGCCTCGATGTTGTGGGGCGCGGTCGCCGCCATCGCCCAAACCAATATCAAACGTCTAATGGCGTATAGCTCGATCGGACACGTCGGTTATGCGTTGATCGGACTGGTGGCGGGCACGCAGGATGGTGCGCGCGGCATGGTCTACTACATGCTGATCTACCTGCTGATGAACGTGGGAACGTTTGCCGTCATTCTGTCCATGCGGGTGAAAGACCGCTACGTGGAGAGCATCGACGATCTATCGGGTCTGTCGAAAACCAATCCCGGCATCGCGTTGGTGCTGACGATCATGATGTTCTCGATGGCGGGTATCCCGCCGCTGGCCGGGTTCTTCGGCAAGTACTTCGTGTTCGTCGCGGCGATCAATGCAGGTCTGGTGCCGCTGGCGGTGATCGGTGTGCTGGCCAGTGTGATCGGCGCGTTCTATTACCTGCGACTGATCAAGATCATGTACTTCGACGAGTCCCTCGATGCATTTGAGCGCCCGGATATGGCGACCACCCTGGTGATGAGCGGCTGCGCGTTTATCGTCGTGGTGTTTATCCTTCTGCCCGAACCGCTGCTGGCCGGGGCCGACGCCGCGGCTGCGGCCTTGTTTGCGGGCTAGCCGCAGTCTTTCATGCCGAGCGCTGCGTCTCTGCCGGACGGCTGGCGCCTGGTTGAGGCAGCCTCCCTCGACAGCACCAACGAGGAAGTCCTGCGCCTTGCAGAAGCCGGTGAGCTCGAGGGCCTCGCGGTACGGGCCGATGTTCAAACCGCCGGCCGCGGGCGCCGGGGCCGGGCGTGGGCCAGCCCCAAGGGCAATCTCTATCTGAGCGTCCTGATAGACGCCGTGCCGCAGACGGCTGGGCAGGTGGGTTTTGCCGCGGGCCTTGCGGTGGCCGAGGCGATTGATCACGCGGCGGGTGAGTCCCAGACCAGCCTGCGTCTCAAATGGCCCAACGATGTTCTTGACGATGGCGCCAAGGTCGCTGGTCTGTTGTTGGAAGCGGTGCCGGGGCGCGACCAAGTGGTTGTGGGGATCGGCGTGAATCTCACGCCCGTCGAAGTGGACGATGCGGTCTATGAAGTGGGCGACCTGAGTCATCTCGACATCACAGCGCATGCGCTTGGCCACGCTGTTTGCGCAGCCATGGCGGCCTGGCTTGCAACATGGCGGGATCAGGGATTTGCGCCATTGCGCAGGGCTTGGTTGGCCCGCGCCGAAGGACTGGAGAGTGCGGTCACAGTGCGCCTGCCCAATGCTACACTCGACGGAACCTTTCGCGGCCTGGCGGAAGATGGGGCGCTGCTGCTGGATCAAGGGGCGGCAGGGGTGCAATCCGTTGCCGCAGGCGACGTGTTTTTTCCGGCGGGAGTCTAAACCATGCTTCTGGTGATCGACTGCGGCAACACCAACATCGTCTTTGCTGTGTTTGACGGTGAGACCCTGGCCGGGCAATGGCGCACGGCGACCGAGGGTGAAAAAACCGGGGACGACTACGGTGTGTGGCTGTCGCAAATCATGCAGCGGGACGGGATCAGCCGTGAAAACATCGCGGCGGCGGTGGTCTCATCGGTGGTGCCCAACAAAAACCGCGCCCTGCGCACCATGTGCAAAGATTTCTTTGGTGTTGATGCGCAATTGATCGGTGACGAAGAGGTCGATCTCGGCATTTCCGTGTTGCTGCAGAATCCGCGCGAAGTGGGGGATGACCGTTTGGTCAACGCCATTGCCGCGCGGGACAGCTACGGTGGACCGCTGATCATCATTGATTTTGGCACGGCGACGACGTTCGACGTGGTTGACGCCGACGGTAATTACGCGGGCGGTGTGATTGCGCCGGGGATCAATCTGTCCATGGAAGCGTTGCACATGGCGGCGGCACTGTTGCCGAAAATTCCAGTGGAAAACCCGGGTCAGGCGCCGGTGGTGGGCACGTCCACGGTGGCTGCCATGCGCTCCGGCGTATTCTGGGGCTACATCGGGCTGATCGAAGGGTTGGTGAACCGCATTCAGGACGAGCGCGGGGGACAGCATACGGTCGTTGCCACCGGCGGCTTGGCGCCGCTGTTCGCCGAGGCGACCACCATCATCGATCATACGGACAACGATTTGACCGTGCGCGGACTGCTTGCCGTGCACCGGCGGAATTCTGCATGAGCAGAGGCGCGCAGCCAGGCGAGAAGGCGCTGTCTCCGCCGCAAGATCTGGACACCGGGCTGTGGTTCGTGCCGCTGGGCGGATCCGGTGAGATCGGCATGAACCTGAATCTCTATGGCTGCGACGGGACGTGGCTGATGGTCGACCTGGGAGTCACGTTTGGCGACGACAGCATTCCCGGCGTCGACGTGGTCATGCCCGATCCGGATTTTATCGTCGACCGCAAAGATAATCTCGCCGGGCTTATTCTCACCCATGCCCATGAAGATCACCTGGGCGCGGTGCCGTATCTGTGGCCCAAACTGGAATGTCCGGTCTACGCGACGCCGTTTGCCGCCGAGTTTCTACGCCGTAAGCTGCCGGAAACCAATTTGCAGGACCGGCTGACCGTGACCGAAGTGCCCCTGGGCGGGAAACTCAACGTCGGACCGTTTGATTTGGAATTCGTGACTCTGACTCACTCGATCCCAGAGCCGAATGCGCTGGCGATCCACACGCCTTATGGCACGCTCATGCACACCGGTGATTGGAAGTTCGATCCCGACCCGCTGATCGGCGAGACCACCGACTTCGAGACGCTGACTGCCATTGGCGAAGAGGGCGTTCTGGCGATGATCGGTGATTCCACCAATGTTTTCTCGGAGGGAGAGGCGGGCTCCGAAGGGGACGTGCGGGACGCACTGACCGACCTGATCGGCAAGCTCACCGGACGCGTGGCCGTGGGTTGCTTTGCCTCTAACTTCGCCCGGGTGGAGAGCATCGCGCGGGCCGCTGAGGCGAATGGCCGGCATGTGTCCCTCGTCGGCGCGTCGCTGTGGCGGGTGACCGAGACCGCGCGGAAAACCGGGTACCTCAGTCCGGACCTGACGTTCTACGAAGCCGAGGACGCGGCGCATCTGCCCGATAACAAAGTGCTGTACATCTGTACCGGCAGTCAGGGTGAGCCGCGCGCAGCCCTAAACCGCATCGCCTTTGGCAACCACCGCGATGTGAAGCTGGATGAAGGCGATACCGTGGTGTTCTCCTCCCGCATTATTCCGGGCAACGAAAAGGCAATTTTGAAACTGCAAAACCAGTTGGCCAAGCAGGGGGTGGATATCATCACCGCCAAACAGGCGCCCATTCATGTGTCCGGCCATCCGGCACGGGACGAAATGCGGCGGATGTATCAGATGATCCGTCCGCACACGGCGATCCCGGTGCACGGCGAGCACCTGCACATGCGCGCGCATGCGGAACTGGCGAAGGAATGCCAGGTGCCCCAGGCGTTGCTCGTCGAGAACGGTTCAACCGTGCGGTTGGCGCCGGGCGAACCGGACGTCGCGGGTGAGGTGTGGGCCGGGCGCATGGCGTGGGAGGGTAACAAGGCGCTGCCATTTTGGGACCCGGTGCTGCGCGACCGCAAAAAGATTTTCTACAACGGCAGCGTGGTGATTTCTCTGGTGCTGGAGGACGACGGCGATCTGGCGGCGGACCCGATCGTGTCCGTGCTGGGCATCGTCGATCCCTTGAGTGATGACGGGCCCGAAGCGCTGGCCGAGGAGATCGAAGACGCGATCATGCGGCTGAAGGGCCGGGCCCGGCGCGATGACGATGCCGTGGAAGAGGCGGTGCGGCGCTGCATCCGCCGCCTTTTTGCCATGGAAACCGACCGCAAACCGTTGACCCGCGTGCACATCGTGCGCATATGAAGGCCACTTCAGACAAAACGAGGACGATATGATTGGACGCCTAAATCACGTGGCCATTGCCGTACCGGACCTGGCCGCGGCCGCCGCGACCTACCGGGATGCCATGGGGGCCAAAGTCTCCGAGCCCGAAGATTTGCCGGAGCACGGTGTGACAGTGGTGTTCGTCGAGCTTCCCAACACCAAGATCGAGTTACTGCACCCCTTCGGTGAGAACTCGCCGATCCAGGGTTTCCTGGACAAGAACGCGTCCGGCGGCATTCACCATGTGTGTTTCGAGGTCGATGATATTCTCGCCGCCCGGGATAAGCTCAAGGCGGAAGGGAAGCGTATTCTCGGCGATGGCGAACCCAAAATCGGCGCCCACGGCAAACCGGTGCTGTTCGTGCACCCCAAAGATTTCGACGGCACCCTGATTGAGGTGGAACAGGCGTGATTGCCGCATGTTCGAGCGCACAGCAGACATAGCACCTTTAGGCCTTACCACCGGAGCATAGGGGTGCAACACTCCTCCAGTATTTGAAATTTCCGGGAGTGGGACACATGAAGACGTGGACGGGAGGCGTCCTCGCCTCCGCTTTGGTTCTTTCATCGGTCAGTTTCGACGCTTTCGCTGACGGGCATAAGTCCGCCGGTGCGCCGAAAAACTATTATCCGGGTGAGGAGCGGGAATTTTACGTCGGCAACGTTAATCCGGGGTATCAGGATTTTCACCGCGGCAGCCTGCTACCTGAGGGCGACACCCAAGACCTCATGGCCGTGATCGACGACTTCGCCAGCCGCTGGATGCCCGAGAAGTGGATCACGATCCCGGAGCTCTGGGATCGGGATACGGAACCTTATGTATTGCTGGTGCACCAGCGCGATTGGCTCGTCGGGTGGGATCAGCTCGAAGGCTACTTCGCCAAGGATCAGGTGATCCCGATTAAAGAAGTTCCCCCGCTCGGCGCCAAGGGCGGTATTGAGCAGATTGAAGCGCGGCACTACGAGTTTAGGGCTGAGCCCGACATGGAAGCGATGATGTACAACGTCGACCGCGTCACCATGCACGAAATCGCGCCCGGCCTGGTGTCAGCCGTCTGGTACGTCGATTTCCAATTTAAACCACGCCGCATTGCCCCGCGCGGCGAGCATTTCAAAGCCAACGCAATCTTCAAAAAAACCGACGGTGGTTGGAAATTCGTTCACTACGCCGAGGCGGCCATGGCGCCGATCATGTACATCGAACGCTTGTACCGCTCTCAAGTCAGTCATGAATTCCTGGAGATGCTTGAAAAACAGGAAGCGGAACGGGAGGCACGCGCGCAATGAAAAAGCTATTGATGACGTGCTGTTTTGCCATCGCATTGGCCGGGCCGGTCGAGGCTGAGTCCATTCTGCACAGCGAAACCACAGCGCCCAAGGCCGATGCGGAGGCAATTGAAGCCATCGTGATCGAATGGGCGAGCAAATTTAATCGTGGTGACTGGATGCGCATTAAGGATATGTGGGACGCCGACGAGGATACACCTATCTATCTTGGTGAGGAGCGGGACCAATGGGTGATCGGCCAAGTGGGGTTAGATCAGTACTTCAACCCGCCGTCAGAAAACACCATGGTGGAGACGGTTGTGATCCAGCCCTATCGCTTGCGGGTTCGTCTGCTATCCGACGAGATCGCTGTCGCGACGTGGGAGAACAGCCTGGACTTCAAGATGAGAACCCGTCCGGCGATTCAAGATGACTATCGCGTCAACGCCATATTCCGCAAGAAAGATGGCCAATGGTATTTCATTCACTATGCCGAGCTGGCGATGTCAGCGCTGACCTATGTCGAGCATCTCTATCGGCGCGGCGTGTCCGAGGGGTTCCCCGAAAACGGCAAACCATACGACGCAGGGCGGTCAGGCTACGCGAATAATTAGGCTGGCTCGCATCTTCTAGCTGCGGCCCGTCCGGGTCGAAGCCCATCATCGGCAAGGTGGGTGTCTGGAATGTAGGCAAAAGAAAACCCCTCCGGCCGGAGCCAAAGGGGTTCCCAAAGTGTTATGCGACCCGCCTACATGCGGTAGCTCAGGCGAACGCCAAGCTGGCGGTCATCGGGCACGAACAGGTTGATGGCCGTACCGAAGGAGAGCAGGTCGAAGTTTTCCTGGCCGCTGCGGATGCGGTCGGAGTCGAACAGGTTCTCCGCGTAAGCGATGATCGACCACTTGTCTGCTTCCACGCCCAGACGGGCATCGACGTTGAAGTAGGACGGCAGGGTCCAGCGGTTCCACTGGGACAGTGGACGCTTGCCCTGGTACTGGGTCGATAGCTCGGCCAAAATGCTGAGGTCATCGGTGATCGGGAACGAGCCATTGGCACCAAGCGTGAACGCGTGCTTCGGCTGGCGTTCCAGTGAGTTGCCGGTAAGGGACACCTCACACACGGGAGTCGTACCCACGGTCGTCGGCGTACAGTTGCCGCCGCGGACCAAGTCGTTGCCGCTCAATGTGGTGAACACGAAGTCAGTATACTCGGTGTCCAGGTAGGCGTAGCCACCGGTGAAGGTGAGTTCCTCGGTGACCGCAATCGCGATATCGGCTTCGAAGCCATAGATTTCGGCTTCACCAGCGTTGCGGGTCACGGTGCTCAGGTTGACGCCCTGACCGCCGGAAGCGTCCTGCGTGGTGACCTGCTTGTTCTTGTAGTCCATGTAGAACACGTCTGCATTCAACTGGACGCGGTTGTCGAACAGCTGAGTCTTGGTCCCGATCTCGTAGCTCCACAGAGTTTCCGGCAGGAAGCGGTTGTTGGAGAGATCCTGGCCGATGGATAGGGTCGAGAATCCGCCCGGCTTGGCGCCCTTGGCGACAGCGGCATAGACCATCACGTCATCGTTGATGTCGTAATCGACGGAGACGCGCGGCGTGAAGTAGTCGTCACTGGCCGAGACTTCCGGCAATTCGATCGGTGCGGAGTAGGGTACCGGACCGAAAAAGAACACGCCGAAGGCGTTGTTGATGCTGCCGACGACGTCGTAGGTGTAGCTGTCATCCGAGTAGCGGGCTTCCGCGACAACGGTGAGCTGGTCACTGACGTCGAATTCGACGTGCCCGTAGGCTGACCAGTGCTCGAGATCGCGGTCGAGGTCACCGGAATTCAGACCCGCCCGGCCTTGCAAGGCGAGATTGAGGTGTGCTGAACCAAGCCCAGAAAAATCGACTGCGGCACTCAACTGGGTGACTTGTTCGACCTTCTCATCCCAGTACAGACCGCCAAACGCCCAGCGGAACCCGTCTGAGGTCAGGTCGCTGATGCGCAGCTCTTGGCTGATCTGGCGGGTGTCGGTGACGAAATCGACAATGGTCGAACGGGGCAAGGGCTCCGACACACCCCCCGGCGGCGGCAAGAACACCTGTGTGACCGGTGCGCCGCGTTTGTCCGAGTCGAAATTCTGAAGAACTTCGGCGTCGGTGTAGCCGGTGAGCGAGGTGATCAAGATATTGTCACCGAGCTCATATTCCAACTTCAGGCTGGAGATGAAGGAATCCATCTTCGAGCCAAAGAAGTCTTCGTTGGTGAACGGATCCGTACTGAGCTGGATGATGTCGGTGTCGTCAATCGACAACAATCCGAAATCAGGATTGAAAGCGCCGGCCAATCCCAGCGGGTTGGTCGGGGCTGCGACGAAATTGATGCCGCCCTTGACGACCTGCGGGCGGACCTCGTTGTCGTCTTCGGAATAAGACAGACGGACGTGAGCGTTGAAGTTTTCGCTCATCTCGGCGTCGAGTACCACGGACCCGCCGATGCTCTCGAACCCGCCGATCTTTTCGCCGGTCACTGAGTTGCGATGGAACCCGTCGTGCTCCGCATAAGCGACATTGACACCCACGCCGACCTTACCGTCTTCGTCGATCGGGCCGGACACACCGCCCCGGATTTCGAGCTGGCCGTGGTCACCGGCGTCGAGCAGGACGTTGGCGCGGAACTCGTCACCCGGGCGTTTGGTGATGTAATTGATGGCGCCACCGAACGCGGTCCGGCCATACAGGGCGCTCTGCGGACCTTTCACCACTTCGATGCGCTCGACATCGAGCAGGCGAATGTTCATCAAGTTGCTGCCGCCCGCGGTCTGGATGGACTCACTGGAGACGTCGATCCCGTCGAGCAATATACCAACCGGTGGACGGCCGCGGGTGGCGGGAAGACCACGAATTTGCGGCCGGGTGTCCTGCGGGCCAAACCCGAGGTCGAAGGTGAGACCCGGTGTCAGGCGGGCGATATCGTCGATGTTGCGGATACCACCCCGCTCGATCTGAAGATCGGTGAACGCGGTGATGGCCAGCGGAATGTCTTGCAAGGACTCCGCGCGGCGGCGGGTCGTGACGGTAATTTCTTCAATCAACACCTGGGCAAGGGCGTCTTGAACCCCCATCAGCCCGGCGGTGGAAAGCATGGTGGCACTGGCCAGCCAGTGGCGCAGACGGCGAGACGTCATAGTTTCTGATCCCCTTCTAAAAGGGCCTACGAAACCGGACGATTCCCCAATCGCCCAGCCGAGGCCCTAGGCAACGTAATGGTATGACAGGTTTGGGTTATCTGGAAGAATGTTCGCCAGATGGAAGGAATTTCTCAAATCCATGTTGCATATTCACAACGCCGCGAGTTTGGTTTGAGCTGAAAACCAGCTGTTAACCACTTCAAGCCCAGGATTCCGCCATGAATCACTTTTCCCTCTCCGTTCTCATTGGCCTGGCGGTCTCGACAAGTGTCTTCCACGCCGCACACGCTGAGCAAATCGTTGTCCGCACTGAGGACTGCCAGCAATTAGTGGCTCACACCCCGGCCGACGACGTGGCCTTCACTCCGGGTGTCGATGTCAACGGCAATGCGGTGGTGCCTGCTGACTTGGGTGGCGGCTATGGCATGATCACCGCGCCGGAGGAAGTCACCATCGATATCCGCGTCGATCTGGCCGGTCGGCTTCCGCTTGGTGGATCGGGCGGACCCGGTGGCAGCGCTGCGTCTGCGTTGATCGGCGGGGAGGGCGTGGTCGGCCAGGTGACGGTTGCCGGAAATGATCTGTACTGGAATGGCGAGAAGCTGCCCCGTGATACGGCGGCGGCTTTGGCCTCGGCCTGCGCCGACGCCTTTGCCGCAGCCGGCATTCCCTATCCGGAACGCAAGCCCGAGGTGGCAGCGGATTAAGCCAATACTGCTTCGATGAGGTGCGGTCCGGGGCGCTTCAGAAAGTCAGCGAGCGCATAGGCCAGCCCCGCGCAGTCTTCGACCCGGCCGGCATGCACGCCCTGCGCCTGGGCCAACTCGACAAAGTCGATCCG
Organism: Rhodospirillaceae bacterium; assembly: GCA_963921305.4. Lineage (GTDB taxonomy): Bacteria > Pseudomonadota > Alphaproteobacteria > Rhodospirillales > Rhodospirillaceae > CAWUEX02. The sequence goes on from CAWUEX030000002.1 coordinate 3,272,151, forward strand.
GGGATCATCCATATCCATCATGCGATGGGCGTTGGCGCCAGCGGGGCCCAAGCCGTGACGCTGCAGCTCGATATCCAGGATGAGGTACCCCTTGTTGGAGAAAATCACCGTGGTGACGTCGAGCCGTTCCCGGGCCATCGTCCACAGCGCCTGGATAGTGTACATGGCGCCGCCGTCACCATGCAGGCACAGCACTTTGCGGTCCGGTGCCGCGACCGCCGCGCCCACACTCACGGGCAAGGCCCAGCCGATGCCGCCGCCGGTGATGAACACCCAGTCATGAGGCGCAGCCCCTTGAGACAGGGAAAACGCGGGAAAGCCAACGGTGATGCCTTCGTCCACAACGATGCTGTTCTCAGGAATGGCCCGGGCAATCACGGCGGCTGCGGTGTCGGGTGTCAGCGCGCCATCGGGCATATTTGGCAAAGCCAAACCCTGAGTCACACCGTCCGTTGAGGCGCTGAGCAGATCGGCGAGCGCTTCCAAGCTGGTAGTTACGTCGCCGCCGACGGGGACCAGGGTATCCAGGGCGCACCCGTCCGGGACCAGTGTGCCGCCGCCGGTGGGATAGGAGAAAAAGGATACGGGCTCCTTCGCGCCGCATAGCACCATGTGCTCCAGTCCGTTGAGCGCGTCGGCGGCATCTTCGGGGAAGTAGGGGATGCGCTCGACATAGACCCGCCCAGCGCCGCGCTGCATCAGCGGTTCGAAGGTATAGGCGATCAGGCGCACACCCGTTTTCGCGGCAATCCGGCCAGCAAGTTGAAGCGCGGGATCCGTCAATCCTGGCCCGCCGAGCAGTAGTGCAGTTTTTTCACCTTTTTGGCACACCTCCGCGACGCGTTTGACGTCATTTTCCATAGCAGGCTTTGGAATTGGTTTGGCGAGTGGTTCTGCGGCGTCTGGGCCGTCAGTCCAACTGCAGTCCGCCGGGATGATGAGGCTCGCGACCTGGCCTGGTGGTCCCCACGCCGCGTGAACTGCCGCAGCACCATCTTTGGCAATGTCTTCCGGCTTGGAAACTTCGCGCACGAAGCCCGACACCGGCGTTGCCAGTCCAGCGATGTCTGACGACAAAGGCGCGTCGTATTTGAGGTGAGAACGGGGATGGTTGCCGATCAGATTGACGATGGGTGAGTGGGCTTTGCGTCCGTTGTGCAAGTGACAAAGGCCATTGGCGAGGCCGGGACCCAGGTGCAGCAAAGTTGAGGCGGGTTTACCGGCAATCCTGGCATAGCCGTCGGCGGCGCCAGTGCACACACCCTCGAACAGCCCAAGAATGGGCCGGATCCCATTGCTGCGGTCGATGGCGCCAACCAGGTGAGTTTCGGTCGTGCCGGGATTGGCGAAACAGGTGTCGATGCCGCTGTCGACCAGGGTTTGAATAAGGGCGTCCGCGCCAGTCGGCGTCCTCGTGCTCATAAGTCCTCTCCGGCGCCAAAGTGCGTGGCGCGCGTGGCCTCGACATCATGATACATCAACGTGCTGGCGCGCGGATCGAGCCCACCGGTATCATCAACTATGACATCGACAACGATGACCTTCTCATTGATTTTCATAGCTTTATCGAGCTCAGAGCCAAGTTGCTTAGGGTCTTCAATGCGCAGGCCCTCGGCCCCAAACCCCCGGGCGACGGTGTCGTAGCGGACTTCGCCGAAGTGGGCGTTGATGGTGCGCCCGATTTGCCGGGGCTGGGAATGGATCTCATTGCCCCAGCCGCCGTTGTTGGAAATGACGCAAACAAAGGGCAGACCGGCTTGGACGGCTGAGCCGAGCTCAGCGGGGTAAAAGCCAAACGCGCCGTCCCCGGTAACCAGCACCACGGGCCGCTCAGGGGCGCCGGTTTCCGCAGCGATTTCCTTCGCGCCGGCTACCGCCCCTAGCGCCAGGGGCGTCCCCATGCCCATAGAGCCAAGCGGCATGGTGTCCATGTAGCCACCTTCGCAACGGTAGCGGGTGACAGCCCAACTCAAGACCAGAATGGAGGCGCCGTCCTGAACGAAAATGGCGTTGCCGGGCAGCCGGGCGTTGACCTCCTGCGCCAGCCGCAAGGGGTGGATAACGTCAGGGCCGGAGCCGCTCTCGGCGATGACTTTCAGGCGTTCTTGCAGCGACGATGCCAGCCAGGACGGATCGAACTTCGGTGTTTTGCGCCCTTGCAGTTCATTAAACACTGCCTCCAGCGCCGCGCGGCTGTCGGCGGCCATGCCGACTTCGGGCATGCGGTTGCGCCCCAATTCCTCAGCATGGAGATCGATCTTGATCATCTTGGCCGTGGGCGGAAATCGCGGGCTAAGGCCGTAGCCAAACTTCTTGGCCATGCGGGCGCCGGCCCAGACCACCACATCGGCCTCGTGGGCGGCGAACTGGGCGATGGGCCAGCCCCAGCCGGTGACATCGTCTTCCGGCACGAGACCCCGGCCCAGATTGTTGCCGGCGACGTTGATGCCAAACTCCGAGGCGAACCGGCGTAGGATTTCGCCAGCGCCGGAACGGAAGGAGCCCGACCCGGCAATGATGAGGGGGCGCTTCGCCGCGGCGATCAGGTCCGCTGCCTTTGACACTTCGTCCGGAGATGGAGTGGGCCGAGGCTCTGCCGAGATCGGGGTGGTGAGATCGACGCCTGGGTTAATGATCTCCGACAGGAAATCTTTGGGGAAGGCAAGGACGACCGGACCCGGCCGTCCGGCCAAGGCGCGGCGGCAGGCCGCTTCCAGATATTCACCCAGACGCGCGGCGGAGCGGCAGGTGCGGGCCCACTTGGTGACCGGCTGAACCAATCCAAGAATTTCGTGATCGAAATCCAGTTCGGGCTGCGTCCAGGTATCCGGTTCGCGTCCAACGAGGACAACGACGGGCGAGCAGGCTTCCAGCGCGGTTTGCAGTCCGGTGATCGCATTGGGCATGCCTTGATCGACGTTGACCATGGCAATTCCGACTTTACCTGTGACCCGCGCATAGCCGTCAGCCGCGCCGACGGTCGCGGTTTCATGCCGGCTGGGCACGATGCGGTAGTCGGCCTGTTCACACTCATCCAGCAGACGGGTTTGCGATGCACCGGCCAGGGCGAACACGGTTTTGACACCGAAACGGTCCAGCACACGGCGCATCACGGCTGCGCCGGTCATCTTGTTCGAGCCCTCAGTGTTAGACGAGGTCACCATACAATCGTGAGTCCCAAGCATGTGTTGTGCAGGCTGGTCATCTGCTCCTCTTTATGACAGACCTTTTGCCCTATGCGTCGTTGTTTCCGCCACCCCCTGACAGCCCTGCTTGTCGTCATGTTCGCCTCCTGGGCGGGGGCAAGCGCCTTGGCCGACCCGGTTCAAGGCCGCCTCGCCGCAAGTGCACCAAAAGGATCCGTGTGGGATCGGCAGTGGGATCGCTACAAAGCGGCCTTCGCGGCCCGATCAGATTTGTTCGACCTGGACTATCACATCTACGGAGAGCTTGGCGCTTCAGAAGCACTGCTTGGGTCCTTGAAGCGGAACCGGGTTCAGTTTGTCGGCACATCCCAATCGGTGATTTCGACGCAGATTCCGGAAGTGGCCGTTCTCAGCTTGCCTTATTTGTTCGAGAGCAAAGAAGAAGCAGATTTCGTGTACGACTGTTGTATCCGCGATCTCTACCAGCCTCTGGTCGCGCGCGATAACTACGTGTTGCTGCAGTTCGCCGAAGCGGGCTGGTCGCACTTCTATGCCGACCGACAAATCCGTACGCCGGCGGATGTGGCGGGCTTGAGTGTCCGCGCCGCGCAATCACCCGCGGTGGTCGGGTTCCTCCGTCAACTCGATGCGGATATTGTCTTCCTGACCATGTCTGATGTCGTGCCGGCGTTGCAGACCGGCATGATCAATGGCGGCTTCGGCGCCATCACCTGGCATGTCGGGGCGACCCGGGAGGACGCGCCCCACTTCACGCTGACTGGCCATGTTTATGAGACGGGATTGTTTCTGGTGAACAAACGTTGGTGGGACGGCTTCACCGATGAGCACCGCGCGGTGATGCTGGACGCCTTCGAGGGCTTCGACAAGCAGCGGATCGAGGTACGCGAGGCACAAGACGCCGAGATTGATCGCATCATCGGCGAAGGGGATCCAGTGTATCAGCCCACGCCTGAAGAATTGGCCCAGTGGATGGCTGTCGGCCAGGCACCGCATGCCGCTATTCTTGATGAACTTGGCGGCGAGGCGCATGCGATATATGACGCCATTTTTGAGGGGAAGCAGAGATATTGGCTGTTCCGTTCTCCTAACGACGGGGATGACTAGTAGCTTTGAGAGAGAAGAAATTCCCAAAGGCAGGGTGGGATCGTCAAAAATGCAAGCTACCTATTTTTAACGGGTTCAAACACGTTTAGGGAACTGACACATGTCAAACATGAATTGCCCGCATTGTGGCGTTCACATAAACCCACAAGATTTCTCTTCATATACTTGGGACAACAGATTCAGAACTGATGTATCGATTTGCCCTTCCTGTAATCAAAATATATTGGTTGTGGCTCCAATAAAGAATGGATCAGGAAATAAGATTTCCGCGTCGCCGTTTGTGGCGTATCCCGCCGGAAGGTTAATCACAAAAGCGCCACAGGCCGTGCCAAAACACATCGGGCAGGATTACGAAGAAGCGCAGAAAGTCAGACCTGACAGTCCCAAGGCTTCAGCCGCTCTTGCAAGGCGCGCCCTTCAAACAATATTACGCGAGCATGGTTACACGCAGTACAATCTGCTCGATCAAATTGATGCTGTTCTTGCAGAGAGTGATCCGAAAAAGGCGATCCCCTCAGGTCTGCGGGCGACAATTGATGCAGTTCGCAACTTCGGAAATTTCTCATCTCACCCGATCACCGACAAGACGACATTGCAGGTTATCGATGTAGAACCAGATGAAGCTGGCTGGTGTATCGATATTATCGAGGCCATGTTCGATCATTATTATGTTGGCCCTGCACTGGCGGCGGAAAAGAAGGCCAAACTTGACGCTAAACTTAAGGCGGCGGGTAAGCCGCCAGCTAGGTAGCGAGCCGATAGACACCCGCCCTGGCTTTGCCTAAATTGCGCGGCAGTATCTGTGTTCGCTTAGTTTTCTGAGGTTTTCATGCGCTTGTCCCGCGCTTTCGTGCCCACATTGAAGGAAACGCCATCCGAGGCGCAAATCGTCTCGCACCGCCTGATGTTGCGGGCCGGTCTGGTGCGCCAGCACGCCGCCGGAATTTACAACTGGCTGCCAATGGGAACGCGGGTGCTGCAGAACATCGAGCAGAGCGCGCTCTTTGGATCGCCGCTGGCCAGGCTCCCCATGGTGCGGTTCTCGATGAGCTAGGCGGGGAAGCACATGCGATCTACGACGCCATTGCTGCAGGGAAGGCGGCGTTTGCGCGTGAGGCCGTTCAGTAGGTCGCTGGCGGTTATCGGCGACTCGTTAACTGGCGCTTTTCTTCCCTGGTTGATCAAGTCCTGACGCGTTGCTACCCATAATTGTGTATAACGTTTCTTTATGGCAGAAACCGCACACGTAATGGGGGAAAATATCCTTTTAGATTCAATAAAGTAGTGCAAATAGGTATCTAGAATATTGAAATTATTAGTAAAAATAAATTTTGAATCGAAAATGATTGCTGCGCCCATTCGAGCGGATTAGGTTCACATATACAACCAAAAATAAGTTATTTGAGTACGGTTTATGGCCGGTTGCGCTTTAGGTGGGTATGCGTGATGTCTGAACAAGCGTATGAGCCTGATGGCGGTGGGGCGCAAATTGTATCGGGTCTTTCTGGCCCGCAAAATATGGTCGGTGCGCAACTTCCGTCAGATGCTGTAGCTCAACTTCTCGCACAGGCTCCTTACGCGGTTGCCGTCCTCGACCGTGATCTGCGCTATCTGGCATGCAGTGAGAAGTTTAAGTCCGATTACAACCTTGTTGGCCAAGACCTTAAAGGGCGACATCAATTTGATGTTTTTCCGGACATCTCGGACGACTGGAAAGACCGGCTGCAAAGATGCCTAGCGGGCGAACGCTTCGAAGGCCAAGAAACTTTCTATAAGGACAACGAAGGATACGTCGAGTGGATTAAATCCACATTGGTGCCCTGGTACTCAAACAGCGACATTGCTGGGGTGATGTTGTTTACGGAGTTCGTAAGCAACGAAAAGCGACTCGCTGCAAAGCATGAGACAGATAAAAAGTTCCTCGGCGCTGTCCTCGACAATATTCACGATGCTGTTGTGGCTTGTGACGCGGCAGGACAGTTAACGGTATTCAATCAAGCTGCCCGTGATTTACACGGGTTGCCAGAGGAACCATTGCCCCCGGAGCAATGGGCGGCGCACTACGATCTCTTTGAGGCTGATGGTGTCACCCCGATGGGGATGCAGGATATTCCCCTGTTCCGTGCTTTGACGGACGGTGCCGCCTCGAAGACGGAGATGGTTGTAGCACCCAAAGGCCGGACGCCCCATAAGCTCATAGCCAACGGTGCGGCAATCATTGACGATGTGGGTGAAAAGCTTGGCGCCGTCGCGACAATGCATGACATCACTGAACAGGCGCTTGCCGAAGCGAAACTGAGAGAGAGCGAACAAGAACTCAAGGGGTTGTATAACCTTACACCCGTCATGCTCCATTCCGTAGATATGGATGGACGTCTTATTCGAGTTGGCGATCACTGGATTAAGACGCTGGGTTACAACCGCGAAGAGGTTATCGGCCGGCATTTTTCCGACCTTCTGCCGCCGAAGTCCCGCGACTATGTGCGCGACATCGTGCTGCCTCAGTTTCAAAACACTGGGCGGGTCGATGAAGCAGAGTTTCAGGTCAGGAAGAAGAACGGCGGGCTGATTGATATTCAGCTAGCTGCGTTTGTCAAAAGGGATGACGCGGGACAGCCAGAGTATTCCCTGACCGTTCTTACCGACATAATGAACCGCAAGCGGGCAGAGGAAGCGGTGCGCCTAAGCGCTCAGCAGTTCCGTGGCGTGTTTGAATCTTCGCCTCAGGGTTTGGCGATCATCTCTATCGACGGACAAGTTCTGTTATCCAATGCCGCACTTTCCAAGATGTTGGGCTATCCGGAAGATGAGCTGCGCACATATAACATCGAACAACTTACGCACCCTAAGGATCAAAAAAGAGACTCGGATTGCCGAAAGAAGTTATTGGCCCGGGACATTGAGTCCTTCCAGCATGAAAACAAATATGTCCGCAAAGATGGCTCCACACTTTGGGCGCTTAGCAGTGTGTCGGCAGTCTGGAGCGACGAAGGTCGTCCTATACATTTAGTGGTTCAGGTTCTTGATCTCTCAGAGCGCAAGGTTGCGGAGGAGCGGCTTGCCCAATCCCACAAACTTGAGGCGATCGGACAGTTGACTGGCGGGCTCGCACACGACTTTAACAATTTGCTCGCCGTGATTTTGATTAGCCTTCAGTTGCTGGAACGCAGCCATAAGGACGATCCGAAAACACTGGAGCGTGTCCGAAACGCGTTGGATGCGACTGAGCGCGGAGCAGAGCTGACCAGACGGTTGCTCGCATTCGCACGAAAACAGACGCTTGAGCAAAGTGTAATTCATATCGGTGCATTGTTGGAGGGAATGACACCATTGCTGCGTCGGGCGCTCGGCGGCTTAGTAGATCTAGAAATTCACGAAAAGGACGATTTGCCTGCGATCGAGGTCGACGCCAACCAACTTGAGACGTGCATCCTCAACTTGGCGATCAACTCTCGGGATGCGATGCCATCCGGCGGACGTTTGACGATTGAAACGAAGTTGTCAGTTTTGGATCAGGACTATGTGGTATGTCATCCTGATGTAAATCCCGGCACCTATGTTCAGGTTACGGTTAGCGATTCAGGCACAGGAATTCCTGAAAATATTGTCGATCAGGTTTTTGAACCTTTCTTTACAACTAAAGAAGCGGGGCGTGGCACAGGCCTTGGTCTTAGCATGGTCTATGGCTTTGTCAGGCAATCGAAGGGTCATATCGAGATCTATAGCGAAGAGGGTGTGGGGACTTCAGTTAAGGTTTATCTTCCGGCTCAGGAAGGTGGACCAGAAGAGAACGCTCTCCATTCGGCTGAACCGGCGGATTCGGATTTGGTCGGCTCCGAGCATATTCTTGTGGTCGAAGATGACCCCGACGTCAGGCGGAGCAGCGTTGAGCTGCTTGAAAGCTTTGGATATCGGGTCTGCGAAGCAGAGAGCGCCGATGAGGCGCTCAAGCGGCTGGGCAATGACCCCACCATTGAATTGGTGTTCAGTGACATCATCATGCCGGGGGGCTTGAACGGTATAGAGCTCGGGCAACGGGCCAAAGACATGCGTTCAGACTTGCGTGTCTTACTAACTACTGGGTTTGCGGAAGCAGCAATCGCACGCGGAAACGCGCAGACACACACCTTTGACATTCTAGGCAAACCCTATCGGCGCGAAGAAGTCGGCCGCAAGTTGCGAGAGGTGTTAGATGGCTAAACAGACTTCAGAGAATAGGCTGCTTGCGATCGATGATGACCCAAAAATTCTCTCAGTCATAGAGGACGTTGCGAGCGGACAGGGGTATGAAGTTTTGACAACTTCTGACCCGGACGAGTTTCGGCGTGTTCATGAGTCCTTCTCTCCGACTCTCATCGTGGTCGACCTTATCATGCCAGGCACGGATGGCATTGAGCTTCTCCGCTACCTCGCTGAGGCGAAGAGCTCGGCCAGGATTGTCGTATTGTCCGGTCTAGACACCAAAGTTCTCGCCACTGCTCGCCGCCTTGGCGCCAACCAAGGTTTACGGATGTTGCCGTCCTTAGCGAAGCCGGTATCGCTTGAGGACTTGGAAGAGCGCCTGAATGCGGCTTGGAAGGAGTCGCTGAACGTCACGAAGGAAGCTCTAGCGTCGGCTATCAAATGCGGCGAGATCGAAGCTTATTATCAGCCAAAAGTCACTTTACGCGAAGATGGATCGCTTCCTATAGAAGGCGCGGAAGCGCTGGTGCGGTGGAATCATCCGGAGCGAGGATTGCTGAGTCCGGTATCATTCCTGTCTGTCGCTGAGAAAGTGGGGCTGATCGGTGATCTTACTGACAGTGTTCTGTGCAGCGCTTTCGAACAACTTAAGAAACTTCATGATGAAGGTTTTTCCATTGCCATTGCAGTAAACCTCGCTCCGCAGCTGCTCAATGACATTCGTCTTCCGGATAAGATTGTCGAGAGGCTGGGGAAGTTCGGGTCTCTAAGCCAAAATTTTACACTCGAAATTACGGAAAGCGCGGCGATGGAAGAAGGGGCCAATACGCTCGACATCCTGACGCGTTTTCGAGTGAAGCAAATCGGCTTGTCCATGGATGATTTTGGTACCGGTTACTCATCTTTGGTTGAGCTATACCGCTTGCCGTTTAGCGAGCTAAAAATCGACCGGTCTTTTGTGACAGATATCGACGACAGTGAAGAGGCGCGTATTATCGTGCGTTCTTTGGTCGAGCTTGCCAATAATCTGGGATTAAGCACATGTGCTGAGGGTGTGGAAACGGAAAGCGCCCTTGAGTATTTGCGCTCGGTTGGGTGCGCCAAAGCGCAAGGATTCCTGATTAGCAAACCGTTGCCCGCTGACTTATTTATGGAATTTGTCGGCAGGTGGGAAGTGGGCCAGTCAGCAAAATCAGGAAGAGCGCTCCTCACAGGCTAGGGTATTATTCTTTTGCCTGAATAACCTTAGTTACCGCAGCCACAAGCTTCTCTAAGCTAACAGGTTTCACTAGGAATCCGTTGACCTTCAACTTTAGAGCCCGTTCGACAATGGGTGCATCACCGTGCCCGGTGACAAAGATAACCGGCAGATCCGAACTCACTTCCGGCAACTCGGACTGACGTATCGATTGCAGCAACTGCAATCCGTTGACCGGGGCCATTTTGCAGTCGGAAATGACGACATCGATGGCCTCAGGATTTGAAGTCAGGATTTCGCACGCTTGTTTGCCATTTGAGGCGGTTTTGACGTGCCGCGCTCTGCACGTGCGCAGGACATCTAAGATAATTGAAATGACAGCTGGTTCGTCATCCACCACTAAAAAACCATAGGCTGAATAGTCCAGGGTGCGATCGCTCACCGAAGACGCCCAACCGAACTTTCCGCGCGTAGAGGTCATGGTACTAAGTTAAAGTGCCTGCGCCGTGGAAACGAAGTGCCGGGTGAACCCGGACATTATTCCTAAGTAGCATTCTTAGGCCAAATTCAAACACATGTTGAGCCAGATAAGGCTCGGTGGCCGATAGACACCCGCCTTGGCTTTGCCTAAATTGCGCGGCAGTCTCTGTGTTCGCTTAGTTTTCTGAGGTTTTTCATGCGCTTGTCCCGCGCTTTCGTGCCCACATTGAAGGAAACGCCCTCTGAGGCGCAAATCGTCTCGCACCGCCTGATGTTGCGGGCAGGTCTGGTGCGCCAGCACGCCGCCGGGATATACAACTGGCTGCCGATGGGGACGCGGGTGCTGCAGAACATCGAGCAGATCGTGCGCGAGGAGCAAAACGATGCCGGCGCGCAGGAAATCATCATGCCGACCATCCAGTCGGGGGACTTGTGGAAGGAAAGCGGCCGTTACGACGATTACGGCCCGGAGATGCTGCGCATCACCGACCGGCACGAGCGCGACATGCTGTATGGCCCCACCCACGAAGAGGTGGTGACCGATATTTTCCGCAACAACGTGAAGAGCTACAAAGACCTGCCGCTGAATCTGTACCAGATTCACTGGAAATTCCGCGACGAAGTGCGGCCCCGGTTCGGCGTCATGCGTGGGCGCGAGTTTCTGATGAAGGATGCTTATTCTTTCGACCTCACCTACGAGGCGGCGCGGCATTCTTATAATCAGATGTTTGTCGCCTATTTACGGACCTTCGCGCGGATGGGACTGAAAGCCATTCCCATGAAAGCCGATCCCGGTCCCATCGGCGGCGACATGAGCCACGAATTCATCGTCTTGGCGGAGACAGGCGAGAGCGCGGTGTATTGTCACAAGGCGCTGTTGGAAAAGCCCGTTCCTTTGGTGGTGAATTACGCCGCAGATTTGCAGCCCATTGTCGACGACTGGACCAGCGAATACGCCGCGACGGACGAGGAACATGACGAAGCCAAAGGCAAGGAACTCGGTGATGACCTGGTCTCGGCCCGGGGCATTGAAGTCGGGCACATCTTCCATTTCGGCCTGAAGTACTCCGAGCCCATGGGCGCGCAGGTGACGGCCCCGAGCGGTGAGATGATCACGCCGTTCATGGGCAGCTACGGCATCGGCGTGTCGCGTCTGGTGGGCGCGATCATTGAGGCCTGTCATGACGACGATGGCATCATCTGGCCGGACACGGTCGCGCCGTACCGGGTGGGCCTGATCAATCTCAAGGTCGGCGATGCCGATACCGATAAAGTGTGCGGTGACCTATACGCCAAGTTCGCAGAGATCGGCCTGACGACCCTTTATGACGACCGTGAGGAGCGGGCCGGGGTGAAGTTCTCCAACATGGACCTGATCGGACTGCCCTGGCAGCTCATCGTCGGGCCCAAAGGCCTCAAAGACGGCCAGGTCGAACTCAAGCGCCGCGCCACGGGCGAACGGCAAAGCCTGAGTCTGGACAGCGTGCTGACCACGCTGACAAATCCCGACGCGCAGCCGGGTCTCGGCTGATGTTTGGGCCTTTCGAACGCATGATGGCGGGGCGCTATTTGCGCGCCCGGCGTAAGGAAGGTTTCGTCTCGGTCATCGCCGGCTTTTCTCTCTTGGGCATTGGGCTGGGTGTGGCGACCTTGATCATCGTCATGGCGGTGATGAACGGCTACCGGCAAGACATCATGGCGCGTATTCTCGGTGTCAACGGTCACATCGACGTGCAGGGCGTAGAGTTCTCCATCGCCGACTACGATCTGCGCGTGGGCGCCATCCAAGACGTACCCGGCGTGGTCATGGCCATGCCGCAGATCAACGGGCAGGTGATGGCGACAACGCAGGGGCTGACCTCTGGCGCTTTGGTGAGGGGGGTACGCGGGGAAGACATTGCCAAACGCAGCGTGGTCGCGGACAACATCGTCGATGGATCGCTGCCGGCATTTGCCCGCAGCGAAGGCGTGATGATCGGCGTACGCATGGCGGACCGCTTCCGGCTGGGCGTCGGTGACCGGATCACACTGATTTCCCCGCGCGGCAATGTCACCGCGTTCGGTACGGCGCCACGGATGAAGGACTACCCCATCGCCGCAATTTTTGATGTGGGGATGAGCGATTTCGACTCCTCCGTCATCTTCATGCCACTGGATCTGGCGCAGACCTATTTCAAGTATCCGGGCAGTGTGACCGGTATTGAGATCCAAGTCGAAAACCCGGATGAGGCGCGCAGGATCGCGCGGCAGGTGAGTGACGTCGCAGGACCCGGCGTGCGGGCGCTGTCTTGGGAACAAACTAACTCGACCTTCTTCAACGCGCTTCAGGTCGAACGCAACGTCATGTTTCTGATCCTGACGCTGATTATCGTCGTCGCTGCGTTCAACATCATCTCCGGGCTGATCATGCTGGTGAAAGACAAGGGACGGGACATTGCGATCCTGCGCACCATGGGTGCGACGCGCGGTATGGTTATGCGCGTGTTCTTTTTAGCGGGCGCCAGTGTTGGGGTGACGGGGACAATTCTGGGGCTGATCTTAGGCGTTCTGTTCTGTGAGAACATTGAGTACATCCGCCGTTTCCTCGAGCGCATGACGGGGACCGAACTGTTTTCAGCGGAGATCTATTTCCTCTCGACCATTCCCGCCGTGATGGATTGGGCTGAGGTCACATCAGTTGTGATTATGGCTTTGGGTTTGTCATTTGCCGCGACGTTGTATCCCTCGTGGCGGGCGGCGCGGACGGATCCCGTTGAGGCGCTGCGCTATGAGTGATTCAGCGCTGCGGTTGTCCGGAGTGACGCGCACCTTCGAGCAGGGCGGCAAGACTCTCGAAGTGTTGCGTGGCGCTGAGCTTGAAGTGAAGTCCGGTGAGATTGTTGCGCTGGTTGGGCCCTCCGGGTCCGGTAAGTCGACGCTGCTGCATATTGCCGGCCTGCTTGAGAAGCCGGATGCTGGAGACGTAATCATCAACGGCGAGTCCTGTGGCGCGTTGGCAGAACAGCGGCGCACGGAGTTGCGCGGTAGGTATCTCGGATTCGTCTATCAATACCACCACCTGCTGCCGGAGTTTTCCGCGGTGGAGAATATCGTCGTGCCGCAGATGATCATGGGCGTGAGCCGGTCCACTGCGACAGACCGGGCGAAAAGCCTATTGGACAGCTTAGGTCTGGCGGAGCGCTATGATCACCGCCCCGGGCTGTTATCTGGCGGCGAGCAGCAGCGGGTGGCCATCGCGCGGGCCCTGGCCAATCAGCCGGCGCTGCTTCTGGCAGACGAGCCAACCGGCAACCTCGACCCGCAGACTGCGGATGGCGTGTTCGAGTCTTTGATGACCTTATCGCGCAACCACGGCCTGGCGGCTTTGGTTGCGACGCACAATCCAGACCTTGCCAAACGCATGGACCGCACGGTGCGCCTTGAAAACGGGGCATTGGTCTTAGCCGCATAACGAATCCCTCGCGGAGACGTTACAGACCGGTTTCCGATTTCCGTTCCAAGACCCCCGCTAGTCGCGTTATGCTCTCCCGCAAGAGTTGGTCTCTGATAGGGGAGTCTCATGCCAGCGGATGTAACCGGGTCTTCGAACGTGGCATCGGGTCTTGCGGGCATATTCAATCGTCCACCCTTTATCGGGTTGTTCGCCTTTGTCATCGTGTTCGTGTTCCAGGGACTTGGGCACACGATCATGATCGTGATGGAGCATGCTCTGGGAGAGGGCTATCTCTACCACTCTGCCTTCGCAATGGGGCTGGCCGGCGCGGCGCTCTTGTTCTGGGGCATGAAAAGCACCAACGAAGTCACAGCGACATGGCTCGGCTTTTGGGCCGGGTCGTTTTTATGGACCGGCTGGGTCGAGTTCGCCTTCGTGTGGTCGGGCAACTACCTCGGCGTGCCAGACCAGATGGACCCGCATATGCCCGGTGAAATCGCCACCAAGGCGGAATACTTGGTGATGATGTCGTCCGTCGGCGTAATGATGGCGACGCTGGTGTACTTCATCTTTAACAAGGAAACCAAGTGCAACTGCTTCCTGTGGATGCAGCGTCACCTGCACATGAAGGTCGGTAGGCCGACGCCGAGTTATGAACGTAACTACGCAGGCATTACGGCGCTGGAAACGATTTACGTCATTTGGTTTTTCTATCTGCTGCTGCTGTTCATTTATGATGAAAGCATTCTCGGGGACCGTCATCCCGTGACTTATGCGATCTTCTTCGCCAACACCGTTTGGGGTGTTTACCTGCTGCAGCGGCTGGTGAAGTTCTGGCGCGTTCCGACCGCGATCCGCTACGGCATCCCAACGGCAATCGTGTGCTGGACCTCGGTGGAGATCGCCGGGCGCTGGCATTTGTTCACCGAGTTCTGGGAAAAGCCGGTGGAATATGCCCTTGAGATGTCCTTGATTGTGGTCGCGATCGCGGTGGCTGCGGTGCTGGCGGCGCGCGCCCCGGCAAACCCGAAGACTATGGTGCGCCCCGGCGACCTTGCCAAACGCGGCGCGTGACATAATTGGCGCCAACGCTTAATTAAGCGCTCCATGAAACTGAGCAGTCTTTCCTTCTTCGCCGTGGCGTTTTTCGCGGTGATATGTGCCGCGGGTACGGTCCTTGCGTCGGACATCGAGGTATCCGATGCGTGGGTAAGAGCGCCGATCGGGCAGGTCAATGTCACCGCAGGGTACTTCACGCTGACCAACACCGGTGCGGAACAAGATACCCTTTTGTCGGTGGAGAGTACGTTGGCGGCTAAGACGGAAATCCACACCACGTTCGAAGGCGAGGGGGGGATGATGCGGATGCGGCCAGTGCCGCAGATCGTCATTCCCGCAGGCGGAACCCATGCGCTCAAGCCTGGAGCGGATCATCTCATGCTCATGGGACTCGAGCAGACTGTGGAAGATGGCGACACCGCCACGCTACGGCTGACCTTTCAAAGGTCTGGAATCATTGAAGTCGTCGTACCTGTCGCCCGGCGTAACCCGTTTGAGTGACTGCCCACAGGGTTACCCACTTTTGTGTGGATAACTCGTTTTCCAAGGTGGCGCCCCGGCAGCCAAGATGGAATCAATAGGGCTCTATGAGTGAGTCCTCCAGCCCAGCACCCTTTGTTCATTTGCGCGTGCACTCTGCCTATTCCATGGCCGAGGGGGCGATCAAGATTCCCGAGTTGGTTGACCTATGCGTTGACAACGCCATGCCGGCGGTGGCGCTTACTGACACACGCAACTTGTTTGGCGCGCTTGAATTCTCCGTTGCCTGCGCGGGTCAGGGCGTGCAGCCGATTATCGGGTGCCAGTTGTCCCTGCGGCGCGCGGGAGAGGATGGCCGGCCGGGCTCAGGTGGGCGCTTGCCCGAACCGGATCAGCTGGTGGTGCTGTGTCAAAGCGACGAAGGTTATCGCAATCTTCTCAAGCTGGTGAGCAAGGCGTTCTTGGAAACGCCGTCCGGCGAAACGCCGCAAATTTCGATTGATGACTTGCGTCTGCAAAATGCGGGGCTCATCGCGCTGACGGCGGGAACGCAGGGCGCGGTGGCACGGCACCTGATCGACGGACAGTTCGCGAAGGCGGAAGCGGCTCTGCTGGGACTGGCCGAGATTTTTAAGGACCGCCTGTATGTCGAACTCCAACGCCACGGCCTGACAGTGGAAGACCGGATTGAGCCGGCGTTGATTGACCTGGCCTACGCTCATGACATTCCGCTGGTTGCCACCAATGAACCCTTCTTCGCCACCGCGGATATGTATGAAGCGCATGATGCGTTGTTGTGTATCGCCGAGAAGTCCTTCGTTTCGATTTCCGACCGGCGGCGCTTGACCCCGGAACATCGCTTTAAGTCAGCGCAGGAAATGACTGAGCTCTTCGCCGATATACCCGAAGCGACGGCAAACACTCTTGTTATTGCGCAACGGTGTGCGGTGATGGTCGAGCGCTGTGATCCGATTTTGCCGCGCTCGCCCAAAGCGGGCGACCGGACTGAAGAAGAGGCGTTGCGTGACCTGGCAAAAGAGGGGTTGGAGCAGCGTCTGCAGCAACTCGTCTACACGGAAGATATGGACGCGGCGGCGAAAGAGAAAACCGCCGAGCCCTACCGCGAGAGATTGGACTATGAGCTTGGCGTTATCGCCAATATGGGCTTTCCAGGTTACTTCCTGATCGTCGCTGACTTTATTCAGTGGGCCAAGGACCACGACATTCCGGTCGGGCCGGGCCGCGGGTCCGGGGCCGGTTCGGTGGTCGCCTGGGCGCTGCTGATCACCGACCTCGATCCCTTACGTTTCGATTTTCTGTTTGAGCGGTTCCTCAATCCGGAGCGTGTGTCGATGCCGGACTTCGACATCGATTTTTGCCAGGATCGGCGCGAAGAGGTGATCCGCTACGTGCAACAGGAATACGGCCATGACCGGGTGGCCCAAATCATCACCTTCGGAAAGTTGCAGGCGCGGGCGGCGCTGCGCAACGTCGGCCGCGTGCTGGAAATGCCGCTCGGCTACGTCGATAAAATTTGCAAAATGGTGCCCAACAATCCGGCCAATCCGGTCACGTTGGACGAGGCGATCGAGTCCGAGCCCGAGCTTCAACAGTTGCGCAACACGGACGAGAGCGTGGCGCAACTGTTCGACATCTCGCTCAAACTGGAAGGCCTGTACAACCATGCCTCAACCCATGCCGCGGGGGTGGTGATCGGAGATCGGCCTTTGGCGGAGCTGGTCGCTCTGTATCGAGATCCTCATTCCGACATGCCGGTGACTCAATTCAACATGAAATGGGTTGAACAAGCGGGTCTGGTGAAATTCGACTTCCTCGGTCTCAAGACGCTCACCGTCCTCGCTAAGGCGGTGGAGTTGCTCGCGGCGCGGGACATCGACATTGATTTGGCAACCATCCCGCTCGACGACACCACTACTTTCGATATGTTGTCGCGCGGCGACACCACAGGGGTGTTCCAGCTGGAAAGTACCGGCATGCGCGATGTGCTGCGCAAGCTGAAGCCGGACGTGTTCGAAGACATCATCGCCGTGGTGGCCTTGTACCGCCCGGGGCCGATGGACAACATCCCAAGCTTTATCGACCGCAAGAATGGCCGCGAAGAAATCAGCTACATGCATCCCGTGCTGGAGCCGATCCTGGACGAGACCTACGGCATCATGATCTATCAGGAACAGGTCATGCAGGCGGCACAGGAGATGGCAGGGTATTCCCTCGGCGGTGCTGACCTCTTGCGCCGCGCCATGGGCAAAAAGATCCAGGCCGAGATGGACGCTCAGCGCGAAAGATTTGTCGAGGGCGCGACCGAGAAGGGCACCAAGGCGGCGAAAGCGTCCGAGGTGTTCGACACCATCGCCAAGTTTGCCGGCTACGGGTTCAACAAATCGCACGCGGCAGCTTATGCCCTGGTGGCCTACCAAACCGCTTATTTGAAAGCCAATCATCCGGTCGAGTTCATGGCGGCGACCATGTCCTTGGACCTGCAGAACACCGATAAGCTTGCCGGCTTCCGCGCCGAGTTGACGCGCCTCGGTATCGATCTGTTGCCGCCGGACGTGAACCGCTCCGACGTGGCGTTCAGCGTTGAGCAAAAAGACGACGGCACCTGGGCGGTGCGCTATGCCCTGGCCGCGATCAAGAACGTCGGCACCGGGGCGATGGAAGGACTGGTTGCAGCGCGGGACGAGACGGGACCGTTCAAGGACCTGGCGGATTTTGCCGGCAGGTTGGACACCGGACTGATCAACAAACGTTTGATCGAGAACCTCGTGCGGGCCGGGGCGATGGACTGCCTGCACGATAACCGGGCGCAGATGATGGCCGGTGCGGAAACCATCCTGCGCCACATTCAGGCCGGTTCGGAGTCCCGCAACTCTGATCAGATTACGATGTTCGGTGGTGCCGATGAGACGCCTGATCTCAAGTTGCCAAACGTCGATGAATGGCGGCCCATGGAACGATTGACTCAGGAGTTCGATGCCATTGGGTTCTATCTGTCGGCCCATCCGCTGGACGCCTATGCGGCTACGCTGGCTGCGCAGGGCGTGATCGACGCACGGAATTTGGACAGTCTGACCGCCGAAGATGTGCGCCAACCGCTGCGTATGGCCGGAACGCTGATCGACAAACGAGAAAGGGTCGGGCGCAACGGCAATAAATACGCCTTCGTCGCGCTGTCAGATGCGACCGGGGCGTATGAAGCTGTGGTGTTCTCAGAGGTGTTGGCGGCTTCGCGTGAACTGATGGAGTCCGGTGAGCCCATGCTGGTGACTCTCGACGCGCGCATGGAAGATGACCGCATCCGGCTGATGGCGACCAAGATGACCAAGCTGGATGAGGCGGTGGCAGCGCGGCTCGACAATCTGCGGGTGCAGGTGAAGGACGGCGCGCCGGTCGATGAACTGCGGGAGATTATTGCCGCCGATGGCCGGGGCAATGGCCGCATTCTTCTGGTAGCCCGCTCGAACGGCCATGAGGTGGAAGTGGCGCTGCCCGACCGCTATGCCATCTCCGCCCAGACCCTGGCGAAGATCAAGGACGTGCCAGGGGTGATGGACATCCGGCAGTTCTAACGCTGCTCCGAAAAAACAGAATGTAAAGCGTGCTTGACACCATAAGTCGTGCTGTTTAGTGTAAAGGACACTTTACAAAATACGGAGGCCCGGCATGCCAGGAAACGTATCCTTGAGTGACAAAGACCGGCGTGATCTCAAACGCTTCGCGCTTGAAATGAGCCTCGTACTTGCGGCGGGTATGGGCGTGGTTTTGTTGTTACCGGCACTCTTGCGGCTGGTTCCTGCGCAAAGTTTTGTCTGGTTTTTGATCAATCTCAGTCCCATCAGCATTATTTTTCTGGCGATTTGGGTTGGCGTGCGCAACGACCGCCGCAGCGATGAATATCAGCGCAATCTGCAAAGGCGTGCCATCTACATCGCATTCTTTGGCACCGGAATCGTAACGTTTGCCTATGGCTTGCTGGAAATGACCGGGATGCCCAGGCTGTCCATGTTGAATGTCTGGCTGGTCATGACGGTCATGTGGGTTGCCGGGTGGTGTGCGGTTGGCTTGCAGGAGCATTGGAAGAGGAACTTGGGACATGGATAAGTTCACGAAGCGCATCACGCGCACCTATTGGCTGGAGCTCGGAGCCGCCATCGCTCTCTACACCGTGTTTATTTTTACGGTCATGCCCAACCTTCACCGGTTCGAGGTGTTGTGGCAGAGATCCGCTCTGGCGCTGTTGCCGATGGTCCCATTCATTCTGGGCATGATCGCCATCTTCAGGCACTTCCGGCGCATGGATGAGTTTCAACGCGCTCAAGCATTCGAAGTGATCTCCATCGCGAGTGCTGGAACCATGTTCTTAACCTTCGGATACGGGTTCCTGGAGATTGCCGGTTGGCCGCAAATCTCAATGTTCTGGGTCTGGATGACGATGGGCGCACTTTGGTTCATCACGAACCAAATCTATCGACTCTTCGGGCGTCATCATCCGTGAAAAACAAGCTGCGAAACCTCCGCAAAGACCAGTGTTGGTCGCAGGCTGATTTGGCTGATCGACTGGACGTCTCGCGACAAACGGTGAATGCCATTGAGACCGGCAAGTACGATCCAAGCCTGCCGCTGGCCTTTAAAATCGCTAATGTATTCGGACTGCGAATTGAGGACGTATTTTTGCCAGAAGCGTAGGGGGGCCGGCGATGGACGGCCCTGCCAAGCGTGCTAACGTATCTCGAAATCTCTGGAGGCACAGCATGGCGAAAACGAATATCCTCACAAGACGCGTGTTACTGGCAGCAGCTGCCGCGACTGCGGCAACGTCTTTAGCCGGTAAAGGGGAGGCGAGGCATCCAATGGAGCAGAACGGCATTACCTTTACGCGCGGCTATGCCAAAAGCCCGTTCGGACAAACCCACTATCAGGACGTCACGCCCGCCGATTCCGTCGGCCTGCCGCTGGTTCTGATTCACCAAGCGCCGATGTCGCTGCGCCAGTTCGACAACGTGTTCGTGCCGTTGGCCAAGCGAGGCGTGCGCAGCATCGCCATCGATATCCCAGGGTTCGGGCAATCGTCGCCGCCGGACTTTGTACCCGGCTGCGAAGATTACGCGACGGTGCTGCCGGGACTGCTGGAGCATCTCGGGTTGGACCAGGTCGATCTGCTGGGCCACCACACCGGCGCCATGGTCGCGACGTCCGCGGCGCTGCAGTTTCCCGAACTGATCAACAACCTGATCATCAATGGACCTTTCCCTATGACCGATGAGGAGCGGGCTGGGTTTCTGGATTACGTCGAACGGGCGGAGAAAGGCTTCGTTCATGAGCACGACGGCAGTCATCTGCAGCAGAGTTTCATGGACCGCTACAACTTCTATGGTGAGGGGGTCGATCCGGCTCTGATCACCCGCTACACGGCGGAAAAGTTCATCGGGCTGGGGCCGTTCTGGTACGGTCACCACGCCGCATTTCAGTACGATTTCAACGCCGCGCTGCCCAAGATCAGGCACCGCACCCTCATGCTGACCAATACCGGAGATCAAATCTACGAGAACGCGAAATGGGCCAGGGAAATGCGCCCTGATTTAGCCTACATTGCGTTAGAAGGTGGCGGTGTCGATATTGTCGACCAACTGCCGGAAGAGTGGTCCGATGCCGTTGTTGGATTTTTGCGAGGGTAACGCCATGAGGAAAGTTTCGCGTCTGGCGCTGGGAATTTGGCTGGCGCTGTGTGTGTCGGCGGCCCCGGCTGCGGCGCTGTCGGGCGAGAATTATATGCAACTGGACTCTGAATACCGGGCCTTTCACGTCATGGGCATGGTGGAGGCTATGAAGTTCACCGATGACCTGACGGGCGGAGAATCCCTGCGCTGGTTTTTCCAATGCGCGGGCACGTGGACCGGGGCCCAGTTTGAAACGGCGCTGACCGAGTATCTGCAGGACAATCCCCGTGAATTGAATTACCGCACGCCGTCGCTGCTGGTTACGGCGGTCGGCGAGAAATGTCCGAACACGCCCATGTGGGCGCGGTAAGTCTCGGCGGTCTTAACTCTATGACGTCTGCGTCCGTCCTTGATGATCTCGATCTTGTTGAAATCCTCACCAAGGTCGGGGAAGAGGCGGCGCTGGAAGCCGGGAAGGGCAAGGTTGCATCCTACATTCCTGCCTTAAAGCGCGTGCCCGTGGGCAAGTTCGGGATCGCAGTGTGCACCGTCACCGGTGATGAGTATGTCTACGGTGACGCAGAGGACGCATTTTCGATTCAAAGTATTTCCAAGGTTTTGACATTAGCGATGGCCTTGGGCCACGTCGGCGCCAACCTGTGGAAGCGGGTAGGGCGGGAACCGTCCGGTACGGCATTCAACTCCCTGGTTCAGTTGGAGGCCGAGGACGGCGTGCCGCGCAATCCGTTCATCAACGCCGGTGCCTTGGTTGTGACGGACACCGTTGCGGCGCACAGCAAAGATCCAAAAAACAGTCTGCTGAACTGGTCGCGTACGCTATCAACCAACACTCGGGTTCGGTTTGACCGGGAGGTCGCGGCGTCGGAGCAGGCAACGGGCGACCGTAATCGCGCCATCGCCTATTTTTTGAAGGCTCATAGGAATCTGAAGTGCCCAGTCGAAGCAGTGCTCGACGTTTACTTTCATCAATGCGCGCTGGCGATGTCCTGCCTTGATTTGGCACGGGCGTTTCTGCCGCTGGCGAACCGCGGTTTCATGCTTGGCCAGGCCGAGCGGGTTATGCCGCCGCGCCGGGTGAAACGCATAAACTCATTGATGATGACCAGCGGCGTTTATGATGGAGCGGGCAACTTCGCCTACCGCGTGGGTTTGCCGTGCAAAAGCGGCGTCGGTGGCGGGATCGCCGGCGTCATTCCAGGTGTGTTGTCGATCTGCGTATGGGCGCCGGAATTGGACGAGGTCGGTAACTCCCTGGTCGGCACCAAGGCACTGGAATTGTTCACCACCAAAACCCAGCTCTCGGTATTTTAGACAATGCCTGGCCGCGCCACAGCATTTGCATGTTTGGTAGGCGCGTTTGTTTGTTTTTCCGACAACGGATTGGCACAAGAGGAGCGGGTCCTGCGCCGCGGTGGGGCAGGTGACCCTGAAACCTTCGACCCCCACAAGTTCCTCAGTGCGTTCGAAGGCACAATTCTGACAGACTTGTTTTCGGGGCTGACAATCAATTCGGCGGATGACCGGCCCATTCCCGGTGCAGCGGAGTCCTGGGAGGTCAGTCCCGACGGCCTGACCCTCACCTTTGACATGCGCGACGGCATGACGTGGTCGGACGGGACGCCGCAGCGGGCGAGTGATTTTGTGTACTCGTTCCGGCGTATCCTTGATCCCAAAACGGCGTCGTCCGTTGGCGGCTTACTCAAGCCAATCGTCAACGCGGAGGCGGTCAACAACGGCTCGCTTCCGAAAGAACGTCTGGGCGTCGAAGCGCCTGACGATGACACGTTGATCATCCGGCTCAACCATCCCGCGCCCTACCTGTTGGAGGTGCTGTCGTTTATCGGCTTGCCGGTGCCGCCGCACGCGGTGGAGGCGCACGGCGACGCCTGGATCCGACCTGAAAACATGGTGGTCAACGGTCCTTACGTTCTCGATGAATGGGTGGTGGGCTCTCATGTAAAGCTTGTCAAGAACGCTGCATTTCATGCTGCCGATGATCTGTTCTTCGATGCCGTGTATCACGTTCCGTCAGAGGATATGAGGGCTGGGTTCGCCCGGTTCCGCGCAGGGGAACTAGATACTCTCGTGGCTTTTTCGCCCGACCAATTGGAGTTGGTGCGAACGGAAATGCCGGAGTCCCTGCGCATAGCCGAGACCATGTCGTTGGAGACTTATGTTTTCAACGCCCAACAGCCGCCCTTTGACGATGTCCGCGTAAGACGCGCCTTGTCGCTCGCCATTGACCGGGAAACACTGACGGAGCGTGTCTTGCGCTCCGGTGAGGTGCCCGCGTATGGCTATACGCCCGCCGCCATCCGCAATTACCCGGATCGTCCGCAGGCGGATTTTAAGGACTTGCCCTTGGACGCGCGCATCACCGAGGCGCGGGCGCTCTTGGCTGACGCCGGATTTGGCCCGGACAATCCCTTGCGGGTTGAGTTGAAGTACAACACCCAAGATGTTCAGGCTCGGTTAGCGTCCGCCATTGTCGCGATGTGGCGGCGGATCGGCGTTGAGGCGGAGATGATCAACCTCGAGCGCCGTGTGTTGGCCTCTGAGCGCATTCAAGGTAACTACGAAGTTGCGCGTTTTCTTAGAGTTGGGGCCACGTACGATCCGGTGTTCACTATGCTCAACCTCCATTCCAAGTTGAGTGACTACAACGTGACCCAGTTCAACGACCCGACCTATGATCGCTTGTTCGAGCAGGCGTGGTTTAATGCGGACATGGAGACGCGGGCGTCGTTCTTGCGCGATGCTGAAGCCCGCGCACTTGAATTACACCCGATCATTCCACTGTATTATCAAACGGCGCGCCGTCTGGTGCGTCCTGATATTATGGGCTGGGAAGACAATGCGCGCGGGATTTATCCGTCGCGGTGGCTGTCGCGCGCGAACGAGAAAGGAGACCCGTGATGAAATATGGTGTGACGGTACTTGCCGGTGCAATCCTGGTGTTTCTGGCTGGCTGTGCGACGCAGCCCACACTAGGGACTGACGATCTTGCCGGGCTTTCGCTTACCAATCCGCAATTGCCCGAGGGAAAAGTTTTGACGGGCGGACAGCCCTCGGAAGCGGACTTAGAACTCCTGCGCACTCGTGGGGTCACGACTGTCGTCAGTTTGCGGCGTGCGGATGAAGACGTTCCCTTTGACGAGGAGGCCAAAGCGGAAGAACTTGGCATGTCCTTCATTCGCATTCCCGTGGGTACTGGCCAGGGGCTCGATCCTGAGACCGCGAAACAGCTTCGCCAAACACTCGATGCGGCTTCGGGCCCGGTATTGCTCCACTGCGGCAGCGGGAACCGGGTGGGCGGCATGTACGCCATCAACGCCTTCGCCAATGACGGGAAGTCGATTGAGGAAGCGCTCAAGATTGGCCGGTCGGCTGGGATGACCCGGTTCGAGCCCACAATTCTTGAGATTTTGAACGATTTGGCGGAGTAAATCGGCCCGACTTGAGTGATTTCGGGCTAATTCACCCCAAAACGCCGGCTTTCCGGGGAAATGGAGCGGTTTTTTCGCCGAATCCGCCTTGCAATCCGCCGTCTAACCCCTTAGAACCCGCCGCATTCCACACGCAGGGATGCGGCACCCGGGAGTTCCGGGGCGTCGATCCGGTCCAGGGCAGGGGCTCTGGTCACCCCCTGCGGAGGCCTAACCGGAGAACGTCTTATGTCGCTGCCTACGTTCAGCATGCGCCAGCTCATTGAGGCTGGCTGTCACTTTGGTCACAACACCCGCCGCTGGAATCCGAAGATGGATCAGTACCTCTTCGGGGTCCGTGACGGCATTCACATCATCGATCTTCAGCAGACCGTTCCGCTTCTGCACCGTGCGATGCAGGCGGTGCACGACGTCGTCGCCGAAGGCGGACGCGTTTTGTTTGTCGGCACCAAACGCCAGGCTCATGACCTGGTGAAGGAGTACGCCGAGCGCTGCGGACAGTACTACGTCAACCATCGCTGGCTCGGCGGCATGCTGACAAACTGGAAGACGATTTCGCTGTCGATCCGCCGCTTGAAAGATCTGGAAGAGCGCTTCTCCAGCGAAGACGGTCTGGTTGGTTTGACCAAAAAGGAAGCGTTGAACCTGCAGCGCGAGAAAGACAAGCTCGATCTGGCGCTGGGCGGCATCAAGGATATGGGCAACGTGCCCGACCTGATCTTTGTGATCGACACCAATAAGGAAGACATTGCTGTCTCGGAAGCGAACAACCTCAACATCCCGGTTGTCGCGGTGTTGGACAGCAATTCCGATCCAAAGGGTATTACCTATCCGATCCCTGGGAACGATGACGCCATTCGCGCGATTAAGCTCTACCTGGAGCTGATGGCCAATTCGGCACTGGAAGGCATTCAGGATGAAATGAAGGCCGCTGGCGTGGACCTTGGTGCCCAAGAAGAAGCGCCGGTCGAAGCGTTGCCGGCTGAAGAGCCCGCAACTGCGGAGGCGAGTGCGGACGCACCGGCGGAAGCTACCGCACAGCCCGCAGAAGCGGCGTCTCCGGCTGAGGAACCGGCAACGGCCGAGGCACCAGCCGAAGAGGCTAAGCCTGCCGAGGACGCTGCCGCTCCGGCTGAGAAGAAAACGGCGACCAAGAAAAAAACGACGGCCAAAAAAACAACCACCGCCAAGAAGAAGACGACAACAAAGAAGAAAGCGACAACTACCAAAAAGAAAACCACCACCAAGAAAAAGACCACCACAAAGAAGGCCGCGGCCAAGAAAAGCGACTGAGACGCGGTCGAGAGTGTGTCGGGGGGCTGCCGCCGCAGATGTGCGGGGGTAGAGGACCAGCAGGAGTGGCGCGGATCAGCGCCATAATGCGCCGTCAGGACTGGCGGGCCGAATTTTAAGGACGAAGAGACAATGGCACAGATTACAGCGGCTCTGGTGAAGGAGCTTCGGGAAAAAACTGGCGCAGGCATGATGGACTGCAAAACCGCATTGGCGGAGTCCGATGGCGATGTCGAGGCTGCGGTCGACTGGCTGCGCAAGAAAGGCCTCTCTGCGGCGGCCAAAAAGTCAGGCCGCGTTGCGGCTGAGGGTCTGGTCGGTGTTGCCGTCGACGGCGGCAAGGGAGCTGTGGTCGAGGTCAATGCGGAAACCGACTTTGTCGGCCGCAACGAGACCTTCCAGGGCTTCGTCGAAACCGCCACCAAGCTGGCGCTCGACGCCGGAGGCGACATCGAGGCCTTAAAAGCTGTTCAGGTGCCCGGCGAGGGCCGCACCGTTGAAGAACAGGTGACTCATTTGGTGGCCACCATTGGCGAGAATATGCAGCTGCGCCGCGCCGATGCGGTGTCGGTTAGCGAAGGTGTGGTTGCCCCCTATGTTCACTCCGCCGTGAAACCGGGCGTCGGTAAGATCGGCGTACTGGTCGGGCTGGAGTCCTCAGGCGATGCCGGCAAGCTCGATGAGCTCGGTAAACAGCTCGCTATGCATATTGCCGCCGCGAGCCCGCGATTCCTGTCCACCGACGAGGTGGACGCGGATACCCTGGAGCGCGAACGCCAGGTTTTGACCGATCAGGCCAAGGAATCAGGGCGGCCGGACGACGTCATCGCCAAGATGGTCGAAGGCCGGATGCGCAAGTTCTTCGAGGAAGTGGTTCTGCTGGAGCAGATCTACGTGATTTCTGAGGACAAGGCGAAAGTGGCCAAGGTGGTCGAAGAGGCGGCCAAGGACATCGGCGCCCCCGTCAAGCTGACCGGTTTTGTCCGCTTTGCCTTGGGCGAGGGGATCGAGCGGGAAGATAAAGACTTCGCCTCGGAAGTGGCCGAAGCGGTCGGCGGCTGATCAGCCGTTTCTCGCATTTTTGGCCGGCAGCGGCCAAAAGGCGCGGGCGTTTTCGATTGCTTTTGTGTATCATCCGGACGGCCCGCGCACGGGCTTCTGTGCGCGATCCAGTCCAGGCAGGAAGGGACGGAGGACCGTCCCTTTTTTGCACCGGGACCGCGGCTTCGCGAACCGCATCGGCCGGCTAGAGGGGTTGGCCGCATGGGTTCGTCACAGGCCGGTTGGGGAGAGTAGAGAGTCATGTCCGAACCGCTGACCTATAAGCGCATCATGGTGAAGGTCTCAGGGGAAGGGCTGATGGGGCCGGACACCTACGGACTCAATAAGGACACGGTTCTCGCGATCGCAGATGACATCAAGTCGGTGGTCAGCACGGGCCGCCAAGTGTGCATGGTGATCGGCGGCGGCAACATCTTCCGTGGCGTATCGGTCGCGGCAGAAGGGATGGACCGCACCTCCGCCGACTACATGGGGATGCTGGCAACGGTCATTAACGCGCTGGCCGTGCAAAACGCGCTGGAATCTGTTGGCGTGAATACGCGTGTTCAGTCGGCCATCAGCATGAACGAGGTGTGCGAGCCCTATATCCGCCGCCGGGCCGAGCGCCATCTGGAAAAGGGCCGCGTCGTCATTTTCGCAGCCGGCACGGGCAATCCTTATTTCACGACGGATACGGCAGCGGCCTTGCGGGCTGCTGAGATGAACTGCGAGGCTTTGCTTAAGGCGACGCAGGTCGACGGCGTCTATTCAGCTGATCCCAAGACGGATTCCAGTGCGGAAAGGTATGATCGCCTGAGTTTTGACACGGTTCTGGCGCAAGACCTAAGGGTGATGGATACATCAGCCATTGCCCTGGCCCGCGACAACGATATGCCTATCGTGGTGTTTAAGATGCAGGGGAACCGTTCCATTACCGATGTGCTGAGCGGTGAGGGGAAGTGCACCGTCATCACGGAAAAGGAGTGAGCCATGGCAGATTACAAAGCGCTGAAGAAAGATATTCAGCATCGTATGGAAACGACGGTCGACGTCGTTAAGAAGGAATTTGCTGGCCTGCGCACCGGGCGGGCGTCTGTCGCATTGCTCGACCCGATCACTGTCGATGCTTACGGCAGCCAAATGCCGCTCAATCAGGTCGCGAGCGTCGCCGCACCCGAGCCCCGCATGTTGACCGTTCAGGTGTGGGACAAGGGGCAGGTCAAAGCGGTCGAGAAAGCCATTCGTGAGTCGAACCTCGGTCTAAATCCGGCGGTCGACGGCACGCTCATTCGTGTGCCAATTCCGCCGCTCAACGAAGAACGGCGCGCGGAACTCACCAAGGTCGCCGGGAAGTATGCGGAAGAGGGCAAGGTGGCGATCCGCAACGTGCGCCGCGACGGCAATGACCAGCTTAAGAAGATGGAAAAGGACGGTGAAATCTCGGAAGACGAACATCGTCAGTACAATGACGAAATTCAGAAATTGACTGATGATTTCGTCAAGCAGATCGATGAAGCGCTCTCCCATAAACAAGACGAGATTATGCAGGTCTGATGCAGGATTTGTCGCTCCAGCCGGCCGAAGGGTTCGGGCCGGACCCTGAACATGTCGCCATCATTATGGACGGCAACGGCCGCTGGGCGCAGACACGGGGCCTGCCGCGTACCGCGGGCCACAAGAACGGTGCGGAGGCGGTCAGGCGCACCATTAAAGCCGCTGGCGAACGCGGTATCCGTTATCTCACTTTGTTTGGTTTTTCGTCCGAGAACTGGCAGCGCCCGGACGAGGAGATCAAGGATCTCATGGCGTTGCTGCGCTACTACCTGATTCACGACGTCAAGGAGCTTGACGAGAAAGGCGTGCGTCTGAGGGTCATCGGTGACCGGTCGCGCTTGCCGGACGATACGGCGAAAATGATATCCGATGCGGAAGCGCGGACTGCCGGCAATCAAGATCATGTTTTGACCGTTGCGCTGAGCTACGGCAGCCGCCAAGAAATCGTTCAGGCGGCGCGCGCGCTTGCGGAAGACGCGTCGCGTGGCGAGATTAGTCCTCAGGAGATCGATGAGGCCTTGTTTGCCAGCCGCCTCGCGAGTCACGGCATCCCTGACCCGGACCTGCTGATACGAACGTCGGGCGAGCAGCGCATCAGTAATTTTCTCTTGTGGCAGTTGGCGTATACCGAATTGGTATTTGTCGACACGTTGTGGCCGGACTTCAGCGTATCTGACCTCGACTACGCGCTTAACGAGTTCCGCGGGCGGGAACGCCGGTATGGGGCCGTCACGGTATAGTTCTATGTTTTGGACCCGTGTTGCGACCTCCTTCGTTCTTGCTCCCGTTGCGCTGGGTGCCGTCTACTATGGGTCACCCGCCTTTGAATTGGCGGTCGCTGCGATGGCGGCAGCCGTCATTTGGGAATTTGTTCACATCTCCAACAATGACGGGTTTCCCCGGCGGGCCGTGATCGTCATGGCGGCGACACTTGCGTCTGTGGCGTTGGCCGTGATCGATACCTTGCTGGGGTTCTTTGTTGTCTTTTTTGTCTGGCTCGGGCTGTTTTTCACCAGCCGTGACTCCGATCAGACCGGTTCGTCATCTCTTGAAAGCGCGCTGCTGTACGGCGCTGTGCCGGCCGTATGTATGATTGTGGTCTATGAACAGGGTGCCGCAGAGACTGTTTTTTGGCTGCTCGCGGTGATTTGGGGAACGGATATCGGTGGCTATGTCGCCGGGCGGCTGATTGGCGGGCCGAAACTCGCGCCGCGCATAAGCCCTAACAAAACCTGGGCTGGGGCGATTGGCGGCCTTGTTGCGGCGTCAGCGGCAGGAATGGCTGTTACCTTCGCCGCAGGAGTTGGCTGGGCCCCGTTGGCTATTCTGTTTGCCGTGGCGTTGTCCATTGTTGGTCAGTTCGGCGACTTAGCGGAGAGCCGCTTCAAACGCCGTCACGGCGTTAAAGATTCGGGCACCTGGGTGCCGGGGCATGGTGGCGTGATGGACCGTATCGACGGACTGTGGGCTGCGGTGCCCGTTGCCGCCGTTCTGTGTACGCTTTTCGACGGCGGCATAAGGGGCTGGTAGGACCGCTTAGACTATGTACGAACAGAGGCGCGTTAGCATATTAGGATCGACGGGATCGGTCGGAGTCAACACACTTGATCTTGTGGCCCGTAACCCAGATCGCTTCAAAGTGACGGCCCTGACTGCGGGGCAAAATGTCGACCTTTTTATTGAGCAGGCGCTCGCCGTTAAACCCGAGCTTGCCGTTATTGCCGATCCGGCGCTTCACAGTCAGCTGGCGGCGGCGCTGGAACCCGAGGGCATTCGCGTTGGCAGCGGTGACGACGCCTTGATAGAAGCGGCATCGGTGCCAGCGGATATCGTCATGGCCGCAATTGTTGGCGCTGCCGGGTTACGGCCCACGCTCGCCGCAGTAGAACAGGGCGGTATTGTCGCCCTCGCCAACAAGGAGTGTCTGGTGTGTGCCGGCGACCTGTTTATGGCGGCGGTGGAGCGCCATGGCACGACGCTTATTCCCGTCGACTCAGAGCACAGCGCCATCTTTCAAGTCTTCGACGCGGCGCAGCGCGGCGCCGTTGATCGCATTATTCTCACCGCATCTGGCGGACCGTTCCGGGATTGGACCGCGGAACAGATGGCGGAGGCCACACCGGAGCAGGCGGTGGCTCATCCCAACTGGTCCATGGGCAGTAAAATCTCTGTCGATTCTGCGACCATGATGAACAAAGGGCTCGAGTTGATCGAGGCCAGTCACCTCTTTCCAGTCGCGGAAGAGCGCATCGAAATACTGGTTCACCCACAGTCCGTCGTTCACAGTTTGGTGGACTATGTGGACGGATCGGTTCTGGCCCAGTTGGGAACGCCAGATATGCGCACGCCCATTGCCTACGCGTTGGCGTGGCCGGACCGTATGGCCGTGCCGTGCGACCGCCTCGACCTTGCCGAGCTATCGACTTTGACCTTCGAAGCCCCTGATTTTAAACGATTTCCGGCGCTTGGATTGGCGCGCCAGGCTTTACAGGCAGGGGGTGCCGCCCCTACTATCCTGAACGCCGCCAACGAGGTGGCTGTCGCCCGGTTTTTGGCCGGAGACATAGGCTTTCTTGATATTGTCGCAGCTGTCGAAGATGCCTTGAATTCGGTTGAGTCCGGTCCGCTTGGCTCTCCCGACGCCGTGATGGAGATAGATGCCGAGGCGCGGCGGCATACGGAGAACTGGAGCGCGGCTTAGCGGCGCTTGCACTTTGGAAAAGACACGAGGGACGCAGCTACTTTGGAACAACTTCTCGGCATTTCGTTCACCCTGGTGAACTTCATCATCGCGCTTTCAGTGGTGGTTTTTGTCCACGAACTCGGACACTTTTTGGTCGCACGCTGGAACAACGTGCGCTGCGAAAGTTTCTCCATCGGGTTTGGTCCCGAACTTGTCGGCTACACCGACCGTCAGGGCACCCGCTGGAAGTTCAGCCTGATACCGCTCGGCGGCTACGTCAAAATGTTCGGCGAAGCGGACAACGCAAATCCGGGTGCTAAAGACAATGACGAAGAGGAACAGACCGAACGGGAAATGACGCCTGAAGAAAAGGCGGTGTCTTTTAAATACAAAACGTTGGGCCAGCGCGCCGCGATTGTGTT
This sequence comes from Rhodospirillaceae bacterium, assembly GCA_963921305.4. Classification (GTDB taxonomy): domain Bacteria; phylum Pseudomonadota; class Alphaproteobacteria; order Rhodospirillales; family Rhodospirillaceae; genus CAWUEX02. Next base: position 3,303,392 of record CAWUEX030000002.1, read on the forward strand.
TGCCGGTCCGGCTGTGAATTTCCTGTTCGCCATCGCCGTCTTCTTTGTCATGTTTATTTCTGTCGGGCGGCCGGTGACCGAACCGGTTATTGGCACCGTCGTTGAAGGCAGTGCGGCAGAGGAGGCTGGCCTGCTGCCGGGCGATCGTATTCTTGCCATCGACGGCGCTGAGATTGACCGGTTCGAAGACCTGCAGCGGATTGTGCCTCTCGGCAACGGGGCGCCGCTGCGCCTGACTGTTCAGCGTGACGAACAAGTTCTGGATATCACCGCTGTGCCGCGCGTGGTCGACGAGACGGACGCGTTCGGCAACCCGCAAAGGCGGGCGCTGCTGGGGGTCCAGTCCTCGGGGGAGACCCGGATGATGGTGCGCCATAATCCGATCACCGCCCTCGGACTGTCGATCCAGCAAACTTACGTCGTGGTTGAGGGCACATTTATTGCCGTCGGCCAGATGATCTCCGGCGAACGGGGCACGGAAGATTTGGGCGGACCGATCAAAATTGCCAAGTTTTCCGGTCAAGCGGCGAAGTCGGGATTTGCCAATTTTGTCATCTTTATGGCGATCCTCTCGATCAATCTTGGGATCATCAATTTGTTTCCGGTTCCCTTGCTTGACGGCGGCCACCTGTTGTTTTACGCCATCGAAGCCGTCCGTGGCCGGCCCCTGTCTGATCAGGCGCAAGAGTGGGGCCTACGTTTCGGATTGGTGCTCGTGCTGTCATTGATGGTCTTTGTCACCTGGAATGACATTCTGCAATTGTAACGTCGGTTTTTTCGAACCTGTCGCACCGGACCAGCAAGAGAGAAGGTTGAGTGGAGCCATGCGAGGGCTAACCGGCTATTGGAAGAAACTGGCAAGCGTGGCGTTGGTCTGCCTGCTTGTCCTGAGCCTGGCGCCTGATGTTCTGGCTCAGACCGGCGGTACCATCTCGCAGATCGCCGTTCAGGGAAATCAGCGTATCGAGCCGGCAACGATCCGCACCTACACCGCCGTGCGCGAGGGCGATCCGTTTGATCCGGTGATGATCGACCAGTCGCTCAAAAATCTTTTTGCGACAGGCCTCTTTGCCGATGTCAGCATCGGCCGCCAGGGTGACATTCTCATCATCCGCGTGGTTGAGAATCCGATCATCAACCGCATCACCCTTGAGGGGAACGACCGGCTTGAAGATGACGAGATAGAGCCGGAGATTCAGCTTCGTCCACGCGTTGTTTACACACGGACAAAAGTCCAACAGGACGTCGAGCGCATTCTCGATTTATATCGTCGCAGCGGGCGCTTCGCGGTCACGGTTGAGCCCAAGGTTATTGAGCTTCCACAAAACCGCGTTGATCTGGTGTTTGAGATTAACGAAAGCGATCCGACTTACGTGCGCAAGATCACGTTCTTCGGCAATGACAAGTATTCCGATGGTGACTTGCGGGATGTGGTTCTGACCCGCGAAGAACGGTGGTGGCGGTTTCTAACATCCAACGATACGTACGACCCGGATCGCATGGCTTTTGATCAGGAGCTGTTGCGGCGGTTCTACTTGTCAGAGGGGTATGCCGACTTCGAGGTGGTTTCGGCTGTCGCGGAGTTGTCGCCAAACCGTAAGAGTTTCTATCTCACGTTTACACTCGATGAAGGGCCACGGTACCGCTTCGGCGACATGACCGTTGATGTGGCCATTCCAAACCTTGACCCGGCGGTGCTGGAGGCGGCCATCGTTCCTTCCCGAGGCGACTGGTACAACGCCGAGGAAATCGAAGCGACGATCGACGTCTTTACGGATGTGGTGGGCGCGTTGGGATACGCGTTCGTCGATGTGCGCCCACGCGTTGCCCGTAATGTCGAGGCGCGCACGATCGATATTATTTTCGATGTTCAGGAAGGCCCGCGTGTTTTTGTCGAGCGCATCGACATCAAAGGCAATGTGCGCACGCTGGACAAAGTCATCCGCCGCGAGTTCCGGCTGGTGGAAGGTGACGCTTTTAACACTGCACGTCTGCGCCGGTCACGGGAGCGGCTGCAAAACCTTGGATACTTCAAGGAAGTCGAAGTCGATAACGAACCGTCGGAGATCTATCCCGACCGCACAGTTGTAACGGCGACGGTTGAGGAGCAGTCGACAGGGGAACTCCAGTTCGGTATCGGGTTCTCAAGTGCATCCGGTGCGCTATTCGACGTTGGCATCCGGGAGCGCAATCTGTTGGGCAAAGGGCAGGATTTACGCTTCAGCTTCAGCCTGGCTCAACAGCAAACGCAGATCGACCTTGGCTTCACTGAGCCATACTTCATGAATAGGCGTTTAGCGGCTGGCATTGATGTGTTCGCCACGGAGACCGATTTTCTCGATGAGGCCGGGTTCATCAGCCAGTCTCTCGGCAGCTCGCTCAGGCTGGGCTACAACTACAATGAGTATGTCTTCCAGCGGGTCAGCTACTTGCTGTCCTGGACAAAATTGGAGGGAATCAACCAGTTCGCCTCGCAGTTTGTCCAGGAGCAGGAAGGAACCACGACCACGTCGCAGGTCAGCCAGACTTTCGCAATTGACCGCCGGAATAACGTGATCGACCCGACAGACGGGTATTTCTTTAGTTTTTCCAATGACTTAGCGGGACTTGGCGGAACCGAAAAGTATCTCCGCTCCAGCATCGCGATCGGTCTCTACGAAGACTTCTTCGACGGCTGGATTTTCAGCGTCACGGGGAATGCCGGCTATATTTTGGGCATCGGCGAGGACATCAAAATCTTTCAAAGATATCAGCTAGGTGGTAACAACCTGCGCGGCTTTGACGACTTTGGCGCCAGCCCCCGGGACGCGCTCACAGGTGACGCCCTGGGGGGTGACTGGATCGCAACCGCGCGCGCAGAAGTGAAGATACCTCTTGGCTTGCCTGAGGAGATCGGGATCACACCGAAAGTGTTCTCTGACTGGGGGTCGATCGGATCACCGGTGGATTTGAAAGACCGGTCTATTGATATCTTCAAATCGCAGCGGGTGCGCGGCTCAGTTGGCGTTGGTATTGAATGGGAATCTCCTGTCGGTCCGATCAATATCGACTGGGCGCATGTGTTGAGAAAAGCTGACTTTGATATCACTGAAAGTTTTCGAGTGAACTTCGGCCAAAGGTTTTAGACAATGACAAACTTCTCTTTTATCAAATCGATTCCGGGCTTGAGTGTGCTCACACTCTTGTTTGCGGTTATCGCGCTGCCGGCGCAGGCGCAACAGGGTGGCTTTACCCGTCCGATCATTGCGGTTCTGAATCCGGAATTGATCGAACGTGACTCTCTGGCCGCCAAGGGCGTGCGTCTCGAGCGTGACAAGTTCCTAACGCGCTATCAGACTGAAGTGCGTGAGTTAGAGAACGAGCTGCGTGAGGAAGAGCAGCGTCTTACTCAGCAGCGCAATGTGCTGTCGCCGGAAGTGTTCCAGCAACAGGTTGAAGCATTCCAGCAGCGCTTGGCTGTGGCGCAGCAGGAAAGCCGGATCAAACAGCAGAACTTGAATGCGGTCTATCAGCAAGCCATTGGTCAAGTGCAGCAGGAGATGCTGCGCATTACCAGCCAGATCGCCCAAGAACGCGGTGTCAATATGGTCCTGCCGCAGGGCCTGACCCTGTTGTCGGATCCGTCCATGGACATCACCCGTCCGGTTCTGGAAATTCTCAATGAACGCCTACCAGCCGTTCAGATGCAGAGCCCGGAAGTCGACACGGCGGCGGAAGGCTCCGCCGCGGTCGAATAAGGCCCGACCGGCGCAGCACAAGTGCCTGATCCCCGGTTTTTTGAGCGTGCCGGACCTTTTCGGGTTCGGGAAATCGCCGCCTGGACCGGGGGCACGGCGCATGGCGACGCTGACCTCGACCACCAAATCAGCGACGTCGCAGACCTTGAGTCGGCCAGCGCTGAACACTTGACCTATTTCGGCGGTGCGGAACATGCGGATGCTGCTGCGGCGAGCGCGTGTGGTGCCTGCCTGACAACTGAGTCGCTGGCCACGAAGGCCCCGTCATCGGCGGTTGTCATCATCGTAGACGACCCCCAAGCCGCGTTTGCTATTGCCGCTGAAGCGTTTTATCCCACATCCACACCGCCGATACATGACGCTGCGCGCGCCCCAAGTGGCGCATTGATCGACCCGACGGCCTCCATCGGCGACACGGTGATCATTGAAGCCGGCGCGGTGATTGGTCCCAAAGCCGAAATCGGCGGGCGTTCGAGAATTGGCGCTGGAGCCGTGGTGGGCCCTGGCGTCGTCATTGGGGAAGACTGCGTCATCGCCGCGAATGTTTCGCTGAGTACGTGTCTGCTTGGCAACAACGTGGTGCTTCACCCTGGCGTATGTGTCGGTCAGGACGGTTTTGGTTTTGTGTTTGACAGTGTTGCAGGCCGCCACCGCAAAGTGCCTCAACTTGGCCGGGTGATTATCGAAGATGATGTCGAGGTCGGTGCCAATACCACTATTGATCGCGGTACGCTGAAGGATACGGTGATTGGGGCAGGATGCCGGATCGACAATCAGGTCCAGATTGGCCACAACGTTGTGCTTGGCAAGCGGTGCATTGTTGTCTCTCAGGTCGGTATCTCTGGAAGTTGTACCATTGGCGACGATGCCGTCCTGGCCGGCCAGGTCGGTTTGGCCGATCACGTGACCATTGGGCCAAAGGCGCAAGTCGCCGCCAAGTCTGGTGTGATGCGTGACGTCGGGCCAGGCGAGGCGGTGATGGGATACCCTGCCAAGCCGATCCGCAAATTCTGGCGCGAGGTTGCGGCCGTCCAGCGTTTGACCGACGGCAATAAGCGTTCTAAGTAAGTTGTCTTAGGGCGAAATCAGGGAGCGGACACCATGGACGGAGAACCAGTCCAAGCTTCATCGGACGTGATCGACATTCACCGCATTGTCGAGATGATTCCCCATCGTTATCCCTTTTTGCTTGTCGATCGGGTTGAGCAGATTGTTGACGGCGAGAGCGCTGTTGGCGTCAAGAACGTGACCATCAACGAGCCCTTTTTCCAAGGGCATTTTCCAGACCGGCCGGTGATGCCCGGTGTGTTGATCGTTGAGGCAATGGCTCAGACCGCCGCGGTGCTGGTGGTGAATTCGCTCGGCAAAGAAGCGGAAGGGAAGCTGGTCTACTTCATGACGATCGAAAACGCGCGGTTCCGCCGTCCGGTTGAGCCGGGCGATCAACTGCACCTCCATTGTGCCAAGGTGCGTCAACGCGCCACTGTCTGGAAGTTTGAAGGCGAGGCCCGTGTAGACGGTAAGGTTGTTGCCGAGGCCACCTATTCAGCCATGATTATGGACGGCTAACTGAATGCCGGACATACACGCCACCGCCGTCGTCGACAAAGCGGCCCAGATCGCGGACTCGGTGAAGGTTGGTCCGTATTGTGTTGTCGGTCCGCACGTTGAGTTGAAAGAGGAGGTCACGCTCCACGCTCATGTCGTGGTTGACGGCCACACCACTGTCGGTAAGGGCACGGAAATACATCCCTTCAGCAGTTTGGGGCTGCCGCCGCAGCACGCGCGGTTTAAAGGTGAGCCGAGCACGCTCATCGTCGGTGAGAACAATACCATTCGCGAGCATGTGACCATGCATCCGGGAACCGAGCAGGGCAGCATGACCACCACCGTGGGGGATAACTGCTTGTTTATGGTGGGCAGTCACGTTGCCCACGATTGCCGCGTCGAAAGCGATGTGATCCTGACCAACAATGTCGCACTCGGCGGTCACGTCCAGGTCGGTGAGTTTGCCATTATCGGCGGGCTGTCTGGTGTGCACCAGTATGTCCGCATCGGCAAACATTCCATGATTGGCGGCTGTTCGGCCGTGGAGAGCGACGTGATCCCATACGGCTCCGTAAAGGGAAACCGCGCGCGACTGGCGGGGCTGAATGTTATCGGATTACGGCGGCGCGGGTTCTCCCGAGAAGATATTCGGTCCCTTAGAACAGCCTACGGTTTGTTATTTTCTCAAGGCGGCAACATGGCGGAGCGCCTGAGCGAAGTGGCTGACGTGTTCACAGAGCATCCGGGCGTAATGGATATCGTCGACTTTATCCGCGCGGACTCTTCCCGCGCGATTTGTCAGCCGCTGTCTTCGAATGGGAACGGCGCCTGACGTTTACGGCAGTTCCGAGCGACAAGGTTCTCAGGCGGACATGACCGACCGGACTACCAAACCCTTGGGAATTATCGCCGGTGGCGGAAAGTTGCCCGGTCTGCTTGTTGACGCCTGCATCAGGGAAAAGCGCCCGTATGTTTTGATCGCCCTTGGCGGTCATGCCGATGAATTGCCGGAGGAGCCAGTTCTAGAGGCCAATCTGGGTGATGCCGGGCGCATCTTTCGAGTGCTGCAGGATCACGATGTCGCCGAGGTGGTAATGGCCGGGAAGGTGAGTCGCCCCGGCCTGTTGGAGCTCAAACCGGATTGGCGGACCGTGAAGTTTCTCGCACGGGCCGGCGTGCGGGCGTTCACCGATAAAGCCAGTGTGGGCGATGACCGCCTCCTGCGGTCGGTAATCGCTGAAATCGAGCGCGAAGGGTTGAGCGTTATCGGGGTCGATGACGTTCTTTCGGACCTGGTCGTACGGCCCGGACCACTCACCCGGGGCACACCTGGCCCGGAGGACACGGCAGACATTTCACTCGGGATTGAAGAAGCGCTGAAACACGGTGTGGAGGACGCCGGGCAGGCGGTCACCGTCCAGGCCGGACAGGTTCTCGCGCGTGAGGATGAGACCGGAACAGATGCCCTGATCGCGAAGACGGGCACGCTCAAGAGTGATGGTCCCGGCCCGGTTCTGGTGAAACTGAGTAAGCCGCAGCAAGATCGCCGTGCTGATCTACCGGCAATCGGTCTCGATACCCTGCGCCGCTGCCAGACTGCGGGCTTCCGCGGCATTGTAATTGAGGCGGGCGCGACTTTGGTGATGGACCGGGACGCGCTAATCGACGCGGCTGACCAAGCTGGTCTTTGGGTTAGCGCCGTAGAGCTTCCAGCCAAAGCTTCGGGGGCGGGTCAGTGACGGGCGCGCCGCTGAAGGTTTATCTACTGGCCTTGGAACCGTCCGGAGACGTGCTCGGCGCACACTTGATGGCGGCGCTGCGCGATCTGGAGGGCGATGCCATAGAGATCTCGGGCGTCGGCGGACCTGAAATGCAGGCGGCAGGTCTGGACAGTCTGTTTGATCCATCGGACCTGGCGATCCTGGGAATTTTTGAGGTGCTGCCTAAGGCGGCGTTGGTGCTGCGCCGGGTGAGGGAGGTGCTCGACGACTTAGAGCGGGTTCAGCCGGATATTTTGGTGACGATCGATTCCTGGGGGTTTACCGGCCGGGTCCACAAGGCTCTCGCCAAACGGGGCAGTCCGATCAAGCGGGTGCGGTATGTGGCGCCTCAGGTGTGGGCGTGGCGGCCTGGCCGTGCCGCTCAACTGGCGCGCTGGATCGATCACGTTCTAACCTTGTTTTCCTTCGAGCCGCCTTTGTTCGAAGCCCACGGATTGGCGGCGACATGGGTTGGCCATCCGGTTTGCGAAGGCGGAGCGGACACGGATCGCAAGACCGCACGGGATGCCTTGGGCATTCCAGACGACGTCCACCTTCTCACTGCGTTGCCGGGAAGCCGGACGGCGGAGGTCAAGGCGCTGATGCCCGTGTTCGGCGAGACGCTCGCACGGGTAATAGCAGAATACAACGATGTTCAGGTCGGTATCGCGACCGTTGCCAATGTTGAGGCCGACGTTAGGGCCTGGGCGGATCGGTTGCCGGTGACGGTCAAAGTGGTCACGGCACCTGACCAGCGACGCCTCCTCTATGCGGCGAGCGATACCGCATTGGCGGCGTCAGGAACCGTAACCCTCGAACTGGCAAAGGCCGGCGTGCCGCACGTTATTGCCTATCGGGTTAACCCGGTGTCCGCTTTCGTCTTCCGGCGTCTGACGAAAACGCCGTTCGTGAATCTCATTAATGTCGTGTTGGATGAGGGAATTGTGCCCGAGTGTCTGCAGGAAAAGTGCCGAGCAGATGTACTGGCACCTGCCGTGACCACCCTAATGACGGACGAGAGCGCCCGGGCGGCTCAGCGAGAGGCCTTCGCCCGCGCGATGGCACAACTTGCGCCGGGCGGCGAGTCACCAAGCCGCCGCGCCGCGCAAACGGTAGTGCAAATTGGTCGTCAGAGTGCTTAACCCACAGCATCGAGCAGCTCCTCGTTTAAGTCTTGATCCGTTTTATAAGGGCTGCCGCCGCCTCGTACTGAGCAGACGCGGTGACCAGGCCGATGCTCTCGTTGATCAGGTTTACAGGACCGTTGACGTCTTGGGCGAACACCGCGACGCCGCCTGACGGGGCTGAACTGACGAGGGCAGGGGCCGTGGGTTTAAAGTCTGGCGTCTGGGCGTTGACGATGTTGTTGGCGCGGATCTGCACCGACTTTTGCGCGGCCAAGAGGGCCGAGGTGGCTATTCCCGTGACGTCCATCTGAGTCAGACCTTTCCCATTCCCGCGCTAAAAACGCCCGGCTTGTACCAATGGTTGCAAACAGGCCGGACAAATTCCAGAAATCCGCATAAAAAAGGCGCCACGAGGGGTCGGGCGCCTTTCTCCATATATTTCAGTAGTTTAGCGCTTGTTCAACGGAACCAGATCGCGTTGTGTTTCGCCTTTGAACAGCTGCCGGGGCCGGCCGATCTTCTGATGGGGGTCCTCGATCATCTCGTTCCACTGGGCGATCCAACCGGTGGTGCGGGCGAGGGCGAAGAGGGCGGTGAACATGGTGACGGGAATGCCCATCGCTTGGAAGATGATGCCCGAGTAGAAGTCCACGTTCGGATAGAGCTTTTTCTCGATAAAGTATTCGTCTTCCAGCGCGATCTTTTCGAGCTCGACGGCGATATCCAGCAGCGGATTATCCTTGATACCGAGTTCGGCCAGAACTTCCTTACATGTCTGCGACATGATTTTGGCGCGCGGATCGTAGTTCTTGTACACGCGGTGGCCGAAGCCCATAAGACGGAACGGATCGTCTTTGTCTTTGGCTTTTTTCACATACTCGCCTATGCGGCTGACGTCGCCGATTTCGTTGAGCATGTTCAACACGGCTTCGTTGGCGCCGCCGTGGGCCGGTCCCCATAGGGAGGCGATGCCGGCGGCGATACAGGCGAACGGATTTGCGCCAGACGATCCGGCCAAGCGGACGGTCGAGGTCGAGGCGTTTTGTTCGTGGTCAGCATGGAGGATCAAAATCCGGTCCATCGCCTTGGCCAGCACAGGGTTGACCTCGTAGTCCTCGCACGGCGTGGCGAACATCATGTAAAGGAAGTTTTCGGCGTAGCCGAGGTCGTTGCGCGGATAAATGAACGGCTGACCCAGAGAATACTTGTAAGCCCAGGCCGCGATGGTCGGCATTTTAGCAATGAGCCGGTAGGACGAGATTTTGCGGTGGTCCGGGTTCGTGATGTCGAGGCTGTCGTGATAAAAGGCTGAAAGGGCGCCAACCACGCCGCACATGATCGCCATCGGGTGACCGTCGCGGCGGAAGCCGGAATAGAAGTTGTGCAGCTGCTCGTGCAGCATGGTGTGATAGGTCAGGTCGTGCTCGAAGTTGCGCTTCTCATCAGCATTCGGCAGTTCGCCGTTGAGCAGTAGATAGGCGACTTCTTCGAAATTGCAGTTCTCAGCCAATTGATCGATCGCGTACCCGCGATGCAGCAGCATGCCTTTGTCACCGTCGATGTAGGTGATCGTGGACTCACAGCTGCCGGTCGAGGTGAAGCCGGGATCGTAGGTGAACATGCCGGTCTCGGCGTAGAACTTCCGTATATCAACGACATCTGGGCCCGTGCTGCCGCTGAGAACCGGAAATTCGAAAGTCTTTCCATCGGAGGTGAACGTGACAGATTTCGCCATGGAGCCGTCCTTTCATAACCGGGACGGAGCGCTCCTGCGCAGCATGCCCATCCCCAGTTGTTATTCTTATAAATTTGCTGCGGTGCTTATAGCCTGCGCGTCCGTTTCAATCAATCACGGTGACCTTATTTGATAGTCTGTGACCGAAACGCGAATGTGCAAAAACCACTAATATTTCAAGTTGTTGCGGCTACTTCTTTAATGCGCGCCAAAGTTTCATCCCGGCCGAAAATTGCCATCACGTCGAAAATAGGAGGCGAAACAGTGGTACCAGTGATAGCGGCTCGCAAGGGCTGGGCAACCTTGCCGAGTTTGAGGTCTTTTTCCTCGGCAAAACCTCGCGCCCACGCCTCCAAAGCGTCGGCGGACCATGGTTCGAGATTGGATAATTCTGTGTGCGCTGCAGCAAGAGTGGCGCGCCCGTCGTCATCCAGTTGCTTTTGCGCTTTGTCGTCGAAGGTCAATGGCCGGGGCCGGGCATAGAGCGCAGCGCTTTCTGCTAGATCGACGAGGGTTTTGGCGCGCTCGGTGAGGCCGTCCATGCCAGCGGCAAGACGGGCTTTGGCGTCTTCATCTATGACCAGGTCCGGTTGAGCCTGCAGGCGATCCGCGACCAACTCGACGAGACGGTCTGTCGAAGCCGCTTTGAGATAATGCGCGTTTAGGGCCGTAAGCTTCGCCACGTCGAACCGCGCCGGCGCTTTGCCGAGGCCGCTGCCATCGAACCACTGAACGGCCTGCTCATCGGCGATGATTTCGTCGTCGCCGTGGCCCCAGCCCAAGCGTAGCAAATAATTACGCATGGCCTCGGGGAGGAATCCCATGTCCCGGTAGGCTTCTGCGCCAAGGGCGCCGTGACGTTTTGAGAGCTTTGCGCCATCGGGACCGTGGATCAGCGGGATGTGGCCGTAAACGGGCGCTTCCCAGCCGAGGGCTTTGAACAATTGGTATTGTCGGAAGGCGTTGGTGAGGTGGTCGTCGCCCCGGATAACGTGGGTGATCTCCATGTCATGATCGTCGACGACGACAGAGAGCATGTACGTCGGCGAGCCGTCTGAGCGCAACAAAATCATGTCATCAAGCTGCGCATTGGCGACAGTGACCTGACCTTGAACCAGGTCGTCGATCACGGTCTCGCCGTCTTGAGGGGCTTTGAGCCGGATTACCGGGTCGACACCTTTGGGGGCTTCCGCTGGATCACGGTCGCGCCAGCGGCCGTCGTAGCGGGTGGGCTGCCCGGCGGCGCGCTGCTGTTCACGCATTTCGGTCAGTTCCTCGGGCGTGGCGTAGCAGCGGTAGGCATGACCGGATTCAAGCAATTGGTGCGCGACCTCGGCGTGGCGGCTTTGCCGGGCCGATTGCGAAACGGCATCGCCATCCCAGTCCAGGCCCAGCCAGGTCAGGGCGTCGTAAATCGCGTCGACGGCCTCTTGAGTTGAGCGCTTGCGGTCCGTGTCTTCGATGCGCAGCAAGTATTTACCGCCGTGGTGGCGGGCGAAGAGACGGTTGAACAGGGCCGTGCGGGCACCGCCGATGTGCAAAAATCCAGTGGGCGAAGGCGCGAAACGGGTGACGACGGTCATCGGAAAAGAGCCACAATCTGAGAATAGATAATACCAGGGGACCCCAGGCGCGGATGCTGTACCATACCAAGACGGCCAAAGAAACGCCGGGTCACGTGGTGCGGCTTGGACCAAAACCGCCTAGACCAGAGGAGGGGCGGATCATCTTGTGAGTGATGTGAGGGGCTCAGCACTCGATCTGCGTTCCAAGCCGCCGGCCTTCGCCATAACCTCGGGACAGCGCGTTCGCCGGATTGCAGACTGGATAATTCTGCAAGTCGCGGCGCAAGCGCCCAATGGGATTCTGTGGTGGCCGGTGTTCACGGCGACCGGCGTCGGTACCTACTTCGCATTGCCGGTTGATCCACTGATCTATCCGGGGCCGGCAGCCGTTTTCGTTGCCCTGCTTGGATGGCTCAAAGGCCCTTCGGCAATTTGGCGTACAGGTGCCGCTGCCATCTTTTGGGCGGCGATTGGATTCACCGCAGCTGATCTGCGCACCCGCTCGGTCGAAGGGCCAATGCTGTTAGACGAAATCGGCCCACTGACCGTTGGTGGACATGTGGTCAGCGTCGAGCCGGTGGCGCGCGGCTTCCGACTGACCCTGGATGCATTGTCGCTGCAAAACGTCTCACTGGACGAGACGCCCAAGCGGGTAAGGGTCACCGTTCCGCGAAGCCACGGAGCGCCCGAGGTGGGAAACACGATCCGTGTTCGCGCTGTGCTGCGGCCGCCAGGCCGGCCCGTCATGCCGGGCGGCTTTGATTTCCAGCGCTACAGCTATTTTCGTCAACTTGGCGGTATTGGGTTTTCGGTGGGCCGTTGGACGGCAGACGCTCCACTTGAGGTTGCCCCGGTCACGTGGGTCGAACGGATCCGGATTATGCGGGCAAATGTGGGTAATCGACTTACCGCGCAAATGCCGCCCGAGGCGGGATCGGTCGCCCGGGCCTTGATGACGGGAGAGCGCTCCGCCGTCGCCGAACCGCTGCAAGAGGCGTATCGGCAATCTGGCTTGGCGCACATGCTGGCGATATCCGGATTGCACATGAGCTTGTTGGCCGGACTGGCCTTTGTCGCCGCGCGCCGGTCACTGGCATTGGTTTTGCCCGTTGCCGAACGTTTCAACACAAAGAAGATCGCTGCGGTGGCGGCTCTCGGTGCGGCGCTGTATTACCTGATGCTGTCCGGTATGAATGTACCGGCGCAGCGCGCCTTCATCATGGTAACGGTGGTGTTCACCGCTGTACTTCTCGACCGCACAGCCGTTTCCCTACGAACGCTCGCACTCGCGGCCATGCTTGTGCTTATGCTCCAACCCGAAGCGCTTGTTGGGGCAAGCTTTCAGTTGTCTTTCGCCGCCGTACTGCTGCTGATTACGGTTTATGAACGCGTGCAGATTCGCCCTCATCTGCACGACAGGCTAGGCCACTACCGCCCGATCCGTGCCGTGATGCTCTACGCCGCGGCCGTGCTCGTGACCGACCTCATTGCGACGGCGGCAACGGCGCCCTTCACCGGGTTCCACTTCCATGAAATCCCGAAGTACTCGTTGCTGGCCAACCTGCTGGCGGTGCCGGTGATGGGCTTATGGATCATGCCGTGGGGCATGGTGGCGCTGGTGTTGATGCCGCTGGGCCTGGATGGTTTGGCGCTGGCGCCGATGGCGGCGGGGATCGACATGGTGAACGCGATTGCGCGTTACGTGTCGTCCTTGCCTGGGGCAACTCAGTTCGTGCCCCAAGCGCCGGATTGGGCCGTGGCCTGTATCGCGCTCGGCGGCGTGTTCGTGTGCCTTTGGCGTGGGCCGTTGCGATGGCTGGGCGTTCTCGCCGTTCTGATCGGTTTGCCACAGCCTTGGTTATCTCATGCGCCCGATGTGCTCGTCGATGAAACCGCCGATGTCTTCGCGGTGAAGGGGGGAGATGGCCGGCTGGTGCTCTCGCCAGGACGGGGAGACAGGTTTACCCGCGCGGTTTGGAGCGAGGCGTGGGGCAAGTCCGATCAGAGTTGGCAATCTATGGAAGGCTTGTCCTGTGACCTGTCAGGTTGCGTCTTGACGTCCGGTCAAAGGAGGGCGGTGTTTGCTTTCGATGAAGCGGCAGCGGTCGAAGATTGTGGCCGGGCCGAGGTGATGATCGCGGTCATGCCGGTCTGGCAGCTGTGTAATCAGGGTTTACGGATCGACCGGTTTGACGTTTGGCGTCACGGTGCGCACGCGGTCTGGTTGACTGAAGAAGGGGTGCGGATCAAACGCGTGTCGGACGAAACGGGTAAGCGCAGGTGGAATAGAGTGACTTGGCGCGAACGTTAACGACGCCTCATTCGTCGTCAGGCAGGCATACCCCGTCAATACTACCCTCCTTGTAACAGTGGTTTCCGGCGCCACAGTCGATATCAAAAGAGCACGTATTTCCGACCTTGCCGGTGATATCCATAGAGTTTCTGTAGGGTTGCCGGTCATTGGCATTTCCGGGGTTCATGCCACCGACGCACACGCCATCGATTTCATGCTCCTGAACAAGGCACCTACTACCAAGGGCGCAGTCGAGATCGGTGCGGCAAGCCTGCGCAGCGGAGCCTATGCTCGAGAAAAGTATGACCGTGATCGCAAACCGTTTCACCCGCGCCATAATCAATACTGTCTGAGCAGTCCAACCAGCTTGCCTTGCACCCGCACGCGGTCGGGGCCGAAAATTCGGGTCTCGTGGGCAGGATTGGCCGGTTCCAAGGCAATAGATTCACCTTTGCGGCGGAGGCGTTTGAGCGTCGCCTCTTCGTTGTCGACGAGGGCAACGACAATGGTGCCGTTATCGGCGGTGTCGCCGCGCTGAATGATGACCGTATCGCCATCGAGGATGCCGGCGTCGATCATCGAATCCCCTTCAATCGTCAGGGCGTAATGATCACCTCGGCCCAGAAGGCCAGGCGGCACGCCGATGTGTTCAGACGGATCCTGAAGGGCTTCAATCGGCATACCTGCGGCAATCTTCCCGTAAAGCGGGATAGTGACGCCGTCGTCGACGTCATTCGCCGGGGCTTTGTCGGCGAAGTTTCCGGAGATGACATTGGCCGCGGCGGGCGAACTGCCCTCAGCGTTGTCCGGCAATTTCATGATCTCAAGTGCGCGGGCGCGATGGGGCAGGCGGCGGAGAAAGCCGCGCTCTTCCAGAGCGGTGATGAGACGGTGAATGCCTGACTTGGACTTGAGGTCCAGCGCCTGCTTCATTTCATCAAAGGACGGGGCGACGCCGTCGGCCTGCATGCGTTCGTGGATAAACATCAACAGCTGATGTTGTTTCTTGGTCAGCATCGGGCCCTCCGCCAGAACAAATGAGAAACATGTATGTTCTACTTTAGTTCTAGTTAAGGGTCAAGCCGCTGTCTGGGAGACACCTTGGGGGCTGCCACTGACAACTGCGATAAATTATCGTGCTAGCCTCGACTGAATGTTGATATCTTCGCGTATTAATGGAGTCCTACGGACAGATCGCACTGACGACCGAGAAACAATACGAGGTTGGCGGACGGGTCGGCGAGAAAGCCGGCTGGTAAAAAATGGGAGACGCCGGGCTGGGTGTCCAGCCAGGAGTCAGTCTAGAGGAGGCCGTCCAGGCGTAAGACCGGGACGGCCTCGTCTGCGTCTGCGGCCGGCGCGCCGGGCGCGCGGACAATCACTGCATCGGCGTTGGCGAGAGCGCCAATCATGCTGGAATCCTGGGCGAAGATCGGGGTGACGGTCTGTGTGCCGTCACCGTTGTCGGACAGGACCGCGCGCATATAGTCCTGACGGCCGCCGTTTTCCGGCAGCGGCGCGCCAAGCATAGCCAGCGATGGACTAGGCGGTGCGCCTGCAAGACCTTGCCGCCGATCCAAGGCCGGGCCGAGGAACAGCATGGCGCAGACCAGGGCCGAAACCGGATTACCCGGCAGCCCGAGGACCGGCGTGTCGTCAAGGTGGCCGAACATCAGCGGCTTGCCCGGGCGCATTGCGATCTTGTGGAAAGTGACATCCAGTCCGGCATCGCCAAGGGCTTTGCGCACCAGGTCATGGTCGCCGACGGACACCCCGCCTGATGTGACCAGCAGATCGCAACCGCGGGCGGCTTCGGCCATGGCGGTGAGGGCGGACCGGTCGTCTTTCACAACGCCGAGATGAACGGGAATGCCGCCACGGGAGTGAACGAACGCCGCAAGCGCTGGACCGTTCGAGCTGACGATCTGCGCCGGACCCCGCGGTTCGCCGGGCAGTACAATCTCATCGCCGGTCGAGAGGATCGCCACCCGGGGACGGCGGTATACTTCAACCCAGGGATAGTCCATTGCGGCAAGCAGGCCGATGTGGCGTGAACCCAGACGCAGCGGTGCGGAGAGCACGGCGTCACCCACATTGAAGTCCTGACCGCGCGGGCGAATGTGGCGTCCCGGTTCGATCTCGCGCACGGATACGGTATCGCCGTCACGGTCACAGTCTTCCTGCAACACAACGGTGTCGGCACCAGGCGGGACCTGGGCGCCGGTGAAAATGCGCACGGCCTGACCGTCCGAGACCTCTCCGTCAAAGGGATGACCCGCGGCACTTTCGCCGATGACCTTGAGGGCGGCCGGTGCCGGGTCGACATCGGTCGCGCGCACGGCGTACCCATCCATGGCGGAGACGGTCTCTGCTGGGTGGCGCGTCCGCGAAGGCGGCGCGACTGCGAGGACGCGGCCGAGGGCGCTGGACAGGGCCACTGTCTCATGTCCGAGCGGCTCAATTCCGGTGCGGACGAGCGCTTGGGCTTCTTCAACTGAAATCATCAGCTAGACTCGTATGTACCTGATTTACCGCCAGTTTTCTTGACTAGGCGGATGTCGGTCAGGCGCATGCCTTTGTCGATGGCCTTGCACATGTCGTAGACGGTGAGCGCGGCGACGGACACGGCGGTCAGGGCTTCCATCTCCACACCGGTCTGGCCGGTGATCTTGGCTGTGGCGGTGATGTCGACGGCGTTGCGGTCCGTGTCGCAGGTCAGCTCGACCTTGACCGAACTGAGCGCCAGCGGATGGCACAGCGGGATCAGATCGGCGGTGCGTTTGGCGCCCATGATGCCGGCGAGCTGAGCGACCGTGAGCACGTCGCCTTTCTTAATGCCTCGATCAAGGATGGTTTGCAGCGTCTCGGGCTGCATGAGCACAGATCCGGCGGCCACAGCTTCCCGGGCGGTCGTATCCTTGCCTGACACATCGACCATGACGGCGTTGCCGTCGGCATCGAAGTGGGTGAGATCTTTGGTCTTCTTGGCCATGGGCTCAGGCCGCGTCGACAGAGGCGACAGGGTCGGCGAGGAGCGCCGCCGTTGCTTCTGCAACGTTGTCCTGACGCATGAGGGATTCACCGACGAGGAACCGGCGGGCCCCGGCGATGGCTAGCCGGGCGAGGTCGGCTGGTGTTTTCAGCCCGCTTTCGGCGACAAGCGCTTTACCCTGCGGCAGGCGTTTGGCCAGACGCTCTGTGGTCGAGAGATCTACGTCGAGGGTTTTGAGATTGCGGTTGTTGACCCCGACCAGCGGCGAGCGCAACGCAAAGGCGCGGTCCAGCTCAGCTTCATCATGGACCTCGACCAGCACATCGAGATCGAGGGCGATGGCACAGGTTTCCAGTTCCAGCGCCTGACTGTCAGACAAGCACGCCATGATCAACAGAATGCAATCGGCCCCGATCGCGCGGGCTTCGATCACTTGATAGGGCTCGAGCATGAAGTCCTTGCGCAGCACGGGCAGATCGCAGGCCGCCCGCGCAATCTTCAAATAATCGTCGGAGCCCTGAAAATTGTCTTCCTCCGTGAGGACTGACAGGCACGCGGCCCCGCCAGCCTGATAGGCCATAGCGAGCCCTTCAGGATCGAATTCCGGGCGGATGAGTCCCGCAGACGGCGACGCCTTTTTGATCTCGGCGATAAGGCCGTAACCAGTGTGCGCAGCCCGGTCGAGTGCCATGGCAAACCCACGCACCGGACCAGCGGCGCGCGCCTCGGCTTCGACGTCTGACAGTGACTTTTCTATTTTGCGTCTGGCGTATGCTTCCCGCCGGGCATCGCATATCGCGTCGAGCACGTTGGCCATCACGCTTTGCCCTGGCTGATGGCGGCGAACTTTTCCAAAGTGGCTTTCGCTGCGCCGCTGTCGATGGCTTGCGCGGCCTGGGCGGCGCCGTCTTTGAGATCGGTGGCTTTGCCGGCGACGATGAGAGCGGCTGCCGTATTGAGCAGAACAATGTCGCGATAGGCTCCGGGCTCCCCCTCAAGCACAGCGCGTAAGGCAGCCGCGTTATGGTCCGGATCGCCGCCTTTTAGATCTTCCGCGGCGTGGATCGGCAGGCCGGCATCGGCTGGGCTGATTTCAAATGTTGTGACGTTGCCGTCCTTGAGCTGTGCCACTCGAGACGGGCCAGTGACGGTGAGTTCATCGAGGCCGTCGGAGCCGTGCACGACCCAGGCACTTTCCGAGCCAAGCTCCTTCAGCGCGCGCGCCATGGGCTCGACCCAGGCGGCGGAGAACACGCCGAGTAACTGATGTTTGGCTCCAGCCGGATTAGACAACGGTCCGATTAGATTGAAGATGGTGCGGATGCCCAGCTCGCCGCGCACGGGCGCGACATGTTTCATGGCGCTGTGGTGTTTCTGGGCGAACAGAAAGCCGATGTTGGCTTCCGTCAGCGCGCGCTCGACAATGTCTGGAGTGGCATCGAGATTGACCCCGAGCGCTTCGAGCGCATCGGCGGTGCCGGATTTCGACGAGGCTTTTCGGTTGCCGTGTTTGGCAACCGGCACACCGCAGGCAGCGGTGACGATGGCAACGGCGGTGGAGATGTTGTAAGTGCCGGAGGCATCGCCCCCGGTGCCGCACGTATCAACGGCGCCGGGCGGAGCCGCAATCGGCAGCGCCTTAGCACGCATGATCTTGGCTGCGCCGGTGAGTTCCTCAACGGTTTCACCGCGCACGGCGAGGGCCGTCAGAAAGCTGGCGATTTGCACCGGCGATGCGTCGCCTGACATGATGATCTCGAACGCCGCTTCGGTGTCGGCGACATTCAGGGGCTGGCCCTTGGCGACAATAGCGATAAATGGGTTGAGGTCGGACATCGGGGAATGCTCCTTCGCCCTTAAGCCGCAACCGAGCGGTCGGGAATGTCCGGGCAGTCGAGACCTGTACTGCGCAAGAAGTTGCGCAACACGCGATGGCCGTACTGCGAGGCGATGCTCTCCGGATGAAACTGCACGCCGGTGATCGGCAGGTCCTTGTGAGCCAGGCCCATAATCAACCCATCCGCAGTTTCTGCGGTGACATCAAGGCACTCCGGAACAGCAGTCCGGTCAACAATCAGCGAATGGTACCGCGTCGCCGTGAACGGCGAGGGGATGTCGGAAAACATCTCGTGTTCGGTATGAGTCACGGCGCTGACCTTGCCGTGCATGGGTTCGGGCGCCCGTACGATTTTGCCGCCGAACGCCTGGCCAATGCTCTGATGGCCGAGGCAAACCCCGAATAACGGCACGGCGGCATCGGCACAGGCGGCGACAGTGTCGAGGCAAATCCCAGCTTTATCGGGGTCACAGGGACCTGGTGATAGAATAATGCCCTTGGGCTTGCGCGCCAGTGCCTCCGCCGCGGTGAGGGCGTCGTTGCGCTCAACCTCAACGTCCGCACCCAGCTCCCCGAGGTAGTGCCAGAGGTTGTAGGTGAAGCTGTCGTAGTTATCGATCAGCAGGTACATGCGCGCCGCCTGAGATGAGTGCCGGAATACGGCGTTGGTTTGGGGCTGGAAAATGCCCCCGAAGGGCAAGCCGGGTCAAGCAGAGGCAGTGCCGGTTCGTCGGGAGCAGCAACGGCGGCATGTCCGGACATATGCACTGAAATCGAGGCAAAAGTTCTATTTTCGGGATTTTGCGAGGAACGAGCCCATGCACGCGACGGATTTCTGCGGGGCCATTTGAAATAGATAAATAAAATCAAAGCCTTAGAATCGAGTCAAACGACCCCATGCACAAGATAATTACGTAAATAGCTCATTATGTAACTCGCCGCTAAATCCCCTCAAAAAGCAAGGCTTCCTCCCCAGCTATGAGTGCTCGTTATACGTGCTACATAAATTCGGAGACGCTAGATTCGCCATTTGGCGGTAAAGTAACAGGCTGGGGTTGGCTGAGACTTCAAGGCGCATCAAACGCATGACATTGCACCGGTGGGTGGCTCTTTATTTGGGATTACCTGTCGCACTCGCACTCTTCAACGGATTGCGGGGAACGGTGTTCGCCCCGGAATTGGGTGTCTTGCGATGCCTGGCGATGTTTCTTGTCTGCTCAATCCCGACTTACGCCATTATGGCGGTGGTGGCCCATTCGGTTCTGAAACTGCGGCGCTATGTCGCGTTTCATCCGATCACGGCGCTCTTCGTGAGCATAGCCGCGTCAATCCCTGCGTCTTACATCATCATCACTCTATTTATCCGGCTGTTCGGCGGGTATTACCCCGAACTTTTGCCGCTTTTGGCCGCCGACGGTTTCTGGCTCGCGGACAGCTTTGTTACATACCTGTTGACGCCGTCCCGGATCGCCGTCGTACCGATCTGGTTCGGCGCACATTACATCTATGAGCAGTTGACGCGCGATGTGGTGTTTTACGAGGGACTCATAAAAGCCGAGCCCGAAGTGACGGACGGTGCGATCGAAGTTCCGGCGATGCTGCCGTTCCTCACCAAGATCAAGCCGGCTGTTGGGCGCCGGGTTCTCGCCCTTGAAGCGCAAGAGCATTACGTCAAAGTGTACACTGACCGCGGCGAAGACCTGGTTCTGTACCGTCTGAGTGACGCTGTTAAGGAATTGGCTCAATCCGTCCCCGGGTTACGGGTGCATCGCTCTTACTGGGTGGCTGAGGACGCGATCCGGGAGATTCAGCCGACCGCAAAGTCCTACCGCATCGCTCTGGCAAACGGGATGACGGTGCCCGTCAGTAAATCCTACAAAAACGTTATTGATCACATGATTCTCCAGAAGCCAAAGCTGGCAGAACATGTCTAAGGCGGTGTGCTGGAGGGGGGCTAGTTGAGAATGATTCGCGCTTCTTAAGCGCAAATTTAAGAAGTTTCGGGCACTTAACAGAAATTGCTGATGCAGCTATTATATAACTGAGAGATATTCTGAATAAGAATTCTCAATCGTGCGCGATTAGGGGTAATCCAGCGCATTCAAAACTAGGGGAGAAGTATGACAACTCGATCTCGTAAATATTTCATGCATGCGGCGGTCTCCGCCACGGCATTACTGGTGCTGTCCGACCCGGGCTACGCCCAGCAAATGGCGATTGAAGAAATCATTGTGTCCGCTCGTAAGCGTGATGAGTCCATTCAGGACATTCCGTTGAGCGTCGCAGCCTTTAGCGCTGACCAGATCAAAAACCAGGCGATCACGGATGTGGAGGACGTCTTCCAGTTCATCCCCGGCGTGCACATGAGCAACCACACCGCCAACCGGAACAATCCGGCGGTCCGTTTCCGCGCCATCGACCCGCCCTCCAGTACACGGAATGAGCAGACATCGTCCGCCTTTATGGACGGCGTCTACCTGCCGACGGGCAGCCAAATGGTGTCCATGAATGACATCGAGCGCGTTGAAGTGGTGAAAGGTCCGCAAAGCGCGTTCTTTGGCCGTGCGACGTTCGGTGGAGCCGTCAACTTCATCAGTAAGACGCCTGGAGATGAGTGGGGCGCTGATGTTGATTTGATCCTCGGCGATCACAAACGTGCCGACCTGTGGGTCAGTGCCGAAGGTCCGTTGGTCGAAGACAAGTTGTTTATCCGGGCATCCGTCCGGTACTACACCTTCGACGGGGCCTGGCAGAACGAACACCCCTCCGGCGGCGATCTGGGTGCCCAACAGACAGGCGCCGGTAGCATTACCCTTTACGCTACGCCGTCTGAAGATCTTACCATTAAAGCGCGGTACATGCACACCGTCCTTGACGACGGGCTGGCCGTGCAATTCCTGGCCAAGGGCGAGCAGAACAACTGCGGACCTTTCGGCACTGGTACGGCGACGTACTACTGCGGAACCTTGACCCGCGATCTGATTTCCAACGGCATTGCCATTGACACGTCACCGTTGGAAGACACGACGTTCAAAGATGACTTGGGGCTCGACCGCAAGTTTGACTTCGCCAGCTTGAACGTTGATTGGGATCTTGGTGGTTCCGGTTACACGCTGAGTTCCGTGACCGGTTACTACAAAGAAGAGACGTCGGAACTGCGTGAGCTTCTCACTGACGAGATCATGGTCTTCCTCGAGTGGGAAGATGACTCGTTTTCTCAGGAGTTTCGTCTGGCTTCACCCGACGATGACAGGCTGCGGTGGATGCTCGGTCTCTACTACCTCGACGTGACCTACAGCAAAAACGCATCCGCTGGCTTCCCATGCCCAGGCAATGGCCCGTTCTGTGCTGATCCGACCCAGGGCTTTGCCCCGAGCGGACGCGGTGGACGTGGCCTGTTTGGAGTCAATCCGACGGTGCCCGATGAAGTCGAGAACAAGGCCATCTTCGGCAGTATCTCGTACGACATTACCGATAAACTGACGGCCAACTTCGAATTCCGCTATGAGGAAGAAAAGTTGGTCAACGGCACCTCCGTGACTCAGGAAGCCATGCCGCTTGACTCCAGCACACCGGAACAAGCGATTCTGACCGCACAGCCGTTTGGTGGTGCTGAAATTCAGCTGGAAGGCAAATTCAAAGCCGAGCTGCCGCGTGTGATTCTCGACTACAAAATGAACGACGACACACTGCTCTACGCCAGCTATTCAAAAGGCAACAACCCCGGAGGCTTCAACCCTGAGGTTGTTCAGTTGGAGCCCACCGTCGCGTTCCCGGCGTTCTTTGCTTCGGAAGGCATCGGTTACAACGTTCTTCAAGCTGGGCTCAGGGCCTACGAGGGTGGTTTCAAACACACTCTTGCCGATGGCAAAGGCTACGTGAACGGCGCCATCTACTTTATGGAGTGGCGTAACCAGCGTTTCCGCGGTTTCACCCGAAACGTGGACAGTAACGGGGACGGTGTCTTTATTCAGGGTTCTGACCGTCTCGGTGCCCAAATTGACTACAACAGCAATGGTAGTACCGACATCTTCGGTTTCGAGCTGGCAGCGAACTACGCGTTTAACGAATACTGGCTCGGCTCTGTGTCCTACAACTACAACAAAACCAACATCCTGGTTTACGAGGATGGTGTGCATGCACGCGTCTTCGGCACGTCTGATGCGAGTGACAAACAGGTTGCCCGCTCGCCAAAGCATGCCGCAACGTTTGCTCTCGACTTCACCTATCCGGCCGACAGCATCATGGGCCAGGACGGTGATTGGTTTGCCCGGTGGGATGCCTGGTATCAGTCATCCACCTTTAACTGGGTGGTCAACCTGGCCAAGACCGAAGAAGCCCTGTTGCACAATCTTCGGGGTGGCTGGCGCGGTGACAAATACAGCGTCACGCTCTGGGTTGAGAACGTGCTCGACAGCGACAAGGTGCTGGCGTCGCAACGCACCACCGGTAGCTTCCTGACGGGTACGTTGGGCTACCAGTTCACGTTGCCGGAGCCGCGCACCTTCGGTGTGACCCTTTCCGCGAGCTTCTAAGAACCTCGCGACAAAAACTGGAACCGGGTGTGGAAGGTTTCGGCCTTCCACACCCACCTCCACCAAAGTTTTCTGCACGTATCTGACGTGCATTCCACAGATGTGTTCATGCGAAAGGCGGGATCTATGTTGAACCGGCATAAGGACAGCTTTGCGCCGAATTTGGGCCATAACGGCGTCGGACCGCGTGTTCTGTCGCGGCGATCCTTCAGTGCAGCTGGGCTGGCGGCTCTCACACTTCCAGCTAGCGTGTCGATCGCATCAGCCAGCGGGATGAAGCGGGCGGATGACCTGTTTGCAACCGATGAAGAACTCGTGCGCGCGCTGATGAAAATGCGCGCCAGCACCGACGGACGGATGAAATACGGCTGGTTGGAAGCGAAACGCTACGCGTATATCGACGGCGAGGTACTCCCGCTATTGTCTTTGCTCGCAGGCACGCTCAGCACAGCCGTGGATAAAGGAAACGGCACTTGGGATGTGACCGTGCTGGAAACCACATACTATCTCGACATCAACACGGGTGAGTTGCTGGACATGCACCCCATGCCTGGCACCGGGAAGGAGGTCAAAGTGCCTCTCTACCGTTCGGGTCCGTCGACCATTCCCATTGCGGCATTATCTCAGATGTCAGAAGAGTCTGACGGCAGCGCCGGTGTGGTTGAGGACGACGAGGGCAAGGATGCCTTCGCGCCAAAGGGCGGCGTTGAGCTCGATCGCACGGTTGGTCCTGCTTATGCCGATGGGGATGAGCTTTGGATCGAGACCTCTGAGTACGGGCGGGTCACGCCAGCCAATCCTCAGGACGACCCCGTCTTCTACAAGGAGTCTGCGATCTGGCTTGGGTCAGCGAAAGAACTGCTGGACCCTGATGTTCATTCCGCGCGGACCAAGTTGTCCTACGACGCCGCGACAAGCTGGCGTCCCTGGATGGAGATGGGCGACGTCAAAGGTCACACCATGTCCCATGGCATCGGCGGCAAGTCTGAGACCATGGATGGTATGCCGGAGCAATGGTTGAGCCTCACGGAAAAGTACCACCCGGATATCCTGGATAACCCTGCTAAGGCGTTGAGCCAAGACGGCTAGGACTTACCTGGTCGATGCGATAGGAAAAAGAATGCTTTCTCGGCGCGGTTTTACGTCAGCCACCGCAGCGTCGCTTGGCGCGCTGGCCGGAGTTGAGTCCGCGCGGGCGCAAACCCTCACGTCACTTGCACCGCCTGTGAGCCAGGTTCAATCCGACTTTCTCACTTTCGATGATCCTGTCGAAGAATTTCGCGCGGACTTCCGCATGGGAAGGGATCTGGTTGAGGACCAAGGCTCAACCATCACCTGGTATCACTGGATCGTCTTTGTCATTCCCGGTGGCCGCCGACCGGAACCGCTGATGCGGTATGAGGGCATCGAGTACAGCTACTTCCGGCATCTCGGCGACAATTACTATCGCATCCATGCCCACAACGTATCGTTCGCGCGCGATCTCAAGACCAACGCGTTCACGGACACAGTCGTTAATCCGATCACGGGTGAGACCTGTGAGGTGCCGGTGTCCTTGTTGCTGCATGACCCCGGCACGATTGGCGGCCCAGATGGGTTCCGCAATATGAATGGCGGCGGCGCGGTGCAAGAGGTGTATCGTCAGTTCCGCCGCGAAGACGAATTCATCAAGTGCGACAGCGTGCGCAGTGCGCCCCCCGACTGGCCGGCGACGCATATCGAAAACTCCTGCAAGTGGGTGCACATCGATGAATTTGCCAACGCAGGTACGACGTCTTTGCCCGTACATTTCTGTGGCCACTACGCCTTTGAATACTACTCCTGGCTCAACATGCCGGAAACGGATCGGAAAGCCGGGCACCTGACGGGCTTCTGGGACGGAAAAAAGCTTAATTCACCGCAAGAGATTCCCCGTGAAATGCTGGACCGCATGGAGCGGGAGTATCCGGAACTGCTGGAACCGCGCTGGGGCGAATTCGACCGGCCGATTCCCTTTGAAATCTGAGAGGACCGCACATGTTTAGCCGACGTAACTTTGTGACATCATCCACCGCTGGCGCCGCTGGAGCCCTCGCTGGGGCAGGGACGGCAAACGCGCAGACCCTGACATCGCTTAACCCGCCGGTTGCTCAGGTTGAGTCCGAATTTTTGTATTTCGATGATCCGGTCGAGGAACTCAAAGCGCATTTGCGGATCGAACGGGACTTGGTGGAAGACGTGGGCGAAACTTTCACCTGGTATCACTGGATGGTGTTCGTCATTCCCGGTGGTCGCAGGCCGGAGCCGCTCATGCGGTATGAGGGCCTTGAGTACAGTTACTTCCGGAACCTGGGCAACAACAACTACCGCATTCATGCTCACAATGTATCGTTTGCCCGCGATCTCAAGACCAACAAGTTCACCGACACCGTCGTCAACCCGATCACCGGAGAAACCTGCGAGGTTCCGGTATCGCTGCTGTTGAATGACCCGGGCACGATCGCCAACCCACAAGGGTTCCGTAACATCGCCGGTGATGGATCTGTGCAAGAGGTCTACCGGCAGTTCCGCATCGAAGACAATCTCATCAAGCTCGACAGCGTGCGCAGCGCGCCGCCCGATTGGCCGGCGACCCACATCGAGAACTCGTGCCAGTGGGTCGATCTCGATCTGTATGCCAACGAGACGATCACCTCGCTGCCGGTTCATTTCTGTGGCCATTACGCGTTCGAGTATTATCCCTGGCTCAACATGCCTAAGGAGCATGAGCACGGGCATCTGTCAGGCTTCTGGGACGGTAAGAAATTGAACTCGCCTTCCGAAATGCCCCGTGAGATGCTGGACCGGATGGAACGGGAATATCCGGAACTCCTGGTGCCGCAATGGGACATGTTTGACGCACCGGTTCCGTTTGAAATTTGACGAAACGCGCTTAGAGACCCTTTGGTAGAGACAGCCATATAGAAGGACGCACATGCCATGACCGAACTTAATCTCGATCGCCGATCCTTACTGACCGGCGGTGCGGCGCTGACGGCGCTGCCGATGATGAATGCAGCACTCGCCCCGGGACGCGCACAGGCGGCCATCGGCATGGATCCGATCACGGGGCCGACGTTCGATCTGACGACGGGCCGGGGCAACGTCGACGCGTATCTTAAACTCACGTCGAACCTGGACATGGAATCGACTCACTTCGGGTGGATCGACGGCTATGTCATGGGTGTTGCGCCGGGTGGCGCGGTCAAAGACATTTGCGGCTTCCGCGGTATCGGTTGTAACCGGTTGCTGCCCTATGAAGGCCCTGAGTACGGCTACCGCCGCGTGCTCCGTGAGATCGTGTTCTACACCGATCTCGAAACCGGAGAGATTCTGGAAGAGATGGAGAACCCGTATACCGGAGAGACGGTGCGCGTGGTGCCGGTGGCCAACGATCCGTTCAACGCCATCTTCAAAGAGGTCTGGCCCGATCCGCCGTCCTATGGCGGTTTGAACACCGAGAAGCGCGAGCCGCGTCCGTTCATCCTCAACTGGCAGCAAATCGGCCAGCACTCGATGATGGAGATTCACGTTCACCTGTATTATCCGAACGCGCTTGATCCAAAGGTTTGGGTGCGGGAAAGCTCGGGGCCGATGAACCGGGTGACCGAGACCTTTAACTACACCTTCTCGATGGACGACCTGCAGAACCCGGACCTGACGACGATTCCGAGCACCGGTGTTTGGACCCGCGTGACTCCATGGCTGCCGTGGATGCTGATGGGGCAGGCGCCAGGACACTGCCTGTACAACTGCAACTTCGCGGATATTAAAAGCCTGGATGAGGCCCCGGATCAGCGGATTATCGAGCACATCGCCGAAAACTATCCGAAGTTCCTGGATGCGCCGGATGTCTGGGAAGAGCCATCCTTGTCGTCGCTGGAATGGTATTCCCGCGAGCAAGAGCCCGCGCCGCCAGGTGGCGCAAGCTAAGCCTATAGCGAAAAGGATCGTTATGTTTGGACGTGTGAGTGTCGCGCTTGCGGCGGCTTTGGCTTTGACCACACCCGCCGCAGCGCAAGAGTTCCCGCCGGACGTGGTCAATCCGTATGATGCCATGGACGATCCGATGTACAGCGATCCGGTGTTCTGGTGGCGCATGACCAATGTGCCGGACAACGTCTACGAGCCCGATCCCTACTTCTATTGGCCCGATGCGGTCATCGAAGGGCCGGACGGGCCCTTTATTCCCGCGGCAGACGCAGACGAACGCGCGCTTTCGGACGACACCCTTGATGAAATTGCTGACTGGGCAGCAGCGCGGGATACCTATGCGCTGATCATCGTTCACAACGGAAAGGTTCAACTCGAGCGCTATTGGCAGCAAGGCAAGCCGGATGTTTTGACCAACGGCCGCGCCATCACCCGCAGCGTGACTCCGATGGTGTTGGGTTTTGCCGTCGCGGACGGTGCGCTCGACCTGGACGATCCCATCGGGAACTACATCACCGAGTGGCAAGACGATGAGCGCGGTGACATCACGGTACGGCAGTTGGCGCAAAACGCCTCGGGCTTGGAAGTCGCGCCAAGCCTCGGCCTGGATACGATCTACGGCAACAAGGATCTGTGCCTGGTGTATTGCGGCGACGTTGTGCGCGCGGCCCTGGCCTACGACAAAACCAATGAGCCGGGTACCAAGTTCGAAGTTGCGCAAGAGAACATGCAGCTGCTCGCGCTCGTGATTGAGCGGGCAATGGGCGAACCCATCCAAGAGATCCTATCCGAGCGGGTGTGGCAGAAGATCGGCGCCGGTAATTCGACCTTTCAATTTGATCGCCCCGGCGGGGTTGCCCGGGTGATGTGCTGCATGCGCGCGACCCCACGGGATTGGGCACGGTTCGGCACGCTGATCCTGAACGAAGGCACGTGGAACGGCGAGCAAGTGTTGCCGGAAGGCTGGGTCGACGTCATGGCGACGCCGTCGCCGGTCAATCCGCGGTTCGGTATCGGCTTGTGGCTGGGCACGCCCTGGATCGCGATGCGCACCTACTTTGAAGATGACCCAGGTGTGATTCCGCATAAAGAGCCGTTCGTTGTGGACGACGTGCGCATGATGGAGGGCGGCGGGTTCCGTGTGATCTTCACGGTGCCGTCTGAAGACCTGATGATCTTGCGCCTCGGCAACTCACAGCATCCCGATTGGGATCACTCCTACCTGGTCAATGCCTACCTGCGGGCATTGCGCGACGGGTAAAGCACCAGATGCCGCGCTAAAATTCGACAATCGGCTGAAAGCCCCCGAATATCATCCGCTGGCCGTCGAACGGGATCGGATACTTTTCGGGATCGAAGCGCTCGTCGTTCGCCATCATGTCTTCCAGGCGTTTCATGGCGTCGTCGCGGGTCGCCTTGTCCGGCCACTCCATCCAGGACAGAACGACGCTTTCATCTTCTGTGGCTTTTACGGCCATGCGGAAGTCGGTGACTTTGCCGTCAGGCACGTCGTCGCCCCAGCATTCGACAATGCGCAACGCGCCGAGGTCCTTGAAGATGGGGTCCATGAACTTAGCGTGTTCGATGAACTCCTGTTTGTTGGCCGTGGGTACGGCAATTACAAATCCGTCGACGTAAGGCATTGGTAGTCTCCGTAAGCAGCAAAATTCGAGTTAGACGTTTGCGCGCGGCTCGTTCCACCGCATCGAGTTTGGTATGCCGGTGTAGTGCACGAAGATGTTCAGGATCCACAGCACCAACAGCGCCCAGAGGGTGATGTCCGCCACCAGCAGGCCGGAGTCCGGACCGAGTGTTTCCAGACCGCGCACGCACTGCCACACGCGCCAGGGCAGATAGAGGCAGGGCACGATCACCCAGATCGGGCTCTGAAAGTTCTTCCACACCACCTGTTCGCTGACGATTTGCAGCACGAACATCACGAAATAGGGCGTAAGTGCGAGCACCACCGCAGTGTGTCCGCCGATCACCCCCCAACCGATGAGCGTGATGAGGGGAATAAGTCCGCCAACGAACCAGATGATGGGAAACCAGATGCGGAACCACAACGGCCAGGGTCTCACCGGGCCGGGGAAGGGGCGGGCGTCAGGGTAGCGTTTGACGCCCACGACGATCACCAAGGTTGCAAGCACCAGGAAGATCAGGTTCTCAATCAATAGAACAGACGCGGTTGGGGCAGGAATAATCATTGACGATCTCCGTGAGAGCTGGACGCGGAGGCAGCTGCATGGTCGCATTCCTCCTTCAATATATCGATAAGTGCGGTTACCGCTGGTGGGCGGCTTGTGTTCTTACGGGTGATCACACCGCACTGGGACTCAACAACACAGTCCGGACTGTCGACAGGTACCACGACTCCCGCTTCGCACTCAGCACGCACCAGGTGTTGGGGCATGATGGAGACAAGACCCTGTGCCATCATCGCTTCCTTGAGAAAGATAATCGAGGTGGTGCGCACGACCTGCCGGGGGATGGAAACGTTATTACCGGTAAAGATAGTCCGGAACGTGCGGTCAACTGCGACCTGATCCGGAACTATCCATTCCTGTTCAGATAAGGTCTCTAAGCTGACATTCTTTTTACCGGCGAGTGGATGATCCGCGCGGACGAATACACTGGATGTGTTGGTGAAGAGTTCGAAGAAATCGAACTCCGGTTCCGTGTAGGCCGGCGGTAACATCGAAAACGCGAGATCAATCGTGCCCTGGCGCAAAGCGGCGATGAGGTCGTCGTAAAACGCACTCAGGACACTGACATTGACGTTGGGAAAATCCGCGCATAGCCGCGCTGTCGCGTCGGGCGCGATGAACGACGCAAAATTAGGCGTGATGCCCAAAGCAACTTGGCCTTGGTTGATCCCCTTAATCGCATGGATTTCCGTCCGCGCCCGTTCCGCTTCTTTGAGGATGACCTGTGCGTGTTCGAACAGGCTTTGCCCAAAAACGGTCGGCTTTACGCCGCGGGGTTCGCGGTCCAGCAGTTTGGCGCCGAGCGCATCTTCAAGTTTCTGAATGCTGCGGCTCAACGCGGGTTGCGTAATGTGAACCGCCTCGGCCGCACGAACGATATTTCCGTGGGTCACGACGGCAACAAAATGCCGGAGTTGCTGCATTTCCATAGGATACGCCACGCATTAAAACATGCATAAAATGCATCAAAATATTAAATTACGATACTTGAATACATATAGATGCACCTGCCATACAACAACCTGTTTGTGACTAAACCGGGCGCCCGAAACGCCAATGACTCTGCGGCATACGTATTTGGAGACCTCTGAGGGGCAGCTTCATGCCTCGGCCTGTGGCGAGGGACCCGCCGTGGTGCTGCTGCATTGGACGCCGTTGTCGGCGCGGATGTACGAGCATGAACTGCCGCGTCTGGCCGAGCACGGCTTCCGCGCCATCGGGATTGATCTGATGGGGTTCGGGCGCTCGCACAAGCCTGGCGAGGTGTGGCCGTTCGAACGGCATGCCGCCGTGGTGGCCGAAGGACTGCAGAATTTTGGAGCCGAAAGCTGTGCCGTTCTCGGTGCGCACTTCTCGGCGCCGGTCGCGATTGAACTCACCGTCAATAGCGGACTGGAGGTCAACGCTCTTCTGTTAGACGGATGCGGTCACTTGCTGCCGCCCGACGCCGGTGCGGCGATTGCGGCCAAGGTCGCGGAGATGAAAGGCCCAGGACTGCACGACGATGGATCGCATGTTTCGTTTGTGTGGGACCAGGCGGTTAATTCCTACAACATCTTCGACCCGGACTTTGCCGTGAGCGATGAAACGCTGCCGCTGATTTACCGCTTTATGCTGGACTACCTCTCGACCGGGCTGCCGGATGATTTCGGCACGTTCCAGCCGTTCGACATCAGAGAAAAACTGGCTGCGGTTGAGGTGCCGAGTTGTGTGCTGTCGGCAGAGACCGATCCTTTGCTGGCTGCTCAAGTGCCGGCTGTCGAGGCTTTGAGCGCCGGACAGGGGCACGTCACATCGGTTACGCTGCCGGGCGGCCACCCGCTGCATGACCCCAAGCGTAGAGGCGCGTATGCGGATGCCATTGCAGAGTTTCTGCGAGGCCTGTCATGACCGTGCTTCAGGATCATATCGAGACTTACGAACGGGACGGCACGGTTCTAATACCGGGAGCGTTTACAGACTGGGTTGAGCCGCTTGAAGACGCTGTCATGACGGTCATCACGAGTCATCGGGCAGGCACATTAGACCACTCAACCGCGGCGCCGACATCGCAGAACGATCTCAATATCATTGAGAACTTTGGCGGCGGTGCGATGGCACTCAATATTTTCCCCTACCATTCGGGCTTCCAGGCATGGCTGTCTGACTCCCCTGCGGCGCAAATGGCTGCGGAGATCATGCGTAGCGAAACGTCACGTTACTGGGTCGATGCCACGTTTTGGAAGGAAGAAGGGGCCGCAGCGGAAGGCACGCCCTGGCACAACGACACCTGCACCTGGCCGTTCTGGGGCCGGCAAATGACCATACTATGGATCGCGCTGACCGATGTGGATGAGAGCAATGGCCCTTTGACCACCGTGCGCGGCACGCATCACGGCGACGGGCGTTATTACTCGACGTTTTTTCCGCAAGACCAGGAGCCGCCCGAGGGATATCGCCCGTGGCAGGAGTTAATGGATCAGGCCGAAGCCGCGGACGCAGAGATTCAAACGTGGACGATGAAAAAAGGCGACTGCCTGTTCATGCATCCGACGACCATACACGGCTCGAAACCCCGCGCGGCGGACACGGGCGTACCGCGCCTCGCTTTCAGCACCCGCTGGCTGGGCGACGATGTGGTGTGGAAGCCGGACCCGTTGACGGCCCGCATGACGGAACGGCTGAACGATCACTCGGATATGAAATTCAATGCCCCGCCGGCTGACACCGTCATTCCCGTGAGCTGGCCGCGGTAATTGAGACGCGAGAGACATAGAAAGAGGACTCACACATGCATCCCAAAGTGACGCAGGAGATTATCGACACCTACAACGACGTGGGTGTGACTCATATTCCGAACGCTGTGCCCCAGAGCTGGGTATCGGGTATGACCAAGGTGATCGACGATACCGTTTCAGGGCTGCGCGACGGATCCGTGTCGTTCGGGCCGCATCCGACGCAGCGGGACGTGGAGTTTGAGGACCACGGCGGCTATGTGCGCCTTATCAATCTGTACCTACGGGTGCCCGAGATGCAGCGTCTGATTGAGGATAGCGATTGCGCTGAGATCGTCGCCGATGTGATCGGGTCCGACGAGATGCGCGCCTGGGTCGACGGCACATTTCTGAAAGAAGGTGACGCGGAGGAAACGGCGACGCCCTGGCACAACGATGAATGCTTGTTCCCGTTGCGCGGGCATCATAGCCCTTCTATGTGGGTGGCGCTGACGGATATCGACCGGGACAACGCTCCGCTGATTACGCTGGCGGGATCCAATAAGGATCCGCACCGCTACCGGAGCTCATGGGCGATAGAAGGGGCAGAGGTCGGACCGGAGTTTCACCCGTGGGACGAATTGCTGGACCGCGTCAACGCGCCGGACGCCGACATTCGGGTGTGGGAAGCCAAAGCGGGTGATATGCTGATCATTCATCCCAAAACCATTCATGGGTCATTGCCGCGCAAGGCGGGTACCGAAGGCCGGCGCCTCGGCTTTTCGTTACGTTGGATCGGCAGCGACATCCGCTATGAGTTTAATCCCACGGCCAAGCGCTCGCCCTTCCAAGACAGCGCGGAACTCAAGGAAGGAGAACGCATTCCCGATAGCGTCATCTCCGTAACCTGGCGGCGCGATACCCAGAAAGCGGCGTGACGGGCCAAGGTCAATGAAACGCGCACTTATTGAGACCTCCTCAGGCCATGTTCACGTCCGCATGCAAGGCGAGGGCAGCCCGGTTGTTCTGATGCATTGGACCCCGGCGTCTGGACGTCAGTTCGAACCCCTTCTTCCGCTGCTCGCCGAGGCCGGCTTTGCGGCAATCGCGCCAGATCACATGGGTTACGGCCAATCCGATCCCCGGCCAAAGCCGTGGGAAATCGCGGACTACGCCGACAATATCGCGGAGTTGCTGAGCCTGCTTGGCTATGACTCGGCGGCGTTGGTCGGCGGCCACTTGTCATCTGAAATTGCGGTAGAGACGTCTCTCAGACATCCGGACCGCGTGACGCGCTTGGTGCTTGACGGTAGCCCGGTGTGGAGCCGGGAGTTCCGGGAACAGGTCTTGGCAACCGCGCGGCAACCCACACCGGATTGGAACGAGGACGGATCGCACATTGCCTGGGTGTGGGAGCGTTCGCTGTGGCTGCAACGGATGTGGGATTCCAACTTCGAACTAAATGATGATGGCGCAGCCTTTCTAAGGAACGCGGTCATCGATAGTATGGTCGCGCAGCAGAGTGATGATTCCGCAGACGCTCTGAAGAACTACGATATGGAAGACGCCCTCAAGCGTGTCAGCCATCCGGTTCTTGCGCTTTCTGCAAAGACAGACCCGCTCAATAACTGTCATGAAAAGGTGTTGGAACTTGTTTCCAGCGCGCGTGGATATGAATTTCCGGACAGCCACCCCATCCATCATCCGGACATGGCGCAGACCTACGCGGACGCCCTCATTCCGTTTTTGAAGGACCAGCCTTCTACGATCAAATAGGCTGGCTGAACGGTTCGAGGTCGACGACCATCAATTCAGGATTGTCACGCTCGATCCGGGCGTAGTAGTCCGCCGGAAGCTGATGAACGCCGTCCAATTTTTTGCCGCTCCAGATGGCAAACATGTGGCCTGGAATGTCGCCCATGTCGACCCAACTGGGGTAGGGGAAGACGTATCCGCCCGCCGTGCCCATGGGCAGGCGCGCGATCGAAGGATCATCGAACAGAGACCGGACCGTCCAGTTGTGTGAGGTCTCAATAAAGGGCGTGAGCCAGTTGTCAGGCGGGACGCGGATTTGTTCAGCCTTCACCACGTCATCCTCAATATGAAAGACCGTGCTGGTCGGCGTGTATTCATCGCTTTCCCGGTCGAGCGGGCGCTTGCCTCCCGGACCGTAGAGCATACCCGGATCCTCCGTGAGAATGGTCGGGTCAACTTTGACGGTTTTACCCGTGACTGGATTGAGCACGGTTTCAATGAACTCACCGGTGACGGGGTGTCGGGGGTAGGACGTGTTGTGACCGTGTACGCGATAGACGTGCGTGTCGATGCGCTTATGGTGTGAAAACTCAATGCCTTCGTAGCGGACCACCGGTTCCACTTTGCGGCCTTCGGCGACGATAAACATGGTGAAGTGGTACCACAGCAACACATCTGCTTCGTCGGCGAGGTCGCGATAAATGCGAAACTCCGCCGTCATCTTTTCAATCGGGTCGTCATACGAGAAGAAGGACGATTCGACGCGGCCTTCGGCGGGAGGATAAATACCCGGTGCAGGGGAGGTGGCCGCCGCGAAAGCGGACGAAGAGCCAGCCGCTAACCCGGCAATAGGGAGGCTAGCGGGCAATGCCATTGCGGCACGACGCGATATAGTGCCCATTGATGACTCATCCAGCGTGCGTTTTAGAATATCGAACATTGCGCAATAGTCCTTCCTAGGTGGTGGCGAATATCTGCCGCGTGATAGCAAATATGGTTCGTGCTGCGCCTGCCTATTACGCGAGATATCGCACTTATACTTGGATGCAGATTCAAGAAGCATGAGTTTACATGGATCCAGCCCTATCTCAGACGGTTACAGTACTTCAAAAATTTCTAAGGCACTGCGGTAAGATTGGCTCACGGGAATGCGCAGTCCGTTGTTGAGAGTGAGTTCGTAGGATCGGCCTTTCGGCTCTACGCCGGTAATGGCGTTTTTTGCCACCCAGAAGGACCGGTGGACACGCAGCCCCGGCCAGTTCTTCAATTCCGTGATCGCATCGCCGAAGCGATAAAGGATCAACTCGCTGCCGGTGTCTGTATAGACCTTGAGATAATGTTCCTGGGCCTGGAGGGCGACAAGGTTCTGCCCTAGGCGCGGATTGGTCTTGGTCAGAAAAACTGGCGGTGCAAATTTCTCTGTGCCAGGTGTATGCGCGTTATTGTGTCTATCGTTGATGCGGTCCGCTGCGTCGAGCCAGGTCCCAGTGAGCATGCGGTCACGGATGAGCACCGCGGCGCTGAAGGTTAGAATTCCTCCGAAGGCGTTTCTACCAAAAACGAAACTCCAGAAACCATCTTTGAGCATTCCGCTGCGGACGTCGATGAGGGTCTCGAATCCGGGAAAGAAACCGTATGAGAGTTGGATTACCGAACCCACGAAGAAGTAACTTATGCACATGGAGGTGAAACCGCTCAGCACCAAGGCCGTCAATTTCTTTGGTCCCGAGTTCAGCCCTGATTTTGACATCAGCCAATACACGTACCCGGCGACGATCCAGAAGAAAAAGCCACAGACCGCCCAGAATAGAATGCCTTTCCAGGCCGGCAGGTCGGGGGCGTAAATGGTACCCCGGAGCCCGCTGAGAAGGGCAATGGAAAGCGGCAAAAACCCGTAAAAACCGATCTGCGTGCGCGTAATCATGCGCCGATATTCGTTAATCTCTGGAAGAATGTCGAGACGAGTCGGACCCATGCCCGCAACGCATTTGACAGTGAGGGTTTGGGCGCCGACTCTTACCCAATCCTGGGGGAGGGTTTGCTATGCGTCACTGGATTTATCTTTCGGCACTGGCTACTGGTCTGGCTGCTTGCGCTGGGGGGCATTCAGATTCAAGTTCGCCACGCCTGGTGACCTATACCGAAGAGCGAGAGATGTGCGCCGACCGCAGCGCGACGCGCAATGCCTACTTCGGCGACCTCCATATTCACACTGGGTTCTCTTTCGACGCGCTTCCGCTGGGCACCAGAATTACACCGACAGACGCCTATAACTTTGCCATGGGCAAGCCACTTGCCATTCCACCCTACGACGCAAACGGCAAGGAGACGGGGGTTTTGACGATCCGCGAGCCACTGGACTTTGCCGCAGTCACGGATCACTCGGAATTCTTCGGGGAACTACAGTTATGCACGGATCCCGATAGCGAGGTCTATTTTAACAAAACGTGCAAGATGCTTCGCGCCGGCGGCGGTGACGGTATGTTCCCGTTCGTAAGGACGATTATCAGTGAGCAGCCGGAACGTTTGGCCGAAATCTGCGGTGACGATGGCGAGGCGTGTAAAGAGGCGGCCATCTCTTTGTGGAAGCTCACGCAAGACATGGCGGAAGACGCGTATGACCGCACATCAGCCTGTGAGTTCACATCGCTTATCGGCTACGAGTACACCGGCACGCCGAACTCGAACAACATTCACCGCAACGTCATCTTCCGCAATGACAAGGTGCCGGAGACGGCAATATCCTATGTTGAAACCCCGACAGACCGCGAACTTTGGGATCAACTCTCAGAGCAATGCCTGGATGGCGTTGAGGACTGCGAGGTTCTGGTGATCCCGCATAATTCCAATCTCAGTTCCGGGGCGATGTTTCCCTCTTACATCTCAGGGTTCGAAACCAGAGACTCAGCACGCACCATGGCGGAGTTGAGAAACGCGATGGAACCGGTCATGGAGGTGTTTCAGCACAAGGGCAACTCCGAGTGCTTTAACGGCTTTGCCGATATTCTCGGCGCGCCGGACGAACTGTGCGACGTCGAGCAGTACAGAAAAACCGGCGAGCAAGAAGGAGTCTGGGGTGGCCGGTTTGAAGGCGAAATTTGCGAAGACGGCGAAGTCGGACAACGCGGTTTCATGGGGCGTGGCTGTATTTCGAAGAACGACTTTTACCGGAGTGTGCTGCTGACCGGTTTGCAAGACGAAGCGGAGATCGGCGTTAATTCGTATAAAATCGGTGTGATCGCATCGACGGATACCCACATCGGATTGTCCGGCCACACGCATGAGGCCGGGTGGGTCGGTCATTTGGTCGATGAAACCGTTCTGTCGACGCGCCTGCTTGATCGCAAGTCATCGCCGCGAAGCCTAACCGCCAACCCTGGTGGACTGGCGGGAGTCTGGGCGGTTGAGAACGGGCGCGACGCGATTTTCGAAGCGCTGCAGAGAAAAGAGGTGTTCGGCACCACGGGCACCCGCATTCAACCCCGGATGTTCGCGGGGTGGGACTTCTCGGCCAACGCCTGCGCCATGACAGACAGGGCAGACAGAGCGGCGCATGGCTATGACCGCGGCGTTCCCATGGGCGGGGACTTATACAGAGGGCCGTCCGGCGCAGCGCCGCAATTCTTTGTCAACGCGTCGCAAGACCCCTCCGCGGCTCAATTGCAAAAGCTGCAAGTCATCAAAGGGTGGATCGATGATAACGGCCAATCCAACTACAAAGTGTTTGACGTTGTCGGCCATGAAAACGAGGACGGAGACGTCGACCTGAACACCGGGGCATGGAGCGGGACCGGCGCATCGTCTTTGTGCACGGTCTTCGAGGACCCGGAATTCGATCCTGCAGTGGCCTCTTACTACTACATGCGAGCGGTGGAGGTTCCGACGCTGCGCTGGAGTTGGGCGCAATGTGTGGCACTCCCGGCCGAAGACCGTCCTGCTGAGTGCGACAACGATGCCCCCAAGACCATTCAGGAAATGGCCTGGACATCGCCGATCTGGTACGTGCCCGAAGACTGAGGGAGCCGGTCACACCACGACTAAAGCCCTGGTTTCTGCCGTATCCGGTTTTTTTAGAGGGGCGAAAACTGTACAATCTCGCCGATTTGTAAGGTCACCCCATACCCATTCTCGGAATAAGGGAGTTCAGCGCCCATGAACCGCAGGCATTTCCTCACCGCGTCCACCGCAGCGGCAACCACTGCCGTGGCAGCTTCAACGATCAGCCCGGCCTTCGCCGCGGCCAACGGCTTCCGTTTGGATGCCCCGCGTGGCCGTGAAGGCATCTACCGCCGGCTGCCCAGCCTGGACGTGCAGAGCCATCAGGACTTCCTGACCGACATCCGCGCTTTTGCCCAGGGCGGCCCCGGCAACATGGTGGTCGCCGCCCGCCAACGCGTTGTCGAACTGCTTGAGGAACGTGGCCTGGATCGCCGTGCGGAAATGCCGATGGCCGATGTGATCGACATGGTCAAAGACGATCCGACCATCATGAGCAGCGCGCGTCTGTGGCTGACCAATCAGCAGCTAACGTGGAAAGGCGTGCGCGACCTATTCTACAAAGATCAGGATTTGTATCTGTCCGAACTCAAGGCAGCGGAACGCGCTGGGCCGGGCTCGCTGGAACTGAACCCGACCATGTACATTCCCGAGTACGCCCGTCATGAGATTCACATCATGCCCGGTGGGTATGTCGGCGATCCGCTCGGCGGCTACGTCTACCACTACGGCACGGTGAACTTCTTCCTCGGCCACAACAAGCAGGACGAAAACCAAACCGGCGTCGCCAACGCCGCGCCGACACCGAAGGACGGCAAGATTCGCCGCATTCTGGAAATCGGCTGCAGCATCGGCCAGACCACCACGGCGTTGAAGAAGCGTTTCCCCGATGCGGAAGTGTGGGGCATTGATGTCGGCGGTCCGATGGTCCACTACGCCCACATGAAAACCGCGGACATGGGCGTGAACGTCAACTACCGTCAGGCCCTGGCGGAAGACACCGGCTTCCCCGATGACTACTTCGACATGGTGGTGTCCTACATCATCCTGCACGAGGTGCCGAACAGCGAGAACACCAAGATCATGAAAGAGGTCAGCCGCGTGCTGCGCGGCGGCGGGGTTTACTACCCGGTCGACTTCTACACCTCGTTCAATCCGCCGAGGGATGCCTACGGCAAATTCCGCCGCTGGTGGGATCACCGCTGGAATGGCGAGCCCTGGGCTCTTGAGCATATGGACTATGACCTGGCCGGCGATCTGACGGCTGCGGGTATGGACGTCAACAAGAAGGGCAACGCGGCGGTGATCTACAACACCGGCAACACCCGCGGACGTCCGAATCTTGTTGCGGTTAAGGCGTAAGGGAGGGCGGACACATGGCTACCGAAACCGAAACCACCGGCCGTCTTGGCGCCGAAACCGACTTCGTCAAGCACGACTCAGACAACATGGTGCTGCTGGGCAATGCCCACATCGACAACCTGATGCATATGGTCGTTGCGTTGGGGGCGGAGATGTGGACCGGCCAGCAGCGTGTCAAGATTATGGAAACCCTGCTGACCAAGCATGGCAAGGTCACCACCGAGATGATCGAGCAGTACGAGCCGACCGAGGAAGAGCAGGCGGCTTGGGATGCTGAGCGCAAGGCGATGGTCGACCGGGTGTACAGCGTGATGGCGCGCAACACCAAGGACTCACTGCCGTTTGGATCGGAAGAGCCGAATATCTCCAAGCGCTAATCGAGCAAGACATAAAATGAGAAACGTGCGGCCTCGGTATATCTCCGGGGCCGTTCGTCTTTTAGGCCTTTGCCATCTCGCGTTCGTCGAGGGTGTAGCGCGTTAGCAGCAGCGCCCCGGCAACGTTGCATAGCGCGGGGACAATCGCGACGAGTAGGAAGATGGCCATGATGGCTGAGTCTGGTTGCTCTGGAACCTCACCTGGCGCCAGGTCTTCGCCCACAGCGCTGACAAACCCGGACACCTGCAAAACCAAACCTGCCAGGAATGGGGCGCCAGCCGCGGTGCCTTTTTCAACCATGCTGTAGACCGCCGCCATAGTGCCTTCTTGCGATAGGCCGGTTTGCCGGGTGTTGTTTTCCATGGTGTCCGGCAGGATAGAAAAGCCCATCACCAACAGACCGGCGGAGCCGACGCCGACCATGAACATGCGGATGTCGGTCACCAAGGCCGGTTCTCCCAGCGCCGTGGTCAGCCAGGACAGCGCGATCACGGCATAGCTGAGTCCCGCACCCATATAGGTGTTGCGTTTGCCGTAGCGCTTGGCCAGCCACGACCACAGCGGCAGGGCGACGAGAGTACCGACCATTTGCAGGGCGGTGAAGCGGATCAGCCAGCTTTCGTCTTGGTCCAGCACATAGCGGGCGAGATACAGTAGCGCCGCTGTTGTGCTGGCGGCGGCGAACAGTTGAAACAGCTTCACGCCGATAAACACGCGGAAGGGTTTGTGCGACAGCACCATACGCACCTGTTCGACAAAACTGACGCGCGATGTCTCGGCTGTCATCACCACAGGGGCTCGCGAGATCAGAAAGGTACTGAGCCACATGAAGGCGAGAATGATGGCGCCGTGAATCCATCCCATACCGACATAGCCCTCGCGTCCGCCGCCAAACGCATTGATGAGCATCGGCCCGAGCACGCCCGCATTCAAACCGGCGAAGGTCATGGCGATCACCCGGTACGACATCATGGTCGTACGCTGCTGCGGGATTTCCGTGATTTCCGCCGGGACGGTGAGATAGGGCACCACGAACAGGCTGTAGCCTGAGGCGTAGACGATCAGCGCAAACAGGACATACGCCTCGAGCCACGGCGACGACACCTGCGGGGCGGCAAACAGCAAGGCATAGCCCAAGGCTGCAACCGGTCCGCCGATGAACAAAAATGGAATGCGCCGGCCCCAGCGGCTTTCGGAGCGGTCGCTCCATTGCCCGACCACCATGCTCTGGCACCGATGTCCCAAAGCCGCGACAGGAGAATAAGAGTACCCGCCAAAGCCGGGGCGATGCCCAGGTACTCCGTCATGTAAAACAGAACAAGCAGGCTCATCGCCGCGAGCAGGGTGCTGGAGCCGACGGTGCCGGCCGCCCATCCCATTGAGATCAGCGGCGTGGTGCCGCGCAAGTCAGACACTATGAGAGGTTCCGCGCCGGGTTATTCGGCGGCTTCGACGGCCATGGACGGCGGCGCGATGGTTTTGTCTTTCCAGTACTCGATGGAATACATCGGCCGGTCGGTCTTGAACAAAATGTAGTGCCCGCCCAGCTTGCCAAGTTGGATGCGCATTTCATCATCCATATAGGGCACGCGCGACCACAGCTTGGGTTGGGTGTCGAGCTTGGCCGCGACGGCATCCATGCTCCCCAGGCCGGTCTCTTCGACGAACTCTTCCATCGACATCTCATGATCGGCGGGCACGATCTTGAAACTGTCGAAGTCGACAAAGAAGCGGTCCATTTCGTCTTCGACCGTGCGGTACTTGGCGAAGGCAAAGTGATACGACGGCACCGCTTTCTCGCCGATGGTGAAGTGCGAGAAGAAATTGTAGTCGCCGGTTTCCGGGTCGATCTCCAGGCCTGAGCCCAGGAACTGTGCCGGGATGTCCGGCAGCTTGCCCATCGACCACACCTTCAAGGATGTCGTCACACCGCGTCCTTTGTTGTGCGCGCCTTTGCCGCCGATCAACCGGCCGATGTTGTAGTAATCGCCGCTCCAGTGGCCCTTCCACACATCCGGGAAGTTCATCGCGTCGGGATAAAACGTCAGCGGCTCGAGCTCATCGATTAGCTCATCGATCCGGGCCGACTCAGGGGTGCCGGACGAAAAGCCTTCCTGGTGAGTGGAGATGATCTCCAGCAGTTCCTGGCGCAGGGCAAGGCGTTTCTCGTTCTGTTCGTCAGTCAGATGATCGGGCTTGGATTTGGGATCGGGCATGTGGCGGCCTTTGCGTCCTGGGAATACCTGGGGTCTGGGCGGATAGCGATCTCTATACCCAAGACTATCCCCCGTTTTCGCGGCCAGCGGAACCAGCTTTTCCGGTCCGCGCTCACTCTGCGTTTCAGGGGTATTTTCCGCCTTTCGGACGGTGTGGGACGTTTCCCTCTGTTACCGAAAAGCCCCTTGGGCCAGCGGGGGCAGGGGCGTAGACTTTCCGGGACAGACGACACTGCCGGGAGAGAGGGAGACCCGCCATGTTCATCAATTTCTGGTACGCCGCTGGCAAGAGCGAAAACATCACCAACGAGGCGCCCACCAAGGTGCGCATGCTGGGGCTGGACTTCGTGCTGTTCCGGGATTCCGCCGGACAGGTGCATTGCCTGAACGACACCTGCGTGCACCGCGGCGGCTCGCTCGGCAACGGCAAGATGCAGGGCGACTGCGTGCAGTGCCCGTATCACGGCTGGGAATTCAACGGCGACGGCGTCTGCACCAAGGTGCCGTCGCTGGGGCCCGAGGGCAAACCGCCCAGCCGGGCGCGCACCGACACCTATCCGGTGCAGGAGAAATACGGCCTGGTGCATGTCTTCCTGGGTGATCTGCCGGAAGCCGAGCGCCCGCCGATTATGGACATTCCCGAGTACGGCACCGAAGGCTGGCGCGCCACCATTCAGGAATACACCTGGACCATCGACTATCAGCGCTCGGTGGAGAACGCGCTCGACCCGGCGCACAACGAATTCGTCCATCCCACCCATGGCTTCTCGGGCAAGGACCCGGACTACCGGGTGCCGCCGCTGAATATCGATGAGACCGATTGGGGCACCGGCTTCTTGGTGGAATACAAAGCGCCGCCTTTGGCCGACGAGAAAATGCGCCAAGGCACCGGGCGCGAGACCAATGCCATGATCACCGCCGGCAGCTGGACGCACGGGCCGACGTGCAACGTGACGCGCATCAACCCGATGCCGGACAAGCATATTCACCAATACAGCTTCAAGACGCCGATCGATGCGACCCATTCGCTGTCGTACCTGGTGAACCTGCGCAACTTCGTCATCGAGCCCGAGAACGACGCCCGCATGATGACCCGCAATGATGTGGTCGCCGGACAGGACGGCGAAGTGCTGGAGGCGATGAATCCGCTGATCACCCCGCCGACGAACACTAAGGAAATTTTCGTGCCCGCCGACGGCGCCATCGCGCGCTATCGCGAGATCCTCAAAGGCTGGGAAGAGAACGGCTGGAAGATCGATATGGAACAGCTCGAAGCCAACCGCACGCGGGTGGCCTATGCCATTCCCAGCCCGGCCCGGCGCGACTCAAAAGGCTGGGTGATCGACCCCGTGCCGATGGTTACTGGCGGGGCCGGAGGACGCGTACGGGAAGCGGCGGAGTAGTTGCTACGCCCCAGTTAGTCGCGCGGCTTTTTAGGAGAGCTGCCGTCTTCGTCTTCAATGTCGGTAAGCGTCAGCAGGATATCTGCGTACCAAGTGACGTTGAGGCCGAGGGCTTCATCGATCTCGAGATCGCGGGTGCCCATATCCATGCGGGCGGAGTGCACACCCAGCACCGTCCACGGCAGGTCGTCATCCCCTTTGTCCGCAGACCGCATCACCACCGGTGCGCCACTCATGCCCCGGTGGGTCCGGGCGTCGGTCAGAAAGTAGCCTTGGCCCTGAAATCTCAGTCCGAAGGACGAGGACAAAGTCGCCTGCCGCGCCACCGGCATGTGGTGGAGGGTGTCGTGAAACCCCAAAGGAAAGCCAACCGCCAACAGGCTGCGGCCAATCTCGATGTGGTCATCCGGCGCTGCGAGGGAGCCCGGGGTGAAGGCGCGGTAAACGGTGGCGTCCGGCAGGGCGTCGCGCTCAAGCGCCAGCACTGCGATATCGAC
Organism: Rhodospirillaceae bacterium; assembly: GCA_963921305.4. GTDB lineage: Bacteria > Pseudomonadota > Alphaproteobacteria > Rhodospirillales > Rhodospirillaceae > CAWUEX02. The sequence goes on from CAWUEX030000002.1 coordinate 3,346,979, forward strand.
CTCACCGCCGCCGTCGCGGCCTTCGCGCCACACACTTTTGCCGTCGCGATACAGGGGAATGGAAAAGCCGGTTGAGTCGGCCAGGTTATCGGCGTCGATGTGCAACTCGATCTCAAGCCGGTCGGGGAAGTGCTCGTTCGCTTCATCGATCACCACATGACGGCTGGTGACCAGGTGCAAATGACCATCACGCTCAAAGTAAAACCCGCTCGCATTGGTGAGATGTTGGTTCCCAACGAAGGTCGAAACACGCGCGGCGGTCAACAGGAGAGGGTCAAACATCGGGTCAATTCTGGCTAAGAGGACAAAGAAGAGGAAAAAATAAAATACCGAAAAAATACTTTAGAAGCATGGATTTACCTTAATGCATTTAAAATAAAAATCCGAAAAACTGTTGAAATAATTGACTTTTTACACGCTGATATCTATTTAATTACTACAGACATCTTTCTGATGTCGTTTATATTTCTAAGGATATTTCATGTCTTATGCAAAATATGTCGCGCGCCCCGCTGTTCCCAGCGGTAAAACGGCGCGCGGAAATGCGCGCACGCGCCCCCCTGAAGAAAAAGAGCCGTCACTTCCGCTCGATCAGACTCGTCTTGCCGACGATTCGGTAAAGTCCGAGACACGCTCTGACACAGACACTGTTGCTAAAGAACCGCAGGCGCTTCAGCGCGCGCGGTCCTAAGTCAATCGGAGTTTACTCCGGGTGCTGTTGCGCCCGTGAAAGGGTCTTCCATGACCAGCCTAATGCCGACGACCGCAGCCGCTGTGCTGGCGGTTGTCCTTAGCTTCCTAAACTTATCCGTATCGGCCCAAGAGGTTGGCGACGGTGTGGGGGCGTCCCAAAGCCAGCCGGCGGCGGCACCCACTAACTCAACCGGCAACACCTTCGGGCGGGGCTGGGATTGCGATATCGGCTTTCGCGAAGCCGATGGGGCCTGCGATGCGGTTGAGATACCGGAGAACGCCTATGCCACGGGCAAGTCCTACGGCAGCGGCTGGGCGTGCCGGCGTGGCTTTCGCGATATCGAGGGCGTATGCGCACCGATCGTTTTACCCGCGCACGCGTACCTGACCGGCAAGACGTATGGCCAAGGCTGGGCGTGTGAACGTGGCTACCGAGAGACAGACTCCGGGTGCGCCGTCCTTGAGGTTCCCGCAAACGCCTATCCAACAAATTTCGACTACGGACGCGGCTGGGAATGCGAACGCGGTTTCAGGAGCGCCTATGACTCCTGTGTTAAAATTGAAGTGCCGGAGAACGGATACCTCACCAACCTGTCATTCGGCTCTGGATGGGCGTGTGATCACGGCTATCGCCCGCGAGACGGTGCGTGCGTCGCGATCGATGTGCCGGAGAACGCGTTTCTGACCGGATCGGATTACGGTTCGGGGTGGGACTGCGAACGTGGGTATATCGAGAACGGCGGACAGTGCCGCGCGGTAGCTTTGCCGGCTAATGCGTATTTGAACGATCAAGGGACGGGGTGGGAATGCGCGCCGCCCTATGAAAAACAACAGGAGGCGTGCGCCTTACCATGACAACAGCGGCATTACAGAAACACGAAGACGACGAGGCGGCGGCAAAAGCCGCAGCGCTAGTTAAGACGCGCAAATGTCTGAGGTGCCTGGCCGATTTCGACAGCGCATGGCCCGGCGAACGTGTATGCGGCGGATGTAAAAAAACATCGGCCTGGCGCTCAGGAGTCAGTTCCACGCCGGCAACCAACCGGCGCTAATCACAGCCCCGGACGGACCAGCGCACCTTAGACCTCGCCCACGCTGGCTAGCACCAGGGCACAAGCAAAATACTTCGTTTCCCAAACGCCGTTACTTCGCCCGCTCAGACCGTCATTGACGTGCCCCGGTAAATGCGGGCCCGGTAACGGGAGTCTTCTGCATCTGGCAGCGGCGCTCCCAGCAACAGTACGGCCCGGGCAAATCTCTTCGCCTCTTCCTTATATTCGTCGTAGCTCTTCGGCTCTTCAGATAACACCCGTCGCGTTAGATTTATCTGGTTCACGGGTGTGTCGTGGACGACCCGTTCATTCTCGACCGCAAGAGTTGCCGTGAACGCGTGTAAAGTCGTTTTGATGAAATTGGCCAATGCGAAAGCCGGGCCGTGGGTTCCTTGCGGAACGTCAGGCGATACAAGAACCAACTGACATCCATCGTATAGCGATGCCTTGCGCGCGATGCGGAAATGGTGCGTCAGATTCTGCTCAACGATATCCCGGAACTCCTCGGGCCCAAGCGGCTCATCGTCATCGAACAACCGGTCTGGTAACGGCTGAACCGGCGTAGAGACGACAGTCGTAGGCCGGCCCCATTCCATCAGGGCCTGATCCATCCCATCCTCAATCTTCTCGCCGCAACACATCACTCTGACCTTCTCCTCAGGCATTTCGGATGTGGCGTCGGCCAGTGCCTGGGCACCGTCTTCATTTGGCGTGAGGATGACAACGCGCTCGACATGGCACTGTTGAACAAGTTGTTTCACAGTTTCGGCAATGTAATCGACGAGATGCTCGCCGACGATCCAAACGGTCGTGCCGCGCATCTGCTCGATACGTTCTTGCTTAGGACTTCCGAACAACTCACGCTCAGTAGAGGATCGTTCGACATTCAACCCGCCGGACGGCATAAACGTCTCGCCGCTCACAGCGTTATCAGCGAGATAGAACACCGTGGCCTGTGCGACATCTGCCTCGGTCGGCATTTTCCCCAAGTGAAGCTGAGAAAGCACACCCTTTCGAATCTTCTGAGCGCCGGTCGCGATCTTGTCCGCCGGGAGAAACGGAACGTCGTCGGGTGGGGTGAACTTCAGCCATTCCGTGTCATCTTCGGCGGCATCTTTGTACTCTTCAGATGTGAGGAGATACCCCGCCAGCTTCAATCTGGCGAACAGGCGCGCCGCGATCGGTTGTGTCACGAGATAGCGGTCCCACGAACAAATGCCGTCGCCTTCTTTGGCGCACTCCAGCGCCAAGTCTCTCAAATCCCGGGGTGTATCCCGGTCGTGCGACAGATAGGCGGAGTCATTCCGCCCCAGCCGGTCGAAGAGCTTCTCCACCGGCACGCCAGCACGTAACGCCTTAACCACAGCGGCGTATACGGCATTGAGCCTTCTGTTCTCGAGAATAAGGCGGGACCGCCGCTCGAACAGACCGGGTTTGCCGCCCACACCGGATAACCGGTCACCGTCGACCGGCCCCGGCGCAATGGCGTTAAACTGCACCTCCGGCCCCAGGTAACGTGAAAACGACTCAACCATCGCCCGTTGCCCGGCCTTCGACACCGCGTAATCGGCGCGGTTGGGATAGGCAACGACAAGCCCTTTCTCGCCGCCGAAGTAAGACGAAACATTCAGCACATAACCGCTGCCCCGTTCTTTCATGTGGGAGACGAGGTGACTCATCGTCAGATAGTTGGACACCAGGTTGGCGTTGAGCGTATGCCGCCAGTCATCAATCTTCATGTCGATGACCATCTCTTCCGCGCCCGCGATTCCCGCGTTGTTTATGAGGTAGTCAATGCGGCCATACGTCTTGAGGGTGTGCTCGATACAGCGCACCAAAGAGCCAAAATCACTGACATCGACCTCGCGCACGTACTGCACGCGCCGTTCAATGCCCGAGAATCCTATGTCCTCAAGATCCCCGACGATTCGGTCTCTCGCCGCTGCAAGCTCTGTCTCGCGCCGGGCCGCCATCATCACCTTGGCTCCAGCGAGAGCCAGCAGTCTGGCGACTTGCCCTCCGATCCCTGCGGAACCGCCGGTGATGAGGGCGACCTTGCCCAAATGCAGTCCGGTTATGTTTTCCGAGAAACCCACCATGGCCTTGCGCGCACCGGTGGTATCGCCGATTGATGTCGGCAAGAAGAGTGACGTTTCGTGAATGCGATGACCTTTTGCGACGATGCGCGCCGCCTGTCCCCCGGCAAAGGGGAGGTTTTCGGACTCAGAATTCGTGTATCGAACGATCTCATTACCCCATGCCGCATGTGACCGCCGGCCTGCCCGTGTTTCGACGTGCGCCTCATCGCGCCATATGGTCACCAGTTCGGCAATTCCCGCCGCGATAATCTTGGTGTAGATGTTTCCGGAGAGGTCCGAAGGATTGGACATGAACACGAACCGGGGTTCCTGGGCCAGTTCGGTCTGTTTTTTCCAGTAACGGCTTAACGTACGGGCAACCGCAATGGCTCCGCCGAGTTCAACATCCATGAGTGTGTCGAGTTCGGCATCGCCAATTTCCGTCAGTGGTCCCGCAAAGTAGTCCGGCGCCTTGACGGGCAATATGATCGCGCCGGTTATCGGAGCGCGCGCGGCTGTAAACTCTTCTAACGCCTGTTCCATGTTTTCCAAATCCGAACGATTGAGCCGGATGATGGTCAAGCGTTCAGCCGAATCCAGCGCCTTAACACGCGCTTCGGCCTGCGCGACATCCGCCCGCCGCGTCAGGCCGAGCAGCACCTCCGCCCCAGTACCGATTTGAATGGCTGCGAGTTCGAGAGCCTCCTCCCAGTTTTCCCCTGCGGCAATGAGAACGCTGAGCCCGGTTCCGTCCAGCGACCTCATTGTGGGTCGAGACAGAAACGAAGACGCCATCTCTTTTTTGACTTTCATGCCATGGGTCACGTCAAAGTCGTGACCCGAGAAAGCGGCGGACTCATCACTGCCAAGGAATACACATGTCTTCGCAATGTCGCTGGGTACCGGAAACGTCTTGGCCCTTGGCTCTCCGTTGACAGACCGCTCAAGCGTCATAGTCGCTTTAAAGAAATTTGCCGTACTTCCTTCCGGCAGGTCTTGAAGCCCATCCATGGCGGCAAACACAGTCTCTATGCGTTCGCTCTGAATCGGCCCGGGATAAAGCAGATTAACGCGAATGCCTTTGTGGCCAAGCTCTGCCGCAAGTTCTCTCGACAGCGCGTTAAGGGCAGCTTTGGGGACGACATACGCCGCCCGGCCGAAATAGCGCGTGTGGGAAAATATCGTCGACACGTTTATCACGGACGCGCCCACCGGCAGGATGGGTGCTGCGGTGCGGACCAGATTCCATGTGACCCCGAGGATGTTTCTGAGTGCATCCCCCACAGTCTCGGTGTCGCTTGCCCCTTTCGCCTGAAGCGCTTCAAGTTCTTCACGCGTCAAAGGCAGGTTTTCTATCGCCTGCTTGGGCCCCGCCGACCCCGCATTATTGACGAGAATATCGATATGGCCGAATTTTTGTTCGACGTCCTCAATACCTGACCGAACCGATGCGGGATCAGCGCCATCGAGCACAACGGTTGTAATTCTTTTCTCCGGAACCCCTGTTTCACTAAGGATGGCGTCTCTCGCCGCAAGCAGCCGCTCCTCGGACCGGCTGGTCATGATGACCTGGGCACCTTCCCGCAGAAAGTGACGCGTAATTTCGCTTCCCAAATTTCCGGCAGCACCTGTTATGAGCGCGACTTTACCGGCCAGTCTGAGGGGACGTTCGACAACACTGGACTCGGCGTCTTGTTTGGCCCTGTCAGGTCCTAAGCGGGCAACTTTTTTCGATGTCAAAGCTAGCCTCCTTACAAGTCTGGTGTCGTTAGCGCCTCAGATAGATTTTGTTTTATGCCCAATATTCGCACAACTCTTCTTTTGATCTTAGCCCAAGCGCCGGCAATATGGCTGTGGGGCCAGTGATGCGAGCGCGACGGGCGATGGTGTGCGTGAAGCGGCGGAGTAGGCTCCTATTTTTCATCATCACCCGGCCCCCCGGTCTGGGCGAAGGCCAGCCGGAGAACCGGCCCGACCGGGTGATCCACAACCTCCAGTGTTCATGGATTGCCCGGTTAAGCCGGGCAATGACAACCTCTTAAAGCTTCTCACACCCCCGGCGGTACAAGTACGCCTTGCTCGACCATACGGGTGATGGTGTCGCGCTGAAATGCTCTCAGTTCACCGGCGGATTCCATAGCGGTATCCAAATGCGTGTTCACAGGTGCACCGTCGAACGACGTGTACATGTTTTGGAACAACGGCATCTGCAGATGATTGATCATGGTGTTGAAGCTGCCGAGGGACGTGCGCATGCGACGCAGGGCGTCGATGTCGACCGTGGCGGCGGCGAACTCGACACCGCCGCTGCCGGTGCGCGCCAGCAAGTTGCCCTTGAAGTCGATCACCTGTGAGGGCTGGCGGCGCGGGAAGGGCGGCTGCGGATCATTGCCCGTAGGGCCGAGATCGGACAGCAGCACGTAGGCAACATTCTCAAACGCGCGCACCCGGCGGGTCATGATGCTGACGTTGGGGATGTCGAAGTTGTGATCCTCGGGCAGCGTGCCGGAGGCGGTCGGGCTCAACAGCACTTCAGCGCCCTTGAGAGTCATGGCGCGGGCGATCTCCGGAAAATTCATATCGCCGGCGATGACGCAGGCGAGGCGGCCAATCTCCGTATCTACGACCGGGAACAGGCTGTCTTCGCCGAATTCCTCAATCCAGTCGGACAAGATGTCACCCGGACGCGTCTTACTGGTGAGGCCGGTGAGCTTGCGGTAGTTCAGCACCAGGTTACCGGACGCGCCGACGATCATGCCGGAGAGGAAATAGCGCTGCGGATATTTGGCGATGCCCTCGATGGGGTTGAACGCGACAAAGGCGTTGGCCCGCTGCGCCGCTTTGCCGATCTTCTCGACCTCCGGTCCGTCGGCGCGAATAGACCCGTCCCACCACTGGCTTGGCGACAGCGGCGAACTCGGAATCTGCAATCCGAACTCAGGGAACGACATCAGCCGCGCGCCGTAGTCTCCCGCACCGCGTTCGATGAGATCACACATGACATCGATGTTGTGGGCCAAGGCGTCCGGCATGAACTTACCATCGCTGTCGAACGTCGGGATGACCGGCGATTGCACACAGGCCGCGGTATAGGGTGCGATCTTCTCGCCGGCAGGTTCTATGCCGGGCGTAACCGCCGGATAGAACGGCGAGGGGTCGATTTGACTGTTCTGCGCTTGGGCGGGTTTGGTTGTGGCCGAAGCTAAAGCACCTCCGGTGGCCAACGCAGCACCCGCTGCGGTCAGGGCGCGGCGGGAGAGGGCGGGGCCGGGGGAAGGTTTGCTCTTATCGTTCGCCATGGGGGCTCCTATTTGATTTCGACTTTTTGCGTGCCCGCGAACGCCAGGGTGAGGTAGTTCACCGGCACGGCGCTGGGGCCGAACACCGAGTGGTGCAGGGCGCGGCCGTCGATGAACACCCCTTCGCCACTGGCCAGGCGGCAGGTCTCGCCGTCCTGCGGGGTGGTCTCGATGTAGCCCTGCATACACAGCACGAAGCTGGGGAAATTGACGAGGTGCATTTCCGTTGGCCCGCCGTCGAACGGCTCGCCGGGCTGACGCGTGGCGACGGACCAGCTTTTGGCGTCCTGCTTGGCGGACACCCATTCGGTCTCACTGACCTGGGTGAGGGAAATCTCGACCTCCGCCGTCACCGAGCGGTTATTCTGGTCCATACCCAAGGCGCTAAACTTTTGCGCGCTGAATTTCATCGCAGTGAACACCCTTTAGAAATTGGTGAGCGGCAGCGCCGCTCCGGTACTAGACTAGTCCGGCAACAGGACGATGCGAACAGGGCAAAGAGAGAAAAATGACAGACCTCACACGACGGCAGTTTAGCGTATCTGCTGCTGGGAGCGTATTGGCCTCAGGAGCTTTTGCGCAGGCTTGGGCACAGGCTCGGGCGCAGGAGAACGCGCTCAGCCTGGATGACATGATCCGGGTGATGGCCCGCAACGACGGCGGCATCGGCATTCGCTGGACTAAGGGCGTCGTGTCCGGGATTGTCGATCAGGTGACCACGCAGCTGCTGGGTGTGTCGCAGCAAATCTACTCCCGCCATGAAAAACAGCCGGACGGCAGTTATGCGGTTGTGTATCTGGAGTTGGTTTACTTCACTGACCTGAACACCGATGTCGCCGAAGAGATTTGGTTGAACCCCTACACCGGGCGCGAGGTGACGGTGCCGCGGCAAGTCCTCGGCCCGGTGCGCTTCAAGCTCGGCACGGACCTGCGGGTGATCAACGAGCCGTACCCGATGGAAGGCATCGAGAACAGCCATTGGCTGGAGCCGCAGGTGGGCACGCGGGATGAAGTGGCCTTCGACGAGCGCATCGACTCCTACGTGCCGCCAATGACGGCGGACGGCGCGCCGATGATTTTCCATGAGGTGTTTTCCTTCCGCGCCTCACGCGATGCAGTTATGAATTCGGATGCGGCGCATGTCCCGGCGTCAGTATCTAAAGTGAATGTGATCAGCTGGCGCAACTGGATGGACATGGCCGGGCACGACGGCGTGACGATGTCGCACGGGGCCGGGCGGGTGATTACGGATTACGCCGACCTGCCGGCCGACCTGGCGGCCAAAAACGCGGAACACTTCCCGGATGTGATCGCGGAGTTGGAGGATTACCTTAACGTGTAAATTGGGGCATATTCTTGATTGCCAAGGAGAAATGCTCAAGGGCGCGGGCCTGGTAACCCTTAGTAGGGGCGGGAATGTCAGAAAACCTGAAATGCGTGATCTTCGATTTTGATGGGGTGCTCGCCGACTCCCTGGAGGCGCACCTTCAGTTTTGCCGGGACTACGCCAAGGAAATCGAAGAGCATGTCGATATTCCCGAGAGTGTCGATGCTTTCAAAGAGAACATGATCGCCACGGGTAAGATATTTAACCCGATGAAGAATTTTATGATGGCCGTTGGGTTCACCAAAAAGCAGGCGGAGGAAGGAAACGAAAGTTACAAGAATACCTTTCATAAGAAATATAAGGTGTCGCCGTTCGAGAACGTTGACACCATGCTGCAAAGATTACGGGAACGCGGCCTTAAGCTTGGAATCGTATCGGCAAACTACCGTAACGTAATTGATGACTTTATTGAAAGATGCGGCCTCCAAGACTCCCAGGGGCCAGTTTTTTCAGAAGACGTGCTTTTTGCAAAAAAGGACGGAGATAAGTCTGACCTTTCCAAATCGGGCGCCTTGAAGAGAATCGCTGCCGATCAATGCATTACGCCCCGGCAAATTCTCTACGTTGGAGATCAACACTCCGACTATAAGGCTGCGCAGGAGGCTGGCGTATGTTTTCTAGGGGTTTCCTACGGTTGGGGTTTCTTCAATGAGCCTGCCGGTATTCGTTTTGCGAAGTCGGTTCCCGATATCGCAAATCGTGTCTTTTCCCTGCTCCGCGACAGTACTGACTCTGTGGAAGCAAAAAAGCTACAACTCGAGCATGGCCGCGAGATGTTCCTGTATCACGCGGGCCAACGGAACACGTCAATCCGGTATTATTTACTTGCAATCGCAATATTATCAGTGGCGGTCACAGGTTTATTTTCTGTGGCGGACCTGACACCGATTACCTTGACCTTGACTCTTTTTGTCGGTCTGACGGCGACAATCATTTCATTGAGTTTTTGGGGCCTCGACCACCGAAATCAGGCAATCGTGGACGGCGACGAGAAACTGCTCAATCGTTTGGAAAGAGAACTGGCAAATGAGTGCCTAACGGCGGAACTCAAAACCATCGAGCATAGCGACTTAGAACACCAGGGCTGGTTAGTAAGCTACGGACAGATAATGCCGCTGATTTTTATTTTTTCTGCTTTGAGCGGGTTAGCTCTCGCTCTGGCTTCGCTATGGTACGGACTAGGAACTGGCTTGTCTGTCGAAACACCGAGCACTGTTGAGTTTAGTAGTGCCGCCATTTCACTTATCCTTCTGATAATTTCTACAGTTGGCGTTATGGCGAAAGTGAGATTGAAGTACAAGGGCCGTAAGAACAGTAAGGTGTGACGTGGGAGAAGAAAGCGCAAACTTAAGCGTTTGGTGGATATATACGATCGTCAATGGCCTGCTCGTAACTTGGGCCGCTCTTTATTGTCTTGTCAGCAAGGGACCATCTGATGACAAGTCTTTTCGCACCTTTGTTCCGCAGTTCTTTATCGCCGCGACCCTTATTTCATCCGGTGCGGGCGCAGCGTTTTTGATTTTCGCGTATGCGCCAGACAAAGACGATAAAGATGCAAAGGAGCCCTCAAGTTCCGCGTCGGTCGTCGTTCATGTGTACGCTCAGGAGAAAACCTGTTCGCAATGTCCGGGTGATGAATCCGAGCAAAGCGCGACGGTGTATTTCGAGTTCGAGGAAACCGAGATCGGCGCGCTCATTCAAAACCGGAGCCTTGCGGACTTCGCAAGGGCTGTTCCGGAATGTTGCGGGTGCAGTATGAGTGTTTATGGTCACGCCGATCAGCTTGGGCCCGAGCGTACGAATCAGTGCTTCGGCGCGCGAAGAGCACTTGCGCTTTACGACGAGATTTCCATGGGTCGTGAAGATATACCGGTGCGCCTTTATACGTGCGGTGCTGATGCACCGGTGTTCGATCGATCTGAGAGAGTCAGAAAGACGGAGACCGTGAATCGCAGGGCAAGTGTTTATCTTACGTGTGGCGGTCAGACGCCTGTTGAAGCAGCCTCGTGCAAAGAGTTTAAGATCGTCGGCGATGGCGAGGGAAGGACTATGACATTCCCAACAAGTGGGGAAAGTGTCTGCGCTGATTAGCCTGGCGTAACTGGATGGACATGGCCGGGCACGACGGCGTGACTCTGTCCCACGGCGCCGGGCGGGTGATTACGGACTACGCCGACCTGCCCGCCGACCTGGCGGCCAAAAACGCCGAGCACTTCCCGGATGTGATTGCCGAGATAGAGGATTACGTGAGTTTGGGGTGAGAGGCCTTGTATGGGCCAGTGCGCTCATCCAGTGAAAGACGTTTACCAATAAACTCTACCAACAAGTGGACATCTCCAGATTCAAATTAGGTGCTTACTTGCTTGAGTGCTAATCTGAAAATGGACGGGGAATAATGAGAAAAGGAGAATCGTATGTCTTCTGGTCCGTTTTTCCCTAATCAGTTTGGTGGAGTCCCACTAAATAGCGATAATAGTTTGTGTAACGGTCCACTCGGCGGTCCTTACACGGGTGGTTTTAACATGCCCTCTGGTGGGCAGTTCCACAGTCACGGACCTTCTGGCCCACTGGGTCCATTGACTGGTGGATCGTTTAAGTCGGGAAATCAAACAACTGGCCAAACTGACGCTTTCGGAGCGGCAATGATGGATCTTGGCGCCGACTTGGGTGGCTATAAGAAGTTTTAGGCGTTTACTTAGTTGAAAGCGTTATGAAGCTTGAGCCCCAGGATTACGTTCTGGGGCTCAAAGCATGGCTGAATTGAGCAAGACTCGCCCACGAAGCAGATAGCATTGCCCAAACGTTCCGGTTATCGATCGGCTTTCGCCGTCACCTCCACCACTTCAAAGTCCGTCACGTCGCGCCAGCGATCCATCCAGACATCGAGCAGCGCCGGGTCGTCGGTTTCCATAAGCTGATAGCAGTGCGTGCGGTCGGCTGACACCCAGCTGTTGATGTAGGTCAGGCCATCTGGCAGCAAACGGCCTTCTTTTTCGAAGCGCGCGTAGACCGGCTTTGGATCGCCGTTCTTGAACCGCTCGATCACCATGTAAAGCATGAAGACTGTGCCGCCTTATTTTGCCACGCACTCATCGCGCATCAACGGGGCCAGGTGTTTGAAGCGTGATACGTCGAATTGCGCTGAATAGGTGGTCTTGTCGCTGACCGGTATGACATGGGCGCGGAGGCGGGAGCTTTTGGCAATTGCGTCGATCAATGCCAATGCATCGCCATCGTAATAGGCGTGACTGTTGTCCAGGCCTATGGCCCAGTTTTCGGTGGGAAGCGGTTCGTCGTCCAGCCAGAGCGTGACGGGCACCCTGGCGTCAAGCGGATCATCATAGTCCCGCAGATCTTCATTCCACCCAATGGTCACCGGCACGTCGAACTCGTCGCGTTGGCTGCACATGATCATGAGCATCGCTGACTTGTCGTAGCTCCAATCGAGAAATCGTCCCTTATTCGTCGTCAAAGAAAGGAGATGCGCGAACGAAAAATAGGTGTAGGGCTCCTTTGTTCCGACTTCTCCAAATCGCCAGAACCGCGTGTTGAAACGGATGAAATTCCTGTCAGCTCCGACGTTAAAAAAGGCACGGGCGATATCTCGTCTGCATTGGGTGCTTGATGACCCAGGGGCGCACGCGGGAAATTGTGGAATGACGCCCGTGAGAAACTCTGCTTCCGCAAGCCGCATAACGGCCGCATCGACCAGAGTACTATTTTCGGTAATTTTATCGATGCTTTCAGGGCTGCGGGTTGGCTGGCTCAGTGCGGGATATATTCCCAGCGCGACGCTTAGCAGACACAGAAGGCCGAAGGCGTATGTGGTCGATTTAGCGCGAATGGGCTTGTCCTCCCTGGGTTGAGCCGATACAGGCGCCGCCACTCGCCATCTGCGAGGGCCTCTCCCTTATACCCCACACCATACCCGCTCATACATGTGAGGGGACGGCGATGATTTTCCGCGGGGGTGCGCCTGTCAAGCAAAGGCCAAAACACCGTGTTTCCGCGTGTTTCTTGGCGTTTCCACCATGGGGCCGTGCCGCGACCGCCAGCTCCGATGCGGTTGCGCTGGGTCGTCGCAGAGGCGCATCATGGCTCCTCAGCAATGAGGAAAGGAGGAAGCCATGTTTGACCGCAGAACCTTAATGGGCGTCACCACCACGGCGGCGGCCTTTGTCGGTGGGCTGGCGGCGCGCTTCGGCGGCGGGTCAGCCACGGCGGCGGTGCCGGAGCAGAAGCACGGCTTCACCGGCGATGTGGAGGCCCGCGGCACCAACGGACGGTTGGAGCGCTTGCCCACCCTCGATCTGGAGAGTGAACAGGACTTTCTCACCGGGTTCCGCACCAAAACCAATAATGACTTTGGCCGTATTGCCATGCGCCGCTCGCAAAAGCTGCTGGAAGAGGCGGGGCTCGATCCCTACGGCGATCATCCGTTGGACATGGTGGTCAAGATGTTCGAGGGCGATCCGGTCATCGGCACCTACACGCGCCTATGGGCGAGCAGTCAGGCGCTGACCTGGAAGACGATTCAGGATCACTACCACGCCAACGCGGACACTTATCTGGCAGAGATGGAAGCGGCGGATGACGCCGGGCCGGGCACGTTGGAACTGAACCCGGGCATCGAGCCCGAATACACCAAGCACGAGATTCACATCCAGCCGGGCGGGTATGTCGGCGATGCCTTCGCCGGGCACATCTATCACCACGGCACCAACATGTTCTTCGCCGGGCGCAACTATCAGGACGAGTTGCACATCGGCTTCGCCAACAGTCTGCCGGAGCCGGACGACGGCAAGGTGATGCGCATTCTCGAGCTCGGCTGCGGCTGCGGCCAGCTCAGTGTGGCGGCGAAGGAGCGTTTCCCCGACGCCGAGGTGTGGGGCATCGACGTCGGCGGTCCGATGGTGCGCTACGCCCACATGCGGGCGGCGGACCTGGGTGTGGATGTCAATTTCGCCCAGCGGCTGGGAGAAGACACCAAGTTCCCGGACGGGCACTTCGACATCGTGTTCTCGCACTTGTATTTCCACGAACTGACCAAAGAGGCGTCGGAACAAACGGTGGCTGAAATCCATCGCATCTTGCGGCCCGGTGGCAAGTTCTTCCCCATTGACTTGTGGTCACGCGAAGACCGGCCCGGCCGGCGCGCTCATGAAAAATATAACTACTGGTTCAACCACCGCTGGAACGGCGAAGTGTGGTTCATGGAATACGCCGACTTTGATTTCATTGAGTCGATGGAGCAGGTTGGGTTTGACGTGAACGAACGCGCCCGGCGCACCCAGTTCTTCGAGAACCTGACCGGAACGAAGCGGGTGTAGCGTCTTCCCGACTTAGGTCCCGCCGCAGTCTTCCTGGACAAGCGGGGCGATGTGTTTGAGGCCGCGCAGGTCGAACCCTGCATCAAATTGGCGGCCATTCGGTCCGGACGCTTCAACACGCAGTTCCCGGCCGCGGGTTAACTCTTTCAGCCAGGAGGATGTGTTGCTGGGATAGTACGTGTAGTGGTTCTCCATGGCCAAGCGCCATTCCTCTTGCCGGGGCGGGTCACTGTCCAGCTGGAGGGTCAGTGGCGTGAGTGTAGCTGACGGCTCAGGCACGCCAAGCGCTGTGCTCCAGTTGATGGCGATGCCCAGCCCTAAAAGGTTTGTGCAGGTGAGCATCAGCATTGGTGCATTCCTGAAATTCCAACTCTCGCCGTTGGCGGCAACAGATATCGGTGAATGGATGTAGGCGGCGGTTTCGGATTCCTCGCCTTCAGACACGTCCGTCTCAACATAGTGCCAATACCGGGTGAGCATCATGGTGGTCTCTCCCCGTTGACGTGCCTCAAGAAACGCAAGGGCGATATCGCGCTGACAATCTCCACCTCTCGATCCCGGTTGGCAGGATGGGATTTGCAGCATCAAGCTGCCGAGCAGTCCGGAACTGGCGACAGCTTGCGTTACCTCCTCGATCAACTCATCAGAAGGCTCGGGGAGGGCGTTCCCAACGGTTTGAGCCACTGTGCGTCCAGTACAGAGGCTTAACAGCAGAAGCGTGATCAAGAGGTGAGGGGCTTTGAGGGTCATCATCACTGCACTATACGGGCTGAAGGTGTGACGATACATCCGGATTGTCCGCGCCGGTCTAGAGCGATCCCTGAAACAGCACTGGAGCAACCGCGGCCACCATTGCTACGGCGGCGATGATGCTGAAGGCGCGGTAGTGGGTGGGCGAGCGCAGCAGCCGTCCGATTAACGTGCCGCCACTGGCCCAGGCAAAACTGCTGGGCAGGCCGAGGGCGAGGAAGGTCCCGGCGAAGCCGAGCATGGTATTCAGCGTGCCGCCGAACAGCACGCCATAGGCGCCGACGGTGGCAATGGCCACCGCCCAGGCCTTGGGATTGACCCACTGAAACAGCATCGCCTCGATCATGCGGATCGGCTTGGCCGTGTCCTCCAGCGGGCGTTGCAGGTCGGGCGGCGGCGATGCGGCAATGCGCCAGGCCAGATACAGCAGATATATCAGGCAGACGACGCGCAGCACGGTTGCCGCGCCTTCAATCCGGCTCAGTACCTGGGCCGAACCAAAGGCGATGATGGCGATCATCAGGGCGAACCCGAACTGAATGCCCAAGACCAATGGTACTGTGCGCCGCAGACCGAAGCGCGCGCCGGAGTGCAAGGTCATGATGTTGTTCGGCCCCGGCGTCGTAATCGACACCAGGACGAACAGGGCAAAGCCGAGGTAAGGAGTCAGAGTTTCCATTGCTGTACCGGTGTGAGCTTCGACAGAGCTATACTCCTGTCAGCTGGGAAAGGCACCCCTGTAGCGATAAGGAAAGCGTGTGATGGATTGGCAGGACATTATTCGGTTTTGGTTTGAAGAGCTGTCGGAAGACGATTGGTGGGGCGAGGGTACGCGGCTGGATGGACCTATCACCGAGCGTTTTGGTGATGTGCACGCCGCGGCGGCCGCGGGCGAATTGTGGGCGTGGCGCAAGACGCCAGACGGACGTTTGGCGGAGATTTTGGTCCTCGACCAGTTCTCACGCCATATCCATCGCGACACACCCAGCGCATTTGCGCAAGATCCCATGGCGCTTGCCCTGGCCCAAGAGGCCGTCGACTTGGGCGCGGATCAAAAGCTCGCGAAGGAGCGGCGGCACTTTCTGTATATGCCGTTCATGCACAGTGAATCCCTCATGGTTCACGACTGGGCGATGGAGTTGTTCGAGGCGCTTGGAGTCGCGGTGGATTTCGAAATCCGCCACCGCGACATCATCGCGCAGTTCGGTCGCTATCCGCACCGCAATGAGACTCTCGGCCGGGAGTCCACGCCGGAAGAGATCGAATTTCTGAAACAGCCAGGCTCATCGTTCTAGTGACTTGACGGCGCTCAGGTAAACGCCTCGGGGGGAATGTTCTTGTCGAAGGTGGGAATGGAGTCCTTCATGTCATGCCAAGGCTGCGCGGTACTTGCCCAGCTATAGGCCATCATGGTGAAGCCTGAGGGGTCGTCGAGCGCGCCCAGCATCACCGGCATGTAATCCGGACGGCTGTCATTGGTGCCGTACAGAGGCGTGCCACAGTCCGGGCAAAAGGCGCGGCCAACCTTATTCCCCGTTTCCGAGGTGACGTAGTGCATCCTCGGCTCGCCTTGAGCGATCTTAAACTGGTCTGCCGTGAACACCGCGGCATAGGCGGGAGCACCGCCGCAGGCCTTTTGGCAATCGGGGCAATAGCAGGCCCCGCTGGCCAGACTGTCGCCCTCGATGGTGAAACGGATTGCGCCGCATTGGCAGCCGCCGGTGTGAGTCATCGGTGAGCGTCCTTTCTCGTACAGGCCGTGTTGTTAGCGTACCGACTTAAAACACGCCTTGATCCAATTGACCACGGCGCGGGTCGGGGCGTCATTCTTCAGATGCGGTTGGATCAATAGCCAAGCGCTGCGCCGCTCGGGCAATTGAGTCGCCCGGAAAGACGGGTCCTTAAGCAAGTCCTGACACATGTAATGGGGCAAGACGCCACTAAATTGTCCGGTTTCCAACAGGGCGCGGATCGCCAGAAGGTTGGTCGTGGTAAAGCGCGCACGATCGGATAACCCGATGCTGGCAAGATAGCGGCTTTCCGGCGTGAAACTCAATTCAGGTGGATAGCCGCTCACCAAGACATCCGTTTGGGCCTCGGCCGCCACCGGCTCGAGCAAGAACAGGGACATCTCCCCGAGCTTGGAGATGACGAAATTGCCGCGGTCGGGTTTGCGCAAACGGATGGCGACGTCGGCTTCCCAGCGGGAGAAGTCGACATTCTGCGTCGAAACGAGAAGGTCGATGGTGATAGCGGGGTGTTCGCGCAGGAACGCGGGCAAGCGAGGTGAGAGTAAACACACCGACATGGAGTCTGTTGCCGTGATGCGGCGCCGGTCCATGACAAGCTGAGGGCTTTCTCCGAGCTGGCTGATGTGTTCCGCCTGCAGCGCCATGGTCTCGGCGTGAAGCATGATCTGCTCGCAGTAGGGGGTGGGCCGGCGGGTGCCGTCGGCGGCGCTGAACAGGGTGTGGCCGAGGTCGTCCTCCAGCCGCGCCAGCCGCCGGGACACCGTGGTCTCGTTTACGCCTAGACGGGCGCCCGCCGCCGCATAGCTTCCGGCCTGGTAGACCGCGCGCACCACCCGGAGATCATCCCAATTCATGGCAGAAAAGTATCAAAGGTGCCTGCAAAAATGCAACCCATGGTCAAATTAAGACTGCGTGAACGCAGGCTAGGTCTGCGCTATGACGCGCCCGTGAACTCACCCCGAGGACGGGCCGGCCCTCTTTCGCACAGGAGACCTAAAACAAAATGCGTCACGACACAGCAGCACCTGTTTTACAGCCCCCGCAACTGACCGCCGCGCAGGTTTATAACGCGACGGCAAGTCACTTTGACGACCCGGCGGTGTCGTTCTGGGATACTTACGGCCGCGCCACGGTGGACCGCATGGATTTGCGGCCCGGCGCCTCCGTGTTGGATGCCGGATGCGGCACCGGTGCGTCCGCTTTGCCCGCCGCCGAAGCTGTGGGCGCGTCCGGCGATGTGCTCGCAGTTGATATCGCCGACTCCCTTCTTGCACTCGGGCGCGAGAAGGCGCAAGCGCGTGGCCTAAACCACATTCGCTTTCAAGCTGCCGACATGACGGAATTGGATTTCCCGGCTGGCCGGTTCGATGCCGTCGTCAGTGTGTTTTCCATATTTTTTGTTCCCGACCGCGCCCGGCAGATCGAACTGCTGTGGCGCTTGGTCCGGCCCGGCGGGCAGTTGGCCGTGACTACGTGGGGGCCGGGCTTGTGCGAACCTCTCGCGGGTCACTTCTGGCAGGCGGCCGGGGAGGTGCGTCCGGACCTGGTGCGCGGGTTCAATCCCTGGGACGACATCACCACGCCCGATGCGTTACGCGACTTATTGGCCGCCGGTGGCATCGGCATATATGAGCTTGCGGTGACTGCGGAGCTTGGACGTCACCCAGTGGCGGATCCATCGGATTGGTGGAAGATTGTGCTCGGGTCAGGTTTCCGGGGCACGATCGAGGCGATGAGCGGGGAGCAGAGCCGCCACGTCCAAGAAGCCTGTGCCAAGGCCATGCACCGGGAGAAAATCACGTCGGTTGAAACCAACGTCGTCTTTGCGTTGGCGAAAAAACCACCTCTCCCCTCAGATCCCTGAGGATGATGATGTTTCTATCAACTATCCGACGGCCTGTGTTTGGGCTTATCGCGGCGCTTGCCGTATCCGGGTTTGGATCCGCACCGGCAGATGCATCCGGTGTCTCAGCAACACCTGAAGAGGCGGTCCAAAAGGTCCGCACCGCGGTGAGCCTTCTGAGCCGGGATGGAGCGTTGGGATTGGACGTGATCCGGGACCCGAATTCGGAATTTCGATGGAAGGACAGCTACGTTTTTGTCGTCGATTGCGATGCAGACCGGGTCATGGCCAACGCCGCCTTTCCCGAACGGGTCGGCGGCGATATCAAACAGCACACGGACTATGCGGGATACCGTTACGGCACCGCTTTGTGTGAAACGGCATCCCAGCCCGGCGGGGGATGGATTGAATATGTCTGGCTGAAGCCCGGTCTGGATACGCCGCAACGCAAGGTGAGTTTTGTCGTGACGGTGCCGGGCCATCCCTTTCAGGTGGGGGCCGGCGTATACGACGATGCAGTTTCGCTGACGGCGTTGGAACGGCTCAGCCTACCGGGAAATTAGTCTGCGTTGAGAAAGCCGCGCACATGGCCGGCGATCACCTCAGGGTGCTCCTGCCACGGCCAGCGCCCAAGGCCCGTAATGTTCAACGGCGTGACGTTAGGAATGATATCCCGCCCGCGGGTCCATTCGCTGAGGCCGCCAAAGTCGCCGCCGTCTTCCGCGTCGTCCTCGATCCAGGTGATGAACAGGGTGGGCTGGATGATCCTCGGCATATTCAGATCAGCCCGGTAGGAAAACGCGGCAACTTCGCCATACACCCAGTTATGACCCGGGAGCAGACTGTCGATGAAGGCACCGAGGTAACGCTCTGGCGGGTCGCCCTCGCCAAGACGGCCCAGCCCGCGGGCCAGGCGCTCGCCGATATGGCGTGCCGCCGGGTCGGCAATGCGTTCGGCGTGCCGCCGCTTCATTTCGGCGACCCCGTTTACACGGGTCTCCTCGGTGAACACCGGTGCGCGGGATAACACCACACGGCGCACGAGATCGGGCCGGGTGACGGCCAGCTCGATGGAGGTCAGCGATCCCGTCAGCTGACCCATGACGTCGATCTTTGGCGCGTCTGTAATCTGGCGGATCGCGTCCGCCAGTGCGGCTGCGTAGTCGCTGATCCAAGGTTGTTCCGGCGGAGGATCGGAGTTGCCATAGCCGGGCGTGTCGAAGGCCATGACCAAGCGGTCGGTGGCAAGATAGGGCAGCAAGGGCTCATACATCCGCCCGGAGCCGGGCGAGAAATGGAAGCAGGCGAGGGGCGGCTGCGTTTCCCGTGCGGAGTCACTGGGCCGGGCGATGCGCATGTGGATTTGCCCGTAGGGGCCATCGACATAGCGGCGCTCGATCGCAACACCGGCGGACAAGGTGGCAGATAGGGCGAATGCGGGACGCAGACAGGCTAAGCTCGATGCGGCTACGAGAGAACGGCGGGACAGCATGGGACTGGCTCCTGGTCAGGGAACTCTAAGAGACACAATAGTAATAATGAATTGCCCGCACCGGCGGAGCAATGGCAGGCTGGCGCTGTAGGGGAGGCCCAGATTTATGGTGCGCAACGCCATCTATCAGATTCATTTGTGGTGCGGGCTACTGATCGGCGGCTTTTTGGCGTTTCAGGGTGTAACCGGCTCCGCCGTGGCGTTCCGGCATGCCGGCAACCACTGGCTCCATGCCGAAGAGATGATCGTCACCCCACAAGACCAGCCGATGATTCCCATGTCGGGCGTGCTGGAGTCTTTTAGCGAAACCTTCCCCGATATTCCCCACAATGTGCTCAGCGTCATGTACCCGCTCGCGACCGATGAAGCCTACTTCATCCGGGTATGGAAAGACGGCGCGCCGTCGCCGAACATGTATGTCAGCATGAATCCGTACACCGGCGAGATCACCGGGTATGGCAGCAAGTGGGAGTATCCGTTCGAGCTGATGTTCCGTCTGCACGAACAGCTGTCCGCCGGAACGCCCGGTATTACTTTGGTCCATTGGGGCGGCTTTCTCATGTCGCTGATGTGTCTGACAGGGATTTACGTGTGGTGGCCGCGCCGGGAAACCTTACGCCAGGCGCTGGACATTAAGACCCGGCCGCTGAAGCGTTTTCTGTTCACGGCGCATCGGGCGATCGGTGCCTATACCTTCGTTTTGGTCTTCGCTGTGGCTTTTTCCGGCACGATGATTTTTGGCGTCTTTTCCCTGTTGCCCGGATTGAGCCAAGGGCCAAGCGGGTTCGGCATGGCTTCGGCGTCGATGCTCAAACCGAGCGAGATTAGCGGAGAGCCGGTACCGGTGGACGAGATCATAGAAAAAGCACGGAGCTATTTTCCCGACGATACCCTGCGTGACCTCAGTTATATCCGCTTGATGCGGGCGGTGACGGTTGCCTCGTTCATTGACGAAGACGGTCCGAACCCGCGGGCGCTCAACCGGGTGTTCTTCGAACGCCATACCGGCAACGTCATTAACGTTGTTGATTGGGATGACCTCGAAGGCGTGCGCCTGATCGAGGACTGGGCGATTCCGGTCCATTCCGGTGAGATCATCGGCAATCCGGGCCGGTTTCTGGTGCTGCTCTCCGGACTGCTGATGCCGTTCCTGTTCATCACCGGGCTGTGGCTGTGGTTCAAAAAGCAGCGGACGCCGCGGTCACATTGACCCGCAATAATATGTGAGAAAAATCTAACATATATGTTGACATGACCATATATGTGCCCAATATTTCACGTATTAAAACCGTGATGAGGGTTTCGCGTGTCTCAAGTCGCACCTATTTCCGATCTCAAAACACAAGTCTGGCAGGCCATAAGCGATCCCGTGCGCCGCTCGATGTTGGATGAGCTTCAGACCCAGACCCTCACGACAACCGACATCTGCGATCGCTTTGAACAGCTGACCCGCTACCAGGTGATGGGACACCTCACCGTTTTGCGAGAGGCCGGATTGGTCAGCACTCAAAAGCGCGGCCGCGAGCGTCTCAACAGCTTGAACGCTGCGCCTCTCGGTGAGGCTTACGACGACTGGTTGCGGAAATTCGAGGTGGAATGGGCTGGCCGTCTGGGCCGGCTTAAGCGCCAGGTAGAGAACCAACAAGAAGAGGAGAAAACCATGGATGCCATCGCCCCGGCTATTGGCCTGAGTACCATTGAGTTCGAGAAGGACATCGAAATTTTTGCGCCACCCAGTGCGGTTTTTATCGGTTTGACCGACGGCATTGGAAACTGGTTTGGCGCACCCTTTTTGCAAACCGGAGATGACGCCACCGATATGCTTATCGAGCCCAAGCCGGGCGGAAAGTGGATCGAGACAACCAAAGGCGGCGGCGGTGCGCTGTGGGGCGAGGTTCAAGAAATCCGCCGCGATACGTGCATCGCCCTGGAAGGCCGCATGGGAATCCGGCCAGCTGTATTCGGGCGCATCGTTTTCACTTTGACGCCACGGCCTGAAGGTGGGGGGACAATTCTAACGCTGCAGTTTCACGCCATCGGCCATTTCCAGGCGGATCACGAAGCTTTGTACACCGGCGGCTTGAACGAACTGTTTGCAGAGCGCTTGAAAGCATACGCTGAAGGCAAGCCGGTTCACGGCGTTCGCAACCGGTCGTAATCGGAGAGCACCATGAACAATCCTTCAATTGTCGATCACGATGCTTGGGTCGAGGCCCGCAAAGTGTTGCTGGACAAAGAGAAAGCGTTCTCGCAAGCACGCGATGAATTGGCGCAATCCCGGCGGGCCTTGCCGTGGGAAAAAGTTGAGACGGACTACCGCTTCACTGCGTCAGATGGCCGGAAAACGCTGGCGGATTTATTCGATGGCCGCAGCCAGCTCATCGTATATCACTTCATGTATGGGCCGGACTGGGACGCCGGATGTCCAAGCTGTTCTTACATGGCGGATCACTTCAATCCCGCAGTTGCGCACCTGGCCCAGCGCGATATCACGTTGGTTGCCGCGTCAAACGCGCCCATTGAAAAACTCTCGGCGTACAAGGACCGGATGGGATGGTCCTTCACTTGGGTCTCATCTCTGAACAGTGATTTTAATAGAGACTTCCACGTCTCATTCAGCCAGGACGAAATCGAGTCCGGCCCGGTGTATTACAACTACACAGAACAGTCCTTCCCCAGCACGGAAGCTCCGGGCCTCAGCGTATTCTATAGAGACACGGATGGGAGCGTGTATCACACCTACTCAGCCTACGCGCGCGGTCTCGATCCGATGCTGACCGCATACCAATATATGGACCTCACGCCCAAGGGCCGGGATGAAGACTCACTGTCGTTCCCAATGGCCTGGATTAAGCGTCACGACGAATATTGACGGACAAGGTTGGCTGGTATCAAAAGAAAACGCCCCGGCCTGAGCCGGGGCGTTTTGCTAGATGTGACTGTGCGTCGGCTTAGAAGCTGTAGGACGCACGGAAGCCGAACTCACGCGGCACCTGCGGGCTCACCTGGACACCCTGGTAGCGGGTGAGGAAGGTGAAGTCGAGCGGGATACCGTCGAAGTCCGAGAAGCGCTGACAGGCGGTGTAGCTGTCATCGTCGAACAGGTTTTCGACGTAGAACTCAAGCCGCATGTCTTCCTTTTCAACGCCGGCCCGCGCATGCGCGATGATGTAGTCATCGCAGAACGCGAGGTTGTCGACTTCTGGGAAGGTCTTGCCGAAGTAGATCACGTCACCCCGGACGAAGCCGTCCCAGGTGTTGTTGATCGACGTCGTGTAGGTGGACGACAACGAACCACTCCATTCCGGATAGCGGTTGATCTTGTTGCCGGACACGTCGGCCGGAACACCATAAGGCTCAACGAAGTTCGCTTGGAACTCCTTGTACTCGCTGGCGGCCCAGGCGACAGAGACCTTAGCGGTCCAGCCTTCGGTGAGAACGGCATCGGCTTCAAACTCCGCACCCCAGATGTCGGCAACACCGCCGAGACGGAAGACGCGGGAGTTAAAGAACGGCGAGCCGTCCGGCAGCGTGGCCAAACCACCCGGTGTGCCTTCACCGAGGTCGAAGCGGCAGCCGCCTTGACCAACGCGATCGCCTTCACAGGTTTCCTGGATGAGCGCGGTCGCACGGCCAACCGGGTTCTTCCACCGGCCGTAATAGGCGGCGAAAGAGTAGGAGACACGCTGGTCAAACAAGCCCTGCTTCACACCTAGCTCATACATGTCCAAGGTCTGTTCCGTAAGGAACGCTTCCGCATTCGGGAACTGAGCTTGGAACTGAGCCAACTCTTGAGCATTGGCCGTGATGAGCTCCTGGTTGATGACACCCGGCAGCACCCCGGTGGAGTAGCTGATGTAGGTGTTCAAGTCATCCGTCGGCTGATAGCGAAGAATGGCACGCGGCAGGAACTCTTTGTAGGTCACCGTCAACAGGTTCGGCGGGGTTCCCTTCGTGACTTCGTCTTCCTGATAGCGGCCTTCCAGGGTGAACGTGATTTCATCGGTGATGTCGTATTCGATCGAGCCGAACACACCGATGGTTTCAACATGGTCAGACTCGCCGCCGCCAACACGGAACGTTCCGGGGCTGGTGAACAGGAAGCCGGGGAGACAGGTATCCCCGTGAGCCAGCACACCCAGGTTCGGCGGCGTGTCCAGGCAGGACAACGTCACGTCACCACCGGTGGTGGACGAGGTGAAGTCCTGTTCGTAGTAGTTGGCACCGGCCAGCCAGCGCAGGCGGCCATCCTGAGCAGAGCTCAAGCGGATTTCCGCCGACAAGTCTTCCTGCTCACGCGGGTCGCGGGTGAACGAGCCGTCAAACGGTGACGCCGTGAAGTCACGGATCCAGTTCGTGCCGGTCTCGTTGTAGGCGACCTGCCCAAACAGGCTCATGTCGTTGTCGAAGGTGTAATCCGCCGCCAAGGAATAGCGGTGAACCCGGCGCTTCATGCCGACGTGATTAACAGTCGGAACATCGAGCGGCATATCCAGGCCGGAGAAGAACTCCTGAATGGCGAAGGCGTTGCCGACGGTTTGCGCTGTCGTCGGCGAGATCAGCGTCGTGTTGGAGTCGATAATCTGGGTGGTGCCAAGCGCGTTAATGGCATCGCCGATTTCAGGCACTTTGCCGCAGAACCAGCGCACCGGACTAAAGCTTTCCCCCGCTTCGGAGGTGAGTGTGAGCCCGGAACAGGTGTCGTTGCGCTCGCCTTGAATGTACCCAGCAGCCGGCGGGCCGTCGTTATCTTCGGCGTAGAAGGCACGCGCCTTGATCCAGAAATTATCGCTGGGCTCCAAGTAAATTGTGCCGTCAATCGAGTTGGACTCTTGCTCGCCCAGCTCACCGCCGTCAGACGCGCGGTAGATGCCGCCACGGTTGTAAATGCGGCCACCAATGCGCAGCCCCGCTTTGCCTTCCACGAGCGGAATGTCCAGGCTGACGTTGGCATCAAGGGTCTCATGGGTGCCACCATCGACAAGCACCTTGCCAGAGAACTCGTCCAGGGACGGATTGGAGGTGACGTAGTTGACCACGCCGCCGAAGGTCGAACGTCCGAAGTAGGCCGACTGCGGGCCCTTAATCACTTCGACCCGGTCAATGTTCAGGAACGGAATGGATTGCGAGCCACCAAGAACGTAAATGCCGTCAACGAAGAGGGCGCCCAACTGCTCGGTCGGCAGGGTGGAGTCCACATTCATGCCGCGGAAGCGGATGGAGTCGACCAGACGTCCAGCCAACGCACCCGATTGGGCTGAGAACTGCAGGCCGGCCACTTGCAGTGACAGGTCTTCGAGGGTGGTGAAGCCTGCGGCTTCAATGTCATCGGCAGAAAATGCGGAAATCGCGATCGGAATTTCCTGCAGGCTTTCCTCGCGCTTACGCGCGGTGACGACGATTTCTTCCAAGGCCACGTTTTGGGCCAGCGCAACGTCCGGCAGAACCATAAGGCCCATGCCAAGCACCGCCGCGGTACTCATTAATCCAGTCTTCAATGACATTCTGGAAATCTCCCGGGGTTTTGAGGTCATTGGTTTGACGTGATGTTGCGTCCGGACAGACTTGGCGCGCCGAAACCACCCACGATGTGGGCAGGCAGACAAAGACTCTCGCGAAACGGACCCCACGTTGTCCGAAAAGTGGCACTTATCACGAAGAAACAAAAGCTTAATCGCGGTCGGTAAAATCTTTGGCCAGGAATGTTCCCTTTTTGCAACATTCTGTGCCGTGTTTTTGAGCTCTGGTGGAATTTTGTTCCAAGCCGTCCCGCACCCGGGGACACCAAAGCGGCCGTCAAAATTAGTTAATTATTTCAACGGGTTAATGCGTGCGTGGGCTCGTTTGACTCAAAAATAAGTCGTTGAATTTATTGAGGAATTCGAGCTGGCCCCGCAGAAACCGGTGGCGTGCATGGGCTCGTTCCTCGATTTTTCGTCGGATATTTTTCTGGAATGTTGTCTACACCGGCTCCAGCGCCCGGTGGGGCGCCGGCGGCACCTCCACAGAGATCCGGTCGCCGGGGCGCACGTCGCCGCCGGTTATGACGATCGACATCACCCCTGATTTGCGGATGAGCGTGCCGTCATCTCGCTTGTCCAGCGTCGCCTGCATCAGGCCTTCTTGAATGCCGTTGAGCTGGCGGCAGGGATTGCGCAGGCCGGTGATCTCAACGACGGCCTCGTCGCCAAGGTGCAACCGCGTCCCTGCCGGGAGGGTGAGGAGATTCACGCCCTGAGTGGTGATGTTTTCGCCCATCTGTCCTGGCGATACGGCGAAGCCTTGTCCGGCCAGCTCCTGGTGGAGTTCAGCGTGAATCAGGTGCACCTGTCTGAGGTTGGGCGCGTCTGGGTTACGGGCTGCATGAGAGCGGTGCTGGTCGGTGACGCCAGCGTGGGCGTCGCCTTCAACACCGTGACCGGCGATGAGCATGATGCTGTCCTGTCCGGGCTTCGAGAATGTATGGCCGGAACTTTTGGACACCGCTGTTACGATCGCGCCGTTCGTCATTGCCGCCTCCACATCGCTACGGGCGTTATCGCCCAGAGGTGTTGTCCAGACCAATGCCAAAGCCGCATGGCTGATGCTCACGAGATGGTGCTTGTTCGCGCAGGGCTTCCGAGGAGCTTTGGTACCTGCCTAAACTTGATCATGACTGAATGACGTTGCCCAGCAGCGCAAAGGAGAAACCGACATGTTCCGTGTTTTGTTAAGCGTGTGTCTGATAATCGGCATCAACCAGCAGGCTTCGGCTCAGCCCGAATTGGTGGCGCCAGGGGAGCGCGCCCCGGGCATCGCCAAAATCCTGCGGGGCACCACCGAATGCCGCGAGCCCGCGTTGGACAACGCGCCGTGCGCGACAGAGTACTGGACGATGTATGTGCACACGGATGGATCACGCTACATGCACGTGGTGTCCGACAACATCCGTGCTGGTGAGGCCCGCCATGCCATGGTCTGGGTCGACCCCGACGGCGAGACCCGCGAGGCCTACCTGAACACGTGGTCCACGTCTGGCGTGATCGGTTCTGCCTATGTGGTTAAGCGAGAGGACAGCACCGACGTCGCCGCATCCGATATCGCTTTCGAGCGCGCAAGCGAGGGCATGATTGTTGAAAACGTCGAGGCGTTCGATCGTCTGGACTCCATCGGTGTTGGCCCCGCATCAGCGGACGGTCTGCATTTTCTCAACTATGACTTCGACGCCCCGGGCGAGCAGCCTCACGGCATCTACTGGATGGGTGGCTCCCGCCACGAGACCATGGTCGGGAATATCGTCACGTCGGAATACACCTACCTCGGCGAAGAGGAATTGACGCTGAGGGACGGGACGACCGTAACAGCAGACCGCTTTCGCATGATCAGCGGCACCGAAGTGTGGCTGACCAAGGAAGACCGGGCGATGCTGAAGATGGATCTCAAGTTCGGCGATGTCGACGGGTCCATCTTCGAAACTGTGTCACTCGATATTGCCACACCGGGGCGCTGAGCATGGTCTCACGACGGGACGCGGCGGCGCTGGTCGGAGCACTTGGGCTTGGCGCCGTGCCGAACTGGACACAGGCCGCTGATGCATCGGGGCCAGAGGCACTTCCCTCCGCCTCAGAGGATCAAGTCGCTGCCAAGGTCCGCATGCTCGGGCGGACGGATGACGGCGAAAGCGTCTGGCAATCCTCCAGCCGAATTTATGCGGTGACAGAGGCAGGCGTTATCCCGCTATTGCAAACGCGCGGCGGTCAACGGTCGTGGTGGCGGCGGGAAGAAGAGCACGTCTACCGGCGCTACCCGTCTTCGCTCAATTTCTTTATCGATCCCGAGACGGGCGCGTTTATCAATGAATTTGTCAATCCGATCACCGGACGCACCACACCCTTGGTGTCCACAACACAGCGGCGTCAAGACGGCGAGGTGTTCACGGCGACGGGCAGTTACTTTCCGATCAGCAAGCAACGCTTTCCGGATATGTACGATGACGCGCCGCTGAGTCTGGATTGGCGGCTCGACAACGGCACGATCCGCTTGTTTGAGATTGAGAATTTCGCCCCGGTTGCACCGCGCCCGATTTACGAAGTGCATACCTACTTTGCCCCGGCGGCGGAAGCGCTGGACGAAAATAGAGTGAGTGCGCAGGCGGCGTCATCGGGCTGGTACACCGGCAAGTTCAGCCGCTGGCTCGATATGGCCGACGTTGAGGGCTATATGATTTGGCACTTCGAAGGCACCAAGCTGAACACGCTTGACGACCTGGACCCTGTTTATCTGGCACACGCACGCGCCAACACGGACAACTTCGATGTCTCGCCTGAGTTCGATGAAGGACCGAGTTATATCGACCGGGTGCAAAAACCGGACGATTAGTCCGAGGTTTCGAAACTCTCTGGTGAACGGTCGAGCGCCGCAGCCGGATCGCGCAAGATATCCGGGTGCAGCCTGCGCATAAGTCCTGTCAGACCCGCCGGGAGGTCACTGGGATCGAAGGCCTTGCGGGCGAAGAGGCGGGTGATCTGACTGCCTGGCCGGTCGCCCATGTTCAGCCAGGATTGCCAACTCGAAATAAGATGAAGGGATGCGGACGCCGGTGCACTCAGGATGTCCGGGTCCAACACGTCAGCTAGCTTCGCATGAAAGGTCTCGAGGTCGTTGACTCGGAACGGTGGTGTTTCAGGAGACGCGGTGCGCGTAACTACTGCGGAGGAATCGATCGCGAGCCACACATCGTTTCCGGCAAGCGTTACCGGACCCAGGGTGTGGGTGCGTTGAATGTCGATGCCGGGCAGTCCACTCTCGGCTCGTCCACCATCTTGATCAAAGGTCTGCACTTCCGGTCCCATCAGTCGGCCCGGGACAGGAAGCGTTTCACCGGTATAGATATTATTCCAGGTGTCGAGCAGGTTTCCGCTATCGATGTCGGTCAAGTAAACCGCTTCCAACGATGCGACATCGAAGCTGTCGTTGCGGTGAGCGACGATGCGCTGCACGAAGAACACCCACATGTTCCACATGGGGGTGACATTGCCTTCAATCACGCCGTACTTGGTGCCGCTCTTCCACCACAGCACCGGCCGTTCATCGACGGCATAGAGCATCTTCCGGTGAAGAAAATCGAGGTGTCTAGGATCCGCCGGATCAAGGCGGGCAGGCGGCTCTAACATTTGGCAGTGTTGCTCTACGTACTCAGTTTAACAATCTTCTGTCCGAGCAAGCGGCCCATGGTCAGTGCCGGCGTCAGCGACATTCCACCGACATACGCGCTGCCTGTGAACACGCCTTTGCCGAGCACTTCCCCGGCGGCATAGAGGTTGGGCACCGGCGAGCCGTCCTCACGGATGACCCGCAGCGAGGTATCCACCGCCAGCCCGCCGAACACCAGGATCGAGTAGCCTTGCAGCCGGATCGCATAGTAGGGCGGTTTAGATATGGGCAACGGCATATGGGTGCGGCCAAACACCGGGTCTTTGCCCGTCGCCTGAGACTCATTGTAAGCGGCGACGGTGTAATCAAGCCCGCCGGCCTCGATGCCAGTCCAGCGCGCGAGTTCGCCGAGCGTATCGGCCTTGTAAAACATATGATGTTTGCCGAAGCCTTTGCGGATGTCTTCGGTCGACCAGCCGCGCAGGAAAGGGGGCGCTTGCGCGAGAATGGCGTCATCGAACACCGCCCAATAGCGATGCCCGGGTTGTTTCAGGACAGCATGCTCACGGTTGTCGACACTCGGGTCTCCCTCCCGCGTGAACCGCTCGCCGCGTTGATTGACAAAGATTTCCCAAGGCGGGCGCTGTTCTTCGTTGGTCATGGCCGCGGCAAGCTGGGGCGAGGGATAGTTGGTGTCAGTCAGCACGCCCCCGTCATTGCACAGGTAGTGCTCTTTGCCGCGGATGTAGCCACCGACGGACAGGCCGAGATCGACGCCGCCGCCCTTGTTGTAGGGATAGGCCATGCGGATGTAGAGCGGCGCGCCGTTGAGACGCTCGAACATGTCCGGGCCACCGCCAGCGCCACCAGTGGTGAGGATGACATTGCGGCCCCGGTAATTGATGTCTGAGCCATCGGGTCCACGCGCGGTCACGCCGACAACGGCGCCTGAGGCATTGGTCAGCAGCGCAGTGACCTCCGTTTCGGTAAGGATCGCTACTTTGTCCTCCGCCATCAGTTTGCGAATAGCCGGTTCGAGGGCGCGGTAGACCGTCATGCCGCCCTCGGGACCCCATTGATAGCGGGCTATGAGGTAATCCTCGTGACCTTGCCCCTTTACAGGATGCTCGGGCAAGGCGGTCCAGCCCATGCTCAACAGCCACTCGATGGTCTCGGCGGCGTTGTCGACGGCGAGACGGACCATATCCGGGTCGGCGGTACCGCGCGAGATGCGCATAACGTCGTCATAGTGCTCCTGGGGTGAGTCCTTGATCCCCTTGGCTTTTTGCAAGGAGGTTCCGGCCGCGCTCATCTGCCCAGACGAGCGGTCCAGCGTGCCGCCGATGCGGTGAGACCCTTCGATAATCAGGACCCGGGCGCCACGCTCAGCGGCGAAGATCGCGGCAGGAAGACCCGCCGATCCGCCGCCGACAATAATCACGTCCCAGTCATCTGCCGCCAAAGCCTTACGGGTGGCCAGGGGCAGGCTCGCCAAAACCAGGGTGGTTGCGGCGCCCTTGAGAAAACTGCGCTTTGTGAAGGGTGGCAGCGTGTGATCCGTGGTCATGGGCCTCTCCTTACGCCGATGCGCTCCGTTGTGTGAGCTTATCACCAGGCAGAATAGGGCCAAGGTTCTGGTTGGAGCGTTTGTTCATGCTGCGTACGGCAGCATCCGGACATGGGTCGCGAGGGCCCAGAGAAGAGGCTATACTTAGCCGACATCTTCACAAGGGAAGCGGATCATGCTGGATCGCCGTACATTATTTGGGGCTGCCGCCGGGGTCGGCGCAGCTATCGGGTCATTGTTTTCTGGGCGTAAGGCTGTGGCGAAAACCACGCCTGTGGATACGCCCGCGGACGTTCAGAAGCGCGGCGCCCGTGGCCGCCTCGAGCGGCTGCCGACACTGGATGCTGAGAACCGGGATGACTTTCTCACCGGGTTTCGCAATTGGCGTGGATCAACGGTGCAGCGTGCCGCAAAAGCGCGGGCGGAAAAGGTGGTGGCCGCCGCTGGTTACGATCCCAGCAAAGAACTGCCTTTGGAAAAAATCCACGAACTGATTGGCGACGATCATGTCGTCGGTACCGAGGGGCTGATGCGTGTCTACAGTCAGCGCTTTGCCCACAAGAATTTCTACAATTCTTTTGCAGATGATCCGGACACCTATCTGGGTGAACTGGAGGCCTATGACTCAATGGGACCAGGGACGGTGACCTACAACCCGGACCTCGATATTCCGGAGTTCGCCCAGCATGAGATTCATATGCAGCCTGGCGGCTATGTCGGGAATCCTTTCGCCGGCGCGCTGTATCACTATGGCACCAATGCGTTTTATTCCGCGCGGGCGACCGACAACTATCAAGATCAACACCATGCGCGTTTAGCCGAACAAATCCCGACACCGGAAGACGGCAAGGTGCTGCGCATCCTCGATATGGGCTGTGGTATTGCCCAGCTTACCGTCGCCCTGAAAGAACGCTTCCCGGATGCCGAAGTGTGGGGCGTGGAGGTGGGTGCCCCGATGATCCGCTATGGCCACATGCGTGCCGTCGATGAAGGTGTTGAAGTGCATTTGGTCCAGGGCCTCGCGGAAGACACGGACTTTCCGGACGATCACTTCGACATTGTTACGTCCTACATTCTGCATCACGAAATTCCCGCCGACATTTCCCGCGCCGTGTTTAAAGAAGCCCATCGTGTGCTGCGGCCCGGCGGCTTGTATTTCCCGATCGATTTCTACACCGGCGGACGCCGCGGCGTGCCCGGCGTGTTCTCGCAGTACCAGGAATGGAAAGACCATCGCTGGAACAACGAGGTCTGGCGGATTGAATACAAAGAGATGGACTTCGCGGGCGACATGGAAAAGGCGGGCTTCGACGTTAACAAAGAAGGCTCACCGGCCTGGTACAGCAACCGCAACATCTTCGGCACGAAGCCGGTCTAAGGAAACCGACATATGAGCAAGCTACCGTTCGACAACGAATCTCGCGGCACCAAAGGCAGGATGGAGCGCCTTGAACTTCTGGACGTGGAAAGCCGCGACGACTTCCTGACCGGATTTCGCGTGTGGGGCCGCGATGCCAGGATCATGACAATGAAGCGTTTCGACATGTTGCTTGAGCGCGCAGGTCTTGATCCCAAAGATCCCAATCCGGATATGGATGCGGTATTCAAGGCGGTCGAAGGTGACCATATCGTCGGTGTTGAAGCGCGTAGCCGCACCGGTGTGCATGATGTGATGCACCGCAATTTCGACCAGATGTTCTCCGAAAATGCAGATAAGTATCTCGCGGAAATGGAAGCGTTCGATAACGCCGGACCAGGTACGCTGGAACTGAATCCGGACATGGATATTCCGGACTACGCCCGCCATGAGATTCATACCCAACCAGGCGGCTATGTCGGTAATCCGTTTGCCGGCCACATCTATCACTACAGCACTAATAATTTTTACAACGCGGGACGTTTGTTCAATTACCAGGATGAGCATCACAGCCGTTTGGCCAACCAAGTGCCTGAACCGGAAGACGGCAAGGTGCTGCGCGTGCTTGAGATCGGATGCGGGATCGGTCAGATGTCGGTGGCGCTGAAAGAGCGGTTCCCCGATGCGGAAGTGTGGGGCATTGATGTCGGTGCGCCGATGATCCGTTACGGACACATGCGCGCCGTCGAACTCGGGGTGGATGTCAATTTCGCCCAGCGTCTAGCCGAGGACACCAAATTCCCTGATAATCACTTTGACATCGCGGCGTCGTATATCCTTCACCATGAAGTGCCGCTGGAAATTTCAAAGGCGATCACTAACGAGATGCATCGCGTGTTGCGTCCAGGTGGTGTTTTCTTCCCAATCGACTTTCAGACCGGATCATCGAGTGCGCCGACAACGGCGTACGCCCGGTATGCACAGTGGAAGGACCACCGCTGGAATGCGGAAGTGTGGCGTCAGGAATACTCGCAACTGGACTTCCCGAAGGCGATGAAAGATGCCGGCTTCGAAGTTACCCGTGAAGGGCCGCCAGCTTGGCGTAGCCGCTACAACCTTCTAGGTACCAAACCAGCTTAAACCTAGTTCGGCGGCCGAATAGGTTCGGCAGCGAGCATGATGCTGTCCGTCGCCTCCGCCCGCAAAGCTGACGCCGCCTGATATCGGGGATCGGCCACGAAGGCTTTGAGCGCCGCCATGCTTGGCCAGGACGCGATCTCCACCACGTGGGCGGGTTCTGGCCCTTCGAGCATGGAGAGGTCCTCGGGGCGAGCAATAGCAATCATCCGGGCAGGGGACTCCGCGATCAGTTCAGACATGGCTGCACTGTAGTCCATCAGTTTTGCCGGGTCTTTCACCGTGATCAAAGAAAAATGATAGACCGGCTGCATTCCGTTCTGCGCTTCATACGGCGTATTGCCAGTGCCCTCCAATCCGACCACATCAAAGCGCCCTGCGCCGTCCCGCAACGGCACAACCGCGCGGTAATCCTCCGACCACCAAAATGTCTCTACATCTTCGAGTGAGTCGAATTGGGCGAAGATCACGGATTGGAACTCTGGGGAACCCTCCAACACTTCGACATTCCTGCCCACTCCACCAGACACAACATAAGAGCCAACGAATTTGGCGTAGACCGGTGGGAGGGCCCGGCCATAGGTGCCGAGTTTCTCGAAATCAGTGATTGTCGCGTTGACGAACAGAAAGCCAGGTTTGTCCTGTGAAATCGCGGGAGGCGCCAGAAGACAAAGAACGGCGGCGGCGCACATGAAGAAACGCGAAATTCTCATTACTAAGCTGTCCTTTGTGACCTGGCCCTGATGATCTGGTGAACGCCGCAGACTCGGCACTTGTAACCCACCTCATGGTGTCGGACTCTGGGCTAGGAACGCAAGAGGGGACCTCCATGTCTGACCTGATTTCATCGCTCGGCTTTGAAGAAGGCTTGATGCCGGTCACCGGCGGCAAGCTGCACTATATCGATGGGGGCGAGGGGGACCGCACCATTGTTCTCCTCCACAAGCTTGGTGGATGGACGTCCGAATGGCGGTGGGTGATGCCAATCTTGGCGACGCGGATGCGCACGATTGCAGTTGACCTCACCGGTCACGGCGCGACTCAGATGGATGGCGAGCCACCCTTCATTGTCACCCAAGAGGAGATGTCGGCACAGCTGATGTCGTTGCTTGACTCTCTGGGGGTCGAACAAGCCGCCATGGCCGGTAGTTCCATCGGCGGATGCGTGGCGACGGTATGTGCGGCGTTTTGGCCTGAGCGCGTGTCACATTTGATTACTGTTGGCTCGGCGCTGGCCGGTTCCGCGGACAGAAGTGGTCTCAGGCAGGCAGCCGAACAAGCGATCGCGGACGGGCTCTTCGATGAACAGGAAAACCCCTTGCCGCGAGATCCGTCCTACATGGAACGGATTTTTGGCATGCAGGACCCGGCACACATGGAGGAAATGACTCTCAGCCGCAAAGCTGCGGGACGGTGGATACAGCCCTCTGCTCGCGGTGTCGGCGTGTTTGACTACCTCAGGGTCTTGCCGCGAATCTCAGCGCCGATGTTGATGATGGATGGCGACCGGGGCGGCTATGGCCGGTTTGTTGACGAGGCCCTGGCCTTGGTTGTCAACGGGCAGAGTGAGACCATCACAGATGCCAGTGCTTTTCCACATCAAGACAAGCCGGAAGAGACCGCGACCTCGATCATGACTTTCCTGGAAGCTTAGCTAGGCCTGCCAACGCTTGCTGAATTCCAGGCGTTCACCCTCGGGCCCCAGAGCACAGAACGCGCGACCGCCGCCGTAGGGTGCTGACTCAACGTTAGCAGGCTTTGAAAGCACTTTGGCGTGAGGGCTGCTGATTAGAGTAGCGTAAACCTTATCGATATCTTTGCAGGTGAACGCAGTCATGCAACTGCCGCTGTCAAAGCGATCGGCCACCGGCGGCGTGGGGTCCATGGTTGCCCGGTCGTAACTACGCATTTCAATGCCCCCGAGACCGAAGCCGGGCGCATCCCCTTTAAAGATCGACATCCGCACAGGCGGCGTATCTGCCGCGAGGTCCCAGGTGTCATAGAACAAGCCCTCGGTGAGCATATCGTCGAAGACCATGTCCATGCCCAGCGTCTTGCCGTAAAAGTCACGGCTGGGGCCAGTGTTGTCGACGTCGAGGTGGACATCGAAGATTTGCCCAACCCAGTTGGGGGACTCAGGAAACGCGTAGGTCTCAGGCTGGGTGACGGCCATGGTGAACATGGCGTGAGTCAGACCCGGCATCTTGCCGTGGAAGAAATCATGCACGTTGGCGCCGGCGTGGGTGAAGTCCGCCGCTTTGACAGGCTTCACGACCTCGTAATCCAGGTCGGCTTCCATCGCGTCGCATAGCTTCTTCAAGTCTTCTTTGACCACGAGTTCGATGCCGCTCCAGCGCGTGCTCATGGGTGAGGTGCGGTGACGCTCGCCGCCTTGCACGACCCGAATCATGCCCCGGTCCATGCCACGGGAGCGAACTATCGTGAAGTGATCTCCGGCACTGCCCGGTGCGATGCCCCACAACCGTTCCAGTGCGCTATCAATTTCGCCCTCACAAAACACCTCCCAGCCGCAGGTCTCCGTCATTAGCCGCATGAGGCGTGATGGATCAGGGCAGGCGTGGGTGACGCACGCCATAGAGGTGACGAGGGGCTGAGCCATCGGCAGCAATTACCCTTTGAGGAAATCTCTCACAGCCCCGACCCATTCATCGGGGATGAGGTCGGTGGGATCGATACCGCCGTTTTCCAGCACAGTCATTTCAAAGTC
The DNA here is from genome assembly GCA_963921305.4 of Rhodospirillaceae bacterium. Classification (GTDB taxonomy): domain Bacteria; phylum Pseudomonadota; class Alphaproteobacteria; order Rhodospirillales; family Rhodospirillaceae; genus CAWUEX02. The sequence continues at coordinate 3,382,575 of CAWUEX030000002.1, forward strand.
GGGCCGCATCTCTTTGGTCTTTTGCGCTTGCGGGAAAATGACGTCATCGGAGTTGGTGAGGATCAGGGTGCGATGTTTGATCTTCGGGATTGCCGCGTTGTGGTCGTAAACGAAGGCCGCGTGATGGCCATACCAAAACGGCGCAAACCCTTGCAGCTGCTCAATCACAAATCGCGTGACAAGGGCTGGATCTGTGTCGTCGCGCAGCCATTTGATGCGGTTCACAAACAACTCTTGCAGATGGCGCCCGTCGCGATGATGGGTGAACTTCTTTTCGACCTTCTCGACGATGTCGTCCATGAAGGCCTTGCGTTCTTCCTCGGTGAGCGGCACCGGGCCGGCCATGATCAGGTTGTCGACGCGGTCCGGAAACTGCAGCGAGACCTCGGTGGCAATCAAAGCACCGGTGTGATGCCCAAGGATATCTGCTTTGGCGATACCGAGGTGGTCCATCACAGCGGGCACAACTTTGGCATAATCCTCAACCGTGGGAACGAAACCGGGATCATCCGACATGCCGAACCCGGGGGTGTCTATGCCGACGGCGCGAAATCCAGCCTCTGCGAGGCGGCCATAAACGTTATCGTATTGGCGGGAGGTCAGGGGCGCCTGATGGCACAGGATGAGCGGAGACCCATCGCCTCCAGTGTCTTGAAAGTGAACTTGACCAAAGGGTCCATCGGCATAGCCGCGGCGAGGACGGGACATTGAATTGCTCTCCGAAAGAGGTGGGGCTCTCAGGAACCTATACCAGGCTCATTGGGTCTTGGAAGGTGAGTTCGCAGCAGTGTTTAGGCCTATGCGCCAAACGAACGCTTGTCGTCCGCCACTCTTGCGGTTGTTGTTTGAAACAGGTCAAATCCGCTCCCCTTTGAGTGAGTTCGTAATCTTCGTGACTTCTGCCCCGCCGCCCACACCGCAGTCGTTGATGTCAGACACCGGAAAACTACCGTTTTCCGTCAGTGCGACTCTGTTTTACGCAGTCATGATCATGGTCGTGGGGCAGGCGTTCCTGTTCACGATTCTGCCGCCGATCGGGCGTCAGGTGGGGATGGCGGACTATCAAATCGGTTTGGTGATGTCGGTTCACGGCCTGTTCATGCTGTTCACTGGGCCCATGTGGGGCGCCGCCAGTGAAACCTGGGGACGGCGCCGCGTAATTGTAATCGGCGGCGCGACCTTTGTAGTGTCGGTCATCATGTTCGGCCTGATTGTGGACGCCGCACTCCAAGGTCTTGTTGGCGGCATGACGGTACTGTGGCTATTGGTTGGATCGCGGGCGCTGTTCGCGCTGGGGGCCGGGGCAGTGACTCCCGCCGCGATGGCGTTGGCGGCCGACATGTCCTCTCGCGAGATGCGTCTGCGAGCCATATCTATGCTCACCGCCGCGACCAGCATGGGCGCAATTATCGGGCCCTCGGTCTCAGCTTTCTTCACCAGTTTAGGGTTGTCGGCGCCGTTCTACATCATCGCGTTCGCCGGCCTCATAATCCTGCTCACTGCGAAGGTTTTTCTGCCAAAGACGCAGGCATCGCAGAGCAGTTCAGGCGGCAGTTATCGCTACCTTCTCAAAGGCCCGATTCTCAAAATCGCGATCAGCGCCGTGTTTTTCATGTGCGGCACCTATGGGACGTTTTCCATCGTCGGGTTTTTTGTTCAGGACAGGTTTTCGCTTGAACCGGTACCCGCGGCCCAGGCGATGGGCCTCGGTTTAATGTGTGCCGCGTCGGCGAACGTATTTGTGCAAGCGTTCCTGCTGCGCCGCATCAACCAGAGTGCGAAAACGTTGATTCTCATCGGCGTCGTTCTGACGGTCGCTTCAATTGCCATGATATGGTTCGCAGATACGCGGCCTATGTTTCTCCTGGCGATGATGACCAACGGGCTAGGAATGGGATTCTCCATGCCGGCAATCAATACGTCTCTATCTTTGGCGGCTGGACCGGAGGCGCAAGGGCGCGTGGCAGGTATCTCGACATCGTGTCAAGCCATCGCCTTTTTGGTCGCCCCAGCCAGTGCGGCGGCACTGTATCAGGGCATTGAATGGTCTCCGTTCGTTTTGGGAATCGCCGTGAGCGTTATCTCCCTCGTGTTTTTCTTGGCGACGCCAATTGCCGACGTTCGCAAACCCAATCAACTCGATGCGGGAGTCGCACCGACATGAGCGATACGACGGCATCGATGCACCCGCCGCCTGCTGCCGATAGTGTCAAAGCAATCGGACTGGTGAGTCTGGCGCACCTTTACAGCCATTTCATATTCTTTGTTCTGCCGCCGTTGTTTCCGCTACTGCGAGACGATTTATCGGTTAGCTACACCGAATTAGGTTTGTTGCTGGTTGTGTTTAATCTGGTCACCGGGCTGACTCAGATGCCGGTGGGCGTGATCGTCGACCGCCTGGATGCCCCCAAACTGCTTACCGCTGCCGTCGCGCTTCAAGGACTCGCACTCATTGGAATCGGGTGGGTGCCATCATACTGGATGATGATGGCGATGATGATTCCGGCAGGTCTTGCGAACGCTGTCTATCATCCTGCGGACTACACGATTCTCAATCGTTCTGTCGCACCGCAAATGATGGGGCGGGCCTTTAGCATCCATACAGTTTCGGGGTTCGGTGGGGGAGCAATCGCGCCGCTGACCATGGTTGGTCTGGCCGCCACCGTAGGCTGGCAGTGGGCGGTTGTTGCCATTGGTGTGGTGGGGTTGGCGATTGCTATGATTCTACTGGCGAACAAGCGAATACTTGTCGATGTGGAAGGTCCTAGCGAAGGCGAGGACCGCGAAGAAAAGAGCCTGTCTCTAAAATCGACCTTATCTCTGTTGCTCTCGATGCCCATATTGATGGGTTTCGTATTCTGGCTTTTCATTTCTGTGGCGAACAAAGGTGTCTCGTACTTCTCTGTGTCCGCTTTCGATCAGCTGTACGGCATGCCGCTTTCCACCGCGAACTTATCTTTAACTGCGTTTTTGGCAACCAGTAGTATTGGGATTCTTATCGGCGGTGTTTTGGGAGACAAGACCACCCGGCACGATCTGATTGTTATCCTCGGAACGTTAGTGGCCGGGATGGCTATTCTCACACTAGGGTTTGTTGACCTGGGTGTACTTGGTGTTGTCGTTGCAATGACCATCGCCGGACTAAGTTCTGGGCTCACTACACCGTCCCGCGACCTCCTGGTGAGGTCCGTTACGCCGAAGAACGCCGTGGGTGCGGTGTTTGGTTTTGTTTCAACAGGCCTAAATGTTGGCGGAGTGATCGTTCCCGTAATTTTCGGCTGGCTGCTGGATATTCAGGCGGCAATGTGGGTGTTCGTAATTGCCGGAGTCTTCCAAATCGCGATCATCTTGACTGTGTTTGGCATGAAAGCCGCGTCGGCTAGCGAGCAGACCCGAGCCTAAATCACTTTGGCTATGATCAATCCGGTTTTGATCCCGCCTTGAGAAACGAGCGGCACAAACCGAACTCGCTGAACTTTTTGATTTTTTCAATCAAACCCTCGTTTAACTGTGTGCCCGAGGACAAAAGAAGTTCATCGTTTTCACCCTTGATGTCTTCAGCCAGAATCATGCCAGGCAACAGGTCTTTGAGCCAGAAGGAGCGCACGTTATCTATCTTAGTTTCTTCGACAATCTCACTTTGCATCTTTTCGATGCTGAGCAGCAACTCGGCTTTTTCCTTATCTTTAGGACTTATGACGACGGCGGCTTTGGGCTTGCGTGGTCCTTCCTCTTTGGCGGCTTTCTTTTTCTTAGCAGGCGCTGGCAGCTTGACCTTGGCGTAGGTTTCAACTGACTTAATGTCCCGGTCCCGGTCGATCGCCACTTTGAGAGCGTTGGTGATTGACGCCACTGTTAGGGGGATGACCAACAACCCGTCGGCATCCAAAGCACCAGCCAAGTCAATCATCGTCTTGTTGGGTGGCGGCGAGACCAAAATGACGCGCGAATCCCGTGGGCACCGGGGAATAGCGCCGGACCGAATCTCTTGGAGAAAATGAAATCCGCTGGTCGGCGGATTGACCACGGTGACCAAGACAATATCGTAAGGGTCCACACGGCCAGACATGTTCGACCGCGCTTCCTTAAGAGTCTTCGTGACGGTTAGGCGTCCGGGTTTGAGGTCTTCAATAAGCGGAACGATGATCTTACGGCTTGTGTCATTGGGATCGACAACAATGACCCCGTGGTCCGTAAGAAAAGAGTCTGATCGGTACATAGATGTCATATGTGCACCGGCACCAAGATAATTCTGCTAGTTGGTAGACGCGACGAGTGGGTACAAACCTCTAGGCCTGTTTAATTAACTTGAGATGAACGTTGAGGTTAATCAACCTCAAGTTATCAGTTTTCCTGATGATTTAGATATCGGTAACCCGCTTTGGGTGTAATCACCGTATAGCAGCTTTACCTATGGTTTAGGTGTCGATGAGAGCTCGCGGATCGGCATAGGCCTCCGGGAACATATCCTTCATTAAATCCCGCCAGACCGTCGGCATACCGTCCATCGACTGTACTTTGCGCCCAAACCCGCGCGAGACGTAATTTCCCGGGTGATCGCCCATATTTAACCACGTCGGCCATGTGTTGATATCATTGAATATCTGGGTCGCCGACGCGTTTTTGACATCGGGATTGGAGACCTCACTAATGGATCCATGGAAGGTGAACCAGTCGTTCACCTGAGCCAACCGGCCTTCACCGGTGAGGGGCTCGGCGCGAAAGCCGGTATCGGCCTGAATCCAGACGTCATCGCCGATGACCCAAGCCGGCCCGATATCACCGTACTCCGTCATGCGGTACCCTTCGCGCGGCGCGCGTTCGTATTCGAGGCCGTCAACAGTGAAGTACCGTTTGCTGTTGCCTAACCGCGGCGGCCGGATATCGACTGTCTCGCCCGTGTAGGGGTTGTTGAAGCGCTCCAGCAACTTGCCGCTTTGAATGTCCGTATAAAAGATGGCGCTCAGGGTTTTGACCTCGTACTCACCGTTCGCGACGTCTTTGGCGGTGGAAATAAACCCGACATTCATATCCCAGAAGGGAGTGAATTGGCTGTCAACAAGCCCGTTGCGACGCGCCTGTATGTACCAAATCACCAGAGAGTCATCGTAGGTGTAGTTGAGCTTGCGATGGATCACCGCACGATCCGCCGGTAGGTTCGGATTCAGCAGGGTATGACCGTCGGCCGCCGCGCGCTGCGGCAAGGATAGGCCTGCCGCGCTCGTCATCGCAGCTGCACTTACTCCTTTTAGAACATCTCTGCGTTTCATTTTATCCTCTCCCGTCACCACGTGGCCTGTGACTCAGCATACCCTTGAGTGCAAAGCGAAAAATACCTTTTCTCATCGGTCGTAAAGCGTGTGAACGTCGTTTCGACGCGACCCGTGAAGGGAAGGAAAAAGCTGTGCGCGCAATGCCGCTCATTTCCGCCGTGCTGGGGTTAGCGCTGGTTTCCAGCCAGGTCCAGGCCCAGGACATCGTGATATCTGATGTAGTGCTGTTCGATGGTACCGGCCGTGTCACGCAGTCCGGAGCTTGGGTTTCAGTCACGGACGAGCGGATTATCGGTGTTGGGACCGGGCAGCCCCCAGTTGCGCCGCGCACCATAGACGGCGGGGGACGGTTCCTGATGCCCGGGCTGATCGATACTCACGTCCACATCGGCGGTGGCCGCCTGCGGCCGGGGGAGGCGGAAGGCAACGGCATGGCGCAACGCCGGGCACGAGCTGAGCAGAGCTTACAGGGTTACCTCTACAGTGGTGTTACAACCGTATTTGATTCCGGAAACATGCCGGACTTCATCTTTCCTCTGCGGGAAGACGTACGCTCGGGCGCTATCTTATCCCCGCATGTGCTCGCCACCGGCGGCGTAGTCACAGTTCCAGGAGGCTACGGGTCTGGTCCGGGAGCAACACTCATCGCTGGATCTGAGGACTTTGACGGGTTGGACGCGCACCTCGATCTTAAGCCGGACATTGTCAAGGTCTTGCTTGATCCACAGGGCCGGCGCGGCATTCCAGAGGCGCCTATTTTCACCCCCGAACTATTGCGCGAAGTCGTCGAGCGCATCCATGCCCGGGGAATCAGGGTGACGGCGCATATTCCATCGGAAGCGGAAGCGCGGCTGGCGATTGAGGCCGGAGTTGACGCGCTTGCGCATTTGCCAGCGCGGACAGCGATGTCTTCTGAGTTTGCCTCTCTTGCGGCTGCGAATCGCGTTCCCATGGCAACGACGCTCACGGTGTTCAGTAACATCGCGCGGGTTGCAGATAATCCTGAGATGTTTGACTCACCGCTTTACCGTGCAGTCTTGCCGTCCAACCAGCGTGACCGGCAAAAGACGACGGAGCGCGCCCGTTATATCGATTCAGGGATGTCAGCGTTCTTCTCAAGAATGCTGCCGGGTATGCAGCAGCGTTTGGTGGTTTTACATCAAGCCGGCGTTCCGCTGGCCATGGGGACGGACCGGTCCGTCGGGCCAACCGTGCATGAGGAACTTCGTCTCATTGTGGAGTCCGGAGTCACACCATTTGATGCTTTGGTTATGGCTACAGGTAGTGCCGCAAATTATCTCGGCTTGTCATCGGAAACCGGCACCATTGAGAGGGGTAAACGCGCCGATTTGATTTTGTTGCGAGAGGACCCGACGCGAGACATCACGCAGTCGCAGACTGTTGAATGGGTGATGTTGGCGGGGCGCGAAGTGGATCTCGGCGCCCTCAACCTGCCCGTGAACGAAGAACCGGGTGAGCGCGACTAACTGGCGGACGCGCCCATATCGGTTTGGCACGGGCATATTGTCGTCGCGTAGGGTATTTTCCGAGCGCAGATCTAATGTTGGAGAACGCCGCGAATGATTGAACCTTGGCGCGCCACCTGCATGCAGGTGTACACCCGCATCTTGAACCGGGTATCGACCCGCGAAGATGCGATGGAAATCGTCAATTCCAGTTTGGACCGCTGGACGGAGTTGGCCAAAGCGGCGGTGCGCAGTGATGAGAAACAGCTCTTGTTGTTTCCTGAGTTTGCCTTGCAGGGCTTTCCGATTCACGAAAGTGCGGAAGAATGGATCGCCAAAGCGTGTTTCGATATTCCGGGGCCCGAGACAGAGCGTCTGCAAAAGCTTGCCCAGGATTTAAAGTGTTACATCGGTGCCAACAGTTACGAGCGGGATGAGGAATGGCCCGGGCGCTATTTCAATTGTAGTTACCTCATCAATGACAGCGGCGATATCATCCTAAAGTACCGCCGCGTCAATACAGCGCATGCCTCTTCACCCCATGATTTTCTCGACAAGTACCTCGACCGCTATGGTTTGGAGGGCATGTTCCCCGTGGCGGAAACGCCGCTGGGTAATATCGGCATGATGCCCTGTGGTGAGATCATGTTCCCGGAAGCGGCGCGCACGCTGGCGTTCCGCGGCGCGGAGGTCATTCTGCACCCGACGTCCGACTATGGCGCCGATGATAACTGGAGCTGGCAGTCGGCGAAGAAAGTCCGAGCCTCCGAAAATATGGTGTATCTCATTTCGGCAAACGCGGGCGGCATGCCCGAAGCCTATCGGGGTGCTCACGATATTGCCGGTCAATCACGCATTTTCGATTGGGAAGGCCGGGTGTTGACTCAGGGACCGAGCCCAGGAGAGTCGTTGCGGTGTTCTGCGTTGATTGACGTCGAGGCCTTGCGCCGGGTGCGTTCAACCACCGGTGGCTTCAATCGCATTGCGCAGGCGCGGCCCGAAGCGTACGCCGCCGTCTATGCCTCGACGGCGATTTACCCCGTCAATCGTTTCGCAGACAAGCCGATGGAATCCAAGAAGATGGTTAAGAGCATGCTTCAGGACTCCCTCAAGAATATGATGAAGAACAAAATGCTGCCGCCGCGGTAGAAGCAAGAGCGGCAGCAAGGAAAAAGGGACAATCAAATGGTGCAACCGTGGACCGCGACCTGCATGCAGGTCTACACCCATACGGTCAACAGCGCGAAAAACCGTGAGGACGCGCTGGAGATCATTCACAAAAGTCTCGACCGTTGGGTGACCCTGGCTAAGGGAACGGCGCGCGGCGGCGGACCGCATTTGCTGTTGTATCCAGAATTCGCGTTGACTGGTTTTCCCTTGCTTGAGTCGGCAGCGGAGTGGATCGACAAAGCGTGTATCGAAATTCCCGGCCCTGAAACGGAGAAACTGCAAAAAGCAGCACAGGAACTTGAGTGCTTTATCGGCGCCAACAGTTACGAGAAAGACCCTGATTGGCCCGGGCGATACTTTAACTGCTGTTACCTCATCAATCCGTCGGGCGATGTGATCCTGAAATACCGCCGTATCAACACGGTGCACACGGCATCGCCCCATGACTTCATGGACGCGTACCTGGACAAATACGGCCTTGAGGGCACATTCCCGTGGCGAACACGGAGCTTGGTAATCTGGCGATGATGCCGTGCGGGGAAATCATGTATCCGGAAGCCGCCCGCATGTTCATGTTCCGGGGGGCGGAGGTGCTACTGCACCCGACGTCGGATCACGGCATGGCGGACAAGGTTGCCTGGGAGTCCGCAAAGAAGGTGCGCGCTTCCGAAAACATGATGTACCTCGTTTCCACGAACGCGACCGGCCAATTGGGAACCTTTATTCCCGAAGGGCAAACACTCGGCAACTCCAAGATTATCGATTATCACGGCCGTATTCTCGCGAACGTAGGCGGGCCGGGTGAAAGCACGGTAGCCTCGGCAACGATTGACGTCGAAGCCCTACGGCGGGAACGGCGCGTGCCAGGGGCGTTGAACCGTTTGCTGCGTCAGCGGATCGAAATTTATCGGCCGCTTTACAACCAGACCTCGTTCTACCCGCCGAACGCGTTTGCGGACGCACCAATGGACTCAAAGGCACGGATTATGGAACTCCAGGAAGAGGCTCTGGACAAAATGGCAGATGCCGGGATCGTCAGTCTGCCAAAGGCGGCGGAATAACGACATGCGCGGTTTCGCGCTCACATTCATTTTTGCGCTGCTGTCAGCAACGGCGTGGGCAGATGTAGTCTTGGTCGCCGGTGCGAGTGGCGGCACGGGGCGTCATCTCGTCGAGCAACTCACTGCGGACGGACACGAGGTGAAGGGCCTCACGCGCGATCCTGACTCGGCCCAGGCGCGCACTGGGTTTGATATTTTATGGGTTGCTGGAGACGTGCGCGATCCGGAGTCCTTAAGCGGGATCATGGCGGGTGTCGATTACGTTCAGTGCGCCGTCGGGGCGCGCGAACCATTCGGACCGAACCGGCCGGAGATTGTCGATTACAAAGGCGTGACCCATTTGGTCGACGCGGCCAAGGCGGCGGGAACGGTGAAGCGTTTCGTTCTTCTCTCGTCAGCCAATGTGACGATTGTCGAGCATCCGTTCAATAAAGGGTTCAATAACCTTCTGATCTGGAAGTATCTGGGGGAAGATTACCTCAGGCGATCCGGTCTGGACTACACTGTGGTCCGTCCGCCCCAACTGCTTGATGAGCCAGGTGGTAAAGCTGGGATACGACTGCAGCAAGGCGACCCTGGCGGACCTGGGCAGATGCCAAGGGAAGACCTCGCAGCAGTGATGATTGAAGCAATGACGTCGCCACATACAAGCAAAACGACGTTTGAAATCTTTCGGGATAACGCGCGCGCGGTGGACGCCTGGCGAGGCGAACTTGCGACTCTCTCTCCTGATCCTGAATAACTCAGCCGATGCTTTGTAACGGCGGTTGCTCTGCTTCTTCGGCCGCGGCCATGTCAAACATACGTAGGATGATCTCTGGCTCTTGAGCGCCGGCGATAGCTTTTGATTCGTTGAAGATGTAGCAGGGCACGCCTGTCACCCCAAGACGATGCATCCGGGCGTTTTCATTGAAGACCGAGTTTAAGTCGTTCTCGCTGAGAAGGTGTGAGGTTGCGACCTGACGGTCGACGCCAATTTCCTCTGCCAACCTGATGAGGACCTCGGGATCGCCAATATCCAGGCCGCGCTCGAAGAAAGCCGAGAACAGGAGGTCAACGGCTTCGCTTTGCGCGCCAATAGTCTGGGCCAAGCGCACCAGGCGGTGCGAGTTGGCCGAATTGGGAGTGCGCTCAATCTTATCCAGCGCAAAATTGATGCCTTCACCTTTGCCCGTGAAAATAAGAGCTTCAATGATGCGTTCATATTGTTGCGACGACCCAAACTTGCGCTCCAGCCATTCCTCTCGGTTCACACCGCCCGGCGGTAAATCCGGATTCAGCAAGAATGAGCGGTAGCGGATTTCAGGCGCAAGGTCGGGCCGCTGACGTAAAGCGCGGTCAAAGCGCTTTTTACCAACGAAACACCAAGGGCAAACTGTGTCGAAAACGATATCAATGCGCATGTGGATACGTATCCGATAACTATTAAGTAAAAAGCTGGCAAGCCTGATGGCTACAGCCCAGACCAGCACATCATACCATAAGTAAAGAGTATTGAATCTGGATGATATGGCGGATGGGGTGGGATTCGAACCCACGAGACGCGTTAACGCCTGCTGGTTTTCAAGACCAGTGCCTTCAACCGCTCGGCCACCCATCCGCTTGACTGCAGCGGGATACTAGACCTGCCGGAGAGGGTCAAGCAGTGTGACCGCGCGTACCTTACCAGTTTGTTCCACTCGGGCCCTGTGGCAGACTTGCCCGTTGAGCAAGGGAGAGTTTTGAATGGTAAAACCGGGTGTTCCACCGGTCATCGGTTTAGTCGGCGGATCGGGTCTTTATGACATCTCCGGACTTAGCGATACCGAATGGGTCGAGGTCGAGACCCCCTTTGGGCCGCCGTCCGATGCATTGTTGCGGGGAACATTAAACGGCCAGCCGGTTGTATTTTTGCCCCGCCATGGCAGGGGCCACCGCCTTGCGCCATCGGATCTAAATTTCCGGGCCAATATCTACGCCCTCAAAAGCCTGGGCGTCACCGAGGTTTTGTCGCTCAGCGCGTGCGGGTCTTTTAAGGAAGACCTGCCACCAGGGACTTTTGTTCTCGTCGATCAATTCATCGACCGCACCTTCGCCCGCAAGAAGACGTTCTTCGGTGAGGGGTTTGTCGCACACGTCTCGGTCGCCCATCCCACGTGCCGGCGGCTGGGCGACGCCCTCGAAGCTGCCGTACAAAACATAGGCGTGCCATATCAACGGGGCCGGACATATCTCGCGATGGAAGGGCCGCAGTTCTCAACGCTCGCGGAGTCTAACCTGTATCGGTCCTGGGGATGCGATGTCATCGGTATGACGAATATGCCGGAAGCCAAGCTCGCTCGAGAGGCTGAGATGTGTTACGCGACTGTGGCGATGGTGACCGATTTCGATTGCTGGCATCCAGATCATGATGCGGTCACTGTTGAGCAAGTCATATCTACACTTCTGTCAAATGCGAATCACGCAAAAGAGCTGGTGACTAAGATCGTACCCGCTCTCGCCGCCCGCACTCACACTTGTGAATCCGGATGTCAAACGGCGTTGGATCATGCCGTTATCACCGCACCGGATGCGCAAGATAAGGATCTCATCAGAAAACTTGGGCCGATTGTCTCACGAGTTACGAGTGGTGAATCGTGAAGATTGACGGTGTTCCATACCGGACGATCTGGACGGCGAAGAACAACCGGACAGTTCAAATCATTGACCAGACTCTGTTGCCGCATGAATTTGTCATATGCGACCTAGAGACGGTTGAGGACGCGGCGCGGGCCATACGCGACATGCTGGTGCGCGGTGCTCCGCTTATTGGCGCCACAGCTGCGTATGGTCTGGCGCTCGCAATGCGCCATGACCCGAGTGATGACTCTTTGAATCACAGTTCAGAACAGCTTCGGGCAACGCGCCCCACGGCCAGCAATCTGGCGTGGGCCCTAACGCGGATGAGGCAAGTTCTAAAGCCTTTGGCCCCGCCTGAACGCGAGGACGCCGCGTATGCCGAAGCTGCCAGAATTTGCGAGGAAGACGTCGCGACGTGTAAAGCCATTGGCCAGCACGGTGTACAGATCATTAAGGCACTCTGGGAGGACAGCGAGAGGTCCGATCCCATCAACATCTTGACCCATTGTAACGCTGGGTGGCTCGCTACCGTCGACTGGGGCACGGCGCTGGCGCCGATCTACATGGCAGCGGACGAGGGCGTGCCTGTGCATGTTTGGGTGGATGAAACCCGGCCGCGGAATCAGGGGGCGAGCCTAACGGCTTGGGAACTCGGCAAGCACGGTGTGCCGCACACCCTGATTGTGGACAACGCCGGCGGGCATTTGATGCAGCACGGACAGGTGGACCTGTGCATTGTCGGAACGGACCGCACAACCGCGTCGGGAGATGTGTGCAACAAAGTGGGAACCTACTTGAAAGCTCTTGCAGCCAGGGAAAGCCATGTCCCTTTTTATGTCGCGCTGCCTTTCTCGACGATCGATTGGTCGACCACCGATGGCGTTCGAGACATCCCCATCGAGACACGCTCAGCCCGTGAGGTGACCCACGTTCAAGGCAAAACAGGCGGCGGCACCCTTGAAGCTGTGCAGTTAACACCGGACGAAACGGACGCCTTGAATATCGCGTTCGACGTCACTCCGGCCCATCTGGTAACCGGGCTGATCACGGAACGCGGTGTTTGCGAGGCCTCAGCCGAAGGTTTGCGGTCACTCTATCCCGAGAAGGCGGCATGACGTCTAGCCAGGAGCAAAAAGATCGAGAAACCCTGATCACAGTCTGCAATGCCGTCAGCACAACTGGTCTGAGCTTCGGCACGTCAGGCAATGCCAGTGTGAGGTGTGATGACGCCAGTTGCCTGATTACGCCGACCGGCCTGTCATACGAACATATGTTGCCGGAGGACATCGTCACACTGTGCTTTGACGGGCGGTACTACGGGCGCAACCGTCCATCGTCCGAATGGCGTTTCCACACGGATATTTATCAAGCTCGCCCAGACGTTGGGGCGATTGTCCACACGCATTCTCCATTCGCGACTGCCTTGGCATGCCGGGGTGAGGACATTCCGGCATTTCACTACATGGTGGCCGTTGCCGGAGGGCCCGATATCCGTTGCGCGCCATACGCAACATTCGGAACCGAAGAGCTGTCTCAATATGCCGTCACTGCATTGCAAGACCGCTCTGCATGCTTGTTGGCCAATCACGGACAAATTGCCTTGGGCGCAACCATAGCCGACGCATTCAAACTTGCGGGAGAAGTCGAGAACCTGGCAGCCCAGTACTGGCGCGCCTGTCAGGGCGGCAGTCCGAACGTACTGGATAACGCTGAGATGACACGCGTCCTCAAGAAATTTGAGACGTATGGATCAAATGAGTCGTCTGACCCTGATTTGACCTCCGCAGGTGAAACATCGGACTCTTAGGCGGGTTCGATGCCGGTGAAGTTTAGGGCCGCGCGCTCTCGAAGCTGAGTGACAAGAGCGGGATCAACAACCTGACCACCTTCGTTCAAGGCCTCCAAAAGCCGGCTTCGCAGGTCGGCAGCAGCGCCCGGCGTTGCCGGAAGTGGCGGCGGTGCGTTAAGCGCGCTACATAGACCGGCGTTCTTTGGTGTGCCCGCTTCGAAGACAATCGCTGGCGTACCAATGCAGGCCGCCGCCACCGTGTGATGAAAACGGCCAGAAATGACCGCTTTGGCAGACGCAATGGCATTGGACCAGTCTGCGAAGGATGTGACCTCTTGATGAGACACATCCACGCGTCCGTCGGCACACATCATGTCAACGAATGGGGCATCATCTTTCGCAGGATTGCCGTTCGCGCCAGTAATATATACGAGGGAAAAGTCCGTCAGAATGTCGACTAGGGCTGCCAGAAGATCGGTAAGTATGTCCGGCGTAAGACCGAAGCCACCGCCCAGAATGATCGTGTCTGAATTCCCCGTATGGGAAAGACCCGCATAGTCCTCGCGGGACAGAAACCGCGGCAGGCAGTCAAACGCTAGCTCCGCGGTAATGTCGCTTGTCTGGCACAAAGAGTGGCTCTCTGGCTCGCGGACATAAATGCGCGTGGCGTCCGCCAATGCGGTCCGGTACAGACGCGCCGCACCTTCATTGAACGCGCCGCTGCTGAACGGGAAGATGGATGTATTGACCACATGGGTCTGTTTACCCAAGCGGCCTGCGAGCTTGATCAGGTAGAGCAAATTGAAGGCTGAGCTTCGAAGTCCATGAAGCGTGCCTTCGCCATTGACCACAACCACCGAGGCTTTGTCGAACCGGGCAATAAGCTCCTCATGGTCATGCATGAAGACGCGATGAAAGCTATCGTCTGAGAAATGAGCTTCGGACGTCGGGGCCGTAGCAAGATTGTGGATTTCAGCGACCCCAAAGGGATCAACCGTGTATCCCAACTCCTCTAGCGAATACCGTATTTCCGTGGACGTTCCATAGCATCCCCAATGATAGGCATTACTTGTATCGTTGAGCAGCAGCGCGGTTGGAGGCGCCATTTCTGATTACACTCCTGGTTCGTCCATGGCGCTTTCGTGCCAGTGGCGCAACAGCTGGCCCGAAAGCCAGTTCAATACACCGTATATGGCATAGCCCGTAACACTTAGGAGAACAAAGCAAGCGAGCGCCCTGGCCAGTTCCAGCCGGTAGCTGGCTTCTAACAGGCGAGAGGCAAGGCCAGAACTGACACCGCTGGTTCCGGCTACCATCTCCGCCACAACGGTGCCAATGAGGGCAAGTCCACCGCTAATCCTCAAGCCCCCAAAAAAATAGGGCAAAGCCGAGGGAATGAGCAGGCGCCGCAGGGTTTGCGTCCGGCTTGCCCCATAGAGACGAAACAGATCTTGAAGGCTGCGGTCGGCACTTTTTAGGCCGAGAAGGGTATTAGAGATGATGGGAAAGACCGCCGCGATCCAGGCCAGGATTAACAAGACAATAAACGGCGTCTCGACCCAGATGATGATAAACGGTGCGACCGTCACGATGGGCGTGACCTGGAGAAAAACCGCATAAGGCATCATCATGCGTTCAAGCACTTTGGACTGGACGAGGACAATAGCCAGTCCCGCGCCGGTGATACACGCCAGTAAGAGGGCCGCGATGGTGACCTGCAGTGTGACGATAAGCGCACTGATCAACTCAGGTCCATCGACCCACAGGGCACGTGCGATATCGCTGGGTGCCGGCAAAATATAGGGGGGAACGTCGTATACGCGTATCAGCGCTTGCCATAAGCCAAGCAAAACTGCACCGAACAGAACTGGAAGCAGAAGGTTCCGGGATTTTGTCATTGGGCAGCAACTCCTGCCGTCGTTTTTAGGTCTCTTGAGACCTCGGTCACAAAATCAAGGAAGCCGTGGGACGCTCTTAAGGATTGTGAGCGTGGGTGAGGGAAGGGAACCAGCTTCTCGGTCGTGATGCGGCCGGGCCGCGCCGACATCACCAATATTTTGTCTGATAGGTACGTGGCTTCCTGAATGCTGTGGGTCACGAACAACGTTGTCCAACTGTGGTGCTCACAGAGGCGCAGGAGATCATCGTTGAACTGGGCGCGGGTAAATTCGTCCAGGGCCGCGAACGGTTCATCGAGAAGCAAGACATCCGGCTGACTTACCAGCGCGCGCGCAAACGATACCCGCATTTTCATACCCCCCGATAACTCGCGGGGATACGCGTCGGCGAACGCCTCCAGGCCGACCAATGAGAGCGCATCTGTCACACGGTCTGAAAGGTCAGATTCTGTGGTTTCCTGGAGCCTGAGCGGCAGGGCGACGTTTTCAAAAACCGTCGCCCATGGCATGAGGGTGGGCTCTTGAAAGATGAACCCCACCTTGGGGGACTTAGAGCTTCCGGTTGTGACTTGGCCAGTGGACGCCTTCAACAAACCCGACGCAATTCGTAACAAGGTAGACTTGCCGCAGCCTGAGGGGCCGACAATGGACGCGAACTGACCAGCCGCAACGGAAAAACTTGCCGTTTCAACCGCCTGGGTTCCATTAGCAAATGTCAATGAGACGTTTTCGAATAGGAGCGGCACGGACCCGGCTGAGCCTTCCATAGATGGCTCAATCCGCGCCTTGGCGCAGAATCTCCATTCCCACCTGATTGCCAACGAACTGGTTGGTGTAGGCCTTGGTAAAATCCATATCTGCCGGATACACGTTGTCCGCGGCCATCACGTCGAAGAAAGCCCGCCAGCGCGCCTGAGTCATTGCGCCGATCCCATAGCGTGCGGCATCGCCACTGTCGACGAGGCCATAGCGCCGCAGCATCTCATGACCGTAATCAAGCAGGTCATCGGTCATGTCCGGATTATCACGCTTGATGAGGGCATATGCGGGCGAGGGGTCCCGGTACAAAAAATTGTACCAACCACGAATACTGGCATCGACAAACCGCTGCACCACGTCCGGATTTCGATCGATCATGCGCTGAGATGTCTGAATCACTGCCGCGTAGCTGGCGTAGCCGGAGTCTGCGAGCAGGAAAACCGATGGTTCAATACCCGCATTGCGGATCAGGAAGGGCTCGCTCGTCAGATAACCTTGCTGAACAGAGGTGGGGTCGGCGAGGAACGGCGCGACATTGAATGTATAGGGTGCAATTTGTGAGTCAGAAAATCCAAACCGGACTTTGAGAAAACGCCAGAACCCGATACGGGTGTCTGGGGAAATCATAATCCGTTCCCCTTTAAGATCGCTCAGCGTCTCATGCCCTTGACCTGCATGGGCGATTAAGACGGCTGGGTCTTTTTGGAACATCGCCGCAACCGCAACGACCGGAATTTCCTGAAAGGCAAAGTTGAGGGGGATGAACGAATTCGGTGACATCCCGAAGTCGAGCCGGCCCGCCGCGAGCAGTTGGGCATGGTTAATCTGAGGCCCGCCTTGGCGAATGGTGACGTCGAGACCGGCCGCTTCGTATAACCCGAGGGCCTGTGCTTGGTAGAAGCCACCGTGCTCTGCCTGAGCCCGCCAATCGGTGCCGAACGTAATTTCGTCAGCGGCAAGGGACGGGCGGTCGCCCCCCATCAACGCAAACAAAATCACAAGAACCGCGTGGACCATTTTCCAGGCGTTGCCGTATCGAGCGGAACCGTGGCGATGCATCGGAGAAACGTTAGATCTTGAACGTATTACCGCCGCCGCCATCACCACCTGCGCCACCTCCAGCACCGCCACCCCCGGCGGGGACTTTGACGGACTGGCCACCGCCGCCGGAACCGCTGCCACCGCCGGCCTGGTCTTCGAGCGGGAAGACTTTGAACAATTCAGGCGGTTGAGCGATGTTCTTCATAGGCTGGCGGCCGACGCTGACAAAGTGTGCCGGCACTTTGTTCTTGGCTTCGGCTTGAATGACTTCCGAAACCAAAATTCCGTCCGCATCTGCTTTGGGCTCAATACGTGCGGCAATGTTAACCCCTTCACCGAACACATCGGCGCCAGTCAGCATGACTTCCCCCATATGGCAACCGATGCGCACATGGAACTGTTCATCCGGTGTTTTGGTCTTGTTGTACTCGCCAATGGCTTTCTGGATATCCATGGCGCACTGAACGGTGTTGGTGGCGCTGCGGAATTTCACCATGAACGCGTCACCAATTGTCTTAATAACGGTGCCCCGATTCCGCACGATCTGATTGCGGAGAATTTCATTGTGAATTTGGAGCTTTTTGTACATTCCAGCTTCGTCAGCACCCATCTGCTTACTGTAGCCGACGATGTCCGTCATCATGATGGCTGTCTTCTGACGCTTGGGGTCTTTAGCGGAGCCCGCATTGAAGGCATCATCGAGCTCATCAAGCTCGCTGTCGCTCTTTCGGATGAGATTCAAAAGCTTCAGTGGGTTGATGTAGGACAGCGCTGCCCCTAGGCCTACGGACAGCAACGTGGTGTAAAGCAGTTCGAAGGCCTTTGATACGCCCCATACGAGTATGAGTGTGAATAGGAACGCGTACCACATGGTCATGCCGGTCGCGACCCAGCTCGCATCCGTGACCTCAAGGATAAATGGCGAGGATGAGAACAGCGCGTAGGACTGAATCATCGCATAGATGTACAATCCGATACCCGCGAGCGTTTTGATCGGGTCTTCAAAATAGACGCGGAGAATGACAAGCCCTAAGACAATGCCGAGATAGAGGAGGAGGAACGTCGGCGACTGCGCCTGGAGGTCCAGGGTCGCGGCGAACATGTTGAAAAACCATTCGCTCATAAAACCGCCCGTTTCAACGGCTTCTACAGCGACGTCTTCCTGACCTTCCATGATCTACCCCCTCATCGGCCACAGGCGTTTCCCGGCCTGCGGAACATATCCCTTGTCTCTGGCAATAGGCCAAGCTTGCCCGGGTCTTGGCGAACGCCAGAGGCCTGAAATAAAAGCGATTTCCTGCCGTGATGCAACACGTTTGAGTTTATCCGACGGCGGTCCCCAAAGCCATAAGCTGTGGCTCCAATGCTGCTTTTATTCAGCTCGGCAAAACGGTATGAACACAGGATGTACAAGCGCATCCAAAAGTCATTGAATCTAGGCCTTTTTTTGCTTGTGGCTGGGGCTGGCGCCGCGGTCAGCGATAGCCTCGCTCAAGACACGCCTCAGCCTCAGCAAGCGTTCGACGAATGGTTGGTGGACCTCACCGCCGAAGCGAAGGCGAGAGGCATATCGGAAGAAACCCTGACCCTAGCTTTTGCCGGGGTCAAACCCGTCCCGCGAGTCATTGAACTCGACCGCCGGCAGCCAGAATTTACACAGACGTTTTGGCGTTACCTGGACACCCGGGTGTCCGACAGCCGTATCGAGCAAGGCCGGACGTTACTGAGAACACATGGCCCGCTACTCCGAGAAATTGAGCAAAAATACGGCGTGCAGGGGCGTTTCCTTGTGGCGTTTTGGGGCTTGGAGACAAACTTCGGTCAGTATCTCGGCGGCTTCAAAGTTATCGACGCTTTGGCCACGCTCGCTCATGACCCGCGGCGTAGTGCGTTTTTCCGCACGCAGTTGTTTGATGCACTCGGCATCATCGATGACGGACACATCCAACCTGGCGCCATGATGGGGTCTTGGGCCGGCGCGATGGGACAGCCCCAATTCATGCCATCGACGTTTGCCCGCCACGCCGTCGATGAAAACGGTGATGGCCGTAAAGACATCTGGGACACATTGCCCGATGTGTTCGGCTCGGCGGCGAATTATCTCAGTGCTCTGGGCTGGGACAATGAGTTCACCTGGGGCCGGGAAGTTAAACTGCCCGAGCACTTCGATCTCGACCTCGCGAATCTCCGCACCAAGAAATCACTTTCCGAATGGCAACAGCTTGGTGTGAGGCGGATTGATGGTCGCGACTTGCCGAACGTCGAGATTCAAGGGGCTGTCATTTTGCCTGCGGGTTATCGCGGACCGGCCTTTCTCGTCTACAGTAACTTCGACGCGATCATGTCGTGGAATCGCTCGCTCTTATACGCGATCTCTGTGGGACACTTGGCGGACCGGCTGGCTGGACTAGGACGCCTCCAGTCACCCCGAAACGCGGAAGAACCTTTGTCGCGCACAGATGTCGAGGTCATGCAGGCCGCGCTGAACGGTCTCGGTTTTGATGCCGGTGAACCGGATGGACAAGCGGGCCCCAGAACCCGCGCTGCGGTCAGGGCGTTTCAAAAAGACCGGGGGCTGCCCGCCGATGGCTACGCCGATAAGCGGGTGTTCGACACCATTACCGCAGCCGCACAGAACGCGGGGCAGTCGAACGCTTCCGATCAAGGAGCGTCAGACTAGGTTTTCTTGCACTCCCACTTTATCGTCCATAGAATGCCATATCCGGTAGCTGGACGGGGGAAACCCACAATATGAAGGGTTTAGGGGGCATGAAACGCAACCAGACTGCGCGGGCGCTTGGCCTTGTTCTTGTGATGGCTTTGAGCGCTTGCTCAAGCAGCCGAACCGCAGTGATGGACCCCAACATGCCGGAGTATATGCAGTTGGGACGGGACCCCAGCGGCAAACTGGTGACGGCCTACAAAGTTGGCAATCCCTATGAAGTCGCCGGTGTTTGGTACTACCCAAGTGAGGACTACGGATATCGCGAGACCGGTATCGCGTCATGGTACGGGCCAGGGTTCCATGGCAAACGCACCGCTAACGGCGAAGTCTACGACATGAATGCGATGACGGCGGCCCATAAGACGCTGCCGATGCCCAGTGTCGTTCGGGTCACCAACCTGGAAAACGGCCGCACGATAAAAGTTCGCATTAATGACCGCGGGCCATTTGTGGAAGGCCGGATCATCGATCTGTCGCGCCGCGCGGCGCAGCTGCTTGATGTTGAACGCGCGGGCGTAGCGCGGGTCAGGGTCGAACTGATTCCAGAAGACACCCTCACTCTCAGAAACCTGGCGCTAGACGCAGGCGGGCAGCCACCTCTTTCTGAAATGCCCGGTGTCATAGCGGCCCCGCGCGGCACGATTGTCGCGGAGACTCTCGCACCGCCGTCAACGCCTACGGCTACCAGTGTAGCGGCGCAAAGTGCGTCGTCGATTCGAGTGCAGAGCGGAACCATAACCAGTGCACCTTTGCCCCCGCCAGCCACCACATCTCCGCCTCCCGTTGCAGTCGCAGTACCGGCGGCGCCGAGCACTCAGGTGGCAGCCGGCCCAGGTCTTTATATCCAGGCAGGAGCATTTTCTGACATCAACAACGCCCGCAGATTGGAGGCGCAGCTCTCGGGCATGGGCAACGTGTTCGTCGCCGCTGCTCAGGTGGGTGGGCAGACTTTTCACCGCGTGCGCCTTGGGCCGATTCCCGATCAGGCTATGGCCCAACAATTACTCCTGGATATGCTGAATCAGGGGTACGATGGCGCCCGCATCATCGAAGAGTAAGTGATCGCCGACGCCTGTTGCCCTCCTATCGCCATGGGATTGCCGTAATGAGAGACGAAAACCGGACATCATGAGACACAACATCTTTCAATCCATTGCGCTGCCGGTCATGGCGATTTTCGCCCTGTTCGTATCAAGTGCGCAGGCCATTGAAATCGAGGCCCGCGAGTACATCCTCATCGATTTTTCAACCTGGACGGTGCTCGAAGCCGAGAGCGCGCAAGAGCCGATGCCGCCGTCTTCCATGTCGAAGCTGATGACCGCCTACATGGTGTTCGAGGCTATTCATTCCGGTGCGCTGTCGCTGGATGACGAGTTTCTGGTCAGCGAGAACGCTTGGCGGAAGAGCGGCGCGGCATCGGGCGGTTCGACGATGTTCCTTGAACCGAACACCCAGGTCCGGGTGGAGGATCTCTTGCGCGGAATCATTATTCAATCGGGCAATGATGCCTGCATCGTTGTGGCCGAGAATATGGCGGGCAGCGAAGAAGCCTTTGCCGAAGAGATGACCGAGCGCGCCAAGGATCTTGGTTTGACCGGAAGCAACTTTACCAATGCCACAGGCTTGCCCGATCCCGATCACTACATGACGGCGGAGGACCTTGCGATCCTGGCGCGCCGGATCATCTCAGATTTCCCGGAGTACTATTCGCTCTACCAAGAGACCGAATTCACCTACAACGGCATCAAGCAAAACAACCGCAACCCGCTGCTGTATCGACCGGGCGCAGCTGACGGCTTGAAGACCGGACATACCGAGGCGGCGGGGTACGGCTTGACCGCGTCGGCATTGAGGGATGGGCGGCGGTTGGTCCTGGTCGCCAACGGCATGGACAGCATTCGGGCCCGGTCTGAGGAAACCGCGAAACTGATGGATTGGGGATTTCGGAATTTCACCAACAAAGATTTGTTTCGCGCCGGCGAGATGGTCAGCGACGCCGAAGTATGGCTGGGGGTGGAACCCACCATTCCACTCATTATTGAAGAGGACGTTACCGTGACGATCCCCCGTCAGGCCTGGCGCACCCTGGAAGTGAAGGCGGTGTATGAAGGACCGATTGCCGCGCCGATTGAGCAGGGGACAAAAGTCGCCACGTTGGTGATCAACGGCGAAGAGATGGAGCCTATGGAGTACGATTTGGTGGCCGGGGCCTCAGTGGCTCAGCTTGGCTTTACCGGGCGGGTGAAAGCAGCGGCGTCACAAATCCTGTTTGGCTTCGCCGGCAGCGCGAACTAAGCCGATTGTGACCGCGGGACTCTTCATCACCTTCGAGGGCGGAGAGGGCAGCAGAATATCGACTCAGATCAGACTTTAGAAGCTGCCCTTCAAGCGAAAAAATGAGATGTCTTGGTCACGCGGGAAAGATCGTCTTGTGCGACCGGTTTGCCGACTCAACCATGGCCTATCAAGGCTATGGCCACGCGCTTGGCCGCGAAACCATTGAGCGCATCCATGCCGTCGCATTGGGATCGTTCAAACCGGATTTGACGCTCATTTTCGATCTTCCCGTGGAAGAGGGGCTCAAGCGTGCGATGGGGCGCGGCGGGAACGAGCACCGCTATGAAGACATGGACCTCGCGTTTCATCAGCTTTTGCGCACTGGTTTTTTGGAAATCGCGCAGGAAGACGCCCAGCGCTGCCGGATCGTCGGTGCATCGGGCAGTGAAGACGAGGTGGCCGCCCGCGTAAACGACGCCATCGCCCCCGCGCTAGAGCGCCTTTAACTCACACGCGGCCGATTTTCGTAAGAAAAACAAGGCCCAGATCGAAGCGTTAATGGTCGTGATTGTGGCTATGGTGATGGCTATGGCTGTGGGTAAAGCTGGCGCTTGATACGCTCTGAGGTGCAACGTAATCACTGCGGCAAGCGGTCTGCGTTTCGCCAGCCTCATCAACGTTGGTGCGGTACTCAAAGGTCCAGCAGGACGGGTCGCTCGCATCTTGTGTGTACAAAACGGCACTGGTGACGCCGTTTTCCATCGCGGAGTCAAATTCGAGGCGGTAAGAGCCGTCGCCGGTTTGCACAAAGTTGGTAACGACTGTTGTCAGCAATTCGCCAAACTCACCACCGAAAGGACTCGCTGTGCCCTGGCTGCGGTTGGTCATGGGCCGTGGTTCGATCTGTGTGGCCGAGTCAAACGTACCATGGTGACAACCGATAACATACGGCGGCGCCTTGGTGGTGTAGTGCTCGTATTCGTCAGCACTGTTGAGAATGGCATTGCAGTCATCCAGCACGCCGCTTGGCAGATTGTTGATATCGCTGTATCGGCCACGACCGAAGTAATCGTCGCCGCCTTCGCCGAAGTACACAGGCGTACCGTCCAACCCGAAGGCAATGGGTAGGTTCAAGTCGTGGCCATCGAGCAGGCAGATGGGCGCGTAGTGATAGTGATAGTCATCGCCCTGACCCGAGTGACCGCCGCATTGATCCAACTCGCCAAGCAGCACGGTATCGTTCTCTTCCGTGTAGTTACTGAGTGCAGTGGAAACATCGGGACGACGCTCGTAGTGGAAAATAGGAACGCCATCGATGGCCACGGCAATGGGCCCGCGGGCCGACGCTTCAGTGATGGTGCCCGTCTTGACGGCGTCGGGCACGCGCCAATTGTAGACGTAGGGCACCGGCACCCGTTGAATCCAGCCCGTGATACCGGTCATGATTTCATCGTTGTCCGCAACGTTTAGCGTCGGCGGCAGTCCTGTCTCGGAATAGATTTCGAGCACTTCCCCATCACAGCTGGCCTGGGCCGTGACGTCAGGATTGTCGAAAGCCGGCAGAAAGTCCGCACACGCCGTCAGCGCCCCCAGGCCGGCGATGTTGACGCCCGAACCGATATCGGCAATCTGACCACCGTCGGCCAACGCAATGGCGATGGCGGCGATGGAGACATCCGCGTCCAAGGTGAGATTCCAAAACCCGTCACCTTGGCCGAGACCGCCACTGACCCCGAGAGAGGCGTTGCCCGATGCCAAGTCAGCGCTCGAGATCACGACGGCCGACGCGGCGGGAATATCAATGGCCGCCATACCAGAAACATCGTTGCCGTCGGAGGCGACAGCCGTAACCGTCACCGTACCCGCAGATGACGACAGGTTGCGCAGACGCAAGCGGGTATCAAAAACGGAAGCGTTTGGCTCAGTGAAGAACTTTACCCGATAAGTGCCGTCGCTTTCAGCCGTAAGGGAGGTCGAGAGTTCATTCAATGCACCGTCCGGAGTGTAGAGAAAGTTTTGCACAACTATGGTGCCGGTTGTCTCAACGTCGATGTGCCAGAAGCCGGAGCCATCGCCGAATGCACCGGTGATGCCGCTCGCACCGTTTTCAAGATCATCGCTGGACAGGTAACGGGACTGAAGTGGGTTCAAGTCGAGAACGACTGTACCGCCCGGAGCTGCGGTACCGGTGTCGTCGCGCGCTGTGAGCGTCACCGTTACGGAGGAGGACTCCGAGTTGTTAACGGCGAGATATCCAACCCGTCCAGTGGCGTCCACCGGCTGGAAAAAGTTGACAGTCTGCGCCGATGCAGGAACGGCGTGCAAACACGCAAAGACGGAAACAACGAGCGTGCGAATGAACGGCAAATGCATGGGAGCCCCTCTCGTTCCATGACACTCAATCTACCGTTGGAAAATAGCGCTCAGGCCCGGACACAAGTGTATTGAAGTGTAATAAAGTGTCGTTCCCCCTGGTGGCACAGTTCCGGTCTGGAATGTGAAAGGGGGCCGTTACTTTGAAGTATCGCCTTTTCGAACGGGTCAACCGGTATCCACCCGGCCTGAAAACACGCTAAGGTCACGTTATGGCTAAAAAGACGAAACCCTTAGAGCCGGAGTTCGAGAGCCCCGAACCGCGGGAAAATCCATATTTCACCGGCCATGATGCGGCGGAACAGACCTTCCTAAACGCATGGATGTCCGGACGCTTGGCGCATGCCTGGTTGATCTGCGGTCCGCGTGGCATCGGCAAGGCGACCCTGGCCTACCGTATGGCCCGTTTCGCACTTTCACATCGTAACGAGTCCGATGGTCCGAGTTTGTTCGGCGATGCCGATGCGGCGACACCATCCCTGCAGATGTCGGGCGAAGACCCGGTCTTCAAACGCGTTGCTGCCCTGGGTCACGGCGACTTCCGCGCCATCGAGCGGGCCTGGTCCGATACCAAGATGACCAAGCGCAAGGCCTCTATCGCGGTTAACGATGTACGGGGCATTGGCCAGTTCTTGCGTCT
Organism: Rhodospirillaceae bacterium; assembly: GCA_963921305.4. Lineage (GTDB taxonomy): Bacteria > Pseudomonadota > Alphaproteobacteria > Rhodospirillales > Rhodospirillaceae > CAWUEX02. The sequence goes on from CAWUEX030000002.1 coordinate 3,407,645, forward strand.
CACGCCGGCGGAAGGCGGCTGGCGGGTGGTAATCATCGATGCCGCGGATGAAATGAACCGTAATGCGGAGAATGCGGTTCTAAAAGTTCTTGAGGAACCGCCGGCCCGCGCTCTGATTTTCCTGGTGGCGCACAATCCCGCACGACTGCTGCCGACCATCCGTTCGCGCTGCCGGCGCCTGGTTTTGGGTCCGCTACCCACCGCGACTGTGCAAACGTTGCTGGGCCGCTATCGCCCGGACATCGCTGCCAAAGACACAGCACCCTTGGCCGTCCTGTCGGAGGGTTCCATCGGCCGGGCGATTGATCTGGCCGACGCGGGTGGTTTGGCCCTGTTCCGCAGTCTGATCGGCGTGTTGTCTACGCTTCCGAAAATGGACATCGGGCTCGCGCACAGCCTTTCGGATGCTGCGCTCAAGGGCGAGGGGTTCCGTACCCTGGCCGACCTCCTAACTTGGTGGCTGGCGCGGATGGTTGCACTGTCGGCCCGCAACGGCTGGCCTCAGGTCCAGGAGATCGTACCCGGCGAACACGCCATCGCTGACCGCCTGTGCGCCGCGGCTGGCCTTGAACAATGGGTGGAGGTGTGGGAAAAGACCGCCCGCCTGTTCGAGCGCGCCGATGCGGTGCATCTCGATAAAAAGCGGACAGTTCTCAACGCGCTTCTCGCCATCGAGCAACGGGCCGCCGGGTAAACCGGCACATATCCCCGGGGCCTGTGGCCGGAGTTGGGTATGGCAACCGGATCAGACGACAAAACCTTTTACGTCACGACGCCGATTTACTACGTCAACGACAAGCCGCACACCGGTCATGCCTACACAAGCATAGCCTGCGATGCACTGGCGCGGTTCAAGCGTCTGGACGGCTACCGGGTCAAATTCCTCACCGGCACCGACGAGCACGGCCAGAAGGTCGCCAAGGCAGCGGCAGAGAAGGGGGTCTCACCGCAGGCGTTTACCGACGAAGTATCTCAGACCTTCCGTGACCTGACCGAGAGCTTGGACCTCACCAACGACGACTTCATCCGCACCACCGAACAGCGCCACGTTGAGGCCTGCCAGGAGCTGTGGCGCCGCATCGCGGCCAATAAAGCGCCGGACGGCACGCCGTGGATCGAGCTGGATACCTATGCCGGCTGGTACGCGGTGCGGGACGAGGCCTATTACACCGAAGACGAGTTGATCGACGGTCCGGACGGAAAAACCGCGCCCAGCGGCGCCCCGGTGGAGTGGGTCGAGGAGGAGAGCTACTTCTTCCGCCTGTCCAAGGCCAAGCAGTTGCTATTGGATTACTACGACAGCCATCCGGACTTCATCGCCCCGAAAAGCCGCCGCAACGAGGTGGTCAGCTTCGTCAGCGGCGATCTGCAGGATGTCTCGATCTCGCGCACCACCTTCGACTGGGGCGTGCCGGTGCCCGGCGACGACAAACACGTGATGTACGTGTGGATCGACGCCCTGACAAATTACCTCACCGTCACCGGTTATCTATCTGAAGACAAAAACGAAAATAAGGTCTTCTGGCCCGCCGACCTGCACATGATCGGCAAGGACATCATTCGCTTTCACTGTGTCTATTGGCCGGCCTTCCTGCTGGCTGCGGGCCTGCCGCTGCCCAAGCGTATTTTCGCCCACGGCTGGTGGACCATCGAAGGCCAGAAAATGTCGAAATCCCTCGGCAACGCCATTGATCCCAACGTGCTGGCCGAGGAGTTCGGTTTGGACCAATTGCGCTACTTCCTTCTGCGCGAAGTCACCTTCGGCGCCGACGGCGATTTTGCCAAAGCGGCTTTGGTGCAACGGGCCAACGGCGAGCTCGCCAACGACCTGGGGAACCTGGCCCAGCGGGTGCTGTCGATGATCCATAAGAACTGCGCCGCCCAGGTGCCGGAGCCCGAAGCGTTCAGCGAGGACGACGACGAGATCCTCAACGCCGCCGCCAGTCTGATCGGTCCGGTGCGGGCGGCCATGGACCGCCAGGCCTTCAACGAGGCTCTGGAAGAAATCTGGACCGTGGTGCGCGCTGCCAATGCCTATGTCGACCGCCAGGCGCCGTGGGTGCTGCGCAAGGAAGACCCGGCGCGCATGGCGACGGTGCTGTATGTGCTGAGCGACGTCATCCGTATGCTGGCGCTGATCATGCAGCCGTTTACCCCAGACGCGGCAGAGAAAATCCTCGATCAGCTCTCCGTGCCCGACGATCAGCGGGACTTCGACGCCCTGGCGCCCGGCCACGCCCCGACGCCGGGCGAAGACTTGCCCAAGCCGGAGCCGGTGTTTCAGAAGTTGGAGCTGGAAGAAGCAGGAGAGGGGGGCTGACGCCGTCATGCTGGTCGACAGCCACTGCCACCTCGACTTCCCGGACTTCCAGGACGACCTGGAGGGCGTAGTCGGCCGTGCCCGCGCCGCCGGGGTCGGCCATTTCCTGACCATCTGCACCCACATCACCAAGTTCGATCAGGTGCGGGCGGTGGCGGAAAAGTTCGACGACGTGCATTGCACCGTCGGCATCCATCCTCACGAGGCCGAAAACGAGCCCGAGGTGGACACCGCGCGGCTGATCGACATCGCCACCAACGACGCCAAAGTGGTGGCCTTTGGCGAGACCGGCCTGGATTTCTTCTACGACCACAGTCCGCGTGAGGTGCAGGCGCGCCAGTTCCGCACCCACATCCGCGCCAGCCGGGAGGTTGGGCTGCCGGTGGTGATTCACACCCGAGATGCCGACGCCGAGATGCAGGTGATCTTGGAAGAGGAAATGGCCGAGGGCCCTTTTACCGGAGTCATTCACTGCTTTAGCTCCGGCCCGGAACTCGCTGAAAAAGCTATCGAATTGGGGCTTTATATTTCGCTATCCGGAATCGTGACCTTCAAAAAAGCCGAAGAACTACGCGACATCGCGAAACGCGTGCCGCTGGACCGCTTGTTGGTGGAAACGGACTCTCCCTACCTTGCGCCCGTGCCCCAGCGCGGCAAGCGCAACGAGCCGGCGTTCGTCGCCCATACGGCGGCCTGCGTGGCCGAGCTGCACAGCCTGTCGCTAGACGAGCTGGCCAAACGAACGACGGAGAACTTCTTCTGTTTGTTTTCCAAAGCCGCCGCTTAGGGGCTTTCAAGCGTGGCCGAAGCCGCTGAGAAACTGCAGCCCGAGACCGCCATCAAGGTGACGGTGCTGGGCTGCGGCGGAGCAGGGGGTGTGCCTACGGTTTCCCGGGGCTGGGGCGCGTGCGATCCCGGCAACCCCAAGAACCGCCGCTTGCGGGCCTCGTTGCTGATTGAAAGCAAGACCACACGGGTGTTGATCGACGCCTCGCCCGATCTGCGCGAGCAATGCCTGACCTACGGCATCCGCGCGCTCGATGCCGTGGTGTTCACCCACGCCCATGCGGACCACATTCACGGCCTGGATGACCTGCGAGAGATCAACCGCACCATTGGTGGACCGCTGAACATCTGGGCCGATGCCCCGACGCTGCGCGATCTGGAGACCCGCTTCGGCTATGCCTTTGAGCCTTTGGAACCCGGCACCAAAACCATCTACAAGCCTTGGCTGGTGCCCAACCTGGTTGAACCCGCCGCGCCGTTCCACATCGGTGACCTGACGTTCGAGCCGTTCATCCAGGACCACGGCGTGATGGAGACCCTGGGCCTGCGCATCGGTGGCTTTGCCTATTCGACCGATCTGGTGCGTCTGCCGGAGGCCTCACGGCCGTATGTGCAGGACCTGGAGGTGTGGATGATCGGCGCGCTGACCGACCAGCCGACGCATCTGACCCATGTGAGCGTGACCGAAGCGCTGGATTGGATTGAAACCTATGCGCCGGCGCGGGCGATCATCACCCACATGGGTGCCGGCCTGGACTATGACGCGGTGCTGGAGCGCTGCCCGCCGGGCGTGACACCGGCGTACGACGGGATGGTGGTGAGGGTGTGAGTTAAACAAAATGAGTCGGATCAATAGCTTAGGAATGCGTTCTTGAATCAAAACCTGAAATCAGTTTCGCAGTATCTCGAGCGCAAAACCACGAAACGGCTGCGCCTTCGGGAGCGGACGAGTAAATGGCTGACCAAGCTTGTTGCTGGCAATGCCGCCAGTTTAGCAGCCGTGGTTGCTTTTCTAAGTAATGCGGAAAGCGTACAAGGACTGAGCCGTATTCAGCTTATTGGGTTGAACCTGTCTGCACTTTGTTTCGCCATCGCGCTGGTGCCGATCATCATGACCGCGGTGTTCGTCGACATTGCAGAGGAAGACCAGCCGTTACATACGCAAACTGAGTTCAAGAAAATGACCGCGTGGCTCCAAATTGGCACATTCGGTTTCATACTTGGGATCGGACTGGTTATCGGATGCGTCGTAAACGTCACGCTTGTAAACGTCGGAAAACTGCTGTTTATTTAATATATAGAATATCCATAATATACATTATGCGACAAATTGGTTTAGGGCTTTTATGTTGGCTGGGCTCCCTTGTGCCACTCCCCCTTAACTGCCCCTACGCCTTTACCACCTTCTGACGCGCCAGGGTGAACGCCTGAGTCAGGCGAGAGACCAGTTTGACGTATTCCTCATTCGGCGTCTCGTACTGCGCCGCCATGGCTTCGATGCGCGTGGCCAGTGACACACAGGTGCCGCGCAGCTCGTGCTGGTGCAGCGCGTCGGCAATGTTGGCGGCCTCGCGCAAATCCGCCGAGAGCTCATCCAGGGTGGCGCGCACCTTAGGGCCGATGTTGCGGCTCTCATAGGCCTTCAACACCAGGTGGCAATTGTATTCCATGCGCAGCCCAAGACTGTCGAGCTGCCCCCCCCTTCACTTTCGTCATGCTGGCCGTGACCGCATCCATCAGGCTGGAGAGCGTAAAGGTCTTGCCGTCCAGTTTGTCACGCAAAGTGTTGAGCACTTCGAGCAGCGGCGTTTTCTCGTGCAGTCCAAGCTGTTTGCGGAACGGGCCGATGTAATCCGTCGTCGCCGCAAACGGCAGCCGGTGATAGGCGATGTGCTTGGTGCGCGCGACGATCTTATGAGGGACCACCGGTTTAATCAGGATGTCATCGGCGCCGCACAAAATCGCCCGCTGGAAAGACCGCGCTGACCCTGGCGTGACCATCATCGTGACCACCGTAAACGGATTAAACCCGACGCGATCATGCCGTATGTCGCGCAGCAGGCGGAAGACATCAGGATCGAGATCGTCGGACGCGACGATGAGATCGTAGGGATGGTCCTGCACCGCGGTACGCATGCGCTTGAGGTTTTGCACCCCGTGACAGGATGACACCCCCTGGTGTCTTAACATTGCCACCATGGCCTGCCGTACAGGCTCGGCCGGGTCTGCGACCAGAATGCTGATGGTGTCTATGAGCATGCCGGAGCTTTGCGCCTACCTCCTTACAACCATAAGAGTAATAAGAATTTGTATATGCTAACAAAACAGGTAAAATACAGCCAATAACTGTACCGAGTCGCCATATTTCCCGTTATTATTGTTAGCGACTCACTAATACTTTTGCAAGCTGATTTTGGGTGAAGTTTTTGCTGCGGTGACCATGGGGCGCCCAAACAAGGTTATGTCTGGGCGGTTCTCCCGGCCTGGTCCGGGGGCCGGGGCAGATTGGGCGAAAGACGTCGCCACGCCCGATCAATATTCAAAGGTTCTGAGATAAAGACTGGGAGGACGCGATTTCTAGGAGTGCGTCTGGGCCCTGGCCCCTCGCCCGGCCGGTCTACTTACGCTGCGGCCGCCTGCTGCTTTGCCATGCTAAAACGCGCGGGACAATTTGCCCAGCAGTTCCAGGCTCGAGGGTTCCGGCGCGTCGTATTCCGCGGCCAACGCTTCCGTGCGGTCCGCTAGGGACAGGCAGGTCTTGTAGAGATCCGGCTGCGTAAGCGCCCGGGCGATCTTGGCGGCTTCGCGCAGGCTTTCGGTCAGATCTGCCAAATTGGTTTGAATGGCTGGTGTAATGTTCTGGTTGGCATAGGCTTTTAACACCAGGCCGCAGGTGTATTCCAGACGCAGCGCCAAGCTGTCGAGCTGAACGTCCCTCACCTGCGCCATACAGGTGTTCACCGCTTCTTTCAGACTTTCGAGACTGAAGGACTTGCCCTCCATTTTGTCGCGCAGGGTGTTGAGAACTTCGAGCAGCGGTGTGCTGGGGTGCAGGCCGATCTGTTTGCGGTATGGGCCGATGTAGTCCTTGGTGGCGGCGAAGGGCAACCGGTTGTAGGCGATGTGCTTGGCCCGCTCGAACACCTTCCGCGGCACGACCGGCTTGAGCAGAATGTCGTCGGCCCCGCACAGCATTGACCGCTTCAAAGACCGGGCATTGGTCTGGTCCACCATAACGGTGATGACGGAGAACGGATTGGCGCCCAGCTGACCCATGCGCACGCTACGTAGGGTGCGGAAAACATCTGCATCCAGGTCGTCAGCTGCTACGACAAGGTCGAACGGATGTTCTTTCAGCGCCAGCTTCATGCGCTTGAGATCGTGCACGCCGCGGCACTGAGCAATGCCCTGTTGTTTGAGCATGGCCAACATGGCGGCCCGGATGGGCTCGGCCTGTTCCGCGATGAGGACGCTGACTTTGTCCAGTTTCATTCTTTTTGACGCCTTTGAGACGTTCATGACCTTTGGGCCTTACGACCGCCATCAAAGTGCAACAGTTGCGCTAGAAACTCACCCCTTGATTGTTACAAATTGATACAAATCCGCTAAAAAACCTCAGTTTTGCTAGCGACTCAAAAACATAAAATCGCGTAATGAGAGAATATGCTTTGGCTATTAAACGTCAGGTTCGAATGTTTTCTGAGAGAACGTTCTTGATCCACTCACTAGGTGTGCTTTGAGCCCGCTATGACCCAGAGAATCGGGCGGATTGGTTCAAATCCGTAGCGAGTCATAACGGCCAAAGCGTTCATAGCACAGGCGTTTGTAGGCACACTCCTGCGGAGTCCGCCCCCTGCCCTCGCTTTCGTACCCGTTCGGCTTATGCCGGCTTGGTTCCCGTCCGGCTACGCCGGTTTTGTGCCCATGGTGTTGTGGCGGCTGCCGCGGCGCGACGGTGGGCCTTCCGGATTGACGTCGAACCCAGCGTCGCGCATGGCCTGGTTAAAGCCGTCGAAGTCCCATTTAGCGTAGTCGAGGCGCCAGGGCTCGCAGTTCCAGCGGCTGTCCCACCATTGCCGGTACTTGCTGTAGACCGCGGTGGGCGCGTGATTGCCGGTGTAAAAGTCCATTGGATAGAACACACCGCCGGGGCGCAGCACCCGGAAGGATTCCTGAATGATGTCCTTCGCCGCTTCGACCGAGACCTCATGGAACATGATGTTGTTGGTGACGATGTCGAAGTGGTTGTCCGGGAACTTTGAGTCTTCGGCCAAGCGCTGAGCGAAGTGCGCTTCAATCCCGATGTCGACGGCGCGCATGTGGGCATAGCGCACCATCGGTCCGCCGACATCAATGCCCCAGACATCGGCGTCCGGGAAACGCTCGGCGAGTGCGCAGGTAAGTTGCCCCGTACTGCAGCCTTGATCGAGCACGCGGCGCACGGTGCCGTCCTCAGGCAACGGCACGGCGTTGGCGTAGGAGATGTGCATCTCATCCTGATCGTTCCGGCCGGTGTAAAAGTTGTTGGTGCCGTAGTGATAGATGTGCCCGGCAAACGGATCGCCGACATAGCCACCCGGCTGAATGTGAATTTCGTGAGCGGTGTAATCGGGGATGTCCATATCCGGGTTGAGTTCCAGGGTGCCTGGCCCGGCGTTGTCCGCGGCTTCCATTTCTGCCAGATAGGCGTCCTCCTTGCCATGGAATTCCTCATACAAGGTGCGCCAGTTGACCTGCTGCGCACTGAGCCACAAGCGGGCGGAGTTGGCGATCACCGGATCGTCACCGATGTCCTCCAGAATTTCCTCGATCGGCAGATTGTCGATTGGTGTTTTGCCCTTCTCAAGCATGATTTCGGAAATGCGCAAGCGGGCGGCGCGGGTCATGTCGCGGTTGGCGAACACCCGGAACCCGGTGATGAAGTCATGCTGGCCTTCCAGGTGCTGCGTCGGCAGGCGCTCCAGCCGGCCGATCTGACCCCGCGGTTGCAGGTCTGCCTCAGCGAAGGACGACGCCGGTTTCGCGGCAGAGGCCGCAGCATTGGATTTGCGACTGCCAAAAAGTGAGCCGAGGAACGAGGTGGTGGCTGCAGTTGCGCCAAAGAGTGTACGACGGTCAATCATCTCTGGTTACTCCCCTTACATATCGCTCGATGCCGGTTCGTCACCGCGTGCGGCAGAGCGGCTACCGCGCGGCCCTTCGAACGCGTCGCTATTCAGCGCCGTGCGGTCTTCCATTTCCCGGGCCATGTGGCCGTAGGCAATTTTGATGAAGGCGTCGCGCTCAGCCCGGAGTTCCGCTTCTTCCTCGTCCGTGGGCACATAAGCCTCGACCATGTCCTTGGTCACCGCGCCCTTCTTCTCCATCAACAGCTCGATGATGCGCACACGGCGGCGGCTGGCCCACACTTCAGCGCCGAGCGCCACCAGTGTGGTCATCATGTCGTCCATCAGCGGATTGCCGAGGAAGACGGCCTGATCCGTGTCGGACTTGAAGAAATCGTGGGTGTAGGTTTTACGCCCGCTCTTAGACGTGTAGCCATATTCCTTGGTCATGGGGAAATCTCCCGTTCGTCATGAGAATGGGAAAAGAGTGCGCCGCATAGCGCCCCCCCGCAAGAGGATTGCCAGACGCGGTCGTATGGTGAGATGGCCGGTTACGGCAGGCAGGCCGAGCTCCAGCAAATGACTACGCGGCCTGGGTTGCCGTCAGAGGTTGTGCTCCCCCCAGTCCCGGCGGTTCCCCTGTCGGCGTCGCCGTCGTTGCCTGGGGTCGTACCGGACCCAGCCGTCAAGGCCGTATTGGTGAGGTCTGACGCGCGCAGGAAACCCGCGCCACCGCCGCCACCGCCAGCATTGGCACCGCCGTCTTGACCGCCGCCACCGCCGCCGGAATAGCCACCGCCGCCGCCGGCACCGCCAGCGGACGCGCCGCCACCGCCGGCGCCAAATCCGGTTCCGCCGTTGCCGCCTGATCCGCCACCGCCGCCACCGCCACCGGTTGCACCGGTTGAGGATGGCGCATCGCCAGCAGAACCATCACACCCGGCTGCGCCACCGGAACTTTGGCTTCCACCAGCGCCACCACAGGACCCTAAAGCTGACTCCGCGGTTGAACCGCCACCCGCAGCCCCGTTCGTCGCACTGGTCGCCGTGCCCGCACCCCCGCCGCCACCGCCGCCAATGGCAAGAAGTGTGACCGTGCCGTCATCGAAGCGAACAGCTGACCCGGCTCCGCCGCCGCCGCCGTTTGCTCCCGCAACGCCCTGGCCGGCCCCGGCCGCGGTGACTAGGAGATCGCGTCCAGATATGGAGGTCTCCGCAATTTCTGTAAAGCGGGCGGAAGCATATCCGCCACCGCCACCACTTGTGCTGGCGCCACCGCCACCGCCGGCGCCCCAAACTTTGACCTGCACTTCACGGATGTCGAGCGGCAGTGTGACGGTCGCGGTCGTCTCGGATGTGCCGGAACCATCCCAAATACACTTGAACGGATCCGTAGTGTCTTCGTTCCCGGGGCAGACATCGGATGCGGCACTGCGGAATGGAGAGTAATAGCCGACGAACGTCGAATTGGTCAGTGTGGTGAGGTTCTCTGTGCTGGTCGCCGTTTCTGAATCCGCCGCCGTGGTCGAACCAAAGGCATCGTCCAGCCGGTACTGCATATACAAGTTGGTGGCGGTGTTGGAGACTCGGGAGAGATAACTGCTGGTGACATTGGCGACGGACCGGAAGGTCGACCACACGCGCAGTTCGGACAGCATAACACGTGTATTGCCGTCACCTCCGGTGAGAGTAATCGTATCAGACGCGCTGGCGGTGCCATCGCCGAGAATGTTGCAGGTGCCGCTATCGTTTTCGACCGACGATCCGTTGATAACCAGGTCCCGTGACGCACCGGACGAGCACGTGAACGCGAAGTGATTCCATTGATCCGCGGTGAAGGTCAGTCCGGTTTCCTGTAGCGTCGACCCACCCGTCAGAGTGTCGCTGTACGTGAACTGAGACGTCGGCCGCGCTTGGAAAGTACTATTTTCCGACGCGGCATCATCGGCCACCACCTCCAGCTGAGATGTGCTCTGTACACCGCTGTCGCGCATGTTGATCCAGCCCTCGACGGTAAAGCTGGTTGCACTCGACAGCGTGCTCCAAACGTCAGTCGCGGTCGCCGTTCCCGACGCACTACCGTCTGTCGCCATTTCAAGGAGGATTCCGCCGCGGGCGACCAGAAGGTTGTCAAGGTTGCTGACGGCTCCGGAATCTGGGTTGTGAATGATCGCAATGGTATTCGGCGTGGCCGTGTCATCGGACTCCGATCCGTAGGCCGTTATGGCATTACTTTCTGTGCCAATTTCGTAAATCCGCGCCCAAATTTGCGTGCCATCGTCAAACACCTCAACGCGGTAATTGTCTGATATCGCAGATGTCAAAGTGCCGCTCGAGGTAACCGTGTTAGAACTGTTGTTGTCGCGGATATCGATGGTGATGTTACCGGGTGCTGTTCCCTCAAAGCGAACGGTAATACCTTCACTGAAGTTATCGTTGCTGGCCGTGGGAGACGCAGTAATATCTGCGCGGGTGACGATGCTGAGGCGAACTGTGTTGCCGGTTCCAGCAGTTGTCGGCGTCCAATCGATGGCGGTGTACAAAGGCTGAATTGTCGGGCTGAAGAGGTTCGAGGCCGTGGAAACTTCGACGTCTTCGGTTACAGTTAGATTGCCTCCACTTTCCACCGAGGTGCCAGAACCGCCGCCACGCCCGGTCGCGATATTGAGATCGTCATTGTCGCCATTCCCGCCGCCACTGCCGAAATCATCGTCAATGAAAGTTGTATCTACTGCACTCGGATTGATCTCAGGACATTCATCAGCAAAACGTTCAACAAAGGACACTTCGCGCACGATATCGTCGAAGAACGTCGATCCAACGGTGTCGTCAACTGGTCCGCTGCGGTACCCGTCTGTGTCACTAGGTGTGCATGTCCCTGTTGCCGTCGGGCAGTTGTCGCGCTCCCGCGTAGACGCCGAGGCCGCATTGACTTGTGTATCTGTCGCGCCACTGAACGCGCCAAAGCCGTTCTGTCCATGGCTAACCAATACGTAGCCTGTGGTCCCTGAGTTCGCATCCGTGACCGAGTCCGTAGCCGCGCTTTCGCCGTCGCAGGCCCGGGTCTGCGCGCTGTGAACAATGTATGTAATGTAATTGCCTTCGGGATCGATCACGTCTTTCTGAGCGAGTCCCAGAGTGCTCCACGGAACGACACCGCGATTGTCTCCTGTCGAGGTATTACATGCGTTTCCGTTGTGGGCTCGCGCTGTACCGTTACCGGCGGTGCCGTTGGCAGGACACGGCAGCAGAAAATCCATGTTGCCGGTCGCTGTATCCTGAATCGCATAAAGCTCTATGGCAGCTTTGATTTTCGCAAATTGGCTGCGTGTCTCCAACGCAAGATTCAGATCGCGTTTTGAGTTTTCGAGCGACATTTGGCTGATGGCCACACCTGCCGCGACGATGACCACGGTTATGATCACCAGCGCACTCTGGCCGGACTCATCCCGCCAGCCTGATCGTAAAGCTCTCAACAAAGCGTTTTTGGTACGCTTCATGCGTAACGTCCCCCTGCCCTCGGCCGTTTTCCGCCTGTCTGCCATGACAACCGAAGGGTTGAACTCTTTGATAATAACGCTACCAGAAACTGAAAAGTTTCAACAGCCTCGTTTTGGCCCGAAAACATCAAGTCCTTCCAGGGCTTAGAGGTCAGTTGTACTCGCCGGGACGCTCAATTCCGCCTCCCCGTATCGACCTGTCCGTGGTCGCCAACCGGGGTGGACGACAACCGCTATTGCCCGTCCGGGCATGCGGTTAATATGGCGATGACTCGCTTGCCGATTTGAGGATGATTCATGACTTCTCCCCTGCCTGCCGACTCCCGCTGTTTGTACCGGCACGGTATGACGCCGGACATCAGCCATGATGAGCATGCTCGGCTGAATGTTTTGACGTCGTTGAATGCGGCGGTGTCTGCCACCTTGAGCCGGGGCGTGAAACTCGCCTATCAGCAGCAAGCCGAGCCCAGGCTCTCGCCCGAAGATAAAGCGCTGAAGACCCCCCGGGCGGAAACGGGCGCGGTGGTGCGTGACGCAATTCGTCCTCACCCCGCCTATCAAGCCTGGGCGGGAATGCGCCGCAGTATCCAGGAAATGAACCGGCAAACGGCGCGGCACATTGCCTTGAGGCAGTACGATATGTTGATGGACAAAGCGGCCACGGCAAGTGCGGGATCGAACACGCTTGTGGTTGATCCCGGTTCATCGGTTCCGGCCTACCTGGAGCGGGCCGATAATCACCTGCAGCCTGGCGGATATCACGCCGAACGCGAACCGGGCGACATGACAGCAGCAGCGACATACGATATCGCTACTTTTGTTACCGCCATGGGCATGTTTGGCGCTAAGGGAGACTCTGCCGGGCGTGGTATGGCGACGTGGTTGAAAGACCGCTATCCAGATTTCCAGCCCAAACGCATTCTCGATCTGGGGTCCGCCCATGGCAACAACACCCTGCCGCTGGCTGAGTCCTCTCCGGACGCCGAAGTTGTGGCTGTCGATGCCGGAGCACCAATGGTGCGGTATGGACATGCGCGGGCACAGTCCATGAACGCGGCCAACGTACGCTTTGTTCAGGCAGCCGCTGAAGATTTGGACGACTCTCTCGGTACGTTCGATTGGATTCAGACGACGATGTTTTTTCATGAAACATCCGGCGCGGCGTTGCCGAAAATACTGAAGCGCATATACGACCTTCTGAATCCAGGTGGCGTATCGCTCAATTTAGAGCAAGCCAATTTCACGCCGGACACGCCTTTGTTCGACCGCTTTCTGCGCAACTGGGATGCCTGGTACAACAACGAGCCGTTCTGGGTTCAACTCCATGGCATGGATATGATGGCGGAACTGCAAAAGGCCGGGTTCGCCGCAGACAAATGTATCGAAGGCGGCGTAAACCCCGTCATCGAGCCCGGTCACTATCCCGACTGGAGTGCGCGCATTGGCCGTCATGATCATGAGCACAACGGACCCAAAGAGAACCAATCCGGATATAATGGCGAAACCTGGTACCTTTTCGGCGCTTGGAAATGAGCACATTCCCGTCCAAGGCACCTGCTGTGAGCGAAGATCACCACAAAAGCGGCGCACACACCTTGGACGATCTGATCGAGGTGATGGCGCGGCTGCGAGACCCGGACGGCGGCTGCCCCTGGGATATCGAACAGGATTTCGATTCAATTGCGCCCTATACCATCGAAGAAGCTTATGAAGTTGCGGACGCAATCGCGCGCAAGGACACAGCCGCACTGAAAGACGAGTTGGGTGATCTGTTGCTGCAGGTTGTCTACCACAGCCGCATGGCGGAGGAAGCGGGCCAGTTCGATTTCAAGGATGTTGCGGACGCGATTACCGCAAAGATGATCCGCCGCCATCCGCATGTCTTTGGCGATGCCTCCGTTCCTGATGCCGCCAGTCAGACGGAAGCATGGGAAAATATCAAAGCCACCGAACGGGCTGAGAAAAAAGGCCAAGGAGAACCACAAAGCGTCCTCGATGACGTGCCCGTAGGCTTGGCGTCTCTAAAGCGGGCCGAGAAACTTCAAAAACGGGCCGCCCGGGTCAACTTTGACTGGCCCGACCCCGGCCCCGTCATCGACAAAATCCGTGAAGAGATTGGTGAGCTTGAAGCAGAAATCTCTGATCAAAGCGATGCATCGCGGTTGGAAGATGAACTGGGGGACGTACTGTTTGCGTTGGTCAACTTGGCCCGTAAACTTGATATAGAACCAGACCAAGCCCTGCGGCAAACGAACTTAAAGTTTGAGAAGCGCTTTCGCTTCATTGAGCGTATGCTTGAAGGTGAAGGCCGATCCATAGCCGACGCCTCTTTGGATGAAATGGAAGACCTGTGGCAGCGCGCGAAATCCTCAGACGAATAGCCAGCGGTGTGGTCCGGCCCTGTGCCGTACTCTCAGCGCTCGTCCTGCTGACGTCATGCTACGTGCCGGATGACTACACGGCAGAAATTCGCATTACGCGAACGGGAAACTATGGTATCGCGTATTCCGGTACTTTGACCTGGGCACCTCTGTTTGGGCAAATTGCACGGGGTGAAATCAGCCGCGAGGAAGGCGCCAGTCAGTCCGCTGGATTTCTCGCCGCTCTGCAGGAAGATAACAACTTCACATCGGTCAGCAGTCTCGGACAAGGCCGGTTTCAGGTACGTTATGACCGCCGAGGGCGTTTTACCAAAACTCAAATGCTAAGCTTTGTGCGCAGGAATGCACGCATCATTGAACTTCGGGCGCTCGAGGACGGGCGTGTCTTTATTGCCGGTACACGTGCCAGCGATCTTCAAGCTGATCAGTTAGAAAGTGTTGGTTTGCAGACACGCGGCCTCATGCGCGTTGTGACCGATGCACCAGTTCTTGCCCACAACGCGACGTCTGTGCGGCCATCGCCGACACCCGGTTACACGATTTATGATTGGCGCATCACATCGTTTCGACAGCCGGCACCCCGACTTGAGCTCAAGCTCGACGGACGGCTTCCGACGACCGGACTCTGAGAAAAAATTCTAGAGCATTAAACGTAGTGCTCATCCGCGTGGGCGCGCACGGTTTCCCATACCTCTCTTGTCGGCGCGCTGAGAAGCCCGCGCTTTTCGGAGTTTCCCGGACTGTAGGGTGAGCCGTCCAGCATCGCTGAATATCCACCGGCCTCCTGATGAATCAAAACTCCCGCGGCGTGATCCCACGGCTTAAGACGGCTGAAGGTTGTCACATCCAGCCGGTTATCGGCCAACAGCCAGTATTCCATCGCAGCGCTGCCCAGACGCTCGATTTGCCCAAATGCACCACGGACATCACGAAACGCACGGTGGTAGAGCGAAGCCTTCATAGCTGCGAGGTCTGGGCTGGCTGGAGTTTGAACCGAGAGACGCGCGCTCCCGCACCATGTACCCTCGCCTTGCGCCGCCCAGAGCGTATCACCGGACAAAGGATGATGTATCCATCCCATCCGGGTCTCACCGTCTTCGACCAAAGCGATCACCACCGCGAAGGCATCCAGGCCGGCGACGAAATTACCGGTGCCATCGATCGGATCAATGACCCAAACGGCACCGGGTTGCCCGAGACGATTGAGCATGTCTGGGTCTTCGGCTGCGGCTTCTTCCCCAACGATTGCCGCGTCAGGCTTGAGACCTTGCAAGCGACGCGACAGGATGTGCTCGGCTTCACGGTCGGCTACTGTGACGAAATCCTGTGGCCCGGTCTTGGTCGCGATGTCTGCAGCATCAAGACTTTTGAAGCGTGGCAGGACTGCCATCTCGGCCGCCTCTCGAATCGCGTCGTCGACGGCTGCTCTCAGATTTTGGCGCTCGGCCGGTGTGTCGCTCACAACATGCGAACGGATTGATTGGCGGCAAGGCGGTCAGCATCTGCGGGATCAAGGAGAACCTGCAGTCTGGTCTCAAGCTCGCTTTCTTCGCGCGAGAGGACCTCGCCCTTGCGGTACAGCCACGCCAGAGTTTTTCCGTCGCTCACCGGGACGGCAACGTCCAGTTGCTGGCGCCCGCTGGAGATAATCTTGTCGATCGCCGCGAGCAGAGTCTCCGTCCCCTCGCCCGTCAAACCGGATACCATAACCGGTGCAAACAGGCCCTCGCCCGGTGGATTGATCGTTCCCCGCGTTGCGGCATCGAGTAAATCGACTTTGTTGAGGGCCTCAATGATGGGATGGCCGTCGCTCGCCTCGATATCCATACGGGCCAGCACTTCTTCGACATCGCGGCGCTGATCTTCCGTCTCTGGATGAGAAATATCCCGGACATGTACGATCACATCTGCCTCGACAACCTCTTCCAACGTGGCGCGGAAGGCAGCGACCAATTCGTGCGGCAGATCAGAGACAAACCCCACCGTATCGGACAGTATGACTTTTCGGCCCGACGGCAGGTCCAGGCCGCGCATGGTTGGATCAAGCGTGGCAAACAGTTGATCTTGCGCGTAGACGGACGCTTCCGTGAGTGTGTTAAAGAGGGTCGACTTGCCCGCGTTGGTATAACCCACCAATGCGACAACGGGGTACGGGACGCGTTTTCTCGCCGCGCGATGAAGTTCACGGGTGCGGACGACTTTCTCCAGCTCTTTCTTGATACGCGTGATGCGTTCGCCGATAAGGCGGCGGTCGATTTCGATCTGGGTTTCCCCCGGCCCGCCAAGAAAACCTGACCCACCGCGCTGCCGTTCCAAGTGAGTCCAACTTCTGACCAGACGGCTGCGCTGATAGGTCAGGTGAGCCAGTTCGACCTGAAGCTGCCCTTCCCGCGTGCGGGCTCTTTCACCAAAGATTTCCAAGATCAGACCTGTGCGGTCGATGACCTTCGTCTTCCACGCTTTTTCAAGGTTGCGCTGTTGGCCGGGTGTGAGGGTATGGTCGACGATCGCGAGACCGGCATCCAATCCGGCAATCACGCCACCGAGGCGTTCGACAACACCTTTGCCGAAAAGCGTGGACGGCCGTGGCGATTGGACGGTCACCGCCTCCGCATGAACCACATCGAGCGCGATGGCGACGGCCAAACCGCATGCTTCTTCCAGGCGTGCGCGGTCATCCACCAGTCCACCATCCGAAGGCAGGGCAGGATGAATGACGACAGCACGTGTCGGTTCGACCGCAGTGCTGTGCGACTTAGATTTGTTTCCGTTAAGTGTCAAACGGTCTTATGCCTCTTCGGCAGCCTCTTCCTTCGCTGCATTACCATCCGTCTCCGGCTCAAACAACTGGAGCGGGCCTGATGGCATCACCGTCGAAATCGCGTGCTTGTAGACAAGCTGGGTATGCCCATCGCGGCGTAGCAGCATCGAGAAATTATCGAACCAGGTCACGATGCCCTGGAGTTTCACCCCGTTGACCAAAAAGACGGTGACCGGGGTCTTGTTCTTGCGGATCGTGTTGAGAAAGACGTCCTGAACATTTTGGGATTTTTCGCCAGACATTGGATAACACCTTGTTTTCTTTATTTTTTGTCCGTTGGCCTTTGGCCTTCCTTGAGCCTGCAAGGACTCGCCCCCGTATCTAGAGGGTTTCGCGCGGACCGGTCAACAGCAGGACCGCTACACCCTGTCACTAAGTAGGGTTGGCGGCTGTGGATATGAGCTTTTGTAAGTCCTGCAGCGTGGTCACCCGGTGGTCGGGAGGAGTGCTGCTCTGCGCGTCGCCAACCAGAATAGTGGTGCACCCCGCTGCCCGGCCGCAATCGACGTCAACCTGATTGTCGCCGACAAACCAGACTGACTTGCCGCCAGCATGAGACAACAGCTCAAGGGCATGTAGAGCGGGATCCGGAGCTGGTTTGTCACGCGCCGCATCTCCGGCGCCGACACAGGCAGCGAAATGGTCACCCCATCCGAGCCGCGTGATTTCCTTGTGCAAGAATGGCGGAGATTTGTTGGTTACGACACCGAGATGAACCGCCTGCTCACTCAAATTAGCTATCAGCTTGTCTGCGTACGGCAGCAAAGCAAGCTGCTCCAGGTGCGCATCGGCGTAAGCCGCATAATAGATGCGCTTCGCCTCTTCCCAGTCATCGCCGAAGACATCAGGAAAAGCATCTCGCGCAGAACCGCCGAGCCAGGCTTTCCAATCCTCATAAGTCCATGGATCTTTGCCGAATTCGGCCAAGGTTACATTCATGGCGCGAGCAAGCACCGGGTGACTGTCAATCAATGTCCCGTCCCAATCGAACAACAGGACTTCAGGTTTTGGGAGCGAAGGAATCATTGGTGAGATGTATTCCAGCACGTCTGTGGTTCGATAGATTCGAGATAGGCGAGATACCTCTGACGTAAACCCCGGGCCGTCTCACCAGGATGGCCATTGGCAATCACGTGTTCATCCACTTGAGTGACCGGCAGAACGAATGTCGTGGTGCCGGTGAGAAACACTTCCCGCGCCTGCAACACATCATCAAGACTGAACGCCTCTTCGACGACTGGAAGGCCGGCTTGTGCTGCTAGCTCGACAGTGCGCGCGCGCGTGATTCCACCCAATATCTCAGGCCCGAGTGGGCGGGTCTTAAGGGTGCCCTTGCCATCAACGATCCAGACATTCGCGGCACTCGCTTCGGTAATCGTGCCGTCGGGATCAATCAGCAAGGCTTCAAACGCGCCGTGTTCCTTAGCCTGCTGTTTGTTCAACACGTTGGCGAGAAGGCCGACGGTTTTAATGTCTCTTCGTTTCCAGCGAATGTCATCTTGAACGCTCAGCCTGACACCGTTTACCGCCTCATCCGTCGTTGGCCCCAACCCGCTGCGCGCGGTCATGACGACGGAACACGCGGTACTTGGGTTGGGAAACGGATGGTTGCGGGACGCTGAGCCCCGATTGACTTGAATATAAAGAATCCCATTCCGGACTTTGTTGCGCTGCACGGTTTCTCTTGCGATGACGCTTAACGCGCCGATGTGAGGAGGATTTGGAAACCGTATTTCCGCCATAGACCGTTCCAGACGGTCCATATGGGGCGCAAAATCGACTGCGCACCCATTCCAGATAGCGACGACCTCATAGACACCGTCGGCAAACTGGTAACCGCGGTCTTCGATGGAAACGGCCGCACCCATGTGAGGAACATACTGGCCGTTCACGTAGGCGATGCGCGACATGAACTAAAAGTATTCCAATCGGACCGAGAAGAGCTTCTCGACTTTGCGAACGGCCTCTTTGGCCGCGAAAAGAATGATTCTGTCCCCGCCCTCGATCACCGTCTGAGGGCGCGGCACAATAATTTGATCGTCACGAATAATGGCGCCAAACCGCGTCTTGCCCGGCAGATCGACTTCCTTCAAAGGTTTGCCGACGATACTGGATGTCTCAAGGGCATCAGCTTCGATCAACTCGCCGAAATTCTCCTGCACTGAGTAAACCGCATGAACACGGCCACGGCGAACATACGACAAAATTTGGGAAACGGTGATCGAGCGCGGATTCACAACGACATCAACGCCGAGAGGCCCCATCAACGGGTTGTAGGTTGACTTGTTCACCAGCGTGATCGCGCGCTGCGCCCCGCACTTCTTGGCCAGCAAAGACGATAGAATATTCGTCTCATCGTCATTGGTTACGGCAATGACGGTCTCAGCCTTGTCCACGCCGGCTTCATAAAGAATTTCGGGGTCGAGAATGCTGCCGTTTATGACAACGGTGTTACCCAACTCGGCGGATACGAACTCCGCCCGGGCACGATCCAGTTCGATCACTTTGACGTTAATCTCTGGGTGTTCTCTTTCAAGTTCGGCGGCAAGGAACAGACCAATGTTTCCACCGCCAAAGATAACGGCACGGCGCGTCTCCGGCTCCTCGTGGCCGAACGCCGCCATAGCCCGTTCGCACTGATCGGACGCGACGACGAAATACACCTCGTCGCCTGGAAACATCTCGTCTTCCGCATGGGGCACGATGGCGCTGTCTCCACGCTTGATGCCGACCACCATGATTTGCATTTCCGGAAACAGGCTCGTGAGTTGCCGCAATGGCGTGTTGATGAGCGGCGTGTCTTCGGTCATACGCACACCGACAAGGCGGACTTTGTCATCCGACAACGGTATGACCTCCATCGCGCCCGGCACTTCAAGCCGCCGGGTAACTGCCCGAGCAATCTCGACCTCTGGTGAAATCACCACATCTATCGGAAGATGATCACGGGTGAACATCTTGGACCAAATGGGCTGTAAATAGCTTTGACTGCGAATGCGGGCGATCTTTGTGGGTACTTCAAACAGGGAGTGTGCCACCTGACACGCCACCATGTTGACTTCATCCGTATAGGTGACGGCGATGAGCATGTCGGCATCGCGAATGCCCGCCTTCTCCAGAACATCCGGCTGGGAGGCGTGACCGACGATGCCATTTACATCGAGTGACTCTGAAAGGGCTCGAATAAGGTCTGTGCTTTGATCGACCACAGTTATGTCGTTTGCCTCGGTCGCAAGATACTTCGCGATGTTGGACCCGACTTCACCGGCGCCACAAATTATGACTTTCATTTCAGCTGTCCTGCACCATTACTGTGCGTTCTCTGCAACAGGCGAAGTGTTGCCGGCGCTATTTTCGCGCCGCAGCCGGACTTCCGTCGTCACACCAAGGGACTTCAACTTGCGGTGAAGTGCCGAACGCTCCATACCGACGAACTCTGCCGTGCGCGAAATATTGCCGCCAAAACGGATGACCTGGGCCATCAGATATTCGCGTTCGAACATCTCGCGGGCGTCACGCAAAGGCAGCATCATGATTTCATCAGACCGCTCAAGACGCAGCATCTGAGGGGTATCCGTAGACAAGTCGGCAGGAAGCATATCGGCACGGACCGGATCGTTTGATGATCCCGGCGCCATGATCAAAAGCCAGTCAATGACGTTGCGCAGTTGACGTGCGTTGCCGGGCCACGGATGGGTCTGCAAGGCGGTGACAGCGTCTTCTGCCAAACTGCGTGGTGGTATACCGGCCGTACGCGCGCCTCGTTCCATAAAGTATCGCGCCAAATCAGGAATGTCCTCCCGGCGATCGGCAAGAGAGGGAACTTCGATCGGAACCACAGACAATCTGTAGAACAGTTCCTCCCGGAAGTGCCCATTCTTTATTTCTTGCTTGAGGTCACGATTGGTCGTCGCAATAACACGTACGTCCACGTCGACGGCTTGTCCGCCTGGCCGCTCAAATCTTTGCTCCTGAAGAATCCGAATGACACGGCTCTGTGTTTCCGGTGGCATATCAGCCACTTCATCCAAAAGCAGCGTGCCGCCGTCCGCTTGATCAAAAAGGCCTCCAGACCCCGATTCTGGATTGCCGCCAAAGAGAATTTCTTGAAGCCGATCGGGCTGCAAGGACGCGCAGTTTGCGACCACAAACGGGGCTGAAGCACGTTTTGAGTGCCTGTGAATAAGGCGGGCCACGACCTCTTTACCCGAACCTGCTGGTCCGGAAATAAGCACGCGAGAGCCGGTCGGACCGACGCGCTGAATCGTGCGCCGAAGGTTTGCGACTGCAGCACACTCTCCGATCAGGTCTTCTGGATCTCCCGCAAGAGCGCGGAGTTCGAGATTCTCACGCCGTAACTTTGCCGCTTCGATCGCGCGTTCGACCAATAGGAGTAGACGGTCAGACTCAAAAGGTTTCTCAACGAACTCATAGGCGCCCAGCTTGATCGCCCGCACGGCTGTTTCGATGGTGCCGTGACCGCTAATCATGATGACTTGGGTTTGAGGGCGCAGATCCTTGATCGCCTTCAGCAGATCAATACCATCCAGCGAGCTTCCTTCGAGCCAGATATCCAGAAGAACCACAGAAGGTGCACGCGCCCGGACCTCGCGCAACGCCTGCTCTGCATTGCCAGCCTGACGGGTCTGGAACCCCTCGTCCTTAAGCACATCTGAGATCAGAGCGCGGATATCCGCTTCATCGTCAACAATTAGAATATCTGCAGACATTGTATGCTCTATGTACCTGTGGCTGCGGCGGGAACAACTGCAAGCGAGTCTGATGCCGCGTCTGATTCGGCCCCAGCCTCAGCTTCGGAATGCGCCGGCGCTTTGGTGATCGGAAAGTAGAAGGCCACACGGGTTCCCCCGTTTGGCGCGTCTTCCATGATTAATCGGCCACGATGGTCTTCAAGAATCTTCCAAACGATCGCAAGCCCCAGGCCTGTCCCTTTCGCCCGGGTCGTGATGTAGGGCTCCGTCAAGCGTTGCCGAACCTCGTCTTCAGGCAAACCAATGCCGTTGTCTATCACTTCCAGCGCGTGTTCACCGCCCTGCGTAAACACGCGCACAGAAATCGCTCCCGCGCCTTTTTCCCGGCTGCTGCCCGTTTTGGCATCGATGGCTTCGACTGCGTTCTTCAAAACATTGGAGATGGCTTGGCGAACTTGGGTGGCGTCGCAGGATATCCACGCCGGTTCGTCCGGCATGTCGATGGTCAGTGAGATGTACGGATAGGCCGTCTGCGGTAGGACCACGGCCGTGCGTACGAGCTGTGCGAGATCTTTTACGGCCATGGAGGGCTGCGGCATGCGCGCGAACGAAGAGAACTCATCAACCATCTGCCCGATCTCACCAACATGACGAATGATCGTATCCGTACACAGTTCAAACGTATCTTTGTCCGTCCCGACTTGGGCCAAGTACCGCTTCTTCAAACGCTCGGCGGAAAGCTGGATTGGCGTGAGAGGGTTTTTAATTTCGTGCGCGATACGCCGGACGACATCTGCCCATGCCGCCTTGCGTTGTGCCGCTTGGAGAACAGTTACGTCATCGAATGTGAATACGTACCCGACAACGTTGCCGTCATCCTGCTCCGCTGTAAGCCGAACCAAGAACACACGTGTTTTGTTGTTCCTTTTGGTGCGCACTTCACGTTGCACTGTTTTGGCCGGATTGGTCTGCACGTCCTCAAAAAGCGGCCGAAACTCTGGAACATGCTCAAGCAGCGAGTCGCCGATATTGTCTTCCAGATTTTGCCCCATGAGATCGGACGCTGCACGATTTGGCAGTGTAATGCGCGCCTGTGGATCGAGGCCGATCACGCCGGCCGTCATACCCGACAGAACCGCTTCGGTGAACCGGCGGCGTTCATCCAACTGATTATTGGCGTCCACCAACGCCTCGCGCTGAATTGAGAGGCGGCTTGTCATACGATTGAAAGCCCGGCTCAACGAAGCCACTTCATCGCTCGACGCCCGTTCCTCAACCCGAACACGCAAGTCGCCTTGGCGGACGCGTTCGGCTGCAGCGATGAGGTCAACAATGGGGGTCGCCAAGCGGGTCGCAAGGGACAGTCCAAACCAGACAGCGACCATCAGAAGCAATAGCGTGACGACGATAAAGAGCAGCGTAAAGCTTATCTCCACCTCGCTGCGGCGCCCTTCCAACATGACGTATTCGTCTACGGCATCCTGGGTACGTGATACGCGCGCAAGCACAGATGCATCGATGAAACGTCCAACGTACAGATAGGTGTTTTGAAGCGCACCTAGGCGGACAAGTGCCCGCACGCGGTCACCTGTTTCGCCGGTGACGATGGATACCTCTCCCATATCTGCCTGGAATAACGCTTGGGAGGGAATCATCTCTCCCGACTGTAGCGCAAACGTATACCCAGCTTTGGCGATCACCTGCTCATTCTGAAAGATAACGGCCTCCGTCAGACCGCGGAGCGCAGCTTGTGTTGACAGAAACCGGTTGAGAACGTCCTCTGAGCGCATGAGCTGTGGCCATTGCCGGTCGATGTCGTTGGCAACGGACAGCGCGTCGGCGCGAATGAGCTGAATGTGCTCCTCTAGATAGGCTTCAGCGACTTCTGATGATTCCTCAAGGGCGGTGCGCACACGTTCACTGAACCAGCTCTCTACGCCGAGAGTGAACAACAATGCCGCAAACACCATCATGATGATCGCGGGGGTTATCGCGACCACGCCAAAGAGAAGTGCAAGGCGAACGTGCAAGCGCGACCCGCTCGTCCCCGATCTACGGTCGCTCCACAACTTCGCGACCCGGCTTGCCACCAGAATGCCGAGGAGGACCAAAAGCACGAGATCGATGTTGAGAAGGATGAGGACCGTGTTCGCGTTCGGGCCCGCCTCACCCCAGGACGACAACGCGGCATAGGTCGCAACACCGGAGATGACCGCCGCCATGGAGAGCAGCATGGCCAGCGCGTTGACGAGCTTCACCCGCCGCGACCATATTAAGAATCTCAGCCACAACCGTCGCGGCGATAGAGGGCGATGAGCTATGTCCATGACACTCTCATCTTATTGGACCCCGCGAACGACACTGATGCTTAAATCCCGAATCTTTTTCCTGAGCGTGTTGCGATTTAGACCCAGGACCTTGGCGGCCTTGAGCTGATTGCCCCCAGTAGCGTTCAAAGTTCTCGTGATCAGTGGTGTTTCCAATTCGCGCAGCATACGCTCATAGACGCCGTCGGGCGGCAAAGTTTCCCCGTGCCGGCTAAAGTAGTTCTGGATGTGCCGCTCGATCGCGTCCGACAGAGTTTCAGGCCCCGGAGCATTTGCCGCTGACACTGGCGCGGACGCGAGTTCCACTTCAATCGTATCCCGCGTGATCGTCTCTTCGGCGTACAGGGCCGCCAAACGCTTCACCATATTTTCGAGTTCTCGAACGTTTCCCGGCCAGCGGTAAGATTTGAGACGCTCAATCGCGTCCGTCTCCATCGACTTGGGCTGCAGTCCATCTTCAATGGCCTGCGCCAAAAAGTGCTGCACCAGTTCGGGAATGTCCTCAGACCGTTGCCGCAGCGGCGGCAAACGCAGCGGCACCACGTTTAGGCGGTAGAATAGATCCTCGCGGAACAAACCCATCTTGATCAGCTCGGTGAGGTCTCGATGGGTCGCGGCAATGATGCGCACGTCTGCCTTTCTCGCCGTTCGTCCGCCAACACTTGTGTACTCCCCTTCCTGCAGAACTCTGAGGAGACGTGTCTGGGCCTCGGGTGGCATGTCACCAATTTCGTCGAGGAAAAGTGTACCGCCTGCCGCTAGTTCGAACTTGCCGGAGGTGCGTTGATCGGCGCCGGTAAACGCCCCCTTTTCATGACCGAACAACTCGCTTTCGATGAGTTCTCGCGGAATCGCCGCCATATTGACGGCCACGAACGGTCCAGCGCGACGGCGGCCGTAATCATGCAGAGCGCGGGCAACGAGTTCTTTGCCGGTTCCCGACTCACCGGTGATCATAACCGTCAGATCGGTATTTATGAGCCGGGCGACGGACCTGTAGACCCCTTGCATTGCGCCGGAACGGCCGATCAAAGGCAGCCGCTCCTCGCCGTTCTCAGGCGCGGCAGAGGTCTTTCTTTCTGAAGGCGATTCCAGCGCCCGCTTGACTACCGACACCAATTCACCGAGATCGAAGGGCTTCGGCAAGTATTCAAAGGCCCCGCGCTCGGCCGCTTTGACCGCCGTAAGCAGCGTGTTTTGCGCACTCATGACGATGATGCGCAGATCAGGGCGCATCTTGCGGATGCGCGGTATGAGATCGAGACCATTTTCGTCAGGCATCACCACGTCGGTGATCACCAGGTCGCCATCACCCTGCTCGATCCA
Organism: Rhodospirillaceae bacterium; assembly: GCA_963921305.4. Taxonomy (GTDB): domain Bacteria; phylum Pseudomonadota; class Alphaproteobacteria; order Rhodospirillales; family Rhodospirillaceae; genus CAWUEX02. The sequence continues at coordinate 3,432,923 of CAWUEX030000002.1, forward strand.
ACTCCACAGGGTCGCAGCATTTCCTGTCGCACGGACGGAATATCCCGCCCGCCCGAGCGCCTGATTTAGGACTGTGCGGATGCCGGTATCGTCGTCGGCAATGAGAATGGATGCGTCGGACATCGACTACGCCTCCGCATCCGCCGTGTCTGCGATCGGCAGCATGATACGGAATGTTGTGCCACGGCTGCCGCTTTCAAACTCGATGACTCCGCCGTGATCAGAAACGATTTTCGCAACCAACGCCAAACCAAGACCGGAACCACGAGGTTTGGTCGTGACAAAGGGATCAAACAAGTGAGGCTGTAAGTCCTCGGGCACACCTGGACCGTTGTCCTGGACGCTGACCATCAAGGGCAGCTGAAGGCTTTGAGATGATCCGGGCACGCGCACGCGCACCCCAGGTTGATACCCGGTCGACAGAGTAATCTCTCCAGCGCCTTCGGGCACGGCTTCCGCCGCATTCTTGACGAGATTGATGAGCACTTGAATCAACTGGTCCCGGTTGCCGTAAACCGGCGGCAACGAGGGATCGTAACGTTCGATATATTCGATCCCCTTGCCAAAGCCGTTCTCGGACAGGCGGCGCACATGTTCAAGAACCACATGAATGTTCACGCCCTCGCGTTGCAGCGGCCGGTCATCGGAAAACACTTCCATGCGATCAACTAGGGCAACAATCCGGTCGGCTTCGTCGCAGATCAATTTAGTGAGCGCGACATCTTCGCCGTCTGCGTTCTGCTCAAGCAACTGAGCGGCCCCGCGAATACCCGATAGCGGGTTTTTAACTTCGTGCGCCAACAGCGCCGCCATTGCGGTGACGGACCGGACCGAGTTTCTGGCATCAAGCTGCTGCCCGATCTTCAACGCCCGGGTCTGCTCTTGCAGCGAGACAACAACGGCGTCTTGCCGTTCCACCATAGGCGCGGCGTGAACGGACACGACTCGCACGCCGGTTCGCGGTGTATCCAGGGTCACGCCGTACTCACTGACTGGCGAACCATTGCGGAACACCTGGGTCAGCAGCGCGTGAACTGGACCGTCTTTGGGCAGTACTTCTCCCAGGTCCTGTCCAACTAAACTGCTCGCACTGCTTTGAAAGAGTTGCTCTGCGGCGGCGTTGAGGTAACGGAGTTGGTAACTCCCGTCGACAACGAATGTCGCCGACCCCAAGGCCGTGAGGATTTCCTCAGCATCAACCGCAAACGGTAGGTCGAGAATCGGCGACGCTTCCGCCATTACGCGGCCTCCGCCAAAAGAAGCCCATCGTCTGCAGTGTCAAATGCGTCCGCTATCATGGCGCGGACTTTATCGGGATCAGCCTCTGTATTGATCGCGGCCCGGATGATATTGGCGTCGCGCAATCCGAACAGAGACCAGGCCACGTGTTTCCGCGCGACACGAATGCCCTTGCCTACGCCGTAGTGACTCAGGATGGCCTCATAATGCTCAAGCAATATATCGCGCCGACCGGCCTTACCCGGCTGAGGAGCACGGATGCCAGTTTGAAGATACTGGGCCAACTGAGACGGCAGCCATGGTTTGCCGTAGCTGCCGCGCCCCACCATAACACCGTCAGCGCCGGATGCGGCCAACGCCGCCTTGGCATCGCCTTCTGTTTTGATATCGCCATTGACGATGACGGGAACCGAGACAGCCTCCTTGACCGCGCGAACAGCGTTCCAATTTGCCGAACCCGTATACATTTGCATGCGCGTGCGGCCATGGACGGTGATCATCTTAACGCCGGCAGCCTCTGCTTTGGCGGCCAACGACGGTGCGTTCAGAGAGTCTTCATCCCACCCCAAGCGCATCTTCAGCGTAACCGGTACATCAACCGCTCCAACGACGGCTTCGATAATCTTTAGAGCTTTGCTTTCGTCACGCATCAACGCCGAGCCTGCCCAGCCTTTAACGACCTTCTTGACCGGGCACCCCATGTTGATGTCGATCAGCGCCGCGCCGCGCTCCTGATTGATGCGGGCCGCTTCGGCCATGACTCCCGGCTCGCATCCCGCGAGTTGAACGGCCATGGGAAAGTCAGACTCACACGGTTCGCTCATACGGAGGGTTTCGCGATGGGCACGGACCATCTGCTGACTGGCGATCATTTCCGAAAACACCAACCCGACGCCGAACCTTTGGACAAGGTGGCGAAACGGCCGATCGCTGACACCCGACATGGGCGCCAGCAGTACGGGCGTGTCGATCACAATATTGCCGATGGCAAAGGTCATGGGGATCCGGAGGTGTGCGTGCCTATTTCTTGGGCATTTGCAGCCGAAAATGGCAGAAAATCAAGACCTTTTAGAACATTTCGAGGGGGCTAGCGACAACGAATCCCACAATCCTGCGGATTTTAGGACACATCAAATGGTGCAAATCGGCAACTCTAGTTGCAATATCCCCGCCATGATAAGGACCCCACTCCTTCAACAGTTCTATGGCGACCGCTCCCAATGACCTCATGTGCAGCCCTTGTCGTTGCCGCAGGACGCGGATCCCGGTTCGGGAGCGCAGTTCCGAAGCAGTACGCGGACTTGGGTGGCAGCGCCGTTGTGCGACACAGTCTGAGGGCCTTGTCAGACCATCCGCGGGTTTCCCGTGTCGTCCCGGTCATTCACCCTGACGACCATGCTGTCTTCGCGGAGGCCGCGAAGGGCTTGCCTATTGCGTCTCCAGTGCTCGGCGGAGCGACCCGGCAGGAGTCAGTGCGGCTAGGTTTGGACGCGTTATCGATTGATCCGCCGGACGTTGTTCTTGTCCACGACGGTGCCCGCCCGCATGTCCCGAGTGACCTTATCGACCGTGTTCTGGGGGGACTTTCCGAGCACGCCGGTGTCATTCCCGTAATGCCGGTTGCTGAGACGCTCAAGCGCGTGGGCAATGATGGTGTAATTACTGAAACGGTTTCGCGTGATGGTGTCGTGCGGGCCCAGACGCCACAGGGATTTCATTTTTCCGTCCTCAGGGAGGCGCACGCCCAATGCGCCGGGCAATCTTTGACCGACGACGCTGCAATCTTGGAAGCCAACGGACATTCCGTTCAGACGGTCGCAGGTGACGAGGCGAATATTAAAGTCACCACTAAGAACGACCTCCAGCGGGTTGCTGATGCGATGAGTGAAACCCGCACGGCGATGGGCTTTGACGTTCACCGGTTTGGTCCTGGCGACGGCGTCACCTTAGGGGGCGTCTTCATCCCAATGGATAAATCCTTGCTTGGACACTCAGACGCCGATGTTGTGCTGCACGCCGCGACAGATGCCATTCTCGGCGCGCTCGGAGACGGCGACATTGGCGTCCACTTTCCGCCATCGGATGTCTCGTACAAAGATGCGCCTTCAAGTATGTTCCTGATATTCGCGGCCGACCGGTTAAGGGCACAGGCCGGGCAGCTTGTTCACTTAGACCTGACCATCATTTGCGAACGCCCAAAGCTCGTAGCTGTGCGTGATGATATGCGCGTATCGATTGCCCAGATCGCTGGTGTTTCGCCACAACGCATCAGTGTCAAAGCGACGACCACCGAAGGTCTAGGATTCACCGGGCGCGGTGAAGGGATCGCCTGTCAGGCCGTTGCCACCGTGAAAGCGGTGCCACTCGCGACCTAATTCTTCAAGGTGCTCCGCGTTTCTGAAATGAGCCAGGCGAGATAATCCGGCAGACCGCCGCTCATAGCGTAGCTCACCGCGCAGGGCGTGTCGTAAGAATGTAGTTCACTAATGCGCTCGAGGGCGGCCTCACAAGTGTCAGCGGCTGTTTTCATCACTACGACGCTTTCCGTGTCCGTCTCAGTGTTCCCCTCCCACCGGTAAACGGACGTCACGCCATCAATAATATTGGCGCAGGCGATAAGCCCTTCTTCCAAAAGCGCTTTTGCGATTTTCAGGGCCTCGTCCCGGCTGCTCACCGTGGCGTAAATCATGTGTGCGGACGGGTTAACTGTCATGTCGGCGGTCATGGGGGTCTCGCCTTCGCTGCGGTTCATGCTATGCTTTTCTTAACTACCAGACCGTAATGTTGGAAAAAACAACCTGTCCAAAGGCAAACGGGGACGCGCCATGGACGCCAAGGTCGCACGTTCAACACCGCCATCACCGGCGCAACGCAAGTGGCTGACTCGTGGGCTCACGCAGCCCGGCGGGAAGCTTCCGCTGTTTGACGAGAATGGCAAGAAGATCAACCCGCAGGTCGTCCGCAAATGCGTCGAAGCGGGCTGGGCCGAACCGTGGTTTGCGAACCAAATGAAACCTGACTGGTTGGTGTGTAAACTCACCGACGCCGGACGGACCGTCCTGGACGACGCCGACTAAAAATTCCGCACTAGTTTGGTCTTAGGCTTGAAGCTCTAGAACTTCGCCTCGCGCTGCGAAGACATGAGCGTCAGCAACCACGTGTTTGGTATAAGCGGCGCTGGCTTCGGCGAACTGCTGGCTCTGTCCGTCTGCGGCCTTACTCTCTGAGGATGTTGAGGCGTCGCCGCGAGGAGCACTGCTCAAGAAAGAATAAGCTGACGTTACGTCCTCATTCGAAAGCGGTGCGCGATCTGTACTCGGACGCTTTTCCGGTCGGATGAACTGAGACGAATCCGCCTTGGAAATTTCGGGAGTGGCGCCCAGCGCTTGGGCTAGATTTGCTGATGTCGTCTCCGACAACAGCGTCCGGAATACTGCACCGTTCTTGGCGGCGCTCTGCTGATCTTCCTGTCTTTGCCGGCGGTCCTCCTGCGCGCGATCCCCGTTTTGGGCCGGCGCGATGGGCGCACGTTTCACCGCCGGCGCGGTGAGTGGCGCGCCGAGATGATTGAGGCCAGAGGAGTCAGGTTGGACGTACACAGTCCGCTCCGGTTAAGCCGAACTACAGCTAATAGTTTAGTTGGATTGAGATACCGCTGCAATACAGCCCAGTTTGCTCGAAAACACACGAGAATACGAGCATAAGTCTTTGATTTTACTATAAATGGTCGGAGCGGCGGGATTTGAACCCACGACCCCCACACCCCCAGTGTGGTGCGCTACCAGACTGCGCTACGCTCCGACCGATCCGGACCCAGAGCAGCGCTCTGGTCGGCGGCGGGACTATACCCAGGGCAATTACACAAGACAACGTGGGAAAACGCCTGCTGCGGCGGTGGTTAGCGGGCGGCGAGCGCAGACCGCAGTTCCATCCTCAAGGCCTTGAGTTCGGTGATAAGCGACGAAAGGTCCGATGAACTTTTGGCCTCACCTTCTCCTCCGTTTTCAGCCGGCGGAGGCGCTTCCAAACCGGCACGGCCTGCCGGCCCGGTTTCTTGTTCCACTACCGCTTTAACACCGAAATCGCGGAAGAGCTTCTGCACCCCTTTGATGGTCAAGCCGTCATCGTACAACAAACTGCGAATACGCTTGAGAAGCACGACATCTTCAGGACGGTAATACCGTCTGCCGCCGCCGCGCTTAAGGGGACGGACTTGTGAAAACTTGGACTCCCAAAACCTTAGAACGTGCTGCGGAATATCCAGATCAGTGGCAACCTCACTGATTGTCCTGAACGCCGCATCAGACTTGCGGATTTTTAGGGATTTCGAGTCCGGTTCGTCGGTCACGAGTTAGACGGTGCCATTCCACTGGGGGCTGCCGGAGCTGCCGGAGCATCCTCATTTTCTTCATCACGCATACCGCTGGTATTCTCACCGCGTATCCGAGCTTTGAGAAGTTGCGAAGGCCGGAACACCAATACCTTCCGCGGCAGGATCGGGGCTTCTTCACCCGTCTTCGGGTTACGCCCAATACGCTGCCCTTTTTGGCGCACTGAGAAACTCCCAAACGATGAAATCTTTACGGTCTCACCGCGCACGAGCGACGTAGAAATTTCTCCCAACACCATCTCGAGAAGTTCTGCCGACTCATTCCTCGACAATCCGACTTCTTGGTAGATGGCTTCGCTCAATTGCGCGCGGGTCATGGTGCGGGTCATACGCACGTCCCCTTCTTCTGGCCCCTGTCCTGCACTGCGCAAGAACCCTAACGCTAGCCCGGTTAAAGGCATGCCGTCAATACAAGTTTCTATTCTATTGCAATGCTTTAGCGGCTTTTCGGTGGACTAAAACCTGACCAATGCAGAGCCCCACGTGAAACCTCCGCCCATCGCTTCAAGCAGCAGTAGTTGCCCGGACTGAATGCGGCCATCATCGACTCCCGCCGCCCAGGCAAGAGGGATCGACGCCGCCGACGTATTCGCGTGCCGGTCTACGGTCACGATGACTTTCTCGACAGGGATTCTCAGCTTTTTGGCCGTCGAGTCCAAGATTCGCTTGTTGGCTTGATGGGGCACCAGCCAGTCAACGTCTTCGATGGTGACGTTGTTCGCGGCCATAGCCTCATTGACGGTCTCGGCCAAGTTGACCACAGCATGTCTGAAGACCTCACGACCTTCCATCCGCACATAACCCGTGGTTTGCGTACTTGACGCACCGCCATCAACATACAGCAGATCATGATGGCGCCCGTCGGCATGCAGGTGTGTGGATAGAATTCCACGGTCAGCGGAAGTGCCCTCACCCGGCTCAGCGGTGAGTACAACCGCCCCTGCCCCATCTCCGAACAGCACGCAGGTGCCCCGGTCGTCCCAATCCAAGATGCGGGAAAATGTCTCGGCGCCAATGAACAAGGCAGACTTGACCTGGCCGGACTTCATGAAGTTATCGACAACGGATAGACCGTAAACAAAACCGGAGCACACGGCCTGGACATCGAAGGCCGGGATACCCGGACGCCCGAGCGCAGCCTGGACCTTAGCCGCTGTAGCCGGAAAGGTATGGTCCGGTGTCGCCGTGGCGACGACAATCAGGTCAATATCTGTTCCGGCGAGTTCAGCCCTGTCTAGCGCCTGCCGGGCCGCCGCGATCGCCAGGTCGGAGGTTGTCTCCCCATCTGCCGCAATATGGCGCTGTTTGATGCCTGTGCGTTCCTGAATCCACTCGTCCGACGTGTCGACGATCTTGGCGAGATCTTCGTTGGTGAGCACTTTGGCCGGAAGGTAGGACCCGACACCGCGGACAACAGAGCGAACCGTCATGCGGTAGACGCCACGGCGGTTTCTAGGTTCTCAAAGTTGACGTGGGTGATCTGTTCGCCGATAGCCGTATTGAGCTCGCGGTCAACCATATCAACGGCAACGCCAATCGCATTGGCAAATCCCAGCGCATCGGTGCCGCCATGACTTTTTACCGCGACGCCATTCAGGCCAACAAACAGCGCGCCGTTATAGCGCCGCGGATCAGTGCGGGTCATAACCTGCTTGAGCACCGGTTTAATCAAGAGAAACCCGAGTTTCGCCATCAAGGAACTCTTAAATGCGGCCTTGAGAAACTGGGTGTAGAGCTTGGCCGTGCCCTCCGCCGTTTTGAGAGATACATTGCCGGTGAAGCCATCGGTGACAACGACGTCAACCGTGCCCTTGGCAATGTCGTCGCCTTCAATGAATCCGTAAAACTCCAGTTCCAGGTCTGCATCACGCAGGACAGCGGCGGCATCGCGGAGGAGATCCGTGCCCTTTAGGTCTTCAGAGCCAATGTTGAGAAGACCCACCCGGGGTTTTTCCAAGCCGGTGATGGATCGGGTGAAGCACGCCCCCATGACAGCAAATTCCACAAGGTTGCGCACGTCGCATTGGGCGTTGGCCCCAAGATCGAGCATCGCTGTTTCGCCACTCATGTTGGGGAACAGCGAACAGATCGCGGGCCGGTCAATCCCAGGGAGGGTGCGCAGGTTGAGCTTCGCCATCGCCATCAGCGCACCGGTGTTGCCGGCGGAAACCACGCCATGAGCTTCACCTTCTTTGACCGCCGCTATGGCTTTCCACATGCTGGACTCACGCCCCTGGCGTATCGCCTGAGACACCTTTTGGTCGCCAGTGACGACATCGTCTGTGTGGCGCACTTCACAGCAGTCACGCAGCGTTTCGTTTTGATCGAGGTAGGGTTGGATATCGTCCTTGCGGCCGTACACCAAATAGCGGACATGAGGATAGCGGATACGCGCTTCGGCGATGCCATCCATGACAATTGCCGGCGCGGCATCACCGCCCATAGCGTCAATCGATAGGGTGATGTGTCTGCTCAACTGATGTGCCCCTAACCCTCTCCCGATGTCGCAGACAGCGGTCCGCAGGGGCAGTGGCGGGTGAGTGCCGCCTTATCGCGCTAGCCCTACGAAAAGCGCGCCGGAAACCGGCGCAGACCCATTATAGGACAGTTTCAGCAGGCTCTACCACGTCCCGGCCATTATAGTAGCCGCACGCCTGACACACGTGATGGGGACGCTTCAATTCGCCGCAATTCGGGCATTCCTGATAGGAACTGGCGCTCAGCGCATCATGGGCGCGGCGCATATCCCGCTTGGACTTGGAGACTTTCTTCTTAGGTACGGCCATTGTTCTGACTTTCCTGGGAATTCCGGGGTTTTTGGCCCCTTTTGCATGGGCCGCCAACGAAGGGCGAGTACATACCGAAAAGCGACCTGGGGGGCAAGGGTCAGAGAGCGTCTTTTCTGACCCGGTCCGGGAGGAGTTCCCAGATCTACTTTTTGGCCGTTTTTAGCGCCTTAAGGGCCGCAAACGGGCTTTCTGTCCCACCCTCATCATCTGACCCGTCATCCTCGATCACATCGAGGAACTGAGCGGCAGGGTCGCGGGGATAGGGATCGAGGTTCAGTGCCAGGTGCTCGCTGGCGAGAACACCCAGGTCGATTTCACCTCCATCCACCGGTTCGGGTGGGTCGGCGTCGTCAACATCGATCTCGATTTCCCGAGCCGCCTGGTCCGCGTCCAGAGTGAAAATCTCAGAAAACTCAGCCTGAACTTTATCGGTCACCGGCTTCAGCGTGACGCAGCACTCCTGGACAACTTCCGCCTCGACGCGGCCCTGCACGGCAATCAACGGACCGCCGGCCTGGCTGACCCGAAAGCTCGCGCAAAGGCTGTTGCAGGCGATCAGCGCAAAATCTCGGGCCAAGTCGGCACATTCTTCTTCAGTTGCGTTGAGTGTGACCGATCTCCCGTCAGCGGGTAGAGAGGTCACAGGGATACTGTGACTTAGTGGGTGCTCGGGGGACATCTTAGGCCGCAGCCGTTGTGACCTGTGGAGCAAGATAGTGTGGCGTTTCGGTCACAAAAACATCTAAGCCCTGCCCGCTCAAATGCCGGTCCTGGGCCCGGACATAATCGGCCATCGCCCGCGTATGGGCCGGTTGGGGCTCTCCGGCGCGGTAAAGAATTGCGTTTAACGCGCTCTCAAGGTCGCCGTCATCAAGGCCCGTCTCCCACGTTTCAGCGCGGCCGTAGAACGCTTTGGCCATCTTCTTCACGTGTTTACCGACGCTGAGATCACCGATCCCCATTTCCCTGAGATTCCGGTCCATGTCGGCGAAAAGAAGATTGAGAATTTCCTGGGACAGACCTGCAGCTTCTTTGCCATTTGCCCGCATCCTGCGAACCAATAGCATGATATGGAGTATGATCAGGTCGAACCGTCCATCAACGGTGTCCGGCACGCCGTAATGGGTGATAAACACCGGATGGCGCGCTTGGGCCACCGCGCCTGAGTACAGGTTTGCGGCCTGCTCAGCGCGCCGGCGGCGGCTCCGGAAGAAATTGAAAAGGCCCATAATGCTCTGGATCGTGACGGTAAAATGTATGGCCCTATGTGCGACTCTCGAACGGCTAAGTCAACGTAAGCCGTGCCACAATTTGACGTCTACCCTGCCTGGAGCCCGTCTGATATAAGGCCGTCATGATCGATCGATCCTTAAAGCAACGCTCTGTCAGAACCCTGCTTTCTGCGGGTCTATGTGCCGCCGCGTTGTCTCTGGGCGGCTGTGCCAAGGACATCAATGTGCGCGGCAACTTGCCAACAGACGACGCCCTCACCCAACTCGAACCTGGCCAGCAGACCCGACAGGACGTCGAATTGATCATGGGTACGCCGTCACACACGTCCATGTTCGAGAAAGAGACCTGGTACTACATCAGCGCCGTGACCACCCAATTCGCGTTCTATTCGGTTGAGGAAGTAGACCGGGATATCTACGCGCTGTCCTTCGATGAGCGCGGTATTCTCGAAGAAGTGGAAACCTACGGTCTGGATGACGGCGAAGACATCGAGATCGTGCAACGTCAAACTCCGACCATGGGCCGGGAATTCAGCCTGATCGAGCAATTGATCGGCAACCTTGGGCGTTTCGACCGCGGCGCACCTGAGGCCGGGCCGTAAACTTCGGTGTCAATAAGCACAAAAAAGCCCCGGTGAACACACCGGGGCTTTTTGTTGACGTGTTCTAGATCCAATTAAGCTGCCAGGATCGCCAGCAGCAAGATCGCAACAATGTTGGTGATCTTGATCATCGGGTTAACAGCGGGACCGGCGGTGTCCTTGTACGGATCACCGACGGTATCACCGGTCACGGCAGCTTTGTGAGCTTCAGAGCCCTTGCCGCCGTGGTTGCCGTCTTCGATGTACTTCTTGGCGTTGTCCCACGCACCACCACCGGAGGTCATCGAGATCGCGACGAACAGGCCGGTGACGATGGTGCCCAGCAGCATGGCGCCAAGAGCGATAAAGCCTTGGGCCTGACCGGCGGTCATGGCGACGACGAAGTACAGCACCACAGGAGCCAGTACCGGCAGCAAGGACGGCACAACCATCTCCTTGATGGCTGAGCGGGTGAGCATGTCCACCAGCACGCCGTATTCCGGCTTGTCCGTACCCTGCATGATGCCCGGCTTTTCCTTGAACTGACGGCGGACCTCAACAACGACCGCACCGCCGGCGCGACCTACCGCCTGCATGCCGAGCGCACCGAACAGGTACGGCAACATGCCGCCGATGAACAAGCCGATGACCACGTACGGATCTTTCAGCGAGAACTCGATGCCGACAAACTCAGGGAAGTAGAATTCCAGGTCAGCCGTATACGCCGCGAACAACACAAGAGCGGCGAGACCGGCGGAGCCAATTGCGTAGCCCTTGGTCACCGCCTTGGTGGTGTTGCCGACCGCATCCAGGGTGTCGGTGATGTTTCGGACTTCGTCAGGAAGTTCGGACATTTCCGCGATACCGCCCGCGTTGTCGGTCACGGGACCATAAGCATCCAGCGCCACGACCATTCCGGCCAGCGCCAGCATGGTGGTCGCGGCGATAGCAATGCCGAAGAGGCCCGCCTGCAAAAACGCGAGAATGATGGCGGCGGAGATCAGCAGCACGGGAAGCGCGGTGGACTCCATCGAGATCGCGAGACCCTGAATCACATTGGTGCCATGGCCCGTAGTTGAGGCTTCGGCGACGCTCTTCACCGGACGGTAGTCCGTACCGGTGTAGTACTCGGTGATCCAAATGATGATGCCGGTCACGGCCAGGCCGATCACCGCACAGATAATCATCTGGGTCCCGGTGACCTCGCGGCCGTCCGTCATCACAATCGCTTCCCCGAACATCATGTTGGTGACCACGACGATCAGCACCGCCGAGACGACCGCGCATACGATGAAGCCACGGTACAGCGCGCTCATGACCTTGCCGCCGTCTTTCACACCGGCGAAGAAGGTGCCGATGATCGAGCCGAGGATGCAGACGCCGCCGATGACCAGCGGGTAGAGCATGGCGGTCGATTGCGCTGCTCCGTCAAAGAAGATGGTGCCCAGCAGCATGGTGGCCACAACGGTCACCGCGTAGGTCTCGAACAGATCAGCCGCCATTCCGGCGCAGTCACCGACGTTATCGCCCACGTTGTCGGCGATCACCGCCGGGTTGCGGGGATCGTCTTCGGGAATACCGGCTTCAACCTTACCGACCAGGTCGGCGCCAACGTCGGCGCCCTTGGTAAAGATACCGCCGCCGAGACGGGCGAAGATCGAGATCAGCGACGCGCCAAATGACAGCGCGATCAGAGCTTCAATCAACTCACGCTCATCTGTGCCCATGCCAAGCAGAGCAAAATAGTAACCCGCGACCGCTAGCAGCCCGAGACCGACGACCAACATACCGGTCACACCGCCGGATTTGAAGGCCACCGCATGTGCGGCGGACATGCCCGTCGAACGGGCCGCTTCTGCGGTGCGGACGTTGGCGCGCACCGAGACATTCATGCCGACATAGCCAGCAATACCGGAGCACACCGCGCCAAGCACGAAGCCGATGGCGGACAGCAGCCCGAGGGTCACGGCCAGGACGATGGTCACCGCGACACCGACGATACTGATGGTGGTGTACTGCCGGTTCAGATAGGCACTGGCGCCTTCCTGAATGGCGGCCGCAATTTCAGTCATGCGGTCAGTGCCTGTGCCGGTGGCCAGCAGGCTGCGCGTGGTAAAAATCCCGTACAGGATGGCAATAATGCCGCTGCCTAGGACGATAAGTTCGAGAGTGCTCATTCTTGTTCCATTCGATTCGTAAATCGGACTAGCCGCTGCCAGCCCTGCGACCCGAAAAACTGTTTCAGATCATAGTGTTAGGAGTTTCCCCGCTTCCGCACCGGGGCCCCGCCCGGGAAAAGCGCGCGGAGGGTGCCAGAATGGGCCGGTCTGCGCAACATCGCTGGCGATTCAGGGCGTTTTGGCCACCTACTGCTCGAAAACAGTCATCAACAGAACATCGACGACCCGGTCACCGTAAACGGTCTGCGCCGCCGCCTTCATCTCCTGTTTGATCCCGCGGGGATCGATGATGCGGTTTTTGGCAAAGTAGTCTTGCAGGTACACAATGAGCCGCTGGTTGACGGCATTCTCAAATCTGGGCATCCCGTTTTGAATTAGATTTATCGTGCCCCGCTGAATGTGAATCCGCGATGTAATGTAGACCCGCTTGACCACGCGTCCGTCGAGGATCACCGGCACGATGATATCTTCTAGGGCTATCATCAGTGGAGCTTCGACAGGCGGTGTGAAGCCAGGGGCCTGAGTGGCCGGAAGCGCGTCGGCTTCCTCCTCTGCGCTGCCGCTCTCAAACGGATTGGGAATCAGCTCGAAGTGGATCAGCGCGAAGACGCCGGCCCCAGCCACTATGAGCATGACAAAGACAATGAGAAAAACTCGCTTCATACCAAAAACCTGCCCTGAATCAGCCTTGGCGTAAACAGCATAGGTACAAACCAGCCCCTAACTTAGACGTGCCGGTACCCTGGCTGACTGACCTCAACGGGCTGCCCGTTCACGTCTACAACAATGACTGGGGCGCTATTTCCTTGAGCTTCGCTATCCGCCGCGAAGATCTTCCCGATCCGCGTGACCTTGGTATTCGCCTGACCTGATAGCTCCTGAATCCGTTCCCGGGCCGAATCTGGTGCTGTGAACGCGAGTTCATAGTCATCCCCGCCGGTGAGCATGGCGGTTGTCGCTCCAACCGCGTCATCCCGGGCAAAGTCCTGCAGGGCATCTGACGCCGGCAGCTTCCCGGCCTCTATTCTTGCGCTGACACCAGATTGAGTGCAGATGTGCGAGACGTCGGCGCACAAACCATCCGAGATGTCGACGCAGCTGTGGGCCACACCGGCAAGCGCCGAGCCGAGCTGCACCTGCGGCCGAGGAATACGGTACCGGTCTATCAAATATTCGCTGTGTGTTTTGGCGATCGGGATAGCTGAGTCAGAGATACCGCGCGCGAACGTGAGCCCGAGGGCCGCATCACCGAGAGTGCCCGAGACCCAAACATCATCGCCGGGCTTGGCACCATTCCGCCGGAGAGGTTTATCGCGCGGCACTTGTCCGATGGCGGTGACTGAGACCAAAAAGGGCCCTTCCTGTCGGATCACGTCACCACCCATCAAAGAAATCTCGAAAGTCTCCAGGTCCGACGTCAACCCGCCAATGAACTCAGTGACAAAACTTTCTTCGGTATCACGGCCAAGACACAGCGCCATGAAAATACCAACCGGTCGCGCGCCCATCGCCGCCAAGTCGGATAAATTCACGCGGATCGCTTTTTGCGCCATCGTCCCGGGAGGATCATCGGTAAGCATGTGCGTGCCAACCGCAAGCGCATCCTTCGTAACAACGAACGCCATGCCGTCTGGAAGTTCCGGCAAGACGGCTGCATCGTCCGTCAGCGCGAAGGCCCCCGGTGCGTTTGCCGCAAGTGGCCTCAAGTATCGGTCAATGAGATCGAATTCTGAAATACCGGTCATCTCGGACGTCCCGGTCTGCCTATCAGGACGCTGCTAGGTCCTGGCCCCGAAGCACATGGGCGATTTTATCCAAGACGGCGTTGACCAGCTTCGGTTCCGGTCCGCTGTAAAACGCGTGCGCGAGATCGACGTATTCGGAAATGGTAACGCGGGCGGGTGCATCGACAGCGCCCATGAGCTCAGCAACAGCGGTGCGAAGGATGGAGCGTAGAATTGTCTCCAGCCGTTCGGCCGGCCATTCGGCACTTAAATTGGCATCGATCATCGCATCGATGTCGTCTTGCTGCGCCACGGCTTGGGATACGAGATTCGAGAACGTGCCCTGGTCCATTTCGGCGAGCATCACCTGGGTCTCTTCTTCAGTGTCGGGATCCTCTGTTATCGCCAGTCCGCCTAAACGGCCCATAAGAAAATCACGCACCACCTTCGTATAGTCTGCATCTGTCGTTGCCACCTGGTACAACGCCTGCACGGCGCCCAGCCGGGCCGCACTCAGACTCTGTGACCGGTTCTTCGCTACCGTAGAGGTCACGCCTCCACTCCCAAGCGCATGCGCAACTCAAGCAGACGTAAACAAGCTTCCGCCGCGCGCCCGCCGAAATTACGGCGGTTCATGTCGGCGCGTTCTTCAGCCAAGGCACGGGTGGGACACGTCAGAATGCCATTGCCGACAGGGAACGCATGGGCCAGCGCCACATCCTGCGTCCCTCGCATGGCCTCTGCGCAGACGTGCTCGTAGTGGTCCGTCTCACCCTTAATAGCGCACCCCAGAACGACGCCACCGTCGAACATTTGACCCGTGTCGGGGTTACCCTGCCCTTCAATGACAAACTGCAGAGCGGCCGGAATCTCCAGGATACCCGGAACGTCGATACGGTAAACGGTCCCGCCCACAGCCTCGATGGCCGCCAGGGCGCCGGCTGCAAGCTGGTCCGATATGTCCTCGTAGAACCGAGCCTCAATAAGAGCGATGTTCGGCGCAGTGCTCATGGGTTTCAATTAGTCCTCTAAGGGGATCGGGCGCTGCTCGATCACTTTTAGTCCGTAGCCATCAAGACCAATGATGGTCCGCGGCGTGTTGCTCAGCAAAATCATGTCGTGGATACCGAGGTCGACCAGTATCTGCGCCCCAACACCGTAGTCGATCAGACGCGCCGGCCCCTCTTCCCCACTGACTTGCGCCTTGATCCGCTCGCTGATCTGCGGTGTTCCCATCTCACGCAGCACCACAACGGCACCTGTGCCATGGTCGGCCACCATCGCCATCGCGCGATGCAGCTCTCCGGTTTTAGCGCTGTCGGCGTCCCAGAACATATCGCTGAGCACATTGACTTGGTGCATCCGGACGATCGGCGTATCGCTGCCGTCTATGTCACCCTTAACCAAAGCCAGGTGTTCGATATTGGAAAGCGTATTTTTGTATATACGCAGCGTCCAGTCGCGTCCGAATTTGGAGTTGAAGGGACGCTCTGCCGTCATTTCGATGTATTTTTCTGTACGGCGGCGATAGGCAATCAAATCAGCGATGGTGGCAATCTTCAGGCCATGCTTTTGCGCGAATGGGACGAGGTCCGGCATGCGTGCCATCTCACCGTTGTCGTTCATGATCTCGCAGATCACGCCGGCAGCGTTGAGACCGGCCATGCGGCAAATGTCTACTGCCGCTTCCGTATGCCCGGCGCGTACGAGCACACCCCCGTCGCGCGCCATCAAGGGGAACACGTGTCCAGGCGTCGCCAGGTCTTCCTTACCCTTTGAGGGATCGATCGCAACGGAGATCGTATGCGCCCGGTCTGAAGCAGAAATACCGGTGGTGACGCCGTCGCGGGCTTCGATGCTCACGGTGAATGCGGTGGCTAACCGGGACTGATTGTGGGCTTCCATCAACGGCAGACTGAGGCTGCGGCATCGATCTTGAGTCAGAGCCAAGCAAATCAGACCGCGGCCATGGGTCGCCATAAAGTTCACGGCGTCCGGCGTGGCCATCTGAGCCGGAATAATCAGGTCGCCCTCGTTCTCCCGGTCTTCGTCGTCGACTAGGATAAACATCCGCCCGTTGCGGGCGTCTTCGATGATGTCTTCGATGGAGGACAGATAATCTATGTCGGTGTCGGGCACGGACGGCTCAGGTCTTGTTCAGAAGGCGCGCAACATACCGCGCAAGCATATCGATTTCTATGTTTACCGCGTCCCCCTCCTGCAGATGGCCAAAGCTCGTAACCTGCTGAGTATGAGGGATAATATTGACGCCAAAGGAGTCATCGGACACTTCATTGACGGTTAGGGACACGCCATCAATGGCAACGGACCCCTTCTCGGCGACGAAGGGCGCAAAATCGATGGGCAGCTTGATGGTGAAGCGGACAGAGTCGCCATCGGCACGTACGCTCGACACTTCAGCGACGCAATCAACGTGACCGGAAACCAAATGGCCACCCAACTCATCGCCGAGTTTGAGCGACCGCTCCAGATTGACGCGCCGGCCCGGTTCCCATGTGCCGAGGGTCGTGCGGTCGAGAGTTTCACGGGAAACATCCACCGCAAACTGCCCGGGCTTGAGGTCCAGGGCCGTCAAACAGCACCCATTGCAGGCTATGGAGGCGCCCACTGAGATTTCCGACGTGTCATAGGCTGTGGCGATGGTCAGGCGTGCACCACCGTCGCCGGAGACGACCTCTTTCACTTCACCCAAATCTGTCACGAGACCAGTAAACATGGCTTAGACAGTGGAGATTCGATCAAGGATTTCAAGGGTGTCGTTGCCGAGTGCACGCAATCCGGCCCGCGTGAAAGCCGGTGCCTCCTCTAGCTTGGTAAGTCCCAGTGCTGCCATGCTGGGCTTGCCGTCACCACCGATCATCGTCGGAGCCCTCAGGGCGTAGACCCGGTCGATCAGGCCGTCATGCAGAAAGGACGCGGCAATCTGTCCTCCGCCTTCGATGAGCACACGATTCAGTCCCTTCTCGGCCAGCAGAGAAGCAGCCGCACGCGCGAACGCATGATCACTCGGGTCTGCGACCCCATGAACTTGTACGCCGGACTGCTTGAGCTTCGTGGCGAGTTTGTCCTGGCTCGAACTGGCGCTGGTGATAATCCAGGTGGATGTTTGATCCGCCGAGGCCACGAGCTTGGCGTCAGGATCGATGCGCAGACGCCGGTCAAGCACCACGCGCACGGGCTGAGGCCCTTCGTACCCGGGCAAACGGCAGGTTAACGCGGGATCGTCAGCCAACACGGTCCCACTGCCAACGACGACGGCGTCATGCTGACTGCGGAGCATGTGACCATACCGGCGAGCGGCGTCACCCGTGATCCACTGGCTAGCGCCGTTTTCCAAGGCGATGCGGCCATCCAGACTGCTCGCGCTTTTGAGCGCGACGTAGGGCAGACCGGAACGGGTGCGTTTGAAGAACCCAGCATTCAGTGCAATCGCGTCTGCTTCCAAGACTCCCGTGACGACGTCTAAGCCTGCCTCTTCAAGGGCGGCAAGGCCACCGCCGTCGACGCGGTCATCTGGGTCGGACGTAGCGACCACGACACGCTTTATGCCCGCTTGGATCAGAGCTTCGGTACACGGCGGGGTCTGACCATGGTGGCAGCAGGGCTCAAGAGTGACATAGGCGGTGGCACCTGACGCGGCACTGCCAGCACGGGTCAAGGCTTCCGGCTCGGCATGAGGCCGTCCACCAGGCTGTGTCCAACCGCGACCGACGATCACGTCATCCTTGACGATCACACAGCCCACCGCCGGATTGGGCGCAGTGTTCCCCAAGCCGCGCGCCGCTAAGGCAAGTGCCGTGCGCATAAAGCCGTGGTCAGAGCTCACCGCGATAATCCTTGCAGGCAGACGCGCCCGGCGGCTTAGTCCTCGCCAGCCGGGACGTCAGAAATATTATCAATAAGACTTTCGAAGTCTTTGAGTTCTCTGAAGTTTTTGTATACCGAGGCAAAGCGGATGTAGGCGACTTTATCGAGCCCTTCGAGTGCTTCCATGACCATCTCACCGATGGCCTCGGACGGGATTTCGCTCTCGCCCATGCTCTCGAGCCGGCGCTGAATGCCGTTCACGACCCGCTCGATCCGCTCCTCTTCCACGGGACGCTTGCGGCAGGCAATGAACAGTGAGCGCGCCAGCTTATCGCGGTCAAAGGGGACACGCTGCCCGCCTTTCTTGGTGACGATCAGGTCGCGCAGTTGGACCCGCTCAAAGGTGGTGAAGCGTGC
Source organism: Rhodospirillaceae bacterium (assembly GCA_963921305.4). Classification (GTDB taxonomy): domain Bacteria; phylum Pseudomonadota; class Alphaproteobacteria; order Rhodospirillales; family Rhodospirillaceae; genus CAWUEX02. The sequence continues at coordinate 3,451,303 of CAWUEX030000002.1, forward strand.
CCCGCAGGCCGGACAAAACCGGCGGCGTCTAATCGCGGCGTTGTCTTCGGTCGGCCGAGAGTCTTTGACCTGAGTGTCCAGGCCGCCGCAATAAGGACAGCGCATGGTTCCCCTCCCCTGAGCGTGTCACGAATAAATTGGAAATTTCTCACACAGCGCTTCGGCGCGTTCGCGCACGCTGGCTTCGACTTGAGATGTGTCGTCCGGATTGGCTGCCATGGCGTCCAGGACCTCGGTGATCAGCTCGCCGACGTGATGGAACTCGTCGGCGCCGAACCCGCGCGTCGTTCCGGCAGGTGTCCCGAGGCGCACCCCGGAGGTCACCATTGGCTTCTCCGGATCGAACGGTATACCGTTCTTGTTGCAGGTCATGCCGGCGCGCTCGAGCGCCTTCTCAACCGCGTTGCCCTTCAAGCCTTTGGGGCGCAGGTCGACCAGCATGAGGTGGGTGTCGGTGCCGCCGGTGACGATATCAACACCGCCTTTGACCAAGGTCTCGGCGAGCGCCTGGGCGTTCTCAACCACCTGGCTGGCGTAGGTCTTGAACTCGGGTCTGAGCGCTTCCCCGAAAGCGACAGCCTTACCCGCAATCACGTGCATCAGCGGTCCGCCCTGAAGTCCCGGGAAAATCGCCGAATTGAGCTTCTTCACGAAGTCCTCGTTGTTCGACAGGATCATCCCGCCGCGGGGGCCACGCAGGGTTTTGTGCGTGGTGGTGGTGACCACGTCGGCAATGGGCAACGGGCTGGGGTGCACCCCGGCGGCCACCAGCCCGGCGAAGTGGGCCATGTCGACCATGAGATAGGCGCCGACGCTGTCTGCGATCTCGCGGAACTTCTTGAAGTCGATCACGCGCGGATAGGCCGAGCCGCCGGCGACGATCAGCTTGGGCTTGTGCTCCCTGGCCAGGCTTTCGACCTGATCGAAATCGATCAGGCTGTCCTGACGGCGCACCCCGTACTGCACCGCGTTGAACCATTTGCCGGAAATATTCGGCGGTGCGCCGTGAGTCAGGTGACCACCGGCGTCCAGAGACATGCCCATGATGGTATCGCCGGGCTTGATGAGGGCGAGGTACACCGCCTCGTTGGCTTGTGCTCCGGCATGCGGCTGGACGTTGGCATAGGCGCAGTCAAACAGGGTTTTGGCCCGCTCAATCGCCAGATTTTCGGCGATATCAACAGCCTCGCAGCCGCCGTAATAGCGTTTGCCCGGATAGCCCTCAGCATACTTGTTGGTGAGCACCGTGCCGACGGCTTCAAGGACGGCTTTGGAAACGATGTTTTCGGAGGCGATCAACTCAATCTGATTTTGCTGCCGGGTCAGCTCTTCCGAAATCGCGGCCATGACGTCTGGGTCACTTTGACTCAGGGACTGACCAAAAAATGAAGGCTGAACGACATAGTTCATCGTAGTAAATCCTTTACGAACGGGTGCGGCTCAAGCCGCCCCGAGTTTCTCCACCCGGCGGGCGTGACGGCCGCCTTCGAAGGGCGTGGCAAAAAATGTCTTGAGACTGGCGCGCGCTGTGTCCTCACCGGTCACCCGTGCGCCGACGGCCATGACGTTGGCATCGTTGTGAGCCCGGGCCATCTCCGCTGTCAGTTCATTATGGACCAGAGCCGCGCGCACACTGGGAACCCGGTTGGCCGCGATGCTGATGCCGATCCCCGTGCCGCACACCAGCACCCCGGCCTTGGCTTTGCCGCCGGCGACAAAGTCGGCGAGACCACGTCCGAAATCCGGATAATCGACGCTGTCCTCGCTGCCGGTGCCGAGATCGGCAACGTCATAACCCATTGCTTCAAGGTCTTGTTTCAGAACACTTTTCAGCGCAAAGCCAGCGTGATCGCTGGCAATGGCCACAGTATCTCCGGCCTGCACGAGAGCGTCTGTCGTCATGTCGGAATCGCCTGCGTCTGCCGCAGACTCCTTGCGTCCCAAGATATGGTGTTGCCTACCACATCTGGAGTCGCCTTGCCAATGGACCACAAGCCCTTTGGCAGGCTCAAAAAACGTCAAACGGTGCGCTTTTTTTCCGCCCGTTTCTTGGCGATCACGTATTTCAGTTTCCGCACCGCGTTGATCTTGAGGGAATACATGCTCATGTACGGCGATCCGACCACCACGACTTCAGTGTTGGTGATCGGGTCGATGGCCACAATGCGGATCGAGTTGCCCACCTGGTACATCTCGAACAGCACTTCGCGCAGATCAACGTCGTCCTGGGGACCTGGAGCCATGAGTCTTCCGTCGCAACTAAGCGGGAGTCATTCGACTGTCATAGGCCGGTCCCCGCAAATCAGGTAAAAGATACGCCTCCTTAGACGGTACGCAATGGGGTCTCGGGGAATCATGATCTGGCTGAAACGTGTTGGCCTTGGCCTGGCCGGGTTTCTTTTGCTGGTCGCCCTGGTGGCGGTCTGGCTGACATGGCGGTCCCTGCCGCAAACCAGCGGTACGGTCATTGTCCCGGGACCATCTGCCGATATTGAGATCCGCCGGGATGGGCGTGGCGTGCCCACCATCCGCGCGCAAAGCGAGGGCGATGCCTTCTTCGCCCTGGGCTATGTCCACGCCCAAGACCGGCTGTTTCAGATGGAAATGATGCGCCGCCTTGGCGCCGGACGGCTAGCAGAAACGTTGGGAAGCAACGCCGTTGAATCCGACAGGTTCATGCGCACCCTTGGGCTCTACAAACATGCGGAAGCAAACGCAGATGCCTTGAACGCCGAAACACGGGCAGCACTTCAACGCTACGCAGACGGGATTAATGCCTGGCTGGAGACCCGGGGCCGCCCGCTGCCGCCCGAATTTCAGGTGTTGAACTATTCGCCCGAGCCGTGGCGCCTGGCCGATAGTCTGGTCTGGCAGAAACTGATGAGTCTGTCCCTGGCCGGCAACTGGCGGGATGAGCTGCTGCGCAGTGAACTTTTAAGAATCCTTCCTGCGGACCGGGTCGCTCAACTCTGGCCCGACCTCGATCCGGCATCTCCGACGACCGTCGCCTCGATCACTGGTCTGGTGGACATAGACATCGCCCGTAGTCTCACGGAGCAGATTGATACCCATGCACCACCGACCTTGGCGTCGAATGTGTGGGTGATAGATGGCCGGCACACCGCATCGGGCCAACCGTTGCTGGCCAGCGATCCTCACCTCGGGTTTCAGGCGCCGATCATCTGGTACCTGGCGCGGCTGGAGTGGCCGGGCGGTGAATTGACCGGCGCGACGGCGCCGGGTGTGCCGTTCACGGTCATCGGTCACAACGGTCACACGGCCTGGGGCCTAACCACCACCCACGCCGACCTTCAGGACCTGTTCATCGAACGCCTGACAGACGACGGCCGCTACGAAACGCCGGACGGTCCACGGGACTTCGACACCCGGACGGAAGTAATTGAGGTGCGATCGGGAGAGCCTTTGATCCTGAATGTCCGCTCGACCCGTCACGGTCCGGTAGTGAGCGACATCGGCACATTTGCAGGCGTGCATGAACCCGGCGTAACGGTGCTGGCCCTGTCCGCGACGATGCTGCGCGACGACGACGCCACCGCCAACGCGATCTATCAAGTCGGGCGCAGCCGCACGGTCGCGGAGGTCAAGCAGGCGCTGGCGGGCTTCGAAGGACCGCAGCAGAACTTCATGTACGCGGATATCCAGGGCGGGATTGGTTTCAGTTCCCCGGCCCTGGTGCCCATACGGGCCAAAGGCGATGGCACCGTTCCGGTGCCGGGGTGGTCCGGCGCGTATGACTGGCAAGGGTGGGTTCCTTATGAGGAACTTCCTCATAGCCTGAACCCGGAGTCCGGACGGCTGGTCAATGCCAACAACCGTCCAGTGCCGGAGGACTATCCCCACCTCATCGCCGCGACGTTCCCGGAAGGCTACCGGGCGGAGCGCATCATTGAACTGCTGGACGGTCTGTCTGGCGGCACCGCGACTTGGCAAGACATGGTGAACATTCAGACCGACGCACGCTCCGCCATGGCCCGTGACTTGCTGCCGGTTCTGCTGCCCTTGGCCAAGGCCGAGTCAGACGCAGCCGGCACCGCCCTCCGCCTGTTGTCTACCTGGGACGGAACCATGGACCGCACCCGCCCCGAGCCGTTGATCTTTCTAAGTTGGATGGATTTCATCAAAGAAGAGCTGCTCGCCGATGATCTCGGGCGCGCATATGGATCATTTCGCGGTGACCACCCCATTTTGATCCGCACAATTTTGACGGAAGACCCGTCCTGGTGCGGAGAGAGCGAAGCTGAATGCGGCTTAGCCGTATCACGGGCCTTGGACCGCGCGTTGGACTGGCTGGCGGAACGGTCCGACGGTGCACTGGATAACATCACCGGTTTGCGCTGGGGTGACTTTCACCGCGCCCGCTTCAGTCATTCCGTATTTGGCTTCGTACCCGGACTGTCACAGATGACAACGCTTGAGATTGAGACCGACGGATCGGATCACACCGTCAACCGCGGCGGCTTCCGCAATGTCAGAGCCCGAGGGCCCTTTCGGCACACTCACGGCGCCGGTCTGCGCGCGGTTTTCGATCTGTCGGATCTGAACAAGAGCCACTTCATGATCGCGACGGGACAGTCCGGACATCCTGCGTCAGCGCACTACGGTGATCTGTTGGTTCCCTGGCGCGACGGGGAGACCCTTACCATGCCCGTGCTTGATCAGGTCGAAGCCGATGCCATTCTAATCCTCAAGGCTGGCCAAAATCCGTGAAAGCGCATACAGTTCAAGTGATTACAGGGCAAATCGCATGGGCGTTGTGAATGTCTGACAGGCCTGATTTCGGCGGAGGCGGTGGCGCAGGAGGTGGCGCTGCGGCGCGCCCGATCATCATCAAACGCGTCAAGAAAGGCGGTCATGGCCACCATGGCGGCGCCTGGAAGGTCGCTTACGCCGACTTTGTGACCGCCATGATGGCGTTCTTCCTGCTGCTCTGGCTGCTCAACGCCGTCACGGAAGACCAGCTCGACGGCATCTCCGATTACTTCACCCCGATCACGGCCTCGACGGTGACCAGCGGCGCCGGTGGCGTGTTGGGCGGCCAAACCATAGGCGAAGGGGCCATGGAATCTCAGACCGGCGCCGTCTCGGTCGTTGTTTTGCCGCCGCCGACCATCGGCCAGGGTGGTGAGGACCTCACCGACCCAGGCGAAGGCCCGGCACGGGATCCCACCGAAGAAGATATCGATGAAGCCGTGCGTGCCCGCGAGGAAGCGCAGTTCGAGCAAGCGGCTGACGAACTTGAACAACTCATTCAAGGCATCCCCGAACTGGCCGAGCTGTCGGAGAGCTTGATGATCGACAATACGCCCGACGGCTTGCGCATTCAGATTGTCGATCAGGATGGTCTGCCTCTGTTCCCGTCGGGCAGCGCGGCGATGTACGGCTACACCCGCGAGATCATCGGCCTGGTCGCCCGGGTCATCTCGCGCCTGCCGAACGACATCAGCATCTCGGGGCACACAGACGCCACGCCCTTCAGCGACCCCAACGGCTATAGCAACTGGGAGCTCAGTGCGGACCGGGCGCTCGCCACCCGCCGCGTGTTAGAAGACTTCGGCATATCGGATGTGCGGGTTGATAAAGTGGCGGGGCAAGCCTCGAAGGAACCGCTGCTTGAGGACGACCCGGCCGCGCCCCAAAACCGCCGCATCAGCATCGTCCTCTTGCACAGCGATGAATCGACGGCGGACGCGATCAATCGTCTGCCCGACTTCCTGGAAGCGCCGACGCCCCGCTAGAGCAGCCAACAGGCCTTATTTTCTGCGGGGTTGAGCGCGTTCACCCCTTGCTAACCGAACCTGAGCTAGGCATTGTGGACCTATCAGCGTCTCACAGCCCAGCGTTCATGGAACATACAGCTCTTAAACGTCCCCAGTTCTTCTTCACCACGGCACCGCTGCCATGCCCGTATCTCTCGGATCGGCTGGAGCGCAAAATCGTCACGGAGCTGACCGGGCCGCAATCTGAGCGTATGCACGAAGTCCTGGCCAAGGGCGGGTTCCGTCGCAGCCACTCGATTGCTTACGCACCCGCCTGCCCCGGCTGCAAAGCCTGCGTGCCGGTACGCGTGAACGTGGAAAATTTCTCGGCGAAGCGTAGCCTGTCCCGCACTTGGAAGCGCAATCGCGACATCACCGCGCACATCGTGCCGTCGCGGGCGACCAGCGAGCAGTTTGAGCTTTTCAACGCCTATCAGCGCTCCCGCCATGCGACGAGCGACATGGCTAACATGGGCTTCTACGAGTACAGCGCCATGGTCGAGGACAGTCCGATCGACACCTACCTGGTCGAATTCCGCAGTCCCGATGGGGAGCTGATCGCGGTCTGCCTGACCGACCAAACCAAGGACGGCTTGTCGGCCGTGTATAGCTTCTTCTCCCCGGCAGCCGACCGGGATGGGCTCGGCAACTACGTCATCCTATGGCTGATAGAGCACGCCCGGGCGCAAGACCTGCCCTACGTTTATCTCGGCTACTGGATCGAAGAGAGCCCGAAAATGGCCTACAAGGTGCGGTTCAGGCCCCTGGAAGTGCTGGGCCCGCGCGGCTGGGTGCCGTTCGAAGACGCATACGGTAACGCCTGAGTCACGCGCGCTTCGCGCACGAAACTCCCTCCTCAAAAAACTTTCATTGGTGAAAAATCGAGGAACGAGCCCATGCACGCGACGGGGTTCCGCGGGCTTGGTTCGAATTCGGCCATGATTTCAATGGCTTAATTTTGAGTCAAACGAGCCCATGCACGCTGTAAGACGTTGAAATAATTAGACTTTGAACTCACAGTTGTCCGGACATAACACCCGCTATCTCTATATTTTACTAGTTGCTTAATTAACTATTTAGTTTATTATAGCGACATGTCTCAATCTTCGCGACTTGATGCGGCCTTTGCCGCGCTTGCCAACCCGACGCGCCGGGCCATCCTCGCCAAGCTCGCGGCGGGCCAGGCGACCGTGAATGAACTAGCCGAACCGTTCAACATGACCCTACCAGCGATCTCCAAACATATCCGGGTGCTGGAAAACGCCGGTCTTATCGACAGAGGAAAGCAGGCTCAATTCCGGCCTTGTACGCTGAACCCTCAGCCGCTTGCAGACGTTGCCGACTGGACAGAGCAGTACCGGCACATTTGGACGGCAAGGTTTGATGCCATGTCAGATGTTGTGAACGCATTGAAGGAAGAGAAAAATGAGTGACAGTGACTCCTGGGTGAAAATACAGCGCGCGTTCGACGCGCCGATCGATGTGGTGTGGAAGATGTGGACTGACCCGGAGTTCTTCAAACAGTGGTACGGGCCCAAGGGTATGTCAGTGCCGGTCGCGGAGATGGACGTGACTGTGGGTGGAACCCGCAAGATTTGCATGGAGATGAAATCTCCGGAGCGGACCATGACGATGTGGTTCACCGGCGTCTACAAAGAGGTCACGCCCCCGACCCGCCTCGTCTACACGGAAAGCATGTGTGATGCGGAGGGAGTTCTTATCTCTCCGAAAGACATGGGGATGCCGGACGGCACACCGGATGTGACAGAGGTGGTTGTCGATCTGGCAGAGGTTGATGGCAAAACCCAGATGACCATGCAGCACATCGGCGTACCCGAGGGAACAGCAGGCCAAGGAGGCTGGGAGCAAGCCTTCGACAAACTGGCGCATGTCCTAGGCTAGGCCGCACAAAAGGCGCGGCATCAAGCACATAAAAAAAGCCCCGCCGAAGCGGGGCTTTTTCGTTCGAGATCGAAAACTGCCTTACATCGAGTACTTCAGCGAGAGGAAGTATTCGCGCGGCGGCAACGCCAGGAACCCGCCAAGGGTGCGGCTACCGGTGGAGATCGTCTCTTCGTCGGTCAGGTTCTTTACCGCGAAACGGACTTCCCACTGATTGTCGAGACCCAGCGCAACGAAGGCATTCACCCGGTCATAACCATCGAGAATGAAGTCGTTGGTGGCCGCGGTGACAAAGTCATCCGTGCGGTACCAATCGGCGCCGAGGCTGAAGCGGGCATCGCGATTGCCGAGGGCGAAATCGACACCGTAATCAAAGCCAACGGTGAAGGTGTAATCCGGCACCTGGGGCGGCTTGACGTCGCTGGGATCGACATTGAACGCCGTCGGTGCGGTTGCCGGCGCGCTGGTGGGGTCCACATTGCGGAACTTACCGCTCATGAACGCCATGTTGGCATACAGGTTCAAGCCTTCCGCCGGAACGGCAACCACTTCGGCCTCAAGGCCGCGAATGGTGGCGTCACCGGCATTCTGAACCGGGAACGACGTCGCACCGCTGACCGGATCGACCACAGTGGCGTTCAGGGTCAGGTCGGAAATGCGGTTGTAGAAGTAGGCCGCATTGATGCGCAGCCGATTGTCGGCCAGGTCCGTTTTCAAACCACCTTCGTAGGTCCAGTTCTTCTCCGGACCATAAGCGCTACGGGCATCGTTCAGGTTAAAGATGGCAATACCGTTGTAGCCGCCGGACTTAAAGCCGCGCGCCATGGACGCGTAGAGCAGCATGCTGTCGATGGCGCCGCCCGAGGTGGGCACCGAGTAATCGATACCGAACTTCGGTGTCCATTCGGTGTACTTGTTCGACAGACTGACCGGGGGCTGCGGTCCCGCCGGAACGATCGAGGTCGGCAGGACGTCGATGGTCATGCCAAAGTCTTTTTTGTCCTCGGTGTAACGGATACCGGCGGTCACTTTGAAATCGTCGGTCAGTGCGAAGTCGGCTTGACCAAAAGCGGAGATCGATTCCGTCTCGGCATCGATGACACTGATCGACGTCGGAGTGAAGAACTGCCAGCCGAATGTCTGATCAGCACTTTCGTCCATGTAGAACAGACCGGCGATGTAGTTCAGGCGATCATCAAATGCGGTGCCTTGGATCTGGAGTTCTTGCGTGAACTGATCGGCTTCGGCGTTGGTGCCGGCCATGATTGTGCCAATGCCGCTGAAATCCGTGTTGAAGAAATCATCGGTATTCACGTAGCCGGTGATCGACTTGATGGTTGTGTTGTCGTTGAGGTCATACGACAGGGTCAGCGAGGCGATCAGCTGCTTGGTCTCACCACGGGTTTCGTCCTCGATCGGTGCCGGGGAACGGGCCAATAGCGGCCGGTTGATGGTGTAGAAGCTCCCAAACGACGGCACCAGATCACTCGAACTGAAGCGCTGATCGGCAGGTACATTTGGCGTGGTTGCGTTCACCAGTTGCAGGGCGTCGTTGTCACTTTCCGTATACGAAATGGACGCGGTCGCTGAGAACCGTTCCGACGGTGTGAGGTGAACCTTAAAGCGGCCGGCGATGTTCTCTTCATCACCGATGTCCTCGCCGGTGCCGATGTTGTTCCAAAAGCCGTCACGGCCATTGGCCTGCAGGGCGATGGACATACCGACATTATCGGACACCCCACCCCCGGCACTGACACTGGCCAGGTAACGATCGTAACGGCCGTAGCCGACTTCGGCGTTGAGCCAGGTTTCACCGCCCCCTTGCGGCGTGCGGGTGATGAACTTGATGGCACCGGCCAACGTGTTGCGGCCATAGAGCGTACCTTGAGGCCCGCGCAGCACTTCGACCCGCTCAATGTCGGCGAGCTGCACGTTGTTGCCATTCATGCGGCCCAGGTAAACGTCATCGACGTAAATCCCGAAGGGTGATTCCGCGACGACCAAGGAGGCATCCTGCTGCGTTGATCCGCGCAAGGACGGCGACAGGTTGGTCGGCTGGGTGATGTTGTTGCGCATCTTGAGACTGGGCACGTAGCGCTCGAGGTCTGCCGCCTGCTGGACCTGACGGTTTTCAAGGGACTCACGGCTTAGCGCGCTAACCGCGACAGGAACGCTTTGCAGCGAAGCTTCACGGCGCTCCGCGGTGACGACGATTTCTTCCAGGGCGGCGGACAGCTGGCCGGACTGGGCCATCGCCGTATCTGACAGAGCCGTTGCAGTGATGCAGGACACGACAGCTGTGCTGAGAACGAGTGAGCGTTTCATTAGGACTTCTCTCCTTTGGTACTAATTTTATGATTTCTCTTTAGGTCGCGGAAAACGGGAGTCCAAACAGAGTTCCGCGCCATAAGTCGGCGGTTGGTGTATCACAGGGCCGGGCCAGCGGCAGCGAAAAAGGACCAACCCTCTGACAAATATGCCTTTTTTTCGTATGTGATACACATTTACATCAGTGCGCTAATTTTTTATCAAAACAATAGCGGCAGAGAACGATTTGCACGCGGAAACACCAGAAGGGTGGTCTATTCTTTCGCCGATTTAGCCGGTCTCGGAAAACTATGTCCACCAGGTTTCAACCCGACGGCGAATAACAACTTTATCCATGTCTGACTCGCCTACCTCAATCCCCGCGATACCAGAGCCCCCCTCTCCTGAAGAAGAGGTCGAGGCTTTTATCAGCCATTGGCAGTCGATATCGAAGACAGGAACTTTGCCGCGCCTCGCCGATTACCTGGATCACGCCTCACCGCGGTCACAACCGGACATCGCGATCGCCGATGTAAATCCGGATGGAACCGTCAAAGTCAGACTGTACGGAACACGCCGGGTTAAAATCTTTGGCAGTGAGTGGACCGGCCGCGACCCGTTCGACAATTTCTCGCCTGCGGCCGCCAAAGCGGGAATGCAGGTCACCCTCACCGCGCTGCGGCATCCCTGCGGAGCGACGGCGATCTTTCATTTTGAGAATAAAGGTGCGGGCGAGTTGCCCGCCTACTCGACGATCCTACCTCTCGAAACAGACACGCCGGACGCCTTGACGTTTATCCATCACCTTAAGTTTTGCGAGGACCTCGGCGAGGACGATGAACCGCTGCGTACTCTAAGATTCGACGAGTTGCGGTTCATCGACATTGGCGCCGGTGTGCCAGAAGTCTTGCCAGAATAGCGTTCGTGCGCGGATCGTTCACGGCACGTTGATGTTGGGATTGTGGTAGCGCGGCGCGTAACCGAAGATGTTGTTTTCCCAATCGGCGATATAGTAAATCGAGATCGGCGCCTGCGATGAGGTCCATTTCTCGATCAGCGGACTGCCTGCCGCTTCCGCCCGGCGCACGACTTCGTCCAGATCATCCGTTTCAAAAATAACCACCACGCCCTGCTGGGTGCGGGATGTTTTCGGTCCACCAGGCTGAGTGTTTTCATCTATCTTGAGAATCTCAAGTGAGCCCGAGTTGCCTTCGTGATAGATGAAGACGCTACCCCGCTCGGACACTCGCGCGATCTTCATGCCCAGGGCCTCGTAGAATTTTGCCAGATTGGCGGGGTCCGGGGTGCGCAACAGAATGGTCGGCGTGGATGTGAACAGCGGTGCGCGCTGTGTTGCATCCACAACGTCTTGAGCGCTGACCAGCGTGCCTCCACCAAACAAAGTGAAGCACAGTACAAAGGCCAATTCGAATCTTCTCATAGCCTGCCTCCCGTTCAACATGTCACGGCACCTTGATGTTAGGGTTGTGGTACCGCGGCGCGAAACCGAATACGTTATTTTCCCAGTCGCCGACGTAATAAATCGAGTGGCCGCGTTCCGATGACGTCCAGCGTTCAATGAGCGTTGCGCCAGCTTCTTTGGCGCGGCGCACCAGTTCGGCCTGATCGGTGGTCTCGAAGATGGCGACGACACCTTGCTGCGTGCGGGTGGTTTTAGCACCGCCAGGCTGGGTGCCCTCGTCCATCTTGAGAATCTCCAGCGAGCCCTGATTGTTCTCGAGGTAGATGATGGCGCCGTAGTCGCCACTTCTCGCCGCTTTGAAACCGAGGGCGAGATAGAACTCAGCGAGTTTCTCCGGATCAGGCGAGCGCAACAGAACCGTCGGTGTTGACGTGTACAGCGGCGGTGGTTCTTGTGCGCCAGCCGCAGTTGCACACACCCAGACCGCAAACGCGGCCATCCAACTTCGGCGTTTCATACCTGGCCTCCTTCCCTCTAGTTCGTCTCCAGTGTGACGAGCCGTGCGGGGGTTGCCAAGCCAAGATAGAGTCAGACGACCACGCGCCGGTAGAGATGCCAGGTGGCGTGGCCGAGTACCGGAATCACCACCACCAAGCCGACCAGCATCATCAGCGAACCGATGATCATGCTGCCAACCACGATCAGTCCCCACACGGACATCATCACCGGGTTCTCGCGCACCGCGGCCATGGAGGTGGTGGCTGCCTGCCCGGCCGTGACATGCCGGTCAAGCAGCATCGGAAACGACACCACGCTGACCGATAAAGCGACAACGGCAAAAAAGAAACCGATGGCATTGCCGACGATGATCATGATCCAGCCATCGCGGGTCAGGAACAGACGCTCGGCGAAGTCGCCGAAGGTGGTAAACGGCTCTGCGCCGATGGTCAGAAAATAGAGGATGGCGGCGACGCCGACCCACAGCAGGAAGATGCACAGCAGCAACCCGCCCAGTTTGAGGATTTCGGGAAACGCCGGCGATTTCGGCACCGCAAAGGCATGACTCCATGACACGTCGAGACCCTGTTCCCGCCGCCGGCTCAGTTCATAGAGACCAAGAGCCACGCCTGGGCCGAGCAGCGCCATGCCGGCTATCACCGGGAACGCCATCGGCAAAAGGTTTTCATTCAACGTCAGCATGAACGCCAACGCCATCCCAAGGGGATAGACCATCCCGATGAAAAGCGGATGGCTCGGTTTGGCATTGAAATCATCGATGCCAAGTGCCAGTGCTTCGGTAAGATCGCGGAACTTGATATCCCGGATTGCCGCGGCGGTTTCGGTGTCTGACGGAGCGCCCGTTTGCGGCGGGGCAGAGGCGGACTCTGAAGCGGACTCTGGGGTGGAAAAGGTATCGGTTGGCATAATCGGTTCCTCCCGCTGACTCAATGTGAAGCGGCCGGTTCCGACGTCCAAACATTACTGGCTACGCTCTCTAGGGCGGCGGCCGGCGATTGGAACTAAGGATATGAATATACACCCGTTGCCCGGCCTCTGGCCATGGCGCGACTCAGCGGGAAACGGGGCTCAAAAGCTGATCACCGAAATGTGTTGGCCGTCGAGAAGCCGCGCGGGGCGATCCGGCCTGCCTGGGCACGTTTGCCCAGCCATGCGCGCAGGTCTTCTTCCGTACGCTGACGTTCGCCGGTCTGCCAGGTCAGGCCGTCCTCAAGGACAAAGGATTTAACGTCGGACAGACCACCGTCCTTGTATTTTTGCAGGATGACACCGCGGCCCCGGTTCATCTCGGGAATTTCCTCAAGCGGGAAAATAATCAGTTTACGATTCTGGCCGACAACGGCGGCGTGATCATCACCCTCTTCCATCGGGAAACACGCCTTCGCCGTTTCGCCCTTGGACAAGTTCAGCACCTGCTTGCCGTTCTTTGTTTGGGCGAAGACCTGCTCCTCCGGCACGACGAAGCCGCGGCCCGCGTTCGATGCAACCAGCAGCTTGCCCTCTTTTTCCCACACCTTCATCTCGACGACCTTGGCGTCGTTAGGCAGATCAACCATCAGACGCAGCGGTTCGCCGTAGCCGCGCCCTTGCGGCAGGCGGTCACCGGGAATGGTGTAGAAACGTCCATCAGAGCCGAAAAACAGAATCTTATCGACCGTGGTAGCCGGCAGCGCGAACTCCCAATTATCGCCTTCTTTGAACTTGAGGTCCGAGATGTCGTCGCGGTGGCCTTTGAGAGCACGGATCCAGCCTTTTGTGGACAGCACCACGGTGATGGGTTCTTTCTCAACCAGCGCTTCGATGGGCACGACCACAGCGGTGGGAGCCTCGCCCAATTCTGTCCGGCGTTTGCCGAGCGGCGTGCTCTGGCCGAACGCTTTCTTGGTCTCTTTGAGTTGATCGCCGATGGCGCCCCATTGCTTCTTGGGATCGCGCAACAGCGCATTCAAGGATTTCATTTCCTTCGATAAGGCGTCGTGCTCGCGCTTGATCTCCATTTCTTCGAGCTTACGCAAGGACCGCAGGCGCATGTTGAGTATGGCCTCGGCCTGCACATCCGTCAGCTTGAAGCGTTTGATAAGCGCCGGTTTGGGCTCGTCCTTTTCACGGATGATTTTGATGACTTCGTCGAGATTCAAATAAGCGATGAGGTAGCCGTCGAGCACCTCAAGCCGGTGCTTGATCTTGTCGAGACGGTGTTTAGAGCGGCGCACCAAGACATCGCGGCGGTGATCGAGGTAGGCCTGTAACACCTCGCGTAAACTTTGAACGCGCGGCACGCCATCAGAGCACAGCACGTTCATGTTCAGGCCGAAGCGGACTTCGAGATCGGTCTGGCGGAAGATTTGCTCCATCAGAGTATCCGGTTCAACCGAGCGGCTTTTCGGTTCCAGTACGATGCGTACATCTTCGGCGGACTCATCGCGCACGTCGGCAAGAAACGGCAGCTTGCGCTGCTCCATCAGCTCGGCGATGCGCTCAATCACCTTCGCCTTTTGCACCTGATAGGGCATCTCGGTGACGATGATGGAGAACTGTCCGCGACCGTGTTTCTCGACCTCGTAGCGGGCACGGACCCGGAAACTGCCGCGTCCGGTTTTGTAGGCTTCGGCAATGGTGGCAGCGTCTTCGGCCAGCACGCCGCCGGTCGGGAAATCCGGACCCGGGATGTACTTCATCAAGGTCGCATCGAGAATCTCCGGCCGCCCGCCTTTCTGTTGCGCCTTCTTGGGATCCTTCTGGCGCACGCCGCTCATATGAATCAGAGCGTCGCACACCTCACCGACGTTGTGGGGCGGAATGTTGGTCGCCATCCCCACAGCAATCCCCGCCGCGCCGTTGGCGAGCAGATTGGGCACCGCCGCCGGCATCACCACCGGTTCATGTTCTTCACCGTCGTAGGTGGGGCGGTAGTCGGCGGCATCCTGGTCGAGCCCTTCCATCAAGGCGATGGCATAGGGAGTCAAACGCGCCTCGGTGTAACGCATGGCGGCGGCGTTATCGCCGTCGATATTGCCGAAGTTGCCCTGCCCTTCGACCAGTGGATAGCGCACGGCAAAGTCTTGGGCCAGGCGCACCATGGCATCGTAGACCGCGACATCGCCGTGTGGATGATACTTACCGATCACATCACCGACCACGCGGGCGCACTTTTTGAACCCCTGATCCGGATTGAGCTTCAGTTCACGCATGGCGAAAAGCAGTCGGCGGTGCACCGGCTTCAGACCATCGCGCACGTCAGGCAAGGACCGCGACACAATGGTCGACATGGCATAGGCCAGATAGCGCTCTGAGAGGGCATCACCCAGAGGCAGGTCAATAATGCGCCCGGAGGTGGGCTCTTTTTTTGGAGTACGGGTACGGGCCATGGGCGAGGAAAACCGGTCTGGGGAACTCCGATTGAGTCCGAGACCCACAAAATGCAGAGGATAGCCGGTGCTGTAAACACCAAATATAGCGTTCAAACGGCTGAATTCTGCCGGTGGGCACGCCGCCGCAGGCGGCTAAATGTGCAAGAAAGACGGGAAATCCTGGCGCGCAACCACAACCTTGCCCTCAACGTTTCTGCTGCAAGGTGGCGGGCCCTGGGCCCGGCCTCCCCAATCGTGCTGCGTGCGCTTACCAAGCTCAGCAGCAGCATGAGGATGTGCCCCGCTTTTTCCCTTGCCCGGGAGCGGGGCACATCTGTTTTCGGCGCAGGCTTAATCTTCGAGCTTGAGCGTCGTGGGCCGTTCGCCGGCACAGTGGCGTTGCCACATGGCCCGGTAGAGACGTTCCAGGTTGCCGCAGAAGGCCGGAGTGTCGAACAGCGCGCAGGTGTCGCGCAAAGCTCTTGCCTTTTGCTTGAGCTCTGCGGCGCGGCCGGGCTCTGTCGCGATGGCGGCCGCGAGCGCCTCATAGGCGTCAAGAGACTCCGTGATCAACTCGGGCAAACCGAAGGCATTGAGCAAGCTTGCACCGACACGGGAGGCAAACGAGCGTCCGGCACAGGTCACGACTGGCAAGCCGGCCCACAACGCGTCACTCGCCGTGGTATGAGCGCCATAGGGCGCGGTATCGAGAAATAAATCGGCGATGCCGATGCGCGCGAGGTGGCGGTCGGACGTCATCGATGGAGCAAACACAATGCGGGTCGCGTCAATGCCGTGCGCTTCGGCCTGTGCCAGCAACGCGGCCTTGGCCGGTGCGTTGGTCTCGAACAGCCACAGCACGCTGCCCGGCACCGCGGCGAGAATCCGCATCCACGATTGCCACACCTCGGGCGTGATTTTGTAGGAGCGGTTGAAGCAGGCAAATACAAATCCGTCTTCCGGCAAGCCGCACTCGGACCGCGACGGTACCGGCGACGCAATCTGCCGCTGCCGGTCGTTGACCTGATAACAATCGGGCAGATAGGCAACGGCTTCGGTGTAATTGCGCTGCTCGCTCTCTGGAATGACCCATGGGTCGGCAAGCACATAGTCGATGAAGTCCGCGCCCATGGTGCCGGGGTAGCCAAGATAATGAGCCTGCACGGGCGCCGGACGGGACGCCAGAATAGCCGGCCGCGAGTCGGTGGTGTGACCTTTGAGGTCGACGGCGATGTCTATGCCAAGGGCTTTTATCTTCGCCGCAACGTCTGCGTCTTGAAGACCCCCCACCTCATGAAAGCCGGCGATGGCATCGATCATGCGGCGGCGCAATTCAGATTTAGAGTCGGCGGGGCCAAACGAGATCGCGTGAACCTCAAACGCGTTTGCGTCGTGCAACTCAAACAACTCCGCCATCAGCATCAGCGTCGCGTGCTGATGAAAGTCCGCAGACAGGTAGCCGATCTTCAGAGGCGTCTTATCGGCATCCACCGCCCTTCCGGGCACGTAGGCCGCTTGAACGTTCGTGAGTGAGTTTGTGAAAGCGGTTGCGACCTTTTTGTGACCCGCGGGGTCGTCGATCATGGCCAACACGGGAAAGGGCGCCATGGCCGGCTTTGCGCCACCACGTTCCGTGGCGTCTGCAAGCCGATGTATGTCTTCGAGCATGCGGGCATTGTCAGCCCAGTCACAACAGTACTGCCTGAGATGCCAATAGCGGACCGCAGCATTGCCGTCATTGGGATCCGTTTCACAGGCGACGCGGTAACTCTCGATGGCATCGGAGAGCAGACCCGCCCTCTCCTGTGCGAAGCCGAGGTTTGAGTGAATTTGTGCCAGCGACGGATCGAGCTTGGCGGCTTTCTTATACGCCTGAATCGCGGGCTTGAATTTGCCCCGCTGTTCCAGAACAACCGCGAGATTGTTGTGATATTGGGCTTTGTCCGGCGCCAGGCGAACAGCGTCTTTCAGCAGCCGCTCGGCGTCCTTGAACTTGCCCAAGGCCGTCGACGCCGCACCTACCAACACCTTGGCCTGGGCATCGTTGGGATTTGCGGCGATATACCGTTTGCCGTGAGCGACAACCTCCGCATGACGGCCCTGGGAATACAGCGCGGCGATGTCCGGCAACTGCGGCATAGCCGCGGGCGAACGTCCAGGCGGAGACATCGAGCCTTACGCCGGCTCAGCGCCGGCCAACGCCGGCACCGCCGTGTTGGCGATCAACGCCCGGTAGCGTTGCCGCGCATCGGGGAGCGTCTGCCGGTGCGGCGCATAGATGTGCCGCTCAAGAAAGAAGCCGGTCAAATCGAACCCAGCTGCGATCTCGGTGATATCCGGATCACGCTGTTCCGCTGCCGTTAGAAACGCCGGCAGAGGTAACAGCTGGGCGCGATAAGGTGCGCCTGCGTCCCGCGAGACCGCCCGCCCGCTTTTGGGAGAGACATATATGAGGTCCTCCAGGTCACCGGTCGCGGCACAGCTCGACAGATCAAGGCCAAAGCCAAGTTCGTTGAGCAAGTGCATTTCCCACAACACGTAATCCGCCGCCCAATTCGGCTCGCCGAGCGTGTCGAGCAGATGGCAGGCCTGCTGGTAGGCCAGGGCATGCGGCTCGCGTTCCGGCAACACGGCCTCGGCGGTGGCGCACAACGCCGTCAACGCGGTCAGACTGCGGCGGTCGAGCATGGCTTCGGCGGCATACACTTTTTCGACCTCACCGCTAAAGGTGCCGAGATGCTCATCCAGTCTGGCGCGCCATTTGACCTGAAGAAGATTACCGGGTTGATAGGCGCCGCGTGCCTTGCGCCCTGCCCCGCCTTTGACAACGCCGGCATGGCGGCCGTGTTCTTCTGTCAGAACTTGAACAATGGCGTCATACTCGCCATGCCGCCGCACCGACAAAACGATGCCGTGATCAACCCATTCAATCGCCATGACGGCAGTTTACCCGAAATCGGGGAGGAATATGAGGGCGAGCCCGGCAATCATGCCGGCGATACCCGAGAACAGAAGGAGGTAGTCCGGCCAACGGACTTTGCGGTGACGGTTGCGGCGCCAGACCACAGCCATCAGGGCGACCGCTCCGGTCCAAAACAGAATGACGCCCCATTGGTCCTGATTCACGTGGCCCCCCGGCCCTAAAAAGCCCTATTCGCTATAGATGATCCTAGGCGTCAAAGTCGAGACCCCAGGCGGTATAGTGTGCCCGCCGGTCGCGCCAATTGGGTTCGACTTTGACGTGCAAAAACAAATGGAGCCTCCGGCCAAGCAGGGCTTCAAGTTCCTCCCGGGCGTCAGACCCGATACGTTTGATCCGCTGACCACCTTTGCCGAGCACGATGGGCTTTTGGCTGTCCCGGGTGACGTAGATCACCTGATCGAGCCGTGCCGAGCCATCCTCCCGCTCCTGCCAGGATTCCGTCTCAACCGTGCAATCGTAGGGAAGCTCCTGGCGCAGCGCGAAAAACAGTTTCTCGCGGGTGATCTCTGCCGCCAGTAAACGCTGGGGCATGTCGGATACGTCATCTTCCGGATAGAGCCAGGGACTTGAGGGCACGGCCTCCGCGAGCTTGTCGAGAATGGCATCCGTACCGTCGTTTTGCAGCGCTGAGATCAAGAAGGTTTCGTCGAAGGTGAGCCGCTCATTCAGCCCGGCTGTCAGGGCGAGTAAAGCACCTTTATCCGCTGCATCGACTTTATTAATGACCAGCATGAGCTTGGCGGACAAGGCTTCACGCCGGTCCGCAAGTTTACTGAGAATGGCGTCCGCGTCTGCTCCAACCGCTTGAGACCCGTCGACAACCAGCAGAATGACATCTGAGTCCTCCGCGCCGGTCCATGCGGCAGAGACCATCGCCCGTTCCAATCGGCGTTTGGCGTTTTGAAAGATGCCAGGTGTATCGACAAAGACGATCTGGCTTTGGCCGTGAAGGGCGATACCGCGGACGATGGTGCGGGTGGTCTGTACTTTCGGGGAAACGATTGAAACTTTGGTGCCAACCAGGGCATTCACCAAAGTCGACTTGCCCGCGTTCGGCGCACCGACGACGGCGACAAACCCACAGCGTGTCCCTTCGGACTGCTCGACCTCTGTCATGGCAGACGTTCGAGCAGAGCTTCCGCCGCCGCCTGCGTGGCTTCCCGCTTCGAGGGCCCTGACCCGTCCACAGGGTCGAAACCAGGCACTTCAACAGTCATATGAAAGACCGGCGCGTGATCCGGCCCTTCGGACTCAACCAGCCGGTATTTGGGCAACGGCAGCCCCCGGCCCTGCGCCCATTCCTGCAATGTGGTTTTGGCATCCTTGGGCGGTTCAGGCACCTCATGAACCATTGGCTCCCATAACCTGGCCACCAGATCCCGGGCGGAGTCAAACCCGCCGTCCAGGAATACGGCGCCGATCAGCGCCTCGCAAGCGTCGCCTGCAATGCCGCTTTTCGTGCGGTCTGCCGCGTGCTCGCCCGCGCCAACGTCTATGTGCGCGTCCAAATCGAGTTTGGCGGCGATGCGGCCCAACGCGACCCCACTGGTCAGCGCGGCAAACCGCTTAGCCAGACTGCCCTCATCTTCTGCCGGAAAAGCCGCGTACAGCACTTCGGCAACCGTGAGGCCCAAAACGCGATCGCCGAGAAACTCCAGACGTTCGTTGCTCTTAGCCGTATCACCGCGGCCAGAATTTTGCAGGCTGCTGCGATGGCGCAGAGCCAAACCGAGAAGGTTGGGGTCTTTGAAATGGTAGTCAAGCCGGCGTTCGAGTTCGCGGTGCGCGTTCATCGCCGCGACTAATCGAGCAGATTGAAGAAACGGCTAAACCGTGTCGCCGATGGCCATTTCCAAAACTCGAAGATCGACGCCGTGCCATCGGTGGAGAAGAACAAGATCTCAGCCCGGCCCACCAGGTTTTCGGCGGGAACAAAACCAACCTGGCTGCGGCTGTCTTCCGAGTTGTCGCGGTTGTCGCCCATCATGAAGTAGTGGCCGGCGGGCACTTTGAATTCACGGGTGTTGTCGAACCGGCGATTGTCGCCTTCCTCGAGAATATAGTGTTCCTTGCCACCCGGCAGCGTTTCGACAAACTGAGCGACGCGCACCTGTGTGCCATAGGGATTACGGTAGACAAAATCGTCGATGCGTTCGCGGCGCACCATTTCGCCGTTGATGAACAGGCGCCCGTCCTGGACCTGAATGGTGTCTCCGGGAAGGCCAATCACCCGTTTGATGTAATCGGTCTTGTTGTCGCGGGGCAGTTTGAACACGGCGATATCGCCCCGCTCAGGCCGGTCATTAAATACCCGCCCTGAGAACGGCATGAAGCTGAGCGGGAAGGAGTGCCGGCTGTAGCCATAGGAATATTTCGAAACAAAAAGATAGTCGCCGATCAGAAGCGTGGGCCGCATCGAGCCCGACGGGATATTGAACGGCTCAAAAGCGAACGTCCTGATCGCCAAGGCGAACAGGATGGCATAGAACACCGTTCGGATGGTTTCCCAGAACCCGTCGTTTTTCTTCTTGGACATGGCTCCGGCGCTGTCTGTCACGGGGTGCACATTCTCGACGTTACTGATGCTTCGGAGAGGCCAAAAACGCGCGTGTTTCGGCTCCCGAATGGCGGATAAAACCGGGCCACAAGAGCCCTGTCAACCTACAGCCTTGTTAGAATGGGCTTTTTAGCCGGCTTTGGGCACAGCCGTGATGATGACCATCGCCTCGGCGAGCGGATACTCATCGGTGATGGTTAACTCGACCTGGGCCTCCATGCCCTCTGGGGTCATCGCCGCCAAGCGTTTGGCCGCACCGCCAGTCATCTGCACCGTGGGTTTGCCCGAGGGAAGGTTTACGACCCCGAGATCGCGCCAGTACACGCCTTGGCGAAAACCGGTGCCGAGCGCCTTGGAGGCGGCCTCCTTGGCCGCATAGCGCTTGGCGAACGTGGCAGCGTAGGCCTGACCAGCCCCCTTGCGGCGCTCAGCTTTCGCCTGTTCCACCTCGGTATAGATGCGCTGAATGAAGCGGTCGCCGAAGCGGGCGAGCGTTTTCTCAATGCGGCGAATGTCGATCAAATCGTTGCCAATGCCGAGGATCATGACCGCGAGCCTTCGCTGTCGACGGCGCGGGCGGCATCCATAAGCCGGCGCATCTCCTGAATGGCCGGGGCAAACCCCAAATAAATCGCCTCACCGACAAGAAAATGTCCGATGTTGAGTTCCTTCAACGTCGGAATAGCGGCAATGGGAGTCACCGTCTCGAAACTGATGCCATGGCCGGCATGGCACTCGAGCCCGAGTTCTTCCGCACGTTGCGCGGCGGCAACGATACGCTCAAAGTGCGCGTCCCGTTCCGCGCCCTCGGGCGCTTCGCAGTACGCACCGACATGGAGTTCGATCACGGGCGCGTTGAGACGCGCTGCGGCTTCGACCTGCGCCACGTCAGGCTCAATGAACAAGGACACACGAATACCGGCCGACGCCATTTCCCGGACATAATGGGACAGGTGGTTGTGCCCTCCCGCGGCGTCCAGTCCGCCTTCGGTGGTGCGTTCCTCACGTTTCTCCGGCACGATACAGGACGCATACGGAACATGGCGCAGCGCGATCTCCAGCATTTCTTCGGTGGCCGCCATTTCCAGATTCAGCGGCAACGAAATGTCGCGCCGCAGGCGGTCGATGTCGTCATCGGAGATGTGACGGCGGTCTTCGCGCAAGTGCGCCGTGATGCCATCAGCCCCCGCCTCGGCGGCGACAATGGCCGCACGCACGGGATCAGGATGCACCCCGCCCCGGGCGTTTCTGATTGTCGCCACATGGTCAATATTGACCCCGAGCCGAAGATGGTTGCTCACGGCCCGCCGTCCTGCCGCGGCATGCGGTGCCGCTTGGCTGCGCGTCTGGACCGGCGGCGCATCTGATAAATTTCGATTGGCCGGTAAAACGCGGCGTACACGAGCAGTCCCACTACAATAGAGATGGGAATGCAGCCGAGAATCATCGGCAACCAAACAGGCCAGACTTGTGTCGCGAACAAGTCGCCATCGCCTTCGATCAAAGACTGCACCAAGGCGGAGAACATGCCGGTGAAGCTGCCTTCGTTACTGGGCACATAGTCCTCGCCCCCCAGCATCCACTGCCCGATCTGAAAACTGCCGATCCAGATCAGGGGAAAGGTCCAGGGGTTGCCGACGATGGTACCAAACATAGACGCAATCACGTTCGCCCGGATCAGCCAAGCCAGGGCGGCCGCCATGAAGAAGTGCGCCCCGATGAACGGCGTCATCGACATGGCAGCACCACATGCCAGCCCGGCGGCGATGGAATAGGGCGTACCCGGCAGCCGGCGCACACGATGCAGCAGATATTCCAGGGCCCGGCGCCAACCCGTGCGCGGCCACAGGACTCGTTTGACGATCAGAGGAACAGACGGCCGTGCCCGGCTGCGGAACATGATAAATTCGGTCTCCTAGCCGCGCGCGCGTTCCACCGAATTGATTGCCGGAGACGCCCGCAAGGCAGCGATGATGTTGGTCAGGTGCTTAACACCGGTGACCTCAATATCCAAATCCATTTCGAAGAAGTCATTCGACCGGTTGACGATCTTCAAGTTTGAAATGTTTCCTTCATTTTGCGCGATCACCGTCGACAGGGCGCCCAAACTGCCGGGCTCGTTCAGAACGACGAGGTTGACGCGTCCAAGCATGAAATCACCGACTTTGTCCGCATCCCACACAACATCAAGCCACCGTTCCGGTTCATCGGACAGGGCGACCAAGGACTCGCAGTCGATAGCGTGTATATCCACACCCTTTCCTGGGTTAAGAATGCCGACAATGCGGTCGCCGGGCAGCGGATGGCAGCACTCGGATAAATGAACAGCCAGACCAGGCGTGAGGCCTTTGATCGGGATCGCGGCCTCGCCTTCCCCGTCCGCCTTATTGCGCGCCTTGGCAATGTTGACGACTTTAGGCTCGGACATCAGCCGCGCCCCTGGATACACAGCTTCCAGGACCTGCCGCGCCATCAGACGCCCCTCGCCGACACCGGCGTAAATTTCCGCGATGTCATCACAGGCGAGTTTGTCGAGGGCTTCGGCCAATCCGTCCGCGGTCAGGTCGTAACCCTCCTTGGCAAAGAACTTGGCCAGAATTTCCTCGCCGAGACGGGCGTACTCCTCGTGCGCTTCGGCACGGATGCGGCGGCGAATGTGCGCCCGGGCTTTGCCAGTGACGACAAAGCCTTCCCATTCAGGTGACGGTTTCTGCCCTTTGGAGGTGACGATTTCCACCTGATCACCGGTATGTAACTCCACCCGCAGCGGCACGATGCGGCCGTTGACTTTCGCGCCGACGCAAGTGTTGCCGATTTCCGTGTGCACGGCGTAAGCAAAGTCGACAGGGCTTGCCCCCCGCGGCAAGGTGATGAGCGTGCCTTTCGGGGTAAAACAGAACACCTGGTCCTGGAACATCTCGAGCTTGGTGTGCTCGAGAAACTCCTGCGGACTTTGCGCATGCTCCATGATGTCGAGCAGCTCGCGCAACCAACTATACTGATGGCCTGCCACTTCGGTGACGCCCTGCTTGTACTGCCAGTGGGCGGCCACGCCCAGCTCAGCGATGTCGTGCATGCGGTGGGTGCGGATCTGAACTTCAATGCGATGTTTTTCCGGCCCAATCACGCTGGTGTGGATGGACTGGTAGCCGTTGCGCTTGGGCGTGGAGATGTGATCCTTGAACCGTCCCGGCACCACGCGATAAGCGCCGTGAATTATGCCAAGTGCCCGGTAACAGTCTTCCTGACTGTCGACCATGATGCGGAAGGCCATGATGTCAGACAGCTGTTCGAAACTGACGTCCTTAATCTGCATTTTGCGCCAAATCGAATACGGCGTCTTTTCGCGTCCGGAGACAAACCCCGATAATCCGCCTTCGCGGATGGTCTGGTCGAGTTCATCCATGATGCGCCCAACCAAATCGCCGCCCTCGCGCTCAAGGTAGCGCAAACGCGTGAGGATCGAGGCGCGGGCTTCGGGATGCAACTCCGCAAACGCAAGGTCTTCGAGCTCGGTTTTAATCTCCTGCATACCCAGGCGTTCGGCCAGGGGCGCGTAGATCTCCATGGTTTCCAGAGCGATGGTTTTGCGCTTGTCGGGCTTCTTGATGTGGTTCAACGTGCGCATGTTGTGCAGCCGGTCTGCCAGTTTGACCAGCAGCACGCGGATATCTTCCGACATGGCCAGCAGCAGTTTGCGGAAGTTTTCCGCCTGCTTGGCCTCGACGTTCTGGAGCTGGATGCGCGTCAGTTTGGTAACGCCATCGACAAGACGCCCGACCTCTTCTCCAAATAGGCTGATGATTTCCTCAGTCGTCGCGCCGGTATCTTCCACCGTGTCATGCAGCAACGCGGTGACGATGGAGGCTGAGTCGAGGCGGTAGTTCGTGAGAATGCCGGCGACTTCGATGGGATGCGAAAAGTAGGGGTCACCGGACGCCCGCATTTGCGAGCCGTGCATCTTCATGGCGTAGACGTAGGCGCGGTTGATGGCATCCTCATCCGCACCCGGATCGTATGACTTTACCCGCTCAATCAGTTCAAATTGGCGCAACATGCCGATGAACCCTTACTGCCTGTAAGGGACATAATAGCACAGCAGGCGATGTAAAGCCGCCGGGCAAACAAAACCACGCCGGGCGGGCTTGCCACGGCGTGGTTTGAAAAACTTGGGTAAAGGAGGCGTCTAGCCGCGTTGTAAGGCAGCGGCCTCGTCGCTGGTGACGTCTTCATAGCTGACCGCCGGATGCGGATCTTCGCCCTCGTCGGCGCCGCTGGCGCTGCCGCCTTCAATGGTCATGCCGGTCGCGGCGGCCACTTCGTCGGTGTATTCCTGGCTGGGTCCGCCGAGGCTGCGGCCGTCGGCAATAGCGTCAAAGCCATCTTCTTCGGGCTCATCGACCTCGACATGACGTTGCATGCCTTGAATGACGCCGTTCATGAGCTCTTCAGGTACGACTTTGTCCTCGGCGATTTCGCGCAAGGCAATGACGGGGTTCTTGTCATTGTCACGCTCGATCAGAGGCTCTCCTCCGGCGGAAATCTCCCGTGAACGCTGGGACGCCACGACGACCAGCTCAAAACGGTTGGTGACCTTCTCGACGCAATCTTCAACGGTGACGCGTGCCATTCTTTAGATCCTGTGGTTACTGCTTGATACGGCTGAGGCGGGTATTCATGACTGATCTCATCAGCGGACCCGCCGGACGCCTTGGATTGCTGGCGTGTTTAAAGAGAAAAGGGCTGAAAAACAAGGCTTTTTCCGCCCCGAACCTTGTTTTCAGTCTCTCAAAACCCGGATAAATCCACAGATTCCAGCCGTTTCGCGCTGTCCACTGCTGTGCCCAGGCGGGCCAGGAGTTCAGCGGCCGTGGCCGATTCAACCGGATGCACCCAGTCCGGCGCGATGTCATTGAGAGGCAACAACACAAAGGGCCGGTCCGTCATCCTGGGATGGGGCAAAATCGGCGGTCCGTCCTGGACCAGATCGTTGTAGGCGATGATGTCGAGGTCGAGGGACCGCGGCGCGTTCTTCTCAGAGCTGCGCGCCCGCCCGAACGTCGTTTCGATCTCCAACAACAGGTCCAACAGCGCGCGCGGCGTCAGACCGGTCTCCACCGCAACCACGCCGTTAACATAGTCCGGCTGATGTGACGGTGGCTTGGGGGGCGGGTCAGGTGGTGTTTCATACCAAGACGAGCGCGCGGAGATGGTAAGCCCGCGCGTCTCCATTTCGGCGACCGCGGCCTCAAGAGTCCTTACGGGCGGTCCGACATCGCTGGGTAAGTTTGCGCCCAAAGCAATGACAATCACGAGGCCCCATCCCGCTTTGAAACACCATTCCGAAGCGTTATAACTAGCGTATTAGACAGTTTGTGTTGCCCCATTATTGATCCTGGAAAGTTATTTATCTGCCTTTTATAGCCGTTCGTAGCACAACCCTGTTTTGTGACTTAATTATTATTCTCGGAGTTCTTGATGCTTTTCTACCCGAATGAGCGCATGGCGCTGTTTGTCGATGGCGCCAATCTTTATTCCGCCGCGAAATCCCTAGGGTTTGATATCGATTACCGGCGCCTGCTGGATTTGTTTATTTCCAAGGGCCAGTTGGTGCGGGCGTTTTATTACACCGCCCTGATGGAAGATCAGGACTACTCACCGATCCGCCCGCTGGTCGATTGGCTGGACTACAACGGCTTCACCATGGTGACCAAGCCGGCAAAGGAGTTCACCGATCACCAGGGCCGCCGCAAGGTCAAAGGTAACATGGACATCGAGCTGGCGGTGGATGTCATGGAAATCGCCGAGCACGTTCAGCACGTCGTTATCTTTTCCGGCGACGGGGACTTCCGCAGTCTGGTGGAGGCGGTGCAGCGCAAAGGCGTGCGTGTGTCCGTGGTCAGCACCATCAAGTCCCAGCCGCCCATGGTCGCCGATGAACTGCGGCGGCAGGCCGACAACTTTATCGAGCTCGCCGACCTGGAAAAAGCAATCGCGCGGGCTGGTCAGGGCGGCGGACGCCCTCCCCGTGAAGATGGTCCGGCGGATGATTTCGACGACGACGAGGACGATGACGGCTACGACGACTAAGGGTCTGAGACCGTCGTGAGCGCACCAGCTGATCCACCGCGCGATTGCGACCTGTGTCCGCGCCTGGTCGACTTCCGTACCGATAACCGTGCAGCCCATCCCGATTGGTTCAACAGTCCCGTCCCCGCCTTTGGGCCCGCCGATTGCACCCTGCTGATCGTTGGTCTGGCTCCTGGCTTACAAGGGGCCAACCGCACAGGACGCCCCTTTACCGGGGACTACGCCGGCGACCTGCTTTATCCCACGCTGATCAAGTTCGGCTGGGCGAAGGGTGAGTATGGTAAGTCGCCCGATGACGGACTCACGCTGGAAAAATGCCGCATCACCAATGCGGTGCGTTGTGTGCCGCCGCAGAACAAACCGACCGGTCCTGAACAGAAAGCCTGCCGGCCGTTCCTTCAGGATGAGATCAAAAAGCTGACATCGCTAACGACGCTGATCGCGCTCGGACGCATCGCCCATGACGCGGTTCTGACAACGCTGGACCTGCGCAAGAAAGACTATCCCTTTGGTCATGCGTCTGTGCATGACGTCCCGAACGGGTTGCGGTTAATAGATAGCTACCATTGTTCACGCTACAACCTGAACACCGGGCGATTAACGCCTGAGATGTTCGACGCGGTGTTCGAGGCCGCCAGGGCACAATAACAACGCACTATCGTTACAGAATAACCCAAACAAAGACCCGCCGACGAAACGCCGGCGGGTCCGAAGTACGATTTGCAAGGAGGCAGGCTTTACTTCGCCAGCGCAGCCTCCACCGAGGCAACGAGTTCATCGCTCATCGGTTCAACCCGGCTGGGGAACGCCGCCAGGAGTTCACCGTCCGTGCCGACCAGATACTTGTGGAAATTCCAGCGTGGTGCGTTTTCACTGCCTTTCTCTGCGGCGGCCCATTGATAAAACGGGTGAGCGTCGCCGCCCTTCACCACTTGCTTGGCGGTCAGCGGGAAGTCGACATCGAAATTGGCTTCGCAGAAGTCTTTGATCTCTTCCGCCGTGCCGGGCTCTTGCGCGCCAAAGTCATTCGACGGCACACCGAGCACGACCAGACCCTTGTCCCGGTACTCGGACCACAAACTCTGCAGGCCTTCGTACTGTGGTGTGTAACCGCAGAAGGACGCGGTGTTCACCACCAGCACAGCTTTGCCTTCATAGCCCGACATCGGCAGCGATCCGCCGTCGATGGATTCAAAGGTGAAGTCGTGGGCTGACTCAGCCATGGCTGGGACTGCGCCAAACACGGCGATCACCGCCGCGAAAAAAAGAGTGGGAAGTGTGCGTTTTTGCATGGGGTGCGTCCTTTCCGGAAAGCCTGATCATTGGGTATCTCGCTACCGATGTATGCCTTAGTCTCACCATCTCAAGAGTGCCTGGCAAGGCCTGACAGAGCGGCCTCGGGGAGTAAAACGTCATGCCGGCTGACACGCAAACACCGCAAAGCAAGATTTTGGGCATCACTGGCCAGGTCCTGACCGCCAGATGCATTGGAATCGTCGCGGAACTCGATGTTGCGGAACACCTGGCGAACGGCGCCCGGACAGCCGAGGCCCTCGCCGCAGACTGCGGCGTTCATGGGCCGACGCTCTACCGCATACTCCGTTACCTGGCGTCCATCGGCATCTTTGCGGAGGATGACAGCGGTGCCTTCAAAAACACCGACGCGTCGCAGGTGTTACGGGACTCTGTCCCTGACTCCGTGCGTATGCTGGTACGCCAGCAATGGCAAGACGTCACCTGGGATGTCTACCGGGCGCTGCCGGAGGCGGTGCAGTCAGGGGAAACCGCCTTCGATCTGGCCCACGGTGCGCCGTTCTTTGACTTTCTTGCTCACCAGCCCCACCTCAACGTGTTATTCGATGGCGCGATGGCCATGATGTCGGGGCCAGAGAACGGCGTCATCGCCCGCACCTACCCTTTCCCGGAGAATGCGCGGGTAGCCGACATCGGTGGCGGCCAGGGCGGACTGCTCGCGGCGATATTGCAAGCCCATGAGTCCGTAACCGGCGTGTTGTTCGATCAAGCACAGGTTTTGGAAAACCCCGCGCACTTGAAATCGGCTGGCATGGCGGACAGGTGTGAACTGATCGCCGGAGATTTTTTCAAGGACGCACCACCGGAGTGTGATGTCTATGTCCTGAAACGCATTCTGCACGACTGGGACGACGGGGACGCCCTGCGTATCCTGCAAACGCTGCGTGGGGTGCTGACGCCTGAGTCCCGTATCGTCATCGTCGACGCCCTGATAAAGCCCGGCAATGCACCGGACTCCAACAAGTATCTGGATGTCGGCGTCATGACTCTGCTGCGCGGGCGGGAGCGCACCGAAGCTGAAATGAAGGCGCTGTGTCAGAGCGCGGGCTTGAGGGTTGAAACCGTATACCCGCCGGAACCGCCTTCGACACTCTCGCTGACGGTGGCCAAAGCGGCTTAGCCGTAGCGTTGCTCTTTCCATGGATCGCCAACGGCGTGATACCCGCGCGCCTCCCAATATCCGGGGGCATCTTTGTCCATAAAGGTGATGTGCCGCAGCCACTTGGCCGACTTCCAGAAATAGAGCTTGGGAATCACCAGACGTACGGGTCCGCCGTGCTCACGCGTCAGAGGCGCGCCGTTCCAGGTGTGGGCCAGCAAGACGTCATCGTCGTCGAACCAGGAGAGCGGCACGTTGGTGGCGTAACCGTCAAAACTGCGCACCATCAAAAAAGCGGCGGTCGCTTTTGGGGCGACGACTGACAACAGGTGCTTGGCGCTCACCCCACGCCACCGGTTGTCGTAGCGAGACCACGTCGTGACACAGTGAATGTCGCAGGTGATTTCGGTCTGGGGCTGGGCCATCAGATCATCAAACGTCCATCGGATGGAGTTTGAAATTTGTCCAGCCGTCGTCAGGGTCCAATCCCGCTGAGTCAGGTTCGGCTGATCGCCGAGATCAAGCACGGGAAAGTCTTTGACGATGTGCTGGCCCGGCGGCAAGCGGACTTGCCCGCGCTCCGAGGTTTCACCGGTCAAGCCGCGGCCTTCACGAGCCCACTGTTCCTTGGTGCGATTTAGTTTGTCGATGTTCCGGCCATCCGCCACGGCTCTAGCCCTTCTCCCGTAGCAGACGCGCCTTCTGCCGGTTCCAATCGCGCTCCTTAACGGTTTCGCGGCGGTCGACGTGTGTTTTACCGCGGGCAAGACCCAGCTTCAGCTTGGCAATGCCGCGGTCGTTGAAATACAGGCTCAAGGGCACCAGGGTCATGCCCTTGCGCGCCGTTTCCGCCGACAACTTGTCGATCTCACGGGCATGCAAAAGAAGTTTGCGCTTGCGGCGCGGCTCGTGACCGAAGTGCTTGGCGCCCTCGTATTCCGGAATGTAGGCGTTGATGAGATACAGTCCGCCATCCTCGGCGGCGGCGTAGGACTCCTGGATGTTGCCGCGTCCCAATCTAAGCGACTTCACCTCGGTGCCGGTCAGAACCAGGCCAGCCTCGATGGTGTCCTCGATTTTGTAATCGTGGCGTGCCTTACGGTTCTGGGCGACAGTGCCTGTCGAGATCCATCCTGACTTGGCCATCTCTCATGCGCCTAGTCGAACAGCCCGACGGCCCGCATGGCTTCCTCGACACGGGCCATGGACTTGGTCGCGAGCGGCACAAGCGGCAAGCGCGTGTCCGGCAGACACTTGCCGAGCAGACTGCAGGCGAATTTTGCCGGCACCGGATTGGGCTCACAAAACAGCGCCTCATTGAGAGGATGTAGGATGTCGCGGATGCGCCAAACATCGTCATAGCTATCGTTGCGCCAGGCATCATGCAGTTCCGCGTTCAGCCGTGGCGCCACATTGGACGATACCGAGATGCAGCCAAACCCACCTTGAGCAAGGAAGGCAACGGCGGTGTCGTCGTCACCGGACAACAAACAGAACTCCCGCCCGATCTCAATTCGAGTTGCCAAGGGCCTGGCCAGATCACCGGTCGCGTCTTTCACGCCAACAATGTTGGTATGCTCGGCGAGCTGCGCCATGGTCTCGACGGTCATGTCGATGACGCTGCGCCCAGGAATATTGTAAATGATGATGGGCAGGTCACTGCACTCCGCAACCGCCTCAAAATGCGCGACCAACCCCGCCTGGTTCGGCTTGTTGTAATAGGGCGTCACAACCAAAGCCGCGTCTGCGCCTGCTTGCGCGGCATGCTGGGTCAGCGCAACAGCTTCCTCCGTGGAGTTCGAGCCGGTTCCCGCGATAACCGGAATCTTGTCCTTGGCGACCTCAATACACAGTTCAACGACACGCTGATGCTCGTCATGGGACAGCGCAGGTGACTCACCCGTCGTCCCGCACGGGACGACCGCGTGTGTGCCTTCTTCGATTTGCCACTCGACAAACGCCTGAAACGCTTTTTCATCAACAGCGTTGTCCCGGAAGGGCGTGATGAGGGCGGTGATTGAGCCAGTAAACATGAACGGATCTCCGAAGCCGCCCAGACCTGTGGGGTCTTTTCTTCAGAACGGCGGCGCTAGAATGGCGCCACCATAACTTCGCCGGTATTCGACGGCAAGTTAGGCATAACCGGCCAAATGGCATCCGGTAGGCTTACGCGAACGTGCGAGACTTGGTAGAATTACGCCCAAGACCTTCAACATGATGTGTGTTTTCGTATGGGGTTACATAAAAACTGGGTTGTAACGCTGGGGGCGACTCTGGCGGCGATGACCGGCATCAGTTCCAACGTTCACGCCCAAGCCCCGGTTCTTCCGCTCCAAAAACCGCCCGTTCCAGAGGTTACGGAAAAGGTTATTGAGGCGCCGGTTCTGCCAACGCGCAAACCGCCCTACTACGGCCCCTTCGGCGCGGACTACACCTACCTTCTCGATCAGGACGGCCGCGAGACCTTTTCCCGGGCGCTGGCTGCCGCTGATGCGCGGCGATGGAACCGGGCGATTGATTTGGTCGAACAGATCGATAACCCGCTGCCTGGACATGTCATTGCCTGGCTCTATCTGCGCCAAAACGGCGCGCGCACGCCCTTTAAGGCGAGAACGGAGTTCATCCGCGAGCATGCCGACTGGCCGGATATCAACACCATCCGCCAACGGGCCGAAGACGTCGCCGACGACAAGTCTCTCAGCCGCGCGGAGTTGATCGCCTGGTTCGAAGAGTTTCCACCCCTGACCGGATCGGGCATGGCGGAGCTGGCTTATGCCTACAAAGACACCGGGCGAGAGCAAAAGGCCATTGAGATGGCGAAGACCGCCTGGCTGGAGGGGACCTTTGACCGCGGCGAGGAGCGCAAGTTCCTGCGTGAATTCGACGACATCATCACAACAGAAGACCACGAAGCCCGGCTTGAACGCCTGCTCTGGGACGAACACACCAATGGCGCGTCCCGCATGTTGCGCCGGGTCAATGGCGATTTGCGTAAGCTTGCGGAAGCGCGTATCGCCTTGATGACATCTTCCTACGGTGTAGATGCAGCGATCGCCAGAGTGCCAGCGGCGCTGAAAAACGATCCAGGCCTCGTCTACAACCGCCTGAAATGGCGCCGCAAGCGCGGGCGCTATGAGAGTGCCGCAGAACTCTTGGACAGCCCCGGCGCTGATGGGGGCCGGCCAGACCTGTGGGCGCGGGAGCGTCACATCCTGGCGCGGGACGCGATCTCCGAGGGCAATGTGACAGCGGCTTATCGGATCGCCGCCGGGCACAAAGCGACCGATGCCCTGTCCGTATTCGAAGCAGACTGGTTGGCGGGGTGGGTTCAACTTCAGTTCCTCAACGATCCGGAAGCCGCCCTGCCCCATTTTTACAAAGTCTATGACGCCGTCGAGTTTCCGGTCAGCCTGTCGCGGGGCGCGTATTGGATCGCACGGGCGGCGGAAACGGCGGGCAACGATGAACTGGCGCGCAACTGGTATGAAAAAGCGGCGATTCACGTCACCACCTATTATGGGCAACTCGCGCTCTCAAAGCTGACCGGCGGAACATTGCCCCAGCTGCCACTCGATCCGCTGCCGACGATGACAGAACGTAACTCGTTTCACCAAAGCGATTTGGCGCAAACGGTGCGCCTGCTGGCCGAGGTCGGCAACACGGATTATCTGCGCACTTTTGTTCTCGCCGCGGCGAAGGCCTCGGCCTTCGCGACCGAGAAACATATGTCGGCCGAGTTGGTGAATCGCTTAGGGCGGCCGGACCTGGGTGTATGGGTGGCCCGGCGCGCGGCACAGGATCACATCACTTTGCTGAAGCATGGCTATCCGGTGCCCCTGTTCGAGTATCCTGACTACCCGGAGCGGGCGCTGCTTCTATCCATCACCCGGCAGGAGAGCAACTTCGATGTGGCGGCGCGCAGCTGGGCCGGAGCACGCGGCTTGATGCAACTGATGCCAGCGACGGCGCGCGTGGTTTCGCGGCAGCTCGGCGAGCGCTATAGCCGCGACGCCCTAACCGTCGATGCCGCCTACAACATTCGCTTGGGGTCAAAATACCTAGGTGATCTGATTGACGATTTCGATGGCTCTTACATCATGGCCATCGCGGGCTACAACGCCGGGCCGCACCGGGTACGCCAATGGGTGCGCCGGTTCGGCGATCCGCGCAAACCTGACGTCGATCCGATTGATTGGGTCGAACAGATCCCCTTTACGGAAACGCGCAACTACGTCCAGCGCGTGATGGAGAACCTGCAAATCTATCGAGCGGTGCTGGCCAATACGCAACAACTGGCTCAGACGCTTCCCGATGATTTGGCCCGGCCCGCTTCGTCTGCGTCAAACTGACAATCAGAGCAAAACGAATAGCCAGAAACAAAAAAGCCGATGCGTTGCGGCATCGGCCTTTGTCAATTGAATGCGTTGTCTGTGGTCTAAGACACAGCCGCCTGAGGCACTTTCGTGTTTTCAACCTTGGCCGGGCGAATGTTGGGTGACTTGATCTCCACCGGCTCGGCTTTTGCGGCCTGGGGCGCTTCTACGGCAATGCGCTTGCAGTGGCCTTCCATAAACGCACCGGGCTCAATGGCCAAGCTTTCGTGTTCGATATCACCGGACATTTGCGCGGTTGAAGCCAGGAACACGGACTTCGCTTTGACCTGCCCCTTAATGTTGCCGTGAATGCGGACGGTTTGGGCTTTCACCTCACCACTAACGGACCCCTTGGTGCCGACAATGAGAGCCTTGCATGAAATATCACCCTCGACCGTTCCATCCACTTGGATCTCGCCATTGCTGGAGAGGTTGCCGTGGACCGATAAGTCGACGCTAATAATCGACGGTACGGATTTGGTCTGACCTTCGCTCATGCGCGCGTCCTGTCCCTGTGCTTGTCCGTTTGGCTTACTTGAGAACATCGCTTCCAGCTCTGATAAACTTGAGCGGGTTAAGTTGCTTCCCGCCATACAGCACTTCGAAATGCAAGTGCGGACCCGAGCTGCGGCCACTGTTGCCAAGGAGGCCTATTTCGGTTCCGCGCCCGACATAGTCCCCCTCTTCTACAGAAAGTTTCGCCAAATGGCCATAGCGCGAGGTCAGGCCCATGCCATGGTCAATCTCGACCAAACGGCCATACTTTCCGCGCCATCCGGCGTAAATCACCTTGCCTTCACCGGGACTTAGCACCGGCGATTTATAGGGCCCACCGAAGTCCAGGCCCAGGTGCCGGGCGTAGGCGCCCGTAAACGGATCCTTGCGCACGCCGAAGCCACTGGTAATCCAATATTTATTGAGCGGCTTGTCGAGCGGCATCACAGAAGCCAGCGTTTGCAGCTCTGTCAGGCGTTCAACTTGAAGATTTAGTGACACCAATGATTCGTGCAGGGGCCCTTGCTCACGCGGAACGGAGTTCAAGGGAATAAATGGCCCGCCGCTGCCGAACTCGGTCCGGCGGTCGTTGAGCAATTCATCCACGTCCAGACCCGTGCCATCCAATGAGGCTTCAATCTGGCCGATTTTATCTTCTGCCACTTCGGAAAAACGGTGGAAGAGCAGCAACTGGGTGCTTTCCATTTCACGGATCTGGTCTTCAAGTGCGCCGACCTTGGTCAACAAAGAGTCGCGTTCCCGCGTCACCATATCGCGTTCAATGACAAGCTGACGTGTATCCAGGGCCTTGGGATCGATATAGGCGGTGCCAGCGTGAACACGAGAGACGTCGGTCATATCAGCTTTCAATTGCGCCAATTCCGTGCGCAATTCGTCGCGCTCCTCGTTCACCCGGAGGCGTTCAAGCTCGACCCGGCCAATGGCCACTTCGATCTGTTCGGGATCCGACGTCCAACCGGTATCGTCAGAACTGCGCGCATTGAAATCCGGCTTGCGCTGCCGTGCGGCCGACGCGAGCGCCCCCTCCGGCGTTTTCCGGTCGAGCAGAGTCACTTGCCGGTCGACTAAACCAACCATGCGCGCGTTGTTGTCATTCAGATCGTCGGTGATTTCGTCGATCCGTTTTTTGTAGACGGTCAACTGCGCGAGAAGTTGCTCGTATCCGGAGCGCGCGTCTTTGATTTCGCTTTCCTTGGCACGAATGCGGTCGCTGTGACTGACGACAAGGCCCGAACTGATCAGCAGCCAGACACCAACGACAGACACAAAGCATGTCGCGACGGCCTGCCGCATTGTCGTAAGCCGCAATATGCGCATACGCTCTTCGGTACGCAGAATGATTTGACGTTCCGGAAAGAACCGCTGCAAACGACGCTGGAAACGCGACAGACTCCGGTCGTTCGGATCAAACTTCGACATGTAGTGCTTCCCCTAAACACAACTTTCACCTGGCGGATCAGCCGGTTCGTCTGATTCCCCAAAGCGTATCGTATGCGGACTATTTTTGATGCCGAATCCCGTCCGCTGAGAATTTCTCCGGCATTTTTTATCCACACCCAGACCAACGCGGGCGAAAACACGCCCACACCGTTCTGGACAACCCAATTGGAGCGATTGTGTCGATTTTTTATAGTAATTTCAAATAGAAAGAATAAGCCGGACTGGCTGGCCCCTGTTCTCTGGCCTGGTTATACCCCATGATGAGCCTCAGCGGGCGGCCGGTATGGCTCAGATCCGCCAGCTCATAATCTACAAAGGGTATATAATTTATCCTAAAAACCCGCATGGGATGCATATGGTCTCTAAAATGATCCTGTCCTGGTTTGGGGCGGGTTTCTCCCCAAAAGCGCCAGGAACTGCGGGCTCGATCGCCGCTCTGCCGTTCGCCTGGGTCATCGCGCTCTATTTTGGCCAGATGGGGCTGCTGGCCGCCGCCATTCTGGCTTTTGTCCTGGGATGGGTGGTCGCCAACCGTTCAGACGAGGCCCGGGACGACCCGGGTTGGGTCGTCATCGATGAGGTCGCCGGACAATGGCTGACACTTGCGGTTGTGCCGCCTGACCTAATGTTCTACGCGGTGGGCCTCATTGCGTTTCGGATTTTTGACATTTTCAAACCCTGGCCCGTTCGCGCGCTGGAGAGGTCTATCAAAGGTGGCCTTGGCGTTATGATTGACGACATAGCCGCCGCAGTTTATGCGGGCACTGTCACGTACCTCTTTGCCGTACTGATTGGGCCGTAACATTGGCGACTCTTCCAGACGATCTGACAGCACTTGCGAAGTCGGTGATCGACAAAGCTAAAGCGGATGGCCGCACGATTGCGACGGCGGAATCCTGCACGGGTGGTCTGATCTCCAGTTGCCTGACGGCTGTTCCAGGCTCTTCAACGGTCTTTATTTGCGGCTTCGTGACCTACGCAAATGAAGCCAAGACCCGCCTTCTCGGTGTGCCGACAGACGCCATTACTGAATTCGGAGCGGTTAGTGACCTCACGGCTGCAGCCATGGCGGAGGGGGCGGTCCACCATTCCGGCGCCGAACTTGCCGTGGCGGTAACGGGCATTGCCGGTCCAGATGGCGGAACACCCGACAAACCTGTCGGACTTGTTTACCTGTCTTTGGCGGAACGCGGTGAGGACGCCGTGGTGAAACGCTATGTGTTTGCCGGCACCCGGGATGACATACGCCGTTCAACTGTGGGCGCGGCGTTGGAGCTGCTGCACAGCCGTCTCGAAGAACCCTTCGGCGGCGAACATGCTGACAACGACGACGACTAACCCGGACGGCACTTGTCTCTAGCCGTAGAGCGTAGTTCTCTAACCATAGAGCGCAGCCGCGCGCGCCTCAAAGGCACCGACCATGCGGCGCACTGCTTCTTCAAACAGCAGGCCGATCAACGACTGCAGCATGCGCGAGCGGAACTCGAACTCAAGATGAAAGCGGACTTCGGTTCCCTTGCCGTCTGGTCCGGGCGCGAAGTCCCACGTGTTGGTGAGATAACTGAACGGGCCATCTTTGTACGCAACTTCGATCCGGTCTGACTGCTTCAATGTCACGATCGAGGTGAACTTCTCCCGCACCATCTTAAAGCCAATGGCGAGATCCGCCTCGAAGCCGTCGTCGACTCTTTTGGTGATACGGCAGGCGATACACCACGGCAAAAATTCCGGATAGCGCTCGACGTCGGCGACCAGATCAAACACTTGCTGCGGCGTATAGGGAAGGATGCGGGTTTCGTTATGAACCGCCATGGTACCGTTTCTGCCCCGCGTCTTATTCCGCAGCTGCGAGCTTTTCCTCGCGGGCCTCGCGCAGGCGGGCGAAATCGGCATCCGCGTGGTAAGACGACCGGGTCAACGGACTGGCCGACACCATCAGGAACCCTTTGGCTCGGGCGAGCTTCTCGTATTCGGCAAACTCATCGGGCGTGACAAAATGATCGATCGGCGCATGGCGCGGGGTCGGCTGGAGGTACTGCCCGATGGTCAGAAAATCGACATCGGCAGCGCGCATGTCGTCCATAACCTGGAGAACTTCGTCTTTCTGTTCTCCCAGTCCGACCATAATACCCGACTTGGTGAACACAGACGGCACGACTTCCTTGACGCGCTCAAGCAGGCGCAAACTGGTAAAGTAACGCGCGCCGGGCCGAATGGCGCGATACAGGCGCGGCACCGTTTCAAGATTGTGGTTGAACACATCGGGTTTCGCTGCCGCGACCAACTCCGTCGACCCGAGCTTCTTGCGGAAATCCGGCGTGAGCACTTCGATTGTCGTGTTTGGGCAGGCTTCTCGCACGGCCTCGATAACCGCACGCCAGTGCGCCGCGCCGCCGTCTTCCAGATCATCCCGGTCAACCGACGTGATAACCACATGGCGCAAACCCAGATTGGCCACCGCCTCGGCAACGTGCTGAGGCTCGTCAGCATCGACGGCGTTCGGCTTGCCGGTCTTGATGTTGCAGAAGGCGCACGCCCGGGTGCAGGTATCGCCCAGGATCATCATGGTGGCGTGTTTCTGGGCCCAGCACTCGCCGATGTTCGGGCACGCGGCCTCTTCGCACACGGTGTGAAGGTTGAGATCGCGCATCAGCTTGCGTGTTTCGCCGTACTCACGCGACGTCGGCGCCTTAACCCTCAGCCACGCGGGCTTGGGCTGACGCTTCGTCTGGTCTTTAAGCGGCGTTACTTCAGTCATGGCTTATAGATGGATCACCCGGCCATACGCATCAAGTACGGACTCGTGCATCATCTCCGATAATGTGGGATGGGGGAACACGGTTTCCATCAGTTCCACTTCCGTGGTTTCAAGGGTTTGCGCGACCGCATAGCCTTGAATGAGTTCCGTGACTTCCGCCCCCACCATGTGCGCGCCGAGCAATTCCCCGGTGTCCGCATCGAACACGGTCTTGACCAGACCCTGATCGTCGCCAAGAGCGATGGCCTTGCCATTGCCAACAAACGAGAAGCGGCCCACCTTGACCTTACGGCCGGACTCTTTGGCCTTGGCTTCGGTCATGCCGACGCTGGCCACCTGCGGATGACAATAGGTGCACCCGGGAATACGCGATGTGTTGAGCGGATGGGGCGACTGTCCGGCAATCTTCTCGACACAAATGACGCCCTCGTGGCTGGCCTTGTGCGCCAGCCATGGCGGACCGGTGAGATCACCAATGGCATAGACACCCGGCTCGCCCGTGCGGCTGAACTCATCCGTCACCACGTGGGTCTTTTCAACTTTCACCTTGGTGCCGTCCAAACCCAGGTTCTCGACATTGCCGACGATCCCGACGGCCAGAATGACACGGTCGACGGTGATCTTCTCGGTCTTGCCGCCCTTGTCGACGGTTGCTGTCACGGTGTCCTTGCCGGTCTTGAGCTCCTTCACTGAAGCCCCAGTGATGATGTTCATGCCCTGTTTCTTGAAGGCCTTGTGGGCGAAGGCGGAAATCTCCTCGTCTTCGACCGGCAGAATGCGGTCCATCACCTCGACAACCGTCACCTCGGCGCCGAGAGTGCGGTAGAAACTGGCAAACTCGATGCCAATGGCGCCGGAGCCGATCACAAGAAGCGACTTGGGCATGGACTCAGGCACCATGGCTTCTTTGTAGGTCCAGATCAGTTTGCCGTCCGGCTCCAGGCCCGGCAGTGTACGGGCGCGGGCCCCGGTGGCGAGAACGATGTGCTTGGCCTCAAGCGTGGCGACGTCTTTCTTATCCTTCGTCACCTTCACTTTGCCCTTACCGGCAAGAGCGCCGTGACCGTCGAACACTTGGATTTTATTCTTCTTCATTAGCATGCCGACGCCGCCGGACAACCGCCCGGCCACTTTGCGCGAGCGCTCAACCACCTTCTTGATGTCGAACTTCACGTCCTTAGCTGACAGGCCGAAGTCTTCGGCATGTTGCATCAGGTGGTAGACTTCGGAGGTGCGCAGCAATGCCTTGGTGGGAATACAGCCCCAATTGAGGCAGATGCCGCCCAGGTGCTCGCGCTCCACCAGAGCCGTTTTCAGGCCAAGTTGCGAGCCACGAATGGCGGTGACGTAGCCACCGGGTCCGCCGCCAACAACAACTAAATCAAATTTTGTATCCGCCATGACAATCCCGCCTACAGCATCAGGCTCAAGGGATCTTCGATGAGCGGCTTGAAGGCAGCGAGGAATTCAGCGCCCACGGCTCCATCAACGACACGGTGATCACAGGACAACGTGCACGACATCACGGTCGCAACCGTCAAAGCTCCATCCTTGACCACCGGGCGCTGCTCGCCGGCACCAACCGCCAGAATAGCGCTCTGCGGCGGATTGATGATCGCCGAGAATTCCTTGATGCCGTACATGCCAAGGTTGGAGATAGAGAACCCGCCGCCCTGGAACTCTTCCGGCTTGAGTTTGTTGTCACGCGCACGGCCGGCCAGCTCTTTCATCTCATTTGAAATAGAGGACAGGCCCTTCTGGTCGGCGTTGCGGATGATCGGCGTAATCAAGCCGCCGTCGGTCGCCACGGCAACAGAAACGTCGACGTTGTCGTAGAGACGGATCGCTTCATCGGTCCAGGTGGCATTGACCATCGGCACCTTTCGCATCGCCAATGCGCTGGCCTTGATGATGAAATCGTTGACCGAGAGCTTGTAATCGGCCCCTTCGCGTGAATTGAGCGACTTTCTGAGATCGAGCAAATCGTCGATGACACAGTCGATGGTCAAATAGAAATGTGGGATCGATTGTTTGGCCTCAAGCAAGCGCCGGGCGATGACCTTGCGGACATTCGAGTTTTCTTCTTCCGTATACGGCTGGCCGAAATCCGGCACATCCGATGCCGCGGAGCTGAGCGGTGCAGCCGCAGCCGGCGCGCCCTTCTTGGCCGGCTTACCGCCAGACAGGGCTTGCTCGACATCGGCTTTGACAATCCGTCCATTAGGTCCCGAGCCCTTCACATCCGACAAGTCAATCCCTGCGTTTTCAGCAATGCGCTTCGCCAAAGGGCTGGCGAAAACACGATCCGAAGAATCGGACTTTGCCGGGGCTTCCTTTTTCGCGGGCGCGGGTGTTTCCGCAGGTGCTGCGGAAGCTTGCTGTTCCTGCTTCGGTTCCGGCTTCGGCGCTGCTTTGGGAGCCGGCGCAGCATCGGCGGACGCGTCAATGTCACCTGCATCCTCGCCTTCTTCGAGCAACACGCCGATAGGTTTGTTCACCTCGACACCTTCGGTGCCTTCGGACACCAAAATCTTACCGATCTTGCCTTCGTCGACGGCTTCCAGTTCCATTGTCGCTTTGTCGGTTTCGATCTCGGCAATGATATCTCCGGACGAAACCTCATCACCCTCTTTCACCAACCATTTGGCGAGAGTGCCCTCGGTCATCGTCGGGGATAGGGCCGGCATGAGAATATTGATAGGCATGTCTTGATCCTTTAGTCCGCTTAGTCGCGGTAACAGACGGCTTTCGCCGCTTCGACAATGTTGTCGACTTGCGGCAAAGCGAGTTTTTCCAGATTGGCGGCGTAGGGCATAGGCACGTCCTCGCCGGTGATGCGGGTGACCGGCGCATCGAGCCAGTCAAATGCGGTTTCCATAATCTGTGCGGAAATCTCTGCGCCGATGCCGGAGAATGGAAATCCTTCTTCGCACGACACACAGCGGTTGGTCTTCTGCACCGACTTGATGATGGTTTCGCTGTCGAGCGGCCGGATACTGCGCAGGTTGATCACCTCGGCCGAGATTCCTTCCTCGGCCAGTTTTTCCGCCGCCTCAAGAGCCTTGCCGACCATGATGGTAAAGGCGGTGATCGTGACATCCGATCCTTCGCGCTCGATCTTCGCCTTGCCGATGGGCACAACGTAGTCATCGCTCTTGGGCACATCGAACTTCTGGCCGTAGAGCAACTCATTCTCAAGCAAGATCACCGGATTGGGATCACGGATCGCTGCTTTCAACAAGCCTTTGGCGTCTGCGCCGGACCACGGCGCCACAACCTTGTGGCCGGGAACATGGGCGTACCAAGCGGCGTAACACTGCGAATGCTGGGCGCCGACGCGTGACGCCGCGCCATTGGGACCACGGAACACGATCGGGCAGCCCATTTGTCCGCCGGACATATAGAGGGTCTTCGCCGCCGAATTGATGATTTGGTCAATCGCCTGCATCGCGAAGTTGAAGGTCATGAATTCAACAATCGGCTTGAGATTGCCGAATGCGGCGCCGACACCTAGCCCGGCAAAACCATGCTCGGTGATCGGCGTGTCGATGACGCGCTTGGAGCCAAACTCATCGAGCAAACCTTGGCTGACCTTATACGCACCTTGATATTCAGCGACTTCCTCGCCCATGAGGAATACGTTGGCATCTTTGCGCATTTCTTCGGCCATGGCGTCGCGCAACGCCTCGCGGACGGTGAGTTCTTCTGTTTCGCCAAGGTCCGGTTCGTCAGCATCCATAACCGCTTTGGGCGCAGCAGGTTTGGCAGACGGAGCCTCCGCAGCGCCGCTCTCATCGGGCTCCTCTTCGGCACCTTCGCCAGGCTGATTGCTTGAAACAGAGTCAGAGGAAACTTCGATGTCCGATGCGTCTTCCCCGTCTTCGACCAACACGCCAATGGGTTTGTTGACCTCGACACCTTCAGTGCCCGCCTCGATGAGAATCTTACCGAGCGTGCCCTCGTCCACGGCCTCAAGTTCCATCGTCGCCTTGTCGGTTTCGATTTCAGCGATCACATCGCCGGCGGAAACCGTGTCACCTTCTTTCACCAGCCATTTCGCGAGGGTGCCCTCGGTCATGGTGGGCGACAATGCAGGCATAAGAATTTCTGTCGCCACGTGTGTCTCCCTTTATGGGCCCTGACTTTTTGGGGCCGGTCGTCGTTTGCAGGCGCCGCTTTCGGCGCGCGTTCGCGTTACGCGACGTCGCGTAAAATGTCGGTGTAGAGTTCGCTGGGATCGGGCTCCGGAGACGACTGCGCAAACTCGGCAGCCTCGGTCACCCGTGCCTTGATGTCTTTGTCGATCTGTTTGAACTCGTCCTCCCCCATCGCCTTTTCATCGAGCAGCTTTTGGCGCAGACGGTCGATGGGATCGTGTTCTGTCCGCATTTTGCTGAGCTCGTCCTTGGACCGGTATTTCGCTGGATCGGACATGGAATGGCCGCGGTAGCGATAGGTTTTCATTTCAAGAATGATCGGGCCCTTGCCGCTTTCAACGTGCGCGACGGCGTCCTGCCCGGCCTTGTAAACCGCTGAGACATCCATGCCATCGACGACGACACCGGGAATGCCGTAGGCCTCACCACGGCGGTGCAGGTCGGTTGACGCCGAAGCGCGCTCAACCGAGGTACCCATGCCGTACTTGTTGTTCTCGATGACATAGATGACAGGCAGCTTCCACAGAGCCGCCATGTTGAAGGCTTCGTAAACCTGGCCTTGGTTCACCGCCCCGTCGCCGAAGTAACAGTAGTTGATGCCGCCATCGCCGCTGTATTTGTGGGCAAAAGCCAGCCCCGTGCCGAT
Organism: Rhodospirillaceae bacterium; assembly: GCA_963921305.4. Taxonomy (GTDB): domain Bacteria; phylum Pseudomonadota; class Alphaproteobacteria; order Rhodospirillales; family Rhodospirillaceae; genus CAWUEX02. The sequence goes on from CAWUEX030000002.1 coordinate 3,494,514, forward strand.
GGGCACTGATGCGCCGACGATGCCGTGACCACCAAAGAAGCCTTTCTCACGGCTGAACATGTGCATGGAGCCGCCCTTGCCGCGGGAATACCCGTCTTCCCGGCCGGTGAGCTCCGCCATCACGCCCTTCGGATCCATCCCACAGGCCAGCATGTGGCCATGGTCTCGGTAGGTGGTGATGACTGTGTCGGCGTCCTTGGCGTTGGCCTGTAGGCCGACCACAACCGCTTCCTGACCGATATAGAGGTGGCAAAAGCCGCCGATCAGGCCCATGCCATAGAGCTGGCCCGCGCGCTCCTCGAACCGGCGGATCAGGAGCATATCTTTGTAGAATTGGATTTTGGTCTCAGCCGACGGCTCTTTGGCGGACGACTTGGATGCAGACTTGCTTTGGCTTTTCTTCGCTGGAGCCTTTTTTTTGCTCCCGGATTTCGTAGCGGCGGTTTTGCGTGCAGCCATGCCACCTCCCGTTTATGCGTTGATCACCCATTGTTCGGCTGGGTTTTGAAGTGCGGGAGTTATCGCAGCGCGGCCGGCAATTCGCAAGCGAAACAATCGTTAAGCCACTGTTTGCACTGCACAATTTATTGATTAACTTTAACTTGATTAATATCGTGTGTGCATATGCGGTTAGGTCATTCGAACATTGCTTTGATGAGTAACATTATTTCAGCTGAAGCCTCGTCGACGATACGCCCGGGACCGAAAACGTCAAAAATAGACGGTTCATTAGCCCCCAGAATTAGCCGGAAAAAGCCCCCAGTGCGGACAGCGCATTGGCGGGCAGTAGTGTCAGATCAGTTGACGGCGTCAGGAATCAGCAGAATGTCGTCGGCGCGCCCGAGGGCCAAGACCGACCGGGTCTGTTCATCGAGCATATCGAGATCGAGGCTATCGGGACGGAGTAAAGATATTCTGTTCTGCAGCCAGTCCCGGTGCGCCGTCACGGAAGCCAGTTCCGCGTCTGCCGTCTCGATCTGATGACGCAGCTGCCACCATGTCAGGAGGCCGCGGTCACCTTGGACCATGTGATACGCAAAGTACGCTATCAAAGCGGACCCTAAAAGCGGGGCTAAGACCTGCCGAACTCGCTTATTCTGTTCCGATCCGCGTTTCATGAGGTCATGGAATCACGGCGGATTCCGGCGGTCAAGACGCGCCAGTACGAATTATCCAATAGAATCAATTATGTGGCATTTGGGACTCACATTGATTCGAGACCAATCTATCTGGCCCGTCAGGATAATCCCCTAGAAAGATTCAGTTTTTTTGACCACCAGGAAGTCCGGCGCGGTTCAGACTTTGGCACGGAGGCAATCCCTTTCCACACTCCGCCCGGTTTTTTCCTGGGTTCAATTCATGACGCATGAGGGGATGGTTCGGTGATCACAGTTGGATATCTCATAATCGCAGCAGCAGCGTTCGCTTGCATGGTCTGGTGCCTCAAAGCCTACATGGAGGATCGCTCGACGATCCTGCTGCTGACACTCATTCCCCTGCTGTTCTTGTGGTTTGATTCTTTTGCGGTTGCGACGGGACAATGGATTGGCGAAGGGCCGCTGATGCTGAGCTTTACCTACCTGCGCTACAGCATGCATTGGGGCGCCCTGCCCTTGCTGTTCATTGTTGCCGGGATGCTGTTGCGCCGCGCCGGTTTCAAGTTCGCCGAAAACAAAATCGTGATGGGCGCGTTCTGTCTGGTTGCGGTGTTCTTCATTGTCGAAGACCTCCGCTACATCTTTATCGTCGACTTCTATCCCGCCTGCTTTGGCGAAACCTTGCGCTACGTCACCAGCATCTCGCCCGGACAGGAGTGCACACCTGAGATGGCAGGTGTCGGCTCGCCGGACACGCCGTCCCCGGCGGCGGCAATCCTGGTGAACTTGTCGCTGATGCTGGTGGGCATTGCCATCTGGGTGCGCCACAAGTGGCCATGGCTGTTCCTCGGCTGCTTCGTCATGCTGTTGGCCGCCGGAACACCGCAAAGCGTGGCCGGCCCAATTTTGGGCAACGCCGGTGAACCGATCTTCAATTTCGCCGTGGTGGCAGCCGTGATCAAATTCAGCCGGGGGAATTACCGTGCCAAAGAGCCCGAACCGGCTGCGGCCTAGTTGACCCGCTCTATCACCACCTGGCCGATGGGCCGGAGGTGATCGCAGGCTTCGTCCAGCTGATTGAGCGGGGCGAAGCGGCGGCAGCGCCAATGGTTGTATTCCGGCCAGAGCGTATCGTCGGTGGCGTGATAGGTCTTGCCATAGCACCCTGACGTGCCGACGCAGCGCACCATCAGGATCGCCAGGTCGTCATAGGTGATCGGACCCGTGACGGTCTGGTCTTCCGTGAAATAGCCGCGTCCCGTACCGGGCGGCGGCTCGCGCCCGAATTCCACAAGGATAGAGCCAGACCGGATGATGGTGAACGCGACGGAACTCGCCCGCAGCGCATCTTCCACCAAACCTTTTTCCGCGAGGCCTTTGGCGAACAGGTCGTAGTTGATATCGGGATAGAGCGCGCGCTGGGCGGGCGTATCCGGGCCCGCGCCGACCGAGCTAAGATAAATGAACTGATCCGCGCCGGCTTTCTCGGCAAGCTCAACCAGGCGCACTTCCGGCTCGCCATGGGGACTGGGCTGGCCGCGCCGGCTTTGCATAACCGCAATGACAATGTCCGGTTCGGCTTGGGCGAACGCGGTCTCAACGGTCGCAGGTTCGTTGACGTCGCCGACAGCATAGCTCACGGCATAGCCGGTCAACCGGCTGCGGCTTGAGGTCGGGCGCACGAAGGCGGTTACATCATGTCCACCGGTAACCAGATGCTTAACAATGCGGGACCCGGTATGCCCGGTCGCGCCGAACACCAGGACGCTCTCAGCGGCGGCGGCCGTGGTCAAGCCGAGAACAACAGTGACAGTGAGTACAAGCAAACGCACGGCAAACCTCCCTTTTCAGATTGCCCGCGAGTATGCTTGAGCTCTCGTGATGCGTAAATGTCCGGCAAGAAAATGAGGCGGGAGGATGGGATGGCCAAACTGATCAAGAGCGTGGGGCTGCTTGTATTGGCCGCCGCAGCCGGATTTGGCATTTGGGTTCTGATGCTGACCAACGGCGCCTTCGATATTTCCCTAGAAGACCTGCGCGCCAAGTACGAGCTGCCCAACTCTCAGTACATCGAGCTCGATGGCGTGGAGGTGCACTACGTCGACGAAGGGAGCGGTCCGCCGGTGGTGTTGTCGCACGCCTCGTTCCACAGCCTGCGCGCCTGGGACGGGATGGCAGATGCCCTGACAGATCGCTTTCGCATCATTCGCTTTGATTATCCGAACGCCGGGCTAACAGGCTTCGATCCGCAAAACCGCTATTCCGTCGAGCACTATCAAGAGCTTATCACCCAACTCACCGAAGCGCTCGGCGTCGAGACGTTCCATCTCATCGGCACGTCATCGGGGGCGACCGTGGCGTTCCGCTATGCCGCCAACAACCCTGAGAAGATCGACCGGTTTATTCTCATCAATTCCGCCGGCATGCCGCGCACGGCGGTGACCAACCCGAACCGCCCGCGCGGCACCAGCTTCAGCCGCTGGCGCTACAGCTACCACCAGGACTGGGATTACTGGGTCAATGCCCTATCACAGACAGTGACGTCCCGCCCGCCGACGGCAGACCACATCGAAATGGCCTACGACATGAACCGCCGCGCCGGCCGCCGGGAGCCGGCGATGATTTTCCGCCGTAACTACGTCACCGGTGATCCGTCGCAGGTGTTGGACGACATCACCGCGCCGACGATGATTCTTTGGGGCATGGAAAATCCCACGGTGATGCACCTGGAAGCCAACGTGATCCAGCATTGGATGATAGGGGCGCCGACCCTGATCAAGAAATACCCCAGGCTCGGGCATTACCCGTATATCGAAGAGCCGGAACTGGTGGCGGCAGATGTCGCCGCGTTCCTGTCGGGAGACTATGACGATCAGCTGCGCCAGACCGTACGCGTGAAGCCGGAGGACCTGGCAGCTTTATCTGATTAACTCGGGCTGCCGTCGAGCCGCGTTGCGCTGATCCGCACCAGGCGCTTGCCGACGTTGGTGCCCTGAAACAATCCAACAAAGGCGCTGGGCGCGTTTTCCAGACCGTCGATGATATCATCGCGGTAGTTGAGTTTACCGTCCTTGATCCAAGCGCTCATGGCGGCGCGGCCTTCGTCATATTCATCGACATAGTCGTGGACGATGAACATCGGCTTATCCATCTTCCACGTCCAGGGTGAGCCATCGTCTTCGAGCGTGTTGTACTGATCCGTCGCACCAACATAGGAAACCCGCCCGCCGGCGTTCATGTGCTGCAAGACGGCTTCGGCCATCGGACCGCCGACATTGTCGTAGTAAATGTCCACTCCTTTTGGACAGGCCCGCTTGATGGCCGCGGACATATCGTTGACGGCCTTGTAGTTGATACCGGCATCGAACCCCATCTCTTCGGTGATGAAACGGATCTTTTCCTCTGAAGAGGTAAGGCCGATCACGGTTGCGCCGTGAATTTTGCCCAGTTGACCGGCCAGATGTCCCACCGCACCGGCGGCGGTTGAGACCACCATCACATCACCCGGCTTCGGTTGACACTCGCGCATAACTGAAAAGTAGGCCGTCATGCCGGGTCGGCCGAGCACGCTAGCGGCGGTATTCAGCGGGCCGAGTCCTTCGTCAACCACCCGCAGCCCGGAGCGATTGTGGATGTAATGGCCCTTGCCGTCGGTCAAAGCGTAGTTCTGCCAACCGAGCACGCCGTTGACGACATCACCGTCTTTAAACTCCGGATGGTGGGACTTCACCACCTCACCGACGATGTCACCCAGCATCACACCGTAAAGCGGAACGACCTCAACATTTCTTGGGGTCGCGTTCATGACCAGGCGCTGAAACGGATCGACGGACAGATACAGACTGCGCACCAGCACTTGGCCAGGTGCCGGTGCGGGGATGACATCTTCAACAAATTTGAAATCGTCGACGGTTGGCGTACCGATGGGATGATTGGCCAGCACCCAGCGCTGATGGGTTTCATTGGCTTCCGGCTGCCAGCCGGTGTGCAAAACTTCGGTCACAGCTTTGGACATGTCCCCTCCCGGTTTGGGACAGTCTTAAAGGTGCCGCTTCATTCTGCAAGTCTCACAAAAGGACCGGCAAAAGAAAACGCCGGCCCGAAGGCCGGCGTTGTGTGTGTCGAGGTGTGGTGAGGTGACTTACTCAGCGGCCTCGCGCACCGGGTCGGCTTCCGGCAAAGCGGCATACGTCGGAGCTTCGTCAAGCACCCAAGCTTTGCTCTCGCGCCGGTACGGGCACGGGATCGCGGTGACCACATCACCCTTGGCACGCAGCGCATTGATCTCTTCGTGATTGAGGCGCCACCCGTTCTCATTCCACTCGCTGAGTTTGCTGCGGTACTGAACCAGAACCCGGTCGTGCGGCATGAGCACTTCCTTGGTGGTCGTTGGTGGCGTCAACCTGGGCTCGAGTTTCTCGACAACCACGATGTCTTCCTTGGCGACAAACAGGTTGCGCTCCATGATTTTCTTGTCGAGGAACTTATTGAGCCAGTCGAACCTGGTGATGGCCATATTGCGCAGATTCACGAGAAAGATACGGGTCTTGTCTTCTTCGATCGGCGCTTCAAACATGTACTGGTGCATGTGCATGCCTGCGGACAAGTGAATGTAGGTCCACATCTGGTTGGGACCGTAGGTGCCCGATCCCGCCTGCATCTTGCCGCCCTCGGGACGGAACCGCTTCATCAGCCAATTCTTGAGCGGCGGCGCATCGAAGGTGTGCATAAAGCCGAAGCCCCAGTCGTTGTTCTTGTAGGGCTCCAGTTCGTTGACCTTGTATTCTTCTTCCTTCTCGCCCTGATAGCCGTGGGTGGAGTGAACGTATTCGTTGTGCGCCGGGTCGAGACCGTTCTCGATGGAGCGCTCGTAATTGTAATCAACGTCGAAAGTCTGAACGGTCGCGCGCCAGCCTTCGGTTTCGTATTCGTCGATCGGCATGATTGGCGGACGCTCGGCTTCCGGCAGATCGCCGAGGAAGGCGAAGACAAGGCCGTATTTGTCGATGGTCGGGTAGGCATCGACACGGGCCCGGGGCGGAATCTTGCCGTTGATGCCCAGTGACGGAATGCGGGTGCACACGCCGTCGCGGGTAAAGCGCCAGCCATGATACGGGAATTGGACGGTGCCATCTTCCTTGCACTTACCGCCGGATAGAGCCCCGCCGCGGTGGACGCAGGTGTCTGAGAGCAGCGCCGGCCTGCCATCGCTGTCGCGGAAGGCAACGAAATTATGCTTCAGAATCCGGACACGGATCGGGCTGTCTGTCAGCTCCTCGCTGATGCACACCGGGTACCAAAAATTCATGTACATGGCGGAAATCCTCCTCTCTCACCAGAGTCCCTCAGGCATGACCCCCGGGATCACATAAAACTTCTACGGTTTATATGACCGTTTTGGATTGTCGCCGGTTTGATCGGGATCAAATTTGGGCCACTTTTCACCCGCTAGAGTGGCCTCCACGCTGCATCCGCCCTCCGGTCTCGGGCGCTAAATGCTTGAGAAATTGAAGATTTTGCTTTGCATTCCGGTCCGGTCGCGCAGATAACAGGGGCCGCCCATTGTTCGGACAGGGAAAATGGCGGCGCGGTCCGATGTGATCGGACTTACTCCTGCTGGGCGTATTTGTATCAGGCCGTTTTCGGCAAATTTGTTAGAGCTTCAAGTTAATGACAGACGTTTCCGCCCCCTCTTCCGAAGCCCAAGGATCCCTGCCCAAGACCGTCGGGCTGGTTCTGTCCTACGGCATGTTGATCAGCGCCATCGGCAATAACTTTCTGATCACGATCTTGCCGCCGCTGGGCCGTGAGATGGGATTTGTGGAATGGCAGGTGGGCCTGATTCTGGCCGTCGGCGGTATTTTCATGCTGATTACCGGGCCGATCTGGGGCCGCGTCAGTGAGGACTGGGGACGCAAAAAAGTCATTCTGTTTGGCGCTGTCGGCTATATCGTCACGACGGCAGCTTTCGCGGTGACCATCGACCTGCGCCTGGCAAGTGTGCTGAGCGCGTTCGTCTGTTTCCTCCTCCTCGTCGCGATCCGGGCGCTCTACACGTTGACATCCGGCGCAATCTATCCAGCGACCATGGCCATGGTCGCGGATATGACCAGCCGCGAAAAGCGCGCCGGCGGCGTGGCACTGATTAGTGCGGCCTGGGGCATGGGCTCTGTGGTCGGCCCGGCGATCGCTGCCGCATTCTCAGCGCTGACGCCGACGGCACCGTTCTATGCCGTCACCTTGATGGGGTTCGCCGCGTTCGCCTTTTACGTCTATTGGCTACATGAGCCGCAACGGCATAAGACTCCGGAAAAGACCGGCTTCCGCCACATCATGACACCGGTGATCTTGAGTATCTCCTTCGGGTTCATGGTGCTGATCCTCGGCAACGTGGCCATGATCACCGTGCTCGGCTTCCACTTTCAGGACACCTTCGAATTGAGCACAGCGGCGACCGCACGAAATGTCGGGATTGCGCTGTCTGCGTCTGCGATCACCCAGGTGATCATTCAGATCGGCGTGATTCCCCGGCTGGGATGGTCCCCCCGCCGTATGATTACGGTGGGCCTGCCGATCGCCGTCGTCGCCGTCTTCTTCGTCATGACCGCGCCGACGCTGCCGGCGATCGTCGGGGCAATGATGCTGTTCGGCATCGGCGGTGGCGTGGGATGGCCCGCCTATATGACCGCCGCGTCCCTGGCCGCTGGTCCTGAAAACCAGGGCAGCGTCGCCGGACTCACGTCCGCGTTCCAGGCGGTGGGCTTCATGATTGGCCCGCTGCTGGGCGCCATCGCCTATCAAATCAATCCGGATGCACCGTTCTACATCTGCGGAGGCTTGCTGGTGGTGGCCGTCATCCTCGCCAACACACTGCCGATGCCGGCGCCGGACCATCACTAATCGCTCACGAGGCCGATGATATGACTTTCCGTACAACCCTCGCTTCAGCGTTAACAGCCTGCGCGATCTTGAGCCTCCCCTACGCAGTGAGTGCGGCGGGCCAGACAGAAATCACGGACGAATTCTGCAACACCGTGCAGAAATCGATCATGAGCAACACGGTCGAAGCGGATACGGCAATCCACCCCGACTGGGATGCTTTCCTGGAATCCAAGGCCTCAGTCGATCCGCTGCGCAATGAGCAATTCACAACCTTCGGCCCGGATGGCGATCCGCGCATGATCTCGTGCAAGTTCAAGTCCGCCGACCACATCCGTGAGGTCTACGGGGAAGACGCGGCGGCGGAAGAACCCCGGTCGTGCGAAGCGATCAACCGCGAAAATGTGCAGGCGGTTTTGGCGTCCCTCACCCCCGAGGAACAAGCGCGGCTCGCCGTCAACAACGATCAGATCGTGTTTGAAGAAGACGAAACCGTGTTCATGGGCGTGAAATGGGTCGCACCGTTTAACTACGTTTGGACCGGTGAAGAAGGCGCCCTGCACATCAAGTCAAAACGGTTGCAGGTGGATTGGACCAACCTGTTGTTCCGCATGGCGCCGGAGGCGTTTCGCGGCGCGCTGTACTGTCATCTCATCGCACCGGAGTATGTGAAAGCTCTGGTGCTCGGCGAAGCCGACGTGCCGCCGCCCGTTGAAGAGTAACCCGTCAGAAGCTGCGGGTCAGAGCCAGCGATACTGTGCGCGGCCGCAGCGGATTGAACTGCGACGTCGCGTTCAGACTAAAGCTGTTGCCGTAGGCGAACGTGTTCCCCCGCGAATTGATCAGGTTGGTCACCGCCAGCAAAGCCTGCCACTGCTCCCCTTCCAGCCCGGCGCGAAGATTGAGGCGATGAAAGTCGCCCATGGCCGGCGACTGATCCCGGTCAAAGAATAGTGAAGAACGGCCAACGTAGCTGTAATCCGCACCGAGACGCAGATCGAGGCCGCGCCCCAGTGGCCGGACGTGGGTGACGCTGGCACTGCCGGTAAACCGCGCGATGGCCGGAAGGCGGTCTCCTTTGTCCGCGTTCAGAAACGCGTTGGCTTCGACAAGCTGCGGATCGTTCCAAATGGCAGCAAAGGTTACTGTCGTTCTGGTGCTCACGTGCGCCGCCGCCTGGAACTCCAGACCGTAGTTTTCCGCGTTGCCGGCGTTGGTGACGAAGAGAAACCCACTGGGCAATATCTGATCGGTCTGGATGTTTTTCCACTGCACGAAGAATGCCGCAACATCGACGTCTAAACGGTTGTCGAACAGGCGGGCCTTGAGACCGGCTTCGTAGCTCCAAAGGGAGTCTTCCGAAAAGGTCTGCGTTTTCAGAACGTCGTCACCGTCTTCATCAGGATCGTCATCATCCAGATCAGGATCGAACAGAGCTGAGATCGGTGTGTTGATGTTGACGCCGCCGATACGAAAACCCTTGGCCGCTTGAACATAAAAATGCTGCTCATCACTGGGCCGGTAGCTGACGGAATACCGGGGCGTGACGCTGGTCTTGGCGTTTTGCAGGTCGATTTCGCCCGTCTGGCCGCTCACCACACCCGTTGTCAGCGACGACACATCTAAGTTGCCGCGGCTGAGACGCAACCCGCCTGAGACCTCCCAGCGCGGCGTTAGACGTACGGATGCATCGCCGAAGATGGCGTACTCCTTAACGTCGTCGTCGCGGTCTTCGGCAAAAACTTCATCAGAGGGAAACCCATCGGTGGCGAACGCCTCGCCTGCGCCCGGCACCACGAACGACGTCCGCAGGTTCTGCGCCCGGGACAGATAGAAGCCGCCCACCAGCCACTTCACCCTGGGACCACTGTGGGCCAGCCGCATCTCTTGGATCAGGGTGCGAATTTTGTCGCGTGCAGTGAACGGACTGGGGCGGAGGGATAAACCGAGTAAATCGGGCACGGTCCGGGATGCGTCCGACTGGTTGGTGATGCGCCGGTGCACGAAGGTGGTGGCGGACGTAAATTCAGCCCAATCCAGGTCACCCGTGAAGACGGCGCCGGTCTGCACAATGCGGTCCGCGCGTGGCTCGGGCACGAGGTTCGAGCGCAGCAGTTCTCCAATTTCCGGCGAGAAGTACTGGGTATCATCGAGGTCGATCTTTTGCGCGTTGGCCGTCAGCAAGAGGGACCAGCGGTCACCGAGATCGGTCAGATAGGATAACCGGCCGCCGTAAATCACCGTGTCGTTGATGTTGTCGATGCCCAGGCTGGTGTCGTCGATGAATCCGCCGTAGCGGTCATAGAAGGCCGCCACGCGCAATGCGGACCGGCCGCGGGCAAGTGGCACGTTGAGCATGCCGTCGGCGCCGTAGTTGAGGTCACCGCTTTGCACCAGCCCCCCTTGAATACTGACCTGCCCCGCCAATGCATCGGCATCGGGTTTGTTGGTAATGATGCGGTAGGTGCCACCGAGGGACCCGGCACCGAACAGCGTGCCTTGCGGCCCGCGCAGCACTTCGACCCGCTCGACATCGATCAGGCGGAAATCCGGGTTGGTGTCGCTGAACACCAGCGGGGATTCGTCGATATACACCCCGACCGTCGATTGGGTGCGTTCCGCCAGCGGACCGTCCGACTGTCCACGCAGGAAGATCTTGTTCCGGCCTGGACCGAGGTTGGTCATGCTGAGCCCGGCAACGAGCGGCATCAGGTCGGCGGTCTCCCGGACGTTCAAATCTTCCAGACGTTCCGCCGGAACCGACGCCACACTCATGGGCACGTCCTGGATGGCTTCCCGCCGCTTGGTCGAGGTCACAATCAGTTCTTCGAGCGCCCGGTCGCCTGGAGCGATCCGGCGGGGACGTTCAGAGCGCGGCTGCCGTGCCGGGCGCGGCGTGGGCGCGGCTTGGGTTTGAAACACCCGCACGGTGCGGTCATCGACGAACTGAAAGCTGTTGCCGCTCCCCCCCCCAGCAACAGGCGCAACCCTTCTGCGGTGGTGTAGAGACCGCTGAGACGCGGAGATAGCTGGCTGGGCGCAGATGCATCATCCAGCCCGATGGAAATATTACCCTGTAGCGCGAAGGCGATCAGCGCCTCGGACAGGGGCTGTGACGCGACTTCAAAAAAGGTGAGTTGCGACGATGCCGGCGGCGGCGCGGGAAACAATGCTGGCGTGACCGGCTGCGCATTTGCGCTGCCCACCAGGACAGCAAACACTAGAGCGGGCACTCCCCTAAAAGACCCGCTCAACCTCCCCAAACTGCGACCCGGCAATGTCACGCCCTCTTATTCAGCCGGTGCCATCCGGATCGTCCCATCTGGATCAAAGGTGACGGTCAATTCCATCAGGTCGGCAAGACGTTGGACCATGACCTCAGGCGTATCAATATTCAACACGCCTGTGAACGCCATGGCGTCAACACCGGCCCCGGAAACCCGAATATCGTTCTCCCCATAGCGCGACAGATCGGCGATGACCTGCCGCAGTGGCGTCTCCCGGTAGACCAATTGCCCCCGCCGCCACGCCGTCAGCCGCTCCGTGTCGGCGACGAACAGAGTCACCGCAGCAACCTCGGTGTTGATCTCCGCACCTTGTTCAGCCGTCAGCACGTGCTCGGGTTCGTCCTGGATGTTCTGTGTGGGACTGACGGCAACGCGGCCCTCGGCCACGGCGACAGAGAATCCGGACGCGGTCAGGCGCACATTGAACTGCGTCCCCAGCACCGACACCTGCCCCTGCCCGGCCCGCACCACAAAGGGCCGCGCTTCATCGCGGGCGACAGCGAAAAAGGCTTCGCCACGCGCCAATTCGACGCGCCGTTCGCCTTCGGACAAGGCCACGGTCACTTCAGTGGCTGTGTTGAGGGTGACAGTTGAACCGTCAGCCAGGGTAACGTCGCGGCGTTCGCCTAAGGCCGTGGTGTAGACGGCAGCGTCACTTGAGGGCGCCGGCGCCGGCGGTTGAACGGCAACAAAGAGGACAGCGACCACGGCAGCAACGGCCCCCGCGAACTGTGGTGTCAAGCCTGGACGGAAAAACGGCCGCAGAAAACCGCCGAGCGCCGCGAACAGGCCTCCGCCTTCCTCCGCTGCCCGCGCTTCCGGGCCGAACCGCGCGCGGATGGCGTCAGCAACGTCGGCCGAAGCGATCCAGGCCGCTTCCAACCGGCGATAGGCCTCGCCATGGGCGGGGTCAGCTTCCATCCAGAGGACATAGGCCTCAATATCCTGCTCAGGCAGATCGCCGCCGTTCAGGCGCTCCACCCATTTCAGGGCCTCAGCATCAATACGGTCTTGCTCGCTCATCGCAGGCGTTCCAGTCGGCCAGGCACACCCGGCCACAGTTGTTCAAATGGTAGACGCTGCCGCAGGCTCCCCGCCTCCATTGATATACCGAGATTTCTCCAGGGCCTGCAGGTCATTTGAGCACCTCCGCAACCCCGCGCAGGGCCTTCATCATGTGCTTTTCAACCGTGCTCTTCGACAGTCCCATCTTTTCGGCGACTTCGGCGTAGGACAGCCCGTCGATCTTATGCAGCACAAAAGCCTGTCTGACCTTCGGGGTGAGTTCGTCCAGGGCCGCAAGCAAACGCTCGACCTGCTCGCGCCCCTCCACCTGTGCCTGGGCGTCGGGCGCGGGATCAACAAAGTCATCGCCGCTACGTTCGGTGCGGGTCTCGCCATACGCGGAGTCCCGTGTGCGGGCCCGCGACGCACGCCGGATGAAATCCACCGACAGATTACGTGCGACCGTGAAGGCAAACGCTTGGGGGTTTTCGACAGTGTCTGTGGCCAACGCGCCATGCAGCTTAAGTAGGGTTTCCTGCAGCACATCGTCGGCGTCGGCTTCATTGCCGAGCCGGGTAATGAGAAACCGGCGCAGCAGCGCCTGAAACGGGGCGACCACCGCCTGAAATTGGCTGTCGTCGTTCATGCGCCTGAAAGTCCCTCCCTACCTGACGTCACCATACCGCAGTGCTGCCATGTAAACGACCCTTCGTATCGGCGCGCATTTTCTAATGGAGGCGGCATGAGCCCGGCGGCGTCATCGCAATGAGACCACAGGGCAAGGGTTTCATGGGGAGGCTGGCCCAGACCTATCGGTCTCGCAACACGTAACACTTACCCGGAGCGAGACGATGAATTTAATAGAAGACCCCTCCCGCCAACCGTGCGATGCCTTCGACGATGACGGTCGCGGCGATCTTTGGTCGTGGGCCCTGACCGCCGCAGCACTCCTCATTCTACTATGGGCCATCGTGACTCTGACGCGGGACGCGCAGGCCGATGAAGTGAACGCGGAATTTGAAAACGCCACCTTGGACGTGGCCGGCAGCGCAGATATTCTCGATGATCCAGACGCGCTGGCGACGGCACACTCGGCGCTTGTCGACGACATCATAGCCTTCGCCGGTGATGTGACTGCCGCGGCCGGCGGCAACGCCTGCACCCAGACCGCGCGGCTGGGATACGTTGCCTGCGGATATCAAGCTGCACAGACATTCTGGAGCGCCCAGGCAACGTGCAGCAGCATCGGCAACCAAAACGGCGTAGCGGGATGCCGGCAAGCGGCCTACGACGCCTTCGACGGCGATACGGAACGCTGCGAAGATGTACGCGCCGCGCGGGAAAGCCTGTGCACCACGGTGGGCGAGGCACAAACCGCCTTAGACATTAGTCCAAGCAACTTCATCAATCCGTTGGAGATCGGCGTCACAGTCGACCCGAATCCATACTTCCCGCTCACCACCGGCACGATGTGGACCTACCAAGGCGGTGAAGAGGTTATTCGCGCAACGGTGACCGACCAGGTGTTCGAAATCACCGGCGTGCCTGTCATTACGTTGCGGGAAGTCGAAACGGAAGAAGACGAAGACAACGAATATGAACAGACCGACCGCTACTTCGCCCAAGATGTAGACGGCAACGTCTGGCTGTTCGGCGAGATGGAAGCTGAATACGAAGACGGGCGCTTAGACGAAGTCGAAGAGACCTGGCGTGCCGGTGCAAACGGCGCGGAAGCCGGTATTTACATGCCCGCCAACCCGATGACCGGCACGACCTTCCGCCAAGGTTTTGAGCTGGATGAGTCGGAGGATGTCTCGGAAATCATCAGTACCACCGCAAGCGAGACCGTGCCCGCCGCCAGCTGCGCCGGCACCTGCGTGGTGATCCGCGAGTTTAGCCCGCTGGAGCCGGAGGAGTCCGAGCTCAAGACATACGCCCCCGGTGTCGGGCTCATTTTGGAAACCGAAATCGAAGATGAAGACGAGGAAGACGAGGAAGACGAGGAAGACGAGGAAGACGAGGAAGACGACGACGAGGATGACGATGAGGACGACGTCATCCGGGTGGAATTGATCGAGTTTGTTGCCCCGTAACTCCACCTTTGTGCCAGGCGGCTTCCGGCACACGGGCCGCCTGGTGCATCTCGTCCATCACTGACTCCATGGGAGGACTTCGATGACTCAAAAATCTTTAATACCCCGTCTTTTGGGGCTTTCCATCGCCGTGTCGGGGATGGCTGCTGCGCCAAGTGCGTCAGCAGCCGATGCGTTCGACCCGATGAATGCTTGGGACGTTCGCGGCGGTACCACGGGCATGATGTATTTCAAGATGCCGTTTCATGCCGACAAAAACGAGCCGGGCACGCAGTATGGCCTCGCCCTCGCGCAGCAGCCGGTGAACGGCCGCAGCCGTGACCTGCATCTGATGTTTGACTCGCCGCAACTGATGAACATCAGCTTCACCGGGAGTCACCTGAATGACTTTACCCTGGCCAACCGCTCCTTGCTGCCCTCGCGCATGGACGGCCCGGAGGGTCAACGTCATTCGATTCTCGGCATGGGTGATGCGGGCTGGTTTGTCGCTGCTGGTGCGGTGGCCCTGGCTGCGTTCGGCATTGCTGAAATCGCCGACAGCGACAGCGTCGATGATCCCGATCCGGACTGAGGCCCAATCCTGACTGAGGCCTGACCCGGACTCAGTCTGATCCGCCGCGCTTACGCCCCTCCCCGGCACGCGCGCGGCCGGAACGCAAAGAGCCCCGCCACTGGCATGACGGGGCTCTTTGTAACTTTACGCTGACGGAATTCGGTTAGGCGGGTTTGATCCCCATGACACTGCCGTGGCCGCGGCGCGCCGCCGGGAAATCGTCGCGCACCTCGAAGCCGTGACTGCGGACGACTTCCAAGAAATCGCGCGAGGCGTATTCGAGGCGCCAGGGCTCACCGTTGAAGCGGTGGTCTTGCCAGGTCGCCCAGGTGCGATAGGCGTCGAAGGTGCCGGCCTGCTTGCCGGTGCGGAAATCGATCGGGAAGAACGCGCCGCCCGGACGCAGAATGCGTTTGGCTTCGGCGACGATCTTGTCCTGCGCTTCGGACGTCACTTCGTGGAACATGATGTAGGACGTCACCAGATCGAAGTGGTTGTCCGGGAACTTGGTGTCCTCGGCCAGGCGCTGGACATAGTGGATGTCCTTGCCGAGATCGACCGAACGCGTATGGGCGAACCGCACCATCGGCCCGCCGACATCAAGGCCCCAGACTTCAGCGTCGGGGAAGCGGTCCTTCATGGCGATGGTCAAGCGGCCCGTTGCGCACCCAAGATCGAGAATGCGTTCCACTTTACCGTCGGGCGGCGTCTGCACCCGGTTGGCGATGGCGGCCTGCACTTCGTCATTGTAGTTGCTGCCGCCGTAGAAATTGTTGACGCCGTAGTAGTTGATGTAGCCCGCAAACGGATCGCCGACGTAGCCGCCCGGCTGAATGTGGATTTCGTGCTTGGTGTACTCCGGCTCGATGCCTGGGTTCAGCTCCAGCGAGCCTGGGCCTGAGTTGTCGGCGGATTCCATTTCGGCGAGATAGGTATCCGCGTTGGCGTGGAAGTAATCCTGCACCTGCTTCCAGGTCAGCTGCTGGTTGGAAACCCAGCCGCGCACCTGCATCATGATGATGTGGTCCTGCTCGATGATCGGGATGACTTTTTCGAGCGGCAGATCATCCTTGGGGTCGAGACCGTTTTCTTCCATCAGCTGGGTGAAGCGGGCCATGGAGGCCTGGCGCATGTCGCGGTTCACGAAGTTGCGGAACCCGGTGAGGAAGTCCTGCGAGCTCTCCAGATCCAGCGCCGGCAGGCGCTCCAGACGTCCGCGGGTGCCGCGCTTTTCAACGTCCTCGAAGGTCACCTTGGCGGACGTGGCAGCCTTGGTGTCGCGGCCTTTGAACAGCGAAGACACGAAGGCGGATGTGGCAGCGGTAGCCCCGAAGAGGGTGCGGCGGTCGAGCATGTGTTTTGGTCCTGAACTAAGGTCAAATGGCAGATTTGTTATGGCGGCATGATGACGTTGGCAGGTGGGAAAATCAAAAGGATTGTCTGGCTGCGAAGGCTGCGTGAACGTGCTTTGCGAAAAAGCATGGCGAGCAAAAACTTATCTGAGAAGCATTTGCGTGGAACGAGCCCATGCACGCCCTGAGTGTTAGTTCATGCATGACTTGGGCTAAGATGTCTCAAATCATTGAATTATATGTATATTATTAGATTCAATCGCCGACGAAAAGACGCGGACTAGGTCAATGACCTATTTTGCCGTCAGACAGGCCATACAGGGCCTCGCGAGCGGACCCGGTTAGGCCGGTTTGATGCCCAGCAGGTTGGTCGGGCCGATCCAGGCCGGCGGGCCGTCTTCGGTGGCGTCGAACCCGGCATCTTTCATCGCGGCCAGCATGTCCAGGTTCTCATACTCGTCCCACCACACTTCATTGTTCCAACGCATATCCCAGTAGTGGCGGTACTTGCGGTGGGCCAACGGCGACGGCTTGTTGCCGCCGGTGTAGAAATCAATCGGGAAGAACACGCCGCCCGGACGCAACACCCGGAAGGCTTCCTTGATGTGCTGCTTGGAAATCTCCGCCGGCATCTCGTGGTGCAGGATGTAAGACGTAACGATGTCGAAGCTGTTGTCCTCGAACTTCATGTCTTCGGCCAAACGCTGGGCGAAGTTGACATCCACTCCCAGGTCCACCGCCATCATGTGGCCATAGCGCAGCATCGGCCCGCCGGCGTCGATACCCCACACTTCGGCGTCCTTGAAACGCTCTTTCAGGGCCACCGTCATCTGACCGATGGTGCAGCCGACTTCCAGCACCCGGTTAACCGTGCCGTCTTCGGGTTCGGGGACGGAGTCCGCATAGACCTGGTGCAGTTCGTCTTGGTTGTTGCGGTTGGTGTAGAAATTGTTGGTGCCGTGGTGGAAGACATAACCGCCCAGAGGATCACCGACATAGCCGCCCGGCATGATGTGAATTTCATGCTTGGTGTGGTCCGGCAGGTCCATGTCCGGGTTGAGTTCCAACGTGCCCGGACCAATCTTGTCCGCCGCTTCCAACTCATCGAAATAGCGGTCGGCATCGGCGTGGAAGTAATCCTGAATGGTCTTCCAGGTCAGGTACTGACAGTTGAGCCAGGTGTGAGCGGCCAGACCGAGCACGGTGTCGTTGTCAGCGATGTCTTTGACCACCTCGATGGGCGGATCGGACTTGGGATCGATGCCGCGTTCTTCCAGACGCTGGTTCATGCGCTTGGGCGCCAGGGTGCGGAAGCCCTGCTGGGTCCAATTGCGGAAACCGGTGAGGAAATCCTGCTGGCTCTCCAGGTCCAG
The DNA here is from genome assembly GCA_963921305.4 of Rhodospirillaceae bacterium. Lineage (GTDB taxonomy): Bacteria > Pseudomonadota > Alphaproteobacteria > Rhodospirillales > Rhodospirillaceae > CAWUEX02. Next base: position 3,512,153 of record CAWUEX030000002.1, read on the forward strand.
GGCCGGCAGACGCTCGTGACGGCCTTTGGACCCGCGCATTTCGACATCGCCGGCAAAGCCTTTGCCGACCGATGCAGCGGCTTTCGCCTTGCCGCCGCCGACGAATTGGGACGCGGCGGTTGCCCCGGCTGCGGCAGTGGAAAAGAGCGTTCTGCGATCAAGCATGGTAATCCTCCTGAATGTACCCGCAAACTACCAAGCGCACGGGGTTGGCGCCAATACCTCAGGTGCGCGGAAATATACCGTTCCCGCATAGGAACTTATGAGTTGCGCCGGTTTAGTGTCTATCTGTCCCAGATTGAATATTGACTGTCGTCACCCGACTTGATCGGGTGACCCATAAACTCCGGCGGCTATGGGTGGCCCGGTTAAACCGGGCCACGACAACTCAAGACCTTAAGCCGGCTTGGTGCCCATCAGCGCGGCGCGGGCCATGGTGCTGTTACCTTCATGCGGCTGACCGACCTCGAACCCTGCACTGGCCAGCATAGCAGGATAATCGTTGGAGCGATGATCGCGCTGCCAGACCTCATGATTCCAGCGGTTGATCCAATGGCGCGTGTAAAGCTGGAACACGGACGAGCTGGGCATGATGTCCCAGTCGCGCATATCGCGGGAATAGAACACGCCACCGGGACGGAGCACGCGGTGACCCTCTTTTATAATGTCCGCCGCCCCTTCCGAGCTGACTTCGTGGAACAGCAGGAAGGATGTGACGATGTCGAAGTAGCCATCGGGGAAGCCGGTGTCTTCGGCCAGAGCCTGGCGGAAGTTGGCACCCACCCCGAGATCAACGGCCCGCATGTGGGCGTAGCGCACCATCGGTCCGCCCACGTCTATGCCCCACACTTCGGCGTCGGGGTAAAGCTCTTGTAGGCGCAAGGTGAGCTGGCCGGAACTGCAACCCATATGAAGAATGCGCTTGACGTTGCCGTCTTTCGGTACCGGCACACCTTTCGCCAAGACCGTGTCCATCTCGTCTTGGTTGTTGCGGCCTTCCCAGAAATTGTTGGTGCCGTAGTGGTAGATGTAACCGCCGAGTGGGTCGCCGACATACCCACCCGGCTGCATGTGGATTTCATGCTTGCAGTACAGCGGAATGTCCATGTCGGGATTGAGTTCGAGCTTGCCCGGGCCGCGGTTGTCCGCCGCTTCCATCTCCGCCAGGTACGCGTCGGCATTGTCGTAGAAGCAATCCTGCAGGTTCTTCCACATCAACTGCTGGGCGCTGATCCAGGCGCGGCCGCTCAAACCCATGATGTGGTCGTCTTTGACATGCTCGACTGCTTCCTCGTAGGTCATCTCCATACGCGGATTGAGGCCCTTGGCTTCCATGATCGCATCACCGCGCTTTGCGGCAGCCCGGCGCACGTCCCTGTTCACCCAGATGCGGAATTGGGTGAGAAAATCCTCTCGGCTTTCCACATCCAGGGTTGGCAGACGTTCCAGGCGCCGGTCGGTGCCGCGCGGCTCGACATCCGCAGCCTTAGGCAGTTTGGCCGCAGCCTTGTTGCCTCCGGCAAAGGTGGCCAGCGCCCCGCCAACGGCGGCGGCAGTTTGAAACACGGTTCTGCGGTCAGGCATGGTGGGTTTTCTCCTTAGGCAGGCTTGATGCCCATGATGTTACCGCGCGGACGGCCATCCGCATACAGGCTACCACGGCGCACGGCCGGCCCCTCGACCACCTCGAACCCGGCGCGGCGCATCTCGCCGGCCATATCCAGGGCGGTGTATTCCATGCGCCAGACCTCTTCGTTCCAGCGGTAATCGCGCCAGGACCAGAACTTGCCGAAGGCCGTCTTGCTGGGCGGGTTGCTGGTGAACAGGTCGATGGGGAAGAAGATGCCGCCAGGCCGCAAGGTGCGGAATCCCTCCTTGATGATACCGCGGGCAACCTTCGCGGGGACCTCATGGAACAACAGGTTGTTGGTCACCACATCGAAATGCTCATCGGGGAAGCGGCTATGCTCGCTCAGTTCGTGCAGGTAGTGGGTTTCCATACCCAATTCGACCGAGCGCATGTGGGCATAGCGCAGCATGGGAGCGCCGACATCGGTGCCCCACACCTCGGCCTGCGGCCACTTGTCCTTCAGCGCGAGTGTAAACTGGCCCGAGCTGCAGCCCTGTTCCAGCACCCGGTTGACCACCCCGTCCGGCGGCGCAGGCGTGCGCCGGGCCAGAAGGCGCTGGGCGTCGTCCTGGTAGTTGCCATTGCGGAACACGACATTCTCGCCGTGAACGTAGATGTATCCGGCGAACGGATCGCCGACGTAGCCGCCGGGCTGGAGGTGAATTTCGTAGCTGGCGTATTGGGGAATCTCCATCTCCGGATGAAGTTCGAGCGTTCCCGGTCCGAGCTTGGACGCGGCCTCCAGTTCATCGAGGTACAGATCGGCCTCGCGGTGATAGGTGTCCTGGATCTGGCGCCACATAGCCAGCTGTGTATTTTCCCAGGCCATGACGCTCATACCCATGATGTGATCGTTATCCATCAGGGCAACGACCTGTTCCATGGGCACGTCTTCATCCGGCGCAATGCCATTTTCGGCGAGGATTTCGAGCGCCCGTTTGCGGGCTGCGGTGATGAGATCGCGGTTAATCCAATAGCGGAAGCCACGATAGAAATCCTGATCACTCTCGACATCAAGATAGGGCAGACGCTCGAAAATGCCTTGGGTGCCGCGCCACTCCACATCCCAGTCAGCGGCCTCAGCCAAGGCTTTAAGCGAGGGCAGAGCGACGGCTGCAGCAGCGGTGGTGCCCGCCAGAAACGCGCGGCGGCTTTTGCGCGGCGAGTGGAGTAAACGGGACATGAGAGGTCTCCTGCTTTGATCGGGAGAACATGTCTGTGATGGCCGAGCGTCGCGCTGACGGCGGCGCAGCGCAAGGACTTCCGGCGGGGCGGTCGGAGGCCGGGCGTTACTCAGGCGAACGCCAGAGTGACAATGGGAGAACCACTGCAGGGATTCAGGCGTATACTTATTATTAGGCGAGCATGTTTGTGAAAATTTCGCCTTTCGGGAAATCCACACTTGTCTCAGCCGTGGCCGGGGCAATGGATTGAGACCAAGGTGGGGGCAAGGGTCACGTTGGCATGACCACCGGTAAATCAAAGGGCGCGTCAGGGGGCGCACCGGGCAAGAAGCTGCTCGTCGTTGATGACGAGCCGTCGTTCGGTGACCTGGTGGCCCGTATCGCTCAGCGGCAGGGTATCTTGACCCAAATCGCCCGCACCGGAAAAGACTTCCAAAAGCAGTTCAAAAAACTCAAACCGGACATCTGCGTCATCGACATTGTTATGCCTGAACTCGACGGCTTTGAACTTGTCGACTGGCTCGGCGTTCAGGACCACACCTGCCCGTTGATCTTCGTCACCGGGCGGCGGCCCGAATACATCCGCCAGGCCGCGACCTTGGCCAAGACCGCTGGGCTGACAGTGGCCGGCACACTTGAAAAACCGTTGTCGGCCGACGCCTTGGTCGATGCCATCAACTCCTGCGGTGATGCCAAGTTGGCATGATGGTGTGCGCGTTGAGTCTCTAGGCGCTGCCCCTGCCCTGCGCTAAGGTTCCGCCTTCGATCTCAGGGAGACCACCATGCCGTCCAAATCCAGTCCATCGCACCGCGAAGATAAGTCCACATCGCACAGCGACGATAGATCCAACTTGCGCAGCCACATCCACCCCCTTACCCAAAGTCTGAGTAAGCGCGAATTTCTTGCCGGCACCACCGCACTGGTCGCCGCAGGCGGACTTGGCAGCCGCGCGCACGCAGATGGCCATGAGGACTCCTACGACGTCATCATCATCGGCGGCGGCACGGCGGGTTTACCCGCGGCGATCTTCGCCGCTGACCGCGGCGCCAAGGTCCTTGTGATTGAGGCCGCTGCGACCATCGGTGGAACATTGTTCCTGTCGTCGGCACAGATGAGTGCGGCGGGCACCAAACTGCAAAAATCCAAAGGCATCACTGAAGACAGCTGGCAGTCGCACTATGACGACGTTATGCGCATCAGCAACAACACCGCCGATCCGGATATTCTGCGCCTGGCCACTAAGAACGCGGCGGCGGCCTTCGACTGGCTGATGGACAATGGGCTTGAGGTTTATCCCGAGCATCCGGTCACCGGTACGACCCACGAGCCGTACAGTCATGCCCGCTACGCCTGGAGCCCGAAATGGGGCATGGGCGTGCTGGAAATCTTCGAGCGGCTGCTTGAACCGCACATCGAGTCCGGCCTGGTCAAACTTCAGACCAGCACGGAGGCGACCGAGCTTCTGACCAACGCCCGCGGCGACGTCGTTGGGGTCGGCACTGTCGACGCCGACGGCAAGGCGCAACGCTTCATGGGCAAGAACGTGGTGCTGACCAGCGGCGGCTACGCCTCCAACGCCGAGATGTTCGAAGAGCTGGAAGGCGCCATCGATTACTCCGACGTGTCCTATCCGTACAGCCAGGGGGACGGCATCAAGCTGGGTCAATCCGTCGGCGGTTATGTGCGTTACGGCGAAAATCATCTGCCGCTGTGGGGCGCGATCCTCGCTGACGACGACTTCCCCTCCCCCATGGCCGCCGTGGCGCGCCACTTCCCGGGCGACCGGCCGCCCTGGGAAATCATTATTAACGCCGAAGGGAAACGCATTCTCAAGGAAGACGTGCTGAGTCATGCCGTCTACGAAGAAGTGCTGGTGGAACAACCGGGCGAGCAGTGTTGGGCGGTGTGGGATCACGAAATTCACACCAAGGCGCCCAAGTACATCATGACCGGTTTCGGCACCATGGCCGAAGAAGACATTCCCGATGCCTTCAATGAGGGCTGGACCAATTTCTACAAGGCCGACAGCTTGGACGAACTCGCCAGCAAGATGGGCATCAGCGTCGACGGTCTGAAGGAGACGGTTGCTAAGTACAACACATCTGTCGAAACCGGGGTCGACGAAGACTTTGGCCGCACCCACATGCCGCTGCCGATTGAGAAGGGTCCGTTCTACGGCATTCACATGCGCAGCTGGTTCCTGACGACAACGGCGGGACTGGCGGTCAACAAGGACCTGCAGATCATTACCCAGGAAGGGAAGCCGGTGGGCAACCTCTATGCCGCGGGCGAAATCCTCGGCACGGGCGCGACCTCAGGCCGGGCGATCTGCGGCGGCATGCTGGTCACCCCGGCGATTGCCTTCGGCAAGTTGTTAGGCGAACGGATTTTGCAGTTTGATGTCTAGGTAATGGGACTCAGGGCGTGCCCCGTCTCATCACCGGCAAGATTACGTACTGCCTGAACCCGCCGGGCGAACCGGAGACCGAATTCGGCCGCGAGTTTTTCAGTATGAGCGTGCAGCAGAGCGGCCAACGGACGCTGCGGGTGCTGTGCGAGTTCGATGATCTGGGCCTGAGCCGTGACGTCACCTACACGGTCGGGCCGGACTGGCGTCCGATCGACGCCATGGTGCGTCTTAGCCTGGAAGACCGCACGCTCGGCAGCGGCTGGTTCCGTTTCACCGACACCTATGCCGAAGGTGAAGGCTTCACCGAAAGCGAAGGCCGGTTCAGCCAGCGCATCGATCTGGACCGTCCCCTCAATGCCTTTGGCAGTCACCCGATCTGCTCGGACGTGTGGAAGCTGGCCACCCTGCCAGTCGTGGCCGTGGGCGAGACCGCGGTCCTGGACAACGCGGTCAATACCTCGCCTCTCGCGTCCGGCGAAAGCGGTCCGATCATGGCGATGCGCACCTATCCCTATGTTTACAAAGGCGAGGAAACCATCGAAGTGGCTTCAGGCACCTACACCTGCAAGCGCTGGGATTGGCCGGTGCGCGACGGCAAGACCCTGTGCATGTGGACCACGGCAGGAGAAGATTTCCTGCCGATCCGTATGACCTTCCCCGAGGGGAACAAGATCTACGATCTGGTGGAGTTGGACGTGCGGGAGTGATGCGATGTGGAGTGTATTAGCCCGCTGTGCTGGCGTTATCGCTCTTCTCACGGCGTGGACCGGACAAGCCCTCGCATGGGGCGTACGCACCGCACCGGAGTCCGTGGTCTACGTGTACACCGTCAATCAAGGGCGGAATCTCTTTGATGGAGTTATTCACGCTCTTGCCATCAGAAACGACCGCGATGAAACCGTCAAAGTCGAGAGCGTTCGAGTAGACGCGCGTGAGAATGGCGAGACCATCCAGACGTGGAACATTGCGCTATCAAACCTAGAACAAACGACACGTCAGGCTGCGGTCCTAAGAGAACGTGGCGACCTCGAAAAAGTGGAGGTCTATTTTCATACCTTGGCCATGGTGGGGCGGGATGCGGAACCGGAAGCGTCCCTGGTGTTGAAGCCCGGCCAATACGCTATGACGATGTCTCACTACATGGCGTTTGCACGCATCCCCGAAGAATTAAGAATACGCGTGTCCGGTGCGGGACCCGACGGCACGCCGGTTGTCGCGGAAAAAACGCTCACCGTGGAACAATACGCGACCAAAAATACGTACATTCTGCCGATAGCGGGCACGGCCATGGTGGCGGCCGCTGCCGGTGCCCGGACCAATCACCGCTGGTCATTGGCCGCGGAGTTTGCCCTCGATTTCGATGCTCTTTCCGGCGACACCTCGCGATACCAGAGCAATCGCTCTGACCCCGAGGAGTTTGTAGTCTTTGGACGCAGCGTTTTGGCCGGTGCAGACGGAACCGTTGTTGAAACGGTCTCTGACCAGCCGGATAGCCTCGATTTCTTGTGTCAGCCTGAGGAAAACATCGAAGCCTGTTCAAGGCGGATCAATGACCTGAATCGAACGTGGACCCGCGAACAGCCCAACGCATTGTGCGGAAACCGTGTCGTCATCGACCACGGATCGGATGAGTTCAGTTTGTCATGTCACCTCAAGCAGGACAGCGTACTCGTGTCCGTCGGCGAAAAGGTAGTCCAAGGCCAAGTCATCGGCCAGGTCGGCAACTCCGGTAACGGAAGTGCCCCTCACCTTCATTTTCAACTTTCAGACGGCCCGGATCAGTTCACCTCCCGCAGCCTGCCTGTGACATTCAGCAACGCCTATGCGGATTGGGGTGGCAGTTTAAAAGGGAAGCATCTGCTAACCGGCGACATCGTGTCCGCAACAGAGTAACGCGCCCCGAGGGGCATAAGATTTACGACCTGGTAGAGTTGGACATCCGGGAGTAAGGGCTAACCGGCCTTCAACACCACAGCGCCGACGGCAATCACACCTGCCGCAAACACCCGGCGTCGGCCGAAACTCTCGGCCAGAAATATCGTCCCGATCAACGCACCAAAAACGACACTCGTTTCCCGCAGCGCTGCCACTTCTGCCGTTTGACCGAAACGCAGAGCCAACAAGGCCAGAGTGTAACTGACAAAACCAAGAACGCCGGACAAAATGCCGCCCTTCGCGTGCGTCTTGAGAAGGCTCAGGGTCTGGCGACCACGCCAAACCGCGACGAAGGCGGAAAAAGCGAGTCCGTTAAAGAGGAAAAACCAGAAAATATACGTCGCGGCGTCGGGCACGCGCCGCATTGCAGTCGCATCAACTAGGGTGTAAAGCGCGATCGTGACCCCCGTGGCGAGCGCGAAACCGATGGCCACCCGCGACTCTCTCACGAGCGTTGGCGAGACCTTGCGCTCAAAGGCGAACAGTAGAATTCCGAAGGACAGCAAGACCAGGGCCGCGACTTGGACCGGCGGCAAAACCTCAGACAAAAACAGATAGGCGCCAATCGCGGTCAACACCGGGGCAATGCCGCGCAACACGGGATACACCAGTGAGAGGTCGCCGAACCGGTAAGCGTTCACCAAAAACAGATCGTAGATAAAATGAATGGCAACCGATAAAGCGATAAACCACCAAATTTCGACTGACGGAAAAGGAACAACGAAAACAAACGGAAGGGAGATGACACTGCATGTGCCGAGCAAAATGGCCCGGACCACGAACTTGTCTTCGCCCGCTTTGACGAGCGCATTGCTGGCCGCATGAAAAACAGCGGATATGAGAATCAGAACCGTAGCAAGGGCATCAGCGGACATACGTCCAACTCATACCCCTTGCCGTTTAGCGGGTATACGGAAATTCTCGGCTTGCCGGTCGCTTGCCGCCGCAAGACTTCTGGTCACCCTCGGGCGTGTCCCGAGGGTCCAGGGTTGCCGCACGCCTTTGCCTGTTTGCTCCTGGATGCCCGGAACGAGTCCCGGCATGACAGAAATGATTGATGGCCTTACGACGCGTCGCCAATGATGCCGTCGACGGTGGCCAGCACGTCGTCCAGCGGCGGCCGGTCACGGTAGCCTTCCATCGCCAGTTTGCCCTGCACCACACCCGCCGGATCGATGATGAAGATGGCCGGTTGTGGCACGCCGTAAGCCATCGAATCCTCACCGTACTGCGGATCACGAATATCGAAGGCGTCGATGACATAAGAGCCTTCGTCAGACAGCAACGTGTAGGTGATGCCCTGACGCTTGGCGAACTGATCGAGAATCTTGGGCTCGTCGTAACTTAGGACGGCGAGATTGTAGCCACGCTGCTCAAGGTCAGCAGCAATGGTCTGTAAATCCTTCATTTGGGTTTGGCAGAACGGGCACCAGCTGGCGGACCGGACAAAGCCCAAAACCACGCCGCGCTCGCCGCTGATATCGCCCAGGCCAACCGGCTCGCCAGCCGCGTTGAAGGCGGCGAAGTCATCGGGAATATATGCGCCGATATCCGGGCCCACTTCGATCCACTCCGCGGCACGCACTGGCGACAGTGCAAGCAAGAGGACACTCAGGACCGTAATAAATTGACGCATACTTTTTCTCCTCGAATTGAATCGGGCCCTTACCTAGCCCTTGCCCGCGCGCCCGTCATCTCACAGGTGCGCGAGATAGAAACGGACGGCCTTGGTTAAACGTTGCCAGAATGTTTGCAGGTGTTGATACCCAGCATGTTGTAGACCCAGCAATACGCCAGTGCGCCTGAGACAATAAGGGACAAGCCGATTAATCCGGCGATCACTTCCATGAGTTCACGCACCCATTCCCCGTTGGTCGGTACGGTAAAAGGAATGGCCGCCAGGGCGGCGCCGACAACGATGCGAATCACGCGGTCAACGGCGTTTACATTCGGTTCCAAAGCCATGAGGTAGTCTCCTGTGGTAATGGCTTAGTCTACGCTGGGACTCCTGCTTTGGACCATAGGCGTTCACGCCCGCGGCCAAGACCCTGTGGATAAGTCCGGCGGACTGGCGGTTAGCGTTGACCCTGTCTGGCCCCAGGCTCTAAGGTCGTTAAACCAAAGGGGAGCCCCTCCCAGATTAATTCTACACGGGGTTGAGAGGTCGCGGATGGCATCGGCCGGGTGCGACGACCCTTCGAACCTGATCCAGGTTGAACTGGCGTAGGGATGGTCCATAGGCTTCCGGCTGAACCGCCACCCCGCCCCTTTACCCGGATCGCAAACCCGCGTTCCGCGCGGGCGAGGAAAGAGCCGCGATGAACCACATCAATCCGTCCAATCCATCCGTCACCACCGGGGCCCTGCCCGCGTCGGACAAAATCTATAAGCCCGGCGTGCTGCATCCGGACCTACGGGTGCCGATGCGGGAAATTCACCTGCATCCAACGGCTAACGAACCGCCCCAGGTGGTCTACGATTGCTCCGGGCCTTACACCGACCCGGCGGTGGAGACAGACATCGGTGCCGGGCTGCCCCGCCTGCGCGAAGCGTGGATCATGGCCCGCGGTGACGTCGAGCAATACGATGGCCGTCCGGTGACGGCGGCGGATAACGGGTTTGTCTCCGAGGACAAGAAAGCACCGGAATTTCCGGTGACCCACCGTCCCTACCGCGCCAAGGACGGCAAAGCGGTGACACAAATGGCCTACGCCAAGGCTGGAATCATCACGCCGGAAATGGAATACATCGCCATCCGCGAAAATCTGGGACGCGAACAGGCCAAAGACGCGCTGGAACGCGACGGTAATGATTGGGGCGCGGAGATCCCCGACTACATCACGCCGGAATTCGTGCGCGATGAGATCGCCCGGGGCCGCGCCATTATTCCGTCCAATATCAACCACCCGGAAACGGAACCGATGATCATCGGCCGGAACTTCCTGGTGAAGATCAACGCCAACATCGGCAACTCCGCAGTCACGTCCTCCATGGCCGACGAGGTCGACAAAATGGTGTGGGCCATCCGCTGGGGTGCCGACACGGTGATGGACCTGTCGACCGGACGGAACATTCACAACATCCGCGAATGGATCATCCGCAACAGCCCCGTGCCCATCGGCACGGTGCCGATTTATCAGGCGCTGGAAAAAGTCGGCGGTGTCGCCGAAGACCTGACCTGGGAGATCTTCCGCGAAACATTGATTGAGCAAGCGGAACAAGGCGTCGATTACTTCACCATTCACGCCGGTGTGCGTCTGCCCTATGTGCCGCTCACCGCGGACCGCGTGACCGGTATCGTCTCACGTGGCGGATCGATCATGGCGAAGTGGTGCCTGCATCATCACAAAGAGTCGTTCTTGTATGAGCACTTTGAGGAAATTTGCGACATCTGCCGCAGTTATGACGTGAGTTTCTCTCTGGGGGACGGCCTGCGCCCGGGCTCTATCGCCGACGCCAACGACAAAGCGCAGTTCGCCGAGTTGGAAACCCTCGGCGAACTGACCGAAGTCGCCTGGAAGAAAGACTGTCAGGTGATGATCGAGGGCCCCGGTCACGTGCCGATGCACAAGATCAAGGTCAACATGGATAAGCAACTCAAGGAATGTGGTGAAGCACCGTTCTATACCTTGGGCCCCCTGACCACGGACATCGCGCCCGGTTACGATCACATCACCTCGGGCATCGGTGCGGCCATGATCGGCTGGTTCGGCACGGCGATGCTGTGTTACGTCACGCCCAAGGAACACCTGGGCCTGCCCGACCGCGAGGACGTGAAGGTCGGTGTTATCACCTACAAGATCGCCGCCCACGCGGCGGACCTCGCCAAGGGTCATCCCGGCGCACAAGACCGCGACGACGCATTGTCGCGCGCGCGCTTTGAGTTCCGCTGGGAGGATCAGTTCAACCTGTCCCTCGATCCGGAGACGGCGCGGCTCTATCACGACCAGACTTTGCCGAAGGAAGCGCACAAGGTCGCGCACTTCTGTTCGATGTGCGGGCCGAAGTTCTGCTCGATGAAAATCTCGCAGGATATCCGCAATGAGTACGGCGCCGAAGACGGCAAAGTCGATGTGAAGAAAGGCATGGAGGAAATGGCCGAACGCTACCGCGCCGGCGGCGACCTCTACATGCCCGCGGACAAAGTGCAGACTGAAGCCGCGGAGTAACACACGATGAGAGCACTGATTTCCATTCTCGCAGTTTGCCTCTTGGGTTTTGCGGCACACGCGGAGCAACAACGCCGGGGTGGAACGGAGGCGCAGTACGCAGCCATTCAAAAGTTCCACGATGACGCCATCGACAAATTCAATTCCGGCGATGTCAACGGCGCGGTCGACGACTACCTGGAAAATCGCTTGCGGGTCGCCCACACCAAAGGCATGGAGATCACCGGGCGGGAAACGCTGGAAGAAAGCTGGAGCAATGCGTTTGCCGCGGATAAAACCACCAAACCGGTGCTCGTGTCGGAAGTTCTGGAAATGGAACTTAACGGCGATGAGATCGGCGACTGGGCGTACATCCTTTGTGCCTACGCCTCTGTCGCGGTTGACCGCGAAACCAACAAGCCGGTGGGTGAGTTTTCCAACGGGCGGTATATCGCGCTGATGGAGATGACCGAAGACGGCTGGAAAGTGTTGCTGGACATCGATAACGGCGCCGAGGGCGCAGCCCCTCACCTTGAGGCGCAATTGAAAGCGCAACTGGGAGTCTAATGCGCGGCTTTTCACTTTTCGCCGCGCTAATTGCCCTCTCGGCGTGTGCGTCCGGTCCGGGTGCTCCGGGACGTTCGTTCACGGACTGCGGTGTCTGCCCTGAGATGACGGTGTTGCCGGCGGGCTCTTATCAGATGGGCGCGCCGGAAAACGAACAACACCGGGCGGATGACGAAGGCCCGGTGCGGACCATCACTTTCACCGCACCGTTCGCCATCGGCACAACGGAAGTCACACGCGGTCAGTTTAAGGACTTCGTCGCCGCCACGGGTCATTGGAAGACGGAAGGCTGTCTGGCGTGGTCCGGCACGGAACTCGCCTTCGATCCCAACAAGTCGTGGCTCGATCCCGGGTATCCGGTGACTGACGATCATCCGGTGGCCTGCGTCTCCTGGTGGGATGCCCGCGCCTACGCCACCTGGTTGTCTCGGATCACCGGCGAGACCTACCGCCTACCGTCGGAGGCGGAATGGGAATACGCCACACGCGGCGGCACTCAGACGGCCTATCCCTTCGGCGAAGAAATCAACGCGTGCGACTACGCCAACGTGTCGGACATCAGCGCCAAACGCGACGTGCCGCAGTGGAACAACATCGACTGTGACGACGGCGTCGGACTGGGCGCGGCCCCGGTTGCGTCATACTTGCCAAATGGCTTTGGCCTGTACGACACCATCGGCAATCTCTGGGAGTGGCAGGCGGACTGTTACCAGGAGTCCTTTGAAGGCGCGCCGGTGGATGGTTCGGCGTGGGGCTCCGGTGGCCAGTGCGGTGTGGTGCTGGACCGTGGCGGCGGCTTCAGCAACGTGTTTCCGGGACACCTCCGCGCCGCCAACCGCAGCCGCGCGCCCTCGCCCTTTATTGCCGTTTACTCGCTCGGCTTCCGCGTGGTGCGGGACATTGAAAAGGCTGAGTAAAGCGGTTTTTCTTCGCCACGGGAAAATCCAAGACTCCCAAACATCATTGTCATTGTCCGCGCACGCGGACAATCCATAAACACTTGAGACTATGGGTCACCCGATCAAGTCGGGTGACGACAATCAGCTAAATAAATCCTTTGCGCGCGACGGCCTCCTTGAGGCGCGGCGCCAAATCACTCCAGTCTCCAGGTTTGCTTTGACGCATGCGCTGGACAGACGGGTGCCAGAGGGACCGTCCGTCCACTTCCATCCAGTACCAGAAGTGATGACGGCCAAACGGCAGCAACACCCACGCGGGATGATGGAGCGCCCCGGCCAGATGTGCAGTGGTGGTGCTGACGCTGATCACCAGATCCGTCGCGGCCATTAATGCGGCCTGGTTTTCGGGATCGGTCACATTGGCGCTTTCGCCAGTGTCGATGAAATCCAGGCCAGTTTCTGCCGTCCACGCCTTCATTTGCGCGGCAGGCTCACCGTATTGCAATGACACAACCGCCACATCCGGAACGGACGCCAACCAGGATAGGTGCGACAATGGCACGCTCTTGTCAGGTCCGGACATCGACTTCGGACTGGCGTGACTCAGGCCTATGACAAACTTGCCGCCGGCCTGGGCGCGCACGTTTCGCTGCCAGGACACGAGCAAGTCCGGATCAGGTTTAAGCGGCGACCCACTTGCCGGAAATGAGTCCGCGCTCGGACGCAAGACCCGACCGAAGTCACCGGTGGCCGCCCAGAAGTCCGCCGCCGCGGACATGACATCTGGATGGGTTGGCTTGCTCCAGGGCACAAAATTGATGTTGGGATAAGTGCGCCGGGCCAACGGGATGAGCTGGGCATCCAGTTCCACGGCAACAATGTCCGCCCGTGCGGCGAGTTCCGGCACAAAAGCCAGAAACATAATCTGCTCGCCCAGTCCCTGGTCCATGGTCAGCACAAGCCGCTTGCCGTCAATTGGCTCACCCGACCAATGGGGCGTTTGGGTGTCAAGCTCCCGTCCGTTCGGTCCCATGCGTTCATGACGGCGCTGATACAGCGGCCACGCCTCCCCGAAGCGGCCCGTCGTGAACAGGAGTTCGGCATGCCGCACGGCAACGTCGTGCCGGTCCGGACGCCGCTGTCGCGTTTGCTCGAGCAAAGCCAACGCGTCCTCAGTTTTACCGCTCGCTTGCAGAAGCTCGGCATGGCGTATTTTGTCAGCGACCGCATCCGGCGCGAGATCGGCTGCCTTTGCGAAGGCCTGCTCCGCCTGGCTCACATCACCGGCCAGCCAAAGCGCGTCCGCCAACAGCGCCTGAAGGCTAGCCTCGTTCCCCGCCAGCTTACGCAATCGCGCGACAGCTTGATCGGCCTGCCCCAAATGAATCTCGGCCTGCGCCCGTTCGAGAACCACAACACTTTGGCCGGGCAACAGCGGCTCGGCTTTTTCGAAACACATCAGCGCCGCTTCGGGCTGACACACCTCCGCATGGCATTGACCGCGCTGAAACCAGGCCGGGCCAAAATCCGGATCGACCGCAAGTGCTTTCACGAAGGCTTCGATGGCAACCCCGGGTTCACGGGCTTTGCGGTAGAGCAACCCGTAATCCAACCACGCCTCCGCGTTGTTGGGGTCAACACCCAAACTCTCCTCCAAGAGTTTCGCGGCCGGTTTCATGTGTCCGGCGTCGCGCTCGATGACGCCGAGCATATGCAGCGCGGTTACATTCTTCGGATTGAGCGCGAGGGCGGCGCGGTAGTCGTGTGCCGCGGACTCAACATCACCGGCGCGGTGGTGCGCGAGAGCTGAGTCCACATGGGCGCGCTCGCTCATGCGGTCACTCCACCATAATGACGGTTATAACCCCCAGCGCTGCTTCAGCGCCGGACCGGCGTAGCCCGCGGACGGATCGAGGGATTCGGCAATACGGATGAGCTGGTTGTACTTGGCCAGGCGGTCCGAGCGGGACAACGAGCCGGTTTTGATCTGGCCACAGTTGGTTGCCACCGCCAAATCGGCAATGGTCGAGTCTTCGGTTTCGCCCGAGCGGTGCGACATCACCGCCGTGTAGTTGGCCTTGTGCGCCATCTCCACCGCTTCCAGCGTTTCGGTCAACGTGCCGATCTGATTGACCTTCACCAGAATGGAGTTGGCCACACCTTTGGCGATACCATCGCGCAGGCGGTTCGGGTTGGTGACAAAGAGATCGTCGCCGACCAATTGCACGCGGCCACCGATCGCATCGGTGAGCGCTTTCCAACCGTCCCAGTCGTCCTCGGCCATGCCGTCTTCGATGGAGACGATGGGATAACGCGAGGTCAGGTCTTCGTAAAACTTGACCATACCGGCGGCGTCGAGCTTTTTGCCCTCGCCCGCCATGTCGTATGTGCCCTTCTTGTAGAATTCAGTCGACGCGGCATCGAGGGCGAGAACAACATCATCGCCCGGTTTATAGCCAGCCGCTTCAATGGACTTCATGATGAACGACAGCGCAGCGTCGGCACTATCCAGATTGGGCGCGAAGCCGCCTTCGTCGCCGACGTTGGTGTTGTGGCCGGCTTCGCTCAGTTGTTTTTTCAGCGCGTGGAAGACTTCGGCACCGACGCGAATGGCTGCGACCCCGTCGTCCGCCCCGACCGGCATGACCATGAATTCCTGAATATCGATGGGATTATCGGCGTGCTCGCCGCCGTTGATGATGTTCATCATCGGCACCGGCAGCACATGCGCCGCCGCGCCGCCGACATAGCGGTAAAGATCGAGCCCGGCATCGTCAGCCGCCGCTTTGGCCACCGCCAGCGACACGCCGAGAATGGCATTGGCCCCCAGCCGCGCTTTGTTGGGCGTGCCATCGAGATCGATCATGGTCTCGTCGATGTGGCGCTGGTCGTCGGCATCGAAGCCGGACAATGCTTCGAAGATTTCACCATTAACGGCCTCAACCGCTTTGAGCACGCCTTTGCCGTTGTAGCGCTTCTTGTCACCGTCGCGCAGCTCAACAGCCTCATGCGCGCCGGTGGAAGCTCCAGACGGAACGGCAGCGCGTCCCGTCGACCCGGTGTCGAGCACCACGTCCACCTCAACGGTGGGGTTGCCCCGGCTGTCCAGAATTTCCCGCGCGGCGATATCAACAATGGCGCTCATAGAATCCTCTTCTCCGTTTCTTTCCCCCCACCCTAACCCTCCCCACGTTGGGGGAGGGAAATTACGGGGAACTCATAGTATTCAGCCCCTCCCCTCGATGGGGAGGGGCTGGGGTGGGGTGATGATCGGCTCAATACAGAACCACTTAGTCAAATCTCCACCGGCTTCGCTTTCGACAATTCGTCGAACGCTTTCAAGGTCGCCAGAATCTCCGGCATGTCTTTTAGAAAGATCATGTTGGGGCCATCGGACGACTTCGTATTCTCTGGATCGGGATGGGTCTCCATAAAGACCGCAGCGACACCAGCGGCAACGGCCGACCGGGCAATAACCGGCGCGAACTTGCGGTTGCCGCCCGAACTCGTGCCCTTGCCTCCAGGCTGCTGCACCGCGTGGGTGGCATCCATCACGACGGGATACCCGGTCTTCGCCATTTGCGGCAGCGACAGCATGTCCGTCACCAGCGCATTGTAGCCAAAGGACGTGCCACGTTCGGTCAGGATAATTTTGTCATTGCCCGTGGATGCGACCTTGGCCGCCACGTTCTTCATATCCCAGGGCGCCAGGAACTGGCCTTTCTTAACATTGATCACGGCACCCGTTTCACCGGCGGCGATGAGCAAATCGGTTTGCCGGCAGAGGAAGGCGGGAATCTGGAGGACATCGACCACCTCAGCGACGGGGGCACAATGTTCACGCTCATGCACATCGGTGAGTGTCGGTAACCCCGTCGCCGCTTTGACATCGGCAAGGACGGTCAGCGATTTTTCAAGACCCAGGCCGCGCGTCGCGTCGACGCTGGTGCGGTTCGCCTTGTCGTAGGAACTTTTATAGATGATCGGAACACCTGCGGCCTCACCGATTTCTTTCAGGGCACTGGAGACTTCCAACGCATGGTCCCGGCTTTCGATCTGGCACGGCCCGGCGATCACCACCAACGGCAGGTCGTTGCCCATGGTGTGAGGACCGACTGAGACATGTTTCTGCGGACTGTCAGACATAGGCTTCGTCTCTTTCTAACCCGCTTACACCAGGCGCGATTGGGCCACGGCGGCGGAGATAAACGAGGTAAACAACGGGTGCGGATCGAACGGCTTTGATTTGAGTTCGGGGTGGAACTGCACACCGATGAACCACGGATGATCCTGATACTCAACAATCTCCGGTAGCACACCGTCTGGCGACAACCCTGAGAATACCAGTCCAGCCGCTTCCAGTTGTTCCCGGTACGTGATGTTCACTTCATAGCGGTGCCGGTGGCGTTCGGAAATCGATTGCGCCCGGTAGATATCGGCAACCTTGGTGCCTGCAACGATATCACACGGGTAAGCGCCGAGCCGCATGGTGCCGCCGAGATCGTCATCTTCATCCCGGGTTTCCTTTTGATTGCCCTTGGCCCATTCGGTCATCAGGCCGACAACAGGCTCCTTGGCGTGGCCGAATTCCGTTGAATTGGCCGCCGGCACCCCGGCAAGATTGCGCGCCGCTTCGATCACCGCCATTTGCATACCGAAGCAGATGCCGAAGTACGGCACTTTGCGCTCGCGGGCGAATTGCACCGCTTTGATTTTACCTTCCGCGCCACGCTCGCCAAACCCGCCCGGCACCAGAATGCCGTGCACGTCTTCAAGGTGCTGAACCGCATCTTCCTGTTCGAAGATTTCAGAGTCGATCCACTCCATGTTGACTTTGACATTGTTGGCAATGCCGCCATGGGTAAGCGCTTCCGACAGCGACTTATAGGCATCGGGCAGTTGGACGTACTTGCCGACCACCGCGATGGTCACTTCGCCTTCCGGACGGCGCACGGCGCCGACGATATCATTCCAGATGGTCAGCGACGGTTTTTTGTCGATGGGCAGACGGAAGTGACGGCAGATCACCGTATCCAGCCCCTGCTCGTGATAGGCCATCGGCACGGCGTAAATGGAGTCCACATCCATCCCGGGGATGACGCAGTCCTGGCGGACGTTGCAGAACAGCGCGATCTTCTTGCGCTCCGCCTCCGGCATGGGTTGTTCCATACGGCAGATCAGCACCTGGGGCTGAATGCCGAGGCCAAGCAGTTCCTTCACCGAGTGCTGGGTCGGTTTGGTTTTGAGCTCTCCCGCCGCAGCGATAAACGGCACCAGGGTGAGGTGCATGAACATCGAGCGGTCCGGGCCCAGCTCGTTGCCGAGCTGGCGGATGGCTTCGAGGAACGGCAGGCTCTCAATGTCACCGACCGTGCCGCCGATCTCGCACAGCACAAAGTCCTCGCCGTTCAAATCGGCCTGGACGAATTCCTTGATGGCGTCGGTGACGTGCGGAATCACCTGCACGGTCGCGCCGAGGTAATCACCACGGCGTTCTTTGGCAATGACATCGGAGTAAATGCGCCCGGTGGTGACGTTGTCGCTCTGACGCGACGGCACACCGGTGAACCGTTCGTAGTGACCAAGGTCGAGGTCGGTCTCCGCGCCGTCGTCGGTGACGTAGACCTCGCCGTGCTGATACGGACTCATGGTGCCGGGATCGACGTTGAGATAGGGATCGAGTTTGCGGAGGCGGACCGAGTAACCGCGGGCCTGGAGAAGCGCCCCGAGAGCCGCCGACGCGAGACCTTTGCCGAGAGACGAAACCACCCCGCCCGTGATGAAAATGAAACGCGTCATGACGGGTGGGTAATGTATCGGCTTTTTGCCTGACCGCAAGCACAGAGGTGGGTGTCCCGGCCTTTATCTTCGGTCGGGGGAGAAGAACCTGCGGGCATGGCTGGTTTAGCCGTCGGTGGGAACGCGGGGTACGACGGGTGTCGCGCCCTCTTCCGGCACCGATGGGGCCGACGGGATAACCGGGAAGGATCCGCCATCCTGCTCCTGGACGGGTTCGGTCTCGAAAATAGAGGTCGGTGCGTCCGATGGTTTTGCCAGCATGGCCAGTGTCAGACTGGTGCCGAAGAAGCAGATGCCCAGGAGGGTGGTCGCCCGGGTGATCGGCGTGGCTTTGACCCGGGACTGCGCCATCCCGGTCACCGACGCGCCGCCGGTCAGACCGCCACCCATGGCGCCACCTTCGCTTTTCTGCAGCAAAATGACGCCAATCATGACGATGGCGATCAACAAATGAATGACGAGAACGACGGTGATCATCTGAGGCTATCTGGTGGCTGTTTGAGAGAATTGCTGTGGCGCCGCAATGGCTTGAGGGGGGTTTTAAGCCTCTTTGACCGGCTCCGCTAGGGGCAACTTGAAATAATTCCCCAGAAGTCATCGACCGTCAGGCTGGCGCCGCCGACGAGGGCTCCATCAACGCCCGGGATGGCCAGTATCTGGGCGGCATTGGCGGGCTTGACCGACCCGCCGTACTGAATGCGCAACCCATCCCCCAGGCCATGGCTGGCTTGCGCCCGGGCGCGGATATAGGCGTGGGCCGCCTCGACTTCCTCAAGAGTGGGGGTTTTGCCGGTGCCAATCGCCCAGACCGGTTCATAGGCGATGACCAGGTTCTGCGGCGTCGCGCGCTGCGGCACGGACGCGTCAACTTGCGTCCCAATGACGTCCTCGGTTTTGCCGGCGTCGCGCTCAGCCTCGGTTTCGCCGACACAGACAATGGCCGTCAGGCCGGCCTTCAGCGCGGCTTCGGCCTTGGCGCGGACCATTTCGCTGGTCTCGCCGTGGTCGGTCCGGCGTTCGGAATGGCCGACGATGACGCAGCCGCAGCCGATATCCTTGAGTAAGACGGCGCTGGTATCGCCAGTGTGGGCCCCCTTCTCTGCCGCGTGGCAATCCTGACCGCCAACCAGGATATCCGTGCCCTCAACCGCCTTCAGAACCGGCGGGATCAGTGGTCCAGGCGGACACAGTGCGACATCGGCTAGTCCCGGGTTTTCTTTGACTTTGCCAGCGATCCCGGAGGCCAGATCCTTGGCGCTGCCGGTGGTGCCGTTCATTTTCCAATTGCCAGCTATGAGTTTTCGCATTAGGCCCCTCTGCGGTCGATCATCCCGTCGTACTATGGCCCGTGCTCTAGCACAGGCCTGGAGCCTGTGTCATCTGAGGCCGGCCGCGCGGCGACGCCCATTTGATCTTGGCGCGACTCTGCCCACTCACCCTTGGCGCGGCACCGCCGCGACGCTATATAACCTCCACGTTTTTCAGGGTGCCGGACGATGGTCCGGCCTGTCCAAGCCCACATAGTCTTGCGGGGCGACACAATAAGGATCTGTCATGATTCAAGGATTAACCGAAGCCGTTAAGGAAAGCTGGATTCTGAAAGGTTTCCTGGGCTTGGTGATGATCAGCTTTGCCGTGTGGGGTGTGGGCGATGCCATCAATCCTGCGGTAGACCCAAATGTCGCGATCAAGGTCGAGCAGGTGGAAGTGCGCGCCGACGAACTCCAGCGCCGCTTTACCCAGCAGTACGAAAGCCTGCGCGACGCGCTGGGACCGGACTTCACCACCAAAGACGCCGTTGACCTGGGGGTGATGGAATCCCTGATCCAGGAGCTGACCCGAACAGCCGCCCTGCAAATGGCAGCGCAAGACATGGATTTGACGGTCGCCGACGAAACCCTGCGGCGCGTCGCGATGGATCAAGACGCGTTCAAAGATCAGACCGGCAATTTCAGCCGCATGCAACTGAATGCCATTCTGGCGGCCAACAACATCACCGAGCAGGGCTTTATTGATCTGCTGCGCGCCGACGTAACCGAGCAGACGATGCTGCAGCCCATCGCGACCAGTGCTGCCGCACCGGAGGCCATGGTGACTGCCTTGTTTATGTACCGCGCAGAACAACGCGTCGCGGAAGTGCTTTATATCGACGATAGCTCGGTGACGCTGGACAGCGAACCGGGCGAAACCGATTTGCGCGCAATTTACGATGAAAACATCGACGCCTTTACGGCTGAGGAGTTCCGGGCGGTTGAGATGATCGTGATCCGCCCGCGTGATCTGGTGCCAGAAAGCAGTATCAGCGAAGAAGAAATTCAAACCTTCTACGACGAGAAACTGGACCGCTATCGCACGCTGCCAACCCGCACGGTTAACCAACTCGTCTTCCAATCCGAAGCCGAAGCGGCGGCAGCCTATGAGCAACTGGAAGATGGCGATACCTTGGCCGATCTGGGCGCGCGCGTCGGCGCCGGCGAGCCGATTGATCTCGGCACGCTGGACCCCAATGACACCACCGGCTTCGACATCGGACCCATCTTCGACGTCGCCGAGCAAACCATCATGCCCCCGGTGGAGACGGTTTTCGGCTGGCACCTGTTCGAGATCACCGGTCTGACCGCCGGCAGCATCAGCGCGCTGCCGGTTGTGCGCGACGAAATTCTGGATTTCATCATCCAGGACCGGGCTTTCGACGAAATGTACGAAGCGACGATCTATCTGGAAGATCAACTGGCCGGCGGGATGTCGATGGCCGAGATCGGTGAAACACCCGGCTATACCTACGTGTCGTTCGACGCGATTAATCGGGACGGCCGCGACCGCAACGGCTCACGCCTCACCTTCCCTGTGGAAGAGCAACGCCTGCTCAATCAGATTTTCTCAGCCCAGGAAGGACTGGAAACGCCCTTGGTGGAGACCGAAGAATACGCTTATGTCGCACGGGTGACGGAAATTGTTCCACCCGCGCCAAAGCCATTCGACACCGTACGGGATGAAGTACTTGCATTGGCGGAACAGCAAGCCCGCGCCGCGCAAACGGAAACCAAAGCGGCCGCGCTATTGGACAAAATCGGCCCGTCAACAAAGCTGCTGGATGTCGCCAACGAAGATGACGGAGTGCAATTCGCCAACTTGGGTCCAGTCACCCGGTTTGGCGACAGCTTGCGGTTGGACTACATCATTCCCGCGCGGTTGGTCAGCCCCGCGCTGATGGACGAGTTATTTTCCGCTATGGTCGGCGGTGTCGTTTCCGCGCGTGTCGCCAATGGTCATGTCGTCGCCCGTTTGACGGAGGTGGTCGAACCCACTGACCCTGAACTGGAGGACCTGCGCGCGCAAATCAAACAGTCCGTGGGCAATTCTCTTGCCAATGACCTGGTCGCGAGCTTTACCCAGGAAGTGACGGCGCCGTACACCGTGATCGTCAACCGCGAAACGATCGATCAACTGACGCCACAATAACCAAGCAAACTGGCCGCGCCGACAATGGATGTTTTTCCCGATTCTTCGGCGTTTGCCACAACCTATGACGCGGGTCATGCGCAAGTCGTATGGACCGAGTTGGTTGCCGACCTCGATACGCCGGTATCGGCGGCCCTGAAGCTCGACCCCCATGCGCCGTATTTTTCGCTACTGGAGTCCGTCGAGGGTGGTGCGACACGGGGCCGCTACTCGTTTATTTCACTCAAGCCGGATTTGGTGTGGCGGAGCAACGGCCAGAGGGCCGAGATCAGCCGCGACCCTAGCGGCACGCACACGTCATTCGAAGCCATGCCGGAACAAACCCTGGATGCGCTGCGCGCCCTGGTCGATGAATCACGCATAGAGCTGCCCGCCGGACTGCCGCCAATGGCGGCCGGCCTGATCGGCTACATGGGCTACGACACCATCCGCCTGGTCGAGGATATTCCCAACGACAATCCGGAGACGATTGGCATTCCGGAGGGACTGTTCATGCGCCCGACGGTGATGGTGATTTTTGACTCCGTCGCCGACACCATGACCATTGTCACGCCCGTACGCCCGCAGGCGGACGTTGAGGCCGGTACCGCCTATGCCGATGCGCAAGCCCGGCTGCAGTCGATCATGGAGGCTCTGGACCGCCCATTGGCGCATCGGCCGGTGTCAGGCTCCGGCGCGAACACGGATATCGCCGAGGCCGTGTCCAACGTTGGACGCGACGGCTATCACCGCATGGTCGAGAAAGCCAAAGAGTACATCTTGGCTGGAGACATCTTTCAGGTGGTGCCATCGCAGCGGCTGCGGCGGCCCTTCGCCCACCCTGCGTTTTCGCTATACCGCTCGCTACGCCGCCTGAACCCCTCGCCTTTTCTGTTTTTCCTGAACTTCGACGGATTTGCCATCGTCGGCTCCAGTCCGGAAATTCTGGTGCGGGTGCGCGACGGCAAAGTCAGCATCCGGCCCATTGCGGGAACGCGTCCGCGCGGTACCACCAAAACCGAGGACGAGCAACTAGCGCGGGACCTGCTGCACGACCCGAAGGAACTGGCCGAACATCTGATGCTGCTCGATCTGGGCCGTAACGATGTCGGGCGGGTGGTCACCACGGGCACGGTAGACGTAACCGAGGAAATGATCATCGAGTACTACAGTCACGTCATGCACATCGTCTCTAACGTCGATGGCGACCTGCGCGAAGACCGCGATGCCATGGATGCCCTGATGGCCGGGTTCCCGGCGGGTACAGTCTCCGGCGCGCCCAAAGTGCGGGCGATGGAAATCATCGATGAGTTAGAGTCCGAGCGGCGCAGCTTCTATGCCGGAGCCATCGGCTATCTGGCCGCCAACGGCGACCTCGACACCTGCATCGCCTTGCGCACGGGTTTGGTCAAGGACGGCGAATTGATTGTCCAAGCCGGCGGCGGAATTGTCGCGGATTCCGATCCGGAGACAGAGTTCCAAGAGACAGAAAACAAAGCCAAGGCTATTCTTAAAGCAGCTGAACAAGCCGGCCGTTACAGCGGCAACGGCTGAAGCGAAACACGCCAATTAGCTGAGCAACTGACTCAAACGTTCAGATAGCTCATTAGGGACGAACGGTTTGACAAGGTAGTCATCCGCACCCAGCGTCATTCCGTCTGCCAAATCTTCTTGCTTGCCGCGCGCCGTCAACATCAGCACCGGAATGTCACGCGTCTCTTCATTCGCTTTGAGGGTGCGGAGCACATCAAGGCCATCCATATCCGGCAGCACCCCGTCGAGGATCACCGCATCGGGTTTGAGGGTGCGGACTTCGGTGCAGGCGGTGGAGCCATCATTGACGACAACGGTTTTGTGCCCGTCACGCTCCAAGCGGTTTTGAATCAACTCCGCCACAAGCGAATCATCGTCGGCGATAAGGACGGTTTTGACCGGCATGGGACCTAAAATAGTGACGCTTAAAAGCCAAACAAGCGCAATCTAAGGTTTAAAGCTAGCAAACACCATCCAAACCGTCGAGGCGGTACCCCATAGTGCTCGGCTTATTGCCCGCTCGATTGTTCCGTCTGGCGCCGCAGTACTTCCGTCACCGGCACCAGGGCGATGTTCTTGTCCGCCAGATCCGGCAACCATGCGGCTAAGGCCTCTATGGTCGCATCGCGTGGATGACCGATGGCGATAGCGTACCCTTGCTCGTTGGCAACAGCTTCCAGTTTCTCCAGCTGACCGCGGATCGCGGCAACAGTGTCCTCGTTGTCGAGAAAGATATCGCGCCCAGCATGCGGCACGCCGTATTCCCGCGCCATGCGCTCACCAATGGTGTTGGAATCGGTGCGCGAGTCGAGCCACATCAGGCCGCGTTCGCGTAGTTCCGACATCACCACCGACATGGCGTCGCGGTCGGCCGTAAACTTGCTGCCCATGTGGTTGTTGATGCCGACATAGCCAGACCAGTCGTCGAGGTACTCTGAAATCTGAGCGCGCAACACGCCCGCGTCCTGTGTGCTGGTCAAGGCGCCGGGACCGGGATCAGCGCTGCCAAGCGGCTCCATCGGGACATGGGCGAGCACTTCGTGGCCTACGGCGCGCGCTTGATCTGCTTGCGCGTCCAGATCGTTGGCATAGGTCAGATAGGACACGGTTAGCGGCCCGGGCAGATCAAGCACCCGCGCTGACCGCGCCCGGTCAAGACCCATGTCGTCGATCACCACGGCGACGACGCGGACGGACGCCGGAACATCCACGGCGACCGCGTTCGTAACCAGCGGCGTGACACTGCTCGCCGTCGGCGTCTCAACGGCTGTGGTAGCCTCGTCATCGAAGATGGACGCTGGCCTGGGTGCTTCAATGCGCGGTGGCGGCGCGTTGGGATCGGGCCGCATGGCGTTGGGCCGTGGGTCCGGTTGCCGCACCTGCTGCGGCTCGGGCCGGGTCATCACATCGACAACGACCCCGGCCGTGATGCCGAGCAGCAGCAACATGATCCCAATACCAACCAGGGCGGCAGGCCTTGGAATCGGTGACGGCTCGGGGATCGGCTCACCGGACGCTTCAGCACTTTTACGCGGCTTGCGGGCCATAACCTGTGGACACCCTTGGACGGGAAAACAGTAGACTGCGCAGGCGTTTAACGCGGGCGTGCTGGAAGATCAACCGGGCTATAGGTGTTCAGGGCAGTTCACGTACGACTCTGACACCCAGAGTACTGGCGCGGAAGTCGGGTGCCTCCCGGCTGCGGCCGGCCGGGCGGTTAAACCAGTTACGGCCGTACCAGCTGCCGCCGCGCACAATGCGGCGGTCGCACTCGGGCGCGTCGAGCCAGGCACTGCCGTCGGTCGGTGCGCCGTCATAGCCGACGACAAAACAATCCTGCACCCAATCCCAGATGTTACCGACCATATCGTAGAGGCCGAACTGGTTTGGCAAAAACGACCCGACCGACGACGCATAGACATATCCGTCATTGCACAGGGAAAACCGCGTCGGATTTTCTTCAAGGCCGCCGTGCACGTCGGCGCGGCTGAGGTCAGAGACGTTGGCATACGCGCAGACATCTTCCATGTCGTCGCCCCAATACTGCAGCGTCGACGTGCCCGCGCGGGCAGCGTACTCCCATTCCGCCTCCGTCGGGATGCGGTAGGTCTCACCGCTGATTTCAGACAACCAGGCGACGTAAGCTTCGGCTTCGGGGAGATCGACGCAACCGACCGGATGCACATCGGTTTGTTCGTAGCCCGGCTCCCACCACGTCGCACCGTCCACCCATTGCCATGCATTGGCCGTGACATCCCATGTTAGGCAGGACTCGCCCGGTTGGCGTCCGATGGCCTCGGTGAATGCGCGCCATTGACCGACGGTCACATGGAAGCGGCCCATGGCGAAATCGTTTGGAATAGTCACCTGACGAGGTGGCTGCTCGCGCGTGCGGTCCTGTTCGCGCACACCGCCGCGAATGGTCTCCTCATGCGTCGAGCCCATCACAAACGTTCCGGCGGGAATAACGACAACCTCGGGACAGAGTTCGCAATCCTTGAGAATGGCGCCGGGCGGGGTATGACCATACGCCGTGCCTATCCCTAACGCCACCAAGCCGGCCAAAATCGAAATAACACCAACGCGCATCGTTCCCTCCCGTCGATTTGATTTCAGCTTAGACCACGTTCCCCTGCGGGTGTAGCCGTTATGCGAGCGCGCGTTGACGCAGTTGTGAGCGATCTCCCCGTTTCATGCGGCTCGGCGAAATGGCAAGGTCAAACTCAAACGTCTCCGGTACGTTTGTGTTCACTCTAAAGAAGGAAGGAACCACCATGGAGTTCCAAGTTCACGATAAAGAGTCAGCCCCTGAAAAAGCCAAAGGCATGCTCGAGAGCGTCGAGAAGGCTTTTAAGTTTGTTCCCAATCTGATCGGCGTCATGGCCGAGGCCCCTGCCCTGGCCAAGGGATACACCACCCTGTCAGGCATTTTTGATGAAACGTCGTTCAATGCGACGGAAAAACAAATCGTGTTGTTGACGGCGAGTCATGAGAACGAGTGCACCTATTGCATGGCCGCGCATTCAACGATCGCCGCCATGCAGAAAGTGCCCGAAGACGTGATCAAAGCGCTACGCGCCGGTACAGAAATCGGCGATGCCAAACTTGAGGCACTGCGCCAGTTCACCTTGGCGGTGGTCAAGTCACGTGGCTGGCCCTCGGACGACGACGTGTCGTCCTTCTTGGATGCGGGCTACGGGAAAGCCCAGATTCTCGAGGTCATCCTCGGAGTCGGCCTCAAAACGTTGTCCAACTACACCAACCATATTGCCGATACGCCGGTGGACGATGCCTTTGCGGATGCCAAGTGGAGCAAACCCTCTTAAGATGGGGGGATGAACACACCCTCGTTTGTTTCCGCGCCGGTGTTCGCCGCTCTTGCGGCGACCGCCGCGCTCACCTGGCTGGTGACGTTACCTGCCTTCGCTCAATCCCCTGGCGAGAGTCTGCGCGACTGCGCTGACTGTCCGGAGATGATGGTTATTCCGCCGGGAACGTTTGTCATGGGCTCCAATCACGAAGAGCCGATGCGCGGCGGCGAGATGCGTCCGCAAGGTCCGGAACGCGAGGTCACCATTGGCTATCCCCTCGCCGTGGGAAAATACGAAGTGACGGTCGGCGAGTGGCGCGCCTTCGCCGAGGCCACCGGCCATCCCGCCGCCGATTGCAGCGCCTGGGGCGGCGACCGCCGTGAATGGGGGCACTCCTGGCAAGACCCCGGCTTAGGCCGGCCAGCCGCAGACAATGATCCGGTGGTCTGTGTGTATTGGACCGACGCCGTGGCCTACACCAATTGGCTAAGTGAGGAGACGGAGAACGCTACCGCCTCCCCACCGAGGCGGAATGGGAATACGCCGCGTCGGGCGGTGTCGACACGACATGGCCGTGGGGAGAGTCGGCGGATCAGATTTGCGAGTACGGCAACGTATTGGACCGGGACGGCATTCAAGACCCGCGGTTGATTTCCGGCTCTGGGACGCAGGCCGATATGGCGGCGCAATGCTCAGACGGCTATGCCTTGGTCGCGCCGGTCGGGCAGTTCAAGCCAAACGGCTTTGGCCTGTACGACACGGTCGGCAACGTGTGGGAATGGGCGCAGGATTGCTCCTACACCTATTACCCGGATGAACCTGTCGATGGCTCGGCGGTGGAACCGGACGGCGTGTGCGAGAAACGCGCGGTGCGCAGCGGCAGCTGGCGGACCCGGGTGGAGCGCAACCGCCCGACTTTCCGCGGGCGCGACCCGGAACCGACGGCGTATCACTTGTTTGGGTTTCGTGTTGCACGCGACATACAATGAGTGTCGCACGGGACGTGCGCCAATAAAGTTTACGCGAGGTCCAATAAGCGTCGCTCGGGACGTTAAATAACGCCTTAGAACTCGTACAACACGCCAACGCCGAACAGGCCCTGAAAGCTGTCCCCATCCTGGCGGACAATCGGCGAGCGCTTGGCATCTCCAAGCAGAAACCCGGCCTCGCCACGCATGATCAATTGCCAGCTGTCGCCAAGGTCATAAAAAGACGTGACGCGAAACGCGACGGTTTCAAAGTCTGAACCCGGATCATAGGCCGCGTAGCCCGTCGCCGCTGTGGCCGAGGCAGGGACGCCGTAGTAGGCTTCCATGAAATCTTCGCTTTGCCATTCCGTCGCGATCTCCGGAATGACACGCATCGCGCCGGTCGTCAGGATTGTACCCACCGCAGCTGATAGATTTGTGCCGCCATGACCGCCGGCAAATTCCTTTCGCGCCCGCAGCCGGAATGCAAAATACTTCGCGAATCTGCCTTCAAACGTGAACCCCGTGTTCACACCCATATCGACATCCGGCAGGAGAAACGCGCGGCTCTCTTTATCGGGGCTGCGCCCCGTCGAAATGCCGACTTGAGCAAGCAAACGACAACACTCATTGCTCCAAATGGCGGCGCGCACACCAAGAGGATCGATCCAGACATCGTCTTTGTAGCGGATTTGGAAGATGGGCAGGCCGCGCACTTCGTAGTGATCGGAGCCTGAGAAATCAGGCGCCACACCAACTGCAGCGCCGACACGAACCCGCCAATCTTCAGGCGAAAACTCACCCATCTCAGCGAGATACTGGGCGAGGTCGTCATAAGCGGACTCGAGAGCGCCACTGTTCCAGCCCTGTGCAGCGGCTGGGGACGACAATGCGAGGGCCGCTCCAACGGCGACCGCAAGCGCCCGAACAAAATCCAATTTAGGGATAAGGCACTTCAACAACGGCTTGGGCACGTTCGCAAACCTTTGATAACACTTCGACCTGTTGTCCTACCCAAAAAGAATTTTGCCACGTTCAAGCAGCAAAGCAAGCGAAACAACTGATCTAGGCAACGCCGGTGAAGGTGCCGAAAATCTGGTTTCCGATGCCTTGAGGAAACGATGTGGAGGCGGAGAAGGTTGCGCCGGAGACCTGATCGAATGTCAGCGCCTGGGCGCCGCGCAGATCTGCTCCGGAGATATTGGCCTGGTTGAAGTTCGCTGCATCGACGTAAGCGTTGATGAACTGAGCGTTGGTCAGATCGGCACCGGAAAAATTCGCGCCGATAAGAATGGTGCCGTCGAACACCGCACCCGACAAATTCTGCCCCAGGAAAATAGATCCACTTAGATCAACGTCGCCGAACTGCGCCCCCGCCCCCACACCGTTGATCAACTGGGTGACGGCGCCGGTGCGGCTGTCGAAGCCGCCGGAATTGACCTGCCCCAACAGGGCGCGGGCATCGCTGCTCAACGTAACGCTGTCGGCGACCACACCGAGACGGCCGGAGGGTGTGGTCGCACCGCCGGTGGCGGTGATGCCCCGCTGGTTGAACGGCGCGATGCCGAAATCCGCTGTCGCCGGCGCAGTCAGAATACGGGCCGAGGTGATGGTCAGGTCGGACATGGCCGCAGTTTAAGCTGAGGCGTCTGCCTTCGCCAACTCCGCCAGATTGGCGAGTACCTGCTTGAGGCCGGCCATGCGTTCGTCAACGGCGTGCCAGGGCCGCATCACCACAATCTTATGGTCCGGGCGGACCTTTACCGTTCCGGCCTGCTGGGTGATGAACTCGACCAGCCCCGCCGGGTTGGGAAACTCGTTTTTGTGCAGGGTGAACACCCCGCCCTTGGGCCCGGCGTCCACCTTCTCCACATTGGCGGCGCGGCACATGGACTTGATCGCCACCACGTCGAGCAGGTTCTCGACTTCCTCCGGCACCTTGCCGAAACGGTCTTCCAATTCAGCGGCGAAGTCGTCGATCTCGGCCTGGCTGTCGAGGTCGGCAGCGCGGCGGTAAAGGCCGAGGCGGGTGCCGAGGTCTTTGACGTAGGTCTCGGGAATCAGCACCGGCGCGCCGAGAGTGATTTGCGGCGAGAAGGTTTCGGCGGGCGCAGCACCTTCTTCCCCATCCCCGTCCCGCGCCGCGGCGACCGCCTCTTCCAGCAACTGCTGATAGAGCTCAATCCCCACCTCTTTGATGTGGCCGGACTGTTCATCGCCCAAAAGATTACCGGCGCCGCGGATGTCGAGGTCGTGACTGGCCAGAGAGAATCCGGCACCGAGACTGTCGAGCGTCTGCATCACGTCGAGGCGCTTCTCGGCGGTCTGTGTCAGTTTCTTATTGGCCGGTACGGTGAGATACGCGTAGGCGCGCGTCTTCGAGCGCCCGACCCGGCCCCGCAGCTGATAGAGCTGCGACAGCCCGAACATATCCGAACGGTGAAGAATGATGGTGTTGACCCGTGGCAGATCGAGCCCGGACTCGATGATGTTGGTGGCCAGCAGAATGTCATATTCCCCATCGGCAAAAGCGGTCATGACATCTTCAAGCTGGGTTGGCGGCATCTGACCGTGAGCCATGGCGACGCTGACCTCCGGTACCAGCTTGCGCAGAGCCTCCGCGACAGCGGTCAGGTCGGCAACCCGCGGGCATACATAGAATGTCTGACCGCCCCGGAAGCGCTCGCGCATGATGGCCTCGCGGATCACCACCTGATCGTAGGGCAGCACAAAGGTGCGCACGGCAAGGCGATCCACCGGCGGGGTGGCGATGAGACTAAGGTCCCTCACCCCCGTCAGCGCCATTTGCAAGGTGCGGGGTATTGGCGTCGCGGTCAGAGTCAGCACGTGGACGTCGGACTTGAGCTGCTTCAGGCGCTCCTTGTGGGCGACGCCAAAGTGCTGTTCTTCATCGACGATCAGCAGGCCAAGGTTGGCGAAGTCGATGGACTTGGCCAGCAAGGCATGCGTGCCGATGACGATATCGATCTCACCGGATTTCAAACCCGCGCGCACTTTGTCTGCGTCCTTGGCGGTGACGAGACGCGAAAGTTGCCGGACCTTGACCGGAAACCCATCAAACCGCGCCGTGAAGGTGGCGTAGTGCTGACGCGCCAACAATGTCGTCGGCACGACGACGGCGACCTGAACCCCGGTCAGCGCGGCGACAAACGCCGCTCTTAACGCCACTTCGGTTTTGCCGAAGCCGACGTCGCCGCAGACCAGGCGGTCCATGGGGCGGCCTTTGGTGAGATCGTCCAACACATCAGCGATGGCGCGGAGTTGGTCGTCCGTCTCGGCAAAGGGAAAGCCCGCGCAGAATTCGTCGTAGGCGCCTTCGGGCGGATTGAACCGCTCAGCGGGCTTGAGTTCACGCTGAGCGGCGATGTGGATGAGGGCCTCCGCCATCTCGCGGATGCGCTCTTTGAGCTTCGCCTTGCGCGCCTGCCAGGCGACGCCGCCGAGCTTGTCGAGGATCATGCCCTCCTGCTCGGCGCCGAAACGGGACAAGACTTCGATGTTCTCGACCGGCACAAACAGCCGGTCGTCGCCGTGATAGGTGACCTTGAGACAATCGTGAGGCGCGCCACCGACGTCGAGGGTTTCCAGACCGCCGTAGCGGCCAATGCCATGTTCGATGTGGACGACGAGATCGCCCTCACTGAGCTGCGAGGCATCGGCGATGAAGGCTTCCGCTTTGCGCCGGGGCTTAGCGCGACGTGACAGCCGCTCGCCCAGTAAATCCTGTTCGGTTATGAGAGCTAGAGAGTCCGTGACAAAGCCTCGTCCGAGGGGCAGCACCACCACCGCGATCTCTGCGGCGGTCATCGCCTCGATTTCGGCATAGCGGTTCACAGCCTTGGCCGTGGACAAACCGTGGTCGTGCAGCAGGTTCAACATGCGGCGGCGCGAACCGTCGGTGTAGACGCTGAGAACCACCCGGCGGTTCTGACCACGCAGATCGGCGGCATGGTCTTTCAGCGCCTCAAACAGATTGGCGTCAGGCCGGGCGCGCACGTCGGCGAAGTCGCGCCCGGACCGGGCACCGGCGTCTTCAGCGCTGGTATCGGCCTCCGCCGCCGCGAAAGGCCGCAACTCAATGGGCTGGCAGTCGGCCAGATAGCGCGCCCATTCCTGTTCATTGAGAAACAGACGCTCTGGCGGCACCGGATGATAGACCGCACCCCCCTCTTCCAAGCCCAGCTTGGCGCCGCCGCTGGCCGGGTCGGCCAGGCGCCGGCTCTCATAGTAATCCCGGATCAGCTCATGGCGGGCTTTGACCGCCTCGCCGATCTGGTGATCGAGGGACACCGTTGCCTCAGGCAGATAGGCAAACAGCGTATCGAGGCCAGGATGAAACAGCGGCAGCCAGTGCTCCAGGCCGGGATAGGTCTGGCCATGAGAGACGGCCTCGTACAAGGGGTCGGTGCCCGACACCGCACCGAACAGCTCCCGGTAGCCAGTGCGGAACCGTTCAATGGCGTCCTTGGACAGGATCACCTCGCTCATGGGTTTGAGCCGCAAGACTTTAAGCGTTCCGGTGGTGCGCTGACTGACCGGGTCAAAGGTGCGCAAGCTCTCGACCTCGTCGCCGAACAGATCAATGCGCACTGGATCGTCCTGGCCGGGTGGGAACAGGTCGATCAAACCGCCGCGCAGGGCGTATTCGCCGGGCTCCATCACCTGCTCGGCGCGCTGGTAGCCGTTGCGGCCCAACTCGGCGGCAAACGCTTCGCTGTCCACCTGGGTACCGGGTTTGATCTCCCGCACCATGCCGCGGAAAGTCGAGAGCGGCGGTACTTTCTGGAGGATGGCGCTGGCTGTGGTCAGGAGAATGCGCGGCCCGGTCTCGGCATCCGATCCGACAGCCGCCAGACGCAGCAGCACATCCATGCGCTCGGCCACCACATCCGCGTGCGGCGAGACCCGGTCATAGGGCACGCAGTCCCACGCGGGAAAAGCCAAAACCGTGACGTCTGGAGAAAAGAATCGCAGGCTATCCTTCACCGCCGACAGGCGCACGTCGTCGCGCACGATGTGGATGTGCCCGCCCGCACTGGCGCGGGCCCGTTCCGCCAGCACGAAGGCATCCGCGCCTTCCGGCGCGCCGGCAACGACCGGCCATCTTGCCTGTTGTATTTCGTTCATGAAATCAATCCGCTAACAGGCTTTTCTGATAACTTTTGAGAAGCTGCATCAGGTCCCAGGTGTCATCCACCGGCATCGGCCGGCGCTCGCGCAGCCAGTCCATGAGATCAGCGTCTGGGCGGTCCAAAACCATTTCCAGAGCGTCCAACTGGGCGTCGTCGAGCGTCTCGATGTGGCTCTTCACAAAGCCGCCGACGATGGCGTCCGCCTCCTTGGTACCCCGGTGGGTGGCGCGGTACAGCAAGCGCTTGCGCTGAATGTCGCGATTGATGTCAGCCGTCACGCCGCTCTGCCTTCCGGAATCCAAACCACCGGCTCAAGCCATGAGAGGGTTTCAAGAGAAGGCCCCTCTGGCCGCCGGTCCGGCAGCGGGTATACCCGCCCCGGCACGGCTTCGCAATTGCCCTTGGGACCGGTCGGAGGGGCGGGTAAAACAGATCATCATGGCTTTGCGTCCCACCATTCTGAACCCGCTGTTCGCCAGCGCCGATACCCTGCCCGGCGTCGGCCCGAAGATCTTCAAGCTGGTGGAGAAGCTGGCCGGGCCGCATGTCATCGACCTGATCTGGCACCTGCCCTCGAGCCTGGTCGACCGGCGCTTCTCGCCCAAAGTGGGCGATGCCCCAGCCGGGAAAATCTGCACGCTTGAAGTCGAAGTCCTGGCGCACACGCCGCCCCCGACGCGCAATTCCCGCCTGCCCTACAAGGTGATCTGCGGTGACGACACCGGGCGCATCACTCTGACCTTCTTCCATGCCCAAGGGGATTACCTGGAACGCACCCTGCCGGTGGGTGAGACCCGGGTGATCAGCGGCAAGGTCGAGGTCTATGACGGCCAGCGCCAAATGGCGCACCCGGACCACATCGTTCTGCCGAGCCAGAAGTCGGCCATTCAACGGGTGGAACCGGTGTATCCCATGACCGCCGGTCTCTCCCCCAAGACCTTGGGCAAAACCATCGGCGCGGCGATGGACCTGGTCCCCAGCCTGCCCGAGTGGCTGGATACGGCGCAGCACCAGCGCGATGGCTGGCCGTCCTGGCAGGAGGCCTTGACCCTGGCTCATCATCCCGATGGGCCCGACGGCCTGGAACCGCTGAACCCGGCACGCCAACGCCTGGCCTATGACGAACTCCTGTCCAACCAGCTGGCGCTGGCCCTAGTGCGGTCCAAAGCCCGGAAACTGTCGGGCCGCGCGCTGAGTGGCGACGGCACCTTGCGGGCCAAGATCACCGCTGCCCTGCCCTACACCCTGACCGGCGCGCAGCAGCGCACTCTGGCGGAGATCGACGCCGACCTGGCCAGCGACAACCGCATGCTGCGCCTGCTGCAAGGCGATGTCGGCAGCGGCAAAACGGTTGTGGCGCTGCTGGCCATGCTCACCGCCGTTGAAGCCGGCGGCCAAGCGGCGCTGATGGCGCCGACGGAAATCCTCGCCCAACAACATCTGGAGACATTGCAGCCCCTGTGCGACGCCGCCGGTGTATCTGTCGCCTTCTTGAGCGGGCGGATCAAAGGCAAGGCCCGCGATGAGGTATTGGCCGACGCGGCGGAGGGCCGCATTTCGATCCTGATCGGCACCCATGCGCTGTTCCAGAAAGACGTCGCGTTCAAAGACCTAATGCTGGCCGTGGTCGACGAGCAGCACCGCTTCGGCGTGCATCAGCGTCTGGAATTGGCCAACAAGGGACGCGGGGTCGACATGCTGGTGATGACCGCGACACCGATCCCCCGCACCCTGACCCTCACCGCCTACGGCGACATGGATGTCTCCCGCCTGGACGAGAAACCGCCGGGCCGCAAGCCGGTCGATACGCGCCTCGTCAATCTTGAGCGCCTGGCGGAAACCATGGGCGCCGTGCAGCGCGCGGTAAAGTCCGGGGCCAAGGTCTACTGGGTGTGTCCGCTGGTGGAGGAGTCTGAAACCAGTGACCTCGCTGCGGCGGAGCAACGTCACCGCGACCTCAACGGGTTCCTTGGCGCTGGCGCCGTCGCCCTGGTCCACGGCAAGATGAAAGGCGCGGACAAAGACGCGGCCATGGCGGCATTCGCGGGCGATGAGCCTGGTGGCCCAAAAGTTCTGGTTGCCACCACGGTGATCGAAGTCGGCGTGGATGTACCCGAAGCCACCGTAATGATCGTCGAGCATGCCGAACGCTTCGGCTTGGCGCAGCTCCATCAATTGCGGGGGCGCATCGGCCGCGGCGATAAACCGTCCACCTGCCTATTGCTCTATCAAGCGCCGCTGACCGAAACCGCCAAGGCGCGTCTAAACATTATGCGGGAGACCGAGGACGGCTTTGTCATCGCCGAGGAAGACCTGCGCCTGCGCGGCGGCGGCGAGGTGCTCGGCACGCGGCAGAGCGGCCTGCCAGAATTCCGTCTGGCCGATCTTGCTGTGCATGGCGATTTGTTGCTGATGGCGCGGGACGACACACAGTTAATCTTGGGGAACGACCCAGAGCTCAAGACCGAACGGGGCGAAGCCCTGCGAACGCTGCTATATCTGTTCGAGCAGGACGCCGCGATCCAGACGCTACGCTCCGGGTGAAACCAGCCGTTACCTTTTCTTGATCGCCATCCAAATTTCGATGGAGCCCGTGCCGGACTCCGGATCAAAATCCGCGCTGTAACGCTCAAACTCCGCCGCCCCTGCGTTTTCCCGCCCACTGTTGGGCAGCCAGTCCTGAAAGATGGCAATCCAGGTCTTAGGCAAAGCTTGCGGACCGGGCGGCACCTCGAATACGGCGTAGTGCTGAGGCTGAAGGATCATGCGATCGTAGGAACGCGGTACCGTGTCTAAATCCTCAACGCGAACGCCAACCATGTAATCAAGATTGCCGGACTCATCACCACCCGCGATCAAGCCATACATAAACGCGTCGGCACGCCCTGGCACTGCATCCACGGTGGGAAGGAATTCGCCCCATAGCTGCGGAATCAGGTGATTTGTCTGCGCCGTATATTGCCGGCGCAAACCGGCGAATGTCATACCAGGCAGGTCTTCGTAGCGAACGGGTCTGATAGAGGTCACATCTAAGTCCTGGTGTTATCTAAACCGCGTCCGAACGGATATTAGGGTTGGCCACCCCGAATGAGGCAGACCATGCGACAACACTCTCATTCACAGGGCTCTTACGATACCCCATAATTCGACGCCCGATCATGACAGTTGCAGTCCCTTAAATGACAAATGCGTCCTCGGCTACAGATATGCCCCATGTCGGCGTTGGCGTTGTTGTCCTGAATGCCAACAACGACGTGTTGCTCATCCGCCGCGGTCAGGAGCCCAACAAAGGGCTGTGGACGATTCCAGGCGGGCGTCAGGAGCCCGGCGAAACCCTGGCCGAGACGGCGCACCGGGAAATCCTAGAGGAAACCGGCGTGAAGATTTCTGAGCCCGTGCTGGTGGATGTGGTCGACCTCATCCGCCATGATCCTCACGGCACCCTCATCCGCCACTACACCCTAGTGGATTACGCCGCCCGCTATGTCGATGGCACGCCCAAGCCCGGCGGCGATGCGGATGCCGTTCAATGGCTGCCGGCGAGCGACATCGAGGGCTTTGTCGAGTGGTCGGAAACCATCCGGATTGTGCAAGAGGCTGTGCGTAAACTGGGCATCAAAGATTGAGTTTTCGCGGCGAACCGCCTAGATACACCGGCATGTTCGAAGCCGACTACATTCCCCAGCAAAAGCCGTTGTTCAAAGTCCGTTTGTGCGTGAACAAGCGCCTGAACACGGATGACGTGCCCTCCTGCGCCGGCCGGGGCAGCCGCGACCTGGCGGACAAACTGGAACGGCTGATGCTGGAGAGTTCGATCCCGGCGGAGCTGGTGCGCAGCCCGTGTATGAACAACTGCCGTATCGGCCCGAACCTGAAAATTCAGGGCGCGGAACTCTATAACGAGGTTTCGGAAGAGAAACTGCCGGAGATCGTTGAGGCGATTAAAGCCGAAGCGGACCGCCGCCAGGCCGAAGCCGCGGATGCCTCATGAGCATGTGGGTCGTTCTTGCCCTCATCGTAATCGGCGTGCCGTTGGCACTCGTTGCGCTTGCCGCCGTTCTGCCCTGCGAGGGCTGCCGCCTACGCCGCGAGCGAATCGCCCGGGCGCTGGCCAACGCCCGCGCTAAAACAGGCCGGTGATCGATCCCATTAGGGTATCCGTAAAGAACGACGAAATCTTATCCCATTGCGCATAGGGCCAGATGAACGCCCGTACCATGGCGTCGCCCATAGGGACTTCATTGAACAGGTCTTGAATGAAGAACCCGATTCCGCTCAGGCAATAAAAGGCCTGGATGGTCCAGAAGTTAATCATCGTATCCCCCAATTCCGTATCGCCACGCTATCTTTTGATGCACGTGACAGGGCGATGATACAGCCAGCCGGTTAGGACCGGAAGTCTGGATTGGGGATCAGACGCCGTCTTCGTCGGGTTCACGCACGAGCTCGTCCATCCGCTTCTTAATGCCGGACACTTCGAAGCCGGGCAGCTGATAAACCCAGCCATCGGCGCGGGCGTTGAGCTCTGCGATGATGGCAGACCAGTCCCTGGCTTCTGCACCGGTCTCGTCGCCTTCTGCCGCTTCAGTCTCGGTAGGTGAGTCTGGCGCTGTGCCGCTGATCCGGATCCAGTTGTCGTCACCGTCTTCGATCAAATCCACCGTGACGGTGAAGCCGGTGAAGCCTTCGAAAACCGCGCGGATCGTTTGATCTTCTGGAAACGCGATTGAGTCTGCCTTGGCAACGTCGTCCAACAACAGGTTGGATAACACCCGTCCCGTATCGTTGGCGATGGTGTCACGGCGCAGTTCGCGGTCCGCCGGAACGTTCTCCACCAGATAGTTCGGGTCATCGGGATTGTTCTTGTACACAGACACCACTTCACCATCGGGATGGGTGATGGTAACGCGGGCGATGTCGTCGTCCTTAATGTCAGAGACTTCGCGTAGCAGCCAGTCACGCGCGCGGGCGCCGGGGTTCAGCTCGCCTGTGACCAGCCATGTCTGAGGCTCATCGGGCTCTTTGACGTAGGTGCCGCCCTCGTCGGTGCCGAGGGTGAACTTGCGCTTGCCGACGACCAGGTCGGCGATCTCCTCGTCATCGCCGTTCAGAAGCGTAACGACCTTGGCCCGTGTGTCCTCTTTTTCGTCGGGCACGACGAGGTCAAGGCGGTCATACCGTTCCGGCAGTTCGGTCTTCGGCTCGACCTTCTCCATGCGGGTGAGTTTGATCAGCAGCTCACCGATTTTATCGTCCTGCACGGGGTAATTGTCCCGCTCGGCAAAGACCCACCCCTCCCCGGTGGAGTTGAGGGTAAAGGTACCGTCCTTGTGAGTGATCTTCACCGTGGCGAGATCATTAATGTCGTCGACCAAGTCCGGGAACATCAAAGTGCCGTCGAAATCCGAGGATTCAATCGCCGGGCGGTTGATCACGGCAAATCCTGCGATGAGAACCGCAAGGGCCGTTACCGCACACAAAACGAAGAAAGACTTCTGAGTCATGGTCAGGCTCCCTTCTATACCGACGCCGATTGCGCGGCGTTGCGGCGCCACATCGCGACGACGATCATCAGGATACCAAAGACGATGGGCACGCCGGCAATGTTGAGGAACTTCAAGGTTCCTTCCAGTTGATCGATGTCTTCCCGTAAACTGCGCTGCACGTCCCGCAGCTCCTGGCGGGTGGCGAGAATCTCTGCGCGGTAGCTACGGATCGCACCCTGATCATCTTCACTGATGAGCGCTTCGCCCTGCCCGTCCTGGCGCACCTCAATGGCGTTGATCTGCTCCTGCAGGGTGTCGAGGCGGCCCAAAAGTTCCGTCTCCTTGGCGCGGAAGTTCTGCTCGGCTTCCAGACGTAGGTCCTCGACCACGGTGAATGGCCGGCTGACCTGCCCGCGCCCGCGCAGATTGGACAGCGCCGGCGATCCGGTGAGATTCTCCAGGGCATTGATCAGGAACGCGGCGTTGTCGGCGGTCGGTACCATCAGGCGCTGGCCGAAGAAATTGCTCTCCTGCACCCAGAAACGGTCAGCCAGAATGTCGGCATCGGACACGACGACGACCTGAACCGGCTCGGTGGACTCGGTGATATGCGGCGCGAGGTCGTCAGCCTCTTCATCTTCTGTATTCGCGGTTTCGGACTCGGGCGCGCCGTCCGGAAACGCGGTTTGCGCCGTGCCGCCAATGCGCGCTGCGAGCATGAGGCGTTCGCCCGACGGTTCGAACTCGCGGAACAGTTCCACCACATCCGGCAGGCCAACGACTTTATCGGCGGCGATCTTTTGCGAGTCGGTGCTGGTCTCAATCAGCGGACGGATGTCGAGGCCCGACTCCTCTACCGGGGACAGCACGCCAGCCGTTGCCAGCGTGACGTTCTTAAGGTCACCGGTGATGGCGTCATCGGCATTGAGCGCGTCGGCCTGCAAATTCATCCATGCGGGGTAGTCGGAGATCACAGGACGTCCGCCCATGGCCGTATTCACGCGCACGGCGGCGCGTATGTCGCCGGCAATGACATCGTCCTCCAGGCTTACGCCCCACGCCGCAAGAAGCTTCTTGAGGTTGGTCATGTCCGGACCGCCGGCCATCTGACCTTGTGGGTTATTGCCGGACTCAAGATTGGGATCGGCAAACACCATAACGGGCCCGCCGCGCAGTGCCCATTGGTCAATGGCATAGGTTGCCGCGTCGCTGAGCGGATCGGGCTGGGCCAAGACCAGCACGTCGACGTCTTCGGGCACCGCGTCGATTTCGGCATCCAGGCGCTCCACCTCGAAGAAGTCGCGCATCTGATCCATGATTTGCCACGGCGGTGTCGGCGTTCCCCCCATGCCACCCATCCCTGGCGTCATGCCGCCATCAACGGGTAGTGACGTGATCAGTCCGATCTTCGGCTGATCCGGATTCGACAGGGTGTACACCAACTTGGTCAGATCATATTCGATGAAGGCTTCGCGCTCGAGATTGAAGAACGGAATGACTTCCTGATCGTCGGTGGAGTTGGTCGCCGCGAGGCCGAAGTAGCCGACCTCGCCGATGTCGCCCAGTGGTACGGCCTGTAAGCCGAAACCGACCGCGCGGTCTTCCACATCCGAGAACGGTTCTGGGTCAAAGTATTGGACCTGCAGCATGCCGCCGGACAGCGCGGAATACTGGGCCAGCAAATCGCGGATGCGCTGGAAGTACACCCCGTGGCGCGGGCTCGCCTCCGCCAATGCCTGCGAGTAGTACACCCGCACGATAATCGGCTCTTTGATGTCCTGGAAAATCGGAATCGTTTCTTCCGACAGGGTGTAAATGCTGCCGTCGGTGACATCGACCCGCGCCGCACTAAACACAGTTTGGGCGATGATGTTGACGGCGATGAACAGCACCGCAGCGACGGCCACGGCGATGAGAGCGAGACGGCTTTTATCGGCTGAATTCATCGTCCCCTCCTAAGCCGCTTTCTTGGCGTCGACCGCCACGGTGTTGGCAAAAAGCCAGAACGCCATCATGGAGACAAAGAACACCACATCGCGGAACTCGATCACGCCACGGGTGATCGACTCAAAACGCACGAGGAAACTCATGGCGGATATGGTGTCGACTAGGAATACCGGCGCCCAGGCGCGGAAGAAGTTCAGCACCAGGTCGAGGCCGCTCATGGTGAAGATAAAACACACCGCGGCGGCGGCGATGAACGCGATGATTTGGTTACGGGTCAGGGCCGACATGCACGACCCCACGGCCAGGAAGGCTCCGGCCATGAGAAAACTGCCGACATAGCTGGTGAAGATAACGCCGTTATCCGGATCCCCCAGATAGGTCACGGTAATCCAGACCGGAAAGGTCAACGCCAGGGCGATGCCGCAGAACAGCCACGCCGCCAGAAACTTGCCAACGACCGCCTGCCCGGTCGTAATCGGAAGAGTCAGCAGCTGTTCGATGGTGCCGCTTTTACGTTCTTCGGCCCAGAGGCGCATGGCCACAGCGGGCACCAGCAGCAGGTACAGCCACGGGTGAAAACTAAAGAAGGACTCCAATGTGGCCTGACCGCGATCGAAAAAGCGGCCGATGTAGAACGTGAAGGCGCCCGTAAGTGCGACGAAGATGGCGATAAAGATGAACGCCATCGGCGTGGTGAAGTAGGCGTACAGCTCGCGCTTGGCGATGGTCCAGATGTTACGCATGGCTGGCCCTTCCTCCATTTGCGTCCGGCGCGGTGATCTGCCGGAACACGGCATCGAGATCGCCGCGATGCTCATAGACCTGACTGAAGGTGATGTTGCCGTTTCGCAATGCCGTGCCGATGGGCTCGAGAATGGCCGCGCCGTTGGCCGGCAAACAGCGCATCTCAACCGCGCCCTCGCCCAGCGGCGTTTGGGCGACCGACGCCACACCGTTCACGGCTTGCAGAACCGTCGTCGCAGACGGAGCCGCGTCAGCGGTTAATACGACGCAAACAGCTTTGTGGTCCGGCAAACGGTCGAGCAGTTCTTCCGACGTCCCATCCGCCAGCAGTTTGCCGCTGCCGATGATGACAGCGCGGGTGCACACGGCTTCAACCTCTTCCAGGATATGGGTGGAGACGATGATGGCCTTTTCCGCCGCCATCTCTTTGATGAGGCTGCGCACCTGATGTTTTTGATTGGGGTCGAGCCCGTCGGTCGGCTCATCAAGGATGAGCACAGGGGGATCGTGCAAAATGGCCTGGGCCAGGCCAACGCGGCGCTTATATCCTTTCGACAAGACGTCGATGGGCCGGTCGATCACGGCGCTTAGGTCGATCTTCTCAACGACATGCTGGATACGTGTTTTGATCAGATCAGGCGCCATGCCCCGCGCCTCGCCGATAAACGAGAGAAACGCGCGCACGGTCATGTCTTCATATGACGGAGAGCCCTCGGCCATATAGCCGAGCACGCTTTTGACCGCGACGGGGTCCATCGCAACATCGTGCCCACACACCTTCGCCGTTCCGGCAGTCGGCGCCAGGAACCCGGCGACCATGCGCATGGTGGTCGACTTACCAGCGCCGTTCGGTCCGAGGAACCCAAGAACCTCCCCCTTGCCGACGGTCAGGCTGACGCCGTCAACCGCGACGAAGGCGCCGAAATGTTTGGACAAATGGTCGAGTTCGACCATGCACTCCATGGTGCCTGCCTCCCTGACTGTTCAAGCACGCAATGCGTTTTTTGATGCCGGACAGAATTCCCCTTCCGGCACACCGGTTGGTAATCCGGCGGCCAAAGATGTGGCAGCACCGCCCGCCGATTTCAAGGGGTTAGCGCGCCCTTTCTGCGCCAATTCGAAAACCTTGGTGCCGCGGGCCGGCCTTCTGGGGACAAAGAAAAATCCGGCCGTGACGAACACGGCCGGGCCAAGGTGCTGAAGAGTTTCTTGTGCCGCAGGGTTTACATCTTTTGTGAGCCGCGGCCGAATTCGGGATAAGCCTCCAGGCCGAGCTCGCAGCGGTCGAGCCCCATGTCCTCGTCTTCGGCGGACACCCGGATGCCGATGGTTGATTTGAGGATGAACCAGACCACGAAGCTGACAGCGGTGACAAACACGCCGACCGCAACGACGCCAATCAGCTGGGTCACCAGACTGCCTCCGCCAAAGATGCCAACGGCGAGCGTGCCCCAGATGCCCGCCACCAAGTGCACGGGAATGGCGCCGACCACGTCGTCGATCTTCAGTTTGTCGAGCACAGGCACTGAGAACACGGCCAGTGCCGCACCGATGCCGCCTACGATCAACGCCAGGAAGTGGTTCTGCAGGTCGGGGCCGGCGGTGATCGCCACCAGCCCAGCCAAAGCGCCGTTGAGACACATGGTCAGATCCATTTTGCCGTATAGCACTTGGGTCAGGATCATCGCGGTCACCACACCCGCAGCCGCGGCGAGATTGGTGTTGACGTAGACGATGGCCATGGCTGAGGCGTCCATGGCGCTGCCGAGCGCCAATTGCGACCCGCCATTAAATCCGAACCAGCCGAACCACAGCACAAAAGTGCCGAGAGTTGCGAGCGGCAGATTGGCACCCGGCATGGGCCG
The DNA here is from genome assembly GCA_963921305.4 of Rhodospirillaceae bacterium. Taxonomy (GTDB): domain Bacteria; phylum Pseudomonadota; class Alphaproteobacteria; order Rhodospirillales; family Rhodospirillaceae; genus CAWUEX02. The sequence goes on from CAWUEX030000002.1 coordinate 3,555,174, forward strand.
TGCCCCGCCGTCGCTGAAGCGGCCCGTGCGGGCGCCCAACAGGATGGCACCGGCAAGAGCGGCCCAGCCACCGGTGCTGTGCACCAGGGTCGATCCGGCAAAGTCTGAGAAGCCCATTTCGGCCAGGAAGCCGCCACCCCAGGTCCAGGAAGCCTGGATCGGGTAGATGAAGGCGCTCAAGATGACCACAAAGATGATGAACGGCCAGACCTTAATGCGCTCGGCCAACGTACCCGAGACGATCGAGGCCGTGGTGGCGACGAACACCATTTGGAAGAACCAGTCGGACATCACCGAGTAGCCATTGCCGACCACCTCGGCAACCATCTCATCGGTTGCCTCTTCCGCGTTGATCAAGGCCAGCTCGGCTTCGGACGGATTGTACAGGAACGTAAACGAACCCATGTAGCTGCCGACATCGACGTACATGAGGTTGTAGCCGATGAGGTAGAACATGATGCCAGCGACAGAATACAGGGCGATGTTCTTGAGGCAGATCGCCGCCGTATTTTTGGTGCGCACCAAGCCGGACTCGAGCATGGCGAAGCCAGCGGCCATCAACATCACCAGAAAGCCGTGCACCAGAAATGAGAATGTGTTGAGCACGTAGGCCGTTTCGTCGGTGACTGCGGCCGCCGCCGGCGTTGCACCGAGAGCGAACGCGCTTCCGACCGCCCCGAGCGCGAGTGAGAGTTTCTTCAAGAGTTTCATGTGAAATTCCCTTCGGATATTTCTGCGATATGCGTGTGGTTTACAACGCGTCCGGACCGGTCTCTCCGGTCCGGATACGAAATGCGGATTCGGCATCGAGAACAAAGACCTTGCCGTCTCCGATGCTGTCGGTTTTGGCGGTTGCCGCAATGACCTCGACTGCCTGCCCGGCAACGCGCTCATCGACGACAATTTCAAGTTTGAGTTTGGGTACGAAGGCGACTTCGTACTCGGCCCCGCGATAGATTTCCTTATGGCCCATTTGGCGGCCGAAACCTTTGACTTCACTGACTGTCATGCCCTGAACGCCGATCTCTACCAGCGCTTCGCGGATGGCCTCGAGCTTGCCGGGTTTGACGATCGCCACGATGAATTTCATGTGTGATTCTCCTTGTGGATGGAACGTGTCAGAAACTTCTGGATACAGAGAACACAACCCGGCTGTCGCACACGTTGGTGCAAGCCGAGATGTCGGTATCGAAATAGCGGAGATCCGCATCAAACCATTCGAGCGACAACGTCGCGCCGATGTTCCAGTCCAAATAGTCTTCGCCGAAAGTTGGATCGACGTCGTAGTAATTGAGGTTGGCGTCGATACTGAATTGATCGGTCAGCGGTACGCTGATGCCGCTTTGGAAATAGATGCCGTCATCGGTGTCACCGAAGTTTTCCGGCGTATACGCGATGCCCAATGACAACGCTGCGGGCCCGAAGTCATAGCCAACCGAGCCATAAACTTCCCAGAAGTCGTAGTTCAATGCCCCGGCAGCACCCGGATACCAGTAGTAGATAAAGCCGACATCATAGGAAAAGTTGTCGATCTCGCCGGCGTAGCCGCCGTAAACATCGATCTCGATCGCCGCTTCGTCGCCGTCACCGAAGTTAACGTTGGAGCCCCAGGTGCCAAGGTAGAAGCCCGCGCCAGAATCCCAATCGAATCCCCCTTGAATGGCCGGGTCTTCATTGGTCTGGGTAAACCCGCGGAAAACATAGTCGCTGCTCAAGGTCACGTTGCCGGAGAACTCACCCGGCAGGTCTTGGGCCCGGACCTGCCCGGCCGCGAGCACGAACGCCGCAAGCACCAGTAGGAAAAAGCCGTCAAAAACGCCGATACGCCGTAAGTTGGACTGAGTCTGCATCGCCATCACCCTCATTGTTGTCTTGGGCCCGCGAAATGGCGGTGCTCTCGGGGGTAACAGAGCAAACTTCATGCCAACATGAGTGCGGCGCACAAATTTTCTGTGGATGAATAGTGCAATAATTACAGGGGCTTAAGACTCCCCTGTGGGCAAGTTACAAACTGGCCGATCCTATATTGCCTATTTTTTAATCATAGTCGCGGTGAAGCGGAGTTAATTGTATAATAATTAGGCAAATCTAAAGACGCCAGCGCATGCGCGGCCATCAGTTATGAGAGGCTTTCCGTGCAGTATCTGGCGGCCTGGCCTGCGTTTTCATCGCCATAGTCGAGATCGCATCCGGATATGGCGTCGCAGGCTTTGAGAGACCGTATGTACACTTGCGTCCGGCGGTCGCCCGTTGGCTCTGTGTTCACCAACGGCCGCACCCGGACTTCATCGAACACACTACTTGCCAGAGATTGGACATCGATCAACGCATCCTTGCGCCAATTGTTGTTGGTGTCCGCTCCGGCGCAAGGTGACAGGGTGAGGGTGTGGACTGCCGTTTCATTGCCATCGTTGTGGAACGCGATCTGGACCTGATCGTTGCCACCGTTGCTGTTGAGGCCGAACCGGGTGACACCAATGTTCAACCGCTGCCAATCCTGGTCGAAAAGGAACCGGAGTTCTTCGACGTCGGTCTCGGACCCCGTCGGATTGGCGATCGTATCCAACAAAGTACCGCTCGCCCCGGTGCCATTGACGCCAAAGCCCACCGACGTCTCACCGTTGTTGTCCTGCGACCGGATCGTGCCGTTTTCGGACAGGATTTGGACATCCAGGTCCGACGCATCTTCGGGATAGTTGTTGAAGTCGATCCAGGACCGTGTGGTGTTCTCGTTGACATTGTCCCCTAACCCCATGAGCGAGTTCGCCGCCTCGGGTTGAATCTCGTCGGTTTCGCCGGACCCGCTCGCGCTGGGCCGATCGGTCAACAGCTGATGACAGCGGAACTCACTGTAGTTGCGGTTGTTGTCGCTTGAGTCTGTGCGATCGAAACTACAGGGGCGGTTCTGCCCGCAGGCCAGTGCACCACCGACCAACACGCGCGTGTGCGCTTCAGGATCTTCGGAGTCGATGGGCATAGGAATAACTTGCACGCGGTCAAACCGGTCTCCGCCGGACACGTCCATACCGAAGTCCGTGTTGATCGCCATGGCCCGGTCTGTACCCGCATTGCCCGCGTTGAAGTCACAGGTGGTGACGTCGATATCGTTGCCGATTTGCGATGTGCCGTTAAAGGCCCGCAAACGGATGCGCTCGACATCGGACCCGGCATACCCGCCGTTATCGGAGTCACCGAAGTCACGGATGTTCACCGTAAAACGCGCCCACAGGTCATCGAACTCAAAAACGATTTTCTCACGCTCATTGATGTTGAGATACTCGCCATTGGCGTCCGGATAGTTACCGGTGTTCGACGGGTCAATCGTATCGAGAAGGTTATTTGCACCGACACCGTCATTGCCGAGACCATCGTTTTCATCGAGACGGAACGGCCCTTCATCCGAGAAAATGTTGACGCCCTCCGTATCATCACGGGCATATGCTTGGTCTGTGTTGATATTGCCCGTGCCCAAGTTCAGATAGCTGCGAACGTCGTTCTCTTCGATCACGGCGACCGCTGCATCATCACCGCCGTCCGACTTGGAGGCCCCATCGACGCGGGTGAACCCCAGCCGGAAATCTGCAACGGACAAGTCGTTCCTCAGCGCGGAGGAACCGGCCCGCACCGGGAAGCCATTGGCGAGGAAAAAGCGCACCGCTTCCAGGTCGGCCTCGCCGGCCGCCCGGTTCGCTTGAATACACAGCCTGACGTGGGGCTCACGGTCATCCGATCCGTCATCAAAGTCGTTTTGCACGTCATTGCAGGGATCGGTCCCACAGTTGTTGTCCGCGTCGCTATTGCCCCACACCCAGGCCTGAAAAAGGAACTCACCGGCGGGGCATCCGTCGCTGGCATGATCGTGGAGCTCGATCCGCACGTCATGCAGTTGGTTGGACACGCCATCGCGGAACGGGTCGCCGTCTTCCAGCCAGTCCGGGTCTGACGCGTGACGCAGGCACGCTTCGCCGTCAACGTCGGTATTTTTGGCATTTGCGCCGCCCGGCCACGTGCCGTTGACCCTGTTATCCGCGTCAGTTCCATGCTCGTTGAATGGCCCGCCGCTGATCACGTCCAGGTCACTGCGGCAGACCGGGCTATTGTCTTCTTCTCCTTCGGTGACGGACTCACTGCCTTCGTGATCGACATCGCCGGTGACGATGGCGATGTGGTTGGAGGTCGGGTCAAAAATATCGCCCACGGAAAATGGTCCGGTGTCCCCGAGGTGCCGGTAGGTATCGATCTCGAGGCCAAAACGTTCGACGTTGGACGCCAACGCGCGGCCCACCTCGTCCATAAAACCCATTTACTTATCGGTACCGCCGCAATCGGTGTTGCTGACGGAGGTCGCAACATCGTCGTCCGTTTGCTTGTGTCCGGCAAAGCCAAACACGATGCCGTTGCCGCTGCCTTGATCGGACCCGGCGGATACCTCGGACTTGAACGCGACCTGGCTATAGACGCGGATGGTGTGCCCTTCCAGCGGATAGGTCGATTCCTGGTGCGCACAGGCCGCTGATGCGAAGTTGTCGTTGTTCTGAAACCGCAGCGCGATCAACTCGTCTCCCGTGTCTGCCTGCCCGTCCGGATCGATTTCACTGACAGACGGCTGATTCAACTGGTTACCCGAACTGTTCTGCGTGCGCTGGAAAGTGCGTTCAACGACCTCCCGGGTTCCGGTGGTGCCGGCACTCACAGGATCCTCGCCAAAGAACTGCTCGCACTCGGCGGTCACACTCGTGTCCATTTGGACGCTCTTGACGATGTCATCGAAGAAAGAGCCCGTATCACTGCTGGCGGGCCCGGAGCGGAACGCGTTGGCATTGGGAACGGTTGTTCCATTGCAGTTGCCGCCATTTGGCACTGGACAGTTCGCGATCTCCTCTGCGGACGACGGTGCATCCTTGCGTGTCGCGGCTTCTTTGCCATAAGCGCCGAAACCATTGTCGCCATGACTGATCAGCGCGAACTTGGCATTGGCCGTTGAATTCAAGTCATCAAGCGTTCCGGACCGTGCACTGGAGCCATTGCAAACCTCCATCGAGTCCGAGGCGTGCACGATGTACGTGATATAATTCCCTTGCTTGTCGACGACATCGCGTTCCGCCAAACCGAGCGTCGCCCACGGGACGATGCCCCGGTTGTTGCCGGCGCACGTGTTGCTGCCATCCCAGTTTTCGCTCTGTCCGTCCCCATCGGCCGGGTTGGCGGGACACGGCAAGCGGTACGTCTCGCCGCCGGATCCGGCCGTGCCGCCAGGCGAGTCGAAGTCCTGCATGGCATAGACCTCAATCGCGCCTTGAATGCGATCGAAGTTAAGCCGTTGGCCACGTGTGTCCCGCAGTTCAGCCTGAACCCCGGCCTCACGCTGAATGACCGCAGCCGTCGTCGCCAGCGCCGCACCACCGGCGACGACCGCTATGGCGACAAGGGCCACACCTGAGTCATCGCGGACGAACTGAGAAGAGCGAACGGATGCGAAAGCGTTCGCAAGCCACTTCTTAAGACGAGACTGAACCACGAGTTCCAGAAACCTATTCAAACAAAACAAAGGTGCGTCGCCGGAATTCGACCAGCCTATTTAGACAACGCTTTTCGCGCGCATTAGTTGCATAAATTGTATCAAGAATTCTGAGGCCCGAAAAATAAAATGAGGTTTAGGCTCGCAATGTGTTGAACTAAAAACGATTTCCGCGCGCCATATCGAAATACGGGCTCGAAGCAAAACAATCTAAGGTTGAGATTTCTAATTTGATGAAGTGCCGTAGGACAGAATGGTGAGCTCGGTGGGACCCGAGCCACCCCGGCGTCCCGGCGAAGCCGGGCAATCAACACCGGGCCGGCCATATTTTGGGCTCTACCCCACGGCGTGCGGGAGAACTCGAAACGCAGATCAATCTATTGAGGAAATGGTGAGCCCGGTGGGACTCGAACCCACGACCACCGGATTAAAAGTCCGATGCTCTACCAGCTGAGCTACGGGCTCACGAGCCGCCAAAAGCACATATATTCGGCGGTATATTGAAGCGCGGCGCACCATAGGGAGGGGGCCGAAAGCGGTCAAGCATTAGCGCCCTTTTCGCTCCCCCTATCCGCTCCCCTTGTCCGCCCCATTGCGCCGAGTTAGTCGGCGTCAGCCGCAACCTGCATCTGGATGATCCGGTCCGGATAGGTGACCGAGCCATTGCGGGCCGGGTTGCCTTTGCGGATCTGATCGACAAATTCCATTCCTTCGACCACTTGGCCAAAGTAGGTGTATTGGCCATTCAGGTGTGGTGACTCATCCAACACAATGAAGAACTGGCTGTTGGCTGAATTCACGTCAGCGGCACGCGCCATTGAGAGCGCGCCCCGCTCATGCCGGCCGGTGTTGAACTCCGCCTCCAGGTCCGGCATCTCGGAGCCGCCGGTGCCGTCCCCATTGGGATCGCCGGTCTGGGCCATGAAGCCATCAATCACCCGGTGCCAGGTCAAGCCATCGTAAAAGCCAGAGCTGGCCAAACTCTTGAAGCGCTCAACATGACCCGGTGCCAGGTCTGGGCGGAGTTGAATCACCACCCGGCCGTATTCCAGGTCGAGATAAATGGTGTTTTCTGGATCAAGATCAGCAGGCTGGCTGCTGGCGGCAGATGCTGTCATCGCGAAAAGGGCTCCCAAAACCCAAGGTAAAATACGCTTCATGCGAAAATCTCCAACGGTGTTCAGACTTTCGGCCCGGTCTGCGACGCAGACCTTCGAATTCGTGGGCCGGTTTACGCCATCCGCTGCCGCGTCTCAAGCCTTCATCCAAACAGTTGGAGCGCTAAAATGCGGCGAAATTGGGTGTTAATCGGACCGGGCATCCATGGCCGCCATGACAGCGGCAGCAACGTCTTTGGGAACGAAGTGAGTCACGTCGCCGCCAAAGCGGGCGATCTCCTTGACGAACCGCGACGAAATGAACTGGTTGCGCTCCGATGCCATGAGGAACAACGTCTCCACCTTGGGGTTGAGACGCGCGTTCATGCCGGCCATCTGAAATTCGTACTCAAAGTCGGACACCGCGCGCAGACCGCGGATGATGACCCGGCCACCGATCTCCGTCACGAAATCCATCAACAGCTTGTCGAACGGCACGACCTCGACCGGCACCTGCACGGTTTTTTCCGGCAGCGCTGCGATCTGCGCCTCGCACATGGCGACGCGTTCGTCCAATTGAAACAGCGGTCCCTTGCCGATGTTGACCGCCACGGCGACGACCAGCTTGTCGACCACCTTGGTGGCGCGCGTGATAATATCGAGGTGGCCGTTGGTGATGGGGTCAAACGTGCCGGGATACACCCCGATCAGCGGACGGGCTGTTACGTCACTCATTGTCCGCCGCGCTTTCAGGCTCCCCGTCGTCCGGCGCGTCTTTTAAGTCGCTCTCGGCGGCCTCACCGTCTGCTTCATCTTCTTCATCCTGCGGCAGATGCGCCACAGACATTACTTTTTCATTCTCAGACGTCTGGAACAGAGTCACGCCCTGGGTCGCGCGCCCAGCAATCCGGATGTCACCGACAGGAATACGGATGAGCTTGCCCGCATCGGTGATCATCATTACTTGGTCTTCGTTCTCAACCGGGAATGCCGCAACCACGTTGCCATTGCGTTTGCCGGTCGAAATAGACGTGATGCCCGAGCCACCGCGCTTGGCGACGCGGTACTCGTAGGCAGACGTACGTTTGCCGTAGCCACGCAAAGTCACGGTTAGGATAAACTCCTCGCCTTGCGCCATGCGGGCGAAGTCGTCGTCTGAGATGTCCGGCGCTTCGAAATCTTCGGCCCCGTTCTCCACCTCGTCGTCATCCATACCCCGCAGCTTGCGCGAGATCTTCAGGTACGCATCCCGTGTTTCCGTATCGAAATCCACGTGCTTAAGGATCGTCATGGAGATGACGGTGTCGTCCTTGGCCAGCCTGATACCCCGCACTCCAACGGAAGACCGCCCGGCAAAGATCCGCACGTCGCCGACGGGGAAGCGGATCGCCTTGCCCGACTGCGCCGACAACAGAACGTCATTGGACTCATCACAGACGGCAACACCGATCAACCGGTCCCCATCATTGAGCTTCATGGCGATTTTGCCGTTGCGCATCACGTTGGTGAAATCCGACAACGCATTACGGCGCACGTTACCGGAAGCCGTGGCAAACATGACATTGTAGTTGCCCCAGGTGCTTTCGTCCTCGGGCAACGGCATCACCGTTGAGATCACCTCGCCGTCTTTCAGAGGCAGAAGATTCACCATGGCTTTACCACGGGACTGAGGTGTGCCGAGCGGCAGCTTGTAAACCTTCAGCGTGTACACCATGCCGGAGGTCGAGAAGAACAACAGCGGCGTATGGGTGTTAACAACGTACAGCGACGTGACGAAATCCTCGTCCTTAGTCGCCATCCCCGCCCGGCCCTTGCCGCCGCGCCGTTGCGCCCGGTAGGTCGAGAGCGGCACGCGCTTGATGTAACCGGAATTGGTCACCGTACAGACCATATCTTCGCGCTGAATCAGGTCTTCGATGTCGGTTTCAAACTCGTCGACGGAGATTTCCGTGCGCCGCGGCGTGGCGTACTCCTCTTTCATCTCCGTCAGTTCGTCCCGCATGATGCCGTAGAGACGCTCGCGTGACCGGAGGATATCGAGGAAATCGACAATCTGGTCGCCAAGCTCTTTGAGCTCATTGTGAATCTTTTCGCGCTCAAGACCTGTCAGACGATGCAAACGCAGTTCCAGAATGGCGCGGGCTTGTGCCTCGGACAGCTGATAGGCGCCATCAACGACCTTGCGGTCCGGCTCATCGATAATTTCGATCAGCGGTTCAACATCTGCCGCCGGCCAAGGTTTGGCCATGAGCTGCTCGCGGGCGACTTGGGGATCCTTGGCGGCACGGATCAGGGCGATGACCTCATCGAGATTGGCAACCGCGATGGCGAGACCAACCAAGGTGTGCGCCCGGTCACGTGCCTGCCCCAGTTCATAGACCGTGCGGCGGCGGATCACCTCTTCGCGGAACTTGATGAAGGCGCTGAGGATTTGCCGCAGCGTCATCAACTCCGGACGGCCGGCGTTGATGGCCAGCATGTTGACGCCAAAACTCGTTTGCAGCGGGGTGAAGCGGTACAGCTGGTTGAGGACAACGTCGGCCTGGGCGTCGCGTTTCACCTCAACAACGACGCGGACACCCCGGCGGTCGGACTCATCCCGCAGATCGGAAATGCCTTCGATCTTCTTGTCGCGCACCAGCTCGGCGATCTTCTCGACCATCGAGGCTTTGTTGACCTGATACGGCACCTCGGTGATGACGATGGCTTCACGGTCCTTGCCCCAGTCCTCGACTTCCGCCCGGCCGCGGATCACGACCGAGCCCCGGCCGGTGGCGTAGGCCGACCGGCAACCCGCCTGGCCGAGAATGATGGCCCCGGTGGGGAAATCAGGCCCTGGGACGATCTCCAACAGGTCCGGATCGGAGATGTCCGGGTTGTCTATCAGGGCATGGCAGGCGTCGATGACCTCGCCCAGGTTATGGGGCGGGACGTTGGTCGCCATGCCAACGGCAATACCGCCAGCGCCGTTGACCAGCAGGTTCGGGAACCGGGCCGGCAGCACCACCGGCTCGAACACGGTCTCGTCGTAATTGGGCTGAAAGTCGACCGTTTCCTTGTCGATATCATCCAGCAGGCTGTGCGCCGCCTTGGCCATGCGCGCTTCGGTGTAACGCATCGCCGCGGGCGGGTCGCCGTCCATGGACCCGAAGTTGCCCTGGCCGTCGATCAGGGGCAGGCGCATAGAGAAGCTCTGCGCCATGCGCACCATTGCGTCGTAGATCGCCTGGTCGCCGTGGGGGTGATACTTACCCATCACGTCCCCAACGATACGCGCCGACTTGCGGTACGGTTTGTTGTACTCGTAGCCGTTTTCCTTCATCGCATAGAGAATGCGGCGATGAACCGGCTTGAGGCCGTCACGGACGTCCGGCAGGGCCCGGCTGACGATCACGCTCATGGCGTAATCCAGGTAGGACCGCTTCATCTCGTCTTCGATTGTGACGCTGGAAATGTCGTGTGGCGGGGGGACTTCTGTGGGTTCGCTCAAAATCTTACTCGGGGGTCATGACCAGGTACGTTATTGGTGTGAAATGAGCCGTGAATTCTGCTTCAAATTTTGCATTGCACACTTTGAAAAAGCGCGGTGTTTCCCAGGCCGGAATGTGGCCCGGTGAAACCCCCATTACGGTTTAATTTCACTCAAGAAATGTATCAGACACACCGGTGATTTACCAACCAACTCGTGCCCAACACGGCGCTTTTTTCCAGAGCCTTTTTCGGCGCTGCAACAACGGTGAAAAGGATCGCCTTTTCAAGCGTCTATGACGCGGTCTGAAAGCCGTTGAAATGACAAAATACCCCGCCGCCACGGCAGCAAAAGCACCACCGGAGTCCGCGTCTCACTACGGCCGAGTTCACGTCGGGACTCGGCCCATAATCTGATATAAATAGCGGGCTATTTAGAACGGGATTTCGTCGTCCATATCCCCGGCTGGGCCTGAGTCCCAACCGCTGTCGGACGGTCCGTCAGAGCCCCCGCCGTAGCCACCCCCGCCGCCGCCGTCTCCGCCGCGGGAGTCGAGCATGGCGAGCTCACCGCCAAAGCCCTGCAGGACGACCTCGGTGGTGTATTTGTCCTGGCCGGATTGGTCCTGCCACTTGCGCGTCTGCAGCGAGCCCGACACATAGACCTTCGAGCCCTTTTTCAGATAGCGCTCGGCGATGTCCGCCAGATTGCCGAAAATGACCACTCGGTGCCATTCCGTACGCTCCTTGCGTTCGCCGGTGTTGCGGTCTTTCCAGCTGTCTGACGTGGCCAGGCTGAGATTGGCCACCTTGGTGCCACTTTGGGTGGTGCGCACCTCCGGATCGCGGCCGAGATTGCCGATGAGAATGACTTTGTTAACGCTGCCCGCCATGCCGGAACTCCTCACACACGTAATTTGGGGCTCACGATAGCGTCCGCCACGCTGATAGCAAGTCCCCGTTTGATCCCCACCCCCGCTACGGCTGCTTTGCGGTTGCCCCCCAGCTTTGGCCCGTGTTTAATCCCCTATCAGAACGTACCGACCCGGCGGGCCTAGACCCAAAATAAAGCCGGGCACGCACAAGAGGGACGCGTCCAAGATGGACATGACGGCACCGCGCCTTGAGGCCGGGACTGAAGCGCAGACTGAGCTTGAGCTCAAGCTGACGTGTGAACGGTCGCGTCTTGCCAAAGTCCTCAAGTCCGTTACCAAAGCCGGCGGTGTCGATCCCGCCTCAAAGAAAACCAAACGGGTCATTTCCACTTATTACGACACCGAAGACCGGCGCCTGCGGAAACGTGGCCTGACCCTGCGGGTGCGCACGAAGAACGGCCAGCGCGAGCAGACCATTAAGAGCGAAGGCACCAGTGTCTCGGGAATTATGTCCCGCCAAGAATGGACGACGCCGATAATAGGGAAGACTCCCGATTTATCGGTTATCACTTCGGCAGAGGTCCGCAATCGCATGGGGTTGATCCTGCCGCAGGAACTGGCCCCGGTGTTCACCACCGATGTCAAACGCACCACTCTGGTGATTGAGCATACCTTGGGCAATGGTGAGTCCGCCCAAGTGGAGCTGGCGTTCGACATTGGCAAGGTTGTTGCCGGTAAAAAGTCCTCCCCAATCTCTGAGCTTGAGCTTGAACTCATCAAAGGCACCAACAGTGCGTTGATTGATCTGGCCGTGAGTGTGGCGAAGCTCGCGCCAATGGTGCTGACACAAACCAGTAAGGTCGAGGGCGGCTTTGCCCTCGCCGATGGCGCTTATCCGAAAGCCTCTCCAGCCAGCAAAATCCCGCTGACGCGCGAGGCCTCGGTCGAAGAAGCGATCGTCCAGGTGTTCCGTGCCTCACTCGGCCAGTTGCTTGCCAATCGGGCAGCCGCCGTCAGCGGCAAGGACATCGAAGGCGTGCACCAGGCGCGGGTCGCGATCCGGCGCATGAAATCGGCCCTGTCCGTGTTCAAGACCTACCTGCCCTGCCCTGAGGCGGACCTTGTGGCTGAAGAACTGGGCTGGCTGATGGATATTCTTGGTCCGGCCCGTGATTTGGATGTGTTCCTGGATGAAGTCCTCCCAGCAGTGCAGCACGACCGCCCAGACGACACAGACCTGGAAGCTTTAGGCCGGGTAGCCAAGAAAGCCCGCACCGAGGCCTACCGCAAGGTGCGCGCCGCGTTCTCATCTAAACGCTACACCGCGGCCGCCCTCGCCACCGCCGCCTGGATCGAACAGCGCGGCTGGCGGGCGTATGTCAGCACGGAAGCTTTGAACACGCCGCTGGTAGAAAGCGCCGGGCCGCTGCTCAGCAAACGGCACCGCAAAGTGATGAAGCTGGGGAAAGGATTTCGTCAACTCACCGCCGAACAACGGCACGAGGTCCGTATCGCCCTGAAGAAGCATCGCTACGCCACCGAGTTTTTTTCCGGCCTGTTCCCGGAGACACGCACACGGCCATATCTGGCGGCTATGCGCAAATTGCAAAACGCGTTGGGCGCGGCAAACGACGTTGCCACGGCAGAAATCCTGACAGCGTCCTTGGCCAAGCGGGTCAAGCGCGGCACCAAGGACGCCACGGCAGTTCACGCCGGGGCTGGAAAGCTCCTCGGCTGGCATACGCGGGCAGCGGCAGATGCCGAGCTTGATATCGTTGCGCTATGGACCACATACGCAGAGAGCCAGCCTTTCTGGCAGACCGCATAGGGAAAGCGAACCCGATCACATGCTCTCCGTTCTCGTTGCCAATCCTAAAGGCGGCTGTGGCAAAACCACCATGGCGACGAATCTTGCAGCGGCCTTTGCCAATGGCGGCTTGAAGACAGCCATCGCCGATGTCGACAAACAAAAGAGTTCGCTGACCTGGCTCAAGATGCGGCCCAAAGACGCGGCCAAGATCTACGGTATGAATTGGTCCAAGAACGAAGGCGACATGGTCAAAGGCCTGCAACGCTTGGTCATCGACGCCGGTGCGGGCCTGACCAAGTCTCACTTTGAGAGCCTGCTCAAAGCCGCAGACGTTGTCATTGTGCCGGTATTGCCATCGGTATTTGACGAGCGCACGACAGGGTCGTTCCTTAAGAAGATCGACAGCCTCAAACCCATCCGCAAAGGCCGCAAGCCGGTGGCGGTGATCGGCAACCGCATGCGGGCCAATACCCGCGCCGCCGCCAGGCTGGAGGACTTTCTAGAAGACGTCGGGCATCCAGTGGTGTCGCGCCTGTCAGACCGCTCTGGCTACTCGGAAATGGCCTGCCAAGGCCTCTCCATCTTCGACCGGCCGGGCACCTACTCAGACTTGATTACGAATGACTGGGTGCCGATCATCCAGTTCATCGAGAGCCAGAGTTAGCCTCAGGCTCTGTAGCACCCTGAGGACAGAATCATGAAACGCAGAGACGTATTACACGCTGCGCCCGCATTCTTAGTGGCCGGAACCGGTTTGGCCCACGCAAATACGCAAGCCGATAAGGCTGCTTCTCTGTCGCTCAACGCTCCAGTGTTGGGTCCGCGCATGAATTTGGACCAGGCCCGTAAAGTTATGGATCAGCTGGACCTAGATGCTTTGGTTCTGGGGGCCGGGATCAACGTCTATCACGCAATCGGCTATTGGCCCCTGACGTCGCGTATGGGGCACGCGCCGAGCACCTTCGCCGTCGTCACGAAACGCGAAGACCAGCCACTCTCTGTCGTCCTGTCGTCTTTCACCTACTACTACCAGTTGGCTGATGTGCACGATCCGGCGGTGTACCCAGCCTATGTCTACACGGCGCCGACAGGTGAGATTGACGACAACGGTGAACCCATTGCCGCACCGATCATGACCTTCCGGGATCGCGCCGAAGTACCCATGGATGAAGTTGAGTCCCGCCGCGCGAGCCTGGCGCAAGTTGCGATGGACGATGTCGGCGCTTCACCCGCGGCAAAACACGCGCTTGCGAGAGCGCTCAAAGACCTCGGCGTTGCCTCTGGAACGATTGCCGTCGATCACGCAACCGCAGCAGCGGTTCTCGAGGACGCGTCGCCTCAGGCAAAAATTGTCGACGCCGACCTCGCGCTGCGCCGCATCCGCCCGGTCAAATCAGATCTGGAAATCGCACTGATGCGCCAAGCCGCACAGGCCAATACGGACGCAGCGCTGGCCGCCGTGAGAGCCGTGCGCGCGGGCGCAACCTACCGTGAGCTCAGAGCGACGTTTTTCTCCGAAGCCGCCAAGTACGGCAACCGTGGCGTCTTCATGGTCATCGACCGCGTCAGCTCAGAAGTGTTCGACGCACCCTTTCAAGACGGACAAGCGTTCCTGATTGACGCCGTCAGCGAAAACAACGGCTACCACGGCGACTATGGCCGCACGATCTTCATTGGTGAGCCGGCGAAGGCCATGAAACAAGCAACGGACGCACTATCGACGGCCTGGCAAGAGGTGCGTCATGCGCTCAAACCGGGCATGCGGTTTTCTGAGATCAGCGCAATGGGACGTGACGTTCTCAAGACGCTCGGTGTCGACTACACGGTTACGTTCTCGCCGCACAGCGTTGGCCTCTATCACACGGACCATGTCGGCATGGCCGGCGCGGCCGCGTTTCGCGAAGACCCGGTGCTCGAGCCTGGCATGATCATCAGTGTGGATTGCCCCATGCTGGAAGCCGGTATTGGCGGCTCCGCGCACCTGGAAGATCTGATGCTCATCACTGCCAGCGGTAGCGAACCGATCAACGCGACCGGGGATGACGTCATCGTCGTCTAGAGCAAAAAAAGAGGCGCTCCCGAAGAAGCGCCTCTCTATCGGTATCTTATGCCTTTAGTTTAGAAGCGGTAGGTGGCCCGTACACCCATGTGACGTTTGTCCGGCAGCACGGCTTGAGCGCCATTCGGCAGGACAAAGGTGAACGGCGGCGGGAAGAACACCAGACTGATCTGCGAGAAGTCCGTCGTGTTAAACGCCGTCTTGACCGTATCGTCGTCAAACAGGTTGTTGGCGTAAGCCACGAGGTCCCAGTTGTCCGAGGACAATCCGACCCGCAAATCGACCAGCCAGTAGCTTGGCATTTCGAGGATATTGGCCGACGTATCAAAGCGGTTACTCTGATAGTTGACGTCGGTTTCCACCAGCCAGTTGATGTCGTCCGTGATCGGCGCGGTATACGAAGCGCCAAGGTTCAGACCGTGTTTCGCCGAATCTTCCAGACGATTGCCCGACTGATCGATTTCGCAGACGAAGTCTCCGGCAATAACAATCGGGTTACAGTTGCCAACCGCAGCGATCGTCGCAGGACCGCCCGTGTTGGTGACGAAGTCCTCATAGGTGCCATCGATATAGGTGTACCCAGCGCTCAGGTTGAGGCCATCGGTCGGGGCCCAGGCGACGTCGATTTCCAGGCCTTTCACCTCCGCCGCAGAGGCGTTGATGATCCGTGTGCCGAGGAGCCCATTGTCGAGCAAAGTCTGAGACGTCGTCTGTTTGTCGCTGAAGTCCTGATAGTGCGCTGCGACGTTGGCGACCAAGCGGCCATCAAGCCACGTGGTCTTGGCGCCAACTTCATAGACCCACATTTCCTCACGTTCGAACGACGCGATATCCGGGTCAAACCCACTGGCAGCGGACGCGGCTGTGCTTATTCCGCTCGGCTTGGCCGCTTTGGCGACAGAGCCATAGAACAGCATGTCATCGTTAGCTGTGTATTCCAGTGAGAACCGCGGGGTGAAGTAGCTGTCCGCATCCGTGCCCACAGCGTTGGGAGGTGCGGCCGGGATGGTGGTCGGCGGGCCATTGATGCCCGGTGCATCAATCAGACGGACAGCATTCGGTCCCGACACGCGCAAATCTTCGTCGATATAGCGCCCCTCGATGTGGAAGGTGAGTTGGTCCGTGAAGTCATATTCCAGCATGCCGAACGCAGACCAATGCTCAGTATCTCGGGTCCAGATGCTCGGAGGCTCATTGGCGTTGAGCGCGAACAGCGGGCCACAGGGAATGAACGGGAAAAACGGCAGCAACTGGTTGTTGGTGCAGGCCAAGCTCAGGGTGTCCTGGCTGACATTTTCATCCCAGTACAGTCCGCCGATCATCCAGCGCAGGCGCTCGTCGTCGTTGTTCTGAACCCGCACTTCCTGGCTAAACAGCTCGGTGTTTGAGTCGGTACGGAAGGTTGTTCCGGCGGTCAGGGTGTTGAAACTGCCCTGGCGGGTGTTCTCGACGGCCTGCTGAATGTCGGCATCGGCATAGTGGGTAACTGACGTAACGGTACCCCAGTCTTGCTCCACTTCCAGCGTCGCCGCCACGCGCAGAATTTTCCGGTCACTGCCGCGGAACTCTTCGCCGGTTGTCGGGTCTTCTGAAATCGTTGGCAGTGGCAGATCATCGGCATCCGGAATCACACCCGCGAACTGACTGATGGTCGTCAGGCCCGGACTGATGACACCGTTGCCATTGAACGGCGGGAACGCCGGCGGGAAAGCGGCCTCCGGAATCGGCGCTTGACGGTTGCCGCCGACAAAGGTGATCGGCGTCTGGCCGATATGGTCGTCGGTGTATTCAACGCGGGTCGTCAGGCTAAGGTTTTCAGACATTTCGAGGATGGCCGAGCCAGCGATACCAAATCCGTCGCTGTCACCCAGGTCAGCCCCGGTGACGGTGTTGTCGTAATGGCCGTCGAAGTTCCAGCCAGCGACGTTCAAGCCGACGTAGAGTTTGTCTTCAATGGCCGGGCCATAAATGCTGGCCTTGCCTTGGTACTTGCCGTTTTCGCCGGCTTCGACCTGAACCGAGCCCTCAAATTCATTGCCTGGCTTCTTGGTCACGTAGTTGATGGCACCGGCAAAAGCTGATCGTCCGTACAGCGCGCTTTGCGGCCCTTTGACGATTTCCACCCGCTCCATGTCGAACAGACGCGGATTGATCAGCAGCGACCCACCGCCCGAGGTGACGGATTCACTCGACACGTCCACGCCGTCGAGTAGCAGAGCGACGTTTGGCCGCCCGCGCGTCGGCGATAGACCGCGGATCACCACGCGAATATCCTGCGGGAACGTCCCGTTGTCGAATTGCACGCCCGGTGTCAGGCGGACAATGTCCTCAATGCTGTCGAGGCCCTTGCGCTCAAGGGTTGCGCCCGTGAAGGCCTTAATCACCAGCGGAATGTCCTGCAGGTTTTCCGCCCGCTTACGGGTGGTGACGATGATTTCCTCGACTTGGAGCTGTGCGAAAGACGGTGCGATATCCGCCCCCATCACAGCCGACAGAACGGCCAGGGATGTCCCGGCCTTGAGCAAGCTACGCGCTGCCATAAAAACTTCTCCCTTTTGAGTGCCCAAACCATTGGGCTGTATTAAGAAATCCCCTAATTTTTCGATTTTATGAAACATAGAGTTGCGTGGCCACCACCGTTTGGTCACATGTTCTGTGCGCGACGTTCGAATGGTGATCTTGAATTTTTGATTTTTTTGTCGCTCTGCCCGTCCCAATGGTGTCCGGGTTCGTATATCAAAGGGTCCATAGAAATGGCGGCGATGGACTCCCGGCGGCTGCTGCGCTACACCTGACGCACCAAGAACATAAGAAGAACATTAACGTGAACAAACCCCTGAAATCCGCCAAACCCAAGCGGGCGCGCGCGAAGGCGTCGAAGGCGTCACCCAACCCCATAGACAGTAAGGTCATCGCCGTGCGCGGCGCGCGCGAGCACAACCTGCAGAACGTCACGGTCGAGATTCCCCGCAACGAATTGGTGGTGATCACCGGCCTGTCCGGTTCGGGCAAATCCTCGCTGGCCTTCGACACCATCTACGCCGAAGGCCAGCGCCGCTATGTCGAGAGCCTGTCGGCCTACGCGCGGCAATTTCTGGAACTGATGCAGAAGCCGGACGTGGATTCCATCGACGGCTTGTCGCCCGCCATCTCCATTGAGCAGAAGACCACCAGCCGCAACCCACGCTCCACCGTCGGCACCGTCACCGAGATTCACGATTACATGCGCCTGCTGTGGGCGCGCATCGGCGTGCCCTACTCGCCCGCCACCGGCCTGCCCATCGAAGCCCAGACCGTCAGCCAGATGGTCGACCGGATCATGGCCATGGGCGACGGCACCCGGCTGTACTTGCTGGCCCCCATCGTCCGCGGCCGCAAAGGCGAATACAAAAAGGACCTCGCCGAGCTGCAGAAGAAGGGCTTCCAGCGCGTCAAGGTCGACGGCACCTTGTATGAGATCGACGACGTGCCCGCGCTCAACAAGAAGCTCAAGCATGACATCGAAGTGGTGGTCGACCGCGTTGTCGTGCGCGAAGGCTTGGAAAGCCGCCTCGCCGACAGCTTGGAAACCGCGCTGGGGTTGACCGACGGCATCGCCTATGCCGAAGACGCCGACCAGGACGGAGAAGATGGGCGCACGGTGTTCTCCGCCAAATTCGCCTGCCCCGTCTCCGGCTTCACCATCGATGAGATCGAGCCGCGCCTGTTCTCGTTCAACAACCCCTTCGGCGCCTGCCCCACGTGCGATGGCCTCGGCGTGCGCATGACCTTCGACCCCGACCTGGTGGTGCCAGATAAAGACAAAACCCTGGCCGAAGGTGCGGTGGCGCCGTGGTCCAACGCCTCGCCGCCCTCACCTTATTATCTGCAAGCGTTGAAAGGCGTCGCGGCCTTGCACAAGGCCAACATCGACACGCCGTGGAAGAAGCTGCCTAAGAAAGTGCGCGACGCCATCCTCACCGGCAGCGGCGACACCCCCATCACCATCAAGTTCAGCGACGGCACCCGCAAGTTCGAAACCCGCAAGCCCTTCGAAGGCGTGCTCAACAATCTGGCGCGGCGCTGGCGCGACACGGACTCCGCCTGGATCCGCGAGGAGCTGGGCAAGTATCAAACCAGCCAAACATGCGAGGCCTGCACCGGCTACCGCCTCAAGCCCGAGGCCCTGGCGGTGAAGGTGGCGGGCAAACACATCGGTGAGATTTCCGAACTGTCCATCGCCGACGCCCACGCCTGGTTCACTGGCCTCGACGCCGAACTGTCCGACAAAGACAAAGAGATCGCGCGCCGCATCCTGCGCGAGATCGACGAACGCCTCGGCTTCCTCAACAACGTCGGGCTCGACTACCTGACCCTGTCGCGCAACTCGGGCACGTTGTCCGGCGGCGAGAGTCAGCGCATCCGCCTGGCCTCGCAGATCGGCTCCGGCCTGACCGGCGTGCTCTATGTGCTCGACGAGCCGTCCATCGGCCTGCACCAGCGCGACAACGACCGCCTGCTGCAAACGCTGCGCCGCCTGCGCGACATCGGCAACACCGTGATTGTGGTGGAACACGACGAAGACGCCATTCGCTCCGCCGATCACCTCATCGACATGGGCCCCGGCGCCGGGGTGCACGGCGGCCGCGTCGTCGCCCAAGGCTCGCCCGCCAAGGTGATGCAGAGCAAACGCTCGCTCACCGCCGCGTACCTGACCGGCGTGAAGTCCATTCCCATTCCCAAGGACCGCCGGGATGGCAACGGCAAGGCGATGAAAGTCATCGGCGCCGAGACCAACAACCTGCAAAAGGTCGATGCCGAGTTTCCGCTCGGCACTTTTACGTGTGTCACCGGGGTGTCCGGCGGCGGCAAGTCCTCGCTGGTGTTGGAGACGCTCTACAAAGCGCTGGCCAAAACCCTGCACGGCGCGCGCGCCCTGCCCGGTCCGCACAAGAAGATCGACGGCCTGACCTACATCGACAAAATCGTCGACATCGATCAAAGCCCGATCGGCCGCACCCCGCGCTCCAACCCGGCCACCTACACCGGCGCGTTCACGCCGATCCGCGATTGGTTCGCCGAACTGCCCGAAGCCAAGGCGCGCGGCTACAAGCCCGGGCGCTTCTCGTTCAATGTGAAAGGCGGACGCTGCGAAGCCTGCCAGGGCGACGGCGTCATCAAGATCGAGATGCACTTCCTGCCCGACGTCTACGTCACCTGCGATGTGTGCAACGGGCGGCGCTACAACCGCGAGACCGAAGAGATCAAGTTCAAGGGCAAGTCCATCGCCGACGTGCTCGACATGACGGTGGAGGAAGGCGTCGACTTCTTCAAGGCCGTGCCCGCCATCCGCGACAAACTGGTGCTGCTGCAACAAGTGGGGCTGGACTACATCCACCTCGGCCAACAGGCCACCACCCTGTCCGGCGGCGAAGCGCAACGGGTGAAGCTGGCGAAGGAACTGTCCAAGCGCGCCACCGGGCGCACGCTCTACATTCTCGATGAGCCGACCACCGGCCTGCACTTTGAAGACGTGCGCAAGCTGCTCGACGTGCTGCATCACCTGGTCGACCAGGGCAACACGGTGATCGTCATCGAACATAACCTGGAGGTCATCAAGACCGCCGACCACATCATCGACATCGGCCCCGAAGGCGGCGCCGGCGGCGGCACCATCGTGGCCACCGGCACGCCGGAACAGGTGGCGAAGGTGAAAGCGAGTTATACCGGGCAGTGGTTGAAGGGGGTGTTGGGTTAGATTGGAAGACAGTTCATTCGCGAAAGCTGCTCTACAAACGCACGTAGTCATCTGTTAGCGGATCGATAGAAACGGTAGCTATATCGGTAAATTCGTTTTCTCGAGCGAAATCTTCACATTCCATTTGGTTCTGCCCGGCATAGACCAGCGAGTCATTCTCATCGAAGACTCCGAAACAATAGAACATTCCAGGGTTGTTTGAATCTATTGAGCCAAAGATTTTCGCAGGCAAGTTCCAGCCGGAAAAAATTACAGCCGTACTTAAAGATTGCCCGTCAAACCCAGCACTTACTACTCCAATAACATGTCCGTGCTGATTAAATACTGGCCCTCCGCTCATACCGCCGGGCCACTCTACATCCACCCGAATTCGTGGCCATGGACGCCAACTTGCAAAGTTGGCTGTTTCCACTTCAGTGATGTTCGCAAGCGAGCCGTATATGTATTGTCGTATCGGGCGGTCGTCGCTATCACTACGATCTGCTGCGTCGAGGTTCGCATAACCTAAGGCCATGACCTGTTCCCCGACATCTGGGCACCACCGGCGTAAGTCTACAGGAAGGAATGGTGTTCCGTTGCCACCTATTTCACTTGGCCGAATACGTAGTACCGCTAGTTCTGTATAATTTCGAATTCGATTTGGAGTCAGAGGAATACTCTGGACTCCAGAGATGCTGAAACTCTCAGTGACAGGACGCCACGCGTTTTCGGCCAGTGGCACTGTGCCATAGGCGAACCCATTGACTTCAAGCGCAGCTAATCCAATGTCTCCTCGTAGAACTACTTTACCGTCTTTATAAAACGGCTCGAAGAGCTCTTCTAAAACATGAAATGCAGTGGCACAGCGTGACCATGGGTCAATGCGAAAGGTAGTTCCGTGGCCTTTCGGACGGTTATCTGAGCGTTGCGGATCAAAGCTGAACAGCGGAAGAATTTTGGAGCGTAGTTCAAGGTCATCACAAAGAAAAAGCCCTCGTTCATCTAACTCACGATGGATATGTTGAACCGGAAACACCCTTTGTACTCCATAAGGACATTCAGACCTGCATATTACTGTGGATTTTTTCTGCCCATCACATCGATGCCGTCGGTCGTTCCAACGCGCCGAAACAGCAGGTGGCGAAGGTGAAGGCCAGCCACGTCAACCAGTGGCTGAAAGGGTGTTGTTGAGGAAGAAGTGAGAAGCGAATTTTGACTTTGTAAAACTTAGAAGGTCGTTTCAGGTCCATTGTTCACTGTAGATTACTTGTCTCATTGCACGGCCCGCGCGCTTCGCTATTTCTTCTAGCTCTTTGTCCTTTGAATCGGGATTAGATACAAGCTCGCCATCCCTCCAGGGCGCATCAACATGCACCCACTCATTTCTATATTTCCGAAGATAATGCAATTCATTCTTCAGGCTTTCATCCAACGGGGAATCACTGATCAAATTTGCCAGGCTATCCTTTCCTTTTGCTCCATATTCCGCTCTTAGATACGTCTCAACAGCCGCCAGTGAAGTGATAATTGACGATAGAAAGGCGCCATGTACGAAGGCGAGATCAGCGTCTTTGACTATGAACGTGCACCATTCAGACAACATAACGCCGCGTAACAGCAATTCATCGTCAAGACCCTGTATGTATTGCCATCTGTCATCTTCAGCCATTGCGAACGGTCTCAAAGTTTTTCAAATTAGGGAAAGCTGATCGATTTCATCCAAACGGATAATTCCGTTTATTAGCCAAGTGTCTGGATAAAGTGAGTGAGTACCCATCGCTAGCAACATCCCCTTCTCCGGATATTCCTCTCCGAACACCCTCCGAATCTCTCTTAGCGCATGCGCCTCATCGTACGCTTTCGTCCAATTAAAGAAAGTTGCCTCAATCTCCCAATCTTGGCACGTCCCGACTCTTAGTCCGTCATCGGTCTTGTATCTGTATTTGAATTTGTATCGGCACGGTTCGTACGGAATGATCTTTGAGTCTTGGAACATATCGTATTGATCATGAATTCTTTTGAACTTCTGAACATCTTCTTCAAACTCTTCATCTGTTTTCTCTTCGATTTCGAACTTAATGATTTCCGCCCTCAACAGCGCAAGGCTTCGACCCGCTTCCCGCTCTTTGTTCAAACCAGAGACTATTGATGACGCTAAAAAGTTTTGCCGTTCGCGTTTTCTCAGGCTACCGACAATTTGAAGCGACTGTTGATCAACTCTTCTACTCTCGATGCGTTGGTCATCTACGGGGCGTCGCCACTTAAACTTGATGCGATCCCAACGACCGAATTTCTGGCTATCTTCAAGGTTACGGAAAGAGACAGGATACAGGCGAAGCCAGTTACCCGTTAGGTCAATACCTGCGCAACATACTGTTTCGCCATGCTTTTCGCCGACCTGCGGCGCGGCCTTGATTATGACAACGGCTTCTGTCTCTCCAGAATGCTCATTTCCGTCATGCTGTGGCAAAGTTCGTATCGACGCCCAAATGGTTGATCTTAAAGGGGACCAATTTGGCCATCGCTTCCGCTACAATTGATCGATGACAGCCAGAGTGATCGCGTTCGTAGCATAGAAGTGATGCTCGAGATTTTTTAGCGATCTCAACGGCGTCGCTCAAGGCAGCCTGGCTTTCTTCACGCGCAAGATGAGCTCTGAAGATTTTTTCAAATTTCTGATAGTTGCCACTTCTAGCCGCGTCTCTACCGGGCTTGGGGTCACCCAATTCACGTAGATGAACGTACTGGACACCAACTTCTTCTAAAGCTTGAGCGAGTGCATTCTTCGAGAAACCCCGTTTTCTCGATCCAGGAAAATCACGAATGTCGATGAGGACTTCCACTTTGGCAGCCTTGAGCGTCGCAATGAATTCTGCGAGCTGCGCACCTTCATAGCCAATGGTATGCAGTTGACCCATTACGATTCTCCCCAAAATCCGTCACAAACTATATCGATCTGGCGTAAATAGCTGCTTAACGGCTCGCTCTATAATTGCGGAGAACATGCCACGAATGCGTAAAGAGTACGCCCTGAACAGATAGCGAACGAATTTATGAGGGCCGGCTTCTGCCCCCTCACCCCGCTCTCCACACCTCCGGGAAGAACTCCCCCTCCGGGGCGGTGCCGTCAGCCACGTCGGCGAAGTCCAGGCCGGGCACCGGCATGCCGTAGGCGTGTTTCCACCAGCGGATGTCGTCGCCGATCCAGCGGCTGGTGAAGCCGATGCGTTTGGGCGCGCCGTCTTTGGCGGGCGGGGCACCGTGAATGGTGTCGGGATGAATCAACAACGTGTCGCCCGGCGCCATCTCGAACGACAGCACCTCCCACTCGCCCGCGTCGATGGCGGCCTGCCAGTCGGGCGGCTCAGCAAAGCCTTCGGGCAGTTCCGTGTCTTGGCGCACGTACACCGGCGGGCGATAGCGCTGCCCGGTGCGGTGGCTGCCCTTCAGGCACGACAGCGGGGCGGAGTCCAACGTCACCGGCGTCAGCGCCACCCACACCGACGGGTTTTGCTCGCCGGTAAAAGCGAAGGCTGAGTTGTCGCTGTGCCAGGGCGAACCCGACAACGGCGCATCTTTAAAGCCGGACTCTTGAATGAACGTGTTGTCGTACCAAAACTTCAGGTGCGACGCGCCGATGACGGCGGCGATGGCCGGCGCGATGCCGGACTCTTTGGCGAAGCGCAGCACGTCGGGCTGTTCGCGCCACATCCAGCGCACGGTGGTGCGCCCGGGGCCGTGACCGAAGTTGGGCGAGTTGCCCTCCCCCGGATCTTTTTTCAGAAAGTCGTTCAGGGCGGCGGTCAAACGCTCCACCCACGCGGCGGACACGAGGCCGGGCAACTTGACCACGCCATTGGCGTCATACTCCGCCCTGAGCGCGGGCAGATCATATGCGGGCCGGTCATGGGCAGGCACATTCGACATGGCGCGAAGCTTGCCGAGCCCGTGCCCCGTTGTCAAAACGCGCCGAACGCCTAAGTATGGTTCGAAGATAGCTCTGAAACATCAGGATTCCGCCATGCCCTTCCGCGCCCTTATCCGTCCCTTCGCGACACTCGCCGCCCCACTCGTTGCTGCCGTCGCCCTCACCGCCTGTGCGGCGTCCGGCCCCTCCTCCCCGCCCTCTTCCATCGCAGCAGCGTCGCGGGACATGTCCGCGCCGAACACCGGTGTGCTGGTGATCGGCGGCACCGGGCAGTTGGGCTCGTACACCGCCAACAACTTGATGGCGGCCGGCGAACAGGTGACCATCCTGGCGCGGTCGACGTCATCATTCGAGCGCCTGAACGGCGTGCGCGGGGAGGACTATCAAGTCGTCATCGCCGACCTGCGCCAACCAGAGCAAACCCGCGCCGCGATTTTGCAGGCGCGGCCCGCCGTGATCATCGATATCTCCAACGTGCCGGGCATCCGCCTAGATGTGGGCGACAGCTTTTATTGGGTGTCGCTGCGCGCGGTCGCCGCCGCCGCCGCCGAAGCGAACGTGACCCAGATCATCCGCCACAGTGCGCGCGGCGCCCGGCAAATGCTCACCCAAGTCCCGCCGATGTTTGCCGAGGATGAGCGTATGGTGACGTATATGCGCGACATCGCCCGGGCGGAGATCGCCCTGGAGACTGCCGCCGCGAACACGGACGGCCTCAACGCCACCCTCGTGCTCAACAGTAACCTGCCGCCGGAGCCCGCCACGCCCACCGGCAACGGCGAACTGACCGAGGACCTCAGCGCCAATTACGGCATCACCCGGGCTGACCTCGCCCGCCTGGCCAACACCTGCGTGCTCAACCCGGCGTGTTACGGCCGCACCCTCAACGCCATCGATCCGACGTTGAACGCTTCGAATTAGAGAGGTGTACTCAGCCGGGGAGTTAAGACGCCCGGCTTAAAGAGGGAAAAAGGCCCATAGCCTGCCGCCGGCACGCGCGCGGAAACAGCCCCTTGTCGGCTCTGATACAGCTGCCGTCTTTCGCGGTGGGGCAAAGGCTAACGCATGTGCGTTCCGCCCGCCCATAGTTTTGAAAGCGCTTGTTGAACCCGAAATCGTCATTCGCGGCACGTTTTACGTTTCTGTCTTTCGTCATGGTCTGTGTCTCACACCTGCTGAGTCGAGATGAGTGGCACCCGCAGAGGTAAAAGCCCCTGCCATGACTCGCATATAGGCCTGGATTAGCGGTCTCTCAAGCGCGCCCGCGCGCGAAAAATCACCCACATTCGTAAGGGTTAAGGCCGCGTGTTGTCTCCCATCAGCCGCACCCTCAACGCCATCGATCCGACGCTTGGCGAGAAATAGAAACAGCGGTCCTCATCCCAACTTGACGGACACGCCGCCGTCGGCGGTGAGCGCGCTGCCGGTGACGAAACTCGCATCGTCGGACAGTAGAAACAGCGCTGCCTGGGCGATCTCCTCGGGCGCGGCCATGCGCCCCAGCGGATGCAACTGGGCGACGGTGTCGTGCACGCCGGGATCGTCCCCCGCCATGGCGGTGCGCGTGCCGCCGGGCAGCAGCGTGTTGACGCGGATACCGGCGGCGCCGTGGTCGCAGGCCAGCGACATCGCCAGACCGTTCAGTCCGGCCTTGGAGGCGGCGTAGGCGGCCATGCCCGGCAGGCCGCCGTTGGCGTGGCCGACGAACGACGAGGTCAACACAATCGAACCGCCGCCGCGCTGCGTCAGTGCCGGAATTTGATGCTTGGCGGCGAAGAACGCACTGGTGAGATTGGTTGAGATCACCGCCTGCCAATTCGCGCCCGGCATGTCGGGCAAGGCGCACATTTCCCCCACAATGCCGGCGTTGTTGAAGGCACCGTCCAGTCCGCCGAATTCAGAGACGGCCATCTCCACCAAAGCAGCAGCGTAGGACTCCTCCGCCACGTCTCCGGCCAGCGCGGCGGCCTGACCGCCGTTCGCTCTGATCTCGGCGACACGGTCGTCCAGCAACGCACGGCGGCGCGCGCCGAGCACCACGCACGCGCCTTCCCGCGCAAATAGATCAGCGGCAGCTGCGCCGATGCCGCTGCTGGCGCCGGTGATGAGGATGACTTTCTTGTTGAGACGCATGACGTGTTTCTTCCCAAAGCTGATTGAAGTGCTTTGGTAAGTACCGCAGGTGCGCCAAGCGACCCGTTTCTTGCGATGCGTGTGTAAGTTTGTACGCGCCTTGCCCTACTCCGCGACGATCGGCCGGCCCTCAGCCAGGGCCTGGCGGATTTGCTCCACCGTGGGCGCGAACTCCGTTTCCACGACTCCTTCATCCACAGCCCGCCAGTCATCGTAGGCCCTCACGGCATCAGCAAACTCGTTCAATGTGAAGTAAGACATGAACAACAGGCGATGCGTTGCCGCAATGTTATCTTCGTCCAGGGTGCTTCCGAACCGGAGCGTGCGCTCTGCATGAACCACGGCGGCCGCATAGTCACCCTGCTGGAAATCCCGCAAGGCTTTCGTCTGCTCCAATGCCGCGAGCTCGTACAGGTTCAGCCAATCTGTTTCTGCTTGTTTAGTGAGGACAGCGATCCGCTCGTCCGCTTTTTCTATATCGCCGCTGGCAATGGCGTTTCTGGCTGTACGGAGCCGATTGCCGAAAAGCGAGCGTACTCCGTTACCGCTATTGAGCTGATATGTGAAAACGACTTGGCGCTTTTCAGGAAGCGTATAGTCATCCCCCTCGCCAGGCACGGGATAGGTCCACTTCGCCAAGGCCTCCAGCGCACTCTCGTTGAAGTCTCCGGGCGGATAAGAATCAATGACGAAGGCATCGGCAACTGTGCCGTCTTCCTGGATCGTCATACCCATATGGACCCAGCCATCTTTACCTTGCATAGCGGCTGCTCTGGGATAGCGCGGTTTAATGGGCTCAATTGGCGCAAACCGGCCCCAGCCATACTCTTCAACGTTGCGCGTTTCGGGAAAGTCGATCTCCTGCACCAGCGCGGGAAAAGACTGAAGCGCTCCGAAAACGGCCACCCCTGCGGCGCTCAAGATCATTCGCATGGCGGGCTCTCCCTCCCAGTGGCTACATTTTCCTAGTTTAAGGAGATATTCTACCTAGTAACAACCACCACGGCTCCCCCAAGCCGATTAAACTTCTGAATCAAGACCGTGATGACCACACAGATAAAGGACGCGCCGCCATGAAAGCCTTGCTCTCCCTTTTGACTCTCATATCGCTGTTCTTCGCGGGTATCGCGGCCGCCCAGGACACCAAACCGGTGCCGCAGATTCCGCCGCGGCCGGAGAAAGGCGAGATGTCATTCTTCATCACCAGCGTGGGCCTGGGCGACGGCGCCAACCTGGGCGGCTTGGCCGGGG
Source organism: Rhodospirillaceae bacterium (assembly GCA_963921305.4). Classification (GTDB taxonomy): domain Bacteria; phylum Pseudomonadota; class Alphaproteobacteria; order Rhodospirillales; family Rhodospirillaceae; genus CAWUEX02. Next base: position 3,583,029 of record CAWUEX030000002.1, read on the forward strand.
CGGATGCCCACTGCCAGAAGCTGGCCGAGGAGTCAGAGCAACCCGGCGCGGCGGGCCGCACCTGGCGGGCCTATCTGTCGACCCAGGCCGCGCCCGGTGTACCGGCCATCAACGCGCGCGACCGCATCGGCCTGGGCCCGTGGTACAACGCCAAGGGCGTGCGCATCGCCGTCAACAATGCCGACCTGCACGGCGACACCATCGAGCTGGCGCGCAAGGGCAACATTCTCAACATCAACACCGCGCTGGATGAGTTCGGCAACCGGGTGGCCGGGGAAGTGCGGATCGTCGGAATGGAGGGCATGCGCAACCAGCATGATATCCTCACCGGCACCAAGGCGGACGGCACCGCTTTTACCGATGACTTCGACCGCACGTGCAACAACTGGACCAGCAGTGCCGAAACCGGCAGCGCCAACGTCGGCCATCACGACCGCCTGACCAGCTTCACCAGCATGTCGTGGAACGACGCCCATGCCTCCATCGGCTGCAGCCAGGAGAACCTCATCGCCACCGGCGGCGCCGGGCAGTTTTATTGTTTTGCGATTGATTGATCGCGCGGATCGCGCAGCGGATTGAAATAGCTGCGTACGATTGGTTAGGCCTTAGCGTCATCCTCTGGTTTTGCTTCAGGCGCGTTCGGATCAGGAATGGCGCGGTTGTTTTCAACGCCATCGGCAGGAAGCGGTGAGGCTCTTGCCCCATCATTGCCCTGTTGAGTCCCGGCGTCTGAGTCCAAGGGATGCTTCCCTTTTGTAACTCGCCTCTTTTCAGTCCCGAATACGTTACCCGCCGCTTGGGTCAATCGCGCCATCAAATTTTCCCAAGCAAAACCTGATAAGATTCCCAGTGATAAGTAGGCCATGTGGTTTAATGTTCCCATTGCCGCTTCGTTATCGTCGGGCATCGCTCCGCCTTGAGGTGAGAAGACTATTAATCCCCCCTGAACAAGCGCAAAGCTCGCAACTCCCATGAGGCTCACGGCAAAGGGCGACAGCAAGTATGAACCAATGTACTGAGCGCTAAACACCCTTCTTTCAGCCGCATAATATTGTAGGAAGTAAAGTCCTCGCATGATCATACCAATCACTGCGCCGCTGACCGTCAACACAAACGGACCAGACATCGGTTTATCGAATGCAGGGGTTAGAATGGGCAATAGTGAGGACGCTATCGATTTGTCACCGAAAACAAAATCGATAGCAAAAAAACCAGCAAATATTGCGACCGAGATTTGATATGCCGCGACGAGAGTAGCGAGATACCCGTTGAATTCCGGCACTGCCTGAATTTGGCCTTCTCCAAGTGCCGGTGGTGTCGGATGGGGCTCTGACATTTTCAACTCCTGCTAGGGCCGTATGCTAATCAGACCGAGATTACCAAAGGTTGCATCTCAAGCGAGGCTCAATCAATAGCCCATGTTCTTTCTATGCCTGTCACGCCACCACTACTTTCACCACTGAGCCGACGCCATACGCTTCCGGACCTAGCCGTTTCAGCCGTGGCTCGGCAGACTTGAGGCGGATCATCAAATTAGGGAGGCTTCCAATGCACCGCCGCACGCTATTAAAAACTGCTTCAGCCGCGGCGCTGGCCGCTTCCACCGGAGTCTCTGCGAACACCCGCGTCGCCCGGGCGGATGACCATGAGCGCGCGGGGTCCCGCCCCGCCTACACCGCCGCGGTGGCGCGGCTGCCCGCACTCGTGCCGCCCTCCGCCGATGCGCTGGAGGACATCCGCCGCCGCAATACCGAGGCCTTTGTCGAGGCCATTGAGACGATCATGCGCAGCACGCCGAAGCCGCGCGTGGTGTCGTTTCCGGTGCTGATGTACACCTCGTCGCGCCGGGCGGTGTCGGGCGTGCCGATGGAAATGGTGGCGCAAGACCTCGTCTCCCAGCCGCTGGATCAAACCATCTGGAAACCGGTGATCGAAGCCTGCCGCCGCCATGACTGCTACGTCGCCACCAGCACGCAGGAGAAAGTGCCGCAGCTGCCGGGCACCTACTTCCACACTGGCTTCATCATGGGGCCGGAAGGTCTGGTGCTGCGCTCACCCAAAGTACAGGCGCCGAGCGCGCCCCGGGTGAGTTTCATCCGCGATATCCTGGATGACTACAAAGCCGCCTTCGGGCCGGACTCCATTCTGCCGGTGGCCAAGACTCCCATCGGCACGCTGGCCTGTTACGTCGAAGGCGAGGCCCAGGTGCTGGAAGCGTCGCGGCTGCTGGCGTCAAAAGGCGCGGAGGTGATTTTGCATACCGGGCAAGAAGCCGACGAGGTGCCGTGGGTGTCGTTGAAACGCGCCATCGCCTATCAGAACCATGTATACCTGCTGACCGGCACAACCTCGCGCAACATCTACACTGAACCCGATGGCTCCATGCGCGACGACTGGGCTGGAGGTTCATCCACCATCTGTGGCCCGATGGGCGAACTGCTGGCGGAGATGGGTGGCCGCGATGAAGGGTTTGTCACGGCGGAGGTCGACCTCGCCCACCTGGACGAGGCCCGCGCCGAATTCGAGCGCGACACGGTCCCGGCGTGGGCGCTGTATGAGGACTTGTATAAGGCGCGCTAGCGGCGGTGCCACCCGTCTGCGGGATACGAACATATATACTGCTTGAGGTTTTCCGGTTTTTCCGCTTAGGTTGTAGCGGTTACTGGCGTCAGTAGAGACGTTTTCGCAGCCTCAGAGGGTGGACTAACCATCCCGGTTAAGGCTCAAAACGGGGGGACGCCAAAATGGAAGACGATTTTCAGTCCGTCTTTAGCAAGTCGACTGACCTTAAAGCTCTATTCGGCGTGCCGATGCAGCGCGCCGCTTATAGCGACCGAACCGCCCACCTCATGGCATGCTTGGCGCAAGCCGCTTATTACCGCTTCGAAGGCGGGACCGATTTCGTCGAATGGGTTACTGATCTGGTCGCAATACGGGATGACTTAACAGAGGACAAAGCCAAAGAGCTCCTGTCCAAGTTTGCCGCCCAGGTTCAAGAGAAAAGCACTGCCAATCGTGACAAGCTGGAGGCAGGACTCAGGAGCGGCGGCTTCAAGCTGCTAGAAACGATCGAAGACAAGCCAACCGATACGCAAGGTTTTCTGGCGCTGCGCGACGCGAAGAACCCGAAAAACCGATTTCTAGTGCTCGCGTTCCGCGGCACCGAGCCCAAAAAATGGAAAGATTGGAAAACTGACTTTAAGGGACGGCTGATCGAGCCCATGGGCGGTAGACCAGACGAGCGCGTCCACGAAGGATTCCATGACGCCTTTCAAGCGGTCACGGGTCAGATCAAAGACGCCCTTGCCGAACATGGCGGTCCGCCCATTTATACGACCGGCCATTCCCTCGGTGGCGCCTTAGCCGTGCTAGCCACCCGCTTTATCGCCAAAGACAGTCAAGGCGCCTGTTATACCTTTGGCGCGCCCCGCGTCGGCAACGACAAACTCGACGATATCATGTTCACGCCCATATACCGCGTCGTGCACGGAGCCGACGCTGTTGCACGGGTGCCACCCTCGAAATGGTATTTCCGGGTGTTTTCTTTTCTGGTTGATTTCGTGCCCCTCTGGCGCGAGCAAATTCGCGCTGCCGTGCGGTGGATCAACCTCAACTTCGGCGGTTACATCCACTTCGGCGACATGCGCTACATCAATACCGAAGGCGTGGCTAGCGACAAGCTCGGGATTCACTCCAACCCGCACCTCTTGGCGCGCCTCTATTGGTTAGGGATGCGTCTGATCTCCACAAAGGGCGCCGCCGCAATCGGCGACCACTCCATGTCGCTCTACCGCCGGAAACTCAGGCAGCACGCGATCAATCGGTACTTACGCGCCATGGAAGAGTGCAAGGCCGGTGAGACGCCTCCGCTGATCGGCCAAGACGGTGATACAGACTCCCATTCTAATGAAGAAGGCGAAAAACCATGACGCAAAATATTTTGAAGATCTGTTTGGTGGCCATTGCTGCAACGGCGTTGATGGGTTGCGTCCGCATTCCGCCGGAAGCGATTACTCTAAATCAAAAAGTCTCTTCGGGTATTGAGGCCATGAGAGAGAACTCGGAAGCCGTGATTGTCGCATGGAGAGATACGGCGCTCACTATCAGCGATGAGCGCTTTGACGAAGTGTATGACGCGGTGGAGACAAGATATCGAGATCGCAGAAACATCCCTCCGGGAACAGCACTAAGCAGCGACCAAGTTCGAGATGTCGCAGCTTTGGTTTCACTCGTTCGAGACGAAGTCCGTTCCAAAATTTATGACTACGTCGACGAGATGATCAAAACGAACAATAAAAATGCTGAGGATGTCATTAGCGCGAACGATGGCGTTACAGACCTGCTAATAAGCGCACAGTCCGTAATCGACTCAAGAACGGCTGTTGTCAACGAACTAAAGTCTTTATCGCCTGTTACGACGGACGTTCTCGATTTTTTGAATCAGACGCAGGCAGACATCTTGAACGCGCTTTAGTAACAAGTTTTACGCAATCATTTTCAAAGAAATAGGAGAAAGCACGTGAGTAGAATGGGCCGTTTGCAAAGAGAATTTGGGGACGACATTAAAGAAATCGCAGATGAGGTTTTAGATGAGCTGCCCCTATCACGCCCTCAGTTGCGGGCCGCATTTACCGACAGTGAACTAGAGGAGATCAATCAACTGATCGAAGAAGTCAGGGCAGCACAAGACGAGAACACAAAAGTAGCAAAACTACTGAATCGCGGTGAAACAGCATTAAAACTCATACGGGGCCTTGGCGTAGGTGTGTAAGGTTTAGCGCCGTTATGCCTTCAAGTCCTTTCAGGCAAATTTGCAGCAAGTGTTCCTCAGGCATGAATTTCAAGTGCGTCATCACTTTGTTTGCATGCGCGATGCTTGTTACTACCGGCGTGTCAACCGGTGGGGAGAGATTTTTCGCCCAGGCACTTGCTGCCGAAACACATGATCAGCGAACCGCGGCAAAAGACACTGAAACTCGGCAACTCCCTTCCCCAGCCTATGACGACAAGACGTCGTACGATCAAATAGCCGAAGTTCAAAATACAGAGAGTGCTGTTTCTGAGAATGAAAACGAGATTGCCAGCCCCCCGGCTTGGGAGCGCCTTCGGAGCGCAATACTCGACAACGATAACGAGCAGGTTCGAGAATTGCTTGCCGACGGCGTCAGTTTTCCGACATCGACGGACTTAGAAGGCATTTCATACTCACCAGTAGGTTTGGCTCTGCTGACAGCAGACCGGAAGACGTTGACAGCTGTATTGGAAAGCATCGGTTATCAGGACCAAGCCATCGGAACTGGACTGACGGTGCTGACCTTCGCAATTCTCATGGGGCGCGAGGAGTTCGCGACGGACATGGCGGAGAGGGGGTTACCGATCGTGCCCCTAACTAAAGCTGGATTATCGCCAAAAGAAATCGCGAAAAAGTTAGAATATGAGGAATTGAGTAAGTTGCTGCCTGCCACCTCGATCGACCTAAACGCGCTTAAGCGAAACCCCGACATTGACGGTCTAGTTGAGCTTCTCGAACATGTATGCCGGACCGGAGATGCCGATGACATAACGGACGAAGAATTCGAGGCGTTAAGGATAACGTTAGTCAGTGCAGAGATTAACGTGTGTGAAAAGAGCAAAACTGGAATTAAGCCCATCCAATACAGGGACATCTGCGATACAAATCGAGAGAAAGAGCCAGATGTGCGTTTTAAACAAATAGTTGAGCTAATAAAGCAAGAGCAGAATAATCTAACTTGGCTTGAACGTAGGGTGGCAAATCCTAGGTCTGGGACTACATGTTAATGACCATGTGGATCTAAAGTCTCAAATTTTGACCTTAGTGTTCCCACTATCTCTTTACTTAGAAGCCCAGCCAAAAATGCGACTGTCGCAACCCCATGGAGGGTAATCTGTAAAACGGATAAGTCGGTATCATAAATTATATTTAAAACAAACTTGGCTTGAAGAACGCAATAGGCGATTACGCCAATAATCATTCCAACAACAATTTGAACACTAAAGAACGTAGCGGACTCGATTGTCCTCAAAGTATTAAGGCCCACCTCACTCACAGATGTCGCAAAGCGTATAAATGCGCCAAGTGCTCCGCCGGTTAGTGCAATCAGTATGAAGGTGATGGAGTTCGGAATTTGCAGATAGAATGACGCTTGAGAACGCAACTCATCCTGCTCTTCTTCTAGTGACACTAACTCCGCCACTTCTTGTTCGATATCTTTGAACTCTATATCAGGGACCGTCAACTCACTAGGGGCAGCTTCTCGCCTGAAAATCTGCTTCGCTATTTCAAGCTGCTCACCGAACACCAACTTGAGCGCCAGACCATCTGCAACTTGGCCGATTGCCTGACTCAGATCATCGTCGTTATCAACGTAGGATTTTTGTATTTCCGCCAGAGCAACGATCAATCCAAAGAAAAGCGATATGGCAAAAGGTACGGCCCGATACCTAGTGAAGGAAATGGTCGTCTGAGCATCCGCGTCGGCTTGCGCAATATCGTCGTTTTTTGGACCAGGCGGTTCACTTACATGATCTGACATAAGGCCAATCTTTTTGCGCCGTTGATCACTATACAAAGTGTAATCATATTGGTTTATATTTACACTTATTTATTGAAGTGGATAAATAATTCTCTTTTTGACTTCCAACCAGAGTTGGGTACTGAATTCCAGAGAGATTCCTTGCCGGCCCGGGGTCTGTTCGAGGGTTTCACCCCCTACTCCACCCGGCGGAAGTCCTGCACCACATATTGGGTCTCAGGTGCCGCTCCGCCTGAGTCTGACTCATAGGTATAAGATCCGATCTCCGCGAAGCCGTCCGGCGTGATGCGGATAATCAGGTCCGGGACCATCCACACATCAAGCCGCCGGTTGAAGATGCGGCAGTCGCCGGTGCCGTTCTTGCCCTCGATCACGTTGCCGGTGCGTATGAGAATATAGGTGCACTCGGGCGGATAGGTGTTGAAATCATCGAGCGTAAGCGCCGCCACCGCCGCCGCATCGCCATCGCCGGGTTTGTTAATGCCGCGCAGGGCTGCATCCGCGGCCTCCTTAAACGTAAAGAAATGCATGGCGATGTGATCGTCCATCGCTTGATAGGTCCAGATGCGCTGGCTGTCGATGGGACCGTCCGGCGTACCACTGTGCCACTCCACGTACATCGCTTCACCGGGTAGCGCGGGAATATCAACGTTGGTCGCATAGACATGACGCAGCCGGGCGTTGGGGTCTTCTGCCACCTGCGCCGCGCTGGAATGATGACCCTGCATCCATGCGACAAGATCGGCGACATCGGCTGCGGTCTCCGCCCTGACAGCCACGGGGCCGATAAGGCCTGCCAGGATCGCCATCCCTAACGCCCGCTTGATCAGCATAAGCTCCCCCATGAGCATTGTATTTTCCAAACTCTATGTCCTACGTGCCGCTTTACTCAATGCGTGGTGAGGACGTGGCGTGCATGGGCTCGTTTGACTCAAAAATAGAGCCCTGAATTCATTGATGATTTCAGATCGGCCCCGCGGAGACCCGTCGCGTGCATGGGCTCGTTCCTCGCTTTTTCGCCAAGGGTATTTAAGTCTTGCCAAACAGGCTCGGAAACAGCCCAAAATTAGAATGATTTTCCGTCAGCGCCTCGCCCAACTGTGATGCCTGGAGAGACGCAGTGCGCGTGCTAAGGTCTGGACGACCCAGTGATGCCTGCAAAGAACCTCGCGCCGTGACCCGCACCACCTCGTATCCTATCCGTCCCTCTCGACGCCGCCTGCTCGCAGGTGCTGCCGCAACCGTGGGCCTTACCCCTGTCGCGCGCCGTGCTCTGGCCATGTCCGAACAGGACGCGACGTACGATCTCATCGTTGTCGGTGCCGGAACTGCTGGAATGCCCGCTGCGGTTTTTGCCTCTGATCGGGGCGCCAACGTGCTGATGATCGAAGCCGCGCCGGTGATCGGCGGCACACTCGCCATCGCCGGGGGTGAGATCTGCGGCGCGGGCACCAAGACCCAAGCGCGCTTTGGCATCTCAGGCGACCATCCGGATATTCACTTCGACGATGTCATGCGCATGAGCAACGGGCTCGCCGATCCAAACATCGTGCGCCTCACGGTCGATAAAGCGCCGGCAATGATTGACTGGATCGACGACCGCGGTTGGACCTGCCGTGACGGCCACATCATTGACGGCTCCGGCGATGGCCGGCCGGGGTATTCCAAGCGGCGCTACTATCAAGACGAAGGCCGCGGCAAAGTCATTGCGGACATCTTTATCCGCGAACTCAAGGACCGCACCGCATCCGGCACGGCATCCGGTGGGCGTGTCACGATCCTAACAGGAACCCGCGCGCTGGAACTGCTGACCAGCGACACCGGCGCGGTAGAGGGTGTGCGTGCACAGACCGACGGTATCACCGCGGCCTACCGCGGGCGTCATGTGCTGGTGACATCCGGTGGGTATCCGGCGAACCCGTGGCTGTTTGAGCAATACATCGGCGCCCCGATGTATATCAATGAGTCCTATGCCTATTGCACCGGCGGCGGTCTAGTGATGGCGGAGCGCATTGGCGCGGCGCTGCGCGGGCATGACCTGCATCGCCCGGGCTCCGGCTCAATCCTCACCAGCGACACCTATCCGGCGAAGGTCTACGCACGCTTCGACACGCGCCCGCAGAAGCGCCTGCCCTGGGAAATTTGGATCAACGGCAATGGCGACCGTTACGTCAATGAGGAAACCTACAACAGCAGCGCCCGCGAACAGGCGCTGATGGGCCAGCCGGGGCTGCGCTATAATATTGTCTTCGATCAGGCGATTTTCGATGCGGCGCCAACAGGTATTCCGAACTGGACCCGTGACGACATGGCCGCCCACTTCAACACCCACATGATGTTTAAGAAGGCGGACACGCTTGAAGACTTGGGCCACATGCTGCAGGTCAATGCCGCCAGTCTGACCGCGACCGTGGCGGCTTACAACGAGGGCGTCACATCCGGGTCCGATCCCTTTGGCCGCGAGCATACGCCTCTACCGATTGTTCAGGGTCCCTTCTACGGCATCGTTCACCTAGGTCATTCGGCGACATCGTCGGTCGGGATTGCGGTCAACGCCGACCTGCAAGCAGTCCGCGGCGATGGCACGCCGATCCCGAACCTTTACGCTGCGGGGGAAGCCATCGGCAGTGGTGCGACGCTCGGCAATGCCTTCGTCCCCGGCATGATGATCACCCCGGCGATGGCCCTGGGCCGCCACCTCGGCGACGCACTGCCGCTCGCCTAGGTGCACATACCTTTAGTCGCTAAGCACCTGCGCCCGCACGCCTTCCCACCCAACGCGGAACCCCGTTGTCGCGGTGCCGGCACCCGGGGTGCGCACTCTGAACCCGAGCGGGCGGTGATCGGCGTCGGTCCACAGGTCAAAGTCGAGGGCGAAGGTGCCGCCGTCATCTAGGGGCAAGAGTTCGACGAAGGTGTAGTGACGCACCGTGGCTTGGCGTGGCGGGCGGCCCGGCAAGGTCTGGCGCTGATAGACCTTGCTACCCTGATACGTCAGATCAGCTTTGCCGCCGGATAACGTGCGCACCCGGTCAAGGTCCTGTCCGGCCCAGCGGAAGGTCTGCGCCCCGCCTTTGGCTTCGTCGTAGTGACGGGTCATGACGAACATGGCGAGCGAACTGGGGCTCATGTTGATGAAACAGTCGGGATCACAAACTGCTGTTGGGGTCAGATTGACGCCCTCCCCTTTGACGGTGATGTCGACCTGCTCGCCATTGCGCCGCATTTGAATTTCGACCGGCACGCCATCGTACAGTCCGACACCAGAAGCCCGCAGCGATCGCCACTGAGCATCAAGATCAAAACGGGCGCGCACCCGGAAGCGGCCATCCGACGCAGTGATGGTATTGAGCAGGGTCACACCGCCATCTTGCCGGCGCACGTATTCAAATGACTCTTCGCGGGCGAACAGGGGATTGCCGGTCACGACGAACACACCGCTGTCCAGGATGATGGCGCCCGCCTGCCCGGCAAACGTGGACGGCCGGTCGTCTTGGGCCTGAGCTGGAGCCGTGATCAGGATTACAAGTGTTAGAATCAATCGAGCCATGCCAGATCTCCTTGAAGGAGCTGCACAGTAGGGCGCATCCGCCGGCAAGCTCAAGGTGGAACCAGGGAATTCACCTTGAAATCCCACTGAGATGCCGCACTATCTCCACCATGAATAAATACATTTGGGTACTTCTTCTGCTTCCCACTCTGCCGCTCGGTGCGGCGGAACCCGGGCAGCGCTTTCAAGACTGTGAAACCTGTCCGGAGATGATCACGATCCCACCTGGCAGCTATGTGAAGGGATCGCCTCCTGGGGAGGCCGTGGGCGAAGGTGCGCCGGAGCGGGATGCCGCCAACGAAACACCGCAAGAGCCAGTAGAAGTCACCCGCGCGTTCGCGGTTTCAACGTATGAGATTACCCGGGCCCAGTTCAGCGCCTTTGTCGCCGAAGCTGGTTATGACCCAGACTGGGAGTGTATCACCTGGGACTTTGAAGCGGACGCCTGGGGCGCGCGGGGAACGGAGTGGTCGTGGGACACACCCGGTATTGAACAGGCTGAAGATCATCCGGTTCTGTGCGTTAGTTTTACCGACGCAACCGCCTACGTGACCTGGCTGCGCGAAAAGACCGGTGAACCCTATCGCCTGCTCACCGACGTGGAATGGGAATACATTGCTCGGGACGGCACTCAGGACCTACGCCCCTGGCCGCAGTCGTCTGACCGATCCACCGTCTGTGCCCATGCCAATGTGACGGATTTGACGACAGCAGAGGCTTTGCGGATCGATACCGGTGACTCGGACTCACATGTGTTTCCGTGCAATGACGGCTTTGCCTTCACCGCGCCGGTGGGCAGTTTTCCCGCCAACGGCTTTGGCGTCCATGACATTCTTGGCAATGCATGGGAGTGGGTCGAGGGCTGCATGTACACCACTCCCGAAGACGGAGAGGAAGCGGTTGAAAATTGCGACGAGCGTCTCATTCGCGGCGGCGCCTGGCAGGCCAAAGCCTGGTACGTGCGCCCAGCAAAGCGGGATTGGGCCCCCTTCTGGCTGCGCAGTGCCCGCGTTGGTTTGCGCGTCGCCCGCGACCTGTAAAGCGTTCGACGTTTGACATTCATCCAAAAAGGGCCCATATACCCGCCAGTCTTCCCGTCGGCATGTTATTGCCAGTTGGGATCCCGCCCCGGCGGTTGATCCAGTTTTCACCGACATTCCGATAGAAGCCGACGCACATCATGCGTCGCGCCCACCGTGCCGGCTGAGCCGTGCAAGGCGTGCCGTGTGTGTTTGCGTGGCCCATTTGTTTTCTATCCCGCGCCCAGGAAGTCCGGCGCCAATACGTATTATGAAAGAGTTTGTTTTGACATCTTCAGAAGTTCAGTTTTCCGACCTCGGCCTGATTGAGCCGCTTCAACGCGCGCTTTCCACCGACGGTTACACGACCCCCACACCGATCCAACGCAAGGCAATCCCGTTCCTGTTGGACGGCCGGGATATCATTGGCTGCGCTCAGACGGGAACAGGTAAGACGGCGGCTTTTGCTTTGCCCTTGTTGCAGCACCTGTTCTCGAAGCCCGTAGCGCTGACACCGAAAAGTGCACGTATTCTCGTGCTGTCGCCGACGCGAGAATTGGCGGGCCAGATTCACGCTGCCTTTGGGTCTTATGCGCGTTACCTAAGTGTGCGCCGGACGTGTGTGTTCGGCGGCGTCAAGCAGGCCGGTCAGGTGAAAGCCATGGCTCGTGGCGTTGACGTTCTCATCGCCACGCCCGGACGTTTGCGGGACTTGATCAATCAGGGCCACATCACGCTGGACGCAGTAGAAGCATTTGTCCTCGATGAAGCCGACCGCATGCTCGACATGGGTTTCATCCACGACATCCGGAAGATCGCTGCCGCGCTGCCCGAGAATCGGCAGACGCTGATGTTCTCGGCGACCATGGCACCGGAGATCGCCAAGCTGGCGAAGTCCATTCAGCGCGATGCCGTGCGCATTGACGTCGCCCCGCCTGCGACCACGGCCTCGACGGTGAAACAGGAAATTCTATTCGTCGACCGGCCGCAGAAAACACAAACCCTGCTCAGCATTCTCGAAGCCAACGTCTACAAAGCCATCGTCTTCACCCGCACCAAGCATGGCGCCAATCGGCTCGACGGCCAACTCCACAAAAACGGCGTGAAGGCCATGGCGATCCATGGCAATAAAACGCAAAACGCGCGTAAGCGGGCGCTGTCTGCTTTCAAGGACGGTCACCTGCAGGTTCTGGTGGCAACGGACGTGGCCGCACGCGGTCTCGACATTGATGACGTCACGCATGTGATCAACTACGACATGCCGACCGAGCCGGATGCCTATGTCCACCGCATTGGCCGTACAGGCCGGGCCGGGGCTAACGGCATCGCCATATCGTTGTGTGACGGCTCGGAACGCGGACTGCTGCGGAGCATCGAGCGGACCATCGGCCAACGGCTGACCGACTCCCCGGATGCGGGAGGCGGCGACAGAGCGAAGCCCAAACGCAAAAAGAAAGCCGCAGGGGCTCATCCCAACAGCAATCGCAACACCACACATAAGAAAAAGCGGCGGCGCAAAAAGCGGCCGCAGACTGCTGCCTCACCGCAACGGGCGGCAGCTTAAGACGCGACAAAAAGAAAAGCGGGCCTAAAGCGGCCCGCTTTTGCTTTACTTAGTCGGCGTCAGCCAGATCAAGATCACAAGGCCGGCCCAGGGCGTAGTTGAGATCGTCCGAGCCCAGGACTTCTTCGTCCTCGAAATCCATGCCATCAAGTTCCGCATCAATGTCGATCACCTGACGGCGTAACGTATCATCGCTAAAGTACGGGTCGTTCATGGCCGTGCTCCCATTGCAAAACCAATCCTCACGACTCGAAGCGTGCGCCGGGAAAGTAAACACGGTATTAACAAAACACCGAAAAAGTTGACGGAGGTGGCCCGAAAATGGATCAACTTCAGACATTCCGCGTGTTTGCGCGCTACAACATTTGGATGAACGGCAAGGTTTATGAGGCTGCCGAGCGCCTCTCCGACGCCGAACGCAAGCAGGACCGGGGCGCTTTCTTTAGGTCCGTCCATGGCACACTTGATCATATCCTCGCCGGAGATTTGATCTGGTTGGAGCGGTTCCAAGTCAGTGAAGCCCCCGCTCTCCAGGACCTGCCGGTTTCGCTGATCGAACCGTATAAGGGTCATGGCGTTCACTTGTTCGATGATTTCACTGAACTGCGGACGACACGGACGGAGGTCGACGACGCGATCAAACGCTGGTGCGAAGAGGACCTCACCGAGGACTGGCTGAGCGAAACCCTAGTGTTCATGACGAAGTCAGCGCCGCAGAAAGAACGGCAGTTGCCGGCGGGTCTGTGTGTGACCCACTTCTTTAATCACCAAACCCATCACCGCGGCCAGGTGACGACGCTGCTGTCCCAATGCGGCATTGATCCGGGCGTGACAGACCTGATGGCCATGCCTGGCGCGGCATAGCCACTACACCAAGCGCGGCAAAGCCGCGACGCCGGGCGCGGTCTAGCGGTCGAACCGCTCCGGTGGCTGGTGCAGCCGGGCAACAAAGTCCCTAGCGATTTCCGGGTGGATGTCCCGAACCATGGTGCGCAGGCGTGGGTGCATGTCGTCAATCGAGAAACACTTAGCGCCGCTGATGCGGGTGACCAAGGTGCCCGGCTGATCGCCCATATTCATCCACGGATGCCAGCTTTGGATAATGTGCACGGTCATCGTGCCCGGCGCGCTGGCCAGATCAGGGTTCAGAATGTCTGAGACGCTGCCATGATAGGTGGACAGGTCGTTGGCGCGGAAGGTGCTCTGGCCTTCGCGGTCGACCAGAACCTGAGCATCGGTCATAAGCCAAACGTCGTCCCCGGCAATCTCAACCGGTCCGAGCTTCGTCTTGCGTTGAATGTTAGCGCCGGGAAGCGCGGACTGGGTCACCGCTCCCGTAGACGCGAAGCCACGCGTGACCGGCCCCATGATCAGCGGCACCTCGTCGTAGACCTCGCCGTTATAGGGATTACGCCATTCGCTTAGCAGCTCATCGGTTTCGATGTCGGTCTTGTAGACGATCTCCATCGACCGGACGTCGAAACGCCCATCCTCATGATGCTCGACATCTTTGAACAGCACGACATTGAGCCGCCACAGCGGTGTAATCTCGCCATTGATCGAGCCGTACTTGGGCCCGCGGATCCACCAGATCAGCGGTTCATCGACAGTGGAAAACATCAGCTTCTGCTGCAGCAAGGCCAGATGCTCGGGATTAGCTGCTTCGAGTGTATCCGGCAAGGCCGCATGTGCGCCGCTGCCTGCGGGGGCTGCCGCGATGGCCCCCATGCCCATAAGAGTCGATCTGCGGGACAGCATGTCAGTCATCCTTCAAGGCAATGGTGTGGTAGGGAATATAGTCATAGTAATCGCCGTAGCCCCCGGCGGATGCGATGCGTGGCCCGAGACCATCGACCATGATGCCCTGCCATAGGTATACACCGGGCGGAGCTTCGTACTCCCGGCGCGTGACAAGTTGCATCAGGCGGTCCACCTCGGCCCGGCTGGTGGCCTGCTGGGCCTGACGCACATAATCGAGCGATACCGGATCGCAGTAGTAGGGCTTGTTGGTGCCGGTCTGACCCAGGCACGCCCGGTAACGGTAATCGCCCAAAGGATCGAGACCGCGGCCGTAATTGCCGAACATCTCGGCTTTGAGGTCACCGCCGAACATCATCAGGGTCATCTGCGCCGGAGACGCACTGAGAAGATTGAGCTTGATGCCCACGGCGCGCAGGTCTTCCGCCGCCTGCTGATAGACCAGCAGATCATCCGCCCCCGCTGTCGACACCCGAATGGAAAGCTCCAGCCCGTCCGCGTAACCGGCTTCGGCGAGGAGTGCACGCGCCTTCTCGAGATCATAGGGATAAGGGCCGATCTCCTCTACGTATCCTGCTGCCCCTGGCAGCGCCAATTGCCCGACGGGTATCGCCCGGCCATCGAGCAGGAGGTCAGCGATATGCTGGCGGTTGACGGCATAGTTCATCGCCAGCCGCACACGGGGATCATGAATGGGCGAGCTTTCTTCTACGTGCTCGGTGGTGAAGGTCATGTACATGACTCGGGTGGTCTTCCGCTGAACGGCCTCACCGCCGATCATCTGGATGGACTCGCGGTCGCCGATTCCCATCTGCAACGCAATGTCCGCCGCATCGGCCATCAACGCTTGAAGCCGCGCCGTTTGATCCGGCGACTGAACGATTTCCAACCGCTTGACCGCGGGCGGATTCCACGCGGTTGGGTTAGCCACATAGATCGCGCGGGCCGCATTCTTTTGGATCATCCTGAACGGCCCGGTATTAGCCGCCGGTTCTTCGTTGGGATCTTCGCTGCGCACCCACCAGGTTTCAGGTTCCGGCAACCGCCAGCCCGCAAGGCGCAGCGGCAGCATAGGATCTGGGCGCTTGAGGATGATCTCAGCGACACGGTCCGAGACCGCGACAGCCCGGTCGATGTTAACCATGCCACCGCCGATGGTTTTGGTGCGGCCTTCGGGCGTCTGCATATAGGCGACGGACTGAACGATGGCGTCGGAACTGAGCGGAACCCCGTTCGAGAAAACAACCCCTTCCCGCGCCGTGAAGCGCCAGGTGAGAGAGTCCTCCGTTGCCCATTCGGACAGCAGCCAAGGCTGAACCTCGCCGTCACCGTCAATCACGACCAGCGGATCGAACATGACCTGGGAACTGATGGCCGATGGCAGGGAAAGCGCTTCGTAGGGATTGTCGACGTCAGGTGTGAGCAGCGGCGTCGAGATCCGCAGCGGTTGGGCCAATGCAAGCTGGCCCCACACCACCCCCATAACCAGAACGGTAACGGTGCGCATCGCCATCGTACTTAGTTCCTCAGCTGCCCCATAGGTCATATCCCTCTAGCGTCTGGCCTTTGGCCGGCGGGTTAAACGTGCCGTCATCGACTTTCTTTTTGATGACGTCGATCAGGGCATCCTGAATGCGCTGTTTGGAATCCATCGGCTTATCGGCCCACAGATTGACCGGATAGAACGAGGCGTCGTTGAACACCGGGGCGTAGGCTTCCGCACGCAAGCGCGCCAAACGGTTGACTCCGAACGGTCCGGTCGGCGTGCAGCGCGCCCGGCGCAGCGCGTCCATATCGATCACCGCGGACGCATTGATGGTCTCGCCGGCCACTCCGCTTTCGACCATGAGCTGACCCTGCCAGTCGATGATCTTTGAGTTGCCCGCATGGGTATCGTTAGGGGGCGAGCCAATGATTTTACCCGCGTTGGCGGAGACGAAGTACACCATGTTTTCCGCCGCCCTCACCCGCTTGGCTGACTCCCAGGCCATCCGGTCGGCGGTGCCGTGATCGGATGTGGGATGGAGGATCACTTCAGCGCCCCGCAACATCAGGCAGCGCGCGGTCTCCGGCCACAGAATCTCACCGCAGGGCATCATCGCGATATTGCCGATCTCTGTCTTGGCAACCGGCCATAGCCCCTCAATGCCGTGTTTGTCGAGATACTCGTCCAGCACGTCGTGCGGAGAGGCCGCCTGCGCCGTCGATACGCGGCGGTATTTGAGAATCACGTCGCCAGAGGGATCGATCAGGAACGAGCAATTGAAATAGCGCCCCGGCCATTCCGGCGGTGCTTCGTAGCCGTTGGCCCCAAGATAGATTTTGTACTTCTGAGCGATCTTTTGCAGACGTTCGATTTCAGCGCAGCCGGGGATTTGAAAGCAGGCTTTCTCTATCCACTCGTCCGATGTTTCACCGAGGGGAAAACCCTGAAGATTGAATTCGGGAAACAGGACCAGATTCTTCATGCCGCCGCCCCGCCCAGCGGCCCACAGGATCAGTTCCTCCCAGCGGTCGATGCTCTTGTTGACAATCGCCATCGCCTCTTCCCGGGTCTTGGCGGCATTGACGATGACGTTGTTGGTTTGCATCGCAGTGGCTTTCCACAGCAGAGCCATTGTGTGGTTCCCCCTTCTCAAAATATTTGAATGTGGGCACTATAAAAGCATAGGGAGGGACTATGAGACGAATCACATACACGCTCGCGGTCTGGACGCTGGCACTCACTCTGGCAGTTTCGATTGGGTTCGCCACGAACCTAACGCCAGCATCTGCGCAAGAACCCGTCAGCGCACCGGAGAGTCCCGATTGGGGTGACTACCCCCTCCTCATGAGTCAGTTCGGTGAGCTGTGCACTATGTGTGTCGCCTTTCTGTACTGCACACCTGACGATGAACCCACCAGCGATGAAAGCCGCTTCGCCCTTTACTATTTTCAGACCAAGGACTTCTGGGGCCAGATCGCCACGATCTGGGACTATTTCGCCCGGACCTTTGATCCGGTGACCAGCGAGTCCCGCCCCGTCACGATTTACTTGAAATTAGACCCGGATTCAGAAGCGACGGTGGAAGAAACCGAAGCCTATCTTGATAAAGTGGAGGCCATCATCGAAGTTGGAGGCACTCTGGTGGACCGTGACACGGCGGTTTGGCATGACGCCTCGGACTCCGCGATCGGAACCTGCGTGCGGCCGTCCGTGACCCAAGGACTGCAACTCATAGAGCAATACGCGCCTTGGACTGACATTACTGGAGCAAGCCAGCCATGAGCGATGACCCCACCGCAGTCTCCGAGACGAACGCCAAAAACGAATTTTCCTGGTCCTGGTCTTGGATCAAAATCCATCCTGTCCGGTTCATCGGAATTTTTTTCAATATCTTGTTTCGGGTTTTGTTCGGTCTGTTCTTCCTGCAAGCCGGTATCAACAAAATTCAGAATGAGTGGGTTGGCACCGACCTGTTGCAAGAAATTTTTCTGCAGCGTCTCACGGAGCTGGACCCAACGTCCTTTGCCTATACCTATCTGGTGGAGTTTGGCTTGCCCCTCTACCCATTGATTGCGTGGGTCGTCACGGTCGGTGAGCTGGTCGTCGGCGTAGGATTGATTTTTGGTATCGCGACACGCCTTTCAAGCTTCGGTGCGTTTTTCATTCTATTTAACTTTGCCATCGGCGGATATTATGACGCATCTTTGCTCCCCTTCTTTCTGCTAAGTATTGTCTTCATGCTGAACCCCACGGGCCACTATCTGGGATTCGGCGGCATGCTCAAACGCCGCTTTCCGCGCTATGGGCCCGCACTCATCTAAAGCGGCGCGACGCCGATGAGTCTCGCATGGCTGCAAAGCCTGTGTGGTCTTGCAGGCCTGATTGCGGTGGGCTGGGCCTTCAGTGAGAACCGCAAATCGCTGTCATGGCGCTGGATTGCCGGCGCCGGCCTCCTCCAGGTTGCTTTGGCCGCGGTCATTCTGAACGTGCCGTGGATTTGGAGCACCTTGAACTTCCTCAGCAGGGGCGTGGCGGCTCTTGACCAGGCCGCGCGGGAAGGCGCCGCGTTCGTGTTCGGCTATGCTGGTGGCGGACCGTCGCCCTTCCCGGTACCGGGCGACGGAACATCCGTCATCGTCGCCTTTCAAATCCTACCGATCGTCATCGTCACGTCGGCACTTGCGGCTGTGTTGTGGCATTGGCGCGTGTTGCCGGTCCTCATTCAATGGATGTCGCGTGGCCTGCGGCGCAGCCTCGGCCTGAGCGGCGGTGCAGGATTGGGAACCGCCGCCAATCTGTTCTTCGGTGTGGTCGAGGCCCCGCTTTTTATTCGCGGCGTGTTGTCCAAGCTGTCCCGCGCAGACCTCTTTTTGGTGATGACGGCGGGTCTCAGCACCGTCTCCGGTGTCGTACTCGTGCTTTACGCGACAATCCTCGAACCGGTTTTGTCCGGCGCGACCGGCCACATCGTGACGGCGTCTGTAATCTCCCTGCCCGCCGCCGTGTTGATGGCCCGGCTGCTCGTTCCCGAGACTGATGAGACTGTGGACGAATCGGAAGATACAAATGCCCTTCACTATGACAGCAGCTTGGATGCGGCGGTCCAAGGCACCATGGACGGCATGAAGCTCTATCTCGCCATCATCGCCGTGCTGATCGTCGTCTTCGCGTTTGTCTCTTTGGGAGATCAGGTGCTGGCGGTCCTGCCCGACATCGCGGGCGCGCCCCTGACGATCGACCGGTTGTTCGGGTGGCTGTTCGCGCCGGTGGTTCTGTTGTTCGGTATCGCGCCCGGGGACGCCCCGCCGCGGGGCAGCTGATGGGCACCAAAGCCATCCTCAATGAGTTTGTCGCGTTTCAGCAATTGTCCGCATTGCCGCCGGACACGCTCTCGCCGCGGTCAACGTTAATCATGACCTACGCGCTCTGTGGCTTTGCCAATCTGGCCAGCGTCGGCATGCTGGTGTCAGCTATCGGCACCCTGGCACCGGACCGGCGCAAAGAGACTTTGGCGCTGGGCATGAAGGCCTGGGTGGCCGGAAATCTGGCGACGGGCATGACGGGCGCCGTGGTCGGACTGGTCAGTCTGACCTGAAGTCTAGGTTAGGCCTGCTGCCAGTGCTTACGGATATCGTAACGCACCAGCGCGTCGTCGACGGACTTAGCCGTAATTCCGCGCCAGAAGCCTAGGGCTTCCCATTTTTCAAACGGTCCGTAGACTTCGACCTCCTTGCCGTCCGCCGGTTTGGTGAAGGACGGGTCGGCATATTCACCGCCAACGACCCAGTAGATCTTGCCATTGATCTCTTCCTCGGCCTTGAGAAAGTAACGCACCATGGCGTTGTCGACGGTTTTGCCGGTGATATCCCGCCAGAACTCCTTGGCTTTGCGCTCGGTAAACGGCCCATGAACCTCGGGCTCGCCGCCCCCCGCGATCTGCTCGAACGAGGTATCGGCGTATTCCCCGCCAACAACATAGAAATTCTGCTCTGACATAGCTCTCACCTGACTAACCGGTGCGCAACCATACCACCGAACCGCGGGTGTGTTGAGCCATCGTGCTCGGCCTTGGACTCGGCCCTGGACTCGGCTCTGGACTCGCTTGGCAAGCCCAGGTATGCCCCGGCTATGACTGACTCCTTGAGACCCATACATGTGATCGGCGGGGGACTGGCCGGCTCTGAAGCGGCTTGGCAGATTGCCCAACAGGACGTGCCCGTCGTGCTCCACGAAATGCGCCCGGTACGCGGCACCGATGCGCACCAGACCAGCACGCTGGCGGAACTGGTGTGTTCTAATTCGTTTCGCTCCGACGATGCTGAATACAACGCCGTCGGCCTGCTGCATCAGGAAATGCGCCAGCTCAATTCCCTTATTCTATCTTGCGGAGATGCCCATAAGGTTCCGGCCGGCGGTGCCCTCGCCGTCGACCGGGACGGGTTCGCCGAAGCCGTTCAGGACCGGATTGAGTCCCATGCGCTTATCACCGTCGAACGGGAGGAGATTGCCGGGCTTCCTCCAGAGGACTGGGATACCGTCATCATCGCCACTGGCCCGCTGACTTCGCCGGCGTTGAGTGAGGCGATCGCGTCTTTAACAGGCGAAGAGTCCCTCGCCTTTTTCGATGCGATTGCTCCCATCGTCACCAAGGACAGCGTCAACTTCGATGTCGCCTGGTTTCAGTCGCGCTATGACAAGGGGGAAGGCTCGGACTACATCAACTGTCCGATGACCAAAGAGCAGTATTATGCGTTCCTAGACGCATTGATTGAGGGCGACAAAACCGAATTCAAGGAGTGGGAAAAGGACACGCCTTACTTTGAAGGATGCTTGCCCATCGAAGTGATGGCCGACCGGGGCCGTGAAACACTCCGGTACGGCCCGATGAAACCGGTCGGCCTGACCAACCCGCACCAACCGGACCAGAAGCCCTGGGCGGTCGTGCAACTGCGTCAAGACAATGCCTTGGGCACGCTCTACAACTTGGTCGGCTTCCAGACCAAGCTAAAGTATGGCGCGCAGAAAGATATCTTCCGCATGATCCCCGGGCTGGAAAAGGCCGAGTTCGTGCGCTTCGGGGGCATCCACCGCAACACCTTCCTCAACGCGCCTCGCCTGCTCGACACCTCTTTCAGGTTGAAAGCGATGCCGCGGCTGCGGTTTGCCGGACAGATCACCGGATGCGAGGGCTATGTGGAGAGTGCCGCAGTAGGCTTAATGGTTGGGCGTTTTGCCGCCGCCGACCGGAGCGGCCAGTCTTTCACACCGCCACCAGAGACGACCGCGCTGGGCGCGCTGTACCGGCACATCACCGGCGGCGCCCGCGAAGAAACCTATCAACCGATGAACGTGAACTTCGGATTGTTTCCGGACCTCTCTCCAGCCGAGGGCCTGAAGGAAAACGGACGCCGCCTCAAAGGCCGCGACCGCAAGCGTGCCTATGCAATGCGGGCGGCCCGGGATTTGCAGACGTGGCTAGGAGAGCCAGCGCAGGCGGCGGAATAACTCAGTACGTTTTTCTCACCGCATGCCACCACAATCGCGCGACCGATGGACGTGCGGCTGCGACACGTGGATCGTAGATATCGTAATGCGCTTTCTTCAGAAGCGACAAATACCGCTCGGCCTGAGGTACGATGAGAAGCAGAGGCCGCACCGCCGGTGAGACATCGCGTCTCACGGCGCGGGCATCTGCGACAAAGCCGGAGGCCGTGTCAGCGATGGTCTGGACGATAGACCGTAACCCCCCCGCTGTTTCCGGTTTCTGCAAGTCATGCACATCGAGGCCGTGTTGCGCCAAAAGGTCTGCCGGAAGCAGGGTGCGATGAACAGCAGCCAACAACGGAGTGGCACGGACTAATCCGGTCAAAGCCCAAGCCACACCCGCCGTATGCGCCGCCTGGGTGTCTGCCTCATTGCCTTCTGCAACGAGAGACACCATGCCGCGATGAAGCGTGCCGGACGTGCCCACGCAATACTCGATCAGTTTGTCCAGAGTCTCAGGTGGCTCATCGGACATGTCGGCTTCGCGCGCGTCGACAATCTGAACAAGAGCTGCAGGATCAACGTTTGCCGATGCGATCACCGCGGACACAGCCTCGGCCACCGGATGCCCTTTGGGTGGGTCGCCACCGTCTCCGATCTTTTGCAGGACATCCCGCCACCACTGCAGGCGCATTTGACCGATCAGGGGCTCTGATACGGTCTCCCGGATACGCGCCACCTCGACATTGAAGGCGAGCAGAGTCATCAATGCCGGCCGCAGTGGCGGAGGAGCGAACATAGTGATGACGTACCGGTCTCGGTCATGCTGGCGCACCAGGTCTTCGAGATAGGACGATTGAAAGTTTTCAGGCATACCAATCTGGTCCGGGTTCGAATGCTCGCCTACACTACCGTTTAGTTCACGTCCAGGCCTTCCCCAACTCCCCATCCATGTCCCAAACCGAGATTCTGCCCAAGACGCGTCATGACGAAAACTTCCCGGTGGGGAGTTGGCTGATCGCGCCCGATCTGCGCCCCACGGTTCATGCCTACTACCGCTTTGCCCGCCTGGCAGATGATATCGCCGACTCGCCTGACCTGAGCGCCGAAGAAAAACTGACCCGCTTAGGGGCCATGGAACGCGCGCTTCTGGAATCGGATGCGCGGGCCGAAAGTCCGGATGGCACATCTGCCGCGATCACGTTGCGTGACCAGATGAATGCACGCGAGTTGCCCCTCACTCTTGCCTCGAATTTGCTCGCAGCCTTCAAGCGGGATGCTGTAAATGACCGGTACCGCACGTGGGCGGATTTGATGGAGTACTGCCGCCTGTCGGCCTGTCCGGTTGGGCGTTTTTTGCTTGCCCTGCACGGCGAGCGCGAAGCCTGGGAAGCCTCCGATGCCCTGTGCAGTGCGCTGCAGGTCGTCAACCATGTGCAAGATGCAAAGGACGACTATCGCATACTGAACCGCGTTTATGTGCCCAGCGATTGGCTGGAGAAGGACGGCGCGAAGATTGAGGACCTCAGCGGTAATGCTGCGTCTCCGGGTCTTCGGAGGACATTGGATCGCATGACTGGCTACACCGCCGAGCTGATTGCCCGGGCTGCAGTGCTCCCGAACCGGCTCGAGTCCCGGCGTCTCGCGGCGGAGAGCGCGGTGTGCATCAAACTGGCCAAGCACCTCAACACCGCGTTGCAATCCCGCGATCCAGTTGCGCACCGGGTCAATCTGAGCCCCTTGAATTGGGTCTCAGCCGGGCTGAGCGGCCTTAGACATCTCCTAGCGCCATGAGCTATGAACGTCATCACGATCAAGTCGCCCGGCAGGTCCGCGCTGCGGGGTCTTCGTTCTATTGGGCGATGCGGCTTCAGGATCAGAACCGCCGCCGGGCTTTGTTTGCGATCTATGCGTACTGCCGCGCGCTGGATGATATCGCTGACGGCCCCCTCCCCGCGTCAGCGAAACGCGAAGCCCTCGAGCAGTGGCGCAAGCGTATCGCGGCGGTCTATTCCAGGTCCGGTGATGAGAGAACTGAGCTGAGCGATCCGCTCGTACACGCCCTGAAAGACGCCGTCTCGCATTTCGCGCTACCCAAAGACCCATTGCTTGCCCTCATACGCGGTATGGAAACCGACGTGTCCGCCCCTCTGAACGCCCCGTCTTGGCCAGAGTTGCTGGCGTATTGCGACGATGTTGCCGGTGCGGTCGGAGACCTCTGCCTTGCCGTGTGGGGGTGGCGCGGGACCGAAGCGGCAGCTTTCGCCCAAACCACAGGGCGGGCGTTGCAATTGACGAACATCTTACGAGATGTCTGGGCCGACGCGGCCCTTGGCCGGCTTTATCTCCCTGAAGACGTTTTAGAAACGGCCGGCATTACGGCCTCGACACCTGACGCCGTGGTGGAGCATGCGAACTTGCCTCAGGCCTGCAGGCTGGTGGCTGACATAGCGGCGCAGGGCTATGAGGACATAAAAGCCAGCTGGCCAAGACCGTTTCCGCGAACACTCAGAAGTGCTCATGTGATGGTGAGTGTCTATCAAAAGCTGTTCGACAAGATCGTCGCACATGACTGGAAAACACGGGCGCGGATTTCCCTTGGCCCTGCAGAAAAATTGACAAGCGCAATGGTCGCGTTGTTGAGTCACCCGTGAGCGGCATGCTGCACATTGTCGGCGCCGGGCTGGCAGGGCTCGCGGCGGCGGTCGAAGCGGCACAAAGCGGCCATCGCGTTGTCGTCTACGAGGCATCACCACAGGCAGGGGGACGCTGTCGATCCTTTCACGACAAAACGCTCGATCTGATGATCGATAATGGCAGTCATGCCGTCGTCGGGGCAAACAAGGCTGTGTTTGCCTATCTGGAGTCCATGGACGCATCTGACCGGCTTGTTGCCGCGAACCAGTCTGGCGACTTGCCATTCTATGACGCCGCGTCGGGAGAACGCTGGTCCATCAAGCCCGGTGCTTATGGACCGCTGTGGGTTTTCGATGCCGGCCGGCGGCCACCGCAAACGACAGCGACCGATTTGATGCGCGGACTGAAACTGTTTTGGGCTGGCGGCGACGAAACCGTAGCGGACCTTCTTCCCGCACATGACGCCGCATGGGCTCGATTCTGGCACCCTCTGTGTACGGCGGTGATGAACACGGCTCCCGAAGCGGCGTCGGCCCGCCTCTTTGGGAGGGCTATTCGTAAGATGGCATTTTCAGGACAAGGCGGACTTAAAACGTACGTGCCCCGGGTGTCGCTTGAAGACACGTTTGTGGCGCCCGCCTTAGCTACGCTGAATACACTTGGCGCCCGTGTCGAGTTCAACACACCGGTGAAACAAGTGAGCCTTCAAGGAGATGAAGTCGTTCTCACCTTCCGCGATCAAGAGATGAAGTTATGCGCCGATGATCGCGTCATACTGTGTGTCCCGCCTTGGGTGAGTTTAACGGACAGTCCCGCACGCGAGCGGCAGGCACAGGACGCCACCGCCGCCATCGTCAACGGCCACTTTAAGGCCCCTTCGCAGACCATTGACCAAAAGTTTGACGGAGGTGTCATCGGCATCATCAACGGCACAGCCGAATGGGTTTTCACCAGATCTGACGTGATCAGCGTAACGGTGAGCGCCGCTAACGCATTGGCGGAACAAGCCAGTGAGAGCATCGCCCGCACGCTCTGGTCGGACACGTGCCAAGCGCTTGACCTTGGCGGACTGGCCCTTCCGGCGCACCGCATCATTGTCGAGCGACGCGCTACTCCACAGCAGACTCCCGCCTTCGCCCGTCATCGCCCGGATGCTCTCACAGAATCGCCGAACGTGTTTCGCGCGGGCGACTGGATCGAGACCGGGCTGCCCTGCACACTCGAAGGCGCCATTCTGTCTGGACAGCGGGCGGCCCGACTCGCGATGAAACGCGGGTAGACGGCGTACATACGGCACCGCTCTTTGCCTAACACATTGAAATCAGTATGATGTGGCCCGATCGGGGGTGGTAACTGGAACACCCGTCTGGTTCCTAAACTAGGAAGGGAAAATACATGGCTGCAATACTTCAATCTTTGCCCAGAACAGTCATCGCCGGCTTCGTGCTGGCCGTTCTGGTCTTTATCCTCAATGGCTACACAACACTGGACATCATCTTTTGGCAGTTCTTTTTTCGCTGGCTGCATGTGCTCAGCGGTGTGATGTGGATCGGCCTGTTGTGGTACTTTAATTTCGTGCAAATCCCCAACATGCCGAATATTCCGGATGAGCAGAAACCCGCCATTGGCAAAGTAATTGCGCCGGCGGCCCTGTTCTGGTTCCGCTGGGGTGCGATGGCAACGATTATCACCGGCCTGATCCTGGCCATGATCAGTGGCTATCTGATCGACGCGATTACCCTGCGCGGTGACTCCACCATCATCGGTATCGGCATGTGGCTGGGCACGATCATGTGGTTCAACGTGTGGTTTGTCATCTGGCCCAACCAGAAGAAAGCGTTGGGCATTGTCGAAGCGGACGCTGATACAAAAGCCAAGGCCGCACGCACAGCGATGCTGTTCTCACGGACCAACACCTTGCTGTCGATCCCCATGCTGTTCTGCATGGTGGCCGCACAGAACTTCGTGTTCTAGGCGAGAGCACTCAGCACTACGGAAAGGGGCCGGTTTCAACCGGCCCCTTTTTTATTGTTGCGCTTGATCCTCAGGAAGAAGCAGTGCCGCCATCACCGCACGGCCCTCCGCCAGCAGGACGTTAAACGTGCGGCAGGCCGCACCGGTGTCCATGGGCTCAACCGAGACGCCCTTCTCCCGCATGGCATCGCGCAGGTCTTTCGGAACTTGTAGAGTTCGCGCGCCGCAGCCGAGCAGGCACAGATCGACGGTTTCGAGTTTATGTGCGACTTGAGAAAAGTCGGAAACGGATAGCTCCGCTACAGCAGGAGCATCCCACGGCACCGAGCCGTCCGCGAATACAATAACCGGACCCTCGAAGGTCTGATCAGACACCCTAAACCCATCCGCGCCATAGCGCTGGATATGCTGACGGTCGCGTGGCGCGATACGCGTGATGTCCATGACGTCAATTGCCAGAACGGCAGTTAAGCGCGCTCCGCCTCGGGCACCTGGCTGAGGTTCGGCGCGCCACCGCCCTCGAGATCCTCGTGCCGCAGATTGAAGTAGATGAGAACCGGCATGGCGACGTAAATCGATGAGTACGTCCCGATCAGAACACCCCAAATCAGCGCGATGCTGAAGCCTCGCAGCACTTCCCCGCCGAAGATAAACAGCGCCATGACCGCAAGAAGTGTCGTGAAACTGGTCAGCAAGGTGCGCGACAACACACAGTTAAGGGAGAAGTTGACCAGCTCCGGAAGCGGCATCTTCTTGTACTTACGCAAGTTCTCACGCACGCGGTCATAGGCCACCACCGTATCGTTGATGGAATACCCAGCGATGGTCAGAACCGCAGCCACAGTCGTCAGATTGAAGTCCAACTGAAAGATCGAGAACAAACCCAGTGTCGCCAGAATATCGTGCGCAAGGGCCAGCGTTGCGCCGACCGCAAACTGCCATTCGAACCGGAACCAGATGTAGATACAGATCGCCAGCAGCGCTAATCCCACGGCCAGTGCGCCGTCCATGATCAGCTCGCCACCGACTTTCGGGCCTACGAGTTCGGTGCGCCGGTTTTCATAGCCGTCGCCCAGGGTCTGCTGAACCAGTTCGAGTGCCGCCGTTTGCGCCGCTTCGCCGCCTTCCTGACGCTGAATACGGATGAGCAGATCGCGCCCCTCCGATCCAAAGGTCGTAATAGCGACATCGCCAAGGCCAAGGGCCCCGACTTGCTCGCGCACAGCCGCGACTTCAACGGGCTGATCAGCACGTACTTCCATCAGAATACCGCCGGCAAAATCAATGCCGAAATTCAGCTTCTGCACGGCGAGCGAGCCCACAGACCCGAGCAGCAACAGGGCGGAAAACACCCCTGCGATCATGCGTTTATCAATGAACTGAACGTTAAATTGCTGCGGGAACCGCGTGATCAGCGGCCTGAACAGTCCGCCGGCAGTACCGTCGGGCAAGATCGGCAACGTCGCTGGCCGGCGACGGCGCACCCAGGTGACGACAATCAGACGCGACACCATGGTCGCCGTGAACAACGTGGAAATAATCCCGAGCCCAAGCGTGACGGCAAATCCTTTGACCGGCCCGCTGCCAAAATAGAACAACAGAATAGCAGCGATCAAAGTGGTCAGGTTGGAGTCGATAATCGTTTTAAACGCTTGCTTAAAGCCGGAGTCCAGCGCGTTGAACAAGGTCCGGCCACTGCGCATCTCTTCGCGCATGCGTTCGTAAATGAGCACATTGGCATCGACCGCCATACCGACGGTCAACACAATACCCGCGATGCCGGGCAGCGTTAGGGTTGCACCAATGCCGCTGAGCGCACCAAGAATGAGGAACAAGTTGACCGCGAGTGACACGACGGAAAAGACGCCAAACAGACCGTACGCCATCATCATAAAGATCGCGACCAGGATCAGCCCCAGGACGCTGGCAAACTCCCCTGCCTCGATGGAGTCCGCCCCAAGCCCCGGTCCGACCGTGCGTTCTTCCAGAATTGTCAGCGGCGCGGGAAGCGCGCCCGCCCTTAGCAGCAAAGATAAATCCTGGGCAGACTCAATGGTGAAGTTACCTTCGATGTATCCGCTGCCGCCAGTGATCGGGCTATTAATGCGCGGTGCACTGATAACCGCATCATCAAGAACGATCGCTAGAAATCCGCCTGAGTTCTGCGACGTGATGGCGCCAAACCGGCGCCCACCCTGGGTATTAAACCTGAAATTTACGACAGCCTGCCCCTGCTGAAATCCTGGCTGTGAGTCCACCAGCATTTCCCCCGGCACAGAGACGCGCCGCTGGACAACATAGACGCCACCCATGCCGTCTGCGCCGGGCACAAGCATCGCACCTGGCGGAACGTCCGAGACATTCCCGACAGGCCCCGAAAAACCCGGAGCCAACAGATGGAAGTTGAGCTTCGCCGTTCGGCCGATGATCTCTTTCACCCGCTCAGGATCGTCGATGCCCGGAAGCTCGATAATGATTCTATCCTGGCCCTGACGCTGAATACTGGCTTCCGACGTCCCGAACTCATCGACGCGGCGGCGGACAATCTCGATAGACTGTGTAACCGCGGCAATCTGACGGTCACGTAAAACTTGCTCGCCCAAAGTAATACGCAAGCGGCCACCTTCTAGGTTTTCAAACTCAGCATCCTGACTGGCTGCCGCGATCGCACGTCGCGCGTCTGGAATCTGGTCCTGGTCGGGAATTTGCAGAGTAACCGCATCGCCGCGGACGGCGAGATTGCGGTAGCCGATCCGCGCATCACGCAAGGCCTGGCGGGTTGTCTCTTGCAAGTCGGTAAATTGCTCGGTGCGAACTGTGGCTGTATCGACCTCCATCAAGAGGTAGGAGCCCCCGCGCAGGTCTAGACCCAAATTGACCGGTTGCCACCAGGATGGGAAATCTTCTGATTGATCTCTCGGAACGACATTGGGAACTGCAAAAAACAGCCCAAGTGCTACAACGAGGAAAACCGATATGATTTTGCCGCGGCCGAATTCTAGCATTTTTGGCAATCAGACGACTGAACGCTCAAAATGCGCATGTCGCCTGTCCCTTGTTTGAGTCTAGCGAGTAATCAATCTTTTTTGTCGTCGTTGGCAGAGACCGGTTCCGTCTTGCTGAGCACATTAGACACCATATCCTGTCGCACCCGGACCCGCACATTTTCGGCGATTTCCACCTGCAGCTCACGCTCGTCGGTTAGGACCTTGGTGACCAGTCCGATAATACCGCCATTGGTGACGATTTTGTCGCCGCGGCGGATGGCGTTCAACATCGCTGTATGGTCTTTCATACGCTTCTGCTGCGGGCGAATCAGCAGGAAATAGAACACCACAAAAATCAGGATAATGGGAATAAACGAGGCAAAAGCGCTACCGCCCCCGGCGCCACCGGCAGCCTGGGCATATGCAGTAGAAATCAACATCTGGGGCTCCCCTGAAATCAGCTGGATTTGGGCGGACTATTACCCATGCCAATCGGGGATGCAACGTGATTTCCCCCTTTCGACCAGGCTTCGACTTGGGTGCGAAACGATGGTAAATCAAGATGTTACTCCAATATTTCTGTGAGTGCGCCGCCGTGGATACCGAATTTACGCCGCTCTTGACCCGGATTGCTGAAGCCCTTGAGCGATTGGCGCCGCGCCGGGCCGGAGATCAGGACCTGACGCTCGCGGACGCGTTCGTCTGGGACCCTGGCGCGCGCCATCTCAAACCGGTCGAAACCGTCAATCGCGTGCCTCTGAGTCTGCTCAAGGGCATTGACCGGCAGGTCCGCACCTTGCTCGAGAACACGGCGCACCACGCCAATGGCCTACCCGCCAACAATGCGCTCCTCTGGGGCGCCCGGGGGACGGGTAAGAGTTCCTTGGTCAAAGCCGTCCATGCCGAGGTCAACAGGAGCCGCAGCGGAGACCCGCTGGTGCTGATCGAAATCCATCGGGAAGATATTCCCTCCTTGCCCCACTTGCTGGACCTGGTGCGCAATCAACCGCATCACTGCGTGATCTTTTGCGATGACTTGTCCTTTGAAGGCATGGACGACGGCTATAAAGCCCTCAAAGCCGTCCTCGAGGGCGGCCTCGAAGGGCGCCCCGACAACGTGGTGTTTTACGCCACCTCAAACCGCCGCCACATGATGGCGCGGGACATGATCGAGAATGAGCGCTCAGCCGCTATTCATCAAGGGGAAGCGATTGAGGAGAAGGTTTCGCTGTCAGACCGGTTTGGTTTGTGGCTCGGATTTCATCACCTGGACCAGGAAACCTATTTCGAGATCGTCTCAGCCTACGCGAACGAGGTCGGTCTCAAAACGGATCAGGACACCCTTCTGCGGGACGCAAAAGAATGGAGCGTGACCCGGGGGTCACGCTCTGGCCGTGTCGCTTGGCAATTCATTCAGCACCTTGCCGGCCAGCAAGGTGTACCGATTTCGCTCAACCGTTAGGGCGCGAAATTTCGTATTAAGCGCTGAGCGGAATCATTTTCTGGCCGAGCAAGCGCCCGAAGGTGAGCGCCGGCGTGACACCCATGCCGTTGGTCAAAGCATGACCCGACGTCGCGGCATTGCCGATCACTTCACCGGCTGCGTAGAGGTTGGGAATCGGCGTGCCATCCTGCCGCGTCACCCGCAACTGGCCATCGACCCCGAGACCCGCATAGGACATGACATTCCAGCCCTGCAGGCGAATGGCGTAGAACGGCCCTTTGGCGATGGGCAGCGGACGGTGCTCGCGGCCCATGGCATCTTGCGTGCCGTTGATCACGGCATCGTTGTACTTGGCGATGTCATGTTCGAGGTTGAGCGGATTGATTCCTGCTTTGACGCCAAGCTCGCCGAGAGACTGAGCCTTCGCGAACATTGGGTGATCGATAAAGGCATCGTCCAATTCTTCACGTGACCAGCGCGGAATAAACGGCGGCGCTGTGTCGAGGACCTCCTGATCGAAAATCGCCCAGTGACGGTGTCCCGGTTGCTGACCCAACACATATTCCCGGTGGGCTACGCTCGGGTGATCCTCGCGAACAAACCGCTTGCCATACACATTCACGAAGACTTCCCAAGGCGGACGGCGCTGTGGGGCGAGCGCCGGACTGCCAATCGCCGGCGCGGGGAAATAATCGCTTTCCAGAATGGTGCCGAACAACGTTGCGTATTTGTCACCACCGCGGACGAAGCCGCCGGCGCCAAGACCAAGCGTAATGCCCTGGCCTTGACTGTACGGGTAGGCGACTTCGCAGAACAACGGCACGCCGTGCAATTGCTCAAACATGCGTGGGTTGGATGCGCACCCTCCGCTGGTCAGCACGACAAACTTGCCGCGATAATCCATGCGTTCGCCACTGTCGTTCTCCGTGACCACACCGCGTACCGCGCCGGTGTCATCCTGAACCAGATCGACCGCGCGGGTGCTGAGAAGGACCTCTAGCTGGCCGGACTTCTGATGCTCCTCCAGCAAGGGAGCAAGGATGTCGCGGAACGCCTTCGCGCCGCGTTCATTCCACTGGTACCGGCGCGTTGTGAACGGCTCGTGACCGCCCCCCACAACCGGGTGATTCTCGCGGACGGTGAATCCGCGATCCGCGTACCAGTTCAAGGTATCCGCAGCGTTGTCAACGACCAGGCGTGTCAAAAGCGGATCCGACGTGTTGCGGTTGATCCGCATGACATCGTCATAGTGGGCATCTGGAGAGTCTTCGATTCCTTGCTCTTTCTGCCACACGGTTCCCGCCGCCGCGACCTGTCCGGTCGACCGGTCCATGGTCCCGCCGAGGATCGGCGCAGCGTCGATAAGCAACACCCGCGCACCACGCTCGGAGGCAAAGTGAGCCAAGGGCATGCCGGCCGTGCCGCCGCCGATGACGATGATGTCCCATTCGGAACTTTGCGCTTTCGCCTGACGTATTGAGAACGGTTTTGCACTCATGGCAAGTGATGCTGCCGACGCCGTCAGAAACGTGCGCTTGGACATTCTTGGATTGATGATCGAATTCTTAAATGAGCCCGTCATGGCGCTCTCTCCCTCTCTATTTGAGGGCTAGTTTGGCACCATTCGGGCAGCCTGTCAGGTGCCTTGGAACGCCCGGTTGGGCGGCGAACGAGACCTTAGCTTGTGCGGGAGTCGAGATATCGCAAGGGGTCCACGGCCCGCGTGCCGCGCCGCAATTCGAAGTGCAGCTGGGGCGAGCGGACATTGCCCGACTGACCGGCCCGCGAGATCACCTGACCGCGCTTGACCTCGTCGCCACGCTTGACCAGCAATTCTTTGTTGTGGGCGTAAGCAGTCATCCACCCGTCGGCATGCTTGATGAGCAGGAGATTGCCGAAACCTTGGAGTTCATTGCCGGAATACGCGACCACGCCATTTTCCGCCGCACGTACTTCCGCGCCTTCACGCACCGCGATGTTGATACCGTCGTTATGCAATCCCTTACCTGCCGGCCCGAACTTGGAGACCAGCTCGCCGTCGACCGGCCAGACAAACCGGCTGCCGGATCGCGCCGGCGGCGCAGGTGGGGCGACGGGCGCGGACACTGTATCTCGGGATGACGGCCGAGTTGACTGCGGCGTGGTTGACGGCGGCTGTTGGCGCGACGGTGCGCGGGCGACAGCGGTTGCGGTTGTGTAGGTGTCCGGCACCATCAATTGCTGCCCAGGAAAGATCGTATAGGGCGACTGAATATTATTTTTCTGAGCCAGCGACCGCATGTCGACGCCGTAACGGCGGGAAATCGCATAGAGACTGTCGCCGCTCTGGACGACATGAACGACCGGTGGGTCGATCTTCAGCACTTGGCCAGGATAGAGAATATAAGGCGGCTCAAGTCCGTTCGCTTCAATGAGCGCTTTCATCGGCACGTTGTAGCGGCGGGAGATCGTATACACGCTGTCGCCGCTCTGGACGGTGACCGCGCGGGGCGTGTCGGCGCCTGCCAGAAACCCGCCACGATACCCGGGAGGTGGCTCCCACTTCGGCGCACACGCCGCGAGAACCAGCGCCGTGAAACAACAGACAAGCAATTTGGAAAGGCGAGTTTGCATGCCGAAGAACGATACGGATGGATTTGCGTTTCCGCAATATTTAGGCGCTAACCGGGGCATTTCAAAGCTGACGCCCTACTCGCCCTCAGGCAACCCCTGGACCAAAGGTACAAAACGCACCGGAAACATTTGCTCAGAACTGATATTGCTCCCCGACTTGGTGACCCGCACCACCATCTGGTCGAGTTTGCCGGACTCCCCAACCGGCAGGACCATGATTCCACCCTCGTCGGACAATTGGGCGACAAGTTCCTGAGGAACAACCGGTGCGGCCGCCGTGACGAGGATGCGGTCGAACGGCGCAAGCCGCGGCCAGCCCTTCCAGCCGTCGCCGGCCTGAGTGGTGATGTTGTGCAAGGCCATGTCAGCAAAACGATGCTCAGCCGTCTGCAGCAAGTCCTTGTGGCGTTCGATGGTGTACACCCGCCGGCACAGGCGCGAGAGAATTGCCGCTTGGTAGCCGGACCCAGTGCCGATCTCCAACACGGTGTGCCGGTCGGTTAGCTCAAGCGCCTGGGTCATCAAGCCAACCACTAAGGGCTGGCTGATGGTCTGGCCGCAGGAGATGGGTAAGGCCCGGTTTGCCCAGGCTTGGTCCAAGAAGGAGTCTTCGACGAACTTCTCCCGCGGAATGCGCTCCATCGCGGACAACACATTGGTGTTTGTCACCCCCGAGTTGCGGAGGTCCATGATCAATCTGATCCGGCGGGACTCTTGGCTCACTCGAGAACCTGCGACAGCGCGCTTAGAGTGTCATAGTCGGTAAGGTCGACGCACAAAGGTGTGACGGAAATGTAGCCCTGCGCCGCGATGTGGAGGTCGGACTTTTCGTCTTGGGTGTCACTCATGCGCGGCGCGCCGATCCACATGTAGGGGCGGCCCCGCGGGTCTTCCCTGAGAATAAGATCGTCCCCGATTTTGTGTTTACCCTGATGGGTGAGCCTGGTGCCTTTGACATCCGCCGGCGCTAAATCGGGAAAGTTTATGTTGATCAGGGTATCTCGGCCCCAACTCGCCTTGCACACAGACTTAATCAGGTCTGGGGCAAAGGCCTCGGCCGTTGCCCAATCCGGTTCGCCATTCATCAATTGACTGAGTGCGATTGACGGGACCCCCTGGAGGGTGGCCTCCAAGGCCGCGGCAACGGTTCCAGAATAGTGAACGTCCTCGCCCAGATTGGCGCCCATGTTGATTCCGGAAAGCACCAAATCCGGCTGCGTATCTTCCATGATGTGCTGGACGGCGACGAGCACGCAATCCGTCGGCGTGCCGTCGATCATGTACCGCTTATCGCCAAGCTGAGTTGGTCTCAAAGGATGATGCAGCGTGAGGGAGTGCCCCGCCCCGCTCTGCTCATGCGCAGGCGCCACCACCCACACGTCATCCGACAGCGAACGGGCGATGCGTTCGAGAACGGCGAGCCCCGGAGCATGAATGCCGTCATCGTTGGACAACAGTATGCGGCACTTCGAGAGGTCATCCAGCGGTGTGAACATACGGATCGCGCGGATTACTGAGCCGGCGGACGCAGCGCGTCGAGGCCGCCCATATACGGCTTGAGGGCCTCCGGCACAGCGACCGACCCATCCGCTTGCTGATAGTTTTCAAGCACGGCGACCAAGGTCCGCCCGACCGCGAGACCCGATCCGTTCAAGGTGTGCACGGGCGTGGTGCCCTTACCGCCTTCTTCCGGCTTGTAGCGCGCGTTCATACGCAGCGCCTGGAAGTCACGGCAGTTGGAACAACTGGAAATCTCGCGGTAGCGGTCCTGTCCGGGCAGCCACACCTCCAGGTCGTAGGTGCGTGTGGCGCTGAAGCCCATGTCGCCCGCGGACAGCGCCATGACCCGGTACGGTATTTCTAATTTCTTGAGGATACCCTCGGCGCAGGCGGTCATGCGCTCAAGTTCCTCTGCCGATTGATCCGGTTCAACGATCGACACCATTTCGACTTTGTCGAACTGATGCTGGCGGATCATGCCGCGGGTGTCCTTGCCCGCCGCTCCGGCCTCGCGGCGGAAGCAGGGCGTAAAGGCGGTAAACCGCAGCGGCAATTCGGCAGCTGTGAGAATTTTGTCCGCCACCAAATTGGTCAGCGACACCTCAGCCGTGGGGATCAGCCACAGATCGTCCTGGGTGCGGTATTGATCCTCGGCGAATTTCGGCAACTGGCCGGTGCCGAGCAACGCGTTATCCTTGACCAGGAGAGGCGGCATCACTTCCGTATAGCCATTCTCCTGAGTGTGGGTGTCGAGCATAAGCTGGGCGATGGCTCGGCTCATTCGGGCCAAAGGACCGGATAGCACGGCGAAACGCGCGCCGGACATCCCGGCGGCGGTTTCAAAGTCGATCCCCGCGAGGTGTTCGCCCAAATCAACGTGATCGCGCACTTTGAAATCGTAGGTCTTGGGCTCACCAATGCGGCGCAGCTCGACATTGTCGTCCTCGGTTAAGCCGTCGGGCACTTCGTTATGGGGGAGGTTAGGAAGTCCCAGCAGCAGCGCGCGCACCTCATCGCCCACCTGGCGCTGCTGATCCTCAAGCGCGGCCATATCGTCTTTCATGGCCGACACCCGGGCCATCAGATCGGTGGCATCACCGCCCTCTTTCTTGACCTGGCCGATTTTCTTCGAGGTCTCATTGCGCTCGGCTTGCATCGCCTGGAGCTTGGTGACGATTTCGCGGTTGCGCGCATCCAGCTCCAGCACGGCGGCGGACTGAGCCTCCAAACCCCGCCGGGCCAAGCCGGCGTCGAAGGCGTCCGGGTTGTCTCGAATCCACTTGAGGTCGTGCATGGCGTGGTAAACCGCATCAAAAGGCAAAGATGCAGCGGGTTATACGGAACGGAGGGGCAAGCGTCCACCGGCTAGAGCGGACTCCTGGCCTTAGGCCTCGTTGAAATCGGTGTCCTCGAAGCCGTCGTCCTCGGCGTCCACCGCCCAGGCTTCCTCGCGTTTGCGCTCGACAATGCGGCAGGCGTAGATGCTCAACTCGTAAAGAAGCATCATCGGAATGGCCAACCCGATCTGACTGATCACATCCGGCGGCGTGACGATGGCGGCAAACACAAACACCCCGACAATGGCGTACTTGCGCTTCTCAACCAGGCCATCGGCCGAGACGATGCCGACCCGGGCCAGAAGAACGAGCAGCACGGGCAGTTGGAAACTGATACCGAAGGCCAGGATCAACTTCATTACCAGGCTCAGGTATTCCCCAACTCTTGCCTCCAGTTCGATCGGCAGGATGCCCTCGTCGGCTCCGGTTTGAAACCCGAGCAGGAAGCGCCACGCCATCGGCATGATGAAGTAATAGACAAACGACGCGCCTGCCGTGAACAGGACAGGGCTGGCGATGAGGAACGGCGCGAGGGCGCTTTTTTCATGCTTGTATAGGCCGGGTGCAATGAACATCCAGAGCTGGGTGGCGAAGATCGGGAAGCTGATGCAAACCGCGGCGAAGAACGCCACCATAATGTGGGTGAAGAACGCCTCGGTCAGCGCCGTGTAGATCATGCGGTTGGTGCCGCCGACCTCTTCCATGACCTGAGCCAAGGGCGCCACGAGGAAATTGTAGATCGGCTGCGCGAGATAAAAACATGCGAAAAACGCGACCAGAAACGCCAGAATGGACCAGATCAAACGCGACCGCAGCTCGATCAGATGATCGAGCAGCGGCATGGTATGGGAGTCGGGATTCTCCGCCATTTATACTAGCTGGTGCTGGCCGCCGCCGCAGCATCGCGTTTTTCGGCGGAAGCCGCGTTCGCGACGGGCTCAGGTTTAGACGCATCGGGTATGGCAGGTTTTGCGGCATCCTCGGCGACGGGCTTCGGTTTCGGTGCTGCACTTGCCGTCGGGCTGTGGCCGGCGGAGGACTTGATGTCGGCGACCTGACCGCGCGCGTCTGAAATCGTCTCATTCAGTTCGCGGGTGAATTCCCCGGTCGGGTCGACGGTCTGGCTGATCGCCGTGCCAATGTCTTTGTTCTTGATTGAGGTGACGGTACGCCGAACTTCATCCAACTCGGCTTCGCGCACAAGATCATCCATATGGCCTTGGAACTCGGAGGCCAGCCGCCGTGCTTTCTTCATGAAGCGCGCAAGTTGACGCATGGCATGGGGCAGCTCTTTCGGCCCGAGGACGAGAATAATCGCCAGGCCGATAATCGAAAACTCCCACCAGCTCATGCCGAACATGGCGCACGTGCCTCAAAGCTTGAGAAAGAACAGCCGGTTTCCCGGGCCGGAGTTAGGCGCGGGAGGACGCTTCGTCCTTGTCCTTCGCCATCGCGGTGTCTTCACCTTTTTCTTCGTCGATGGCCTTGGACTCCGCCGTCGCGTCGTCATCATCTTTGAGGCCCGACTTGAAGGCTTTGACGCCCTTAGCGACATCGCCCATGAGAGCCGGAATTTTGCCCTTGCCGAAAAGCAGCAGGACAACCAACAGAACAACGATCCAGTGCCAGATGCTAAAGGAGCCCATGTTATTGATTCTCCGTCATATTTTGTGCGTTTGCTGCAGATATCATCGCAGAATTAACGATTTGCCGCAATGGCAGCCAAACCAACCGAAATTCCTGGGAAGTAACTAGGTCTGAAATCTGGCGAGCGCAAGCAAAAGCGCGCCACACAGCGGTTATTCGGTCTTGCCGTCTTCCGGCTCAAAAGCGGCCTCGTCTTGGGCAGCGGGCTGTTCCGCGCTGGTTTCGTCGCCGGTATCTGCGGCTCCATCGGCAGCGAGATCATCACCGTCGCTCAGCGGCTCCAGAGCCTCGTCTGACTCCTCGGTATCGAACAGCAGGGTGTCACCTTCCTTGGCGCGGGCATTATACGCCGCCAGTCCGTGGCGGGAGTCGAGCAGACCCGCCGCCTTAAGTTCGTCGATGCCCGGCAAGTCGGACAGGGCTTCGAGGCCGAAGTGGTCCAGGAAATTATCGGAGGTACCCCAGGTCACGGGCCGGCCAGGCGTCTGCCGCCGGCCCTTGGGTTTAATCCAGCCTTCTTCGAGCAATAGGTCGAGCGTGCCCTTGCTGATGACGACCCCCCTGATCTCTTCGATCTCAGCCCGGGTCACCGGCTGGTGATAGGCAATGATCGCCAGAGTTTCCGTCGCCGCGCGGGACAGTTTACGCGGCACGATTTTTTCGAGCTTGAGACGATCGCCTAGATCCGGCGCGGTGCGGAAGAACCAGCGATTGTTGGTGCGGGTGAGCTCCACACCCCGGCCTTCGTACAGCGCCTTGAGCCGGTCCAGGATGCCAGGGATGTCGGCCCCCTCACCCAGCCTTTCGGCCATCGCTTTCTCTGAGACAGCGCTGCCTGATGCTAAGACCAGCGCCTCGACCAGGCGCATGTCCTCGTCGAAGTTGCGCTCCGGTTCCTCTGGGGTCTCGGGGACAAGTTCTACAACGTTGTCGCTCGCGGCGTCGGAAACAGTCATGAGGGCTCCACGGGCTCCGGCCGGTTGGCCGGTTTAAGATAGATGGGCGAAAACGGGCCACCGTCCTGACGGATATCCGCCTTACCCTGGCGCACCAGTTCCAACGCGGCCAACAGGGTCGTGCTGAGCGCGGAACGGCGCTTGAACGGCGGCAAGTCGCCCTGCGGCAGGAACGACATCAGAACCGTCCAGTCAGGAACATTCGGCAGGACAGACCGCAGCCGGTCGATGGCTTCATCGATGGAGTACAAGTCGATGGGTTCGATTTCAAGAGACGTCGGCGCCCCTTCTTGACGGGCGCGGCCATAGGCGCGCAGCAGGTCGTACAGGGAAATGTCGTAGACGGAGGTGTAAGTAACTGGCAGGCCTTCCGGATCGCCACGGGTGAAGAAGGCCTGACCTTTGCGCGGCAGTTCCATGAGCTTTTTGCCAGCGTCCTGCATGGCTTGAAGCCGCAGCAACTGCCATTTCAGCGCATCGGCCATCTCGGCTGCGCTGGGCTCTTCTTCTTCCTCCCGCGGCAGCAGCAGTTTCGATTTCAGGTAGGCCAGCCACGCCGCCATGACCAGATAGTCGGCAGCGAGCTCCAGGTAGTGCTGACGCGCCGCTTCGACAAACAGCAGGTATTGCTCGGCCAACTCCAGGATGGAGATGTGGATCAGGTCGACCTTCTGATCCCGGGCTAGGGTTAACAGGACATCGATGGGCCCCTCAAACCCGGCCAGATTGAGCACCAGGTCCGATGGACCGGGCTCGCCGCGGGCAATCTCCGGCTGATCCTCTTCAAATGGGGGACGTTCGTCCATGACCTCGGCGCGTTCCTTAAATCAATCCGGCGATAACCACGATGCCACTGATCACGGCTTCGACAATGGGCAGGACAACCCACGAGAAAGGCTGAATCGGCACTCCCACAACGGAGCCAAGAAACGGCAGGAGGAATAGAGCCCCGATCAGGATCAACATGCCGTATTTTTCCAGCCGGGCCAAGCGCATAGCCGGGCCGGGCGGCAATAAGCCGACGGCGATCCGGCCACCGTCCAGAGGAGGTAAAGGAATAAGATTAAAAACGAACAGTATCACATTCAAAAATAAGCTGTTTCTTAGGGTGTCGAAGGTCCAGGAGGCGGCCTCGTTGGGCAGGTATGGCAGAACGTGGATCAGGCGGGCAGAGACAAGCGCCAGAAACAGGTTTACCGCAGGTCCGGCGGCGGCGACCCACACCATATCCCGCTTTGGGCTGCGCAGGCGGTTGAAATTGACCGGCACGGGCTTGGCCCAGCCAAAGACGAAGGGCGCCCGGGTCAGGATCAGCAGCGCCGGCAGGACAACCGTTCCCATGGGATCGACGTGACGGAACGGGTTAAGCGACACCCGCCCCTGCTCTTTGGCGGTTGGGTCACCGAAATACATCGCGGCGTAGCCATGGGCGGCCTCGTGCAGCGTGATGGCCAGGAGCGCGGGAATGATCCAGGTGGAGGCGGTGTAAAGCATGACGTGGGTCAGGCCACGGCTTCAAGAAGCGAGGCCACTTCGAATGAGGCCTCTTTGAGATCGATATCAATGCGCGGCTGGCCCCGGTAGACGTTCAGAGCCGTCATAGCCGTTTGCGCCCGCGCCGACATAACCGAGACACCGCCTGCGACCTCTTTCATCTCATCCATGTCTCCGCTGCAGTGCAAAGCCACGTCACATCCGGCAGCGAGGCACTGCGCAGCCCGGTCAGAGAACGAGCCACTCAGAGCCTTCATGCCGAGGTCGTCACTGAACAATAGACCGTCGAAGCCGATATCGCTGCGAATAACCTCGCCGATGACGGATTTGGAAAGGGTCGCGACCGCTCCCGGCGCGTAGGCATCATAGACGACATGGGCTGTCATCCCGGCCACCGGCAGCCCGGCGGCTTCTTTGAATGGCACCAGATCCTGGTTTGCGAGTTCGTCTGACGAGGCCGAGACGTCCGGCAGCTTCTCATGGCTATCGACGAGAGCCCGGCCATGCCCCGGCAGGTGCTTGATGACGGGGACAACACCTAAATCCATGAGCCCTTCGCAGGCAGATATGGCCAGACCGGCCACCACGGCGGGGTCTTCGGACAGCGCCCGATTGCCGATGATGTCATGGGCGCCAGGAACAGGCACATCAAGGCACGGCGCACAGTCGACGTCGATGCCGAGCGCAGCCAGTTCTACTGCGATGGCCTGCATGTTCAGACGCACGGCGCGTTGCGCCGCTTCAGGGTCATGGACATGTAGGTCACCGAACACCCGCATCGGCGGGGCAGAGCGCCAGTGGGGCGGCCTAAGGCGTTGGACCCGCCCGCCCTCCTGATCGATCAGGACCGGCGCAGATCGTCCGACGGTTTGCCGCAGATCATCCACCAGGGCGCGGACCTGATCTGGCGTCTCGATATTGCGCGCGAACAGAATGAAGCCGAGGGGATCGGCTTCACGGAAGAAGGCGCGCTCGTCTTCGGATAAGCGCTCGGCGGCGCAGCCGAACACAACAGCGTTTGGCGCGGTCACGATCCTATTCGTTGCGGACTACCAGGCAGCCGACGCTTTGGGCCGCCAGCGCGCCACACACCTCTTCGGCGGCGGGACGGTCGCTCAGCGGACCGGCGCGGAGACGATAGAAAATGCCCCGCTCACCCAAGTCGGCCCGGACTATGACCGGTTTGAGATTGCCAAGGATGTCAGGATAGCGGGTCGACACCCGTCGCCATTCCCCCTCCGCCGCCTCTTCCGTGCGGACCGCGGCAATTTGAATCAGATAGTCGCCGGTGATGGCCGCGACGGCCGTCTCAAGCGGGTCCTGTGCGGAGGGTTGGGGTTGCGCTTCAGTTGGCGGCGCTGGGGCGGACGCGGGTTCCGGGACGGCAGCCACCAGTGCAGGCGCTGACTCTGGCGCGGAAGCGGGAACAGGCTCTGATACCGTTTCGGGCTCCAGAGTGGCCGGGACCTGCTCTGGTGTTCTCACGGCAGGTGGGGCTTCAACCGTCTCGGTTTCAGGTTGGGCAGTCTCCGGCGCGCGCGGCGTTTCCGGCGGCGGCAGGATATTCTCCGCACCGGGCGCCGGCGCATCTCCACCGACACGCTCATAGACCAGCTTATCTTGATTGGCCACTTCCATGCCGCCGGGGTCGTCAGGCTGAACTTTGTAGGGTTCGGGTTGCGGAACGATCAGCGGTGCCTCAGCGGTGTTACGTCCGCTGCCGGGGGCAAAAACAGTCCAGGCCGCAAATCCGGCGATGACCGCGCCGACGACCACACCGACAGCCGGGCCGATGGTGCGGCCTTTACCGTCAGACTTATCCCGGCCGTAATACTCATCGTCGAACACGGGATCGGTGAACGATCCGCCCTCGCCTCTGTCGTCACTTTGCCGCACGGGCTGAGGCATACCTGACCGGGGTCGGGACATCACCGCATCTCCTTGACTGGCGTTACGCAGAATACCTGCAGCCCTGACGCTATCACCACGGCGACAGCGCGGACAAGCGCGAGGCGGGCGCGGGTTGTCGCCTCATCATCGGGCAAAAGGAAGCGCAACTCGGCATTTTCGTTACCCCGGTTCCATAGCGCGTGAAGCTGGGAAGCGAGGTCATACAGATAAAACGCCAGGCGATGGGGTTCGTGCGCCTGAGCCGCCGCTTCGACCGTGCGCGGCCAGGCCGCCACCATGCGCATAAGCGCCAGCTCGTCATCATCGCCGCAGAGACCGAGGTCCGTTTTAGCCAGCGCGGCGTCGGACAGGTCGCTGCCGGCAAACGTCTCCGCCGCATGGCGCATCACTGAGTGAATGCGGGCATGGGCGTAT
This sequence comes from Rhodospirillaceae bacterium, assembly GCA_963921305.4. GTDB lineage: Bacteria > Pseudomonadota > Alphaproteobacteria > Rhodospirillales > Rhodospirillaceae > CAWUEX02. Next base: position 3,625,358 of record CAWUEX030000002.1, read on the forward strand.
TGAACATAGAACACCGGATTGTCGCGCGACTTCTCGGTCACCTTGGCGTAGTCAAAATCCAGCGGCGCATCGTTTTTGCGGGTCAGCATGATGAAGCGCACGACGTCTTTGCCGACAGCGTCGATGAGATCGCGCAACGTGACGAAGGTCCCAGCCCGCTTGGACATGCGCACAGGCTCGCCGTTGTCGAAGAGCTTCACCAGCTGGCAGAGCTTGATGTCGAGCGTGCCCTCGCCGCCGGATAAAGCCTTTACCCCCGCCTGCATGCGTTTGACGTAGCCGCCGTGATCGGCGCCCCAGACATCGATCATCTCAGCGAAGCCACGGTCGAACTTATCGCGGTGATAGGCCACGTCGGACGCGAAGTAGGTCCAGGTGCCGTCGGATTTCTGAAACGGCCGGTCGATGTCGTCGCCGAATTCCGTCGACTTGAACAGCATCTGCGGCCGGGGTTCCCAGTCATCCGGCTTTTTGCCTTTCGGAGGCTCAAGAACGCCGGTGTAGACCAGACCGTCTTTCTCAAGGCCGGCAATCGCTGCATCGACCCGGCCCGCCTCGACCAGAGTGCGCTCCGACGTGAATACGTCCTGCTCTACCCCAAGCGCGGCAAGGTCATCGCGGATCATGTCCATCATGGCATCGACGGCAAAGGTGCGCAGCGGTTCGAGCCATTCGCTGTCCGGCACGCTGGCCCACTTGTGGGCGTCCCGCGCCACCAGAGCCTGGGCGGCCTCAATCAGATAATCGCCGGCGTACTCGACCTCCCCGGCAGCGACGGCGGCTTGGAAATCGTCCTCGGTTTTGAGCTCTAGCGCCTGGAGGTAACGGAGGTGCAGCGCGCGCGCCAGGGAGTCCACCTGAGCCCCCGCATCGTTGATGTAATACTCCTTGGTGACGGCAAAACCGGCCTTGTCCAGAAGCGCTGCCAAAGCATCGCCAAACACCGCCCCGCGCGCATGGCCCACATGCATCGGCCCGGTGGGGTTGGCAGAGACGTATTCGACGTTCACGGGCGTCTCGCCGCCGATGGTGCTATCGCCAAACGCCACACCCGCACCCAAGACATGGCGGACAACATCACGCCACACCGACGCTTCGAGGCGTAGATTGATGAAGCCGGGTCCGGCGATCTCAGCCTCGGATATTTCGTCCGTCTCCGACAAACGGGAAACCAGCTTCTCAGCCACGTCGCGGGGTTTCATCCCCGCTGGCTTAGCCAGCACCATGGCGGCGTTGGTCGCGACATCCCCATGGGCCGCATCGCGCGGCGGCTCTGCCGTGACCGGGTCAATGTTAAGACCGTCCGGCAAGCCCCCGGCGGCAACCTCGGCCTCAATGGCCGCGATGATCTTATCTCTGGTGGTCGCGAAAACGTTCATAGGGTCGTGTCTGCGTTAAACAAGCGGCGGTGTTCCTTCACCGCGAAACGGTCGGTCATACCCGCGATGTAGTCGGCGACCCGGCGGGCCGTCTTCACACCGTCTGGCCCGTCCATGCCAGTTTGCCAGTCCTCAGGCAGCTTGTCTGGCGCGGTGAGCAACAATTCAAAGATGTCCTTGACGATGGCCTTGGCCTTCTCGCGCGTGCGGTTGACGCGGTGGTGCTGGTACATATTTGGAAATAGAAAGCCCTTCAAGGCTTTATCGTTCTCCGCCATCCCGCCAGAAAAGCTGACCAGCGTCATATCCAAGGCGTGCACATCTGCAGGCGCACCGGGCTTGAGGTCCGCGAAGCGAGCCGCGGTTTCGCGATAGACATCATTGACCATCTCACCGATGAGACGGCGGACGATCTCATGAATGCGGCGGGATACATCAAGGTCAGGAAAATCCGCTGCCACATCCCGTACCAGTGGTCCGACAAGGGGCAATTCAGCCAGATCGTCGAGCGTGAAGAGGTCGGCGCGCAGGCCGTCGTCAATGTCGTGGGCATTGTAGGCGATGTCGTCGGCCAGCGCTGCGACCTGGGCTTCCGCCGAGGCGAAACGATCGAGTTCCAGGTCATGCTGATCGTTGTACTCGACGATGGCCAGGGGCACGGCGTCATGACCATGCGGCCCGGTCAGCGGACCGTTGTGCTTGACCAACCCTTCCAAGGTTTCCCAGGTAAGATTGAGGCCATCGAAGTGCGGATACTTTTGCTCCAGCTTGGTGACGATGCGTAGGGCCTGGGCGTTGTGGTCGAAGCCGTTGTAGGCCGCCATGCACTCCTGCAGCACATCCTCGCCGGCATGGCCGAAGCAGGTGTGACCGAGGTCGTGGGCCAAGGCGAGCGTCTCTGCCAGATCTTCGTTCAGACCCAGAAACCGGCTGATGGAGCGGGCGATCTGAGCGACTTCTAGACTGTGAGTCAGACGGGTACGGTAGTTGTCACCCTCATGATAGACAAACACCTGGGTCTTGTATTTGAGGCGGCGGAAGGCGCTGGAATGGATCAGGCGGTCCCGGTCGCGCTGAAACGGCGAGCGCGTTTCCGCCTCTGCTTCCGGGTAAAATCGGCCTCGGGACGCGGCAGGATCGGCGGCGATGCCGGCCAGAATGCCGTGCAGGCGGGATAGGTCTGAGCTCATGGCCGGGACCCTACAAGACGCCCGGAATTCAGGCAATCAGCGGGCTTCCTTGAAGAATGGCGGCCTGAAGACTAAATTATGGCCACCAAACACAGAGTACCAAGACCCATGAACGACGCCAGCACCCGCCCCACCATCGTCCTGAAAGAAAGCGCTGCCGAACGCGTGAAGGCGCTGATCGCCGAGGAAGGCGACGACAGCCTGATGCTACGTCTCAGCGTGTCTGGCGGTGGCTGCTCGGGATTTTCCTATGGGTTTAGTCTGGACAGCCAGACCACTGGTGATGACGTGGTGTTCGAGTATCACGGCGTGAAACTGGTCACCGACGATATGTCGCTCGATCTGTTGGGCGGATCGGAAATCGATTACGTCGAAGACATGCTGGCCTCGTCCTTCCGGGTCAGCAATCCCAACGCCAGCTCGACCTGCGGCTGCGGCACCTCGTTCTCTCTTTAGAAATTCCGATACGCATCCCAATTGCTGCACAGCTCCTGGAGCGCCAGGTAGTTGCCCTGGGTGTCGATCCGCCCGTTGCGGCGGCGGCTCTCGGCTTCAAAGGCTTGGATGGTGGGCTGCAGCCGTTCTTGGAGCCGGGAGATCGCCAGATCGGTTCCCACTTCGATTGAGGGCGCGAAGACCGGTTCGAGATTGCGCAGCTCGCGTTCAATCGCACTGCGCATACGCCCGCCGAACTCCCGGATGAGATCACGGAAGATCGCAACGTGCTCGTTTTCGTGGTCGAGGATGGTGCGGTACTCGCAGCTCCCCGGCGGATATTCGCTACCGACATAAACATCGAAGCGGCCGAACCCGAAGGTCGCCTCCATCTCCTGCAGATAAACACAGTAGCCGCTGCGCTGGCGCGGCACGGCACGGGTGGCCGCGCCGAGGGACAGCAGGGTCTCTGCGTAGGTCAGGCCGATGGCGTTCTGGTGAGCGCGGGTAATGCGGTTGCCACGCACGGTGTAAAGCTGACGCACTTCTTGAATGGAGCGGTCAAAGTGATAGGTCGGCTCAGAGAGTTGTGTCGAAAAGGAAAGACGGATGCCGTCGCGGTAGGGCTCACACAGCTGGGACTGCGCAGCGGCAGGCTGCGAAAAGCCCGCGAGAGACAACAAAACAAAAACAGCCCAGCGCATGGCACAGCTTAGCGGGAACTTGGGCAGTCATAAAGTTCGAGTCCGAAGCCGAAGCTCGGGGCAACCCATATAAAGTTCGGGCCCGAAGCCGAGGCTTCGGGCCCGAGGGATCCCCTCCCCTGTAGCAGGATCCTAGAACTTCACGTTGGTGCGAATACCGAACGTGCGTTTTTCTTGCGGTGTCAGGTTGTGACCTTGTGCGGTGAAGGCAAAATTACCTTGGTCAGAGAAGTCAACGCCGCGGGAGCCGTTGATCCAGGTGTCTTCGTCGAACAAGTTGCGGACGAAGACTTCAATCCGCAGGTCTTCGCGTTCGATGCCGAAGCGGGCATTGGCCAGGAAGTAATCGTTAATCTGCGAGAGATTGGCGAACTCCAGCCAAATCTTACCCTTGTAGCTGACGTCACCGGAGACGTACCAATCCCAGCTGTTGCTGAGCGAGTCACGATAGGTGGTGACCACGTTGCCGAGCCACTTGGGATAGCGCGGTGCGGTCTTGCCCTTAAACTGAACGGCCGGTTCGGGAACGATCTGGACCTCGCTGCGGTTGACCAGGTCTTTCCACTCATTCTTGTTGTAGCTGACATTCAGCTGAGCATCCCAGTTCTCGGTGAAGGCGAAGCCGCTTTCCAGTTCTACGCCATAAATTTTGGCGCTTCCGGGAACGCTTGCACCAATGGTGTTCGGGAACTCGTTAGGCACACCATCCTGGAAGTTGGGGTCGTCGGCATCGCGGAAGTATGTGAAGCGGATACCCGAAATCAGGTTATCCCACTCGTAGTAGTAACCCGTCAGGTTGAAGCGCAGACGACCATCCATGGCGGACTGCTTCCAACCCAACTCAAGGGCATCCAGCTTTTGGGCCGGCGTGGACTCAAACAGGGATCCAACCTGGCTTTCGATCTGGTCGCACTCAGATGCTGTAGACGGCTGGCCACTGATTGGATCGATATAGGGCACCGTAAACGGCTGATCCGAGCAAATAACGATCGCGTTGTTGGTGTTGCCCGGCAGGTTGCCGCGCGACGCTTGCAGGTAAATCGTGGTCTCGTCGCTAGGCTTGTAGGTCAGGATTGCGCGCGGCGTCCATTCCTTGAAGCTGGCGGTGAAGTCCTGACTGAAAGTCCCGACGTTGATGCCGGTCTTGCGGTCGTCCTGCTCGTAGCGAGCTTCAACGTCGAAGGTCAGTTGCTCGGTGATGTCATAGGAGACCGACCCGAACAGGCCCCACGTCTCTGCTTCCTGGTTAGCGCGGCCGGCCACGGTAAAGTTGCCTGGTCCGAGCGCACACGTGCCGAAACAGGCGGTGATGGCCAGGCCACCCCCGCCTTGGGTGAGGAATTCTTGATCGGTGTAGGACCCGCCGAAGACCCAGCGGAGCCGGCCCTCATCGGGAGACACAATCCTCGCTTCGACGGAATAGTCTTCGCCGGACTGCGGGTCCGCCGACCACCAGCTTTCGACGTCGGTGCGGTCGAAGTCGAGCAGCCAGCCGGTCTTCACATCGTTATACCCGGCGACGACTGACAAGGTGTAGCCGTCCCAGAACTCGAAGTTGGTATTCAGCGAGTAGCGTTGGGTTTCGCGCTCAACGCCGAAGCCATCCAGCCTCGGAATCCCGTCGATGCCGATGACCAGCGGATAGCGGTCAATGAACTGCTCGATCAGGAAATTCGGGCTGGCCTGCGGCGCACCGAAGCCGGTGCCGAATTCGCCATCGAACGGTGGGCGGACCTGATTAAAGATCGCCGGGAACAGAGTGGTGTTGACGCTGATGTCCGGCGCGGTGCCCTCACCTGGGTTCGGAACGATACCGCAGTGGTAGTTGCCGAGCGTCACCGTGACCGGATTAAAGTCTATGTCCAGGCCATCGTAGGACTGTCCAGCACAGGTTGGCGACACGAACGGGTCGCGCCAAAAGGCCTGCGCCGGGTGACCGTCGTCATCCTTCTGATAGAAGGCGCGGAGTTTGATGTCCCAGTTCTCTGTCGGCTCAGCGTAGATCACACCGGAGATCGAGCGGGATGATTCCTTGCCGAGCGCACCGCCGTCGTTGGCGCGGTACATCGGGCCGTGGTGATAGAGGCGGGCGTTGATGCCGACCGCCAGCTTGTCTTCGACGATGGGAATAGACGTGTTGACGTTGAGATCATACTGATCGTAGGTCGCCGCGCTGGCGTCGATCTCAGCCGAAACCTCATCCAGGCTCGGGTTCTTGGTGATGTAGTTGATCGCGCCGGCGAAGGTGTTGCGCCCGAAGAAGGCTGACTGCGGGCCTTTGATGACCTCGATCCGCTCCAGGTCCTGAATGGGCAGCACGTTGGCCCCGCCCAGCGCGAACACGCCATCGACGAACAACGATGTTGCCTGAAGGTGCGGCAAGCTGCTGTTGGCGGTGACGCCGCGGATGCGGATGACCGAATTCAGGCGTCCGCCGACCCCGGTAGCCGACCGGCCGGTGAATTCAACACCCGCTGTCTGCAACAATACATCATCGAGGTTGCGGAAGCCCTGCCGCTTGATGTCTTCCGACGAAAACGCCGTGATCGACAGCGGAATGTCCTGCAAGCGCTCTTCACGTTTACGGGCGGTAACGACGATTTCCTCGACCGCGATCTGCTGAGCCACAGCCGGTGTCGAGATTGAGGCGCCCCCGGTCATCGCGACAGCGGCCGCGGTGCCGAGAAGAACGGACTTCACAGAACGGAATTGCATGATGGACTCTCTCCCCCAGAGTTGAACGCTCAGTCTTTACGCCCTCCCAGCAAATGTGAACCGGGAAATTCACATACGTGTGACCTGGGCGCGATTTTTCCGGGGGCGTTGCAGATTTACAACGCCTGTAAGTCCCTGTACCTAAGGCAAAACATTAGTCATCGTGCGGCGTTCACACATGTGGATGCCCCCGGCCAAACCTTGAGGCGACGCTCATGATCAAGATCGCAACCTGGAATGTTAACTCGGTCAAAGCGCGCCTGCCCCACGTGCTGGACTGGCTAAAAGACTTCGCACCGGACGTCGCCCTGCTGCAGGAAATCAAGACCATCGACGAGAATTTCCCGCGCATGGAGATCGAGGACGCGGGCTATACGGTCGAGACCCACGGGCAGAAGACCTACAACGGCGTGGCGATCCTGGCGAAATCGCGCATTGAGGACGTGCACTGCGGTCTGCCGGGCGACGAGGAAGACGACCAAGCGCGCTACATCGAGGCGACCGTGTTCGACACCCTGCGGGTGGCGTCGATCTATCTGCCCAACGGCAATCCCATCGGCGGCCCGAAATTCGATTACAAATTGGCCTGGATGGACCGGCTGTTCAGCCATGTCCAGACCTGCCTTGGGGCCGAGGAACCCTATGTGTTCGGCGGAGATTACAACGTCATCCCCACCGACACGGATGTCTATGATGCGCAGAAATTCGCCGGCGACGCCCTGACCCAGCCGGAAAGCCGGGCGCGCTTCCAGGCGATCAAGCACCTGGGGCTGACCGACGCCCTGCGCACCTTCAACCATGCCCCGCATCAGTATTCCTATTGGGACTACCAGGGCGGCGCCTGGCAGAAGGACAACGGCCTGCTGATCGACCACCTGCTGCTGTCGCCCCAGGCCGCCGACCGGCTGGAAGACGCCGGCATCGACAAGACGCCGCGTGGCAAGGAGAAGGCCTCGGATCACACCCCGGTGTGGTGCACGCTGCGGGACGCCTGAGCGCCGGACAGAGCCTTAAAAAAAATTCCGCGAGACTTAGTGAGGAACGAGCCCATGCACGAGCCCGTTACGCACTCTGAATCTAGTTGAGAGAGAACTCATAACATACTGGCAAATATAATATATTTACATTTCTAAAGAACTGCCCATAGCGAGCAATAGGTCAATGACCTATATAAGGGTCTAAGCGGGTCAAGGTGCGTACAAACCAGGGGCTGTTGTCACCGCAAAGGACATCCCTTGCCATGCCCGATACGCCTGCCCGCCAGAAATCCAAGCCACAACCACTCCTGCCCCGCGACGGCTCTAGAGACGGTGCCAAAGATAATATGGACGGGTTCATCACCTCGATGATCCACCGCCAAAGAAAGCTGCTCTATTGTCTGCTGCCGCAGCAGGTCCGCGCCGTGCGCCAGACGGTGGGCGGCACCCAGCGGGCGTTCGCCGCCCGCTTCGGCCTCAGCCGATACACCCTCGCCCAGTGGGAGAATGGCCGCCGTGCCCCAGACCGGGCTGCCAGCGCCCTGCTGAAGGTGATCGCCTTCGCCCCGGACGTGGTTGAAGCGGCGCTGTATGCCCAGCCCAGCATGATGGAGGCGCTGCGCCAGACCGGCGGGACTGACACGTCCACTGACCCACCTGAACAAAAGCAGCAACGGGTGCGCCTTGGTTTCGGGGGCTTCCCCGATAAGAGTTTCGGACGCCGCATCGACTGAGTGGCGAAGCGGGTGCCCGCCACCTGCGTAAACGAACCTCGATTGACGGACTGATACGTGCCGCGCAACCATGGTGGCGACCTAAAACCAACCTTGTTCAAGAGGACGCTCCCATGGCCCAGCCGACCCAAGCCCGTCTCTCCCGCCGCGCCTTCACCGGCCTTGCCACCGCTACCGCCGCAGCCGCCGCGACCGCTCTGCCTGCGACAGCCAGGGCATCCTCCCACGCCGCGGGCGAAACCATGATGCCCCAAATGATGACAAGGCCTATTCCAAAATCCGGTGAAGCGCTGCCGGTGATCGGGCTCGGCACCTCCAGTTCTTTCATCGTCGACCGCTCGGACACAGCGGCGATGGCCCAGCGCGGCGAAGTCATCCAGACCTTGCTGGATCATGGCGGCTCGCTGATCGACACGGCACCGTCTTACCGGGGCTCGGAAGGCGTGGTCGGCGATCTGGTCAAGGACATGGGCGTCGGCGAGCAAGCGTTCCTGGCCACCAAGGTGCGCAAGGAGGGCGAGCGTGAAGGCCTGGACGAACTCACAGAGTCCTTCGATCTGCTGCACACCGACAACATCGACCTCATCCAGGTGCATAACCTGGTGGATACGGACCGCAAGCTCGGCACCATGCGGGAGTGGCGTCAGGACGGGCGCTACCGTTACATCGGCATCACCCATTGGCGCCCCGGCGCGCAGGATGCGCTGATCCCGGTGATGGAGGCCGAAGATCTGGACTTCGTCCAGTTCCAATACAACATCGAGGAGCGCAGCGCCGAGACCGGCATCCTGCCCGTGGCGGCGGAGCGCGGCATCGCTACCATGATCAACGTGCCGTTCGGGCGCGGCCGCCTATTTCAGCAGACCGAAGGACGCGAAATACCCGAGTGGGCCGCCGAGTTCGCCGACAGCTGGGGCCAGTTTTACCTGAAGTTCATCCTGTCACACCCGGATGTGACCTGCATCATCCCGGCGACCAGCAAGCCCCACCACATGGCCGACAACGCCGGCGCCGGCATGGGCCGCCTGCCCGACGCCAAGGAACGCCAGCGCATGGTGGAGTACGTGGAGGGGATTTAGGGGGGGGCTAATCGACGGCTGATCTGACTGCGGGTTCGAATCCCCTAGGGATACCTTATGCTTCTTGGCCCATAATCAATGCCCTTTTGGAGCGTGAAGTTCACGAGTGGTTAGGCTGAGTAAACTGTATCCATCAGAAGCCGTTACGAAAATTGGTAAGACCCCAGTTAATTCTGAGGCCTTACCGAGACTCTCATTTAAGCGGTTATATGTTCAGCCCCCCGAACCGATCCATTCATAGGTACCGGTAATTACTTTGCCATTTGCACCAGCAGCAGTAACAATCGAGATGTATCCGTCTGCTGTGGTCTGAACATCCATACATGTGCCGGCCCACAAATATCCGTTGTCTGCTCCCGCACTATTGACTTCAACAACATGGGGACCATTTTTCTTTATTCGGCCGTCTACGCACACCCGATAAATCGCATTGGCAGGAGCCTGCCAAGCAATATAGATGCCGGTTGCATCCGTGATCCAAGTCCCAGGGCTTCGGTTTGCGTTTGAAGTTTGCGCAACCGCTTCCCCTTGAGACCAAACAATAAGCGCGCTGAGCATTCCAGCCACTGCAACTAACTTTTTCATCTTTTCCTCCCAGTACAGGTTTGTAACGGGAGTTTCATGGCAGGTCACACCTCTCCTATTAACTGTTATCTCATACAGTTTACACTATACATAGAAACAATCTAAGATGGTGGATTCCACACACATCTATCTATAGGAATAACCACGCACAAAGGAATGTTGTACGAGAATTTCAGAAAAATCTTATTTAAGGAGAATCACCTACTTTAGTAACTTGGTGGATACCGACCGCAAACTCCGCTTCCTGCCCGACGCTAAGGAACGCCGGCGCATGGTTGAGTATGTGGAGAGTATTTAAGGCTCGCGGCTATTCGCCCGGCGGGTTACCTGCTCGCTGGTTCGGATCCCCTAGGGAACGCCGTCTTAGCCGCGACCTTTAAGAGCTCTCGAGCACGCCGCGGCATCGGAAACGCCGTCGACGTCACCCCGCTTCCAGGAAGGGTGCGACCGCCTCGACCCAGTGGTGCGGCTCGTCATAGGGCATTTGCGCGTGGCCGCCTTCGAAGGTGACCAATTCGAAGTCGGGCCGTAGCTCTTTGGCGCGTTTGTTCATCTCGTACAGCGTGTCCTCGGTGTACGAGAGGATCAGTGTCGGTGCTGTAATCCCTTGCAGCGCCTCGGTCATATCATATGAGAACGCCGCGTTGTGACCGTACCACTCGGTCTCGCCGGCTAGAAACAAGCACATCACCGACCACTGCACGCCTTCGAGCCAGGCGGTTTCCTGGCCGGGGTCCCTGCCCACCGCCCGCAGCTGCCGGCCCTTACGATCGGCGCGGGCGTCGAAGCGAGCCTTGAGGTGCGCGCCGTCGTGTTCGAGCCAGCGGTCCCAATGGGGCCGTGCCAGACGTCCGGCGCGTTCCTCCGCCGAATAGAACGGCACCCCATCCAGCACCAGCCGGCTGACCTTGCCGGGATGCCGGGAGGCCAGCGCCGCGGCGACGCCGGCACCGGTGTGATGACCGACCACTGCTGCCTGGCTGATGCCGAGCGCGTCCAACGTATCCGCCAGGTTGTCGGCGTAATCGTCGACGGTCGGCGGCGTGTCCGGTACGTCGGACATGCCGAACCCCGGCCGGTCGGGCGCGACCGCGGCAAACCCGCGTGCTGCAAACAGCGGCAGTGCCTTGGCGAACTGGATGGAAAACCATGGCGACTGATGCAACAGCACCAAGGGCTTCCCGCTGCCTCTCGCAGGCGACTGCGCGATGTAGTGCACCTGACCCATGGGCGTGGTGACGTAGCCGCGCGACGTCCCCTTCATGACGCCGAGGCCCGGCCACTGCCCGGAGGGACGAGCGCCAGCGGTGTCCGCCGCCTGCGCGGCTGGACCTGTCACGCCCGTCAACATCAACCCGGCACCGGCCGCAAGTGCGCTGCGGCGTGCTGTTTTGGCCGTCAAGTCAACCATGGCCGTTTCCTCCCTCTCGGTTATTGAGTGCGCGATCACGTCCGGCGCCAAGGAACATCACCGCAGAGAAAACAGCGCCGGGGGCCAAGCCTAGCGGACAAACTCACCGGCGGGCATGTCCAAACTGGCTTCCGGATCGGCGGCAATGTGGGGCGCTTTTTCTGCGAGCAGCATGCGCCATTTCTCGGGCATCAAATCGAAACGCGCCACTTTGCGGCCGGTCGTCCGTGAGGTCAGGTTGCCCGGTCTGTCCCCCATGTTCATCCAGCTCTGCCACCCGGTCACTTCCGCGAAGGACACAGCCGCCGCGCCAACGGTCGTGCGCGGGTCGGTCAGGTCCGCCAGGCTGCCGTGGTAGGTGGAGAGGTCATTGACGACGAAAGGCTGATCCCGCTCGGGCCGGTACACCCGCGCGGTAATGACCTCCGACATAAAGACATCGTCGCCCACGATGACCGGCGGCAGGATCTTTGCCTCGGATTCCAGCCGCGCGCCACCGAGTTCATCGGGCACCACGCGGGAGTCGTCGGCGCGGTAGCGGATCGTCGTCGGCCCGACCGGGCTGAAGGTGACGGGCAAGACCTCGCCGGTGTAGGGGTTCGTCCACTCACTCAACGGTTGGTCGCCGTCGACATCCAAGGTGATGACCATTTCCAGCATGGTCATCTCGAAGCCACCATCATCCGTGGGGGTTATGCGTTGAAGGGTTCCGACAAGATTGGTGTATAGGGGCGTGAGTGTCGTGCCGACCTGGCCATATTTGATGCCCTGCAGCCACCAGAACACGTGCCCGGCATCGGTGCGAAAGCGCAGCTTGCGGTGCATCGCCGTCGCGTCAACCGCTCCTGCATCAGAGGCTGAGGCTGTGCGACTGACGGCGACAGCGGGCGCAAGCGCAACGCCACCCAGCGTCATCGACTGCGTCAGAACCTCACGCCGGGACAGTGCCGATATTTGATCTATGTCCATCGCAAACCCTCCCCAGCACGTCTTTGCATTTTCCAGTCCACACCCCAGGCGCCGAGGGGCGCCGATAGAAGAACAAGCACTTTTACGAGATGTAGTTTTAAGTCAAGAAATTAGAGATAATTCGTAGAGTGAATGGGCAAGACGGCGGGCGCGGGCGCGCGATAAACCCTGGACTCAACCCATTGGTAAGCTCTTGAGCGGCCCGATAGCTCCGCGTAGCTGCACAAACCGAGGTAAGTGTTTTTGAGATGTATGATTTTCTATGTTTGATGCCACATGCGACGGCAAGTCACTCTCTCCAGCATTATCTGAATTTGCACAAAGACATTCATGTCGCCCATTTTTTATTCATTGGCGGATACCAAGACAGAATCGATGCGCACGAGCGGAACTTCCGGCCGCACATTCAACACTTAGGCCTATCGTCAAAGGTCTATCATGAACGCCCCCATGTCGAGACCATTCTCAATTCATGCAGCCGAAAACTCATCATTCAAGCTGTCAGAGACCCGGTGGCATGTCTGATTTCGCAGATCAACAACACACAAATGGTTGCCGGCATATACAAGATCCGGGGTGCGGAATACGATCACGCCAGCCTTGATCAGCAGATTGAGGACGCCGTGACAAGATATATCACTCACAACGCGGCATCGCAGGCCTACGACGTCGCCAGTTTTGACGAGCACATCCTGGTCGACATGACTGACTTGATGCCAGACACGGTTGACGAAACGCTCACCAAGTTGTGGCTGTCCATCTGTGGTAACGCTGATCGCGATCGTCTCATATCAGATAACTATAAAACGGAACTGGGGTCTAAGTTCGCTCGGTACTTGCGCGACTATGGGATCGTTGTCTTTAGAGACGTAGGCGTTGAGTTGAAACTGGCTGCCCGGACGGACGCCGATCTTATGATCGAGCGGTATGACCCGCTGACAAATACCTACACGTCCGACAACATATGCTTGCACACGTTTCCCGATATAAATGAGTATTTGCCCAGCATGCAGGCAACCGGCCCCTTCATATGTGCGTTAAGCAAGTTGAATGGACCGCAATTCACCCCAAAATCCGGCCGGAAATACGCCGCAGGTGCATCTCATTATTTAAGAAAAATATGAGTTACATGAATCAAATTTTTGAGTCCGTCAGACAAATACCGCCCGTTGCGCTTGATGACCTGACACTGGCGCAAAAAGAGGCGATTAAAACTGGACTCGCAGACGACGTCGCCGAGTTCGGCAAAAAACACCCAGGCACTGTCGAAAACTGGACCGTAACCAATGCGTTTCTGTCTTCATAAACACACGCGCTACCGGGAGTAACGCGTGCTACGGGTTGGTTCGCGCCCTACTTCTCCCGCCGCCTTGCCCGCCCTCAATAGCCTGACACATCGTCTTTGCCGAACGGTTTGTTCGGCTTTTTGCCGCCGAGAACGTTCGTCAGTAAGGTATTCATGCTGGCGATGTCGTTGTCGAACCCGCCATGGGTCGTGCTGTCCGTGTGCTCCGTGTCCTTCCCGGCGACCAGCGTTTTGACCTTTGATTTGATGCCCAGCTTAGCCACAACCTTGTCCGTGTTCTTGGCGAATTTCTCCATGCCGAGGATGGGAATGTTTTTCTTTTTGCGGTTCTGGTAGGCGCGCGAGACGAGGTAAAGCAGAGACAGGCCGTAGGGGCCCACCTTGTCCTTGCATTCGAGCTCGTCGGTCAGGCGGAAATGCGCGGCCTTCTTCACCACACCCGATTTGATATGCGGGCCGATCGAGTCCGCGAAGAAGTCCACCGTGCACGCCGGCGCAAACATATTCAGGGACGAGACCGGGTGGTCCGTCAGTTGGGCCCAGCGGTCCAGCAAGTGACCGGCAAAGATAGCGCCGGCACTGTGACAGCCGATGTGCACCGCCGGGCGCTTGGCCGCCGGAACCTTTTCCAGCTCATCGATCAGGAATTCAAGCGTGCGCGTGCCCGCGCCGCAATCGCCCGGCTGCCAGACGCCGAAGGCAGCATCGGCGCCCACGCGCATCTCCTTCCAGATGGCACTGCCGATCCGTTTGGTCACGAGTTCGAGGAACTTGTCGAACCAGTTCGCCGAACTGCCGGCCCGCTCCTCCGCCCGTTTTGACCGCGAGAACAGCACGTCCTTCAGCTCCGCCAGAAAGCCGGTTTCCCAAATGAAATGGAGCTGAGCCGCGTTGTTCCTGGCGAACACGTCTTGCCATTTGGCCGCCCGCGTGACCGACGGGGCAACTTTGTTCAGACCGCCGTGGGCATAGAGCATGATGGGCTTCGGCGAAGCGCCGCTGGCATTGGCTACCAGCTCGCGGACAGAGTTCTTCACCTGCTCCTCGGTCGAGGGATAGGTGCTCGTCTCATCGAAACGGCCGTCATCGACGTGGACGTAATAGTTTTGGACCTCGTGCCGCGGCGGTCCGGCCTCGGTGCGCCGGGCGCCGGCGACACCAAGCCCGTATGAGCTGCGCAGGGCAGCAAGTGAATTGACGCCCAGGGCCATGCGCACGACCCACAGGTCCCAGACGTTTTTGTCAAAGTCGTCGTAGCTCCACAGCGCCAGGCCTTTATGGGTCCGCCGCCCGGATTTGTAACCGCCCCAGTCTTCGCCCCAGGAGTTCTGGATGATGAATCCTTCATCTGTGTAGCCGACAATGGCAAAGGCGTGCCCGCCGCCGGGCTTGTAGGACGCTCTATAATTGATTTCACCTGTCGCCGGATCGTTCCAGCCCGAGTGCGTCTCGGCGGACGCGTAGACGATGCCCACTTCGTTGAGGGCGGCGTGTACATCCGTGCGGCGCGGCAAGACCCGGTAATACGCCCCGAGGGGGAACTTGAGCGCGTCGAGCTGGCGCGTCCGGGTGAGGTAATCGGCGGTGCCCGGGGTTGGCGCGTTGGGCCAGCTTTTCTCGGTGCATACCCCATTCTTGAACCAGCCTTTGATGGCGCCGCGCACGCTCGACCCGTCGTAATCCTCACCTTCCCACTCGTCGTAGAAGCGCGCCATTTTGTATAGCATGCGGGCGCTGACCCGCGTCTTGGTGCCCCGCTCGCGGTTGAGGTAGTTGATGACCGCGGCCAGCCCGAACCCGGTGCACGCACCTTCGGAGCCCTGATCGAGGATCGTCAGGTTTTTCCACGCCGGGGTGCGGGACTTTTCAAGGCGCACCAGCGCCGGACGGTAGATCAGATCACGGGAGTCAAACGGATCGCGAGATGTATCGAGTGTTCTTCTTGGCATGAGCGGCGTCCCCTGCACGGGTTAGGTCACGCGGGAAGCATGACGGGTCCAACATGTGTGCGAGGCGCCAGCTGGCCGGGTGGTCCATGACCGCACAGGCAAGGCGTATCGAAACTGGTTTGGCGAAACTGACGTGACTATGAGGAGGCCCGCGCTCTTGTGCGATGGCGCGGATTTCAGCTCCCGTCCCAACAGGGAAAGACTACGCCCTCCGCGAAGGGAGAATCAACCGGGCATGGACCGCAACGCGTGTGGCGCTGCCTGGCTGTGCTAAGACGCTTTGAGCTGTGGCGCTGCGGACGGAACACCGCTACCGATGTCGAGCCATTCCTTCTTCTGGAAGTGCAGAATATCTTGGATTAACTCGCCGGTTTGCGGTGCGTCCAGAATATTGTGGTAGCGCGCGATGCGGTGCACCCCTTTGCCATTGCGCTTGAGCGGCAGAGTGGCCATTTCCCAACAGATGATGCGCCCGGTGGTGGTGCGCAGGGTAGAAATCTCCCAAATGCCGCAGGGTGTCAGAGCACAGTGGATGAGGTCGGTGGTAAGGCGTTCGGCCTGATCGTCAGCCAGGAACTGATGCACTTCCTTGCCCGTCAGATCGACCTTCCAGAGATCCACCAAAGCCGTGCCGAACAGCACAACCGTGTTGGTCCCGGCGGCGGGATCAACGTCATTGAGCGAGATGAGCGGTTGTGGCGCTGGGTTGGCGTTGTCCAGGAAGGCCTCGGACGTCGGCAAATCGCCGCCTTGGCGCAGAGATTGCCAGTGATCGACAAAGCTCTGCCCTTTTGCCGATATAGCCGCAGGGGTACCGGACTCGGACATGCATGAAGCGTAACCCGTTACGGCCTCACTGAAAACGTGTTTTTGACTAAAAACCGCCGGTTTTGGCCAGTTTGGCAGTCAAATATGCGCGCCGTCGCGAGGTTTCACTGAGTCCGATCTACCGGCGGAGGGGCTAGCCTGCTCGGGCGCCCTACCGGTGTTTGATTACACGGGTATGCTGCAGATAGGGATTGAGCGAGCATCACCGACGCGGGGAAGTGGGGTGACGAGCGCCCGGTGCGGGCGCCCTCGAACAGAGTTTCGACGATTGCGGCGACATCGATCAGCGCAGGTCCGCACCACGTGTAACCATGAGAGCGCCACATGGTGATCGGCTCCCCGTCGACATCCAGCTGAGCACCCGCCAAGAAACCACTGACAAACCCCTCGCACCGGGCCTGCGCGACGTCTTCCATGCTGCGGCAGTCACGCCCAAGTTCGATGCCCCGATACGCGCTGGCTGGATCTGAGAACAGCCAGGCCACTCCGGCAATGAGGCACCCGAACCACAGACGCTTCATGCTCAAGACAGTCTCACGCGCATTTGGGCCAGGCCTTTGCGGACGTTGGGCACAGATTTCGCACACGAGACTGCCGCCGCCGGCTTTAGTCAAGGTTTGACTCATGGCCGGATACCGATTAATCGTATGTTATACGATACGATAGAGGTGAGTGATGGCGCGAGCAAGGTCAGTCAACGATGCTGAGGTCATGGAAATCATGGAGGCGGCGGGTAAACCGCTGACAGCCTATGACTTGCTCGCACGGCTGCCGGGCGAGCATCGGCCCTCGCCCCCTGTGGTGTACCGGGCTCTCGACCGCCTCAGTGCCGAAGGCAGCATCCATCGGATCGAGAGCCTGAAGGCGTTCATCCCCTGCCGTTCCTCCAGGCATGATCATGAAGTGGTCCTGGCGGTTTGCTCCGACTGCAAAGCCGTTGAAGAGATTGAGGACCACGATCTCTGCCGGGTGGTGTCGCGATGGCAAAAAGCATCCGGCTTTAACGCAGATCAAAAAACGTTCGAGATCGTCGGCCACTGCAAGGACTGCATGGCCAAGCACTAGACGCATCTCACACCGAACATCTTACGAGGCCGGCGACGGCTTCCCCTTTGCATCAATCGAACACCAACGCGCACTGGCCAGCACCGTCAGTAGCCCCAACTCTGGAGTGGACCTTAGTCATGCTAAAGAAAAGTCTTTGGACCGGCGTCGCCATCAGCACCCTGCTGCCCGGCGCCGCTTTCGCGCAGTCAGCCTTAAACCTCGATGTCGAAGAAATCATTGTCACGTCCACACCGTTTGAACGCAGCCTGGCCGACACGATCCAAGGCGCCTCTGTTCTGACCGGAGACGCGTTGCGCGACCAAGCACGCTCGTCTCTTGGCGAAACGCTGCGCGGCGAAACAGGCATCTCCTCCACGTTTTTCGGACCGGTCTCCAGTCGCCCAATCATTCGCGGGCAAGGCGGTGACCGCATACGGATTTTGACCAACGGGGTCGACCCGGTCGATGCGTCCGTGACCAGCGTGGACCATCAGGTCGCCATCAATGCCGGGACAACCGAGCGGATCGAAATCCTCCGCGGGCCAAATACGCTGTTATATGGGTCCAATGCGGTCGGCGGCATCGTCAACGTCATCGACACGCGCATCGCCGCCACACTGCCGGAAAACACGGTGTCAGGCCGTGGCGACCTCACCTACGCCACGAATGCGGATGCCTTTGGTGCGAATGCACAGACTGTGGGGCAGATCGGACCGGGATTGGTGCTGTCGGTAGACGGGTCCTACAGCGACCAGTCCGACTACGAGATCAAAGGCTTTGCCAACGAAGAGGCCGAAGAAGAAGGCATCGATGGGTTTGTCGAAAACTCGTCCGCTGAGGTTTACACCTTTGGCGGCGGCCTCAGTTACTTGTGGGAGAACGGCCACATCGGCGTCTCCGGCGGCTACTTCAACTCCTTGTACGGTGTTCCCGCCGCGCACGAGCATGGTCATGAGGAAGGCGAAGAAGACCATGACGAAGAGGAGCACGAGGATGAGGAACACGAGGAAGGTGAGGAAGAAGAAGAGATCATTTCCATCGACCTTGAGCGCGTGCGCTTCGATATCGATGGCGAACTGCGCAATCTCGGATCGTTCGTCGAAAAAGCCACCTTCCGTTTTGGCTATGGCGACTATGACCATACGGAGTTAGAGGGCGACGAGGTCGGCACCGTCTTCCAGAATGAAGCCTGGGAAAGCCGGATTGAACTCGTCCATCGCCCCATCGGAAATCTCAAAGGCGCGTTTGGCCTGCAACTGCGCAACCGCGATTTCGAGGCGATTGGGGCCGAGGCCTTTGTTCCGCCAACCGAGACCGACTCCCTCGCCCTTTTTATCGTTGAAGAGGCATCCTTCGACATGCTCACCCTGACGGGCGGCTTGCGATACGAAAACGTCGACGTAACATCCACCACCACAGCGATCGAACGCGATTTCAACACCCTGTCCGGGTCTATCGATGCGTCGTGGCAGTTTGCCGATGAAGCTGCATTTGGCCTGACCACCTCTCTTACGGAACGGGCCCCCAATGCCGAAGAGCTTTTCTCCAATGGGCCGCACTTGGCGACGCAGCAATTCGAGATCGGCGACCCAAATCTTGTGAAGGAGAAGGCCTGGAACGTAGAAGCAAGTCTGAAGGTTAGGACGGATCGCTTTGGCGGCTCCCTCAATCTGTTCCGCACTGAGTATGACGATTACATTTTCGAGCGGTTGACCGGCGAAGAAGAGGACGAGCTGCCGGTCTATCGCTACACCCAAGTCGACGCGACCTTCTCCGGCTTTGAAGCCGAAGCCGATATGCAAGTGTATGAGTCGGGCGATACGGCGGTCACTTTAGACGGCTCGCTCAGCTATGTCCGCGCAACCGACACGACGACGGACTCACCGCTGCCCCGAATCCCGCCTTTGTTTTACACCGTGGGTGCGACCGCGAAGGTCGAGGCCTGGACAGCCCGGATTGAATTGGAGGGATCATCCAGCGCCACCCGCGTCGCTCCGCTGGAAGAGGAAACCGACTCGTACATATTTGTGAACGCACAAGTGAGTTGGAAACCCATCGCAGATCGGGATGTTCGGTTCGTTCTGCAAGGCCGAAACCTGGGCAACTCCTTCGCCCGGCCACATACGTCCTTCATCAAGGAACTGACCCCACTGCCTGGCCGGGACGTCCGGTTCTCCGTGGCCATGGGTTTCTAAGGGTTTCTAAAACCAGGACAAACTCAATGCGCCCGCATGCCTTGGCCGCAGACTCGGACATTGACTCGAACATTGACCCGGCCAGACACGTCAGCCGGGTCGACGGGTTGTACGCGATCAAGAAAGACAGCGTGCCAGCCGTGGTCTGGAACAGGACGCTGCCCGCGGCTTTTCGGTCCTGGTTTGACGCCCTCGCTTCAGACGCACTGCCGTCGGCATGTGTCAGGTTGAGAACGCCTGATGTCACGTCCGTTGTTCGGCAAGCGTGCGACG
Organism: Rhodospirillaceae bacterium; assembly: GCA_963921305.4. Lineage (GTDB taxonomy): Bacteria > Pseudomonadota > Alphaproteobacteria > Rhodospirillales > Rhodospirillaceae > CAWUEX02. The sequence continues at coordinate 3,645,134 of CAWUEX030000002.1, forward strand.
ACGCCGGCACCCCAGAGTGCCCTGAACGGACCTGGTTCATCAAGGATGTGTCCGCTCTTGCCGACATCTTCGCGGGAATCATGTCAGCGCGTCGTCTCCAGTTGCGGTTCGACATCATAAGCGGCAACGCGTGCAAGAAATTTCATACTGATATTGTCGACGCCCGGTTGATCTGTACGTATCGCGGTCCAGGCACGCAGTACGGCGTCCTAACAGAGAACACAGACCCGAAAGACATCTTCGATGTACAATCCGGTTCTCCAATCCTTTTGCGCGGCACCCGCTGGCCCAGCGCCGCGTCCACCGGTTTCCGGCATCGCTCGCCACCTATCCAAGGGTCCGGGACGACGCGGCTGAATTTGGTGTTAGATGCGATTCTTGACGATGACGTCTATGAGGATCACTTGCACATGCACCCCGAATGGGTGCGCAGCAAGTCATGTTAGGGGTCAGTTTTACGACCTTTCCTGCTTTGCCAACCTGAGGGAGTGATCCGGAAAACCGCAACTGGAACTGTAATCAACTAAACCGTAAAGCGCCCATCGAAAGACATTCTTACGGAGTGAGTGCCCATGCCCCGAGATCCAAACTATAGAATTCCGGCGTTCGTGCTCACCGGTTTTTTGGGAGCAGGAAAAACGACGCTTTTGAACCATATGCTTCAAGAGCCGGCGTTCGCCCGTACGGCTGTGATTGTAAATGAGTTCGGCGAAGTGGGCATAGATCACGACCTTGTCCGCAAAAGTAGCGACCAGGTCGTCGAACTTACGACGGGCTGCCTGTGCTGCACGATTAGTGGCGATATCAGCAAGACGGTTTACGAACTCATTCTTCTACGTAACCAGAAACGCGTTCCACCGTTCGAACGGATCATCATCGAGACAACTGGATTGGCCGATCCGGTTCCGGTTCTATTCACGCTGCTGGCCGACCCAAGGTTGGAACCGAACATCAGCATTGGCGGTGTCACGACAGTCGTTGATACCGTCAATGGGGCATCAACACTTGCGCAGCATCCCGAAGCGCTCAAACAGATTCTCGTCGCTGATACGATTGTTTTGTCCAAGACTGACTTGCTCGTCGAGGATCAAGGGCGAAGTAGCCTTCCAGGGCTCTACTTGACCCTACAGGAGAAAAATCCCGGAGCACGGTTGCTGGACATCTCGGAGGTGAATGAAAACGCGGGCCTGGCCTTCAGTTCCGCGCCGTATAGACCTGAAAACAGACCTGAAGACGTAAAGCGGTGGCTTGTGGAAGAGCAAGCGACGGCTTCACATAACCATGACTCAGCTCACCAGCATGACGGGGATGAAGAGCCGCATGATCATGGACACCATCCTCACAGTCATGACATCAACAAACACGGTGACGACATCCATGCCTTTAGCATTGTGATGGACAAACCGGTGAGCCGCGCGGTTTTCTCATTCGCCATGTCAATTCTTATGGCCAACGCCGGTGAGGATCTTCTCCGGGTAAAAGGTATCGTCAATGTGACTGACGCAGACGGCCCGTGGATCGTCCACGGCGTTCAGCATGTCTTTCCACGACCTGTTACACTGCAAGAGTGGCCAAGTGGAGACCGTCGCACCCGCCTTATGTTTATTACCCGTAACATCCCTAAAACCACGATTGACCGCTTCTTTCGCGCCTGGGGCGATGCCAAGCAGGTCGGCGAGAACGATCCCATTCTGCAAAATGCGAGTCAGTCGGGGTAGCCGTATCCGTTGCGCCACGGCATCAAGTGTGTGACCCCGAAAAGTAATCAGCCGGTTGGAGGACACGTGACATGCAAACTTTGATGAAAGTCGGAATGATATCCGCGTTGACGCTCGTACTGGCACCTAGCCTTGCGCCGGCTCATGGTCCGGTGGAACGCAAAGCCGAGGTCGCGAATACAGCATTGCGCTTGTTCACCGCCGACGCGGCCAACGGCGAAGTGGTCGTCATCGACATGCCGAGCGGCGATGTGGTCGCCAGACTGTCGACACCGCCTTACATCATGAGTCTCGGCTTTAGCCATGACTACGAACATCTTTTCGCCATGCGCGGCCGGAGTACCGACCGCGACATGGTGACGGTTATCAGCACGGGCTATTTTTCCGATAGCGACATCCGGCGCCCGCCCTATGTCGCCCGCACGCTCCCCGCCGAAACGCCGGGCGGGATTCGCGAGGACCATCTCGCAACCGTGGGCGGCAAAGACGCCGTGTTTATGGAAAGCAGCGCGGAAATTGTCGTTTTTGAAAATGAAGACTTCACCGGCCTGGAGGAAATCAGCGTGCGCCGCTACGCCCTGGCCGGCAACGACCACTACCACTATCTGGAGGCCGGGGACTTCTTGTACGTGGGGCATCTCGCGTTGGGCATGCTGCAAATCCTCAATCGTGAGACCGGAGAGGAAGTCAAACGGTTGGAGCGCTGCCCTGTGCTGCACGGCATGATCAAAGATGAAGACAGCGGCCGTTTGTTTTTCGCCTGTGCGCGGGATGTCATGGTCGTTGGCACGCGAGGTGAGGAACTGAATCAGGACTTGCTGCGCATCCCCTACCCCGACCGGCAGCGGATCGGCGCCTTCTTGCGCGGCCCACAAGGCATTTATTGGGGCTTCACGGAAGGGACCATTCCGCAACTCCACCGCCTCAACGTCGCTGAACAGCCCTATGCTTTCACCAGCCTGCCGGTCGAGTCCTCGGTTCGTCAGGCCGTATCGCCGGACGGTCAATACCTCTTGTCGCTGTCACGGGCGGGCAACCTCGACATTCGGAGTGGCGAAACCGGCGAACTGTATGACACGGTGGCCGTGGCCAGGGCCTTCGACAAAGACTTTCATGAGCACGTCGATAAAGCCGTACTGCCGGATATTGTCGTTGCCGACGGTCACGCCTTTGTCAGCTTGCCTCACCAAGGCAAGATCGTCGAAGTCGATCTCGAGACCGCGGAGATTAAGGGCGAGCTCGATATCGGTGGGGAACCGACCCGCTTGCTGGCCCTGAAAATGTCGGTGGGCTCGTAACGATATCCCTTAGGCGCGCTGCCGCATCTTTGAGAGCGGAACGATCTGCCCTCAAATGTCCGCGTAGACGTGGGTTTCCTTCTTCGCGCCCGGGTGGGTGACGGCGCCGTCCTTGGCATCGCCGACCTGCTGGGCGTACTTCCATAACGCGCCGGACTGATAGTCATGGGCGCGCGGGGTCCACTCCGCACGGCGCTTGGCCAGGTCTTCGTCACTGACCTCCAGCTCGATGGTGCCGGCCTCGGCATCCATGGCGATCATGTCGCCGTCCTTGATGAGCGCGATGGGCCCGCCGACCGCCGCCTCAGGCCCGACGTGGCCGACGCAGAACCCGCGCGTGGCGCCGGAGAAGCGGCCATCGGTGATCAGGGCGACTTTGTCGCCCATCCCCTGCCCGTAGAGCGCCGCGGTGGTCGACAGCATTTCGCGCATGCCCGGCCCGCCGCGCGGTCCTTCGTAGCGAATGACCAGCACTTCGCCTTCTTTGTACTCTCGTTTCTCAACCGCGGCGAACGCGTCTTCTTCGCAATCGAAGCACCGGGCCGGACCACGGAACTTGAGGGTCTTCATCCCGGCCACTTTGACGATGGAGCCTTGAGGCGCCAGCGAGCCTTTGAGCCCGACCACGCCGCCGGTGGGTGACAACGGCTTAGACGTGGGCATGATGACGTCCTGGTCTTCCGGAAACTTCACGTCCGCCAAGTTCTCGGCCAAAGTCTTGCCCGTCACCGTGATGCAATCGCCGTGCAGGTAGCCGCCGTCGAGCAGCGCCTTCAACAACACCGGCACACCGCCGATGTCGTAGACGTCTTTGGCGACATAGCGCCCGCCGGGTTTGAGGTCGGCGATATAGGGCGTCTTCTTGAAGATTTCACAGACATCGTCGAGGTCGAACTTGATGCCCGCCTCATGGGCGATGGCCGGCAGATGCAAGCCGCCGTTGGTCGAGCCGCCGGACGCGGCCACCACCACCGCGGCGTTTTCCAGGGCCTCGCGGGTGACAATGTCGCGCGGGCGCAATCCGCTGGCGATGAGGCTCATCACTGCGCGGCCGGACTCCTCGCACATCTGGTCGCGCGACTCATAAGGCGCCGGCGCACCCGCGGAGCCGGGCAATGCCAAGCCCATGGCTTCAGACACACAGGCCATGGTGTTGGCCGTGAACTGTCCGCCACAGGACCCCGCCGACGGACACGCAACGCATTCCAACTCGAACAACTCTTCTTCGGGCAGGTTGCCGGCAGAGTGCTGACCCACCGCCTCGAACACGTCCACCACGGTAACGTCCTTGCCCTTAAAAGTGCCGGGCAGGATCGAGCCGCCGTAGATGAACACCGACGGCACGTTGAGGCGCACCATCGCCATCATCATGCCCGGCAGGGATTTATCGCATCCGGCGAGACCGACCAGCGCGTCATAGCAATGGCCGCGCATGGTGAGTTCGACGGAGTCCGCGATCAGGTCGCGCGACGCCAGCGACGACTTCATACCCGCGTGGCCCATGGCAATGCCGTCGGTCACGGTGATGGTGGTGAACTCGCGCGGCGTGCCCCCGGCGTCTTTGACGCCTGTCTTGACCGCCTGGGCCTGACGGCTGAGCGCGATGTTGCACGGCGCGGCCTCGTTCCAGCAGGTGGCAACGCCGACGAAGGGCTGGTGGATCTGCTCCTCGGTCATGCCCATGGCGTAGTAGTAGGAGCGGTGCGGCGCGCGCTCCGGCCCCTCGGTGACGTGGCGCGAGGGCAGTTTGGTTTTGTCGAAGACGGGTTTCTTGCTGTCGTCGAGCATGGGTCAGATCCCTGAAAACGTGAACACTTCTTGGCCCTTCATAGGCGGAGAACGGCGCAAAAGCCAGGAAATTGGGCAACAGAAAACCCCGCTCCCTTGGCGGGAGCGGGGTCATGCGACAGAGCTGAGCTTTGATGTTTTTGGTTTTAGCCTTCCGAACGCCTAGTGGTAGCCATCGTAGTACATGGCGCCAGACCGGCGTTCCTGATTGGCCGTCCCGGTTACGTTCGCTGAGTGCTTAATCCGGACCTTCAGGCTTTCGGTGTATTCGAGCAGCGATGTCCCCCAAAACAGCAGATGGTTCGGCGTAACGAGAGTAAGAAGAGTACCCGAACCATCGAAACCCTGCTTGTCCGAGGCCAATCCGTCGGGGAAGTAGTTTGGACCTCCGGACGCCGTGAATGCAGACTTGCTGATTAGATGTCCCAAAAAGGCGCGGTCTCCGGACGCACAAGTTCGCGTGATCTCCACAGGCGTACCGCCGTCAATGGTGATCTCGAACGTGGTCGTCTCGGCGCCGCCAGCGGTGGGGCCAACTACGGCACACAGGACGCCAGCACCGGAAGTAATATCGACTAGCGTCTTATAAGTGTCGGCGGTGAAGTCCGTATTGTCGTCAACACCGTTGTTCGCAAGCGGAGTCCAGAATGAAGAGACCGTTGACGACCGGTTGTCCGTATAGTCGTTCAAGGCAATCGACTGAGCCTGTGCGATGCCCTTGGGCATACGTTTTGGGTCACTAAAATTCGCGGCTGAGCCAAGCGAAATCGTACACGTCGCTGTTGTCATATTGAGGATATCCTCTGTTGAGCTATTGAAGAATACCGGTGAAGCGCGGCTAAAAAGGCCACGGCCCACCTTGCCGGTCAGCTGACAAAAGTAAGTGTTGATGGAGTTGTTTCAGCGGCAGCCATTTCGTAACCGGTGTTTCTTGGCTGCGGAACTGAGCTTATCCGTGCATCGCTGCTGATAGCGGCAGGACAGAGTCTATCAGTATATTTGTTAAAATACAAATATACTTGTTATTCTAGAGCCTGACCTGTACCGTATACCAAACGGCACTATCTACCGATCTTCAGCGCCTCTACCGCGGCCTGAACGGCGGCGCGCCAATCTCCTTCGGAGCGCACCAGTTTTACCGCCGGGTACCAGGGCGAGGTGTCGCCATGTTCGAACCAATACCAGGGGCGGCCATAGGCGGACGGCAGGATGGCCGCCGTCGGCTTACCCAAGGCGCCCGCCACGTGCACCGTGGTGTTGGACGTGGATAGCACTGCATCCATGGCTGCGGTCAGCGCGGCAAAACCATCGACATCGGTTGTGATATCGAGTTCCTCCACGCGCAGGATGGAAACGCCCGCGGCCTGCTCTGCCGCGGTGAGCTCCTCCGCCGTATCGCCGTACTGCAAAGAAACAAAGCGCACATCGTCACGTTTGAGAATCTCGACCCAGTGCTCGCTTAGGGACGTGCTTTTCGCATCCCCCGCCAGGGGATTGGCGCTGCGCCAGGAAATGCCGACGAGCGGCAGACCGTCCGCCGCATCCTTGAGACGCGACCGCAACGCCTCGGCACGCACCGGGTCAGGCACAAGGTAGGGCACGGCAGCGGGAAACTGGCCCGGTGCGGCGCGGAGTTGCATACCGAGTTCACTGATGGTCGCCTGAACATCGATCGCAGCGCGGGCCTCTTCGTCGTCTTTGAGGTCATTCAACGACATCACGGCCATGCCAGCGAAGGAACGTTGAAACAGCGGCACCAACCGCGGGTCGCAGGCGATGGTCACCTGTCCGGCGCGAGCGACAAGCTCAGGGAAAAACCCGGCGGTGAGCACTTGCTCACCCAGGCCTTGATCTATCCACACCAGCAGGTGTTTGTCAGAAAGATCTTCTCCACTCCAATAGGGCGCCTGCACCAGATGCTGCCAGCTGGCGTAGGCCCAGGTGCGCAGGCGTGCCGCGTATGCCGGCCAACCTTGTGCGAACATCGACTGAGTGAGGAGCAGAACTCCGCTGCGATGCTGGGCGCGCGCTTCGTCTTGACGTGTTCCCTTGACCTGCGCAAGCAGTCGCAGGGCAGTATCCAGACGGCCCGTCTTCTCTTCCAACAACGCGAGGTTCGTCAGTGACGGCGGATGACCGGGCTGCAGATCTATCGCGCGTTCGAACAGATCGCGGGCCATACCTTCGTCGCCGGTTTCAAGCCGCCATTCCCCTTGCAGTGTGACTACCGACGGTGATTTTGGATTGAGCTCAAAAGCGCGGGAGAGCGCGGCCTCCGCAGCTTGGGTTTGACCCGCATTGCGCAAGTAGACCGCATAGCGTTCCTGCAGGGCGGCAACGTCATCGCGCTGGGCGATGGCTTGGCCCAGGGTCTCAGCCGCCAACGACCAGCGTTTGCGGGCGGCGTATGCGGCAGCGAGTTCGGCGAGAATGACGCCCTCATTTGGCATTTCATCGCGGGCCGCTTCAAGCCGCGTGACGGCCTGTTTGGCGTCGCGGGTGGCCAGGGCAATGCGGCCCAGAGTGAACTGCTCCCACGGTCCGAGATAGGTTCGCGCGCTCAGCTTGGCGGCGAGGTCTTGCGCGCGTTTGAGGTCTCCAGCCTCAAACGCAGCCTCCGTCTGTTGGCGAAGCTCAGGAGTGCCGATGGAGGGTTTGGATGAGGACATGTTTGCGGGAGTCTGGAGTGGTTGAGAGTTTTCAGCAAGTTTCGAAATGTAGAAAGTCCCCTGCATCATTGTCCGCGGAAGCGGACAATCCATACACGCGGGAGTTTATGGATCACCCGCTTGAAGCGGGTGATGACCGTTTAACTTACGCCGCTTCAATGCGGCTGAGCGCCTCTTCCATCTTGGCCTTGGCATCGGCGGCGGCCTGCATGCGCTCGCGATTTTCCTCCACCACCTCCGGCGGCGCCTTGGCGATGAAGCCCTGGTTGGAGAGCTTCTTCTCAATCTTGCCGATCTCGCCGTCGAGCTTGGCGATCTCTTTGGTCAGGCGCGCGCGTTCTTGGTCAAGATCAATGACCCCGGCCAGCGGCAGCAGCAGAGTCAGATTGCCAGCAACGGCCTGGATGGCACCGGAGACGTCAGCGTCGTCGCCGACCGTGGCAATGGACTCAAGCCGGGCGTTGGCGAGCAGCAAGGCTTCGTGGGTTTTCAAGCGCGCCTCGTCAGCGGCGGTTGCGCCTTTGACACTGATGTTCAGCTTGGCGGACGGCGGCACGTTCATCTCAGCGCGGACCGAGCGAATGACGGAGATCAGGTCCACGACCCAATCCATTTCCTGTTCCGCGTCGGGCGCAGCGAGACCGGTGTAGTCCGGCCATTCCGCGTTGATCAAAGATGAGCCGCGGTTCTCATCAATATGCCGCCACAGCTCTTCGGTGACAAAGGGCATGATCGGCTGACCGAAAATGAGAATTTGATCGAGCACCCAGGCCGCAGTGGCGCGGGTCTCGGCTTTCGCCTTTTCGTCGTCGCCCTGGAAGACGGGCTTAGCGAACTCCAGGAACCAATCGCAGAAGGTGTGCCAGGTGAAATGGTAGAGCGCCTCGGCGGCTTCGTTGAAGCGATAGGCCTCAATTGCCGCGCCGACGGCGGTGCCGGCCTCTCCAGCTTTGGCGACGATCCAGCGGTTGAGCGTGGACGTGACGGACTTGGGATCGAACGTCGCGCTCGGCTTGCACTCGTTCATTTCGCAGAAGCGGGCGGCGTTCCAAATCTTGGTGACGAAGTTGCGGTAGCCGGCGATGCGGCTTTCCGACAACTTGATGTCGCGGCCTTGCGCGGCCATGGCGGCGAGCGTAAAGCGCACCGAGTCCGTGCCGTAACTGTCGCACAGTTCCAAAGGGTCCATAACGTTGCCCTTGGACTTGGACATCTTCTGGCCCTTTTCGTCGCGCACCAGGGCGTGGATGTAGACCTCGCGGAAGGGCACGTCCTTGATGAAGTGCAGGCCCATCATCATCATCCGGGCGACCCAGAAGAAGATGATGTCGAAGCCGGTGACCAGTACATCGCCGGGATAATAGCGTTTGAGCTCAGGTGTTTCCTCCGGCCAGCCGAGAGTCGAGAACGGCCACAGCGCCGAGGAGAACCAAGTGTCGAGCACGTCGGGGTCCTGGGTGAGTTCGACGGCTTTGCCGTAGTGTTTTTCGGCTGCGGCGTTCGCTTCGGCTTCGGTTTCCTCGACGAACACCTCACCATCGGGAGCGAACCAGGCCGGAATACGATGCCCCCACCACAGTTGGCGTGACACGCACCACGGTTGGATGTTGCGCATCCATTCGAAGTAGGTGTTCTCCCACTGCTTGGGGACAAACTTGGTCTTGCCGGTTTCCACCGACTCTATGGCGGGCTTGGCCAGCGTCTTGGCGTCGGCAAACCACTGGTCCGTCAGCCACGGCTCGACAATGACGCCCGAGCGGTCGCCGTAAGGCACGACCATGGCGTTGTCTTCGATCTTCTCCAGCAGGCCGAGCTCTTCCATGTCGGCGACAATAGCCTTGCGCGCCTCGAAGCGATCCAGGCCGCGATACTTCTCCGGCGCCTCGTCGTTAATGGCGGCGTTTTCATCGAGCACGTTGATACGTTCGAGATCATGGCGGGCGCCAACTTCGAAGTCGTTGAAGTCATGGGCGGGCGTGATCTTCACCGCGCCGGTACCCTTTTCGGGATCCGCGTACTCATCGGCGACGATGGGAATGGCGCGGCCAACCAGCGGCAAAATACAATTCTTGCCGACGAGATCAGTGTAACGCTCGTCATCGGGATGCACAGCGATACCGCTGTCGCCGAGCATCGTCTCGGGCCGCGTGGTGCCGATGGTAATAAAGGTGCCGTCCTGCCCGTCCACCGGATATTTGAAGTACCACATCTTGCCGGTGGTCTCGCGCTGCTCGACCTCAAGGTCGGAGATCGCGGTATGCAGTTTCGGGTCCCAGTTGACCAGGCGCTTGTCGCGGTAGATCAGCCCCTCCTTGTAGAGCTGGACGAACACTTTGGCGACGGCCTTGGACAGACCTTCATCCAGAGTGAAACGTTCCTTCTCCCAGTCCGGCGAGGCGCCAAGGCGGCGCAGCTGACGGATGATGGTGCCGCCGGATTCCGCTTTCCAGTCCCACACCTTCTCAACAAACTTGTCGCGGCCAAGATCGCGGCGGTGTACGCCCTGCTCGGCCAACTGCCGCTCAACCACCATCTGCGTTGCGATGCCGGCATGGTCGGTGCCGGGCTGCCACAGAGCGTCCCGGTCCTTCATGCGGCGGTAACGGATCAGCACGTCCTGGAGCGTGAAGGTCAACGCATGGCCGATGTGCAGGCTGCCGGTGACGTTGGGCGGCGGCATCATGATGGTGTACGGCGCCTTGTTGGATTGGGTATCGGCGGTGAAGGCACCGCTTTGCTCCCATTCGCCGTAGAGCTTTTCTTCCACCTCGGCGGGGTTGTAGGTCTTCTCAAGCATCGCTAGGACTTTGAAATCATTTGATGTGTCTGGCTGGAGGTGGGTTTACCGTTGCCGGGCGCAAAGCGCAACGCCTCCCGGCATACGCTTGCAGGCAGAAAGGCTGGAATGACCAAGGATTCAACGCCTGAGACCAGAGTTTCGGACGATCTGCTGGCCCAAAGCCGGGCGCTGGCGGAGCGCGGCCAACTTGCCGCGGCCTTGGACACGGTGGGACAGGCCCGGCGGGCGGCGCCGGAGCGGCTGGATATTCTGGGCTGGCAGGCCCTTTTGCTGCGCCTGGCCGGACACGCTGATGAAGCCTTGCCGCTGCTGCACACCGTCACGCAGGCCGACCCGGGCGCGCTGGAGGGCTGGGGTCAGTTGATCCTGACGCAACAGAGTGACCCCCATGTCTCGCTGGCCGATCTGGCCAGCACCGCGAGGGCGGCGTGGGCCAACGCTCCCGTCGTAAAGACTGAGCCTTTGACCGCAACCAGGGCGCCGGATAAACGCCTGCGCCTCGCCTATGTGTCCGGCGATTTCAAAGAACATCCGGTGGCTTATTTTCTCGATGGCGTGCTCGACGCTCATGACCGGGACCGCTTCGACGTGCATCTCGTCAGCACGTCAGCAAAAACCGACGCGCGCACGGAAGCGTTCAGGCAAAAGGATATCACTTGGCACGATATCAGCGCCATGGACGATGATAGCGCGGCGAAGACATTGCGCGGGTTGTGCATCGACATCGCGATCGATCTGTCCGGCTGGACAGCGGGCCATCGTTTGAGTGTGTTCCGCCGCCGCTTCACACCGGTGCAGATGACCTGGATCGGCTACTCGGGCACGACCGGTCTTAATGAACTGGATTACATCGTCTGTGACGACGTGGTGCTGCCGCCCGAGCACGAAGCCCATTACAGCGAGACGCCGTTGCGCCTGGCAGCAAGCTACGTATGCCAGCCCTCGCCGATGGACTGGCTACCGGAGGAGTTAACCTCGACACCACGGCCCGACCCGAAAGCGCACCGCATTGTGTTTGGCTCGTTCAACAACCTGGCCAAGCTCTCTGATGAGGTCATCGACACCTGGTGTGCCGTGTTGAAACACGTCGCAGGGTCGTTGCTGGTGCTGCGCGCCCGCATGTTGACCGACCGCGACATCGCCCGCGCGGTGGGTCAACGCTTTGTCGCCCGGGGCCTCGATCCCAAGCGGCTGATCCTGGAGGGCAATGATACTCGCAAGGGCATGTTGGGATCCTACCGGAAAATCGACATTGCGCTTGACCCGTTTCCTTACGGTGGCACGACAACGACGTTCGAAGCGTTGGCCATGGGCGTGCCGGTGATCACGCTGCAGGGGGCGCGCTGGACAGCGCGCGTGGGCGCGAGTTTCCTCACCGCGGTGGGACTGACGGATTTGATCGCTGAAACGTCGGAGGACTACGTAGAGATCGCCGCCAACCTCGCCCAGGACTTGCCACGGCTCAAAACCTTGCGGGCCAGTCTTGCCGCGCAAACGTTTGCATCTCCGCTGTGTGACACCGCCAGCTTCACACGGGATTTCGAAGCCAAAATCCGCGCCGCGTGGCAAAAAACCTCTGGCGGTTCTGATTGATTGCGCGCACCCCGCGGGGCACACTGCGGCAAAATAAAACGCCATACTCCAAGACAGGGATCATCATGAAACATTTGAAATCATTGACTCTTTTCGCAGTCCTTCTGGCCTGGGCCGGACCCGCCGCCGCCAACACTGGCGTGCTCGTATTCGGCGGCACGGGAAAGCTGGGCGGTGAAGTCGTGAAAGACCTGGTCGCCGCCGGTGAAGACGTGACTGTGGTGGTGCGTCCGACCTCGGACCGCTCGGCGCTGGAGCCGCTGGGCGTGGCGTTCGTGGTCGCCGACGTGCTCAACGAAGGTGAAGTAAGTGCGGCACTGAACTCAGGCCCCTACCGGGTGGTCGTCGACGCCCTGGCGCGCGACGGCGACACGGCGCCGGACTTTTACATCGACAGCATGAAGTACATGGCGGCGGCCGCTGCTGAAACCGGCGTGAAGCAGTTCATTCTGCATGGCTCGGTCGGGGCCGGATTGAGCCGCCCGGTCTATCCGCAAGAGCGCTGGGACGTGATGGGCCCGACCATTCAGGCCAAGGACTTTGGCGAACGGTATTTGATGGAAAGCGGCGTGCCTTACACCATCATCCGCAATCTGGTGTTGCTGCCACTGGAGGTGACGGAGTCCGGTGAAGTGGCCATCACCACCGATCAAACCAAACGTGGTGTGATCACCCGTGACGCCCTAGGCCGCCTGACCGTCGAGTGTCTGGACAACGATTCCTGCATCAATGAAATCTTCCATGCCTATGACGATGCCATCGATCCGCCGGGACGCTACAAGGCGGTGATGGAGAGCTTCCAGAATGACTAAGGCGTTCGTCCGTTACGTTGGCAGGTATGCGGCTGCAATCATCCTCGTCGCAGCGGTGCCTGCATCCGCCAATGAGGGGGTGCTGGTGTTCGGCGGCACCGGGGAACTGGGCCGCGAGGTGATCGAAGACCTGTTGGCGGCAGGTGAACAGGTGACTATCTTTGCGCGCCCGACATCGCAAACCGCAGACCTCGAAGCGCAAGGCGTTGCCGTTCTGCAGGGGGACGTTTTGAATGAAGACGATGTCTCACGCGCCTTGAAGGCCGGTCCGTTCCGCGTGGTTGTCGATGCCCTTGCCCGTGACCGGGGCGTCGACGCAGACTTCTATGACGTCAGCATGGACTATATCGCCAGCGCCAGCGCAGAGAGCGGAGTCGAGCAGATTATCCTGCATGGCTCGGTCGGCGCGGGCCTCAGCAAGCTCAGCGACCGGGTACGCGAGACCGAGATGAGCGACCTGATGGTGTCCAAGACCATGGGCGAACGGCATTTGATGGAAAGCGGCGTGACCTACACGATCATCCGCAACTGGGCCCTACTGCCCAATGACATACGGGAATCTGGCGAGGCGTTTATGACTCCGGACCAAACGGCGCGCGGACTGATTACCCGCGATGCCCTCGCCCGGTTTACGGTGCAGTGTCTAACGGACCCGATGTGCGAGAACGAAATCCTGCACACGGTCGACGATGCGGTGGAGGCGCGCGAACCGTATATCAGCCGCCTGCGGGAGCAACGTGAATGGGAAGCGGAGCAGCGGCAGGGCGGATGAAGCCCTACCTCATCGCCTATGCAAAAACCGCCGCGGTGTTCCTGCTGCTGGACGCCATCTGGCTGGGGTTCGTCGCCACATCGTTCTTTCAGGAACAGCTTGGTCACCTGCTGCGCGATGACATCAACTTAGGAACGGCGCTGATCTTCTATCTGTTCTATGCGGTGGGGATCGTCATCTTTGGCGTGCGTCCGGCCCTCGCCCGGGATTGCGCCTCACCGGTCAAAACCGCGGCGGTTTTTGGCGGGCTATTCGGGTTCTTCGCCTACGCCACCTACGACATGACCAACTTCATCACCCTGCCCGGCTGGCCGGAAATTGTGGTCTTGGTGGACGTGACCTGGGGTACTTTTGCTTCCGCCGTAGCTGCCGTAAGTGGCGTGTGGGGACAAAAGAGCTTCAGCCGGACTTAGTTAATGACCTTCCATTTCACGTTCGGAAGCCGCATAAGCTTCTAGTCCGTCCAGGGTCACGCAATGACCGCGCATGGTCCGGCGTGAGCGTCCGTTATCGACTGTACCGGCGCTGTGGCACATATCTGTATCGAAGATGAAGAGAGTCCCTGCGGGACCAATGATCGGCATCGTCGGCACGTCACCATGGACGATGTTGTCCATGGATTTCAGGTGAAGCTCCTCAACTGCTTTGAGACGGTGGTCACGAATGACTCTATTTGAACCAGGAGACGCCCTCATCGCGCCATTACGCTCGTCCGTATCCGTAAGGTAAAAGAAGAACTTAAAAAGATTGAGCCTGTCGAAGTGCGTGACGAATGGCGGTTTAGATTGCACCTCACGCGTTTCATCCAACAGCGTCACAAAAATATGCCGATTAAGCAGTAGTCATTACCGTAGAAGTAGGCTGTTGAGACAGATTGGAGTTCCTGGCTGCTGAACAGCGTGCGCGTCGCCGGGATCATGTCGTCGGGAATAACTCCGCGGCGTATGCGCACGTTGACAATGTTGCCATACGCATCGCCAGGAAAGTGCCCCTCCCCCTCGCGCTGCTGCGCGATAAGTTCATCGAACTCTTCATTCAACGCATCTAATAGCTCTCCTTGGAGAAAGCCGGGGAATACAGCAATACCCCATTCCCGCACCGCGTCAGCGATGGTCTGGGCGTCCGGCCATTCAGACCAATAGATATTGGATGGGTCGAGCGACACCGCATGACTCACATCTTGTGCCTCTAGGGTGTCCGGCATTGCGTGCAAATTTCCTATTGCAAGTGAGTTTCATTCATTGTCGCCGAAGAAGATTGCGGCGGAAATGATAATATTTCCTTAGTCCGGCGGTATGCGGGGAAGACCAGAAGCTCGAAACTAAAACAGGTCTTCGGACGCGGCATCAAGGGCATTGATTTCCTGATTGTCGGTCTGCAGGCCGAGGGCCCAGGCGCCAAATGGCGCTGTGTTGAGATCCCATTGCTGACTGATGTGCGCGGCCATACCCATGATGTTGGCGTGATAGCGCTGCACTGGATTGTCGGTGGTGAGCCCGCTGGCGCCCATCTGCTTGACGACGCGATCCACCGCCGACACACATAACCTGCCGATGAAGGCGCCGTCCGCGCGCATCTTCACCCACTCATCCTTGGTGAGCGAGCGGCGGTCGCGGCCGGCGTCATCGAGCAGACCGCAAATGTTGTCGAACAGGGCCTGAGCAGCGCGGACTTCAACTACGGATTCAGATAGACGGGTCTGAACCGGCACCTGCGCCGCGACGGCTTCGCCGCGCATCTGTCCGACCCGGCGGCGGGTGACGTCGCGGTAGGCCTCCACCGCCCCTTTCGCCGAGCCAAGGATGGGGCCGAGGGTGACGCTACCGAAGTACTGCGAGAACCTGACGTGGTTGATGTAACCGGGGTGGCCCTTGCTGCCCTCGGTGGCACCGCCCCTCATCTCTTTGCGCCAGACAGTGCGGTGCTTGGGCACGAAGACGTCTTGGGTTTCGACATCGTTTGAGCCGGTGCCACGCAGCGCCGTGGTGTGCCAGGTATCGATAACGGTGTAATCGCTCTTTGGGACTGCCAGCTCCAAGAAATTGTGTTCTTTGCGCGCGGCCTCATCGTCCGGCATCGCGCCGAGGATGACCCAGTCGGCGTGATCGATACCACTGGCAAACCGCCACCGGCCCGTCAGGGCATACCCGCCGTTGACTTCCTCTAGCCGGCTGGCCAGACCACCAGCAACAGCGGTGGAGACCAAGACGTCGGGCGTGTCACGATAGATGTCCGCCTGGCCTTCAAGCGGTAATCGCGCGGCGATCCAAGCATGAACGCCGACGACGCATTGAATCCAGGCGGTGGACCCGCAACCCCGGGCAAGCATTTCACCGATCCGCAGGTGCGTGCTCCAGTCGCCTTCGAAGCCGCCGAACTGCCGTGGCTGCAACACCTTGAGCAGACCGAGCCGATGCAGATCGGCCATGGTGTCATCGCCCAGTTTGCGGGCCTCGTCGGTGGTGGCGGCGCGGGCCTTCAGATCGGGCAATAGGCTCTCGGCGCGGCTGATCAACTCTTCAGCTGGGATTTCTGATACGCCGGCACTGGATTGGGGAGCAGCGGTCATGCGGGTCTCCGTGTTTGATGTGGCGCCATCATGACCAAGGATGTGTCTGGATCAAAGACCTGCTGCACATACATGAACATCTATGTATGTGGAGACGGATACAGAAAAGGCCGGTCGAACAGGACCGGCCTTTTCCATTGAAATCATGTTGTGGAGTTTAGAAGCTGGCGACGACGCGCACACCAAACTCACGGCGTTGATACGGCTCGTTGAAGGCCTTACGGGATCCGCCCGGCCCAGTCGTTGTGCCGCCGTTAAGACCAAGGGTCTTTTCTTGGGTCAGGTTCTTGCCGTAAATCTCGATTCGGCTGTTTTCAACCAGGTCGATTCCCGCGCGGGCGTTGATCATGAACTGATCCCCTTGGCGGTTAAACTCGGAGTAATCCGCCCAAACCGCACCACGGTACAGGAAGTCCGTACGCAGGAACCACTGGCGCTCACCCATTTCACCCAAGATTGTCGGGCTCAAAGAGGCGGTCCATGTAGGAATATTACGCGGCTTGTTGCCATCGTTCACAACCGACAACGAACCAGAACCAAGAACGGAAGATTCATTCGATCCGCGTGATGAGAAGGATGTCATCTCGCCGTCAACAAAGGCTACCGTGCCTTGAAGGTCCAGCCAATCAGTAGGCTGCGCAGAGAACTCAAGGTCAAAACCCAGGTAATCGGAATCACCCGCGCCGCGGAACGCCGTTGTACCGCCGGTCGGCAACAGAACAACCGAGGCCAGAGGCTGATTTTTCCAGTCCGCGTAGAAGGCCGCCAGGGTGAACGCCCAACCATCGCCTTGCTGTTTCCAGCCAAGCTCCCACTGCTCGTTCTCTTGCGGTGCGGTGAATTCACCGATGACGTCAACCTGATCTGGCGGAATGACGTCCGGAACAACGCTGCTGACAAAACCTGCCTGCGTCGCGACCCCAAGCAAAGAACTATAGGAGTAGCTGCCGTAGGCAGTTGCCCCGTCAAACGGCGTGTAGCTCAAGATCACGCGGGGGATAAAGTCATCATACTCATTGAGCGCGTCACAGGCTAAAGCGGGGTTTGAGCAATCCAGACCCGGGTTGCCCTGCTTTAAGGTGAGTGACTCTTCATCCGTGTAACGCAGTTCAACAGACAAGGTCAGGTCATCGGTGATGTCGTAGTCGACGGACCCGAAAATGGCGAACGTCTTGTTGTTCTGGAAGTCGATGGTCGCTCCCGATCCGGTCGCCACCTGCGTCGCACTGACAGGCGCGTTAGCCAGACGATAGTGCATGGAGTAATCGCTGACGCCCAACAGATACCGCAAGCGCTGGTCTTGAGACGACGCAATGCGCGCTTCGTAATAGGTTTCCCTTAACCTGATGTTGTTGCCGACGATAAACACAGTTCCAGGAACCGACGGCACACCAAAGAAGAAGTCGCGAATATCAACCGTACCCGTATTGGCGCGAGAAGCCTGCCAAGACAAGGTATGGTCACCAAGTTCATAGTCACCGCTGAACTGGAAGCGATAGGTCTGGTTACGGCCACCCAACTCATCGCCGCCAGGCTGCCGCATGATGCCGTACTTCTCCATCAAAGGATGCAGATTGGACATCGCGAGTAGACGCCCGTCACCCAGGAACGACTGTCCAGACTGGGGGGTGATCGTAATTGGAGCGACCAACTGGTCGCCGTCAGGGTACTCTCCGCAGAACGTCGCCGCGGGAAAAGTGCTCAAGTCGCGGGTGAACGGCGTACGCTCGCCGGTGGCCACGTTCAAATACTCGCCCGTGTACGTCAAATTACAGGCTCCACCGGGTGTTCCGACGAGATTGGAATCAACACCGATCGATGTTCCGTTGTCGTTTGCCCGGGTGTAGTAACCGGTCAACTTGAGTTGGAGATCCTCAGAGGGATCAAAAACAAGAGTACCGCTAATGGAGGTATCTTTGAAAACGGCGTAAGGTGTGCCGTCTTGAGTCTTGAAGTCACCGCCGTCTTTTTCATAACCGGCCCAAATACGCACACCAACTTTGTCAGTGATGGGGCCACCGACGCCAGCGTCAATTTTGTATTCGCTGGCTTGTGACGGGGAAAACTCAAGAGAAATGTCGCCTTCCCATACATCAGTGGGAAGCTTAGGAATAATATTCACTGCCCCAGTGAACGTATTGCGACCGAAGTAAGCCGTTTGCGGCCCCTTAATCACTTCAACACGTTCAACATCGCCGAGAGGCAGGAAGCCGCCGCCCGCACCGATGTATGAGCCATCCCAGAACAACGCACCGACCTGTGTCGACGGTGTAATGATCTGCTGGTTCATGCCACGAAAGCGAATGGCAGGGTTAACGCGACCACCGGTCGCCGTCGAACCTTCAAACTGCAATCCAGCAACAAAGCTGGAGAGTTCTTCAGGATTATCAACGCCAGCCCGTTCCAGCTGCCCTTGCGACATCGCGGACACAGAAACGGGAACTTCATAAATATTCTCATCACGTTTACGCGCGGTGACGACGATTTCCTCGAGCGCCATACTTTGCGCAAACACCTCACCGCTTGGCGGCAGAGCCACCGACGTCAGCAAGGCTGCTGTTAACAAATGACGAGATTTCATTGATTTCCCCCTAAGTAATACGAAAAGTTCCGGACCTGAGTGGCTAGTTTGAGATGATCAATCATCTCAAGCACATGCCTTTAACTCAATTGGTGAAAGCCCCTGTCTCAGCTTTTTGTCCGGACAGATGCAGAAATACATCACTTGGGCAATTAGGTGCTCATTAAGCGACCACATATACCCCCGTCTGGAGCAGCGCTGTGAGGGAACACAACTTGCGGCCAAAAAGAAAAGGCCGGTCCTAAAGGACCGGCCTTCCCGAAAGTATGTTGCCTGTCGGCTTAGAATGCGGCGGTCAAACGCACGCCCCATTCAAAGGCTTGGTAAGGACCGGTGAAGATCTTCCGGCCACCTAAGCCGAACGTCGTACCCGAAGTTGTCGGCAGATTCTTGCTGTTGAAGATGTTGGTACCGAAGACTTCGATCATCGAACCGTTGAGCAGATCCATACCCACGCGGACGTTGGTCTGCTTGCGGGCGCCGTTGCGGTTCAGGTTCGAATAATCCGTCCAGTGGCTGCCGATGTAGATGTAATCGGCGCGGATAAACCACTCGCGATCGTTCCATTCACCGGTGAAGACCGGGCTCAAGGAGCCAGACCACTCCGGATGGTTCCGGACGCCATTGCCGTCAGATTCAACAGCCAGGGTACCTGAGCCCAGAACTGAGAATTCGTTGGAACCACGGTTTGAGTAGTCGGTCATGACACCGTTCGAGTAGGCGACCTGACCCGTGAGCGAGAACCAATCTGTGATCTGCGCATTCATGTCGAGGTCAAACCCGGTGTACTCGGAGTCACCCGGTGCACGGAACGAGGATGTTCCAGCACCATTCGGCAGGAAGATGACCGCCGGCACGACCTGGTTTTTCCACCGCGTGTGGAAGACGGCCAAGGTCATGTTGACCCGATCCCACTGCTGCTTCCAGCCGAACTCGTACTGAGTGGCCTTCTGCTCCGGCGTGAAGTCACCGATGGCTGCAACGTCGGCCGGTGAGATGAGGTCCGGTGCGTTGGCACTGATCGACGCTGCCTGCGTGGCGAGACCAAGCAGCTTGCTCTGTGACCAACTGACGTAGGTCGATGCACCGTCGAACGGCGTGTAATTAAGAATCACACGCGGCAAGAACGCAGTGTACGAGTTCTCGGCGTCACAGGCTGAAGCACCGCAGGGCGTGCCTTGAGAGAAATCAACACGGCCTTCTTCAATCGCGGTGAACCGTTCATCCGTATAACGGCCTTCGACAGACAGGGTGATGTCGTCCGTGATGTCGTAATCGAAGGACCCGAACACTGAGAAGGTTTTACTGACCTGACGATCCACCTGCTGCGGCGAACGGGCCGGGTCGGTGAACAGGTTGTAGTGCTGATTGTAGTCACTAACACCGGCGAGATAGCGGAGGCGCTGATCCTGTGGTGAGACCACCTTAGCTTCGTAATAGAACTCACGGATGGCGATTTCCGTTCCGACGATCAGGATCCGATCGCCCGGTGGAATGCTGGAGTTGCCAAAGAACTGGTCAACACGGGTCGTCGTACCCGTCTTGGCCCGCGAGGTCAGGAACGAGACCGTGTGATCGGCAATGTCATAATCACCGTGAAGCTGGATGCGGTGAGTCTGGTGCCAACCACCCAAGCCACCATCCGGGGTCCGGATAATGCCATACTTTTCTGAGCGCGGGTTGATGGCGGTCAGAGAAGCCAGCGCCGCGTCTGTTCCGCTTGGTGCAAACAGATCAGCAGCGGTCGGGAACCGAGTTGACGGTGTGGTGAAGTTCTCAGCGGTCGGGAACTGGCCACAGAAAGAGCCAAAGGTCAGCTGGCTGAGGTCACGCTCAAACGGCGTAAGCTCGCCGGTGATCACGTTTTCGTAATTGCCGCGGTAGATAATGTCACACGCCCCAGCTGGGGTCGTGAACGGCACCGAGCCGCCCGTCGTGGTGTCGTCGGCCTTGGTGTAGTAGCCGGTTAGACGGAAGCTGAGGTCTTCGGTTGCTTCATAAGTAATCGTGCCGTTGACCGAGGTATCACGAAACTGAGCGAACGGCTCGCCGTCGCCAAATGCAAAGTCACCGCCTTCGCGTTCGTAACCACCCCAAAGGGAAATACCGACGCGATCACCGATCGGACCGCTGATACCCGCGTGAGCGGTGTATTCATCAGCATCGGTCGGGGACCAGGAAACGGTTACTTGGCCTTCCCATTCATCTCCAGCGCGCTTCGGAATGTAGTTGATGGCGCCGGCAAAGGTATTACGCCCGAAGTATGCTGTCTGCGGGCCTTTAATGACTTCGACACGCTCCAGACCGCCGAGGGGCACGAAGCTGCCGCCACCGCCGATGTAAGAGCCATCCCAGAACAATGCGCCGATCTGCGTCGACGGTGTGATGACCTGCTGGATCATCCCACGGACACGAATATTCGGCGTGTTCCGGCCACCAAAGTCATACTGACGGAAGTCAAGACCCGGTGTGTAGTTGGAGAGATCCTGGGCGTTGTCGATGCCTGCCTGCTGCAACAGAGCTTCCGAGAAGGCCGACACGGACACAGGAATTTCATAGATGTTCTCGTCACGCTTACGGGCGGTAACGACGATTTCTTCGAGTGCTAAGCTTTGGGCGTTCGCGGGACCTTCCGGTGGCAAAGCGACGGAGGCCAGCAACGACGCGACAAGCACATTGCGTTTGCTGATCAAGGTTTGTTCTCCCAAACGGTACGAAGTTCAGTCGAGATCATGATTGCCACGCCTCGAACGACATCGGAATTCAGTTGAGCGCGGCCTCCAACCCCTAGGAGAGCCATCTCATATAGGAAAGAGCACAGTATGACCTTTAAGATCAATTTCTCAGTATGCTCTTCGGCCTGATTTGCCCTGTGCGATGCAGATATGCACCACTTGTTACGTATCGCGCTCATCAAATGGGCATCACTGTACTGCCTTGTACTGATTACATATTTGACCAGGGCGCGCGGATCGCGCCTCCATAGCGGATGGTCGGCAGATCAATACAATTAAAGGTAAGGGGCTGCGATCCAATCCTGCTCATTTAGTGAGCAGAAAGTGACGGCTTGAGGTCTTAGATAAGAAGTTAGAATAGAAAATTATTCTAGCGATTGAGCCCGATTTTCCGTGACCACACCTGCCTCGTCATGACATCCGCCAAGTCCATCCGTTCCCTTGAGCGCGGCCTGACCCTTATGCGCACTATCAGTGCGCTTGGACCGCTGAGCATTTCCCAGGCGGCGGAGGCGACCGGTCTGCCTCGCCAGACTGTCTCGCGCATGCTGTTTTTCTTGGAGGAACTCGGATATGTCAGCCGCCGGGCGTCGGACAAGCGCTTTGCCCTGTCTGAGCGGGCGCTGGCGTTGACCTCGGGCGCCGTCCGGGACAGCTGGGTGGGCCGCATCGCTATTCCGGAAATGGAACGGCTGTGCCGGGACATTTTGTGGCCCGTCGTGCTGGCCCAGCCACGCCTGCCTCATATGGAAATCCTGTGGGATACGGACGATATGAGTCCGCTGGTTATGCGCCCCGCCCCGATCGGCCTTAAGATTCCCATGCTGTCCTCGATGACAGGGCGTACCTATCTGGCGTTTTGTTCGCCAGATCAAAGGGAAAGCATGATCTCAGCGGTGCTCGGCGAGATACCCGATGCCCTTGATGGGATCGACCTCAGCCGTGATCTGTTGAGCAAGCAATTGGATGAAATTAGGGAGCGCGGCTACGTCTGCGGCCGCATGCCCCACAAAGCGCACTCAAGCCTGGCGGTACCTTTGTTCGACCGCGGCAATGTCACGGCGGTCTTGGATATCCGCTTCCCGATCCGGGCGCTAAGCCCGAACGAGGCCGCGGCCCGCTTTAGCAAGCCTCTGAGAGATTGTGCCGACAACATCAGCTCTGCGCTGAACACTCGAAGTTAAGCCCCGGAAGCGCGGCCAGGCGACGCATTTACATGCGTTCGGACCGGCTGACGATGCGTTCAATTTCCTGACGGACAATCCGTTCGACCATATACGGCAGGTTGTGATCAAGCCATTGCTTGAGCACCGGTGTGCAAATCTCCCGCACGAGCTGCTCGATCGTTATGCCCTGATTTCCGAGGGTTAGAGCTCGTTCTTGCGCTACGGCTTGAGCTAATTGCGCAATGTGAGCGCCCGACGCCTGCTCAACCTGATCAGCGACTAACCCGTTCTGGCCGAACGACTGCATCGGTGGTTGCTGCTGCGGTTGTTGAGGCGGTGGTGGCGGCGGAGGCGGCGCTTCGGGCTCTGCCGCAAAATCGTCGTCTGCAGCCAAATCGTCCGTCAGCGCAATTTCTTCCTCTGCGGCTGGCGCGACGTCTTCGTCCTCTTCATCTGCCAGTAAAGCAGCGAGATCTGGGCCATCGTCCTCATCATCCTCGACGACGGGATCCGGGTCCGGTTCGGGCTCAGGCTCGGGTTCCGGGTCAGCCGCCGGCTCAGGCTCAGACGCCGCCTCAGGTTCAGGCGCGGCCTCTGCGGCTGCGGCTTCGCCGCCCTCGCCCTCTTCTTCATCCTCCGACAGAATCTTCCGAATGGAGGCAAGAATGTCCTCCATTGAAGGTTCTTGTTGACCTTCGTCACTCATAGCGATTGGTCCATTTTCCCCACGTTAGTTGGGAAGACGGTACTCCAAATGGTTAAAGAATTCTATAACGCGTGCAAAATCCGTGGGTTAGCGGATTTCTGCGGTTTTACCGGCGGGCTGCGTCCTGGTCGGCCTCAAATGAAGAGCCGAAAAACTTGCCATCGACGTCTTCATAATGATCGAGCGCGTCGTAAAGCGAAACGTTGAGGTTCAGGCTTTCCGCCGTAAGCTGACCTATGGATGACAAGACTTGAAGCGTGGCAACCAACTGATCACGCTGCGCCGTCACTAGCCCCACCCGCGCATCAAGCAGTTCCTGCTCGGCATCGAGTACGTCAAGCACCGTCCGGGCGCCGACCTCCGCTTCGCGCTGAACCCCTTCGAGGGCAATCTCAGACGCCACAATCTGGGTTTCAATGGAAGCTATGCTGGCCTTCGCCGCCTGATAATTCTCCCATGCTGACGTGGCTGACTCACGCGCATCAAGGCGCGCTTGATCCGCTTCAAGCTGACGCTGGCCGGCTGTGTGCTTGGCCTGGCGGAGACGGGCGTAAACTGCCCCACCCTGATAAAGCGGCACGGTCAGCGCCAGACGCGCCTGTGCTGTCTCGGAGGTCGACTGATCAGCAACCGTGTCCCAGGCTTTAGATAGCTGACCATCTAAACTCAGAGAGGGCAGCAGATCACCACGAACGAGACGGATATTTTCCTGCGCGGCTTCTGCCGTGTACTCCGCCGCGACCAGGGCTGGATTGTTCTCAGCCGCGGCTGAAATAGCCGCGTCAACGTCTGCGGGCAAACTCCCCAGGGCCTGGGGCGTGGTCAGGTTTTCAGGTGGCTTGCCAATGGCGGCGACATAGGCCGCGCGCGAGCGCTGCAGGTTGCCCTCCGCCTGGATGCGGGCCGATACCGAGGCCGAAAGACGGGCTTCCGCCTGAGCGACATCCGTGCGGGTGATCTCACCGACGCGGAAGCGGTCCTGCGTGGCCTCCAACTGCCGGGTCAACACTTGAACATTGTTTTTGCGGAGTTCCACCACCGCCGTGTCCCGCAACACATCGAGGTAGGCCGTTGCCGCATCGAGCATGACCTGCTGCTCGGATGAAATCAGGCGTGCCCGTTGGGCCTCGACGTTGGCCTTGGCCTGGGCGGTGCCAGCTTGGGTGCGAAAACCCTGGAACAAAGGCTGGGACACGCTGAGGGACGCCGACTGAGACGTCCTCAAAGTGGTGCCACCGGCAAACAGCGCACCGCCGCCAATGGCGCTCTGAATGTCCGTTTCGTTGCGGCGGCGCGATACATCGCCACTGATGGACACACGCGGACGCCAGCCTGACAGGGCCAGCGGAACAGTTTCATCGACGGCTCGTAATTGAGCCCGCGCAGCTTGAAGGCTGGGATTGTTGGCATAGGCCAGCGCCAGCGCTTCACTTAGCGTTTCAGCAGACGCAGGAGCTGTGCCCGCCATGGCGATGGCGAGGGCTGTGGTGGCCAGGAGCCTTTTGTATCCGTTCATCTTCGACGTCCTCAGTACCAATCCCGAAAGGCGCAAATGTGCCGATTACCTAGCCGAAGCGTGCGGGGAATGCCACCGCAAAACGTGCAACAGTTGGTAACTTCCTGGACGGGGCGATCTGGTGAGGGGTGCCACCGCTGCAACCGAGGGAACCGCAACGAGGCTGGTGTAGACGCTGGGCCGCCCGGCTAAAACACAAAGGCGGGACCGGCTGCGAATTCTGGCAGCATCGGGATATGGGCGTCAAAATCGGTGCGCCGGCCGACGGCCTCACCAGTCCTTTGGATCAGGGTCGCCCGCCCCACACCTGACGCGGTTTCAACTGCGACAAGCCGGCCATCGTCAGCAAGTTGGGCCACGATGGCCTCGGGAATACTTGAAACCGCTCCGTCAAAAATGATGACGTCAAAGAGCGCCTGATCGGGACATCCCTTCTCAATCTCGCCGCCCACGACGGCGACTGTGTCCGCGCCCAGTTCCGTGAGCACTTTTGCCGCTGCATCACGCAATGCCGCGTCGGCCTCAATAGCAACAACTGAGCCGGCCATGTGCGCCATCACCGCCGCCAAATATCCAGCGCCGCAGGGTACGACCAATGCATGATCCGTAGCCTGAACGTCAGCCATTTGCAGAAGCTTGGCCGCGACCATGGGTTCCATGAGCCAACGGCCTTCCGAGACCTTGACGTCTTCATCAATGTAGGCGAGCGACTGCCGGGCAGCAGGCAAAAACGCCTCGCGCGGCACGCGGCCGATGGCGTCCACCACAAGCGGATCGGTGACCTCGTTGGTCTTGATCTGGCTGGCAACCATGTTGCGCCGGGCGACTTCAAAATCCATCGTCATGCCTAAAGGTCCGCCTGTTTACGCGTGGCCGGTGGAGTGGTCTCAAACGTGCCCACCCCTCTCTCAGCCGCTTATAACGAAGGGGCAGGCCGCATTCAATCTTGGACCCACTCAGCGAGGCCCTAGGGCAGGCTTTGAGCCAAGGCTGGCCGCAGTTCTGGCGCTTGACCGGGGGTAGATGGGCTTCTATAAAACGCCGCTTCGCGGTTGACCGAGCCGCGATGGGGCTGACCAGAAATGGCAGGTCTCGGGCCGAGTGGCAGAGTGGTGATGCAGCGGACTGCAAATCCGTGTACGTCGGTTCGATTCCGGCCTCGGCCTCCAAGCAGTTGTTCCGGCGTAGCTCAACGGTAGAGCATTCGGCTGTTAACCGAAGGGTTGTAGGTTCGAATCCTACCGCCGGAGCCATCTTTCAAGATCGGCTCACTTTCCTACATCCCCTCCTGGCTCGCGCGTGGCCACGGCGCTGACCCGCTAAAACGTCGGATCAGAATCAGCCTGTGATTAATTGACCGGTCTCAACCGGCTGAGATATAAGGAAAATTGAAGTTTATGGCCGGTGCCGGTCCGGCCATTGGGGGAATGGCTCGCTTTGGCGCAGTGCATCAAAAGATTGAATGTTGTCCTTAGCGCTGCAATTGCGGCGATTACTGCCGCTTGGACCTCGCACGCAGCGGCTGCACCGCTCAGCGAAGAATTGGTCGGGCTCGTTCAAAGCCATCCACAAATCCAATCCAACACATTTCAAGTCCGCTCAGCGCGCCAAGATTTGAGGGCATCAGTATCCCCTTATCTGCCGTCGCTTGACCTGACCGCCGATGCCGGAGAAGAACGGGTCAGCACTCCCGCGATCCGCTCGACCCAGAACGGACCGCTGGAAAGCGGCACCGAGACCTGGGGACTGTCACTCACCCAAAACATATACGACGGTGGGCGTCGGGCGTCCGGCCGGTCCTCGGCAGAGCTTCAGCTTGAAGTCGCGGACATCACCCTGACCAGCGTCCGGCAGACCGTGATGTTCGAGGGGATCAATTCCTACCTGGACGTGTTGCGCCAATCCCAACTGTTGGACCTGTCCAGCCAAAACGAAGACAACATCCGGCGGCAACTGAACCTGGAAGATGAACGGGTGCGGCGGGGGTCCGGGATTGCGGTCGACGTGCTGCAGGCGAAGTCTCGCCTGCAGATTGCCCTGGAGCGCAAGGTGTTCGTGCAGGGCGCGCTGCAGGACGCCTACAGCCGCTACCTACAGGTGTTCAGTCATCCGGCGGAACCGCAAACGATGCGTATGCCGACGCCGCCAAATGCGTTACTGCCGCAAAACCTGGACGATGCCATCGCCATCGCGCTGGCGGAGAACCCGGCAGTATTGACGGGTCAGCGGCAGATCGACATTGCCGAGGAGACGCGTGAGGGGATTACCTCGGAGTTCTATCCGACCATCGATCTCGTTGCCGAAGGTAATTACGAGGACGACTTCAATGGTGTGCCTGGTATCCGCCGAGACTACTCCCTCAAGCTGCGAGCCAACTGGAACCTGTTTAATGGGTTGAGCACGCGCTCCCGCTCGAAGGGCGCGGCCTACCTGTATCAGGCCCGACAGAACGACTATGTGCAGACAAAACGCAAAGTCGAGGAACAAACCCGCCTCGCCTGGCAGGCACTTGAGACAGCACGCGAGCGGGTGGAACTTCTCGACAACGCTGTGAACATCGCTTCGGAGGTGTTCGAAAGCCGGGAACGGTTGCGCGAGAGCGGACGCGAAACGGCGCTGAACGTGTTGGATGCGGAGAACGAAGTTTTCAACGCCCGCATCAATTATACATCGGCCCTGTTCGACGCCCGGGTGGCCGCCTACCAGTTACTGCTGGCGATGGGCCGCTTGGAACAAGTTCTTCCGGCCAACCTGCGCTAATTTCTCTACTTGCTCGTCGCGACGAACACGCCATCCCAGTCTTCTGGCAGCGGATCGGCTTCGTACTCAACCATACGCTCTTCGTAGAGGTCATAGAGGCCGTTGAGCTCATGGGCCAGGCCTTGGCCAGTGATCTCGCCGATATAGGCGCGTGCATCCGCAATCGCCGCCCGCACAGCATTCCAATCCTGCGACCGGTATAGCGACAGAATGTTGGTATGGAGGTCGCGAAGCTTTTTAAATGCATCGCTACTGGCAAACGCGGGATCCCCCAGCAGCGTAAAAATCCGCACCGCTTCGGTCTTACCCTTGACCTTGATCAGATCGAGTTCGAGTGACGCGTAGTCCGGTGCCAGCGCCGCCGTGTTGTCGCCAATGACGATGGTCACACCATAGGTCTTGGACTGGCCCTCAAGGCGGGACGCCAGGTTTACGTTGTCGCCAAGAACGGAATAGTCGAAGCGTTGTTCCGAGCCCATGTTGCCGACACAGGCCTCGCCGGAGTTTAGGCCGATGCCGATGTTGATGGGGCGATGTTCACGCCCCTCTTCTTCTGCCTCTTCTTTCAACGCGTCGTTGACGCCCTTGAGGTCGCGTACCATGAGGAGCGCGGATTCACAGGCGTCGCGGGCGTGATCCTCGTCCAGCAGCGGCGCGTTCCAAAACGCCATGATGCAATCGCCCATGTATTTGTCGATGGTGCCGTTGTTGGCAAGGATGACGTTGGTCATCGGTGTGAGAAACCGGTTGATCAAGTTGGTGAGACCCTGCGCGTCGAACAGTTCTGAGATCGAGGTAAAGCCGCGCACGTCACAAAACATAAAGGTCATCTCACGCATCTCACCGCCTAAGGTGAGTTGATCGGGTTCTTCGGCGAGGCGGTTGACCAGATCGGGCGAAAGATATTGCCCGAAGGCGGAACGGACTTGCTTCCGCTGCGCTTCTTCCCGCGTGAAAGCGGCATACGTCAAGAAGCCGTAGAACATCGTCGCGACGATGATCGGGAACCCGGGATCCCAGAGTTCAAGGCGGGTGGAAAAGGCGTTCCAGGAAAACCACACCATCGCCGCGGTGCCGGCGACAAACACAATCATTGAAATGCGCGCGCCGAGCAGTGGTGTGATGACGATCATCACCAAGCCGATCGCGATGGCGGCGAGCACTTCGTAGCCGTCGGCGATGGGCAAACGCGTCAACTGGGTGCCGTTGAGCACGTTTTCAATCAGGTTGGCGTGGACCTCGACCCCCGGCAGAACCGGGTCCAGCGGCGTCGCCCGGACATCGAACAGTCCTTGAGAGGACGTTCCGATCAGCGCAATTTTGCCTTCGATCAGCCCTGGATCGACCCGGTCCCCCAACACCGCCGCTGCAGGGATATATTGTTGCCGGTATTCGCTGTTGGGGGTGTAGTAAACCCAAACCCGCGCATTGCGGTCGACCGAAACTTCGATGTTCTCACGGGTGGGACGGAGCTTCTGCAGAATAATACGCTGGACCCCGTCGGCCTCGTCGGTCTCGACAATCACATTGCGCGCGCCAAGATGGACGCGGATGGATTCCAAACTAAGCGACGGAAACAGTCCGGTCGGGCTGGCCACCAACATCGGCACCCGGCGCACGATGCCGTCGAGGCGGTCTTCGGCGACGCTAAACACGCCCCGTCCGGCGGCGGCGCGGTCCAGCACCTCAACATTGCGCAGAATGAACCGGTGATTTTCGACCCACGGCATCGGATCACTGCCAAGCTGACCGCGCACGGAACTGCGGGTGTAGCCGGCATCTGACCGCTCGACATTGAGCGGCGTATGGCCCGTTACAACTTTGCCGCTGGCCTTGATGGCGTCGGCGAAAAGGTCATCGTTATTCGGAACACCACGCAACGTGGCCCGCACATCTTCTGAAATACCGGGAATGGTATCGGCAAGGTTGGCGACCGAGGTCGTATCCGATTCTGGGAAGACGATATCAAAGGCGACGGCGCTCGCCCCCATCGCAGTGAGTCTCTCGACAAGCTCGGCCCAGCGCGTGCGCGGCCACGGCCATTGGCCATATTCATCTAGGCTGGGTTCATCGAGATCGATGATAACCACTTGGCTGTCCGCGCCCATAAAGGGACGCGGCTTGAGCTGCTGATAGGTATCAAAGGTCTTCGCCCGGATCAGCCGGACGAATTCGGGGTCTTCATTGCGGATCCAGATAAGGCCTACGAGGGCAAGCAGCGTGGTCAGACGGCCGGTCTGGATTAGTGACCTGTTGAACCAGCGCAGCCACCACCGGATCGACAACAAGCGGCGCAGGTTGAGGCGCGAAAAAAACGTTGCGACGCGGCCCTTTTTGGCCGTGTCGCGCCCCGGCGCAGCGGTCTCATCAGGACGTGAAACAGGGTTATCGAGCAACGCGCGCCCCCCAGCGCTCATTTGTCCGCTTTGAGCTTAGCGGGTTCGCGGGCGCGGCGACAGAGAGATTTTAACCATTTTGCCGGATCGTCGCGTTGACCCTGCCATGAAGGCAAAAAAAGGTTATAAATCAGGCATGTCAGACGACGCGGCACATTCGGGAGGATTTTTCGCGCACCCGGACAGGGCGTGGCTGCGGCAGTTTATCGAGCCGCTAAAGCCGGTCTTTAAAGAGGTCCTGACGGTCTCGCTCTTTGTCAATCTGATTGCTGTTGCGGTGCCCGTGTTCGTGCTGCAGGTCTATGACCGGGTCGTGTTCCACGCCGGGCTGACGACGTTGCAGGGTTTGGTCATCGGCATGGCCTTGGTCATCGCCTTCGATTTCATTCTGCGCCAGACCCGCGCCAAGGTGATGCAGAGTGTTGCGCTGCGCCTGGACGTGCTGGTGGGCCGCCGTCTGTTCGAGAAAATCATGGCCCTGCCCCTGCGGGTGCTCGAGAGCCGCCCAGCGTCTTACTGGCAAATGCTGTTCCGTGACGTCGAAACCGTGCGCAATACGCTGTCCGGAGCGTCGGCGATCCTATGCGCCGATCTGCCCTTCGCCATCCTGTTTCTCGGCGTGGTGTTTCTCATCGCCTGGCCGGTGGCCTGGGTGCTGGTCGTCGTGTTCGTGATCTTTGTCGTGCTGGCGTGGCGATCCGGCAAAATCGTCGCCGCGGCGGCGGAAGCGGAAAAAACCAAGGCCATCGACCGGGACGGCTTGATCTCGGAAATGATCATGGGCCGCGGCACGGTCAAAGCTTTGGACATGGCAGACCATCTACGCCCGGTTTGGGAAGACCGCCAGGCTGAAGCGATCAAACAATCGCTGGAGCGCGGGACGAAGACCGATGCGTTCGTCAACGCCGGTCATGGTTTGACTATGTTTACCACCGTGGCAATGACCACCGTGGGCGCCCTTGCCATCATGAATCAGGAACTGACTATCGGTGGACTGATCGCGGCGAACATGCTGAGCGGACGCCTGCTGGGACCGCTGAACCAACTGGTCGGCGCCTGGCGCAATTACGTCAACTTTGGCCAGTCAGTCGAACGCCTGGGCAAGGTCCTAGAAGAAAGCGAGGATAAAACCGCCAGCGTGATTGCTCTGGAGCGCCCCAGGGGCCGGATCACCTTCGAGGAGACCGTGTTCAGGTATCACGAGGATGGGCCGCCGGTCGTCGACGGCATCAAGCTCGACATAGCGGCTGGCGGCGTGACGGCAATCATGGGGGCCAACGGCAGCGGCAAGACGACACTGCTCAAACTCATTCTCGGACTCTACCCGCCGGCAAGCGGACGCGTACTGCTGGACGGGGCAGATCTGAAACAGTTTTCCCGCAAAGACCTGGCCCGATGGATCGGTTACGTGCCGCAAGAGTGTATTCTGTTCAACGGCACCGTGCGCGACAACATCGTCCAAACGTTTCCGGACGCGAGTGACGAGGACATCGTCCGCGCGTCCAAGCTGGCCCAGGCCCACGACATGGTGTTGGACCTGCAGGACGGTTACGGCACCCAGGTTGGCGAAGCCGGCGGATTGTTGTCGGGCGGCATGCGGCAACGCATTGCTATCGCGAGAGCTTTGGTCGCGGACCCGCCGGTGATCATCATGGATGAACCGTCAGGCAGTTTGGACAAAGACGCCGAAGCGAATTTACGTGCCACATTGGCGGACCTGGGCAAATCACACACTGTCATCCTTGTGACTCACAGCCCGGTGCTGCTTCAGGCGTGCAACAACGCCGTCATTATGGATCATGGACGTATTCAGATGGCAGGGCCGACACAGAAGGTGATGGACGCATTGGCAAACAAGCGTGCCGAAGCGCAGGCGGCACGCAAACCCGTACCCATCCCTTTGAAAAAGGTCGATGGACCGCCAGCAGCGAAAACGGCCGGTTCAGCCGAATAGGCAGCACAGGATAAAGAGTCTGAGAAAACGATGAGCCAGTTAGACGATTTGTTGGACCAGCACGCCGTTCCCGGGTGGCGCAAGATCGCCTACGGGATCATGGCTCTGCTGACACTGTTTCTGCTGTGGTCGCTGTTCGCCCATCTGGATGAAGTTGCGATTGCCCCCGGTGAAGTGGTGCCGCAGGGCCGCGTGAAGACCATTCAGCATCTTGAGGGCGGCATCATCGATGAATTGTTCGTGCGTGAGGGTGATACGGTGCGGGAAGGCTCCGAACTGGTGCAGCTCGATCTGGCTGGAACGGTGACGAATATCGAAGAACTGAACGTGCGTCTGGCCGGACTATTGGTGCGCAAAGCGCGACTGGAAGCAGAGGCCAACACGACACCCTTGGCGGCGCCGCAAGACCTGGGCGCCAACGTCGCCAGTATTATCGCAGCGGAAAAGGACGCCTACGACGCCCGCCAGCGCGAACTGAAAAGCACACGCGCCGTCCTTGAGGGACAAGCCGTACAGCGCAGTCAGGACGTGCGCGAAGTGGAGGCGCGCCTACAGGCGCTACGTACCAGCCTCGGTCTGGCCCGCGAACGGCTCACCATGTCCGAGGACTTGCTCAAGGACAAACTGCAATCGCCGATGGACCACCTGCAAATTGAAAGCGAGGTGGAGTCTCTCGAGGGCGAAATCGCCGCCCTGAGTGAAGCGCTGCCCCGCGCCAAGGCCGCCTTGGACGAAGCGCTGGAGCGCGTGACCGAACTCGACTTGCGGTTTGCCCGCGAGGCCCGGGAACAGCTAGGTGACACGGAAGTCGAAATCGCCCGCATCCGTGAGCTGTTGGCGACAGCCAATGATCAGCAAACCCGCACCACCATACGCAGCCCGACGAACGGCGTGGTCAAGAACATGCGCTATACGACGATCGGTGGGGTGGTCCGCCCGGGTGAACCGATCCTGGATATCGTGCCATCGGAGGACACCTTAGTCGTCGAAGCGCGGCTCAATCCGATGGACCGTGGCTTTGTTCAGGAAGGGCAGCCGGCAACGGTGAAAATCGATACATACGACTTCGCCCGCTACGGCGGCATCGATGGGAAAGTTATCTCAGTCGCCCCGGACTCCACCATCCCGGAGAATGCACCGCCTTATTTCAAAGTGATTATCGAAACGGCGCAACCGTGGCTCGGCGAACAGGAAGAAGGCTACCTGATCTCACCGGGTATGGGTGCAACT